>OY282355.1 GCA_958295525.1 uncultured Dehalococcoidia bacterium
TTTGAACGAACTCTATTGCGGGAGCGAGGTCGTTGTCCGTTGACATAATGACGCCTACGTCAAATTCCTCCGCCACGGCTAGCGTGACGAAATCAATCGCAAGGGCGACGTCGATGCCCTTCTCCTGCGCCCGCTCATTAGGCCATCCCCTCGGGTATCTGAGGTTGCGCCAAATGACCGTCGCGCCGCCTGCCTCCCAGTCGGCGCATTGCCGCCTATGCGCGGTGTACGTCACCGGGTCTCTGGCGGCGTCTGGACGGCCGGTGTAGATCCGAACCGCCTTCAGCGCGCACGCCGCCCCCGAAGGCCCTCCCCTCGCCTCAATGACTTTCCCCAGTTTCATGGGGTCGAATTGCCCGGCCGCCGCAGGGGCGCCGTCCCCGAAGAAATTCCCTCGCGCGCCTCTGTAGGCGTTCTGCGCGTCCACGAACAGCATTAGCCGGAGCGGGCTTGGCGTTGGGTAAGCGTTCATCGTTCAAAGAATAAACCCCGCCGTTGGCCTGCGCCCCGCGAGGCGCAGACGAACGACGGGAGCATTGGCCACAATATACATCGGCGTATCCGCGTTGTCAACCCCCCCTGTGCTATACTCCCGCCCGACGCCTATGACCGCCTTCCGCAAGAAACTCATCGAAGTCGACCTCCCCCTCGTCGCCATCAACGACGCGTCGGCGCGGGAGAAGCACTTGCGGCATGGCCATCCTTCCACTATGCACCGTTGGTGGGCGCGCCGCCCGCTCGCCGCCTGCCGCGCCGTCCTCTTCGCCTCGATGGTGGACGACCCCTCCGCCCTCCCTGACGAATTCCCCACCGAAGAGGCGCAGCGCCGGGAACGCTCGCGGCTGCACTCCATCATCAAGCGGCTCGTCGTCTGGGAGAACAGCAACGACGAGGCGCTGCTCGCCGAGGCCAGATACGAAATCGCCCGATCCGTCGCCCGTTCCCGCAACGAAATTTGCCCCGCGTCGCCCGACGGCGTGCTCGCCTATCTGCGCGACTACGCCCCGCCCGTCTACGACCCCTTCGCGGGCGGCGGCTCCATCCCGCTGGAGGCGCAGCGCCTCGGCCTCCGCGCCGTCGCGTCCGACCTCAACCCCGTCGCCGTGCTCATCAACAAAGCGCTCATCGAACTGCCGCCGAAAGTCGCGGGCAAGCCGCCCGTGAACCCGGACGCGCGCAGCGCAGGGGGCGCCGAGTGGCGCGGCGCCGCCGGCCTCGCCGCCGACGTCCGCTACTACGGGAAGTGGATGCGCGACCAGGCGTTCGAGCGCATCGGCCACCTCTACCCGAAGGCCAAGTTGCCGGACGGCGGCGAGGCGACCGTCATCGCCTGGCTCTGGGCGCGCACGGTTCCGTGCCCCAACCCAGCCTGCGGCGTGCCGATGCCATTGGTGAGGACGTTCCAACTCTCCAAGAAAAGCAAGGAGCATTATTGGATGCGCCCGGCATTGAAGCCCGACTCCAAGCGTGTCTCCTTTAGCGTCCAGAATCATGCTGGAGACGTTCCTAAAGTTGGAACAGTACACCGCAATGGCGTGCGTTGCGTCGCCTGTGGAGTGACCCAGCGCACTTCCTATGCCCGAGAAGAGTCCAAGGCAGGCAGGATGGGCGAGCAGATGACCGCCATCGTCGCCGAGGGCGACCGCAAGCGTCTTTTCCTTCCACCGAGCGAGGAGCACGTTGCAATTGCGCGCGCGGCGGAACCAAAATGGCGAATTTCGCAAAAAATGCCCGCGACCGCTCACCTTGTGAGCGGTCGCGGGTACGGGATCTCCAGATGGAGCGAACTTTTCACTGAGCGGCAACTCGTCGCACTCACAACCTTCAGCGACCTCGTGAAGGAAGCGCGAGATGAGGTTAGAAAGGATGAAGGCAGCGAGGAATACGCGAACATCGTTGCAACATACCTAGCTTTGGCTTTCAGCAAAAACACGGAAATGAACTCAAGTTTCTCCACTTGGGAAGCAGATGTTGTTTCTGTTAGAGGCGTATTTGGGCGTCAGGCAATCCCAATGATCTTTGATTTTGCGGAAGCAAATAGTTTTGCCAACTTGGCTCAGAACTGGTCAATCAGAGTTGAATGGGTAGCCGAGACTGTTGAACAATTGCCTGTTAGCCTCAATAATGGCGAAACATTCCAAGCAGATGCTGCTGCTACGACGTACTCCGTCATAGAACCAGTTATCGTTACTGATCCTCCTTACTACGACAACATAAGTTACGCCGAACTCTCCGACTTTTTCTACGTATGGTTGCGAACAACGCTCCGCGATGTCTACCCTGATCTCTTTGCAAGCATGCTCGTCCCGATAGATGAGGAAATGATCGCTGCTCCTCGCTTTGAGAACTCGATGGAACGTTTTGAACGCCTCTTGCGAAGAGCGCTCGACCTAATTCGCCAATCCTGCGCTGGCAATGTCCCTTCGGCGTTTTTCTACGCCTATAAGCAACAAGAAGAGGAATTGGGTGGAAAAGCGTCTACAGGCTGGGAGATGATGCTCTCGGCGCTGATAGGCGCGGGTTTCCAAATCGTGGGCACATGGCCTATGCGTACGGAAGGAAAGGGAAGGCTGAATGCGATGAGCACAAACTCCCTCGCCACATCCGTTGTGGCTGGTCTGTCGTCCGCGCGCGGAGAATGCGCCGGTGGGGACGCGGACGCAGTTCCTGCAGGAGTTGGGGCGGGAGTTGCCCGCCGCGCTCGACCACCTGAGGCATGACGGCCATATTGACCCGGTCGACCTCCGGCAGGCGGCCATCGGCCCCGGGATGCGGGTCTACTCGCGCTACGCCCGCGTCGAGCGGGTGGACGGCGAGCCGTTCACGGTGCTTGAGGCGCTGCAGGAGATCAACAGGGCAATGGACTTCTACACGGAGCGCGACGAAGGCGAGTTGGATTCGCCCAGCAGATTCTGCCTCGCATGGCTTCGGACGCACGGCCACGCGAAGCGTCCGTTCGGCGACGCGGAGACGCTCGCCAAATCAATGAACGTGTCGGTCGAGGCGCTTGCGGACGACGGCTTGCTCGCCGCGGAGCGCGGGGAGGTTCGGCTGCACGAGGTCGGCGACTACTCGCCCGACGAGCCGATGCGCGGCGAGGTTGGGGCGTGGGAGGGCTGCTTTCGGATGGCGTGGCATTTCCACTCGGGCGCCGAGGGGCGTGAGGGCGTCGTGGGCGCGGCGAAGGTTGCCCTTGCGCTGAGTCCCGCCGCGCTGGGCGGCGCGGAGCGCCTCGCGCCCATCCTCTACGACGTCTCCGACCGGCGGAGCGACGCCCGCGCCGCCGCCGCGTTCAACGACCTCGCCGGCGCCTGGGAGGACGTCCTGCGGAGGGCGGGGGACATCCGCGAGCGCGGCCCGAGGATGCTGCTGTGAGCGGCGCCCCCAGTACTGGGGACGTCCTTGACCGCGAGCGCGGGAATGACGGTGGGAGGGAGCGCCACGTCCTGACCGCGAAAGCGGGAACTTGCAGGAGCCGAATATGAACCCCGCGCCCGGCCCCGCATCGCTGCTGTCCGTGAAGCATCGCCTTCGGCAGGAGAGCGCCCTCAAGCCGTTCACGCCCGCCGAAGTTCGGCGCGTTCCGAAGGATGAGGGCGGCGTCTACGCGCTATGGCTTCCCTCCGGCGAATGCCTCTACGTCGGGATGTCGGAGGATCGCATCCGCGCCCGCTTGATGGACCACCTCCGCAACGAAACGAACCCCGGCCTGCTGCGCGACCTGCGAATGTTCTCGAACGCCGTCGCCTTCTCCGCCGTCCATCCGCTCGCGCCGGAGGACATTCGCTACCTCGAGGAGCGCCTCATCCGCGACTGGAACCCTCGCCACAACCAAACGTTCAACGGCTAATCGGTCGGGCAGGGCAGGGGGGCGCCTCGTCCCCTTGCCCCGTCATTCCCGCGCAGGCGGGAATCTCGCCCCCTTGCCCCCGTCATTCCCGCGCAGGCGGGAATCTCGCTCCCTTGCCCCGTCATTCCCGCGCAGGCGGGAATCTCGCCCCCTTGCCCCGCCGTTCCCGCGCAGGCGGGAATCTCGCCCCTCTCACTCCCCCAACTCGCGGACGACGCGCTCGACCGCTTCTTGCGGAACGCCCCGGCGGGAGACGGCGGAGCCGACGCCGTCGAGGAACACCCAAGAGATTTGCCCTGCCGTCGTTTTCTTGTCGCGCGACATCGCATCCAGGATCGCCTCAGGCGCGACGTTGGCGTAGGACTGCGGGAGGCCGAATTGCGCGAGCAGCGACGCCTGACGCTCCGCGACGCCTGACGGCGTGACGCCCTCGGCCATTCCGAGGCGGGCTGCGCCCGTCATTCCGATGGCGACGGCCTCGCCGTGCAGATAGGCGCCGTAGCCCGCCGCCGCCTCGACGCCGTGCCCGATGGTGTGGCCGTAGTTCAGCAGGCGGCGCAAGCCGCTCGTCTCGCGCTCGTCGGCGCTGACGATTCGCGCCTTGACGGCGGCGTTGCGCGCGACGGCCTCGGTCGTCAGACCGGGATCGAGAGCGAGCAGCGCGCCGGCGTTGCGCTCGTAGAAGTCCACGAGCGGCGCTTCCAGCGCGAAACCGTGCTTGATCGCCTCCGCCCAACCCTCGCGGAGCGCGCGCTCCGGCAGCGTTCGCAGGGCGGAGACGTCGGCCAGAACCATTGCGGGGTGATGGAACGCCCCGACCATATTCTTGGCTGCGGGCAGGTCGACGCCCGTCTTGCCGCCGATTGCGGAGTCCACCATCGCCGTGAGCGAGGTGGGAACCTGCACGAGGCGAACGCCGCGCAGGAAGGTCGCCGCGACGTAGCCCGCGAGGTCGCCCACGACGCCGCCGCCCACCGCGACGATGACGTCGCCGCGCTCGGCTCTGCATTTGGCGAGCCACTCGCACAGGACGGCCGCAGTCGCCAGGGACTTGCTCTCCTCGCCGGCGGGAAAAGTGAACAGCCCCATCTCAATGCCCGCCGCGTGGAGCGAGCGCTGCGCCGCGCGCCCGTAAGGATGGACGACGTTGCCGTCGCAGATGATGTAGGCGCGTCCGGAGAAGCCGGACTCCGCGAGGCGGCGCCCCAAGTCGGCCTCCAGCGTCTCCCATCCCACGAACACCGGATACGCGCCGGAATCCACGGTCACGGTCGCGGCGAGCGCGGGGTCGTTCTCCCACGCGGACGGCGCGCCGAACCGCCGCCACGCCCGGACGACCTCGCTCGCCGCCTGCTCGACGGCGAGGCCGTCGGTGTGGACCGTCCAATGGGCGAGGGCGTAGGCGGCCTGGCGCTCGCGCTTGAGCGACTCGATGCGCCCAAGCGCGTCGTCGGCCTGCAGCATCGGGCGCACCATCGCCTCCGCGCCCTCGGTTTCGGCGGCGTGCGAAAGGCGGCGGTAGATCGTTTCGGGGCGCGCCTCCAGCGCGACGACGAGCCCTGACGCGAGCATGCCGCCGAGCGACTGGTCGTGCATCACGGAGCCCGCGCCGGTGGAGACGACGACGCGCTCCTCGGCGGCGAACTCGGCGATGACGGCGCGCTCGAGTGCGCGGAAGGCGGGCTCGCCGTCCTCGGCGAATATCCGCTCGACGGGCTTGCCGGCGCGGGCGACGATGCGCTCGTCGGCGTCGGCGAACGTCCAGCCGAGGAGTTGGGCGGTCCTGCGCCCGACGGCGCTCTTGCCCGCGCCGGAGAAGCCGATGAAGTAGATGCGGTTGCGGGTGGTCATTCAGGCGCTCGTGCGCGCTGCAGCGCGTCCGCAATGGTAGCAGAATCGAACCCCAATGCGCCGCCTGCCGCCGCCGCGAGCACGCCTTCGTCCTCCGTCACAAGCATCGCCTGCGTAGCGATTGCGAGGTGGGCGAGATAGCGGTCGTCGTCGGGGAAGGAAGGGAGGGGGTCGGAGGGAGGAACGTGCTCGTATTTGGAGCGGTCTGGGTTCTTTGTCATCTGAACCAGCAACCGGAAGACATCCACGTCAATCGGCACGCCGCTTGCCTTGAGGTCATCGGTTTTCCGACAGAAGAGGCGCCACCACTCCTTGCTGTACGCCAGCACGTGTCCGTTCGCTGCGATTGCCCGCACCAACTCTCCGGCCTCTAGGTGGTCGTTTCCAACCTTGTGGTAGCGGCTTCCAATGGTCTCAAGCGGGCCGCCGCCCGCCAGCGCCCAGAGAAAGACATTCTCGTCCAACACGAAGACCGCCATTAGGCAACAGGTTCGGAGAGAGCGGAGATCAACTCTTCCATATCCTTCAGGTCTTCGTCCATAAAGCCAGGGAGTCCGCCGGTGACGCGCCCCATTTCGTCTATCTCGCGCTTCTCGGCGGTCGCCACGCCATGCTCGTCTTTGTCGAAGGCGTAGACGGCGACGTCCTCCCGCCGCAGAACGCCTTTCGCCACGAGAACGAGCAGGCGCGACACGATGCGTTCGCTGTGCGTGCTGATGATGAACTGCGTCCCCTGCTTGGCGATGGCCGCTAGCATCTCCACGAAGTTGCGCTGGGCGCGCGGGTGCAGGTGAACCTCGGGCTCCTCGATGCCGATGGTCGCCTCGTTGCCGACCATCGAGTCGTTAGCCGCGAGCGCGATCTGCAGGAACACTTGGCTCAACTGATTCGCGCCGAAACTCTCGTTGTTCGCGCCGATAGGCATCCGTCCGTTCCCATCCCGTGTGGGTAGAAAGGTGATCGAAACGCCCCAGCCTTCGCCTGTCCGCACCAAATCAGACCGGATCCGCAGGTCGGCGACGGTTTCCAACCAATCCGATAGTTGCTCCTCCACGCCGCGATTCATCGCCAGCGCAGTGGCGGCGTTGCTGGAGAAATCGCCGTATCCGGCGGCGGCCAAGTCAAGGCGCGCGTCATCATGCAACGGGAACGTTTGCCCTATGAACCCTCGGCCCGCCGGGACAAGAAAAAAGCGGCAGAGTTGGATGGGCGAGGCTTTGCCTAGTCGCGCAACGTCTTCCTGAAAATCTTTCATAGCAACGGGATTATCAAACAAAGAACTGAAGAAGCCGGCACGGACGATTTCCGCATCGAACCCTCTAAACGGCATTGGATTCTTTGCGCGAATCGTAGCAAGGATATCTTCGTTAGGCGCTTGGACGCGACTTGATCCCGTAGGCGTTACTCCTATCTGTTCACTGAATGCAGACTCGCCGCGCAACACGCAATGGTAATCAACTCTATTGGGCAACCCACCGAGGATGTAGGTTCTCCAAGACTTCTGGTAGTCGGCATACCTGCTGATGGCAGGCCACGGCGTCGGGCCCAGTGCGTCCTGCCGCGCCTCCAGCGTGATGTCGACCGGCAAGGCGATGTCGCCGCCGTGGACGACCTCCTCGAAACTGCCGAGGTCGGCGATCGCTGGCGCGCCCTCGCGGCCGGTGTAGACCGCCTCGCCCGCGAGCGACGATTGCTTGAGGAAGGCGAGCGCCTGCAGCGCGGACGATTTGCCTGTGCCGCTACGCCCCACGAACAAGGTGATTGGCGCGAGGTCGAACGACTGGTCGCGGAAGGCTTTGAAGTTGCGGAGTCCGAGTTTCAGCAGCATCGTGTTCCGTCCGTTGGCCGCGCGCGGCCGGAGGCTATCTACGCCCCGTCCGCTATGCTATCACGCTCCCCCCACAAGCCGCCGTGCGCGGCGATGGCCGCGTCCGCCTCGCCCATCAGCCGGACGGTGTCCCGCAGCGCCTCCGCCATCGCGCCGCTCCTCTACGCGCTCCCGCGCGGGCCGAGGTCGGCGAGGTATGCCTCGTAGTTGCGGCGCGTCTCGGCGATGTGGTCGCCGCCGAACTTCTCGAGGAAGGCGTCCGCGAGCGTGAACAGCGTCATCGCCTCCGCAATGACGCCGCAGGTCGGGACGAACGTGACGTCGCTGCGCTCGTAGTGCGCCTGATCGAGTTTCCCCGTCGTCAGGTCAACGGAAGGCAGCGGAGTCATCATAGTGGCGATGGGCTTGACGACGGCGCGGATGACGAGGGGCTCGCCGGTGGTCATTCCGCCCTCCAGCCCGCCCGCGTTGTTGGTGCGGCGGGGCCACGCGCGCGCCCACGAGCCGTCGGCGTTGCGCTCCCACTCCTCTATAGGCTTGATGACGTCGTGCACTTTGGAGCCGCGCAGGTCGGCGAGCGCGAACCCTTTGCCGATCTCCACGCCCTTGACGGCGTTGACGCTGCCGACGGAGGCCATGAGGCGCGTGCTGAGTTTCGTGTCCCATTGAATATGGGAGCCGAGGCCGATTGGCAGGCTGGTGACGACCACCTCAACGACGCCGCCGAGGCTGTCGCCGGCTTCTTTCGCCGCGTCTATCTCGCGCACCATCAGCGCGCTCGCGTCCGGGTCGGCGCAGCGAACGGGCGACTCCTCGACGGCGGCCCAGTCCACGGGCTCCGGCGGATGCGCCTGCACGCCGCCGATGTTCGTGACGTGGCTGTGCGCCGCGACGCCGAATTCGGCCAGGAACGCGCGGCACGCCGCCCCCACGGCGACCCGCGCCGCCGACTCGCGCGCCGAGGAGCGCTCCAGAATGTTGCGGGCGTCGTCTTGCCGGTATTTGCTGATGCCCGGCGTGTCCGCGTGGCCGGGGCGCAGCCGGTGAATCGGGGTGACCTCGCCGTCCACGGGCTCCTTCGCCATCGTATGCGTCCACGGCTTGCCGTCCGGCCCGTTGCCCGTGAAATGGTCGCGGTTCTCGATCAGCATCGCAATCGGCGCGCCGGTCGTGAAGCCGTGCCGCACGCCGGACTGCAGAACGGCGTAGTCCGTCTCGATCTGCATCCGTCCACCGCGCCCGTAACCCATCTGCCTGCGGGCGAGGTCGGCGCGAATTCGCGCCTCCGACAGCGGCGCGCCTGCGGGAAGCCCTTCGAGAAGCGCGACGAGTCCGGGCCCGTGAGACTCGCCTGCCGTGAGAAATCGCGCCAAGACTGGGCGCCTCCTATCGTGAATTGGCCTCTATTCTACACGGCTGGAATGGAACAACGGCGCTCATGGGGCAAGGGGGCGGGATTCCCGCCTTCGCGGGAACGACGACAGGGGGCGGGAACCGTCAAGGGGACGAGGTTCCCGCCTGCGCGGGAACGACGGGGCAAGGGGGCGGGAATGACGAGACAAGGCGCGGAACGACCGGAACGACAGGGGCTTCGGACGCCTGCGCCGTTGACCGCGCGCCCTTTGGCCAATAATATCGTTAGCCTACATCCCCGTTCCCGGAGTCCCGCCTATGACGACCGCCCCCGCCCGCGAGCCGCTTCCCAAAGCCTACGACCACGCGCAGGTCGAGAGCAATCTGTACGAATGGTGGGAGCGCTCCGGCTTTTTCAGAGCGACTCCCGACCCGGCCAAGCAGCCCTTCACGGTCATTATGCCGCCCCCGAACGTCACGGGAGAACTGCATCTCGGCCACGCTCAGCGCGCCGCGATAGAGGACGCTCTCGTCCGCTGCCGCCGGATGAAGGGCGACGCCGCGCTGTACCTTCCGGGAACCGACCACGCCGGCATCGCAACGCAGGTCGTCGTCGAGCGGCGCCTCGCCGACGAGGAACTGACGCGCCACGACATCGGCCGCGAGGCGTTCCTCGAGCGCGTGTGGGACTGGGTGGAGAAGACCGGCGACACGATAGACAACCAGCACCGCCGGCTCGGAGCGTCGTGCGACTGGGAGCGCAAGACGTTCACGCTCGACCCCGGGCCCGTCCGCGCCGTCCGCGCGACGTTCAAGAACCTCTACGACGAGGGGCTGATTTACCGGGGCGAGCGCATCATCAACTGGTGCGTCAGTTGCCGCACCGCCCTCTCCGACTTGGAGGTCGAGCACGAGGACGAGAAGGGCAGCCTCTACTACATTCGCTACCCCTACGAGGACGGCTCCGGCCACGTCACCGTGGCCACCACGCGCCCTGAAACGCTTTTGGGCGACACGGCCGTCGCGGTCAACCCGAACGACGAACGCTACGCGGGCGCGGCGGGCAAGCGCGCGCGCCTTCCCGTGCTGGGGCGGCTCATTCCCATCATCGCGGACGAGGCCGTCTCCGCCGAATTCGGCACGGGCGCGCTGAAGATAACCCCGGGGCACGACCCGAACGACTTCGAGATCGGGGAGCGCCACGCCTTGCCCGTCATCAATGTCCTCAACGAGGACGGAACGCTGAACGGCGAGGCCGGCCCCTACGCCGGAGTCGAGCGTTTCGAGGCGCGGAAGGCGATCGCCGCGCAATTGGAGCGCGAGGGGCTGCTTGAGAAGGTCGAGCCGCACGCGCATTCCATCGGCCATTGCCAGCGCAGCGGCGACGTAGTGGAGCCCATCGTCTCGATGCAGTGGTTCGTGAAGATCGGCCCGCTGGCCGAGCCGGCGCTCGCCGCCGTTCGGGACGGGCGCATCCGCGTCGCGCCGGAGCGTTTCGTCCGCGTCTACGAGAACTGGATGGAGAACATCCGCGACTGGTGCATATCCCGCCAACTCTGGTGGGGGCACCGCATCCCCGTTTGGTACTGCGGGAAATGCGGCCATCTCACCGTCGCGGCGGACGACCCCGCCCAATGCGAATCGTGCGGCTCGGACGACCTCGCGCAGGACGAGGACGTGCTGGACACGTGGTTCTCGTCGGCCCTGTGGACGCACTCCACGCTCGGCTGGCCGGACGCCAACGCCGACTTGGACTATTTCTACCCCACGTCCGTGATGGAGACGGGCTACGACATCCTCTTCTTCTGGGTCGCCCGGATGATTATGATGGGGATGAAAAATATGGGCGACGTTCCGTTCCGCTCGGTCTACCTGAGCGGGCTCATCCGCGACGAGCACGGGCAAAAGATGAGCAAGACGAAGGGGAACGTCCGCGATCCGTTGGACATCATAGACCGCTACGGCGCGGACGCGCTCCGCTTCGCGCTGACGACGGGGAGCGCCCCCGGCAGCGACGTCCGCTTCAGCGACGACCGCATCGAGTCCGCGCGCAACTTCGCCAACAAACTCTGGAATATGGGCAGGTTCGTCATCGGCCAGGTCGAGGGACGGGACGGGCTCGACGGCTGGTACGCCTCGCCGCCGCGCGAGCATCGGCAGGACAGGTGGATGCTCTCCAAAGCGCAGCAGACCGCCGTCCGCGTGAACGACCTCATCGCCGAATTCCAACTCGGCGAGGCGGAGCGCGTCCTCCACGATTTCCTTTGGAGCGACTTCGCGGACTGGTATATCGAACTCGCCAAAGTCCGGCTGCGCGAGGGCGACGATCAGCCCCGCCGCGCGCTCGCCCACGTGCTGGAGCGCTCCCTGCGCCTCCTCCATCCGTTTATGCCGTTCGTCACGGAGGAGATCTGGCGGCGCTTGACCGCCGTCCTTCCGGACGAGGGCTCCCTCCCCGAGTCCATTATGATCGCTCCCTACCCGGATCCGAAGGCGCGCCTTTCCGTCGAGGAACTCGCCGCCCGCCGCGAGGCGGACGCTCCCGCGTCGGAGGAGGTGGAACTGCTGCTAGACGTCATTCGGGCGATACGGAACGTCCGCGCCGAATTCAAGATCGATCCGCGGCTGCCGCTTGACGCGGCCATCGCGGCGCCGCCCGCGACCGCCGCGGCGCTGGAGGCGGAGAGCGGCGCGATTCGGAGTCTCGCCCGCGTCGGCGCGCTCCGGTTCGGAGAGGCGGACGCGGGGCCGGACACGGCGCGGCTGGTTGTGCGGAACGTCGCTATCGCCCTCGACGTCGGCGACGCGGTGGATTTGCGCGCCGAGGCGGAGCGGCTGCGCGGAGAAGCGGCGGCGGCGCGGGCGCGTCTCGCGGGGCTGGAGGAGCGCCTCGCCAACCCGCAATTCGTCGAGAAGGCGCCCCCGGACGTCGTGGAGCGCGAGCGCGCCCGCCTGCGGGACGGCCAAGCGCGGCTGGAGCGCATCGCGGAACTGCTGCGCGAGATAGGAGCGTAACGCCATCAGGAGTCTCAATGCAACGCGGGAGGCGGCGCCCCGCATCGCAGGCGGCGCGTAACTGATGCAAGCCGCGCCGTCCTCCGGAATTGCGGCGGGCAAACTGCGCCCGGAGTTGATCATCATCGTCGGGGGGCTGATCTCCTCGGCGCACGCCTCGATGATGATCGTGACGCCGGTGATGCCGGATTTCATCGACCTCATCGGCGGATCCGTTTTCACGCTGGGGCTGGCGTTCTCGTTCTACGGCGCCGGCCGCTTTCTCACGAACATTCCCGCCGGGGCGCTCTCCGAAAAGGTCGGGCGGAAGTGGATCATCACCATCGGCGGGCTTGGCGTTGCGGTGTTCGCAACGCTCAGCGGCGTCGCGGACGACATTCCGACGTTCCTCGCTTTCCGCTTCCTCTGCGGCGTCGCCAGTTCGATGACCATCGTAATTGCGAACGTCGTGGCTGCGGATCTGAGCACCGTGGACAATCGCGGCCGCGTGCTGGGGCTGCTGCACGGGATGCAACTGGTGGTCGGCACGGGCAGCCCCGCGCTGGGCGGACTGGTCGGGGAACTCTTCGGGCCGCGGGCGCCGTTCTACGTTTGCGGCGTCGCGGTGCTCTTGTTCGCGCTGTGGGGAATCGCCCGTCTGCCGGAGACGCGCCCCGCCCCCGGAAGCCCGGACGCGGGGGAGCGCGTCCGGCATAGCGCATCCCCGCGGGGCGCGCTCTTTCTGCTGCGCGACGCGAGTTTCTTCATCGTGTGCGTAACGGGCTTCACCACGTTCTTCTTGCGCGGAGGAATGGCGACAACGCTCATCCCGGAGTTCGCCCACGACGTCCTCGAACTCGGGCCCGGGGCGATCGGCTTGCTGTTCACGTTCTCGTCGCTGATGCACGGGGCGCTGATCTATCCGGCGGGCGCGATGGCGGACAAATTGGGGCGCAAGATCGTCATCATTCCGGCCGGGATTCTCACGGGCGTCTCCATCGCAGCGCTGCCGTTCGCCGACGCCCTGCCGACGTTCGTTGGAGCGTTCGCGCTGCTGCATATCGCGCAGGGATGGGGCGGGCAGGCGCCCGTGGCGTATGTCGCCGACCTTGCGCCGCATGGAATGCGGGGAATGGCCATCGGCCTCTACCGGACGTTCGGGGACGCGGCGGGCTTCATCGGCCCGGTGATCTCCACCAGCCTCGTGGCGCTCTCGTATCACGTAGCGTTCGGCTTCAACGCCGCGCTGTGGACGCTTTCGATCATCGCGTTCGCCTACGTCGCGGTGGAGACGGCGGGCAAGCATCGCAAGCGCGGCCCCATCGCCGCGCCGGAAAGCGCGGCGGCGGAGCGCGTCCAAGCGTAGGGGGGGGCGGACGGCGGCGCGGCTCGCGGGCGCCTGGCGAATTCGCAGGCGCTTGGCGTCAAGGGCGCGCGGCTCGCGGAACGCTCCGTCAGCCCCGCGACGCGCTGGCGGGGCTAGAACGCGAGGTTTACTGACACGCTGGACGCTGGGCGGCTCGTGTCGTACACGCTTGTAGCGCTGGCCATCCTGCCGCCGGACCAGAACTCCACTCGCGCGTCCTCGTACCCGCCCTCGGGCACATCCACGGGGAAGTCGTACTCCCCCCGGGTGGTCGTTGAGAAACAGTCCCAAGCATCAGGTTTGCCCTGCTTGATCAGCCGCGCATAGAGCAGAGAGCCGACCGGAGCGCCTTGCCCGCCAATCGTCATATTCCCATGGAAAATGACGGGAAATGCAGGGGGTGCGCTCGGCACGCCGTCCGTCCCGCTTGCTTGTTTCGGCGGGCAACCGCTTTGCCCTCCCCGCAGGATCGGCACCGCAATGCTCCCGACCTCCGCCGAAGCCACGACGTAGACCTCATTCCCCGTGGATATGGCGTTGCGGACAAGGAAGGCTCTGGGAAGGCGAATTCCCTGGATCTGTCCTATGGCGTTGACGACCAACGCTCCATTGGTCGTGGCGTTGTCGGCGGCCTGTATCTGAAGGTAGTTATACCCGCTGAAGCCCGGCCTGAAACCGGTTATTCTCGTGTTGAACACGGTGGGCGCGGCGTTCGGCGTGCCGCTGTACTGAACCAGCCCCATAGCCGCGTTCACGGAGGGCTGGCCGCTCGAGAACGGGAGGAACGGGTATGTCCGAGACGCTCCGACCGGACGAAGGAGCGCCAGCCCTGAATTGTCGTCCCTGCCGGCCACCCATGCTTGGCCGGTCGCGCCGTCCGCGAAACGGAATTCCGCCAGCGGGGCGTTGCCCAAGTCCTGCGACGAGGTGATGATCTCGCCCTGGGCGTTGAACGCGACGCCCGTCCACGTGTTCCCGCCCGCCTTCAACTCAACGACTGCGCTTCTTGCTAGAGCCAGCGACTCTTGGAACGATGGCGTCGGCGTGATGGTTGGCGTCGCCGTGGCGGCGGGGGTGGGCGTCGCGGTCGGCTCAGGCGTCGCCGTGGGGGTAGGCGTGGGCTCGGGGGTGGGCGTCGCGGTGGGGGTGGGCGTCGCGGTGGGGGTGGGAGTCGCCGTGGGCGTAGGGGTAGGCGTCGCCGTGGGCGTAGGGGTCACCGTGGGAGTAGGCGTGGGGGTGGGCGTCGCCGTCGGGCGCGGCGTCGGCGTGGGAGGCTCGCTCGGTGGCGTTGGGGCCGGCGAACTGCACGCGGCGAAGAGCGCGAGCCCGGCAAGGATGGTTAAAGCAAGCAGGAGCGTCCGCATTGGCCTCACGTCGAATGTTGAATTCCGGCGCCCGCAAGCGGACGCGCAGACCAGTATAGCCGACGCCCGCAGGCGCTCCAACGCCTTAGCGCCCCCGTTTCGCGCGGTTTGCGGGCTCCGCGTCGCCCGCCAAGTCAGGGCGTGGCGGGTGGGCGCGCTTGGCGTGGCGTCGAAAAACTGCGCAAGGGCTTAGGAGGGGGGTATGTCCGCTTGGAGCACGTCCAGCAGATCGGAGGCGACGAACAGTTTGCGCTTTCCGGCGGGCTTTTCGCGGAGGATGCCGGCCCTTACGAGCCGGTCGACGACGCTGCGCGCCCCCGGGTTGCAATAGGTGCAAGAACTGAAACTCCAGTTAGTGTTTGGACGGCAAGTTAAACGAATCGCCCCAAAAGTTACAATTCGCCTGAAATCAGTAACTTGCGTTACATTCTCTAGCGCTCGCCGTTTCGGGGGCGGGATTCCCGCCTTCGCGGTCAGGGCGATAGCGCTTGCGCGCCCCGTCGCGCTCCCCCGCTCCCCTACGCCCCCCGTCGCGCCCCCCGCAGCCTACTCCCGCCCGAAGAACGAATCGTAGACCCCGTGCCAGGCGTTCACCGCGGCGTCCCATATCCCGCCGATGATCGGCCAGTCGCGGGCGACCGGCGTGCCCCACTCCGCGATGAGCAGGTAGCCGTAGATGAAGTTGACGACGAGGAGGATGAATACGGCGGGGATGATCGTCCAATACCACTTCGCCTTGCCGAAAATGATGAGGTAGAGGATGGTGTAGGCGGGCACGGCGATGTGGAAGCCGATAATCCACACGCCCAGCAGCAGCAGCGCCGTCGTGCCGAGCAGTTGAACCCAGCGCAGCGCGACCACGGACGAAGCAGCGCCGGCGTCGAGGAAGCCAGTGTCCATAATCTGTCCCGGCTCGCTCGACGCGCCTGCGCGGAAGAGGGAAATGACGCGCCACACCCAGAAGGGCATTCCGAAGAAGACGGCCATCCGGGGAAGCAGCCATCCACCGTCGCTCCAGTCCAGCCGCCAAGGCAGCCACGCCAATCCTCCGGCGTCCTTGTCGACGGAATCCCAGTACATATAGATGAAGAACGCGCCCACGGCCAAGAGGAGGATAACCTCGCCGATGAACTCCGTGGAGGTGAAGCGTTTGCGCGGGTTCGCGCCGTTGCCCGTCGGCGTCGTCATCACTCGAGAACCTCTTGGCGCCCCTCGGCCGGGCCGGGCCGCTGAATGCGCGCCGCGTTCCGCTGCACCCGCATTCCAATCGCCGCGCCGACCACCACTATCACGATAATGCCTATGAACTGCCAGCGCTCAAACATCTGCCATCCGTAGGTGTTAACGGCGATCCACAGCCACTTCTCGACGACCTTGCCCAGCACGACGGCGATCACGATGGGCGGACGGGGCCAGCCGTAGGCTTTCATAAACAGGCCCAGCACGCCCGCCCCCGCGAACAGCGCCAGGTCGCCCACGGACTGCGACGTTTGGTACACCCCAATGACGATGACGGCCATCACGAGCGGAAAGAGGACATTGGGCGGAATGACGGTGACTTTTGCGATGAGCGGGGCGAACCGCAGGACGACCGGCACGACGATGATGTTGGCGAGCACGATCGTCCAGATGAGCGCGATGGTGAGGTCGAGGTGCTGGTTCAGCATCGGGGGGCCCGGCTGAATGCCGACGAGGATGAGCATCGCTAGAATCAGCGCCATCCCCGGGCTCCCCGGTATCGAGAAGAAGAGCGTCGGCACGAGCACGCCGCCGTCAATCGCGTTGTTCGACGCCTCCGGCGCGATGACGCCCCGGATGTCGCCTTTGCCGAACGACTCCATCGCGCCTCGCTCGGTCTGCCTCGCCTGCGCGTAAGCGATCCAGTGCGCGGGGACGGCGCCCAGCCCGGGCATCATCCCCACGAACGCGCCGATCAGCGATGACCGGGCGATGAGCCACTTGTGGCGCATCGCCTCGCGCATCCCCTTCTTGACGTCGCTCCCCGAGCCGGAGAGCACCTCGTCCAGCCGCTCCGTGGCGATCGTCGTGTTGCTCACCACAAGGTTCGCCAGTTCCGGTATGGCGAACAGCCCCAGCAGCACCGGCACGAGCGGCAATTCGTCCCAGAGGTACGAAATGCCCATATTCGCGCGAACTTCCCCGGTGATGGGGGAGAACCCGATCAGCGAGATGGCCAGCCCGAAGCCGGCGGTGAGCAGCCCCTTCACCATCGCCCCTGAGCTCAGCAGCGCGACGGTGGCGATGCCGAGCAGCCCGAGCAGGAAGAATTCGGCGGCTCCGAAGAGTTTGAGCAGTTCCCGCGCCACGGGCAGCACCGCCATCAGCATCGCCGCCCCGATGACGCCGCCGATCAGCGAGGAGACGTAGACCGCGCCGAGCGCCTCGCCCGCGCGCCCCTGCCGCGCCATCGGATAGCCGTCAATGATCGTCGCTTGCGACCCGCGCGAGCCGGGTATCCCGATGAGGATGGAGGGTATCGGCTCCGTCGCGTCGTTCGCGGCGGCGTAGAAGACCGCCGCAGGCAGCGCGATGAACGGGTCCAGTTGCGCCGCGAACGACAGCAGCAGAATGAACACGGGCACGCCGCCCGCGATCATCACGCCGTTGAACAGCGCGATGGGGGTGATGATCGCGAACGCCAGCAGCGGTCCAGGGCTGAACAACTGCTGAGCGGCGCTGACGATTGCTTCCCACATTCGGCCGGCGTCCTTTTCCGGCGGCGGAGCGTTCCCGCCCCGCCGCCATTCGCCTCTAGTTGACCGTCAGGCTGCCGACGCCGCTCAGTTCGAGCGCGATCGCCCGCGTCTCGTCGTCCGCGGCGCGCACGACGTCCACGATCTCCAGGATGTCCTCGGCCCTGCCGTAGCCGTAACTGTCGGCGTACCCGGCGATGTTCAAGCCATTGATGAATCCGGGGTCGACCATCATCTGATCGAACGCGGACTGCCAGTACTGCTTCACGTCCTCCGGCACGCCCGGCGGCAGGAAGAACACGCGGGAGATTTCAACGACCAGCAGGTTGATCTCCAGCGCGGCGGCCTGCGCCTCGTTGAAATCTATCCCGGGCAGGTCGCGGAACGAGGGCAATGGGCCGGTGTGCCCGAGTTGCGCGAGCCACTCGTCGTTGTAGGGCTTCGTCTCGTAGAAGATCGGAACGAGGCGGCCTTCCTCGATCCACTCGGGGTAGAGCCGGCCCGCCGTTCCGGGGCTGCAGCGGTTCGTGCCAGTGACCTCCCCGCGGTCGAACGCCGCCATAATCTCGGACGTTCCGCCGTAGCCGTAGATCAGTTGGAACGGCCCGCCGCTCTGCTGCAGGAACTCCAGGGCGGGCTCGTTCCCCGCCGCCGCCGACCCCACCCTGATCGTGATGCCTTTGTCCAGCACGTCCTGCCAGGAAGCCGCGACGTTTCTGTCCACGCAGAAGCCGTCCTCGTTGATGGCGAACGTCGGCGAGCCGAGGATGTGGACGGCGTCAATGTCGAACTTCGGCACGTCGCCCACGAGCAATTGCCGCGCGAACCAGCGCGAGTGCGTGGGGCCGATGGTCAGGCCGTCCGGCTCCGAGTCCAGCACGGCGCGCAGCCCGCGGTACTGTCCGGCGCCCGGCAGGTTCTGCACGACGAAGCGCGTGCTCTCAGGGAAGTAATTCTCGGCGGTCGCCGCGACGAGCCTGCTGAACACGTCGTAGCCGCCGCCCGGGCTCGCCCCGACTTTAATGCGGATCGTCTTGCCGCCGAAGTATTCTTCCGCGTCGAAGCCTGCGGGCGGAGGCACCTGCGTCGCCGTCGGGCGCGGCCTCGGCGTCGCCGTCGGCGTCGGGCGCGTCGTCTCTCCGCCGGTGGAGGCGGGCGTTGGAGTGGCCTCCGGCATAGCCGTAGGAACGGCGGTCGGCTGCGCTGCGGGCGCGCGCGTCGGGGCGGGCGTCGCCGTGGGGTCGTCCCCGCCGCCGCACGCCGCGAAAAGCGCCAGCGTCAGGGCGGCTGCCGCGCCGAGAGCAATGATCTGGTGGAAGCGCATCGGTGTCCCTCCTATTGCGGCGCGCTCCTGGAAGCGCCGCCTAGCACGCCTGCGGGCAGGATTCCGCGCTTGCGCCTGCGGCGCTGCGGAATCCGTTGCGGCGCACGATACCCCTGCGCGGGCGTCAAGTCAACCGCCCCGCGCGGCGCAGGCGGCCTGCCTATGGCATGCATTCAGCCCCGCGCCCCCTTGCCCCGTCATTCCCGCGTAGGCGGGAATCGCGCCCCCTTGCCCCGTCATTCCCGCGTAGGCGGGAATCGCGCCCCCCTGTCCGTCATTCCCGCGCAGGTGGAACTCACGCGCTACAGCGGCGACGCCACCGGCCCGAACGGAACCTCGATCAGCGTCGGGGCGTCGTCCGCGGCGGCGGTGCTGCGGAGCGCGGCCTCGAGCGCGGCGGGACTCTCCACGCGGAGGCCGCGCGCGCCGTAAGCCTCCGCGAGTTTCACGAAGTCAGGGTTGCGGAGGCGCGCCCCCGCGACGCGCCCGTCGAATCGCTCCTCCAAGTCGCGCAGCACGTTGCCGTAGGCGTTGTCGTTGAAAACGACGGCGATGGCGTTAATGCCGTGCTGAACGGCGGTGGCCAGTTCCTGCGAGTTGAACAGAAAGCCGCCGTCGCCGGAGACCGCGACGACCGCCCGCTGCGGCTGCGCCGCCTTCGCGCCGATGGCCGTCGGCCAGGCGAACCCGAGGTTGCCGAAATAGGAGGAGTTGAGGTACGTCCCCGGACGCTCGACCGGGTAGAAAAGGCGGCTGTAGTAGCCCAGTTGCGTCATCCCGGCGACGAAGATCCCGTCGGGCGGGATGGCGGCGCGGACGGCGCGGAGGTAGGAGTCGAGCGGCTCGATGCGGAGCGCCGGGCCGAACCGCGCCGCGCGCAACTTGTCCAGCATTGCCCGCTTGCTCTCCGCAGGCGGCATAGCGTCCTCGAGGGCGGCGGCGAGTTTTTCGAGCGTCGCCTTCGCGTCGCCCTGCGCGCCGACCGTGTTGGGGAAGTTGCGGCCAATCTCGTTGGGGTCGACGTCTATCTGCACGACCTGCGCGTTATGCGTGATCTGCGCGGTTGCGAAGCGCGTGCCGACGGCGAGGAAGACGTCGTGATGGCGCAAGTGAGCGCGGAAGTCGTCGGCGCGGGATTTCAGCGAGCCGGCGCTGAGGTAGTGGGAGTCGGGAATCGCGCCCTTGCCCTCGTGCGTAGTCATCACGGGCGCCTGCAGATGCTCCGCGACGCGGAGGAGCGCGCCGGACGCGCCCGACGAGATCACGCCGCCGCCCGCCCAGACGATGGGCGACTTCGCGCCCGCGAGAATCCGCGCCGCCCGCTCGACCTCGGCGTCGGACGCGGCCTCGCGCCGGTAGCCGCCGGGCTCCAGCAGGTCAATGTCGGCGGATTCGGCCAGCGCTTCCGGCGGAATCTCGATCTCGACGGGGCGCGGGCGGCCGGTGCGGAGTTCGCGGAACGCCTCATGCACGGCGGCGGGCACGCTTGCGGCGTCGAGCACGCGGAACGAGGCTTTGGTGATCGGGCGAATGGCGTCCTGCTGATCGTTGACCTCGTGCAGAATGCCGACGTCCTTCCCAATGAGGTCGCGCTGCACCTGGCCGGAGACGACGAGGATGGGCGAGGATGCGGCGTAGGCCGTGCCGATTGCGGCGGCGGCGTTCAGCAGCCCCGGGCCGGGGACGACCATCGCGGTTCCCGTTCCGCCGCCCGCGCGGGTGAAGCCGTCGGCCATATACGCCGTCGCCTGCTCGTGCCGGACGGTGATGAACCGCATTCCGGGCTCGTCGAGGATGGGGTCGACGGCGTGATACATCTGAACGCCCGGGAGGCCGAAGACGACCTCCGCGCCCTCGCGCCGGAGGGAGCGTATGAGGGCCTGTCCGCCGGTCATTTCAGGCATAGGCGACTTCCTTCCGCAGACAAGAGCGCAGACGGCGCGGCGCAAGCGCGGCGCAGAGCGCACGATAGCAGACGGGCGCACGATAGCAGACGGAGCGGCGTTGCGCCATCGGGCGCCTGCTCGCGTTGCGTTGCGTAGGAGACGTTGCGCCCCCTCCCCTTGCCTTCGCCCTTCCTCCTCCTTCGCCCTGCCCGCGTAGGCGGGAATCCAGTCGGCGCGCAAGCGCCAAATTCCCCCCTGCCGTCATTCCCGCGTAGGCGGGAATCCCGCCCCTTGTTCCGTCATTCCCGCGAAGGCGGGAATCTCGCCCCCGCCCCCGCCTAGCAATCGGCGAGGGCGCGCAGACGGTGCAGGTCGTGCGCCGCCGCTGCCCGCATACACTGAATTGCGCTGATGCTCATTGGGAAACCTCCGTCCATACGAATCCGCCGAACCCGTCGGGCAATGGCTTGGCCTTTGCCGCTATCCAAGGGACTCCTACTGCGTTACGATCATTTGACGTGTTGCGCTCCACGAGAACACGCTTGTCCGAGCCGTTGGCGTTCATCGTGAAAAGCCTCACGCCTGTAAGACTATCAGGAAGATACGCTGCGATTCTATCGCCGTTCGGAGACCAACCGGCTAGCGCCCCAGGCTCCGTGTCCATGATACGCAATTTCGATCCATCTGCGGCAACCTCCACGAAAGGATTTTGATGGCCGCGAATAGTAGACCCGTCTTCCGACCAAGACAGGCTTCCCCACGGAGCGTGCCAGCCGACAGTAGGCCCTATGCGCTCCGGCAGTATGCCGGGAAAGGACGCTATCTCTTCCAAACCTGTTCCGTCAGGTTTGATGGTGTGGATTGAAAGTATGTTGTTTGTACTTCGCGCGAACGCGATGCGCTCGCCGTCGGGAGACCAAGCGGGCCGTGCGGCCGTTTCCGACAAACACCGGAGATTGGTTCCATCTGTGTTTACAGTGTAAATCATCTGAGTGTCTTCATCAGCAGCGACAAATGCAAGAGCATGCCCATCAGGCGACCATTCAGGAGGTATTAATCGTGTAGAAAAAGGTCTGCCTGCTGAACTGAAAACGAATTCATACGTAAGGCTTTCTATTTCGATTATAGCCAATTCGAACGAAACCGTAAGGAAAAGCGCAAGTTTTGAACCATCTGGCGACCATATAGGCTGAACAGCGTTAAATGAAAAATCTTTCGTTATCTGATTCAATTCTTGCCCATCGAAGGAGGCGGTTTTTACTTCCAGTAATGAAGACTTATTGTGAGCGAACGCGACTATTCCTTCTGGTGAAACGTCCATCGCATGGTTCAAAGATTTTGCATTTCTCTCGTCTATGGGAAAGGAAATCGAGCGTAAACGCACGCCACTGGCGTCGATAAAATGCAATGCTGCGTCCGCATTAAACGCAATGTGCGCTCCATCCGGACTCCACAAAGGATGCGCAGGGTATTGCGCCGCTTTGATAGATCTTCCGGGATCGGAATATCCCCAACCGAACGAGAAATCTAAGTCGACCGTGACCCAAAACAACCAAATTACTGCCAGCGTCGCAAGCAACCCACCAATGAAAAGTCCTGCGCAGAACTTCATTAGTTAACACTCTGATACAGAGCATATATCGCCATTATGTCAAACAGGTGCGGTGAGCAATCCGCCTCCCCGCTTTCGCACGTCGGAGGCGGCTTGGGCGTGGGCGTCGGCGTAGGAGAGGCGCAAGCGAGCGCCGCCGCCAGCAGGAGCGCCGCCGCCGCCGCTGTCCGCAAGATTGAGATGATAGGTATGCTCATCGTTCCGCCTTTGGGGAAGGATACGGCTCCCAGTCAAATCCGTCTATATCCAGGGGCCTGCGGTCGACCACGAATTCCTGCGCGTCGTTATCCCACCGGACAAGAGATTGCTTGTTCGATCCGTCGGGCGCCATCGTGAAGAGCCGGGTCGCGTGGCCGGGCAGATAGACCGCGATCTGGGACTCGTCGGGCGACCATGACGCGAGAGCATCCGGCCGGCCGCGCATAATGCGAAGGTTCGATCCGTCGGCGTTGACGACGACGAACGGACTTTGATGCAGGTGAATTTCAGAACCATCGGACGACCACGAGACGTGCCCGCGGGGAAGTCGGTTGGGGCCGCCAAGGGGGTAGCTTATCCCTGTGCCTTTCAACTTCGGCAAGGCGTCAGGGAAAGAGGCTATCTCTCGCAAATTCGCTCCATTGGCTTTCACTGTGTATATTGTGGAAACGTTGTCTTTGTGCTCCACGAAGGCTATGCGGTTGTCGTCCGGCGACCAGGCGGGAATACTCGAAGTAGGCTGTATTTTTATGATGCTTGCATCACTGGAATCGGCAACTACAATAAATGGACGTTCAGGAGTATCGACTTGAATCTCATTGCCGATAAACGCAATTTTCTTGCCGTCAAAAGACCAAGCCGGTGGATGATATTGGGCAACTATATCAGATACGTAAGCATGGATGCCCGATCCATTTCGATCTGCTATATGGAGAAATAGGTACTGATCAGCCCGAACACCTGCGCCGATTCTGACGAAGTTGTCTTGAACTGTCGAATATACGGATTTATCCATGAGATATGCTATATGCTCCCCGCTGGGCGACCAGACAGGGTGATAAGCATTAAAGTGATAAACATTATCGCCATCAATTCTCTGGTTAGCAGGTAGCAATTGATGATTCAAACCATCGACGTCAATGGTCGCAATTTGGAATCTACGGTCCGCTGTAATCCGCTCAAACGGATGATTGCGTTGAACCATAGCGATGGTTCCATCGGGCGACAAACTTGCTGCATATTCGAGCGAAAGCTCATGTGCAGGACGAAACGAGTTCACGGAAGATGAATCTATCGCTACTGCATGCATGCGAAAACCGTCATTGAAAACCACTCGTTCTCCGTCCTTGCTCCACATAGGAGGCACAGGGTATTGGGCGAATCTAATTCCGCTGTATGCGTATCCAGGGTCATTTTTCCAACTGTAAAGCCCCTCAAAGCGGCCGCCAAGAATGTATAGGCCCCAAAGCAAGAGCCCCACCACCACTATGCAGGTAAATGCTGCTAACCACATGCAGGTCTTCATCGGTCCACCGTTTGGTATAACGCGTAAATTGCCATAATGTCGAACGGGTGCGGCGAGCAGTCAGGCTCCCCGCTTTCGCACGCCGTCCTTATGCGCCGAACCGCGCCAGCCGACTGATAGCGCGCGATGCGGGCTGCCCGCCGCTCCGCCTCCCCGCCGCCCTCTTGCGCCGACGCCGGGGCCGGGCCGACGATGAGGAGCAGCGCGCCCGCGAAGGCGCGCTCGCCGGCCAGCGCGGCGATTCCCGCAATCCGCTTCCGCATAAGGAGCGCGCTCATAGCGCAACCATAGGCGTCGCGGCGGCGCAAGTCAATCGCGCGGGGCGGGGCGCAGCATCGTGGGCGCAGTAGAGGCGGGCGCGGGGCGCGGGTCGGGCGAGGCCCCCTTGCGCGGCTGGGCGCTTGGGGTAGAATATGCCCAACTCTGAGAGCCTCGGCATGGAATCCGCCGGGCGAGTGAAGGAGAGTCGCAGTATGGCTGACGAAGTGGCTGTGTTCATCGATCTGGAGAATCTGCGCTACGGGCTGCTGAACCACTACGGGGTGGAGCCGGACTTCCGGCAGATCGTGGAGAAGGCGCAGAAGTACGGAAGGCCGACCGTGATGCGCGCCTACGCCGACTTCAGCGAGCACCCCGCCGAGATCACGCGCCAACTCTCGATGTGCGGGATCGAGGCGATCAACATTCCCGTCAAACGCTCGCTGGTCACGAAGAACGGCCATCAGGTGGAGCGCGTGAAGAACGCCGCCGATATGGCGCTCTCCCTGGATATGCTCATCGAAGCCTTCGACGCCGACACGAACGACAAGGAGAAGGCGTTCCTGATGGTGTCGGGCGACGCGGACTATATGCGCCTCGTCACGCAGGTGCGGAACCGCTTCGGCCAGCGCGTCGTCATCGTCAGCGTGCCGGAGAGCGTGAGCAACGACCTCGTCGCCGCCGCCGGAGGCGAGGAAGACCACTACGACACGCCGGAGATCGAGAGCGTCGACCCGCATCTGCTGCGCGCCCACGTCGTCGCGATGGTGCAGCGCGGGCCGGCTCCGCTGCACTACTGGAGCCTCCGCATCATTGACTCGTGGTGCCAAGACCCCCGGCAGGCGATTCCCGGAACGGCGAAAGAGAAGCGCGACGCTATCGGCGACCTCCTCGACGAGGGCGTGTTCTACCGCCAGCCCTTCCAAGACGAGCGCTCAGGTCGGCAGGTGTCCGAGGCGCTGCTTGACGAGGACCGCGCCATCGAGTTGGGCTACCTGAAGTACGACGGCTCGGCGCTGGTGTGACGATGGCGCGCCTGCCGCAGATCGCCGAACGCGAGAGCCTCCCGCCGGAGGCGCGGGCGCACTTCGACTACATCGCGGGCAGCCGCGGGCGCGTCGTCGGGCCGTTCACCGCGCTCCTCAACAGCCCCGACCTCGCGGAGCGCGTCGCCCACGTCGGCAGTTACGTCCGGTTCGAGAACACGCTTCCGCCCGCCCTGCGCGAGTTGGCGATACTGACCGTCGCGCGCGAGTGGAACTGCCAGTTCGAGTGGACGGCGCACGAGCCGATAGCGGAAGGCGAGGGGCTGAGCGCGGAGGCGGTCGCCGCCGTGCGCGACCGGCGCGCCCCGGACGGCCTCTCCGCTGACGAGTCGCTCGTGTTCCGCTATGTGAGCGCGCTGCTGCGGAATGGGCGCGTCCCCGGCGATGTGTTCGCGCAGGCGAAAGAGCGGTTCGGCGTCCGCGTGGTCACCGACCTGACGGCGACGGCCGGGTACTACTCGATGCTGGCCTGCGTCCTCAACGCCGCCGAGGTTCTCCCCGAGCCGGGAACGCCCCATCTGCTGCCGGATGCGGAGTACTAGGCGTTTGCATAACTTGCCGGCCTGACCGCGTAGGCGGGAACCCCGCCTTGCCCCGTCATTCCCGCGTAGGCGGGAATCCACCCCTTGCCCCCGTCATTCCCGCGTAGGCGGGAATCTCGCCCTCATGCCCGTCATTCCCGCGAAGGCGGGAATCTCGCCCCCGGACGGAGCGCGCAGCGCATCGTCGTCCCCCTCATCGTCATTCCCGCGTAGGCGGGAATCTCGCCCCCCTGCCCCGTCATTCCCGCGTAGCGGAGCGGTTGCGCTATACGCCCTTGACAAACCCCTAATGCATTGATAGAGTAGGGATGCATTGGAGGCCGCTATGATCAAGGAAGTCACCGTCGCCGTCACCCAGCGCAGCCAGGTCACCATTCCCGTGGACGCGCTGCGGGCGTTGGGCGTCAAGCCGCCCGGCAAGGTGGTGTTCGCCATCGAGGGCGGCGCCGTGCGCCTTGCCCCCGTCTCGTTCACCTTGGAATCGGCGTTCGGGTCCGTGAAGCCCGCCGAGCGCCCAACCGACTTCGACGCGCTCGTCCGCGCCGCGAAAGACGACAAGGCCGGGGAGACGATGCGGAAACTCCGCGCCGTATGAGGTTCCTGGACACCAACGTCATCCTGCGTTACCTGACCAACGACGACGAAGCGAAGGCGCGGAACTGCTACGAACTCTTCCAGCGCGCGCGGCGCGGAGAAGAAGACCTTTTCACTTGCGAGGCCGTCGTCGCGGAGTGCGCCTACGTTCTCTCTTCGTCGCGCCTTCCCTACCGGCTGACGCACGAAGAGGTCAGGGCCCGCCTTATGCCCGTGCTCTCGCTACGGAGCGTCCATATCCATGAGAAGCGCGTCGCGCTGCGCGCGCTGGACGTCTACGCCGCCTACGAATTCCTCGATTTCGAAGACGCGCTCGCCGTAGCCCATATCGAGCGAGGGGACGCCGCGGACATCCTCAGTTACGACCGCGATTTTGATCGCGTCCCGGACGTGCGACGCGTCGAGCCGTGACTCCCGTTCCGCGTAGGCGGACGGTCGGCTAGGCGAGGTTCCCGCCTGCGCGGAACCTCGCCCCCGGACGAGGCGCGTAGCGCATCGTCTCCAAACCAACCCACGCGCCACGTCATTCCTGCGAAAGCAGGAACCTACTGAACCCGTCGTTCCCACGCACGCGGGAACCTCGCCCCCTCACCCTCTGCTACACTCACGCCTATGCCGACCTTCTCCCAACGATTGGACGCCGCCGCCGAGCGCAACCGCAGCCTCCTGTGCGTCGGCCTCGACCCGTGGCGCCCCTCGATGCCCATCGCCGACATCGCCGCGTTCAACCGCGCGATCATCGAGGCCACGAGCGACCTGGTCTGCGCCTACAAACCGCAGTGGGCGTTCTACGAATCCGAAGGAATCGCCGGACTGCGCGCGCTGGAAGCGACGATCGAGGCCGTTCCCAACGGCGTGCCCGTCATCCTCGACGCCAAGCGCGGCGACCTCGGCAATACGTCCGTCGCCTACGCCAAAGCCGCGTTCGAGATATGGGGCGCGGACGCGGTCACGGTGAATCCGTACCTGGGCCGCGACTCCCTGCAGCCGTTCCTGGACTACGCGGACAAAGGCGTGTTCGTGCTCACGCGAACGTCCAACCCCGGCGGCGCGGACTTCCAGGAACTCGCCGTGCGGAGCGCAGACGGCGAAGAGCGCCCGCTCTACGAAGAGGTCGCCCGTCAAGCCGTGTCGTGGAACGAACGCGGCAACGTGGGGCTCGTCGCGGGCGCGACCGCGCCGGAGGAACTCGCCCGCGTGCGCGCCGCCGCAGGCGCAATGCCCATCCTCATCCCGGGAATCGGCGCGCAAGGCGGCGACTTGGAGAGCGCGGCGCGAAACGGAGCGGACGCGAACGGGCGCCGTGCAATCATCACCGCATCCCGCAGCGTGCTCTACGCCTCGAGCGGCCCTGATTTCGCGGAGGCCGCGCGCGCGGAGGCTGCCCGTCTGCGCGGCGCGATCAACGCCGAACTAGAGCGGATGGGCAAGCAATGGCAGTGACGTTGCAACTCGGCGCGCTGGTTACGCTGCGGAAGAAGCATCCCTGCGGCGGCGCGGAGTGGCGAGTCGAGCGGCTCGGCGCGGACATCGGCGTCCGCTGCCTCACCTGCGGCCGCTACACGCTTACGCCCCGCCGCAAACTGGAGCGCGCCGCCAAATCGAGCGCGCCGCCCGCGTCCCAGCAGCCGACGGACGCCTGACCCCGCATCGCTGTTCCTGCCCCTTACCGTCATTCCCGCGAAAGCGGGAACCTACTGGAAGCCACGTCGTTCCCGCGTAGGCGGGAATCTCGCCCCCCCGCCCCCTTGTGCGACATCCGCCCCTTGCGCGCTCGCGCAGTCGCTTTCTAGGATGCGTTTGCGCTACACTAGGCGCAGGAGGCAAGGCGATGACAATGCCGGCAGTTGAGATGACGCAGCCGACCGACGGAATTGAGGAGCGGGTGAGCCTGCTGGAGGGCAGCGTCGCGCAGATGAGTCTGCGGGTGGGCGAACTCATGGGCACGGTCAACGCCAACCATGCCGAGCAGACGGCTGCGATGAGAGCGCTGGAGGAGAGCCTCCGCGCCGAAATGAACGTCAAGTTCGCGGAGCAGCGCGCCGAGACGAACGCCAAGTTCGCCGACGTGAACGCCAAGTTCGCCGACGTGAGCGCGCAGATGAGAGCGCTGGAGGAGAGCCTCCGCGCCGAAATGAACGCGCGGTTCGGCGAAATGAACGCGCGGTTCGGCGAGGTGAACGTGAAGTTCGGCGAGGTGAGCGCGCAGATGAAGGCGCTAGAGGAGCGCCTCCGCGCCGAAATGAAGGCGCAAGAGGCGAGCCTACGCGCCGAGACGAAGGCGCAAGGGGAGAGCATCCGCGTCGAAATGAACGCGCGGTTCGGCGAGGTGAACAGTCGCATCAACACGTTGACAGTGGTTATGGTGACGGCGCTCGTCGCCCAGTTCAGCGCGATCATCGGCGGAACCATCGCCATCCTGACGAGGCTGTAGGCGTTATGGCCATCGGCGCGCCCTCTACCCCCCCCCCCCCCCCCCCCCCCGTAAAATTGTCGCCAATGCGTCATTAATGCGACGCGCCGCCTTGCCCGCCACGTCTGGGCTGCGAGATTCCCGCCTACGCGGGAATGACGGTAAGGGGAGGGAACGACGCGCCGCCTCTCCCGCCACGTCTGGGCTGCGAGATTCCCGCCTACGCGGGAATGACGGTAAGGGGAGGGAACGACGCGCCGCCTTGCCCGCCACGTCTGGGCTGCGAGATTCCCGCCTACGCGGGAATGACGGTAAGGGGAGGGAACGACGCGCCGCCTCTCCCGCCACGTCTGGGCTGCGAGATTCCCGCCTACGCGGGAATGACGGTAAGGGGAGGGAACGACGCGCCGCCTTGCCCGCCACGTCTGGGCTGCGAGATTCCCGCCTACGCGGGAATGACGGTAAGGGGAGGGCTTCGCTCTGCCCGCGCATGCGGGAATCCCCCCGGACGATGCGCGCAGCGCATCGTCTCCAAATCGCCCCGGGCGCCACGTCATTCCCGCGAAAGCGGGAACCTACTGAGGAGCCCCCCCATGTCCCGTCATTCCCGCGTAGGCGGGAATCCCGCCCCCCGTCATTCCCGCGTAGGCGGGAATCTCGCCCCCCGCATTCCCGCGCAGGCGGGAATGCCCCCCCGCCGCCGCGCCCTGCGAATCGCCGTATGCGTTTGCGAAAAGCGCTTGCGCGGGGTTGCGCTCATCGGTATAGTACTCCCCGATTGCGCGCCGAAGGCGGCTTGTCCGCTTGCGCCGCGCAGAACGCGGGCCCCCCGGCCTCGTGATCAATTCAGACCGGGGCACGGGCGCGCCGCGTTGCGTATAACATAAGGATCGCGCTGTCGCGCTGCGAGGACGTTGGATGACTTACGCGCGGAACCTCATAGGAACCACTCTCGCGGAGGGCGCGCCTCTGCGCGGCTTGCTTCGCGTCCCCCCCCTGCAGGGCGCCCTGCGGCGCGGCGCGCTTCGCCTCTTGCTGGCCGCCGCAGCCCTGGCCGCCGCCGCGGCGCTGCTCGTCGGGCCGTCGGCCTTCGCCCAGTCCTCCTCCGCCGACCTCACGAGCATCGCATTCCAAAACAACGCCGCCGCCGCCACCGGCATCACCATCTCCGGCCAGAGCGAAGGGGTTGCGCTAACGGGCTCGCCCATCTCCGCCGACTCCGAATACGCCGTCTTCATTCCCCTCGCCGCCACCCTCCCATCCGGCCACCTCAGAATTGTGCCTACCGCGTCCGCCGACGCGACCGTCACCTACTGGACATCCCCCGAATCCACGGGGACGGCCATCGCCGACGTTACGCCCCTGACCACCAACGAGTTCGAAATCGCTCTCACATCCGGAACCGCCCGGACGTTCATCGTGCGCGTCACGGCGCAGGACACGACGACGATCAAGGACTACGTCTTCCACGCCATCTACGGCATCGCCGACTACGACAGCGACGACGACGGCTACATCGACGTTTGGACGCGCCCCCAGTTGGAGGCCATCTACCCCGACGCGCTCTACGGCGCCGACGGCGACGGCTCCCTCGGTACTCGACCCGGCAACGCCGTTCAGGCTGCGGCATGGACCACTTGGTTCAACCAGTACGAGGCCGCGTTCCCCGGCGCATCCCCGACCGGCGGCGCCACCGACGGCGACTTCGTGCTCGGCTGCTCCCCCTCCTGCAGCGGCTACGAGTTGCGGCGCGACATTGACCTCGACCTGAACAACGAGGACGCTACCACGCGGGCCTGGCTGGCAGGGAGAACCTCCACCGGCACGTCCTACAGTTCGACGCTCTTGGGCAACGGCTTCGCCATCAAAGATATGACCTCCACGCTGCGCGGCATGTTCAGCAGCCTGGACTATCCCGGCCGCATCGAGAACCTGCGCCTCGAGAATGTGAACGTGTCCGGGCCCACCTCGTCCACTCCGGTCGGCGGGCTGGTCGCCCGGAACAACGGGGGCGTGATCCGCTTCGTTCACGTCGACGGGACGGTCGGCTCGACCACCTCGGCCGGCGACCAACCCATCGGCGGGCTCGCCGGCGTCAACCAGGGCTCCGGAACCGCCCTCGGCGGCGACTACGCGCCCGGGCTCATCGAGTCGTCCTCCTTCGTCGGGACGGTCAACGGCAGATGCGACCGCGTCGGCGGCTTGGTCGGCGAAAACGTCATCTCCGGCGCCCGGCCCGGGACGGACTCGGTCATCGTGGCGAGTTACGCGCGCGCCGAAGTCGTCTCGGATTGCAGCGGCGCGACCAGCCGGCGCCGCGTCGGCGGGCTCGTCGGCGCCAACATCAACGGCAACATCATCGCCTCCTACGCCGCCGGCACGGTCGACGCCAAGCGCGGCGGCGAGGCCGGAGGGCTCGTCGGCCAGAACTCAGGCCGGGTCATCAACAGTTACGCCGCCGTCCGCGTCACCCGGATGAACACCGGCGGAACCGCCGTCGACACGACGTCGCCCTACCTCGGCGCGCTCATCGGCCGCGTGGACTCGACCTCCGCCGTCACCGCCAGTTACTTTGACAGCGGCCTGACGTCCGACACGCGGACCGGCACAGAGAACGGCGTGACGCTCAGCGACAGCAACAGAGGCGAGGCCAAGACCCGGACGGAACTCGTCAATCAGACGGGCTACGCCGGCCCCTACGCCGCGTGGAACACCGCCGTCAACGTCCAGGTGCCCCAAGACATTACCGCCCCTGCGGGCACGATGGTCGCGCTCACGGCGCCCGCGTCCGTCGCGTGGAATTTCTTCCGCGACACCACGACCGGGACCGGCGACTACCCCGTCCTCACCCGGGGCTTCGCGCCCGAGCAGGTCACGGCGCAACTGAATGGGCAGAAGTCGTGGCTCGCGGCGGCGCCGACGCTCACCTACAAGGACGGCGCCAACACCCTCACGCTCCCGTCGTTCGCCACATCCACCTACGCCTACGCCGTCGCCGGCGTCTACACGCGCGGCTCTCCGATCACCCTCGTGACCGGCGAGCTCAGCCCCGGCGCGGACATCATCAGCATCTCCCCCGCCGACGCGGACCCGCCCCCGAGCGGCGCGGTCGGCCACCAGATCGACGTCAGCAACGACGCCGTCGACCCCGTCGTCACCATCACCGTCGGTCAGGACGCCGGATCCGGCTTCCTCCGCGAGTACGCCATCACGCTGAACACCGAATCTGCGCGCGCGCCCCTCCCGCCCGCGAGCCTCAACGCGACCGCAGGCGCCGGCACGATCACCCTCACCTGGCCCGACGTCAGCGCCGACGACGCGACCATCACCGGCTACCAAATTTGCTACGCCACGACCGCCAACGCCGCGTGCGGAACCGCCGGAACCCGCGGCGACCCCAGCGTGTGGGGCAACACGATAGTCATCGCGGACCTCACGAAAAACGTCGTGGACGGGACCTACTCCTCCATTTTCGACGCCACCACCGCCGGCTTGAGTTCGGCGACCACCTACTACTTCAAAGTGCGCGCCGTCAACGCAACGCCCACCCCTGACCTCTTCAGCGGCGTGTCGCCGGAACACAGCATTAGCCCCCTCGACGACCTCCTCCCGATGTTCGGGGACGACCTCGACCCTCAGTCCTACTTAGACGACGCCGACCTGGTCACCATTACGCTCCCTGCCGTCACCGGCGGAGACGGAACGCTGACCTACGAGATCACGGCGCCCACGACCGGAACGGGGGCCGGCATCTTCTCCCTCGTGGACACCACGCCGACCGAAGAAGCCGAGATCACAGGAAGGATCCCCACCCTCACAACCCCCGACGGTCAGGAGACGCCGGCCACGCAGTCGTGGGTCATCACGGTGAGCGTGACGGACAGCGACACGAACAACCCGGACTCCGACACGACGAACGTCACCATCAACGTCACCGACGACCTCACTCCAACCCTCGAGTCCCAAAACGACGTGACGTTCCTCGAGCAGCAGACGATCACGGCGTTCACCGTCGCAGGGTCGGGCGGGAACGGGACGCTGACCTACAGCGCGGGGACCACCCTGCCGCCCGGCCTCTCGATCGATTCCTCGGACGGGGAAATCTCCGGCACGCTCACCGGCTCCGTCACCACCGACAGGGATTACAACGTAGTGGTGACGGTCGAGGACAACGACGGCGACACGGACACCGAGTCGTTCACCATCAAGATCGCCAACGACGACGTCCCCGGCTTCTCGTCGGGCGACAACGTAGGCGACCAGACCTTCGTCTCAGGCGGCGTCTACAGCGTCGATATGCCTGTGGTGACCGACCGCGGCAACGCCGCAGTCCTCACTGATTCGCTGGCGGCGAACGCCCACACCTACTCCCTCGCCCCGTCGGCGGGCGGCGCGCTGCCCACCGGCGTCTCCCTTGTCGTCAGCTCCGGCACCCCTCCGACCCGGGAGTTGAGAATCGAGAACACGGCGGCGGAGGCGTCGGCGTTCGAAGTCACCTACCGCGCGCACGACGCCGACTCCAACACCGCCGCCACCGACTCCGGCGCGTTCACGTTCGACATCGAAATCGTGGCCAACCGAGTTCCCTCCGTCACGAACCCCGGAGCCCAGACTTATCTCCAGGGCGCGGAGATCGCGCCGCTGACCCTATCGGCGACCGGCGGCAACGGGGCGCTGACTTACAGCGTGAGCACACTGCCGACTGGCCTCTCGTTCAACCCCGCAAACAGGCAAATAACGGGCACGCCCACCGTCGCCGCCCCCGCTACCAGCGTGATGATCACCGTGAGCGACGCCGACCCGATCACCGGGTCGGGCGACCAGGGCACGGCGACCTTCACCATCACTATCGAGGAGGACGTGTCCCCCTCCTTCGCGACGACCGCTAGCGCCCAGACGTTCACGAAGGGCGTCGAACTCACTAGCGCCTCCGCCGTCGCGCTCCCTGTCGCAACGGCCGGCAACGGAACGACCACCTACGCCGTCAGCACGGATCTTTCGGCGGGCAACTTCGCGGACGGAATGCTGCCCGACGGCGAAACCGCCGGGGCGTTGCCTGCCGGCCTCTCCTTCGACGCGGATGCGCGCAAGATCAGCGGAACGCCTGCGAACGCCCTCTCCGCCATCACCGTCACTTACACCGCCACCGACGCGGACGACGACACGGCGACGCTGACGTTCAAACTGAATGTCGGCGAGATCGTCATTAACAATTTGTCGCTGAACGTCCCCGAGGGAAACCAGAGGATTTACTTCGTGAATCTCGGCTCGGCGCCGACGGGCGGCTCCGTGACGCTGACCATTAGGGTTGACCCCACCACCGTCGGCCTGCATCTCAGAGACACTGCGGGCGGCGCGAACGCCACCTCGATCACCCGGACGTTCTCCACGACGAACTGGAGCACTGGCCAGGCTGTCTTCGTCTACGCTGCGGGCGACTCCAACACCGCCAACGAAAACGCCGAGCTCATCCACACCGCGTCCGGCGCGGACTACACAGGCGTCGCTCGGACGAGCCAGGTGAACGCCCAGGACGACGACTCGCCCCAACTCGCCTTCTTCGCGGACAGCGACCCGGCCACCAACGACTCGATCTCCACCATTACGTTCGACGAGGGGGGCACGACCAATTTCGACGTCGCGCTGGCGTTCCTGCCGACCGCCGACGTGACGGTGTCCATCGACGGCGGAACCACCGGCTTCATATTCCGCGACGCCGCGAGCGGAGGCTCCGCGTTCTCCCACATCTTCGAGGCGGCGGAAAGGCACTGGGCGACCTCCACGACGGTCTACGTGACGGCCAGCCCCAGCGACGACGACGCGCGGGACGAAGAGGACGAATTCTTCACGTTCACCGTGACCGGCGGCAACTACTCGAGCCTCAACGCGACGGCGCGGCAATTGGCCTACACCATCACCGACGACGACACCGCCGGCGTCAAGACGACCTCCGACAGCGGGGGCGTGACCGACATCACGTCGCTCGACGTGACGGAGGGGACGGCGACCTCCTACTACCTCAAACTCACTTCGGAGCCGGTGAACAACGTGACCGTCCGCGTGACGCCGGAAGGCGATGGCCTGACGTTTAGGTCGGACGCGGACTTCACTATGGGGAACGCCTATTTCGACTTCACCGGAGGCTCCTCAGGCAACTGGGACACCGAGCAGCGGGTCTACGTCAAGGCGGATGAGGACGACGACGGCGACGACCCGGCGAACGCCACGATCACGCACGAAGGGGCGGTGTCGGGAGGAACCGACGCCCAGTACACCGGCGCGCTCTCCGGCGGCGACATCGTGGCGACCATCACGGACAACGACGTGGAGGGCCTCGCGATCGACGCGGACCCCGACACGTCGGGCGTTCAGACCGGCCCCTTGGACGTAGACGAGGGCGGCACGGCGACGTTCAACGTCGCGCTGACGACGAGGCCGTCCGGCGAGGTGAAAGTCGAGCTCCGCTTCAGCCCGTCGAACACGGACATCGCCTTCGTTCCCGACCCCGTCGGCGCCCCCAACACCAAGACCTCCACGCACACGCTGACGTTCACGGGAGGCGCGACGAGCAACTTCGCCGCGGCGCAGACGGTGACGGTCGCCGCCGCCGAGGATGACGACGCCGACGCGGACACGGCCACGGTCGCGTTCCGCCTCACGGCGAGCACGGACACGGTTTACAAGGCGATCACCAGCGGGCTGCCGACGCTCGCCGTCCAAAGCGACGAAAACGAAACGCACGGCGTCGCGGTGTCTCCCGCCGCCCGCACCGTTGTCGAAGGCGAAACCGGAAACTACGAACTGACGCTCACGAGCCAGCCGACCCACAGCGTCACGGTGACGCCGTCCGGCCTCGGCCTGACCTTCAGCCCGGCTTCCGCCACGTTCACGCGCTCCAACTGGGACGATGACCAGATCATCACCATCACCGCGACCGACAACGACACGGTCGACTCGGCGCGGACGCCCGCCGTCACGCACGCGACCGTCAGCACGGACCCCGGCTACTCCGCGCAGTCGTTCTCCACCGGCGGCGCCGCCCTCATCGTGACCATCACCGAGGACGACGAGGCGGGGCTGGCCTTCGGCGGCTACACCGGCGCGACGGAGGACCCGCCCCAACCGTTCCGCATCGATGAAGACACCCCCGGGGAGGAGTACACCGTCGTCCTCACGTCGGAGCCGCAGGCGTCAACGAACGTGGTCGTCACGCCGTCCGCCACGGGCCTGACCTTCACGTTCGACACGAGCGGGGCGACTTCGCTCACCTTCACGCCCGCGAACTGGAACGTTCCCCAGAGCGTCTACGCCACCTCGGACGACGCCAACGCGAACAACGAGTCGGGGGACATCACGCACACGCTGACCTCGAGCACGGACACGGACTACGCCGCGCTCACGGCGCCCACGCTGGCGTACAACGCCTTTGACGACGACGAGCCCGGCGTCGTGGCGAGCCCGACCGCGTTTATGGCGACGGAAGGGCTCACGGGAACCTACACCGTCGTTCTCAGCGCGCCGCCCGCCGCGGGCGCGACCGTCCGCGTTGCGCCGCGCCTGGTTCTGACCGCGGATCAGTCGGGCGAGGAAACGAGCCTCGAATTCTACGGATCCGACTGCACGAGCGAGCTCGCCGCCGACTTCACGCCCACGAATTTCGCCACGCCGCAGACCGTCTGCGTGGAGGTCGGCGAGGACGCCGACACGGTCGTCGAAACGCTCGAGATCAAGCACCGGACGACCGTGACGGCTGGCGCGGACACGGCTTACTCGCTCCGTGACTTCACGACCGTCCAACTGACCACGCGGGACAACGACACGCCGGGCTCCGCGTTCTCGGTCGCCGAACTCGTCATTGACGAAACCGACGCAACCGAGCCGGAGACGGGAACCTACACCGTCGTCCTCAACCAACTGCCCACCGACGACGTCACCGTCACCCTCTCCTTCGCGAGCGGCTCCGACCCCAACGTCCGGTTCGTGACGGCCGCGGGCCCGCCCGCCGTCCTCGCCGAAACGATCTCGCTCACCTTCACTTCGGCGGACGGGCTGACCCCGCAGACCGTCACCGTCGGGCTCGTCGCCGACGCCGACGCGGCGGACGACACGGCGACCATCGTCCACGCCTTCAGCGGCGACGCGGGCTACGCGGCGCTCCCCAACGCCCGGCTGTCCGTCAAGTCGAACGACGACGAAGAGGACGGCGTGACGGTTTCGACCGCCACTCTCGCCGTGACCGAGCAGTCGACCGCGACGTACACCGTCGTGCTCACCGCGGAGCCCACCGGCCCCGTCACGGTCACGCAGTCCGTCGCCCCGTCGGTGGCGGACAAGATCAGCGTCTCCCCTCCGTCCGTCTCCTTCAGCCCCACGGACTGGGAAACGCCCAAGACGTTCACCGTGTCCGGCGACGCGGACGACAATTCGAGCGACGAAGACGGGCTGGCGATCAGCCACACGGCGACGGGCCCCGGCTACACGGGCGTCGTCAACGTCGACAACGTCACGGTCAACGTGACGGACGACGACCTGCCCGGCGTGAAGTTCTACGCCAGCGCGTCGGCGGGCACGACGCTCCCAAGCAACGCGCTCACGATCAACGAGGTTCCCGGCCCGGCGGGCGCGTACTGGGTCCAACTCGGCGCCGAGCCGACGTCGCAGACCGCGATCATCACCGTGACGCCGCCTACGGTGTCGGGCATGTCCTTCGCCCCGCCGTCCCTCGCGTTCACGAAGGCGAACTGGAACACGCGCCAAAAGTTCACGATCAGCACGACCTCCGACGGCAACGAGATCGACTCAGTGAACGCCCTGGCGATAGCGCTCGTCCACCGCTCGTTCTCCGCCGACGAAGCCGACTACGCGACGAGCCCCGGCATCGCCAACACCCTCACGCTGAGCGTGCTCGACCGCCCCGTCGTCACCGGCGTCGCGATCTCCTCGACCCCGCTCGGCGGCTCCGACGACACCTACACGCGCGGCGAGCGCATCACCGTCGAGGCGACCTTCGACCGCGCGGTCGACGTCGACGTGACGGGCGGCGCCCCGCAACTGCGGATCGGCGTCGGAACCGGAACCCGCTCCGCCTCCTTCGACGCCGCGGAGTCCACCTCGACCGTCCTCAAGTTCAACTACGACGTCCTGCAAGCCGACGCCGACGCGACGGACGGAATCAGCATTCCGGCCAACGCCATTAGTCTCAACGGCGCCACCATCAAGGAAGCGGCGATGACGGCCACGGCCCAGAGCCGCACGGCCCGGGACGCCGGCCTCCTCCACGCGGAGGTCGCCGACGACGCCGACCACAAGGTTGACGGCGCCACGCTCCTCACGCCCGAACTCACGGGCTACTCCGTTCAGGGCGCCGCCCGAACCATCGGCTTCGGCGAAACGCTCGTCGTCCACGCCGCTTTCAACATCCCCGTCACGGTCACGGGCGCGCCCACGCTCGCCATCGCCGTCGGCGGCAACTCCCGCGAAGCGGTCTGCGCCGCTGGCGAGCGGCTCGCGGAAGTCGCCTGCTCCTACGTCGTGGCCGCCGACGACCTGGACGAGGACGGAAGCACGGCTGGAATCAGCATCGCCGCCGGAGCCTTCACGCTCGGCGACGGCGTCTCGATCAGGCACCCCGACGGAACCGCCGCCGCCAACGCCGCCGACCTCTCGCCCGCCACGCCCGTAACGCTCGCCGACGCCACCGACTACCCGGTCGACGGGAGGACCTCCAACCTGACCGCGCTCAATTGGACGCCAGTCGTCCAGACCGTCCCGGGCACGGGCGTCGATTTGCCCCTCGCGCAAGCCGCGCACCGCATCGTGCTCGACCCGGACACGCAGGCGGACGTGGACACGGTCGTCGTGGAATACACCGGCCCCGGCGGAACCGTCACCGGGCCGGCCGATGCCCCCGCGGTCAGCGTTGACCCCGCGTCCCCGCAGTTGCTGACGCTCGCCGTCGGCGAAAACCGCTTCACCATCGTCTCCAGAGGCGCAGGAAACGACGCCGTCGCCCGAACCTACACCGTCGTCATCGTCAAGCCCGGCGCCACGAACGCCGACTTGCGGACCATCGAAGTCGCGACGACGGACGGCGGGATGAACCTCGTCGGCCCGCTGCCCGGACAGGACGTCACGCTGGCGGAGCGCACCCACGTCGTGCGCTACTCCCCGGCCAACGCCGAATTCCCGCGCTCCCAGGCGCAAGTCTTCCTCACGCTGCGCCCAAGCGACACCGGCGGCGACGACCCCCACCGGCGCGTCACCGTCCGCCGCGTGAACGCGCAAGGCCGGACGGTCGGCACGACCACCTACACGCCCGACGCCAACTACAAAGTCACGCTGCCGCTCTCCGCGGGAGACAACTACTACCGCGTGACGGTCAGGGCGCGCGACGGCTCGACGACGAAGCAGTACCGCCTCGACTTCGACCGCGCGGGCGATCCCGTCTACCTCACCGGCCTCGCCGTGACCGGCGGCGCCTTCGTAATGCAAGGCGGCGGCAGCGGCTTCAGACCCGCGACGACCAGTTACACGGTCACCGCCGGCAGCAACGTGACCTCCGCCATCGTGACCGCAACGGCGGCGGCCGGGAACACGATCACAATCAACGGGCGCGCCGCCGTCAGCGGCCGGGGCGTTCGCATCCCCCTGATCGTCGGCGCCAACACCATCACAATCGTCGTCTCAGGCGGCGCGGAAACCGACCCCTCCACCTACACGGTCGTCGTGACCCGCGCCCGCGCGTCCGCCCCGACCGGCGGCGGCGGCGGCGGCGGCGGATTCACCCCGCCCCCGCCCGTGACGACCCCCACGCCGACGCCGACGCCTACCCCGACGCCGACTCCTACGCCGACGCCGACGCCCACCCCCGCGCCTACGCCGTCGCCGACTCCGGCGCCCACGCCTGAGCCCACGCCGTCGCCGACTCCGGCGCCGACGCCTGAGCCCACGCCTGCCCCGACGCCGGTTCCGCCGACGCCGCAGCCCACGATGCCGCCTCCGCCCACCGCGCCGCCGCCCACGCCGACGCCCGCGCCCGCGCCAACCCTCGCGCCTCCCGTCTACGTGCCCACGGCGACGCCCAAGCCCACGGCGACTCCCACCCCTGCGCCTACGGCCACGCCCGTGCCCGCCACGCCCACCCCGCGTCCGACGGCCACCGCCACCCCGGTGATGCCGCCGCCCGCGACCCCCGTCCCTGAAACGCCCGGCGGCGCGAGCGCCCTCTGGATAGCCATCGGCGTCATCGCCGCCCTCGTCATCGTAGGCGGCGGCGCCGCCCTCGTGATGCGCCGCCGCTAGGCCGGCGCATCACGGAACGATGCGCTGCGCGCATCGTCGTTCCCGCGAAGGCGGGAACCTCGCCCCTAACGGGGCGCCGCGAACGAGAACGAAAGGGGCGGGGCGCGCAAGCGCCCCGCCCCCCGCATAGCGTAAAATGAATGCGGATGTCCCCGGAAGGATTCGCGCCGCTATGGACGAAATGGAGCATGCCGCGCCCCGCGCCGCGCATAACGTTCACTCCAACACGCTGCTGCGCCACGCCCAAGAGATGATTGACAAGGGCGACCGGCTGCAAGCCTCCGAGAAAATCTGGGGCGCGGTGGCGCACAAAATGCGGGGGCTCGCCCGAAAGCGGGGCTGGGTTTGGACAACCCACAAAGGCTACGACCGCTATGCCCAATACCTCCGCCAGCAAACCGGCGACCAGGACATCGCCACGCTCACGCGAAGCCTCAACCAGTTCCACAACAACTTCTACGACGACCACATGGAAGATGACGCTTTGCCTGACGGGTTGCGGGAAGCGAAGCGCCTCATACGCCTGCTGGAGGAAGCGGACGCGTCGCTCGGCGACAACCCGCCCGATCCCCCGGGCATACGCCGCCTGAAGCGAACGAGGACGGGTTAGCCGCCCGCCCCCCTTGCCCCGTCATTCCCGCGCAGGCGGGAACCCCGCCCCCCTGCCGTCATTCCCGCGTAGGCGAGAATCCCGCCCCCCTGCCCGTCATTCCCGCGTAGGCGGGAATCCCGCCCCCTGCCCCGTCATTCCCGCGTAGGCGGGAATCCCGCCCCCTTGCCGTCATTCCCGCGTAGGCGGGAATCCCGCCCCCTTTGCCCCGTCATTCCCGCGTAGGCGGGAACCTCGCCTCCGTCGCCCGCGCTAAACCCCCAACTCGTCGGCGAACGAGAAGATCGCCGCGGCGGTCGCCTCCGGCTGCTGCTCCTGAACGTAGTGCGCGCTGCCCTCGATAGGCCAGCCGCGAACGTCGTCCGCCGCTTGCCGCCACAGCCCCAGGACGTCCGCGCCCGCCGAGGGGCCGGAGGCGCCCCAAATCGCTAGCGTCGGAACGCGGACCCGGCGCCCCGCCTCCAACTCCGCCCGCCAGTAGGCGGGATCCTCCTCCAGCGCGAGGCGGTAGTCCTGAATCACCGCGTCCGCGACGCCCGGGCGCGAGTACGACGCGACATAGAACGCGCGCTCCTCCGGCGTCAGATGCGGGTTGCGGTCGAGGAAGAGGCCGAAGAACAGTTCGGGTATCGCGTTGACGATCCGCTCGGCCACGCCGCGCTGCCGGAAGAAATCGAAGTACCACTGCCGCCCGCCGGGGTCGCGCCGCTCCTCGCCGACGCCCTGCGGCGCCGCGTCTATCTGAACCATCCCCGCGACGCGCTCCGGCAAGTCGGCGGCGACGCGGCGAGCCGTCGGCGCGCCCTTGTCGTGCCCCGCCACGATGAACCGCTGATGTCCGAGGCTGTCCATCAGCCCGGCCGCGTCCGCCGCCATATCGGCGAGCCCGTAGGCGGCCGGGTCGGCGGGGCGCTCGGAGTCGCCGTAGCCCCGGCGGTCGGGCGCGACGACGGTGAAGCGTTTGGCGAGCGCGGGCGCGACCTTCTCCCACGTGCGGCGCGTGCGGGGAAAGCCGTGCAACAGCAGCAGCGGAAAGCCGCCGCCCGACGTCTCGTACCCTGCGCGAACGCCGTTGACCGTTGCGAACCGCGTCTCGCCCACGCCCGCGCCTACGGCCAGACGAAACTGAGGACGATCAGCAGCGCGCCGAGGCTGATCACGCCTCCGGCGGCCACTGGCCAGAGAATGTAGCCGATGTCCTCGGCTTGGCCGAACGGCCAGATGAGGTCTTTCACGAGCGCTCCCCCTATCCTAAATAGTCTGCGCGGCCTGGTCGTCAATCCCGCGCAGGCGGGAACCCAGAGGACGTCACGCAAGGCTCCTTACGCGGCGCAGGCGCCAATGATAGCGCCATCCCCCACACCTCTCGCCGTCCGCCTAATCGCGCCTCTCCCGCTCCTCAGGCGGGCGCACGTTTTTGAACATCGCCCACAGCAAGAGCACGTAGGCGGTTTTCAGCAAGGCGGAACCCACGAGCGGCGCGCTGAAGGCGGCGGCCTGCAGAACGCCCGCGGAGAGCGTGGGGCCCACCGTCCCCGCGGCGGAGCGGCCAAGTATGTGGATGCTCCCCATCGCCACGCGCTCGTGGGAGCCGACGACCGCCATTATGTAGGAGTCGCGCGCGGGAACGTCCATTTGGTCGAACAGCGACCTCGCCAGCAGCAGCGCGACCGCGAGCCACGCCCACGGCGAAAACGCCACCCCGAGCAGCAGCAGGGCCGACGGCAAGTGCGCCCACGTCATCGTGTTGATCAGGCCGATGCGCTTGGCGACCTTCCCCGCCATCCAGAGCGAGGCGACGGAGACGACCTGCGCGCCGAAGAAGAGCGCGGCCAGCGACGCCAAGTCGAGACCGAAACGCTCGCTGAACCACAAGGCGAGCAGCCCGCGCACGATGATCGCTCCGGCGAGGTGGTCGAGGCTGAAGAGTCCGGTGAGCGTGAATATCCTGCGGCGCGAGGGGAGGCGCAAGGGATTCACCCACTCGCGCCGTTCGCGGGCGGCCTCGACCTCGCCGGAGAGGAGCGCGAAGAGGACGGCTATGCCCAGCCGCAGCCCGACCAGCAACGCCAGCACGAGGCGCAGCGAAGCGAGTTCGCTCATTCCCGCCCACGACTGCAGCGCGACGGGCAGCCCGGCGGCGAGCGCGCCGAGGGCGGCGGCGACTGCGGCGGCGACGCGGTAGAGCGCGAACAACTCCGTCCGCCGCGAGGGAGGGGCGACTCCGGCGAGCGCGGCCTGCTCCAGCGATTGCGTCGGCCCGACGTTGCCCGCCGCGCCGGTGAACGCTCCCGCAAACGCGACCGCCAGCAGAACGAGCGGGTCGCCGGAGGCCGCGAGCGCGACGCCGGCGAGCGCGGCGAGCCCGGTGTACGCCGTCAGCAGCCCCCGCCGCCCGACGCGCTCGCTCGCCAGCGCGGAGACGAACGACAGCGCCGCCGTCCCCGCGAATCCGAGGCTGAAGAACAGCCCCACTTGAAACGGAGAGAGCCCCGACGCCGCGAGGTAGACGCCCAGCAGCACCGCCAGCGCGCCTTGCGCGAACGTGTGCAGCGCCCGCGCCGCGATGATCAGCGCCGCGTCCCGCGCCACCCAATCCGGCAGGGCCGCCGCCACGCCTGCGCCTCCCTACTCGAGCGCGTAGAGCCTGGCGCAGTTGTCCCAAAGGATGGCGCGCTTCGCCTCGTCCGTCAGATCGTCGTGGCGCAGGAACTCGTTGACCGATTCGGGGAACTCCGAGTCGTGGTGGGGATAGTCCGAGGAGAAAACGACGTTGCGCCCGCCGCCCGCGTCCACCGTGTAGCGCAACTCCGCCTCGTCCGCCTCCGTGCCGACGTAGCAGTTGCGGGCGAAGTATTCGCTGGGCGGGCGCGTGAGAAACGGCGCGTCCCACTCGCGATAGAGGGCGTAGTCGCGGTCCATCCGCCCCAGCCAGAACGGAACCCAGCCCGCGTTCGCCTCCAGGTATGCCGCCCGCAACCCGGGGAACGATTCGAACACTCCGCCGCAGATCATGCTGATCATCGCTTTCATCATTCCGATGGGGTGGGAGCAGGCGTGCAGCATCAGCCGGTTGTCCCCGAACTCCGAGCCGTCCTGCCGGTAGGCCGCCCCGGTTCCCTCGTGAAAGCCGACGGGAACGTTGAGTTCCTCGAGCGCCGCCCACAGTTCGGCGTAGTCGGCGCTGTGGAACGCGACGCCGTTCACGAAGTTCGGACGCATATGCGCGGCGACGGCGCCGAGTTCGTGGACGGCGCGGCGCGCCTCGCGGGCGGCTTCCTTCGGATCGTGCTGCGGCAGCATCGCCGCGACTTTCATCCGCGCCGGGTCCGTTTGGCAGAGGTCGTAGAGCCAGTTGTTGTAGGCGCGGCACACCGCCGCCGAGAGCGGGCCGTCCACGCCGTCCAGCCCGTTCGGCACGTAGAGGCAGACGGTGGGGTACATCACGGCGACGTCGATGCCCTCCATGTCCATCGCCTCCAACTGCGACGGGCCGTCGTAGCCGCGCTCGCGCATCGGGCGGGTCGCCTCGTCCGTCCGCCCGCTCATTCCGTACATCCGGTGCGGATTGTCGACGTCGCAGGCGGGCAAGCGGCGCCCCTCGAACAGGAACACGCCGCCGCGCTTGCCCGGCGCTCGGGAGATGCGCGGGGCCCGGTCGGCGAACCGCGCGTCGAGATACCGCTCGAACAAGTCCGCCGGTTCGATGACGTGCATATCCGAATCCATCACCTTGTAGCCGTTGCGGGACATTTCGGGGATGCTCCTTTGCGTTGCGTTCGGGGCGCGCCTACGGGCAGCGCTTTTTCGTATGGAGTTCCTACTCTATCACTCGGCGCCGGCGCGCGAGTGAGCGGACGGCGGGCGCGTTGAAGGCTTACGCGGGCGGGCGAATGCGACACTTGCCCATTGCGCGGCGGGAAACCTTGACGCGAGACTTGGCCTGCGCGGTCGCCGGGCCGCGCGCAATCCCGAACGCGAGGGAGGCTATGCCGCCTAACGAGACGCACCTGGAAGAGATACGCCAAAGCGACCGCAGGGAGTCCATCTGGAGCGTGAACGAGCGGTGGAGGTGGCTCTACTTCACCTTCTTCCTGCTTCTGATGGGCGCAGGGTCGGCGTTCGTCGTTTGGCGCGAGGCGTTCGGCCGGGGCGCGGGCGGAGACGTGGTACAATCATTCGTGGACTTCTTCATCGGCGAGGCGGCGGCGTCCGTCGCGTCGGCGGGGATGGCCTTGTGGATAACGGAGGTCGTGATGCTCTCCACCATGATCGGCAGGAAACTCGACGAGCGCAAGGCGCGCATCCTCAGCGAAGGCCGCCGCGAGGGACAGCGCGAAGGCCGCGCGGCAAGGGACGCCGAGTGGCGCGCCTGGCACGGGCGGATGCGGGAGGCTCAGGCGCGGGGCGAGGAGTTCACGGAGCCTCCGCCGTCCCTGCGGGCGAACGACGCCAACGGCGCCTAGCGCGCTACACGAAACGGGTGCGTTTGCTCTGCGCCTTCTGCGAGGTGGGGGCGGGAAGGCGCTCTTCCGACATCGTTTCGTAGAGGAGACGGGCGAAGTCGCGCCGGTCGGGGCCGGTTACGACGGCTTGCTCATGCGCCTCTTGCAGCGCCAGCGGATAGCCGCGCCCTTTCTCCGTCTGCGCGAGCAGCGCGGCGTGCGCCAGGCCAACGCCTTCCGCGCTCGTCCACGACGGCATCTCCAGGCGGGCGACCTCTTCTCCGGCGTTCACGTAGAAGAAGAGCACGCCGTGCTCGCCGTAGGACTCCTCGACAATGCCGGACGCGCTGAGGAAGGTTTGCGAGCGCTCCCCCGGCGCGAGCGTCCGGGCAAAGAGCGCGGCGTCGGTCACCCCCGCCACGACGTCGCAGTTGCGTTCGCCGGCCGGGATCTGACCGCAGTTGGCGTCGCAGTTCACTTGCTCCCAGCGGCAGACGTTTCGGGAGATGCGGACGGCGTTCATCACCTCGTTGCTGCGCGGACGGCTGATGTGGCTTGCGACGGCGAGCGGGCGGCGCTCGGCTTCGGCTCGGAGCCTTCCCATCGCGTTCTTGAAGCGGCGGTCGATCAACTCGCGGCGCGCGAAGTCGGGCCCGCCGCTGAGCCCCCAGAGGACGAGCGTTCCGTCCAAAAGCGCGAGCGTGGGCAACCCTTCCGGGGCGCGCTCCGCCTCGTCCGCCAGGGCCTCGATCTCGGCGATTGCCCGGTGCATTCCCAGCAGCGCGCCCTCGACCGCCTGCTCGCGGACGCCGTAGGGATCGCGTAGGAAGAGGGAGCGGTCGTCGGCGCAGAGGGCGGGCTCGCTTCGCAGGTCGGCGTCGGGAATCTCGCCGTAGCGCAGCGCGGCGACGCCGATGTTGATCAGGAAGCAGCGCGCCGCCGCGTGGCGGTCGACGTCTATGTGGGAGCCGTCCACCGCGACGACGATATGGTCGGGAGGGAGCGCGGGAGGCGGGAACGCGCCGGCGACGCCGTTTTCCACGCGGGCGGCGAGCCAAGTCGTCTTGCCTTGAGCGCGCCGCGCCTCCGTATCGAGCGCGTCGACGTCGGCGCAGCGTTCGAGCGCAACGCCGAGGGCGTCGTTATGCTCGCGCCACTGCCCGCGCATCTCCGGAAGCGCCGCGTAGAGTTGCCCGGCGGTCTTGGCGAGGTCGAGGGTCATTACAAGTCGAGCGTCCGCGACTCCTCGGCGGCCTCGAACAGCGAGCGGGAGGGGGTTTCCGGCTCGCCGACGCTGTAGGTTTGGCCGTCGCCGCCGATCTCCCACTCTTTCGGACGCCGCTCCGCCATTGTCCGCCGGAAGTAGTCTTGGGGCGCCTCTTCCACGCCGCCGCCGCTCACGAGCGATTCCGCCATGCGTTCTCCTCCTTGCAGTCCATTGATGGGCTCAGCGCATAGGTTACACTGCCCGCCGAGGATAAAGACCGCCGCCTTCTCCCTCTCATACTCACTCCCGCAGAAGCGTTCGCTCGTCGCCTGAGCGGCGGGTGACTTTGCGGTCGTCCATCTCCTCCAAGAGCGCGAGCGTGTACTTGCGCGACGTTCCCAGCAGGTCGCGCGCCTCCGCCACCGTCACCTTGCCGCTGGCGCGCAGCCGCGCCGTAACCGCCCCTTCGATCCGCTCGTAGGTCGCGGCGTCGAACACGACGCCCTGCGACGCGCGGACGACGCGCCCCCGCTCCGCGAGCAGCGCGAGCAATTCCGGGGCGAGCGCGGGCGTTTCGGCGGGGAACGGGTCGCGCTCCAGCGCCGCGACGAAAGCGTCCATCGCCGCTTGCTGCTCCTTCGTGACCGCGACGGCGTGCTCCGGGAGCTGCATCGCGCCGCCCGCCTCAACCGCGGCGCCGTCCGCCGCGAGCCTGTCGAGCGCAGCTTGCGCCGCGTTCCCGCGCAGGCGCAGCCTGCTCCGCAATTCCTCCCGCGTCATTCCCTCGCGCAAGGGGTTGCGGCGGTGGAAGTCCGCGAGCGTTCGGACGGCGGCGGCGCGGAGACGCGCCCAGCCCTCCGCCGTGTACAGCGGCGTGTCAGGCGCAACCGCGCCGTTGCCCATAGCGACCGCCGACCCTTCGGCGACGGCGTTCCGCGCGAGCGAAACCGCGTCGTCTAGGGAGAGGTTGGCGCGGCTGGCGAGCGACGCGGGGCTCGCGGGCTCGCGCCCCTCCAGCGCCGAAAGGAGTTGCGCCGCCGGACTGCCCTCGGCGAGGCTCGCCAAGCGATTCAGCACGGGGACGCGCCGCCTGCGGTGACGCTTCACGTCGACGTCGACGACCGTCCCTCCGCCGAGCGTGGCGTCCGCTGAGCGCAGCACGAAACGGTCGCCGCGCGCGAGCGCGACGGGCTGCTCCAGCGCGATCTGCGCCCAGCCCTCCTCGCCGGGGGCGAGCGTGTCCGCGTCGAGCAGGCGCGCCTTCGCGGGCGATTCCGCCGCGAAAGCGTGGAACGTCACCGGCAGGTTGTGGCGCACGCCGTGAGGGGCGTCCGCGAGCGCCGTCAGGCGGACGTCGACCGCTGAAGTGGCGCGCAGCCAGCCGGGCGACGCCACGACTTGCCCCCGCGAGATTTCGCCTGCGCTCACGCCGCTCAGGTTGACCGCCACGCGGTTGCCCGGCGCGGCGGTCTCCACTTTTCGCCGGTGCGTCTGCAACCCGCGAATCCGCGCCTCGCGTCCGCCGGGCACGACCTCCACCGCTTGCCCGACTCGCAGCGCGCCGTCCAGCAGCGCGCCGGTGACCACCGCTCCGAATCCCGCAACCGAAAACGCGCGGTCTATGGAGAGGCGCGGACGCCCTACGTCGCGCCGCTGCTCCGTCTCATCCAGCGCGGCGTCCATAGCGGCCAGCAGTTCGGGCAGCCCGGCGCCCGTCACAGCGGAGACCGCAAGCATAGGCGATCCTGCAAGCGTCGTGCCCTCCAGCGCCTCCTCAACTTCCAACTGCGTGAGCGCGAGCATATCCGCGTCCGCGAGGTCGGCTTTCGTGATGACGGCGACGCCGCGCCGCACGTCCAGCAGATCGAGGATGGCGAGATGCTCCCGTGTTTGCGGCATCACCGATTCGTCAGCCGCGACGACGAGCAGCGCGAGATCGAGGCCGCCGACGCCCGCGAGCATATTCTTGATGAAACGCTCGTGCCCTGGCACGTCCACGATGCTGACCTCGCGTCCGCTGGGCAGCGCCGCCCAAGCGAAGCCGAGGTCTATGGTCATTCCGCGCCGCTTCTCCTCCGCGAGCCGGTCGGGGTCTATCCCCGTGATCGCCTGCACGAGCGCGGATTTCCCATGATCCACGTGGCCTGCCGTGCCGATGACGTACATAGCGCGAGGATAACAGGGCGAGGAGCGAGCAGAGCCTCCTCCTAATCCCGCGCCGCCCCTCCCTCTACCCTGACGCGCCTAGGAACGCGGGATGGACGACGAATGATGGGAATCTCCGTCGGGACTTGAGTTGCGAATTTGACGAAAGGCGTAGAATAGGCGGAGCGTCGCGGAGCGAGTCCGGGCGGACGCGGAAGAGAGAGGAGGGCGAGGGATGCTTTCCACGGAGAACAACGAACTGATCACGCGGGTCGGGCCGGGGACGCCCATGGGCGACGCGATGCGCCGCTACTGGATCCCCGCGCTGATGGACTTCGAGTTGCCCGAGCCCGACTGCGACCCCGTGCGCGCGCGGCTGCTCGGCGAGAACCTCGTCGCCTTCCGCGACTCCAAAGGCCGGGTCGGGCTGCTGCCCGACGCCTGCCCCCACCGGCGCGTTAGCCTCTACTTCGGCAGGAACGAGGAGGAGGGCCTGCGCTGCGTCTACCACGGCTGGAAGTTCAACGTGGACGGCGAGTGCGTGGATCAGCCCAACGAGCCCGACGCAAGCAACTTCAAGCACAAGGTGCGGACGCGCGCCTACAAGACGTGGGAGGGCGGCAACGTCATCTGGGCGTACCTCGGCCCGCCCGACCAGGTTCCGCCTCCGCCGGAATTCGAATGGACGACCGTGCCGGACTCCCACCGGGGCGTCACCAAACTCGTCCAGACCTGCAACTGGGTGCAGGCCGTCGAGGGCGGCATAGACACCTCCCACTCCTCGTTCCTGCACAACAACGACCTCTCCGACAAGACGCTCCTGCGCTCCCGCTCGACCGCGCCCCACCTCGAGGTCGAGCAGACGGATTACGGCTACACCTACAGTTCCGTGCGCCCGCTCTCCGAAGAGGAAGGCAACTACGTCCGCACCTACCACTACGTGCTGCCGTTCCATCAGATCCGCGCCGGGCAAGTGGGGCGCAGCGGCGAGACGGTGCAACCGCGCAGTTCCGGCCATTGCTGGGTTCCGGTAGACGACGAGAACACGATGGTCTTCAACTGGACGTTCACCTGGGACGACAACCCCCTCTCCGACAAGGACAGGCGGCTCGCAGGCACCGGCAACGAGTGGGACGTGGACATAGACCGCCAGACGTTCGCCACGCGGCGCAACAAGGGCAACGACTGGCTGCTCGACCGGCAAATGCAGCGGACGCAAAACTTCACGGGCATCGTCGGAGTGAACACCCAAGACCGCGCCCTCCAGGAGACGATGGGCACGATAGCCGACCGCAGCCAGGAGCGCCTTGGCACGAGCGACCGCGCCATCATCGCAATGCGGAAACTCCTGCAGGAGGCGGTCCGCGTCAACGCCGACGGCGGAGCGCCGCGAGGCTCCCGGGGCGAGTTCCGAGGCGTCCGCGCGATAGACCGCATCCTGCCCGCCGATCAGCCGTGGACGGTCCTCAAGCCCGATATGTACCCCGTAGGAGCCGGACGCTAGCCGCTCCCTCCTGCGTTCCTTAACTGAACAGACGCCGAGGTCCTGCAGGAATTGAGCCATCGCTATCGCATGTTGCGTTGGCGGGGCTTGGGAAGCGAGTTGGCTAGGGAGTTCGCGGAACTGCAGGAAGGCGCATCGTCACGCGTAGGAAACGAGCGCCGCCGCCGTTTGACCGCCCGCCCCGGCCGTGCTACGCTATTAACTGGCGCAGGAGTGTAGCTCAGTCCGGTAGAGCAGCGGTCTCCAAAACCGCCGGTCGAGGGTTCGAATCCTTCCACTCCTGCCATCCTCCCTTGCCTTTGGGCGGCGCCCGCGCCGCTTGGCAAGGATGAGGACGAGGCTCTAGCATCGTCCTCGCTGGGCGCGCAGGTGGTGGAATCGGTAGACACGCTGTCTTGAGGGGGCAGTGGGAGCAGTCCCGTAAGAGTTCAAATCTCTTCCTGCGCACCAACCTTCCCGAATCCCGTCTTCCCCAACGCCCTTCCGCCGCGACGCGGAAGGCTACGGAGCGCTCCAATGCCAACCGTCCCCCACGACCGCTTGCGAACCATCGCCGACCTCCTGCTGCAGCGCGCCGGCGCGAGCGCGGAAGAGGCGGAGACCGTCGCCCGCCACGTCGTCGGCGCGAACCTCGCCGGCCACGATTCGCACGGCGTCATCCAAGTTCCCACGTACATCGACCGCGTGAAGCGCGGACACATCGTCCCGGGCGCGCCGTTCGACGTCGTGAGCGAAACCCCGGCCACGCTCGTCGCCGACGGCCACTGGGGATTCGGCTACGCCGTCTCCGAGCGCGCGATGCGGCTCGTCATCGAAAAGGCGAAAAGCCAGGGCGCGGCGGCGGCGACCGTTTATCGCCAAAGCCACGTCGGGCGCGTCGCCGACTACCCCCTCATGGCCGCCCGCGAGGGGATGATCGGCCTGATGACCGCCGACTCCGGCAGAACGAGCAAGGCCGTCGCCCCCTTCGGCGGACGCGAGCCGCGCCTCGGCACAAACCCGATCTGCGTCGCCGTCCCCAGCAACTTGGACGGCCCCTTGTTCATAGATATGGCGACGAGCGCGGTCGCGGCGGGCAAGGTGGAACTCGCGGCGGCGCGCGGCCTCCCCATCCCCGAGGGGTGGGTCGTGGACGCCGACGGCAACCCCGCGACCGACCCCGACGCGCTGCGCGGGCAGGGCGGCGCGCTGCTGCCGCTCGGCGGCTCCGAGGGCTACAAAGGCTACGGACTCTCCGTGATCATCGAAATTCTCTCCGGCGTGCTCACGGGCTTGGGCTTCGGCCACGATCCGCGCGGCTTCCACAACGACGGCTGCTTTATGGCCGTGTTCGACGTGGCCGCGTTCCGCCCGCCGGACGCATTCAAGGAGCAGGTCACCGAACTTGCGGGCTACCTCAAAGCGTCCAAGCGCGCGGCGGGCTTCGACGAGATACTCTACCCGGGCGAGATCGAGCACAGGAACACGCAGCGCCGCTTGCAAGAGGGCATCTTCGTCGAGGACTCGACTTGGGGGAAACTCGCCGCCCTCGCCGAGGAGTACGGCGTCAGCGCCGAGTTGGGGTTTTAAGGCGCCGCTTCGCCTTCCAGAGCGCAGGATTCCGCAGCGGTCTCTGGCGGCCGGACGGCGAGGAACGGCAAACGCCTCGTCCCCGTCGGCGGCTGGATGGCGCGGAGCGTCTAGCGCGCTGCGCGCGGCGCCAGCGCATTGACAAGCCTACGCCCCGGCGGGATGATGACGAGGATATGGTCACGCAATTGGACATAGCCCCTCCGCGCGCGCCGCATGCCGACCATTCGGCGAGGTTGCTGGCGCACGCGCAAGAGATGATCGACAAGGGCGACCGCTTGCAAGCCTCGGAGAAAATATGGGGCGCCGTCGCGCGCAAGATGAAGGAAATCGCGCGCCGCCGCAGGTGGGGGTGGCGACGGCATAGGGGGTTCGAATCCTTCGCTCATTACTTGAGGGCGCAAACCGACAACCCCGAAATTACGACGTTGACGCGGAGCCTCGGTCGCTTTCACGCCAACTTCTACGACGACACGCTAACGGATGGGGAACTCCAAGACGGGCTCGCCGAAGCCAAGACGCTAATCCGCCTGTTGGAAGAGGCCGACAAGAAGTTGCCGGAGCAGGCCGGCCTCCCGCAAGGGCTGCGCCCGCTCAGGTAAGGGGGCGCAGCATCCCGCCCCGCTGTCCCGTCATTCCCGCGTAGGCGGGAATCCAGTCGTCGCCCGCGCCCCCTATCCCCCCCCCCCCCCGCTACTCCCCGTACGTCATCGCCGCCCAGTTCGGGCCGGTCTTGACGTCTATCCGAAGCGGAACGCTCATCTCAATTGCGTTCGGCATCTCCTCGCGGAGCATTGCGATCAGCGCATCTTCCTCCTCGACGGGCGTCTCGAAGAGGAGTTCGTCGTGCACTTGCAGCAGCATCCGGCTGCGGAAGCCGTCGGCGTCGAGGCGGCGCTGCACGGCGATCATCGCCTCGTTGATGACGTCGGCGGACGTCCCCTGCACGGGCATATTGAGCGCGATGCGCTCGCCCGCCTGCCGCACGGGATATTGAGGGGAGCGCAGTTCGTGGATGTAGCGGCGGCGGCCGAGCAGCGTCTCCGCGTAGCCGTCGGCCTTGGCGCGCTCGACCGTGTCGTCCAGGTACGCCTTGACTGTGGGGTAGGTGCCGAAGTACGACTCGATGAAGGCCGCGCCCTCCTCGCGGGTCAGTTCCGTCTGCTGCGCGATGCCGAACGCGCTGAGGCCGTAGGCGACGCCGAAGTTCATCACTTTGGCGAGCCGCCGCATATCGCGCGTCACCTCGTCGAGCGGAACGCCGTAGATGAGCGAGGCCGTGGAGGCGTGAATATCCTCGCCGCGCTCGAACGCGGCCAGCAGCGCGGGGTCTTGCGAGAGGTGCGCCAAGACGCGCAGGTCTATCTGCGAATAGTCGGCGCTGAGCAGCGTCCACGCGGGGCGCTCTTGCGCGATGAACGCCTCGCGCACCCGCAGGCCGAGCGGCGTCCGAATGGGGATGTTCTGCAGGTTGGGGTCGGAACTCGCCAGCCGTCCGGTCGCCGACCCCGCTTGGTTGTAGGTCGTGTGGATGCGCCCCGTGCGCGGATTCACTTGCTGCGGCAGCGTCTCGACGTAGGTGGACTTCAATTTCGCCAGTTCGCGGTAGCGCAGCACGTGCCCGACGACAGGGTGATGGTCGCGCAGGTTCTCCAGAATGGATGCGTCCGTCGAGTAGCCGGTTTGCGTGCGGCGCCCCGACGGCAACTTGAGTTCCTTGAACAGGAGGTCGCCTAGTTGCGGCGGCGAGTTGATGTTGAACTCGTGCCCGACCGCGTCGTAGGCGGCGCGCTCCTCGACCGCGACCTCCGAGGCGATTTCGGCGTCCAGCGCGGCGAGGGCATCGCTGTCTATGGCGACGCCGTGCGTCTGCATCGCCGCGAGCACGGGAACGAGCGGCATTGCGCGGGCGTCGTGGTACTCGGCGAGGCCGTCGCGCTCCATATCCTCGCGCAAGGCGGAGGCGAGCCGGAGCGCCGCGTCCGCGCAAGCGCCCGCGTAAGCGCTCGCGTCCGCTATCGGCGCCTCGCCGAACGGGATCTGCTTGCGCCCCGTCCCCGTGAGGTCGGCGAGCATAGGAACTTCCAAATTCAGGCGGTTGAACGCGAGCGGCTTGAGCGCCAGCGTCTGCTGCCCCGCGAGATGCGCCGCGATCATCGCGTCGAACTCGACCCGGACGGCCATCGGCGGGAGGCCGTAGTTGGAGAGGAGCGTGAGCGTGTAGTTGAGGTTGTGGCCGGAGAGCGGCTTTTCCAGGAGGATCGGAAGCAAAGCGCTCAGCGCGTCGTCCCGCCCGAGTTGCGCTCCCGATGCGTGGCCGAGCGGAACGTACCACGCCTCGCCCGGCTCCGTTGCGAACGCGAGCGCGACAAGATCGTCCTCCATCGCCCTCCGCGAGGAGCCGTGCGCCTCGACGACGAACGTCTCCGCAGCGCGCAAGCGCTCCGCGAGGTCGGCGAGCGCGGCGGGCGTGTCCACGACGGCCACGCTTACGGCGCCGGCGGCGGGCGGCGCGTCTGCAATCGCCTCGCCTGCGGCGTCCGCCTCGCCCGGTGGCGCGGGGATTCGGGCGACGAGGCTGCTGAACTCCAACTCGCGGAAAACGTCCAGCACGTCGTCGCGGGAGAACAGGCCGAACCGCGCCTCGTCCAGATCGAATGCGGCGGGCGCGTCGACGGCGATGGTCACGAGCCGCTTGCTCGCCGCGATCTGATCAGCGCGCTCCCGCACCAAGTTTTGGATTCGGGCCGGCGCCACCTCGTCCACGCGCCGCGTCAACTCCTCGACGCCGCCGAACGCGCTGATGAGTTTCACCGCCGTCTTCAGGCCGATGCCGGGGACGCCGGGCACGTTGTCGGACGTATCGCCGGTGAGCGCTTTCACGTCGCGCTGCTGAACGGGCTCGAGGCCGCCGTACCTCTCGCGCACCGCCTGCTCGTCGTAGACCTTCGTCTCGCCGAAGCCGGTCGTGAGGAGCACGCGGACGCGCGGGGAGACGAGTTGCAGCGTGTCGGTGTCGCCCGTTGCAATGAGCGTGTCAACGCCGCGCTCCGACGCCCACGCCGCGACCGCGCCGAGAACGTCGTCCGCCTCGTAGCCCGGCGTCTCGATGACGGGCACGCGGAACGCCTGCATCACCTGCTTGACGCGCTCCACGTTGCGGATGAGTTCCGGGGGCGCCGGAGGGCGCGTCGCCTTGTAATCCGCGAACTCCTCGTGGCGGAACGTCGGGCCGGGCGGATCGAACGCGATCGCGGCGTGCGTCGGGTTGTGGTCGGCGAGCGTCTTGAAGAAAGTCGTCGTGAAGGAGTAGACGCCGCGCACGTCCTCGCCCGTGGCGCGGACGGTGAGGGGGCGCGCCTGCTGCAAGGCGAACCATGCGCGGTAGACCATCGCGTGGCCGTCCATCAGCAGAAGAAGCGGAGCGCCGCGCTCGCTTTCCTGTCCCTCGTTCCGTTCGCCGTCTCCGGACGCCCCGACGAGGGGAGCCGCGCTCGCTGCGTCCTCCGGCCTGCCGCCGCCCCGTTCGCCGTCTCCGGTCGCCCCGGCGAGGGGAGCCGCGCTCGCCGTGTCCCTCTCCCCCGACGAGTCGACGGACGGAAGGCCGTCGGGCGGGAAGGAGAGCGGCGCGGACGCGGAGGCGGACTTGCGCGGCATCGCTACCCGCTCCTCAGCGGCTTGAAGAAACTGTGCAGGAAGTTCCGCTGATGCGCCCAGCGGTGCGTTCGGCGGACGGCCTCGTCCGAGAGGACGCCGTCCGCCGTCGTAACCTTGATCGCCTTGTAGCCTTTCGCCGGAAGGAGCGGGGCGTCGTCGGAGACGCTGACGGCGTAGCCCTGCCCGCGGAGCCAGTCGCGCAGGGGTTCGTAGCCCTTCGCCTTGCGGTTCGGCGTCACGTAGACGTAGAAGTCTTGGGAGCCCGCCACCTCGTGAAAGTGCTCGTCGGCGACCTCGCTCCCCTTGCCGGAGCCCTCCCGCAACTTGGCGCGGCTCATTCCCTGCCGGTAGACCATGCGCGGATTGTAGCAGGGAGCGAGATAGGCGGCGAAGCAGGATGGGCAGGCGTATCATTGGCGGAGCAAGGAGGCGCAGCGATGGCTAACCCCACGAAACTCAGCCTCATCACGTTCGGCGAGAGTGCCGCGGTCGCGCTCGCTCGCGCCGGAGGGTTTTTCGAGCAGCGGGGCGTCGAGGTGGAGGTCACCCGGACGCCCAGTTCGACGGAGCAGATGCGCGGACTGATCGAGAACCGCTGGCAGATCGCCTCGACCGCGTTCGACAATGTGCTCGCTTGGTCGGCGCGGGACGGCGGGCCGCGGATCATGGCCGTGGCGCGGGCGAGCGCGGGCGTGGACTTGCCGGTCTACGTTCGCCCTGAGATCGCGTCGTGGGACGACCTGCGGGGCAAGCCTCTCGCGGTGGACGCGGTGGACACGGCCTACGGCCTCGTGCTGCGGCGCATTCTGCAGGAGCGCGGGCTGGAACTCGACCGCGATTACACGTTCGTCCCGGCGGGCGCGACGGGCTACCGCCTAGAGGCGATGGAGAAAGGCGAGGCGTTCGCAGCCGTGCTGAATCCTCCGTGGAACGCCCGCGCGGAGGAGTCGGGAATGCGGCTGATGGCGCGCCACTCCGACGTCGTTCCGGGCTATCCGGGCGGAGTCTTCGCAGTGAGCCGCCCCTGGGCGGAGGCGCATCGAGAGGAGGTCGCCGGCTTTCTGCGGGGGCTGCTGGACGCGACGCGCTGGGCTCGCTCGCCGGACCGCAAGGCGAGCGCCGCCGCGCTCACGGCGAGCGCGATGGGCGTAACGCAGGAGCAAGCGGCGCGGGCGCTCGACCGCCTGCCGGAGCCGCTGCGCTCCGACCCCGCCGCGTTCGCCATCCCATTGGAAATTCGGCTGCGGTTCGGCTTCGCGCCGCCGAACGGAACGGAAATCGCAGCGTACCTGGACGCCTCGCATCTTGAGGAAGCGGAGAGCGAGTGAGGTTCCTGCCTTCGCGGGAATCTCCTTGCGGCAAGTTGACGCCCGTGTCCGGCGCGCCGCAAATACCGCATATCTCCCCGGCGGATCCGCCGCTCAGCGCGCGGGACTTCCAGTGGCAATACACAGCCGGCAGGTCGGCGCCGTTGGGCAACTCCTCCCATCGCGCGTACTGCGTCAGGAATCGCGCATCGCGCTAGGGCGCGCCGTCTTCCATCAGCAGGTTGTGGTCCGCAGGCGGCGTTCCCGGGACGCAACTGTACGGCCCCGGCTCGCGGCGAGTCCCGTCCGCTTCCGTAATCACCCAGTAGTGGCTGGCGGGCGCGACCTCTTGGCAGCGTTCTATTCTCGCCGTCCTGCAGCAGACGCCGTCCAAAACGCGCGGCTTGGCGGCGACCGCCTTGCCCAACGTCTCGCCGGCGGCGATGCGGTTGACGGCGGCCATGCCCATCGCCAAATGCTTATCCAGCGCGTCGTCCCACGGTTTCTCGTAGACGTTTTCGGCGTCGATGATCCGGTAGCAGAGGCTCATTTCGACGACGTGCCCTTCGACGATGACTTTCTCCAAGCGCACTCTGACGCCGCGTATCTCCGCATCGCTGGTTACGACTTCCCGCTCCGGCGCCACGTCTTCCTCGGCCCCCTGTTACGCCGCGTCTTCAATCGCCGGATAGGGCGGCCCGAAGTCGCCAACACGCGACCGCTGCGCGGCCCAGGCGCCAACGTCGGCGGCGAGCCTCGCGGTGTCCAGTCCCGCGTAGGCGGGGGCGAACGCGCCCAGGAAGCGGACGGCGTCGGCCAGTTGGCCGCTCATTCCTTTGGGGTTGCGCCGCCGGGCATGCGCGAACCCTGCGCCCAGTTTGGCGAGCGCGAGCAGGAAGAGCCGCTCCGGGTAGACGGCGCTTATCCAGCGCTCTTCCCACGTTTCGTGGCTCGCGTGAAACCTGCCCTCGTTGAACTCCGCGACGCCCCGCGCGACGGCTTCCAATTGGGCGGGCGCGAGGCCGCCGACGTCGCCCGTCTCCGTCGCGTAGGCCAGCCACAGGGCGTCGAGGGCGCGCCGGCCTCCGGGCGCGAACGTCTGCGGAGGACGCCGGGTCGGAGCCTGGGCCATCAGACCCCCGCGCCGGAAACGGAGGGGTTCTCGTATTCGTAGGGATTCTCGACGTCGAGCGACTGATATTTGGAGGGGCACTTGACCCAATAGCGGTGGGCGGCGAACACGCCTCCCGGCCGGTACACGCCCTCCAGCACGATTTCCGAATGCGGATTGAAGAAGAGGTCGGGCAGCACGCCGTCGTAACTCGCCGCGATCTCCGCTCCGTTTTCGTGGAGCGCGAACGTCGCTAGGGTGTTCTCGGTGCTCGCCCGGGCGAAACTCCCTTCGACGAGCGCGCCTTTGACGCGCACGGACTCTCCGGCGAGGCTGTCTTCCTGCACCAATTCGTCCACGGTGACGTAGAACGAGGTCGCGGACTGGAACGCGGTGAACCCGAAGTAGCCGAACGCCGCGAGCAGAACGGCGCCCAAGACGATGAGCCTGCGCCGCCGCGTGAAGACGGACGCGAGTCCGCTCGCGGGGGGCTGGGGCGGCGGCTGTTCTGCGGGGGTGTACTGCATAGCGGCGCGCCCATTATAGCAGGCACGGGGGCGATGAGACAGGGGGCGAGGCTCCCGCCTACGCGGGAACGACGGATCCCAGGGGAGGCGCTCCCGGTAGGTTCCGCTTTCGCAGGAATGACGAAGAGGGCGGGAACGACGGGACAAGGGGGATAGGAAGGGCGATGCGATGCGCGCTTTGTTCGGCTGCCCCGCCCCGCTCGCTGTCGGATTTGTTGGAAGCGCTCCGATCCTCAGATGCGCCTGCGCGCGCTTGGCGTCAAGGGGATGATGGGCGCGGCGGGCGCGGGGCGCGGCGTCCGTAGTCGTAGAGGAGTTGGGAGAGGAGGCCGACCGCCGTCGCGAAGGCGCCGAAGATGTAGATGGCGGCGTGGAGGCTCGTGGCCTCGGCTATGAAGCCGAAGAGAAGCGGCGAGAGGAAGATGCCGATGGCCCAGTAGAGACCGACGACGGAGAGGGCCATCGCGCGCTGGTTCGGCTCGCTGTTCTCCGCCGCGAGCGTGGGGTAAAGCGAGCGCAAACCGCCGAACGTCATTCCGGTGATCGTCATAAAGACGACGGGGACGACGGGGACGTTTCCGGTGAGGCCGACGCCGACGGCGAGCGCGCCGGTGAGCGTGATGCCGAGCGTCGCGGTGCGCCGGCTGCCGAAGCGGATGAGGAGCGCGCCGAAGAAGAAGGCGAGCGCGCTGGTGCCGACGCTGTTGAGGCGTATGACGAGCGCGGTGCCCGCTTCGGCGTAGCCCGCGTCGCGGAAGAAGGCGACGAAGAGGCCCATCACGAGGCCGATGTAGGCGGCGCTGACGAAGGCGACGAGGTGGGCGTGGAGAAGCGATCGCCGGAAGAGCATCGTTTTGACGGGGGCGAGGCTTGCGGCGAGGCTCCGCGCCTGGTCTTTGCGCGGCAGCGCGGGGAGAGAGGTGGTGATGAGGAAGCCGACGAAGGTCGCGCCCGCCGTCATCAGGAAGGCTTCGGCGTAGCCGTATTGCTGGGCGACGACGCCGGCGGCGACGCCTCCAAGCAGCCCTCCGCCGGACTCGAAACTCAATTGGCGGCCCATCACTTTTCCGGCCTCGCCTTCGGCGCTCCGGCTGATGTAGGACTGCGCGGCGGACCAGTAGACGGAGCGGGACGCGCCGTTGAAGAGTTGGGCGACGGTGAGGGGAAGCAGCGCGGCGGAGTTGGCGGCGACGACGGACGCGCCGGTGACGGTGGCGAAACTGAACCAGAGGATGATTTTTTCGCCGAAGCGGTCGGAGACGGCGCCGCCTATGAGGCGGAGGAGGATCATTGCGATGCCGGGGGCGGCGACGATGAAGCCCTGCGTCGAGAGGTCGAATTCGAGGCTGATGGCGTAGAGGGGGAAGAGGATAGTGGAGGCGCCCATTCCGTAGCCGTAGACGAAGCCGTTGAGGTAGCCGAGGTGCGTGGGGCGGCTGCGCGGGCGGCGGGCGAACGCGGCGAGCAGGGAGAGGTTGGCGAGCAGGTTCACGCCCGCAACCTACGCCCTTCGGGGCGGCGCGTCAAATCGCGCCTGAGGCCGCTCTGTCCGCGAGGAGGCGGAGCATCGCCCGCAATTCCGGGTCGGGCTCGCGGGAGGTTTGGCCGGCGAGGGGCGTTTCGGCGGCGAGGCGGAACATATCCGCCGCGCCGAGGAGGATGCGGGGCGTGAGGCCGAGCGCCTCGAAGGTCGCGGCGATCTCCTCCATTTCGCCGATCCAGCGGCGGGCGCGGCGCGGCATTTCGGTTACGGATTTGACGGCGCGCGCCGGGCCGGGGGCGTCTCCGAACTCGGCGAGAAGAGCGTCCGTGAGCCCCATCGCCTCCGCCGCCGCGAGCAGTTCCGTCCAGACGGCGGTCGTTCCTTTCGTGGATGCGGCGTAGACCATTTTGAGGCCGGACGCTTGGCCGACGCGCGGGCCGACGCGCCGCACGTCCAGCCCGTATTCGCGGAGCGCCTCGAGGGGGGCGGTGTCCGGCCCGGAGCAGTAGATGCGCGTGGGGGAGCCGGGGGCGGGCGGAGGGCCGATGACGCCCGCGTCGATCACGGGGGCGCCGGCGTCGCCGATGAGCGTTGCGACGCGCTCGGCGGTGCGCGGCGCGACGGCGTTGCACTCGGCGAAGACGGGGCGCGCGCCGGTTTGGGCCATCGCGTCCGCGACCTCCTCCGCGACGCTCACGGCGCTCGCGGGCGGGATGACGGAAAGCAGCAGGCCGGACTGCTCGACGAGCGCGGGGACGCCGCCCGCGTCGCGCAACCCTGCTTCGGCGGCGCGGGTTCGCGTGAGCGCGCTGCGTCCGGCGAGGCTGACGGCGGCGTCAACGCCGTTCGCGGCGAGCATGGCGCCGATGGCGGCGCCCATATCGCCCGCGCTGATGACGCCTATGGTCGGGGGCATCGTCTACGCGGCGGGGGATGCGCCCGCGGCGTCGAGGCGGCGCTTCGCCTCCGCGTAGACGTCCGGAGGGAGCGGGCCCTTGGCGGCGGCCTCCACGTTGGCGCGGAGATGATCCGGGTTGATCGTGCCCGCGATGTTGGTGTGCATTCCGGGGTGCGTCTGGGTGAAGCGAATGACGAATTCCATCCGCGACTGGCCGTCCTCGAGGAGTCCGTCGAGTTCCGCCTTCTCCCAAACGTCCAGCAGTTCCGGGTTGCGGCGGGCGGCGCGCTCCGCCCCGCCGGGAGCGCCGCGCGCGGCGCCGCCTCGGATGATCGTTCCGGCCCCGGCGTCGGCGGCCGCGGCGACGAGGCTCTCGTGCTCGCGCTGGGCCGCGGAGTAGGGAATTTGGAAGGCGTCGAAGGCGTCCATTTCGATGTGGCCGGCGAGGTTCGGAATCGTGCCGGACATGCCGAGGAAGCGTATCTTGCCTTGCGCCTGCAACTCGCGCATCGTCTCGACGACGCCGTTCTCCTCCAGCGTTTGGCGGGAGGGCGTCATATGGACTTGGAGGAGGTCGAGGTGGTCGGCGCGCAGGCGGCGGAGGCTCTGCTCCACGCCGGCGGCGATGTTCTCTTTGGTGTAGACGTGGGGGCCGCCGCGGTCTTGTCCGGGCTCCGGCTCCCAACCGACGAGGCAGCCGCACTTGCTGGCGAGGAAGTACTCGCCGCGCCGGTGGGCGATATGCCTGCCGATGCGCTCCTCGCTGACGCCGTAGTCTATGGAGGTGTCGATGAAGTTGACCCCCAGGTCGAGGACGGCGTTGAGGATATTGCCGGCGTCGTCCTCGGTGATTTCGCGTCCGCGCGGGTGGCCGCGCAGTTCCATCGCGCCGTAGCCGAGGACGGTGACGTCCATTCCGGTGCGGCCGAGCGTTCGCTTCTCGAGGTTGGCCATTCGTTCTCCTTTGCGCCCTTGCGCTCGTTCGATTCTCTCGCAGCAGCCTTGCGTACCCTACCGCTCTGCCCGCACGAACACGGCCAGTCCCCACGGGAGCGCGCCGCCCCAACTGAGGCGCAGCCCCAAGAGCGCGGCTCGGGGTTGGGCGGCGATTGTCGTTCGCCGGCTCATCGTTGGGGGAGTATACGCCTTTCTTACGAAGCGGGGGTGGGGGTAGGCGCAGATGGCCGCATGCGGCCCGGAGGGGAGCCCGCAGGCGCGCCTGATTGCCGTCGTTCGCTTGCTCATCGCGCGGGGGAGTATACCTCTTTCCCACAAGGAAGCGGATGCAGGAATAGGAAAGTTCAGCCAATCTTTCGCCTCGCTCGAAACCATCCCTCAAGCGCGCCTAGTTGCCCGAAGGACGTCGCGATAGAAAGCATCATTACTGCGAAGAAAATCACAGATTCTCCATAGAAAGAAGCGTAGGGTTGGCTCAATAGGTTGACCCCTCCCCAGAGAAATAGGAGCATTGCAATGATGAGTCCCGGCGCCGTTCCGCACAATGCGCATTTCGTAACGCCGTTCTCTTGTAGACGCATCCATGCGCCTCGAACGACTTCTCTTATACCGTGCTCTTCGCCTAAACGACGCATGTCGACTAAACGACGCATGTCTCCTCGGTGCGTGAATATCCATCCCACGAACGCCCCCAACGATACGCCAATGGTCATAGAAGCGAACGCGACGACGAGCAAAAGCACGTCGCCAAAGCAATGCAGTACCCAATAGGCGCATCCTCCCTGCAAGACAAATACCAATGGGGAACCTATGGCTCCGGGGAGCGCTCCTGCGAGCGCGCCAATGAGCACGCGCAGGCGTCCGTTCAACGCCAAGAGCGCGCCTCCAACAACCCATATGCACCCCATTGGCGTGATCAGATAGAGGATGATATTCGCCATCGGGTCCAAGTCATGGCCGTAAGGGTGTATTCCGTCTTGTCTCGCAATCCCGACGCCAACGCCGCAAATCACAGCAGGCAACGCTCCGGCGAGCGCGCCAACCAAGACTCGGCGCCACTTGCTGACGCCCATCATTGAACCTCCGGCATTTGACGATCAGCCTGTATAACGAGTTTCAGCATTTTCAAACCATTATTCTCCAGAGGGATTCTCCATATATCATCCGTGACGATGGCATCCAAATGTGGACGCTCCACCATGCGTAGCCCTTCGGCTTGCTTTGCGCACTTTTCCAGATAGCAAACTTCCGTCTCAGTGCGTACTCTTGGAGCATTGATCCTCTTCGGAAATTCATACAACGAAGCGAGGAGAGGAGTTATGCCGTCAGGGGAAATGTATGCATTGGATTCATACGTCTCTGTTGATATGACATCCGTGACGGAGTCGTAAGCCCTGTAGGCCAAGCCTTGTTGCTCCTCCCACGACCCGGCGGCGCTGAACTCGCCGTAAGGCGTTGTCATAGAATCCGCATCTAGCGTTTCAATACGCCAATCATCAAGGGCAGCCCATCGGATTTTCTTGACCTCGCCCTCGTATTCATAAGTCGCCTCGAACGAAGGCCACTTGACGAGATCGAGGCACGCTCCTCCCTGGCAACCAGGTATCCGCTGAGGCTTCTGCCCTGTAGGCGTCTCGACGCTTATGAGAGTCGCCGTAGGCGCTGCGCTAGGCGTTAGGGTTGCGCTGGGCGTAGTCGGCGCCTCCCCGCATGCGGCGAGCGCGGCGCCCACGATGGCCAGCGCCAATATGATGCGGAGCGCAGTCATGGCGCAGCCGTCGGGGTAGGGCTAGGAGTAGGCAGCACAGGCGCGGTGATGACGTTGGGCTCGCCGTAGCCGGAATAGGTCTCGTTAATGACAATCTGCGTAGGCGCCTCGTTCGTGGCTGCCCCGCTCGCTCCACCAAGTTGGCTTTCACCCGACGTGTCGTAAGTGTAGGTCGTGCGTCCACGAACAGGCCGTCCATCCCGGTTGATCCACAATTCACGTAATACTGTCTCACCGGGAATTTCAGGTTGAGTCAAAGTGGAGGAGTAACGGCGTTCGGACGACGAACTACTTTGATCCATTCCACTCACAAAAGACTCTGGCGCGAAACAAGGAAGAGGTTCTGCTGGCGGCATGTCGCGTCCTATAATTTGCCAATCCCCTAGAATGTGCGGAGCGCTTTCGATGCTTTCTCGTGAATACAGGATTCCATCTATGCGGATTGCTTCCGCACGAGCAATTATCGCGCCGTTAGTTGTCATTCCCGTGTATACTTCATGGCTTTCCCCATCAGAAACACGGGCTTGTATGCTCATGCTTCCCTCAGGATTTACTGCAGTATAGGTGACATCGTAGTCTGAGGCAACCATGACTTCGCATGCGCGGTTCAAGGCCTCTTGCGCGTTGATAGGCGTCTCGACGCTTATGAGAGTCGCTGTCGGCGCTGCGCTAGGCGTCGCCGCAGGCGTAGCCGACGCATCCCCGCACGCGGCGAGCGCGACGCCCACGACGGCCAACGCCAATATGATGCGGAGCGCGGTCATGGCGCAGCCGCCGGAGTGAGGATGGAGGCAGGCGTAGGCGGGACAGCGAGAGATTCCGCCTCCTTCAGATAGGCTATGGCTTTTTCAGGCGAAGCGTCTATCTTGGGAGACCCGGTTAATTCGATTTCAACGGCGGCGACCGCAGCCCTTGAAGCCTTGAACAGCTCGGCGTTGGCGGCATTGAAGTCACTGGGGGCGACTCCCATACGCTCGTAGGATGCCCGCAAGTATTTGCCAATCAGCAAATTGCGCTCCGCCGAGAAGGTCACTCTATCTAAAAAGGCTTCTCTTCCGCCTGAATCAGCGAGGCTCTTCTCTATTTCGCTCTTGAATTCAGGATCGCTCAACGCCATGTCAATGTTATCGCTTTGCTCTTTTATGAACGCAGCGATTTCATCCTCTGAAACTGCATGGCCGTCGCGGATTGCCGCCGCTGCTAAAGCGTATTCGTGAACTAGTTCGGAAAAAGCAACCGTATCATATCCATACTTCTTCATTATCGCTATTCGAACCTGCCATTCTTTGAGCAATATGGGATAGGATTCGCGGTCTATTTCGGAGTCAGGGTTCGGGAAAACGTCATAGACGTCGCGCTCCATGCTCGCTACGCTTTCCGCAACTATCGCTCTTCTGTCGAGGAACTCGGCGTGCGTGAGCGCGTGGCCTCCTATCCACGCCACGATGCTTGCGCTAGCCGCCGTAGGTGCTGCGCTCGGCGTTGGCGCTGGGATCGCCGTAGGCGATGGCGGCGCCTCCTCGCACGCGGCGAGCGCGGCGCCCACGACGGCCAACGCTAATGCGATGCGGAGCACGGCGAGTCCGCGGGCGCGCCTGATTGCTGTCGTTCGCTTGCTCATCGTGTGGGGGAGTATACGCTATTCTATGATAGCCGGTTTCCTGGGATTAACAATAAGGAAAACAGATAGGAGAGCCCTCCTCCGAAAAGCGTGACCATATCGAGCACGGCCCAGTAGACGATCGGACGAATATACACAGAATCCGGGAGCGAAATAGGCGACGCATTCAAACGACTCTCGGCGCTGGCGCGCTTGCGAATCAACTGTCGCAACGAGTAAGCCAGCGCTGCGAGATTGACGAACGCCAGAGCTCCTGTGGTCAGCGTAAGAAATAGCGAGGCCAAGAAAGCGTCGCCTGCTCCCCATCCAATTAGAGCGGAAATCCCTGCGTAAGGCCCTAATATAATTGGCGATAACGTCCATCGAACGTAGAGCAACAGATAGGCTGCGTAAACGATGGATCGAGGGATTGGCCTATTCACCATACGCGCAGTTATGTATACCCAGGGGACCATCATGAGCGCGGAGGATGCGGCCGCGACCATTGAGCATCTCGCCGCGTTCGGGAGTTCTGAGTTTCCTGCTATGCGCAGCCTGCGCCTAATCAGCAAGGTCACGCCAACGGCGACCGGAGCACACGCAATGCCTATCAGCATCAGCAGCGGGGCGGCGAATATGTATAGGAGGTCAAGGCGTATCATGACAAGGAAGGGGCGTTGACTTGCGCTGCGGCGCTGACGGTGAAAGAGTCGGTCTGCGCCTCGTAGAGGAGCGCGGCGAGCCCGGCGATGGCCGCATGCGGCCCGGACGGAGTCGGAGCCCCGTGCTCCACCCGAAGCCTGCGGGCGCGCCTGATTGCTGTCGTTCGCTTGCTCATCGTGTGGGGGAGTGTAGCAGGTTCATGTGCTCCCGATCCCGTAGAAGATGCCCCACATCACCGGAAACATCAGAATCCAGACACCGAAGAAAGCGAACGGCAATGCCTCCCGCCAGTCAGGGACAGTCGCCGCTTGTTCGGCATTGACTGCGCGACGCTGGACGCTGCGCCGGCAGAACACGCGCCACGCGGCGAACCCAATTGCAAGCATTGTCGTAGAGCCGAAATTTCCTATGCTGAAGAGCAGCGGAATCCATAGCGCGCAGAGCGTGTACGGCAGCGCGTCGCGGGCAGTAGGGACGAGGATCTGTTTTATTCTATTTCCGCCTTCTCCAAACGATGAAAACCGCTCGGAAATCAGGCCCAAAAGCGAATATGCAAGCGTGACGAAACAGGCGGTTATCGTGGCGACGAAAGCAATGGTTGTCCGCAAGCCAATACCCACGTTGCCTCGACTGCTTTCCTCAATGGAGTAGTTGTACTCGATAGCATTGAACCCCCAGTAAACGTACAAACCGATCATTGCAATCCACAAGAGATACAACGCCGTGTACAGCGCAATTGTGACGCCGCTCGGAATTCGCGCGCCATCTATGCGCGCCATGAGGTAGCACCACGGCAAGAAAAGCGCCGCCCAATAAGCGGCGCCGATGCAAAGGTTAACCTTTTTCATTCCTTCGGCGCGCGCGGAACGGTGGAAACAATACACAGATACTGGCGTCGCCGCATAGCCCAGCAGGAGCACGAATATGACCATGTAGATCAGTGACCACAAGGCATCATCGACAAAACTGGTTTCCATATGCGCCCCTCTCCCTGCGCGGCGCGGGCCGCCATCACCGATGCTCACGCGAAAGCGCCTACGCGGGGAATCTATCACCCGCCCGCCTGCGCGTCAATCGCAAGCGGGGCTTGCTGACGCGGCGAACGCGGCGCCCCGCCGGGGGCGGCTTCCTAACCGATCAGGTCAGCGGGCGGTCCAGGCGAGGTCTATCGCATAGGCGGAGCCGGTGATCGCGGATGCGGCGTCGGACGCGAGAAAAAGCGCGAGTTCCGCGACTTCCTCCGGCTCGATGAGGCGCTTCACCGACGCCTGCGCGAGCACGACTTGCTCGACGACGTCCTCCAACGCGACGCCGGACGCGCGGGCGAGATCGGGCAACTGGTTCTCGACGAGCGGCGTGCGGACGAACGACGGGCAAATCGCGTTCGCGGTTACGCCGCGCGCCCCGGCCTCGACCGCGACGGCCTTCGTGAATCCGACGAGCCCGTGCTTGGCGGCGATGTAGGCGGACTTGTTCGGGCTGGCGATGAGCCCGTGCACCGACGACATATTGATGACGCGCCCCCAGCCGCGCTCCGCCATCCCCGGCAGCAAGCGCTTCGTCAGCAGAAACGGCGCGGTGAGCATTATGCGGAGCATCCGCTCCCACTCCTCGTCCGGGAACTCCTCGACGGGAGAGACGTGCTGCACGCCCGCGTTGTTGACGAGAACGTCCACACTGCCGAAGTCGCGGACGGCCTGCTCCGCGAGCGAGCGCGTCTGCTCCGCGTCGGCGAGGTCGGCTCGGATGAACGCGCCGCCGATAGCCTCGGCGGTCTCGCGCCCCGACTCGTTCACGTCGTTGACGATGACGCGCGCGCCTTCCGCCGCGAAGCGCTTGGCGATAGCCTTGCCGATGCCGCTCGCGCCGCCGGTGACGAGGGCCGTTCTCCCTGCGAGTTTGGTCATAGCGTGAATGGTAGCGGCCAGCGGGGCGGCGCGCCAGTAGGAGGTTGCGGATTGCGGATCGGGGTGCGCTATCCTAGCCGCAGCCGCGTTGGGAGGAGCCGCCGATGAAACTGTGTCTGTTCGAGCGCCCGGACAAGCCGTGGGACAAACTCACGGGAGCGCTCGTCGAGGGAGGAGTGGCCGACCTCTCTCCCACGTTGGGCATCGTCGCTCTCCTGGGGCTCGATCTCCGCATGCAGTCGCTGATCTCGCGTTTCAACGAACTTCGGGAGGGCTGCGAAAAGATCGCGGCGGCGGGGCCAACCTACCCCGACGGCTCGTTCCGCTTGCTGCCTCCGCTTCCCAAGCCCGGCAAGATGCTCTGCTGCATCGGCAACTACTGGGAGCACGCCGAGCGCGAGCCGCGCCCGCTCAATATGTTCCTCAAGTCCCCGGACGCGGTGATCGGCCCGGGCGGCACGGTCATCCTTCCGCCGACCACCGAGCCGTGGGTGTTTCAGCACGAGGCGGAACTGGCCGTTGTGATCAAGGGCCCCGCGAAGAACGTCAGCGAGGAGAACTACGCCGACGCCGTGTTCGGCTACACCGCGCTGATAGACGTCTCCGCGCGCGGCGAGGGCCGCAGAACGTGGCGCTCCGGAAGTTGGATGGGCAAGTCATTCGACACGTTCGCCCCGCTCGGCCCCGTCATCGTCACCGCCGACGAGATTCCCGACCCCAACAACCTTCACGTGCGATTCTGGAACGACGGCCAACTGCGCCACGACTACAACACTGACGATATGGAGCACCGGGTTCCCGAACTGATCGCGTTCGCTTCCGGCATTATGACGCTGCAATCGGGCGACTTGCTCAGCTGCGGCACCAACCACGAGGGGCTTGGGCCTCTGCAGGACGGCGAGACGGCGGAGATCGAGATCGAGCGCATCGGCAAAATGGCCGTTCAGGTGGCGGATCCGCTCAAGCGCGTCTGGGAGCGCGGCATCTATATGGGGCCGGACTCCACCGCCCGCCGCCCGGGCTGACGCGGTCAGCGCTCCCGGCAGGTTTTCCCTCTAGAGGTCAGGGCGCGCCCGTCCGAGGGGCGTCATTCCCGCCTACGCGGGAATGACGGTACACATGGGGCGGGAACGACGGGGGACGCAAGGCGGCGGCGCTATCCTTGCGGTATGACTCCTCGCCGCGACTCCGCTCCGATGCGCCGCTCCCCCCGAATCGCGCGCCTGCTGGCGGAGGTCTACGAGCGGCTGCTGGCCCATTACGGTCCGCAGGGGTGGTGGCCTGGCGACGGCCCATTCGAGACGGTCGTCGGGGCGATTCTCACGCAGAACACGGCGTGGACGAACGCGGCGCGCGCTATCCAGAACCTCAAGGCGGCGGGCGCGATGTCTCCTGCGGCGCTGCGCGCGGCGTCGGAGTCGGACTTGGCGGAACTCGTTCGGCCAAGCGGGTATTTCAACGCGAAGGCGCGCAAACTCAAGGCGATGGCGGACTACCTCGAGCGTTACGGCGACGACGTGGCGGCGATGGGGGGCAAGGACGTCCGCGCGCTCCGCTCCGAGTTGCTGGCGGTGCACGGCGTCGGGCCGGAGACGGCGGACGACATTGCGCTCTACGCCGTTGGGCTGCCGTCGTTCGTGATCGACGTCTATACGCAGCGCATCGTCGACCGGATGCTGCCGCGCCGCCGGCTGCGGGGCTACGACGCCTACCAGGAGTTGTTCGAGCGTCATCTGCCTCGTGACGCGGCGATGTTCAACGAGTATCACGCGCTGCTGGACGCGCACGCGAAGGAGGTTTGCCTGAAGCGCGAGCCTCGCTGCGGATCCTGCGTGCTGGCCGGCCTCTGCGCTACGGGGCGGCGGGCGGGAGGCGGGTAGGAAGAGGCGGCGGCGGCGCAGGGGGCAGGGGCGAGGTTCCCGCCTACGCGGGAACGACGGGGCAGGGACGGGAACGCCCGCCGCGCCACGACTGCCATTCGCGCCCGCCGCGCTCGCTGGCGCTATCCTATGCGTATGGCTACATCCCTGCCTAACGCCAAAGTCGGCGCGATCATCGTCGCGGCGGGCGCGAGTTCGCGCATGGGCGCCGCAGGCGACAAGACGCTCGCCGATCTCGGCGGCGAGCCGCTCATCGCGCGGACGGTCGACGTCTTTGAGCGCTGCGCCGCCGTCGCCTGCGTGGCGCTCGTCGTTTCGGAGCGCAACCGTGACGCGGTGGCCGCTCTCCGCGAGGAGAAAGGTTGGCGCAAGACGGCGCCCCCCGTGCTCGGCGGCGCGAGGCGGCAGGACAGCGTGCGCGCCGGGCTCGAGGCGCTTCCGAAAGATTGCGGTTGGGTGGTCGTTCACGACGGAGCGCGCCCGTTCGTGACCCAGGAGATGATCGAGGCCGGCCTCGAGGCGGCGCATCCCACCGGCGCGGCGGTCGCCGTCGTTCCCGCGTTCGACACCGTGAAGCGCGTCGCGCCTGACGGCGGCGTTGTCGAGACGCTCGATCGCTCCGAATTGCGGATGGCGCAGACGCCGCAGGTGTTCCGCCGCGACGTCCTCGAGCGCGCCCACGCCGAGGTTGCGGACGACGCGACCGACGACGCGGCGATGGCGGAGCACCTCGGCGTCGAGGTTCGGACGTTCGCGGGGGCACGCGCGAACTACAAGATCACGACGGCGGAGGATTTGGAAGCGGGGGGAGGGGTTGAAGGAATGAGCACGGCAAGAATTATTCGAGAGTTGCACGGCTATGAATTGGGCCTTTTGAATAGCGCATTTGCACATGCTGCGGATAGTTTGCAAGACGCTCCAAGTACGAATGATGATTTGAATGAGGCAATGGTGTTGCTAGCAGGAAAAATCTTCAACGGTTTGTACAGCGCTATACTCTTGCTGAGTTACGGCCGTTACGATCAGTCGATGACGTTGATTCGAAGCAGTTTGGAATGCAAAATAACGGCTCTTCATGCAAAAGAGCATCCGGAAACTATAAAGAAAGTGTTAGAGGGAAAGGCCGTTAATTTTTACCAAATGGCTACAGATCTAGGACAGGTTGACCTGTGGCGCAACATATACAAAACACTCAGCCATTCCGCGCATCCATCAGGCGCCCGCGAACAGGAGATCCTTTCATCAGAAGGAACGCGGATGCTCCCAGTTGGTAATGGCAATTATGATCAATTCAGAGTGGTTCATACTCTCCAAGATGTAGTGATAGAATTGCTTAACTTACGAAAGATTATGCAGTGGGTTAATGCGAAATTTAGAGGTGGGGTTCCAGCAAGCACTGATGCTGCATGGCAAGAATTACTAGATTTGGATGAGTACTTGCAGGAGCGTTACCCGCATTGCTTTGTCCAAACACCGTAAGGAGATACTACTCCAGCGCCACTCGCCCCTTGCGCGTTGCGCGGCGCCCGCCTACGATAGAGACGCGCTAGGCGCGAAAGGAGCGAGCGGCGAGACGCGATGACGACGGCCAGCGATACGGCAAGCGGCGCCGATGCGACCTTCGGCAGGCACGTCGCGCCCAGCACGATCTTCACGGCGGACAACCTGGACGTGCTGCGCGGGATGAACAGCGCGTGCGTCGACCTGATCTACCTCGACCCGCCGTTCAACAGCAACGCGCAGTACCAGAACCCGTTCGACCCGGAGGCGCGGTTCCACGATGTCTGGTCGATGGACCGGGTTCGGAAGGGCTGGATGCTGGAACTGCGGCTGAAGCAGCCGCCTCTGCACCACATCATCACGGCGGCGGCGGTGACGCACGGGGAGACGATGCAGGCGTACCTCGCCTATATGAGCGTTCGCCTGATCGAGATGCGCCGCGTCCTGAAAGACAGCGGGGCGATCTACCTCCATTGCGACCCGAACGCGAGCCACTACCTCAAGGCGGCGATGGACTACGTGTTCGGCCACCGGAACTTCGTGGACGAGATCATCTGGCACTACGGCACGCCATCGGGAGGGCGGACGGCGGGCAAGAAGCCGGTCAAGGTTCACGACACGCTGCTGGTCTACGCCAAGTCCTACGGCGATCACGTCTACAACGCGCAGTACCTCGCGTATTCGGAGAAGTACGTCAGGGAGCGGTTCACGCATACGGATGAGGACGGACGGGTCTACCGAACGCGCAAACGGGCAGGCGGGCGCGTGGACAGGCAATACTTGGACGAGTCCAAGGGCGTTCCGCTGTCCAACGTCTGGTCGGATATGAAGCAGTTGTACGCCTATCACCTCGTGCATCGGAAGCGCGAAGAGACGGGATTTCCCACGCAGAAGCCGCGCGCGCTGCTGGAGCGCATCATTCGCGCGTCCACCAACCCGGGCGACGTCGTGCTCGATCCGTTCTGCGGCTGCGCGACGGCCTGCGTCGCGGCGGAGGGGATGACGAATGGGCGGAATCCCACGCTGCCGGAGAAGCGCCGCTGGATCGGCGTGGACGTGAGCGCCAAAGCCTACGAGATGGTCGTCCTCCGTATGGAGGCCGAGTTGGGAATGAAGGAGACGGGGAAGAGCGGGCGGCTCCTCACGCACGCGGGCGAACTGCGGCATAAGGTGATTTTCTACGAGAAAGAGGATGCGAAAGGCAACCTCTGGCGGCGCACGGGCGGCGACGTTCCCGTTCGGACGGACGCGCCGCAGCCGTTCGACCTGACGTTCGGGGAGCCGGAGACGCGCTCGCCGAATATCCGCGAGATTCGCTACATCGACCAGGAGGGGCGCTGCGCCGCCGACGGGGAATCGCTGGCGCTCCGCCACCTCAACACGGAGCATATCGTGTCTCGGAAGAGGCACGACGGCCCGGATGTCGACGGCAACATTCAGTTGATGTGCCAGAGCCACAACAGCGTCAAGGCGGAAGGGACAATGAGGGAACTGGACGAGAAGATGCGGAGCAGAGGCGAGGAGCCGTGGGAGGACCGCCCGTCGTTCATTCTCGCCGCCGAGCGCAAGTATCTCCCGCCGCGCCTCCGCCCCTGACGGCCGAGTCGGCGTAGGCTGCGACGCGGCGCGCAGTTCCTGGGCTAGCGCGTTCCCTACGCCCGGGCGACGAGATGCTCGCGGGCGTCGTTCTCGATGGTCGCGGTCTTCGGCATCACGAGGTCGAGCGAGCGGACGCGGAAGGCTCCGCCGTTGCGCGCTTCGGGCGGCTCCTGCCCTTCCTGCAGTTCGCGGACGGAGCGCAGCAGCCTGCGGCGCACCTGAATGATGGCGGCGTCGCTGCTCACCAGCCGCTCGCGCGTCCGGTCGGAGACGGGGCCGCCGTGCTGAACCTCGGTCACGGCGAAGTCCTGCGCGGGGATGGACTTGATGCCCGTGAAGGAGTAATGCCGCTGCTGCGCCCGGTCGATCCTGTAGTCGTTGGCCTTGTTCTCCCGCGTTCGGAACTCGCCCGGGATCATTTCGGGGAAGAGGACGCCTTTGTCGCGGTAGACGGCGAGTTCCTCCGGCGTGAGGGGGCGGTCGGCGTGCCAGCGGACGCGGAAGGCGACGGCATGCTCGTCGTCCACGGGGACTTTCACCTGGCAGAGGACGGTGTCGCCGGGGCGGGCGGCGATCATCGTGTAGAAGGGAATCATCCACTGATTGACGCGCCAGTAGTAGTTGTCGCCGGCGTCGCGGCGGGCGGTCAGCATCGCGCCGTAGTCGGTGTCTTTGACCGTCCATGAGGGGGCGCGGTCGGCGGCGGCGAAGTCCTCGATGCCGTTCGCGCGTCCGTCTATGACCGCGCGGCCTACGACCGTGCCGCCCTTGACGTAACTATGGAGGAAGCCGAGGTGAGAGGAGTCAATGTCGGCCTCCATCGTTTGGAGGTAGTTGCAGTCGAGGAACATTTTGGAGATATAGCGGTGGGAGTCGGGGACGCGCGTCCACTCCATTTCGGGGAAGTCGGGGACGCTCTCCGGCGGCCCGAGGTAGCCCCAGACGACGCCTCCGCGCTCGACGGCGGGGTAGGCGCGGGCGCGCACTTTCTCGCGGAACGTCGCGCCCTCAGGGGCGTTCGGAACGTCCAAACAGGAGCCGGCGACGTCGAACTTCCAGCCGTGGTAGACGCAGCGCAGGCCGGCCTCCTCGTTGCGCCCGAAGAAGAGGTCGGCGCCGCGGTGGGGGCACCACGCCTCCAGCAGGCCGACCGCGCCGTTGGAGTCTTTGAACGCGACGAGGTCTTCGCCGAGGATGCGGACGCGGACGGGGTCGCAGTCGGCGGCGGGCAGTTCGCTTGCGAGGAGGAGGGGCGTCCAGAAGCGGCGCGCGAGTTCGCCCATCGGCGCGCCGGGGCCGACTTTCGTGATGAGGTCGTTCTCTTCCTGGCTCAGCATCGCCGCCCTCCAAGTTCGAGATTGCGTTCGCCCGCGATTCTACATCGCTTCGCGCTGCGGGGCGGGAACGAGGCAGGGCGAGGTTCCCGCCTACGCGGGAATGACGTGGCGCCTGGGGTGATTTGGAGACGAGGCGCGTAGCGCATCGTCCGGCGCTGGGGCGCCTCTGGATTCCCGCCTACGCGGGAATGACGAATGCAAGGGGGCGCTTGCGCTTGCGGGTGACGGGGCGAGGGGTTCGCGGCTGCGCGGGAATGACGGCGCTCCAGTAGGTTCCTGCATTCGCGGGAATGACGTGGCGTCGGGGGTGATTTGGAGACGATGCGCTACGCGCATTCGTCCGGCGCTGGGGCGCCTCTGGATTCCCGCCTACGCGGGAATGACGATGAGGATGGGCGGCGTCTGCAGGCGAGGCGTCCATGATTCCTGGATTCCCGCCTACGCGGGAATGACGGCGCTCCAGTAGGTTCCCGCTTTCGCGGGAATGACGTGGCGCCTGGGGCGCTAAGGAGACGATGCGCTACGCGCCTCGTCCGGCGCTGCGCGCCGACTGGGTTCCCGCCTACGCGGGAATGACGGGACGGAGAGAGGGAATGAGGAATGCAAGGGGGCGGTACGAATTGTCGGCATTCGACAAGGGGGCGATACGAATTATCGGCATTTGACTTGACTGTTATGGCGTGTTAGGGTTGCCGCGACGGCTGGCAAGGCGGGGGCGCGGCGTTTTTGCGGCGCGCTATTGCGGAAAGCGGAAGTTGGAGGGAGCGATGAGAGCGCGATTGGTGGTCCCACTCGGCGTCAGAAACCTGCTTCTGCTGGGCCTTGCCCTCGCCCTCGCTGCGGCGGCTTGGGCCGCGCTTGGCCCGCTCTCTCCGTCGCGGGATGCGTCGGCCGCCAACGTGAACCAGTCGGCGGCGGCGGGGGAGGGCGTGTCGTTCCGCGTGTTCCCGCCCATCGTGCGGATACCGGACGAGCGCATGCGCGACCATGGGGTTTGGTTCCTCGGTTCCGGGTTGGAGCCGGATCAGCCGATCCGGATCAGCATCGCCTGGGGGCTGGAGGGGCTGGAGAGCCGGGTGACGGCGGTGCTCTACGGGGCGCGGGACTTGTGGCGCGAGTATGAGGAGTTGCCTGCGGCCAACGCGGCGGGCGCGTTCGCGTGGGGCCTCGATGCGGGCTTCGACCCCCGCGAGGGCGAGGACTTTATCTTCTACGGGCGGTTCGACCCGGTCACCGTGAGCCTTTGGGATGACGCCACCGGCGAACTCCTCGCCACCACGCCGCTCGTAGTGTGCGGAGGCGACAGGGGGCAGCCGTGGTGCGACGCCGCGGAGGATCTGCTGCCGCTGGGCGACCCCAACGGGCCCGCCGGGTACCTGTCCCCTGAGTAGCGGCGCCGGATATGCGCCGACGGGTTCCGCGATTCGCGTTGAACGGGGAGGATGAGCAAATGCGCAGGGGAACGCTTACGAAACGCCTGATCATCGGATTGGCTGCGGTCGCGGCGCTCGCGGCGGGGTGCGGGAGCGACCCGACGGCCACGCCTACGCCTACCGTAGTTCCGCCGACTCCGACGCCCGCCGACTCCGCCGCGCCGGCCGCCCCCGCGGCCACCCCCACCGCCACCCCCGACACGTCGTTCGAGGCGCAGTGGGACCGCCTCGTCAGCGACTGCCAGGCGGAGGGCGAACTCGTGGTGGCTATGGGCGGGAGCGACTCCGCGGTCGGGCGCCCGATGCTGCAGTGGTTCCAGGACAAGTACGGCGTGCGCGTCATCGCCAGCACGGGCAGCGGGAGCCGGAACGCCGACCGCATCATCGCGGAGCGCTCGCGGGGGCGCTACACCGTCGACATCAGCCAGGTCGGCACCAGTTCGCTGGAGCGTCTGCGGCAGGCGGAAGCCCTCGCTCCCATCGAGCCGCTCATCATCGACCCCACCATCCTCAACCGGACGTCCGAAAACTGGTACCTCTACGACAAGGTCTATTGGACGGACCGCGACAACAAGTACTCGCTCGCGGACACGCTCCGGTCGGCCAACCTAATAGACGTGTTCTACAACACTGATCTGGTGAGCGCGGAGGAGGCCGCCGCCATCACCTCTTACAACGACCTCCTCGATCCGAAGTGGCGGGGGAAGATCGGCACGGTTGGGCAGGCGGGCTCCGGGGCGGCCACGACCCGGACGCGGATGTGGATCGTGCTCGGGCCGGAGTTCTACGACAAACTGTACTTCGACGCGGAGATTGACGCGGTGGGCTCCGACAACGACCGCGAATTGGCGGACGGGCTGGCGCGCGGCAAGTGGCACATCGCGCTCGGGGGCGGCAGCGAACCCTACACGCTGATGGAGTTGGGCCTTCCCATCGCGTCCATAACGGACAGCATTGTGATGGAGGAGGGGCTCGCGACGGAGGTTCGGGGGACGCTGAGCGCGATCGACCAGCCTCCGAACCCGAAGTGCCAGCAACTGTTCTACAACTGGTACTACTCGCAGGAAGGACAGGAGATCTACCAGACGATCACGCTCGACCCGTCGCCGTCGCCGAGCCTGCGCTCCGACGTGCCGCAGGGCCGCGTGCCGGACCGTGAGTGGGAGCAGGTGCAGTTGGTGCCTCAACTCGTGCGGGAAGGCAGGATCAACGTGATCGACCAGGGTTCGGAGGCGTTCGCGGAGGCAACCGACGCGTCGCTCGCCCGGCTGGTGGAGATCTACACGCAGCGCGGCCTTTCCATCGGGTAGGGGGCGCGAAAAGGCGGGAAGGGGCGGCGCGCCGCGCCGCCCCCCCTAGACCTTATGCGGACGCCGCTTCGCCGCCGCAGGGAGTCCGCGTGGCTCCCCGGACGGCGGGCCCGGACGGCGGGGCGGAGCGGGGCGCGTCCCGCTCCGCAGGGGTCCGGGCCGTTGGCGCGGATATTCGGAAGGCGAGGCAGTCTCCTGAGGGAGCGGCGAGGATGAGATGACGACGGGAGCCGCGCGGATGCTTCCCGCCGCTTGGCGGAAGCCGGAGACCGGCACGATCGTGATGTTCATCGTGATCGTGGCCCTGGGCAGTTACCTCATCTACCCGATGATCCTGCTGCTCATCCTGAGTTTCGACACCTCGGCGGAGATACTGGCGGGGCAGCGCGAGTGGGGGTTCTCCAACTGGATCGAGGCGTGGGACAACCCGCTGCTGCTCGAGGCGATCGGCAACTCGTTCCTCGTTTGGTTTCTCGGCGCGCTCGTCAGTTTCCCGGTCGCCATCGCCATTTCGCTCGTTCTCGCCCGAACCCGCCTTCCGTTCACCTACGGCATCGAGTATCTGTTCTGGGTCGCGTTTATGTTCCCGGGCTTGGCGACGACCATCGGCTGGATGATGCTGATGGACCCCGACGTCGGCTTGCTCAACTCTCTCGTCGAGCGGCTGCCGTTCGTCGAGGAGGGGCCGTTCAACATTTTTGGGCTGGCGGGCATCGTTTGGGCGAATCTTATGGGCAACGGCATCGCCTACAAGGTCATTCTCCTGACGCCCGCGTTCCGCAATATGGACGTGGCGCTGGAGGAGGCGGCGCGGGTCTCCGGCGCGTCGAAGATCAGCGCGCTCGCGCGGGTGACCTTGCCTGTGATGATCTCTCCGATCATCCTGGTGTTCGCTCTTCAACTGCTGCGCGTGTTCAGCGGATTCGAGACGGAGCAGTTGCTCGGCGCGCGCGTGGGCTTCTACGTGTTCTCCACGCTCATCTACCGCCAGACGACCACGGAGATACCTCCCGACTATGCGGACGCCATTGTGCTCGCCAGCCTCACGCTCATTCTCATCGCGTTCATCTTCCCGCTTCAGCGGTGGGTCACCAACCGCCGCCACTACACCACGATCACGGGGCGGTTCCGGCCCGGCCTCATAGACCTGGGCGCATGGAAATGGCCGATTTTCGGCGGGGTCGCCCTCGTGCTCGCGCTGCTGACCGCCCTCCCGTTCGTCGTCATCGTGATGGGCAGTTTTATGACGCGGGTCGGCTTCTTCAACGCCGTCCCTCTCTGGACGTTCGCGCACTGGCAGAACGTTCTCACGGATCCGTTGTTTCTCAAGGCGACGCGGACGACGCTCATTCTCGCGGTGACCGCGGGGGTCGGCAGCCCGCTGCTTTTCTCGGTCGTCGCCTATCTGATCGCGCGGACGCGATGGCGCGGGCGTTCCGTGCTGGACTCCATCATCTGGGTGTCCGCCGCCTTCCCGGGCATCATCTCCTCGCTGGGGCTGCTGCTGCTGTTCCTGGACACGCCGGGGCTCTCCTGGCTCTACGGCTCCATTTGGGCGCTGATACTCGTCGTCATCATCTCCGGCAACACGACGGGCACCAACGTTTTCAAGGGCATCATGGTGCAGATCGGGGCGGATATGGAGGAGGCGGGGCGCGTGGCGGGGGCGGGATGGCTCCGCACGTACTTCCGCATCGTCATTCCCGTGCTGATGCCGACGATGGTCCTCATTGGGGCGCTCAACTTCATCTCCGCCGCCTCGACGACCGCGAGCATCGTGCTTTTGGCCTCCCGCGACACGCTCACGCTGTCGCTGCTGGCGCTGGAGCGCGCTTCGGCGGGCATCAACCGCGTCGAGGAGGCGGGGATCATCACGCTCGTTATTATGTTCCTGACGCTCGGCCTCGCGCTGGTCGCCCGGCAGTTCGGGCTTCGCATAGGCGTGCGGCAGGACGCGAAAGCGAAGGACGCGGCGCAGCCGCAGCGCGCGGAAGGCCGTCAGGCCGCCGCCGGAATGCGTTAGGCGCCCGCCGCATAGAATCGGAATCGCAAAGGAGGACGCTATGAGCACGACGCAGCAAGAGAAACCCCACACGAACAGCTGGTGGAAGTCGCCCTACGACGAGTGGCTCGCCGCTCAGGACGTTCCCGTCGTCTCCGGTTACTACATCGAGGACGCGCGGACGCTGGAACTGGGCTGGTGGACGCTGCGCGGCTGCGAGGGGGCGGTGCTGAACCTCGTGGGGCACCAGGGCGTGACGGAGGCGCACGTCCTCCGGACGCCGCCGGGCGGCGAGATCCCGCCCTTCCGGATGGCCGTCGAGGAGGTCGTCTACGTGGTCGAGGGGCAGGGGCTGACCACCGTCTGGGCCGAGGGCCGCCCCAAGATCAACTTCGAGTGGCAGAAGCACAGCCTCTTCCGCATCCCCGCCAACCACTACTATCAGCTCAGCAACGCCCGGGGCGACCGCCCCGCGCTCACGCTGCACGTGAGTTACTTGCCGATGGCGATGGGCATCCAGCCCCGCGAGGCGTTCTTCTTCAACAACGAATTCGTCGACACGACGGAGTTGTACAGCGACGACGGCAATCCCTACGGCGCCGAAGCCTACGCCGTCCGCGAGTTGGTGGACCGCGGCGGGGAGAAGCATTACACGAACCGCTGGTACGCCAACTTCTTCCCCGACCTGACCGTCTGGGACCGCCTCACGCCTTACGGCGGGCCGAACCGGCGCGCGCTCGGCGCGGGCATCACGTTCCCCAACTCCGCCATCCGCACGGGGATGATGGTTCTTCCTCCGCAGCGTTACCGCTCCGCCCACCGCCACGGCCCGGGCGTCACCATCGTCGGCGTTTCGCCCGGCAACGGGTTCGCCGTGATGTACCCGGAAGGCGGCGAGAAGATACTTTGCCCGTGGACGGAGGCGAGCGTGTTCGTTCCGCCGAACAACTGGTTCCATCAGCACGTCAACCCCGGCGCGACCGAGAACCGGCAACTCCGCGTCTTCCCGCCCAAGGCGTTGATGGGCTACGACGGCGGCCTGAACAGGGAGATTCCGTTCATCGAGGAAGACCCCTGGGTGCGCGAGCAGTTCGAGGCGGCGCTCGCCCGCAACGGCGTCCCCTCGCTGATGCCCCGCGAGATCTACGAAGACCCCAACTTCGTTTGGGACGACCCGGAGTTGAGCGGCGAGGGCTAGCGCGCCGCATTCTCTCTAGCGCAGGGCGACGCTCCCGCGAAAGCGGGAGCGTCGCTTTGATGCGGCGCAGCGTCGTTCCGCGCAGGCGGGAATGCAGTCGGCGCGCCGCCGCGCCCCTTGCCGCCGAGCGGAAAACCTGCGGGCGGCGCGCTCCGCAAGCGGCGGAGCCCCGCGCTATACTCATGCTTCGAAATAGCGAGGTCATCTTTGGACGTCTTTCCGCTAGTCATCTTCTTCGCGGTCGCCGGCGCGTTGGTTCTCTTGGCGGCGCACATAAGCCGCAAGCGCATCGTTGCGATGCGGCCTCGCGGGCCGCAGTACGTCTGGATCGCCGTCATCAGCCGTCCCCTGGGGGGGCGGGGTCCCATCTACACTCGACAAAACGCCGAATCCACGAAGGGAACGCATCGCGCCGCCTACCTGCTGATGCGAGCGGGGCTCCGCATGCGGCTCGTTATGGCCAGAATTCACATCGAGCACGGAGACCCGACTGGTTGGGCGAGCCACCGGATCGCGGAGCGCGCGTCCTACTCGACCGAGGCGTTTCGTCCGCATAAGGCCGACATTCGGTCGCTGGAGGATTTCTCTCGCTACGCGCCCTATCGCGCCGACTGGCTCATGCATCTGTCCGTTCACCCGGAAGACGTCCAGGAAGCCGTCCGGCTGCTCCAAGAGGCTGGCCTCGTCGTCGAACTGCCCCCGGGGAGGCATTGGTGGCATTAGAAGGCGTCCAATGAGCGCAATAAGCGTCTTATTCGTCGGGAGCCTTGCGCCACTTGCCGCTCTTCCCGCGCAAGCGGGGGGAATGCAGTCGGCGCGCCGCCGCGCCCCTTGCCTAGAACCGCGCGCCTCTGCTAGAGTATCCGACGCTACAGCGTTTGATGCACGGGATGCGCGTTCCGCGCTCGTGACCTATCAAGCACAGATCGGAGGGCCGTGCGCCCTCCTGATGAGTCACATCCCGGGCAAGCGCTGTAGCAAGCACCTTCGCTCTGTGCCACAGGAGGGTCTTGCATGCTCCGCTCGCTCTTGGCCGTTGGCCTCATCCTGATAATGCTGGTCGCCGCGTGCGGCACTTCCAGCGCTCCCGGAACTCCCACCCCTACGCCTCCGTGGTTCGGCATATCCGTGTCCGGGTGGCACGTGGACTCTTTCCATCGTGGATCAGGGACGCTCACCCTTAAGTCGGACAGCGGCTCTATTACCTCGACTGGCTATCTGCTCGAAGGCGCATCAGGCAATTCCTACGATGGAACGATTGTTGATGAAGAAACCTACGGCTCGGTCACTATTTCATTCTCTGTTCCTGTGTGGGAGACCAACCTCCGCGTCACACGCAGGAAAACAGACTGGGAAACGAACTGGGTGGATCTCGGAGTCGACAAGGAACGAGACTACATCCCACTTGACTTATTTTCAGACCCTGATCCATCTGTCGCTGACTCCGTTTTCACCCCCGACGAAATCCTTGCATCCTTCCGCACCAACCCCAATCGCGCGGGCTGGCGCTTCATTGCCAGCGGTCCGGTCAACATTGAGGGCGCTGTCCACAGCATCGGTGATACTCCACCAGCAACTCCGACTCCATTGTCTACCCCAGACAGCCCGATGGAAGCCGCCGTCACCGAACAAGTGCGCGGCTTGGGTTACATGGCCGACTCTCTCGCCAGGAGTTTCGGAGTAGCCGAAACTCCGCTCATCTACCTTTCTCAGACGCCCCAGCAAGCCCGAGAGGCAGGGCCTGGGAACAGCGGCTACCGCGTCTTTTCCTTCCGGCACGCCAACCCGAAAGAATTCGCCGTCGGCGAGACGATCAGCGTTCGCTGCAAGATTAGCATTACGAAATTAACTTACACTCTGCGAGAAGTTGTTTGTGACCCTGTCGAGCCTACGCCTACGCCAATCCCAACGCCAACGCCGGGTTTCCACGCGCCTGAGCAACACACGACGCTCAGCGTCGGCCGTTCATACACTTGCGCCCTGCAGCAGGACGGAACTCCCGTTTGTTGGGGAGAGGACGAGTTCGGCCAAGCGTGGCCACCGGGGGGCGAGCGGTTCGTTTCCATCAGCATCGGTTCTACGAGCACTTGCGCCTTGCGTCCCGACGGATCGCCCGTCTGCTGGTCATATTCACCCCTTGCTTCGCTTCCTTGGGACATCCTTGGAGACCGCCTTGCTCAGGCCTCGCCACAGGACGAGCGATTTGTTTCCATCAGCAGTGAAAGCTGGCACGCCTGCGCCTTGCGCCATGACGGCTCGCCCATCTGCTGGGGGGATAACGAGGACGGCGAAGCGTCGCCGCCAGAGAACGAGAGGTTCGCTTCCATTAGCAGCGGCTATAGCCATATCTGCGCACTGCGTCCCGACGGCTCGCCTGTTTGCTGGGGAAACAACAAGTTCGGCCAAGCGTCGCCGCCGCGAGGCGCGCAGTTCGCCACCATTAGCAGCGGCAGTAACCATACCTGCGCGCTGCGCCCCGACGGCTCGCCTGTTTGCTGGGGGCTCAATGGGAACGACCAAGCGTCGCCGCCGCAAGGCGCGCAGTTCGCTTCCATTAGCAGCGGCAGTAGCCACACCTGCGCGCTTCGGCAGGACGGTTCGCCCGTCTGCTGGGGAGCTAATGGCGCTGGCCAAGCATCGCCGCCACAAGGCGCGGAGTTCGCCATCATCAGCAGCGGCGGAGGGCACACCTGCGCGCTGCGCCGCGACGGATCGCCTGTCTGCTGGGGATATGACGGGGATGGCCAAGCGTCGCCGCCGGAGGGCGAGCGGTTCGCCGTGGGGCGCGTGGACGCGGGGGGTTGACGGGGCGGGATGGGGGAGGGTAGGGTTGGGGTTGCGCCGACAGTGCCGAGACTAGGAGGGCGAGATGATGGAAGAAATTACGCAAGAAGGGATGAAAGACGACCTCATCCGTATGCTCAAAGAGGCGTTGGCTGAAAGCGAAAGGCCTTCCCCAGACAATGACTTAATTTTGGATCGGTTGCACAGGGCTAAGAGTCGCCTTGGTTCCCTTGACATGACCGACGCACAGAAGGGCGAAAGCCTCCGGTTAGATATGGCGATCCGGGAGACGGCGCGCCGGAACTACGTCGGTGCGCAAAGTGCCATCCGTGGAACCATCAATGCCTTCGGAGGCAACACCTCAACAGAAGAGGCTGAGACCTAGCAGCACGCCTCGCGCCCCCGCGAGATCAACTACGTGGGGCTAGCATCGGTGGGAGGCAAGACGTGGTCGCGCATTACTGGAGTCCTATCACTCCGATGTCGGAGGAAGAGCAGGCGATTGACCTGTCGTTGCAGCCGTTGTACGGGGCGTGGTACGCCTCCCAGGCAGGGTTGCAGGCGTCTAGGGGGGATAACCTCAAGGCGTTCAACGAACGCCTCATACGCCGGATGAGCGTCGAGACGGGAATCATCGAACGCTTGTACGACGTGGACAGGGGCACGACGGAGACCATCGTTGAGGCAGGGTTCAACGTGGATCTCGTGCCGCCGTTGAGCACGGACACCGAGCCTGCGCGCCTTATAGAGATGCTCAAAGGGCACGAAAACGCATACGGTTTGCTTATGGATTGCGTGAGCGGCCAGCGCGAGTTAACCGTCGGTTTCATCCGCGACGTCCATCACGCCTTCACGCTGCATCAGGATACGATCACCGCCCCTGACATGTTTGGCGTGATGCGTAAAATCCCGCTTCTCAAGGGCGAATACAAAAAGTTGCCGAATAACCCAAACCGTCCGGACGGCTTAGTGCATCAGTATTGTCCTCCGGAGCAAGTCGCTTCAGAGATGGAGAACCTGCTCCGCTACCTGGCGGAGTGCGATAATCTCGATCCTGTGCTGGTGTCCGCGTGGCTGCACCATCGCTTTACGCAGATACATCCTTTTCAGGACGGCAATGGCCGAGTCGCCCGCGGGCTCGTTACGCTGCTGCTTATGAAAGCAAACCTCCTTCCGATAGTGATTGACCGGGATATGAGGTCCGCATACATCACCGCGCTTGAGGAGGCGGATGCCGGCCATTTGGCAGCGCTGGCCGATCTCTTCGCCGAACAGGAACGGAGGCTCATCATAAAGGCTCTCAGCCTCGAAGCCGAGGGCGAGCAAAAGCCTTTCGCTGCTTCGGCGGTGATAGAGGACATAGGGGCGCGATTGCGGCGGAGGCAAGAAGAGAGAACAGCGGCGTTCGCTCAGGTCAATCAGGTCGCGCTGCGCCTGCGAGAGAACGCGCGCGCGATGATTGAAGGAACGCTGTCCGAGTTGCGGCAAAGCGTGCTTGATTCCGCGCAAAGTATGCAAGTCGAATCCGTCTATGTCGACCTGGGCGGGCCTGAAGAGGGCAACGCGCATTGGTACAGGCAGGACGTCATCAATTCGACGCAAGACAGCAAGACGTTTGTGAACTTCAACGAGCCGCATTACTTTGTCAAAGGAGCCTTTAGGGCAGGGCGGGAGCGGCTTGTGTTCGTGGTGTCGTTTCACCACGTGGGGCGTGATTTGTCCGGCGTGATGGAAGCGACGGCGTTCGCGCAGTTCGAATCATACGAGGCGTCCGAGGAGCCCCACAGCAAGAGCGTGGATTTCGCGCTGTGCTCGAGGTCTCCATTCGTGTTCGCTTACGAAACGCAACCGGAGGTCGTGGCGGAATTATTCTTCGGGGAGTGGCTCGACCACGCGCTTGCGCTTGCGATGGGGGATTGGGGAAGGCGACTGTAGCCTGCCCCGGGCAAGAGGCCGGGCTAGCCTTGCCGCGGGTCGGCTAGAATGGCGCGGACGGCGGGCGCGACCGCAACGCCGTCGGCAGGAGGCGCCGATGCCGGATTTGGACTTGCTCCGCGTTGACCATATCGGAAGCCTGGCGCGGCCCCGCGCCTTGCTGGAGATGCACGCGCGATTCGACGCCGGAGACGCCTCGCTCGAGGAGTTGACCGCGCTCGAGGACGAGGCGATACGAGACGTCGTCGCCAAGCAGGAGGGCGTCGGCTTTCCCGTCGTCAACGACGGGGAGTTCCGCCGCCGGAATTTCCAGGACAGTTTCGGCGCGGTGGTCTCCGGCTACGACGCCCCGGAGAGCCGTGAGGAATACGAACGATGGCAAGAGGGCTCCAGGTCGCAGCGCGAGGAGCGCGTCGAGTCCGGTCCGCAGGTCGCGGGGCCGCCTGTGGTCACGCGCCGCGCCGCGAGGGAGCGTCTCGTTTTGCGGCGCAACCTTCCGCTCGAGGAGCATCGGTTCGTCGCGAGCATCGCGGGCGCGCCCGACAAGGTGACGCTCATTGGCCCCGACCGCGTCGCTCAGCGATTCGACTGGCAAGCGTCGGAGGGCGTCTACGCCGGATTGGACGATTTCACGAGCCACGTCGCGGAGATCGAGCGCGAGATGGTTCTGCAGTTGGCGGAGGCGGGCTGCGGGTACGTGCAGATAGACGCGCCGGGCTACACGGCCTACGTGGACGAGCCGTCGCTTGCGGCGATGCGGGCGCGCGGCGAAGACCCGGCGGAGAATCTCGCGCGCTCCATCGCGGCGGACAACCGCGTCATCGAGGGCGTCGAGGGGGTTACGTTCGGCATTCACGTGTGCCGGGGCAACTCGCGGGCGGTGGATCCCGCGACGGGGCGGATGGTTCCGCAGTGGCACCGCGAGGGGCATTACGACGCCATCGCGGAGCAACTTTTCACGGGGCTGCGCCACAAGCGCCTTCTCTTGGAGTACGACAGCGACCGCGCCGGAAGTTTCGAGCCGCTGCGCTTCGCGCCGAAGGACAAGGTCGTCGTGCTTGGGCTCGTGACGACGAAGAGCCCGGAGGCGGAGCGCCCGGACGACCTGCTGCGCCGGATCGAGGAGGCGTCGCGCTACATCGGCGTCGAGCAACTGGCGCTCAGTCCGCAGTGCGGGTTCGCAAGCGGCGCGGCGGAGACGCTGCCGGAGGACGCGCAGTGGCGCAAGTTGGAGGCGATACTCGAAACCGCCGCCCGCGTCTGGGGTTAGAGGGGGCGAGATTCCCGCCTACGCGGGAATGACGATGCGCTGCGCGCCCCGTCTGGGGGCGAGGTTCCCGCCTGCGCGGGAATGACGGGGCCAGGGGCGAGATTCCCGCTTTCGCGGGAATGACGGGGCGCTGCACGCCCCGTCTAGGGGCGCGATTCCCGCCTACGCGGGAATGACGGGAATGAGGCGGGAACGGCGGGGCAAGGGGAGGGATGGGGGGACGGCGGCGGAACTGGGTTAGAATGCGGCGCCGCTAATATGACCACCCGATTCGGCATAGGCTACGACGCGCACCGGCTCGCCGAGGGCGTTCCTCTCGTGCTGGGCGGCGAGCGCGTTCCCTCGGAGCGCGGGCTCGCCGGGCACAGCGACGGCGACGCGGCGGCGCACGCCGTCGTGGACGCGCTCCTCGGCGCGGCGGCGCTCGGCGACATCGGCGCGCGCTTCCCCGAGGACGATCCCGCCACGCCGCGCGGCGTCTCGAGCCTCGTTCTTCTCGAGCGGACGTCGGCGCTTCTGCGCGAGGCCGGCTGGCGCGTGGTCAACGTGGATGCTACAATCGTTCTTCAGCGTCCCCGGCTCGCGGATCATCTTCCCGCGATGCGGGCCAACTTCGCCGCCGCCATTGGCGTGGACGTCTCCGCCGTGAGCGTCAAGGCGACCACCGAGGACGGGCTCGGCTTCACGGGGGCGGGCGACGGCGCGTCCGCTATGGCGGTCGCCTCAATTACGGACGATTCCGGCATCACGGACGCCTCCGGCTCTATGGACGATTCCGCATGAAACTCTCCGACACGCTGACCGGCCAGAAGCGCGAGTTCGCGCCTTCCGGCGACGAGGTTCGCATCTATGTCTGCGGCGTGACGCCCTACTCGTCGGCGCACGTCGGCCACGCGATGAGTTACATCGTCTTCGACGCGCTCCACCGCTATTTGGAGTTCCGCGGCTTCCGGGTGCGGCGCGTTCAGAATTTCACGGACATAGACGACAAACTCATCGAGCGCGCCGCGCAAGAGGGAACGACGGTCGAGGCGCTCGCGGAGAAGCACGTCGCCGAGTACTTCGAGAATATGGCCGCTCTCAATGTCCGCGAGGCCGACGTCTACCCTCGCGCGACGCAGGAACTGCCTAAGATCGTCGAGATGATCGCCGGCCTCGTCGCCTCGGGGCACGCCTACGAGTCGGGGGGCGACGTCTATTTCCGCGTCCGCAGCGACGAGGAGTACGGCAAGTTGAGCCGGCGGTCGCTGGACGCGATGCGGGCGGGGGCGCGGGTGGAGCCGGGCGTGAGCAAGGAGCATCCGATGGACTTCGCGCTTTGGAAGTCCGCGAAAGCGGGCGAGCCCGCGTGGGAGAGTCCCTGGGGAGCGGGCCGTCCGGGCTGGCACATCGAGTGCTCCGCGATGGCGCTGCGCTATCTGGGCGAGAGCGTGGACATCCACGGCGGGGGGCAGGACCTCGTCTTTCCGCATCATGAGAACGAAATCGCCCAGAGCGAGGCGTTCACCGGCAAGCGTCCGTTCGCCCGTTTTTGGCTGCACAACGGCCTGCTCAATATGGACGCGCAGAAGATGAGCAAGTCGCTGGGCAACTTGGTGACGATCAGCGAGGCGCTGGCGCGCTATTCGGCGGACGCCATTCGTCTCTCCGTGCTGAACGCGCACTACCGCAGCCCTGGCTACTACTCCGACGAGGCGCTCGCGGGGTCGGAGCGCGCCGCGGCCCGCCTCCGGCAGGCGCTCGCCGCTCCCGCGAACGGGGACGCGGGCGCCGCCCTCGATCCGCAGCCCGCCCGCGAGCGGTTCGTCGAGGCGATGGACGACGACCTCAACACGCCGCAGGCGGTCGCCGCGCTGTTCGACCTCGCGCGGGAGGTCAACCGCGAGTCGGCGGAGGGGCGAGGGGTCGCGGGGGCGCAGGAGACGCTGCGCGAATTGGCGGGCGTGCTTGGCCTCACGCTGCGCGAGCCGGAGTCGGCGGTGGACGCGGGATTCGCCGCCCGCGTGGACGCGCTCGTCGCCCGCCGCAGCGAACTCCGCGCCGCGCGCGATTTCGCAGGCGCCGACGGCGTCCGCGCCGAACTCGCCGCGATGGGGATCGAACTCACCGACTCCCCGTCGGGCACGACGTGGCGCGCAGCCGGGTGACAGAGGGGGGGGGAGCGCCGAGCGAGTTACGATGGCAGCGTAAAGGGGGGTATAGGCGGCGGGCGGACTACGTGGAGCTTCAGCAGGAAAGAGATGGACTATGGCTCTCCGATCGCTCCACAACGCTGACTCCTCGTCCGTCCAAGCCCACCTGACCATTATGCAAGGCGTGGTCCAGCGGATGGCGGAGAACAGCCGCGCGTGCAAAGTCTGGTGTGTCACGCTCGTTTCCGCGATCCTCGTGCTCGTGGCGCGCACTGGCGAGCCCCGGCATGCGTTGCTCGCGCTTGCCCCCGTTGCGCTCTTCTGGCTGCTGGACGCCTACTACCTCGCGCTGGAGCGGGCGCTCCGCAAGTCATATGAGGCGTTCGTTTCCAAACTGCACGCGGGCAACTTGGCGACGGCTGACTTGTACCGCGTGAAACCCACGAAGATGAGCGCCAGGCTCTTCGCGGCGTGCATCAGATCGTTCTCGGTTTGGCTGTTCTACGTCGTCTTGCTCGTTACGATTGTGCTCGCGTGGCTGCTTGTGCTACCATCGGATTCGATGCTGGCGAGAGGAGAATAGCGATGGAGACAATAGTTCCGAGGCACAATGTGTTCATCAGCTACCACGTTCAAGACAAACGGAGCAAAGACGAGTTTGTCCAGATGATGGGCGATAGCATCGTGGACAAGTCGGTTAACGTTGGAGACATCGATGACACGGGAGACATCACGCTTGACGCAGTTCGCCAGAGGATCCGCGATGAGTTCATCGCTCCTGCGAGCGTCACGGTCGTATTGATTGGTCCGTGTACGTGGCGGCGCAAGCATGTGGATTGGGAGATCGCGTCGAGCATCAGCGAGACTAGCAAAAACTTTAGGTGTGGATTGCTTGGCATCTTCCTCCCGAACCACCCGAACTACAACGAATCCACGTATGACTCCCATCTGATTCCTCCAAGGCTTGCGGACAATTGCAACGGGGACGATCCTTTCGCGCTTGTCTATGACTTGCCGCAATGGAACAGACAATCCGTTGTAGAGATTCAGGGTTGGATACACAAAGCGTTCAACAGGCGAAAGGGCGCCCCGCCGAACAACCGGAGGCCGCAGTTCGGCAAGAACTGGAAAGGTCCGTGTTCAGCAGGGTGGCAAGGCTAGCGGAGCGATTTGCCGCTCACGCTTGCACGGGCATTTTGGAGGCGCGGGCGGCGGCGCCGCCCTCCCCTACACTCCCATTACGTTGTAGCCCGCGTCCACGTAGAGCACGTGCCCGGTGACGCCGGACGCGAGCGGGCTCGCCAGGAACAACGCCGCCGCGCCGACCTCCTCCTGCGTGATGTTCCGGCGGAGCGGCGACCGGCTCGCGTGAATCTCGTGCATATTGGAGAAGCCGGAGATGCCCCGCGCCGCCAGCGTGTTCAGCGGCCCCGCCGAGACCGCGTTCACCCGGATGCCGCGCGGGCCGTACTCCGCCGCGAGTTGCTTCACTTCGTTCTCCAGCGCGGCTTTGGCGACGCCCATTACGTTGTAGCCGGGGTACACCTTGTCCGCCGCGTGGAACGTCAGCGTCAGAATGCTGCCGCCCTCGCTCATTCGCTCCGCCGCCGCGCGCGCCACCGGAAGCAGCGAGTACGCGCTGACCTCCAGCGCGGTGCGGAACCCTTCGACGCCCGTCGCCGAAAACGCCCCGTCCAAGTCCTCCCGATTTGCGAAGGCGACGCTGTGCGCCGCGACCGCCAGGGGCGCCGTGTCCGCCGCCTGCGCCACCGCCGCCTGCGCCGCCGCCTCGTCCAGCACGTCGCACTCCACCGCCTGCGCGCGCTCCATCCCCTCCACGAGCCCGAGCGCGGAGCGCCCCATCCGCTCGTTTTGGTAGGTGATTGTCAGCGCGGCGCCAGCGGCGTGCAACTGCCGAGCGATCGCCCACGCGATGCTCCGCTGATTCGCCACGCCGAACACGACGGCGCTCCGGCCGGAGAGGTCTATCGCAACCGCCATGCGCGCCCGCTCCTTACAGCCTGCCCGTGAACTGCGCCTCGCGGGCGCGCGGCCCGTGCCTCGGGTCGGGAACGAGCGCGACCTCGGGGCGGACTCGCCCGCGCCGCAACTCGTGCTCGATCAACAGGAAATCGCGTTTCGGGATCAGGTGCAGCAGCCCCTGGAACGCGAGCGGCCACTCCTCGGGCGGCCAGCGCTTCACGTACTCCAGGCGCGGCGCGATCAGGCGCGCGTCCACTGCGCGGTCGGCGTCCGTCGTAACGTCCGGCTTCGTCTTGACGCGCCACGCGAGCGGCTCCTTCGGGTCCGGCGACGGCCAGCGCGGATTCCGATCCTCGAAGTACGTGCCCGTGATGGTCACGGTCGCCCCGAACACCATGCGCTCGGTCACGTAGAACAGCGCGCGGTCGCCCACTTCCATCCGCTGGGCGCGTCGGCGGTGCGGACGCCCCACTCCAAGCAGCGTGAACCCGTCTTCAACGCAGACGTCGTAATACTCCGGCCACACGGAGAGCATCCAATAGTTGCGGGGCGCGTTCGCCATAGCCCCATTCTACCACGCCCCCTGTTCCGTCATTCCGTGTAGGCGGGAATCTCGCCCCCAGACGCAGCGCGCCGCGCGCGGATTTAAGAAACGACGGATGGGGGCGGGAACGACGAGGCGCCCTGCGCCCGTCCGCGATGCGGATTCGTTGCGCGGGCGGGGCGGCGCGTATCATGCCCGTCAGCAAGATGCGCGCGCTGCGGAGCAATCTGACGCTGGGGATGGCGGCGCTCGCCGTCGCGCTGCTGATCGCCGCGGGAGCGGGGCGCGGCGGGACGATCAGCGAGTTGCGCCTCGCCACCGCCGCCTACGAGCAAGACCTCGTCCGCTGGGAAATCGTCCATTTCCCGCAGAAGTGGCTGCGCTTGGCGGCGGGCGCGTTCCGGAGCGCGCCCGGCCCGGAGGAGCGGCAGGCGCGGGCCGAGGAGTTCTTCGCGCTCGGCGGGGAGATCGCGGCGCGGCGCGGCGAGTTGGAGCGCGCGATGGCGGCGCAGGCCGCGCAGGACAAGGCCGCCTCCGCGCAGGACGCGGTCGCCGCGCTCGAACGCAGGCGGGCGGCGCTCGCGCCCGATGTCGAGGAGACGCTCGAGGCCGCCCTCACGAACGCCCTCGACGAGTTGGGCGTCATTGCCCGGTACGGCCCCGTCCGCTGGCCGCCCGTGGACTTCACGTTCGAGGAGGGCGGCCACGTTCTCGTCCGCTCCCCCCGCGGCGCCGTCGTCCGCTTGCAAGACCGCCTGCTGAGCGCGGAGATGAGCCTGCCGCGGCAAGCGGCGCTGGAGCGCGCGGTCGAGGAGATGGACGCGGGCGTATCGGCTATCGTGGTTCGCATCGGCGGGCTCGCCACCTATCCGGCGCAGGTTACGCCGCATACCTCGCTCCACGGCGCGCTGTCCGTCGCGGCGCACGAATGGATGCACCACTGGCTCGCGTTCCGTCCGCTGGGCCGCAAGTGGGCAGCCGGGGGCGAACTGATGAGCGTCAACGAAACCGTCGCCAACATCGCCGCTGAGGAGATCAGCGACCTGACGTTCGAGCGGCTCACCGGCGAGGCCGTCGCGCGCCCGCCTTGGCAGCCGCCGGGGGCGGAGGGAGAGGAAGAGGCGCCGCGCCCGACCCCGGAGCCGGGCGAGTTCGACTTCCGCCGCGAGATGCGGGAGACCCGCGAGACGCTCGACGCGCTGCTCGCCGGAGGGGACGTTTCGGGCGCGGAGGCGTATCTGGAGGAGCGGCGGCGCGAATTCACGGCCAACGGCTTTCCGATCCGCAGGCTGAACACGGCGTGGTTCGCCTTCTACGGAACCTACGCCGACGGCCCGGCGTCCGGGAGCAGCCCCATCGATCCGCAACTGCGGACGCTCCGGGCGGACTCCTCCGGCCTCGCCGCGTTCCTCGACCGCGCCGCCGCCATAGACGAGGTGGGCGAGTTGGAGCGGCTCGCCCGCGAGGCTGGCTGGCGCCCCGACTCGCAGTAGGTTCCCTCGCGCTGAGGCTCGTCGAAGGAGCTCCGATGCTATTCCAGGCTATAATGAGCGCAGTTTGCAAGGAGAATCGCTCCATGACGACTACTCCAATTGCGCCGATAGAGCCTCACGCCGTTCACAGCGAACGGCTGCTCGCCCACGCGCGGGAGATGATTGAGAAGGGCGACCGGCTGCAGGCGTCCGAAAAGATCTGGGGAGCGGTTGTTCACGCCATTAAGGCCGTCGCGCGCGAACGCGGTTGGAGTTTCACCAAACACCGGGGCTTCAACGAGGTCGTTCGGCATTTGGCGGAAGCGGCGGGGGAAGACAAGTTGGCGATGAACCGCCTCTACCGCAGTGTGGACTCGTTTCATACGAATTTCTACGGCGACACGAAGGAGCCTGCGGAGTTGGAGGAGGGGCTGGAGGACGCAACGGAGTTGATCCGCCTCCTGCATCGGGCGGACGAGAAGGCGCCGCGCAACCTCTCCGCTCCCCCCGGCGTCAACCGGCGCGGCGGCGCCCAGTAGGCTCCTCTGCCCCGCCATTCCCGCGAAGGCGGGAATCTCGCCCCCGTCCGTAGCGCGCAGCGCATCGTCCTTCCCGCACACTGCCCCCGTCGTTCCCGCGTAGGCGGGAATCCCGCCCCCTCTGCATCGTCGTTCCCGCGTAGGCGGGAATCTCGCCCCCGCCTCCCTGTCGTTCCCGCGCAGGCGGGAATCTCACCCCCGCCCACGTCCGCCCGTTTCGCGGGCGAACGCCGCCAGCAGAACCGTCGCGGCGAGCAGCAGCGCCCCCATCGTGAAGAACGCCGTCTGCGGAAAGAGATAGTGGTACAGCCCCGCGAGCAGCGCAGGCCCCGCGACCGCTCCGACGGACTGCGCCAGCGTGGACAGCCCCATATACAGCCCGCGCTCCTCCGCCCCTGCGAGGTCCATCGCATAGGTCTGCGTCGTGCCGAGCCCCATCGCCTCGCCGACGCCGATCAGCGCGACGGCGATCAGCAGCGCGCCGTAAGTCTCGCTCGCCCCCAGCGCCGCCGCCGCCGCCCCCATCGCCAGCAACCCGGGCGCAAGCGACCACTTCCGCCCGTAGCGGTCGGCGATGACTCCGTTCGGAAACGCCCACAGCGTCGTCACCAACGAGGTCAGGCTGATCAGAGACCCTATCGCCAACGCGTCGAGTCCCAGCGGCCCGGCGGCGTGCACCGGCACGAGCGTCTGCATAATCCCCGCCGTCCCCATTGCGAACACCGCCGTCGCCGCCGCCACCGCCGCGAACGTCCGGTCGCGGAACGGCGCGAGCGAAAGGCCGCCCCGGCTCCGGCGCGCCCCGCCGACCTCCTCTTGCGGGCGCGTCTCCTTCACCATCACTAGCACCACGACCACGATGACCGCCTTGCTCACGCCGTTCAGCAAAAAGACGGACTCCAGCCCGAACGCCGCCGCGAACGCGCCCCCCACCGCCGGCCCCGCCACGAAGCCAAGCCGCGTCGCCATATGCCGCAGCGCGAGCACGCGCCCACGGCTCGCCGTCTGCGTCACGTCCGAGAGCAACACGTTCGAACTCGTCGCCCACATCGCCACGCCGACCTGCCCAATCAATTCCAACACGAGGAACGTCACATAATCGTCCGCGAAAAACTGCCCAATGTTGGTCGCCCCGCGCACGATCGGCGCCGTGAGCACGAGCGGCTTGCGCCCGAACCGCTCCGTGAGGAACCCCGTGATCGGCCCCGTGAACGCGCGCGGCAGCGCGTTCGCCGCCAGCATCACGCCCACCAAGAACACGTTGCCCGTAACCGCGAACGCGAACAGCGGGCGCCCCAGATTCTGCGCGCCCGTCCCGAATCCCCACGTGAAAAAGGAGAAGAATATCGGCGCGTGAGCGAGACGCGACGAGGAACGCATCAGAAGGCCGCCGCCGCGCGGCCTACGCTCGCCCCGGCGGCCAATCCTCAATGCGTTCCATGAGCGGACGGCGTTCGGTCACGGCTGACGGCTCCTGCGGAGGGCGCTTACTCGCGCCGCAGTCTAACAGGGGCGGCGAGTGATAACATCCGGGCACGGCAAACGCTATGACTGAGACGCCCACCGCAACCGACGTCGCCGGACCCCCCCGCTGGCAACAGGCTAGAGAGGTCGTCGCGCAACTGCGCGAGATGCCCCGGCAGGCGGCGGAAGCGGAGGCGGAAGTTCGGCTGTATACGTTGCTGGGGCATCTGTTCCCCGCTCTCCGCTACCCGGAGATAGCCGTGCAATACCCCTCCGGCGACGGCCCGATCGACGTCTACTGCCGCAACGTCGTTTTCGAGACCAAGCGGGAAGGCAAGAAGGACGACGCCCACCCCAAACCGGACGGCTCCACGGAGACGCCGGAGGAGCAGGCCGTCCGCTATTTGGACGCCCTAACCGAGAAGCCGAGTTTGTTCTCCTCCGTCGCCAACGGCTGGCGGGCGGGAATCACGGACGGCAAAGTATGGACGTTCTACGCCTACAACCCCGACCGCGCCGTTCCGCAGGAGAGCCGCCTCACGCCGGTTCGGGAGATACGTCTGAGCGAGCCTGCGGACGACGACGAATTGCTGGCGTATCTGCGCGGATTCGTCAACCGAACCGTGAAGTCGCCTCCGCCCACCGACGACGAGGGGTGGGCTAGGGGGCTGGCGCAGCCGTTCATAGACTTGGCGGCGGCATGCGAGCGCAACCCCGGCTACGACGTGAAGCGAATCCTCTGGCGGGACGTGCTGCGGGGGGCGTACATCGCGCCGCCGTTGGAGAACACCGCTGGAGAGCGCGTCCTTTTCGCGCAGCACACGATGCTCGTGGTCGTCGCCCGCGCCGTCGCGGAGACTATCCGCCCCCCCGGCCAGCGGGCGGCGGGGCGGGAGGAACTCCGGCGCGCGCTCACGGAAGGCTTCGCGGCCTGGCTGCTGGATGCGGCGGGCGGCGAGGGCTTGCGCCGATTGGACGCGGCGATGCAAGAAGTCGACCGCTACGAGTGGCGCGCGCCGAACCGCGACATGCTGAAGAATCTCTACCACGCCGTCATTCCCCAGAATCTCCGTCACGACTTCGGCGAGTACTACACGCCCGACTGGCTTGCCCGCGCCGTTTGCGAGGAGGTTCTCGACGCTGACTGGCGCAAGGAAACCATCGCGAAGGCCGTGGCAGGGGAATCCGCCGGCCCCGCCGTGCTCGACCCCGCCTGCGGTTCGGGCACGTTTTTGTTTCACGCGACGCAACTGCTGCTGGAGGACGCCCGTCAACATTTGGCGTTGCAAGGCAGCGCCGAGGCGCAGGTCGAAGTTGTCAACAGCCTCGTCGCCGGAATGGACTTGCACCCCGTCGCAGTCGAACTGGCGAAAACGACAAAGATGCTCGCGCTCGCGGAAGCGACGCCGGACATTGCTTCCGCAAGCGCGAGCATTCCCGCCGACCTGCGCGTCTACCTCGGTGACAGCCTGCAATGGGAGACGCGCCGCAACGAAGTGCTCCTCGAGGTCGGCGACCGGGTTGATATTCCCACCGACGACCCCGAGGCTCCGCTTTCGCTGCCTCATTCCTTCGTGACCTCCGAACATTTCACGGAGCGCATTGAACGCATTTTCTCCTACGCCGAAAAGCCGGAGGATGACGGAACCGAACGGCGCTTAATGGACGAAATTGGCCTCCGTTCCAGCAAAGAGCGGGAGCCTGTCATCGCTGCCTACCGCAGGTTCCGATCCTACATATCTGACCGGCGCAACCACGTTTGGCGTTGGTATCTTACCCAGCGCGCGCAGCCCATCCGCTTCGCGCAGATCCCGGCGTCCCGATTGGTGGGCAACCCCCCGTGGGTGGTCTACAACGCAATGGCTCCCGACCGGCAAGACGAATTCCGCGCCCACGCAGTGGACAGGAACGTCTGGGCGGGGCGCCACCTCGCCACGCAGAACGACCTCGCGGCCACATTCGTCGCCACGTGCGTCGACTACTACCTGGCGACGGGCGGCGCGTTCGCCTTCGTTCTGCCCTACGCCGCTTTGCGAGCCCGTCATTGGGCGCCCTTCCGCGAGGGCAATTGGACTTCCACGCAGAATCAAGCGCGGGGCACGCACGTCGACCTGAGCCGCGACGCGTGGGATATGTCCCGCGTCAACGCTCCGCCGTTCCCTCAAGCCCACTCGTCGGTGGTGTTCGGCGGGAAAGCGCCGGTCGAGAGCAAACCCAACGGCAACATCAAGCCTTTGCGCGGCGCGCTCGAGGCGTCCGGCTCCGGCGTCTCCACCGGGATGGCGTGGGAAGACGTGAAGCCGCTGCTGCGCTGGGAGCGGCGAACGGAGCGCGCGGTCGCCCGCAGCCCCGCCTACGCCGACGCTTTTCGGAACGGCGCGACGCTCTTTCCGCAGCCCCTTGCCGTTTTCGAGCGGCCCAAGTCGCAGGCGCGGGGCGTCGTCTACTTCCGCACCAACAAGGGCAAGGGGAATTGGCGCGGCTGCGAAAGAGACGGCGACGTCGAGGAGCAATTCGTCAAACCCGCGCTCTTCTCGCGGCTGCTGATTCCGTTCGGAACGCTCGGCTACTCCCACGTCATCGCCCCGTTTGCGAAAGACGGGAAGAGTTTGCTCGCCAGGTCGCCGCAGGGCTCCGGCGCCCACCGCTTCCGCTCGTTCTGGGGTTGGGCCGACGAGCAGTGGCGCGGCAACGGCAGCGGACGCCCGCCGCTTACGCTGATTGGCCAGATAAACTACCAAGGCAAACTGTCGGCGCAACTCGGGGTCGACTACTCGTCATGGAAGGTTGTCTACCCCAAGTCAGGTTCGTGGCTTGCGGCGGCTGTGATTCCTTCCTCAATCATTGCGGATGGAACGTGTTACTGGCGCGTGAGCGCAAGGGATGAATCGCACTACCTATCCGCTGTTTTCAACGCGCGGCCGCTGGCGGCCTTCTTCAATGAGCAATGCCGCAATTCCGATCGAGACTTTCACAAGGGGCCGGTGGAGAATCTGCCGATCCCTGCCTACGAGAGGAGCGACAGGCATCACATCAACCTGACGCGGCAGTCGCGGCGGGCGCACGAGCGCGTCGCGGCGCTGGTCGCGGAGCGGCAGTCGGCGGGGAGACGGATTGGGCGCAACGACGTCCTGCGCGACCCGGCGATGCAGCCGATTCTCGCCAGCATAGACGAATCAGCGCGGGCCATCCTGCCGGACTATTGCGCCTGAGGAGGCCCTCGCCCCATCCTCCCGTCATTCCCGCGAAGGCGGGAATCTCGCCCCCGCTCGCCCCCGCCCCCTACGCCCCTCCCCCAGGCTTGCGCGGCGGCTTCGCCAGCGCCACCGCGAACAGCGCGGCCAGCAGCGCCACGAGAAAAATGAGAAACGCCAGCGTGTAACTCTCGCGCGCGTCGTAGATCCACCCGGCCAAAATCGCCCCCGTCGCCGCGAACGGGCCCGACAGCAACTGCGAGAGCCCCCGTATCGCCCCCAAATGCCGCCGCCCGAAATAGTTGGCGAACAGCACCACCTGCGCCACCGTCCATCCGCCCGTCCCCAGCCCGAACACCACCCCGAACGCCGCCGCCATCGGAATGTTGTCCGCGAAGATCAGCATCGCCATCGCAACGCAGGACAGCGCCGTCGCGAGCGCCGCGCCCCAGCGCGCGTGGAACTTGTCCATCAGCGCTCCCCATCCGTAGGCCGACACCGCCGCCGTTCCCATAATGATGAAAACGAACGCCCCGGAGAACTCCCGCGGCGCCCCTCGCGCCTCCACGCTCGGCACCGCGTGCACGTTCACCGCCGTCTGCGCGAAAAAGACGATCATCGTGGCGACCGTCAGCAGCCAGAACGCCGGCGTCCGCCGCGCCTCCGCCAGCGTGAACGAAACCTCCCCGCTCGCGTCCGCCCCGCCTGCCCGCCGCGGGTCCGCCGCGCTCGCGGGCGCGCCGTCCGGCAGCATCCCGTAGTCCTCCGGCCTCCGCCGGATGAACAGCCAGCCGGGAATCACGATCAGCGCGAACGTCATCACCGCCAGCGCGGCGTAGGCGTGCCGCCACGAATACGCGATGATCAGCGGCGTCGCCACCGCCAGCGGAACCAGCGCCTGCCCGGCGCGCAGCCCGATGCTGATGAACGAAACGGCGCGCCCCCGCTTGCTCACGAACCAGTTGCCCACCGCCACCATCGTCCCCATATGCACGCCCGTGAGCGCCGCCGTCCGCCCGACGCCGAACAGCGCCCAAAACTGCCAAACCTCCTGCATCAACGCCAGCCCCGCGAGCGCCGCCGTGATCGTCAGCCCCGCGATCACAATCGCCATCCGCGCCCCGTAGCGGTCGAGGCTGCTTCCGATGGCCGCCGCCCCCGCCGCCCCGCACAAACTGCCGATGGCGAACGCCGCCGAAATCTCCGCCCGCGTCCAGCCCAACTCCTCGCTGATCGGCGTCACGAACACGGAGAGCACGGTCCCGTACATCGGCACCTGCGCGAACGCGATGACCGTCGACGCCGAGACGATCCCCCAGCCGAAAAAGACGCGCTTGAACGGCCAGAACGCGGGCGCGGCGGGGCGCGGTGGCGGGCGCATCGAATGGCCGCTCACGCGAACCCGGCGGCGCCCTTACCTTCCGGCGGAGCGCGCCGCCTCTCGCGGGCGCCCCCCAACGGCGCCGCGACCCGGCGGCCAATCCTCGATGCGTTCCCTGAACGGGCGGCGTCCAATCACGTCTGACGGCTCCTGCGGATGCGCTTCCTCGCGCCGCAGTCTAGCAGACCGGCGAGCCGCGCCCGAGCAGCCCGCGCAGCAGGTCGGACGCCACGCGCTTGTCCAACGGAAAATTGTTGTTGCCGCACTTCGGCGACTGAATGCAGGAAGGGCAGCCCTCCGCGCAGCCGCACTCCTCCACCACGCCCAGCGTCGCGTCCAGCAACTCCTCGATGATCGCGTAGGCGTGCTCCGCGATGCCGACGCCCCCAGGATGGCCGTCGTAGATGAACACCTGCGGCGCGCCCGTGTCCGGGTGCATCGCCGTGGACACGCCGCCGATGTCGTTGCGGTCGCACAGCGCGAACAGCGGCAGAACGCCAATCGCCGCGTGCTCCGCCGCGTGCAGCCCGCCGGGGAGGTCGAGGCGTTCCTGTTTGACGCGCGCCTCCAGATCCGGCGGAAGGTCGAACCACACCGCCGTCGTGGGGAAGACGAAGGGAGGCAAACGGAGCCCGGTTTCGCCCAGGCTTTCGTCCCGCCGCTCCGCCGAATAGAAGTTGCGCTTGCGGAACCCCACCACCTGCCGCGAAACCTCCACCTCGCCGAAGCAGACCTCCGCGCCCCGCAGCGCCTTCGCCGTTTTCGCCTTCGTGACGCGGATGTCCGTCACCTCCCGGGCGTCCGTGTAGTAGGCGGCGTCGCTCCGCGTCAGGTAGGCCGTCCGCGCCTCGATGTTCAGCGACTCCACGACGTAGGATTCGCCGAGGTGCAGATAGACCGCGCCCGGGTGCAACTGGCTGAACGCCGACGCCTCGTCCACGCTCTCCATAACGCGCCCCGACCGCGACTCCACCACGGCGTACTCCGACCGCGTCGCGGAGCGGATGTTCACGTCCGCCGCCGGATAGCGGACGGAGGGGTCAACGAACCATCGCCCGTTCTCCCGCCGCAGCGCGCCCTCCTTGCCGAGCGCCTCGGCCTGCGCCGCGAACTCCTCGCCGAACAGCGGCCCGTCGTCCTCGTCGCGCAAGGGGAGTTCGTAGGCGGCCGCCTTGAGATGCGGGCCCAGCACGTAGGGGTTCTCGGGCCGGATGCGCGCGTGCTCGTGCGAACGTCCGAAAACGAAGTCGGGGCGGCGCATCAGATACTGGTCCAACGGGCCGTCCCGCGCGATGAGCACGCTCAGGGAACTCTCTTGCGCGCGCCCGCTGCGCCCCGCCTGCTGCCACGTGCTCGCCACGCTTCCCGGATACCCCGCGAGCGCCGTCGCGTCCAGCCCGCCGACGTCTATTCCCAACTCCAGCGCGTTCGTCGCCACCACTCCCAGCAGTTCGCCCTCCAGCATTCCTCGCTCCACGGCGCGCCGCTCCTCCGGCAGATACGTTCCCCGGTACGGGCGGACGCGCTCCGCCAGCGCCGCGTCGTCCGTTCGCAGACGGTCGCGCGCCGCCATGTAGACCAACTCCGCCTGCCGCCGCGTCCGCACGAACACGAGCGTCCTCGCGCCGCGCCGCATCAGCGTCTCCAGCAGCGTCGCCGCCGCGCTGGGGGCGGACGCCCGCGACCCTTCCGCGTCTATCACGGGCGGATTCCAAAAGACGAACTGCTTCTCGCCGCGCGGCGCGCCGTCCTCGTCTATCACCTCCGCCGGCCTGCCGGTCAGCCGCTCCGCGAGTTCCCCTGCGTTGGCGATCGTCGCCGAGCAGAGAACGAACGACGGATCGCTTCCGTACTGCGCGCAGAGCCGCCGCAACCGCCGCAGCACGTTCGCCACGTGCGACCCGAACACGCCCCTGTAGACGTGCATCTCGTCTATGACAACGTAGCGCAGCGACCGGAGCAGCCGCGCCCAAAGCGAATGGTTCGGCAGAAGCCCCACGTGCAGCATATCGGGGTTCGTGAACACTACCCGCGCCGACCGCCGTATCGCGCTCCGCTCCCCCGACGGCGTGTCGCCGTCGAATATCTCCACCTGGGACGCGAGTTTCGACGGCAGCAGCCCGCGCAATCCGCGCAACTGGTCTTGCGTGAGCGCTTTCGTCGGGAAGAGGTAGAGCGCGCGGGCGGAGGGGTCGGTCAGCAGCGCCTGCGCGACCGGAACGTGATAGCACAGGCTCTTGCCGCTCGCCGTGGGCGTGACGAGCGCGACGTCCCGCCCTTGCAGCGCCGCGTCCACAGCCTGCGCCTGGTGCGTGTAGAGCGGCAGCAGCCCGCGTTCGCCCAGCGCGGCCTCGATGCGCGGGTCGAGGCTCTTCGGCGTCTCTCCGCTCGATGCCGTCCGGGCCGCGATCTCCTGGACGTGCGCCAGTTCCCCGCGCAGCGCGCCGGTTCGGAGATGCTCCACGAAGCGCGCCGCGTCCACGTCAATCCCACTCCCCGGCGGCCACCGACCGCTCGGCGCTCACCAGTTCCGCGTCCGCCGGATGCGCCTCCGCGAACACGGCGGCCTTGTCCAGCATCTCGACCGCGTGGGAATAGTCGTTGCTGACGCAGACGACGCCGATCACCAGGCGGCGATGCTCGTCCATCGCGTCCACCTCCGCAGCGGCCAAGTTGAACCGGCCGCGCAGCCGCTCGATGAGCGACCGCGACGCCCGGCGCTTGCCCTTGAGCGAATCGTTGCCCGGCAGCCGGAAGGTGAGGCGGCAGGAGCCAATGTACAAGGCTAATCCACAGGGTCGGGGATTCGGGCCCCACTATAGCGCTCCCTCTGCGCCGCTCCGCCATTCCCGAGCGTCCGAATCCGCGGGGCCCCCCGCGTTCCCTATGCCGTTCCCTCCGCGTCCTTGTCCCCCCGGTTGCGAGCCTGCTGCTATCATTCACAAACGCTTCACAATCGGAGGGCGAGCGGTATGTCCACTGATGCGCCGGTTCCCGGCGTGGTTGTCGAACGCCTGCCCCAGTACCTTCGCGCCCTGTCCCACCTCGACGAAATGGGGCTGAAAGTCATCAGTTCTCAGCAACTGGGCGAGTTCTTGCAGATCACTCCCGCCCAGATACGCAAAGACCTCAGCTACTTCGGGCGCTTCGGGAAGCAGGGCAGAGGATACGGCGTCCAATGGCTGATCCGGCAACTCCGCCACATTCTCGGTTTGGACAAAACGTGGAACGTGGCCGTCGTGGGCGTCGGGCGGCTGGGCAGGTCCATCATCAGTTACCCGGGATTCGCGCCCGAAGGCTTCCGCGTCGTCTGCGCGTTCGACTCGAACCCGCAAGTCATCGGTCAGATGGCGGGCGGGCTCCTCGTGCACGACGTCGCCAACTTCCGCGAGGTCGCCGACGCGGAGGGCGTCTCGATAGCCATCGTCGCCGTCCCTGCAAACGCCGCGCAGGAGGTGATAGACCGCCTCGTCGAGGCTGAGGTGAAGGCGATTCTGAATTACGCCCCCAAGTCCGCCGTCGTTCCCAGCGGCGTGCGCGTGCAGCACGTCGACCCGGTCGTCTCGCTCCAGTCTATGACCTACTACTTGAATCCGCCCGGCGGCGGCGCGCATTCAGGCAAAAGCCATTCGCATACGGCAGGGCGCCTAACTACGCAATGCGACTGATGGACTAAGTCTGAGGAGCGTAGTGCGCAGGCGGAATCCGTCTCCTGCGGCGCCGCCTCGCCGTCCGCTATCGTCCGCTATACTGCAAGGCGAGCCCGGCGCGGCGGCCAGCCGCGCGGCGCAAGGAGATAATCCCTATGCCTGCCCCCGACCTCGCCCGCATCGTCTCCCTCGCCAAGCGGCGGGGCTTCGTCTTTCCCTCCAGCGAAATCTACGGGGGCATCGGCTCCAGTTGGGACTACGGCCCGCTCGGCGTCGAACTCAAGCGCAACGTCAAGGAAGCGTGGTGGCGCTCGATGGTCTACGAGCGCGACGACGTCGTCGGCCTCGACAGCGCCATCATTCAGAACCCGCAGGTCTGGGTCGCCAGCGGCCACGCCGACAACTTCACCGACCCGCTCGCCGAGTGCCCTTCCTGCCACAAGCGCTACCGCCCCGACCACCTCGACGACCCCGAAAAGTGCCCCGACGACGGCGCCGCCCTCTCCCCCGCGCGTCTGTTCAACCTGATGTTCAAAACGTTCGCCGGACCCGTCGAGGACTCCGCGAGCCAGGTGTGGCTGCGCCCCGAAACCGCGCAGGGCATCTTCATCAACTTTGACAACGTGCTCACCGCCGCGCGCGCCAAACTCCCTTTCGGCATCGCCCAGATCGGCAAGTCGTTCCGCAACGAAATCACCCCGGGCAACTTCATCTTCCGCACCCGCGAGTTCGAGCAAATGGAGATGGAGTTCTTCGTCAAGCCCGGCGACGACGAGCGCTGGCACGCCCACTGGATCGAGGAGCGCCTCGCCTGGTACAAGGCGCTCGGCATCCGCGAGGAGAACCTCCGCCTGCGCGCCCACGAACCCGGCGAACTCGCTCATTACGCCAAAGCCACCTCCGACGTCGAGTACCGCTTCCCCTGGGGATGGGGCGAACTCGAAGGCGTCGCCAACCGAACCGACTTCGACCTCAGCCAGCACGAGGCCGCCTCCGGCAAGACGATGAAGTACTTCGATCAGGAGGCCAACGAGCATTACTTCCCCTATGTCATCGAACCCGCTGCGGGCGCCGACCGCGCCGCCCTCACCTTCCTCTTCGACGCCTACGACGAGGACGCCGCCCCCACCGGCGACGGCAAAGAGGAGACGCGCGTCGTTCTGCGCTTCCACCCCGACGTCGCGCCCGTGCAGGTCGCCGTCCTCCCTCTGAGCCGCAACGCGAAACTCACGCCGACCGCCCGCGCCGTCCACGCCCAGGTGCGCCGCGCCTTCCGCGCCCAATACGACGACGCCCAATCCATAGGCCGCCGCTACCGCAGGCAGGACGAGATCGGCTCTCCCCTCTGCGTGACCATCGACTTCCAAACCGTCGAGAGCGACAACGCCGTAACCATCCGCAACCGCGACACGATGGCGCAAGAGCGCGTCCCAATCGCCGAACTCACCGACGCTCTCCGCAGCGCTCTCCGCGCAATGGGCAGCGCCCGCGTCTGACACCCTGGGCGGCGATAGGCCGCCGCGCCTCCGCCTCAAACCGGAATGAGGTTCCCGTAACCGATGCGCCTTCTCCACATCGCAGACATCCACGTCGGCGTCGAAACTTACGGACGCCCCGCGTCCCAAGCCGACCTCGACGCTTTGCCCGACTACTTCGCCCCGGGCGAGGACCGCAAGCAGTTCCTCGGCGCGAACACGCGGCTGCTCGACTTCCTCGCCGCGATGGACTACGCCGTTGATTACGCCATCACGCGCGAGGTTGACCTCGTGCTCTTCGCGGGCGACGCCTACAAAGCGCGCAACCCCACGCAAACCCACCAGCGCGAGTTCGCCCGCCGCATCGCCCGCCTCTCCGCCGCGGGCGTCCCCGTCTTCCTCACCGTCGGCAACCACGACCTTCCCCACGTCGTCAACCGCGCCAGCGCCCTCGAAATCTTCCCCACGCTCAACGTCGCCAACGTTGCGGTCGGCGACTCGCTCGCCCTGCATCGCGTCCGCACGAAAGCGGGAGACGCGCAGGTCGTCGCTCTCCCGTGGGTTCGCATCGGCCAATATATGGCGCGGGAGGACACGCGCGGCAAAACGCTGGAGGAGATCAAGCGCGACGTGGAGGTCAGCCTGACGAACATCCTGCGGGAAGAAGTCGCCAAACTCGACCCGGCGGAGCCCGCCGTCCTCTGCGCGCACGTCAACGTCGCGGGCGCGAAAGCGGCGTCCGAGCAATCAATGATGCTCGGCAACGACCACGTCGTCAGCCTCGGCGCGGTCGCCATTCCGCAGTTCGACTACGTCGCGCTCGGCAACATCCACAAGCATCAGACGCTTACGGAGCATCCGCCGGTCGTCTACGCGGGCAGCATTGAGCGCGTGGACTTCAGCGAGGAGCGCGAGGACAAAGGATTCGTCGTGGCGGACCTCGATCCGTCGCGCCCGCAGGGGGAGCGGCTTCTGCGCTGGGAGTTCGTCGCCGTTCCCGCCCGCCCGATGCTCACGATAACCGCCGACGCCCGCCAATCCGGCGACCCCACGTCCGCCGCGCTCGCCGCCGTCGCAAAGCGCGACGCCGACCTGCCGGGAGCGATTGTCCGCCTTCGCGTCGAGATGCAAGCGGAGCAGGAGCCGCTGTTCCGCGAGCCCGAGGTTCGGCAGGCGCTCGCGGCGGCGTTCACCATCGCCGGAATTGAGCGCCGCGTCGAGCGCGAGCGCCGCGCCCGCCTTCCCGTCGGCGACGCGGAGCGCATCGAGCCTCTCGACGCTCTTCGCCGCTACTTCCAATCGAAAGCCACGCCGGAGGCCCGTGAGCGCGCGCTGCTGCAGTACGCCGAGAACCTCCTGCAGGAAGAGATGGCGGAGCGCGAGGGCTAGCGCGTCAGCCGCCCCGCCATTAGGCGCGGAAGCCTGCCGCGCTTCTCGCCCGCTAGCGGAGCGGAGCCGCGTAGATCTGCCCGCCCTTCGGGCAGCCGCCGCACGGGGCGGCGGACCACAGCGCGTTGCGCCCGCCCTCGCGCGCCACGCCGACGGGAGTTACGTTGCGGTCGTAGATCTCGGCGTAGTTGCCGACTTGCCGGATGACGTCCCGCGCGAAGCCCGGCTCCAGCCCCATATCCGTCTGCCCGAACGAGCCGGAGAAGCCGAAGAGCCGGTCGACGGCGGTGTCGCCCGTCTCGGAGGTCGGAACGTTGGCGGAGGTTACGCCGTAAGCCTCGGCGTAGACGATCACGGCCATCGTCGTCCGCACCACGTCGTACCAGCGCTCGTCGCCGTGGGGAACGACGGGGCTGAGCGGCTCCTCGGAGATCGTGCCGGGGAGAATGACGTGCGCGCCCGGATCGTCGAAGCCGGAGCGTATCGCGGCAAGCCCCGACGTGTCGGTCGTGTAGGCGTCGCACTGGCCGTTGCGGTACGCCTCCTGCGCGCCTACGTTGTCGGGGAAGGTGACGATTTGGAAGTTCAGCCCCCGCTCGGCGCCGAAGTCCTGCAGGTTCTGCTCCGTCGTTGTGGCCTGCAGCACGCAGACGGACGCGCCGGTCAGGTCGTCGAGTTCGGCGATGCCGGAGTCGGCGAGGCGCTTCGGAATCATAAAGCCTTGCCCGTCGTAGAACATCGTGGGGACGAAGTTGCCCCACGTCGCGTCGCGCGTGCTCGTCCACGTTGTGTTGCGCGACACCATATCCACCTCGCCCGCCTGCAGCAGCGGGCCGCGCTCAGGGCCGGCGACGGGGTGATAGCGCACTGCGTCCGCGTCGCCGAGCGCCGCCGCGGCGACGGCGCGGCAGAGGTCGACGTCGAATCCGCGGTTGCGCCCGTCCGCGTCGAGGTAGCCGAAACCGGGGAGGCTCGTGTGAACGGCGCAGATGAGTTCGCCGCGCTCTTGCACGAGTTCGAGGCGGTTGGACTCCAATTCCCGGGCGGCCATTCCCTCGAGTTCGGCGACGCGGGCTTGGAGGCGCTCGATCTCCGCCGACTGGCCGCCGCCGCCGCCCTCAGGGGCGGCCATTCCCTCGAGTTCGGCGACGCGGGCTTGGAGGCGCTCGACCTCCGCCGACTGGTCGCCGCCGCTGCAGGCGGCGAGCGCGAGGAGCGCGGCGGCGAGGCCGACCACTGCGAGCGGAATGCGGGTTTTCACGGGCGGACTCCTTGTCGGGTTGCGCGCGCTACGCTACCCCAACGCGGCGCCCTTGTCAAAGCGTCATTCCCACGTAGGCGGGAATCTCGCCCCCGTGGACGGGGCGCAACGCGCCCCGTCTCCAAAGCGCCCCACGCGCCACGTCATTCCCGCGAAAGCGGGAACCTACTGGGAGCGCCTCCGTTGCGCGGCGGGGCGCAGCGCATCGTCCCGCCCCCTCCTATCGTCATTCCCGCGCAGGCGGGAATCTCGCCCCCTGCATCGCCATTCCCGCGCTATGCGCCGCCCGTGCTACACTGCACGCAGACCTTGGCGAAGGCGCGAATATGACCACCGCAACGGCAACCCACATCGCCCGCAATACGGCGCGCGAACTCCTCACGGCGGACGACTTGCTACGTCTCTACTCCGAGGGCGTCCGCGGCGAATTGATCAGAGGGGCGTTGAGCGAAACAATGCCAGCAGGACTCCGACACGGCCAAATCGTGGTGAGGTTGGCGGCCCGCTTGCACAACTTTGTAGACTCCAAGAAGTTGGGCGTTCTCGCCGCGTCCGACTCCGGCGTTTGGCTGGAGCGCGACCCCGACACCGTCCGCGAGCCCGACGTCGCCTTCTTCTCCGCGGAGAAGATTCCGCTCGACGCGGATATCCCCGGCTACGCGGAAGTCGCCCCCGACCTCGTGGTTGAGATCGTCTCGCCGACCGACCGCCTCGTCGCCGTCAACGACAAGGCGCTGATGTGGCTGCGCTACGGCGTCCGCCTCGTGTGGGTCGTCCGCCCGGAAGAGCGTCTCGTCGACGTCCACCGCGACGGCCATCCCGCCGTAACGCTCGATGAGAGCGGCGCGCTCGACGGGCTGGACGTCCTCCCTGGCTTCGCCTGCCCCGTCCGCGAGGTCTTTGAGGGGTAGGCGCCGCCCCCTGCCCGCCCCCCTTGCAATCGTCATTCCCGCCCCCTTGCCCCGTCATTCCCGCGCAGGCGGGAATCTCGCTCCTTGTCTCGTCATTCCCGCGTAGGCGGGAATCCCGCCCCCCTCCTATCGCCATTCCCGCGCAGGCGGGAATCTAGCCCCCCTTGCCCGCGCCGCGGGACAGGACACAAGGCGCTTTCGCAAGGCGCCCCAACCCGCTATAGTGCCCCCAGCCTAGCGAATCGCCCCCCAACCTCCCGCCGACGAAGGAGCGCAGCCCGATGCCCCACTTGGAGTTCAAGGGGAAGCACAGCGTCTACTCCCACCACCTGACCGCCCCCCACCATCCGCTCGTCCCCGACCCCGCGCGCTCCCTCGACCCGCAGGGCGCCGACGACAACCTCATCGTCCACGGCGACAACCTCCTCGCCCTCAAGTCCCTCCTCCCACGCTACGCCGAGCGCGTCACGTGCGTCTACATAGACCCCCCCTACAACACCGGCAACGAAGGCTGGCGCTACAACGACAAAGTCAACAGCCCCCTAATGCGGACGTGGCTGCAGGCCGCCGTCGACCGCGACGACCTCGAACGCCACGACAAGTGGTGCTGCATGATGTGGCCCCGCCTCCAGATCCTCCGCGAACTCCTCGCCGACGACGGCGTGATCTTCATCTCCATTGACGACAACGAGCAGCATCACCTCCGGATGCTGATGGACGAGATCTTCGGCGAGGAGAATTTCTTCGCGGTTCTCACCCGGAGAGCGATGCACACCGTTCGCAATTCGAGCAAGGATTTCAACCTGAACGCCGACTACGCGCTCGTCTACGCAAAAGAAAAGTCTTGGTTCGCGTCCGACCCAAGCCGGTACATTCGCTATATCAACGACAAGACGGCAAGTTATCCCTATGATGACGAGGACGGACGCGGGAAGTACAAACTCGACCCCCTCCACGCGCGCAACTACTACGAGCCCTACACGTTCGTATTCTCGAACGGAATTGAATGGTCTCCGCCCTCGGGCAGGTATCCGGCATATTCGGAAGAGTCGTTGCATGGGATGGAGTTGGAAGGGCGCATTGACTTTTCGGGGAGCGAGCCACGAGCGAAACGCTACTTAGTGGATGTTCAAGAAGGCCAGCCCCCCGACGCCGTCCTCCCGCCCGAATTGGTCGGATTCAACGCCGACGGCACACGGGAACTCCGCGAAATCTTCGGAGAAGGCGGCGTGTTTTCGCAACCGAAGCCGTCAAAATTGGTGAAGTTCCTGCTGGAAATTATCCGCTCGAAAGACGCCATCGTCCTCGACTCGTTCGCAGGCAGCGGAACGACGGCGCACGCCGCGCTTGCGCTCAACAAAGAGGACGGCGGGAACCGCAAGTTTATTCTCGTGGAGTGCGAGGACTACGCGGACACGGTCACGGCGGAGCGCGTCCGGCGGGTGATTCGCGGCGTTCCGGGCGCGCGGGACGCGGCGCTGCGCGAGGGCTTGGGCGGGTCGTTCACGTACTGCGAGTTGGGCGAGGCGATAGGGTTGGAGGAGATGATCAGAGGAGACGCGCTGCCCGCCTACGAATCGCTCGCGGCCTATCTGCTGTACGCGGCGTCGGGCATATCGGCGGGCCCGGACAGTTTGGAGCGGCGGGACGACCTCGGGCTGTTCCACCAAACGGAGAAAGTCAACTACCACTTGCTGTGGGAGCCGGACGTGGAGTGGCTGCGGAGCGCCGAAGCCGTGCTGAACTCGGCGCGGGCGGAGCGCGTCGGCGCTCGCTGCCGCGCCGAAGGGCGCAAGGCGGTCGTGTTCGCGGCGGCGAAGTACATCGGCCAGCGCGACTTGACCGACTTGGGCGTCACGTTCTGCCAGTTGCCCTACGAACTGCCGGTTCGGGGATAGGGGCGCGCGCGATGGAACTGAAAGAGTACCAAGCCGCCGCGCTGGACGCTTTCGTCCGATGGCGCGACGCGCTCGAAAAAGCGCGGGAGCAGGCGGACGCCCTCGCCGCCGTGATGGAGAGCATAGCGGACGCCGTCGTTCCTCCCGACATTCAGAACTATCCGAAAGCGGCGTGGACGGCGCTGACGCAGGCGGGAGGCGTCGCCGACGGCGCGGGCGTCTACGTGAGCCGGACGGACGAGGCGGGCCGCCCGATTCCGCACGTTTGCTTCAAAGTCCCCACCGGCGGCGGCAAGACGCTGCTCGCGGCGGCGGCGCTGGAGCGCCTCAACCGCCCCAACGGCCTCGTCCTCTGGATAACCCCGACAAAGGCGATCTACGCCCAAACGAAGGCCGCCCTCCGCGACCGCGAGCATCCCTACCGCCAAATGCTGGAGCGCGCCAGCGGCGGGCGCGTCAAACTGATGGAGAAAGACAACCCGCTTACCCGTCAGGACGCCGCCGACCGCCTTTGCGTAATGCTGCTGTCGCTTCCGGCGGCCAACCGGCAAAAGAGCCGCGACTTCCTGCGGATGTTCCGCGACTCCGGCCGCTACCCCACCCTCTTCCCCGACGGCGACGACCCGCTGGGCAACGGCCGGCTGCTCGCGGACTTCCCCGACTTGGAGCGCGCCCCGGACGGCGGCCCCGTTATCCAGAGCCTGTTCAACGTGTTCAAAATCCTCCGGCCGGCGGTGATTCTCGACGAGGCGCACAAGGCTTACGGGAAGCCGGACGCGGCGCGGGAGTTCGTGCGCGTGATCAACCGCCTCGATCCGAGCCTCGTCATCGAGTTGTCGGCGACCCCCCACCGGGGCGTCAGCAATCTGCTGGTGGACATCACCGGCGAGGCGCTGAAGAAAGAGGAGATGATCAAACTGCCCGTGCGCGTCGAGTCGTGGCCGAACGCCGAATGGAAGACGACGCTCGCCGACGCCGCGGCCCAACTGGAGCGGCTGACCGCCGAGGCGCGTTCGCTGCAGGCGAGCGAAGGGCGCTACGTCCGCCCCATCGCCGTCGTCCGCGTCGAGCGCACCGGCCGCGACCAGCGCGACGGCGAGCGCGTTCACGCCGAGGACGTCCGCGACTACTTGACGCTCAACTTGGGCGTTCCGGCCAGCGCCGTGAAAGTGAAGTCGTCCGAACTGGACGAGTTGGCGGGGCTCGACCTGCTGTCGGAGATCTGCCCGGTTCAGTGGATCATCACTAAAGCCGCCCTGATGGAGGGGTGGGACTGCCCGTTCGCGTATCTCCTCGTGATGCTGGACAACACCCGGTCGGAGCGCGCCCTCACGCAGTTGACGGGCCGTGTGATGCGCCAGCCCCACGCCCGCCGCACCGGACGGGAGGCGCTCGACCAGTGCTACGTCTACTGCTGGAAGACCGACGTCAGCGCCGCCGTCGCGCAGGTCAAGCGCGGGCTCGAGCAGGAAGGGCTGACAGGGCTGGGCGAGGACGTGCTGGGCGGCTCCGCCGAATTCCGCGGCACGCTCTTCGAGCGCAGGCCCCAGTTCCGAGGCAAAGACATCTTCTTGCCGCTCGTGCGGCACAAAGACGAAGGGCGCGAAGACGGAGAGGGCTGGCGCGAGTTGGACTATCAGCGCCACATCCTGCCCGCCATCGACTGGGACGCGATCGCCGCGCCCGACCCGCAAAGTTCGATGCCCGACCGCGTCCGCCGGCAATCCGCGACCGTCGACGTCGGCGCCCAACCCCCGGTCTTCCACGGCGAGACGGAGTTGTCGCTGGACAAAACGCTCAGCGTCTCCTGGTTCGCCCGCCGCCTCGCCGACGTGATTCCGAACCCCTGGCAAGCCGCCCGCGTCGCCCAAGACCTCCTGAAGCGCCTGCGCGACAACGGCGACTCCGACGAGCATATCTACGACCGGCGCTCCTACCTCTCGTTCGCCTTGCGGGAGCACGTCAGAGACGAAGTCGAAAAGCAAGCCGAGCAGGTGTTCGCGGACAAACTGATCGAAGGGGCGATTCGCTTCGACTTGGACGTCGGCGAGCCGAAGTTCACAATGGTCGACGACTTCGAGTTGCCTATTCCTGTCCGCGCGGGCCTGCTTCCCAGCGAGGACGGGCGGACGACGATGCAGATCAGCCTGTTCGAGCCCGTGTACGACCACGGACTCAACGCGCTCGAGCGGAAGTTCGCCCAGTACCTCGACAAGCAGAAGGCGCTGCGGTGGTGGCATCGCGTGGCGGCGCGGCAGCGCGGCGACTACTACCTGCGCGGATGGAAGCAAGACCGCATCTGGCCGGACTTCATCGCTATGGCCGACGCTTCCGGCGCCAAGCCGCGCGTGCTCGTGTTCGAGACCAAAGGCGAGCATCTGCGCGGAAATCCCGACACGGACTACAAGCAGCGCGTGATGGACACGCTGCAAGACGCGCTCAGTTATGGCGTAATGCGCGTGAACGGCGGCCCGCTCGAGGGAACGTTCCAACTCGTCTTCAGCGAGGACGACTTCCCCCGCGCAATGGCCCGCGCCTCCGCAGAGAACGAGCCGTAACCCCCGCCGCCCTCCCCCTTGCCCATTCGTCATTCCCGCGCAGGCGGGAATCTCGCCCCCTTGCCCCGTCATTCCCGCGCAGGCGGGAATCTCGCCCCCTGACGTGGCGAGCAGGATCAGAGGCGAGCCCGGCGCGTAGCGCCTCCCCTCCCTCCTTCCCATTCGTCCCGTTAACGTAATCGGGCTTGACGCGCCGCCTGCGGAGGCGTATACCTTAGCGAGAATGGTTATCGCTAACGACATCACGGATGAACGGAGCGCGCGCGTCGGGGAAGCGACTGCTCGCCTGCGCGCCGCCGGACGCCGCGTCGGGCCGACCCGCATGGCCGTTCTGCAGGCGCTGATCGGCAGCGACGCGCACCCCGGCGCGGAGGAGATCTTCGCGGAGGCGCGCAAGGCCCGCCCGTCGCTCAGCCGCGGGGCGGTCTACCGCGCGCTGGACGCGCTGCGCGAGACGGGCGGAGCGCTGGAGTTGGGCTTCCACGACGGCGCCCTGTCCGCCAACCGCTACGACGGCCTGCGCCCCTACCCGCACCCCCACTTCGTCTGCCTCGCGTGCGGCGCGATCCACGACGTGGCCGCCGGCGGCGCCGGCGAGCGCATCGCGGAAGAGGCGGAGCGCGCAGGCTTTCGCGTCGAGCGCTATCGTATGGACCTGTACGGCAAGTGTCCTGCCTGCCAGCCCGGGGAAACGGAACCGGAGCGGCGGCGAAACCCGTAGGACAACGATTCCCCCCAGAGGAGGAGAAGAAATGGCGACATTGCAAGGCACCCAGAGCGAGAGCAACCTGAAGGCGGCGTTCGCCGGAGAGTCGCAGGCCAACCGGCGCTACCTCTACTTCGCGCGCCGCGCCGACATCGAGGGCTACCCGGAGGTCGGCGGCCTCTTCCGCGACATCTCCGAGGCCGAGACCGGCCACGCCTTCGGCCACCTCGACTTCCTGAAGGAGACGGGCGACCCGGCCACCGGCGAGCCCATCGGCAACACCGAAGCCAACCTCAAGTCCGCCGTCGCCGGCGAGACCTACGAGTACACCGAAATGTACCCCGGCTTCGCCCGCACCGCCCGCGACGAGGGGTTCGACGAACTCGCCGAGTGGTTCGAAACGCTCGCCCGGGCCGAGCGCTCCCACGCGGGGCGCTTCACGAAGGGCGCGGAGTCCCTCTCGCTCTAACCCGCGAGCAACCGGCGCGCCCTCCGTTCCTTTCGGAGCGCGGAGGGCGCGCCGGCGAGCGCCCCACCGAGCGACGCGACGATGCCATCCCCCGTCTACAACACGACCGACCCCCGCTACTGGGACGAGGACGACCTGCTCGCCGAGCAGCGCCGCCAGTACGACGTCTGCCACGGGTGCAGGCTCTGCTGGAACCTCTGCCCGATGTTCCCCGACCTCTTCGACCTCACGGACTCCGTCGAGGGAGAAATGGAGCGGATCGGCGCGGAGCGGTTCGCCAAGACCGAAGACCTCTGCTTCCAGTGCAAGTTGTGCTGGGTCGTCTGTCCGTACACCGCGCCGCACGAGTACGACCTCGACGTGCCGCGCCTCGTCGCGCGCGCCAAGTTCCAGCGCGCCAAGAAAGAGGGCGTCGGCCTCGCCAAAAAACTCACCGCCGATCAGGACAGGCTCGCCAAACTCGCGGGAGGCCCGTTCGCGCCCCTAACGAACTTCGCCAACAAGTTCCCCCCAACGCGGCTTGCGTCGCAGGCCGTGCTCGGCATTCACCGCAAGGCGAAACTGCCGGAGTACCGCGTTGGAACCTTCACCTCGTGGTTCCGCAAGCGCTACGGCCAGGCGATGCGCCCCTCCGAGCAGCCCGCCGGCAAAGTCGCGCTCTTCCCCGGCTGCACGTCGGACTACAGCGACGTCCAAATCGCCCGCGCCGCCGTCGCCGTCTTCGAGCGCAACAACGTAGAGGTCGTCCTGCCCGAGCATCAGTGCTGCGGAATGCCGCTGATGGACGCCGGCGACTACAAAGGCGCTGCCAAGAAGCGCGATTACAACCTGCGCCGCCTCTCCGCGCTCGTGGACGACGGCTGCGACATCGTAAGCCTCCAGCCCACCTGCACGCTCGTGCTCCGCGACGAATACCCCCGAATGTCCGAAGATGCGGAGGCGGCGCGCAAAGTGTCCGAGCGCGTGTACGAGGCCGGAGCCTACCTCGCGCGGATGGCGCGGGAGAAAACGCTGCGGCGCGACTTCCAACGCGAACTGGGCAAGGTCGCCTTTCACGTCGCCTGCCACACGCGGGCGCAGGCGGCGGGCGTCTACTCGCCCCGCATCCTCGCCCTCGTCCCCGGCACGGCGGTCGAGACGGTCGAGAGTTGCTCCGGCCACGACGGAACCTGGGGCATCAGCAAGAAATACTTCCCGATGGCGCTGAAGGTCGGCGAGAAACTCTTCTCCAACCTCCAAAAGAACGCGCCCGACCTCCTCGTGTCGGACTGCCCGCTCGCGGCGCGGCACATTGAGATCGGAACGGGCAGGCGGCCTATCCACACGATGCAGGCGCTCGCCGCCGCCTACGGCGTCGCGGAGCCGTAGCGCGATGCGCCCGCTCACGCTCAACGACGTCGTGGACATCGCGGCCTACGAAGCCGAGCGTCCCGCTTTCCGCGAGCGCGTCATCGCGCTCAAGAAGCGCCGCCGCGCCCAAGTCGGCGGCCTCGTGACGCTCGTGTTCGAGAACCGCGACACCGTGCGCTTTCAGGCGCAGGAGATGATGCGGGCGGAGCGCATCGTCGCCCCGGAGCGCATTCAGGAGGAGTTGGACACGTACAACCAACTCATTCCCGGCCCCAACGAACTGCGCGCGACACTCCTCATCGAGATCACGGAGCAGGAGCGCTTGCGCGAAATCCTCGACAGATTCATCGGCGTGGACAAGGGCGGCACGACCTTCCTCGTCATCGGCAGAGAGCGCGTCGAAGCCGAATACGAGGGCGGGCGCAGCAAGGAAGACCGCATCAGCGCGGTGCACTACGTCACCTTCCCGATGACCCCGGCGCAGGCGCAAGCGTTCGCGGAAGGAGACGCCCCCGCGTCGTTGGAGGTGTCGCACCGCGGCTACGAAGCGTCCTGCCCCGTGTCCCCGGAGATGCGCGCCTCCCTCGCCGAGGATCTGCGCGCGGCGTAGGCTGCCCGCCGCAAGTCACCTCTCTTGCAATAGGCGCGGTCGTTCGCGCAGCAGCGGGGCGCGCCTGGTTGGCCTCTTTACAATTAGACCAACCCTGCTTATGATATTGTAGATACCAATCGCGCCCAAGAGCAGGAGGTTTTGTGAGTCCACTCGCGAGGCTGAGCGCGTTCGACAAGGCGTTGAGCGTAGCCAGAGAGGATTTGGAGATCGAACTGGCGGGAAGGTTGTGCATCCCGTCGGAGGATTTCTTCCTAAACCCGCGCCGTCTGCGGGGCAGCGACTTCCTGATGCGCTGGAACCAGGGCGTCTGGAGCGAGCGCAAGGTCATAGACGCGGTCAACGCCTCTGGAGAATTCTACGCCATCCCTTACGGACCAAGCGGAACAGCCCCTAACGACATTCGGGGGTACGAGATCTACTTCGAGCGACTGGAGGCGGCCGGGCTAGCCGACAACAAGCGGCCGGACATTCTCGTTTTCGCAGCAAAGGACAAGACCGAAGTCATTAGGGCGCTCTCGACATTGGGCGGCAAGCAAGAACTCCCGTTTATATCAGAAGAGAACGCAACGTTGAAAGCGTTGGTTAGCAAAGCGATCGTAGCAGTCGAGTGCGAGAACAGCCTGTGGCTCGCAAAGTCTATGCCCGATTATGGATCTAAATTAAGGCCAATGAAAAGGCTTCAGAGCAAAAACGGGTTGCCAAAAAATGCGGTAGTCCCTACAATTATCTTAAAGGAAGAAGACCGAGAACGCCTACTGGCTTGGCAGAACCAGAGCGGAATTCCGATCCACATCTGGCATCTTTTCCATGACTTGGCCTTCGGAATTAGCCTGAAGGAAGCGAGTCGGCTGATCAGCGAAGGACTTATCCAGTCGACCAGTCAGACCTTTCATGCTCCAAGCGGCGCGAGTTCCATAAAGTCCATCTACAAAATCTATCACCATTATGCATACCAATTGGGCAACATGGTTAAAAAGCCTTCTTTGCTAGCGGAATCCATTACGGATCCGAATGGGCATATTATGCCCTATGTGAAGTTCGAAGGCGGCAAACTGAGCATCAGCGAGGAATCTATTGATGTGCTCAAGGGAGTGATGGGTGAGTAGTATGCCAAAAGCATTACAAGGAATCGAAAGGTTGCCGGCTAATGGGCCTCAGCGGGAAGCTCTCCGCGAGAAGGGTCAGTTCTGGACGCCGGAGTGGATCGCTGACGCTATGGTGACGTATGCCCTCGACGGGGGCTACAACGATCTGCTCGACCCTGCCGTTGGGTTAGGCGCTTTCTTCCATGCCGCTCGAAGGATTGAGGCCGAACAAGGGCGCGCTATCGGGCTACATGGGTTTGAGATCGACCCTGCCGTTGTTGCGGATGCGGCGAGGAAGGGCCTGCGGGCGGACGACCTCAACTGCATCATTGTGCGGGATTTCGTCCTGCAGCCGCCCCAGACCTCCTACGGCGCAATCGTCGCCAACCCCCCGTACATTCGCCATCACAGGCTGCCGCAGGAGACAAAGAGGCAACTCAAGCAGATCGGCGCAACGACCTTCGGTGCGGCGCTTGATGGGCGGGCAGGTTTGCACATCTATTTCTTGGTGCGGGCGCTGCAAATTCTCAAGGAAGGCGGACGCCTTTCTTTCATAATGCCTGCAGACACTTGCGAGGGCGTATTCTCTCCTATCTTGTGGAACTGGATTGCTAATAACTTCCGACTCGACGCTGTAGTTACTTTCGCGCCCGAAGCGACTCCATTTCCAGGCGTAGACACCAACCCTATGATATTTATGATTGCCAACGAACGCCCTGAGAAGACGTTTAAATGGGTGAAATGTCTCAATTCCCACCCAAACGCGCTTATGGATTGGGTTAGGTCTGGAAGCCAAACAGGCGATATTGACATTCGCGAACGCGATCTCGAGGAAGGTCTGTCCACCGGTTTCTCACGCCCTCCGCAAGCAAGCAGGCAAGTTGCAATCAGAACTTTGGGAGACTATGCAGAAGTAATTCGAGGTATCGCAACGGGCGCAAATAACTTCTTTTTCCTAACGAAAAAACAATTGGATTCTCTCAGAATACCTAGCGAATTCATCGTGCATTCAATTGGACGGACACGCGATATAACTGAAAGCGAAATTAGCCGAAAAGCGTTGGATGACCTTGAAATTCAAGGCAAACCTACGTTTCTCTTGTCTCTTGACAGCAGGCCGTTCGATCAGTTCCCTTCGTCTGTGCAAGAGTACCTCATGCAAGGCGTGTTGCAAGGGGTTCACAGAAGACCGCTCATTGCGACAAGGAACCCGTGGTACAAAACGGAGACCCGTATGCCTCCGCCCTTCCTGTTCGCCTATCTCGGGCGCCGCAGTTCGAGGTTCATTTACAACAAAGAGCGAACTGTCCCGCTATCCTGCTTCCATTGCGTGTATCCAAGATCCAATGACGCGGAATTTACGGAGAGGCTCTGGACTATCCTGCGGCACCCCGATACTGTCGCCAATCTGTCGCTTGTGGGCAAGTCTTACGGGTCAGGAGCCATCAAGGTCGAGCCGCGGGCGTTGGAACGACTGCCCCTCCCCAACCATGTTGTCGCCTCCAGCGGCATAGATCAGGCCGGATACCCCGTGCAGCACAGGTTCTAACGCCCCTGCCCCGCCCCTCACCCCAGCGCGGCGTCCAGCGCGTCCTCCAACTCCGCGAGGGCGGCGTACCCCTCGAAGCGCGACGCGACGCGGGCGTCCGTTCCGATCACGAACGTCCACGACTCGTTGCGGTAGTTGGGAACCTGATCGATGCCCCACTCAGCGAGATGCGGCGAGAGCACGCCCAGCGTAAGGTCGCCCTGAATCTCCTGCGGGTTGTCGTAGACCTCGACGTGAATGTAGTCCGCCGCGTCCGGGCGCGCTTCCCGCAGTTCCGTGACGGTGTCCACCTGCGGGCCGCAGGTCGCCGACGTGCAGAACGCGGGCGAGGCGAACACGGCCACCGTCGGCTTGCCGCTGAACAGCGACTCCGCGATGCTGACCTCGTAGAGCGCCGGGTCGGCGCGGTAGTGCGACGTGATGCTCGAAATATCGCCCTGGGCCGACCGCAGCGTCTTGGTGTCGCTGAACGGCGCGATCTGCCCAATATCCCGCACGACGGACGTCTCGTCCACCTCAATGTCGAGCGACGCCTTGCCGCCGCCCGCCTCGATGTCCAGCCGCCACGCGCCCGCCTGCGGGAACGCGAGGGGCGTCACGTAGGAGCCCCGCGTGCCGAACGGCCATTCGTAAAACGCCGCCGTCGCGGTCTCGCCCTCCGCGTCCCCGTCGAGGTGCGACGTCCGGACGGTCGCCTGCGGAGCGCGAACCAGCGCCGTGCCGGACGCGAGCAGAAAAGCGACGCGCTGCGTTCCCGTCCGCAGGACGGTCGTGGCGAGGATGGCGGTGAGTTCGCCGGATTGCGCGGCGGGGGTCGGCGTTGGCGTCGGAGTCGGCGTAGGCGTGGCGGTCGGGGTCGGCGTAGGCGCGGCGCACGCGGCGGCGAGAGCGCACGCGGCGAGGGATGCGAGCGCCGTATGCAAGGGCGGGCGCGGCATAGCGGAGGCGCTCCTAGTAGACCTCGTCGTAAGAGCCGAACGTCAGCGCGAACAGCGCGAATTCCGGGGAGTTGGACGCGAACTTGATTTCGGCGGCGCCGAACTCCGGCAGCGCGATGGCGTTATACAGATCGGGCTCGTCAACGACGAAGTAACTGCGCCCGCCTTCGATCACGATATGCTCCCCCGCCTCGTCCTCCGCGAGCGGACGGTACGCCAACTCCACCCCGGGATCGGCGTCGGCGGGCGGCAGGTCGGCGATGGAGACGTCCACTTCGAACGGCTCAGTTCCCTCCGGAAAGCCGACCACGATGTTCACCGTGCGGGCGAGGAACCGCAGGGCGATCCAATCCTCCAGATTTTCGGTCTCCCGCCCGTGGCTGATGGCCTCCAGATCGGAGCGCCACGAGCCGTTGAGATACGCGAACTGGTTGAGGTGAATCCCCGGGTCGCGGTAGAACTGCGTGAGGCCGAGGCCGTCGTAGTATTCCTGATGGCCAATGTAGAGGCCGGTCGGCGAGGAGTTGCGGTTCCATCCGCCGTAGATCTCGCGGGTCTGCCTATCCTCGAACGAGTCCACGTACGCTTTTGGGTCGGCCTCCGGCCCCGGGTCGGCGTTCACGGCGATGTCCGACACGTCGGCGCCGGCTTCCTCCAGCAGTTCGCGGATGATGCGCTCCGTCTCGTCGTAAGCGCCCTCGCCGAAGTGCGTGTAGCGGACGACGCCGTTCGCGTCCACGAGATACTTGGCGGGCCAGTAGCGGTTGTCGTAGGCGCGCCAAGTGCGGAAATCGTTGTCTTGCGCCACCGGCCAAACGACGCTAAGTTCCTCCGATGCGTTGATCACGTTCTGCGTGACCTTCTCGTACTCGAACTCCGGCGTATGCACGCCGATCAGCGCGAGGCCCCGGTCGGCGTACTTGGCGTGCCAGTCGCGCAAATAGGGAAGCGTGCGAATGCAGTTGATGCAGGTGTACGTCCAGAAATCAATGAGCGTGACCTTGCCCCGCAGCCCTTCCATCGTCAGCGGCTCGCTGTTGAGCCACTGATCGATGCCGGTGAACTCCGGCGCGGAATCGCCCACGGCTCCGCCCACGTCGCCGGACATCGCGACCGGGGTGGAAGCGGGGCGCGGCGTCGGCGCGGCGTCCGCGGACCCGGAGATAGTCGGCGCTTCCGGCTCAGGCGTCGGCGCGGCGTCTTCCGATCCGCTGCAGCCCGCCGTCAGCAGCATCGTCAAAACGACCGCCGCGATCACGGCGCCCGCCAGCGCGAGCCGCGTGAGCGCCTTCCTCCCGCGCGGCGTCCCGCCTCCGCCCGACGGTCGCGCCCCGCCTCCGCCTCCCGCCGGGCTCGCCCTGCGCTCCGGCGGTCGCGCCCCGCGCTCCCTATAGTAATCTCTGTCCGCTATGCCCACGGCGCGCTCCTCCTCCGCGTCCGTCCCCGGCCTGCCCCGGCGACGCGCTTAAGCGTTATACTATCCGAAAGCGCCGCCTCACGGAGCATCGCCCCTTCGCATGAGAGTTCCTCTTTCTTGGCTCGCCGAATACGTTCCGCTGCGGACGCCCCCGGCGGAACTCGCCCATCGCCTAACCATCGCAGGGCTGGAGTCCGCCTTCGACCCCGGCCCGGGCGGCGGATGGCCGAACGTCGTCGTCGGGCGCGTCGAAGACGTCCGCCCCCACCCGAACGCCGACAGGCTGCGCCTGGCCGACGTCGACCTCGGCGCCGACCGCCGCACGGTCGTGTGCGGCGCGCCCAACGTCGCCCCCGGACAAAAGATCGCGTTCGCCCGCGTCGGCGCCGTCCTCACGAACGGCAAAACCGGCGAGCCGATGGAGTTGACGGCGGCGGTCATCCGCGGCGTCGAGTCCGCCGGAATGGTCTGCTCGGAGCGCGAACTCGGCGTCAGCGAGGAGAGCGAGGGCATCCTCGAACTGAGCGCGGACGCCCCGGTCGGCGCGCCGCTCTCCGACGTCCTGCCCTCCCGCGGAGCGTTGGAGATAGAGGTCACGGCCAACCGCGGCGACTGCCTCTCGATGCTGGGCGTCGCGCATGAAGTCGCGGCGATCACGGGCGAGCGGGTCGCCGAGCCCCCCGCCGGTTACCCTGAAGCGGGCGGCCCCATAGAGGACGCCGTGAGCGTCGAGATAACGGACGCGGATCTGTGCGCCCGCTACGCCTGCGCCCTCATCCGAGGCGTCCGCGTCGGGGCGTCGCCCGATTGGTTGCGGAAGCGCCTGCAGGACGCGGGGCATCGCCCCATCAACAACGTCGTGGACGTCACCAACTACGTGATGCTGGAGTACGGCCAGCCGCTGCACGCCTTCGACCTGGACGAAGTCCGTGACGCGAGGATCATCGTCCGCCCCGCCGCCGAAGGCGAGCGCTTCACGAGCCTCGACGGCCAGGAACACGCGCTGCGCCCGCCGATGCTGATGATCGCCGACCCGGAGCGCGCGATAGGGCTCGCGGGCGTGATGGGCGGCGCCAACTCCGAAATGACCGAATCCACCCGCAACGTCCTGCTGGAGTCCGCGACGTTCAACGCCATCAACACGCGCCGGACGGCGAACGCGCTCAAGTCGCGGACCGACGCCTCGCTGCGCTTCGAAAAAGGGCTCAACCCCGAACTCGCGGAGCGGGCGCTGCGCCGCGCCGTTCGTCTCATCCTCGAAACGGCGGGCGGCGAGGCCGCGCAAGGCGTTTGCGACGTGTTCCCCGGCAAAAGCCCCGCGCCCCGCATCCCCTTCTCCCACGCCGGTTTGCGCCGCCTGCTCGGCGCCGACTTCCCCGAAACCCAAACGCGGAGCGCGCTGGAAGCGCTCGGCTTCGCCGTGGAGGACGCGGCGGACGGCGCAATGACCGTCACGCCCCCCTACTGGCGGACGGACGCGCATATCGAAGAGGACGTCATCGAAGAGGTCGCCCGCATCATCGGCTACGACGCCATAGAAGGCGCGCCGCTGGAGGGGCCCGTCCCCAACGCGATCCCTCAGCCGGAGCGAACGCTCCGCGAGGAGGCGCGCGACGCGCTCGTCTCCTTCGGATTGCAGGAAACCATCTCCCGCGCGCTCGTGAGCCGCGAGGACGCCGCCCTGCCGGACGGGCGCGAGCCCCTCGCCGTCCACAACCCGATGAGCCAAGAGCAGACGAGCCTGCGGACGTCGCTGCGTCCGGCGCTCCTGCGGGCGGCGGCCGCCGCAATCCGCGGGAAGAGCCTGGGCGCGATGTTCGAGACGGGCCGCGTGTTCATCCCGCGCCCCGGCGACCTGCCCGACGAACGCGAGATGGCGGTCGCCGTTCTCGGCGGCCCCCGCGAGGCGCCTCACTGGGCGGAGCGGGACGCCCCTGAAATGGCCGGCTTCTACGACGCGAAAGGCGTCGCGGAGGGGTTGCTGGCGCGCCTCGGCCTGAGCGCGTCATTCGAGCCCGCGAGCGATCCGATGCTCCACCCCGGCCGCGCAGCCTCCGTTGTCGTCAACGGCGAGCGCGTCGGCGTCGTTGGCGAATTGAGCGCGGACGCGGTCCGGGCGTATGACGTTCCCGCTCCTTGCGCCGCCCTCGCCGAAATTGACCTCAGCCGCCTCGCGCCCCTAGTCCCCGCGATGCGGTCGTCGTTCGCGCCGTTCTCGCGCTACCCCAGCGCGGCGCGCGACCTGTCGCCCGACTTGCCCGCCGCCGCGCCGGCGCAGGCCGCGCTCGACGTCATCGCCGCCCACCCGCTCGTCCGCCGCGCAACGCTGTTCGACCTGTTCGAAGGCGGAGCGCTGCCCGAAGGCGTAAAGTCGCTCACGTTCAACGTCGAGTTCCAATCCCCGGAACGAACGCTCACGGCGGGCGAGGTCAACGACGCCGTCGCATCCATCCGCGAACGCTTGGAGAACGAATTGGGCGCGGCGTTCCGGGGCGTGGAGACCCAATGAGCGATCAGGAACAGCGCGCCCACTCCCCTGCCCATGAACACGGGCGCGCCCACGCTCATGGCGAACGCGGCCACGCTCACGGCGAACACGAGCACGCCCGCGAGCACGCGCATCCGCGAACGGCGGATATGCTCAGCGTCGAGGAAGCCCTCGAGCGCGTGCTGCGCCTCGTCGAGCGGCTCCCCTCCGCCCGCGTTCCGCTCCTCGACGCCGACGGCCTGACGCTCACGGAAGACGTGCATTCCCCCTTCGACATTCCGTCGCTCGCCAACTCCGCGATGGACGGCTACGCAATGCGGGCGGCGGACGCGCGGGGCGCGTCGGAAGCGTCGCCGGTTACGCTGAAGATCACCGGGCAAGTGCAGGCGGGGCAGGCGCCGGGCGCCGCCGTGCGCGAGGGCGCCTGCGCGAGGATTATGACCGGCGCCCCCGTGCCCGACGGCGCCGACGCCGTCGTCCCCTACGAATTCACCGACGAAGTCGAGCGCCGCGCCACCGGCCTCGCGCTCGACTACATCGCCGTGCGCCGCGCCCCGAGCGAGGGCGACCACGTGCGTCCGGCGGGCGAGGACGCAAGCGCGGGCGAACTGATCCTGCGGCGAGGGCGAACGCTCGATCCCCCCGCGCTGGGGCTGCTCGCCTCCTTCGGATTCGCCGACGCGCCCGTGACGCGCAGGCCGCGCGTCGCCATCCTCGCCACGGGCGACGAAGTGCAAACGCCCGGCGAGCCCCCGCAGCCCGGGCGGCTGTTCGATAGCAACAGTTACGGCGCGGCGGCGGCGGTCCGCCGGTGGGGAGCCGAGCCCGTTATGCTCGGCGTCGCCCGCGACAATATGGACGACCTCCGCGCCAAGATACGGCTCGGGCTGAACTCCGACCTGCTGATCACGTCGGCGGGCGTGAGCGCGGGCGCGTTCGATATGGTCAAAGAAGCGCTGGGCGAATTGGGAAGCATGGACTTCTGGTCGGTGCGAATGCGTCCGGCGCGCCCCATCGCGTTCGGCCTGCTGAACGCGCCGGACGGCGGAAAGGTTCCGCACTTGGGCTTGCCCGGGAATCCGGTCAGCGCCCTCGTCGCGCTCGTGGAGTTCGCAAGGCCCGCGCTGGCCAAGATGATGGGCCGCAGCCCCGCGCCGCTCCCCACCGTGAGCGCGGCGCTGGACGACGATTTGCTGAACGCGGACGAGCGGCGCGTCTACGCCCGCGTCACATTGGAGCGGCGGGACGGCGGCCTGCGCGCGCGGCTCACCGGCGGGCAAGGCTCCAATCTGCTCACCTCGATGGGTCTGGCGCAAGGACTGGCCATCTGTCCCGAGGACGTCCCCGTCCGCCGCGCCGGGGAGCGCGCCGTCGTGCAACTGCTGGACTGGCTCGACCACTCCGGCCTGCTCACGGAGCCGCTCGACATTACGAAATAGGCATAGCGAAATAGGCATGGAGGCAACGCAATGACCGAAGACAAGGCGTCCGGCGCCGCATCCAACGGCGGCGGCGAAGAGAACCCGCGCTACGCCATCGTCCCCGCTCTGATCGAGCGGCAAGGGCGCTCGCTGGGCGTCGTGCTCGGCTCGCGCCTCTGCGAGGGAGCGAAAGCGAAAGCGTCCGGCGACCTCAGCGGAATGACCTACCCCGCGCTGCGGAAACTCTTCAAGGAGCGCTGCGCCGGGCAAGACGGCTACCTCTCCCCGCAGCATCCGACGCTCGAAACCGTGCTTCGCGTGCTCCTCGCGGCGCCGGACGACGCGATGCGCCTCTCCGACATCTACGCCGCCGTCAACGACCTCTGGATGACGTCCGCATGGTCGCCGTCCATCGGCGAAAGCGGAATGCGCCGCCTGCTCGACAACGCCGCCTCCTACGGCATCGCCCGCGCGTAAGCGGCATCGCCCGCCCGGGGACATCGGCGCCTCCGGCGCGTAAGGCGCGCTGGAGACGAAAGGACGCGGGCGTTGCGCGCCTGACTGGATTCCCGCCTGCGCCCGCTCGCCGCGTCAGGAGGCGAGGTTCCCGCCTGCGCGGGAATGACGGGACATAGGGGCGAGATTCCCGCCTACGCGGGAATGACGGAGCATAGGGGCGAGATTCCCGCCTGCGCGGGAATGACGGGACATAGGGGCGAGGTTCCCGCATGCGCGGGAACGGCGATAGCGCGGCGGGAGCGCCGGGGCGAGCGCAAGAGCGGATCCCGCGCGCCGCCGCCGGGCTACGCCTATTCCTCGCCGTCCTCGCCGCTGTCTCCGTCCTCGGCGATGCCTATCGGGCCGGCGCCCATCGGGCCGTCGAAGGGGTCTTCTATGTCGTCAGGCTCCAGGTCGGCGGGGTCGTCCTCGGTCTCTTCGTCGTCGCCGGACGCTGAAGCGCTCTCGCCGTCGGCGGCGACGGAATCCTCTGGCTCCGCGAGCGGGTCGTCATCGTCATCGTCGTCCGAGAGAAAGTCGTCGTCCTCCTCGTCCTCCTCGTCGTCGAGCGAGAAGTCAATGACGTTCGCCGGGCGGCGCGGGGCGAGGAAATCGTCGTCGTCGTCATCGTCGAAGGGCATACCGGGGACGCCCGAAATCAGGCCGCCCATCAGGCTTTCGAAATCGTCGACGGCGGCGCGGGCCGGGAGCCGCTCGGGAATGCCGAGCAAGTTGCGCCCCTCCTCGGAAGCGTCGAGCCTGGCGGGGATGAGCCTGCCGATGATGACGTTTTCCTTGAGGCCGCGCAGGTGGTCGACGTCGCCGGACATCGCCGCCTCCGTGAGCACGCGGGCGGTCTCTTGGAACGAGGCTTTGGCGAGGAAACTCTCCGTGTTGAGGGAGGCGCGCGTAACGCCGCGAATGTCGGGCTTGCCGGTCGCGGGCTCGCCGCCCTCCGCCATCACGCGCTCGTTCACGCTTTGGAACGTGCCCCGGTCGACGGTCTGATTCGGCAGGAAGTCCGTGTCGCCGATCGTTTCGACCTTCACCCAGCGCAGCATTTGGCCGATGACGGTCTCAATGTGCTTGTCGTTGATGTCCACGCCCTGGTTGCGGTAGACGGTCTGCACTTGCTCGTTGAGGTAGCGCAGCGTGGCCTCCGTTCCGAGGATGCGGAGAATGTCGTGCGGGTCTTTCACGCCGCTGGTGAGCCGCTGCCCGGCCTCCACTTTGTCGCCGGTGCGGACGAGCCGCTGCGCGGTGGCGTCCACGGGATGGTCGCGCAATTCGGTTTCGTAGGCGTCGATCTCCACCCGGCCGTCCACGACGCGCGCGGCGCCTGAGACGCGGGCGAGGATCGCCGTTGGCTCCTCCGTTTGCGCGGCGGGAACGGAGGCTTCGCCCTCGGCGGGCTCTTCCGCCTTCTTCGCCCTGCTTCGCTTCGGCTTCGGGGCGGGCTCCGCGATGGGCTGGCCCGCCTTGACCGTTTGCCCCTCTTTGACCGCGAGTTTGCGCCCCTCGCCGATTTCGTAGACGTCGGTGAAGGGGATGCGGTTCACGACGCGCACGACCGGCGCGAACGACACGGGCGGCGCGGCGATCTGCGGCGCGTCGGGCGGCGCTTCGTACTCGCCGACCAGTTGCCCGTTCTCGAACGCGAGCGCGTCGCCGTCGATCTCCGCGACGCGGGCCTTGCCTTTGGGAACGCGCGCTTCGAAGATCTCCTCGACGCGGGGGAGGCCGGTGGTGATGTCCAGTCCCGCGACGCCGCCCATATGGAACGTCCGCATCGTCAACTGGGTGCCGGGCTCGCCGATGGACTGCGCCGCGATGATGCCCACCGCGTCGCCGACCCGGACGAGTTTGCCCGTGGCCGGACTCCATCCGTAGCACTGCCGGCAGACGCCGTGCTTCGCCTCGCAAGTGAGCGGGCTGCGGACATGAACCTCGGAGACGCCCGCGTCCTGAATGCGCTGCGCGTCCGCCTTCTCGATCATCGCTCCCGCGTCCGCCAGAACCTCGCCGGTGGCGGGGTCGGCTACAGGCGCGGCGGCGACGCGGCCCGCGACGCGCTCGCCGAGGCGGGCGATCATCACGTCTTCGTCGGGCGAGGCGTCCGCGTAGATCGTCACGCCGCGCTCCGTCGCGCAGTCTTCTTCTTTGATGATGGCTTCCTGCGCGACGTCGATGAGACGGCGCGTGAGGTAGCCGGAGTCCGCCGTGCGGAGCGCCGTGTCCGTCAGCCCTTTGCGGGCGCCGTGCGTGGAGATGAAGTACTCCAGAACGCTCAGCCCCTCGCGGAAACTGGACTTGACGGGCTGCTCGATGACGTCGCTGCCGGACTTGCCCGGCTTGCTCATTAACCCGCGCCACGCGGCCATCTGCTTGATCTGCGCCTCGTTGCCGCGGGCGCCGGAGTGCGCCATATCGTAGATGCCGCCGAACTCGCTCAGGCGCGACTGCACCGCCTTGTCCATCTCGCTGTTGGCTTCCTGCCACCTGCTGATGATGCGGGCGTGGCGCTCCTGATCGGAGAGCAGGCCCATTTCGTAGTCGTCCTCCAGCCGCTTCACGGCCATCTCGGCCTCGGCGATGATGCCGGCTTTCTCCGGCGGAACCTTGATGTCGGTGATGCCGATGGTGATGCCGGAGCGCGTGGCGTATTGGAAGCCGAGATCCTTGAGGCTGTCCAGCACATCCGCCGTCGCGTCGTTTCCGATGAGGTGATAGACGTCGGCGACGAGGTTGCGGAGCGCCTTCTTATCCATCAGTTGGTCGTAGCGGCGCATCTCCTCCGGGAGCGCGCTGTTGAAGATAATGCGGCCGGGCGTCGTCTCGATCCAGCCCGCGCCCGCGGCGTCCCGCACGTTGATCAGGGAATGGAGGCTCAGCGCGCCCGCGTCGAAGGCGACCATCGCGTCGTCGAAGTCGCGGTAGCGCCCCTCGGGTTTCGCGTCGGGGCGCGTCTGCGTGAGGTAGTAGCAGCCGAGCACGATCTCGTAGGTGGGCGCGACGAGCGGCTCGCCCGAACTGGGCGAGAGCATGTTGTACTTGCTCAGCATCACGTTGCGCGCCTCGTTGACCGCCTCGCGCGAAAGCGGCACGTGGACGGCCATCTGGTCGCCGTCGAAGTCGGCGTTGAACGCCGCGCACACGAGCGGATGCAACTGAATGGCGCTGCCCTCGACGAGCCGCGGAATGAAGGCTTGGATGCCCAGGCGGTGAAGCGTCGGGGCGCGGTTCAGCAGCACCGGCCGGTCATGAATCACCTCTTCGAGGATGTCCCAGACCTCGGCGCCGGCCTTCTCGACCATGCGTTTGGCGCTCTTGGCGTTGTTGGCCATGCCCTGCGCCCACAGCCGGTTCATCACGAACGGCTTGAACAGTTCCAGCGCCATCTTCTTGGGGAGGCCGCACTCGTGCAGTCTGAGGTCCGGCCCCACGACGATGACGGAGCGCCCGCCGTAGTCCACGCGCTTGCCGAGCAGGTTCTGGCGAAAGCGCCCCTGCTTGCCGCGCAGAAGGTCGGACAGGCTCTTGAGTTGGTGGTTGTGGCTGCCGACGATGGGGCGGCCGCGGCGGCCGTTGTCTATGAGGTCGTCAACGGCCTCCTGCAGCATCCGCTTCTCGTTGCGGATGATGATCTCCGGCGCGCCCAACTCCAGCAGCCGCTTGAGGCGGTTGTTCCGGTTGATGACGCGCCGATAGAGGTCGTTCAGGTCGCTCGTGGCGAAGCGTCCGCCGTCCAATTGCACCATCGGGCGCAGGTCGGGAGGCAGCACGGGGAGGGCGGTCATCACCATCCACTCCGGCTTGTTCCCGCTGCGATGGAAGGCTTCGAGCACCTCCATGCGCTTGCCCGCCCGCTTGCGCCGCTGGCCGGAGGTCGAGCGCACCTCGCCCTTGAGCCGCGTGATCTCCTCCTCCATATCAACGGAGCGGAGCAACTCCAGGATGGCCTCCGCGCCCATTCCCGCGCGGAACACGTCGCCGTACTTGTCGGAGAGGTCGCGGTGGCGGCTCTCCGTCAGGAGCATCAGCGGCTTGAGGCTCTCGACGTCGCCCTTTTCGCGCTCCAGCGCCTGCCGGAGCGCGTCGCGCTCGCCCTGGAGGGAGCCCTTGAGCGCCTGCAACTGCACCTCGATTTCGCCGCGCTTGGCGGCGTCGTCCTCGGGGACGCGCTCCAACTCGCCCTCGAGCGTGGCGACGCGCTCGCCCAGTTGCTTCTGCAGGCTCTCGATCCGCTCCTCGTAGTCGATCTCCATCTCCTCGATCTTGCGCGTCCTCAGGAGGGGATCGACCTTCGTGATGACGTACTGCGCGAAGTAGAGCACGCGCTCCAGGTTGCGCGGCGAGACGTCCAGCAGCAGACCCAGCCTGCTGGGAATGCCCTTGGCGAACCAGATGTGCGCGACGGGAGCGGCGAGCGAGACGTGCCCCATGCGCTGGCGGCGGACGTTGGCGCGCGTGACCTCGACGCCGCAGCGGTCGCAGATCACGCCGCGGAAGCGCTGCTTCTTGTACTTCCCGCAGTGGCACTCCCAGTCTTTCGTCGGCCCGAAGATCTTCTCGCAGAAGAGGCCGTCCTTCTCCGGGCGCAGCGTCCGGTAGTTGATCGTCTCCGGCTTGACGACCTCTCCGTGCGACCACTGTTTGACGCGCTCCGACGAGGCGAGCATGATGCTGATAGCGTTGAAGTCCGTGGCGTTCGGCATTTGGTTGACCTTGCTTCTCCCGGCGGGCGCTCCCCGCCATTCCGATGCGTTGGGACGGCGGCGCGCGGCGCTAGTCGCTCCGCTCGCTCGCCTCCTCCGAGGCTTTCTGCGTGTACGCGCCCAGGTCCGTCCGCACGTTCGCCTGAGCGTCGCCGTCCTGCTCCTCCAGCGGCACGAAGTCGGCCTCCCAAGACGGGGGCGCGACCTGCTCCTCCGGCAAAGCGAGCGGCTCCGCCTCGTCCTCGTCCTCCTCGCTTGCGAACGTGAACCTGGCGGCGGGCAGGCCCTGGTCTTCCTCGTGGCGCAACTCCACCGCAAGGCCCAGGCTTTGCAGTTCCTTGACCAGCACGTTGAACGACTCCGGCACGTCCGGCTTAACCGGCTCGTCGCCCTTGAGAATCGCCTCGTAGGTCTTGAGGCGGCCGTTCACGTCGTCCGACTTGACCGTCAGCATCTCCTGCAGGTTGTAGGCGGCGCTGTAGGCTTCGAGCGCCCAAACCTCCATTTCGCCGAAACGCTGCCCGCCGAACTGCGCCTTGCCGCCCAGCGGCTGCTGCGTGATCAGCGAGTAAGGCCCGGTCGAGCGCGCGTGAATCTTGTCCTCCACCAAGTGGATCAGTTTGAGCATATAGATGTAGCCCACGGTCACCGGGTTGTCGAACCGCTCGCCCGTGCGCCCGTCGTAGAGGACGGACTTGCCCAGCACGGGCGCGGCGGCGTTGAGCGCGCGCCCGACGCGGAGCGCCGTATCGTAGATTTCGTCGAACGTCTCCTCGCCCAGCGTGACGCGCTCGCCCGTCGCCTGCTCGTGCGCCTCGGCGAGATCGGAGATCCAAAGCCTCAGGGAAACCTCCGAGGCGTAGTCCGTCGCGCGGTCGTTGAACACGCGGTCGGCGTCGTAGCCGCGCTCCGCGACCCAGGCGCGGGCGCGCTCCCAGTCCGGCTCGCCCGCCGCGCCGTTGACGCCGCCGCCGAGCGCGCCCGCGCGCTCCAGCAGCCACGCCCTCGCCAGCGCGTCGCGGATGTCCCCGTCCGTCGCCCCGTCGAAAACCGGCGTCGCGGCGCGGAAGCCCAGTTTGTGCGCGGCCAGCCCCAAGTGCGTCTCGAGCACCTGCCCCAGATTCATTCGGGACGGCACGCCGATGGGGTTGAGGATGATGTCCACCGGCGTTCCGTCCGGCAGATACGGCATATCCTCCACCGGCATAATGCGGGAGACGACGCCCTTGTTGCCGTGCCGCCCGGCCATCTTGTCGCCTTCCGAGAGGATGCGCGTCTGCGCGACCCACACGCGCACGAGTTTGTTGACCCCGGGCTGCAGTTCGTCGCCGTTCTCCCGGCTCGACACCCGCACCTCGATGATCTTGCCCCGCTCGCCGTGCGGAACGCGCAGCGACGTGTCCCGCACGTCCCGCGCCTTCTCGCCGAATATCGCCCGCAGCAACTTCTCCTCGGCCGTCAGTTCCGTCTCGCCTTTCGGCGTGACTTTGCCGACGAGAATGTCGCCCGGGGCGACCTCCGCGCCGACTCTGATGATCCCGTCCTCGTCCAGATTCCGCAGCGCGTCCTCGCCCACGTTCGGAATGTCCCGCGTGATTTCGCCCGGGCCGAGTTTCGTGTCGCGCGACTCCGCCTCGTACCGCTCGATGTGAATCGAGGTGAACTTCGAGTCGCGGCGGACGTTCTCCGAAACGATGATCGCGTCCTCGAAGTTGTAGCCCTCCATCGCCATAAAGGCGCACAGCACGTTCTGCCCCAGCGCGAGGTCGCCCTCCTGCGTGGACGAACTGTCCGCGAGAGGGTCGCCCTCCCGCACGGTCTGCCCCGCCGACACGATGGCGCGCTGGGTGAGGCACGTGCCCTGATTGGAGCGGATGAACTTCCGCAGCGCGTGCGGGTATTCCTTGCCGTCGTCGCCCCTGACCACGACGACTTCTCCCGTGACCGACGTCACGACGCCCGACGCTTTGGAGAACGCCATCTGCCCAGAGTCGTGCGCGACGCGCTGCTCCATCCCCGTGCAAACGAGCGGAGCGTCCGGCTTCACGAGCGGAACGGCCTGCCGCTGCATATTGGAGCCCATCAGCGCCCTGTTCGCGTCGTCGTGCTCCAAAAACGGAATGAGGCCGGCGGAGACGCTCACGATCTGCGTCGGCGCGATGTCCATATAGTCCACGCGCTCCGGAGGCGCCATCGAGTAGTCGTCCTGAACCCGGCACCAGACGCGCTCCTCCGTCAGTTGGAACTTCTCGTCCACCTGCGAGTTCGCCTGCGCCACGACGAACTTGTCCTCCTCGTCGGCGGGCAGATAGACGATCGCGTCCGGGTCGGAGGAAGCGTAGGGGCGCACGGCGACCGTCCGCTCGTCCAGCGCCGCGATTCTCTTCGCCGCGCTCGCGCTTACGACGCTTCCGGCGCGGACGATGTTCTTGCCGTCCGGCCCCGGCACGTTCTCGGTGACCGTCCGTCCGGCGAGGTCGGGGCTGCGGCTGGAGATCTCCTTGAGCGTCTTGCGGTACGGCGTTTCGATGAACCCGTAGTCGTTGATCCGCGCGTAGGTGGCCAGCGACCCCAAAAGGCCGATGTTCGGCCCTTCCGGCGTCTCGATGGGGCAGATGCGCCCGTAGTGCGAGTGGTGCACGTCCCGCACGTCGAACCCTGCGCGCTCCCGCGAGAGCCCGCCCGGGCCGAGCGCCGAAAGGCGCCGCTTGTGCGTCAACTCCGCCAGCGGGTTCGTCTGGTCCATAAACTGCGACAACTGCGAGCCCCCGAAGAACTCGCGCACCGCCGCCACGACCGGGCGGACATTCACGAGCGCGCTCGGCGTCGCCTCCCCCTGATCCAGAATGCTCATCCGGTCTTTGATGACGCGCTCCATCCGCATCAGGCCGATCCGCAACTGATTGGTGATCAACTCGCCCACGGTGCGGACGCGCCGGTTGCCGAGGTGGTCGATTTCGTCCGGCGTCGACGCGCCGTTGTTGATGCGTATCATCTCCCGGATCATCTCGACGATGTCGTCGAGCGTCAGCGTTCGCGGCTGCCCCGGCCCGGGGTCGGGAAGGCCCAGGCGGCGGCTCATCTTGTAGCGCCCCACCTTGCCCAAGTCGTAGCGCCGGGGATTGAAGAAAAGGCTATCCAGCAGCGCGCGGGCGCCGTCCGCGTTCGCGGGCTCGCCGGGCCGCAGCCGCCGGTACACCTCGATCAGCGCCTGCGCCTCCGAGGCGACCGTGTCGCGCTCCAGCGTCGTCCTGATGTACGGATGGTCGAGGTCGTCGTCCACGTCCTCGAACCGCGCGAGGATCTCCTTGCCGTCGGAAACGCCGAGCGCCCGCAGAAACGTCGTGATCGGCAGTTTGCGCTTCCGGTCGATCTTGACCGACACGATGTCGCGCGGGCTCGTCTCGAACTCCAGCCACGCCCCCCGGTAGGGAATCAGTTTGGCCAGCGACACGTTCCGCCCCGTCGCCGGATCCTGCACCCGCGTGAAATACGCCCCGGGCGAGCGCACCAACTGGCTCACCACCACGCGCTCCGCCCCGTTGATCACGAACGTCCCCGTCGGCGTCATCATCGGAATGTCGCCGAAGAACAGCGTCTGCTCCTTGACCTCCCCCGTCTCCTTCACCTCCAACTCCACCGTCACGTACAGCGGCGCGTCGTAGGTGGTCTCTTTCGCCCGGCACTCCTCCTCCGTGAAGCGCGGCTCCCGGAAATGGTGCCCCCCGAAGCGCAACTCGAACCGGTTGCCCGTCGCGTCCTGCAGCGGATTGATCTCCTCCAGCGCTTCGCGGATGCCGTCCGATTTCAGCGCCTCGAACGATTCCGTTTGCACGCGCACCAGGCTGGATGGCTCCATCACCTGGCGCGTGCGGGCGTAGTTCTTAATGGGATGCGCGGGCGCGCCGTTGGCGCGGGGCGTAAGCGTCGTCATACTGCTTCGATCCTCCTCTTGCCGGACGCCGCAATTTTGGAGACGCGAAAAGAGGCCCGGCGTGCGGAGACGCCAGACCTCGCTGGTGCGTGGGGGTTACGGATTTCGGTGGCTTTGCTGCTTGCGCGCGTTTGACAGCATTTGCATGCTCGTCCCGCGAGCGTAGCAGACTCCGCCGCAGTTTGTCAAGCGCCTGCGATCGTTCGCCGATCGGGCGGTGTCGGGCTGTTGATGAGGCGTCCTGGTGGGCCGGGCAGGACTTGAACCCGCGACCAGGCGATTATGAGTCGCCCGCTCTGACCAACTGAGCTACCGGCCCGTGGGCGCGTCCGCAGACGTTCCGCCTGAGAGGATAGCAGACTATCGCGGGCGGGCGAGCGGAGCGCGGGGCTAGTCGGCTTCGGCGGGCATCTGGCGGACGGCGGCGGCGACTCGGTCGGCCGACACCCCGGAACTCGCCAGCAACTGGCTCGCGACGTCGTCGGCGCTTTCCACCAGCGCTTGCAGCAGGTGCCCGGTGCCGACGGTGCGGAGGCCGGAGTTGCGCGATATGCGGACGGCGCGCTCGATGACGCGCTGGCAGCGCTGCGTCATACTCGCGGAACTGCCCAGCAGCGCCCCGCGCCTGCCGATGATCCCCTCGACCTCGCGCTTGAGCGACGACGGGTCCACGCCCAACTCGACCACGACCCGCGACGCCTGCGACCGGGAGTCGCTCAGCAAGCCCAGGAGCAGGTGCTCCGTGCCCATATTGGACTGCTCGAAGCGCTTGGCCTCCTCCTGCATAAAGGAGAGCGCGCGCCACGCGAGGCCGGTGAAGCGGCCGGGCACGTCGCGGGAGCCCGTCCCGCCGACGGCGCGCTGCGTGAGCGCCGCCGACGCGCCTTCGTCCGCAGGCGCTCGGAACAGCATCCGAAGCCCTGTCATCCCAATCAGCAGCGCGCCGAGCGACGAGGCGATAACCATCCGCCCGGGAACGCCGACGAGGAGGCTGGGAAGGCCGAGGAACGGGCCGGAGCCGAACCGCTCCAGCGGGACGAGGAGGATAACGACGAGCGGAAACACGACGAGCACGTACGCGAGCCATGCGTACTTGCGGGCGTAGTAGGCGCTGCCGCGCACGCCGATGATCATCGCGCCCCCGACGACGAGGCCGAGCGCGCCTGAGATCAGCGTGAGGAAGTAGGCGTTGATGGTCGTGATCCCGCTCGGAAGCGGGCCGTGCCCCAGCGAGTCGTCCGCGCTGTCGGCGAACCACGCCGCGAGGAACACGAGAGCCCAGACCCCGACGGAGAACAGCAGGACGAGCGCCAGTTGGCGCATAGGCGGTTGTTCGGTCATATCCACACGAGGGCGGCGGCGCCGCCGATTGGATTGCAGTCGCATTCTACTCTACTCGCTCCGCCCGCGCAGCGGAAGGCGTTGCCCGCCCCTGTTTCGGGCTATCGCGCGCCGTTCGCGCGTCTGCGCCGGCAAGGCGGGGCGCCTGGGGTCGGGGACGAGGGCGCTGCGCGCCCGAGTGAGGGGCGAGATTCCCGCCTGCGCGGGAATGACGGCAGGGGGGGCGCTGCGCTGCGCGCCGACTGGATTCCCGCCTACGCGGGAATGACGATGGCCGCCCGCCCTGCATCTGAGCAATCTGCGGATATGACATTCGCTAGTTGCGTAGAGGAAGCGCCGTGTCTACGATGGAATTCCAACAAGGCGCAAGGCGGGCGCCTATGCGGAGAGGGCAAGCGCGGCGAGCGCGAAGAACGCAGAGAGGCGAGCGCGAAGGAGGCGAGCGATGGCGGTCAGAGAGCGGGAGCGGAGCGGTTACGCTCCGTCGGTGCGCCCCCGGTCGGCGCGGCAGGACGGGCAGCGGCGGTACACGCCGGGCTACTTGGTGGACTTGTCGGACACGCAGACGGCGTATTTCAGCGACCCGGGGCGGTCGGCGCAGCGGCGGACGCTGCTGCGGCCCAGCCGCGGGAGGCGTCTGCGGCTGATCAACGTGTCGGTGCATCAGACGTCGCCGGACAACCTGCACTTCTGCGAGGTGTACTTCGGCGTGGGCGCGAGCATCGCGGATGCGCCGGAGAAGGCGGTGGGGTACGCGCGCGTGCCGAATCTGGGCGAGGGCGGGACGCGCGCCTGGGGGCGGGGCGCAGGGCCCGCCGGCGGGAAGAACGAGCCGCTGAGCATCCGCTGGACGAAGCCGCCCACGACCTCCCACAAGTTCATCGTCGAGTACACGGAGGAGCGCTAGCGATGAAGATGGAAGCCTATCGGTCGCTGTACGGCGACCTGTCGAAACTGAAGGACGGCTCGCTGCTGGACGACCCGGCGGGAGGGACGAGCGCGGACGCGGCGCTTTTCAACTTGCTGCTGGCGGCGTCGGAGGCGGTTGACCGCCACTGCAACCGCCATTTCTACGCGCTTTCGGAACGCCGACGGTTCGACGGCCCGGGCGAGGCCGCGCTCGCGCTGCCCGATGTGATCGCCCTCGCGTCGCTGCGGTCGGACGACGACGGGGACGGAGAGCACGAGACGGAATGGCCCGCCGCGTCGTATGAGTTGCTGCCGCTGAACGCCGCGCCGACGTCGCACTGGGGCGGGCCCCACAACGCGGTTCGGACGCGGGGCGCGGGCGGCCGGCGGTTCGAGCGCGGGCAGGCGCGGTACGAGGCGCGTGGATGGTGGGGCTACGGCGAGCGGCTCGAGCCGTCCGGCTCCACGCTGCGGACGCGCGCGCTGCTGGCGTCCTCGTCCCTGGAGGTGTCGCGCGGGACCGACTTCGCCGTCGGGCAGACGCTGGCGATTGGGAACGAGCGGATGCTCGTCACCGCCGTCTCGTCTAACCGGCTCACGGTGCGGCGCGGGCTGAACGGAACGACGCCCGCCGACCACCGGACGGGAAGCGCGGTCTTGGCCGTTCGCTGGCCGGCGCCGGTGGAGCGGGCGGCGCTGATCAACGCGGCGCGGCTGTGGACGCGGGCGCCCGCCTTCGAGCCGTTCTACGTTGACGCGGATTTGGATACGGACGTGCGGCTGCTGCTGGAGCCGTACCGCGCAGGAGGCGGACGATGACAATGATGACGCAGAAGGAGCGGCTCGCGGCGCTGGAGGCCGAGGGCGAGGCGCACGCGCGGGAGCACGAACTCACCGACCGCGTGTGGTCGGCGAAACTGGAGGCGATAGACGCGCGCCTGCGGAGCATCGAGCGCTTTCTGCTCGAGGCTCCCCACAACGGAAGCGCGGCCTATCAGGGCAAGCGGCTGCAGCGGCGCGACTTCATCGTGATGAGCGGAAGCGCGGGCGTCACGTCGCTGTTCTGGCTCGCCGTCGAGTTCGGCCTGCGGGTGGGGCTGGGGGGGTAGGGAGCGGCTGCTCGCCTACACGCGGAGCGCATCGTCGTTCCTGCGTAGGCGGGCAGGAGTAGGTTCTTGCTTTCGCAGGAATGACGGGGCCCCAGGGGATATGAGGGAGACGGGGCGCGCAAGCGCCCCGTCCGTCCCCGCCCCCTGTCCGTCGTCCCCGCGTAGGCGGGAACCTACCCCTCGGGTCTCCGTCATTCCCGCGTAGGCGGGAATCTCGCCCCGTGCCCCACGCAAGCGCCCCCCTCCTCCGTCATTCCCGCGTAGGCGGGAATCTCGCCCCGTGCCCCACGCAAGCGCCCCCCTTGCACCGTCATTCCCGCGTAGGCGGGAATCTCGCCCCATCCCAAAATTCGGACACATGCCCCTATTGCATTGCGCCATTAGTTGCGATACTGTCAACTATGAGTCTCATCGCCAAACTCTTCAACCGCCATCCGCGCGACGCTTCCCCCAAGCCTCGCAGAGGCCGCGACGCCCCGCGCTGCGCCTCCTGCGGCCACCAGCCGCCGCGCCCTGACCGCGAACGCGGGAAGGACGCCGCCCCCGCCCTCGCCCAATTCCGCGACGACCCCGCCGCCTTCATCCAACACGCCCTCCCCAACGCCGGCCAGCCCTACCCCAAGCAGATCGAAATGCTCGATCTCGTCGCCAACCACCGCCGAATCTCCGTCGTCGGCTGCAACGGCTCCGGCAAGGATTGGGCCGCCGCCCGCATCATCCTCTGGTGGCTGGAGACCCGCCCAGCAGCGAAGGTCGTCGTCCTCGCCCCAACCCAGCGCCAGATCGAGTACATCCTGTGGCCCGAAATCGCCACAGCAGTCGCAAACGCCGACATCCAACTCTCCGGCAAACTCACCAAAAGCCGCTACACCATCTCCCCCGACCGCTTCGGCGTCGCCTTCTCCACCAACAAACCCGACCGCGTGCAGGGCTTCCATTCGCCCCAACTCCTCGTCATTGTCGACGAAGCCCACGGCGTCGAGCAACCCTACATTGACGCGGCGATACGCCTCAACCCCACGAAGTTCCTGATGATCGGCAACGCCCTCTCCCGCCCCGGCGAGTTCTACGACTCCCACCACGCGAAGCAGGTGGCCTACGCGCGCCTCCGCATCTCCGCCCTCGACACGCCCAATCTCATCGAAGGCGCCGAGCCCGTGCCCGGCCTCATCACGCCGGAGGACATCGCCGACAAAGCGCTCATCTGGGGCGAAGACCATCCCCTCTTCCGTTCGTCCGTCTACGCCGAGTTCCCCGACGCCGAGGACAATTCGCTCGTCGGACGCAAGGCCGTTGAGACGGCGATGGCCGAGTCCGCCCCGTCCGGCGCAGGCGCGCCCACAGAAGAGGAGGACGCCCGCGAGCCCGTGTATATCGGCGTGGACGTCGCCCGATTCGGAGCCGACAAGTCCGTGCTGATCGCAAGGCGCGGCCAGCGCGTCATCGCGACGAAATCTCTCGACCGCGAGATGGACACGATGCGCGTCGCGGGCGAGACGATATTGATGGCGAACGACCTCAACGCCGAGGCGGTGTTCGTTGACGAGAACGGCGTCGGCGGAGGCGTCTGCGACCGCCTCAAGGAGGTCGGCGCGCCTGTCTACGGCGTGCAATTCGGGCGCCGCGCCCCGCACCCCACGCGGTTCGCCAACCTCCGCTCCGAGATCTTCTGGGAGTTGCGCCGCCTAATGAACGACCATCTCATCGCGCTTCCGCAAGACGAAATCCTCGCGGCGCAACTCCTGTCGCTCCGCTACGACGTGACGAGTTCCGGGCAAGTGAAATTGGAGAGCAAGCGTGAGACGCGCAAGAAAGGCGTGCCGTCGCCTGACCGCGCCGACGCTTTGGCCTTGGCGTTTATGCGCCCGCCGTCCTTGCAGATCTGGACGGGCTACGAGCCCTTCCTGCGCGCTCGCGCCCCTGCCGGCGTCCCCCTCCCGCCCCCCGCCCCTGACGACCCGCCAGACGACGATGATGGCGATGATGGTGGTGATCGTCATTCCCGCGTAGGCGGGAATCCCGCATCCCCTGACTCGGAGGCAGAGGAAATCGCCCGCAACAGGTTCTTCGTAGGATGAGCGCCGCGATGAAAATTACGCCCTGCCCGCGAAGGCGGGAACCCAGAGGCGCGCAAGCGCCGGACGATGCGCGCAGCGCATCGTCTCCAGATCACCCCACGCGCCCCGTCATTCCCGCGAAAGCGGGAACCAACTGGGAGCGCCCCCCGATGCCTGGATTCCCGCCTACGCGGGAATGACGGGTGCAGAAGGCGGGAATTGACGATGAGGGGCGAGGGGCGCGTTCATTGTTAGAGCCTGCCGGTGAGGGCGGCGGATGCAGCGTCGCGGAGGCCGCGCCAAGTGGCGAAAGTCGCGTGGACGGCGGCGGGCTCGTAGCCGCAGTGCACCATGCAGTTGGCGCATTGCGGGTTGCCGCTCGCGTGGCCGTACTCTTCCCAGGGCGTTTCGTCCATCAGTTGGCGGAAGGTCGGGGCGTAGCCGTCCTGCAGGAGGTAGCAGGGGCGCTGCCATCCGAAGATCGTGTAGAGCGGGTTGCCCCAGGGCAGGCATTCGAAGTCGCGCTTGCCCATCAGAAACTGCAGGAAGAGAGGCGACTGGTTGAACCGCCAGCGCTTCTTCTTATCGGCGAGCGCCTGCGCGAAGAGTTCCCGCGTCTTGCCGCGCTCGAGGAAGGAGTCTTGATCAGGGGCGTTCTCGTAGGAGTAGCCGGGGGAGACCATCATTCCTTCGACGTCGAGGTCCATCATCGCGTCGAAGAAGTCGCGGACGCGGGCGGGCTCGGACTGGCTGAAAAGCGTGGTGTTGGTCGTAACGCGGAAGCCGCGCCGGACGGCCTCGCGGATGGCCTGCGCCGCTATGTCGTAGACCCCATCGCGGCAGACGGAGGCGTCGTGCTCCTCGCGGAGGCCGTCCATATGGACGCTGAAGGTGAGGCGTTTGGAAGGCGCGAACACGCCCTCCGCCATCTTCTCGCTCAGCAGCAAGGCGTTCGTGCAGAGGTAGACGTACTTCTTGCGTCGGACGAGTTCCTCGACGAGTTCGCCGATATGGGGATAGAGCAGCGGCTCGCCGCCCGGGATGCTGACGATGGGGGCGCCGCACTCCTCGACGGCGGCGAGGCACTGCTCGACGGTGAGCGCGCGCTTGAGGACGTGGGGGGGATATTGGATTTTGCCGCATCCGGCGCAGGCGAGGTTGCAGCGCAGGAGCGGCTCCAGCATCAGGACGAGCGGATAGCGCTCGCGGCGCATCAGCCGCTGCTTCAGCGCGTAGGTTGCGACCGTCCAAGCCTGCGACGCCGGCACGCCCATCGGCAATCGTCCTCCCGCAAGAGGGGGATTGTAGCAAACCGGGGAAGGGGGCGCCCGCCCCGCCGCCTGCTAGAATGGAGCGCGTGGACGCTTCCCTCATTCGCAACTTCTGCATCATCGCCCATATAGACCACGGCAAATCCACGCTCGCCGACCGCATCCTCGAGATCACGGGGGCGGTGTCCGCGCGCGAGATGCACGCTCAACTCCTCGACTCTATGGACTTGGAGCGCGAGCGCGGCATCACGATCAAGGCGCAGGCCGTCCGTATGGACTTGCCCCACGGCGGGCGAACCTACGAACTGAATCTGATAGACACGCCCGGCCACGTCGACTTCTCCTACGAAGTGTCGCGCTCGCTGGCGGCGTGCGAGGGCGCGCTGCTCGTGGTGGACGCCTCGCAGGGCATCCAGGCGCAGACGCTCGCCAACGTCTACCTGGCCATGGAGCACGACCTGGCGATCATTCCCGTCGTGAACAAGATAGACCTGCCCGCCGCCGAGCCCGACCGCGTGATCGAAGAGTTGGGGACGGCGTTCGGCTTCGTCCGGGACGAAGTTCTGCGCGTGTCCGCGAAAGACGGCGCGGGCGTGCGCGAGTTGCTGGAGGCCGTCGTGGAGCGCATCCCGCCGCCGGAGGCGCGCGGCGAAAAGCCGCTGCGGGCGCTCGTTTTCGATTCCAAATACGATTCTTACAAGGGCGTCCTGGCCTATGTGCGCGTAATGGACGGCTCCGTCAAGGGAACCGACCGCGTGCGGATGATGGCGACGGGCACGGAGGCCGATCTGCTGGAGGTCGGCGCGTTCAAGCCTGCGATGGCCAAGTCGCCCGGCCTCGCCGCCGGGGAAGTCGGCTATCTGGCGACGGGGCTCAAGAGCGTGGGCGATTGCCGCGTCGGCGACACGGTCACGCTGGCGCGCGGGGGCGCGGGCGACCCGCTCCCCGGCTACGGCGAGCAGAAGCCGATGGTGTTCGCGGGGCTGTACCCCACCGACGGCAATGAGTTTCACGATCTGCGCGAGGCGCTGGAGCGTCTGCAGATGAACGACGCCGCGCTCGTCTACGAGCCGGAGAGTTCGCCCGCGCTGGGGCCCGGCTTCCGATGCGGCTTCCTCGGGCTGCTCCATATGGAGATCGCGCAGGAGCGGCTCGAGCGCGAGTACGGGATGGACCTCGTCGTAACCGCGCCGAGCGTCGTCTACCGCGTCACCATGAACGACGGCTCCGTGCGAGAGGTGTCGAGGCCGACGGATCTGCCGACGGGCGGCGAGTCGCAGCAGGTGGAGGAGCCGTGGCTGGACTTGTCGCTGCTCACGCCGTCGCGGTTCATAGGGCCGATGATGGAACTGATCAACGCGCGGCGCGGCGAGTTCAAGCGCACCGAGTACTTGGACGCGGCGCAGGGGCGCGCCGCAGGCGCGGACGCCGCGCCGTCGTCCGACCCGCGCGTGCTGCTGGAGGCGTCCGCGCCGATGGCCGAGGTGCTGGTGGATTTCTATGATCAGGTGAAGACGCGCAGCCGTGGGTACGCCTCGTTGGACTATTCGTTCAACGGCTACCGGGCCGCGCCGCTCGTGCGGTTGGACATTCTCGTGAATCAGTCGCCGGTGGACGCGCTCTCGCTCATCACGCACCGCGACCGCGCCTACCACCAGGGGCGGGCGCTGGTGGAGCGCTTGCGGAAACTGATCCCGCGCCAAATGTTCGACGTGCCGATTCAGGCGGCCATCGGCAGCAAAGTCATCGCCCGCGAGACGGTGACGGCGATGCGGAAGAACGTGCTGGCCAAATGCTACGGCGGCGACGTCACCCGCAAGCGCAAACTACTGGAGAAGCAGGCCGAAGGCAAGAAGCGAATGAAGCGCATAGGCCGCGTCGAGGTTCCGCAAGAAGCGTTCCTCGCCGTCATCAAGATGGACCGCTGAGGGGGAGGGTCTTGCGTAGACTAGGCGGCGCGAAAGTTCCGTATTACCGGATGATTAGCGGGTCGGGCTGCATGTGGATATATCAGGGCAGCCAGGGGTTGATGACCTCGACGCCGCAATCCGCGAAGCCGCCGACGTCCCGCGTGGCGACGCCGGCGGCATGGGAGCGCGCAATCGCGGCGATCAGGCAGTCGTGCGTGCTGATGGCGCGTCCGGCGGCGCGCCGGCTCGCGGCCAGAAACCCGTAGGCCCGCGACGCCTCGCTGTCGAAGGAGAGGATGCGCTCGGCGAAGGCGGCGGCGAAGAGGCGCTCGGCGGTTTCCGCGAGTTCCCGCCGCCGCCTTCCTTCGGGCAGCACGGCTATTCCCGCCCGGATCTCCGCCTCGGTGATGGCGGTGATGAACAGCGTATTCGCCGGATGGCCGTCCGCCCAGTCGAGAACTTCCTGCTGCGGCCGATCCCGCATCAACTCGGAGACGACGTTCGTGTCAAGGACGATCATCGCCGGTTAGCAGTCGAAGCGGGGCAACTCGCGCATCGGCTCGCGTGCGGGGATATCCAGTTCCACGCCGCCGAACGGCTTGAACAACTCGTGGATAGCGGTTCCCAGCCCTTTGGCGGGCGCGTCCCCACGGTGGAGCGCGGAGCGCAGGATGTTGCGGACCTCCTCCTCCATCGAGTGGCCGCGCTCAGCGGCGCGCACGCGCAACCGCAATTTCAGGTCGTCTTCGATGTTCCGCACGGTGATGGTGGTCACGGCCAAGCCTCCGGGCAAGCGCGCCTATGAATGATTGCGTTGCAAGCATTATATGCTATCGTTGCAAGCATTGCAAGCCCCGCCGGAAGGCGGATTCCATCAGTCTGGCGCGCTACGCGATGCGCTCGGCGAGGCCGCGCAGCCAAACGCGCATCGCGTCGGCGTAGTCGGGATGGCGGAGCGCGAGTTCCACGGACGTTTGCAGAAGGCCCAGGGGCGTGCCCGCGTCGAAACGCTCGCCCTCGAAGCGGTAGGCGTGAACAGGCTCGCGCTGCGCGAGGAGGTCTATGCCGTCCGTGAGTTGCAGTTCGCCTATCGCGCCCGCCGTGATGGACTCGAGGCAATCGAAAATGGCGGGAGAGAAGACGTAAGGGCCGACGATGGCGAGATTCGACGGGGCCTCGCGGCGCGGAGGCTTCTCGACGCAGCGCGTCAGCAGCGTCTCGCGCGGCGAGCGGGCCTCGCCCTCGACGACCCCGTAGCGCGGCACGTCGTCCCACGGGACTTCGACGACGCCGACGGCATTGCCCAGCCGCTCGTAGGCGTCGAGCATCTGGCGGGTGACGGACGGCTCGCCGAGGAGGATCTCGTCGGGCAGGTAGACGATGAAAGGCTCGCCGCCTACGGCGCTCTTCGCGGTGAGAACCGCGTGGCCCAGCCCGAGGGGCTCGCGCTGGCGGACGGCGGTGATCTCGGCCATTCGGGAGACGCGCTCCACGGCTTCGAGTTTGGGGCTGGCGCGCTCACGGAGCGTCCGCTCGAGGTCGGGCGCGAGGTCGAAGTAGTCCTCCATCGCCGTCTTGCCGCGCGAGGTCACGAGGACGACGCGCTCGATCCCTGCCTCCGCCGCCTGCTCGACCGCGTACTGAATGACCGGCCGGTCGACGAGGGGCAGCATCTCCTTCGGGACGGACTTGGAGACCGGGAGAAAGCGGGTGCCGACTCCGGCGGCGACGATGACGGCGGTTCGGACGGGCATAGCGGGCGGATGATACCAGAAGGGGAAGGGTTGGCGACGAGGGGCGCGCCGCCGCTCTTGCCTTTACCTTGCCGCCTCGTCCTCCTCGCTCCCTCCGTCCGGGAATCTCGCCCCCTTGTCCCGTCATTCCCGCGTAGGCGGGAATCTCGCCCCCTGTCCCCGTCGTCACGCGGAGGCGAGAACCTCGCCCCCGGACGAGGCGCCACGCGCATCGCCATTCCCGCCCCCTGTCCCGTCATTCCCGCGTAGGCGGGAATCCAGAGGCGTGACGGCGGCGCGCCAATCGCCTACGATACGCCCGATGAAAGCCGTCGTTCTAGACGCCGCCGGCCCGGAGCCCGCGCTCCGCGACGCGGAGATCCCCGATCCGGAGCCCGGCCCCGGCGAGGCGTTGCTGCGCGTCGCCGCCTGCGGCTTCTCGCATCACGACGCGCTCATTATGGAGGGCGCGCTCCGGCGAGGCGTTTCGCTGCCCCGCGCGCTCGGCCACGAGGCCGCAGGCGTCGTCTGCGCCGTCGGCGAGGGAGTGGACGCGAACCTCATCGGCATGGAAACCGCCGTCATCCCGGGCGCCATTGGGCACCGGCGCGACGGCGGCTTCGCCGAAATGCTCGCCGCGCCCGCTGATTCGCTCATTCCGCTGCCCGCAGGGACGGACGCTGCGGACGGCGCGATGCTCGTCTCGCCCACCGGCGTCGCGCTCAAGGCGCTGGAGACGTGCGGCCTGACCGCAGGCCAAACGCTCGTCGTGACCGGCGTCAGCGGCGGAGTGGGGGGGCGCGCCGCGCAGGCCGCGCGCGCCATTGGCGCGCGCGTCATCGGGATCACCGGATCGTCGGAGAAGGCGCGGCGTCTGCAAGACGAGCCCTGGCTCGACGCCGTTCTGCTCGATAGCGAACCGTGGGAGGAAGCCGTCGCCGCGCTAACCGGCGGGCAAGGAGCCGACGCCGCGCTCGACGCGACGGGAACGGCGCTCGGACGGCTCGTCGTCTCCCTCCGACGGGGCGGGCGCGTCGCGCTGGTGGGGCAGGTGGAGCGCGGCGCAGCCCCGTTCGCTCCGGCGGAGGCCGTCTTCCGCGAACTTACGATCACGGGCAGCCTCGGCGCGGAGCGCCGCCACGCGGAGCGCGCCCTGCAACTGACGCGGAGCGGGCTTATCCCGCCTTTCGTCCACGAAACGCTGCCGCTGTCCGCCGCGGCGGTCGCCGCCGCCTATCGCGCGCTGAAGCGCCGCGAATGCGTCGGGCGCATTATCTTGCGTCCGTAGGAGACGCCCCTCCCTATAACGCCCTTACTCCGGCAGGATGGTCACCTCCATGAGTTCCGGGGTTCCGAAGGGGTTGACGCGGAAGCCTTGCACGCGGGGCTTGACGAGCACGTAGTTGGATGCGTGGCGCAGCGGAATGATCGCCGCGTCCTCGACGAGAATCCGCTCCGCATGCGCGTACAGGGCGAGCCGCGCCTCGGTGTCCGGCTCGACGCGCGCGCGCTCTATGACCGCGTCGTACTCGGGGTTGGCGTACCCCCCGACGTTGTTGCTCGTGTTCTCGCTGTGCAGCAGCAGGTCGAGGAAGTTCTCCGGGTCAGGGTAGTCGGCGACCCACCCATAACTGAAGAGATTCTTGGCGCGCTCCTCCAACTGGTAGAAGTAAGTTTCCGTCTCCACGAGTTCGACTTCCACCTCCACGTCCAAAACCTCGCGCCAAGCGTCCACGGCAAACTGAACGCTCGCGGGAGCGGCGGCGGCGCCGGGCGCGGTGTAGACCGTGCGGGGGAAGTCGTCCGCGTAGCGCGATTGGGCGAGCGCCGCCCGCGCCCCTTCCGGGTCGTAGGGAATGCCCGCGAGGTCTTCGGAGTAGCCGGGCATCCCGGGCGGGAGCAGCCCCTTGGCCGGCTCGCCGAGCCCTCCGTAGACCGTCTCTATCAGTTGCTCTCTGTCCAACGCCATTGCGAACGCCCGCCGGACGTTCGGGTCGTCGAACGGAGGCTCCTGCGCGTTGAAGCCGATGAAGAACGTATCGAGTTCGGAGTAGATGGACAGTTGACCCGCGAGACCGGACGCCGGGTCGCGCGCGCGGTCGACGTCCCTGCCGCCGATGAACGCCACGTCCACGCGGTCGGTTTCGTAGAGTTGCATCGAGGGGCCGAGGAGGATGGGGAAGACCGCGAACTCCAGAGACGCGGGCGCGTGGTAGCCGTCGAACCGCTCCAGCACGAGGACGTCTCCCTCCGTCCATTCCCGCAACTTGAACGGGCCGGAGCCGTTGACGCCGTCGCGCCACCACTCCGCGCCGCCCGCTTCCACGCTGCGCCTGTCCACCGCCGCGGCGACGGGGTAGGTGAGTTTGGAGAGGAAGTAGGCTTTCGGCGCGTCCACCGTGATCTCGATCGTGCGGTCGTCCACGACGCGCACGCCGGAGACTTCCGCCGCGTCGCCGTTGAGTTTGTCGCGCGCGCCGACGATGTCCCCCAGGTAGAGGGCGGCGGTGTCGCTGCCGGTCGCGGGGTCCGCGGCGCGTTCGATGGAGTACTTGAAGTCGTCCGCTGTGATCGGCGTTCCGTCGTGGAACGCGACGCCCTCGCGCAGCGTGAACGTGTAGACCACGCCGGACGGGTCTATGTCCACGCGCTCCGCGAGGTCGGGCTGCACGACCAGGTCGGCGTCAATGGTCACCAAGCCCCGGAAAAGCGCCCCGACGTAGAAGTGCGACGTCACCTCGCGGCTGATCGCCGGGTCGAGCGTGAGCGGATCGCTCCACGGCATCGTGAGGGCCTTGTCGCGGGGCGCGCCGAACGGGGCGGGCGCGAACGCCGTAAAGGAATCCATCACCGCGTCAACCGCATCGTCGTGCCGGGGAAAGGCGTCGCCGGACGCTCGCGCCGTGATCACGAACGTCTCCAGGCTGCGCGCCGCGACCTGCAGACGCAAGACGACGGACTCCCCTTCGATCAGAAACGCAACGTCCACGCGCTCCGCTTCCGCGCCATCGTCGAGCGAAACGGAGCGGCGGCGGTTCTCGCGCCACTCGATGTCGCCCAAGCCCGACTCCAGCAGCGAGTCCATCCGCTCCGTCAGCGAGAGATCCTCATCCTCGTAATAGTTGAGGACTTGAACGAACAGTTCCCCGGAAGGTTCCAAGAGGGCCACGTTCCCGCCTGCGGCGTCGAGCGCCCAGTCCGACGGATGCCGGAAGGCGAACCCCTCGCGGTCGTCCGTGTAGTTGCGGTAGCCCGCCGGTGCGGGCGCGATGCGCTCGGGCGTCGGCGTTGGCGCGGGGGTCGGCGTCGGCGTGAGCGTGGGGGTCGCCGTCGCCGGCGGCGAAAGCGTGGGCGTCGCCGTGGCGAGCGTGACGCGCGGCGTGGGCGTGGGCGTCGGGTCGGGCCTGCCGCCCGAGCAGGCGGCGGCGATGACGAGCGAAGCGGCGGCGAGGACGGCGAAGGACAAGGTCTGCAGTTTCACGCGGTTCTCCTGATGGCGAGCAGCGCGCCGCCCGCGAGAAGCGCGGCGAGCGCGGCGTCGAGTCCGGACGTTTCTCCGCCGCCTGAGCGGTTGCACCCCGCGCCGCCGGACGGCGTTGGGGTTGCCTGCGGCGGCGGCGGAGCGGCTGCGGTTGGCGTGGCGGAAGAGGCCGCCGCGGAGGGCGCAACGGTTGGCGGCGCGGTCGCGGGCGTCGGCGCGGCCCCGGTCGGTTGCGGCTGCGGCGTTCCCGTTTGGAAAAGAGGCGCCGACGGAATCGGAATAGGCGTCGGAAGCGCCTGCGCCGCGCGGCCCGGCAGCCCCAGGCTTTCCCGCCAGCGGTTCTCCAATCCAAGCGTGTCGAATCCGTAGGCGTCGGCGAGGGCTCGCTCTATCGCGCCGCTCCCCGCGAACGATTGCAAAAGGACGTTCATGCGTTCCGGGCCGTGCTCGCGGATGAGGTAGTCAACGACGCTCCAACTCTGCGCGTAAGCGAGGACGGCGTCCTCGGGTTCGCTGGGGAACGCTCCCGCGACGCCGTCCAGCGTGAACAGGCGGTTCGATGCGACGGCGGCGTCCAGCGGGCGGCGAAAAGCGCCCTCCAACGGCCCCTCATTATACATCGCCAGCCCTTCGTCTAGCCACGAGGGGATTCCCGCGCCGCAACGGAACGCCGCCTGCCCTACGACGACGTGCGACAACTCGTGCGCGATGGCGCGCCTGCCCCAAGCGAGGTTGGCCGGATCGAGGCCGATGGCGATCAGTCCGTAGGCGGGATAGGCGACGCCGCCCGTGTATTCGCGCGGGAAGACGAGGCCGCCCTGCAGCGACTCGGCGTCTTCGTAGAGGCGTATCTCAACGCGGTCGTCCGGGGCCGACCCGGCGGACTCCGCGATGCGGCGCAGGCTCGCCTCGGCGGCGTCGAGCGCGCTATAGGCGAACCGCTCCTCGCCTTCGTGCCACAGGACGTCCACGCCCTCGCCCGAAAGCCGCCGCCACTCGAATCGCGGGTCTTCGTAGACGAACGTCCGCTCCGGCGTCTCGAACACGCGCCCGCCGCCCGTCAGCCGCCAGTTGTAGGAGACGGACGCGCCCGGCGGCAGCCCGCCGCTCCGCCGCAGATTCCACTCCCACCGGGCGGAAAGCGCTCCGCCGCCCGCGTCCGTCAGTTCGGCCTCGCCCAGGGAGACGCTCGAGACGCATTGCCGCCGCCGCGCGCTGTAGCGCACCTCCGCCCGCTCGACCTCGACGGGGAGCGCGGCGCGCAATTCGAAGACGACCGCGTCCGGGAAGCCGTCGGTCGAGACTTCGTCGCTGACGGCCTCGAGCGGCTCCTGAGCGGCGGCGCCCCCGGGAGACGCGAGCGCCGCGAGGAGCGCGGCGGCGAGGAGGCCAACGCGGAGCGCGGTCATCCTCCGATGGGGTAGAGTTTGCGGACGTTCGTGTTCACCAGTTTGCGAATGACGTCGGCGGGGAGGTGCCCCAGGTTTTCGGCGAGCACTCTGCGGGAGTTGGGCCACGGCGAATTCGGATGCGGGTAGTCCGTGGACCACATGCAATTGTCGTGCCCCCACCACGAGAGCAACTGCCCGCCGACGTAGTCGTTGAAGAACGTGGCGTAGCAGTTGCGGGCGAAGTACTCGCTGGGGAGCATCGTCATCGGCATCGGGCGCTGGTCTTTGAAGCGCTTGTAGTAGTAGTCCCACTGCTGCAGAACGAAGGGTATCCAGCCGATCTCGCTCTCCACGACCACCGCCTTGAGGCGCGGGAAGCGCTCGAACACCCCCGTGAAGATGAGGTCGAAGAGGGAATTCGTCACGCTCTGGAGTTTGAGGTTGACGGAGCCCCGGTGCGCGAGGAGCGCGTCGCTCTGGCGCTGCCCGAAGTTCACGCTCGCGCTGTAGTCGAAGCCCGTGAGGATGTGCAGGTGAATGGGAACGTCGAGTTCCTGCGCGGCGGCCCAGAGTTTGTCGTAATGCGCGCCCGTGAAGGGCAAGTCGGGGTGCGGAACCTGCCAAACGAGCGCGCCGACCAGTCCCGCCTCGCTCGTGCGGTGCAACTCGGCGACCGCCTTGTCTATGTCGTAGGTTGCGATGCACGGTATGCCGACGAGCCTGCCGGGCGCGGCGGCGCAGTACTCGATGAGCCAGTCGTTGTAGATGCGGAAGCACGCTTCCTGCGCCTCTGGGCTTTCGAGGCTGAACAAGCGCAAGCCAAGCGTGGGGTACAGCGTCTCGGCGGAGACGCCGTCGGTCTCCATTTCGCGGACGCGCTCGTTGGGGTCGTACCCGCCGGGCCGCTGATCGTCCATCGCCGTGCCCGTCTTCGGGCGCGGAGGGAACGCGGGCACGTCGCCCCTGAGGGCGTCCGGCAGTTTGGAATGCCAGAAGTCCGGATCCTCCATCACGTGCGAGTCGGCGGAGATCAGAACCTCGCCGGAGATGTCCGGCGTCTTGGCCGGGGCTTCCATCGTCATCGTCATCGCGCGCCTCCTTCCGCGTCTGCGGCGCCCCGCGAGGGTACGCCCGCCGGCGCCGCGCGTCAATGGCGCAGGCGCGTTCCTACCTTGCGCCCCGTGCTACCATTCCCGTATGACCACCGCCCGCCGCCACGAACGCCTGCCGCCCTGGCTCAAGGTTCCCTGGCCCGGCGGCGCGAACTACCTCCAACTCCGCCGGACGCTGCGCGGCGCCGAACTCCACACCGTCTGCGAGGAGGCGCGCTGCCCCAACATCGGCGACTGCTGGGAGCGCAAGTCCGCGACCTTTATGCTGCTCGGCGACGTCTGCACCCGCGCCTGCCGCTACTGCGCCGTGACCAGCGGCAAGCCCGCGCCCCCCGACCCCGCCGAGCCCGCCCGCCTCGCCCGCACCGTCGAGCGCCTCGGTCTGCGCTACTGCGTCATCACCTCCGTCGACCGCGACGACCTGTCGGACGGCGGCGCGTCCGCCTTCGCCGAAAGCATCCGCCTCATCAAAGAGCGCGCCCCTGATTGCGAGGTGGAGGTTCTCACGCCCGACTTCGGCGGCGGCGCGGACGCCCTCCGCGTCGTGCTCGATGCGGGCCCCGCCGTCTACAACCACAACATCGAAACCGTTCGGCGCGTGTTCAAGAGCGTGCGCGCGAAAGGCGACTACGATCTCTCCCTCCGGCTGCTGGCGCAGGCGCGCGAATTCGCCCCGGACATCCCGACGAAGAGCGGCATAATGGTCGGGCTCGGCGAGACGCCGGACGAGGTCTTGGAGACGATGCGCGATTTGCGGGAGGCCGGCGTCAGTCTGCTCACCATTGGCCAGTACCTGCGCCCGTCTCCCGCGCACGCGCCGATGGCCCGCTTCCTGCATCCCCGCGAATTCGCGGAGTTGGAGCGCGCAGGCTGTGGGATGGGCTTCGCCCGCGTCGCGTCGGGCCCGCTCGTGCGCTCCTCCTACCACGCCGACGAGCAGCGCGCCGCCGCCGCGCCGGCATAGAGACGGAGGGCGGCGCCTTCGCGCGTTGCGGAATGTCGGATTGAATTGCGGACACGTGGTTATTGCGCGAAGGCGAGGAACGCAACGCAGAAGGCGAGCATCGCGTCTACGTAGACGTCTTATTAGCGGGGCCTTCTCATCGCGTTCTTCTCGTCGCGCTAGGGAGAAGCGGCGGCGCGGAGGCGCAAGGTTGGCGCACGGAGGGCCAGCGAGGGCGGGCAGCAGCAGCGAAGGGCGGGCGGGCTACGCGACGTTGGACTTCAAGACGGAGGGCGTCCCCAGCCCGCGCTTCACGCTGGACATTTATTAGGTCGCGGGCGGCGCGGCGCGGCGGGCCCGCTCGTCCGCTCGCTTCCACCACGCCGACGAGCAGCGCGCCGCCGCGGGCGTGGGGCGGTAGGGACACCAAGGGCTTGCGCCAAGAGAACCGATATGATTAGAATTCTGCTGTCGCTCGGATAGAATAGAATTATTGGAAGGCGTGAGCAGGACAGCGATGGCGGCTCCCAAGACAACCAAATGGGCTATAGAGCCTCACACGAAGGCGAAGCATGAAGTGCTGATGCGCTACCTGCTCGCTTGGTTCCCCATTCTGGGGCAAAGCGCATTCCCGTATATCAGATACATAGACGCCTTCGCGGGGCCTGGGAGGTATTCGGATGGCGAGGATGGCTCCCCTATCATCGCCATCAAAACCGCGATGAAGTATCGCCACTTGATAAAGGGCAGACTATCCTTCCTGTTCTTGGAGAAGAGGCAAGACAGGGCGGATATGCTCCGAAGAGTCGTGGAGGAAATCAAGATTCCTAGTCATTTTGACGTCAAAGTGGTAGACGGAACTTTCGATGAAGAAATTGCTAATTTTGTAGATAAGCAAGCAGGAATGGTCCCTATTTTCGCTTTCATAGACCCATTTGGATGGACAGACATTCCCTTCAGTTCGATCCGGAGAATACTTACGTCCCCACATTGCGAAGTGCTCGTGAATTTTATGTACGAAGGCATCAATCGTTTCATTAGTCTGCCTGAACAAGCAGACAGTTTTGACGAGCTTTTCGGCACAGAAAATTGGCGAGAAATCAATAAATTATCCGATCCTAATGAGAGGAAACAGGAGTTTCACAATCTGTATATGCATCAGTTGCAATCTTCGGCATATGCAAAATATGTGCGCTCATTTGAGATGAAAAACATTCGGAACAGCACCGAGTACTACCTCTTCTATGCGACCAACAGCCTTCTGGGGCTCAAGAAAATGAAAGAGGCGATGTGGAGAGTAGACCCATCTGGTGATTTCACATTCTCCGATGCAACCAACCAAAATCAACTCGTCCTCTTTGAAAAAGGGCCGCGATCGGACATTCTCCGAGCCCAAATAATAGACCAGTTCCACGGGCAAGAGGCAACTGTACAGGAAATCGAAGATTTCGTTATCGAAAAGACGGCGTTTCGTGAGACGCACTATAAGAAAGTTCTCAAAGAAATTGAGCATGCATATCTTGCTAGACTTGAGGTAATTAACCCTCCAGTTACGCGACGGAAAGGGACGTACCGAGATCCTTCAATGAGACTGCGGTTTGCTCCGAAATAAGGGCAGTTCTCGGCAACCTGCTCCATAGCAGCCCGTCCAATTCTCGCCCCGCCGCTTTCTTGCCTACGCGCTTTCCGTCCTCGCTGAACGCGCCCCATTGCTTGAAGAAGAAGGGGACGCCGTGCTCTTGGCATTGATCTCTGAGGTCGCGCGCCCAGTCAATGTCCATTGGCCTGGCGCCTCTGCCACTTTCGCCGCCAACGATGACCCATTGCAGGTCGCCGTTTTCGAGCCACTGGCGGAAGTTGACGCGCTCCAGAAGAGGCTCGGCGGAGACGAATTTGACGGGAGCAGGGAGACGCGCCAGCACGCTGAGGCGCGGGGCGTACTTCTGATTCTCGACGGACGTTCCGATCCAGACGTTCGCGGGCCAGCCGCCGGGGAAGCGGTCTGCGTACTCGTTCCACCAGGCGACGGCGCGGCCGGGGCGCTTCGTGAGCGCTTGGAAGATATGGCCATGCCGCTCGGCGGCTTCCTGCATCACGGAGAACGCCTCGAAAATGAACGGGAACGAAACGTCCGGGTGAAACAGGTCGGCCATGCTGTTGACGAACACGCGCCGGGGCGTTTTCCACGTGAGCGGAGCACTGAGCCGCTCAGGGAACTCCCGCACGATATTGGGGGATTCCTCGTAGCCGCGCACGTTCATCGCCCGCAAGCGGGGGTAGAGCGCGAACATATAGCAGTGGTCGCAGCCGGGCGAGATGCGCGTGCACCCCGTGACGGGGTTCCACGTTTCGTCCGTCCATTCGATAGAGGAGCCCATCCCTACCCTCCCCCGGAGCGCGAGACGTGCGTGCCGCGGGCTTTCGTCTCCTCGCGCAGTTGCTCGATGGGGTCGACGGTCGCGCTGTTCATTCCGCGCAGGACGTCGAGGTTGCCGGCAATGAAGAGGGTGCGGTTGGCTATCGTGTTCTCGGCCATCGGGCGTTTCTCCGGGTCGGTCGTGGTTGGATTGTGCGGCGGCGCGGGGCGGGGCGCAAGGGGCGCGTGTCCGATCCGGGGGCGCGGGGTTCCCGCTGACGCGGGCAGGGGCGGGACAGAGGGGCGGGGCGAACTGCAGCGACTATGCTATGATAGAGGCGCCAAGAGGATGGCGCGCATGGTCATCGCAGAGAAACCGATTACGTCTCACTCCCGCCACCGGGACAGACTCTTCGCGCATTCGAAAGAGATGATCGCGAACGGCGACCGGCTGCAGGCGTGCGAAAAGATCTGGGGCTCCGTCGCGCATGCGCTGAAAGTGGTGGCCGACCGCCGCGACTGGTCTTACGAATCGCATGTGGACGCGCTGGTCATCGCCGCCCACGTCGGACGGCTAACGAATGACGACCGCGTGGAGTTGCTGTTCCGCCGCGTGCAGGACTTGCACGGGAACTTCTACGCGGACACGCTGCCGATGGACGCGATCAAGCGGACGAGGGCCGACGCGCAAACGCTCTTGAAACTCCTCAAGCAGGCCAACAGGGAACTGCCCCGCGACGCCCCGATGCCTACGGACGCGCGCTATTTGGAGCGCGTCCGCCGCCGCCGTCGTCGCGTTGAGTCGCAGGCGGGCTAACTGCGGCGCTCCGCGACGTAGTCCACTAGCGCGTCGAGCGATTGGCGCTCCCTCGCGTCGGGGAGAACGGCGAGCGCTGCGCGCGCCGCGTTCCGGTAACTATCCAATTCCATTAGCGATTCCTCCACCGCCGACGAGTTCCGCACGAGTTCCACGACCGCCGCGAGATCGGCCTCGTCGCGGCTCCCCTCGCGCAAACGGCGGACGGCGGGCTCGTCCGGGCGGCGCGCCGCGAACAGCAGCGCGGGCAGCGTGAGCGTCCCCTGCAGCAAGTCGTTGCCGACGGGCTTGCCCAACTCCTCCTCGCTGCCCGTGAAGTCCAGCACGTCGTCCACGATCTGAAACGCCATGCCGACGTTGTAGCCGAACGCGCGCAGCGCCTGCGTCTCCTCTTCCGGCGCGCCGCTCAGCGCCCCGCCCGACTCCGCAGCCGTGCGGATGAGCGAGGCGGTCTTGTCGTAGATGCGCCGCTGATAATCCTCCGGGGTCTGCGTCCAATCGTGCTTGCTCATCCGCTCCGCGAGTTCCCCCCGCGCCAGTTCCATAATCGTTTCGGAGAATCTGCGGATCACGCGAATGTTTCCCGTGTCGCAGACGAACGTCGCGGAGGCCGCGAACACGTAGTCGCCGAGCAGCACGGCCACGTCGTCGCCCCAGACGCTGCTCACGGTGGCTCGCCCCCGCCGCTTCTCCGACCGGTCGACGGTGTCGTCGTGAACGAGCGTCGCGACGTGCAGCAGTTCGACGGCGGTGGCCATCAGCGCGACGCGCTCCTCCTGCCCGGGGCGGAGCCCTCCCGCGAGGAGCGTGATCGTGGGGCGCAGCAGTTTGCCGCCGCCTCCGACGACGTGGGAGAGCATTCCGCGAGGAACGCCGGAACTCTCGGCGAGCGCGGCGAGGTTCTCCATCACGAGTTCCAAGCCGCCGGACGCCGGCTCGTAGATGAAGCGCGCCGCCTCGTCGAGCCGCTCCCGCGCCGCCGCGGCGGTGGTCATTCCGTTTCGCCCTGGCGCAGTTTGGCGCGCATCTCCTCGGCCGCCGACTCGTCCAGTTTCGTGAACAGCGGGGCGGGCTCGGGAAGCGGCGCGCCGGGCTCGAGGTCTTCCAGCCGCCAGCCCGCGTCCTGCACGCGCCCGCTCTTGCCGAGCAACTCGTGCAGCCGCTGCGCGCTGAACGGCAGAAAGGGGTAGAGCGCGATCCGCAGCGCCATAAGCGCCCGCATCGCCGTATGGAGCGAGCGCCCCGCCGCCGCCTTGTCGCTTTTCACTTGCCGCCAGGGCGCTTGCGCGTCCAAATAGCGGTTCGCCTCCCGCGCCAGCCCCATCGCGGCGTTGAGCGCTTCCCGCAGACGCACCGCCTCTATGGACGCCGCGACTGCATCGAGCGCGGACGCGGCTTTGGCCGCGAGGGCGGCGTCCGCGTCCCCAAGTTCGCCCGGATCCGGGACGCGCCCCTCGAAGTTGCGGGCGACCTGCGTCAGCGTTCGGTGAACCAAGTTGCCGAACGTGGCGACGAGTTCGTCGTTGTTCCGCCGGACGTACTCGCTCCAAGTGAAGTCCGCGTCGCCCGTCTCCGGCAGATTCGCCGCGAGGTGGTAGCGCAGCGGGTCGGGAGGGAACCTGTCGAGGTAGTCGGGAAGCCACACCGCCCAGTTGCGGCTCGTGGAGAACTGCCGCCCTTCAAGGTTCAGAAACTCGTTGGCCGGGGCGTCGTAGGGGAGAATGTAGGCGCCTTGCCCCGTCAGCATCGCAGGCCAAATGATCGTATGGAAGGGAATGTTGTCCTTGCCGATGAAGTAGTAGGCGCGCGTCGCCGGGTCTTCCCAGAACGGACGCCAAGCGTCGGGCTCGCCCTTGCGCGCCGCCCACTCCACGCTCGCGGAGAGATAGCCGATGACCGCCTCGAACCAGACGTAGATGCGGCGGTCGCCGTAGCCCTCTTCCGGCACGGGAACGCCCCAGTCCAAGTTGCGCGTGATGGCTCGGTCTTTCAGACCTTCCCGCAGAATGCCCAGCGTGAAGTTGCGGACGTTCGGCCTCCAGTGCGTCTGCCGCCCCACCCATTCGGCGAGTTGTTCGCGGAAGGCGCTCAGGCGCAGGAACTGATGCTCCGCGTCCCGAATCTCGATGGGGTAACGCTCGCCGTCGCGGTTGTGCGTCGGGTTGCCCAAGTCCACCGGATCGAGAATGGAGCCGCACTCGTCGCACTGATCGCCGCGCGCGTCCTCGAAATTGCAGACGGGGCAGACGCCGCGCACGTAGCGGTCGGGGAGGAAGCGGTTGAAATCGGGGGAATACGCGACCTGCATCTCCGACTCGTAGATGTGCCCGCGCTCCTTGAGCGTCCGCCAGATCGAGTGGGTGACCTCGCGGTGGTTGTCGGTCATCGTCGTCGTGAACAGATCGAACGATATGCCGAGCCGCTCCCACGAGTCCAAGAACGAAGCGTGGTTGCGCTCGACCAGTTCGCGGGGCGCGACGCCCTGCTGGTCCGCGCCTATGGTGATCGGCGCGCCGTGGGAGTCGCTGCCCGACACCATCAGCGCGTCGTTGCCCCGCATGCGGTGATAGCGGGCGAACACGTCGGCGGGCAGATACGCCCCCGCGATGTGGCCGAGATGGAGCGGGCCGTTGGCGTAGGGCCAAGCGACCCCGATAAAAATGCGTTCCGTCATGCGCGTTCCGTAAGGCGATTGCCCGCGCCTATTCTAGCAGGCGCGGAGCGCGGGCGGCGCTTACACGCCCAGGGACGCCGCATACGCCGCCCGCCGCGTCACGCCCAACTCGCGCGCGACCTGCGCCGCGGCGTCGCGCCGGCTCAGCCCGGACGCCCGCGCCGCCGCCATCGCCTCCGCGACGCGCTCCCCGCTGGGCGGCGAGTCCGCCGGGGCGGGCCGCGCCGCACCCTCGACGACAATCGTGAACTCGCCGCGAGGAGCGTCGAAATGCGCGGCGGCCTCGCTGACGGTTCCCCGAAAGACCTCCTCGTGCGCTTTCGTCAACTCGCGGCAAACGGCGACGCGGCGGTCGCCAAGCGTCGCCCCAATATCGGCGAGCGCCGCCGCCAGCCGGTGCGGCGCCTCGAACAGCGCGAGCGGCGCGGCGAACGACGAAGCCTCGGCGAGCGCGGCGCGGCGCGCCTTCCCCGTCCGCGGCAGGAACCCCAGAAAATGGAATGCGTCCGTCGGAAACCCCGAAACGGCGAGCGCGGCGGTGACCGCCGACGGGCCGGGAACGCTCACGACCGCGAATCCGGCCTGCGCCGCCGCCGCAACCAATTCCGCGCCCGGATCGCTCACGCCAGGCGCGCCCGCGTCCGTCACGAGCGCGACGTCGCCCTCGCGGAGCGCGTCCAGCAGCGCCGGAATCCGCTTCCGCGCGTTGTGCCGGTGGTGGCTCGCCATCCGCGTCCGCGCCCCGATGCGGTCGAGCAGATTGCGCGTCCGCCGCGTGTCCTCCGCCGCGATCAGCGCAACCTCCCGCAGAACGCGCGCGGCGCGCGGCGACAGATCATCCATGTTGCCGATAGGCGTGGCGACGACGTACAGCGTTCCGCTCATAGGCGCGGATTCGCGGCGTCCGGCGTCTCGTCTTGCAACTTCTCAATTCCGTTCAGCAGCGCGTGAAAACTCGCTGACCGGTTGCCCTCGCGGGTGAGCCGCGCCGCCATGCGCCGCGCCCCGTCCACCTTTTGGAATTCGGGGGCAAGGCGCCTCAGGGCGGCGGACGGATGCTGGACCGCGTCGGGATTTCTGAATCGGGCGCGACGGCCAACGCCGCGCAGTTTCTCGTTGGCGTAGGCGTCGGCCAGGGCATCGGAATCGCCCAAGTACCATGCCTCTATCTCCTGGCAGGCGATACGCACGACGGAATCGCCGCGTCCGGCATCCTCGCATAGGGCGGCCAACCGGCGCTTCAAGGCGACGCAATCTTCGCCGTCGTTGTCGCGCACGACGAGAAAACGCACGCCGGGCTCGCGCCAAGCCCGCAACTTGCGCGGAACGCTCTTTTCCAAATCCTGCTTGCCTTCGTGCGCCACGCACTGAAAGATCAGGCTGGGATAGAGGCGGGGAAGCAAACCCTCCAGCAAATGCTTCAAGGATGGCTCTTCCAGCAGGAAAACCACCTTGCCCGTCACGGCGCGGCTCTCTCGAAGAAGCCTTGTTTCCACAGCGCGCCGGGCAAATCGCCCTCGGCGGCGAAGTTATGCAGGAGTTCGCTGTCGCCCACGCGCCTTACGGAAGTAAAACCATCGCGTTTAGCGAGGTGGAATATCTCGTTGAGTTCCACGCCGTTCAGAAAGTCCGGCGAGTGCGTGGAGACGAACGCTTGGCCGCCGCGAGTCGAGTAATCGCGGAATTCCTCCGCCAGTTCCCGCAGCAACTCGGGGTAGAGTTGGTTCTCCGGCTCCTCCACGGCAAGCAGCGGATGCGGTTTAGGATCGTAGAGCAGGACCAGGTAGGCGAACATTTTGAGCGTGCCGTCCGAGACGTACCGCGCCACGAACGGGTCGCGGAACGCGCCGTCTGTGAACCGCAACACGAGGCGCCCGTCTTCCGTCGCCCGCGCCTCGACATTGCTTACCCCGGGAACGCGGACCTGCATCCGCTCCAGCACGCGCTCGAACAAATCAGGGTGATTCTGATAGAGGTACTGAGCGACCAGCGCAACGTTGTCTCCGCTGGGCGACAGATGCTCGGCGTAGCCCGCGTCCATGCCTGGCCGCGCCTCCGTGACGTGGAAGTCCGAGACGTGCCAGTTCTCGATGAGGCTTCGGAACTCCGCGACCACCCGGAATTCGCGGAATTGCCCCAACCCTTTGATCGCCAAGACGCTCGGGTCGTCCAGCGCGTACCATTCCCGCTCGCCGCCAACGCCCTCTTGTCCGTAGGCGGACTCATTCGTGATGGCGGTTCCCTGCCCTCGGGAGAAGTCCACGAAATGCCAGGGCAGGCCACGCTGCCCTCTGCGGTAGCGGAGAACCTCGCGCTCCACCACGGCGCGGCCTCCGTCGGACCCGATCTCAAGGCGGTACGTCGCCAACCGCCCGCCGCTCTCGCGGAACCGCGCCTCTATCCCTATAGGCCCGGCCTCGTCTCTGCTCACCAGTTCGCGGAAGCCGCCCCTGCGCTCCACGGCGGAAGCCGCATTATGCGTCAGAGCGTCTCTCAAGAAAGCGAACACGTCGAACAGCGTTGACTTGCCCGAACCGTTCGCGCCTACGATCACCGCGAGCGACGGCAACTTGTCGAACACCGCCTTGCGGAACACGCGGTAGTTCGTGATTTCAATGCGCTCTATCTTCATCCTTGCTCTCTCCGGCGCGGGCGCGGCCTCTATGTTACACGCTCCCACCGAATCTCTATACTACACTTGCCCGACAACGCCGCAGGAGAGAATTGCGATGGACGCGCTCTACACCGAAGAGGAACGCCTGATCCGCAACACGATGCGCGAGTTCGCCGACGCCGAACTCGCCCCGAACGCCGCCCGATGGGACGAAAACGAAGAGTTCCCCTGGGCAAGCGTCGAGGCGATGAAACGGATGGGCCTGATGGGCCTGACCGCCAAGCCCGAGCACGGCGGGTCCGGCGCGTCCTACGCCGAACTCGCCATCGCCGCCGAGGAGGTCTCCCGCGTCTGCATGACGTCGAGCACGACCCTCCTCGCCCACCTCTCGCTCGGCGTCTCCACCATCGACCGCTTCGCGGACGGCGGGCAGGCCGAGCGCTTCCTCCCTGCCGCGTGCTCCGGCGACAAGATCGTCGCGTGGGCGCTCTCCGAGCCCAGTTCCGGCAGCGACGCCGCCGATATGCAAACCTCCGCCAAGCGCAACGGCGCCGGCTCCTACGTCCTCAACGGCTCCAAGATATTCATCACTAACGCCGAGCAGTCCGGCCTCATCGTCGTCTTCACCTCCACCGACCGCGCGAAAGGCCATCGCGGAACGACGGCGTTCGTCGTCGAAAGCGATGCGCCAGGGATCGAAATGCGCGGTATGCACGGCAAACTCGGCATACGCGGCTCCGGCACCGCCGAGATCTACTTCAGCGACGTCGAGGTTCCCGCCGGCGCACGGCTTGGCGAAGAGGGCGACGGCTTCCGCATCGCAATGACGATCTTGGACTCCAGCCGCGTGTCGCTCGCCGCGCAGTCCGTCGGCCTCGCGCAAGGAGCGTTCGAGGCCGCCGCGCGTTACGTCCAGCAGCGCGAAACGTTCGGCGAACTGCTCAAGGAGCGCCAGGCCATTCAGTTTATGCTGGCGGATATGGCGACGCGGACGGACGCCGCCCGTCTTCTCACGCGCCGCGCCGCGCAACTGAAAGACGCCGGACTCTCCCACAACCGCGAATCCGCGATGGCGAAACTCTACGCATCCGAAGCGGCGCACTTCTGCGTGGACAAGGCCGTCCAGATATTCGGCGGCTACGGCTTCTTCAGAGAAAACCCCGTCGAGCGGATGTACCGCGATCAGCGCATCACTGAAATCTACGAGGGCACGTCCGAGGTGCAGCGCATCGTCATCGCCCGCAGCCTCCTCAAAGACTACGCCGCCGCGTAGCCCGCCCGCCTTTTGCTGCTGCTGCCCGCCCTCGCTGGCCCTCCGTGCGCCAACCTTGCGCCTGCGCCGCCGCTTCTCCCTAGCGCGACGAGAAGAACGCGATGAGCGGCTCAGGCCAGATAACGGCCATCACGTAGTCCATCACGATCAGGTTGAACGCGACGACGAACGATACGGCTATCGCCGCGCCTATCCAGCGCGTCCGCCCCTGCAGGAAGAAGAGCGTCGGGCCGAGCGGGAAAAGCATCGTCGCGTACTTGATTCCAATCAGGAATATCAGCGCTGTGAACACGGCGATCATGCCGAATATGAGCCATGCGGCGCGGCGCGCTCCCGCCATTCCCGCGCTCCTCATTCCGATGTCCATAATCGCGCCGGTCTTGCCGCGCCCCAAATCGAAGATGAACTGGACGCCGGCCAGCGCGATGACCGTGCTGCTCAGCGCCATAGGGAACACCTTCCCCCGCGTCGTGAAGACGGTCGACGCCTCCCAGAGCGCCCAAGCCGCCATGCCGACCATCGCAAGCGTGAAGAGCGCCGCCGGCGTCAATGGGAACGCGCGAGCCTTTGCCGGAGCCGCCGGAGCCGCGTCTCCCGATCCGCCGGCGGGCGCGGGACGGCCCCCTCCCGGCGCGGACGGCGGCGCGCCATCCTCGGAGTCCGCCCCCGCCGCGCCGATCTTCCCCATCCGCGAGAACGTCACCGCGATAATGACCGCCAGTATCAGCAGCGCGATGGTCAGCGGACGGGCAAGCAACCCGCCGATGCCGTAGATGGAGACCGCCGATTGGAAGTTGAACTCGATGATGCGGCCCAAGATAAACCCGAGCAGCAGCGGAGGGCGCGGCCACTTGTGCTGCTTCATCAGAAGTCCGAGAATCGCCGCGGCCACGATGATGTACACCGCCATAAGGTTCGTCATCGAGAGGAACGCGGAGAGGAACGATATGGGAATGATGATCGCCCCGATGAGCGGGTAGGGAATGAGCGTGAGTTTCGCCAGTTGCCCCGTGAGGAACATGCCGATGACCGTCACGGCGAGGTTCCCCAACGCCAGGCTGAACACCATCATTATCGTGATGTCCGCGAACCGCCCAAGCATCGGCGGGCCCGGCGTGATGCCGTAGGCGAGCATCGCCACGATCACGAACGCCCACGCCCTGCCGCCCGGCACGCCGAACGCGAGCGTTGGAATCGCTTGCCCCGCCTCCTTCGAGTTCTGCGCCGCCTCCGCGAAGAGCACGCCGTCCAACGAGCCGTTGCCGAACCCGCTCTTGTCCTTCGAGAAGAAGATGCCCATCGCGTAGGAGAGCCAGTCCACCACCGCGCCGCCAATGCCGGGCACGGCGCCCAGGAACACGCCGAACATTCCGTGACGGATCGCTATCGGCCACTTGGAAAGCCCGTAGCGCGCGCCGCGGAACACCTCGCGCTGATTCACCACCGCGCCGCGGGCGGCGACAGGCTGCCTCGTTATCGTCAGATCAACCATCTCAGGCAGCGCGAACAGCCCTATCGTCGTCGCAATGAGCGGCAGCCCCTCCCAGAGGTGCAGGCTGCCGAACGTGTAGCGGTGCGAGCCCGAAATCGGGTCTATTCCAATCGTCCCCAGCAGCAGGCCGAACGCCGCCGCCGCAAGCCCTTTCACCATCGCGCCCGAGCTCAGCGCGGCGACCATCGCCACGCCGAACAGCGCCATCGCCGCGATCTCAGGGAAACTGAACGCGAGGATGAACGGCTTGATGACGGGAATCACGATGGCGAGAACCGCCGCGCCTACCAGCCCGCCCATCGCGGAGACGGCGTAGACCGCGCCGAGCGTGTGCGCCGCGAGCCCTTTCCTGGCGAGTTGGTTGCCTTCCAAGAACGTCACCTGCGTCGACGCTCCGGGCTGCCCAAGCAGCACGGCGGGAATCGAGTCCAGCGTGTTGTCCACGCCGGTCAGGGTGGCGAGCATAACGATGCCGATGAGCGGGTCTTCCACTCTGAGGACGATGAACGAAATGGAGAGCGCCATCACCAGCGTCGCGGAGACGCCGGGGAGCAAGCCGACGAAGACGGCCATAAAGACGGCGATGCCGAACGCCGCCCAGAACGCGCCGTTGCCCAAGTAGCTCAGCCCTTCGAAGAGTTCGCTCACAACCGCCCTCCGCCGCCGCCGGCGGCGGCGGAGGCGTCAGCCTCCCCGCCGCTCAGCGATGCCCGGCTCTTTCCGGCGCCGCTACTTGGTGAACTTCGCGTAGACGCCTTCTTGCACCTCGCGCAATCGCCCGATGTTCCGCAGGAACGAATCCTCGACCTGCGCGAATATCTCCTGCAACTCCGCCCCGCTCTGCTCGATCTCGATCGGCTGGCCGAGAATCCGCTCGAAGTCCTCGCGGAACTCCGGGTCGGCGAGCGCGCTGTCCCACGCCCTCCGCAGCGTGTTGACGACGTCGGGAGGAGTGTCCGGCGGCGCGAGCAGGTTCTTGCCCACGAACGTCTCCGGCGCCATCAAGCCGTCCCAAATGTCCTTCTGCTCGTCGTTGAGCAACTCGCGGGCGTTGGACGCGGTGAACTCGCCGCTCTCGGTGTTCGGGCGCACTACTCCGCCCGGGCCGGTGAGCGCGGCGAAAGGTTTGATGAAGCCGTCCGCCACCCACCCGGGGCGGCGCTGCGGCAACTGATACCACACGCTCCCCGCCGTGAAGTTGTTCGTCGCCCCCTGCTCGATCATCAGCAATTCCTGCTCCGTGCCCGTCGCGGCGATCAACTTGAACTCGTAAGGCAGGTTGAGCCAGTCCGCGAGCAGGAAGTTGCCGAGGTCGCCCACGCCCGTCAGTTCCTGCGGAGTCGGGGCGGACCCCGCCGCGATCAGCTCCGGGCCGGATTGCCCCACTGCGTCCGTAATGTCGTTGTAGGGCAGCGTCTCCCCGTTGATCATCCATACCGCGTTGCGCGCGACGGGCGCGCCGATCACCTCGAAACCCGAAGCCGTGAAATCGGCGTTCGGATCGGTGGACGATTGAATGGGAGCCGTCGCGTTGTAGATCAGCACGGTGCCGTCGTTCGGCGCTCTCCACACGAAGTTGCTCGCCGCGATGGAGGGGGTGAGGTTGCTAATGACGATGCGCGGGTTGCCGGGGATGAACTGCCGCCACTTGGCGGCGAGGAACCGCGCCTGCGTGTCCGTGCCGCCGCCGGGGTTGAATCCCACCACGATGCGGATCGTCTGGCCGCGGAAGTGCGCGTCCGCGTCGAACGAGGGCAGCGGCGTCGCCGTCGGGCGCGGCGTGGACGTCGGCGGAACCGGCGTCGCCGTGGCCGCCGACGTTCCGGTGGACGGCGCGGCGGTCGCGGGAACCGGCGTCGCGGTGGCCGCCGCCGCCGGCGCGGGCGTGTCCGTGGGGCGCGGCGTGGAAGTTGGGGAGTCGCCGCCGCCGCAAGCCGCCGCGGCCAGCGCGATAAGCAAGGACGTCGCTATGAACGATAGGCGCGAGCGGAACATTTGCATCTCGTTGCCCCCGGCGGATAACCCGCCTAATCGCGTCATTATGTATCACACCGGCGCCCTTATCGGCAACCCGCGCCGCCAATCGCGGCGAAATTGCGCGTTCCTGGACGCCCCCGCCGCGCCGTCTCCGGTGAGTTTCCGCTTTCGCGTGGCGCAACCCTCGCCTGAATGTCCAGACTATGTCCGGGCGCCCGCAAGCCCCTCTAGTTCGCCGCGAGCGAGCCGCCGTCCACGAGGATGTCCGCCGCCGCGATGAAGTCGGCGTCGGGGGACGCCATAAAGACGCACACCGACGCGATGTCCGGCGGCATCCCCTGACGCCCCACGAGGTTCGTGACGCCGCGCCCCGTCTCCGGCATCGCGTCGCGTCCGACCGGGGAGCCGATGCGGTTGGGCGTGAGGGAGTTCACGCGCACGCCGAACGGCGCGAACTGAATTGCCAGCGAGCGCGTGAGGTTCAGCACGCCGCCCTTCGCCGCCGAGTACGCCGTCGCGTCGGCGCGCCCCCGGTGGCCGGAGGTGGACGCGATGTTGATGATCTTCCCGCCGCGCCCCTGCTCCCGCATTTGGCGGCCAGCGTATTTCGCCGTGAGGAAGACGCTCTTGAGCGTGACGTTGATCACGTTGTCCCACTCGTCCTCCGGCAGGTCGAGCGCGGGCGTATGGTCGGTGACGGCGGCGTTGTTCACGAGGATGTCCACTCCCCCGAAGCAAGCGACGGTCTCGGCAACGATGCGCTGGACGTCCGCGCTCGACGACACGTCCGCGCCGACGGCGAGCGCGCAGTTCGGATGCGCCGCGTTGACCGCGTCCGCGACCGCTTGCGCGGCGTCGGGGCGGAGGTCGACGACGGCGACGCGCGCTCCCTCGTCCGCGAACGAATGGGCGACGGCCTCGCCGATGTTGCGCCCTGCGCCGGTGACGATTGCAACCTGGTTCTCCAGTCTCATACGCTCTCTCCTTGTCGCTGCCGTGTGTTCGCTATGCGTTATGCCCGCCTGCCGCTCCGAACGGCGCGGCGCGCATAACGATACTCCTCGCGGCGGCGCTCCGCCTAGCGGGTCCGGCGCGCGCCGCTATTGCCTTTGCAAGTGGAGCCTGCTACAATTGCGCTCACGGATCGAGGAACCGCTATGCTGGCCGTCCGCCTCCTCCGCGCTACCTGACCTCCGTCGCCGCGTCCAGCAGCAGGCACGGCTCGCCCCACTGCGCCGGGTCGTCGAGCGACCATTCCGTTGACGATCCGGCGGGGCGCAGCCGCAGCCCCTCGCCGCCGCCGTAGACGAGCGTGAGAACGCCGTCGCCGGAGTCCGACACTTTGGCCGCCATCGCGGGCGCGGGCGCGCCGTCCGCCCAACCCGTAACGTCGCAGGCGCCCTCCCAGCCGTCCGGGCGGAACGCCGCCGCAACCCACCGCGCCTCGCGGGGCGGCTCCAGCGCCTCGAACATCCGCGTGACCGAGAGGTCGCAGTTGCGCCCCGCCTCGACGTCCACCTCGATGAAATCCATCCTGCGCCTCCTACGCCCCGCGCAGCCGGATGCCCGCCGCGTCTTCGCGCAGCCCCAGCGCCCGCGCGAAAACTTCCGCGTCGTCTCCGCCGCCTGCTTTGCGCCAGACGTCCGCAGACGCTTCGTGCAGCGGCAGCCGCAGACCCTCGCGCCGGGCGTTCTCCAGAACCGGCTCGTACAGCGAAGCGTAGACGCTGGCGGGCGCCGAAGCCTGCGGCTCGCCGCCGAAAATGACCTCAGCGGCGCGCTCCAACTGCGCCGACGCCCCCGACGCCGTCCGCATCACCTCGAACATCGCTTGCGCGTCCATGCCTAGTTTCGCCGCGAGGGTGAACGCCTCGAACACGCCCGCGAGATAGAGCGCCGCCGTAAGGTCGTCGAGCGTCTCTTCCGGGTTGCTCGCCGTCCGGCCGTAATCGGAGCGCATCTCGCCCTTGACCTCGACGCCCGCCTCGCGCTCCAACGCCTTGACCGCCTCCGTCGGGTCGGCCTGCGCGAGACCTTGATCGGCGGCGCGCTGCCAGGAGTCGCGGGCGGCGTTCCGCAGAGGCAATTCCATTCCCGCCTGCCCGATCATCCAGCCCATCAACCCCTGATCCTTGATGTTCGTGGACACGTAGGACGTCTGCTCGAATGTTCGGGAGAGGATCTTGGGCGCGATGCGGTTCAACTGACGGCTCGCCGCCGCTCCGCTCCGCATCACGGAGACCAGCAGGCCGAGGTCTAGCCCCCATTTCGCGCCGAGGACGAGCGTCTCCATCACGCCCAACTGGTTGATGTCCTTCACCATATTGTTGACGAGTTTGGCCATATTGCCGGAGCCGACCGGCCCCATGAGCCGCGCGTTGGCCGACACCGCGTCCAGCGCGGGCCGGGCGCGCTCCATCGCGTGCGCGCCGCCGCCGAGCATCACCGTCAGTTCGCCGTCCCACGCCACTTGCCCCGTCCCCGAAACCGGCGCGTCCAAGTAGACGACGCCGCGCTCGGCGCACGCGGCCTCCATTCGCCGCGCGAACTCAGGATGGACGGTCGAATGGTCGAGCGCGACAGCCCCGGGCTGCGCGCCCTCCAGCGCTCCGCCCTCGCCGCGCAGGACGGACTCGACGACCACGTCGCCGACGAGGCACAGCGCGATGACGTCGGCTCCCCGCGCGGCGTCGGCGGGCGACGCGCAGGGCCGCGCGCCCATATCGGCCAACTCCCTCACTTTGCCCTGGCTGCGGTTGACGACCGCGACGTCGTGCCCCGCCCGCAGCAGGTTGACCGCCATCGGCTTGCCCATCATTCCCAGCCCGATGAATCCGATACGCATCGGCGCGCTCCGCTCGTTGAGGATCAGGGGCGAATGATACTGCAGATGATGCGGCGCGTTATTGGCCGCTTCGGGGTAGGATTCGGTCTCGCAGCGCCTTATCATGCATCCCGCGCCGCGAGCGTCGCGAAGGAGCATGCGAATGGAATACCGCAAACTGGGCGACAGCGACCTCGACGTCTCCGTCATCGGGCTGGGGACGAACAACTTCGGCAACCCCGCCCGCATCGCCGATCACGCCGAGAGCCAGCGCGTGCTCGACGCGTGCCTAGACGCCGGCGTCAACTTCATAGACACGGCGAACATCTACGGCTCCGGCCAAAGCGAGGTTCACGTCGGCGAGGCGCTGCGCGGCAAGCGCAACGACTTCCTCATCGCCACCAAATTCAATCTCAACGGGCTGAACGGCGAGTCGCCCCGCGACCGGATCCTCAGAAACGCCGAGGAGAGCCTCGCCAAACTCCGGACGGACGTGATCGACCTCTATCAGATCCACTTCATCCCGCACGGGATTCCGCGCGAGGAGTACCTGGAGCCGCTGAACGACCTCGTGACGCAGGGCAAAGTCCGCTATATCGGCGAGTGCAACTACTCCGGCTGGCGGCACGCCGAGGCGAACCGCGCCGCCGAGGAGCGCGGCTGGGCGCCCTTCGTTTCCGCCCAGAACAACTACAGCCTGATGCATCGGCAGGTGGAGTTGGAACTGCTGCCCTACTGCACGGAGCGCAACATCGGCTTCCTGCCCTACTTTCCGCTCGCGGGCGGATGGCTCACGGGCAAATACGCCGGAGGCGCGGAGGTTCCCGGCGGCGCGCGACGGATGGTCGGCCAATTGCAAGGCGACGAGCGCTCCCGCGCCGTCCTCGCCAAACTGGACGCTTTCGCCAACGAGCGCGGGCGCTCCGTGCTCGACCTCGCGTTCGCGTGGCTGCTCGCGCACCCGGCCGTCAGTTCCGTCATCGCCGGGGCAATGACCCCGGAGCAAGTCCATGCGAACGCCAACGCCGCCGGCTGGACGCTCTCCCCCGAAGACCGCGACGCCGTGGACGCCATCGCGTCATGGGACGGCTCCGACGAAGAGGTCGAGCGCTTCGGCATGGGGCCGGACGTTCCCTCCGCCCCTGCGCGTTAGGATGCGGTTGCGGATGCGCTGAGTTTGCCGACGATGCGGTCTATGCGGGCGGACTCCATCGTCATCGGGCCGCCGAGCCGGTCGTTGCGCCACGCGACGATTTCGGCGACGATGCTGAGGGCGATCTCCTCGGGGGAGCGTCCGCCGACGTCGAGGCCGATGGGCGCGTGGATTTCGCGGATGCGCTCCTCGGGGACGCCCTTTCGCAGCAGCGATTCGTAGATCATTATGGTTTTGCGCTTGCTGCCGAGCAGCCCGACGTAGCCGGCGCCGGTTCGGGCGGCGGCCTCGGTGGCGTCGTCGTCGTAGTGGTGGCCGCGCGTGCCGATGACGATGGCGGTGTTGGGGGTTACGGGGAAGGATCGGACGCCCTCGGAGTAGGGGGCGACGCTGACGGCTTCGGCCATTGGGAAGCGCTCGGCGTTGGCGAATTCTCGGCGGTCGTCGGTGATCATCACGCGGAAGCCCATCATTTGGGCGAGGCGCGCGACCTGCAGGTTGACGTGGCCGCCGCCGACGCAGACGAGGAGCGCGGGGGCGGTGTAGCCCTCGACGAACGCCTCGTCGCCTTGCTCGGTGCGGATGCGGGCGGTTTTGCCCATCGGCGTCACGGCGCGGGCGGACTCGACGGCTTGCGCGTCGAGGGCGGGGTCGCCGAGCGAGCCGTCGGGCGGGGCGTTCTCGCGGACGACGATGCGGGCGCCTATGGGGAGGCGGTCGCTGGAGACGAGGGTGGCGACGGCGAGCGGGGGGCCTCCGGCGTAGGCGGCGGCGATTTCGGCGGAGAGGGCGCGGGCGTCCGCCGCCTTGTCGGCGTAGGGGGCGATGTAGAAGAACATAGAGCCGCCGCAGACGAGGCCGTCGCGGGCGGCGATGTCTTCGTTGAGGAAGTAGCGTTTGTAGAGGGGGCCGGAGCGCTCGCGCAGGGCTTCTTTCGCGGCGAACCAGATGTCGCCTTCGACGCAGCCGCCGCCGAGCGTGCCGACGGTGGAGCCGTCGCCGCGGACGAGGAGGGCGGCTCCGGGCTTCTGGGGCGTGGAGCCTTGCGTGTGGACGACGGTGGCGATGACGAAATCGTCGTTCGCGTCCGCGAGGGCTGCGGCTTCATCGTAGACGGCTTTCATAAGGCGATTGTAGCACGCCCGCGAGGGCCGGGTAGGGGGCGGGATTCCCGCCTGCGCGGGAATGACGGGGCAAGGGGGCGGGATTCCCGCCTACGCGGGAATGACGGGGCAAAGGGGGCGCTGCGCGCCGCATGGGTTCCCGCTTTCGCGGGAATGACGTGGCGCATAGGCGCCGGACGGCGAATGCGGGTCGTCGTCCGCAGGCGAGGCGTCAGGGGATGCGAGGTTCCCGCCTCCGCGGGAATGACGATTGGGGGGCGGGATTCCCGCTTTCGCGGGGAACGACGGGGCAAAGGGGGCGGGGGTTAGCGCGGGGCGGCGGTTCGCAGTTCGGCGGCGAGTTCCCAGAAGGAGGGGGCGGTCGAGCGGCGGAACGTTTCGTAGGGGACTTTGAGGTAGTCCCATTGGACGCCCGTGAGCGCGGAGGCGTCGCGGCTCCACTGGCGGGCGCGGGCGTCTTTCAGCGCGACCTCTATGTCCTCGAGCCCTTTCGTTTCGATGAGCCAGTGGTCGCCGTTGACGAGGCGGACGATGAAGTCCGGGTAGTAGAGGCGGAGCGCGCCCTGCGAGTCCTGATACTCCAGCGTGAAGCGGACGAGCGGCGCGTTCTTGCCGTAGGCGGCGACGTCGCCGGCGCGGTCGAGGAATTGCGCGAACTCGGCCTCGTAGGGGTTGTCGCACGCGACGAGATTGAAAACCGTCTTGGCGCCCCGAAAGACGACGCGGTCGCGGGTTTCGCTCCACTCGAAGCCGGGCGTATCGCTGAGGCGCAGCGCGTCGCCGGTGGGGCGAACCTCGCGCTGCGCGACGCTCCGCGCCCAGACCGCGCGCCGGAACGCGAGGAAAATCGCTGTCTTGGCGTCGGCGCGGTTGAGGCGCGTCAGCACGTATTCCTCCTCCATCGAGTAGTAGCCGCCGAACAGCGCGTTCTCGATGTATTCCTTCACGAGCCCTGCGAGAATGTGGAATTGCCCGACGAGCCGGCATTCCTTCTCGATGAGTTGGCAGGCCGCGTTGACGTAGCCCGCCGGGTCCGCCGGAAAGTCGCGCTCGATCTCCTGCGTGTCCACGACGTCCAGCGTGAGCATCTCCCGCCCCTGGTAGAGGATCGTGTCCTCCCGGATCAGGTGGGGGTGCGGCGGCGCGACCGTGATGGGCTCGATCTCGTCCAGCGTCATTCCCTCCAGGCCGACGGACACGGCGAGCGACGGCGTGAGCAGCGGAACCTCGACGTCGCACTCCGATTTCGACGGGTCGACGTAGACGGCGTGAAAGTTCGGGCGGACGTCGTTGACCGGCCTCCATTCGACGTCCAGCCCCTCCTCCTCGATATATTCCGACCAGAATTGCTTGAACGCCTCGTGCTCGATGACGATGATCTCCTCGTCGTGGCCGGAGCCGGGGAGATTCATTCTGCGGAGGCCGCGCCCGAGCGTTTGCTCCGGCAGAATCTGCGCTTTGGAGGTGTACGGGCGCAAGGGCACGATCACGACGACGTTCTTCACATCCCAGCCCTCGCGGAGCATCAGGACGCTCACGATGGCGCGGTAGGGGTTGTCGTCGGAGTCCACTTTGCGCGCGGCTTCCCGCAATCTGTCCAATTCGCGCTGATTGGACGTTCCCTCCGCGACCTCGCCCTTCTGGTTCGTGTGGATGGTGAGCACGCGCTCCGCGAACCCCTCCTGCCCCTCCAGCCAGTTGGCGATCTGATCGGCGGACTTGGTGTTCTCCGTCATCACGAACAGCACGGGCTTCTTGCCCGACTTCTCCATTTCGGCGTTGATCTCCCGCCATTTGGCGACGCCCGCGACCAGCCGGTCGCGGTAGCGGTTGGATGCGTCGTTGCTCTGATAGTCGACCACGCCGGAGAGTTCGCCGAGGATGGGGCGTTTGACGATGCCGTCGGCGACGGCTTGCGCGATGGGATAGTCCACGACGATTTCGCGGAAGAGGGCGCCGTTCTGATGCTTGGGGGTCGCGGTGAAGTCGAGTTGGGCGGCCACGCCGCCGCCGCGCTCCGCGAGCGTATCGTTCAGCCGCGCGATGACTTTCGCCCACTCCAAGTCGTCGTTGTGCAAGTGATGGCCTTCGTCGTTCATCACGAGGATGCGGTCGTGGCGGGCGACGAGATCGCGCAGCGCCTCGCCTGATCCGGCGGCGTCGGGGCGGACGCGCGGGCCGAGCACGCCCGTCATCGCGGGCGGTTCGTTGCGCGACGCGCGGTCGGCGGGCGCGTCGTAGAGCCGCTGCACGTTCGTCAGATAGAGCGCTCCGAGCGTGGACGGCGCGGACGGGTTGTCGCGCAGCACGACGGAGAACTGCCATTGCGATTGGAACTCCGGGGGAATGAGCGGATCCTCGCGGAAGACGCGCCCGTCCTCGAAATCGGTCTTGAGGCGCTCGTAGACGATGACGTTCGGCGCGATCAGCAGAAAGGCGCGCGGCAGTTCCGACCCCGGCTCCAAAACGGCGTTGAGGTACGACCAAACGACGGCCATGCTCATTACTTTCGTCTTGCCGGAGCCCGTCGCCATCTTGAAGACGTACCTGGCGAGGTCGTCGTCGTTCGGGTCGAGCAAAAACCGGCCTTGCTCCGGCGGAAAGTTGCGCGCGAGGTCGAACATCGAGCGCAGCCGCCGGACTTCGTAGAGATGGATCAGCGTCTCTATCGCCTCGCGCTGGCAGAAGTAGTAGCGGAATTCGCCGGCGCTTTTGCCGCGCCCGACCTTGTGGTCGTCCTCGAACCAGTACTGCAGCAAGCGCTTGGTCGTGTCCGACGCGCCCGGGTAGCCTTCGCCGCGCCACTGCGCGACGGCGTTGCGAATCTTCGGGACGAGCATCGCCTTGCTGGGGCGGCGCTCGCCTTGCGGAATCGCGTAGGCGTTCAGCAGGCCGGGCGCGCTTGCGCTCCGCAGACTCATTCCAGCGCAACCTCATGCAATTTCGTCGCGTCGTTGCCGAAGATGTCGATCACTTTGACGAGAATCCGGCGCGTTCCCGCCTCCTCGTAGACGTGGGGCTCGCTCAGCAGAATCAGCGCGGGCGCGCTCCGCGTCCGGTAGGTCTGCCATTCGTTGTGGAACGTGTCGCCGTCGCCCGCCGCGCCGTAGTTCCAATCCACCGCCCAGAAATCAATGTAGTCCGACCACTTCTTGATCCGCGAGCGAACCTCGTCCGGCACGAGTTCCGGGTTCGGAATGATGAATTCGTCCAGGCGGACGACGACCTGCCGCCCGGCCGTCTCGAGCGACGTCTTGAGATAGGCGAGTTCGTGGAATCGCACGCCGCCGCTCTCGACGGCGCGCTTGTCCATCACCTCGCGCGGAATCACGAGCAGGCGGACGTTCACGCCCTCCGCCTGCGCCTCGTCCGCGATCGTGTCGTGCAGACCGAGTTCCCACTCCCAGCCGAGGACGTCCAGCCCGCCGATGCGGTTCGCCGCGCACTCGCGGACAGCGGCCATTATCTCGTCGCGCGTCACCGGCGCGTCCGCCGGGCCGACGTGCGCCATCCGCCCCGCCTTCCGCCCGTGCAGATGCTGATGCCCGCCGACGGCCTCCGCGTTGTAAAGCGCGATGATGAATCGGTAGTACTCCGCAACGGCGCGCTCCGGCGGCTTGTCGCCGTTCAGCACGTTCACTTGCCAGTGGCGCCGCTCGTAGCGCCCCAAATTCAGCAACTGGAACGGGCGGCAGCCGTCAATGTCCAGCATCCGCTTGCGCGCCACCTGAATCGCATATCTGGAGAGGTCGCATCCGATCCAGCGCCGCCCCAACCTCTCCGCGACGGCCAGCGTCGTGCCGGAGCCTGCGAAAAAGTCCAGCACGAGGTCGCCCTCGTTGGACGACGCTTTGATCACGCGCTCCAGCAGCGCCTCGGGCTTTTGGGTGGGGTAGCCTCTACGCTCTAGGGAATGCGCGTGCACGTTGGCAACGTCAATCCAAACATCCTCAAATGCTTTCCCTCGTTGCTCGTCTAAGTAGCGGACTTGTCGAGGAACTCTCCCTGGAGCAGACTGCACCACTTCCCCTGCGGCATAAGCGCGCCCCATTCGTTCCTTCGTCCATCGCCAAGTCCTCGTAACCCCTAAGAACTCGTAGGTCAGTGAAGAAGCGGAGTCTTGCGTTGGTGCGGTTAGCGCAGTATATGACACTAGTCGTCCGTTCGCGTCAGGCTTGTATTGCTGTTTGGTTTTGTCATCCAAGTCATTCAGGTCATAGGGCGCTATAACTGCTTCTACGTTCCAAGTGTAGTTAGGTGATTTGGAGTAGAACATTAGCAAGTCGTGGGCAGCAGGGAGGCTTCGCGTTGCATTCCCTTTCACAGTGCTCGTTCGCTTCCACACAATTTCGTTACGGAATTCATCCGCTCCGAAAACGTCATCTATCAGCAATTTGAGATAGTGACTCGCCGTCGGGTCGCAGTGGAGATACATACTTCCTGTTGGGCTCAGCAACTCCCGGGCGAGCGTCAGCCGCTCGTGCATCATTTGGAGGTACGACTCCATGCCTTTGCCCCACGTGTCGCGGTAGGCTTTCTCCTCGATGAGGTTGGCCTCTTTGCGCCACGTCTCGTCACCGACGCGCACCTGGTAGGAGAAGTCCTGCCCGGAGGCGAAAGGCGGGTCTATGTAGATGAGGTCAACCTTGCCGGCGAGGGGCTCGAGGCCGATGGAGGGGTCGCCTGCGATGAGGGATGCGAGGATGCGCTTGTTGTCGCCCCAGATCAGGCTATTGGCCCAATCGGCGCCCGGCCGCGGGGGGGGGCGACAACATGGGAAAGCAGGCCCTCGCGCGAGGCGCGGGAGCGATTTATCGTCTCGGCGATTTGGAAAGGAAGGGCGACGCGCTCGACGGCGGCGCTCTTGCCTGGCCATACGAGTTCGACGCGGGTGGGCTCCATTGGGCGGGGTCTCTCCTTGCGGCGGGGTTGGGGGATTGCGGCGGGCGCGAGGGTAGCATAGGGCGGGGCTGGGGGCAAGGGGGCGAGGTTCCCGCCTACGTGGGAACGACGGGACAGGGGGGCGAGGGCGATGCGCAGCGCGAGCCCTCCTCAGCCGCGGCGGTTGCCCCTTCCCCGCGCGCGGCCTATCATTCCGCGCAAGCGCGATTCACGGCGGCATCCGGGCGGCTGACGCGGCAAGCGAACCGCCCTGCCCAGAATGCGGACTGCCCTGCTAGGCTGCGAACGGCCCTACCCAGGGATGCGAAGGAGGCGGCGTATGACGACAACGACGACGGCGACGCTCTGCATTGACGCGGACGGCCACGTGCGCGACACGGACGAGGACGTGCGCCCCTACGTGAGCCCGCCCTACAACGAAAGGCCGCGCCTGAGCGGGGGCGTCGCGCGCGACGGCTTCGACAACACGCTCGGCAACCGCCTCGGCACGCGCGAGGTGGACGTGAGCGTCTGGCTCGACGCGCTGGAGCGCGGCGGCCTCTCCGCCTCCGTTCTCTACCCCACCGGCAGCCTCGCCTGCGGCTGGCTCCGCGAGCCCGGGTTCGCCGCCGCCCGCGCTTCCGCCTACAACGACTGGCTCTTCGACGTCTACCTCAAAGCCGACTCCCGCTTCAAGGGCGTCGCGCTCCTCCCCGTGCAAGACCCTGCGGCGTCCGCCGCCGAACTCCGCCGCGCCGTAACCGAACTCGGCATGGTCGGCGGAATGCTGCCCGAAGGGCCCCACCTCTTCGGCAAGCCGGAGTTCGACGTTCTCTACGAGGAAGCGCAGCGTCTCGGCGTTCCGCTCGCGGCGCACGGGAGCGGGCGGCTCACCGGCCTCTACGACGAGTTTCTGTTCGACAACCTCTCGCAGGTCCACTCGCTCGGCCACGCCTTCACTCAAATGAAGCAGTTCGTCAGCATCATCCTCTCCGGCGTCCCCGAAAAGTTCCCTGATCTGAAAATCGCCTTCTTGGAGGCCGGATGCGGGTGGGCCGTCTATATGCTCGACCGGATGGACGAGCGCTATCACGTTCGCGGGCGCGAGGATTCCCCCATCCTCACGAAGTATCCGAGCGAGTACCTCGCATCCGGCAATATCTTCATCTCTTGCGAGGCGGAGGAGCGGATGCTGCCGGAGACGCTCCGCGTCCTCGGCGAGGACGTCATCGTCTTCGCGTCCGACTTTCCCCATTGGGACGCGGAGTTCCCGGAGAACGTCCATCATCTGCTCGCCCGCGAGGATCTCACGCCCGCGCAGCGCGAGAAAGTCGCCGGACGCAACGCCCAGCGCCTCTACGGGCTCGCGTGAGCGCGATGTACGGACTCGACGGCAAAGTCGCGCTGGTCACCGGGGCGGGGGGCGAACGCGGATTCGGGCGCGCCATCGCCAACCGCCTCGCGCGGGAAGGCGCCGACGTCGCAGTGAACGACGTCGCGCTGAACCCCTACGGCGGCGCCGGAGGTTGGGGCGGCCTCGAGGCGGTCGCGGGCGAAATCGCGGCGGCGGGGCGCGGGGCGCTCGCCCTCGTCGGCGACGTGTCCAACGCCGCCGACGTCGACCGGATGACGCGCGAAACCCTCGACCGCTTCGGGCGGATAGACATCCTCGTCAACAACGCGGGGTCGCGCCCCGGGCCCGACCGCGTGCCGCTCGTTGACCTCACGGAGGAGGCGTTCGACGAGGTGCAGCGCGTCAACGTGCGCGGAACGTTCCTCTGCACGCGGGCGGTCGCCCGCCACATTATCGAGCGGGGCGGCGGCGGCAAGATCATCGTCATCGCATCCACCGCGGGCAAGCGCGGCCTGCCCAGGTACGCGGCCTACACCGCGTCCAAGTTCGCGCTCGTCGGCTTCACGCAGTCCGTCGCGCACGAATTGGGGCCGCACGGCGTGAACGTCAACGCCATCTGCCCCGGACTCGCCGAGACGGAGCGCGCCGCTTTCATCGCCGACGCCGTTCGTCCTATGAGCGAAACCGGCGAGGAGCATCTCCGCAGAATGGTCGCCGAGCGCGCGGAAGCCAACCCGATGGGGCGCATCGCCGAAACCGACGACGTCGCGCGAATGGCCGCGTTCCTCGCCTCGTCCGAGTCCGACTACCTCACGGGCCTCGCCGTCTCCGTCTCAGGCGGAGACGTGATGCACTAACCATACCCTGGCCGCGCAGACGGGGCCGCGCAGACGGGAACGGCGGGGTCGCGCAGTAGTCTCCGCGAGAAGAGGGAGGAGAGGAAAAAGCCCGGCGCGTCGTCCGGGCCCTCCCCGCATGCCCGAATCGGGGCCTACTTCATGGCGGCCATCGTCTTGCCGATGATGTTCAGGCCGGTGCTGCAAACCGTGCACGAGCCTTTGATGATCGGCTTGCCGTTCTTGGTCATCTCGTCGCGCGCGTTGGTCATATCGCGCTTCTCCCGGCACTTCACGCAGTAAGCCTGCATCGTTGTCCTCCTCAGGGCGCGTGTCTGCTCCTGCGCGCTCTTGGCGCGGGAGCGCAGCCCTGCCGCTCAATGCTTTCTCACGCGCGCGGCGGTTCGCAACCCCCATTAGAGGCAAGTTATGAGCGTTTTTCCGCAATCCCCGCGCCGCCGTTGTACACTTGCGCCGAAATCGACGCGCCAAACCCGCCGCCAAAGGAGCCCGGACGATGATCTACGAACTGCGAACCTACAACCTTACGCCCAATTCCGTCCCGGAGGTCGAGCGCCGCTTCGCCGAGAAGATCGAGGCGCGGACGCGCCTCTCTCCGATGGCCGGCTTTTGGCATACCGACATCGGCCCCCTCAACCAGATCGTCCATCTCTGGCCCTACGAATCCCTCCAGCAGCGCGCCGACGTCCGCGCCCAAGCCATCGCCGACAAGATCTGGCCGCCCGACATCACCGAGTTCGCCGTCTCGATGGAGAGCGACATCCTCACGCCGTCGCCGGTCAACGACCCGCTGGACGGCCCCCGCGAGTGGGGCAACCTCTACGAGTTGCGGATGTACACCTTCCCTGCAGGCTCGCTCCGCTCCGTGATGCAGCAGTTCTCCGATCAGGCCGCGAAGCGGCTGGAACTCTACCCCGGCTGCTTCTTCGGCAGCGAACTCGGCCAGTTGAACCGTTTCTACCAACTCTGGCCGTACAAAGACTGGGCGCACCGCGACGAACTCCGGCAGGTCTACCTGTCGCAGGGCATTTGGCCGCCCCACACGGACGAGCGCGCCGTCCACCAACTCGTGCGCCATATGGTTCCCGCCGCCTTCTCCCCTCTGCGCTGAGCGCGTGGCTAGGCTTGCGACGGGGAGCGGACAGCGCGCGGCGTTGCCCGCCTCGGCGCGCGGGGTTATCATAGGCGCAGGCTGGAACTGAGAGAACGCGAATGACGACGGACATCGCCTTTGACGCGAAGAGAACGCACGCCGAAATCAGCGCGGATATGCTGGAGCATGCCGCGCAGTTCATCGAGGACGGCGACTTGGTTCAGGCGTCCGAGAAAATCTGGGGCGCGCTCAGCCACGGCGTTAGGCAGGTGGCGGACAGGCGCGGCTGGCCTATCGGCGTGAACGAGGACCAGAAGGACGTCGGGCGGTATATCGCGCGGCTGATGAACGACGACGTTCTGGACAGCAAGATCAAGTCCTTGTGGGAATTCCACGTCAATTTCTATGAGGACACGAAGGAGAGGGGCGAGGTGGAGGAGGAAGGGCTGGCCCGCGCGCGGGAAGTGTGCGCGAAACTGACGCAGGCGGACAACGACTTGGGAATGCTGCCCGCCCCCAACGGGCCGCTCTTTCGGGCGTACCAAAGGCGGTGGGACGCCAAGAGGGACGAATACCCGTCTGTCTTGCCCATAGAGTACACGCCTGACGAATGGAGAAGCCACTATCGTGCATTGGAGAACAGGGCGCTGAAAGTAGGCGAAAGCGTAAAGCGCGCCCGCGAGGAGATGCGGAGGTTGGGCATAGAGGTTCCGCGCCGGCGCGCCGCCTCGCGCGGAGCGGCGCGCCCTTCGCCCCAACAGACCGTTCGTTAGAAGACCCGGGAGAATGAGGAGCGGGCGCCCCGCTCCGGCGGCGCCTTGCCGCGTGCCTTAAGGAGAATGCCGATATGCGCCTCGTAAGTTACGACGACTACCGCATCGGCGCGCTGACCGACCAGGACAGCGTCGTTGATCTGACCGGCCTGCTGCCCGATCTGCCGGACGAGTTCCGCCCGATGCGGATGCTGCTGCTCATCGAGCGGTGGGACGCGCTGCGCCCGCAAGCCGAGGCGCTCGCCGCTTCCGGCGGCGGCGTTCCCCTCGCGTCCGTCCGCCTCCTCGCGCCCGTCCCCGCCCCCCGCAAAGTCTACGCGCAGCCCGTCAACTACAGGGCGCACCACGAGGAGATGCAGAACAGCCCGTGGAGCGGAACCGCCCCTCAGGTCTCCTCCGATCAGGGCATGTTCCTCAAAGCCTCCAGCGCCGTCTCCGGCCCCAACGACCCCATCCTCCTCCCCTACGCCGACCGCGTGATTCACCACGAGTCGGAGTTGGTGATGGTCATCGGCAAGGGCGGAAGCGCAATCCCCGTGGACGACGCGCTCGGGCACGTCTTCGGCTACGCCTGCGGCCTCGATATGACCGTGCGCGGGCCGGAGGACAGGAGCAAGCGCAAGTCGTTCGACACGTTCGCCCCCACCGGCGCCTGCGTCGTCACCGCCGACGAGGTTCCCGACCCGCAGGACTTGGAGATCAACCTCTGGGTGAACGAGGAACTGCGCCAGCACGCCTTCACCCGCGATATGATCGTGGACTGCAAGAACCAGATCGCCAATATGTCTTGGGTCGCGCGAATGGAGCCCGGCGACCTCGTCTTCACCGGCACGCCGGAAGGCGTCGGCCCCGTCGCCCCGGGCGACCTCGTCACCATCAGCATCAGCGGCGTCGGGGAACTCTCCGCAAGGGCTCAGGCAAGGGAGTAGACTCAGCCGGAGCGTGCAGGCGCAGCGCTAGGCAAGGAGCGGAAGAGACAGCGATGCCCATCCCCGACTACATACTGAAGCGCTTCCAGCGGCCAACCCCGCCGGACTGCTGCGTCGTGCAGGGACAGTGGCCAGTCATAGCCAACGGCGACCCCGGCGTCGCTAGGGTCGCCACCATTGGCCTGAATCCGGGCGGGGCCACGCCTTACAACGAAGTCACCCCTGAAGAGGCGTGGGAGGGCCAGAAGAGGTACTTCCAATGCGACGTCTACGGGAGGTACTTCACTCCGCTGGAGAAGGCTCTGAAAGAGTGCGGGGCTTCCTACTACGACGGCTCCGCTTGCAACATTGACCTCGTGTGTTGGGCAACCGACCCCCGAGGTTGGAGCAAGGTGCCCCCGGGTGCGCGTGACCAGTTGATTGAGCAGGACAAGGAATTTTTGTCCGACCTCCTCAGGCGGAACCCCAACATCAACTGCTTGCTCGCTACTCCCGTGAGGGTCGTTGATGAGTTGAAACGCTCGCATGGAGCGTATCTGCAGGAGGAGAGGATGGGGAAAGATCGACTGTTTTACGGTGAACTGTCTGGGAGTGGTCAGAAATGCATCGGATGGAATCGGCCTACGCGCTTCCTGTCTAGGGATGCCATAAAGCGCGTCGCGGAGTTGTACCATAGCGGACGCTAGTAGGTTGCGCCCCTAGCGAGAGGAGGTCTGCGATGGCTTGGACGATGCCGGAGAGCGAGCGGGCGTTTCACGAGGAGTTGGACGCGGAGAACATCAACCCGCTGTGGGTGATGCACGCGAACCCGCCGGAGCGTCCGAAGTTGGCGCCCTACGTGTGGCGCTGGGAGCGGATGCGCGAACTGGCGATGCACGCGGGCGACCTCCCCAGCCTGAGGGGGCAGGGCTTCCGCCGCGCGCTCACGATGCGGAACCCCGGGCTGAAGAACCCGCAGGCCGGCGCGACGAAAACGATGTCCGCCGCCGTCCAGATCGTTTGGCCCGGCGAGATCGCCGAGGCGCACCGGCACACCGCCGCCGCCATCCGCTTCGTCATCGAGGGGGAGGGCGCCTTCACCGTGCAGGGCGGCGAGCGCTTCCGTATGGAGGAGGGCGACCTCACGCTTACGCCTTCCTGGGTGTGGCACGACCACAACAATCCGCAGGATAAGCCTGTCATCTGGCTCGACTGCCTCGACGCGCCGATGGTCGGCTATCTCGACGCGATGTTTCAGGAGCCCTACCCGGAGGACGTTCAGCCCGTCACCAAGCCGAACGGCTACACGAACGCGGCCATCGGCAACGGGCTGATGCGCGCGAACCTCAAGGACGTCGTGGGCGGCACGCTGCCGATCACCTACAAATGGAACGACGCCTACGGCGCGCTGCTCGGCTATGGCGAGGAAGACCCGCACGACGGCGTGGTGATGGAGTACGCCAACCCCGTCACCGGCGGCCACTCGATGCCGACGCTCGCGCTCAAACTGCAGCGCCTCGCCCCGAACTCGCATGGCGAGGCGCACCGCCACACGTCCAGCGTCGTCTACCACGCGGCGAAGGGAGAGGGGTACTCCGTCATAGACGGCAAGCGGCTCGACTGGGCGAAAGGCGACACGTTCGTCCTGCCGTCGTGGGCCGTTCACGAGCACGGCACGGACTCCTCCGACGACGCGGTTCTCTTCTCGATGAGCGACCTGCCGCTCGTTGAGGCGATGGGGCTCTACCGCGAGGAAGCCCGTCCCCGCCAGGAGGTTACGGGGGCTATCGGGTAGCGCGAAAGGGAACGCCGGGAGCGCGTCAGCGCGGGAGTAGGGCGGACGGCGCAGGCTTCGCCGCTTTCCGGGGCTCGCGCGACATTCGCCCCTTGCGCCAATTGCGTCCGTTTGCGGACACTGCGTTGGGCGGCTTTGACGCTGCCCAACAATACTCGCATAGGGAGTCCCGATGCCTGCCGACGACGCCCTCGTCCAGAAGTCCCCTGCTAGCGCCGAGCGCAGAGAGTCCATATGGAGCGTCAACGAGCGCTGGCGGTGGCTCTACTTCGCCTTCTTCCTCCTGCTAATGAGCGTGAGTTCCGCGTTCGTCGCGTGGCACGAGGCGTTCGGCGCGGGCGCGGGAGGCGGAGTGGTACAATGGGTCGTGGACGTGATCGCAGGCGAGGCGTCCGCTGCCGTGGCGTCGGCGGGCTTGTCCCTGTGCATAACGGAGGGAGTGATGCTTTCCACCCTGTTGAGCCGGAAAATGGACGAGCGGAAGGCGCGCCTCATCAACGAGGGGCGGCAAGAGGGCCGCGAGGAAGGCCGCGACGCGCGCGACGCCGAATGGGACGCCTGGCTCGAGCGGATGATGGCCGCTCAGGCGAAAGGCGAGCCCTTCGCGGAGCCTCCGCCCTCCCGCCGCGCGGGCGACGCCAACGGCAAGGCGTAGCGGCGATGGCGACCACGAACCCCATCAAAATGGGCGTCATCGGCGTGGGCGTCGGCGCGACGCAGATTATGCCCAGCATGGAGTCGCTCGACGAGATCGAGTTGATGGCCGCCGCCGACGTGAACCCCCGCGTCCGCAGCGCCTTTCAGGAGCGCCACCCGGACGCCCGCGTCTACGACAGCGCCTCGGCGCTCTGCGCCGACCCGGACGTCGAGGCCGTTTGGGTCGCCACGCCGAACAACTTCCATAGCCCGCACGTCGTCCTCGCCGCGAACGCGGGAAAGCACGCCGTCTCCGAGAAGCCGATGGCGCTGACCATCGCGGAGGCCGAGGCGATGGTCGAGGCGGCGGCGCGCAACGGCGTCAAACTGCTCTGCGGCCACACGCTCGGCTTCAGCCCTCCGGTGATGGAAATGCGCCGGATCATTATGTCCGGCGAGTTGGGCCCGCTCAAGGCGCTCAACAATTGGGCGTTCACCGACTGGATGCTGCAGGCGCGCCAGCCGGAGGAGTTGGACGAGAGCGTCGGCGGGGGAGTGCTCTACCGCCAAGGGCCGCACCAACTCGACACCCTGCGGCTGCTCGGCGGCGGCATGGTTCGGACAATTCGCGGAACCACCGGCAAGTGGTGGCCGGAGCGCAACGCCGTCGGCTACTACTCCGCCTTTATGGAGTTCGAGAGCGGCGCGACGGCGACCGTCACGAACAACGGCTACGGCTACGCGATGACCGCCGACCTCGTGCCCTGGAGCGACGAGCAGGGGCGCGGCCTGATCGAGGGCTACACCCACGACGACCGCGTCCGCATCCGCGCCGAACTCAAGGCCGGAACGCGCGACGAGTTCGAGGCGAAAGACGCGCTCCGCATCGGCTCCGACCACGAGCGGCGCTTCTGGCGCGAGCGCCCCGCCGAGCCTCCGCCGTGGCGTCCGGCCAACCTCGGCATCCTCATCGCGACCTGCGAGCGCGGCGACCTCCGCCAGTCGCGCTACGGGCTGCACGTCTACAAAGACGGCGGAGTCGAAGACCGCCCGTTCGCGCAGGCGCGCTACAACGCCGGCCAGGAAGACCTGCTGGAGTTGCATCGCGCTGTCCGCGACGGCGCGCCCGTCCACCACGACGGCCTGTGGGGCATGGCGACGCTGGAACTGATCACCGCCATTATGGAATCATCCCGCACGGGCAAGGACGTCCGGCTCACGCATCAGGTTCCGATGGCGCCGGAGTACGGCGCGTAATCCACGCCTTCGGGCGCTCACGCTTGCGCCCGCCGCCTCGCTCCTCTACGATAGACGGGAAGCCGCGTTCGGCGGCGAAGGAGCGAACCTATGGGAGAGATCGTCTGGGCCGCAGGATCGGTGCACGCGCCGCAACTTCTCACCAGGCCCCCGCAGGAAGATCAGGCGCAATTGCAAGCCGGCATAGACGCGATGGGCGTCCTCGGCGGCGAACTCGACGCCGCGTCGCCCGACGTCCTCATCCTCATCGGCATAGACCACGTCGAGACGTTCTTCCCCGGCTCTGTGCCCGCGTTCGCCCTCATCAGCGGCAAGACGGCGACGGCGGAGTACGCAGGCCACGAGTACGAGGTTCCGATCCATCAGGAGATGGCCACCGCGCTCCTGAACGGCCTCGTCGCCGATGGGATAGACCTCGCCTACGCGCACGAGGCGCTGCTGGGCCACGCTTTCGCCACGCCGCTGGAGTACATTCACCAGGGGCGCGCCATCCCCATCGTGCCGATGTTCGTCAACGTCTACCTGCCGCCGCTCCCCACGACGCATCGCTGCATTCAGGTGGGCGAGGCGATCCGCAAAGTCATAGACGACCGCCCGGAGAAGGTCGCCATCCTCGCCAGCGGCGGCCTCTCCCACTACCCCGGCACGTGGAAGTACTTCGATCCGGAGTACGAGTTCGACCATTGGGTGATTCAGGAGTTGGAGGAAGGCAGGCCGGAGTCGCTGCTCGAGTTGACCGGCGAGCAGTTGGACGAGGTTGGCAACACCGAACTCCTGCCCTGGCTCGTGATGCTGGGCGCGACCGGAACGCGGCGCGGCGAGTTGCTGAGCTACCAGCCCACCTCCCACCACGGGCACGGCGTGATGCGGTTCATTCCCGACCGGGGAGGGCGGGGGCAAGAACGCCGGGAGATACCCAAGTTCGGCGGCTTCGAGTTCCGCGGGCAAGGCTATGAGTTCTACAAATACCCCACGCCGGAGACGTACCCGCTCAACAAAGCCCTCTTTGAGTTGCGGCGCGACGAAGGGCTCCGCCGGCGTTTCGTCCGCGATATGGACGGCGTCGCCGCTGAGTTGGGCGTGAACGCCGACCAAGCCGCCGCGCTCCGAACGGTGAGCACGGACGCGCTTGCGAAGGCGGGCGCGCACGGCATCCTGGCCATCACGACGACGCTCGTGATCCAGCGCGCCGCCAAAGAGGAGGGCGTGGAAATCGCGTCCGTGGCGTAGATTGGCGCTTCCGACGCTCGCGGGAAGTTCGTCGGCGCGCCTTCGCCCTAGTCCCGCCGCTCGCGCAGCACGAGGAACGCGGCGGGAACGCCCGCCGCGAAGATCAGCAGGATCGCGGGCATCGCCGCGCGCGCGAAGAACGCCTCCGACGCCGCGCTCCATACGGACGTCGCCAGCGTGCGGAACCCCGTCGGCGCGAGGATCAGCGTCGCGGGCAACTCCTTCATCGTGAGCAGGAACACGAGCGCCGCTCCGGCGGCTATCCCCCGCGACAGCATCGGCAGCGTCACGAGGCGGAAGGCGTGGAACGGCGTTTTGCCCAAACTGCGCGCCGCTTCCTCGACGCGAGGGCTGACCTGCCGCAGCGCGGTCTGCGTCGCGCCGAGCGACGCCGGCAGGAACAGCACGACGTAGGCCGCGATGAGCAGGAACGTCGTCTGATAAAGCGGCCTGAGCACGGACGCCCCGAAAAAGACGAACGCCAGCGCGACCGCCAGCCCCGGCAGCGCGAATCCGACGTAGGCGAGGCGCTCCAGCGCGGACGCCGCCCATCCGGGGTAGCGCGCGCTGAGCAGCGCGACCGGCGCGGCCCCGATAGCCGCCGCTCCCGCCGCGAGCGCGGAGACGTAGACCGTGTTGAGCGCGTTCGCCCACAGCAAGTCCAGCGGCTCGCCCGCCGAAACGCCCCGCGCAACCCAGTAGCCCAGCACGGCCATCGGCGCGGCGAGCGAGAGCGCGACGACGCTGCCGGCGCAGGCCGCCGCAGGCCATCGCCAGCGTCCGAGCCGAACGAGGCGAAAGGCGCGCTGCGTCCCGGGCGTTGCGCGGTGGTACGCGGCGCGCCCCCGGCTGCGGCTCTCCGCCACCAGCAGGGCGAGCGCCAGCGCCGTTAGCGCGAGCGAGAGACCGGCGGCGACGCTCCGGTCGAACGCCGTCTCGTACTGAATGAAAATCGCCCAGGTGAACGTCGGGTAGCGCAAAAGCGAGACCGCTCCGAAGTCGCTGAGCGTGTACAGCGCGACGAGAAGCGACCCCGAGACGATGGCTGGCCGCAGCAGCGGAAGCGTCACGTGGAAGAACGCGCCGCGCGCGCTCCGCCCCAGGCTTCGGGCGGCTTCCTCTGTCGCAGGGTCGATGCGGTGCAGCGCGGCTTTCGCCGGAAGCATCACGTAGGGGAACGAAAGCAGAATGAGGGTGAACGCCGCGCCGGGCAGCCCGAAGATGGACGGCAGCCGCTCCACGCCGAGCGGCTCCAGCCAGCCCTGCAGCATCCCTTTCGGGCCGAGCGTTACGATCACCAGCAAGGCGAAGACGTAACTGGGAATGGCGAGCGGCAGCGCGGTCAGAATCCCGAACGCGCGGCGGAACGGCAGGTCGGTTCGGAGCGTGAGCCAGGCGAGCGCAACCCCCAAGACGGCGCACGCGGCGGTTACGACGCCCACCAATACGACGGTGCGAAGCAGGATGGCCAGCGTTCGCCCGCTGATGAGAATATCGAGCGCCGCCGTCCCCGACTCCGCCGTCCGCGCGAGCAAGTAGACGGGCGGCAAAAGCATCAGCAGCGCGATGGCGGCGGAGGGCAGCCAGATGAACACGGGCGGCCCGGCGCGGGGCGCTTTGGCGGCTCCGGCGGGCGCGTGGCTTGCTGCGTTTCGCATAGGCGCAAGGTTACCGCGCATCGCCTGCGTTCGGGGCGCCCGCCAACTAAGAGCGGATGCTTCCGCACTAAGGCAGCGCGCCGAGTTCCCGGAGGATCGCCGTCGTGCCCTCGAGGTCGGCGAGGTCGGCGAGCGCAATGTCGGGCCTGCGTATCTCGTCGAGCGGCGTCAGCAGCCGGTTGACGTTCACGTTCTCCACCAGCGGGTACTCGTAGGTCTGCCCCGCGAAGTACTGCTGCGCGACGGTTCCCAGCATAAAGCGGATGAAACGCTCCGCGTTCTCCCTGTTCTCGGCGGTGGAGAGAATCCCTGCGCCGGACACCATCACGAGCGCGCCGGGCCCGCCGCCCGGCAAGTGGTAATTGCGCGCCGCGAAGTTCTCGCCCTCCTCCGCGATGAAACGGTAAAGGTAGTAGTGATTCACGAGACCGACGTCGATCTCTCCCGCCGCGACCGCCGCGACTTGCGGCGTGTTCTTCGGGTAGGCCACCGCGCCGTTGGCCACCATTCCGCGAATCCAGTCGGCGGCGCGCTCCTCGCCCCAAATCTTCCGCATTCCGGTCACCATCGTCAGGAACGACCCGTTCGTCGGCGCCCAGCCGATGCGCCCCTTCCATTCCGGGGCGGTCAGATCGGAGAGGTCGGCGGGCAGTTCGCTCTCGGGGACGCGCTCCGGGCTGTACACCAGCACGCGGGCCCGGCCGGATATGCCCGTCCAGAGACCTTGCGGCGACCGCGCCCATTCGGGAGCGAGTTCGAGAATCCCGTTCGGCAGCGGCGAAAGCAGGGGCTCGACCGCGCCAAGCCCGCCCGGGTCTTGCGCGTAGAAGAGGTCGGCGGGGCTGTTCGTTCCTTCTTCCAGCAACGTGGCCGCCAGCGACGCCGTGCCGCCGTACTTCACCTGCGCGTCTATGCCGGTGGCGTCCGCGAACTGTCGGATGATCGGGTCGACGAGGCTCTCCCCGCGCCCGGAGTAGATGACCAGCGCCCCCGGCGACGGCTGCGGGGGCAAGGGAGTCGCCGTCGGATCGGGCTGGCGCGGCGCGGGCGTGTTCGTCGGGCTTGCGCCGCCGCAAGCCGAAACTGCGAGCGCGGCGGCGAGAGCGCCGGCGAGAACGATACGGGAGCGCGCGAAAGACCGCATAGGTCGCTTCTCCTTACGCCTTAAGGCTAACTTACTCCATAGATTAGTGTGCCCTAACTTATTTGTCAAGCACGGCCTTTGCGGAATGGGGCGCGCCGGATTCCGCGGGAGCGTTCAGGGGGCGAGATTCCCGCCTACGCGGGAATGACGGGCAGGGGCGATGCGCGCCGACTGGATTCCCGCCTGCGCGGGAATGACGGGCAGGGGGTGGGAACGACGATGGGCTGCAAACCGCCTACGCGGGCAGGGGCGGCTCGTCGGAGTCCGGCAGCGGAACCTCGAATGTGTTGAGGAAGCAGGCGTTGGTTACGTATTGCCCCACGAGCGCGATGAGGTCGACGGTTTGGCGCAGGCCGAATTGGGCGAGGGCGGCCTGATAGGCGCGGTCGGATACGCGGCGGTCGGTCAGCATTTCGGTCACGAACGCGACGACGGCGTCTTCCTCCGCGCTCATCGCGGGCAGCGGGGCGCGGTCGCGGACGGCGTCCACGAGCGCGGGGCTCACGCCCGCCCGCCGCGCGAGTTCCGCGTGCGCGTTCCAGACGTAGGCGCAGTCCATCGCGCGGGCGGCGGCGAGGATCGCGAGTTCCTGCGCGCTTTGGGGAAGCGTCAATTCCCAGCGGACGTAGTTGCTGAGGGGACGGCGACGGAGGGCCATCTCGGGGCTGAGGGCGGCGACGGCGCCGGGCCCTGTCGGAACGCTGCCGCCGCTGTCGGCGACGAGCGCGTCGAACGCCTCGCGCAACTCCTCCGGCACGGCCTCTCGGTCAACCTCCGGCATACGCGGCATTATGCGCCTCCCTTTCCGCTGCGGGCGCGCCGCTCGGCCTCGTGCAACTCTTCGTGAGCGCGGAGCGTGCTGGGGCGGACGTCGCGCCCGCGCTCCTCGCTGAAACGGATGGCGTTGAGCCACTTGACGTTGGCGCACTGGTCAACCTCGTCCGTTCCGCAGGCGGCGGGGTCGGGGATGAGGAAGCGCACGGGCCCGCCCTGCTCCTCCGGCAACGGGGCGCCGTCGAGCGCGTAGAGCAGGAGCGCCTGATCGGCGACTGCGGCGAGGGGGACGCTCGCGGAGAAGCCGCCGTCGGCCTCCAGCGTCACGAACGCGGCGTTCGCTTGCGGCGACACGGCGTCTAGGACTGCGCCGAAGCGCACCGCCGCGCCTTTCCGCCCCGGCGCGAGCGCGCCGACGTCGGGAATCTGGCCGGGCATCGAGGCGAGGCGCTCGTGCTCGAAATCCAACGGCTGGCTCACCAGCCCGCTAACGCTCAGTGTCATCGCTCGCGCCTCCTTGTCTCCGCTTGCTTGCTACTCGCCGCCGTGGACGGGGAGGACGACGCCGTTGACGAAGGACGCGGCGTCGGAGCAGAGGAAGAGGGCGGCGCTCCCGATGTCGTCGCCAACGCCGACGCGCCCGACGGCGATGCGCTCCGCAGCCTGCGCCATCTCCGGCCGGACGGTTCCGGCGGGGCGGGGCGTGTCTATCGTGCCGGGCGCGATGCAGTTGACGCGGATCTCCGGCTTCCACTGATGCGCCATATGGAAAGTGAGGCTGTGGACGGCGGCTTTGGCGGTTCCGTAGGCGGCGATGTCGGGAGCGTTGGGATGGCGGTCGAGGCCGGAGGTGGAGCCGACGTTGACGATCGCGCCCTTGCCTATCGCTTTCATATGCGGAACGACGGCTTTGGACGCGAGGAACGCCGTCTTGACGTTGCCGACATAGGCGCCGAGGAAGTCGTCGCCGCTCATTTCGAGCAGCGGAGCGCGGCCGTACTGCGGCATATCGGGGTTGCGGCTGTAGGAGCCGCCCGCGACGTTGACGAGCGCGTCAATGCGTCCGAAGGCGTCGAGCGTCCGCGCGACCATCGCGTCTATCTCATCCGGATCAGCGACGTTGACCTTGACGCCGATGGCGGACGCGCCGAGCGATTCGGCCTCGGCGACGGCGGGCGGGATGCTCTCCTCCGGCACGGACGCGACGACGACGTTCGCGCCCGCTTGGGCGAAGGCGCGGACGCAGCCGCGCCCAATGCCGCCGCTGCCGCCGGTGATGACGACGGTTCGGCCTTCCATCGAGAAGCGGGACAAATCCATCTCGCCGTTCTCCTTGCTACGAACACCCGCCTGCGCGGGGGGCGCAGGCGGAAGGATAGCATAGCCTCCGATCAAGGGCAGTCCCCGCGCGCAATGCTGCGGGCGCGTCGCAGCCTGACGCGCCGCTCCTAATCGGACGAGGGGAGGGCGCGGGGGGCGAGCAATTGCATAGGGCGTCCGTCGCAGTGGATGCGGGAGGCTCCGGCCTTTGTGCAGAGGGCCATCACGCCGGTGGCCTCGTCCTGGTAGCGTTTGCCGAGTTGGTCGGCCTCGCCGTCGGGGGCGGGGGCGCAGGAGAGTTCGGCGTCGCCGCCTTTCGTGATGATGTATTGCGCCCCGTATTCGGCGCATTCCAAACGCTTGCCAGTCTCCGCTCGCATCCGTCCCTCCGGGCATTGTGAGGCGTTGGGGGATATAGTAGCAGGAGGCGGGCCGCGGCGCGGCGCGCAGGAGGTTGAACGATGGCCGTCGCGCGGAACGTGAGCGAGCAGATGACGGACAGTTCGTGGATACGGCGGATGTTCGAGTTGGGCGCGGCGTTGAAGCGCGAGCGGGGCGAGGAGAATGTCTACGACTTGTCGCTGGGCAATCCGGTGGCGGAGCCTCCGCCGGAGTTCTTCGCTGCGCTGCGCGAAATGGCCGGTGATCCGGCGCCCGGGGCGCATCGCTATATGCCGAACGCGGGCTACCCGGAGACGCGCCAAGCCGTCGCGGACGCGCTCGCGGGCGAGACGGGTCTGCCTTACGAGGGGAAGCACGTGGTGATGACGGCGGGCGCGGCGGCGGCGCTGAACGTGGCGGTTCACGCGCTCTGCGACCCCGGTGACGAGGTGGTCATCCTCGCGCCGTACTTCGCGGAGTACCTCTTCTACGCGCGCAATCACGGCGCCGTTCCGGTCGTCGTCGGCTGCGACGCGGATTTCACGCCCGACCTCGCGGAACTGGAGCGCAAACTCACGCCGTGCTCGAAAGTCGTCATCCTCAACTCGCCGAACAATCCGTCGGGCGCCGTCTATCCGTCCGCGTTCGTCGCCGAACTTGCGGGGCTCCTGCGGCGCAAGAGCGCGGCGCTGGGGTCGGAGATCTACCTCATCAGCGACGAGCCGTACCGCCGCATCATCTACGACGGCCTCGCCTATCCATTCCCGCAACTCCACTACGAGCGGACGGTCACGGCGACGTCGCACGCGAAAGACCTCGCGCTTCCGGGCGACCGCATCGGCTATCTCGCCGCGCATCCCGATTGCCCGGACGCCGCCGGACTGACGGACGCCTTCATTTTCTGCAACCGCGTGCTGGGGTTCGTGAACGCGCCTGCGATGATGCAGCGCCTCGTCGAGGGGTTGCAGGGCGTGACGGTGGACGTGAGCGGCTACCAGGCCAAGCGCGACGGCCTCTGCGCCGCGTTGTCGGAGGCGGGCTACCGCGTCCGCAAGCCGGAGGGGGCGTTCTACCTGTTCCCGCAGTCGCCCGTTCCCGACGAGATGGCGCTGGTGGACGCGCTGCAGGCCGAGGGCGTGCTCGTGGTGCCCGGACGCGGCTTCGGGATGCCGGGCTACTTCCGCGTTTCGTACTGCGTCGAGCAGGCGACGCTGGACGGGGCGGTTCCGGGGTTCCGCGCCGCGATGCGCGCGCTGACGGGCTGAGGGAACTAGCCTGATTTTCGCGCTATGAGAACCGTTCCGTCCGCGAGGTCCGCCGCCGTTTCCACGTTCAGCGTATCTCGTATCTCGTCAGGCGTTACGCACGCCCCGCTCCGGTCTGACCAGATGATGTAGAGGTCTTTGCCATCGGAGCGCATCCACCGCGCAAACCCGCGCAGTTCTTCTGCTTGGCAAGGGATTCCATGGTGAGTGGCGGGCAAGCCCACCAGCAAGTACAACTGGCCGCGGATATTGCTCGCGAGGTCGTATTCGCCTTGGGGCGGGTTTGCTTTCAGGTAGCGAATAACCTCGGATTCTCGCCACGACTGGGACGTGACGCCCAGTCCGTGGTTCAGATGCAGCCGGAAACGCTCTGCGTAGAGGTTCGCTTGCGGTAAGAGCCAGAGGACGAGCGCGCCCGCGCCGGCGATTGCGATCAAATTGCGCAGGAGTGTCGCCATGAGTCTTCCATCGCCGCCTTCCGCTGTCCGCCAGTTGCGCTGCGCTGCGCGAAACCGCTCTAGCAAGAGCGCGGTCAAGAGGAGAATCGGTATGTGAACCGGAGCATAGAACCTGATGCTGAAACTTTCGACGACGCCGCGATACGAGATCGCCGCGACGACAAAGCCGACGTAGACGAGAACGAAGAGGATTAGAACGAATTCGGGATCGGACCGGCGCGGGCGCCATCGCAAATTGGGTTTGACTTTCAGCAGGACGAAGAGCGCCGTCGGAACGCCGACCGCGAGCGCTGCGGTCGTCCCGATGTCCGCGTCAATCAGACGGGAGTAGGCGGCGCGTCCCAGCCACGACCACCCGGATGACGCCTCCGTCAACCTTTGCAGGAGCATTGAGAGATTCTCCGTAAGGGAAAATCCGGGCGGGATGTCGCCATGGTTGCTGAGTTTGCCGATTCGCAAGAGGTTTCGCGCAAGCCATAAGCAGGTTGGCGTCAGTGCGATGGTCATATAGAGCAGGATGTTCACGGCGCGTTGGCGGCGCGCCGCATCGCGCTGAAACAGCAGAAGAAGAACGCCCGTTAGCGCAAGCGGCGCTCCGGACCAGCGCGTAAGAAGCGCTAATCCTGTGAAGGTCGCCGAGAGGATGAGCAAGGAACGCTTTGGCTTCCCGTTGAAGTAAGCGATGAGCAATAAGAGCGCCGCGAGCGTCAGCGGTATGAACAACGCCTCCGCTGCCGCCAGCGCTGCGGTGTAGACCAGCGGCGGCGCGACGACGAGCGCCGCAGTCGCCCATGCGATGAGGAAACGCGACCGGACCCGGCGCCGCAGCCATAGGGACGAAATGAAGACGGCTACGCCGAACGCGGCGGCGTTGAGGCAGCCCGCGGCCGCCAACGGATCAAAGCCCAGCAAGTCGGCGAGAGCGAGCAATCCGGGAAACAGGGGAGGGTAGTTGACATAAGGGCTCTGGTTGTGGAGAACGACGAATCCGTTTCCGTCGGCTGCGTTTCTCGCTGCGGAGATGTAGGCCACGGAGTCGAGAGTCGTCCCTACGCCGTAATTGACTTCGCGGGCAAGAACAAGCGCCGCGCCGACCAGGGCGGCCGCGGCCAAGAGCAGTGTGACGGCGTCGGGCCGGAGCCGGGCGGCGCGGCTTATCACGGCTCCTGCGTTGGGGGCTGGCATAGGACTATCCTTACGATGGAGGGAACTGTCGGCGAGGATAGCACGGAGCGGCGGGCGCAGGCGGAGCGTTCGCGTCGCGTCGCAGGGGACGATGCCGGACCGATGCCGCCCGCCGCGTGCGCGATGGTTCACGGAAGCCCTCGTCTGTGCTATGCTCCCGTGCGCGGTCGTTCCGCGACTCCATTGCCGGGGGAGGCGTCCGGCGCGCCGGGCAGGATGAATTCGCAAGAGCAGGCATCGTCGTTCGCGTCCTCTCTCGTAACGGGGGCATTCCCTGCAACGGGAGCGGCGGACTTCGCAACGGGAGCGGGGGAGCGCGGCTCGCCCTACGGGCAGGCCGCGCCCGGCTGGGACGTCGACCGCATCGAGGGAGAAGCAGTCGAGCAGTTGAAGTGGAGCGCGCAAGAGGCGTTCCCCGAGCCCGCGATCAAGGTGCCGGACGACGTGGCGCGGAACGTGGCCGTCACGTCGATGGACGGGCTGCTGAACTGGGGGCGGCGCTCGGCGGCCTGGCCAGTCGCGTTCGGGCTGGCGTGCTGCGTGTTCGAGATGATCGCGTCGGCGATGTCGCGGTTCGACTTGGCGCGGTTCGGGATGGAGGCGATGCGCGCGACTCCCCGTCAGGCGGACTTGCTGATCGTCTCCGGCACGCTCACTTGGAAGATGGCGCCCGCAGTCCGCCGGATCTATGATCAGATGGCGGAGCCGAAGTGGGTGATTGCGATGGGCGTCTGCGCGACGAGCGGGGGCCCGTACTACCAGGGCTACAGCGTCGTGCCCGGCGTGAACCACATCGTGCCGGTGGACGTCTACGTGCCGGGCTGCCCGCCCCGCCCCGACGCGCTCCTCTACGGCATTATGCAATTGCACGACAAGATCAAGAAGTATCAGTTGCAGGGCGCCGCCGCCGGAGTGGACAGGCCATGACGACGGCGACCGCCGGAACCGCGCTGGCCGAGGCGCTGCGCGAGCGTTTCCCGAACGCCGTTCAGGAGGCCGACGCCCACGCGGCGTGGATCGAGCCGTCGGCCATCGCCGACGTTTGCCTCTTCCTGCGCGACGACCCGGCGCACGATTACAAGATGCTCAGCTCGCTGACTGCGGTCGACTACGTGGAGCATTTCGAGGTCGTCTACCGGCTGACGTCGCTGAGCCGGAACGCGACGGCGCTGCTGAAGGCGCGCGCGCGCGGACGCGAGTCGCCGTCGCTGCCGAGCGTCTCCGGCGTGTGGCGCGGCGCGGACCTGCAGGAGCGCGAGGTTTGGGATTTGATGGGCGTCGCGTTCGAGGGGCGCCCGAACCTCAAGCGCATCCTCACTTGGGAGGGGTTCCAGGGGCACCCGCTGCGGCGGGACTACCTGGAGCCTCCGCTTCCCTACTCGTGGCCGCACGGCGGATAGGCGATGACGCTTCGCACGGAACCCGTCGTCGTCAACGTCGGCCCGCACCACCCGAGCACGCACGGCGTGTTCCGGATGAAATTGACGTTCGACGGGGAGAACATCATCGACGCCGAGCCCGTCATCGGCTACCTCCACCGGGGCACGGAGAAACTGGCCGAGGAGCGGCAGTACACGCAGGTCATCACGCTCACCGACCGGCTGGACTACGTTTCCTCGATGACGAACAATCAGGCCTACGTGCTTTCGTGCGAGCGGCTGGTGGGGATCGAGCCGCCCGCCCGCGGCAAGTATCTGCGCGTGATCGCGGCGGAGTTGCAGCGCGTGGCGAGCCATCTGATCGGCGTCGGCTTCTTCCTGCAGGAGTTGGGCGTGTTCGGCGGCACGGCGCTGATGTACGCCTTCCGCGAGCGCGAGCGCATCCTGGATATGTTCGAAATGCTCTGCGGCGCGCGCATCACGCTCTCCTATATGCGGATCGGGGGCGTTCTGCAAGACGCGCCCGAGGAGTTTTGGCCCTCCCTGCGCTCCTTCCTCGACGATATGCCGGGCTACGCCGACGAAATGCAAGCGCTCGTGTTCGAGAGCGAGATCGTCCGGGCGCGGGCGATAGGGGTCGCGCCCGTATCGGCGGAGGACGCGGTCGCCGCCTCGTTCACGGGGCCCATTCTGCGCGCGTCCGGCGTCGCGTGGGACTGGCGCAAGGCCGCCCCCTACGACGTGTACGACCAGGTGGAGTTCGAGGTTCCGACGTGCGAGGGCGGCGACAACTACGACCGCTTCTGGGTGCGGATGCAGGAGGTGCGGCAGTCGCTCCGCATCATCGAGCAGTGTTGCGCGCAGATCGAGCCGGGGCCGGTGCGCGCGACGATGGCGATGCTCTTCCGCCCGCCGCCGGGCGAGGCGTACGTTCCCATCGAGGCGCCGAAGGGCGAATTGGGCTTCTACCTCGTGAGCGACGGCTCCATCGCGCCGTACCGCTGCCACGTGCGCTCGCCGTCGTTTATGAGCCTCACGCTGTTCCGCGAGATGCTGGTGGGGTGGAAACTCGCCGACGCCATCGTCACTTTGGGGAGCCTCGACTTCAATATGGGCGAGGTTGACCGCTGATGGGCGAGACGCTGGCCGACAACGTCATCTACCGGAACGTGTACGCCTTCGTCGAGGGCGCGCTCGGCCCGGATTGGGCGTGGGCGGCCTACGCGGCGGGGGGGCTTGCGATCATCCTGCTCGTGGCGAACGGCGTGATGGCCATCGGCACGGGCTACACGTGGTTCGAGCGGCGGCTGCTGGGGCGTTTTCAGGGGCGGCTCGGCCCGAACCGCGCCGGGCCCTTCGGCCTCTTCCAGCCCATCGCCGACGCGATCAAACTGATCTCCAAAGAAGACATCATCGCGCTGGGCGCCGACAAAGTCGTGTTCACGCTCGCGCCGGTCGTGATGCTCGCCCCCACGATTCTTGTGCTCGCCGTCATTCCGTTCGGCTCGGGATCGTGGCTCGCCGATCTCAACGTCGCGGCGCTCTACATCGCGGCGGTCAGCGGCATTGCGACCATCGCCGTGATGATGGCGGGGTACGCCTCGCCGAACAGTTTCTCGCTGTTCGGCAGTATGCGGGCGGTGGCGATGCTGGTGAGTTACGAGGTTCCGCTGGTGATGGCGCTGCTGGGCGTCACCATTCTGGCGCAGTCCATGTCGCTGGTGGACATCGTGGAGGCGCAGGCGCTGCCCTTCCTCATCGTCACGCCGCTGGGCGCGCTCGTCTTCCTCGCCGCCGTCTCCGCCGAACTGAACCGCGCGCCGTTCGACGTCACCGAGGCCGAATCGGAACTCGTGGCCGGATATATGACGGAGTACAGCGGCATGAAGTACGGCGTCTTTATGCTGGCGGAGTTCACGAACACCGTCGTCGCGGGCGCGATTTTCGCCGCCCTATTCCTGCAAGGATGGAAGTGGGCCGTGCTTCCGTCGCACCTGTGGTTCCTCATCAAAGTGGGGGGATTCGTGTTCGTCGCCGTTTGGGTGCGCGCGACGCTGCCGCGCTTCCGGCTCGACCAGATCCTGTCGGCGGCGTGGAAGTATCTCTTCCCTCTGAGTCTGCTGAACGCGATGCTGCTGGCGGCGGAGGTCATTATTTGGCCGGAGCGCGGCGCGGCGGAGTTGGGGATTATGGCCGCCGTCAACTGGGCCGTCTCCGTCCCCGCGGCGCTGCTTTGGTCGCGGGCGGTTTCGCTGCGCTCCGCGCCGCCGACGCTCGCGGCGCTTTCGCCCCGGGCATTCTCCGGGGCGGCGGGAAGGGCGCGTCAAGCGCCCGGCGGCGAGGCGGCGCCAGATTCGGCGGCGCGGAGCGCGGGAACGGAGGGCGGCTGATGTACGGGGCGGGCATTCTGCGCGGGCTGGGCGTTACGCTGCGGAACTTGGCGCGGCGTCCGTTCACCATTCAGTACCCGGAGGAGCGCGTTCCGCAGCACCCGCGCTTCCGCGGGCAAGAGTTCACGTGGTACGAGCAGCGCTGCACGGGATGCGCGAGTTGCGCGAAATACTGCCCGCTCGGCATCATCCGCATCGTGACCGACCCCGACGGGGGCAACGAGCAGGACGGCGGCAGTTACAAAGTGGACGTGTTCGACATTGACCAGGCGCGCTGCATGTATTGCGGCCTCTGCGTCGAGGCGTGCCCCTACGACGCGCTGCATATGGGCTCCGGCTTCGAGGCCGCCACCCTCCGCCGCGAGGACCTCGTCATCAACGTGGATATGCTCAAGGCGCGCGAGAAGCGCCCAAGCACGTGGTTCCGCCCCCAACTGGAGCGCGCGAAGGCCGACCCGCATCACGGCGATCCGGTCGAGTGGCGGGAGGCGGGGCGCGAGCCGTTCCCCTGGCATCCGAAGCGTCCGGCGCAGACGCCGGAGGAAATGGACCATCGAGCCAGCGCCGACGGCTCGTACCGGAGCGAGCGGTAGCCGTGGCGTTCGACAACCTCTTCTCCGAAATCGTGTTCTGGTTCCTCGCGGCGGCGAGCGTCGGCTCCGCCGCGCTCGTGGTGCGCCTCCGCAGCATCTTCCGCGCCGCGCTGATGCTCGTCGTCAGTTTCCTCGCCGTCGCGGGGCTGTTCACGATGGCGAACGCGGAGTTCCTCGCGGTCGTTCAGGTGCTGGTCTACGGCGGGGGCATCGCCGTGCTCGTGATTTTCGCGGTGATGATGACCCGCGACGTCGACCAGGGCAACCAGGCGACGGCGGTTCAGCCGGTGGCGCTGGCGCTGGGCGCGGCGCTGCTGGGCGCGCTCGTCTACAGCGTCGCGCAGGCGGAGTGGGCGCTGCTCCCCGAATCGCTTCCCGCGCCTCTCGCCGCCGTCTTCGTCGAGACCCCGGCGCGGCTGGGGCGGCTGCTCCTTAGCGACTACGCGCTCGCGTTCGAGGCCGCAGGCGTCCTTCTCTTGGCGGCGGTCATCGGCGCGCTCTCGCTCGTGAGGGAGCGCGAGGCGCCGGAGGGCGACGATGCTTGAGCGCCTGCTGATCGTCTCGGCGGTTCTCTTCTGCATCGGGCTCTACGGAGTTCTGTCGCGGCGCCACGTCATCGCCATTCTGATGTCGCTGGAGATTATGTTCAACGCCGTCAACGTCGCGCTCGTCGCGTTCTCGCGCTACGCCGCGCCCGCCGCCCTTCGGTTCCCGGGAGCCGCGGAGGACGCGGAGCGTTTCGCGCTCGCCGGGCAGACGCTCGCGCTGTTCGTCATCGTCGTCGCGGCGGCGGAGGTCGCGCTCGGGCTCGCTCTCGTCATCGCCATCGCCCGAAGACGCGACAGCATCAACATATCCGACTTGAACCTGCTGCGGCGGTAGGCGGAGGCTCGCTATGTGGGTTCCCTACAAGAAAGCGCCCAACCTGATGATCGCCGAAATGTGGAAAGAGATCCTCGAAGGCGAGGGCTTGCCCATTCGCCTGCTGCCGGAAGGCGGCTTGCTGAACTACAGCGAGACGGCGGCGTTCGACGTGATGGCGCCTCGCGGGCGCGAGCACGTCGCCGACGAGATACTGAGGAAGTTGTAGGCGATGCTCCCGGAAGCCGCAGCATGGCTCATCATCGGCCTGCCGCTTCTGGCGGGGCTTATCTGCATCGGCGCGCTGCGTCCCTGGCGGCGGGGGCTGTGGCCGCTCGCGGGCTACGTCGGCGTCGCGGGGACGGCGGGAGCGTTCGCGCTGAGCCTGGCCGCGGTGAACGGCGCGATGGGGCAGGGCGACGCGGGCTACGAGCCGCACCGCTGGTTCGCGGTCGGCGGACGGGACGGCTTCGCAATGACCGTGGGCGTGCTCCTCGACCCGCTCTCGGCGATTATGGCCGCCGTCGTCTCCGGCGTCAGCGCGGTCGTGCAGGTTTTCTCGTTGGGCTATATGAAAAAGGAGAGCGACGCGGAGAACGGCGCGTGGAGCGACTATCCGCGCTACTTCGCCTATATGTCGCTCTTCACTGCGGCGATGCTGGGGCTTGTGCTGGCCTACAACCTCATTCAACTCTTCGTGTTTTGGGAGTTAGTGGGGCTCTTCTCCTACCTTCTCATCGGATTTTGGCATCACCGCCCGGCCGCCGCCGCCGCCGCGAAAAAAGCGTTCATCGTGACGCGGATCGGCGACTTCGGCTTCCTGCTGGGCATCCTCTACCTTTTCTTGCACCGGGGCGAGTTCGCAGCGCTCGGCCTGAACCCGTTCGAGATTCCGGCGATACTGGAGGCCGCGCCGATGCTTGGGGCGGGCGTGGCGACGTGGGCGGCGCTGGGGCTGTTCGCGGGAGCGGCGGGCAAGTCCGCGCAGTTCCCCCTTCACACCTGGCTGCCCGACGCGATGGAGGGCCCGACGCCCGTGAGTTCGCTGATTCACGCGGCGACGATGGTGGCGGCGGGCGTGTTCCTCGTCGCGCGGCTCTTCGGCCTCTTCGAGCAGAGCGCGGCGGCGATGGACACGGTCGCGCTGATCGGCGGATTCACCGCGGTGTTCGCCGCCGCGATGGGGCTCGCCGCGAACGACATTAAGCGCGTGCTCGCGTTCTCGACGGTGAGCCAGTTGGGGTATATGTTCCTCGCGCTCGGCGTCGGCGCGCCGGGCGTCGCGATGTTCCACCTGTTCAACCACGCCTTCTTCAAGTGCCTGCTCTTCCTGAGCGCGGGCTCCGTCCATCACTCCGTCCACACGTTCGATATGCGCTATATGGGCGGCGTCCGCAAATGGATGCCCGCGACCTATCTCGCGGCGCTCGTCGGCGGGCTGAGCCTGGCCGGGATATTCCCGCTCTCCGGGTTTTGGAGCAAGGACGAAATTCTCGGCGCGGCGTGGGGAGGAGAAAGCGCCGCGGCGCCGGTCGTGTTCTGGCTCGCGCTCGCCGCGGCCTTTATGACCGCGTTCTATGTCTTCCGCCTCATCCTTATGACGTTCCATGGCGAGTTCCGGGGCGGCGTTGACGCCGTTCCCTACGAGGAGCGCATCCCCGACGAGGCGCATCATCACGTTCACCGGCGGGAGTCGCCGCTCGTGATGACGCTGCCGATGATTTTGCTCGCCGTGTTCGCAATCGGCTCCGGATTCGCCGCGAACTCCCTCGTCGCGCTCGGCCCGATTCCCGCGCACTGGTTCTCGCATTTCCTTCACGAGGACGCGCCGGACTTCAGCATCGGCGTCGCGGGCGCGTCCACCGCCGTCGCGCTCGCGGGCGCGGCGCTCGCCGCGCTGGCGTACGGAACGCGGACGATTTCGTTCGACCGATTCGGCGCGCCCTGGCGCTTCGGCGGGCGGCTGCTCGCGCAGCGCTTCTACCTTGACGCGCTCTACGAAGACCTCATCGTCCGGCGCGTCCTCCACCGGGGGCTGTTCCTCGCGTCCGACTGGTTCGACCGCCGGATCGTGGACGGGGTGGCCGACTTGGCCGGATGGTTCGGGCGCAACGGGGGGCGCGCCGCCGCCCAACTCCAAACCGGCCAGGTCCAGGTCTACGGCGCGGCGGTTTCGATGGGCGCCGCCGTCATCCTCATCTTCTATCTGCTGCAGCGCTGAACGATGCTCACTGCGATCGCATTCACTCCGATCATCGGCGCCGCGCTCGTGTTCGCGGTTCGCGCTCCGGCGCGGACGACGCGCCTGATCGCCCTGGCGGTCGTAGTCGCTGAGTTGGCCCTGACGATCTGGATGTACGCCGTCTTCAGCGCGCCGCAGGGCGGCTATCAGTTCGTGCAGCGGGCCGACTGGGTTCCGGCGGCGGGAGTCCAGTATCTGGTGGGGGTGGACGGCCTCAGCGCGCCGCTCATTCTGCTGAACGGCATTCTCGGCGTCGCGGCCGTCCTCGTCTCTTGGCGCGTGGAACTCCGCGTCCGCGAGTACTTCGCCTGGCTCCTCTTGCTGCAAGGCGCGGTGATGGGGGTCTTCGCGTCGCTCGACCTCATCCTCTTCTTCATCTTCTGGGAACTGGAACTCATTCCGATGTTCTTCCTGATCTCCGTTTGGGGAACGGGGCGGCGCGACTACTCGGCGATGAAGTTCCTTCTGTTCACCTTCATTGGGTCGGCGTTTATGTTCGCGGCCATCCTCGCGCTCTACTTCTCGTTCCCGGCGGGCGAGCGCACGTTCGATATGACCGCCCTGATCTGGAAGGATATGAGCAGCCTCATCGTTCCGACTTCGCTCGTGTTCGGCGGCTTCCTGATCGCGTTCGCGGTCAAACTGCCCATCGCGCCGCTGCACACGTGGCTGCCCGACGCCCACACCGACGCGCCGACCGCCGTGAGCGTGATGCTCGCGGGCGTGCTGCTGAAAATGGGGGGCTACGGCCTTCTGCGAATCAACGCGGGGATGTTCCCCGACCAACTCGCGGCGGCGGCGCCCCTCCTCGCCGCGCTCGCGGTCGTCAACGTCCTCTACGGCGCGTTCATCGTCCTCCGGCAAACCGACCTCAAGCGGCTCGTCGCCTACAGCAGCGTGAGCCATATGGGCTTCGTCGTGCTCGGCATCGCGTCGGCGGGCGCGGGCGCCGCGCAACTCAACGGCGTCGGGCTGAACGGCGCGGCGCTCCAACTCTTCACGCACGGCACGATCACCGGGCTCCTGTTCGTCGTGGTCGGGCTGGTGTACGACCGCGCCCACACCCGCCACATTCCCGATATGGGCGGACTCGCCGGACGGATGCCCCTCATCGCCGCCGGTTTTATGATCGCCGGGCTCGCCTCGCTGGGACTGCCCACGACGAGCGGATTCGTCGCGGAGATTATGGTGTTCCTCGGAACGTTCCCGGTCTACGGACTGGCGACCGCGCTCGCCGCGTTCGGCGTCGTGCTCGCGGCGGGCTATATTCTGTGGACGGCCCAGCGCGCGCTGTTCGGCCCGCCCCGCGAGCGCTGGAGCGCTCTGCCGGACGCGAGCCCCATTGACGCGGCGGCGATGGCCGTGCTGATCGTTCCCATCTTCGTCTTCGGCGTTTATCCCGCGCCGCTGACCGACGTTTTCGAGGCCGGCGTCGCGCCCATCGTCCGGGGGCTGGGAGGCTAGGGCGTGGGCATCACGGGACGCGACATCTTCCTCATCGCGCCGGAACTCGCGCTCGCCGCGCTCGCCGCCGCCGTCGTCCTGTTGGACCTTGCCCCGGCGTTCCGCCGGAACGAGCGTTTGGGCCAGGCGGCGGCAATCGGCGGGCTGATCGTTCCGGTCGCGTTCGGGGCCGCCTTGTGGGTCGACGTTCACGCCAACGGCGCGCAGTACGGTTTCAACGGCGCGCTCGTCGTGGACAAATTCGCGCTCTACGTCAAGTTTCTCGTCGCGGCCGCCGCCGGGCTGACGCTGCTCGCCAGCGGAGGCTACGCGCGGCGGTTCCGCCCTTACCAGGCGGAGTTCGCCGGGCTGCTGCTCTTCTCCGCGAGCGGGCTGATGCTGCTCGCCGCCGCCGCCGACTTGATCACGATCTATGTCGCTCTCGAACTGGCCACGCTCCCGGTCGTCGCAATGGCCGCCTTCGCCAAAACGCGGGCGGAATCGCTCGAGGCGGGCGTGAAGTACCTGCTGCTCTCGGCGGCCTCGTCCGCGTTCCTCCTCTACGGCTTCGCGTTCCTGTACGGCGCGTCGGGCACGATGCAAGTCGTCGCGCCGGAGGGCGGCGGCCCGACCATCGCGCAGGCGCTCGCGCAAAGCGGGGGCGGGGCGCCGTTCGGCGGCTTCGCCGTAATGGCGGCGGCGATTCTCGCCGTCGCGGGATTCGGGTTCAAGTTGTCTATCGTTCCGTTCCATATGTGGACTCCGGACGTCTACGAAGGCGCGCCGACGCCGGTGGGCGCGTTCCTGGCGACCGCGAGCAAGGCCGCCGCGTTCGCCGTCGTCCTGCGCGTGTTTATGGAAGCGTTCGGCGGCGCGTCGGCGGACTGGGGCGGCCTGTTCGCCGCGCTCGCCGCCGTCACAATGACGCTGGGCAACCTGGTGGCGATAGCGCAGCGCAACGTGAAGCGGCTGCTGGGCTACAGCGCCGTCGCGCACGCGGGCTACCTGCTCATCGGAGTCGCGGCGGCGAGCCAGGGAGGCGCGCTCGGTGCGTCGAGCGTTCTCTTCTACTTAGGCGCCTACGCCGCGATGACGCTCGCCGCTTTCTTCGCCGCGATGACGCTCGCGGAGCGGGTCGGCGGCGAGCGCATCGAAGACTTGGCGGGCGCCGGCCGGCGCTTCCCCTTCCCCGCGCTCGTCCTCGCCGTCGCTCTCATCGGCCTCACCGGCATCCCCCCGACGGCGGGCTTTATGGGCAAACTTTTCCTCTTCAACGCCGCAGTGAACGCCGGACTCGTCTGGCTCGCCGTCGTCGGCGCGGTGAACTCCGCCGTCTCCGCCTACTACTACGTCGGCGTGATACGGACGATGCATCTGCGCGACGCCCCGGATGTTCCGCCGTCGCCGGACGCGGACGCCGCGCCCCGAACGCCGCTCGCGGCCAAAACCGCCCTGGGCGTCACTGCGCTCGCCGTCGTCGCGCTGGGCTTTTGGCCGGGCGGCCTGCTGGCCGCCGCCCGCGCCGCGGCGGAGAGTCTGCTGCGGTAGAGGCGGGGGCGGTCGCGCCCTGCCGCGCAAGGCTCGCGGCTAGACGCCCGCCCTGAGCCATGCGCTGCGGCGGACGATCTCCTCGGCGACTTGGACGGCGTTGGTGGCCGCGCCTTTGCGGAGGTTGTCGGCGACGATCCAGAGGGCGAGGCCGTTGGGGAGAGCGGAGTCCTCGCGGACGCGGCCTACGAAAACGTCGTCGCGTCCGGCGCAGTCCGCAGGCATAGGGTAGGCGTCGGACTCCGGGTCGTCCACGACGGCGACGCCTGGGTGGGCGGCGAGCAGGCTGCGCGCCTCATCAGGGGAGACGGGGCGCTCGAACTCGATATTGACGGCGGCGCTGTGGCACACCGGCACGGGGACGCGCACGCAGGTCGCGGAGAGCGGCAGGTTGGGCTCGTGGAGAATCTTGCGCGTCTCGTGGAGGACTTTGGTCTCCTCGGACGTGTAGCCGTTGTCGCGGAAGGAGCCGATGCGCGGCAGGAGGTTGAAGGCGATTTGCGGGCGCCGCTCGGGCCGCGCCTCGCCGCCTGCGAGGAGGGCTCGGGACTGCTCGTCGAGTTCGGCCACCGCCGCCGCGCCGGCGCCGGAGACGGATTGATAGGTGGCGGCGATGACGCGGCGGATGGGGCTTGCCCGCCGGAGGGCGTCGAGCGCGAGGACGATAGGCGTGGCGGCGCAGTTGGGGATGGCGAGGATGCCGCGATGGGCGTCCACGTCGGCGGCGTTGACCTCGGGGATGACGAGCGGGACGTCCGGCTCCATTCGCCATACGCCGCTGTCGTCCACGACGACGCAGCCGCGCTCTTTGGCGGCGAGGGCCATATCGCGGCTCACGGCGTCGGTGGCGGATATGAAAGCGAGGTCGCAGTCGTCGAAGACGGCGGGGGCGGTCTCCTCGACGGCGATCTCTTCGCCTGCGAACGTCAGCGTTCTGCCCACGGAGCGGGCGGACGCGGTGAGGCGCAGGCCGCCGACGGGGAAGGCGCGTTCGCGCAGAATGTCGAGAGTGACTCCGCCGACTGCGCCAGTGGCGCCGACGATGGCGATTCTGGGGTCGGACACGACGTTCTCCTGCGCCGCATCCGGCGCACCTCTTGCGGCATTATAGCAGGCGACGAGGGGCGGATCAGAGGCTCATAAGTTTGTCGAGCCCGATCGTGAGGCCGGGAGGGAGAGCGGCGACGCTGCGGACGGCGAGGAGAACGCCCGGCATATAGCATTCGCGGTCGTTGGTGTCGTGGCGGAGGGAGAGGGTTTGCCCGGGGCCGCCGAACGTCACCTGGTGGTGGGCCATCCGCCCAGGCATTCGGGCGGCGTGGACGCTGACGCCGTGGAAGTCGCCGCCGCGCGTTCCAGGGAGGGGCTCGCGCTCCGGGGCGTTGCGGGCGAAGCGTTCCGGGTGAGCGTCATGGATGGCTTGCGCGATGCCCAGCGCAGTGCCGGAAGGAGCGTCGGCTTTCATTTCGTGGTGCTCCTCCACGATGTCGGCGTATTCGAAGTAGGGAGCGGCAAGGGCGGCGAGTTTCGTTAGGAGGACGGCGCCGATAGTGAAATTCGGAGCGAGGAAGCCGCCGACTCCGTGCTGCGCGCAGAGGCCGCGAATGCGCTCGATCTGCTCCGGCGCGAAGCCGGTCGTGCCGATGACGGGCCGCGCCCCGCAGGCGAGGGCGTCGGGGAGCATAGCGAGCGTGGCGTGCGCGAGGCTGAAGTCGACGATGACGTCGGCGGGGCGCTCGGCGAGGGCGTCGCGGACGGAGGCGTAGTAGGGCGCGTCGGCGGGGAGCGGCGGGAGTTCGTCTTGGGGAACGCGGTCAATGGCGGCGGCGAGCGTCAGACCGGGGGCGGCGGCGACGGCGCGCAGAACCTCGCGCCCGACGCGGCCCGACGCGCCGTGCACGGCGACTCGTATGGGAGATCCGGCGCTCATCGCGGGGGCGATTATAGCAACTCAGGCGGGCGCGCCGGGCATGCGGAGATTAGGCGGCATATTCACCGCATACTATGCGGATATTGCGCGGAAGGCGTCTGCGGAGATTAGGCGCGTTATTCTCCGTATTTCCTGCGGAGAATGGGTTGCGCTCTGCGGAGATTAGCGTCTATAATCTCCGCAGGAGGCGCGGAGAATGTACATCCATCAGCATAACGACTGGCCCCGCTTCACATGGAACCAAGAGTCCCTCACGGACGCGCTGGCGGACATGCGCTACCGGCAAGGCCGCCTCGTGGGGCGCATGGAGGCGCTTGGCTTCGGCCTCCGGCAAGAGGCCGTCCTAGAGACGATCACGGAGGACGTGGTCAAGAGCAGCGACATCGAGGGCGAGCGCTTCAACAGGAGGGACGTGCGGTCGTCAGTGGCGCGCCGTTTGGGGATAGACGTCGCGGGTCTCGACCCCGCCGACCGCAGAGTCGACGGCGTCGTCGAGTTGACGCTCGACGCGGTGGGGAACTACGACGAGCCGCTCACCGCCGAGCGGCTGTGGGGCTGGCAGGCAGGGTTGTTTCCCGCCGGGCGCAGCGGGATATTCCGTATCCAAACCGGAGCGTGGCGCGACGACAGCCTCGGTTCGATGCAGGTGGTGTCGGGCGCAATCGGCCGCGAGCGGGTGCACTTTGAGGCTCCCGAGGCGGAGCGCGTGGCCGGCGAGATGGAGGTTTTTCTGGACTGGTTCAACGCGCCTGCGGATATGGACGAGGCGCTCAAAGCGGCGCTGGCGCACTTCTGGTTCGTGACGATTCACCCGTTCGACGACGGGAATGGACGGATCGCGCGGGCGGTGGCCGATATGGCGCTCGCGCGATCCGAGCGCGCCCCGCAGCGCTTCTACAGCATGTCGGCGCAGATACGGCGGGAGCGCAAGGCGTATTACCAGACGCTGGAGCGGACGCAGCGGGGAGCGTTGGACATCTCGAGGTGGATGGATTGGTTCGTAGGATGCCTGGGCCGCGCCATCGAGAACTCAGAGTCGACGCTGGGGACGGTTCTGACGAAAGCGCGGTTTTGGCGTTGGGCCGCCGACCTGCGCCTGAACGACCGGCAGCGCAAGGTCATCAATATGCAGTTGGAAGGCCGGGGAGGGAAACTGACGACTTCCAAGTGGGCCAAACTCGCCGGCTGTTCGCAGGACACGGCGCTGCGGGACATCGCGGGGCTCGTCGAGCAAGGGGTTCTCGTTCGCGGGCCGGAGGGCGGGCGCAGCACGAGTTACGCGCTTGCGGAGAGCGACGCGGCGTAGGCGAGCGGAGGGTCCGGCGAAAGCCGCCCTCCGCTCAACGCGCCGCTACGAACGGGGCCCCATCCCTTGCGAGGAGCCGCCCGCTTGCCGCATACGGGCGGCCATCTCCTCGTCCACGCCGCGCCGCCACTCGCGCTTCGCCGGATCCTCCACGCTGACGCGGAGCGTTCCGACGCCGCCCACGGCGAACTCGAGGCGGTCGCCGTCCTGCAGCGCGCCAAGCCCCTGGTGGTTCGTGCCGGTGCTGATGACGTCTCCGGCGCGGAGGTGGGCGATGCGGGAGATGAACTCGATGCACTCCGGTATCTTGTGCGCCATATCGTCCGTGCTGAAGGCTTGGCGGTCTTCCCCGTTGTTCGTGATATGCAGGCTCACGTCATGCGGGTCGGAGATCTCGTCCTTCGTTACGATGAACGGCCCCATCGGGCCGAACGTGGGCCAGGACTTGACCTGAAAGAAACTGGTGCGCCCGCCGGGCTCGAACCCGCGCGCCGACACGTCTATGAATCCGGTGTAGCCGAACACCTTGTCCAGCGCCTCGTCCTGCGAAACGTTTTTGGCGTCGGCGCCCATCACGACGGCCAGTTCGGCCTCGTGGTGGAATATGGAGGCATGGCAGTCCGGGTCGAGGCGGATGACGTCGCCGTCGCCGATGACGCAGTCCGAGGATTTCTGGAATGCGTCTATCTCCGGCATCGGGCGCTGGCCGAACTCGAGATAGTTGACGGCCATGCAGAAGATCTGGTCGGGGCGGGGGATGGGCGGGCGGATGCGGACGCCGCTCAGGGGGACGCCCTCCGACACTTCGGCGAGTTTGCGGAAGGGCTCGCGCACCTGCTCGAAGTGGGAGATGACGAGTTTGATGAGTTCCTGCGGGCCGTGGGCGTGGACGCCCTCGAGCGTCTCCGACACGTCCACGATGTGCGTGTCGTTCTTGACGACGCCGAGCGTCCAGTCGTTGAAGAAGCCGAGTTTCATTCGCATTCTCCTCGCGCGCGGGGCGGGGCGCGGCGCCCGCTACCGCAGAATGATAGGGCGCACCACGATGCTTTCGGCGCGCCGGGGCCCGGTGGATATGAGGTCTATGGGGCAGCCGATGATCTCTTCGATGCGGCGGACGTAGGCGGCGGCCTCGGGGGGCAGCTGCTTGACGTTGGTGATGCCGGCGGTGGGCGCGCTCCATCCGGGCATTTCCTCCCAGACGGGGGTCGCCCGCTCCAATTGGCCGGGGCTGCTGGGGAAGCGGTGGGTTCGTTCGCCGTCGGCGTCGTAGGCGGTGCATATCTTCACGGGGTCTATGCCGTCGAGCACGTCGAGCCGCGTGAGAACGGCGGAGGTGAATCCGTTGATCGTGGCGGAGTAGCGCGCCGCGAGGCCGTCGAACCAGCCGACGCGCCGGGGGCGGCCGGTGGTCGTTCCGTACTCCCATGCGCGCTCGCGGATGTCGCGCCCCACGGCGTCGTCCAGTTCGGTGGGCATTGGCCCCGCGCCGACGCGGGTGGAATACGCCTTGAACACGCCGATGATGCCGACGATCTCGCGGGGCGGAACGCCAAGCACGGTGCACGCGCCGCCGATGGAGACGGACGACGAGGTCACGTAGGGATAGGTGCCGTGGTCGAGGTCGAGCATCGCCCCCTGCGCGCCCTCCAGCACCACGCGGGCGCCGCGCGCGAGCGCGTCGAGGATGCGCTGCTCAACCGAGGCGATGTGCGGGCGGAGCGCCTCTCCCCAGCGGAGCGCGCGCTCGTAGAGGTCGTCGAAATCCACCGGCGGCGCGTCGAACGCTTTGGTGAGGATACGGCTCTTCTGGGCGACGACGCCCTCCAAACGCGAGGCGAGGTACGCCTCGTCCAGCAGATCGCCGAAGCGGATGCCCACGCGCGCCACCTTGTCGACGTAGGCGGGGCCGATGCCGCGCCCCGTGGTGCCGATCGCCTTGCTCCCCCGCGCCTCCTCCTCCAGCCGGTCGAGCGTAACGTGGTAGGGCATCACGACGTGGGCATGGTCGCTGACGAAGAGGCGGCTCGTGTCCACGCCCTTCTCTTGGAGGTCGCTCAGTTCGTCGAGAAGGGCTTCGGGCTCCACCACCACGCCCGGGCCGATGACGGCGTCCACGTGCGGGCGGAATATGCCGGACGGCACGAGGTGGAGGGCGAATTCGCCCTTCTCGTTGATGACGGTGTGGCCGGCGTTGCTCCCCCCGGAATAGCGGACGACGATGTCGGCGTCGTCCGCGAGGAAGTCAACGACTTTTCCTTTGCCCTCGTCGCCCCACTGGGCTCCGACGATGCCGTATGCGGGCATCGCAACACTCCTCAGCGCGTGATGCGGCGTTCGTTCCTGAATCTCGGATAGACACGCCTATGGCCTGCGACCGCGAACGGCGCAGGCCGCAAGGCAGTATAGCAGACCGGCGCGCCATCTGCGCGATGGTGGTTGCCCGGACGTTGCAGGGCGTCGCAGGCTTCGCCGAGCGTTCCCTACTCAGCGTCGGCTAGCGGCTTGACGTCCGAGTTGCGGCCACGCCGCAGGGGCCGACGCCGCTTCCAGACGCTCCGCGATGGGCAGGCGCTCGTCCCAATGCGAGGCGATGACGCGCCGCCCATTCACGCCGTCGGCCTCGCCGGACGCGAGCCATACGACAGGAGCGCGCATTACGTCCGGCTGAATGAGCGCGGCGCGGTCGTATCCGCCGTCGGGTCGCAGGAAGTTCGTGTTGGTCGCGCCGCCGGGGATCAGTACGTTGGCGGTGACGCCGGAGCCATCCAGTTCCTGCGCCATCGCCGCGATGAACGCCTCGTGCGCCGCTTTCGACGCCCCGTAGGGGAGGTTGTTGCCCCGGATCATCGTGTCCAGGCTCGTGGTCACGCCGATGACGCGCCCCCATCCCTGCGCGCGCAAATGCTCGATGGCCGCCCGCGCCATAAGGAACGGGCCGCTCACGTTGACGCTGATGACGCGCGCCCACTCCTCCGGCGAAAGTTCCCAAAACGCGCCGTCGCGGGGGCTCGGAACGCCCGCGTTGTTGATCAGAATATGCAGCCCGCCAAGCCCGTCCACCGTCTCCCGAACGGCGCGCCGCGCGTCGTCCCAACTGCTCACGCTGCCCTCCACGGGGAGAGCGCAGCCGTCGCCGCCGACCTCGCGGGCGTCGTTGACGCTCCGCGCCAGCGCGTCCGCGTCGACGTCCATCATCGCTGCCCGCGCGCCCGCCGCGACCAGCGCGAGCGCCATCTCGCGTCCCATCCCGATGGCGCTGCCCGCGCCCGTGACGAGCGCGACCTTGCCCTCCAGCGGCTTCTCCGTCATTCGGCGCCTCCCTTTGCGCGCTCGCCCCGCGAGCGCCTCGCCCAAGCGTATCACGGATGCGGGAACGGGAGGCCGTTACGACGGAATGCTGCCGCCCCAGCAGACTGAGGAGCCGTCCGTTCTGATCGCGCAGACGCGCTGGTCGCCGGCGCTGACGGCGATGAAGCGCTCGTCCTCCCCGGGAGGCCATGCCTCCGTTCCGGGGGCTCCGCCCTCCACCCGCCCGCTCGACGTGCCGACGCCGCTCCCCCAGCAGATGAACGAGCCGTTCTCGCGCAGGCCGCAGGCGGCGTCTCGCCCGCTGCTGATCGCCTTGAAAACCTCGCCCGCAGGCGGAGACGTTTGCTCTTGCCTGCCGTCGCCCCAGCAAACGGGCGAGCCGTCCCTACGCAGAGCGCAGGCGTAGGCGTCGCCTACGCTGATGGCGGTGAGCGCCTCATCGCGCGGCGCCGGCGTTGTCCCCGCGGCGGCATCATCATCCAGCGGCCAGCAAACGGGCGACCCGTCCCGCCGCAGGCCGCAAGCCTGCCGCGTTCCAACGCTGATGGCCGAAAAACGCTCTCCTGCGGGCGGCCTGCCCGTTGTTCCCAAATCCCACCCGCCTTGCGCTGCGGCCTCGGCGCCCTCTTCAATCTCAACCACAACCCAGCACGCAGGGGAGCCGTCTTCTCGGAGCGCGCAGGCTTGGAATTCGCCGACGCTGACTGCGATGAAAGCGCCGTCTGGCGGGGGCGCTTCCCGCGCCCCGTACTCGCTGTAGGGGCCCGCCTCGCGCGCGATGTACTGGTCCCAGAGCCGTCCGACGGCGTCGTCGCCCGGCCAGCAAACGAGCGAGCCGTCTTCGCGCAGCCCGCAGGCTTGGGATTCGCTTACGCTGATGGATGTGAGCGTTTCGCCGTCCGGAGGCGCGTAGTAGGAGTATGCGCCTCTGCCCGCGCAAACCGGCGCGCCGTCCTCTCGAAGCGCGCACACGTAGTCGCTCGCGTTGCTGATGGCGGTGAAGCGTTCGCCGGCGGGAAGCGCGGGCTGCAAGCGGTCTCCGCCCGGCGGCGCCGCTTGGCCCGCGTCGTAGTGCGGAAGCAGCGACCCCCAACACACCGGCGAGCCGTCCTCGCGGAGGGCGCACGCATGGAAAAAGGATGCGCTAATGGCGGTGAAGCGCTCGTCTTTAGGAGGCGACGTCTGTCCGAACGGAAGCAGGTCTTCGGAGAAGTTCCAGCACACGGGCGACCCATTCTCCCGCAGCGCGCAGGCGTAGCCGGGGTAGGCGCTGAGCGCGATGAACCGCTCGCCGTCTTCCGCAGACGAGGCTTCGTCAGCCTCCCAAGGCGCCCACGCTCCCAAGTCGTCAACGGCGGGCCATCGCTCCGCATCGGGACGCTCGGCCGCCCAGCAGACGGGGGAGCCGTCCCTACGCAGACCGCAGGCGTAGGCGTCGGCGACGCTGATGGTCGTGAATCTCTCCCCCTCCGGCGGCGTCAAGGTGCCGAGGCCGTACCCCGGATCAAATCCATCCCAGCAAACGGGGGCGCCGTCCTCGCGCAGACCGCAAGCGCGCGATAGTCCGACGCTGATGGCCGTGAATCTCTCGCCCTCCGGCAGTTCGCGGTCGTTGCCCCAGCAAACGGGCGAGCCGTCCTCGCGCAGCCCGCAGGCGTAGGAGCCGACGCTGATTGTCGTGAACCTCTCGCCCTCCGGCGGCGTCAAGGAGCCGAATAGTCCCCAGCAAACGGGCGAGCCGTCCTCGCGCAGCCCGCAGGCGTCGTACCACCCGTTGCTGACGGCGATGAGGGTTTCGTCTTCGGGCGGCGGAATTGGTATCACGACGCCGTCAGGGTCGGGTTCAGGGTCGGTTAGTCCCCAGCAAACCAGCGACCCGTCGCGGCGAAGGGCGCAACTGGAGAAATAGCCGGCGCTGATGGCGGTGAACCCGTCGGGATCAGGCGCCGCTGCGCCCTCCCCGCCGCCCCCGTTGCATGCAGGGAGCGCGGCGGCCGCCGCCGCAAGCGCGAACGCGGCGAGCAAGACGGAGCGCAGAGAGCGCAGAGAAAGGAGATTCCTCATTGCGTAATCCTAGCGCTCCGAGCGCCGCCGCCGACCGCCGCGCGACCCCGCTTTGCGCGGCGCCCGCGCGGCAAGGTAGCATACGCATAGACGGATATTCGCGGCGGAGGCTCGTATGAAAAGCAAACTCACTATCACCGTCGACGCCGAACTGATCCCGGCGGCCAAGCAGTTCGCCCGCTCCCAGGGCGTGTCCCTCTCCTCGCTGGTCGAGAAAGCCTTGCGCGAGGCGACGGAGAAGCCGGAGCCGCCGTTTTCGGAGCGCTGGCGCGGGAAATTCGAGGCGGTGGAAGGGCCTCGCATCGAGCCGCTGAAGCCGGAGCCGCCGTTTTCGGAGCGCTGGCGCGGGAAATTCGAGGCGGTGGAAGGGCCTCGCGTCGAGCCGCTGAAGCCGGAGCCGCCGTTTTCGGAGCGCTGGCGCAGGAGACTGGCGCAGGCGCCTCGCATCGAGCCGCCGAAGCCGGGGGAAGACCCGCGCTACGATTACTTGGCGCGGAAGTACCTGTCGTGATGCTTCTAGACACGAACGTCTTGGTGGACGCGGCTCTCGACAGGCAGCCTCACTCGGCGTCAGCCTTGGACCTCCTTGACAGGGTCGAGGACGGAGAGGCCCAAGCATTCGTTGCGTGGCACTCCGTCGCCACTTGTTACTACGTGGTCGCCCGGTCGCGCGGGGACGCTGCCGCACGCGAATTCGTCCTTGACCTTATGCGCTATGTGTCAGTCGCGCCGGCGAGCGCCGATGCGGTTCGGTTCGCGGCGTCGCTGCCGATGCGCGATTTCGAGGACGCGATGCAAGTCGCGGCGGCGCAGGCGTGCGGAGCGCGGCGCATCGTTACGCGCAACCTCAGGGATTTCACGAACTCGCCCATTCCGGCGGTCAGTCCGGGGCAGGCGCTGGCCGAGCCGCTCTGACCGCCGCGCCGCCCCGCTTTGCGCGGCTTTTGACAGGCGGCCTCAGCGCGTGATGTCGCGCCGGTGGAAACGGACGAGCGCAAGGGCGAAGCCGACGACCGCGACGGCGAGCAGAACGCCCACGTCGCGCCAGACCGTCGAGCCGCCGACCGCCACCGCCAGCGGATCGAAGTAGTAGAAGAGGCCGAACGGGGCGAGCGGCTCCATCGGGCTCCAGATGACGGAGATGAAGTCCACGAAGTACATCGCCGTCAGAATGCCCGCCGTCCACGCGACGGTCTTGCCGCCGTCGGAACTGCCCGATGAGAGCAGGACGGCGATTGCGCCGGCGGCGAGGTGGAGCGCGGCGGCGTTGAGTTGCGCCAGCAGAAGCGTCGCATTGTCGAGATTCCCCGCGACGCCGGTCAGCAGCGCGCCCGCGAGCGAGCCCAGCCAAGCCATCGCTGCGATGATGGCGACGCCCGCGCTCAGCGCGCCGACCTTCGCGGCGAGATAGCGCCAGCGCGCGATGGGCGCCGCGAGCAGCATTAGGGCCGTTCCGCGCTCGACCTCGCGGGCCGCCGAGCCGCTCGCCAGCGACAGCACGAACGACATCGCCGCGATGACGTAGACGGGATGGCGGTAGTCGAGCGCGACGTAGGAGGTGAGCGTGGCGCCGAATCCTCCCTGCGCGCGGAACATCGCCGCGAATATGTCGGGCAGCGAGTCGTAAAGGTCGCTCAACTGACTCGCGCCGCCGAGCGCGTCGAAGGTGTAGACGATGATGAGGCTCATCAGGAAAAGGCCAAGCGAGGCCGCGGCGAGGCCGGTTCTGTGAGAGCGGAGCGTCTGAGCGAAAACGCTACTCATCCGCCGGCTCCTTCCCTCCGTCGGGAGCGTAGAAGCCGTTGGGAGCGTAGAAGCCCATAAAGAGGTCTTCCAGGCTGAGGCGCTCATAGACGAGGTCGGCCAGGTCGAGTTTGGCGAGTTCGCGGATTACGGCGTTGACGTCGCCGGACACGGCCAGCCGCAGGCGCGTTCCGTCCCGCGCGGCGATTTCGGCGCCCGGGACGGCGAACCCGTCCGGCGGCGGAGCGCGGAACTCAATCTCCATTGTCCGCGCCTTGCCCTCGCGCAGCGCGTCGACCGACCCTGTGCCGGCGATGCTTCCGGCGCGGATGAGCGCGACGCGCCCGCACACCTCCTGCACGTCGGGAAGCACGTGGGACGACATAAAGACGGTGGTTCCCCGGGCGCGCATCTCTCTGATGACGGCGAAGAACTCCTGCCGAACGAGCGGATCGAGCGCCTCGGTCGGCTCGTCCATAATGAGAAGGTCGGGGTCGTGGCGCATCGCGTGCACGAGGGCGAGTTTCTTGGCCATGCCGGAAGAGTAGCCCTTGACGTTGCGGCGGAGGGCGGCGTCCGGCAATTCCAGCCGGTCGAGCAACTCTTTCTGGCGAGGGAGTTCGCCGCGCAAGCCGCGCAGCCGGGCGGTGTAGTCCAAGAACGCCTGTCCGGTGAAGCCGCCGCCGAAGGCGATGACGTCGGGCAGGAAGCCAAGCCTCGCCTTGACGGCCACGCTGTCGCGCCAAGCGTCCATTCCCAGCACGCGGGCCTCGCCGTGGTCGGCGCGGATGAAGCCCGTGAGGATGCGGATGGCCGTTGTTTTGCCCGCGCCGTTGGGGCCGAGGAAGCCGAACACCTCGCCCCGCCGGACGGCGAGGTCAACGCCTGCGAGCGCCTCGACGCCGCCGAAACGCTTCCGCAATCTCTCGACCCGCAGCGCGTCCTCCGCGCCGTCCGCGCTCACGCCGCTTCCTCCGGCAGGATGCGCCCCTTGCTCACGCGCAGCGCCGCTTGATGGAAGGTCATCGGCTGCGGGCGCGAGGCGCCGGCCGGTGAAATTTCCTCAAGTACGCCGCCGCGTCATCCCGGTAGCGCGAGTCCGTCGGCGGCTGCGTTGACGCGGGAACCTGCTTGTCCACCTTCGCCAGCAGGAGCAGGAACTTCCGCAGAGTCTCCTGGGCTTCGCCGATCTGCTCGGCGGACAAGTTGTCGTTGTAGAAGTTCCTGTGCAGGCTTTCCAAATCGCTGAAGAGCGCGCCCGCGTAACCCGCGTCGTCAACTTTTCCCGCCGCCTGCTTCCCCAAGTACCCGACGATGGTTCGCAAGGACTCGTGAGAGTGGTGCGGCCAGCCCCTCTTGCGGGCGATCTTCTTCACCGCGTGCGCGGCGGAACCGTACATCTCTTCCGACGAGACCACCCGCTCCCCCGCCTTAAGCGTGTCCTTTGCGCGGACCCGCAACCGGGCGCTAATGGCCGCGTGCGCGTCGGCGGGCGGGTCGCGGTCAAGCCACGCATCGAATGGCGGAGCGAAAGGCTTTGGAGCCGCAGTGGTCATCGGTGCATCGCCTTGCGCGAGAACGCGCCCTCTCAGCGCATTATATGCGGGTTTCACGGGTTGTCATAGACTTGCCGGGTTGAAGGCGGCGACGCGCTCACGCCGCTTCCTCCGGCAGGATGCGCCCCTCGCTCACGCGCAGCGCGCAGGCGCGGGCGAGGAACGAACGGGGGACGGCGTTGAGGTCGGCGGTCGTCACGATGGCTTGAGGATAACTGACGACTTCCTCGAGCACGAGGGCGCGGCGTCGCTCGTCCAACTCGGAGAGCACATCGTCGAGGAGCAGCAGGGGCGGCTCGCCTTTGCTCTCCGCGAGTAGGCGCGCCTCGCCGAGCCGCATCGCCAGGGCGGCAAGCCGCGCTTGCCCTCGTGACGCATGGCGCGAGGCCGCCGCGCCATCCAGCGTCAGGCGCAAGTCGTCGCGGTGCGGCCCGACGACGGTCATTCCCTGAGCGCGCTCCTGCCGGCGGGACGCTTGCAGCGCGGCGCGGATGGCGGCTTCCGCTCTGTCCGCATCGTTCGCGCCGCCGTCCGGCGACGGTTCGGCGGTCGCGGCGTAGTCCACCGCGAGCGCTCCGCCGCCCGACAGCCGCTCGAAGGCCGCCGCGACGTAGCCGCCGAGACCGGGGACGCGCGCCCAGCGCTCGCCGAGCACGACCGCGCCCTCCGCGGCGAGCGACTCGTCCCAGAAGGCGAGTTCGTCCTCGCGGGCGCGCCCCTCGCGCATCGCCCGCAGCAGCGCGTTCCGCTGGGCGAGCGTCTTCTGGTAGCGCGCCAGCGCCTGCGCGTAGCGGCGCGACGCCTGCGCGAGCAGCACATCGAGGTAGCGCCTGCGTCCGGCGGGCGGGCCGAACACGAGACCGACGTCGTCCGCCGCGAAGAGCGCCGCGCTCATTAGCCCCACGAGGTCGAGCGCGCGCTTGGGCAGGCCGTTGACGCGCACGCGCTTTATGACGCCGCCGCCGGCCTCGCCGCAGTCCAGCGCGACGCGCAGTTCGAGCGGGCCGCCGCGTCCGTCGAGCGACGCCGCGAGCATCGCGTATCCGCCTTCCTCAGCCGCTTGCCATGACACGAGGTCGCGCTCGACGGCGGCCCGGTACGACTTGCCGATGGCCAGCAGGTAGACGGCCTCGAGCAGATTGCTCTTGCCTTCCGCGTTGTCGCCGGCGACGACGGTCAGCCCCGGGCTGAGGGCGAGGTCCAATTGCCGGTAGGATCGGAAGTTGGTGAGCGTGAGGTTGGCGAGTCGCACGGGGGCAATCTTACGCTACGGCGCGACGTGGGCGGCGAGGGCGAGGGCGGGGGCGAGATTCCCGCCTGCGCGGGAATGATGGAGATGGGGCGGGAACGGCGATGCCTTAACCTACCGTCATTCCCGCGTAGGCGGGAATCCCGTGTCTGGTGTGGATTCGCGGGCGCGCTCCGATGGGGGGGCGGGCGCTCCTAGGCGCCCGCGTACACGCTGCCCTCGTGGCGTCCGTCCTTCTGGCGGTCGCGCAACTCTTCGTAGTTGATCCGCTGATTGCGGACGTTCGGGTCGGTCGCGGCGTTCCGCATAATCTCCAGCGGCTCGTCGCTCACGGACTCGAACCAGTACGGCGTCCCTTTCGGAATGAAGAGCGCGTCCTTCGGCCCCAACTCGACCGCTTCGCCGTCCTTCCCATAGAACTTGGCGCGCCCCGCGAGCACGAACCACACCGCGTCCTGGCCGGAGTGCGCGTGCAGATTCGTCTCGCCCCCCTCGCGGCTCACGAGTTGCACGTTCACGCTGAGCAGACCGCTGCTCGCCAAGTGCGTGTTCCTCTTCGGCAACCCGTCCAGCCCCGGCGTCTCGTACCGAACGACCTCCATCCGCCCAACGGCCTCTCGCTCCATCGTCATCGTCTGCGCCTCCTCGCGTCTCCGTATGCGCGGCCATCATACGCCCACTGCGCCCCGCGCGTCGCCCCTCGCTTGCTCTCCTCGCGCCTCGCCGCGTCTTGCGGAGTCAGCGCAACGCTTCGGCGAGCCATTCGGTCACGAAGGGCTTGGGATAGAGGACGTAGAGGACGTTGTCGAGAAAAACGTAGATGAATATCCAAACGATGGCGGCGGTCAGCAGGGCGACGAGCCAGCGGGCGGGGCCGCGCAGCAGCGCCGGAGGCGCCGCGAGGGCGAACGCGAGCGCGCCCCACTTGAGGCCGACGGTCACGCCGACGAGCAAGAGCAGCGCGAAGAGCCCGAGCGTTCTGAACGCCGCGCCGCGCGCGCCCGCCTCGCCGCCGCTGATTAGTCCCAAGTCCATCAGCGTGGCGGGAACCGGACGGCCTCGCAGTCCGCGCAAGAGTTCGATGCTCAGCAGGCCAAGCGCGATCACGGAGAGCCAGAAGGGGTAGGTGGTGAACCGCCACGCATCCTGAATGGGGTTGCGGAGGTGGTCGGAGAGCAAGAGGCCGACGCCGGCCATCACGGCGACGGGAATGAGAACGTCGGGGCTGCGGAGGCGCGCCGCCAACGGGAGTTTGCGCTTCTGATGATCGCCGCGGTCGGCGGAAGCCCCGCGCTCCATCCGGCGGACGGCGCGGAACAAGACGACGGCGATGAGCAGCGCGACGGCGAGAATAGCGATGGTGAGCGGCCGGCCAAGCGCGCCCGCGTAGCCGTCGTGAATGCTCACGGCGTTGAAATGGTTGCGCTCGATGATGTCGACCAGGATGAATCCCAGGATCATCGGCGGGCGCGGCCAGCGGTGGCGTTTCATCGCGTAGCCCATCGCGCCGACGCCGAGCGCGATCTGAATCCCGCGCCAACTGGTCGTGTCCACGAACGCGGAGAGAAGGAGAATCGGGATGACGACCGCGCCGATGACCGGGTAGGGAACGGTGGTGAGCCGCGCGATGAACCCCGTCACGCCTAGCCCGATGGCGGATATGACGAGGTTGGCGAGAGCGAGCGTGATCACGAGCAGAATAGTGATGTGCGCGTCGCGCCCCAGCATCTGCGAGCCCGGGGCGACGCCGTAGGGAATCATCGCGGTCACGACGAGCGCCCACGTCGGCGCGCCGGGAATGCCGAGCGCGAGCGTAGGCAGCGCCGCCCCCGCCTCTTTCGCGTTCTGCGCGGACTCCGCGAAGAGCACCCCGTCGAGCGACCCCTTGCCGAATTGCGAGCGGTCTTTCGTCAGAATGACTCCGAAGGCGTAACTCAGCCAGTCCACGACCGACGACCCCACGCCCGGGATCGCGCCAAGAAAGACGCCGGCGGCGGACTGCCGGACGGTCATCGGCCACCGGGAGAGTCCGTAGCGCGCGCCGCGCATTACCTCGCTTGCGCCGAGATTCGCGCCTTCCGCGGCGACGGGCTTCCGGCTGATCATCAGATCAACGATTTCGGGAAGCGCGAACAGGCCGAGGATGAAGGGAACGAGCGGCATTGGCACAAAAGGCGTTACGGTGAGCCTGCCCCACGAGCCGATGATGCCGAGCAGCATTCCGACGAGAGCGGAGACGAGCCCACGCAGCATCGCGCCCCGGCTGAGGACGATGACCATCGCAATGCCCAGCATTCCGGTGGCGGCCACTTCGGAGAAGCCGAAGCGGAGAACGAAGGGGCGCGCGACGGGAATGGCGACCAGCAGGATCGCCGCGCCGACGACGCCCCCCAAGGCGGAGACGGCGTAGATGGCGCCGAGCGTGTGGGCGGCGCGCCCCCGCCGTGCGAGTTGGTGCCCCTCCAGGAAAGTGACTTGCGTCGCGGCGCTGGGCTGCCCGATGAGAACGGCGGGCACGGAGTCGAGCGTGTTGCTGACGCCGCTGATCGCCGCGAGCGCCACGAGGCCGATGGCGGGCTCCTCGACGCGGAAGAGGATGAATGGGAAGGCGAGCGCCATCACGAGAAAGGCGTTCATCCCCGGAATCGCGCTCGCCACGGCGGCGAGCGCGACGACGCTCAGCAGAACGCCCCAGTACAGAGGCTGCGTCAGATAGCCGAGCGCTTCGACGACGGGCGCCATCGGCTAGGCGCGCGCCCGAGGCCAGGCGTTGCCCGCCCTTACGCCTATCTTCCCGCGCCGACGAAGACCCTTTTCGCGTTCCATCGGCGCTCCCGCCTGCGCGGGCAAGGCGGCGGGACAAGCGAGGCGCGTCCCCATCGCCGCTCCTACAGAACCGCGATAGGGTTGAGCGGCGAGCCGGTGGCGAGCGGGAAATTCATCGGGGCGAGCGTGAAGAGGAACTCGTAGCGCCCGGCTGCGGCGCAGGCTTCCGCGAGCGCGTCGAAATCGGCGTTGTCCACGAGCCAGAGGCCCATCGCCACCTGCCCGACGGAGTGGATGGGGCCGAAGAGCCCGTCGTAGCCGGTGGGGCGCACTTCCTGCGCGCTGTCGCAGGCGAGAACGGAGACGCCGCGCTCGTGGAGCCAGGGCAGGCAGGATGCGTGAAGCCCGGCGCGCCCGCCGTCGCGCGGAACGGGGCCGATGGCGTTGCGCCGCGCCGTCCATCCGAAGCGCAGCAGAAGCGCGTCGCCCTCCTCGACCCGGACGCCATGCGCTTGCTCGGCGGCCTCGAGATCGTCCGTGTAGGCGGCCTCCCCGGGCTCGTACCAATCCACGTTGCGAATGCGGGCAAGATCGAGCAGCGCTCCTTTGGTGACGAGGCCGTTCTTCATGCCGTCCACCGCGCCGAAGCCCGCCTTGCCCGCCGACGAGACGACGCTCGCGGGGCGCCCGTTGTACATCTTGCCGCCCCAGAACTGGTGGCAGAGGGCGTCGAGGTGCGTCTGCCCCGGGCCGTGGACGGCCATGCCGAAGTAGTCCATCGAGTGCTGCGTCGTCCACTCGCGGTCGTCGTCAAGGCAGTAGACCTCGCCGCTCTCGACCATCATGTGAACAGGCGTGATCGGCTGGTCAACGGAATGCTGCGTGCTGACGGGGCGGGCGCACCCGATGCTGAGGCCGTCTTGCACGAGGGCCGCCGCCTGCCGCCGCTTCTCCGGCGTGATGAGGTTCAGCGTGCCGAGTTGGTCGTCGCCGCCCCAGCGCCCCCAGTTGCAGAGGGACTGGAAGTAGCCGAGGACTTCCTCTTCGGTTGGGAGTTGGCGCGTCGTCATCGGCGTTCCTCCTGAGCGACGGGGCGCGGAAAGCGCGCCGCCGAGGCTTCGCGCAGGATAGCACAGGGCGCCGCCATGGCGAGGTTCCGCCTGTTCCTCTCTCCCGCCTACGCGGGAATCCAGTCGGCGCGCAAGTGCCGGACGAATGCGCGTAGCGCATCGTCTCCAAAGCGCCCCCCCTGCCCCGTCATTCCCGCGTAGGCGGGAACCCAGGAAGCGCGCAAGCACCCCCATTTGCCCCGCCCTGCCCGTGTAGGCGGGAATCCAGGAATCCCGGACGGGGCGCACGGCCCCCGTCCCCAAATCCCCCCGGCACCTCGTCATTCCCGCGCAGGCGGGAACCCCGCCCCCATTTGCCTCGTCATTCCGCGTAGGCGGGAACCTCGCCCCCTGTCAGAGCGCCCCCTGTCTCGTCGTTCCCGCGCCGCGCAGTCTCCGATGCTGTCCATAAACGGCGGAACTCATGGAAATTACCAGGGTGAACGCCACTGGGAGGGTTGACGAATCATGAGCATGTACTACACTGGCAGGCGGCCCGGTTGGTGGAGATGGGGGGAATCGAACCTCCGCCGCTGAGTTGACGAGCCCCCGGCGCTCCCAGAGCATCCCCCCATCATAGGGCTATCCCCCCGCCACTGGCGGGGGGTTCTTGTTGCCCAGCAATCCTCGCACCCTGCCAGAGCGCGCCAGCGCGTCGTCGTTCCCGCCCCTGCCCGTCATTCCCGCGTAGGCGGGAATCCAGGTAGCCGCTCATGCGCCGGCTTCCCCGGCGGACTCCTCGATTTTCTTAGCGAAAGGAGGTTCCCTGTCGGAGCGGCGCGTAGGGACTTCCAGTTCGCCGACGCGGGGGAAGTTGGCGACAAGCCACTGCCCCATTGGCATTGGGGAGAGGGTGGCGGACGCGGGATGAGCGCGCTCCCGCCAGAGGCGCTCCGGCACGATGACGAAGGGGTTGCGCGTTCCGACGCGCTGCGGCCCCTCTTGCTCGGCGAGGCGCAGTATCTCGGACAGCCGGGCTTTCGTCTCGGCGATCGTCCAAACGCGAGGAGCGGAAGATTCTTGCGTGACCACGAGGCTCCTCCTCAGGGACTTGCGGGGACGGTCATTTGGCCGTGAACCGCGCGAATCAATAATAACCTACACGAGTCTCGTCTTGCGCGCAGCGCCCGTCTCCAAATTCCCCCCATTGCCCCGTCATTCCCGCATAGGCGGGAATCTCGCCCTATTCGCCCCGTCATTCCCGCGTAGGCGGGAATCTCGCCCCTCGCGGACGGGGCGCGCAGCGCCCGTCTCCATGCTCCCCTCGCGCCCCGTCATTCCCGCGTAGGCGGGAATCTCGCCCCTCGCGGACGGGGCGCGCAGCGCCCGTCTCCATGCTCCCCTGTCCCCGTCATTCCCGCGTAGGCGGGAATCTCCCCCCCCCCTGCGGACGGGGCGCGCAGCGCCCCGTCTCCAAATTCCCATCAGGGCCCCGTCATTCCCGCGTAGGCGGGAATCCAGTCGGCGCACGCTACGAGGTTGACGCCGCTATGATGCGCCAAGCAACCGGAACAGCAACGCCAAGAGGCCTAACCCGACCGTCGCGGCAGGTATGGCAATCGGCGCCCAAGCGGCGGCGACTTTGCGGCGACATTCCGCTTCGGCGTCTTTGTAGGTATTGTCAGCCTGGTACGCTCTGGCGATGTTCTGCTGCATGCACGGGCTCGGGAAGATGCCAGTTTCTCGGCGAGAGCGCGCAACGCCGCGAGGCGCTCCGGATGGTAGTAGTCCGCGTTGAGGCGCTTACGCGACATTGACTCCCCCAAGCGCACCGCGAACACGCGCCGCTTGTCCGCCTCCGGCGGCGCAATCCCCAGCGCGCTCAGTACGAAATCGTCGAGCCTGGCCAGCAGCGCGTCGGCCTCCGCCAACTTCGCCTTGCGCTCAGCGCGGGCGGCGGCCATCGCCTCGGCGAGGCGGCGTTGCTCGTCGAGCGGCGGCAGGGGGATGGGGCAGCGCTTGAACTCTTCCTTATTGATGTTCGCTTGCACGGAAGGACGTTGCGTCGCGTTAACCCAGCGGGCGTAGGCGTCCGTTTTTGTCCACCAATAGACGAACTCCGGCAGAACTTTCGCTGTGTCGAAACGGAAGCGGATGCAGTAGCCTGCGAACACTGCAGGCGCGCTTCCGTCCTCGTGCAAATACGTCTTGCCGACGCTGCCGCTGCGGGCGAACAGCAGGTCTTTCAATTCCAATTCGTGCTTGGTTTCCGGCGCGTCGAGCGTCACGAATTGGTGGCCTGGCTCGATGCCGTCGTCGCCGAAGTCCGTTATGCGAATGTAGCGGGGTTGCGCCTCGCTCATTCGAGGTTGCGCCCGTTGACTGCTGCCGTATGCGGGTTCGACGGATACGAGGTCGCCGAGGGCGGCGACAGGAAACGATGAGCGGAGCGTCTCTTTGGCCGCATGATGCCGCGCGTCAAACCGCGCGCTCGCGTCGCCAATTCGAACAGCGAAACACCGGGCATGCCCCGCTTGGGCGGGGCTTAGGCTAAAAAACGCGATGCGTTCCGCTGGAATTCGCGCCATTGGGCGGCGACGCCGGTGTTGGGGATGATTTCGCGGCGGCGCTCGCTCCAACCGGGCGCGTCGGGGTTCATCGCGCCGGTCCATTCGTAGAAGACGCGGTAGTCGAAGAGGTCGCAGCGGTGGATTTCGATCTTTTCGCCGCGCTCGGCGCCGTTCGGGGGCGTTTCGCTCTCGACGCTGACTTCGAACGTTTTGCGCCCGGTCGCGTCGTAGCCGATGTTGTCGGCGAGCGCCATAAAGACGGGGGCGTCGTCGGGCGTTTTCTCGCCGTCGGGGAGGCGGCGCAGGAAGACGATGCTTGCTTTGACGCCGGCGTCGTAGTGGCTGAACGCGAATTGGGGGAGGCTGACGACGGCGAGGAGTTGGAATCTGGAGAGGAGCCAGTCGCGCACGCCTTGCAGGGAGGAGTTGGTGAGGATGCCGTCGGGCAGGACGATGGCGGCGCGCCCGCCGGGCTTGAGGAAGTGGTGGACGCGCTCGAGGAACAGCACTTCCGACTTGAAACTGGCGCGGGCGCCTTTGCCCAGGCGTTTGACCAGATCGAACTGCTCGACGTAATGCTCCGGCTTTTCGGCGCGTTTCACGGTCGCGCCGAACGGCGGATTCGTGAGGATGAGGTCGAACTTGCTGCGGGCGAGGCCGGCGTTCTTTTCGCTCATTTTGTAGACGAAGTCGAGGGCGTCGTGGCCGACGATGTTGGTGTGGCCGTCGTCGTGGATGATCATATTCATCTTGGCGACGCGGGCGAGTTCGTCGTTCACCTCTACGCCGAAGAGGTTGCCGCGGGGCGAATTCGTGCCAGTAGAGGAATCTGTCGCGCTCGTTGAGGTCGGCGCGCTTTTCGGCTTCACGGCGGACGTGATCGAGGGCGTAAAGGAGGAAGCCGCCGGAGCCGCAGGCGGGGTCGAGCACGAGGTCGGTGCGTTTCGGATCGAGCATTTCGACGGCGAAGGCGATGAGTTCGCGGGGCGTGAAGTACTGGCCGAAGTCGCCCTTGAAAAAGCCGCCCATAAACTCCTCGAAGGCGACGCCTTTCGTGTCGAGTTCGGTGCGGTCGAGAGAGATGCCTTCCAAGTGCTCGACGCACTGGGCGAGGATGGGCGCGTCCACGTTGATGTTTTCGGTGAACACGTCGGGCTCGCGCTCCTTCTCTTTGCGGTAGAGGGCGGCGACGCGGGCGTGGAGTTGGGCGGGCGACTCGCCGCCTCTGCGCTGGAATTCGTAGGGCGCGCCGTCCTTCCGGTCGAGGTCTTTCTCGTCGCGGTGCTTGATGAACACCAATTTGGAGAACTCGCCGAAGGCGGCGATGGGGCTGCGCCGTCCGCCTTCCCAAAGGGTTTGGTGGCACTTGCGGATGGCGGCGCGGAGCGCTTCGCGGGGGACGGCGGCGAGGTCGGCGCCGCGCTTGTTCTTGTAGAAGCGCCACTCGGACGGCCTGCCGTAGCCTTTGGGGACGTCGGTGATGTGGTTGGCGTCGCGCTCGCCTGCGGGGAAGGCGTCGAATCGCAGGAAGCGGCGCGTGAGGCCGGCGACGGCGCCGCAGTAGGGCGCGCTCAGCCCGCCGCGATTGCCGCACGCCTGCTCGACCGCCTGCCTGAACTCCTCGTCGGAAATCTCCGCCTTCTTGCACTCGAACACGAACCAGGGCGACTTGAGGTCGTCGTCTTCGTAGAGCACGAGGTCGGCCTTGAAGTTGGGGGTGCGGGAGGGAACGGGGACTTCGAAGCGGATGCGCTCGGGCGCGTAGCCGTCGTTGTAGATCAGTTCGGCCCAGAGTTCGGCCCGCACCTTCTCTTCGGGGTCGGCCCAGCGCTCGGAGTGGCCGGCGGCGATGTAGCGGATGCGCTCGTTCCGCCCCTCGCCGGAGCGCTCCGCCAGGCCGTCGGCGAAGGCGAGGTCGAGATAGGCGTGGGCGGCGGGTTCGGGCATTCGGTCTCCTCTTGCGCTGGGGGCGGGGCGCGCGCGCCGATTCTAGCGCCCCCGCGCGCAAGGGGCGGGGTTCCCGCCTGCGCGAGCAGGGCGATGCCCTCCCCCACCGAGATTCCCGCGTAGGCGGGAATCTCGCCCCCGTGGACGAGGCGCAACGCGCCTCGTCTCCACGTCACCCCAAGCGCCCCGTCATTCCCGCGAAAGCGGGAACCTACTGGGGCATGGGGGTTGCGCAACCTCGCCCCGTCATTCCCGCGAAAGCGGTGAATCTCGCCCTCGCAGCGCGCATCGTCATTCCCGCCCCTATTTGCCCGTCATTCCCGCGTAGGCGGGAATCTCGCCCCCGTGGACGAGGGCAGCGCGCATCGTCATTCCCGCATAACGGGGAAGGAGGGAGGGGCGGGCGGCGCTCCCGCGCCGCCACCCGCTGCGCTCGCTGCTAAAGCACGTCGCCGACGAGCCGGCCGCGGCCGACTTTGGACGGGTCATCTATCTGGATGCCGTCCCACTCCGGGCGGCTCGCGCCCTCGCCGGAGAGTTCCGCCTCAATGTCGTTGCGGACGACGACGTCCTTGAACGGGCCCCGGCGGCTGCCCTCGTAGCCGGGGTATTCGAAGTGCTCGACGGGGTAGACGAGGATCTCGTTCTCGTCGGGGTTGCGGACGACGTTCATCGGGTCGCCGCCGTCGGCGACGACGCGCATCTGCTCCTCCAGCATCCGGCGGAACATAATGATGCCGACGTCGGAGACGCCGAGCCGCTCGGTCGTGCGGTCGGTCACCGGGCCCTGCATAATCCAGGCGGCCTGGTCTTGCCCGAGCACCCAGTCCGACTTGATCGTGCCGTCATCGTTGAACGCGGGGACGCGCTCGTGAGTCACCACGTCGGGGATCTCTTGCCCCGCCTCCGGCTGCCTGAGGTCGACGACGAAGTGAAGCGTGTGCGTGTCGTCCACGGGGACGCGGTACTGGAGGTTGGATGTGATGTGCAGGATGTTGGGGAAGAGGATGGGGTGCCCCATGCGCCAGTGGTCGTCCTGCTCGGTTTCGTCGCCGACGAGCCTGCGCTTGATGACGCCGTAGTCGGTGATTTCGAAGCCGATCTTGCGGTGGTCGGCGCCGCGCGCGCCGATGCGGGCGTTCCAGGCGTCGCGCTCTTCCTGCGGCTTCTGCTTGTTCATCACCCATCCGCCCCAGTAGCGGTGGAGCCACTGGAAGTGGAGCGGGTCCAGCGAGTTCTCGTGGCACTGCAGCCAGTTGCAGGGGAGCATTATGGACTGCGTGCGGCGGACGCCGGGCCAGACGAGGACGTCCACGCGGGGGAGCAGGGGCGCGGGAGCGGGGCCCATATAGGCGAAGACGACGCCGCCCAGTTCCTGCGCCTGGTACGCCTTGATGCGAACCTTCTCCTTGAACTTGGAGCCTTCGGGCTCCGAGGGCTGGTCGACGCACTGGCCTTGCTCGTTGAAGACCCAGCCGTGGTAGGCGCAGCGGATGCCGTTCTCCTCGGGGATGCCGTAGGAGAGGTTGGCCTTGCGGTGGGCGCAAGAGGGCTCGATGAGGCCGACGGTTCCGCTGCCGTCGCGGTAGAGGACGAGGTCTTCGCCGAGGAGGCGCACCTCTTTGGTGGGGTTGTCGGCGTCGAGTTCGACGCTTGCGGCGATGGGATGCCAGTAGCGGCGCATCAGTTCGCCCATCGGGGTGCCCGGGCCGACCCGGGTAAGGCGTTCGTTCTGTTCGGCGGTGAGCATAGGTTCCTCCTTAGCCCGCGCTTACGTTCGCGTTCGCCGTAAGCATAGCACGACGGGTCAAGGGGCGCCCCCGCCGCTTTTGGAGACTTTGCCCCCGGTCACTTGCCCGTCTTGAACTGCCCCACGATGCCCACGTTGTCCTGCCGCTTCTCGTACGGCACCCGCGCCAGCGAGAGCGCGTCCGGCAGAACGATTCCGCCGGAGAACACGATCTTCATCGCCTTCTCCACGTCGATGTCCGTCTCCATCACCTCGTCCTCGTCCACGAACGCGAGATTGCCGGAAGTCGGGTTCGGCACCGTCGGAATGTACACCATCACGATGGACCGCTCGGCGGAGATCGCCCGCCCGGTCACGAACCCCATCGCCAGCATCCCGTCGCGCGGCCACTCCAAGAAGACGACCCGGCTGAAGTTGTACTGCGTCGAAAGCGAACTCGTGATCTGCTCCGCCACGCCGAAGACCGAGCGGACGACCGGAATGATCCGCATCACCCGGTCTTTCACGACCATCAGCCCCCGGCCCGCGCTCGTCTTGATCAGCAGCCCCGTCAGGTAGAACAGGATGACCGCAACGATCACGCCCACCCCGGGGAAGTCCCACGGCTGGCCTTCCACGAACGGAAGCGGCCTAACGAAGGCGTCCGCCCAGCCCACGATGAAGGTGATGACGACGATGGTGAGGATGAACGGCACCAGTTCCATCAGGCCGTCTATCGTCCGGCCCTGGACGTGCCCCTCGGCGCGCCGGAACGCATTCTCCTTCTTCTCGAACTCTTGCGGTTCCTCGCTTTTCATCGCGTTACGCTCCTTCCGCAGGATGCTCCGGCGCGCAGGATACGCCGGATCCTGCGCGTGCGCCGCGCGGAATTATAGCAAACGCCGCAGGAAGTTCCCCGGGGCCCCGTCATTCCCGCGCAGCCGCGAATCCTTGCCCCCCCATGTAATCGTCATTCCCGCGTAGGCGGGAATCCAGTCGGCGCGCAAGCGCCCCCATCGTCATTCCCGCGTAGGCGGGAATCTCGCCCCCGTCCCCGCTGCGTAGCGCATCGTCCCCATGTAATCGTCATTCCCGCGTAGGCGGGAATCCAGTCGGCGCGCAGCGCCGGACGATGCGCGTAGCGCATCGTCTCCAAATCACCCCACCCGCCACGTCATTCCCGCGTAGGCGGGAATCTCGCCCTCTTGCCTCCGTCATTCCCGCGCATGCGCAAACCTCGCCCCCCTCGCCCGCCCTCCCGCGCAGCGCAGTGCCCCCTCCTCCCGTCATTCCCGCGTAGGCGGGAATCTCGCCCCCTGCCCCTCCCGTCATCCCCGCGCAGGCGCGAACGGTCCGGCTTCCTCCTCCTGCCAAGGAGAGGACCGCATACGGGAGCGGCGCTCTACTTCCGCCGCCTGCGGCGCGGGAAGGGGCGCCCGCCCCGGCGCGGCGCCGCCCGTTCAGACGATGCGCCGCCGACCGGCGGCTTCTCTTGCGCTTGCGCTGCGCCGGGCTCGTCCGGCGGCGTCTCCTCTTCTCCGCCGCGCCCTGCCCGAGCCGCGCTCACCGCCCGCCGCAGCGCGTTCGCCACGACTTCCACGTAGCGCTTGTCCCTCGACGCCAAGACGTAGACCGGCCCGCGCTGCGTGACGATGCGGACGCCGTAGCGCGGGCGCTTCCGCCTCAGGTTCAGCGAGCCGGAGAGGATGGCGACCGCTCCGACGAGCATCGCCGTCGTCTGATCGAGAACGAACCCCCCGCCCAGCGCGGCGAACCCGATGAACAGCATCATATAACCGGGCCAGCGCCGGCCTTTGTCCTCGACCGGCTCGACCGCCGAGATGTTGCGCGTCGAGTAGGCGTGCTCGCCGAACTCCGCCCTCCGCGCCGAGATGCGGACGCCGTTCGCGTCGATGTGAAAAACTTCCGTCGCCATCGCCGCGCCCGCGCTACTTGTCCAGCAGCGCGTACTCTAGGCTGTCCGCGAGCGCTTGCCACGACGCCTCCACGATGTTCGTGGACGCGCCCACCGTCGCCCAGACGCGCTCGCCGTCGGTGGACTCCACGAGCACGCGCACGACCGCGCCGGTGCCCCCCGGCCCTTGCGGAACGACGCGCACCTTGTAGTCGGTGAGTTCCACGTCGGCGAGGCGGGGGTAGAACTCCAGCAGACCCTTGCGAATCGCCAGGTCGAGCGCGTTCACGGGGCCGTTGCCTTCGGCGGCGGTGTGGCGCACTTCCCCGTTGACGGCGATTTTCACCGTCGCCTCCGACAGCGCGTCGCCCCCGCTCCACTTGCCCGGCCTGCGCCCGTGCTCCATCACGACCATAAAGTCCACGAGGTCGAACGGCGAGCGGTAGCGGGGCAGCAGCCGCTCCACCAGCAAGCGGAACGACGCCTCCGCGCCCTCGTACTGGAAGCCCTCGTTCTCGCGCGCCTTGACCAGTTGCAGCAACCCCGGCAAGTGGCTGGTCGGCACCTCGGCGGTCAGCCCCGCCTCCTGCAGTTTCGCCGCGATGTTGCCGCGCCCCGCGAGTTCCGAAATCACCACGTGCTTCGCGTTCCCCACCGCCTCCGGGTTGACGTGCTGGTAACTGGCCTCCGTCTTGGCCATCCCCGACACGTGCAATCCGCCCTTGTGCGCGAACGCGCTCTCCCCGACGTAGGGCTGATAGCGGTTGCGCGGCATATTCGCCAGTTCCGACGTGAAGCGGTGCAACTCCGTCAGGCGGCTCATCTGCTCGTCCGTCACGACGTCGATGCCCAGTTTGAGTTTCATATTCGGGATCACGGAGAGCAGATTCGCGTTGCCGCACCGCTCGCCGTAGCCGTTGATCGTCCCCTGCGCTTGAGTCGCGCCCGCCTGCACGGCGGCGATCGTGTTGGCCACGGCGACGTCCGCGTCGTTATGGCAGTGGATGCCCACGGGGCAGTCCAGCGCCTTGCGGACGGCGCTCACCGCCGCGAAGACGTCCACCGGCAGCGTCCCTCCGTTCGTGTCGCACAGAACGACGCACTCCGCTCCGGCCTCAGCGGCCGCCCGAGCGCATTGCAGGGCGTACTCCGGGTTCGCCGCGTAGCCGTCGAAGAAGTGCTCCGCGTCGAAGAATACGCGCCGCCCCTCCGCCCGCAGATAGGCGACCGACTCGCGGATCATCGCGAGATTCTCCTCGAGCGGAACCTCCAGCACCTCCGACGCCTGCATCTCCGACGCCTTCCCTACGAGGGTGACGACCGGCGCGCCGCTCTCCAGCAGCGCCCGCAGATTCGCGTCGTTCTCGACCGAGCCGTTGGGGCGCCGCGTGCTCCCGAACGCGACCAGCGTCGCGTTGGCCAGGCGCAGATTCTTCGCTTGCGCGAAAAACTCCTCGTCCTTCGGGTTGGAGCCCGGCCAGCCTCCCTCGATGTAATGGACGCCGACGCCGTCCAGACGCTCCGCGATCCGCAACTTGTCGTGCACGGAGAAACTCACGCCCTCCATCTGCGCTCCGTCCCGCAGCGTCGTGTCGTACAGCGCAACCTCGGCCATAGCCTTCTCCTTCCGTATCGCAAGCCTCGTCCGCCGCGTTGCGGCGCGTCCTCCCGGATCCGCGCAGGCGGGCGGCGACAGCGCGCGCGGCGGCATAAAAAAAGCCCGCCCCTCGAAAGGGACGGGATTCCCCGCGGTGCCACCCTCGTTCCCCCGGCTGCCGCGCGCCGATCGCCGCCGCAAGAGGCGAAAACCGGCGCCGTCACGGGGGCGCTCATTGGAGCGTCAGCGCGCTCCCGCCGTCGCTAACGGGCGGCGAATCCGGCCAGGTCTACTCCCCCGCGCGGCGCGGAGTTTCGGCTGGCGGCTCAGGAGGGATATTCGTTCGGGGCGGCGCGCCGACCTTCCACCAGCGCCGGCTCGCTGCATCGCCGTTGACCCGACTACTCGTCTCCGTCGAAGCCATTGTTCCCATAGCATACCACGCCCGCGCTCCCGCCGTCAGCCAATTGCGCTGCGGGAACAGCAGGCCGCGCGGGGCTTCCTCAGCGTTCAGCCTCAACATTCAGCGGCGCTCGCTTCCCCCGGCCGGGCGGAGCAGGAGCGCTATAATGGCCTGCAGAGGGGTGAAGATATGACCATAGCGATAGCCGCAGCCATCGGTTTCGTCGTTTGCGGAATCATCGGCGCGATATTCGCCGCCCTGCTGGAGGACGGCTTCCCCGTGATCGTGGGCATTGTGATCGTCGGCGGATTCGGCGCGTTCGTGCTCGCCGTCGTCGTGGCGTTCGAGCGCGGCGAGCACGAAGACGCCCGCAAGCGCGAGGCCGCCCGCGAGCGCGAGGCCGCCCGCGAGTCCAAAGAGGCGTAGCCCGGGCCCCGCGCGCGGCGCGCCGGCTTCCGTCCCGCAAGCGGCTGCGGCTAGGCGGCGGCGAGTTGGGCCTGAGCCTTGCTGGCGAGGACGCCGAAGGCGGCGGGGTCGGCGACGGCGAGGTCGGCGAGAGCCTTGCGGTCGAGGGCCACACCCGCGAGGGAGAGGCCGTGCATCAGCCGCGAATAGGAGAGGCCGTGCTCGCGGGCGGCTGCGCCGACGCGGACGATCCAGAGCCGCCGCATATCGCCCTTGCGCTCTTTGCGATGGGCATAGGCATAGGCGAGGGCGTGGAGCAGAGACTCGCGCGCTCTGCGGTAGAGGGCGTGCTTGGTTCCGCGGTGCCCTTTCGTGAGTTTGAGCGTTTTCTTATGCCGCCGGTGGGCGGTTACGCCGCGTTTGACGCGCGCCATCGTTGATCTCCTTACGTTTTGAGGCCGGGGAGGAGTTTGGCCACCCGCTTGCGGGCGCCGGGGTCCGCGGCGACGGTGTCGCTGTAGGTTCGGGAGACGGAGCGGGGCTTCTTGCGCCGGAGGTGGCTGGAGTGGCGCTTCATCCGGAGAAGTTTGCCCGCGCCGCTGACGCGGTAGCGGGCCGCCGCCCCCTTGTGCGTTTTCATTTTAGGCATCGGTTTCGGTCTCCTCGGTTTGCTGGGCCGCCGGTTCGCGGCGGGCCGGAACGGATTTGTCCGGGGCGAGGACAATGCTGATGAAGCGCCCCTCCTGCTTCGGGGCCTGCTCCAGTTTCGCGTCGTCCTTGACGGCCTCGTGCACCTGCTTGAGAAGGGCGACGGAGAGTTCGCGGTGGTCGAGTTCCCGTCCGCGATGCATCACGGACACCTTGACCTTGTTGCCCTCGTCCAGCAGTTTCAGCACGAGGCGCTCCTTCGCCTCTATGTCGTGGCGCCCAATGCGGGGGCGGAAGCGCACCTCGCGGAGCCCGACGTTCTTATGGGACTTCCGCATCTCGCGCTCCTTGGTGGATTGGAGATAGCGGAACTTCCCGTAGTCGAGCATGCGGCAGACGGGAGGGTCGGAGTTCGGCGCGACCTCAACGAGGTCGAGGTCGTGCTCGCGCGCGAGGTTCAGCGCCTCGGCGGTGGCCATAACGCCGAACTGCTCGCCGCGCTCGTCTATGACCCGGACCTGCGGCGTCCGGATGCGTTCGTTGACGCGGTATTCCTTAGCTATGTTGCGCGCCTGCCTGATTCCTCAAATTCCGAGCGCGCGGTTCCCGCGCCCAGTGGCGTGAGTCTACACCATCGGAGCGCGGCGCGTAAAGGGCTTGCGCTCACTCCTGCGGGTCGAGTTGGAGCGGGCGGAAGTAGAGCCCCCACTTCTCCATCAATCCCCGCACCTCGGGCGAGTCGAGTTTGACGAGGTCGTTGAAGAAGCCCGCGATGGCGTGCGCGTGGAGTTGCTCAGGCTCGGCCACCCAACTCGCCTCGGACGGGACGGCGTAGATTAGGCCCGCTTGGTTGCGCGAGCGCACCTCGACCCGCGTTCCGCCGCCGCCGCGCTTCACCGTGATGCCGCTGGCCATAGGAGTCCTCCTGACGCGGGCATTATACGCGGCGCTGGAGGGCGCGCTATAATTGCGCTTATGACGCGGGAGGAGATACGGCTTACGACGCTGGCGTCGTGCGCGGGGTGAGCGGGGAAGTTCGCTATGGAGGACCTCGGCGAGGTTCTGAGCCACTTGCCCCACGCGCAGGATCCGAACTTGCTGGTGGGCACCGCGACGGGCGACGACGCGGCGGTCTACCGGCTGGCCGAGGGCGTTCTCACCGTGCACACGGCGGACTTCTTCCCGCCCATCGTTGACGACGCCTACGACTTCGGCGCGATCGCCGCCGTCAACGCGCTGAGCGACGTGTACGCGATGGGCGGCAGGCCGCTGATCGCGCTGAACATCGCCTGCTTCCCCGAAGATCTGCCCCGCGAGACGCTGGGGCGCATTCTGCGGGGCGCGGGCGACGCGGCGCGGGAGGCAGGCGTCGTGATCGGCGGCGGTCACACGGTGAAGGACGCGGAGTTGAAGTTCGGGCTGGCGGTCACCGGCGTCGTGGAGGAAGCGTCGCTGCTGACGAACGCGGGGGCGCGGCCCGGCGACGCGCTCGTTCTGACGAAGCCCGTCGGCACGGGGATCATTACGACGGCGGCGAAGGCGCAGCAGTGCGGCGAGGAGACGCTCGCGGAGGCCGTTCGGACGATGCGCCTGCTGAACCGCGCGGCGTCGGAGGCGGCGGTTGCGGCGGGAGCGCGCGCGGCGACCGACGTGACGGGGTTCGGCCTCATCGGGCACTTGACGGGTATGATGCGGGCGAGCGGGGCGTCGGCGCAGGTTCGGTTATCGAGCGTTCCGCTGCTGCCGGGAACACGGGAGTTGCTGGAGCGCGGGTTCGCGCCCGGCGGAACGCGCGCGAATCTGGACGCGGCGAACGCGACGACGGCGTGGGACGCGCAACTCAGCGAGGACGACCGCTTGCTGCTCTGCGACGCGCAGACGTCGGGAGGGCTGTTGATCGCCGTAGCGCAGGAGCGGCTGGGCGCGCTGGAGGCGGAACTCGCGGCGCGGGGCGCGGACGGCGCGGCGGTCGGCGCCGTCGCGGAGCGCCGAGCCGACGGCGCGCTCGTCGCGGCGTCCGTCTGACGCGCGGTTGCGCCTGATATGAGTTCCCTGATATTGCGTTCGAGGAGGAGGAGCGAGCAATGAAAATTCCGGCTGACGTTCGCGGCGCGATGATCGCGCACGCGCTGGAGGAAGACCCGAACGAATGCTGCGGGCTTTTGGCCGGATCGGACGGCGTGGTTCGGAAGCATTACCGGATAACGAACGCGGAGCGCAGCCCGTACCGCTACAGCATGGACGGGCGCGAACTCAACGCCGCGCTGCGCGAGATAGACGACAGCGGGTGGGAGTTGCAGGTCATCTACCATTCGCACACGCACAGCCCGGCGTACCCGTCGGACACGGACACGCGGCTGGCGGCGAACTGGCCCGACCCGTATTACCTGCTGATCTCGCTGCTGGACAAGGAGTCGCCTGACGTGCGGATGTTCACCATCGCCGACGGAGCGGTCACGGAGGAGGAATTTGAGGTCGCGTAGGCGCGAGCGCGGCGCTCAGTGCGGCGGAGGGCTCTTCGGTCAACGGCGCTGCGTTCTCGTAGGACTGCGCCTCATACCGGAGCCGCCTGCATGCGCTCGCCTATTCGACGTCTTCGCGGCGGGGACGGGCGACGCCCACGATGAGCGTGGCGCCGTCCATCTCGCGCTCTTCGGCGTGAGCGGCGGAGGGCTCTTTTCGGTCAACGGCGCTGCGTTCGTATGACTGCGCCTCATACAGGAGCCGCCTGCATGCGCTCGCCTATTCGACGTCTTCGCGGCGGGGACGGGCGACGCCCACGATGAGCGTGGCGCCGTCCATCTCGCGCTCTCCGGCGTGAGCGGCGGAGGGCGGGGGCTCGCCGATACGCAGTTCGCCGCTCAGGGTTTCCTGCCGGACGTAGTCCTCCTCCGCCGCGAGCGCGGCCAGCGTCTCCTCCGCGCTCCCGCCATCCGCGCCGGAGCCGGAGACGTAGGTTACGATGCGGTCTTCGATCTCGAAGCCGGCGGCCTTCCGCATATTCTGAACGCAGTGGACGAACTCCCGCGCGACGCCCTCCGCCCGCAGTTCGGGCGTGAGCGCGACGTCCATTCCGACGATCAGCGCGCCGTCCGCCGCCGCGGCGACGCCGGGCTTGTCCGCCGTCTCGACGAGCAGGTCGCCCGGCTCGAACGCGAAGCCGCCGATTTCGACGCGGGAGCCGGAGCGCAGCGCGCCCGCGACGGTTGCGGCGTCCGCCGCGGCGACGGCGCTTCGCGCTTCCCCGATTCGCGCGCCCAGTTTCGGCCCCAGCACGGGAAGATTCGGTTTGATGGAGAACTCCGCGACCGCGTCGGCCTCCGCCGTTTCGACCGCCTTCACGTTCAACTCGTCGAGGATCTGCGGGGCGACGAGCGGCAGCAGTTCGGCGTCCTCTGGGCGGAGGTGGACGAGGACGCGCGAAAGGGGCTGGCGCACTTTCACGCCGCTTCTGCTGCGCGCGTTGCGCCCGAGGCTGGCGATTCGCATCGCAAGGCGCGCAGCCTTGTTGAGGCGATCGTCCACGAGCGAGGCGTCGGGCTCGGGGAAATCCTCGAGGTGGACGCTGCGCGCCGCGCCGTCCGGCGCGAGGTTGCGGAACATTTCGTCGGCGGTGAACGGCGTGAGCGGCGCGATCAGTTTGGCGAGCGTCAGGAGGCAGGAGTAGAGCGTTCGGTGCGCCCACGCCTTGTCGTCGTCGTTCTCGGCTTTCCAGAAGCGGCGGCGGCTGCGCCGGACGTACCAGTTGGAGAGGAGGTTGACGAACTCCTGAATGCGCCGCCCTGCGCCGGTGGGGTTGAGCGCGTCCAAGTCGGCGGCGACCGCCGCGGCGAGCCCGTTGAGTTCGGAGACGATCCAGCGGTCGAGTTCGTTGGGCGGCGCGCTTGCGAGCGCGGGGCTCCCGGCCTGCCCGTCCTTCCAGTAGGCGGCATGCGCCGAGGGGTCGAAGCCGTCTATGTTGGCGTAGGTCACAAAGAACGAGTAGGTGTTCCAGAGCGTGAGCAGGAACTGGCGCAGCGTCTCCTTGACAAGGTCGGACGAGAAGCGGCGGGCGTCGGCGGCGGGCGCGGCGGTGAAGAGATACCAGCGGAGCGCGTCCGCGCCGTGCTCGTTCATCACGGACCACGGGTCCACCACGTTGCCCCGCGACTTGGACATCTTCTCGCCGTTGCCGTCGAGAATGAGGCCAAGCACGAGGCAACTCTCGTAGGAGGGCTTCCCCGCGATGAGCGTTGAAAGCGCGAGCAGGCTGTAGAACCAGCCCCGCGTCTGATCCACCGCCTCCGTGATGTAGTTCGCGGGGAAGAGCGGGCTGGCGATGAGGTCGTCCACGCCGTTGAGCGTTAGTTCCGCTCCGCCCGGCCCCTTCACGGTCACGGGATAGTTCCACTGCGCGAAAGGCATCGCGCCGGAGTCATACCAGGCGTCCGCCACCTCGATGACGCGGCGCATCACGCCTCCGCACTCGCAGCGCAACTCCACGCGGTCTACGAACGGGCGGTGCAGGTCGAGGCCGTCCAGCAGCGGGCGCGTTTCGTCCGTGACACGCTCCGCAAGGTCGGCGAGCGACCCCGCGACCGCGACGTGCTCGGGATGGTCGGCGCACCGCCAAATCGGGATGGGCGTTCCCCAGTACCGTTCGCGGGAGACCGACCAGTCCACGTTGTTGCGGAGCCACTCGCCGAAGCGCCCTTCCTTGATGTGGCCGGGAACCCAGTTGATCGCGCGGTTGCCCGCGACCATCTCCTCTTTCCGCGCCGTCGTGCGGATGTGCCACGACGTCTTGGCGTAGTAGAGCAGCGGCGTTCCGCACCGCCAGCAGAACGGATACGTGTGGCGGTAGGGCGATGCGTCGCGGAAGAGCAGCCCTCGCTCGTCGAGGTCGCGGATGATGTCGGCGTCGGCGTCTTTCACGAACTTCCCCGCTCCGGGGAAGCCGTCCGCCACTACGCCGCGCAGGTCGACCGTATGCACGGTTTCGAAGCCGCGCGCCTTGCCCAACTCCGCGTCCTCCGCGCCGTAGGCGACGGCCGTGTGCACGACCCCCGTCCCGTCGGCGGTCGTCACGTAGCCGGCGGGCAGCGCGCGGTGCGTATGCCCCCGCAGCGACGGGCTGACGTAGGGCGCGTCGTATTGGACGCCCGTGAAGTCGGCGCCGGAGAATTCGGCCGCCGCCTTCCAGCCCTCGCCGAGAACGCGCTCCGCGAGCGCGCTTGCGACGATGACGCGCTCGCCGTCCGCGTCGCTCTCCGCGAGGACGTATTGCTCCGCCGGGCCGACGGCGAGCGCGAGGTTGGCCGTGAGCGTCCACGGCGTGGTCGTCCACGCGATGAACGACGGCCGCGGGGCCGTCCAGCGTCCGTCAATGAACCCCATCTTGCTCAAGGTTGCGGCGCGCTGCGGCGCAGGGAGGGCGAACCCGCCGACGTCGTCATTCGCGGATTGCGCCTCGCTCACGGGGAAGCGAACGTAGACGCTGGGGTCGGGCGTGTTCTCTTGGTAGCCGAGCGCGACCTCGTGCGAACTGAGGCTCGTCACGCAGCGCGGGCAGTGGGGCGTGACTTTGTAATCCTCGTACACCAGCCCCTGATCCCACAGCCGCTTGAACACCCACCACGCGGACTCGATGTAGGAGTTGTGATAGGTGACGTAGGCGTCGTCCATATCCAGCCAGACGCCTGCGCGCTCCGTCATCGCTTCCCAGTCGCCGACGTAGCGGAACACGCTCTCGCGGCACCGCCGGTTGAACTCCTCGACGCCGAACGCCTCGATCTCCTGTTTGCTGGAGATGCCCAGTTCCTTCTCGATCTCCAATTCGACGGGCAGGCCGTGCGTGTCCCAGCCGCCTCGCCGGAGGGGGCGGAAGCCGCGCATCGTCTTGTAGCGCAGGATGACGTCCTTGAACGAGCGAGAGAGGACGTGATGGATGCCGGGGCTGCCGTTGGCCGTTGGGGGCCCTTCGTAGAAGACGAAGAGCGGAGCGCCGGCGCGGACGCGCTCCGTCTCCCGCAAAAGGTTCTCTTCGCGCCAACGCTCCAGGATGGAGGTCTCCAAGTCGGGAAAGTTGACCTTGCTGGAGACGGGCTTGTAGGGTTTCTCACGGCTGGGCATCGTTCACCTTGCGTGGCGCAATTGCCGCGGCAATTGACGCAATTGATCGGATAGGGCGCCGCCCGCGTCGCGCGCGGGGGCTTCGCCGTATGATAGCGCCCCGCTCCGGGGGGGGAGGATTCGCGGCTGCGAGGGCAGGGGGCGGCGATGCGCTGCGCGGCGAGGGGGAGGCGACGATGGCCGCCCCCATGACCGTCATTCCCGCGCAGGCGGGAATCTCGCCCCGGAGCGGAGCGCCCAGGCTCGGATACGAGGTTCCCGCCTACGCAGGAACGACGGTACAGAGGCGCGTGAATGACGGGGACAAGAGGCGGGAATGACGGGACAGGGGTATACTCATCCTCGCCAAACCAAGCGTGGCGATGAATTGTGACGCTCATCAGACATATCCTCTCCTCCTTCTCTCCGAAAAATTGCGGCGCCCACTTGCGGATGACGCTGAGGACGCTTGCGCCGCACTGGGGCGCCCTGCTCGCGCTCGCGCTGTTCTTGGTTGCAGGGCTCGCCGTTCTGGACGACTACGGGGTTACCTGGGACGAGCCGACGCAGAGAAGATTCGCAGTAGCGACGCTCACGCATTTGCTGGGAGACGCCGACGCGCTGCCCGACGCCAGCGATAGATTCTATGGGATGGCGTTCGAGGCGCCGCTTCTGCTCGTTGAGCGCGCTTTCGGTCTGCAGGCGCCCCGGGAGGTTTACCTCTCCCGCCATCTGCTAACCCACCTCTTCTTTCTAACAGGCGGGCTGTTCGCCTACCTCCTCGCGCGCCGGCTGCTCGTCAGCAGGCTTCTCGCGCTCTTTGCGATGCTCTTTTTCCTCTTGCATCCGCGCCTGTACGCGCACTCGTTTTTCAATAGTAAAGACGTTCCGTTTCTCGTGATGTTCATCATCGCGCTTTATCTGGCGCATCGGGCGTTCCGAATGGACCGGATTCCCGCGTTCGTTCTGCTGGGCGTTGGGATTGGGGCGCTCATCAATCTCCGAATTATGGGCGTTGTTCTGCTCGCGGCGATTCCTGCGATGCGGGCGCTCGACCTGGCGTTCGCGCAAGGGTGGGCGGAGCGCAAGCGCATCGTCTTGACGACGGGGGCGTTCGCGCTGGCCGGCGGGCTCACGGCCTACGTTCTATTGCCGTACCTCTGGGGCGACCCGGCCGGACGCTCCGTTGAGTGGTGGACAGCGTTCTCCGATCATCCAAATATCGTGCAGGAGTTATTCCGCGGGATGCTATATCGGGGCATGCGCTTTCCTGCGGACTACGTACCGGTTTGGTTCTCCATCACGAGTCTCCCGTTCGCGCTGCCGCTGGGCGTGATTGGCGGCGCCGCGGTCATCGCGGGATGCGTTAGGACGCCCGTTCAGGCGCTTCGGAACACGCGAACGCGCTTCGGCTTGCTGACGGTTGGTTGCTTCACTTTGCCTATCCTCGCCGTGATTCTGCTGGATTCCAACGTCTACAACGGATGGCGGCAGATGTACTTTTTGTGGGCGCCGTTCTCCCTCCTCGCCGTGTTTGGGCTGCGATGGATCGTCTCAACGCTCGGGCAAGCGCGGCGGCGGGCGGCGGTCTACGGGGCGGCGGGGGCGGGACTAGCCGCGACTCTTCTATCGATGGCGCTGATTCATCCGAATCAGCAGGACTACTTCAACTTTTTCGTGGACAGGACAACCCCGGAACATCTCGGGGCCCAGTACAAGATGGACTACTGGAAGCATCCGTCGCGGCAAGCGCTCGAATGGCTGCTTGAGCGAAACCCATCCTCTCCGGTGAAGGTGAATCGCTCCGACTTCGGCGGCATAGTGGGACACAACGCGCGGATTCTGCCCAAAGCCGCCGGGGACCGCGTGTTCACCGCGCCGGACGCCGAGGCGCTCACTATCGCATACGGGCCTGCGGCGGATGAGGGTCGAGCGCTCTACGCGCTGAAAGTCTACGGCAGCACGATCGTGTCCCTCTCTCGGAAAGCCGATCTGCGGGCAGCCTACGCCGCAGCCAGGGCGAGCGAGCCGGCGCTCCGCTCCGTTTTCGACGTCCATCACGTGAACGGCGCGCTCGTCTACGTTAAGGAGCCTTGCAGCGAGGCCGATGCAATCGGCCACTTCCAGTTGTGGGTCGTTCCTGAGCATAAGTCCGATCTGACTGGCGCATGGACGCGGCGCGGATACGAGGACCGCAGTTTCCTCTTTCCCGGGCACGGCGCGGTTTTCGACGGGAAGTGCGTCGCTTCCGTTCCTCTGCCTTCCTACTCCGTCGCCTCCGTCCGGTTGCAGCAATGGCCGCTGGGGGCGACAGACGACGATACGCCGTTATGGGAGTCCAGCGCCGTGTTGTATCCGGACGCGTGGAGGGCGGCGCATCAGGCCGCCGTTTCCGGAGCGCCGCTGGCGCGCTCGGTGTTCGATCTGCATCTCGGCGACCGCGCGCTGGTGTACGTGAAGGAGCCATGTGGGCAAGCGGACACAGAGACGAGATTCTTCCTGCACGTCGTTCCTGAGCGGGTGGACGATTTGCCGGAAAAACGTCGTCGGCACGGCTTCGATAATCTGGATTTCGACTTCTTTCTGCGCGGCGGGCATTTCGACGGGAAGTGTCTGGCTCGCGTTCCGCTCCCCGGCTACGCCATCGCGTCCATCCGAACGGGGCAGTTCGTCGGCGGAGAAGGGGAAGTTTGGAGCGCGGAGGTTGCGGTGAGGCGATAGGTTCCGGCTTTCGCGGGAATGACGTGGCGCGTGGTGTTATTTGGAGACGAGGCGCTATGCGCCTCGTCCGGCGCTGGAGCGCCTCTGGATTCCCGCCTACGCGGGAATGACGGCAGAGGGGAGGCGGGAACGACGGGGCAAGTGGGCGATGCGCTGCGCGCTATACTCGCGGGCGCGATTCCGTTGGAGCGAGGGGTCAATGGGTCTGAGCGAGGAGCAGCGCGCGCTGGTGGGAACGGTCCGCGATTTCACGCGGCGGGAGGTCGCGCCGGTTGCGAGCGCGATGGATCGGGCGGACGCCTACCCCGCCGACCTCGTGGGGCGGATGCGGGAGTTGGGGTTCTTCGGCGCGACGATCAGCGAGGAGTACGGCGGAAGCGGCGCAGGCGCCGAGACTTACGCGCTGCTGATCGAGGAACTCGCCAAAGGCTGGATGAGCCTCGCAGGCGTGCTGAACACGCACCTGCTCGTCGCGCATATGATCGAGGTCTCCGGCGCGCCGGAGCAGCGCGAGCGCTTTCTGCCGGCGATGGCGCGGGGCGAGCGGCGGGCCGCGCTCTGCATCACGGAGCCCGACGCGGGAACGGACGTCGCGGCGATCAAGACGCGCGCCGTCCGCGACGGCGACGACTACGTCGTCAACGGGCGCAAGCAGTTCATCACGAACGCGCGCTCGGCGAGCGTCTACGCCATCGTCTGCAAGACGGACGAGACGGCCGATCCGCCGCGCCGGGGCATCAGTTTGCTGCTGGGAGAGAAGAGGCCGGGCCTTAATGTGACGCGGGACATTCCGAAACTCGGCTATCACGGGGTCGAGACGTGCGAGGTCGCGTTCGAGGACTACCGGACGCCGGCGACGAATCTGCTGGGCGGCGTCGAGGGCGAGGGCTTCCGGCAGGTGATGGGCGGGCTGGAGTTGGGGCGGATCAACGTTGCGGCGCGGGCGGTCGGCGTGGCGCGTGCGGCGCTGGAGGCGGCGGCGCGCTACGCGCAGGAGCGGCGGACGTTCGGCAAACCGATAGCGGAGCATCAGGCGATTCAGCAGAAACTGGCGGATATGGCGACGCAGGTGAAGGCGGCGCATTTGCTGACGATGGACGCGGCGCGCAAGAAGGACCGCGGCGAGCGCGCGGACTTGGATGCGGGGATGGCCAAGTTGTTCGCCAGCGAGACCTGCCTAACGGTCGCGACGGAGGCGATGCGGATTCACGGCGGCGTAGGCTACACGCAGGATTTGCCGGTGGAGCGCTACTTCCGCGACGCGCCGCTGATGATCATCGGCGAGGGGACGAACGAGATTCAGCGGCAAGTGATCGCGCGGAGCCTGCTGCGGAACTACCCCTCCGGCGATTTCCTGTTCGAGGCGGGGCTGTGAGCGGGGAGGTGGGGGAGGGGGCTTCAAGCGCGCGGCGCGCGGATAATTCCGCCTGATTCTTCCAATCGCCCTTCGCTCAGCAAAGCGTCGATCAGTTCGTTGAGACGCTCGACGATGCGGGCCCCCGTTCGAGCGAACTCCAACGTTCTTGAGATCTCGGTGACCAGGCCATCCCGAGGCCCTCGGAACGCATCGGCGACTCGTATGATGAGCGTCTTTAGTTCGCTCGGAGGCGCGTAGTCTATGTTGCTGTCCGAAAGGGATCTGGGCTCGCGGCTGAGTTGGCTTTGCTTTGCGTAAAGGAAGCCGCCCTCAGACCGGATGCGTTTTTCTTTGACCGCCTGTTCCAAGGCGTGTTTGACGTGCTCCCTGGTGGAACCGCGCACCCTTGCTATGCCGTAGCGTTTACGAATGCGCTCGATGACGATGTCCGCATGAACGGGACCTTCGACTTTGGCCACGGCCACGGCCATTCCTACAAGCGATTTGACGCTTGCATAACGGAGTTCTCCTACCGTAACGAACTCAGAGAGGTCAGTCTCGTAGTACGGAGCGAGCGCATGAGGATGGATGTCCGCCACTATCCCCGCCGGCGAACCTTCGTCTTCATCAGCGGTTGAGTCGCTTATTTCCACGCTCGCCTCTCCTGAGGGCGGAGGCGTGGGAGGCGTATAGGATCGGGCCCGTGACAAGGCTTCTTCTATGCGCTCTATCTCCGCGCCGGGGTTCCGCACCCAGGAGGTCGACCACACGCGATGGATCGTCCATCCCAAGCCTTCCAACACGGATTGCCGCAACCAGTCGCGGTCTCGCGCCGCAGGCGCGGAGTGGTAGGTCGCGCCGTCGCACTCAACGCCGAGGTCGTATTTCGCTCCGTCTTTCGATAGGATAGCCAAGTCAATCCGGTAGCCTGCCGAACCAACCTGCCCGACCACCCGATGCCCCTTCGCTATGAGCGCATCTTGTACGGCCTTCTCGAAGTCATTCAGTTCGATTCCGGTGGGCTGAGCCTGCGCCGTGCTTGGCCCGTCGCCGAGGTCCGCGCGCGGGTTCGCGACGTACTCCAGGAAGCGTCGCAGTAAGCGCGCGCCATCGGACTGGGAAGTGATACGCGCCGGTTCAATGGAATGAACAATGTCCATACGCTCACGAGCACGGGTGACCAAGACGTTAAGCCTGCGGTCTCCTCCTTTTCTGTTTAGCGGACCAAAGTTATTGGGCGTTGCGCCGTTCGGCGCCGTCGGGCCGTATCCAATGCTGATGATGATGCGGTCCCGCTCGTCCCCCTGAACGTTTTCCAGGTTTTTGACGAAGAGCGGCTCGCTCATTCTCTGCCTTACATCCTGCGCGTCCCGCTCATCGAGCAACCGCTCCTCTATGAGCCGTTCTATGAGGTCGGCCTGAGGGCGAGACATAGCCGCGACGCCAAGAGATTTAGTTGGGTGCGTCCGCAGGTGCTCAACGACGAGTTCAACCACCCTCTCCGCCTCATCCAAGTTTATCCGTCGCCCTCCTCCTTCGTAGCGCGCCTCCGGCAAGAAATGCCTATGGACGCCGTGCCATTCATCGCGAACGCCGGGAGTGGGAAACGTAAGCAGCCGTTCTGCATAGAAATGATAGTTGGAAAACCGAATCAAATCCTCATGGCGACTTCGGTAGTGCATATCGAGGCGACTGTCGTGAAACAGCGTGTGCCGTTGGTTGACGGCAACGTCCAAGATGCTTTCCCGATCCTTGAGCGCATCCCTCTCCCCGTTTTCGGCCACGTCGTCATCGTCATCGTCGTCGTAATCGTCATCATCGCCAGATTGACGCCAAAAAACGCTCGGAGGCAACTGCTTAGGGTCTCCCGCGAAAATTGCTTGCTTCGCGTGGAGCAACGCAGGGATGGCATCCCAAGGAAACACCTGAGAGGCTTCGTCGAAGATTACAACGTCGAACGCCGCTTTGAACGTCAGAGGCAGAATTGGCTGAGACCTGCTAGGCGTAGCGTCTTCATGCGACAAATACCGGCTCACCGCAAGCGGGCTCATCATAAAACAAGGCTTGAACGCCTTGATACAGTCGGGGATGGCCTGCACCAAAGAGCGAACGGACTTCTGCCTGCGCTTCTTGGTCAGTTCATTGCTAAGGGTTCTCATCCCATAACTGCGCTGGTTGCTCGCGTATACTTGGAACATTTTCTCACGAATTTCCGAACGGATCGCTATAGGAAACTGTTGATCAATTTCGCGGAAATTCTTACGTGTTTCTTCATGGTCTACGGATGCGAAGGCCCGCAGTTCAGGCGTTTTCTCGTAGATAGCCTCGAGCCACTTGCTGAGGATGCTCCGCTCGACCATTCGCGGAACGATGCCTGCGTCGGAAGTGATTTCACGGCATTTGTCTATTGCGCCTGAGCCTAACAAGCCTTCTGAGTCAGCAACTGCGTTCCTATAGAGTATCCAATCCGAAGCATTGTCGGCGTCCATCTCAATTCGTGTTGTCCATATAATGATCTCATCATACGGCGCATTGGTCCACGAATCCCACGGCCCTGCATCGAGGTCGTAGAACCCTGCATAGCGCGATTTCAAGCCATGAAACTCGCCCTCAGCCTGAGCAAATTGGGCTGCATGCTCTGCATAGGCATCCGCGTTATACGGCGACAATGCATGTTCTCTAAGCCTATTGCTCGGGTCGTCAGGAGCATATTGCAAGAAAGTCACCGCCCACTGGAGGTCAGCGTTTATTTTACTCCAGTTGGTGTCGAAACCGGAGTATTTGCCCTCAAATTTCTTAACCAATTCGGATTCCCTCTGCGCCGCATCATGCTCTATCTTCCGCAGGCGAGAGGCAATTTGAATCTGTTCGATTATGTCATTTATGCTGTTCGGATGCGTCAAGGATTTCTGAACCACCTGGATGATGATAGGAGCGATCCGCTCAAGGATCGGAATAATGGTTTTTAGAGACGCCGCCGCTTCTTCTATGGAAATCTTTCCAGTTTCATATGCACTCCACAGCGCGTCGCCGGCGATCAAACGCATCGCGTTGTCAAGAGCATTTGCTTTCTCTGACAGACGCCTTTCGCGTTCCATTAATTCGCTGACGCCTTCGCCGTCCACAAGCAATGAATGGAGCATTTGTGCGGTTCCAGGCCATCGGGCGACCATGTCTTGAGCAGAGGAAAACGCCTGCTCCAGCATAGCCCAGTCAGTGTCTTTGCCCCGGAACCTATGGCCTAGACTCGCTTGATATTTTGCCGATTGAATGTCCCAGTCGCCTTGCGCCGCATGCAGGTTTACTATTTGCTGCACGAGCGCCAAACCTTCTTGCGCACTCAGTTTAGCAGGCGTAACCCGGTGCCCTTGCAGAACCTTCTGGTCTTTACGGAACTGACCGGAGAGCAACCTTCTTACGACGCTTTGGTGATCGGTGCGGTAGCGGGCGAGCATTTCACGGTCCACCTCGTTGATGATTTGCAGGTCGTATTTCGCCGTAAGCGCTTTCTCGGCGGCGATTAGCGCGCTCGCCTGCTCCTTGGCCTTATCGATCATAGCGCCGATGTCCGTGTCTCCTGTTATCCAAGAGGCGGGGACAGGAGCAATGGCGCTCGTTTGGTGGGCGACGTCAATGAGCTCTTGGATAGAAGACCTATCGCAAGCGAACGTGCTCGCAAAAATTCCTTGCACTGCTTTAAACACATCCCAAGCGGTGTTGGCGGCCGTTGCCGCATTGGTCGCGTTCGCAACGAGTTCCGAGGTGTTGATCATTAATTGCTTACGCCATTGCTTCCCAATGACCGCCTCGATCGCCGCGCAGTCATTCCCGGGTAGCGTGACGCGCTGCAAAAGGTCATCGAAATCCCAATCTGGAATGCTTTCCCATGCTTTCCGCAGCGCCGCGATTGCGACTTCGCGATCTTGCTGCGTCTTTTTCTCTTCCCGCACGGCTTCGCTGAGACTGGCGAGCGCGCCGGCGGAAAGCCAGTGATCAAAGACTCCTGGCGCTTCTTTCATATGCGCCAGCAGCAGACTTAGTGAGCGGCTTCTTTCTATAGAATTGGGTTCGGCTAGGCCAAGGAATCTTGCGCCGTTTGAGAGGCGTTCAACCACTCTCAAAGCGGTCTCGCGAATGTCTTCCATGCTCTCGCGAACTTTATCCGGAAGGTCGAGCGCAGGCGTGTCAACCAGCAGCACGGCCCAGTGGCTCCTGCCATGCTGCTCGTATTCTCGGCTGCGCTGCGCTATCTGGTTAAGGGCGTTTCGCATTTTCGCGATCCAGTCTTGATCCATCGTTGTGATGGTGAAAGGCAAACTGAGGCTCAAACGGGGAGAGCCGCCCAACGCGGCGTATTGGCCATGCACTTGGTGGATGCTCATATTCAACGGAGGTTGGGGCGCATGCAAGGCTCGCGTCGCCTCGTTCAATTTCCGCCTCTGCGCAATCAGCGCGGGCAGCTTGCGCCCCTTCTTCCTCACCGGCCGGGGCGCCTCAACCGACTCCTTGAGTTGCGCGTACACATTCGCCTTTCGGCCCCGGTCGCTGTGCAGATCGAGGCAATAGACGCCTAACGCCGCCTCGTCCAGACGTTTCTTCACCACATCGAGCGCAGCGGTCTTCTCGCTTACGAAGAGGACGGACTTCTCCTCGGCTATGAACGTGGAGATGATATTGGCGATGGTCTGGCTCTTTCCGGTGCCGGGCGGTCCGTGGATGACGAGATTTAGTCCGTTCCGGGCATGCGCGACCGCAGTGAGTTGGCTGTAGTCCGCGTCCAGTACGGTGAACTGATCCTTCAAGTCCAACAAGTCATCCAATTTGCCGCCTGCGAGCTCATCCGCATTCGCAGGAATCGCCGACAGGGTTGCGGTGGAAGGCTGCGGCGTGGAGAGCCCTGATAGAACTTTGACGATTTCGTTGTCAGTGCCTCGGGTTTTCAAGGCTTCGAGGTCTCTCCACATAGCGAGTTTGGAGTAAGCGAAAGCCCCCAAGTAGACCTTGTCCTCCACGCTCCACCCCTGTTGCCCGTTGATCGCTTGCCGAACGCTCTCGAAGTAACCCGAGGGGCTAGCTGCGTCGGCGACGTTGGGAAGCGTCAAGTTGAACAATTTATTGAGTTGCACGCCAAGCGTGTCGTTCCGCTCGAAGTCGTCATCAGTCGAGGCGAGACGGAATTCGCTGCGCTGGCTCGCTCTCGTAAGGTCGCACGGGAGCAGCAAGAGAGGAGCCGACGCGTCGCCTCCGGCGTCCACCCAGCGCAGCAACCCGAGCGCAAGGTAGAGAATGGGAAGCCCTTGCTCTTCTTGCCATTCCCGTTGCCTCTTCCGCAGCCTACCCAACCGGCGCTGCAGTTCAATGGGCTCGCAGTCGCTTTGCAAGTCTCCCCGGGTGAACAGCGTCTGAGCGGACCCCTTGACCCGCTCCGCGTAGTCGAAGGAAGCGCCTCTCCCTCCATCCTTGTCCAGCAAAGCGGCGATGCTGTCGGAAACGGACGCGCCGTCACCGACACGGCTCTTATGCAAGGCCGGGCTGTCCGGGCCGATGGCGACGATGGACTTGCTTTCCGTGTTTAGGTACAGCAGGCGGTTGCGCCGGTCGAGTTGCAACAGGCGTTCCTGCCAGTCGCCGACCGTCCGGGTGAATTGTTCGGGAAGTTGCATTGGCGCATCATAGCATAGGTTGGAGATTAGGACACTGCATACTGGCCGATCAAGGCATGCGCGCCCCTAGCGGGCTGCTCGGGCGCTGGCCTACGCGGGAACGACGGTATAGGGCAGGCGGGTCGGCAGGCGGGCGGGCGATTGTTTCGATCTATCCCAGGAACCGCCGGATCTGCCCCGCCTCTTCGATGAAGTGGCGGGTTTGCGAGGTGCGGTTTTGGACGAGGCCGGCCCAGATGGCGGTCGTCAGCCCCTCGTGGATGCGGTCTATGTCGTGGGCGAAGCGGACGAAGAGGCGCCGGTAGTCGTCGCCCAGCAGTTGGGTGATGCGCGTCTCGTTGCAGAAGCGGAGCGCGGCGCTGAGGTCGTCGCCGAGGCTGGGGTACGCCTCGCGGAGATAGGCGAAATCGTCGTCGTTGAGCGCGGCGAGTCCGAGCAGTTCCGGCGGAACGCCGATGGAGTAGAGCGTCGCGGCGAAGGCGATGGCGCGGGGGAGCGTGACGTCCTCCGCTCCGGCGAGCGACCGCCCGTAGCCGAACAGCCCGACGTGCAGTTTGCGCTCGCGCCTGCGCGGCACGTGCGCCGACGCCGAGGCGATGGTGGGGGCGAGTTGCCGCACTTGCCGCTGGTACTCGCTCCCCGCCTTATCGAGGATGGCGTTGACGCGCGCCTCGTCGACCGGCGGGGCTGGCTGGCGCTCGCGGGCGCGTATGCGCTCGATGGCGGCGCGGACTTGCTCCTCCGGGTAGTCGAACTTGAAGGCGGACTGCACGGTGAGCGTTTGCACGCTGGGGTACTCGCGGAACGCGCGCTCCACGTTGACGGGCGAGAGGTGGCCGCGGAACGGCACGGAGCCCGCGCCGATGATGGGATAGAGCGCCGTTCCCGTCTCCTCTTCCATGCGGCTCAATTTCCAGAGGGCGGTTTTGAGCATCAGTTCGGCGCCGACGATGCCGTGGTTCAGCGCGGGGTCGCTGCGGGCGAGGAACACGCGCTGATGCTCCACCTCCCAGCCTTGCAGATATTCGCGGACGATGGAGTCCACGTCCATCATCTGCTCGCGCTCCTCGAAGAGGGGAATGACGCGGATCGACTTGGGGAAGAACTCGCCTATCCAGTCGCGGATGACGCCTCCGCCCGGCAGCGTCCGGCTCTCCTGTCCGGCGATGAAGTGGGCGTAGTAGTCGCGGATGCGGGCGACCTGCTCGGCGTTGGTGGCGAACGGGAGGATGACCTCCTGAATGGGGGGCTCGATGTCGCCGTCGTAGAACTCGCGGGCGACGTCGTAGGCGATGGGAATGCCTTGCAGCGCCTCGATGAGGAGTTTCCGCATCTCGACTTCGATGGAGGGGTTGGGCACGCGGAGCGTGATGACGGCGTCGCGCCCCAGCCGCTTTTGCTCGCGGAAGTAGGCGGGGTAGTTGCTGAGCAACTTCTGCACGACGTGGGTGTCGGAGTCCTTGCCTTCGGAGTCCCACATCTGCTCGTCGCAGCCGAGTTGGAAGACGTCGGCGGCCTCGATGATTTCGCCGTCGCCTTTGATCACGCCGTCCACCGCGTAGGGGGGGGCCTCCGCGTTGTCGGGATGCTGCGTGCTCATCACTTTCGGAATCAGTTGCAAGGCGGAACCTCCGCGGCGCAGGGGGCGCTAGGGGGACAATGATACTCCGTTGCGCGGGGAAGAGGCGGCTAGGGGGCGAGGGCGTCCGAGCAGACGATGCGGACGATTTGGGGCTGCGGGGCTTCGGCGTCCGTCTCTTCCGGCGGGTTGAGGCGGAAGCGTTCGCGGAGGGCGTGGAGGCGGTCGAGCAGAGGCCGACCTTGCAATTCCAAGCGCCGGACGATGTCCAGCGCGGCTTCCGCTCCTTGTGGGAGGTCGCCCGTGAAGATGCGGCGCAGGTCGTCCGCGCGCGGGTCGTCAACCTGCGGGTCGCGGAGGCAGCGTTCGACGTAGCGGCGCCGCGCGTCGTGGGGCCGGCGGGCTCTGCCCAGCCGTTCGCCGAGGCTTCGGCGGAAGGCGGCGTTCGCGGCCATCACGCGCTCGTTCGTGTCCGCGGGGAGCGGTTGGGCGGGCGCGTCCGGCTCGCATTCGGCGGCGGCGGTGAACTGGGCGGGGGTGACGGCGCGCGGCTCCAGATCGCTTCCGACGGCGTAGCATTGCTTCACGCCGCCCGCCGCGATGAGCGCGAGCGTCTCGCCCTGGCGCGGCGCATCGAACGCGGAGGGCGGGGAAGCAGCGTCCGCAGGCGAGACGAGCGGGATTTGCGCCCGCCGGCCATCTTCATCCGGGCGCCCGCCGCCCGGCTCCGAAGATTGGGGCGCCTCGACGCGCAACGCGGAGCGGACGCCGTCAGGGAGCGACGTGAGCCGTTCCCAGAGAGCGGGGTCGTTCTCTCTGATTCGTTGGAGCAAGGCGACGCCGCGCTGGCTCGCGGTCACCTCGTTCAAGTCTTCCTCTTCCTCGGGCAGTTCCTTCCGATCGTAGATGCGGTACATCGCCGCGCTGTTCAGGCGTTCGGCTTCCGAGAGCAGTTTCGTGTCCAAGCCGATGAGGTCGTGGAACGACTGGACGCGGTTGTGGAGGCGCTCCGTGAGGGCGAGCCCCGCGTCCACTTGAGTGTCGGGCCACATATTGTGCAGATGGATAAAGGCGTGCTCCGAGCCGATGCGGTCGACCCGCCCGAAGCGTTGGATGAGGCGCACCGGGTTCCAATGGAGGTCGTAGTTGAGGACGCGGGCGCAATCCTGGAGGTTCTGTCCTTCGGACACCACGTCGGTGGCGAGGAGCACGCGCGCCTCCGGGCCGCCCGGGGGAGCGCCCCCGTTGGAGCGCGGGGAGAAGCGCCGCGCGGTCTGCTCGACCTGATCGCGGTTCGAGCCGGAGAGACGGGCGATGGACGGGTCGCCGCCAGGGTTCAGTTGGGCGTAGAGGTAGTTGATAGTGGTCTCCGCCTCGGAGAAGACGAGCAGTTTGCCGGACTTCACGTAGGGGCGTTCGAGGAACTCGCGGAGCGCGCCGAGTTTGCTGTCGTCTTCCGGGCCGATGCCGCGCATGCGGCTCAGCAGATCGCTCAGCACGGCGTGGTCCGCGTCGAGGTCGGCCGTCCAGTCGGCGAGGCGGAAGTCCGAGGCGGGGTGCGCGAGTTTGCTCCGGTTCCCGGCGTTCGCGGCGCGCCGGCGTTCTTCTTCCTGACGCAGGACGTCGAGCAGTTCGTCCGAGTCGAACGCTTGCCCTGCGAGCATTCGGGTCGCCGTTTGCCCGATGGGGACGTAGCCTGATTCGAGGGCTAGCTTGAAGTTGCGGTTGCTCTGATCGAGCGCGTTGAGGGTGGAGCGGAACGCTACGATGCTAGACTCCAGGCGTTTGAGCAGTTGGACGCGCATCAGGCGGGCGATGCGGTCTTTGGCGCGGAAGAGGTCGCGGTATTCCGGCTTCCCGCGGGCTTGCGCGGTTACGTATTCGGCGGCGCGGTAGCGCGCTCCTTGATGGGCGTTCAGCAGGGCCATCAGGTCAGGCAGAGCGCCGGCCTTCTCGTAGACCTTGTCCAGGGCGTAGGCGAGGTTGTCGAGGCGGGGTTCGGGGAAGCGGACGGGTTCGCCGTTCACCTCGGCGGTTTGTCCGTAGAGTTCGGCGATGTCCTTGCGGCGGCGGCGTATGAACACCGGACGCAAGACCTCCTCGACGTCGGCGCGGGGGACGCTGGGCGGCGGCGGTTTGTTCATCGGCGCGGGGCCTATTCTCCCGTTCCGTTCCCAATCCGCGTAATCGGCGCGGTAGTTCTCGTCCTCGGCGCGGCTCTCGCGCCAGCGCTGGGCGTTGCGGAAGTACTCTTCGAGGCTGACGGGCTCGATGTCGAGGCCATGCGCGGTTTCGTCGAGGAAGAGGCGCAACTGGCGGTAGATGTCCATCGGCCCCAGGTTCTGGGGAGTGGCGCTGAGCAGGACGACTTTGCGCTCGCCTGACTCGAGGTAGTTTCGGAGTCCGCGCGAGCGGCGGTTGTCGTTGCGGAAGTTGTGCGCTTCGTCCACCAGCACGGCCCCGCGGTTCGGATATTTGTCGCGGAGAACGACGCCTCCGCCGGGCGCGTCCGCGTCCAGATAGCGCCCCAAGTCTTCGTCGTATTCCTGTCCGGGGGGCTCCCCGATCATACTGTGGGAGACGACCTCCGCGCCGAGCCCGAAGCGCTCGTTGAAGCGGCGCCACATTGGGACGAGCCCGGCGGGGCAGAGGATGAGCGGCGGCCCGTCGTTCGGGCGGCTCACGCGCAACTGGCGCAGGATTTCCGCCCCGATGAACGTCTTGCCGAGCCCGACGACGTCGCCGATGTAGCAGCCGCCGTGGGCCTCGATCATCCGGAGCGCCTGCGCGACCGCGTCGATCTGGAAGTTCGCCAGTTCGTCGGAGCGCGCGGGCGCGAGCGGAAGGCTTTCTCCCGCTTGATCGCCGTAGAGTTCGTAAAGCGCCTTGAGGTAGACCTCGTAGGGCGTCGTATGCGCGAGCGCCCAGGAACGGTTCAGTTCCGCGACGATCTCCTTGCCGACGTCGGCGGAATCCTCCCAAAGTTCGTCGAACCAGCGGCCCAACTCCCGCATCTCCGCGTCGCCGGTCACGCGCACGTTCAATTCGGTGTTGTGGGTGAAGCCCGCGAGCGTGAGGTTGGACGACCCCACGACCGCCGACCCTAACTCGGCGTGGCTTTCGTACCAGCAGAGGTACGCCTTGGCGTGGAGCGGGCCGCGCGCGTAGGAGCGGACCTCCACGCGCCCGGCCGCGACGAGGTCGCGCAAGGCGGCGACGGCGCGCTCCGACGCGGCGTCCTGCGGCATAAGGGAGGCGGCCTTGCCGACATTGGCGGCGGCGCGGCGCGCCAGTTCCTCGCGGTCGCGGCGGCGCACCGCGGCGTCCGCCTCTTGCCGCGCGCGGATCGCCTCCGCCTGCTGCAGCCCGTAGGCGACCTGCTCCGTGATCTGCTTGTCCGCATGCCCGACGAGAATGCGCGCCTTCCGCAGGCCGGTCAGGCTCTCCGCGACGGCCTCGAAGCCGCTGATGAAGAAGTAGCCGACGGCGAAGTCCGCGCGCGAGGAACTCGCCAGCATCTCCTTGAGCCGGTCGAGCAGAGGCGGGTCGGTGCGGGCGTGCAGGATGTTCATTGCGTCAAGAGGGGGTTGGCCTGTGAGAGTCGCCGAGTGTAGCATACCCGCTCGCAGGCGGGCGCGGGTTAGCGCGGGCTTCGTGGTTGACAAAGGCGGCGTGATGGTATAATGGCCGCGTCGCCATAGAGCGGGGCGTTGCCGTGGGCGCTCAGGGAGGAGGAGCCTGATGTCCGGCGCAGGATTCATTCAGCTGAGGCTGACCGGCCCTCGCTTCGAGGATGGCCAGATCCCCTTGGAATTCTTGGGCGATCTGGCGGCGCTCCGGGAGATGATCATCGACGTGGCCAGATGGCGGTTCTTGCAAGAGAACCCAGGGCGCCACCGTGTGCCAAAAGGCTTCGCCGAGAGCGTTTCCCTGAACCTCGCAGGCGTGGAGAAGGGAAGCGCCGCCCCAATCATCCCCTATGTGGAGCGCGCAATGGACTCCGTCGTTGACGCCATCAGTTCGACCGGCTCCGATGAGGGCGCCGATGTGGGCTTGGAACCCTCGCATCTGGCCCATTTCAGCCGAGTGGGGCGCGGCCTGAAAGACGGAGAGGCGATGGAGTTCGGATTCCCCGGGCGGCGGCCGGCGCGCCTAACGCAAGAGACGAGACACAGGCTTCTCTCAAAGGCGACGGCAAACGGGATCATTAACAGAGAAGCCCGTTATGACGTGGAGTTCCGCGGCAATCAGTTGGTGGAGGCTAATGAGGTTAGCCTGTTGGACCCTCTTGACGTTTCCGCGCGATTAGAAGAGTTTAAGAATATGAAAAACGGCTGGTTCGAGGGCGACGGCATTGCTCCTAGCCCTGACGGACTCGATTGGCTCGCCTCTGAATTCAAGCGTCAGTACGCTGACGACGCTCCTTCTCCGCGCTTGTACCCCACTTTCGAGGGCGGAGTGCAAGCGGAGTGGTCATTCGGCTCGAACGCGATAGTTCTGGAAATTGACCTCAGCGAGCGCACGGCGGACTGGTTTTGGTTCGACAGGGATTCCGACGCCGAGGAGGAACGCCGGCTGAATTTGGATGACGGCGACGAATGGGTTTGGCTCGCCAACGAAGTGCGGAGCAAGGCTGGAACCGAATGAACGACGCGACGTTGCTCCACCGGCAGATCCACCCGGACTTTGTCCAAGCCGGGACGATCACCTCGCAAGTCTTTCGCCTTACGCCGAAAGACAAAGGGCGGTTGTCGGTGTACGACGGAGACCAGATCACCGCCGACGAGGCTTGGCGGCATTACACGAGCGAACTGGGGTACCCGTCCTGCGGCGTCATGGCCGTTTCGGTCGGCGAGTGCAAGGCGTTGGGCTTGTCGGTTGAGTCTGATCCTGCTCGTTATCCGGAGCATGCAGTCATTATTTTCGAGGGATTGAGAGGAAGCGCTCTTAAGCGGAAGTCGGATGCATTGACAGTTGCCGCCGACAACAGAGGCTGGCAATACCGCGCAGGCGAGTCAGTCGCATAACGCCACGCCCCGCCACGCCCGCTCGCAGGCCCCCGCGCTCCATCTCCACAATGCCCCACGCCCCTGCCCCCTCCCCCTAGCCCCCCTAGCGCAGGCTCTTCGCCTTGGCGAGGCGCTTCGTCACCAGGTCGCGCACCGCCTCGTACACGCTGTCGCGCTCGCCTTGCGTCAGCCCCAGCGCGTCGAATACGGCGTCGTCCACCATCCGACGCTCAGGCGAGGGATCTAGTACGTCCCATCGCGTCGAACGGAAGATGCTTTCGTCGAAATCAGGCAGTACAGTTGGGTCAGTTATTAGCATATTGCTATATTCATAACTTGCAATTTCTAGCACTCCACCTCCAAAGTTAACTCTGCCATAGACATTGATTAGCATTTGAAAAAAGGTTGAATTCATTGCGCCGCAAATGCGGTTGGCAGCAGCATGCATCCCATATATTTGATAGAGCACGTTGTTTGTTCTGATGGATGGTTGGTGAAGAAACGCATAAGCAGTCGTGTCTATCAGTCGAATTGTTGCGATAGGTGCAGTTAGTGCTGGTATCAGACTGTACCAAGGCTTCCGCGCTGCACAAGTCGGTAGGCGGCTCAACCCTTGCGCCTCGCCGTGGCGGATGTAGTCGAGGGCGGCGGTTCCGGCGAGGCTCTCCCTCTCTTCGTTGCAGAGGAAGAGGCGGCAGGGGAGCGTTGCAGGGTCGACGAGGATGCTGCGCGACTCTTGGGGAGAAGTCATCACGGGCGCGAGGAAGCGCTCCTCAATGCCCCAATAGGCGATCTTGTCGCGGTTGAGGTAGAAGAAATCGTTCGCCCCAGAGGTGATCCCGCGTTTGACGGTTGCGGCGTCGCCGAGGCGGACGAGTTTGCCCGCGCCTTTGGCGAGGATCGCGTGATAGACGTCGGGGGCGCGGAGGTGGACCGCGCCCCACTTGTCGGCGGAGGAAAGGCGAAATTCTAAAAATTGCGAAGGCGGCTGATTTGGCCGCTTGATAGCGGCCAAATCAGCCGCCTGGGTCGCCGGTGAATCGTTGGTTGCGATAATCTCGCGCCGTTTGGCGGCGTCGGCCAGCGCCAAGTCAAACTCGGCGCGCAGGGAGACGAACCGCGTTTGGCCGCCCGGCTCCGGCGGCGTCTTTTGGATGACGCTAATAATGGTGTTGACGTCGGCGGTGGAGAACTGCCTTTCGACGGCGCTTTCGTAGACGGCGCGGACGGAGGCGTTGGCGAGGAGGTGCGCTTTCAGCGGCTCGCCGTAGGCGACATCCAGCCATGAGTTGGAGCAGATGAAGACGTGCATGCCGCCCGGGGCGAGCAGTTGGAGGGCGCGGAGGTAGAAGTAGCAGTAGAGGTCGGAGCGGCCTCGCGCGGCGGGCGCGTACAACTTCTCCAATTGCGCCTTCGCGCCGCCGATCTCCTCCTGCCGGACGTAGGGCGGATTGGCGACGGCGATATCGAAGCCGCCGCGCTGGGCGAAGACGTCGGCGAACTCGACGCGCCAGTCCACGACGCCTGCCGCGCCTGCCTCGTCGAGCGCGTCGGCGAGCGAGCGCTTCGCGTCGTGAACGTCGCGTTCGGCGTTGGCTTTGGCCTGGCCTGATGCGGCGAAGTGGCGCTCCTTCGCGCGGCCCAAGGCGTCGGCTTTCTCGAGGACGGCGCGGCGGAACATATCGGGGTAGGCCGCCGGGTTGGGGTCGGGGGCGAGGAGGCTGTCGCCGCAGACGACCTTGAAGTCGAGGTTGGGGAGCGGCTGCGGGCGTTCGCCCTCGTGCTCGACAGCGAGGGAGAGCCAGAGGCGGAGCATTGCGATGTTGACGGCGAAATCGTCCTTGTCCGCGCCGTGGAGGTTGCGCTCGATGACGTGCAGTTTGAGGTTGTAGAGGTAGTTGGGGCTGTTGCGGAGCGCGTCGGCGTCGAGCGCGGAGACGAGTTCGACGAGTTCTTGCATCATCCCGAGCAGGTAGGCGCCGGAGCCGCAAGCGGGATCGACGACGGTCAGGGAGCGCAGCGCATCGCGGACGGACGCGGCATGGTCGGCGACGCCCAATGAGAGGATGCGGTCGTCCACGAACGCAGCGAGGTCGGCTTGGCCGAGCGCGGGGATTTGGTTGGCGAGATAGCCCTTGAGCGCCTCGCGGCACATAAAGGCGACGACCGGGCGGGGCGTGTAGTACGCGCCGGACGAATGCCTTTCGGTGACGAGTTCCTCGAACACCTTGCCGAGCATCTCGGGGTCGACGGCGACCTCGACGTCGAAGGGGGTGGACTCCATCACCGTGAAGTTGAACCTGCCGAACAACTCGCAGAGGACGGGCCGGACGGCCTCGTCGGGAACGGAGACGCCGCCGCGCCGGTCGAGGTCGGTTTCGGCGAAGAGTCCGCCGTTGAGGAACGGGACTTTGCCGATGAACGCGGCGAGAGGCTTGCCGTCCCAATTGAAGTCTTGCGATTGCGGATTGTTGAGGCCGGCGAAGAAGAGCGGGACCAGCCGACCGACGTAGAAGCCGGCGCTTCCCCGGTTGGCCTGATAGTCCTTCCAGAGCGCGTTAAGGTAGTCAAGCTCGCCGTTGAACGTCAGCCATCCCTTGCGGGAGAGGAAGTAGACGAACATCAGCCGGTTGAAGAGCGTGAGGACGAACAGGCGCTTCCGTTCGGCCTCATCCTCCGCGAACCCCTGAACTGAATCTATAGCGGCCTCGAACAGGTCGCGGTATTTGCGGAAGAAGGCGTCGGTCACGCGCTCAACGTCGAATGCGTCGTCGAGCGCGCGGCGCAGGTTGCGCGTCTTTGTCCATTCGGCGTAGATGTTGGCGATCTGCTGAACGGCGGTGCGCCTGGGCAGTCCGCCCTCGACGACCATCCGGCGGAGCGTCGGGCGCGTCCCTGCGAACGCCGGTCGGACGACGTGGAATTGCGCCGCGCTTGCGGGCGGCGCGCAGGTGAAGACGAGCAGGAGGTCTTCGCCGAGGCTGTCGGCGATGCGTTTCGCCGCCGCCGCCGCCTCGGCTGCGCGAACGCGGTTTGGAGGCGCCTTGCTCTCGGCGAGGTCTACGTAGCAGACGTGAACGCCGTCGAGCGAGGCGATGCGGCGAGCGTCGGGCGGGAGTTGGACGTTCCCGGCGGCGGAGTCGAGGTTGACCGTGCCGGATGCGTATTCGAAGTCGAGCGCCTCGACGAAGAGGCTGCGAATGGCGCGCTCGCGCTCGTCGGGAGAGGCCGCGCCGAAAACGCGCTCGATGGCGTCGTTCACTTCATGGGCGTCGTTCAGGTCGGCGATGGGCATAGCGGGGCGTAAGCCTATATCAGGGCGCCCGCTCGGCGCAAGCGGTAGGTTCCCGCCTACGCGGGAATGACGTGGCGCCTGGGGCGCTTCCAGTAGGTTCCTGCTTCCGCAGGAATGACGCGGCGCGTGGGGTGATTTGGAGACGGGGCGCAACGCGCCCCGTCCGGCGCTTGCGCGCCTCTGGATTCCCGCTTGCGCGGGAATGACGAAAATGGGGGCGAGATTCCCGCCTACGCGGGAATGACGGGAAGGAGGCGAGATTCCCGCCTACGCGGGAATGACGGAATGGGGGCGGGATTCCCGCTTTCGCGGGCAGGGCGAATGTGGGAATAGCGCGAAAAGGGTTGACTCGTTCCAAATGGTTGTTCTATGATGAGGACAATCCGGCGGCGCCGGAGGTGGTCGGTTCGAAGGAATCGGCGGGAAGGGCTGAGGTCTATTGGCCTGAGCCCTTCTTCTTTTTCGCGCTAGGCGAGAACGAGGCCATAGCCCTTGACTTGCCCGTTCGCCATCCGGCGCAGGCAGTGGATCACAGCGTGACCTTTTTGTACAACTGGGGCAGGCGGCGCGGGAGTTCCGAGATGTCGGGCAGGACTTCGTAGTTGAGGTCGCCGGTCATCGTGCGGAGGTAGTCGTGGCCGTTGCGGTCGACGGTGAGGCAGAAGGGCGTGATGTCTTTCTGGCGCGCCTCCATCAGCGCCATGCGCGTGTCCTGAACGGCGTACTCCTTCTCGACGCCTTCGCGCGAGTAGCCCCTGTCCTGCGGGCGCCCGTCGCTGATGACGAACATAAACTTCGTTTTGGCGTCGACGTTCGCCAGTTTCGTGGCGGCGTGGCGAATGGCGGGGCCCATCCGCGTCGCGTGGAGCGGGGCGACTTTGTCGAGGCGGCGCTTCACGCGGTCGGTGAAGAGTTCTTCGACCTCTTTGATGACGTAGAACTCGACGTTTTCGCGTCCGAAGCCGGAGAAGCCGTAGACGCCGTAGCGGTCGCCGATGGTTTCGAGCGCGGTCATCAGGAGAACCATTGACTCTTTCTCGACGTCGATGATGCGCTTGTAGGGCCGGCGGGCGGTTTCGCCGCGGCGGGCGCGGAGCCAGGCGGTGTAGGCGACCGGGTCGCCTGGGGCGGCCGCGTCGGCGTCTTTCGCGCTCTCCTCGACGGCCTCGGCGGTGGAGGCGCTCATATCGAGGAGGAAGACGACGCCCACGTCGCGCTCGTCCTTGTTGCGGCGCCAGTAGATGCGCTCGTCGGGCGTCATCTGGTTGCGGACGTCTATGAGCGCCTCGATGCCGGCGTCGAGGTCGATGTCCTCGCCTTCCGGGAGGCGCTTGACCTTGCGGTACATTTCGGGGCGAACGGACTCGAACTGGCGCCTGATCTGCTCCAGGAGGCCGGAGTAGGCGTGAATCGTCTCGTTGTAGAAGGCGGTTTCGCCGGAGACGGCGACGCGCTCCTGCACGATGCACCAGCGCGGGCGGTAGTCGTTGGCGCGGAAGTCCCATTCGTCGTAGGCGTAGGAGCGTGGCTCCAGCGCCTCGAGGGGGCCGCCGTCCTCGTCGACGTGGGGAATTTGGTTGTAGCCTGAGCCCGCCGGATTCTGCGGGGCGTCGGCGCCCATCTCCTTCATCATATTCGCGGCGACGGTGGTCACTTCCGCGTCGTCGGCGAAGTCGATTTCGGTGGACTCGCGGAGCGCCTGCTCCAGTTCGGCCTGAGAGATGCCCTGCGCGCTTTCGGAGCCATCCTCGTCGCCGGGCTCGGCCTGCCCGCGCATCTGGGCGAGGAGTTGCACCATCTCCGGCTTGAAGTCGCCGCGGTAGTCCACGTCCTCCGGCGATTCGTAATCGTCGCCCGGGGTCTCGTCCCGCGCCTCCTCGGCCTCCGCCTGCAGACGGCTGACGACTTCCTCGAGCGTCGGTTCGTCGAACGCCGCAAGGGTCAGGTCGACGTCTTCCCAATCGTCGAGGGGGATGAGTTCGTTGGGGACTTGCGAAAGCGCGTGGCGCATCCGCAGGGCGGCCTCGGCGGAATCCTGCACCGTGGCGGAGGGGTCGCGGAGGGCGCGCAGCAGTCCCGCGAGTTGCCGCGCCTGGCGGACGTAGCGGGAGGGGACGCGGGCGCCGGCGGTTTTGCCCAGGCTGGCGCGAATCAGCGTTTCGACCAGCGCCTGCCGCGCGGGCATCATTTCGACGGGCGCGCGCCGGGCGAGGGCGTCGCTCTGAACGCGGGCGTAACTGGAGGCCAGCCCGCGGTACTGCGCGACGATGCGGCTGTCCACTCGCGCGCTCTCGGCGGTCGAGAAGAGGTCGGCCGCCAGCGCGCGGTCGGGGAAGAGATCAAGGAACGACGCGACTTCCGTCGAGCCGGGCTTCGCGCCCAGCCCCTCGGCGAGCCCCTCGCGGTAGTCGTTGAACAAGGCGGACGGCGCGTGGAAGCCGAAATCGAAACTCTGAAACTCCAAGTGCCCCACCTGGTGCGTGGCGACGACCTTGAGCCAGGCGAAGTTCTCGCTCTTGGAGTCGTGGAGGTCAACGGTCGCGGGGAGAAAGACGCTCTTGCCGTCGGTGGTGGCGAGTTCGACGGAGACCCAGCCGATGTTGCGGTGGGTGATGTCGTCGGCGTGCTGCAACTCGACTTCCGACCCCGCGAGCGCGTTCGCGTACATACGCAGCAGCCCGTGCACCTTGTCGAGTTCCACGCTGGAGGAGAGTTGGTCGAGCAGCGCTTCGGCGCGGGCGGACTCGAGGCGGAAGTAGGCGACGCCGGCGTCGGGGTTGTCGCGCAGGAACTCCACGCCTTTGCCGAACCAAGCGTCGAGTTGCGCGGGGCTGATGCGGCTCAGCACGCCGGGCGCGGTGCGGAGGAAGGCGCTCACGGCCTCGGCGGACGTGTCGGCGAGGTCTTCGGCGCGCTCCAGCACGACGGTTTGCAGGTCGTGGGGAAGCGAGGCGAGCGACTGCGCGCTTTCGGTCATAAAGCCGGAGACGTTGGGCAGCCCCTGCCGGGCGAGCCGCTCGCTGAGGGCGAAGTAGCGCGGGCGCAAGCGGCGGTCGAGGTTCGGCCCGACGCGCGACGCCGCCTCGAAGGAGCCCCGCACCTCGCGCCAACTCGTTTCGGCGAGCACTTTCGCCAGCGAGATCAACTCCTCGCGCTCCGCCACCGCCGGAAGCACGCGCTGGCCGAGCGCGAGCGCCTCGGCGGCGAGATCGTAGGAGCGGGAGGAGAGCGTCTGCACGAGCCCGACGAAGAGTTGCAACTCGTGAAAGTTGACTTGCCGCGCGAGGTCGCCGCTCACGTCGAAGAACCTCGCCGCGAGGCTGGACGATTTCCACGTGCCCTTGGAGAGCCCCTTGCCGAGCGCCGCCCATCCGGCGATGTGCCGGGGCGCGAGCGTCGGGAGCACGCCGGGGCTGGCGCGGAAGTACGAGGCCGCGATGACGGGCGCCTCCGCCGTGAGTTCGACGCCGCTCTCCGCCCAGCGCTCGAACTGCGTGAAGCCGATCGTCTCGACGACTTGCGGCGACGCCTTGAAGTATTCGGCGGCGGACTCCCATGCGCGAGGCCCCTGCCGCGCGATGCGCGCGCCTTCCTGCGCCCAGCGGAGCGCGGGCGCAGGCCCCAGCGAGGATTCGACCTGCTCGCGGACGCTCTCGTAGGCCGTCAGCAGCGCGGAAGGGTGCTTCCTCAACTCATGGATGACGCTCTCGCGCTCGCCGGTCATTGCGCCTCCTGCTTCCCCGCTCGTTCCTTCCGCGCTCATGCGCTCGCCTCCCGACGGGCCAAGTCTTCGCTCGTCTCCTGACGCGCCAAGTCCAAGAATTGCCCCAGTATCCACGCCGTCGCGCCGTAGACCAGATAGCGCCCGTAGGCGTAAGCATCCCGCCGCGCCACCGACCCGCCGGGCAGCAGCCGCGCCTCGTGGCGGACGGCCTCCGGCGCGAGAAGATGCGCCAGCGGAATCTCGACGACCTCCGCCACCTCGTTCTCGTCGACGACGAACGGGTAGGGGTGCGGCACGACGCCGACGGCGGGCCAGACGAGGTAGTCGGTGCGCGTCAGCACGGGGTGCATCCGGCCAAGCACCTCGACGTCCTCCGGCGCGACGCCCATCTCCTCTTTCGTCTCGCGCAGGGCGCAGGCCAGCATATCCGTGTCGCCGTTCTCGTATTTGCCTCCCGGGAAGGCGATTTCGCCCTGATGCAGGCCGACGTTCTGGGAGCGCACGTTGAGAATGACGCGCCACTCGCCGCCGCGGCGCTGGAGAGGGATGAGGACGCCGGCGGGCTTGGCGTCCGCCGCGTTCTCCGGCGCGGCGGGCTCGAGGCGGGCGAGCGCGATGCGCGCGCGCTCCACCGCGGCGGACGCCGCGTCAGGGGCAATCGTCGTTGTCGGCAACGCGCTTTCGCTCCTCGTCGTAGAACTTCCGCAACGCCATCGCCGCCGCTTCGCGGCGACCGCAAGTGTAGGAGTCTATCACGCCGCCGCGCCGTCCCGTGAGCGCGCCCCTGCGCTGCCCTGTCGTTCCCGCGTAGGCGGGAACCTCGCCCCCGGACAGGGCGGCGGCGCGGCGCGCAAGGCGCAAGCCCGCCTCCTAGCGCGCAGCCTGCCAATCGGCGCAGGCGATTTCCATTCTGATGAAGTTGCGCCCGCCGCGGCGCACAGGCCGCGCCTCGCGGAAGCCGCAGGCGGCGTTTGCTAGAATCGGCGGGCGGCGGAACGCTGCGGGGAGTCAGCGCGTATGGAACTGAGCCGGGGGAACAGATCGTTGGTCACCGGAGGAGCGGGATTCTTGGGTTCGCGCCTCTGCGAGCGGCTGCTCGCGGATGGGGACGAAGTCCTGTGCGTCGACAACTACTTCACAGGCTCGCGGGAGAATATCGCGGCTTTGCTGCCGAATCCGGGATTCGAGGCGCTCCGGCACGACGTCACCTTCCCGCTCTACGTGGAGGTCGACCGGATATACAACCTCGCCTGCCCCGCCTCGCCGGTGCACTATCAGTTCGACCCTGTGCAGACGACCAAAGTGAGCGTTCACGGCGCGATCAATATGCTGGGGCTGGCGAAGCGGGTGCGCGCTCCTATTCTGCAAGCGTCCACCAGCGAAGTGTACGGCGACCCGGGGGTGCATCCGCAAACGGAGGACTATTGGGGAAACGTGAACCCCATAGGGCCACGCGCCTGCTACGACGAGGGCAAGCGGTGCGCCGAAACGCTGTTTTTCGATTACCGGCGGCAGCACGGCATGCCCATCAAAGTCGCGCGGATATTCAACACCTACGGCCCGCGCATGCAGCCCAACGACGGGCGGGTCGTCTCAGGGTTCATCGTGAGCGCGCTCAAGGGGGAGCCGGTCACCGTGCACGGCGACGGGAAGCAGACTCGCTCCTTCTGCTACGTCGACGACCTCGTGGACGGCTTGGTCAGGATGATGAACACGCCCCGCGAGGTTACGGGGCCGATCAATCTCGGCGGCACGAGCGAGATTTCAATGCGGGAACTCGCGGATCTGGTGATTCGGATGACCGGGTCCAAGTCCCGGGTGGTTCACGCGGACGCGGCGGAGGACGACCCTCGCCGCCGGCAGCCCGACATTACGGCGGCGCGGAACGTCCTCGGATGGGAGCCGACTACGCCGCTGGAGGCCGGGCTGCGGAAGACGATAGATTACTTCGAGCGGCTGCTTGGGACCTCCGCATAGCCCAATTGCTTCTCCCGCCGCGCTCTCGCCCCGCCGCAGCGGATGGTTCCCGGCGCGACTAGGGCCGCCATCGCTTTAGGCGCAGGCTGTTCGTGACGACCGATACGGAACTGAACGCCATTGCGAGCGCGGCGAGCATCGGATTCAGAAAGCCGTGCTCGCCAAGCGCCCAGCGCAACGCATCCGGCGCGCCGCCGTTTCCCAGCGCGAGGTTCAGCGCGCCCGCCGCGACGGGAATCAGCAGCAGGTTGTAGCCGAACGCCCACGCCAAATTCTGCCGGATCGTCCGCATCGTCGCCCGCGAGAGGCTGACCGCCGCCGCGACGAGCCGCGTGTCAGGCGACAGCAGCGCGACGTCCGCCGCTTCTATCGCCGCGTCCGTTCCCGTTCCGATGGCGACGCCCACGTCGGCCTGCGCGAGCGCCGGAGCGTCGTTCACGCCGTCGCCGATCATCGCCACTCGCTTGCCCTCCGCCTGCAACCGCGCGATTTCCGCCGCCTTTCCGCCGGGCAAAACGCCCGCCATCACGCGCTCGACGCCGACTCGCGCCGCGACGTTCTCGGCGACGGCGGGCGCGTCGCCGGAGAGCATCGCCGTCTCGACGCCCATCGCCTGCAGCATTCGCACGGCTTCCGCGGCCTCGGCGCGGGGCGCATCCTCGACGCCCAGCAGCCCAATCACCTCTTCGTTCCGCAGCACGATGACCGGCGTCTTCCCGCGCTCCGCGAGCACGCGGGCGGCGGACTCCGCCGTTCCGCCTATGGAGACGCCCGCCGCGCGCACGAGGCCCAGTCCGCCGACGGCGACGGAGTCCACGCCGACGTTCGCTCTGGCGCCAAGTCCGGGCGCCGATTGGAAGCCGGTCGCGGGCTCGAGCCGCAAGCCGCGCTCGCTCGCCTCGCGCGCGATGGCCGCCGCGACCGGGTGCTCGCTTTGCGCCTCGACCGCGCCCGCGAGCGCGAGGAGTTCGTCCTCCGTAACCTCGCGCGGGAGAACCTCCGCGACTCGCGGCTTTCCTTCCGTGAGGGTGCCCGTCTTGTCGAAGACCGCGACGTTGATCCGCTGCGCTTGCTCCAGCGCTTCGGCGTCGCGGATGAGAATTCCCCGCCGCGCTCCGGCGCCCGCGCCCACCATAATGGCGGTCGGCGTAGCCAGTCCGAGCGCGCACGGGCACGCGACGATCAGGACGGCGATGGCGTTCAGCATCGCCGCGCGCGCTGCGGGCTCCGGCCCGAACGCCCACCATCCCGCGAACGTCAGCGCGGCGATGATCAGCACGCCCGGGACGAAGTAGGCCGCCACTTTGTCGGCGAGGCGCTGGGCGGGGGCGCGGGAGCCTTGCGCCCGCTGCACCAGCCGGATGATCTGGGCGATGGCCGTCGCGCCGCCCACTTTCGCCGCCTCGACGCGGACGGAGCCCGATGCGTTCACGGAGCCTCCGAGCACGGCGTCGCCGTGGCGCTTCTCGACGGGGACGCTCTCGCCGGTGAGCATTGACTCGTCCACTGCGCTCGCGCCCTCGATGACGACGCCGTCCACGGGGATGCGCTCGCCCGGTCGCACGAGGACGACGTCGCCCGGGACGACGCCGCTCGCGTCAATGTCCTCCTCGACGCCGTTGCGCGTTACGCGCGCCGTTCGGGGTTGCATTCCGATGAGGGCGCGCACGGCTTCCGACGCGCTGCCCTTGGCCCGCGCCTCCAGCATTCTTCCGAACAGCGCCAGCCCGATGATGACGGCGGAGGTGTCGAAGTAGACCGCGCCGCCGCCGAACGCTCCGCCGGTGAGGGCGACCGCCGCGCTGTAGAGATAGGCGGCGGACGACCCCAGCGCGATGAGCGTGTTCATATTGGACGTCCGATGCCGCAGCGCGCCCCACGCGCTCGCGTAGATATGACGCGCCGCCCAGAACTGCACGGGGGTGGCGAGCGTCAACGCGACGATATTCGCCCATTGCGTTCCGATCGCCCGTTCGACGGACGGGACGAGCATCAGCGCCATAATCGCCGCGGCGCACACGATGCTGAACGCCGCGCGGTTCCGCAGCGACCGGATCTCTGCGCGGCGGGACAGCCGCTCCAACTCCGCGTCCATCGCGTCGGAGCCGGCGACCGCGGCGCCGGGGAATCCCGCATCGGCGGCGGCATCGCGCAGCGCGGCGGGCGAGACGGCCCCCGGAACGACGGTGACCTGCGCCTGCTCCGCCGCTAGGTTCGCCGAGACGCGCAGCACGCCCTCGACGCGCGCGAGCCGCTCCTCCAGCGCAGGGGCCGAGGCGCCCGCGCTCAGGCCGGAGAACGTGAGCGCGACGCTCTCCTCGGCGACGCCGTAGCCCGCCGACCGCACGGCGTCGCGCATCGCGGCCACGCGGCGCCCGGAGGGGGCGAACGCCACCGCCGCCGTCTCCGACGCGAGGTTCACCACGACCTCCGACACGCCCTCGACCCGCGCGAGCGCGCCCTCGACGGCGCTCACGCAGGCGGCGCAGGTCATCCCTTCGATGGGGAGGACGGCGCGCCGCTCTCCTGCGGCGGAAGCGGGGGAAACGGGTTGCGCGGTTTCGGCGGCCATTGGCTCTTCACGTCTCGGCGTGCGCTCATAACGATACCACTCCGCGCTCCGCTCCGCCGAGGGGACTTGGGCGGGACGTCGCGACGTCGCCTTTGGGAATGAGGATGCAGGGATGCGGCGAGCGTCTGCGAAATTCATCACAAGCGAAAGTTGACACTCAAGGGCGTTCTGCGTTAAGGTTCCTATGCCGCTCGCGCTCCGCAAGGAGCGTTCACGGCGAATCCTTGATTAGAGACGCGGGGCTCGGGAGTTCGAGAAGAGCGCGAGAGCCCCCCGGCATATGGAATGACCGGCCCAGACCCCGCCTTCATAGGATCGTCCGATTGGGCAAGCGCCGCCGATCTGCTCGCGGCGCTTTGGTTCCTGCTCGGATCAGCCCTCGGATTCGGCGCCTCGATGCTGCTGGCCCACGGGATGATTCCCTCGCTGGCCATATCGCGGGACATCCCCGAGCGGACGGCGCGGCGCATCCGCATCCCCCTCTATGGGGCCGCGCTCGTGTTCCTGGGGCTCGGGCTCTATGCGATAATGCTGTTCGTCGACCGGCTCTCCCTCATCTCCGAACTGTTCTACAGGGGGGCGCAGTAACGCCGTCACCGGCGGAACGCGAGCGCATGGGCAACACGCTGATCAAAATCGCCGTCCCCGTCATCGGGCTGGCCGCCGCTCTGGTTATCGCTCTCGTCGGATACTTCGTCGTCCAGTCGTGGTGGTCGCAGCCTCCGGCGGTTCTGGGATTCGGCGACGGGCCGACGCAGCCCATCGCGTTCCCCCACACGGTGCACGTGACCACGGCGGGGCTGGACTGCCAGTTCTGCCACCGCACCGTCTCGACGGACGAGGCCGCGGGCGTGCCCGCCGTCGCCCAATGCCGCTTCTGCCACGACTTCACGCGAATCACCGGCGAGCAGTCGGAGTCGCCGACCGCCGAGGCCGAGATCGCTAAACTGATCGGCGACCTGATCGAAGGGCCCGACCCGGTCAACTGGGCGCGCGTGCACCGGCTGCCCGACCACGTGCAGTTCGTCCACGCCCCCCACATTCAGCAGGGATTCTCCTGCTCCACCTGCCACGGCGACATCGCAAGCATGGAAGTCGTGGAGCAGGTTCGGAACTTGAAGATGCGCGATTGCGTCGACTGCCACCGGAACAACGAGGCGCCGACCGATTGCACGACGTGCCACTACTAGACGGGAAGAGCGAATGCCGCTGACGCGCAGACAATTCCTCAAGTGGGCAGGCGCCACAGGCGTCGGAGCCGTCGTGTTCAACGGCTGCCGCGTGCCCGACCACGAAATCGCCGTCCAGAGCCCGGTCGAGATGCCGGAAGACCTCGTCACCGGCCGCGACAACTACTACGCCACCGCCGCGCAACTGGGAACCGCGAGCGAGGGGCTGCTCGTGCGGGTGATGGAAGGGCGCGCCAAGAAGATCGAAGGCAACCCCGACCACCCGGTCAACACCGGCAAGCACGGGATTCGGGCGGAGGCGCTCCTGCAGGCGCTCTACCACCCGGACAGGATCAAGCGCCCGCTCCTCCGCATCGCCAAGGGCGGGCCGTTCCGCCGTATCACGTGGCAAGAGGGCATCGAGCGCCTCACGGCGATTCTGCAGGCGCGGGAGCCGGGCCAGACCCTGATCGCGACGCCGCCGCTGCGGGGCCGCATCGCCGACGTCGCGCGCGGATTCGCCGAAGGATCCGGCGCCCGTTTGCTCGGCTTCGATCCGCTGGGCGGCGACCAAGTCGTCCGCGAGGCGGCGCGGAGGCTCTACGGCCAAACGGCGCAACCCGACTTCGACATCGCGCGCGCCGCCTATGTTCTGAACTTCGGCGCCGACTTCCTGGGAACGTGGGGCAACCCCACGCGCTACGCCCGCGGCTACGGCGAGTTCCGGCAAGGCGCGAGGCGCTCCCGGGGCAAACTCACGCATATCGGCGCCCGCTACTCCGTCACCGCCGCCGCCGCCGACCGCTGGGTGTACGCCCCCCCGGGCTCCGAGGGGCTGATCGCAATGGCCGTCGCCAACGCCGTCCTCGACGGCGGCGACCTGCCGGACGCGGACGCGGCGCGCGCGCTGACGGGCGGACGCGGCGCCGCCGCGCTGCAAGCGTTCGCGCCCTCCCGCGTCGCCGCCCAGACAGGCGTCAGCGAGGACGTCATCCGCGAAATCGCCCGGGAACTTGCCGAATACAAGCCCGCGCTGATCATCGGCGGCGGGCCAGCCGCGGCGCAGGCCAACGGCCTCTTCAATATGACGGCGGTCTACGCGCTCAACGCGCTCGCCGGGTCGGTGAACCGCCCGGGCGGGCTGATCTTCAATCCGCCCCCGCGCTCCCAAGAGGTTCCCGCGGCGTCGCTGCGCGAATGGAGACAGGCGCTGACCGATATGCGCTCCGGCGACGTCACCGCCGTGCTCGCGCGCGACGCCAATCTCGTCCACGGCCTCCCGGGCGCGCTGGACGCAACGGGCGCGCTGCGGAGCGTGGACACAATCGTCAGTTTCTCCGCCTTCCTAGACGAAACGGCGGAGATGGCCGACCTCATTCTGCCGTGCAGCACCCCGCTCGAGGAATGGGGAACGGACGAGCCGAATCCGGGGCCGGGCTACGCGACCATCGGGTTCCAGCAGCCCGCGGTGAACGCTTACCACGACACGCTGAGTTTCGGCGACGCGCTGCTCCGCGCGGCGGGCGAATTGGGCGTCGCGGCCCTGCCGTGGGAGAATATGCGGGAGGCCACCCGCGCGCTCGCGCAAGAGTTGCACGAGCAGCGCCGCGGCTCCGTCGTTCAGCCGACGTTCGCGGAGTTCTGGAAGCGGACGCTGGAGCGCGGCGGCTGGTGGGACACGGGCGCGACGGCGGACGCAAGCCGCCCCGCGCTGCCGCAATTGCCCGCCCAAGCCCCCGGCGTTCCCCAATCGGCGGACGCGAGCCGCTACCCTTACTTCCTCGCCGCGTTCGAGGGCGTCGGCGTCGGCGCGGGGCAGTACGCCCACCTCCCGTGGGCCCAATCCGCCCCCGACCCGATCACGACCGCCGCGTGGGGAACGTGGGTGGAATTGAACCCGCATACGGCGGACGAGTTGGGCGTGAAGAACAACGACATCGTCATCGTGGAGTCGGCGACGGGGCGGACGCTCCGAGCGCCGGTCTACATCAGCCCGGCCGCGCCGCCGCAGGTCGCGGCCATCCCGATGGGGCAAGGGCACCGCGCCTTCACGGGATACGCCGCCCGGCGCGGCGCGAATCCGCTGGATATTATGGAGCCGGCGGAAGAGGCGGAGACGGGCGCGTTCGCTTGGGGCGCGACCCGCGTCCGCATATCGGCGACGAACCGCCGGAACGTCGTCCCGAAGTTGGAAGGCATCGAGCCGGCCCGGCAGTTGCACGGCGAAGAACTCATCTTCACCCACACCCCAGGCCGCAAGTCCGAGCAGGATCACTAGGGGAGCAGGAGCGCAATGGCGACTCGCGCGCAGACCCAACCGAAACCGCCCGCCCACAAGTGGGGGATGGTCATAGACCTCGACCGCTGCACGGGCTGTCAGGCGTGCGTCATCGCTTGCCAGGCGGAGAACAACGTCCCCATCAACGACGAGAAGTCGTTCCTCGACGGGCGCGTGATCGAGTGGATCCGCGTCGAGCGCTACTGGGAGGGCGACTTCCCCGACGTGAAGGCGCGCTTCCTCCCCGTCCTCTGCCAGCACTGCGACAACGCCCCGTGCGAGTCCGTGTGCCCCGTCTACGCGACCTACCACAACAACGAGGGGCTGAACGTGCAGGTGTACAACCGCTGCGTCGGCACCCGCTTCTGCGGCAACAACTGCCCCTACCACGCGCGCCTCTTCAACTACTGGGAGCCCGTCTGGCCCGAAGACCTCCGCAATCAGTTGAACCCCGACGTCACAGTGCGGACGCGCGGGATTATGGAGAAGTGCTCCTTCTGCATCCAGCGCATCCGCAGAGCGACCCGCGGCGGCAAGAAAGTGGAGGATCAGGCGTTCAACCCCGCGTGCGTGCAGGCGTGCCCCACCGACGCGATGACGTTCGGCGACCTCCTCAACGAAGACTCCCGCGTCTCGCGGATGTGGGAGGACGAGCGCGCCTACCGCGTCCTCGAGGCGCTCGGCACGAACCCCAGCGTGAAGTACCTGAAGCAGGTGGACGCCGATGCATAACGCGCATCACGCCGAGCAAGAGATGCAGGCCGGGCCGCTGCCGACCCATCAGGACGTCGCGCGCGACGTCCTCGGCCGCTTCCAAGACCTCGGCCACCGCTACTGGGGCTGGGTCACCGTGCTCGCCTTCCTCTTCCTGCTGGGAGTCGTGGGGTTCGTCATCCGCCTCTCCGAAGGCTTCGCCGACGAGAACCGCGCGAACTGGGGCTACTTCGTCGCCACGCTCGCCTTCATCGTGACGACCTTCACCGCGATGCCCGTCATCTCCGCAGGGCTGCGCCTCGCCAAGGCGAACTGGCGCCGCCCCCTCACCCGCGTCACCGAGAATATGGCCATCACCGGCCTCCTCGTCGTGCTGATGCTGATTCCCGCCCTCGTCGCCCTTCCCTCCATTGACGGGCGGTTCAGCATCTGGTTCGAGTTTCCGATGGGCGCGCCCGGCCTATGGGACGTCATCGGCTACGGAACGCTCGCGCTCATCGGGCTGGCGCTCCTCTGGGGCGTCGCGCTGCCCGACCTCGCCGCCGCGCGCGACCACCTGCCGGACACGCCCCGCCGCCGCGTGATCAGTTGGCTGTCGCTCGGATGGGTGGGCAGCCTGCGCCAGTGGCGCGTGCTCTATCAGGGCGCGCTGCTCGCCGGCGCGATGTACCTGCTGACGTACCCCCTCGTGCAAACGCTGATGGTCTCCGACTTCCACCACGGGCTGCTGCCCGGCCTGAAGGACGCGATCATTCCGGCCACGGTCGTCGTCAACGGCTTGCAGGGCGCGGTCGGGCTGACGCTCGTCACGATGTATCTGATGCGGCGGCTCGGCAACTACGAGAAGTACTTCAGCGTCGAGCAGTTCTGGGCGCTCTCCAAGCCCCTCCTCGCCTTCTCGCTCCTCTGGTTCTACTTCTGGTGGGCGAGTTTCATCACCTTCTGGTACGGGCGGCAGCCCGGAGAGAGCGAGATCATCCGCCTCATCGTGCTGGACGAATACCGCGCGGCGCTGATGGTTTCGTTCGTGCTGAACTTCATCGGCCCGCTCGTCGCGCTCGTGTGGAACCCCGTGCGCCGCAGCGTCTGGGGCCCCGCGCTCGTGGGGACGGGCGTCGTCATCGGCGCGCTCGTGAATCAGGTGCGCCTCTACGTCTCCGCCTTCTCCGTCGCCGACCCCAGCCAGCACGTGCTGGACCCGCGCCCCGCGACGCAGTGGCCCGCCGCGCCCGACCTGCTCATCATCATCGGCGCCATCTCCGGGTGCGCGCTCCTCTTTATGCTCGTCAGCAAAATCATCCCCGTCGTCTCCATCTGGGAGATCGGCGAGGGCCTGCGGCTCGTGAAAGTGCGGCGGTACCTCAACCGCTACGCGAGAGTCATAGCCAAGTCGCACTAGCGGCGAAAGACGGACGACGGCGCAATGTACCACCGCAGAACGCTCACCGACGCGCAGATCAACAGGGAACTCCTGGACGTGGTGTTCAGGACGCCTATGTGGTGGGTCGCGATCGTCTCCGTCTTGGGAATCATCGTCGCGGGCGCCGCCAGCGCCTTCGGCTTTATGATGAACCAGGGGCTGGGCGTCACCGGCCTGCAGCAGCCCATCTTCTGGGGCTTCTTCATCACCAACTTCATCTTCTGGGTCGGCATCAGCCACGCCGGAGTGATGATCTCCGCCATTCTCCGCCTCAGCCAGGCGGAGTGGCGCAGGCCGATGGTGCGCGCCGCCGAAACGATGACCGTGTTCGCGCTCACCGTCTCCCTCCTGCAGCCGCTCATTCACGCGGGCAGGCCGTGGCGCATCTTCTACTGGGTGTTCCCCTACGACTGGGCGCGCGGCATCTGGCCCGACGTCCGATCCCCGCTCGTCTGGGACCCGACCGCCATCATCACCTACCTCACCTCCAGCACCCTCTTCGTCTACACCGCGCTCATCCCCGACCTCGCGGTGATACGCGACCGCAGCACGGGATGGCGCCGGACGGTCTACGGGATCCTCTCGCTCGGCTGGCACGGCAACCCGCGCCAATGGAAACTGCAAGGCATCGCGGGCATTCTGCTCTCCGCGCTCATCCTGCCCGTGTTCGTCTCCGTCCACAGCATCGTGTCGTGGGACTTCGGCGTGAGCCTCGTCCCCTCATGGCACACGACGGTGTTCGCGCCCTACTTCGTCATCGGCGCCGTGCACTCCGGCGTCTCGGCGGTCGTCACGCTGATGATCGTGATGCGGAAACTCTACAAGTTGGAGAACTTCATCTGGGAAGAGCACATAGACGCCGTGGCCCGGCTGCTCATCGTCGTCGCCACCGCGTGGATGTTCTTCTTCTGGCTGGACATCGTGTTCGGCCTATGGCTGCGCGAGGAGCAAGAGATCACGGTTTGGCAATTGCGTATGTTCGAGCCGCCGTGGAGTTGGCTGTTCCTCGCGTTCATTATGTTCTCCTACATTATTCCGGTGCCCCTCTGGCTGTTCCGCCGCGTCCGCCGCAGTTTCACGTGGATGCTCTGGACGAGCCTGATGGTCAACGTCGGAATGTTCCTGGAGCGGCTCATCATCATCGTGCCCGCCCTGATGCGGAAGGGCCCCTGGACGTTCACGTTCGACACCTACAGGCCAAGCGCGGTCGAGGTCACGATCATCGTGGGCTCCATCGCGCTGGTGGCCTTGCTGCTGATGCTGTTCAGCAAGTTCTTCCCCCTCATTCCCCTCTGGGAGGAGAAGGAAGGCCAGAAACTGATAGACGAGGTCAAGGTCGGCGACCGCGTCATTCCCGCGCTCGTGAAAGAGCATTAGACGGCGAAGGGCGCGAACCCGGCCCGGCGAGGAGCGAATCCGATGGCGAACACGAAACTGATGGGGCTGTTCCAGGAACCTGAGCAGGTCGCCTCGGCGATGACCCAACTCAAAGACGACGGCTTCCCCGCCGAGGACCTCGACGTCTACTCCGGAAGCCCCTTCCCCGAAGGGTCGTTCGGCGAGCACGAGCCCGAGACGCGCCTCTATATGTTCCCCCTCGTCGGCGCGCTCGTCGGCTTCGCCATCGGCCTCCTCTGGACGGCCGGCACGCAGATCTCCTACCCCCTCGTCACCGGAGGCAAGCCCCTCCTCAGCATCCCCCCGATGACCATCATTATGTACGAGAACACGATGCTCGGCGCCATCATCTTCACCGTGCTCGGCGTGCTCTTCGAGTCCCGCCTTCCCCGCCGCAAACTCGGCCTCTACGACGAGCGCATCACCGAGGGCTACATCGGCGTCATCGTGGACTGCCCCGAAGACCGCGCCGCGAAGGCCGAATCCCTCCTCACGGGCGCGGGCGCCGAAGAGATCAAGAGGGACGAGGGCTGAGATAGCCGTGCGCTCCATCCGCCGAAACAACGCCCTCCTCCTGGCCGCCGCCGCGCTGCTGGCCGCCCTCGCCGCCGCCTGCTCGCCCGGCGACCCGTTCCGCTCGACCGGCTCCTACCCCATCGACGTCTTTCAGGAGATGCACTACAACCAAACGCACAAGGCGCAGGAGCCCCCGCGCTTCCTGCCCCCGGAAGACTCCTACCCCGTGCAAGGCGGCTTCATCCCCGTCGAAGAGATCGAAAACATCGCCGAAATGCCCAACCCCCTCGACGGCGACCCCTCCGCTATGCGGCGCGGCGCGCTGCTCTACAAGCAGAACTGCGCCGCCTGCCACGGACTCCTCGGAGGCGGCGACGGCTACGTCGGCGGCGTCCTCGCCGACTACAACGTCAACCGCCCGCCCGCGTTCGGCGGCGCAGGCGGCGTGTCGGTCGTCCGCGACACGGGAACAACCGAGATTCCCCCGGGCGAGGCGTACCGCCGCGTCTCCGCCGGATTCGGCTTTATGCCCGCGTTCGAGGCGCTGCTCTCCGAAACCGACCGCTGGGCGCTCGTGTCGCTGCTCGACGCCGAAATCGCCGAGCGGCAGGCCGCGCTGCAAGCCGTCAACGACATCCCCGAAGAGCGGCGCGCCCTCGAACTCCTGCGGCTCCGGGGCCAACTCTAGGCCGGGGCGGAGAAGCCGACGTGCCGCGCGCCGCCGGAAGATCCGCGCTGGGCGGCGGAATCCCGCGCCTCTCCCGCGCCGCCGCGCCGGCGATTCTGCTCGCCGCCGCGTTCGCCGTCGCGCTCGCCCCCGCCGCCCGCGCCCAAGTCTTCGAGGAATTGCCCCCGCAGTTGGAGGCGCGGGCGCGGGCGCTGTACGCGGGCGTTATGTGCCCCCAGTGCGCCGGTCAGACGCTCGACCAGTCGTCCGCCCCCATCGCCGATGCGATGCGGAGCGTCATACGAACGCAATTGCTCGCGGGCGCGGAGGACGGCGCCATCATCGCCGCGCTCGTCGAATCCTATGGCGAGGCCATTCTCGCGTCGCCGCCCGCCCGGGGCTTCTCGCTGCTTGCGTGGCTCGTGCCCCCGATTGCGCTGCTTCTCGGCGCCGCGGCGGTCGCGGTCGCGCTCCGCAATATGCGGGCGCGCGGCCCGGACGCCCAGCCCGATACGGCTGCGGCGCCGCAGGCGTTCGAGACGCAGACGGATGCGGAAACGCGCGATTTGCCCTTCGACCTCGTTGACCTCGAGTTGGGCGCCGACGCTCCGGCGGCGAAGGAGTAGACGCGATGGCGAACCTCGGCTCCGCCGCCATCCTCATCGCGCTGATCCTCGCGGCCTACGGCGCGCTCGCGTCGTTCGCGGGCGCGAAGCGGAGCAACGCCGCGGCCGTCGCCAGCGCGCTGCGCGCCAACTACCTGGCGGCGCTCGCGCTCGCGGTCGCCGTCGCCGCGCTCGTCGCCGCGTTCCTGCAAAACGACTTCAGCATCCGCTACGTCGCCGAGAACAGCAACCTGGCGATGCCGCGCGTCTACACCTGGGTGGCCTTCTACGCCGGCAACGGAGGCTCGCTCCTCTACGTCGCGTTCGCCCTCAGCGGCATGGCCGCGCTTGCGATGGCCGTCGACTCCGCGCGGCTCGGCCCGCTCCGCCCCTACGCCAACGGCGTGCTGATGCTCATCCTCCTCTTCTTCCTCGCCGTCCTCTTCTTCCTCGCCAACCCGTTCGCCGTACTCGAGCGCGCGCCCGCCGACGGGGAAGGCATCAATCCCCTCCTCACCCACCCCGGAATGTTCGCCCACCCGCCGCTCATAATGACCGGCCTCGTCGCCGTCGCCGTCCCCTTCTCGCTGGCCGTCGCCGCCTTGCTGCGCGGACGAGTGGACGACGACTGGGTGGACGCCGGGCGCGCGTGGGGGCTCGTCGCGTGGGTTCTGCTCGCCGTCGGCCTCTTGCTCGGCTCGTGGTGGGCGTACACGATTCTCGGCTGGGGCGGCTATTGGGCGTGGGATCCGGTCGAGAACGCCGCCTTTATGCCCTGGCTCGCGCTCACCGCCTTCGTCCACTCCATAATGGTGCAAAAGCGGCGCGGTATGTTCCGTATGTGGAACATCGCCCTCATCAACATCAGTTTCACGCTCGGCGCGTTCGGCATATTCATCAACAGAGGCGGGCCCGTCCCCTCCGTGCATTCGTTCGGAGCCTCCACGCTCGGCTGGGTGTTCCTCACGTTCCTGGGCGTCGTCGCAGTCGCGTCGTTCGGACTCTTCTTCTACCGGATGGCCGTCTTGCGGAGCGCGTCCCCGCTGGAGTCCGCCCTCTCCCGCGAGGCGGCGTTCCTCGTCAACAACCTCCTGCTGCTTGGCGTCGCGTTCGTAACGATGTGGGGCGTCGTCTTCCCCCTCATCTCCGAACTGGCGACGGGGCGCTCGATCACGGTGGGCGAGCCGTTCTTCAACCGCGTCAACGGCCCGCTCCTGATCGCGCTCGTCTTTCTTATGGGCGTCGGCCCCCTGCTGCCGTGGCGCTCCGCGACAAAGGAAAGCGTCCGGCGCGCGATCGTCCTGCCCGGGGGCGTCGCTCTGGCCGTAACCGTCGCCGCCGCGCTCGCCTTGCGGATAACTATGCCCGTCGTCTTGATCGGCGCCGCCGTCAGCGCGTTCGCCGCCGTCAGCGTCCTGCAGGAATGGGTTCGCGGCGCGATGGCGCGCCGCCGCGCCGCCGGCGAGCCGCTCCCCCTCGCGTTCGCCCGCCTCATCGCGTCCAACCGCCCGCGCTACGGCGGCTACGTCGTCCATCTCGCCGTCGTGATGCTCGCCTTCGGAATCATCGGCTCCTCCTTCTACAACGAGGAGCGCGACGTGTTCCTCGCGGTCGGCGAGCAGGCGCGGATCGGCGCCTACACCGTCGAGTTCGTCGGAATGCGCTCCGCGGCCTTCCCCGACCGCACCGAGCGCATCGCCGACCTCCGTGTCGAGCGCGGCGGAAACGACCTCGGAACGCTCTCCGCGTGGCAAGGCGTCTACCCCGCGTTCTCCATCCTCTCGACCCGCGCCGGCATCCGATCCACCCCGCAGGAAGACCTCTACGTCATCTTCAGCGAACTGCAGCCCGACGGCCGGACCGCGGCGTTCCGCCTCCTCGTCAATCCGCTCGTCTGGTGGATGTGGGCCGCCGGGCCGTTCGTCATTCTGGGAACGGTCATCGCTCTGTGGCCCGCGCGCCGCCGCGCCGCCGCGTACTCCTTCCCCCCCATCCCGGGAACGCCCGCGAGCGGCGCGGCGCAGCCGGCGCAATGACCATCCTCGTCCTCACGCTCCTCGTTTTCGCCGCGGTCGCCTTGCTCGCGCATCCCTTCTGGGCCGCCAGGCACGGAGGACGAAGCCTCGGCGACCCCGCCCGCGACTTGGAGGAGGGCGTCCGCCGCGCCCGCGACCGCGTGTACGAAGAAATGCGCGCCCTCCAGCAGGAATACTTCCTGAACAACGCCGCTGAGGAGGACTACCGCGCCCAGTTGCATGCCGCCCGCGTCCGCGCCGCGGAACTCCTGAACCAGCAGCGCAGCGCCCGCGAAACCGCCGACGCCATCGAGCGCCGCGTGGACGCCGAAATCCGCGGAACGGCGGAGCAGACCCCAGCCGGAAAAGAGGACGAGGCGTGAAGCGAGCCGCTTTCGTTGCGCTTCTCCTGTCCGCGCTCCTCTTTGCGCCCGCGTCCGCCCTCGCGCAGTCCGGCGGCGCCGTCGAAATTCGCGGGCGCGTGCTGCACGGCGCGGACAGCCCCGCGTTCGACCCCGCCGATGCGCGCGTCACCCTCAACGTCTTGGACGGCGGAGCCGCCGTTTCCCAAGAGTCGGCCTCGCCCGACGCAACCGGCGCGTTCGCCTTCCGCGCCGTCCCCGCCGAAGACCGAACGTTCTTCTTGTCCGTCGAATATCAGGGCGCGGTCTACTCCGCCGTCCGCCAATCCGGCGACCTCGGCGAGCCCATCGTCGTCACCGTGTTCGACTCCACCCACGACACGTCCGTCCTCGCCGTGCAGAGCCACACCGTCGTTGTGACCGGCGCGGTCGGAGACGAGGGGTTCGTGGAGGTGCTGGAGCGCGCCATCATCCGCAACGACAGCGACCGCTCGCTCGCGCCCGACCCCGACGCGGAAGGGCCCGCGATGCTGAGCTTCCTGCGGTTCGCCCTTCCTCCCGGCGCCTACAACCTGGACGTGCGCTCCAACATCGTCGGCGGGCAAGTCTTGGAAGTGGACAAAGGCTTCGCCCTCACCTCGCCCGTTCCCCCCACCGGAGGCGGCGAGCCGCACCGTTTCGAATTCGTCTACCGCCTCGACTACGACGAGCCGACGCTCGATCTCTCGCGGACGATGCGCTTCGGCGCGGAGTCGCTGCGGTTCGTCGCCCCGGCGGACGTCGGCGCGCTCTCCGCGCCGCAGCTGGACGACCTCGGCGCCGCGGACTTCGACGGACGCCTCCTGCGCCTGCTCGAGGGGCAAAACATCGCCCCCGGCGAGGTCGTCCAAATGGCCGTCTCCGGCCTCCCGCTGCCCTCTGCGTGGGACGCCGCCCGCGGGACGGCGGGCGAGTGGTATGTCCGCTACGCCGCCCCCGCCGTCGTCGGAGCCGCCGCCGCCGTTCTCTTCCTGCTCGTGTTGCTCCGCAAGCGCGCGCCCGACGCCGGACGCGAGCAGTTGCTCGCGCAAGCCCGCGCCCTCCGCGCCGCATACGACGGCGGAGCGCTTGGCCGGTCGGCGTACGAAGGCCGGACGCGCGCGATCCGCGACGCGCTCACGCGGCTGGAAGTCCGCGAACGGCTGGCGCAGGCGAGCCCCGAGGCGCTCACGCGGCTGGAAGCGCCCGAACGGCTGGCGCAGGCGAGCCCCGAGGACGCCCCGAAAGATTGACTTCGTTCGCCCGCATCCCGCCTCCGCGCAGGATCGAGGCGCAGTCCTTGACACTTGAGCGCAACGCCCCTACGATTGCGGCGTCCCGCGCGGGAAAGCCGGGCGCGGGGGAAGGAAGACGCTATGCCGGAAGAGAACGTTCGGGCGGACAAACTCGGGGGCACGGCCCGCAGGCGCAACGAGAGCGTGCGCGAGGTTCGCGCCGGGGCGCAGGGCGCCTACAAGTACATCTCGGCGGATAACCACATTGACCTCGTGTGGTACCCGCGCGACATCATCCAGTCGCGGATCGCGGGCAAATTCAAGGACGCCGCGCCCAAAATCGTCGAGTCGGACAAGGGCACGGCGTGGCAGTGGGAAGGCGACATCCACGCTTTCGCGGCGGACGGCAAGGACTGGGCGAAGTACGCCAAGCGGTTCGATCCGGTGGAGGTGGAGGAAGGGAAGTTGCCGCCCTCCGATCCCGAGGTGCTCCTCCAGCACATGGACATCGGCGAGTTGTACGCCGGGGTGTTCTACGGGAACACGCGGAAGTGGACGTTCAAGGACAAGGAGTTGGAGAAGGCGGTCTACCAGGCGTTCAACGACTGGGCGATCGAGGCGTGCGCGCATGCCCCGGACCGGCTGTTCGTGCTCCCTTGGCTGCACGCGGCGTTCCCCGAAACCTGCGCCGACGAACTGCGCCGGCTCGCCGACCGGGGCGTCCGCGCCGTCGAGTTGAGCCCGAACGATATGGCGGAGGGCGTTTGGTCGCCCGTTTGGGAGCCGGTGTGGGATGCGGCGGAGGAGACGGGAACGGTGATTTGCACGCACATCGGCGACGCGGCGGGCACGCCGTACCCCCCGAACGAGCACGGGCAATCGCTGGCGCACTTCTCGCAAGTGCCGTTCAATCCGGCGGGCAAGCACATCGCGCAATTCGTGTTCAGCGGGATATTCGACCGCCACCCGAACCTGCACGTTTCGGTCGCGGAGTGCCGGATTGGATGGCTGCCCTTCCTCTTCCAGTGGATGCAGCGGTGCCACAGCGACCGGACGCCGGACTCCATCCATCCGCTGCGGGAGGAGCCCCTGCACTACCTGAAGCGCAATATGTCGTTCACCTTCGAGGAGGACTACATCGGCGCGAAGATGATTCCCGACCCGGAGTTCCTGATTCGGGACAGCGTGATCTGGGGCTGCGACTACCCGCACGAGCAGGGGCAGACCTGGCCGGACGCGACCCCGGCGATGGAGCGCATGTTCACGGGAACCGACCCCGACTTGGTGCATGAGGTCGTCTGGGCGCGGGCGCAGCGGATATTCGGCGTCCACGGGCCGAACGGAGCGTAGCAATGCCCGAGAACCGCTACAAGAAGGAAGTCCTCCTCGCCGACGAGCGCAACCGCAACACGGCCGCCGTCCTGCGGTACGGCCCCTACGTGTTCCTCTCTTCGTCCGACGGCCACCGCGACCTGGTTACGCAGCGGGTGGACCCGGAGTTGGACGGGCAGGCGATTCCGCAGTGCAACAACGCCTACGGGCGGCAGGCGCGCCGCCTCGAGCAGGTCGGCTACGGCGGCGACGCGGCGGTTTGGATCGAAAACTTCACGTCCGGGCAGTCGTGGCGCTTGGAGCGGATGGCGACGTGGCCCGACCATTTCGGCGAGGAGGGGCACAAACTCGCGGTGAGTTTCGGGGCGCAGTGCAAGATGGCGGGCGTCAATATGCTCACCGCCGTCGTGATGGCGATGACCCCGGACTTGGAGCGGCAAGTGTTCGTGCATCAGCCGCACCGGGGCCGCGCCTCGCGCATCACGCGGTGCGGCGACTTCACCTACGTCATTGGCGTGCGCGGGCGCTCCAATCCGTTCACGGACGAGGAAGCGGAGGAGGAGGTTCCGGAGCAGTTCGAGACGGAGTTGTTCTACACCTACGAGTGGCTGCGCTCGCACTTGGAGAAGGGCGGCGGAAGTTTGGACGACTTCGTTCGGACGGACTGCGCGCTCAAGCGGACGCGCGACGCCGAGCCGTACTACGCCGGATTGAAAGAGCGGTTCGGGGGGCGCGTTCCGTTCGCCGCCTACTCGGTGGGCACGCTCCTCGGCGGACGCGGCCTAATGGAGATCGGCGGCGTCGCCGTCAACCCGGGCGGAGCGAAAGAGACGGCGTGGCTCGCGGAGGATCCGAACCGGGCGCAAGCCGTCCGCGCCAACGGCCTCGTCTTCGCGTCGGGGGCGTCCGGCCTCGCGGACGAGCGCACGGGCGCGACGCGGCAGGAGTTGCACGGCGACCGCGAGGGGCAGGCGCGGCAGGCGCTCCGCCGTTTGGACGCCGCCCTCAACCGCTTCGACACGTCGTTGGAGAGCGTGCTGCGCCTCGACGTGTTTCTCGACGACATCTACTTCGAGGACGAGTTCGTCGCGCTTGCGGGCGAGTTCTTCGGCGCGGATCCGCCGGCGATGAACGTCGTAGGCGTGGATCTGCAAGGCAACGCCGAGGTCGAACTCTCGTGCATCGCGGGGGCGTAGAGCGATGACGCAGCCGGAGCCGGTCGCGCGCGGAGTTGAGGCGTCGGTGATCGCCGCGGAGTTGCGCGCGCTGGGGATAGACCACGTCATCTGCATACCGGACTCGTATCAGAAGACGCTCATCGCCCTCCTGCAGGACGATCCGGCGATCCGGTTCATCACCGCCTGCACGGAGGACGAGGCGATGGGGATCAACGCCGGCCTCTACGTCGGCGGCAAGAACCCGATGCTCGTCATTCAGAACAACGGCATCTTCGCCTCGATCAACACGATCAAGGCGATTCCGCTGGACGCCCGCGTGCCGACGTTCATCTTCGTCGGGCAGTATCAGCGCGACCCGGCGCTTCCGATAGAGGAGAGCAAGTCGCGCGCCGTCCGAATGGTGGAGCCGACGCTGGACGTTTGGGGGGTTCCGCGCTACCGGCTGGAGGGCCCGGAGGACGTCGGCAATATCCGCGCCGCCTACGAGCGCGCCCACGAGACGATGGGGCCCGCGGCGTTGATCGTCGGCGCGCCGACGCTGTAAGCCTATGGAACGCAACGAAGCGATCAACATCCTGGCGGAGGGGCGCGGCGGCGCCGTGTCCGTGGTTACGATGCAATCGGTCTACCCGTGGCATCAGGCGGGGCAGGGCGAGACGCTGCACATTGACGCATCGCAGTGCATGGGCAGCGCGTCGTCCATCGGGCTTGGGCTCGCGGCGGCGCGCCCCGACAAGAAAGTGATGGTTTTGGACGGCGACGGCAGCCTGCTGATGCAACTCGGCTCGCTGGTGACCATCGCCGGGCAGTCGCCCGAGAACTTCTATCACTTCGTGTTCGCCAACAGCCTGCATCAGAGCACGGGGAACCAGCAATTGCCCGGCGCGGGCCGGTTCGACTGGACGGCGCTCGCCAAGGGAGCGGGCTACGCGGACGCGCTGCGCGTGGAGGCCGCGGAAGACCTGATCGAGCGGCTCCCGCGGATCTGGGCTATGCGCGGGCCCGTGCTCATCGAACTCGTCATCGAGCGCGAAGACCGCGAGCCGCTATGGGCGGGCGTGCCGATGGCGAAGCAGACCGCGCTCCTCAAAGAGCAGTTGGCGGCGTCGTGAGCGGCGGCCTCTGGCGGCTCTCCGCCGTCGAACTGCTGGACGGCTACCGCCGGCGCGACTTCTCGCCCGTCGAAGCGGCGCAGGAAGTCTTCGAGCGCATCGAGCGGCTCGACCCGAAGTTGAGCGCGTTTCTCTCGCTCAACGCGGACGACGCGATGCGGGCGGCGCAGGCTGCGGAAGCGGCGTGGATGGGCTCCGGCGAGCGCGGGCTGCTCTGCGGCGTTCCGATTTCGCTGAAGGACAGCATCGAGATGGCGGGCCCGCCCACCACCTACGGCTCGCTGCCGTTCGCGGACAACCGCCAGCCCGACTCCGAGATCGCGAGGCGCATCCGCCGCGAGGGCGGCGTGCTCATCGGCAAGACGAATCTGCCGGAGTTCGCGCTGCACGGCGCGGTGGACAACCGCCTCAGCCCGCCCGGGCGCAACCCGTGGAACCTGGAGCATACGTGCGGCGGGTCGAGCGGAGGCGCGGGCGCGCAGGTCGCGGCGGGGCTCGGCCCGCTCGCCATCGGGACGGACTCCGGCGGCTCCGTTCGGATGCCCGCAGCGATCAACGGCGTTTTCGGCCTCAAGCCGACCTATCAGCGCATGCCGTCCGTCCAAACGTGGCGCGCCGCGCCCGGGCGCTCGCACAACGGCCCGCTGACGCGCACGGTGCGCGACGCCGCGCTCGTTCTGCAGGCGCTCGCGGGCGCCGACCCGCGCGACGGCGAATCCAACTTGCCGCCCGTCGCCGACTACTTCGCGTTCGCTTCAGGCGACTTGCGCGGGCTGCGCGTCGCCGTGAGTCACGACTTCGGGCGCGGCTTCGCAATGGACGCCGAGGCGCTCGCGCTCGTTCGGGAGACGGCGCGCTTCTTCGAGGACGCGGGCTGCATCGTGACGGAGGCCGATCCGCCGACGATAGAGGAGCCGGAGGAACTGGAGCCGGGGGTGTGGGCGTACTCCGGCGACCACTACGCCGCCGCCGAGGCAATGATTCCCGGCTTCCTCGAAAAGCATCTGGACGATCTGAGCGATGTCGCGCGTCCGGTGTACGAGGCGGGGCCTCGCGCGAAAGCGTGGCAATACCGCCGCGTCGTCCGCCGCAACCGCGCCTACGGCCTGCGCGTTCAGGAGTGGTTCCGCGCCTACGATTTGCTGCTGAGCCCGCAGATGGGCCCGGCGCAGCGCGTCGAGGATGTCCGGCTGCCGGACAGGTCGCGTCCGCCGCAGAGTTTCAACACGCCGTTCAACCACGCCTACAACCCTGCCGCCGCCGTTCCCGTGGGCTTCCATTCGAACGGCCTGCCGCTGGCCGCGCAGATCGTGGGGCGGCTTGGCGACGACGTAGGCGTCCTGCGCGCCGCCGCCGCGCTGGAGCGCGCCCGCCCGTGGGGGCATCGCTGGCCCCCGCTCGCGGAGGAGAGGTAGGCGGGAGGGGGTGGGGGGATGCGGCGACGGGTTATGCTAAGAGACGACACCAATCGCGACCAACAAGGACGCGACTCCGAGTATCCCGACTATTACGAACCCTGCGACAGCGATTCGCTTGAGTCCTTTGAGGTCTCGCGCCACTAGGGATTGCGCGGTGTCTATGCAAGAAGCGACTTCTTGCTTGGTGGCGACCTGAGACAAAGCCTCTGTCAGTTCGCGTCGCATATCCTGCGTGGCGGAATCGGCGCTGGCGACGACCGACTCCATTGTGTCCAAACGAGGAATGACTTCTTGCTTGGTGGCGACCTGCGATAAGGCTTCGGCCAGTTCGCGTTGCATGTCCTGCACGCCTGAACCGGCGTTGGCGATGGCCGACTCCAGACGGCCCACTGCCGCCGAGATCTGTTCGGCTGCTTGTCCTAAGGCTTGTTTCGCCTCGCCCTCCAGCGATCCTACCTGGGCTGCGACCTCCCGCAAGCGGCCCACCACCGAAACGAGTTCTTCGCATAGGCTATGGACCGCATACAGGGCAGTCTCATAGCCTGTCGCCTTTTCGTCCAGCCGCTCCAAAGTCACTATGATCTGGGAAGCGGACTCCTCGATTTCGAGGAACTTCTGAACGTGCTCATCGCTAGCCATTGACCTTCTCCTCGGCGCGAGCCAGTGAATCCGACAAGTTTCGCGCCAGCCATGCCACAAGCGGAGCGGCGGCATCGTCCGAAACCAGCGCTGCTATGCGCCGCGCCAGAATCCTATCAGTTACAGGGTTCTCCGCGATAGCCTTCAAGAATGGGCCAATCTCGGCCGCTCCTCGCCTCATCACTGTCTGAACCGCCGCGACAAGAGCATCCTCTAGAACTCGGCGCTCCACGCTATACAGGTTATCCGCAGCACTAAGAGCCGCGTGGATATTCTGATAGGCGATGTCGGCGTTCGGGCTGTTCGCCAAGAGTTCCGCCACGCCTCGCAAGAGCAAAAGCCCGGGTTGGTCAGGGTACGATTCCAGCAACCGAGCGGATGAGCCTCTCAGGGCGGCTGCGTCATTCGCCGTCGTAACTCCGTTGAGAATATCCTGAACGCAATCTATGCCTGCTTGGGTAGACTGTACTACGTGGTCGAGAGAATCGCTGAATTGCGACGATTGCAAATGGTGCAGAATGTGCGTGCGTATGTCCTGGCCACTGACGGCGTTTTCCGCCGCAAGGAGCATTTCCCGCAACGAATGGCGACGCGCTTTTTCGATATGTTCATATATGAACTGTAACAGGAGTTCAGTCGCCGCCAATGTGAAGTCTTTGAGGCCTGACGGACCATTATCGCGCAAATTTGCAAACGCATCGCTTGCGTAAGAGATTTGATATGAATGAAAGTACTGCTGCAAACTTTCCGCAATAACGCCGCACTGATCTATGGCATTCGTAGTGACAATAAATTGCTCTGCCGAATGATCAACTATGTAGTCTTGGACGATGCCAAGTATGATCAACCGATGCAATGCTTTCTCTGTTCGCGTTTGCTTCGTTCGCTCTTGCGAATGAGAAACGGAGACTGTGTCGAACGGAACAACGATTTCCTGCGCTATTCCAATGTTGTCCATTGTTCGCAGCACTAGGCGGATGTCCTCTTGGTCTTCCTCGAGCCCCCGATAAGCCTCGGCGTGAAACCATAGGGCTTGCCGCACATCGTTGCGAGTCCATCCTTGTACAGCCTCCCGTATCATCTCAATGGGTGTCTCAGGGCTCAGTAACCTGGACATTCCATCACGTGCGTCATTAGAGAAGATAAGCCCGCAAACGGCTGTCTTGCCGTCACGTCCGGCTCGTCCGGCTTCTTGGTAGAAGGATTCGATGGACTTCGGAAGGCCGAAATGCACGGTGTATCGCACATTGGGTTTATCCACCCCCATACCATAAGCGCTTGTGGCGGAGAGCAATGGGGTGCGATTGTGTTTGAACGCATTGGCCACATCGCGCTTATCCTGGTTCCAGTTGCCGGACCAGTAATTGGGGCGCTGCCCGCTGTAGATATCTACTTTCACGTGAAATTGACGCTGTATCTTTTCTTTGATGTCCGTCACGCTGCCGGTGCCGTTCACAGTCGGGCTGAATACTATCCCCGATTGCGTCTCCTCCCCCCGCAAGTCGAAAAAGGCAGCGTCGCTAACGCCCAGTTCACTGGGGAGTCGTCGAATTAGCCCGTATAACCGGCTCGTTTTGTATTGCGGCTCGCCACGTATGACGATAAACCTGAGTTCAGGGCGGTCGAAACTCGTAGGCGTGATGATTGCATTTATTTCGTTTAGATCCAACTCGCGTTGAGTGTCTTTGAGGACCATTTTGCTTGCAGTTCCGGTCAAAGCGACAAGGGGCGGCGTTTTATCTCCGAAGGAGCAAAACATCCTCGCATTCGAAGCGAGATTCAAGTATGAGGTTCGGAAATCATGTCCCCATTCCGATACGCAATGCGCTTCGTCAATTGCAACGGCGGAGATCGGCGCCACTGCAGTCAAAGTCCGTAGTCCTTCGCGAAAGTCGGCGATCTGGAAGCGTTCGGGCGCAACATACGTGAACAGGTAATGTCCCCGGGTCATCAGTTGTTCTCGCTGCCTCAGCGTGTTCCTGTCCGTTTGGCTATGGATGCCGAGGCAACGGTCAATGCCGGCCTTGCCCAGGTTATCAATTTGATCCTCTATCAGCGCGATGATCGGATCGACCACAATGCAGCGGCCTGGCCGCAGTAGCGCGCTCAGTTGGAACGCGATTGACTTGCCTGCTCCTGTAGGCAGCAAGACAACGGAATCCAAACCACAAAGAGTCCGTTCAATAGTCTCCCACTGACCTTCTCGGAAGCCATGCTTTCGGAAGAGATAGAGCAGGAACCATTCAACAATGTCCCGGTTTGGCGTAGAGGAATCCATAGGATTAGCTGTTGTGAATTCCGCCATGACAGACCCGGGGAAGCATATATCGGATACAGTGAACACAGGCGCGCCTGAAATCGCTTCAACGGCTTCGCTTCCTAGCCCAATAATGATGCAATTGGCAGAAGGTTCGCCTTTTACTATGCTGACGCTTATCTTTGAAGTTGGCTCCGGTTCATCGTAGAGATCAAATATCTTGTGAATCAACGCCGCGCAATTCTCGACGGCCTCTCGCGCCGCCTGCAGGATGAGATCTGAATCCATCCCTTTTGGCGGCGCAACCTCAATTGTCCAAGGTTCTTGGACTTGAAGCCAGCCTCCCAGCAAAGCCCGCAGCACGGTCAATTGCATTTGGTGCGTGAGTTTGCCGAGCCGCAAGGCGCGGATTAGCGCGTCATTTTCCATTGACGCTCCTGACGCTCCTGATGTCGCCTGACTCATCATTCCCCAGAGCGTTTGAAGACGAGCCCCGTGGCCTGCGAGCATTTCGCTTGCCGGTATCCTCACGACTCTGATTCCTGAATTCAGGAGCAGCCGGTCGCGCCGAGCGTCCGCTTGCACGGATTCTTCATGCTGCTGTCCATCGATCTCAACGACGATAGCCTCGCCCTGGTGGTGGGTCACCAGAAAGTCGACTCTCTGGTTGCCATCTTCGAAGTCGGGGGCCAACGACGAAATGCCTACCTGCTCGACGATGCTCCAGCCGGAGGCGCATGCCTGCTGGCGGAAGAGGTTGGCGAACATCTCCTCCGCGTTGCTTTCGAATCGCGTTGGAATATAGGGACATGTAGGGTCGGCGGCGGTTGCTTGCAAAGCCTGCGTAAGCGACTCAGAGGTCGGCGTGACGCTCCCGCAGCGCTGGATGACGAATTTTTCCAATTCCGGCGTAGTGTAGGCGAAGGCGCCGCGAGTCAGCAGGTTTTCGACGATGGAGAACAACGTGCGGCGCTCGCTTGACAACCGAGTCTGAGGCGCGTCGCCAGGGTAGTCGAGGCGCCACTGCGACGCGAGCATCAGGACGTGTTTCTGGTCGTCGCGCAGTTCGGCCTCATACGCTTGGGCGACGATGCGCTCGGTCTGATGGTTGGATTGGAACGCGATGACTTGAGCGTTGTCGGACATAGCCCGCAGGCGGACCTGCCTCGGAATGTCCCACGGCGAAGGCGCGCCTATGAGTCTGCTTGCGCGGGAATGCGCCTCGCTAGTCATAACGCCGGGCAGTGTACGCTTGCCTCCCCTCATTCGCAACTGCATCGCCGGGCTGGCGGGGTAGGAGGCGCTGCGCGCCACGCTGGATTCCCGCCTACGCGGGAATGACGATGGGGGGCGAGGTTCCCGCCTACGCGGGAATGACGGCAAGGGGTGCGGCGGCTGGACCCGCTAGGCGGAGCGCCGCCGCATGGAGTATCGTATGCGAGGCGCGCTCATAGGGCGCGGGCGAGGCTTATGCTCGATATATTCAACGACCCCACCCTGCAACGCTGGATAGCCCTCGGCGTGTTCGCCGCGTTCACCGTCCTGGCGGCGGCCCACTACGTCGTCGTGCGGTTCATCAGCCGCCGCATGCGGAAAAGCCGGGCGCAGAGCCTCGCCGCCGACGTCACGCGAGCGGTCGCCCGCGCCGGAACGCTCTTCATATTCACGCTCGGCGCACTGGCCGCCCTCGAGGTCTGGCCCGGGCTGGACGAATGGCGCGGACGCATCGCGCGCGGCGTTCTGATTGTGCTCACGGCCATCACCACGATGGGGGCCGCCAACGTATTCAACGCAGTGGTCGGCTGGTACACCGTCTGGATCGCTCCCAAAACCCACAGCAGAGTGGACGACACGCTGCTGCCGGTCGCGCGGCGAGTTATTCCCGTGCTCATCTACGGCATGGGCGGCTTGATCATTCTGCAAACGCTGGGCGTCAACATCAGCCCGCTTCTGGGCGGAATCGGCATATCGGGCTTGGCGGTCGCGCTCGGCCTGCAGCCCACGCTCAGCAACTTCTTCGCGGGCACGAACGTCCTCACCGAGGGCTCCTTCTCGCACGGCGACTACATTGAGTTGCAAGGCGGCCCCGCCGGATACGTCGAATCCGTTGACTGGCGCAGCACGAAGATACGCACGTGGCTCAACAACTACGTCGTTATCCCGAACTCCGTGCTTGCCAACACGATTATGGTCAACTACAGCCGCCCCGACCCGCGAATGAACATCCTCCTCTATTGCGGCGTGAGTTACGACTGCGACCTTGCCCGCGTCAACGAGGTGGCGCTCGAAGTCGTCCGCCAAGTCATCGCCGCCAACGACGAGGCCGACAAGTCCGCGGAGCCGTGGTTCGGATTCGAGCGCTTCGGCGACTCCAACGTGGAGTTCTGGGTGTTTCTGCAAGCGCGCGACCGCATCGGCTCATTCGTCGTGACGAACGACCTCGTCAAACGGCTGCACGCGCGGTTCCGCGAAGAGGGCATCGAGATCAACTATCCGGTGCGGAAGGTGGTCTACGACGCTCCGCCGCCGCCGAATCTGCCCCCCGGAGCGCGCGGCTCGTGATCGGCCCGCCCGGCCTGTGGGAGCGCCGCCGCGACGCCCTCGCGCTCCTGCGGAACGCCCCGGCCGCAGCGCTCACGGACATAGACGGCACGATCGCCCCCATCGCCGCCAAGCCGTCCGCCGCCGCCGTCCTCCCCGCCGCGAGGGACGCGCTCGCCGCGCTCGCCGATCGCGTCAGCGTCGTCGTGCTCACCGGAAGGAGCGCCGCGACCGCCCGGGCGATGATCGGGCTGGACAACGCCGTCTACTCCGGCAACCACGGGACAGAGTGGCTCGTCGCGGGGGAGCGGAGCGTCGAGCCCGCCGCTCTTCCCTACGTCGAGCGCGTGCGCGAGATAGCGCAAGCGGCGGAGCGAGGCGTCGGCGCGGCGGGCGTTTGGATCGAGGACAAGGAGGTCAGCCTCTCCGTCCACTACCGCAACGCCCCGGAGCCGGACGCCGCGCGGGCCGAGATCCTTGCTTTCCTCGACGCGAACGCAGCGGATATGGCCGTGCGCGAGGGCAAAATGATCGTCGAGGTTCGCCCTCCCGTCGCGCTCTCCAAAGGCGAGGCCGCCCGTTCGTTCATCCGCCGCGAGCGCATCGCCTCCGCCCTCTTGCTGGGCGACGACCGCTCGGACGCCGAGGCGTTCGCGGTCGTTCGCGCAATGCGCGGCGCGGGGGAGATTCGGGCCGCATGCGCCGCCGTCTCGCCGCGGGACGCGCCCCCGGAACTGCTCGCCTCCGCCGACTACGTCCTAGAAGACCCCGCCGACACCGCCCGCCTCCTCGCCTGGCTCGCCGAGGAGGTGTGACGTCGGAGGGGCGAGGGAATCTTGCGCGCCTTCTACGGAGCAGGCGCTGGCGTAGCCGGCAAGGGTTGAACGCGGATGCGGAACGTCAGCAGGATGTCGCCTGTCCGCCACGGCTGGTCCTCCACCGCCCAAGTCAGCGTTCCGGCCTCGCTGTCCGTCGTCGCATCGCTCGGCAAGAGCGTCAGGATGACGTCTCCGTCGTCAATGAATTCCAGCACGAGATCGGTTAGAGGAGAGTAAGGGCTGAGCGTGAGCGTGAGCGCTCCGTCTTGCCATATCAAGCCTTGAATCTCCGTCCAACTGTCCAATGTTCCTCTGGCCAGGAAAACCTTGTCCTGCTGACGCATCGAGTCATACGGTCGATTTGGAATGAACGTTGCATCATTTAAGACGAGCCCAAGGCAAACTGTCTGTTTACTTCCCCATCCGCGCACTGGCGTCCTCATCCATCCATAGAATTGCACACGCATGCAATGGCCTTTTCCTTTGTCCTCGATGCTCATGATTCGCCATGCGCCAAAGCCTTGTTGAAAAAAGAATGGATCATCGTATGCCGGCGCTCTAACGCTGTCCCTAGCAATTTCCGACAGAACCGATCCTTTTCCGAAGTAATCCTCTACCCTGTCATCGATCGTCGCCCCCCATATCCAGCCCCCGACGCCAGTTATCCCGACTGCTGCAAGAGGAACCAGCATAATAATTCTCCATTGACTACGAATTCTGCCAAGCAGTCTGGCGCTGGTTATTGGCGCCATAAACCATGTAGGCACAGAAGCAGTAGCAGCAAGGAAAAGCGCCCATTCCCAGACATACCCTTCCCAAAACCCACTCGCCAGAACCCACACAGAAAGAATGAAGACGAAGATCATTGGGCTAGTCGCTATAACTAATGCAGTGAATTTATGACGAAACGTGAGCGTTCCATGTTGCCTAGATGTCCGCAAATTCTCAATTGCACAGACGATTGGGGCCGCGATAAAGCCCACGGCATGCCAGATGATGAGCAAGGTGACCCACAAGGTGCTTGGCTCCCATTCCAACGTGGTCCCCAGGGAGAAAAGAAACCCCTGTGCGCCCATTGATAATATGTACCAGACAGCAAACATCAATCCTCCTCGTGAGTGGTGCGAAGCGCTAGGAAGCCGCCCCTCCGTCGTCGTCGCTGGCGACGATGGCGCCGACGCCTGAGGATTCGACGGATGTTCGGGCGACGCCGGCGCCGGAGAGGAGGTAGCGGTAGGCCTCCGTCAAGGAGGCGAGGTCGATCTGCGCGGACGCCTGCCCGCTGAGGGCGCAGCGCTCCGCGCAATGCCTGCGGGCGCGCCTAATCGCTGTCGTTCGCTTACTCATCGCCGGGGGAGTATACGCTATTCGCACTGGGGCGCCACAAGCGGCGCGGGAGGTGAAGCCAAGCATTAGAACCCACCTCCTATAGAAAATAGATAGGCCCACCAAGCGCCATAGATAACTATCATCAGCATGAGAACAGACAGAACGAAATAATATCGAAAATTTGACCTCATACTAAATTTAGCAGTGTATGCGATAATCTGCACAGTCATTATGCTCAAAGATACAATTCCTGGCTCGAATGAATCCATTCTTCTTGATGAATTAAGGATCACAAAAGATAGTAGCATGAACACCAGTATCACTAGTACGCCAAACAGGATATTCCTCAGAGAATGACCAAATGAACTGTGCCGTATATGAATGAGTAACATACCAGAGAGTAACAATAACTCAAGCGTAATTACGACGCCAAGATCAAAAACGAATTCTTGCGCAGCCCATGAATATCCAGATACAACCTGCACAACTAATGCTGTCAGAATTCCGTTCGTATACACGAACCGACGCAGTGGTTTCTCCATTTCATTGGACAGCGCGCGCATATGTGTGCTCAAGAAATGGACAACAAACGCCAGCAAAGACAAAGATACGGTGACCTCTATGAACAAACGAGTGACTGACTCTGAAGCGTTGTTGCCTACTATCACGAGTAGTCCGAAGAACGCTACGACCGCAAGGATCGAAAGGCAACATGCCCGAAGACCTATCCAGCAGAGAGCCACCATGTTTTCCAGGTTCACCACAACCTCTTGCAGCCTTTGGCGTGCCGGTAGGTGTTGGGGTGGCTCTGACGGTGAGCGTCCGCGCGCCTACCCGCCTTGTCCGACCGCCCCGAACGGCACGACGCGGGAGTCCGACGCGGCGAACGCGAGGATCACCGGATCCCCCGCCCGCAGATCGGCGCCGGGGTGCGCGGACGCTTTCACGACGGCGCCTTCCGCCTCCGCTTCGCAGTCCAGCGTGCTGCCGAGGAACACCACGCTCGTCAGCGAGCCCGCGAGGACGTTGACGTCGTCGTCCTGAGGCGGCCGCTCCTTCAGCAGCGCGACGTTCTCCGGACGCACGGCCACGGCCACCGGCGCGCCTTGCGCCAGCGCCTCGCTCGTCACGCAGCGCAGCGCGCCTTGCGCCGTCTCGACGACGGCGGTCCCTCCGGCCTCCGCAGGCGCGCTGACTTTCCCCTCGAAGAAGTTCGCGGTTCCGATGAACTCCGCCGCGAACCTGTTGCGCGGCGACTCGTAAATCTCGCGCGGCGGGCCGTACTGAATCAGCCTGCCGCCGTCCATCACCGCCACCTGATCCGAGAGCGTCAGCGCCTCCAACTGATCGTGCGTCACGAACAGCGTCGTGATGCCCAGGCTGGAGGTGAGTTGCTTCAACTCGTTCCGCATCTCCTCCCGCAACTTCGCGTCCAAGTTGCTCAGCGGCTCGTCCAGCAGCAGCGCCTTCGGCTCGTTGACGAGCGCGCGGGCGAGCGCGAGGCGCTGCTGCTGCCCCCCGCTCAGTTGCGGCGCCGGCCGCTTCTCCAAGCCGTCCAAGTGCACCAGCGCGAGCGAGCGCAGCACGCGCTCCCGCACCTCCGCGCCCGAGAACTTCCGCGGCCCCTGCTTCAACGGAAACGCCACGTTGTCGAACACGTTCATATGCGGCCAGATGGCGTAGGACTGAAACACCATGCCCATCGGGCGCCGGTGGGGCGGCATCCACTCTCCGCCGCGCCCCGACACCAGCACGGCGCCCTCCAGCGTTATCTCGCCCTCGTCCGGGCGCTCCAGCCCCGCGATGCACCGCAGCGTCGTGGACTTGCCGCATCCCGACGGCCCCAGCAGCGTGAAGAACGCCCCCGACTCAACGTCGAACGTGACGTCCTCGACCGCGTGGACTTCTCCTTGGTCGGTCTCGAACCGCTTGGAGAGATTGCTTACCCGAAGCGCTACCGCCACGATGACCTCCGCTCGCTATTGCCGGCTCAGCCGCTGGCCCGCGAGCCGCGTGAGCACGACGAGCACGATGATGAGAAGCACCAAGAGCACGCCCGCCGCCGCCGCGAGGTTCAGCCGCCCTCCGAAGAACTGCTGCCACACGTAGGCCGAGATGATCCGGTTGGAACTCGACTGCAGCAGCAGCGCGACCGTGAGTTCCCGCCCGCTGTGAATCGCCACCCACAGCCAGCCCGCCACCAGCGACGGCGTAAGCAGCGGCAGAATGATCCGCCGGAACACGCTGAGCCAGGCGGCGCCGCTCATCGCGCCCGCCTCCTCCAACTCGCGGTGTATCTGGAACATCGCCCCGTTTGTCGTCCGCGTTCCGTAGGCGATGAACAGCGAAACGTGCGCGATGACGATCAGCCATATCGTCCCGTAGGCGGGCACCAGAATGAACAGCCCGATGATGAGCCACGCCAGCCCCATCACGATGCCGGGCACCGTGTGCGGCATAAAGGCCAGCATATCCAGAATGGACTTGCCCCGCGCTCTGCCCCGCACCACGAACCACGAGACGACCGCCGACAGCAGCATCGTAATGGCAGGCACGACGAGAATCAGCATCAGCGAGTTCCGCAGACCCTGCATGAATTCGTGGCGCCCTGGCCCCGTGAGGATAAAGCGGTAGGCGTCCAAACTGACGAAATCCAGCGCTTTCGGAAGCGGCGCCTGATAGAACGGAATCAGGCTCGCCCAGAGCAGGATGAACATCGGCAGGCCGAACGTCAGCACGAAGAACAGGATGATGAGCGCCGCGCTGACTCCGCGCCCCGTGCGCCCCAGTTCGATGCGGCGCGGACGGTAGCCCTTGCCCGTGACCGTGGCGAACCGCTGCTGAATCCGCGTCACGCGGTGATAGATGAATATCCCAACGACGCCCAGTATCCCCGCAATCGTCGCCAAACTCGTGGCGAATCCGTAATCCGGCGGCGTCTGGCTCGTCGCGAGATAGATCCGCGTCGCCAGCACGTGAATGTCGGCGGGCATCCCCATCACGCCCGGAATCTCGAACACGCCGACGGTGGAGGTGGCGATATAGACCACGACGCCAAGTATCCCCGGCGTCATTATCGGCAGCGTGACGTGGCGCGCCGTCTTGAACGTCCCCGCCTGCGACATCGCCGCCGCCTCTTCCAGCGACGGGTCCATACTGCGGAAGAGGCCGATCACCATCAGAAAGATCGTCGCCGCCAGCCGCAATCCCTCGACGAAGATCATCGCGCCCATCGTGTTCGGATTGAACGGCCCCTTGTCCCAGTCCAGCAGCGCCGTGAACGGAAGATTCACGAGGCCCGTGCGCGGATTCAGCACCAGCACCCACGCGATGGCGAACATGCTCGCCGGCATCGCGCTGTTGATCACAATCGACACGAATCCGAAGTTCCGCAGCGGCGTGTTCGTCCGCTCGATCAGCCACGCGAACCCCACCCCGATCACTAGGCCGACCGCGATGGAGCCGACCGAGAACCAGAACGTGTTGAGCAGCAACTCGTAGGTGAGCGGATTGGCGAACGTCTCGACGTAGTTGCTGAGCGTGAACGTTCCGCCGCGCTCCCCGGGCCCCGCCGTGCGGAAACTGAACCACAGCACCAGCACGAGCGGCGCGAGCACGAGAAACGCAAGCAGCGCTCCCAGCCAAGCGAGAACCGCCAGCGCCTGCGGATCCGTCCGCAGACGCGGACGCAGCGACCGCCCGATTGCGTGCTGCCCGATCATTGTCTCCGCTCGCTCCCCTCAGAGCGGCGCGGAGGAAGCGGCGCCCGGCCAAACCGGGCAGCCGCCCCGCTCCGCGCCTGTTGCGCGGCCTAGCCCGTCGGCAGGCCGATCGCTTCCAAGTACCTGTTCGTGAGCCTGCCGAAGTGGTCGTTCAACTCAGTCCCCGGCGCCACGATGGCGGAGCCCTTGGACTTCATCAGCCTCGCGTACTCCGTGTCTTCCGACAGCGTCAGGTCGGACGTCGGGCGCACCTGCGTCCAGAGCGCGCGGCCCTCCGGCCCCATCAGGAACGCCGCGAACAACTTGGCCGCGTTCGGGTTCGGCGAGCCCTTCGGCACAAAGTGATGCACCGGCTCCACCGACACGACCTCGACCGGCACGACGTCGAGCGGCGCGCCGTCCTCCCGCAGGTTCTCGAACGAACTCAGGTTGATCTCCAGCGCGCACGACACCTCGCCCGACGCCACGAGGTCGCCGACCGTGCCGTTCCCGCGCTGCGGGCGCAGGTTGTTCGCCTTCACGTCCGCCAGATACGCCGCGACCCGGTCTTCGTCCCACAACTGCGGGCGCGAGTTCCCGTACTCCGGAATGTTCGTGAGGTAGATGAACCCCTTCAGCCGGTTCTCCACCACGATCTCCCCGTCGAAGCGCGGGGCGAGCAGATCCTCGTAGGACGTGGGGAACTCGCTCCCCGGGAGCCTGTCCGTATTGCAGATCGGCGCGTGCGGCACGCCCACCTTCAGGAAGATGCGGTTGTCGGAATACACCAAGTTGGGGTCGACGTCGAGGAACTCGACGATGTCTGTCAGGTCTTCCGCCAAGCCCTCGTTGACCACGCGGTTGTCCCGACCGGGGTCGGTGACGTCGACTGTGACGCGTCCGGCCCCCGCCTCCGCGAAGAGGCGCGTGCGGAGTTCGGCGCTGTTCGCCGTGATCAACTCCACCCGCACGCCCGGGTAGCGCGCTTGGAAGGCGTTGATGATCGCCGTCGTCCGCTCCTCCGTGTCGGTCGTCGCCCAGACGATTCTTTCCTCTTCCTGCGCCGCCGCGTACAAACTCTCCAGCAACGTCGGCTCCGGCGTCGGAGTGGCCGTGGCCTGCTGCATCGCCGTCGCCGCCGGAATCGGCGTCGCCGTGGGCGCGGGCGTCGGCGTCGGGTCGCTCCCGCACGCCGCCAGCAGCCCCGCCAGCGCAAGGACGGCCGCCGCCAGCGCCGCCGCCGATGCTCTCGTTCTTCTTCCGACCGCTCTCCTGCTCATAGCATCCTCCCTTGACGATCTTGCCTCAACGACCTTGCCCCGACAACCTTGCCCCGACAACCTTGCCTCGGCGACCTTGACGATGAAACGCCTTTGGCCGCTTGCTCGCTCCGCAACGCCCGCCTTCCGCGAACGCTCCATAACGAAACCGAACGCCCTCAGCGCATTTGCATACGCAACCTAGCGCTCCGCGCCCTCCGCGTCAACGCCTCGCCTTCCGTCGTCATTCCCGCGTAGGCGGGAATCCCGCCCCTTGCCCGTCATTCCCGCGTAGGCGGGAACCTCGCCCCTTGCTCCGTCGTTCCCGCGCAGGCGGGAATCCAGCGGCGCGCAAGCGCCCCTTCTCCGTCATTCCTGCGTAGGCGGGAATCCAGCGGCGCGCAAGCGCCGGACGGGGCGCGTAGCGCCTCGTCTCCAAATTACCCCACGCGCCCCGTCATTCCCGCGAAAGCGGGAACCTACTGGTGCCCCGTCGTTCCCGCGTAGGCGGGAATCGCGCACGCGGGGAATTTCGGATGCGCGGCGCGGGGCGTCGTTTCCGCCTACTCTATGGCGAACACGACCCCCACGCGGGCGCTCACCTCGTACTCGCCGGGGAAGAGTTGGGTCGGGGCGGGCGCGGCCTCCGCCGCCGCGAACTGAATCCGCGCATCGGCGACGGGGTAGGGGCTGAAGTCGACCTCCTGCACGCCCGAGACGCGCCCCCGCGCGACGCCCAACTGCTCGGCGTAGAGGTCGGCCCTCGCTTTGGCGTCCTCGATGGCGTTGATGCGCGCCTGCCGCTCCAGCGCCGCCGTGTCCTCCACGCGGAAGGAGACGCCGTCGACGCGGGTCGCGTCGCCTCCCGCCGCCGCCGCCCGGTCCAGCAGCGAGCCGACGCCGTTCAGGTCGCGCGCGGTCACGCTGATCGTGTTCGTCACGCGGTAGCCGATCAGTTCCTGCCGGTCGCTGCGGTAGTCGTAGCGCGGGCTGATGGAGAAAGAGGACGTCCGAACGTCGGCGTCGGCGACGCCCGCTTCGCGGAGTTCCGCCGCGACCGCCGCGATGGCGCGGGCGGCTTCTTCGCGCGCGTCCGCCACGCTTTCGGCGAGCGCCTCGACGCCGAGCGCGATGACTGCGATGTCGGGCTCGCCCGACGCCGTTCCGTAGCCGGTGACGCTGATGCCGCGCTGCGCTGCGGCGTCCGTGTCCGCGTCCCCGCCGTCGCCGGAGCATCCCGCCGCCAAAGCGGCGAGGGCCAGCGCCGCGCCGAGAACGGCGGGCCATCGGGCTATTCGGATTGATCGCGCGCTCATCGCTTCTCTCCTCCGTGAAACCTTTGCATACCTATCGCCCTGCCCGTCCCGCCCCATCGTCGTTCCCTGCCCCGTCATTCCCGCGCAGGCGGGAATCTCGCCCTGCGCCCCGTCGTTCCCGCACCCTGTCCCGTTATTCCCGCGAAGGCGGGAATAACGCCTGACTCCCCTCTCGATGGCGAGAGGCGGGACAGGACGATGGCGGTTTCGTTGTCCAACTACATTAACGCGGCGCGGGGGCGTTCGGTTTCATACAGGGACGCCGCCCCATTCTAGCCTATCCGTTCCCGCCGCTATAATGGGCGCCGGGCCCCTCACACGAGGCGCCTCTTCCGCCAATGAAGCCGTTCATCCGCGAATCCATCCAGACCGCCGCGCTGCTGACGTTCCTTCTGCTCCTGATGCAGGGGGGCCTGCAGAACTACCGGGTGGAAGGCTCCAGCATGTTCCCGCTGCTGGAGTCGTCCGACGGCGTGTTCGTCAACAAGTTGTCCTACCTGCGGGTGGACGCGGCGCGGGCGGCGCGCTGGATTCCCGGGCTCGGCGCGGAGGAAGGCGAGCAGTGGCGTCCGTTCGGCGAGCCGGAGCGCGGCGACGTGGTCGTGTTCCGCTGGCCGCGCGACGAGCGGCAGTATTTCGTGAAGCGCGTGATCGGTTTGCCGGGCGACGAGATACGCATACGCCGCGGCGAGGTCTATCGCAACGGCGAGTTGCTCGACGAGCCCTACGTGGAGCGTCCCTCCGGCGAGACCATCGTGGAGCGCGTCGTGCCCGAAGGGCAATACTACGTGCTGGGCGACAACCGGGCGCAAAGCGACGACTCGCGCCGGTGGGGCGGCGTGCCGGAGGAGAACATCGTCGGCAGGGTTTGGCTCGCCTACTGGCCGCTGAACCGGCTGCAACTCCTCCGCTAGCCCGCGCCGGAGAACGCGGCTTGGCTTGCGGCGGGCTTGCCGATTCGCCGGTAGGCTTGCCGATTTTGCGGTAGCGCGCCGATTCGCCGGTGGGCTTGCCGGTTTTGCGATAGGCTTAAGAGACGCCGCCCCCGTAGCTCAACGGCAGAGCGCCGGGCTTTTAACCCGGGCGTTACAGGTTCGAGTCCTGTCGGGGGCACCACTTTCATCGTCGTTCCCGCGTAGGCGGGAACCTCGCATCTCGGACAGGGGGGCCGCCCCCAGTCCGCGCCGCGCTTTGGGCGGGCGGCGGAGATTGCGGGAAGGTCTTCGATGCGAGAGGACGGGGCGGCGGCGTAGTACACTGGATGTGGAGCATGCCGAGATGACCGCAACGCCCATCGCCACCGTAGAAGACCTGATGCGCGCGCTCGATGAGAACCCCGAGTGGGTGGAGGCTCTGCGCGTCCGTCTGCTCACGCGGGAACTTCTCGAACTGCCGCAGCGGTTCACTGAGATGGCCGCCACCGCTGCGGAGATGCAGCGGCAGTTCGCTGTGATCCAGCGGCAGTTCGCCGAAATGCAGAACGAGTTCGCTGAGATGCGGCGGGAGTTCGCCGAGATGCGGTCCATTCAGCAGAGGCTGCAGGACGACGTCTCGCCGATCAAGGGGGCGCACGCCCGCAGCGTCGCCATCGAGAACGCCGTCTTCCTCGCGCAGGATATGGGATTGCGGCTGACGCGCATCCTGAGCCGGGAGGATCTCGCCGCGCTCTTGCGCGCAGGAGACGTCGGCGACACGCCGGCCAACGTCATTCGCAGTTTCCGCAACGCCGACCTCGTTATGGAAACCGCCGACGAGTCCGGCGCGGACTGCTACGTGGCGCTGGAGGTTTCCTACACCGCAAACGGACGCGACACGATACGGTCCGTTCGCAACGCCGGTCTTTTGGCGCGGCTGACGGGCAAGTCCGCCCGAGCCGCCGTGGCGGGCTTTCGCTTGGACAACGAGATACGCAGCCCTCTGGACTCAGGCGAAGTTTTCTGGCATCAACTCGACGTGGAAGCGGCGTATCTCCCCGCCGAGTGACGGCGCCTGCCGCCGACGCGGGCATAGCGCGTCCCCGTAGGTTCCCGCCTATGCGGGAACGGTGGAGGGCGGGCGGGAGGCGCCTCGCTAACTGGCCTGGTTCCGCTGGTGCGGGCCGATGTAGCCCATAATCACCTTTTTCATCTCGCTGTCCCAGGCGAACGCCATGCGGATGGAGTACTGGGGGTTGCCGCTGGTGCCCTTGCGGAGGTGCTGGGTGAGTTCGTAGGTCGCCCCGTTGTGCTCCGCCTTGTACCACTCGGGATACATTCCCATCGTCACGTAGGACTGGTGCGGCACGTAGGCCCAGCCGGAGCACGCCTCCCTGAGGAGGATGTCCAGGTCGGGGTCGGAGCCGGTGGGGTTGGCGCGGATGTTGTGGTACTCCGTGGCGAGCCACGCCAGGGCGTCGTAGACCTCGCCGGGGCGCTGGAAGGCGGCGTCCTTGTTCGACTTGGAGTTCAAGGCGAACACCAACTGATCGGGGAAGCGGGCTTCCGCCGCGGCGATGGCGTCGCGCACGCTGTTGATCGGCGGCGGTTCTTCCTCGTCGTCTTGCCCCTGCATAGCGACGGCGGTCTTGCGCCACGACTCCTCGCGCTGGCGGCTCTCGTAGAGTTCCTGCTTCAGGTTGCTGATCTCCTCGCCCTGGTTCTCCTTCTCCGTCCGCAACTTGTCGTAGGAGAGTTGGAGCGTGTCGCGGGCTTGGGCGACCCGCGCGTTCTCGGCGGCGAGTTCGTCTTTTTCGCCGCGCAGTTTGTCCTGCGCCTGGCGGAGCGCGTCGAGCGTCTGCTTCACGCGCTCGTGCTCGGCGGCGAGTTCGTTCTTCTCCGACTCCAGCGCCGCATGGGCGTCGGCGGACACGCCGCCGTCGTCTTTGTCGGCTTTGTCCGTGGAACCGAGTCCGGGGAAGACCGGCTCGTCCGGCGCCTCCATTAACTCGTTCCAATCCTCAACGAGTTTCAGGATGTCCGCCTCGTACTCTTGGCGCTTGCCCGCGCGCGCCAGTTCCTCGTCGCGCGTGGACGCCTGCGGGCGCACTTCCTTGTACGCATAGAGCGCGGCGCGCAACTTGCCCGCGATTTCCGCCGCCTGTTCTAAGACGCTCGATTTGCCCGACGCCTGTTCGAGCCACGAACTCACGTCCACGCCCAGGTACTGCATCTCCTCCTCGAACGGCTCCGACACTTCGTTGAGCGCGCGCGCCAGGAGTTCCTTCCGCTCCTTCTCGCCGTCTTCGATGGCCTTCTGGCTGATCGCAAACGCGGCGGTGATGAACTTCAGCGCCTCGCTCCATTCCGGCGCGTTGGGCGGCAGATCGGTCAACTTGTCCAGCCATTCGGAGAAGAGAGGAGACCTGATCCGCGATTCGGATTCGGGGAACCTGCCGGAGAGCAGGCAAAGCATCAGCGCGACGTCGTTCTCGTTGAACTCGGCGTCGGCGTGCCGCTCCATAACCGCGTCCCGCTCTTCCATGCACTGGGACATCGGCCAGATAGCATCGACCGTCTCGCGCTTGGGGTCGTAGTCGACGGGGACGTCTTGGGCTTCGAGCCGCTCGCGGACGGCGGCGGCGAGGTCGTCATTGGACTCCGACCAGACTCGGAGGGCGAGAGCCGCAAGTTTGTCGTTGCCGCGCGCCAGGGCTCCGCAGACCGGGCCGACGAGCCGCGCGACCGGGGCGAGACTCGCCTTCCTGAATCCGTCCACCCCTATGCGGGGCTCGTTGTCAATAGCGGCGTTGAGCGCGTCACGAACGCCTTTGGCGATCTTGGGGCGGCTTTGCAGGACCGAGGCGACCACCGACTCCGTCCACTCGCGGCTGTCGCCGATTACGAAAAATAACCCGTGGATTGGCGCGCTTCTCTTTGATCCGGTGGTCATCGAGGCTCCTCTCTGCGCTATGCCGAGCGCGCTCTTCGGCGCGGCGTTCGTCGTCATTGCGTTCCTCCTTGCTCCGTCTCCGGTTGGGGAGCGGGCGCGGCCTGCGGTTTCACGGCCTTCATTGCAAGTATAGGCCAAAAGAAGCGAACGGCGCCGCTCTCTTCCGGCGCGATTCCAAATGCTTCCCTGGCGGACGGGGGCGCGCCGGCGAGCGCGCGCCCCAAGCGCGCGGCCTCATCTTCCGCCATTCCCGCCCGTTCCGTCCAGTCCGGATACTCCAAGTCCACGCGGGACAGGCCGGACTCGACGACGCGGAGGCCGGCGCGGCGGGCGGCCTCGACCCATTCGTCCGCGGGCAGATTGCGCGCGTGCGAGGGGTCGCGCCATACCTCGATTTCGTGCATCCACGCGGCGGCTTCGGGATCGTCCGGCGACACGGTGTCGATCAGGATCAGTTCGCCGTCCGGCGCGAGGATGCGGGCGGACTCCGCGAGCCATGCGTCCACGTTCAGGAAGTGGTGCGCGGCGGTGCGGCAGACGATGAGGTCAACCGAGCCGTCGCAGAAGGGGAGCGACTCGGCGGCGGCGAGCGCCAGTTCGGTTCCGGGCGCGCCGCGCTCGGTTCGGAGCGACCGCGCTTGCTCCAGCATCTCCGGCGTGACGTCGGTCGCGATCACGCGGCCGCACTGCCCGGCGACCGCGAACGCGGAGAAGCCCGGGCCTGCGCCGACGTCGACCGCGACGCCGTAGCGCCGGGGACTGAGGAACGCCGCGGCGGAGACGAGGCTTCCGCCTCGGGCGTGCGTCTTGCTGTCGCGGTAGGAGGCGGCGAGGCGTCCGAATTGGCGCTGCGGCGCGCGCGCGGGCTGCGTCGTCATTCGCGCTCCTAGAAGGCCAGCCAGGCGAGGATGGCGGTCGCCGCCGCGACTGCGAGCCCGGCGAGCGTCACCCCGGGGTTTTCGAGCGTCACGGGGCCGAGGTACAGCAGCGGGAAACTGACGAGCGTTCCTGCGAGCGTCGCGTGGCGCAGTTTAGGTTTCGCTTCTTTGGGGATCATTGGGCTTGCCTGTCGCGTCACCTGGAGAGCATAGGGAAGAGCCGGATGACGATCAGCGCTTCGACGGCGATGAGTATAACAAGGACGAGGATATAAGGAATGACGATGCGGAAGATGTCGCGCTCCTTGCCCGCGAGGCCGACCACTGCCGCGCCGACGAGCACCTTCGCCGGGGCCATCGGGCTGCCCACGGACGCGCCGATGGACTGGACGCTGGAGATCGTCACCGCTCCGATGTCCAACGCGCGGGCCGTCTCCAATTGCAGCAGGCCGAACATAACGTTGGAGTTCGTGTTGCTCCCGCTCATAAACGAGCCGAGGAGTCCGATGAACGGCGAGACGGCGGGGAAGAGCGGGCCGGACGCCGCCGCGACGCCCCGCGCCAGCAGCACGGTCATCCCCGTGTCCGCCATCACGACGGCCATCATCACCATCGTGGTCACGCCGATGGTGGAGCCGAGCGTCTGCGCGTAGGTGAGCCGCATCGCCTCCCGCGCCGCGCGGGGCCGCCAGCGCCCCGTGAGCGCGTAGACCGCAGCGCTCACCACGATGGAGAAGAAGATGAGCGGCGCGGGATGGTTGAGGATGCGGAGCGGCGCGTAGTTCTCCTCCGCGGCGACCGCGAACCCCTGCGCGGTGACGAACGCGGGGTAGTCGAGGCTCCACTGGATATTCTCGACCGCCTCCTTGACGGCGGGAATCTGGGAGAAGGCGCTCAGGGCGATGAGCAGGAGATACGGCATAAAAGCGAGAAGGAAGTGCATCGGCCGCGCGTCCGGTTGACCGTCGGCGGCGGGCGCGGGCTTGCGGGGCGCGTCGTTCGCCGCGGCGCGGGGCAGCAGCGGCGTTCGCGCCAGCAGCGCGAGGGCGGCCATTCCCAGCACGGCGGGCACGGTGGAGGCGATCTGCGGCGCGCCCGCCCAGGCGAGGACGTACATCGCGGCGGCCATCAGCGCGCCGGAGACGACGACGATGGGCAGGCTGCGGCGCAGCGCGGCGAGCCCGCCCTGTATGTGCGCGACGAGCATGCCGCTGACGACGATGACGGGCGCGAACAGCAGCGCCATGTGCGGCGCGAGCGCCTCGCCCTCGATGCCCGTCACCAGTTGAATCGTGTAGTACGAGGAGCCCATCGAGCCGAACGTCACGGCCCAGCCGTGCCCGACGAGCGCCATCGCCGCGGCGCGGGCGGGCGGGAAGCCAAGCATAATGAGCAGCGGCGCGGACACGGCCACCGGCACGCCGAACCCCGTAATGCCCTGAATGAAACTGGAGAACCCCCAGCCGATGAGGAGCGCCTGAACGAGCCGGTCGCTCGTGAGCGCGGCCATCGCCTGCCCGATAGCGTCTATGCCCTTCAGCCGGTGCAATAAGTTGAACAGGTAGACGGACGTCCACACGATGGTGAGAACGAACACGGCGAGGCTCAGACCCTTCGCGCTTGCGATGGCGACGTGATCCCGCGCCGCGCCGAACACGAGCAGCGCGAGGGCGAGCGCGAGCAGCCAAGCGGCGGCCCCGGCGCGCGGCGCGCTCCAGTTCAGCCTCAGAATCGCGGCGATCAGGAGAATGACCGGCGACGCGGCCAGCAGCCAGTTGAGGAGATTGACGTCCGGGCCTGTCATACGCAAGCGTGAGGATAGCGCCTAGCGGCGCATCGCCGTTCCCGCTACCCGGCGCCCGTCGTTCTCGCATAGGCGGGAACCTCGCCCCCTGCCCGCCGTTCCCACCCCCATCATCATTCCCGCGCAGGCGGGAGCCTCGCCCCTTGCCCCCGCGCCCGCCCCGCGCGTGCGCTATACTAACCGCCGATGTTCTCATCCGTCCTCATCGCCAACCGGGGCGAAATCGCCTGCCGCGTCATCCGCGCCTGCCAGCGGCTCGGCGTCCGCGCCGTCGCCGTCCATTCGAGCGCCGACGCCAAAGCGCTCCACGTCCAAATGGCCGACCGCGCGATGCATATCGGCGGCGCCCCCGCATCCGAGTCCTATCTCAACGCCGACGCCGTCATCAAGGCCGCCAAGAAAGCGAAGGCGGAGGCCATCCATCCCGGCTACGGCTTCCTCTCCGAAAACCCCGCGTTCGTCGCCGCCGTCGAGAAGGCCGGGCTCGTTTTCATCGGCCCCTCCGCCGACGTCATCGCCCAAATGGGCGACAAGGTGATGGCGCGCAAACTGGCGAAAGAGGCCGGCGTCCCCGTCAGCCCCGGCACCGACGGCGAAATAGACGACTCCGAGGCCGAGGCCGCCGCTCAGGAGATCGGCTACCCGCTGATGATCAAGGCGGCGGATGGCGGCGGCGGAATGGGCATTCGCGTCGTCCGCGAGCCATCCCAACTCGCCGAGGCGCTGGAGCGCGCCCGCTCCCAGGCGCAAGGCGCGTTCGGCAGCAGCCGCGTCTACCTGGAGCGCCGCATCGAAAACGCATCCCACGTCGAGGCGCAGATCATCGCCGACCACCACGGCAACGTCCTCCATCTCTTCGAGCGCGACTGCTCAGTCCAGCGCCGCAATCAGAAAGTCATCGAAGAGACGCCCTGCGCGAAACTCACGCCTGCGACCCGCGAAGCGCTCCTCGACTCCGCCGCGCGCCTCGTCAAGAGCATCGGCTACACCAACGCCGGCACCATCGAGTACCTGTTGGACGGCGAGGGCAATTTCTACTTCCTCGAAATGAACACCCGCCTGCAGGTGGAGCACCCCGTGACCGAAATGGTGACGGGCATAGACCTCGTCGAACTCCAACTCCGCGTCGCGGCGGGCGAGCCGCTTGGCGTCGCCCAGAGCGAGGTCACGCGCAACGGCGCGGCCATCGAGGCCCGCATCTACCCCGAAGACCCCGTAATGCTGCTCCCCACCGCCGGCGTCGTCTCCAAACTCGCCGAACCCTCCGGCCCCAACGTCCGCGTGGACAGCGCCCTCTACGAGGGCTACGAGGTCTCCCCCTACTACGAGTCAATGATGGCGAAACTCATCGTCCACGGGCCGGACAGGGAGTCCGCCATCGCCAATATGCTCGCCGCGCTGCGCGAGTACGTCATCGAGGGGCCCGTCGTCAACATCCCGCTCATCCGCCGCGTGCTCCGCCACAAGGACTTCCGGGACGCCGCCTTCGACAACGCCTTCCTCGAAAGAATGCTGGACGAGCCCCCGCCGCGCGACAAGGAACGCGCCGCCGCCATCGCCCTCGCCGTCGCCCTCGATCAGGAGCGCGCCCACGAGCCGCAGTTCAGCAAGTGGCGGATGCATGGCCGCCGCATGGCGATGGTCAACAGGCTCAACAACGGAGTGGCCTAATGAAGCGCGTCCGCGTCAAAGTCAACGACGAGTGGTACGACGTCCGCGTCGGCGACCTCCATCAGAGCCCGGTGGAAGTCGAGGTGGACGGCGAAACGCTCCTCGTCGAGATCGGCGACCCATCCGACGCCGCGCTTCCCCCGAGGCGCCCGCCCCCTCCCAAGACCGAACTGCCCGGCCTGCGCGGCATCACGCAGGGGAACGACCGCGTCATCCGCTGCCCCCTCCCCGGCAAAGTCGTCTCCATCTCCGTCTCCAAAGGCCAGGAACTCGACTCCGGCGATGAGATATGCCTTCTGGAGTCGATGAAGATGGAGCAGAGCGTGCGAATGGCGCAGAGCGGCGTCGTCAAGGGCGTCAAGATCAAGAAGAACCAGACCGTGGAGGCCGGCCATCCCCTCGTGGAGTTGCAGTAGCGCCCCGTCGCCGTCATTCCCGCTTCCCCGTTTCGTCATTCTCCCGTAGGCGGGAACCTCGCCCCCGGCTCCGTCATTCCCGCGTAGGCGGGAATCCAGCAGGCAAAGCAGTTTTCTTATGAAACCCTGCCTACCCCTGTGCTAGATTGGACGCGCGCCGAATCAGAGGCGGTCTTACGTGATTATCTTGGGCTTGGCGCTCCATTGGATCGGTTCACCTGTATCAGCGTCCGGCAACCCGTCAATAATAGGCGGTTTGTTCCCATCTACTTTCGCCCAAGCAATTTGCTTCTGCGTAAGGCCAGTGGCAGCAAAGTGTCCTTCGAGAAACACCGTTCCTGTCAGGTTGGCAGCGCCTAGTTCAGCGTGGCGAAAGTCTGCTCCTTGTAGTCTAGCATAAGACAGATTCACGCTCCTCATCACAGCATCTGTGAATTTGGCGTATACCGCGCTCACACTTGATAGATTAGCGCCAGTTAGGCTAGCGTCTGCTAGGTCCGCGCCATCCAGAATTGCGCCATCCAGAATTGCTCTGTACAAATGTGCTTTTGATAGATTGCTTCTTGTGAGCGTCGACCCAGTCAGGTCTGCGCCTTCAAAATTGCAATCAGTGAAATTCAGCCATCCCAACTTCAAACCACGCATATCCGCGCGAGATAGATCCGGCTGATACTTAGAATCTCTTTCGATCTGAATACGGTCTTCATTTCGGCTGCCTATTGCCTTAGCAGCCTCTTGGACATCCGGATGGAATAAACGATATGCCTGTGGATATGCATTCTCTTCACCTATCTCGTCAAACAATTCTTCAAGCCTCGATTGCGCTGCTTGATCCAATGGAATCGGGTTACGAACAAACGCGCAAAGCGCTTGCATTACTTGGACGTGGAGTTCTTTAGGATGCTCTTGCGCAAGATGATCTAATGCGTATATTCCTTCCAGACGAACAGACAGAATAGGGCTGCCGATCATTTCGACGCCTTTCTGGTAGCGTTCGTAGGTCAGGCTCCGTTGCGCCGCGTCCACCTGACGTTGCGCCGCGTCCACCTGCCGCTCCGCCGCGTCCACCTGCCGCTCCGCCGCGTCCACCTGACGTTGCACCGCGTCCACCTGCCGCTCCGCGACCCGGCTGCGCCAAACGGCCAAGACAAGGGCGACCACCGCGCCCAAGACGAGGCTGACGTTCCGCAGCGCCTCGCCGTTGGACTCCATCCCGCCGCTCCGCAGCCAGTCCCACCGCAAGCAAGCGAGGCCGAACCCAGCAACCACTATTGCCGCCGTCAACGCAATGACTTGGCCAGCGCCCAACTCACGGAAGAACCTAGGCAACCTGTCCTGTATTCGCATATAGGCATCCTCCTGTCGTCAGTATAGCGCCCATTGCCTCGATATGTTGCTGCTTAGCGGGCACGTCTCAAGGACTAGGTTGGCCTCTGCGCCGCTTATGGGTCTGTGCATCAGTACACGCTAGGCATCCAGTTCGTAGAGTGAATGCTCATGGCATTCACTGCCGTCGTATGCGTGCGCATCGTCGGCACCACCTCTTGCGCTGGAGCATCCGTCTCTTAGCACGGGAAAGAGATAACCTGTTTTCTGGCGATAGTCTTGGTTCGCTTCCTTTGACTTTATCAATTATCGCGTTGATAGTGTAATTCGCTATGTTAAAAGTCAACTTCGGGTCTTCCGTCGCAACAGTCGCCACCATCAGGATGAATTCGTTGATCACTCCCTCAGCTGACTCCCGAGCGGTAAATACGCCATCTTCACCTTCACATAACGGGCAAACCCACCGATACGTGGTATGCCCGCCTGATGACCCCACCATAGGGAAATCTTTGAGCACGACCTCTTTCCCACAGCAGCGCGTGGTGTGTTTGAATCCCGGGTTGTGAACCACTGAGAAGTCCACAAGGCGGACAGGAGCACCCAGCGCGCCGCGTATCCAGAGTTTGCCGAACCGCACTGCTTCAGTCTCAGTGTTGAGTGGCAAGCCACCATCCCCGAAGTCAGGCTGGACAGCGATGACGCCGCCGCCATCCTCTGTGACGGCACGCCAACGGTATCCGCCGTCTACGCTTACCGGAACTATTGCTATCACCACGCCTCCTTGTAACCTATCTATTCTGCTAGCATATCATGTTGCTGGCTCGACCGCGAACTTCTCCCCCTCCGGTGGCGACGCTTGGCCTTCCTCGTTGGTTCCCCAGCAGACGGCGCTGCCGTCGTTCCGCAGTGCGCAGGTGTGCTCCCCCCCGCTGGTAATTGATGTGAACCTTTCGTTGGGCGGCGGTGATGCCGGCCCATCTTCTCTAGGAGTATACGACCTCGATCCCCAACAGGACACGCTGCCTGAAGTTCGCAATGCGCAAGTATACCCTCCACCGCTGCTGATAGAGGAGAATCGGTCACCAGACGGCGGTGATGCTTGCCATTGGAAGTTAGACCCCCAGCACACTGCGCTGCCGTTGGCGCGCAATGCACAAGTGTGGGAACTCCCACTGCTAATCGACACGAACTGGTCGCCGTCAGGCGGATCCGCCTGCCCCGTGTACCCCCAGGAAAAAATTCCGGTGGCTCCTTCGTTACTTCCCCAGCAGACTGCGCCGCCGTCGAAACGGAGAGCGCAAGTGTGCCATCCGCCGCTGCTGATGGAGGCGAATCTCTGGTTAGGCGGCGATGTTTGACCATCTTCGTTGCCGCCCCAACAAACAGGGCTGCCGTCAGGACGTAGGGCGCAAGTATGAGACCATCCGCTGCTAATTGACGCGAATCTCTCATCCGGAGGCGATGCTTGTCCGTCCTCATCGTTGCCCCAGCACTCGGGGCTGCCGTCAGGACGTAGGGCGCAAGTGTGCCATCCGCCGCTGCTGATGGAGGCGAATCTCTCACCCGGCGGCGATGCTCGCCCGTTGCCGTCATTCCCCCAACAAACAGGGCCGCCGTCGGATTTGAGTGCACAGGTATGGCTGCCTCCTGCGCTTATGGCGGTTGCGAGGCGCGCGTCTACGACGGGCGTAGGCGTAGGAGTCGCGGTCGGCATCGGCGTGGGCGTTGCAGTGGGCGCGGGCGTGGGCGTTGCAGTGGGCGCGGGCGTGGGCGTTGCAGTGGGCGCGGGCGTGGGCGTTGAGGTTGGAGTAGGAGTAGGCGTTGGAGTGGGCGTTGAGGTTGGAGTAGGCGTAGGAGTCGCGGTCGGCGTCGGGGTAGGCGTAGCCGTTGGAGTAGGAGTAGCGGTCGGCTCCAGCGTAGGCGTCGGCGTGGGCGTAGGAGCAGCGCACGCCGTGACGAGGATTGTCAGGATAAGGCCAACGGCCAAGAGCGGGCGAAGCATGCAGAACCCTCCTGCGACCACGAGGTGAAGGCGCTTGCTACAGCGTTCCGTACCCAGACGCGAACCGACAGGAGGGCGCAGCGGCCCTCCCTCATTGGTTCAATGGTTCGCGGCGCCCTCGATAAGGCGCGCGGGTAACATCGAACGCTGTAGCATAAGGTACTCTAGCAAAGGCGCGTGGCCGGAGCAAGCGGCGGCTATCCGCGACCGTGCGCTAGGAGCGTGACAACGATGCCTATGCACACCTCTCCCCACCTCGGCCTATCCATCCGGCAGGGCGGCGCGGAGCGCCGCTCTCATTTCCATCCGGGGCCCCGTCATTCCGCGCAGGCGGGAACCCCCGCCCCCGTCTCATCCTTGAATCCGCAGACGATTGGGATACGAGATTCCCGCCTACGCGGGAATGACGGGGGCGCAACGCGCCCCGTCTCCATATCACCCAGGCGTCACGCCCTGACCGCGCAGGCGGGAATCCCACCCCCGTCTCCGTCATTCCCGCGCAGGCGGGAATCTCGCCCCCGTCCCCATCGTTGTTCCCGCGCAGGCGGGAACCCCACCCCCGTCCCGTCATTCCCCGCGTAGGCGGGAATCTACCCCTCCCGTCATTCTCGCGTAGGCGGGAATCTCGCCCCGTCCCCATCGTCGTTCCCGCGCAGGCGGGAATCCAGTAGGCTAGGATGCGGCTGAAATGATGCAAAAGCCTCCGGATGACGAGTTCGACCTCTGCGCGCTCAACGAACTGCGCGCGAAGGCCGCGCTCGCCTTCGACTTCGAGCATCCGCAATTCGGCAGGCACGAAATCGCCCTCTTCTGGGACGGCGAGCGCGTCGGCGCCCTCGACAACTACTGCCCCCACGAGGGCGCGATGCTCTCCCACGGCGTCGTGGAGCCGGGGCAAGTCGTCTGCCCGCTGCACGCCGCCGTCTTCGACGTCGCGACCGGCGAGTGCCTCGACCGCTACACCGGCGACGCGCAAGCCTACGAGACCTCCGTCCGGGAGGGGCGCGTCTGGGTGCGCGCGCCCGGCGAGCGCCCCATCCCCCGGCCTTGACCATGCGCGCAGAGAATGCGCTCACGCCAGTGACCTCGCCCGCGAGAAGTTGGCAAGTTCTTCGCAGTCGCCGAAGCGTGCGAGCCCTATCTTCCGCCTAGCGCGCGGACGAGCCGCGAATCCGATCCCAGATCGAGTTTGCGCGAGCGTCGTCGTTGGGAGAGACGCCCGCCCCTTGCGCCGCCTCCGCTGCGCTGTCCGTTGCGGGTTGCGCCCCTTGCTCCGCCTCCGTTGCGCCGTCCGTTGCGTCTTGCGCGCCCTGCTCCGCCTCTTCCGCAACGCTGTCCGCTGCGGGTTGCGCGCCTTGCTCCGCCTCTTCCGCAACGCCGTCCGTTGCGTCTTGCGCGCCTTGCTCCGCCTCTTCCGCAACGCCGTCCGTTGCGTCTTGCGCGCCTTGCTCCGCCTCCCCCGCAACGCCGTCCGCCGCGGCTTGCGCGTCATCCGATGGCGCAGTGGTCTCTACGAGTTCCACGGATCCGGCGAGATCTTCGCTCCACGTGAGCGCGTAGAGCCGCGAGGCCGCAGCGTAAGCGTCGCGCCGCGCCGCGCCGGACCGCAGCGGCTGCGCCACGACCTGCCCGAACGTGTGAATCCGCATCTGGCCTTCCGCGTCGGGGAACGCCCACCCCGCCAGCGCGTAGACGCCCGCGAGCGCCGGCAAACCCCCTAGCAGCACGGAGAGCGCCTGCACCCCCAAGACAACCCAACTCCCTCCGCCCAGCGCAAGGCCAACCGCAAGCAGCAGAACGCCTTGCCCCAACCTGTCCAGCGACCGCCCCGCGTCGAGAACTTCCACGGCGGAGACATTGCTCAGCGGCAGGAGCGTGAGAACGCGCGACCCATGCCCCGCCCCGGCGCGCGCCACGCGCCGGTTCGTTACGATCAGGGCGTCGCTCCCGGGAACGGCCTCGTCCAGCAGCCCCGCCCGCGCGTCCAAGACGAACTCAATTTGCTCGTCCGGCAGGCTGGGGACATCCTTGCAAATGCTGGGGGAATAAGGAGAAATCATCGGACGGCTAGGATACGGGCGCGGCGCGGCGCGGTCAACGCCTTGCGCGCGTTCTCTGCGATTAGAGCGGGTGCTAGAGTGGATGAGGCGCCCGCCGCCGCATGATCCGCCGGAGCGCCGCGCGGTAGAGGCGCTCCCTCCCCCCGCTCCTGCGCCTCCTGCTATACTTTGGCGAATCCCCTCGAGGAGCGCGGATCGTCGGATGAGCGTCGTTTATGTTGCGGGCTCGCGTTCGGGCGCGGGCGCCACGGCTGTGGCCTGCGGCCTCGCCGCGCTGCGCCGTGCCGACGGGCGGAGCGCCGCGCTCGTCAAGCCGCTCTCCGCGTCCGGCGACGCGGACCCTGCGTTCTATGGCCTTCTCGGCGGCTCGGCGGCGACCGTGAGCGTCGAGGGCGCGCCGTCCGACGCGCAGTTGGACGAGGCCGCGCGAATTGTCCGGGACGCCGCGTTGGGCGCGGACGACGTGATCGTCGAGGGGCCGCCGCTCGACGCGGGGGGCGGAGCGACCGCCGGGCTCAGCGTTGACGGCGGAGCGTCGGCCGGGCTCGCGCAACGCATTGGCGCGCCGGTCGTCGCCGCGCTGTCTTATGAGCGCTCGCTCGACGGGAGCGTCTGCGCCGCGTGGCGGGCGGCCTACGGCGGCCTGCTCGCCGGATGCGTGATCAACAAACGCGCGCGCTACGCGGAGCGCGACGCCTGCGCGCGGCTCGCGCCGGAACTGACGCGTGGCGGCATGCCCGCGTTCGGCGTTCTGCCGGAGGAGCGCCTGCTGCTCGCGCCCACCGTCGGGCAGACCGCCGCGCATTTGGACGGGGTGTATTTCGCGGGCGAGGACGGCGCGGACGCCCTCATCGAGCATTTCCTGATCGGCGGGCTTATCACGGAGTGGGGCGGCAACTATTTCGGGCGGCTGCCCAACCAGGCCGTTCTCGCGCGCGGAGGCCGGATGGACATTCAGATGAGCGCGCTCAACTTCCCGCTGAACGCGCTTTTTCTCACGGGATGCGATGCGCCGGCGCAGTACGTTCAGCAGCGCGCCGAGGAACTGGACGCGCCGCTGATCGCCGTGAAGCGCAACACGCATGAAGCCGCCGCCGCGCTCGAAACGCTGAGCGAAGCCGTAACCTTCCGCCATCCCGCGAAAGCGGAGCGCGCCGGAGCGATGGCGCGGGAGCGGCTGGACGCCGCCGCCATTGGCGCGGCGCTCGGAGGCTAGACGGATGGCGATCGTCGCGGTGACCACATCCAACGGCGGCAACGCCAAAAACTATGTCGACCGACTCGAGTCGCGGGGCGCGACCGTGCGCCTGCTTACGCCGGAGCGTTTCGCCTCGCCGGAAGAGGCGATGGACGGCGTCTCCGGCCTCATTCTCACCGGCGGAGGCGACGTTGACCCTGCGCGCTACGGCCAGGATTCCAACGGATCGATGGGCGTGCAGCCGGAGCGCGACGCGATGGAGTTCGCGCTGTTCGACTACGCGGCGCGCCGGAATATGCCCACGCTAGGGATATGCCGGGGGATGCAACTCGTCAACGTGGCGATGGGGGGCAGCCTCATTCAGGACATCCCCGGCCACACGCTGCCGGAATTCGAGTCCGCTATGCACGAGGTCTACGTGGCGCCCGGCAGCCGCTTCGCCGCGATCATCGGCGCGGGCGCCGTCTACAAGGTGAACAGCCGGCACCATCAAGGATTGCGCGAGGCGCAGCGGGCTCCCTCGCTGATGGCGTCCGCCTACCACCCGGAGGACGGCGTCGTCGAGGCGCTCGAGAGCCCGGAGCATCCGTGGCTCATCGCGGTGCAGTGCCACCCGGAGCGCGAGCGCGAGGTTCCGCGCAGTTTCGGCAAACTCTTCGACTGGCTCGCGGGGTGGGCCGAGCGGTACGAGGCCGGAGAGATGCCGCAATGCTGAGGCGGCGCGGGCAAATTCCCTCGCAGGTGGACGCATCGGGCGAATGCCGCCATCTCTACCTCAGGCGGAGAGCGTCCGGCGCCGCCGCGAACGCCGCCGACGCGACCTGCGTTCACTGCGGCATGGAGTTCCGCCTCGCCTGGCAGTCGGACAGGGCGGGGCTCGTGCGCCCCACGACGCGCAACCTCATTTACGCCCTCGCCGGATTGGCGCTCTTCACGCTCACGCAATTCTTCGGGGTCTCGCTGGGCGGATTTCCCGTCTCGTCCATCTTCCTGGTGGTCTCCGTGCTCTTTTTCACGCGGACGCTGCTTGGCGGATTCGGCCTCTACGCGCAGCACGGATTCGTAACCGGCAAACTCGGCCCCGTCTACCGCCGCCCGCGGCTCAATCCGCTGCCGCCCAAGCCCTACGTAACCGCCGTCGGCGCCGTGCCCTTCCCCATAGACATCGAGACCTACCGCCGATTCGAGGAAGGGAACACGCTGCTCGTCGAGCACCTGCGCTGGTCGCGCCTGCTGGTGGCCATCTACCGGGGCGAGCGCAAGGGATGAGCCGGACGCGCGCAGCGCGGAATTGGGGACGCCGCCTGCGCCCCCGCCGTCTCCTTCCTATCGAACGAACTCCCCCCTTGCATTCCAATAGCGGAGCATGTATTATTCCCGTCGGCGCGTGGATGGGCATGGCGTAGGCCCCGTCTCCGCGCGGCGGACGGCTAATGCGTAGGCGGCGTAGGCCCGCCTTATGCCATTCGTTCATCGGGGAGCAAAATCGGCTTGCAATCTGGACTTTCGCGTGTGTTGGCCGCAGCGGCAATTGCGGCGGCGGCCATTGGCGTCGCGCTTTTCGCCGTCACGCCCGCGCAAGGGCAAACGGGCATCGGAACCGCAGGCCTCGGGTCTGCGGCGGTTACTCCTACGCCCACGCCGACGGCGACGCCTGCTCCCGCGGGCGGGCCCGGCTCCCCCGTCGTCAACCCCGGAGACCCCAACGAGCCGGAAGAGCCGGGCGAGCGGGGCTGCGCAGGGCCCGGAAGCGTCAACGACCCCGGTAATCCGTCTCCCAATCCGCTCAATCAGCCCTCGTCCCCGCCATGCCTTCCCGATCCTCCGCCGGCGCCCACGCCTACGCCTACGCCCACTGCGACCCCTACCCCTACGCCTACTCCTACGCCTACTCCTACGCCAACCGCGACGCCTACTCCTACGGCCACGCCCGCGAGCGGGCCCATCCCGCCGGTGGTCGACCCCGGAGACCCCAACCGGCCCGGAGGCCCGGGCGGGCCGGGCTGCCAAACGCCGGGAAACGTCGGCGACCCCGGTAATCCGTCCCCCAATCCGCTCAACCTGCCCTCAGCATCGTCTTGCAGTCCGACGGCAACGCCTACGCCCACCCCGACACCTACGCCTACTCCTACGCCCACCCCGACACCGACGCCTACGCCTACGCCAACCGCGACGCCTACTCCTACGGCCACGCCCGAAGGCGGGCCTTTCCCGCTGGTGGACGACCTCGGAGACCCCAACCGGCCCGGAGGCCCGGGCGGGCCAGGCTGCCAAGCGCCGGGAAACGTCAACGACCCCGGTGGTCCGCCCCCCAATCCGCTCAATCAGCCCTTGTCTCCGCCGTGCCGTCCGGCGCCGACGCCCACTCCCACTCCGACGCCAACGCCGACGGCAACGCCTACCCCGACCGCCACGCCCACTCACGTGGGCGGGGTCAACCCCGGAGACCCCAACCAGCCCGGAGGCCCGGGCGGGCCGGGCTGCCAAGCGCCGGGGAACGTCGACGACCCCGGTGATCCGTCCCCCAATCCGCTCAATCAGCCCTTGTCCCCGCCGTGCCGTCCTGCGCCGACGCCCACCCCCACTCCAACGCCGACGGCAACGCCTACCCCGACCGCCACGCCCACCGCCACCCCGACGCCTGGGTCTGTCACCCGAGTAACAGATCCCTTGCAACCGCGTCCCGCTCCTCCTGAGGATGACGCCGCGCCAACGCCTACGCCTACGCCCACCGCAACCCCAACGCCTACTCCTACGGCCACGCCGAGCCTCAGGATCGACTTGCAGCCGAGGTTCCCTTCTCGTACGTATCCCGTTATCGCCTCGTGCATCGTCGGCATTCAGTGCGACAAATCTCTTCCGTCGGCGCTCGGCGGAGACCCGCCCCTCTCCTATTCGCTCGACTCGTCCCTGCCTAGCGGCCTCTCCTTCTCGGCCTCCGGCCCGTCGATCTCCGGAACGGCTACCGACCCCGTTTTCGACAGCGGGCAGACGCTTCGTGTGACCGATGCGGACGGAGACTCGGACACGCTCTCGTTCGTTGTCCACGTGACCAACAGAGTAGACCGCTACGAACTGCCGACGCCGACCCCGACCCCTACTCCTACCGCTACTCCTACGCCAACGCCAACGCCAACGCCTACCGCTACGCCAACGGCGACGCCCACCGCGACGCCTACGCCAACGCCTACGCCAACGGCTACTCCTACGGCAACGCCCACCGCAACGCCCACCGCAACGCCAACGGCAACGCCTACGCCAACGCCAACGCCAACGCCTACCGCTACGCCAACGGCGACGCCCACCGCGACGCCTACGCCAACGGCAACGCCTACCGCGACGCCGACGGCTACTCCAACGGCAACGCCTACGGCAACGCCTACGGCAACGCCTACGGCAACGCCTACGGCAACGCCTACGGCAACGCCTACGGCAACGCCTACGGCAACGCCTACGGCAACGCCTACGGCAACGCCTACGGCAACGCCTACGGCAACGCCTACGGCAACGCCTACGGCAACGCCTACGGCAACGCCTACGGCAACCCCAACCCCTACGCCTACGGCAACCCCAACTCCTACGCCTACGGCAACCCCAACTCCTACGCCTACGGCAACCCCAACTCCTACGCCCACGGCGACGCCTACCGCGACGCCTACGGCAACCCCAACCGCGACGCCTACGGCAACCCCAACCGCGACGCCTACGGCAACCCCAACTCCTACGCCAACCGCTACGGCGACGCCAACCGCTACGCCTACGCCTACCGCGACGCCTACGCCTACCGCGACGCCTACGGCAACGCCAACCCCGACGCCTACGCCGACGCCTACCGCTACGCCGACGCCGACGGCTACGCCAACGGCAACGCCTACGCCTACTCCCACGGCGACGCCTACGCCAACCGCGACGCTGACGCCAACCCCAACGGCAACGCCTACGCCAACGCCCACACCTACGGCAACGCCCACCGCGACGCCTACGCCAACGCCCACACCTACGGCAACGCCCACCGCGACGCCTACGCCAACGGCAACGCCTACGCCAACGCCCACACCTACGGCAACCCCAACGGCAACGCCTACTCCTACGCCTACGCCTACGCCTATCTTTGCAGTTGCGCCTCCATCTGAGGTCACCCCAACTCCAACGCCTACGCCTACGGCAACCCCGACGGCAACGCCTACGCCTACGGCAACCCCAACGGCAACGCCTACGCCTATCTTTGTAGTGTTGTCTCCTGAGCCGCCGACACCGACGGCAACCTCCACGCCGACGCCTACCGCTACCGCTACGCCAACGGCTACTCCTACGCCTACGCCTCAACCTGTGAGTCCATCCGAGGTCGTCCCAACGCCAACTCCTACCCCTACGCCTACGCCTATCTTTATAGTGCTGTCTCCTGAGCCGCCGACACCGACGGCAACCTCCACGCCAACTCCTACCCCTACGCCTACGCCTGTCTTTGACGTGCTGTCTCCTGAGCCGCAGACAACTCCTACCTCCACTCCAACGCCAACTCCTACTCCTACCTCCACGCCTACCCCTACGCCAACCCCAACGCCTACGGCAACGCCTACCCCTACCCCTACGCCTCAATCGGTGAATCCATCCGAGGTCATCCCAACGCCTACGCCTACGCCTACGGCAACGCCCGCGCCTCAATCGGCGGCGCCTGATCCGACCGCGACGTCTACTCCTACTCCTACGCCTACGCCTACTCCCGCCCCGATTGGGCAGAACCGGATCGGGCAGCCCGGGCCTCTTCGGGACGGGCCGGAACGCCTGAATCCCCCCTCGTTTGATTCGGAGTCGCGTACGACGCCGATAGCCGCCGGAGCCGCGCCATCGTCCAATGCGCCCGGCCTAGCCTCGACGCCTACGCCTATGGCGCAAGGGCGCGTAATGCCTCCGGAAGGCCGCGCAACGGGAGGGGCTTCGTCGGCGTTCGCAATCACGGAAGAACTCGACAACGACGGGGACGACAACGGCGGCGGCGGGAACGGCCGCGGCGCGGCGACCGGAGGCGGCGGCCCGAACGCGGAGTCCGCGCTCTCGCCGTCCGGCGGGAACGACGGGGTTACGCCGGGCAACTTGCTGCTGATGGCTCTGCTGCTGTCCGCGCTGCTCTATGGTCTGCTGAGGAAGCCCAAACGCTCGCGCCGCGCGGCTGCGGGCGAGGCGTAGCGAGCGCACACGGACCCTCGCCTCCCGCCTGCGGCGAACGAGCGTGAATCGCGCGGGCGATCCGTGCGCTTGCATCCCGCGCGTCTGCTATAATCCGTGAACCTTCACGCCATATATTGTAGAGAGGCGCGCCCCGACCGCTAGATGCAGTGGTTAGCGGGGCGCTCCCTCCCCGCCCGCAACGGGAGAACGCTCAATGGTCACCAACGCAGGCAACATCAGACCCGTCCGCATAGAAGACGAGATGCGGAGCGCGTACCTCGACTACGCGATGAGCGTCATCGTCTCCCGCGCGCTCCCCGACGTCCGCGACGGACTCAAGCCCGTTCACCGCCGCATCCTCTACGCGATGCAGGGGATGGGGCTGCGCCCGGGATCCTCCTACAAGAAGAGCGCCGCCGTGGTCGGCGAGGTGCTCGGCAAGTACCACCCGCACGGCGACTCTCCCGTCTACGACGCCCTCGTCCGCATGGCGCAGGACTTTTCGATGCGGCACATGCTCGTGGACGGGCAAGGCAACTTCGGCTCGGTGGACGACGACCCGCCCGCCGCGATGCGCTACACCGAAGCGCGCCTCGCCCCCATCTCCGAGCAACTCCTTCTCGACATAGACCGCGACACCATAGACTTCGTGGACAACTACGATGGCTCCCACCGCGAGCCCACCGTCCTCCCCGCCCGCGTCCCCAACCTCCTTGTCAACGGCGCGTCCGGCATCGCCGTCGGCATGGCCACCAACATTCCGCCCCACAACCTCCGCGAGGTCTGCGACGCGGTCGACTATCTCGTGGACAACCCCGAAGCGTCCACCGACGAGTTGATGAACTTCATTAAGGGGCCGGACTTCCCGACGGCGGCCACGATTATGGGCAGGGAGGGCATTAATCAGGCGTATCACACTGGGCACGGCAGAATCGTCGTCCGCGCCAAGGCCGCCTTCGAGGATATGGACAAGTCCGGGCGGCAGCGCATCGTCGTCACCGAACTGCCTTATCAGGTCAACAAGGCCAGCCTCGTCGAGAAGATCGCCGGCCTCGCCAAAGAGAAGAAGATAGAAGGCATATCCGAGGTGCGCGACGAGTCCGACCGGCACGGCATGCGCGTCGTCGTGGAACTCCAGCGCAACGCATCGGGCGGCGTCGTGCTCAACAACCTCTATCAGCACACGACGATGCAGAACGCCTTCCACGTCAATATGGTCGCGCTCGTGGAGGGGCAGCCCCGGGTGCTCAGCCTCCGCACCGCGTTGGAGCGTTTCATCGAGTTCCGCCGCGCCGTCATCCGGCGCAGAGCCGAATACGACCTCGCCCGCGCCCGCGAGCGCGCCCACATTCTCGAGGGCTTGCGCGTCGCGCTGGAGCATCTGGACGAAGTCATCGCCCTCATACGCGCGTCCGCAGACGCGGAAGCCGCGCGCGGCGGCCTGATGCGCGAGTTCGGCCTCACCGAGGCGCAGGCGCAGGCGATTTTGGATATGCAACTCCGCCGCCTCGCCGCCCTCGAGCGTGAGCGCATCGAGAACGAGTACCAGGAACTGACGCGCCGCATCGCCGATCTGCAGGAACTCCTCTCCAACGCCGCCAGGGTGCTGCAAGTCATCAAAGACGAAACCGCCGAACTCCGCAAGACGTTCGGCAACGACCGCCGCACCGCCATCTCCGACGAGGAAGCGCGCGACCAGTCGCAGGAGGAATTGACTCCCCACGCCGACGTCGTCATCACGCTCAGCGACCGGGGCTACGTCAAGCGCTTGCCCATCTCCCTCTACCGGCTCCAGCGGCGCGGCGGCAAGGGCGTCCGCGGCCAGGAGACGCGCGAGGGCGACGCCATTCAGCAACTCGTCGTCGCCGACACGCACGACTGGCTGCTCTTCTTCACCGACAAGGGCCGCGTCTACCGCAAGCGCGTCTTCGAAATGCGGGAGGACTCCTCCCGCCAAACGCGCGGCACGCCCGTCCAGAACATCATCGAGGCGATCAATCCGCAGGCGGAAACGGTCACCGCCGTCGTCGCCATCCCCGACCCGAACGCCGACAAGTTCATCTTTATGGCCACCCGCAAGGGCAAGGTCAAGAAGATGCACCTCAGCAAGTTCGTCAACACGCGCAGCAACGGCCTCGCGGCCTTCGATCTGGAGAAAGACGACAGCCTGCTGACCGCGCGCCTCGCCGAAGAGGGGATGACAGCCGTCCTCATATCGCGGAACGGCAAGGGCAGCCAGTTCAGCCTCGACGCGGTGACGGAGCGGCTAGGCCGCGGCACGGGCGGCGTGCGCGGCATGAAACTGCTGGACGACGACGATGTCGTCGCTATGGAGGTCGTGACGCCGGACGCCCGCCTGCTCATTATGAGCGAACTCGGCTACGGCAAGCGCACGGCGGTGGATATGTTCCGGACGACGGGCCGCAACGCCCAGGGCGTCAACGCGATGAAGATCACGGAGAAGACCGGCCCCATCGCGGGCGCCGTCGTCACCGGAGACGACGAGGAGGAGATCATCGTCGGCTCCCGCAAGGCGATGGTCTACCGCACCTCCATCGCGGAGATACGCACCTACGGGCGCATCGCGCAAGGCGTCAAGGTGATGACCAAACTCGCCGAGGGCGACATCGTGATCTCGATGAGCGCCTTCCGCGAGCGCACGCACGAGGACTTCGGCGCTCAGGGCGAGGCCCAGCCGGACGCGGCGCCGAAAGCCGCAGGCGGAAGGCGGAAAGCCGCCGACGGCCGCCCCGCCGCCACATCCGCCGCCCCTCCCTCCGCGACCCAGGCCGCCCTCCTCCCCGACGCCGACGATGACGCGGCGGCGGATGAGCCATCCGACGCGGACGCCGAAGAGGATGCGGAAGAGGCGCAGGGCGACTAGGCGGTCCCTGCTATGCCTGGCCCGTAGGCGGTTGCTTGCGAGATCAACCGCAACCGGTTTGAGCGTTGGCGAGTGCAAGCCTAGCGCGGCGGCCTGCTGCGGGAGGCCGTGCTGCGGACGGAATGGAGAACGACGGGAAAGAGGGGCGAGGTTCCCGCCTGCGCGGGAATGACGGTTGAGGGCGACGATGCGCGCAGCGCCCCGTCCGGCGCTACGCGCCACTGGATTCCCGCCTACGCGGGAATGACGGGGCAGGAGGGCGGGGTAGGGTAGGGGGCGTGGGAGGCTAGACGGCGGCGAAGTTCACGCTTTCGTTGGTCTCGCGGTATTCGGCGGACGCTTCGACCCATTCAGCCTCGCGAGGGAGGACGACAGCGGCGGAGCGGACGCGGTAGACGTCGGGGTCCCAGACGGAGTCGGGCTCGATGCCGTAGTCGCGCAGCAGGCGGGTGGCCTTGATAAGGGCGCGGCGCGTTCGGATGATGCCGGTGTCGCTGACGCCGAGGTGCTCAATGCTGCGGTTGGCGACGCGGCCCATCGTCTCTTGCATGCCGGAGTCTTGCACCCACGTTCCGGGGAGGCCGGAGAACTGGGCGTCTTTTTGGCGGCGCCAGTCGACATTGAAGTCGTTGTCAATGTGATGCTTCGGCCACCACGCGCCCTCGGGCCGGTTGGGGATGGGCGGGAGGAAGCCGTCCACGGTGGGGTGCAGCCCTTCTTGGCCGTCGCGGCGGGCGTGGCGGAGGTAGCCCAACTCCTCCTCGCTGAGCGGCCTGACGGGGTTGTAGGAGAAGCAGAGGGCGATGACGTGCTCGTCGTCCATCGGCACGTAGGCGTGGCCGCTGAACACCGGGTCGTTGCCGTAGGGGGGGATGATGGTGTGGAAGGGGAAGAGGAATTGGGTGATGCGCCAGTAGTAGGAGTCTTCCTCGGCGTTGCGGCGGGCGCCGATGAGGACGCCGTAGTCGGTCTCCTTCACTTGGAAGCGGGGGTGGCGGTCGCGCATTTTGTAGACCATCCCCATCTCTTGCGCCGTCCGCCAGTTGAGGGCGAAGGGGTTGGTGAACGACTGATGCAGGAATCCGCTGTGGCTGGAGTCGATCTCGCCTTCCAGGGTTTGGAAGTAGTTGTTCTGCGCGATGCGTTTGGTGAGGTAGGAGTGGGATTCGGGGACGAGGTTCCATTCGAGGTTGGGGAGCGGGGGAGGGTCGGCCTGCTCGTGGCCCATATAGATCCAGATGACGCCGTTGCGCTCGCGGGCGCGGTAGGACTTGATCGTGACTTTGTCCTTGAAGTTGCTTTCCGGCGGCTCGCTGGGCATATCGGCGCAGAAGCCGGCCGCGTCGAATTTCCAGCCGTGGTAGGCGCAGCGAATGCCGTTCTCCTCGTTGCGTCCGAAGAAGAGGGATGCGCCGCGGTGGGGGCAGGCGGGCGTGAGGACGGCGGGCTCGCCGTTGGTGAAGCGCATCACGAGGAGGTCTTCGCCGAGGAGCCGCGTGCGGTGGGGGACGCCGTCGGGCTCGACCTCGCCGGAGAAGACGGCGGGGATCCAGTAGCGGCGCATCAGTTCGCCCATCGGCGAGCCCGCCCCGGTCTTGGTGAGCAGTTCGTTGTCGGCGGTGGAGAGCATCGTTGTTCCTCCCTTGCTCCAGCCTGTCGCGCGGGAGTATAGCGCAAACGGCGGCGCAAGGGGGAGCGCGCCGGAGACGCTGGGATTCCTGGATTCCCGCCTGCGCGGGAACGACGGGCAGAGGGTTAGGGCGCGCTCAATTGCGCCGCGAGCGCGGCGGGGTCGGTCGCGGGGAGGCCGCAGACGAACTTGCGGCAGACGTAGGCGGCGGGCGCGTCCGCGTTCGCGCGCCCCTCCAGCAACGGCGTCGGGAACGGGGCGGGCTCGCCCGGGGCGAGGCCGACGAACGCGAACGACGGAAGCCGTTCGCGCAGCGGGGCGAGCAGCGCCCGCGTTCCGTCGGCGGACGGGTCGCCTACAACGACGATCTCCAGCGGCGGCGCGAGGCGGCGCTCTGTGACGCGCAGCCAGTTGCCGAATCCCAACGGATAGCGGGCGGCGATCTGCGCGACGCTTCCGATCAGGCGGTCCGCCTTCTCTTCCAGCGAATCGTCGCCGGTCAGCGCGGCCATCCGCAGCAGCGCCTCGGCGGCGGCGGAGCCGCCGCTCGGCGTCGCGTTGTCGGTCAAGTCGCGCGGGCGGACGATCAAGCGTTCGTGGTCGGCGCCGACGTCGTAGAACGCGCCTGCAGCGTCGTCCCAGAACAGCGCCAGCATCTCGTCCGTGAGCGCCTGCGCTTCGTGGAGCCAGTGGTGCGCGAAGGTCGCCGTATGGAGGGAGAGGAGCCCGTTGACGAGGAGCGCGTAGTCCTCCAGGTAGGCGAGGTGCCTTGCCTGTCCGTCCTTCCATGCGCGGAGCAGCCTTCCGGCGGGGCGCAGTTCGCGGAGCAGGAATTCGGCGTTGCGTTCGGCGGCCTCGCGCAGGTCCGGACGGTCGAGCGCGAACGCAGCCTCCGCGAGCGCGCGCAGCGCCATGCCGTTCCAGGCGGTGAGAACCTTGTCGTCCGTCGCCGGGGGAACGCGCTTCGCCCGCTCCGCCAAGAGCGCCCGCCGCATCGGAGCGAGGCGTTCGAGCAGTTCGGCGGCGTCCGTCCCCAGGTCGCGCGCGGCGGCGTCCGCGCTGTCCCTGACGTGCAGAATGGAGCGCCCCTCGAAGTTTCCGTGAACGCCCACGCCGTAATAGCGTCGGAACAGCCGCGCGTCCTCGGCGCCGAGCGCGGCCTCGATCTCGGCGGGCGTCCATACGTAGAATTTGCCCTCGACGCCCTCGCTGTCCGCGTCTTGGGACGAGAAGAAGCCGCCGCCGGGGTGGCGCAGGTCGCGCAGTAGATACGCGAGCGTCTCCTCGGCGGCTTCTCTGCGGCGCGCGCCGCCGGTTGTTTGGAACGCCTTCAGGTAGAGCGGCGCGAGGAGAGCGTTGTCGTACAGCATCTTCTCGAAGTGGGGCACGAGCCAAAAATTGTCGGTGGAGTAGCGGGCGAAGCCGCCGCCCAAGTGGTCGTATATTCCGCCGTTATGCATCGCGGCGAGCGACGACTCCACGACTTCCAAAGCGTCTTCCCCGCCCGCGCGGTCGTAGCGATGCAGCAGAAACTCCAGCGCCATCGCCTGCGGGAACTTGGGCGCGCCGCCGAATCCGCCATGCTCCGCGTCGTGGAGCGCGGCGAGCGCGGATGCGGCCTCCGTGAGCATCGCGTCGTTCGCGCCGCCGCCGGACGCTTGGGCGCCGGACGCGGCTTGCAGCGCATCCGTGAGGGCTCGGGCGTTCTCCAGCGCGGCGTCCCGCCGGTTGCGATAGGCGTCGGCCACCGCCGCGACGACCTTCGTCCACGAGGGCATTCCGGCGCGGTCGGCGGGCGGAAAATACGTCCCGCCGTAGAAGGGGCGTCCGTCCGGCAGGAGGAACACGTTGAGCGGCCAGCCGCCGTGTCCGTGCATTTGCTGAACCGCGCTCATATAGATCCCGTCCACGTCGGGGCGCTCCTCGCGGTCGACCTTGACGCAGACGAGCAGGTCGTTCATCAGGCGGGCGGTCTCCTCGTTCTCGAACGACTCGCGCTCCATCACGTGGCACCAGTGGCAGGCCGCGTAGCCGATGGAGACGAGCACGGGCTTGTCGTCGGCCTGCGCCTGCGCGAAGGCGTCCGGGCCCCAGGGGCGCCAGTCCACGGGGTTATGCGCGTGCTGCAGGAGGTACGGCGAGGTCTCGTTGACGAGGAGGTTCGGCATAGCGGTCAGCGGGCGGCGAACGTCCACGAGTTCGGCCCGCTCTCGATCAGCGTCCGTCCGTGAGCGCGGGCGATGGCTTCGAACTTCCACGTCGCCCCTGATGTCATATTGGAGAAACGGATGTCGCGCCCCGTTGAGCGATGGGCAATGGAGTTCAGTAACTCGTCGACGGCGGACGGGGTTACGGCCTGGATGCCGGTGAAATCGAACACGATGTCGCCGCCGGGGGATATCTTTTCGTTGATGGCGGCGGCGGCGGCGTTGACGGAGCCGCGCGAGGTTATCGCAATTTTGGGGATAAGGCGCGCCAGCGCGACGGCGTTCATAACGCCTCAGTCTACACCAGCGCGAGCAGGCTCATCACGGCGGCGGACGCGATGGGCACGGTGAGGTTGTCGTCGAGAGGGAGCGGCGCGAGTTCCACCAACGCGGCGGCGACCGCGCCGGGCGCGATCCACCACGCGAGCGGAACGTCCGGGTGCAGCGTCGCCAGCAGACCCGCGCCGAGCGCGACGCACGCGAACGCGAACGCGCCGGCCAGCGACTTGCCGAACACGCGGGCGCGGTGGTCGCGCACGCCGATCAACGCGGCGGCGGGGTCGCCGACAGCGAGGAAGAGGAGCGCGAGCACGGCGACGTCTTTTTGGAACACGAATACGAGAAACGTCGCGGACAACCAGAGGTACGTCGCTCCGGTCACCTGCCGGCGTTCGGACGCTTTGAAGAAGGGCAGGCGGCGCACCAGTTGGTCGTTGACGCTCGGGATCAGCCCGCGCAAGAGTTCGGCGGCGACGGCGAGGACGCTTCCGCCGATCAGCAGCCACTGCGCCGTTTCCGCCGGAAAGAAGAGGATGGCGAGCGGCAGCGACGAGCCCGCGAGCAGATGGAAGAGGCGGCGCGGCCATATCACGGGCGCGACCGGGGGCTCGCGCAGGAACTCTTCGATGGGGTCGGGAAGTTTCACGCCCGCCCCCGGCGCCTAGCCCGCCCCCGACAGCGCGCGCAGTTTCGGCGCGAGGCGCGCGATCGTCTCGACGACATAGTCCACTTCATCGGGCGTGTTCTCCGGGCCGAGCGTGAACCTCGCGCAACTCCGCGCCAAGTCGTTCCCCCGCCCCATCGCCAGCAGTACGTGCGACGGCTCCAGCGACCCCGCGGTGCAGGCGCTGCCGCTGGACGCGGCGATTCCCGCGAGATCGAGGCCCATCAGCAGCGCCTCCGCCTCGACGCCATGAAAGGAGACGTTGACGTTGCCCGGCAGCCTCGCGTCCGTCGCGCCGTTCACCTCGACGCCTTCGACGCGCTCCAAGACGCCGCTCAACAGGCGGTCGCGCAACGCGGCGCACGCGGCGGCGTTGCGCTCGCGGTCGCGCTCCGCCCGCTCGAGGGCGACGCTCATTCCCACGATGGCGGCGACGTTTTCCGTGCCGGCGCGCCGGTCGCGTTCCTGCGCGCCGCCCACCTGCGTCGGCGCGAACGGCGCGCCGCGCCGCGCGTAGAGCAGGCCGGCGCCTTTCGGCCCGCCGAACTTGTGCGCGGAGAGCGAGAGGAAGTCCACGCCCAACTCGTCCACGTCCAGAGGAACGGCTCCGGCGGCCTGCACCGCGTCGGTGTGCACGGCGACCGTCCGCCGCTCCTCCCGCGCCCGCTGTTTGACGAGCCGCGCCATTTCCGCGACGGGCTGCAGTACGCCGGTCTCGTTGTTCGCCAGCATCATACTGACGACTGTCGTGTCGGGCCTGACGGCGCCCGCGACGTCCTCCGCCCGGGCGGCGCCGTCGCGTTGCGGCTTGACGCGCGCCGCCTCCCAGCCGAGGCTCTCCAGCAGCGCGGCGGCGTTGAGCACGGCGTGGTGCTCGATGGCGGTCGTTACGATATGCCGCCCTTGCTTCGCCAGCGCCAGCGCGGGGCCCATCACGCCTGCGTTGTCGGACTCCGTGCCGCCGCCGGTGAAGATGATCTCCCCCGCCCGCGCGCCGATGACCGCCGCGCACCGCTCCCGCGCCTCGTCGAGCGCCCGCCGCGCGTCCTGCGCCAGCGCGTAGATGCCCGACGGATTGCCGTACCGCTCCGATAGGAACGGGCGCATCGCGTCGGCGACCTCCGGCGCGACGGGCGTCGTGGCCGCGTGGTCCATATAAACGAAGTGTTCCGGCGTCATCGGTTCCGTTCCGGCGGGGCGCGAGGCTTCCGCCGCGCCCGCTTCCCTCAAGGCTCTCAGCATACGCTTTCCGATTAGCGGGGGCGATGCGTTGCGTAGGCGAATAGTTTGTAGACGAGTTTCGCGGCGGCGTAGGCGCACGCCTCGGGCCCCTCGTTCGGCGCGAGTTCCACGACGTCGAACCCCACCACGCGCTTGCGCTCGCCCACCGCCCGCAGAATGCGGAGCGCCTCCCACCAGCCTATGCCTCCGGGCTCCGGCGTGCCCACCGCCGCCATAAACGACGGGTCGAAAGCATCCAGATCGAACGAGACGTAGACATTCTCGCCGAGCGCGTCGAGCACGCCGTCGACGTCCGTCACCGGCTCGGGGCCGCGGGGGAAGAGCGCGACGCCGCGCTCCGCCGCGAACGCCGCCTCGTCCGCCGTCATGCTCCGAACGCCGACGATGGCCATGCGCTCCGCATAATCCAGCGCGCGGCGCGCGGCGCAGGCGTGGCTGTGCGCCGACCCCTGATACGTCTCCCGCAAGTCGGCCTGCGCGTCGAAGATCAGAACGCTCAGCCTCTCGTGACGCGCCGCCATCGCGGCGACCGCGCCGGAGGTCAGCGAATGCTCGCCGCCCAACACGCCCACGAGTTTGCCTTGATCGGCGTAGAAGCCCGCGGCCTCCGCGACGCGGGACGCCATCGCCTCCGGTCCGGCGAGCGCGGGCTCGACGGCGGGGGCGGTGTGGACGCCGACGGCGCAAGGCTCGCAGCCCAACTCCGGATCGTAGTCCTCCATCTCCGCCGACGCTCTGATGATCGCCGCCGGGCCGCCGGAGGTTCCTTTGCGGTACGACGTCGTCGCTTCGTAGGGAACGGGCAGAACGACGCAGCGCGAGCGGCTGAGCGCATGCTCGCCGGGGTCGAGCGCAAGGAACGTCGCGGGGACGGAGGGCCAATCTGTCGCGGCCATCAACGCGCTCCCTTCCCCTATCGCTCCTTCCGGGTCGCGGCCGCGCGCGGCGGGTCACACGCGCAGGCGGACGGCCTCCCGCTCCTCCTCCACCACCGCTTTGGCGGTCGCAGGCTCGAGGTGCTCCAAGCCCCGGTCGAGAACCCAACTGCGGACGTCGTCCATCGGGAAGAACTCGCGCACCTGCGCCATCGCCTCGTCCGCGTCGAACTCTTTGCAGGAGAACACGTCAATGTTCACGTAGCGCCGGTCGGGGAAGGTGTGGACGCTGATGTGGCTCTCCGCGATGATCACGAAGCCGGACACGCCCCAGTCCTCCGGCGTCGGCCCGTGGTAGGTGTAGACGGCGGGCGGGATGATCTTCGTCATTCGGATCCGGGAGGGGAACTCATCCAGAAAACGGCGCACGAGTTCGGCGTCGGAAAGGTGGGCGCGGTCGCAGCCGTGCCCGTCAATGACCAGGTGCATCGGGATTCTCCATACGGCGCTTGCTTGCGAGAGCGCCCCGAACAGGGCGCGGGGAGAGAAAGTATAGCACACTGCGCGGGGCGGGGGCGAGGCGCCCGGTGCAAGGGCGAGGTTCCCGCCTTCGCGGGAACGGCGGCAGGGGGAGACAAGGGGGAGCAGCGCGCGCTGCTCCCCGATTCGTCCGGGTCCGGTGTGCGGATCGGTCTATCTCGCCTTCACGACGAATGTCTTGCCGATCCTGTCGTGCCAGCCCTGCCGACGGTCATCGAAGAGTATCCAGATGAAGCCGAGCATGACGACGAGCGCGGATGCGATCTTGCCGACGGTTTCCCGCATGACGACGGCGCCGAAGCCGACTTTGCCCCCGTCGGCGCCGACAACCCGCATCCCCAGCGCCATCTTGCCCAGCGTCGCGCCGGAGGCTGCGGTGAGCGCAACGAAGTAGACGAACGTCCACGTGATGACGACCGCCTGGAAGTTGGGCTGGAAGTCGGAGATTTGCTCGACGAGGCCAATCCCGAGGAAGGCGGTGAGGTAGACGACGATGTTGTCAATGACGGCTGCGAAGAATCGCGCCAAGCGGCTGGCGTAGTTCATAGGGTGCGGCTCCTTACTGACCAGAGGATGAGAGGCGATTATAGCAGGGCGGGCGAAGCGCGCGCTTCCGCGCAAGGGCGAGGGTTCGGAGGGAATCCTGCCTCAGCGCAGCGGGAGCAGGGGTCAAGCGCTCCGCGCTTCCTGGATTCCCGCCTACGCGGGAACGACGCGGCAGGGGGAAACGCAATGGGAGCAGGGTCAAGCGCTCCGCGCTTCCTGGATTCCCGCGCAGGCGTACCCGTCCCCTTACAATCGTCATTCCCGCGCAGGCGGGAATCTCGCCCCCGCAAACGCGCGGCGCCGCTAGGCGCTGGGGTCTTTCACCTTGCGGAGGTAGGGCTTCACCGTCTCCCAGCCGGCGGGGAACAAGTCTTTCGCGGCGTCGTTGTCCACGGCGGGGACGATGATGACGTCCTCGCCCTTGCTCCAGTTGGCGGGCGTCGCCACCTTGTGCTCGGCGGTCAGCCGGCAGGAGTCGAGGACGCGCAGCAGTTCGTCGAAGTTGCGCCCCGTGCTCATAGGGTAGGTCAGGCTCATCTTGATCTTCTTGTCGGGGCCGACGAGGAAGACCGTGCGGACGGTCTGGTTGGTCGCCGCCGTCCTGCCCTCCGACGAGCCCGACTCGTCCGCCGGAAGCATATCGTAGAGTTTGGCGACGTTCAGGTCTTCGTCGGCGATGATGGGGAAGTTGAGCGGGACGCCGCCGATGTCCTCGATGTCGGCGGCCCAGCGGAGGTGGTCGTCCACCTTGTCGACGCTGAGGCCGATGACCTTGCAGCCGCGCTTGGCGAACTCGTCGTTCGTCTTGGCGACGTAGCTGAGTTCGGTGGCGCACACCGGCGTGAAGTCTTTCGGATGGGAGAAAAGCATCGCCCAGCCGTCGCCGACCCACTCGTGGAAGTTAACGGGGCCTTCGCTCGTCTCAGCGGTGAAGTCAGGGGCCGTGTCGTTGATTCGCAGCGCCATTGTGGGCTCTCCTTCTCCGGTCGCGCCTGCGGCCTTACGCCGTCGGGCGGGTCTTCGTTCGTTCCGTTCATCGCCGGGCTTGGGCGTCAGCGCAAGCGCATGCTGTTTCACGCTCCTTGCGTTCGGGGTTCCCGGCGGGCGGGGATTGGCTCCCGCGGTAGGATTCGAACCTACGGCCAATCGGTTAACAGCCGACCGCTCTACCACTGAGCTACGCGGGAACGTCGGTCTATTGTAGCGCCGACGCGGGGATGTGGTATAGTAGGGATGCGTCGGCGCCGGTCGGCGCGCTGCGCGTGGGGATATAGCTCAACTGGGAGAGCGCCGCGTTCGCAATGCGGAGGTTGGGGGTTCGAGTCCCCCTATCTCCACCACGCGCTTCTTAATTTCCCCAATGTCCGTGTCTGTGGCCACCCCGGTGAGGCGCGTATCCGCCGCCGCTTGCCCGCGCTGGCTTGGGACATCTGCGGGCGCGCCCCTCCCTGCCCCCTACGCCGCGCCGCCCTGTACGCCGCCCGCCGCGCGTGATACGCTCCCGCCAGCCTGCGGACGAACCCCTGCGGACGAACGGCGGAGAGGAGCAACGCTATGACGATGCGCGTAGTCGGCGCGAGGCGCCCTCGCATAGAAGGCCCCGGCAAGGTGAGCGGCGCGCTGCGCTACGCCGCCGACGTCGATCCGGAGGGCTGCCTCTGGGGCAAAATCCTCCGCAGCCCCCACGCCCACGCCCGCATCGTCCGCATTGAAACGGAGCGCGCCAAGCGCGTCCCGGGCGTTCGCGCCGTCATCACCGGGGCGGAGCATCCCCATTGGATAGGCCGGATGATGCGCGACCTTCCCGTCCTCGCGGTGGACAAGACGCGCTTCATCGGCGAGCGCGTCGCCGCCGTCGCCGCCGACTCCGCCGACGCGGCCGACGAGGCGCTCGCGCTCATCGAGGCCGAGTACGAGGAACTGCCCGCCGTGTTCGATCTCCGCGAGGCGCTGACTCCGGGCGCGCCGCTCGTTCACGACGACCCCACGCAGTACGCGGGCGCGTTCGTCCATCCGGAGCGCCCGGACCTGCCGAATCTCTGCTCCTACGGACGCTGGACGCACGGCGACGCGCAGGCCGCGCTCGACGGCTCGCACCGCGTCTTTGAAAACACGTTCACGACGCAGAAAGAGCATCACGTCTATATGGAGACGCACGCCTGCGCCGTTTCCGTTCACGCGGACGGGACGGCGGACGTATGGGCGTCGAACAAGAGCCCGCACTTGCTGCGCGGGCAACTCGCGGCGTGCATCGGCGTGGAGCCCGCGACGATTCGCGTGCATCCGATGCCGGTCGGGGGCGACTTCGGGGGCAAGGGCTCGCCGATGGACGCGCCCGTCGCCTATCTCCTCTCCCGCGAGACGGGGCGCCCCGTGAAGATTGTGATGTCGTACCAGGAGGAGTTGCTCGCGGCCAACAGCCGGCATCCGGGGACGATCACCATCCGCGCGGGCGTTACGGAGAACGCCGAACTGACCGGAATGCAGGTCGACGCGCGCTTCGACGGCGGCGCCTACGGCGCGTTCAAGCCTGCGCCGAACGTCAACCTGCACGGCCTGGAGCAGGCCGGCAGTTGCTACAGATTCACCGCGCTGGACGTGAAGAGTTGCATCGGCTACACCAACACGCTCCCCTCCGGCCATATGCGCTCGCCCGGCGGCCCGCAGATCAACTTCGCGGTCGAGGCGCACCTCAATTGCATCGCGGCGGAACTGGGAATGGACGCCGCCGAATTCCGCAGGCGGAACCTGCTCCGGCAGGGCGACACGGCCCCGAACGGCGAGAAGTGGGGCCTCGTCAAGGCAGTCGAAACGCTGGACGCCGCCGTCGAGAAGATCGGCTGGAGCGCCCCCAAGCCTCCGTTCACCGGACGCGGCGTCGCAATGTACGAGCGCGGCCCCATCGGCGGCGACTCCAGTTGCCGCCTCATTCTGCATCCCGACGCGTCGCTCACGCTGCTCGTCCCCGTCGCCGACCCGGGGCAGGGCGCGTACACCGCGATGCAGCAGATCATCGCCGAGGACTTGGGCGTCGAGCCGCAAACCATCTCGGTCGCCGCCGCTCCCACCGACGAATTGCCGTTCGACCTCGGCGTCTCCGGCAGCCGCGTGACGTTCGCGCTCGGCCTGACCGTGCAGGAGGCGGTCAACGGCCTGCGGGCGCAACTGCGCGAGGCGGCGGGCGGAGCCCCTTTCGCGGAAGCGGCGGCGGAACTCTGCCGCGCCAACGGCGGCGACGTCGCGGTGGACGCCTACAAGAAAGTGCCGCTCTTCCCCGACCCGCCCTCGACCGAGTTCACGGCCCAGGCCGCCGAGGTGGAGGTTGATCCGGAGACCGGCGCCGTCGCCGTTCGCAAGATCGTCAGCGCGCACGACGTCGGCGCCGTCATCAACCCCGAAGGCCATCGCGGGCAGATTTTCGGCGGCGCGATTCAGGGGCTCGGCATGGCCACCGTCGAGGAGCACCTCATCGAGGACGGGCGCCCGCTCGCTCTCAACCTCGCCGACTACAAGATTCCGAACATTATGGACGCGCCCGAATTCGAGATTGCGCTCATTCCGGGCGGCGAGGGCCCCGGGCCGTTCAACGCGGGCGCGATAGCCGAATCCGCGAACGTTCCGACGGCGTCCGCCATCGCCAACGCCGTGCACGACGCCATCGGCTTCCCCGTCCATGACCTCCCGCTCACCGCCGAGCGCGTCTACCGCATGCTCCATAGGGAGGAGTGAGGGGGGCAATAGGCTTCCGCTTCGCGGGGGCGACGATGGGGACGGGGACGGTCCCGCCCGCCCCGGGCGGCGCGCTAGCCGGCGCTGGCCTCCCCAGGAAGACGGGTCGCGTCGGGCGCGCGCCGTCCGCCGCGGTGGGCGGGAGAGGCGAGCCCCCCGGGAACGGGGCGGAGTTCCTTGCGGAGGTTGAGCAGCCCGGCCTCGTCGGTGCGCCTGATCTCACTGGAGAACTCCGCGCCCCACACGAGGATGAGGGAGACGAGGTAGAGAAAAAGCATCAGCAAGACGATGGTCGTGATGCTTCCGTAGACAAGGTCCAGAGTGGAGATGTTGGCCAGGTAGAACGAGAAGCCGAGTTGGGTGAGTTCGAAGCCGATTCCGGCGATGACGCCCGCAGGGATCGCGTCGCGCCAGCGGACTTTGGCGTCAGGAATGAATTTGTACAGAATGAGGAAGAGAACGGCGCTCAGCAAGACGGAGACGGTGTTGATGATCGTCTCCCATATAAAGAGAAGGTCGGCTTGGGCGGCTATCGCGCGCCCGATGGTGCCGAGCGCGGCGGTGAAGATGAAGAGCAGCACGACGCCGACCGAGCCCGCGACCTGGCCGACCTGATAGAGAACGAAATGGGGCGGCTGGGAGATTTTCCACGCGCGGTTGAGCACGCGGTGCACGGCGCCGAATATGGCGCGCCCCGACCAAATGAGGCCGACGAGAGCGAGGGCGCTGAATGCTCCGCGTGCGGCGGCGAGCCCCTCGATGTTCCCCCTGACGAGGGCCGAATTGCCCACCCCGGGCAGTTCGCGCCCCAGCAGATCGAGAAGAACGGTCTCGATCCGCCTGTCGTCTATGAAGTAGCCCCCGATGGCGATGGTGGCGAGCACGAGAGGGAAGAGGGAGAAGATGGCGTAGTAGGCCACCCCGGCGGCCATATGGGAGCCGTCGTCGCGGGAGAAGTTGAGAAAGGCGCGGTAGACTAACTCTCCGAGAGAGCGCAGGAAAGGAGGCGCGGGGAAGCGGTGGATGAATGGCCGCGCGCGATCGAGCAGACGCAGATACCACGGGCGCATGCGTCAATTGTACGGCGGAGAAGGGGCGAAACGCCCTACGATACGCTTGCGCGCCACGGCGAGTTTGCCGTCGCCGCCAGAAACGCGGCGTGGACTTCCGGGGCGCCCGCGGCGATGCTGCCGCTCTCCGGGGAAAGCGGCGCGCCGTTGAGCGTCGTCGCTGTGCCGCCGGCCTCGCGCACGAAGAGAATGGCCGCCGCCATATCCCACGGCTGGAGGTAGTGGTGGGCGTAGAGTTCGAGCCGCCCGCATCCCGCGTAGGCGATTCCGAGCGCCGCGGAGCCCATCATCCGCGCGGACTGAAAGCCCGGCCACAGGTCGGCGACCGCCCCCAGCAGCAGTTTGCCCTCCGGCCCCTTGTAGCCGACGTCAAAGCCCAGCAACGACTCCTCGAGGCGCGTTTCGCTCGATACGGCGGCGGGCGCGCCGTTGAGCGTCGCGCCGCGTCCCGCGGCGGCGGCGAACGTTTCGTTGCGCGCAGGATCCACGATGGCCGCGGCGAGAGGCTCGCCGTCCATCCAAAGCCCCACGCTGGCGCAGTAGTGGGGGAGGCCGCTGGCGAAATTCCGCGTGCCGTCGAGCGGGTCGACGTGCCAGCGGAACGCCGACCCGCCCCCGTGCGCGCCCGACTCCTCGGCGACAATTTCGTGATCGGGAAAGGCTCCGCGCAAAACGGCGAGCGCCGCGTTCTCCGCCGCGCCGTCGACCTCCGTGACGCGGTCGTTCCATCCGCCTTTGGTGCGGAGGCCAAGCCGCTCGCGGGCGTCGGGAAGCAGCGCGTCGGGGATGCGGCGGGCGATCTGAACCGCGGCGGCGTTGGCGGCGCGGAGAGCGACCTGCAGCGCGTCGCTTCCGTCCGCCGCGATAGGCGACTCAGGCGGAACGGCCACCGCTAGCGCAGCCCCATCCGCTCGTAGACTTCGCCGACGGTTTCGGACGCGACGGCGCGGGCGCGCTCCGCTCCGGCGGCGAGTATCTCGCGCACGCGGCCAGGAGACTCCGCAAGTTCGCGGCGGCGCTCGCGGAACTCGCGGAAGTAAGCGTTGACGCCCTCCGCAAGGTCGCGCTTGTCGTCCACGCAGCCAATGTCCGCGCTCTCGCACCGGCGGCGTATCTCCTCGATCTTGCCCGGATTGAAAAGTTTCTGGAGAGCGAAGACATTGCAGACGTCGGGCCTGCCGGGATCGGAGCGCCGCATGCGCTGGGGATCGGTGACCATCGTCATCGCGCGGGCGGCGGTCTCCTCGTCGGACGCGGCGAGTTCCAGGTGATTGTCGAGGCTCTTGCTCATCTTGTTCTCGCCGTCCGTGCCGGTGATGCTCGGCGAATCGGTGAGCAGAGTTTGGGGTTCGGGGAAAGTGTCGCCGTAGAGCCGGTTGAATCTGCGGACGATCTCCCGGGAGATTTCGAGGTGCGGCGCCTGGTCTATGCCCACGGGCACCTTGTCGGCCTTATAGATCACGATGTCGGCGGTCTGGAGCACCGGGTAGCCGACGAGACCGAAAGGAACGTTCTCCTCGTGCTCTCCGATCTGCCGGACGCGCTCCTTGAAGGTGGGGACGCGCATCAGCCAGCCGAGGGGCGCGCTCATACTGAGCAGCCCCTGCAGAACGAGGTGCTCCGGAACTTGGGATTGGACGAAGAGCACGGAGCGTTCCGGGTCGAGCCCGGCGGCCAGCCAGTCGAGCGCCATCTCATGCGCGTCGGGGGCGATGGTTCGCACCTCCTCCGCGCCGGAGAGCGTGGTGAGCGCGTGGACGTCGGCGATCATATAGAAGCAGTCGTAGTCCTCCTGCAGCCGCGTCCAGTTCTGGAGCGCGCCGAAGTAGTTGCCGAGGTGCAGCCTGCCTGAGGGGCGCATTCCGGAGAGTATGGTTCCGCTGGTCATTCGTCGTTCACCCTCGCGCCGCGTCGCGCGTCGGCGCAATTGTAGGCGATTGCCGCCCGGAGCGCGACTTGCGCCTCTCCAAGAGGAGGAGTCTCCAACTTCTCCGATGGAGTTGACGCTGGGGTCGCTGAGCCGCGCGCCGCGTGAATGTAGGCGTTCTCCGACAGGCGCGCCGCATCAGTCGCTTGGCTCGTTGAGTTCTATGGAGTACTCGCCGCGAGCGCAGGAGGCGGCCTCGCGACCCCTTGCCGTCTCCTGCGATAGGCGAATGAGCGCGGGGATTTGACCATTCGCGCTCGCCTTCCTAGAATAGAGGGCGGAGGCCGCTTGCCATGCAAGAGATGTTCATAGACAGCATTCGGGTGAGCCTGATGAATTACCAGCGCGTGGTGATTCTGAAGGAGCGGCACGCGGACCGCTATCTGCCGATCCGCATCGGGTCGCCGGAGGCGGACGCGATCGCGCTGAAGTTGCAGGACGTGACGGCGGCGCGCCCGCTGACGCACGACTTGCTGCGGTCGGTGATCACGGCGCTGGGCGCGACCGTGCGGCACGTGGTGGTCACCGACTTGGAGCAGGACACGTTCTTCGCCAAACTGGCGCTGCGGCTGTCGGACGGCACGGAGGCGGAGATCGACTGCCGCCCAAGCGACGCGATAGCGGTGGCGGTTCGGGAGGGGCAACTGGTCACGGGGAAGGACGGCGAGGAGCGCTGGTTCTCGTCGCTGAACGAGGTGGAGGCGTTTCTGAAGCAGGAGGGGTACGCGGAGGATGCGGCCGGGGACGCGGCGCGGTCGAAAGCGCCGATCTACGTGGAGGACCAGGTGCTGGAGCGCGCGGGGGTCACCCTGGACGCGGACGTGAAGGACGAGGGAGACGAGAATTCGCGGCAGCCGCGCCGGAGGCCGCGCTCGGCGCAGAAGGGCGTCAGCGCGGAGGAGATCGAGAAGATGTCCGCGTTCTCCGACTTCCTGCAGGACTTGCCCGGCTTGGAAGACCTCGGCAAAAAGGAATCGTGAGCGGGCGTGCTCCCAGTAGGTTCCCGCTTTCGCGGGAATGACGGGGCTCTAGGGCAAGAGTGGAGCGGCGATTCGCGCCGCCCGCCGAGTTCCTGTCCACTCACGTTCACCGGACGCCCTGTTGGGAGGAAGGCGGTTGGGCTTGCCCGTCCGGAGCGTCCCCGTCGCATCTCGTCATTCCCGCGCAACCTCCCGTCATTCCCGCGCAGGCGGGAATTCAGCAGGACGGCGTTTGCGCCGCTCCCCATCGCAACACAGGCCCCGTCATTCCCGCACAACCTCCCGTCATTCCCGCGCAGGCGGGAATCCAGCAGGACGGCGTTTGCGCCGCTCCCCTTCGCAACACAGGCCCCGTCATTCCCGCGCAACCTCCCGACCGGCCCGCCTAACCTCCCGCCCATCCCGGGTAATTCTCCGTCATTCCCGCGTAGGCGGGAATCTCGCCTGCCCCTCGCTCTTGCCGGGCGGAGGTGGGGCGTTTGCGCGGGCGGCGGGCGTTGTGATACGATTCACGGAACCTCCCGCGCCGTATGAGAAACCGTCCCTGGTGGGTATCGGCGGCGCAGTTCACCGGCCTCGGCTGGTACGTGGCGGCGGCGATTGTGCTGCCGACGCTGGGGGGAGCATGGCTCGACGGCAGGCTGGGGGCGTCGCCTCTGTTTCTGCTGGCGGGCCTCCTGCTGGGGGTGGCCGCCGCGTTCTACGGAGCGTACCGGATGGCGGCGGAGTTCCTCGCCGGCGGGAGGAAGAACGACAAGGACGGCGGAGACTGAACGGACAGTGAAGAAGCGTTTGATACTGCTGGCGGCGCTTGCGCTGGCGGTCGCCGGTTTGGGGCTTGGGGCCATCGGCCGGGGCATCCTGCCGGTGCCCGAGGTGCACCTCGCGCCGCAGAAGGTGTTCAGCGTCGGCGGGTTCGCAGTCACGAACACGCTGCTCTCCGCGTGGCTGACGTCGCTCGTCATCGCGCTGCTGTTCGGACTGGGGACGCGGCGGATGGCGGTCGTGCCGGGCCGGCTGCAGGGGTTCCTGGAGTTCTTCATCGAGACGCTGTACGGGTTCGTGCGCGGCATCGCCGGGGAGCGGTACGCTAAGCCGTTCTTCCCGATTCTGGCGACGATCTTCATTTTCGTGGCGTTCAACGCTTGGATGGCCCTGCTGCCGATCTACCCGAACGTAGGATTTATGGGAGAGAAGGACGGGCAGGCGTACGTGGCCACGCATCTGTTCCGCAGCGCGGGGACGGACATCAATATGCCGCTCGCGCTGGCGATCATCTCGTTCCTGTTCTTCGAGGTCTGGGGGTTCCGGGCGCACAAGGCGGGCTACCTGCGGGAGTTCTTCCGGTTCGGGAACCCGATTCAGACGTTCATCGGGCTGCTGGAGTTGATCAGCCACTTCATCCGGGTGATCAGTTTCACGTTCCGTCTCTTCGGCAATATGCTGGCCGGGGAGATCGTGCTGTTTATGATGACGTTCCTGACGATCTTCATCACGCCCATCATCTTCTACGGGCTGGAGATTCTCGTGGGCGGAGTGCAAGCGCTGGTCTTTATGGGGCTGACGCTGGTGTTCGCCGTGTCGGCGGTCGCGTCGCACGGAGGGCATGGAGAGAGTCACGCGGCGGCAGAGCCGCGTTAGGAGCGTCCGCAAGCCGGGCGCGCGACGCGCGGACATCGGAAGGCGCAACCAAGGAGGTTGGACAATGGAAGGAATCACCGCTGACGCGGCAAGGTATCTCGCCATCGGCTTGGCCGGTCTTGGCCTGGCCGGGGTGGGCATCGGCCTGGGCATCCTGGGCAACGGGGCGATGAACGCTCTGGGCAGGAACCCGGAGGCCCGCGACGCGATCGCGCCGAACATGATTCTGGCGCTCGCGTTCACGGAGGCGATCGGCATCTACGGGCTGGTCGTCGCGATCCTGCTCATCTTCGTCGCGCAGCCGTTCTAGCAATGAGCGGCGTATCCGATTCGAGGAGGCGGCCGACGTGCGCGCAGTTCCCTTACTAGCGGAAGAAGCGGCGAGCGGCATCGGGGCGCTGGGGATCGACTGGACGAGCCTGCTCGTCTACCTGGTGAACTTCGCCGTTCTCGGCGCCATCCTCTACTTCTTCGCGTACAAGCGGATCCTGGGGATGCTCGACGCGCGGTCGAGCCGCATCCGGGAGAGTTTGGAGGAAGCGGAGCGCGCGCGGCGCGAGTCCCAGGAGCAGCGGGAAGCGATGGAGCGCTCGCTGCGAGAGGGGCGCGAGGCCGGGCAGCAAGCCCTGGCCGAGGCTCGCGAGGCCGCCGAGCGCTACCGCGAGCAGCAGGCGGAGCAGGCGCGCGCCGAGGCCGCCCAACTGCTCGAGCGCGCCCGCGAGGAGATTCGCCAGGAGCGCGACGCCGCAGTCGAGCAAGTGCGCTCGGAGTTCGGCGCGCTCGCGGTTTCGGCGGCGGAGCGCATCATCCGGCGGTCGCTGGACGCGGACGCGCACCGCGACCTGATAGACGAGGCGCTCGCGGAACGCGACGCCGGCGCAGGGCGGAACTAGGAGCCGGCGATGGCCAAAGCGCCGATGGCGAAACGCTATGCCCAAGCCCTCTTCTCCCTCGCCGAAGCGGAGGAAAGCCGGGAAGCCTGGCTCGACGACCTCGCCGGCATACAGGAGCAGATGGCGGACTCGTCCGTCGCGCTGTTCTTCGGCGAGCCGCGCGTCCCGGCGGAACGGAAGCAGGAAGCCGCCGCGCGGATCGCCGAAGGCGCCCGCCCGCTCGTGCGGAACTTCCTGGGGCTGCTCGCCCAGCGGCAGGCGACGGGCTCGCTGCCGGCCATCGTGAGCGAGTACCGCCGGCTGCTGAACGAGCGCTTGGGCCGGGCGCAGGCGGTCGTGACGACCGCCGCGCCGATCTCGGCGGAGCAGCGCGGCAGGCTCGCCGCCTCGCTGGGGGCGATGCTCGATAAGGAGGTCGTTCTCGACGAGCGGGAAGACCCCGAGATCATCGGCGGCATCGTCGTCCGGATAGAAGACCGCATCATAGACGGAAGCGTGCGCTCGCGCCTGAACGGCCTGCGTCAGAGCCTGGGGCGGCAAGCGCCCGTCCCAGCGGCATACGAAACGGAGGAGCGGGCATGACGACTCGCGGACAAGACATCGCTGCGGTGCTCAAGCGGCAAATTGAGGAGTTCGGCGGCGAGACGACGCTCACGGAAGTGGGCACGGTCGTCGAGGTCGGCGACGGCATCGCGACGATCCACGGCCTGAGCAAGGTTGGCTTCGGCGAGTTGCTGGACTTCCCTAGTGGAGTGGCGGGGCTTGCGCTCAACTTGGAGGAAGACCTCGTCGGCGCGGCGGTGATGGGCGCGCACACAGGCGTCAAAGAGGGCGACTTGGTCAAGGCGACCGGCGAGGTCGCCCGCGTGCCGGTCGGCGACGCTTTGCTGGGGCGCGTCGTCAATCCGCTGGGCGAGCCGCTGGACGGCAAAGGCGCGGTCAGAACGGAGGGCGCGCGGCCCATCGAAATCGTCGCGCCCAACGTGGTGGCGCGGCAAGCCGTGAACACGCCGGTTCAGACGGGAATCAAATCCATAGACGGGATGATTCCCATAGGCCGCGGGCAGCGCGAGTTGATCATCGGCGACCGTTTCACGGGCAAGACGGCCATCGCCATAGACACGATCATCAATCAGAAGGGGCAGAACCTGATCTGCATCTACGTGGCCGTGGGCCAGAAGCAGAGCAAGGTGGCCCAGTTGCAGGCGACGCTCGAAGAGCACGGCGCGATGGAGCACACGGTCATCGTCGCGGCGAACGCCTCCGACCCCGCGCCCCTGCAGTACCTCGCGCCGTACTCCGGCTGCGCCATCGGCGAGGAGTTTATGACGAGCGGCCGCGAGGCGCTCATCATCTACGACGACCTCACGAAGCACGCTTGGGCCTACCGGCAAATGTCGCTGCTGCTGCGCCGTCCGCCGGGCCGCGAGGCGTACCCGGGCGACGTGTTCTATCTGCACAGCCGCCTGCTGGAGCGCGCCGCGCGGCTGGACGACGCGCGCGGAGGAGGCTCGCTCACGGCGCTGCCCATCATCGAGACGCAGGCGGGCGACGTTTCCGCCTATATCCCGACGAACGTGATCTCCATCACCGACGGCCAGATCTATCTGGAGTCCGACCTTTTCAACAGCGGTATCCGTCCGGCGGTGAACGCCGGCCTCTCCGTGAGCCGCGTGGGGAGTTCCGCGCAGACGCGGGCGATGCGGAAAGTGGCGGGGCGTATGCGGCTGGAGTTGGCGCAGTACCGCGCGCTGGCGAGTTTCGCCCAGTTCGGAGCCTCCGACTTGGACGCGGCGACGCGGGCGCAGTTGGAGCGCGGGCAGCGGCTGACGGAGTTGCTGAAGCAGCCCCAATACAAGCCGCAGAGCCTCCCGCGTCAGGTCTGCGGAATGTACGCTGCGGTGAACGGCCACCTGGACGACGTGCCCGTGGACCGGGTGCGCGAGTTCGAAGAGCGCTTCCTCGGCTACGTCGAAACGTCGCGCCCGGAGATGCTGAGCGCGATTCAGGAAAAGAAGGACATAGACGAGGCGTCGGAAGAAGCGCTGAAGGAAGCGATCGCCGCCTTCAAGTCCACGTTCCAATAGGAGAAAGGCCCTCGTGCCGAGCGTCAGGCAGATACGCGGACGGATACGCAGCGTCCACAACACCTCGCGGGTTACGCACGCGATGCAGATGGTCGCCGCCTCCAAGATGCGCCGCGCGCAGGAGTCCGTCGTCGCGTCGCGTCCCTACGCCCGCAAGTTGCGGGAGGCGATAGGCGGAATCGTGGGGCGCGGCGTCGGCGATTCGGATTGGACGCACCCGCTGCTGGAGCGCAGGTCGGGCGGCGGCGTCTTGCTGCTCGCCATATCGCCCGACCGCGGCCTCGCGGGGGGAATGCCGGGCAACCTCACGCGGGCGGCGGGGCGGTTCGCGCAGGCGCAGGCGCGTCCGGTCTCGGCGGTGACGGTCGGCAAGAAAGCGCGCGACTTTATGGTGCGCGCGGGAATCCCCCTGCGCGCCTCGTTCACCGACATCGGAGACAAGCCGACGATGGGGGGCACGCTCGCGGTCACCCGCCTCGTGGAGCAGTTGTACACGGAGGGCGAGATGGACGAGGCGCACCTCGTCTACACCCGCTTCGTCAACACCGTCATCCAGCAGCCCGTCGTGGAGCGGCTGCTGCCGGTCGCCGCGGAAGGACTAGAGGCGGCGCCGGACATCCTGTACGAGCCGGACGCGGAGACCGTGCTGGGCGCCCTTCTCCCGCGATTTATGGAGATGCAGGTCTACCAGGCGTTCCTCGAGAACAACGCGAGCGAGCAGTCCGCGCGAATGGTGGCGATGAAGAACGCCACGGAGGCCGCCGAGGATATGGTGGCCGGGCTGACGCTGGAGTTGAACAAGGCCCGTCAGAATATGATCACCGCCGAGTTGCTGGACCTCGTAGGAGGAGCGGCGGCGCTCGAAGGCTAGGGAGAGACAGGAGGAGCCGGGATGGCTGAGGAAGCCGAAGGAAAAGTCGTGCAGGTCATCGGAACGGTCGTGGACGTCGAGTTCCCGCCCGAGCGGTTGCCCTCCATCTTCAACGCGCTGGAGTTGGAGTTGGGCGGCGAGCGCCTAGTGCTGGAGGTCGAGCAGCAGGTCGGCAACAGTTGGGTCCGTTGCCTCGCGCTCGGCCCGACGGAGGGGCTCACGCGCGGCGCCGCGGCCAGGGACACCGGCCAGCCCATCGCCGTCCCCGTCGGCGAGCCGAGCCTCGGTCGGCTCTTCAACGTCACGGGCGACGCCCTCGACGACCTCGGCGCGGTCGACGCGAAAGAGCATTGGCCGATTCACCGCGACCCGCCGTCCTACGAAGAGCAGAGCATGACGACGCAGGTCTTGGAGACCGGCGTCAAGGCGCTCGATCTGATCTGCCCTTTCACGAAAGGCGGCAAGGTCGGCGCCTACGGCGGCGCCGGCGTCGGCAAGACGGTCATCATCCAGGAACTGATCCGCAACATCGCCGAGGAGCACAGCGGCTACTCCGTCTTCGCGGGCGTCGGCGAGCGCTCCCGCGAAGGGAACGACCTCTGGCACGAAATGCAGGACTCCGGCGTGCTGAAGAACACCGTGCTCGTGTTCGGACAGATGAACGAGCCGCCCGGCGTCCGCCTCCGCATTGCGATGACCGGCCTCACGATGGCGGAGTACTTCCGCGACACGATGAACCAGGACGTCCTCCTGTTCGTGGACAACCTCTACCGCTACATCCTCGCAGGGATGGAGGTGTCCGCGCTGCTCGGGCGGATGCCGTCCGCCGTGGGCTACCAGCCGACGCTCAGCACGGAGATGGGCGATCTGCAGGAGCGCATCACCTCCACCGGCAAGGGCTCCATCACGTCGTTCCAAGCGATCTACGTGCCCGCCGACGACTACACCGACCCCGGCGTCGCGACGAGTTTCGGGCACCTGGACGCCGTCGTCGCGTTGGAGCGCGCCATCGCCGAGCAAGGCATCTTCCCCGCCGTCGACCCCCTCACCTCCTCCTCCCGGATTCTCGACCCGCTCATCGTAGGGGAAGACCACTACAACGCGGCGCGGGGCGTGCAGGCGGTGCTCCAGCGCTACAAAGACTTGCAAGACATCATCGCCATCCTCGGCATGGAGGAACTCTCGGAAGAGGACAAAACGACGGTCGGCCGGGCGCGGCGCATCCAGCGGTTCCTGTCGCAGCCGTTCTTCGTCGCCGAGCAGTTCACCGGGCGCGAAGGCCGCTATGTCCCCATCGCCGAAACGGTGCGCGGCTTCAAGGAGATCCTCGAGGGCAAGCACGACGGCGTCGCCGAGCAAGACTTCTACATGGCCGGAACCATAGACGAGGTCTTGGAGCGCGCGAAAGAGCGCGCCGCAGCAGTGGCGTAGGCGCCTGCGTGGCGGGCGTGACGCGCCCCGTCTGCCCGCTCCCGTTCCTCCGTCATTCCCGCGCAGGCGGGAATCTCCCTCCCCCATGCCGTCATTCCCGCGCAGGCGGGAATCTCGCCCCCTTGCCCCTTCGTTCCTGCGTAGGCGGGAACCTCGCCCCCCTGCCCCGTCGTTCCCGCGTAGGCGGGAATCTCGCCCCTCTGCCCTGTCGTTCCCGCGTAGGCGGGAACCTACTGGAGAAACGAAGCGTTTTCATGCGAAGAATCGCCCCGCCCCCCGTTGACGCGCCAACCCCGTCGGTGTAGCGTCGCAAGCGCGCGCCGCCCCCCGACGCGCCGCCCCCTCGAAAGGAGATGAGCGAATGCTGGAAGGCAAAGTGGCCGTCGTCTCAGGCGCAGGCCCCAACATCGGACGCGAGATCGCCGGAACCCTCGCCGCCAACGGCGCAAGCGTCGTCTGCCTCGACATCCGCCGCGAGGCCGCCGAGGCGACCGCCCGCGAAGTCGTCGACCGCGGCTACGAGGCCATCGCCGTCGACGGCGACATCACCAAATCCGAGGATATGGAGAACATGGTCGCCCAAGCCGTCGCCGCCTACGGCCATGTCGACATCCTCGTCAACAACGCCGCCATCACCAACGACGCCGGGCTGCTCTCCGAAAACCTCGCGACCTTCCGCAGAATCATCGACGTCATCCTCGCCGGAACCTTCAACTGCACACAAAGCGTCGCCAGACGGATGGTCGAGCAAGGAACCGGCGGCGCCGTCGTCAACGTCGCCTCCACCTCCGGCCACCGGGGGAAGTCCGGCGCCATCGCATACCAGTCCGCCAAAGCCGGCATCCTCAACTTCACCCGCGCTTGCGCGATGGAACTCGCCCCCCACAACATCCGCGTCAACTCCCTCACCCCCACCCAAACCGGAATGCCTGTCGGCGGCAAGCCCGCCCGCCCCGACGACGAAGTCCCCAAGAGCGTCCCGCGCGGACGCTGGGGCAGACCACGCGACCAGGCCCAGGCCGTCCTCTTCCTCGTCTCCGACAACGCCGACTTCATCACCGGCGCCGACCTCCCCGTCGACGGCGGCAACCTCGCGATGCGACTCTCCGGCTGAAGGGAGGCCGCGATGACCACCTACCACCACGACGACGAAACGATGCTCCGCTGGGGGCACTCGTGGAAAGAGGAGGACCGCGTCGCCGACTACGTCGAACGGATGGACAGCCGCGACGCCGAACGCCAAGACGTCTTCCGCCTCCTCGCGCAACTCGTCCCCGCCGAACGCGGCGCGCCCATCCGCATCCTCGACGTCGGCAGCGGCTACGGCCCCGTCGCCGCTGCCTGCCTCGACGCCTTCCCCAACGCGACCGCCGTCGGGCTCGACGTGTCTGACGCGATGATGGAGGCCGGCAGGCCGCGCATGGCGCGCTTCGGCGACCGCTTCGCCTACATCCACGGCGACTTCGCCGACGGCGCGCTTCCCCCGCAGGCGGTCGCCGCCGGGCCGTTCGACCTCGTCGTCTCCGCCCGCGCCATCCACCACCTCCCCGCCAACCTGATGGCCCGCCTCTACGGGGAAGTCTACGCCGCGCTCAACCAGGGCGGCGCCTTCTTCAACCTTGACACCGCCTCGCCGGAGACCCCCTTCCTCCACGATCTGATGCGAAGCGTCCGCCGCAGCGAAGGCGAGCCCCGCCCGGAACGCGCCGAGCGCACCCCTGAGCAAGCCGCCCACGACGCTATGCACCACCACCGCGACGCCACCCTCGCCCGCCACCTCGAGTGGCTGCGCGCCGCAGGCTTCGCCCACGCCGACTGCTTCTGGAAGCGCCTCTCCACCGCCCTCATCGGCGGCTACAAGGAGGCGTAGCCGCCCCCGCGCAGGAATCGGAATTTCCATCGCCCTCCCCTAAGCCCCAAACCCGCTACAATCGGCGGGCCGCGCTTCCGCGGCCGGGAGGCGCGGCGTGGACGCGACGAGCCAGCGCGATGTCGTCATCATCGGCGGAGGAATCGCCGGCGTCGGAACCGCGTACTACCTCGCGGCGATGGGCGTCCGCAGCACGGTCATCGAGCGCGACGGCGTCGCAAGCCACGCATCCGGCTTCGCCTACGGCGGGCTCTCCGGCGGCGTCCCCAACGGCCCGCAGCCGAACTCCCCGCTCATTGACTACAGCATGGCGCTCTACCCCGCGCTCGCCGACGCCCTCGCCGAGGAGTCGGGCGTCGACGTCCAATACCGGCCCCGAACGCTCCTGCGCCTCGCGCTCGCCGCCGACGAAGTCGCCGCGCTGACCGCCAACCTCGCCTGGCAGCAAGCGCGGCCCGGCTACGCCGTCGAGTTGCTGGACGGAGCGCAGGCCCGCGCGCTGGAGCCCCGCATCGCCCCTGAGACCGTCGCCGCGCTCCATATCGAGGGGGCGTCCGACGTCGAACCGTACCGGCTGACCGTCGCCCTCGCGGAGGCGGCGGAAAGGCGCGGAGCCTCCGTCCGAACGGGCGAGGTTACGGCCATCCACATGCGGGCGGGGCGAGTCGAAGGCGTGAGCGTCGAGTCCGCCGCCGGAAACGAGCGCGTCCCGTGCGATACGGTCGTCGCCGCAATGGGGCCGTGGAGCGCGGCGGCGGGCGACTGGCTGGGCGTTCCGCTGCCCGCGCGCCCGCTCAAAGGGCAGATCATCAGGCTTCGCGCCCCCGGCCCGCCCTACGCGGTGAGCGTCGGCCACGGCGGAAACTACGCGGCGACCAAGCCGTCGGACGGCCTCGTCTGGTGCGGGACTACCGAAGAGGACGCCGGATTCGACGAGACGCGCGCGCCGGAGGCTCGAGACGCCATCGCCGAGGCCGTTCTGCGAATGCTGCCCGCGCTCGCGGACGCGGAGGTCGCGCTGCAAACCGCTTGCCTCCGCCCCGTAACCCCGGACGGCGCGGCCATCCTCGGCCCCGTCCCCGGCGCGGAGGGCGTCTACGCTGCGACCGGCGGCGGGCGGCAAGGCATTATGATGGGGCCCGGAATGGCGAAAGCGCTGGCATGCCTCATCGCCAACGGCGCGCCCGAATTGGACATCGAACGTTACGACCCCGGACGATTCGCTCGATGACCTCCCCTCCTGCGGAGCCCGTCCGCCGCGCGGAGTCGCGGGCCGTCGCGCTGATCTACGCGGCGGCGTTCTCCTATCAGATCACGCTCGGCCTCGTGCAGGTGCTCGTCCCGCTCTACGCGCTCCATTTGGGCTACAACCTTGCGCTGCTGGGCGTCATCGTCGCGTCGCAAGCGGTGTTCGGCCTGCTGCTGCGGCTGTTCGCCGGCGCGATAGCCGACCAGTTCGGCGAGCGGTGGGTGCTCTGGGCGAGTTTTCTCACAATGGTCTTCGGCGCAGCCGTCTTCGCCATATCAGAGGCGGTGGCGATGCTCATCCTCGCCCAATCGTTCATCGGCTACTCCCGCGCGACGTACTGGACGGCCACCCAGTCTTACGTCAGCCGCATCAACCCCGAGCGTTCGGGCGAGGTCTATGGGCGCGTCAACGCATTCGGCAACGCGGGCGGCCTCATCGGAGCGTTCCTCAGCGGCGCGCTCGCGTCCGGGCTGGGCTATCCCGCCGCGTTCGCCGTAATGGGCGCGGTCGCCCTCGCCGGATTCGTCGGCAGCATCGCCCTCCCGCCGCTCGCAGCCCGCTCCTCGCGGCGGGGCTTCCGCGCTCCGCTCGCGCAGATTCCGGCCATCGCCCGCCACCGGGGCATGGGGCTGGGCGGGTTCGCCGCGTTCGCCGCGTCCGCCGCGATGATTATGGCGAGCGTCCTCTTCGTCCCCTACCTCACGGAACTCGGCTACAACGAGACGGTCAACGGCGGCATGCAAGCGGTCGGCGTCGTGGGCAGCATCGCGCTGGGGATGGTGTTCGGCCGCGTCCTCGGGCGGCTGGGGCGCCGCCGAACGCACACGATCGCCCTCCTAATGACCGGCCTCGCCGTGATCGGCGTGGCGCAAGGGGCGAGCGCGTACCTCACCCTCGCGCCGCTGATGCTCGCCTACGGCGTCTTCCGCGCCTCGCTCTCCATCCTCTACCCCATCGCGGGGGCGGACCACAGCGCGCCGGAGCGGCGCGGCATGGCGATGGCCTACATCGGCCTCTACTGGGGAACGGCGCAACTCGTCGCGCCGCTCGGCTTCGGCGCGCTCGCGGGGGCGGTCGGCCTGCAGGCGACGCTCTGGACGGCGGGCGCAATCTTCATCGCCGCCAGCGCCGTCTTCCCGCTCCTCTACCGCTGGTTCGTCCCTGGCAAGGAGCAAACCTTCGGAGAGTGAGCGGGCCCCTGCGTCCGCAGAGGTGCGATTCCCAGGCAGGCGGGAATCCCACCTCTTGCCCGTCATCCCCGCCTCCAATTCGTCATTCCCGCGCAGGCGGGAATCTCGCCCCCTTGCCCCGCCATCCCCGCCTCCAATTCGTCATTCCCGCGTAGGCGGGAATCCCGCCCCCTTGCCCCGTCATCCCCGCCTCCAATTCGTCATTCCCGCGTAGGCGGGAATCTCGCCCCCTTGCCCCGCCATCCCCGCCTCCAATTCGTCATTCCCGCGTAGGCGGGAATCTCGCCCCCTTGCCCCGCCATCCCCGCCTCCAATTCGTCATTCCCGCGTAGGCGGGAATCTCGCCCCCTTGCCCCGCCATCCCCGCCTCCAATTCGTCATTCCCGCGTAGGCGGGAATCTCGCCCCCTTGCCCCGTCATCCCCGCCTCCAATTCGTCATTCCCGCGTAGGCGGGAATCTCGCCCCCTTGCCCTGCCATCCCCGCCTCCAATTCGTCATTCCCGCGTAGGCGGGAATCTCGCCCCCTTGCCCCGCCATCCCCGCCTCCAATTCGTCATTCCCGCGAAAGCGGGAACCTATCGCCTAACCGCGAACTCCGCGCTCCAAACTTCCCCCTCCCCACGGACGAACTGCCCCGTCCGGATGGACGCGATGGCGTAGCCGGGGAGCGGAACGCGAGCCAGGCACTTCCCGTCGAAATGCCCGCCGCGCAGGAAGAATTCGAAGTCCAGATTATCGAACCCGTGACCCCGCCGCTCTCTCGGCAAATCGTCCACCCGCTCAGGAACGACGTGCAGGAAGAATCGCGTCTCCGTGTCCGCTTGCCCGCACGGCTCCTTCACGTACGCCAGCGCGCCGTCGTTGAGATACAGATCGAACACGGCCCGCGCCAGCGGTTCCCCGGCGACGGCGGCCCGGTGCGCCGCCCTCCATGAGTCCGGCTCCAACACGGCGTTGGACCCCCATGGCGTCTCGACGCCCGTCGACCACGGCGGCCATTGCCCCGTCCGGACGGAGGCGACGGGGTAGGAAGGCAGAGGAACGGAAGCGACGCACTTTCCGTCGAAAACCGCGCCGTGCCCAGGAAAGCGGAAACTGCGGTCCTCGTATCCGAGCCGCGTCCATGCGCCGGTCAGATCAGACTTATGCTCAGGAACAACCCACAACTGGAAGAGTCCAGCGATTGCATCGGCCTCGCCGCAAGGCTCCTTGACGTAGACGAGCGCGCCGTTCACGTGGTGGACGGCGAAAACGGAGCGGAGTATCGGTTCGCTCGTCTTGGCGGCAGCGTAGGCTGCCCGCAAATCGGCCTTCCAAGAGAGGGACGCGATCGTGCTCCCGTAGACTTTCAGCGCGTAGAGCGCTCGTTCCTCGTCCGCCGCAGGCCCGTATGCGATAGTGAGCGCCTCGGCGTCCGTCGCGGTGAACACGCGGTCCCTGGCCGCTTCGGGCAGAATCCCCGCGTTGCGTCCCACTATGCTGCCGAAATCGGTCGGATTCACCTTTACCGGAGAGGATGGGTTTCGGTCGAGCAACCATTCGAGCGCTTGCCGCGCCGGATGCCGCCAGTGGTCCATCGTGTACTGGGCCCCGAGATGTTCCGGGGTTGTCCTGTCCACGAAAAAGTTGAAGGAGACCTGCTGATTCGGATGAATCAGCGCCATCGATAGAAGAGTCGCGGCTAGTCCCGCCCCCGCCGCCCCGTAGACCGCCGCCCGCAGAGCCTCCTGCCGGAACGCTGCGGCGAGCCATCGCAGCCCGAGCGCCGCGAGGAGGGAGAACGGCGCCCAAAGAAAATAAAGGTGCCGCCATCCGTCATAGACGTTGACGTCCAGCAGAATCACTGCGGAGACGGAGGCCGCGATGCAACCAACGGTCAGCAAGCCGAAACGCATGCGCGTGTTCCGAAGCGCCCGAACGGGCGCCCTAACGCATCCCGCGATGACCGCGGCGGCTCCAATCACGCCCAGCAGCAACACGAACGGCGGACTCGTGATGGAGAACCAAACCGGGATGTAGTCCGCCGGAAAGCGCGCGCTCTCATAAAGCGTCCCGCGGAATAACTGGAGCGCGTTGTTTGGATGATCGGAGAGCGTTGTCCACCACTCAACGGAGCGTCCGGCCAGGTCGCCCCAGAGGTACGGCAATAGAACGTAGGCCGTGAGGCCGCCGGCCAGCGCGAACGCCCCCGTCGTGAGGAGAATGCGCTTGCGCTCCGCCCACCCTTGCGCGAACGCGAAGTCGAGCGCCCGCATCGCAGGAACGGCGGCGAGCAGAACGACGCCCATAATGCGGAGGTTGACGAGCAACCCAACTCCAGCGCCCAGCAGAACGAACGCGGAAATCCGGTCCATTCGGAACGCCCGATGCGCCAGGTAGAGCGCGACGATGAACATCATGAGAAACGGAATGTCTATGCTGCCGGGCAACGAGTGCGCATATAGACGCGGGTGCAAGAGGAACAAGAGCATCGCAAAGAGCGCGAGAATTCTGTCGGCGAACAGTCGGCGCGCGAGGAGGTAGGCGAACAGTCCGCCTGTCAGAAAGACCAAATGGGTTAGCAGATGGCGGGAGAGGTAAATCTCCCGGGTGTCCTGCATACCGAAAGCTCGCTCAACGAGCAGAAGCGGCATCTCGAACGCCATCCCGTAGAATTTGACGGGGCTGCGAGGCAGCGCGTCGGCGTCTCCTTGCAAATGCGCGAGAGTCGCTATTGCGTGGCTTCTATGCACCCGCTCGTCCACCGTAACCCCGTAGTCGTCGAGGACGGCGAGCCCCGCGGCCAAGAACAGCGCGAGCGCGAGGAGCGCGCCCCAGTGCGGCGCCAGCGTCCTCAGCGTCATCCGCAAGCGGGCGCCGCAATTTTTCGGGGGTGGTGAGGTATGCCGTATGAGCGTCACAAATTCAGCGCTGCGCTTGGTTTGGCGGCGACGATTATACCCCCCTTGTCCCGTCATTCCCGCGTAGGCGGAAACCTCGCCCCTTGTCCGTCATTCCCGCGTAGGCGGAAATCCCGCCCCTTGTCCCGTCATTCCCGCGCAGGCGGGAATCCCGCCCCCAGCGCTCGCAAAGCGCTCATTCTGGTCGGTAATGCAAGCGAGCGGGCGGCGGCTATGCGTAGGCGTCGTAGATGCCCTCGAACTTGGCGAGTTTGAGGCGAACCTGCGTCTCCGCCGCGCTACGGACGAGTTCGCGGTCGCGGGGCGTTTGGATGAGGCGCGCGACGGCCTCGCCCGCTTGCGCCGCGTGGTCGACGTCCACGATGCCATGAATGCGGAAGAACTCCAACTTTTCGGCGGGGATGGCGTAGGGCGGCTGCTGGAGGCGCTCGAAGAACTCCGTCGAGTAGCGCTGAACGATGGTTTCGTTGGTCAGGCCGGAGACGCGCCGCGCCGCAGGGCAGTCGTTGACGAGCGCGGACGCGACGATGACGCTCGTGTGGCAGAGCACCTCGTAGATGGGCGCGGCCTCCTCGAAATCGCGCTCCGTCAGGCCGATGTCCATCCCGAACCTCTGGCACATATCGGGGTGGTCGTGCTCGGCGACGACGCCGGCGAGCATATCGGCGAACGCGCGCGGGTTGTCGGACGCCTTGATCATCCGCAGCGCGCCGCCCTTGAGGAGCGCGCGGTTGAACCACGTGTGCTGCAGCGCGTAGCCCTGCAAGCGGCGGGCGGTGAGCGTTCCGGCGCGAAGGTCGGCGAAGTAGCGGCTCTCCATCAGCGCGTCCGCCGCAGGGCGGATCACTTGCGCCAGCAGGTCGTCGACGAACTCTTTGGGTTCCATCGGAGGTCTCCTTCCAAGTCTGCGGTGAGCGTGTAGCATAGCGCTCGATGTTCGGCGACGACGAATCCCCGCGCGCGCCGCTCTACGAGCGGATGTCCATCGAGTTGCTGGGCGCGGCGGAGGGCGCGGCCCACGGGGGCGGCGCAGGGGTTGGTCTGACGCTCCATACGACGCGGGGAGACGTCGCGTGCGTCTTTCACCGGCCTGCGGAGGAGCGCGGCGTCGGCGTCGTGTGGGCGGCGGGGGCGCGGGGCGGATTCGACGGGCCTGCGGACGGGATGCACGGACGCTTGGCGGAGCGTCTTGCAGGTCGGGGCGTCGCGTCGCTGCGCGTGAACTACCGGCGTCCGGGGAACTTGGACGAGTCCACGCTGGACATTCTCGTAGGGGTTTGGCGGATGGCGAACGCAGGCTATCCGCGGGTCGCGCTCGTGGGGCATTCGTTCGGCGGAGGAGTTGCGCTTTCGGCGTCGCGGTACACGTCGCACGCTCGCGGCGCCGCGGTCCTGGCGAGCCAGACAGCGGGAGCGGAGGAAGCCGCGCTGCTGGGCGGGAGGCCGCTGCTGGTCGTGCACGGCGAGGCCGACGCGGTTCTGCCAGTGAGCAACGCGGAGGCGATCTACGGCTGGGCGCCGGAGCCGAAGCGCCTCGTTACGTATCCGGGCGCGGGGCACGGATTGCGGGAATGCGCGGCGGAGTTGGAGGAGTTGCTGGAGGCGTGGGTTTGCGAGACGCTTGGGATTGGGGCGCCCTGACCGACCGGACAAGGGGCGAGGTTCCCGCCTGCGCGGGAACGACGGGGCAAGGGGGCGAGATTCCCGCCTACGCGGGAACGGCGGGCAAGGGGCGGCGGGACGAGAGGCGCTGAGCGTGAAATCCCGCCTGCGCGCGAATTGCGCCAACGGGGTGTTGACAAGCGCGTCCTCCTCCTCTACGCTTGCGAACGAAAGTTCTACCCCGTCCATCGCCGTTTGAGGAGGGCCGCCGCTATGACCACCGCCGCGCCGCGCGTCTCGAAGCGCCAGCAGGAGATTCTCGACTTCATCCGCGAGTACCACGCCGACCGCAGTTATATGCCGTCCATCCGCGAGATCCAACTCGGCTGCGGGATCAGTTCCACGTCCGTCGTGGACTACAACCTGCGCCTGATGGAGCGCGACGGGATGATCCGCCGCTCGCCCGACATCTCGCGCGCCATCGAACTGATGGGCGGGGCCGCGCCGCGCCCGGAGCGCGATGCGCCGGAGACGCTGCGCGTTCCGCTGCTGGGGGCGATCGCGGCGGGCGAGCCCATCCCCGTGCCGGAGGCCAACGCCTACGCCGCCGACGGCGACCGCGAGGGCGTGACGCTTCCGCCGGAGTTGACGCCCCGCGACTCGCGGGACCTGTACGCCCTCCGCGTCAAGGGCGACTCGATGATCGACGCCTTCGTCACCGACGGCGACATCGTCGTGCTGCGCCATACGCGGGACGCCCGGAACGGCGAGATGGTCGCCGCCTGGCTCCCGCTCGATGACGCCGCGACGCTGAAGCATTTCTACTTGGAGGGCGACAACGTCCGGCTGATGCCCGCGAATCCCGCGATGGAGCCGATCATCGTGCCCGCCGAAAACGTGCAGGTGCACGGGAAGGTCGTCGCCGTGATGCGGCGCGTCGCCGCCTAGACTCGCGCGCCCCCGCCCCGCATAATGGCGGAATGACTCCCCTCGACGCCCGCCCGGCCCTCGCCGTCCGCCCTGCGGCGCCCGCCGACTTGCCGTTCATCGTTGACGCGCAGATTGCGATGGCGCTCGAGAGCGAGGGGCTGGCGCTGGAGCGCGCCGCGCTCGAGGAAGGCGTCCGCGCCGTGCTGGAGGGGCGCGTCCAAGCGGAGTACCTCATCGCGGAGGAGAACGGGCGCGCCGTCGGAATGCTGCTGACGGCCTCCAAGTGGAGCGACTGGCGGAACGGCGCGGTCGTTTGGGTGGATTCGGTCTACGTCGTCCCCGAGGCGCGGCGGCGGGGCGTGTTCGCCGCGCTCTACGCGAGCGTTCGGGCGCGGGTCGAGGAGTCGCCCGGGCTGCTCGGCGTCCGCCTCTACGTTCATCAGCGCAACGAGCCCGCGCAGCGCGTCTACGAGGCGCTCGGAATGGCGCGCGGCCGCTATCATCTGTACGAATGGATGAAAAACGAGGATTGACTCCAGCGCCGGAGAGCGGCGGCGCTGCTTCCGCTTTTGCGCGTAAGCCTCCCGCCCTGACCGGGAAGTGGGAATCCACCAAGCGCCCCGCTTGCTCAGCGAGAACCCGCCGCATGCGCCCAACCTCCCAAACCCGGTACAATGCGCCCGCCCCGCAAGCGTCAATCCACAAACGGAGAACGCCATAATGGAAGGCCGTGAACTGATCGCCGAGGGACTCGGCAGAGTCAACCGCCTGCTGAGCCGCGCCCTGACCGGCATGCCCGCCGAAACCCTCAACCGGATGCCCAACCCCGACTCCAACTCAATGGCGTGGCTCGCATGGCACCTCACCCGCATCCAAGACGACCATATCGCCGCGCTCGACGGCGGCCCTCAACTCTGGACGAGCGAAGGCTGGCACGCGCGCTTCGGAATGCCCCCCAACGACGCCGACCACGGCATGGGGCACACGCTCCAACAGGCCGCCGCCTTCCGCGTCGACTCCCCCGACGCCCTTATCGCCTACAACGACGCCGTCTACGAACGCTCGAAACGCTACCTCGCAACCCTCGAGCCCGAAGACTTCGACCGCGTGCTGAACGAGCCCCAGTACGACCCGCTCCCCACCGTCGGCGTCCGCCTCGTCAGCGTCCTCTCCGACAACACCCAGCACGCCGGGCAAGTCGCCTACCTGCGCGGCTACTTCGAAGGCTTCGGCTGGCGGCGCGGATGACGAACGCCGCCGACGCGCCGCAAACCGGCGTCCCGCAGTTCAGCCTCGACGCCTTCTCCCTCGCCGGACGGACGGCCATCGTCTCCGGCGGCAGCGACGGCATCGGCAGAATGATCGCCCACGGCTTCGCCGGCGCCGGCGCGAACGTCGTCGTCTCCGCGAGAGGCGAGGAGAAGATCGCCCGCGTCGTCGAGGAGATACGCGGCAAAGGCCACGAGGCCATTGGCGTCTCCGCCGACGCCACCGACCCGGACGCCGCGCGCGCCCTCGCCGCCGCCGCCGTCGAGCGCTTCGGCCAAATCGACGTCCTGATGAACGTCGTCGGCGGGTCGCAGGGCCCCACCTTCAACCGCGGGCCGCTGCTGGAGATCACCAAGCAGGACTTCAACGAAGCCTTCAACGTCAACGTGACGAGCGCCTTCCTCTGCGCGCAGGCCGTCGTCCCCGCTATGCTGGAGCGCGGCAAGGGCGTCGTCATCAATATGGCCAGCGTCGGCGCGCGCGACTACCGCCTGCCGGAGACCGGAATGAGCGTCTACAATATGACGAAAGCCGCCGTGATGCACCTCACCCGCAGCATGGCGAAAGAGTGGGCGCCCAGCATTCGCGTCAACTGCATCAACGCGGGCCACTTCATCACGCCGCGCCGCGCCCGAACCGAGCAGCCTGAGCGCCGCGCCCGGAGCCTCGCCGAAATCGAAATCGGCAGATTCGGCGAGCCCCAAGACATCGCCGCCGCCGCCGTCTTCATCGCCTCCGACGCAGGGGCCTTCTTCAACGGCTCCTACCTCGACCTGCACGGCGGAACCTAGCCCGCCTCGCGCCCCCTGTCCCCCTCGCCCACCGTGCTATGGATTCCCGCGAAGGCGGGAATCTCGCCCTTTGCCGCGTGCTGCCCGCCGCCCGTCGGCCTTACGCGAAAATTTCCTCAGGGAGTTCCGGCATAACGCCGTCGTCGAGGATGCCAATGCTTGCGCCCGCCGCCGCCAGTTCCGGCTCGTCGTCGAGCGGCGCGAGCGAGGCGCCGGCAGGCTGGCGCCGCAGGGCGTCTTCGTCATCCGCGTCGAAAAGCCGCGCCGCTTCCGGCGGGGGAGGCGCGGGCAGGAACGACGCTTTGGCGCGCTGGCTGGGATGCTGGTGCGTCTCGCGCAGGAGAACGCGAACCGCGCCGTCGTCCCCGCCGCCGGAGACGACGACCCCATCGTACTGATTGCCTCCGTTCATCAGCGCGGAGAGGCGGCGCGAAAGGCTAGGGGGGAGGAGACCGAGGCACGCGCCGTATTCGTCGCTGACGACGACTATCGCGCCCCGGAAGCCAAGCGTCACCGGCGCGCCGGGCGAGGCCGCAGCCGGAGCGCCCGCGGAAAGAAGAACGACTTCGGCGCTCTTCGTGCTCTCGGCGATGAATTTGCCGGAGGCGCGGCCCTGCCCGCGCGCCCATGCGGGCCGGTTCGTATCGGCGCGCTCTTGCCTCTCGGCTTCCGCCCGCAGACGGGCGACGTTCTTCAGCGCGATGGGGTTGCTCGGGTGCAAAACGAGCGCGCTGAGGAAGACGTCGCGGGCTTGCTCGGGCTGCCCCAACTCCACCAGCGCCTTGCCCAGGCGGTTCATCGCCTCGACGTTCGTAGGGGAAAGATCGAGGATCTCGCGGTTGACCCGCGCGGCCTCCGCCCATTCGCCCCGCATCGCGAGGTCTATCGCCGCGCGCGTGCGCTCCTTCACCAACCGGATCTCTTCGGCTTCGCGAGTGATCATTCGCAACTCCCGCTCGCCGGCCCGCTTACCCCCTTTTCGCAGCGGCGGACTCTTCCTATCCCGTGCGTTCCAACGCCTCCAGACGGCGATGCTCGACCGCGATGCACTTGTCCATAACGACGCGCAACCCTGCGGCCTCGGCCTTCGCCGCCGCCCCGCCGTGGACGATCCCCAGTTGCATCCACACGGCGAAGGCTCCGGCGCGGATGGCCTCGTCCACTACGGGAGGGACATCCGCGGCTCTTCTGAATATGTCAACGACGTCAATCCGCTCCTGCGCGTCCGTCAGGCTCCGGCAGGGGGATTCCCCCAGCACGGGAGCGGTCAGTTTCGGATTCACCGGAATGATCCGGTAGCCCTGCGCCTGCATATAGGCGGCGACGCGGTAGGACGGGCGGTCCGGCCTGTCGGAGAGCCCGACGACGGCGATGACCTTGCTCCGAAGCAGAATTTCGCGCGCGCCGTCGTCCAAGCGTCCCTCCATGCGGACGGCCAAGCGGCCGTTGAACCAGCGGACGCTAGATTGGAGCAACGCGGCGTAAGGGTCAAGCGAGTTGCCGCGAAAGTTGCGGCTATTTCTCCGCGCGGCCTGTCTTACGGCGCGTCGGTTATCTGCGCGGAGTAGGATTCGATGACGGGGTTGGCGAGGAGTTTGGCGCACATCTCGTCCGCTTGGCGGCGGGCGTCCTCCTCGTCGGGCGCCTCGATTTCGAGCGTGAGCAGTTTGCCGACGCGGACGGCGCGCACGCCGGAGAAGCCGAGGCTATGGAGTCCGCCGAGCACGGCGTTGCCTTGCGGGTCGTTGACTGCGGCCTTGAGCGTCACCTCGACGCGGGCGGCGAATCGGCTCATCCTGGCGCTCCTTCCGTCATTCCCGTTCCCTCATTCGCCACTCCCACCCTCATTCGTCAATTCCCGCGCCTCCTGTCCCGTCATTCCCGCCTACGCGGGAATCCAGGAATGTCAGACGGAGCGCGCAGCGCCCGGTCATTCCCGCGCTCCCTGTCCCGTCATTCCCGCGTAGGCGGGAATCTCGTTCGGCGGCGCGCCTTCTGCGTAACGCGGACACGCCTCTCCTACCCTCATCCCATCCCTCTCTCGCCCAGTGGGAAAGGGGGCGAGGTTCCCGCCTGCGCGGGAATGACGGGGCAGGGCGGGAAGGGGCGGGGAGGGCGCGGGCGGCGGTTACGCAATCTCTTTCATAGAGGGCGGACGCGCATGGGCGCATGCTGTCACCGAACCCCCGCTTTCGCGGGCGCTTTGGCGCGGGGCTTTTGGAGCGTGCGGCTGACGTTGCGGACGCCGCGCACGCTTTCGATGCGCGTGAAGAGGCGCGAGAGTTGCTCGATGCTCGCCACCTGAACGGTAATGTGAATGACCACCAAGCCGCTCTCCGCCGGCTCCGTCGTGGAGCCCGCGATGTTGACGTGCTCCGAGGATGTCGCGCCGGTGATGTCGTGCAATAGGCCAACGCGGTCCCAGCACTCGACGCGGATGCGGACGGGGAAGACGCTGCGGGTTTGCCCCCACGAGACGGGAACGATGCGGGCGGTTTCGGAGCCGTTGTGAATGTTGGCGCAGTCGGCCTTGTGGACGCTCACGCCGCGCGTGCGCGTGATGTAGCCCTGAATCGCGTCGCCCGGGAGCGGCGTGCAGCACTCCGCCATTCGCGTGAGCAAATCGCCGACGCCAAGCACGCTCACCCCGCTGTGCACGGGCGTCGGAACGTCCACTTCGATCGGGTGGGCGGCGGCGGACTCCTCGGCGTGTTTGGCCGAGAGGCGCCCCGCGACTTGCGCGATGGTGACGACGCCGGAGCCGATGGCGGCGTGGAGGTCGGCGGTGGCGTCGTAGCGGAACCAGCGGGCGACTTCGGCCTCGTCCACTTGCGTGGAGAGGCGCTTGAGTTCCTTCCTGAGGACGGCGCGCCCGCGCTCGATGTTCGCGTCGCGCTCCTGATGGCGGAACCATGCGCGAATGGCCTGCCGCGCGCTGGACGTCTTCACGTAGTCGAGGTGGGGGTTCAGCCAGTCGAGGCTGGGTCCGCGCGCGATCTTGCTGGTGAGAACCTCGACCGTGTCGCCGCTTCGGAGCGGGGTGTTGAGCGCGGCGAGGCGCCCGTTGATCTTGGCGCCGATGCAGCGGTGGCCGAGTTCCGTGTGAATGCGGTAGGCGAAGTCGATGGGCGTGGCGCCGGCGGGCAATTCGCGCACCTCGTTCTTGGGCGTGTAGACGAACACCTGATCGCGGAAGAGGTCGCCGGTGACGTTCTCCAGGAACTCGTCGGTCATGCTGACGTCGCGCTGCCATTCGAGGAGTTGGCGGAGCCAGGTCATGCGCTCCTCGAACTCGCTGCTCTTGGACGCGCCGCCCTCCTTGTAACTCCAATGCGAGGCGACGCCGTACTCGGAGACGCGGTGCATCTCGTGCGTCCGCACCTGCACCTCGACGGGATGGCCGTCTATGCAGCGCACGGTCGTATGGAGCGACTGGTACATATTCTCTTTGGGGCTTGCGATGTAGTCGTCGAACTGTCCGGGCACGGGGCGCCAGAGGGAATGGACGAGCCCCAGCGCGCCGTAGCAATCGGGCACGGTGGGGACGAGCACGCGGACGGCGAAGAGATCGAAGATGTCGCCGACCTGCTTGCCTTGCGCGGCGTAGGATTGCGTCTTTCGGAAGATGCTGTAGATGTGCTTGGGGCGCCCGGTCACGTCGGCGACGAAACCGGCTTTGGCGAGTTCCCCGCGCAGTTCCTCGGTGACGCGCAGAACGTACGCCTCGCGCTCCTTCCGTTTCGTGGAGAGCAGTTTGGAGATGTTGCGGTACTGATTCGGCTGGATGTGGCGGAAGGCGAGGTCTTCGAGTTGCCACTTCGCCTCGCCCATGCCGAGCCGGTGCGCGAGCGGCGCGTAGATGTCCAGCGTCTCCTGCGCGATGGCGACGCGGCGGGCGGGCGGAAGCGCGGCGAGCGTCCGCATATTGTGCAGGCGGTCGGCCAGTTTGATGAGCACGACGCGGATGTCGTTCGCCATCGCAACGAGCATCTTGCGAAGGCTCTCGGCCTCGCTGTTGCTCTTGGCGACGAGGGGCTGCGCGCCGCCGGTGAGCGTGTCGAGGCGCGTGAGTTTCGTGACGCCGTCGGCGAGCCGTGCCACGTCCTCGCCGAACCGCTCGCGGAGGTCGTCGGCGCTGACGCCGCAGTCCTCAATGACGTCGTGCAGCAATGCGGCGGCGAGCGTCGAGGCGTCGAGATTGAGGTCGGCCAAATACGAGGCGACCTCGACGGGATGCTCGACGTAGGGCTCGCCGGAGCGCCGGGTCTGCCCTTCGTGGGCGGCGCCGGCGAACTCCAGCGCGCGCTCGACGAGTTCCGCGCGGTCGTCGGGGAGGTATCCCCGCGCTTTTTCGAGAAGGGCGCTCACGCCCGCATTATACGCCATTCCCGCCCCCCATCGTCACTCCCGCCTACGCGGGAATGACGGAGAGGGGGGAACGATGGGGCAAGGGGGGGACGACGATGCGCTGCGCGCCGCGTCAGTGGGATAGGTTCCCGCCTACGCGGGAATGACGTGGCAAGGGGGCGAGGCGCCCTAAGGCGTGTTGACCGGCAACTGCGGGTTGTCCGCGTCGCGTTCCACGATCGCCCACGCCATAATGTGGCCGTCCTCTACGGAGAAAAGGTCGGCTCCCACGGGCAACGGCTCCCATGCGCTGCTCTCCGCGTTCCAAATGAAGACGCCCCAAAACTCCGAGACCTCCGGCGCGGCGCCGAGAATCGCCTTGACGAAATGGGCGCGGAACTCAGGGAACCAGTCTGCATCCAGGTCGCCGTCCACGGCCATTTCCAGCAATTTGTAGCCGTCAACGCCCTTCGTCGCTTCGATGTCCCGATGCCAATTCGGCGCGGCCTCGTCCGCCTCGATCAGGATGGTCGCCCGTATGGAGGCGGGCGTCGCGTCGGGGGCGGAAGAGCCGCATCCGGCGACCAGCGCCGCCAGCGCCGCGAGCAGCGAAAGCGCCGCAACTCCTGCCCGCGACCGGCTTGCCCTGAGCAAGCCTAATCCCGCCAAGCGAGACGCTCCTTCATCGCCTCCGCGCCCCTGACGAGCAGCGGGCCGAACGCCGGGAAGAACGCGGCGTTCGCGCCGGCGTGAACCGCCATAAAGAAGAGCGCGCCCGGGTTGAACAGCGCGACGCCGATCCAGCGGGCGTACTCGCCGCTCCCCGCGACGGTCGCCCAGAAGTAGCCCGTGTAGACGTTCGTGAGCGCGTCGTAGACCGGCGTTACGATGAGGGCGGGAATCAGAAACGCGAGCGTGGCGACCGACGGCCCAAGCGTGACGCGCCCCGGCCGGACAAACCGCCGCGCGAGCGCGCCCGCTCCCGCGTACAGCGTCTCCCCCGCGATGAGAACGGCGAGCAGTTGCGGCTGCGCCGCGCCCCACGGGTTGATCTGCCCGTAGACGAGCCAAGCCGCCGCCGCGACCGCCGCGCCGCGCCGGAACCCCAGCGCGTAGCCCGCCGCGAACACGACCGCGTCGAAAAGTTTGACGTTCGGCAGCCCCGCGAGCGCGTAGTTCGACGCGAGGATCAGCGCGACGAACGCCCCCGGAGCCAGCGCCTCGCGGACAAGGACGTCCGGCAGGCGCAGCGGGCGGCGCAGCGTCTCCGTTCGAGCATACGCGCTCGGCATCTTTATTCCTCCCTCTTCTCCATGACAGGGCGCTGCGGAACCCGTTCGCTCTCCGCGTATCCAGGATTCCGCCGCCGCCTAATGACTCCCCAGCGAGTTCGCCAAGTATACCACCTCAAGCCCCCTCCGCCGCCGTCGGCGCCCCAATCTCCGCTATCCTGCGCGCCTATGGACGCCGACGGCTTTATCGTGCTGGACGTGGAGACGGCGGGCGGTTCGATGCCGAACTTCCCCGAGGGTTTTCGCCTGCTGCTGACCGGGACGCGGCAAGGCTCGCTCTACGGAATGCACACGGCGGAGCCCGCGAGCCTCGCGCTGCTGCGGGAGACGCTCGCCGCGTTCGACGGCCCCGTCGTCACCTACAACGGCGCGCGATTCGACTTGCCCATCCTCGACCGATGGATGCGCGACACGCTCGGCGAGGCGCTGATCGTCCGCCGCCACTACGATTTGCTCGCGGAGATCGTCCAAGCGGCGGGGCGGCGCATCAGCCTCGACCGGCTTTGCCTCTACACCTTCGGCGAGGAGAAAGTCCGGTGGGACCACCGGCGGAACGAGCGGGCATGGGAGGAGGAGCCGCAGCGGTTGGTCGACTACAACCGCGTTGACCTCGACCTCACGCACGAACTCTTTATGCGCGCGCTGCGCCGCGAGCCGCTCTTTCTCGGCGACGCGACGGTCACGCTCCCGCCGCCGTGATCGGCTAGCCCGCGACGGTGATGATGATCGAGACCACGACCGCGATGACGATCAGTCCGATGATGATCTTCTTCATAAGCCTCATCCTCCTTTCTTCGGTCAACCTATGCCGCCAAGCCCTAAAGCGGCGGCGTCTCCGCAGGATCGGGGCGGGATTCCCGCCTGCGCGGGAATGACGGACATGGGGGGCGCTTGCGCGCCTCTGGGTTCCCGCCTACGCGGGCAGGGCGGGGCGCGATGCGCTGCGCGACGCCGCGCTCTAGAAGCCGTACATATCGACGGTGCGCTCGCCGGCGTGGAGGCGCGCGATGGTGTTCGCTTCCTTCTCCTCGCGGGCTTTCGATTTCTCCGTGACCTCCGCGATGCGCGCTTGCGGCACGACGACCACGCCGTCGCGGTCGCCGACCACGAGGTCGCCGGGGAAGACCCATATCTCGCCGATGCGGACGGGAATGTTGATCGCGCCGTAGGCTTCCTTGTTCTTCGCGGTGCCGCGGATGCAGAGGCCGGCGGAGAAGACGGGCATGCCCAACTCCTCCAGTATCGCGCCGTCGCGGACGCAGCCGTCTATCACGAGTCCCGCGACGCCGACCTGCTGCGCGGCGTGCGTCATTATCTCGCCCCAGTAGCCCGCCTCGTGGAAGCGCCCCGTGTCCACCACCATCACGTCGCCGGGCTGCGCGTGATAGATGCCGCGGTGCAGCCAGAGGTTGTCCTTCGGCGGCGAGAGCACGGTCATCGCGGGGCCGCAGACATACCAGTCCGGCGCGACGGGCTTGAGGTACGAGGGGAGCGCGCCGATCTGGCCTCCGGCCTCGTGGAGCGTCGCGGTTCCGATGCCTCGGACGGCCTCGATCAGGCCGGGCTCCGGGCGGGCAAGCGTCTGCGTCATAGCGTCTCTTCTCCTCTGCAAGGGCTGTCTAGCGGGCGAGCATTTGCTCGTAGTTGATTCCCATCACTTCCGCGACAGATTTGCCGTTCATCACGTCGCGGGCCATCGCCTGCTCGCGGGCGACGATGCTCTCCGCCTCCGGCACGACCTCCGCCACGCGGTTCTGCGGCACGATCACCACGCCGCTGTTGTCGGCGATCACGTAGTCGCCGGGCGCGAGCGACACGCCGCCGATTTCGATGGGCTCGTTGGTGGACTCCTCGACGATGCGGCCGCGGGCGGTCAGCGGGACGGCGGCGCGCGCGAACAGCGGCAGGCCGAGTCCTTTCGCCTCGTCGACGTCGCGGGACGCGCCGTCTATGACGACGCCTGCGACGCCCCTCGTTTTCGCCGCCGTCGAGAGGATGCCGCCCCAGCCGGCGACGTCCGTCCTGCCGCGGTGGTCGCACACGATCACGTCGCCGGGGTCGGCCGCCTCGACGGCGGCGGTTCCCAGGTGGCGCGTCGTCGTCTCGTCGCCCTTCGTCTTCAGTTTGAAGGTGACGGCGCGTCCGGCGATCCGCCCCGTTTCGTAGAGGGGAAGGACGCCGATGACCGTGCCTTTGACGCCGAGTTTGTCCTGCGCGTCGGAGACGGCGCACGTATCGAGCGCGCGCAGCCGCTCAACCCATTCGTCGACCGCCATCGTCCGCCTCCGCCTAGCCGCCGACGTAGGCGATGAATTGGATTTGCATCTCCATCCCGCCGGCGAGCGCGTCGTACTGGATCGTGTGGCGCGTGGGGCGGTTCTCCTCGTCGGGGAACATGGCGATCCACTGCTCGTTGACGAGGGGGCGGATGTCGCGGCTCTTCACGTACACGTTCATGTGCGCGACGTCTTCCGTGGTTCCGCCCGCCTCGGCCATAATGCGCCGGACGTGCTCGAACGCCCACTTCGCCTGCTCCGCGAGGTCGGAGGGCATCTCGTTCGTCTCCGGGTTGAGGCCGCTGACGCCGCCGGAGGTGACGATGGGGCCGGTTTTCGTCGCCGGAGGGATGGGCTGGCCCGAGTGCCAGTTGCCGGGGATGTGGAGGACTTTCCTTGCCATTGCGCGCACCTCGCTCGTATGTGATTCGCGTCCGGGTCGACGCTCAGCGGACTGAGCGGGGCGCAGTATAGCGCCCTGCGGCGCCGTTTGCGCGTTACGCCCCGTCTGGGGCGAGGTTCCCGCGAAGGCGGGCAGGGGCGCTTCCGGTAGGTTCCCGCCTACGCGGGAATGACGTGGCTCCCAGTAGGTTCCCGCTTTCGCGGGAACGACGTGGCGCGTGGGGTGATCTGGAGACGATGCGCTGCGCGCATCGTCCGGCGCTTGCGCGCCTCTGGATTCGCGGCTTCGCGGGCAGGGCGTAGTTTTCATCGCGGCGCTCATCCTACGAAGAACCTGTTGCGGGCGATTTCCTCGGCCTCCGCGTTATGGGATGCGAGATTCCCGCCTTCGCGGGAATGACGGTCATAGGATGGCGAATGCGGGGCGGCGGACGGCGAATGCGGGTCGTCGTCCGCAGGCGAGGCGTCAGGGGATGCGGGATTCCCGCCTTCGCGGGAATGACGGTCTTCGTAGGCGCCGCCGGCGCTTGCGCGGGACGGCGAATGCGGGCCGCCGGACGGCGGATCAGGATCATCGGCGGCGTCATCATCGTCGTCGTCCGGCGGGTCAGGGGCGGGGGGAGGGGGGAGGGGGACGCCGGCGGGGGCGCGAGCGCGCAGGAAGGGCTCGTACCCCGTCCAAATCTGGAGGGACGGCGGGCGCATAAACGCAAGCGCCAAAGCGTCGGCGCGGTCAGGCGACGGCACGCCCTTCTTGCGCGTCTCACGCTTGCTCTCCAACTTCACCTGCCCGGAACTGGTCACGTCGTAGCGCAAGGAGAGCAACTGCGCCGCGAGGATTTCGTCTTGCGGGAGGGCGATGAGATGGTCGTTCATCAGGCGGCGCAACTCCCAGAAGATTTCGGAGCGCAGGTTGGCGAACCGCGTCGGATGGGGCGCCCGCCGCCCGAATTGCACGCCGTAGACGGGCGCGCCGACCTCCTTCAGGCGATCGCACACGCCTCCACCGACGCCGTTCTCGTCCACGAACACCGCCTCGGCGTTGAGGTCGTTCGCCATCAGCGCCGCCTCGCCCGCCACGCGCATCGTGTCCGTCTCGCGGTCGAGGGACTTTGTCGCGATCACGCGCTGGCCGCGCCTTGCGATGAGCACGGACTTGTCCGCGCCGAAACGGGCGACGTCGACGCCGATATACACGGGCTCGCGCTCGTCCTCTTCTTGAGTGGGAGCGCCCGCGCCGGACGGGGCGGACTCGGCCATCGCGGTCTCAACGGCCTTGCGCCCCACGAGCGAGTTGTCCTCGGCGTCGGGGAACTCGGCGTAGACGGACGAGCGGAACAAGGGATGGTCTTCGCCCCAGATGAGGGCTTTGTCGGCGATGTCCTCCGGCGTGATGAGGCCGGGGACGGGCTCGGCGCCGTCTATCAGATTCGGCGTGTCGAGAGCGGAGATGCGGAGGCGGGCGTAGGCCACTTGCTTGGCGTGATGGGAATCGTAGAACTCGCCGGGGCGGGAGAGGGCGTTGCCGATCATCAAGAATTTGGTCGGGTTGAGGCGGATCGCCGCGTCAATGTAGGGTTGCTCGACGCCGTGCGCTTCGTCGACAATGACAAGCAACTGCGGCGAATGGAAGCCTTGCACACGGTCGGGTTTGTTCGTGGAGAAGGCGACGCCGAAGCGGTCGGGGGAGATGGTGTAGCGGCTCTTGGTGAGTTTGCCGGAGAGGGGGATGTCGGCGTTGGCGACGGCGGTTGCGATTTCGGGCCAGAGGATGTACTCGATTTGGCGCTGTGTTGGGGCGAGGACGACGACTTTGGCTGCGGGGCGGGTTTCGAGCCACCAGAGGATGATGCGGGCCGCCGCCCAATCTTTGCCGGAGCCGTTGCAACCGACGATGGAGACGCGGCGGTGGTTGGCGACGAGATCGAGCATTTCGATCTGCTTGGGGTAGGGCTGGCCGGCGTTAGGGAGGGCGTGGGCGATGAATCCTGCGGGGTCGTCGCGGAATTGGGCGAGGGCGGGGGCGGGCGTGGCGTCCTTCCCGCGTTCGCGGTCGGGGCGCGGCGGCTGGTGGCCGCAGGAGGCGCAGCGCGTCGCGTCGCGGCCTCTGCGAGGCTTGGGGGAGGCGTCGCGCTGGTGGCGGTTGAAGAGTTTGGCGATGAGACTCATAGTTGACATTATCGCAACTAATGGCGGAATGCAATAGGGGCATGTGTCGCATTTTGGGATGGGGGCGAGGGGAGGGGGCGAGATTCCCGCCTACGCGGGAATGACGTGGCGTGTGATGCGCTGCGCGCCGACTGGATTCCCGCCTACGCGGGAATGACGGGGCACCCCGGGGGTGATTTGGAGACGATGCGCTACGCGCATTCGTCCGGCGCTTGCGCGCCGATTGGATTCCCGCCTACGCGGGAATGACGATGAGGAGGGGAGGAGGACGACAGGCACGGGCGGGAATGGGAAGCGCCCCGCCGGAGCAGGGCGCTTCGTTGCAGTAGTGACGACAGGGCTACGCTCGCGCTAGCCGCCGCTGTTGTCTCGCGGGGCGAGGGCTGCGCTCGCGCTAGCCGCCGCTGTTGTCTCGCGGGGCGGGGCTGCTCTAGTGGGAGCAGCCGCAGCCGCCGTTGCCGCAGGCGCAGCCTCCGCCGCAACCGCCGCCGTGCGCGGGGGCGATGTTCGGGTTTTCGATGACGAACCCGCTCCGCATCAGGCCCTCGGCGTAGTCTATGGACGCTCCGTCGAGCAGGGGGGCGCTGTCGGCGTCGGCGACGACGCGGACGCCGGAGTCGTGGAGGACGAGGTCGTCTTCGGCGACGTCGTCTTCGAGGGAGAGCATGTACTGCGCGCCTTGCCCGTTGGGGACGACGATGACGCGGAGCACGGCCCCGGGTTGCCCTTCTTCGGCCAGCGTTTCGGCGAGTTTCTCGGCCGCCAGGTCGGAGACGGCGATCGTCGGGGCGTCAACGGATGCGGGGGCTTGGGTCATTGTCATTGCGTGCTCCTTCGCAGCGGACTCGTGGGGCACAGGCTAGCAGGGCGGAGCGCGGAGGTCAATACGCGGGCGTCGCGGGGTTGTCCGCCCAGTTTTGCGCGATCGTTAGGCGCGCTCAGGCGCGGCGGCGCAGGCGCGAGGCGAGCCACACGCCCCACGCGACGGCCCACGCTCCGGCGAGGGCTTGCGCCTGCCACGCGAGGCCGAAGTAACTCGCGGCGAGCAGCGGGCCGAGAGGCGCCGCTCCCACCGCGACGAACACCACCGTCAATTCTCCTGCGGCCTTCTTCATAGGGCGTCTCCTTTCTTGCGGGCGCCGCCGCCCGCCGCCGCGCATTCGCGCTCGTGTCGCGTCTATGGCATAATGAGGTCAAGGGCGCGCGATACGCAACGGGCGGATGTCGCGGCGCGCTCGTCAGCCGGAAGAGAGGTATAGACAGGGCTATGAGGCTGAAGTACGACCCCACCGCGCTTATCGACTTTCTGAAGGAGTGGATGGAGACGTGCGGCGTTTCGCAACTGGCGCTTGCGAGGCGCGCGGACGTTCCGCACTCGACGCTGAGCGTGCTCTTCAATCACCGGATTTCGCCGACCGCTCAGACATTGCGGAAACTGGCCGCCGCGATGAACGTTCCCGTCGGCAAGATGCTCGTGCTCTCCGGTCACCTCACGGAGGAGGAGTTCCAGACGCCGATCAAGGAGGAGGACATGGCGCGGCTGTACGAGGTGGGCGATCTGGACGAGACGGAGTGGGATCAGGTGCGCGACTTCGCGCGCTACGTCCGGAGCAAGCGGAAGGGGCGCGGCTAGGGGCGGTCACGGGCGGCGCCGCCGCAATCGGGCTAATAGAGGCGCGCCGCTGCGCCATTCGCCCCTCGCGCGGTCAGCGGGGCGGGGCGCACAATGCTTCCTGGGGACATCGTTTTGCCCCCGGAGGGAAGCAACGTTATGCGCGCATTGCGAATGGGCCGCAGCCTCGCGGAGATGCACGCCCTCGAGCCCGGAGCCGACCTCGCTCCGCTGCTGCGGGGCGTCGGCGCGGAGGTCATCCCATGGCGGTTCACGGGGCGCGTCCGCGAGGTGATTTTCGAGGGGGCGATCGGCATTGACGACGCGCTGCCGGAGACATGGAAACGGTGGCTTACGGCGCACGCCGTAGGGCATCACTTGCTCCACGCCGGCGCGAGTTTGTATCTCGCATCTTGGCAATGGGTGAACCGCGTCAAGGCGGAGCGGCAGGCGGAGGAGTTCGCGGCCGGGCTGCTCGTTCCCGCCAGCGCGGCGCGGAACGCGGGGGAGAACGCCGTCGCCGTGCGCTGCGGCATTCCGGCCGAGAAGGCGCGCTGGGCGCTGGCGCGGCTCGCGGAGGAGGGTGAGGCGTAACATCCGCTAGTAGGTTCCCGCTTTCGCGCCGCATCAGGGGCGAGATTCCCGCCTACGCGGGAATGACGGGACACAAGGGCGCGGGAACGGCGGCAAGGGGGAAGGACGGACAGGGGGTGGGATTCCCGCCTACGCGGGAATGACGGCAGAGGGGCAGGAATGAGGGGCAAGGGGGCGCTACGCGCCGACTGGATTCCCGCCTGCGCGGGAACGACGGGGCAAGCGCTAGTCGCGGCCGTAGAAGCGGGCCGCCGCGTCGTGGAGCACGCCCTTGCGCTGCGCCTCCGTCAGGTCGCTCCGCGTTTGCATATGGCGCAGCGACTCCGGGTAATCGGAGTCCCAGTGAGGGTAGTCGGATGCGTACATCACGACGTCGTCGCCGATGAGATCGAGCGTTTGGCCGAGCATGCGCTCGTTGGGCTCGCAGCCGACGAAGACGTTGCCGCCTTTGCGGAGGAAGGCGCTGGGCTTGCGCGCGAGGTGGGGCGCGTCCACGCTTCCCCGCGCCTCGTACTCCTCGTCCAGGCGGTCGAGCCACCAGGGCAGCCAGGTCGCGCCGGCCTCGAGGAAGGCGAAGCGCACTGCCGGGAATCGCTCGAACACGCCCTCGAACATCATGCTGGTGAACTGCCGGAGGATGCCGTAGGGGTGGGCGACGGAATGCGTCTGAATGAACTTGGGGAAGAGGTCGGCGCCCGGCGCCAGCGACGAGCCTGAGGCATGGACGGCGATGGGGAGGCCGACCTCGCCCGCCGCCTGATACGCGGCGTCGTAGCGCGCGTGGCCGAGGAGGTGGTCGCCGTCGGCGGGGAACATCGCGGCTGCGTGGCCGAGCGAGCGCGCCCGCCGCACCTCGCTCGCCGCAGCGTCCGCGTTTCGGGTCGGGAGCAGCGCGACGCCCAGTATGCGCCCGCCGCAATGGGGGTAGAATGTCTCGGCGAGCCAGTCGTTGTAGGCGCGGCACAGCGCCGCCTGGTAGTCCGGGTCTTTCACGTAGCCCGCGTACAGCCCCAGCGTCGGATACACCGCCGACCACTCCAGCGGCCCGCGGTCGAGGGCGGCGAGCCAGTCGGCGGGGGCGTGCGCTTTGCCGCGGAACAGCCGCGTCCCCAGATTACGGTCCATTCCGTCAAGCGGGGTGAGGGGCTCGATGGGCACGAAATCGTCGGAGAGGCCGGACGGAGCGCGGAATTCGCGGTAGGGCTCGTCCAGCATTCGCGCGATTCGCTTCGCGTCCTCCATCACGTGGCCGTCGCCGTCAACGGCTCTTGCAGTTCCCATCGCTTACGTCTCCTGCAGCCGCCCCGCGCCTGCGTCCTCGAACGGTCAGATGAAGTCGTTTCCGTCGGCGGACGCGCCTGCGCTCTCCACGGCCGGGCCGCCGGCCAATTCGTCCACGAGTTCGTTGAGTTTCTCTTCGGTTAGGATGCCGCTCCACTTGCGCGCGACGCTTCCGTCCGCCCGAATGAAGATCGTCGTCGGCATTCCCAAGATTTCGAATCCGCGGGCGACGGTCTCGTCGTAGGTGGTTCCGGCGGGGTAGGTGACGCCTAACTCTTGGAGCAAAGCGCGCCCCTCCTCGCGGGTGCCGAGGAATTGTTGGGGGCCGATGTCCACGCCCAGGATCGTCACCTCGCCGGCTCGACGCTCGTGCACGCGCTGGAATTCCGGCATCTCGGCGCGGCACGGGGGGCAGAGCGCGGCCCAGAAGTTCAGCACGACGGGCTTGCCTTGCGCGAGCACGTCCGAGAGGCGCGGCGACTCTCCGCCGAGCGCGTCTTGCCCCTGGTAGGCGCTGATCTCCAGGTCCGGCGTCTCCAGACTTACGGCGGGGGCGCCGTCCGCGGGCGGAGGCGGGGCGGGGGCGGCGTCGGATCCGCAAGCGGCGAGCGCGAGCATCGCGGCGGCTCCCGCGAGCGCGAGCAATGCGCGCATTCCCGTCGCAGTCATTGGCGTATCCTCCTGCGAGTCCGCGCCGGACGGCCCGTTTGCGGCGTCTTCGTTGATTCGCGCGCGTCCGCCGATTCGCGTATAGGATACAGGATGAGCCGCGCGATGCGTATAATTCGAGCGTCGCTTTATGTCCCCCCGCAGAGGAAGCGGCGGGCGAGGGCGCCGGCGGGAGCGCGGAGATGCGGAGATGCGGAGATATGAAGGCCGCTAGAGAGGCGCATAGAGGATCAGGAGCGTAGAGCGATGCCGGACGAAGAATACGTTCCGCCGAGAGGCGAGAGGCTCGCGGGGAAGGTCGCCGTCGTCACCGGGTCCGGGCGCGGCATCGGACGGGCGCACGCGATTGCGCTGGCCGCCGAGGGCGCGAGCGTCGTCGTCAACGACGCAGGCGTCGAGCGGACAGGGTCGGGCGGGAGCGCCGCCCCCGCCGACGACACGGTCGCGTTCATCCGCGAGAACGGCGGCGAGGCCGTCGCCAACTACAATTCCGTCGCCGACTACGCGCAAGCCGGGGAGATCATCCGCGCCGCAATAGAGGCTTACGGGCGGTTGGACGTCCTCGTCAACAACGCGGGCATCGCGCGGGAGGGGCTGTTCCATCAGATCGGGCCGGACGACTTCGCGGCCATCGTGGGAACGCACCTCAAGGGGACGTTCAACACGTGCCATCACGCCGTTCCGCTGATGATGGCCCAGCGTTCGGGACGCATCATCAACACGGCGTCCAGCCAGTGGCGCAACCCGGAAGGCCGGACGGCCTACGGCGCGGCGAAGGGCGGAATCGTGAGCCTCACGTGGGACTTGGCGTTCGAGTTGCGCTATCACGGCGTCACGGTGAACGCGATCGCCCCGCTCGCGCAGACGCGGGCGTTCGCGGGCTACCGCCACCCGGAGGCGCTGGCGGAGGCGGGCATTCCCGCGAAGAAGGCGCCGGACGAACTCGCCGCCAACCGCCCCGGCGGAGAGCACGTCTCGCCCATCGTCGTGTGGCTTGCAAGCGATGCGGCGGCGCATGTCAACGGCTGCGTGTTCCGCGCCGGCAGCGGCAAGTTCGGCTTCTACGCGCACCCGGAGGAGATCCGGACGATCAACAAAGACTGGCGCGTCAAAGGCAAATGGACGGTCGAGGAGTTGAGCAAGGCGCTCCCAAGCAGCCTCCTCTTCGACAGTTCCGCCGCGCCGTTCATTCCGGCCGATTAGGCGCAGGGCGGTCTGCTGGAAGCGTTCCGCGACAGAGGGCGAGGTTCCCGCCTACGCGGGAACGACGATAAAGGGGGCGGGAACGACGATAGGGGGCGGGAAGAGGAGACGAGGCGCGTTGCGCCCCGTCCGGCGCTTGCGCGCCCCTGGATTCCCGCCTACGCGGGAATGACGAATAGGGGCGGGGTTACCGCCTACGCGGGAACGACGGGACAGGTGGGCGGACGCGATGACAGGGGGGCGGGAACGACGATGCGCCGCCCGCTTCGTCAGAGGGCGGGCGCGGCGCTATTCCCTTCTCCGCGCGTTTGGGGTATACTGCCGCTGCGCTTCGGCGCGAGCCGCAGGGAACGTCGAGCCTTGCGGAAATTTCTCAGATCGACGGAAAGGCAGGCCGCATTGGCGCAGACAACGACCGATTCTCCACGCGACGCCGCCCCTCAGGGCGACGAGACGCTCAGTATGCGCGCGCTCCTCGAGGCGGGCGTCCATTTCGGACATCAGACGCATCGGTGGAACCCGCGGATGCGCCGCTTCATCTTCGCGCAGCGCAACGGAATCCACATCGTCGACCTTCAGCAGACGATGGAATTGCTGGAGCAGGCGTGCGCTTACGCCCGCCAGGCGGCCTCCGAGGGCAAGCGGATTCTGATGGTCGGCACGAAGAAGCAGGCGCAAGACTCCATCAAGGAGGAGGCGCGGAAGGCCGGACAGCACTTCGTCAACCAGCGCTGGCTCGGCGGCACGATCACGAACTTCGCCACCATCCAAACCCGCATAGACCACCTCGTCCAGTTGGAGGAACGCAAGGCGCGGGGCGAGTTCGCGCAACTCCTCAAGAAGGAGGCGCTCAAACTCGACGCCAACATCGACAAACTGAACCGCTACCTGGGGGGCATCAAGGATATGACCTCGCTCCCGGGAGCGCTCTTCATCGTGGACGTCGGGCGCGAAAACATCGCCGTCGCCGAGGCGCACCGCGCGGGAATCCCCATCATCGCCCTCGTGGACACCGACTGCGACCCCTCGCGCATAGACTGGCCCATCCCCGGCAACGACGACGCGATCCGCTCCATCCGGCTCATCGCCGGCCAAATCGCCCGCTCCGCGCAGGAAGGCCGCAACGAGTGGCAGGCGGCGCGCGGCGGCTACAGCCAGGCGCTGGACGAGCCCGTCGATCCGTATCCGTCCGGCGCGGACGAGAGCGCCGGCTACTCCGGCGAGGCCGCCGACGAACCGGCGGACGAGGGCGAGCCGGAAGAAGCGTAACGCCTCCGCTCCGGCGGACGGCGGAATTCCTAGAAATTCCTAGCAGCGATCCCGCGAACCGGCCTCAGAACGGGCCCGAAGAGCGAGAAGGAACGAGGTTAGCCAAGTGCAGGTTTCCACCGAATCCATCCGCCTGCTCCGCGAGCGCACAGGGGCGGGCATTATGGACTCCAAGCGCGCGCTCGAGGCGTCGGAGGGCGATTTTGACAAGGCGGAGGCGGCCCTCCGCGAGAAGGGCGCCGCAAGGGCGGCGTCCAAGTCCGACCGCGCCACCGCCGAGGGCGTCATAGACTCCTACATTCACGCGGGCAGCCGCATCGGCGCGATGGTCGAACTCAACTGCGAGACGGACTTCGTGGGAAGAACGCCGGAGTTCCGCGAACTCGCGCACAACATCGCAATGCAGGTCGCCGCGATGGCCCCGCTCTACCTCGACGAGGACGAACTTCCGCAGGACGGCGAGGCGAACCCGGAGGAGGTTTGCCTCCTCAAGCAGTCCTTCATCAAAGAGCCGGGCAAGACGATCGGCGACCTGATTATGGACGTTCGCGCCAAAGTGGGCGAGAACATCCGCGTGGGGCGCTTCGTCCGCTTCGGGCTGGGACAGTAGGCGGGGCGCGCCGTTATGTCCGAGTCCGCCGCGGATTCCGCTTACCGGCGCGTCGTGCTCAAATTGAGCGGCGAGTCGCTGCGCGGAGCGTCGTCCGACGGCCTCGACTGGTCCGTGCTCGGCTATCTCGCATCCGAGGTGAAGGACGCCGCCGCGCTCGGCGGCGAGGTCTCGCTCGTCATCGGCGGGGGCAACATCTGGCGCGGCGCCGTGGCGGAGCGCAACGGGATGGACCGCGCCACCGCCGACTACGCCGGAATGCTCGCCACCGTGATCAACGCGCTTGCGATGCAGGACGCCCTCGAGCGCGCCGGGGTGACCACGCGCACGCAATCCGCCATTGAGATACGCACGGTCGCCGAGCCCTACATTCACCGCCGCGCGCTCCGCCACTTGGAGAAAGAGCGCGTCGTCATCTTCGCCGCGGGCACCGGCAGCCCCTATATGACCACCGACACGACCGCCGCCCTTCGCGCCGTCGAAATGAACGCCGATCTGCTCCTGATGGCCAAGAACCAGGTGGACGGCGTGTACGACGCGGATCCGAAGGCGGAGCCCGGCGCGCGCAAGTTCGACCGCGTGAGTTACATCGAACTGCTGAACCGCCGCCTGCAGGTGATGGACTCCACGGCTCTCTCCCTTTGCATGGAGAACGACCTGCCCATCCGCGTGTTCGACGTGTTCACGCCCGGCGCGATCCGGCGCATCCTCACCGGGGAAAACATCGGCACCCTGATCGCGGCCCAGTCCGCGAACGCCTGATCCCAATCAGAGAAAGGCTCCACGATGGCGGACGAGAACGAAGACGCGCAACTCATCCTGATGGACGCCGCGGAGCGTATGGAGAAGTCCGTCGCCGTGCTCCGGCACGAGGCCGCCTCCATCCGCACCGGGCGGGCGAACCCCGATATGCTCGACGCCGTGCGCGTCGAGGTCTACGGCTCCTCGATGCTCCTCAACCAACTCGCCACCGTCACCGCGCCCGACGCCCGGCTGCTCGTCGTTCAGCCGTTCGACAAAGGCAACGTCGGCGTCATTCAGAAGGAACTGCTGCGCGCCGACCTCGGCCTCACGCCCAGCAACGACGGCGCCGTGGTGCGCCTGCCGATTCCCGTGATGACGCAGGAGCGCCGTCAGGAGATGATCAAGCGCTTGCATCGCCTCCGCGAGGACGCCCACGTCGCCATTCGCAACGTCCGGCGCGACGCGCTCGACCAACTGCGGAGGCTCGAGAAGAACAAGGAAATCTCGCAGGACGACCTCCACCGCGACCAGGAGCGCCTTCAGAAGATCACGGACGAGCACGTGGCGAAGGCCGACGAGGCGAGCGACAAGAAGGAAGCGGAGTTGATGGAGGTCTAGGGCGGCGATGACGCTCCAGGCTCCCTCGCAGAACGCCGTCCGCGCCGCCGACCCGGCCGCGCCGCGCCACGTCGCCATCATTATGGACGGCAACGGGCGCTGGGCGAACGAGCGCGGCATGCCGCGGCTCTCCGGGCACAAAGCCGGAACCGGGAACTTCCACCGCGTCCTGCGAACGTTCCACGAGCGGGGGGTGGATTTCGTGACGCTCTACGCCTTCTCCACCGAAAACTGGAGCAGGCCCCCCGCCGAGGTGAGCGGCCTCCTCAGTCTCCTCACCGCCGTCATCGCCTCCAGTATGGACGAACTGCACGAAAACAACGTCCGCATCCGCCACCTTGGGGAACTGCGGCATCTGCCGGACGACCTCGCGGAGGCGATACGGGGCGCCGTCGCCCGCACCGGAGGCAACTCCGGCCTCGAGTTGTGCGTCGCGTTCGACTACGGCGGGCGCGCCGAGATCGTCCGCGCCGTCCGCCGCATCGTCGCCGCCGGAACCGCCCCGGAGCAGGTGACCGAGGAACTGATCAGCGCCAATCTCTACTTGCCCGACGTGCCCGACCCCGACCTCATCATTCGCACCGCCGGCGAGCAGCGGCTCAGCAACTTCCTCATCTGGCAGGCCGCCTACAGCGAGTACTACCACACGCCCGTCTACTGGCCGGACTTCGACGCGGAGGAGGCGGAGCGGGCGCTGGCGGAGTACAAACGCCGCCGCCGCCGCTTCGGGGCGCTGCCCGAGGAGGGGTGACGCGAGGGGCGGCGAGGGCGCCTTGCCCGTTCCCGGCTTCCTCTGTACTATGCGTCTACGCCTAACGAATGAGCGAGCAAGACGACGCGATGACGAAGTTGGTGTATAATGCGCGCTATGACGCAGTTCATCGAAAATATCCGGCTGGACGGCATCCTCTCCTACGGAAGAGCTGAGTTGGCGTTTCCTCTGAAGCCGCTCAATGTCCTCATCGGCCCGAATACGTCGGGGAAGTCAAACCTGATCGAAGCCTTGTCGCTCCTCGCGGCGGCGCCCCGTGACCTGCAGGCGGCGATTCGGGAGGACGGAGGCGTCCGCGATTGGATATGGAAGGGCAGCCGCGAGAACGCCAACGCCAGTGTGGACGTGACCGTTGCCTACGAGAACAAGCCGCAGTTGCGGTACAAACTCTCATTTGCCGATGTTGGGGCTCGCTTCGAAATCATTGACGAGGCTGTCGAAGACGCCTACCCTCCGGCAGGAAGGGACGAACCGTACTTTTACTACCGCTACCAACACGGACTGCCTGCAGTTAACGTTAGAACCGAGGAAGGAAGGCTCGACCCTAAACGTTTGCAAGCCAACCGCAACCTCCGGCGTGAACATTTCAAGCCAAGTCAGTCCATCCTATCCCAATTGAGAAGTCACGACGTTTACCCAGAGTTGACGTACTTGGCCGATGGCTTTGAGAGGATGGCCTTCTACCGGGAATGGAGTTTGGGTCGGCGCGCGCCTGCCCGTCTTCCGCAAAGTGTAGACCTACCGCAGGACAGCCTACTTGAGAATGCGTCCAACCTAGCCATAGTACTGAGCGCATTGCTGAATGAGCCCGAGGCAAGAGAGTGGATACTCGGGAGGATGCGTGAGTTTTACCCTTCCATTAGAAATATCCAAACTCCCGTACAGGGCCCCGCTATCCAAGTTTCTTTCCATGAGGAAGGGTTGAGCCACCCTGTGCCAGCCACGCGGCTTTCCGACGGCAGCATACGCTACCTATGCCTGCTCGCGTCTCTGCGCAACCCTACCCCCCCCCCGCTCATATGCATAGAGGAGCCGGAGGTTGGCCTGCATCCCGACATTATCCCGGAAGTCGCGCAATTGCTGAAGGATGCCTCCACCCGGTCTCAGATCATCGCAACCACGCACTCGGACGCCCTTGTGGATGCGCTGACCGACACGCCGGAATCGGTGGTCGTGTGTGAAAAGTTCGATGGAGCGACACAGCTGCGCCGCCTAGACTCCGAGGAACTCGCAGTTTGGCTTAAGGACTACCGGCTTGGCGAACTCTGGACACGGGGGGACCTCGGAGGCAACAGGTGGTGAAGGTCAAACTCCTCGTGGAAGGCGGTGGGGATGGGAAACGAAAGTCCGTGAACAGGGAATGCCGCAAGGGATTCCGTCTCTTCCTGGAGAAGGCCGGAATGGGGCGAATGCCTGATATTACAGCTTGTGGCGGGCGCCAGAAAGCCTACGATAAGTTCGTGCACGAGCATGGCGATGACAATGCCTTGGTTGTTCTCCTGGTTGACGCCGAAGGTCCTGTCACTTCCTCGGGCCCGTGGGAACACCTCAAGTCTCGAGACAATTGGAACCGCCCGGCTGGCGCACTGGACGAACAGTGCCACCTGATGACCCAAGTTATGGAGTCCTGGTTCCTGGCCGACCTCCAAACCCTCCGAGACTACTACGGCCCGGCTTTTCAAGAGAGCGGTCTCCCAAAGTATCTGAACGTAGAGGATGCGCCCAAGCAGGATGTCATCAACGGCCTAGCCGACGCCACGCGGCGCACCCCGAAGCGCGCTTATGACAAGGGCAAGCACAGTTTCGAGATACTGGCGAAACTCAGCCCTAGTCAGGTCCAGCAGCAGCAGCAGGCGCCCAGGGCGAAACGCTTCATTGAAGCCATGTCAGGCTTCTGCTCGCAATAGCATCGCGGTCGCCGCCAAGCGGAAGCGGAACCCTTACGAGCGATACGGAAGCAATGACTCCCTCCGGCCAAAGCGAACTGCGCCTGCGCCTCATCAGCGCGGCGGTCGGCCTGCCGCTGCTGCTCAGCGTCGTCTGGGCGGGCGGCGCGCTGTTCGTCGCCGTCGCCGCGGCCGCCGCGCTGCTCGCCGTCCGCGAACTGCTGGGGCTGCTCCGCGCCGCGCGAATCGCGCAGGGGGGCGGCGAGGAACGCAGGAACGACGGCGCGGCGCGCGACTGGGCGATGGCCGTGATCGGCGTCTGCTACATCGCAGGGCCGTTCGCCGCGCTCGCGCTCACGCGCCTCGGCGACGCCGGGCTGCAATGGGTCGCGCTGGCGTTTCTCGCAACGTTCGCAACGGACACGGGCGCCTACGCCGTCGGCAAAGCGATAGGGCGGCGCAAAATGGCGCCGTCGGTGTCGCCGGGCAAGACGTGGGAGGGAGCGGCCGGCGGGCTGCTGGGCGCGGCGGGAGCGTCGGTCGCGCTCGTCCATCTGCTTGACGGCGTGGAGAGCCGCGTCTGGCCCGCGCTCGCGCTGGGGCTCGCCATCGGCGTCGCGGCGCAGGCCGGCGACCTGCTGGAGTCGAAACTCAAGCGCCTGGCGGGCGCGAAGAACTCGGGCCGCCTCATACCGGGGCACGGCGGGCTGCTCGACCGCCTCGATAGTCTTGTTCCCGTGTTCCCGCTCGTCTACTATGCCAGCCGCGTATGGTGAGGAGGCAAGCAGCGATGACGCCGACGAAAACGGCGCGGCGCCGCCCGCTAGCCGCCGCCGCGCTCGCGCTGCTCGCCTTCGCGGGAGCGTTGGCCTGCGGCGGAGACGGCGGCGCGGACGCGGACACGGAGGAAGGAAAGCGCCTGTTCAACGCCAACTGCGCCTCGTGCCACGGCTTGGAGGCGGCGGGAACGGACAACGGGCCGCCGCTCGTTCATCTCTACTACGCGCCCGGCCACCACAACGACGACGCCATTCGCCGCGCCGTGCGGAACGGCGTTACGCAGCATCACTGGTTCTTCGGCGATATGCCCCCGGCGCCTAACGTCTCCGACGACGAGATCGAGCAAATCATTCGCTACGTCCGCGAAACGCAGCGGGCGAACGGAATAGAGTAGGCGGGGCCGCGCTTATGAAAAACATCGTCGTGCTCGGATCCACCGGCTCCATCGGAACGCAGACGCTGGACGTCGTGCGCGCGCTGCCGGGCGAGTTCCGCGTCGCCGGGCTGGCCGCCGGACGCAACACCGACCTGCTCAGCGATCAGATCGCCGAATTCGCGCCGCGCATGGCGTGGGCGGAGGCGGGGCGCGAGCGCGTCGCGGACTCAGGCGCGGCGCTCGTCCCGCCCGAGGAGATGGTTGCGGCGCCCGACGTCGACCTCGTGATGATGGCGACGACCGGCCGCGCCGGGCTGATTCCGACGCTCGGCGCGCTGCGGGCGGGCAAGGCGGTCGCTCTCGCCAACAAGGAGGTCGTCGTGATGGCCGGCGACCTGGTGACCCGCGCCGCCGCCGAGCATAACGCGCCCCTTCTGCCCGTGGACAGCGAGCCGTCGGCGCTGTGGCAGTGCCTGCGCGGCGAGACGGAGCCTGTCCGCAGGCTCATCATCACTGCGTCCGGCGGGCCGTTCCGCGCCCGCCCGCTCGACGAGATCGCCCGCGTGACGCCCGATGAGGCGCTGGCGCATCCCACGTGGGTGATGGGGCGCAAGATTACGATAGACTCCGCCACGCTAATGAACAAAGGATTCGAGGTGATCGAGAGCCGCTGGCTGTTCGGCGTTCCGTTCGAGCGGATAGCAGTCGTGGTGCATCCGCAGAGCGTGATTCATTCGATGGCGGAGTTGGCCGACGGCTCGGTGAAGGCGCAGATGGGGCCGCCGGATATGCGGCTGCCCATTCAGGCCGCGCTCTCCTACCCCGCCCGCGTGGACAACGGCGCCTTGCCGCGGTACGACCCGCTCGCGTGGCCGTCGCTCACGTTCGAGCCGCTGGACGCCGCCCGCTACCCCTGCTTCGCCGCAGCGGTTGAGGCGGGGCGCGAAGGGCGGACGTACCCCGTCGCGCTCAGCGCCGCGGATGAAGTCGCGGTTCACTCGTTCCTCGACGGACGCATCGGATTCGGCGACATTCACCGCATCGTGCAGAGCGTGCTCGACAGGCACGAGCCGTTCGAGGCGTCGTCGGTCGAGGCCGTGCTCGAGGCCGACGAGTGGGCGCGCCGCCAGGCGGTCGAGGCGGCGGAAGGAGCGCGGCGGTGATCGTCACGATTCTCCTTTTCGTCGCCGTGCTCGGGTTCCTCGTCGTGATGCACGAGTTGGGGCATTTCACGGTCGCCAAACTTGCGAAAGTTCGCGTCTTGGAGTTCGGGGTCGGCCTGCCGCCGCGCGTCTTCGGCTTCACGCGGGGCGGGACGCTCTACTCGCTCAACCTGCTGCCCATCGGCGGATTTGTGCGGATGCTGGGGGAAGAGGACCCGTCGGCGCCGGATAGTTTCGCGGCCAAGCCCGCCTGGCAGCGGCTCGCGATTCTCGCGGCGGGCCCCGCGATGAACGCCGTCCTGCCGGTCGTTCTGCTGACCGCCGTCTTTATGCTGCCGCAATCCGTTCCCGTGACCGACGTGGCCGTAACGGGCGTCTCGCCCGATTCTCCCGCCGCCCAGGGGGGCGTCTTGCCCGGCGACGTCGTGCGAACCGCCGACGGCAGGCGCGTCCGAACGTCCGGCGACCTCGTCACGGCGATCAACGTCCGGCTCGGCGCCGACACGCGCTGGATCGTCGAGCGCGGCGGACGGCTCGTGGAACTCCATATCGCCGAGGCCCGCGTCGCGCCGCCGTCGGGGCAGGGCGCCGTCGGCGTGAGCCTCGCCGACGCGCGGCTGTCCGTCGAGGGCGTATCCCGCGGCTCGCCCGCCGCGAGGAGCGGACTGCAGGCGGGCGACTTCATCCTCGGCGTGGGCGGACAGCGCATCCTCAGCGAGGAGAACTTGCGGGACGCGCTCGCCGCCGCTTCGGATGCGCCGCAAGACGCGCCCGCGACGGTGACGGCGCTGCGCGGAGGCGAGGTCGTGACGCTGGAACTGCCGCCGGACGCCGGCGCGCTCGACGGCCTGAGCGTGGCGTCGAAGCCGGAGGAGCGGCAATCGCTGGGGCCAATCGCCGCGCTCGGCGCAGGGCTGGGGCGCATCGGCGACATCCTGCTGCTCGTCCGCAACGAGGCGTCGCGCTGGATAGCGGGCGCGGCCAGCATCGAGGTCGCGGGTCCCATCGGCATCGCGCAGATCACGGGCGACGTGGCGCGCATCGGCATCAACCCGCTCATCACGTGGACGGCGCTCCTCTCCCTGAACCTCGCCGTCGTCAACCTGCTGCCCATCCCCGCGCTCGACGGCGGACGCATCGCGTTCGTGCTGGTGGAATTGGCGCGCGGAGGCCGCCGCCTCGCGCCGAGCAAAGAGCGGTTCGTCCACGCGGTGGGGTTCGCTCTGCTCATCGGCCTGATCGTCGCCGTCTCCGTGAACGACATCCGTCGCTTGCTGTCGGGCTGGAGCATTTGATCCCCGCCATTCCCACGGGGCTAAGGGGTAGGGCGGAAAGGGGCAGGGGGGCTTGTTAGTTGGCGAACGACGCGGCGCTGCGCCCGCAACAAGTTCTTCGTAGGATGACGGCGCAGGGCGCGGACGATGCGCTGCGCGTGGGGTATACTTGCGGCATCTCGCAACGGGGAGAAGAGGCGATGACTACCGCAGTGGCGCTGCAGGCCGTGGACGCGGACGCTCACGTGATCGAGAGCGAGCGCACGTGGGACTATCTGGACCCGGCGGACGAGAAGTTCCGCCCGCTGCTGTTCACAAACCCGAATTCGCCCGCCAGCCGGTACTGGGTGATCGACGGGCGAATCGCGGGGCTGCGCCCGCCGTCGCCGGTCGAGCGCGAACTCAAGGCGATGTCGGAGCGCGCGGGCCGCGACTTGGTCACTGCGGAGGAGGCGCGCGGGCTGGACGACGTGTCGCTCCGGCTGGCGCATATGGACCGGCTGGGCGTGGACGTGCAGGTGCTGCACAACACGCTGTGGATTCGGGACGTCACGCAGCGGCCGGAGGTTGACCGCGCGCTGTGCAAGGCGTGGAACCGCTGGATGGCGGACGCTTGGCGGCAGTCGGCGGGGCGTTTGCGCTGGGCGGCGGTTCTGCCGCTGACCGATCTGGACGAGGCGATAGGAATGATGCCGTGGGTGAAGGAGAACGGCGCGGTCGGCGTGGTGATGAAGCCGTTCGAAGGCCATCGCTTTATGCTCGACCCGTACTTCTTCCCCTACTTGGAGGCGGCGCAAGAGCACGATCTGGCGATGACGATTCACATCGCCAACGCGAATCAGGCGTATGTGGACGCGATAGCGTCGGCCTACGACCCGAGCGGCGGACTCCCGACGTTCCGAATGCCCACGGTGCACGCTTGCAACGGGCTGATTCTCAGCGACATCCCCAAGCGGTTCCCTGAGTTGCGCTGGGGCTTCATCGAGTCGTCGTGCCAGTGGGTGCCCTGGATAATGCACGAGACGTCGCGGCGGGCGCGCGGCGCCGGATGGAAGATCCCGGACAACCCGTTCGCGGAGTACAACATCTATGTGTCGGCCCAGACGGACGACGACTTCCCCTACGTGTTCAGTTACATCGGCGACGAAAACATCGTGATCGGAACGGACTACGGGCACACGGACACCTCGAGCGAGGTGGACGCGATCGAGACGTTCCGCAAGTTGGACACGATCAGCGAGGAGTCGAAGCGCAAAGTGCTGGTGGACAACTCGGTGACGCTGTACCGGCTGTAGAGCGCGGGCGTCGGTCGGCGGGGCGTCCAGACTTCTACACCTTCCACGACGTCAACCGCCAGACCTTTCTGCGTTCCACGCCGTCTTCAGCGCCGCCCCGCTCAGCGCGGGTAGTACAATAGACCCACGCCGCCCGCCCGTAGCTCAGCGGACAGAGCATCGGTCTTCGGAACCGAGGGTCGTGGGTTCAATTCCCTCCGGGCGGGCCAGCGCTCTCCTTCCCGTCATTCCCGCGTAGGCGGGGCGGGAATGACGATGCACCCAGTAGGTTCCCGCTTTCGCGGGAATGACGTGGCGCGTGGGGAGATTTGGAGACGACGCGCTACGCGCATCGTCCGGCGCTTGCGCGCCGACTGGATTCCCGCCTACGCGGGAATGACGTGGCAAAGGGGCGAGGCGCTACGCGCACCGTCCGGGGGCGAAGGTTCGCGCTTGCGCGGGCAGGCGGGGGCAGGGGGGACCGTTTGGACGCCCGCCTACTCCCGAATGTCGATCTCGTAGACCCGCAGGCTCACGATGCCGCCGTTTTGGAACTGCCATACTTCGACGCCGCCGACCGTGATGTCGCCGTTGGCGTCCCAGTCGAGCGAGGTCGCTTCGCCGTCCAGGTCGATGTCTTGCCCGTTGCGGACGGCTGCGAGCGCGCCCTTGACGCCTGCGGACGACGCGGGGAAGCGGATGCCGGGGGGCCCGGCGACGATCGGCAGCGCGTCGCGTATGGCGGCTCCGTCCACGCTGCCCGCGTATTCGGCGGCGAGCATTATCGCTATCGCCGCGTCATACGATTCGCGGGGATACGGGCCATGCGGAGCCTCCTCGCCGTACACGGCGGTGTAGTCCTCCTCCCAATGGCCTTCGGCCTCCGTTACGTGGTGGCCGTACAGCGCGACGCCTTTCGCGCCTTCCAGTTCCGGGTGCCTCTCTATGACGGCGGCCCTCTTGTGATGGCCCATCAACAGAAAGTTTTCGTTGAAGTGCCCCTCCTCGATGATGTTGTGGATGACCGTGTAGCTGTCCTGGACGGACGTCGCGATCATAACCGCGTCCGGATCATGCGCCTCGGCCGCTAGGGTTTCCTCGTGATACGACTCCTGCTCGAGTTTTATCGGGACGGACGTCGTCTTCCCGTCGAAGTGGTCTTCGAACGCTAGGTCGACCGGCCGGCCCCAGTAGTCGTCCTGGTAGATGACCGCGACGTGGCGGTAGCCTTCGTCTTCGGCGAGTCGGGCGATAGCGTCCGCCTCCGCGATCGTGCTCAGCGTCGTTCGGAAAACAAAGCCGTCGTCCTCTAGGGTGGTGAGCAGCGGCGAACTGGAAATGGGGGAGATGACGGGAATCTGGCGGGGCGCGGCGACCTCGAGCGCCACCGCCGCCGTGTCCGTGCTGTAAAGCGGGCCGATGAGCGCATGGGAGCCTTCTTCGTCGATGAGGCGCTGGGCGTGCTCGACGGCGGCGGCGGAGTCCGGGCCTCGCGCGCCGTCTTCGCCGTCGGTGTCGAGGAAGTGCGCCTCGACCGGCAGGCCGAACACGCCGCCCGCGTCGTTGACGTGCTTGATCGCGAGCAGCGCGGCGCGGGCGATTGGGCCGTCCGCGCGGTTGTGGTGAACGATATGGTCGGTGCGGGCGAGGTCCAGCATGCCTATCCGTAGCGGGGTGACGGGAACCGGCGTGGGGGTGGCCGTCGGCATTGGGGCGAGCGTGGAGGTTGGCGTAGGCGCGGGCGTGGCCGTAGGCGCCGGCGTGGGGGTGGGCGTCGGCTCCGAGGAGCACGCCGCGCCAACCGCAAGCAGCCCAATCGCGAGCAGCGCGGCCTTCGCCGCCATCGAAAACGTCGCCATCGCAGTCACCTCCTGCGCCCGTGTTGGCGACGCATTGTAGCAGGCGCCGCCTTGCGCTAAGGGCGAGGTTGGGCTGCCCGACGCCTGGATTCCCGCCTACGCGGGAATGACGGGCAAGAGGAGGCGAGATTCCCGCCTACGCGGGAATGACGGGGCAAGAGGGGGCGAGATTCCTGCCTTCGCGGGAACGACGGGGCAAGAGGAGGCGAGATTCCCGCCTTCGCGGGAATGACGGGAGGCAGGCGCGGGAATGCTGATAGAAGGGGCGCGGTTTAGGTATGGCGCGGCGGGGTTGGTGTGGGATAATCGCAGGGCTATGGACGAGCGGGAGTTGCAGGCGAGACGGCCCGACGCGTCGGCGGACGCGCTCGCGTTGATGGAGGAGCCCGCGCTGGCGGAGGCGCTCGGGAGCGCGGATTCGCCGAGGCCGCCATCGCCACGGCCCTCTCCCACGGAGCGGGAGAGGGAAGCGGGCGAGGCTTCCACGGGAACGACGGAGGCGCCGGCGGAAGCGGCGGGCGAGGCTTCCGCGGGAATGATGGAGGCACCGGCGGAAGCGGCGGGCGAGGCTTCCACGGGAACGACGGAGGCGGAAGCGGCGGGCGAGGATACCGCCTACGCGGGAACGACGGAGGCGGCGGAAGCGACGGGCGAGGTTTCCGCCTACGCGGGAACGACGGGGCAGGAGGAGGAAGCGGCGGGCGAGGCTCCCGCCTATGCGGGAACGACGCTGGCGCCGGAGGATCCGGAGGGAGATGCGGATGCGGGGTTCGGGGCGGCGGATGAGTTGACGCTCGAGGATTTGCTGGATATTTACGCGACGATGCTGCTCACGCGGACGCTGGATGAGCGGGTTTGGGCGATGAACCGGCAAGGGAAGGCGGCGATCGTGGCGTCGAGCCAGGGGCACGAGGCGGCGCAGTTGGCGTCGGTTTGGGCGCTGCGGAAGAACGCGCCGGACTTCTTCTGCTTCCCGTACTACCGCGACTTGGCGGTTACGACGGCGCTGGGTCTGACGCCGTTGGAGTCGCTGCTGGGTTTCTTGGCGAAAGAGGGAGAGCCGCTGTCGGGGGCGCGTCAGTTCCCGCAGCACGGCGCCGCGCCGCAGTTGCGGTTCATCAATCACTCCAACGTGATCGGGACGCACGCGCCGCAGGCGGTGGGCTGGGCGTTGGGCGTGAAGATGCGCGGCGAGAACACGGTGACCGGCTGCTTCTTCGGAGACGGGACGACGAGCCAGGGGGACGTTCACGAGGCGATGAATTTCGCGTCCATCCACAAGTTGGCGGTCGTGTTCTTCGTGGAGAACAACAAGTACGCGATTTCGGTGCCTATGTCGCGGCAGATGGCGATTGGGCGTTACGCGGAGCGGGCGGCGGGGTACGCGATGCCCGGTGTGACGGTGGACGGGACGGACGTTCGGGCGGCGTATCAGGCTGCGTCGGATGCGGTGCGCCTCGCGGCGATGGGGGGCGGGCCGAGCGTCGTGGAGTTCGACGTGGAGCGTTATCTGCCGCACACGAGCGACGACGACGATACGGTGTACCGCGACAGGGCGGAGATCGAGGAGGCGCGAAAGCGGGATCCGCTAGGGAAGTTGCAGCGTTTGCTGACGGCGGCGGGCGCGCTGACGGAGGAGCGCGACGCGGAGATGCGGCGGTCGGCGCGAGCCGAGGTGGACGCGGCGACGGACACGGCGGAGGCCGCGCCGTTCCCGGGCGCGGGGGACTTGCTGCGGCACGTTACGGCGGAGGCGCGGTGATGGCGGTTCTGACGGTGATCGAGGCCGTGCGGGAGGCGATGCGCGAGGAGATGCGGCGCGACCCGTCGGTGTTTGTGATGGGGGAGGACGTGGGGAAGCGCGGGGGCGTGTTCCTCGCCACGAAGGATTTCATCGAGGAGTTCGGGGAGGCGCGCGCGCTGGACACGCCGCTCGCGGAGTCGTCCATTGCGGGCGTCGCGGTCGGCGCGGCGCTCTACGGCATGCGCCCCATCGCCGAGGTGCAGTTCGCGGATTTCATCTGGCCGACGGTGAACCAGATCATCGGAGAGGCGGCGCGCATCCGGTACGGCTCCAACGGGAAGCTGAGCGTGCCGTTGACGCTGCGCTCGCCCTACGGAGGGCACGTTCGCGGGGGGCTGTACCACTCGCAGAGCGTCGAGGCGTATTTCGCGCACACGCCCGGGCTGAAAGTGGTCGCGCCCGTGACGCCGTATGACGCGAAAGGTCTGCTGAAGGCGGCAATCCGCGACGACGACCCGGTCGTCGTGCTGGAGCACAAGCGCACGTACCGCTCGGTGCGCGGCGAGGTTCCCGACGAGGATTACGCCTTGCCGATCGGGTCGGCGGAGGTGAAGCGCGAGGGGCGCGACTTGTCGGTGATCACCTACGGGTTGACGCTGCACTACGCGCTGCAGGCGGCCGCGGAGTTGGAGAGCGAGGGCGTGAGCGCGGAGGTCGTGGATTTGCGGACGCTGCGCCCGCTGGACGCGGAGACGGTTTTGGCGTCCGTCCGAAAGACGAGCAAGGCGCTGGTTGTGCACGAGGACAATGCGGCGGTGTCGGTGGGCTCGGAGGTGAGCGCGCTGATCGCGGAGCATGCGTTCGATGATTTGGATGCGCCGGTGATGCGGCTCGCGGGGCCTGAGGTTCCAGCGATGCCGTTCGCGCCGACGCTGGAAGCGGCGTATATGCCGACCGCGGACAAGATCGCGGCGAAAATCAGGGAGATGGCGGCGTACTAACGATGAGAACGACGATAGAACTTCCGCAAGTGGGGGAATCGGTCACCGAGGGCGTCATTGGCAAGTGGCTGGTGGAGCCGGGCCAGCGCGTCGAGAAGTACGACCCGTTGGTGGAGGTGGTGACCGACAAAGTGAGTATGGAGGCGCCGTCGCCGTATGCGGGCGTCTTCACGCGCGCGCTGGTCGAGGAGGGCGAGACGGTTCCGATGGGGGAGCCGATCTGCGAAATGGAGACCGACGTCCCTGCGGATTCGACGGTCGCCGTCGCCGATGGCGCCGCCGAAGAGAGCGAAGCCGGGGAGGCGGCGCAGCCGGATGAGGATGCGGAAGAGGTCGCCGTCGCCGAGGATGACGCTGAAGAGAGCGAGTCCGCGGAGTCGGCGCAGCCGGAAGAGGATGCGGAAGAGGTCGCCGTCGCCGAGGGCGCCGCCGAAGAGAGTGAGGCCGTGGGGTCGGCGCAGCCGGATGAGGATGCGGAAGAGGTCGCCGTCGCCGAGGGCGCCGCCGAAGAGAGCGAGGCCGCGGAGTCGGCGCAGACGGAAGAGGAGGGAGAGAAGGAGGTTGCCGTCGCCGAGGATGACGCTGAAGAGAGCGAGTCCGTGGAGTCGGCGCAGACGGAAGAGGCGGAGGCTGAGGAAGTCGCCGCCGCAGAGGATGACGTCGAAGAGAGCGAGGCCGGGGAGTCGGCGCAGTCGGAAGAGGATGAGGAGACCGCCGTCGCCGAGGATGACGCTGAAGAGAGCGAGGCCGGGGAGTCGGCGGAAGAAGAGGCGGTTGCCGTCGCTGAGGTCGCCGCCGCAGAGGATGACGCCGAAGAGAGCGAGGCCGGGGAGTCGGCGGACGTCGCCGGTGAAGATAGCGCCGACGACGGCGGCGCGGAGGATAGCGGCGCGGGCGAGGTTGTCGCGGAGGAAGAGGCGGATGCTGCGGAGCAAAGCGAAATCGCCGCCGCCGCTGATGCGGAGGATAGCGGCGCGGGCGAGGTTGTCGCGGAGGAAGAGGCGGATGCTGCGGAGCAAAGCGAAATCGCCGCCGCCGCCGATGCGGAGGATAGCGGCGCGGGCCGCGTAGGCGGGGCGTGGGCGATGCCGGCCGCGCAGGACATGTCGGACGAGAGCGAGCCGGAGAGCGCGGCGCAAGCCTCGGACGCGGACGATGCGGCGCCGCTTGTGCAGTATGAAGAAGAAGAGACGCGGGGAGACGCGGAGAAGCCTGCGCCGGAGCATCCTTTCGAATTCGTGGGGGGCGCGCGGAGCGTCGGCCCGACGGGATCGGGCGAGCGAGGCGAAGGGCGGCTCGACGCGGCGCAGCAAGCCGCCGCCGCGCCGCGCGAGGAACCTTCCGCGCCGCGCGCCGCCGCGCCGCCTGACCGGAGCCACGTCGTCTCGCCGCTCGTGGCGAGGCTGTCGGCGCAGTACGGAATAGACCTCTCGACGGTGCGCGGCACCGGAACGGGCGGGCGCGTCACCAGCCAGGATTTGCTGAACGCGGTGAGCGCGGCGGAAGCGAGGCGGGCGGCAGAGGAGGCGGAGCAGGCGGCGGAAGAAGCCGCAGCGCAGGCGGAAGCCGCTGCGCCTGAGGAGGAGGAGCAAGCCGCCGCGCCTGCTGCGGAATCGCCGGAGCAGACGGAGGTCGTTGCGCCCGCTGCGACTGGGGAGGAGGAGCAGGCCGCCGCGCCCGTCGCGGAGTCGCCGGAGCAGACGGAGGTCGTTGCGCCCCCTGCGCCTGAGGAAGAGGAGCAGGCCGCCGCGCCCGCATCGGAATCGCCGGAGCAGGCGGAGGTCGTTGCGCCCCCTGCGCCTGAGGAAGAGGAGCAGGCCGCCGCGCCCGTCGCGGAATCGCCGGAGCAGACGGAGGTCGTTGCGCCCCCTGCGCCTGAGGAAGAGGAGCAGGCCGCCGCGCCCGTCGCGGAGCCGCCGGAGCAGGCGGAGGTCGCTGCGTCGGTTGCGCCTGAGGAAGAGGAGCATGCCGCCGCGCCCGTCGCGGAGCCGCCGGAGCAGACGGAAGCCGCTGCGCCGGTTGCGCCTGAGGAGGAGCAGCATGCCGCCGCGCCCGCATCGGAATCGCCGGACGAGGGCGTCTCCTCGTTGTCGGTTACGCCGATTCGGCGGGCGATTGCGGAGCATATGGCGCGGTCGGCGTCGGAGATTCCGGCTGCGTGGGCGATGGTGGAGGCGGACGTCACCGGCCTCGTTCGGGCGCGGGACGCGCTCAAGGGGGCGTTCGAGCGCGAGCGCGGGATTCCGCTGACCTACCTGCCGTTTTTGGCGAACGCGGCGGCGCAGGCGCTGCGCGAGAGCCCGATGCTGAACGCCCGGTGGGACGGCGGGCGCATCGTCGTCAACAACCGCGTCAACCTGTCGGTTGCGGTTGCGACGGAAGCGGGGCTGATGGTTCCCGTGCTGCGCGACGCGGACACGCTCGGCGTCGCGGGTATGGCAGCCGAGTTGCGGCGTTTGACGGAAGCGGCGCGGAACGGCGCGCTGACGCTGGACGAGGTGCGGGGCGGAACGTTCACGCTCAACAACACGGGCGCGCTGGGGTCGGTCGTGTCCGTGCCGATCATCAACCACCCGCAGGCGGCGATTCTCACGACGGAGGCGATCGTCAAGCGCCCCGTCGTGGTGAGCGGGGACGCCATCGCGGTGCGCGCGATGATGAATCTGTGCATTTCGTTCGACCACCGCGTATGCGACGGGGCGGACGCGGCGGAGTTCCTGCGGGCGGTGAAGGCGCGCTTGGAAGCGTTGGACGAGAGCGCGGCGTTAGGGTAGAGCGGCGTGGGAGATCTGCTGCGCCATCGCCGTGGAGCGCGTGCGGCTCGCCCGCAAGGGGGCGCTTCGCTTTCGCCCGGCCGAGCGCCCGGTCTACGATCCGGCGGGAAGCGGCCCCGCCGTTCCCCCGCGCGCGCTCGACCTCGGCGGCGGCCAATTGGCGATGGCGAGGAGTAGGAATGGCTGAGAGCGAAATCGCGCTGCGGTACGGGATGAACCCGCATCAGGCTCCGGCGCGGGCGTTCGCTGAGAGCGGAGCGCCGCCGTTCGAGATTCGCAACGGGTCGCCGGGGTACATCAACCTGCTGGACGCGCTCAACTCGTGGCAACTCGTTCGGGAGTTGCGCGCGGCGGCGGGGCTTCCGGCGGCGGCTTCTTTCAAGCACGTGAGCCCGGCGGGCGCGGCGGTCGGCTTGCCGCTGAGCGGCGCGCTCGCGCAGGCGTGCTTCGTGGAGGATATGGAACTCTCGCCGCTCGCGGCGGCCTACGCCCGGGCTCGCGGGGCCGACCGCGTTTCGTCGTTCGGCGACTGGATCGCGCTGTCGGACGAGGTGGACGAGCCGACGGCGCGCTTGATCCGGCGGGAGGTGTCGGACGGCGTGATCGCCCCCGGGTTTACGCCGGAGGCCGCCGCGTTGCTTGCGCGGAAGCAGGGCGGGCGCTACTGCATCCTGCAGGCGGACGCTTCCTACGAGCCGCCGCAGGAGGAGACGCGCACGGTGTTCGGCGCGCGGTTGCAGCAGAGGCGGAACGACGCATCCGATTGGAGCGCCCAGTTGAGCAACATCGCCGCGGGCGAAGGGCCGCTGCCCGACTCTGCCGTCCGCGACCTGACGGTTGCGCTGGTTACGCTGAAGTACACGCAGTCCAACTCGGTTTGCCTCGCGGCGGACGGGCAGGTGATCGGGAACGGAGCGGGGCAGCAGTCGCGCATTCATTGCACGCGGCTTGCGGCGTCCAAAGCGGACACGTGGCGTCTGCGGCAGCATCCGACGACGCTTGCGCTGCGCTTCCGCGAGGGGATCGGCCGTCCCGAGCGCGACAACGCGGTGGACGGCTTCCTGCGGGACGACCTCGCGCCCGCCGAGGAGCGGCTATGGCTGGAGTGGTTCGCGGAGCGTCCGCAGCGGCTCGCGGCGGAGGAGCGCCGGGCGTGGCTGGACGGTATGGACGGGGTGGCGATGGCCTCCGACGGGTTCATTCCGTTCCGCGACAACGTAGACCGTGCGGCGATGAGCGGCGCGCGGTATATCGCGCAACCGGGCGGCTCGGTGCGCGACGCGGATGTGGCGGCGGCCTGCGCGGAGCACGGAATCACGATGGCGGTCACCGGCGTCAGGCTCTTTCATCACTAGGCGCCTTATGCGGCTCCCGAACGCCCCTGTGTGGTAGCATTCGCCCCGCTATGATGGACGACGCGCAGTTGCAAGCGTTGCGGGAGCAGGTCGCGCTGGCGAACCGCTTGCTGCATCACTACGGGCTGGGAGCGTATCAGGGGCACGTCAGCGCGCGGGCGCCGGGCGATGGCCTCTTCCTGATTCGCGCGGCGCCCGCCGTTAGCCTCGAGCGCGTCGAGCCCGGCCATCTGATGCTGCTCGACTTCGACGGGAACGTCGTGGAGGCGGGAGACGGCTATCCGGGGCGCGTGGGGTCGTGGGCGCTGCACGCGGAGATCTACAAGGCGAGGCCGGAGGTGAACGCCGTCACGCACACGCATCAGAAGTGGTGCACGGTGTTCGGGCTCGCCGGACGCGACGCGCTGCCGGTGATTCATCCGCCGACGGCGTCGGTGGCGGCGGACGCATGGCCGGTCTACACCGGCCCGGCGGACGCGGTGGACTCGCCGGAGAAGGGCGCTGCGGTCGCGGCGCTGCTCGGCGGAAACGCCGCCTGCCACCTGCGCGGGCACGGGATGGTGTTCGCCGGCACGACGGTCTCGAAGTCGATGCTCGCGGCGGCCGACGCGGAGGAGCAGGCGGAATTGACGTGGCGGGCGATGCTGCTTGGGGCGCCGGAGGCTATCGAGCGCCGCTATATGGAGAGCGACATCGCCAAGCGTTGGGAGGCGCCGCAGGCGGACGTTCGGGACGGCGTGGCGCGCGGCGAGTGGGGCAACCAGGAATGGCTCGACGCGAACCGCGACGCATCCTACGTTCGCGGCGTCGGGTTGTAGGTTAGAGGAGGGAGCTGGCGGTGGACGAGCAGGCGCTGGCGGAGTTGCGCGAGACGGTGGCGATTTCGCACCGGCTGCTGTACCGCACGGGGCTTGGGACGACGCGGGGGCACACGAGCGCGCGGATTTCTTGGACCGGAGAGAGGGCAGGAGAGGGGGACGGCGCGTCCGGGGGCGTGGACGCTTTCGTCATCAAGCCGTGGCCGCATATCCAGATGCACCGCGTCCGTGCCGACGACCTCATCGTCATGGACTTCGACGGCAATATCCTCGGTGCGGAGGGGCGGCGGATCACGAAAGTGAGCGAATGGCCGATTCACGCGGAGATCTACCGCGCCCATCCCGGCGTGGGGGCCGTCATCCACACGCATCAGAAGTGGGCGACGATGATGGGGTTCGCCGGCGCGACGATCCTCCCGCTGCTCGACCCGGAACTCTCCGCCGCCGTCGCGCATGAGCCCGTCGTTTTCGACGAGGACAAGGCGCTGATCCGCAGCGTGGAGCAGGGCAAGGCGGTCGCCGGGCGAATGCACGGCGCGAACGCCTGCCACTTGCAGAACCACGGGATGGTGTTCACGGGCCCGAACGTCGAGACGGCGACGGTGGACGCCATCGCCACGGAGCATCTCGCGGAGATGACGTGGCGGGCGCGGCTGATCGGCTCGCCGGAGGCGCTGCCGTCGCTCGCGCTGCGGCCGGCGCTCGACCGCCGCGCGCGGGGCGAGATTCCCGAATCGTGGCTCCACTACTGGAAGTGGGTTGACGCGAACCCGGAGTCGCTGCGCCCCCGCTCAGCGGATATTTAGGCGCAGGGGACCGCGTAAGGGAGCAGTCCGCCGCCCCGAAAGGGAACGGACTAGAGGATGCGCGGCCCCGCGACGCATTGCCGCGGACTCTACCGCGCGAGCAAGCGCGCGACGGGAACGTCGAGGGATTCGGCGATGCGCTCCAGCGTTTCGAGCGACGGAACATGCTTGCCGCCTTCCAAGCGGCTGAGGTTTGGCCGCCGGATGCCGCAACGCTCCGCCAGTTCCGTGCTGGTCAGCCCGAGCCGCTCGCGGGCGTTGCGGACGCTCGCTCCGATTCTCTCTGCGCGGGCCTGCGGGGACTCAGCCTGTTCCCTGCCTTTGTAGTACTCGTATTCCCGTTCGCAGTGGTGGAGAACCGCGTCCCACGGGATTTCGAGAACGTTGCCGGATTGCTGCGTTACGATCAGGCAATCCTGGCCTTCAACGATCTCCCACTTGGCGGCTTCGGTCTCGTCCGCGCCTTCCACGACGTTCAGATCAAGGGCGTAGCACTTGCCGTTCTCGAAGTGAACGATGAGCATCCGCGCCTGCCTAATGTAGTCCACTTTGTGGAACCGGCGCCCCGCTTCGGACGCAAGGCGCCGCTCCAAGTACGTGCGGATGTCGCTTGCCGCGTCCTCTTCCTCTCTGCCGAAGAAGGCGCACTCCCGGGGGGATTCCTCCATAGGCGGAATGTCGTTCGCGTCCGCCACCAAGAACAGCCAGGGCTTCTCTTTCGCTTCGGGGTCCATGAGCAGAGGAGCCGGCCAGATGCTGATGTCCTCGACCTGCGTGTCCACGACGTAGGCGGGGGCAGGCTCCCGCAGGGCGTGGCCAAGGCTCGGCCTGACCTCGATTCTCGACGCGCCGATCTCGTCTGTGAGGCGGTTGGCAAGGGAAACCGAAGACGTGATGACGCACGTCTTGACTTCGTAGACCGCCTTGCCGTCCGCCGCTTTAGGTTCGTTCGTCATCGCCATCCTCCGAGAGGTAACCCAGTCTCCGCAGCGCGTTCCGCAACCGCCGCCCGACCTGGAAGTCGTCCATCGGGCGTTGGTTTTCAATATCCCACCGGCCTATGAAGGCTCCTTCCCTTTTTATGTGGACATGGAGCGGGGGGTGGTCGCCCACCCAACTCTCGAATGTGTAGCCGCCTGCGCGTTTTACGCCCACGATTCAGCCCACGCAATGGAGTGTATCACCTGTGATACGCGCAATGCAATACCCTGTTCCGCCGGATTAGTCTTCTCTCTCGTCAGGCCGACGCCGCAGCAGGCCGCCCGGGGATGCGCGTGGGGCGGCCTGCTCTCGAACGGAGGCGAAGGCGCGGGACGCGCGCCGTTAGTCGGCGTCCGGGAACATAACGACTTCGCGCTGGATGGGGCCGTAGCCCTCCCAGTAGCCGCCGGACTCGGCGTCGTAGCGCCCCTGCAGGAAATCGCCCGACTTCTCGCTGCGGATGATGACGGCGACCGTCTGCTCGCCGAGGCTGCGCTCCGCGTGGATCTCGTAGGGGCGCACGAGGTCAACGGAGCCGGGCTCCACGCGGAAGTTGCCCACCTGCTCGATGGGGACGTAGTCCTCGCGGCGTTCGGCGCCCTCGACCGGGCGGTAGCGCTCGATCATCTCGTGGCCGACGAGCACGCCGTAGAGCGTGTAGATGTGCGCGTGGTCGTGGATGCCGCGCCAGTTCGGGTACTTCGGGTGGACGGCGGGCTTGGCTTTCACCTCGCGCTTCAGGGCGTTCACGACGAAGCCGTAGTCCGGGTCCTCGTAGAAGAGGAGGTTCTCGGCGCGGTCGGTGAACTCGTTGGCGGGCCAGGCGCGCGACGCCTCTTGCACGCTGGGGTCGGCGAGGAAGTCCGTCAGGATCGGCGCGAGTTCGACCCAGCGCTTCTCGAGGTCGGGTTCGGCGGCGAACAACTCCCTCGTCCTGGCGACGAACGCATCGAGCGCGGTCTCGGTTTTGGTCAACGTGGTCATCATTCCCCTCTCTCTTTCTCCGGCGCGCTACGCGGCTGCCGGAACGCCCGCGAGGTTGTAGAGGCTGGCGCAGTTGTCCCAGAGGATCTTCTTCTTCTCCTCGTCCGATATGGCGAGTTCGATGAAACTCGACACCGCTTCGGGGTACTTCGAGTCCCCGTGGGGGTAGTCGGTCGAGAACACCATCCGGTCGCTCCCCACCCAGTCGATCGCGTACTTGGCGGGCTCCTCGTCGGGTTCGACGGAGACCCAGCACTGGCGCTTGAAGTATTCGGTGGGGGCCATCGCGAGTTCGGGGACGAACACGTCGGCCTCGCGCTCGTAGGCTTCGTCGAGGCGCCACAGGAGCCACGGCGCCCAGGCGCAGTTGGCCTCGAGGAACGCCGCGCGCAGCCGTGGGTGGCGCTCCAGCACGCCCCCGCCGCAGAAACTGGCGAGCGCCATCATCTGCTCAACGGGCTGCGCGAACACGCGCCGCAGCATAAAGTTCGGCTCGAAGTGCTCGCCGACCTGCCGCGCCCCGGACGACGACGACTCGTGGAAGCCGATGGCGACGTCGTGCTCCTCCAGCGCGCTCCACAGCGGATCGTAGAACGGGTCGTGCCACGGCTTGTCCGTCATCTGATTGGAGCGCATAAAGACGGCCCGGAACCCGAGTTCCTTGACGGCGCGCTCGACTTCGGCCACGGCGTCGTCCATATCGAACGGCGAGACCATCGCCGCGCCGATGAGCCGGTCGGGCGCGGGCGCGCAGAAGTCGTAGAGCCAGTCGTTGTAGGCGCGGGCGAGCGCGGCGGCGAGGCCGGGCTCCATATGCGGCTCCGCGAGCGTGTGCAGCCCGCGCGTCGGAAAGAGCACGGCGACGTCCAGCCCCTCGACGTCCATCGCCTCCAACTGCGCCTCCGTCGACCACCCGCGCGCGGCGTGGTCCGCGTAAAGCCGCTGGTTGCGCTCGTAGTTGTGGCCGCCGGGGCGGTTCGGGTTGCCCCCGCCCGCCGCGCGGACGGCCTGCGACGTCGAGCCCCACGGCCTGCCGTCCGGGTGCGTGGTGCGGAGGTCGCGCACGTTGTCGGAGGTGATGCCCACCTGCGCCTGGTCGCGGTACTTCTTGTCGGTGTACCGCTGCCAGAGATCGGGCGGCTCCATGATGTGCATATCGCTGTCTATGATCCGGTATCCGCCTTTGGCCATCGCCTGCCTCCTTGCCCCGTCCTACGCGGGCTCGCCGTTGGGGAGTATAACCGCAACCATCGCCTCCAGCCGCTCGTGCGCCTCGAAGCCCTCGTTCACGTCCTCCAGCGCGTAGCGGTGCGTGATCAAGTTCTCCACCGGACGGTCCACCAGTCCGCGCATCGCCTGCAGCGAGCGGATGATGTGACGGGGCCCCGCCGAGAAAACGCCTTGCACGCGGATGACTTTGCGCGTGAGGAGCGCCGGATTCGCCGAGAGCGGCCCGTAATCCGTCCATTGGCCTATCACGAGATAGCGCCCGCCGAAGCGCGTCATCTCCAAGCCTTCCTGAAACGCGGTCAGCCCGCCCGACGCTTCGATGACGAGGTCGGCGCCGCGCCCGCCGGTCAATTCGAGCGCGCGCTCGACGCGCGCCTCCGGCGTGGGGTAGTCCGCGATGTCCACCGTCTCGCTTGCGCCGAGCGACCGCGCAAGCGCCAGCCTGCTCTCCGGCGCGCCCGCTACGATGACGCGCCCCGCGCCGCCGAGAAGCGCCTGGTTCAGCGCGCCCATCCCTATGGGGCCGGAGCCCTGCACGATGACGGTGTCCGCGAGGTTCACCCCGCCGATGCGCTCGATGCCGTTCAGCAGCGTGTGGTTGCCGATGACGCTCAGCAGCGCGCGCTCGTTGGACACGTCGTCCGGCACGCGCAGCAGCCAGGGCGTCGCGCTCAACTGAATGTACTGCCCGAATCCGCCGCGCAGATGCGGCGGCTCGTCGGAGCGCAGCATCCCGTAGGAGCGCGTCCGCTCGCACGATTCGCCCACCGCGCACCGGAAGCACCGTCCGCAAGGCGCGTCGCGGAAGATGACGCGGTCGCCCGGGCGCAGCCGCTGCCCCAGGACGTCGGTCTCGATCTCCGGCGAAACCTCCGCCAGAACGCCGACGTTCTCGTGCCCGAAGATCATCGGCGCGGGCGTCGCGTCCAAATGCCATGCGTGCACGTCCGTTCCGCAAATTGCGGCCATCTGCATCCGAACGAGCGCGCCTCCGCGCTCCATAGGCAGCACGGGGAACTCTTGCGTCTCCAGCGGCCTGTTCGCCCCGACGAAAACCGCAGCCTTGCACGTGTCCATCGCTTACTCCCGCCTCAGTTCCAGCCGCTCCGTCCACTCCGCCCAGTCGCGCGCGGCCTTCTCGGGATCGTACAGCGGCTCGTAGCCCAATTCCCGGCGGGCGCGGCTGATGTCCAGCGCATAATACCCCCTCGGCCCCAGCCCGCGCGGGTCGAGGCCGGGCCCGACCTCGATCTCCGCCCCTGGAATCGCCGCCCTCACGCCGTCCGCGAAATCGTTGAGCGTGTACGTTCGCCCGCTCCCGATGTGGAAGACGCTGCTCTCGAAACGCTCCGCCGTGCAGGCGAGCACGACGCTCCGAGCCACGTCCCGCGCGTAGGTGAGATCGAGCCGCTGATCGCCGCCGCGCGGCACGACGGTCGGGCGTCCCGCGATTGCGTTCTCGATCATCTCCGTCCAAATCACGTTGTGGCTGCCGTGCCGCTCCGCGCCCTTGCCGAGGCCGTAAATCGCGGCGAACCGCAGCGCGGCGAATCCGATCCCGTACAGCCGTTTGTACTGAATCCCCATCAGTTCCGACGCCGCTTTCGCCGCGCCGTACACGCTGCCCGTCGGGTACGCCGGAAACGTCTCGTCAACGGGGCGCATCTCCGGCTCCAAATGCTCGTCCGTCATTGGGGAGAGCGCGCCGATGGAACTCGTGAAGACGACGCGGTCCGCTCCCGCCCGCCGCGCGGCCTCCAAGACATAGACGGTGGCCAGCGCGTTGACCGCGAACCCGCGCGCAGGGTCGGCGTCGGCGGCGTCCGGGTAGACGGCGGCGAGGTGGCAGACGCGCTCGATGCGATGCTCCGCGCACGCGGCGTCCAGTCGCTCCAGCGACGCGACGTCGCCCTCCACGAACGCGAACTCGCCCATCACGTCGCGCAGCAGCGTGAAGTCGGGGCGGGCGTCGAAAACGACGGGCTCGTGCCCCATCTCGAGCAGGTCGCGGGTCACCCAGCATCCGTTCACGCCGAGCCCGCCGGTTACGAGAATCCGCACGCCGCGCCCCCTTCCCGTTGCGCCTGCGCGAATCCTAGCACAGCGCGCGCGTTGCGGGCGCCTCGTCGCCGCCGACCACGAATGGCGTCCGCCGTATGCGCTGCGAGGAGCGCGGCGTCTCCGCTACGGGGCGGGCGTAGGCGTAGAGGTGGGTGTCGCGGTTGCGCGTTGGGCGAGGGCTCCGAGGCGGGCGTAGAGCGCGGCGGCGTCCAGGTCTTCCGCGCCGGACGCGCCGCCAACAGGCTGCCGCTCCATAATGAACTTGTTCGACGGCCAATCGAGCCGTTCAGCATGAGACGACGAGTAGGCGGGGGTTCGGATATGCGCGCAGGCGCTGAGGGCGCAGCGCTCCGCGCCTATCCTCTGGAGTGAATTCCCTAAGATTCGCAGGGAAGCGGTTATTCTCCCGCTTCTGGTTAGAAACCTCCTCCCCGGACAAACACATAAGATGCTCTTAAATATACAGCAACTAACCATACAATAAAGACAACAGTCGCAAAGTAATAGCGATAAGTTCCTTTGATAATAAACTTGGTGAAGTAGGCGGTTAAGTGCACCAATAAAATGCCTATAGATGTGCTTTCAACCGGTCTGTTGAACGCCCAAAAAGCGAACAAAACAAACGCTAAAGATATTGAGAAAACAATGCTTATATGCTTTGTGGAATACTGAGCAGGAATGTTCCGTAGGTGAATTATTAAGACAGCGAAAACCAGAACGGCGCTGATTGGAACCACAATGAACGGTGAATTATCCGGTTCATATACAGTAAGGTTAGTATCAAACCGGTAGGTTGTCCAGACCGACACGGCGTGAAAAACTGTTGCTAATGAAAGCCCTTGTGTATAAACAAGAGAGCATATTTGCTTTTCTATCTTATGAGTCAGCACGTTTTTCAACGCAATCCCGAGGGTAAAAGAAGACACAAGAAATCCCATCGAGTGGAGAGCAATGTCATAAGGGTCCCACCAAGAGAACGGAATAACGACCCCCACGGATATGTACAGCACGCTGAACGCGACGAACGTGAGGCAAGCCATGAAGAGTATGCCGCATTTGCTAGTCATCGCAACCTCTGACGGGCGTTCGGGCGGCGCCGGCGCCGGAGAGAAGGTAGAGGTAGGCGTCGGTCGAGGAAGCGAGGTCGATCCGCGCGGACGCCTGCCTGCTGAGGGCGCAGCGCTCCGCGCAATGCCTGCGGGCGCGCCTGATTGCCATCGTTGGCTTGCTCATCGCCAGGGGAGTATACGCTATTCCGTCACAACGAGAGCAATGGACGATAATCAACAATCTAGCTGAGCCACGGTTCGCTAGTGTTGTACGATACTACGCCTCCAATAATTATCCATATAATCAACATACTGAATACAACCAAGCCATAGCGTTTACTTTTGGAAACAACTTTCTCGAGACCCGTAGTCAATTGCACTACCCAAATGGAATAGCAAAAGTAAATGAGCACATATCCGTACCAGTCGATGATAATTATCCACCAGCACGTAGCAATGACTGCGAAGGTCGCTATTGCGCCTTGCAGAACTGATACGTGAGAACGAGGGAAATTGGCATTTCGTACATGGATCACAAAATTCATTGCAACTACGACTACCATTATAGCAATAATCGGTAAGTAATTTACTGTAACGCTTAGTACGAAATCGAGGAATGAGAATCCTCCAATTATCGCTATAAACATTGCTCCGAGCATTCCCTGCGTCGCAAAAAGCCGACGAAATATATGTTCTTTTTCGTTGGAAATCAACTTGAAAGAATTGACTATCAATAAGCCCAGCGGTATAGTGAAAGCCACACTATAAAAGACAATAAAATAACCATCGGGGAAGGAATTTGAAGCGACAACCCCAAGCACAATGAAGAAACTCAAAGAGAATTCCCGGAAGGTGATGTCGGTTTTCATAAGGTTAGACCTCACTATAAGCAATATCGCAATCGGCAGATAGGCAAGCAGTGACAAACCACTCACAAAGAGAGCGACAGAGACCACCGCGATGAAGAAAGCCTCGGAATTCATCGTAATCTGTCGCAAGCATAACTCGACCCATCAAACGCGACAACCACAGTTTCTGCGCGAAATCTCATCCACATGTAGGCCTGGACTTCGACTTCAGTATATCTTTCGTTAGTGATTTCCACGTCAACTACTCGCTTGGCGGAGCCGTTAATTCGATTATCGTACGCTAGCCCGTAACACGCTTCAGTTCCGAGAGCCCTTACAGCATAGGCGCGTTCCTGTCCTGTAAACGCGCCAAGACCATTAGGGGTTGTCCACAACGCGGCGTACCCGAAGATAAGAACAACGATCCAAAATCCCAGCGCAAGCAATGCGGTTTTTCTCCACATTCCATGGAGTTTGTTTAGCAATATACTACCCAATAGAGGTAAAGCAAGGAAGGTTAAAATAATGGCAAGCGATGGAATAAAGCGCAGCATTAGCGCAGACAGAATTGCTATGATCACTAATAATGCTGCGCCTCCCATCCTCGAGAACCTCGGCAAGAGTAATTCTTGGATTGATGGCGATTTTACGCAGAAGCGCCCAAGCGTCAACCATGTCATGAGGTACGCAAGGAGCAACGCAATGGACGTGAAACGCGAGTCATTGTCAAAAATCGCAGGGATTGGCCCAAGCCATGAGCCGACAATTGCCCACAGGAAAACCATGTAGTGCAGAAAACCCATAACGCGCTACCGCCTCCACGTAGGCGTAGGGGTGGGCGTGGCGCTGACCATGAGCGCGGCGCCTGCGCCGGAGAGGAGGTAGAGGTAGGCGTCGGTCGAGGAGGTCAGCATCGATCCGCGCGGACGCCTGCCCGCTGAGGGAGAATCTATAGAAGCGGGCGTAGCGTCCGCCTCTGCTGATGGACTGGCAGCCGCTCGTCCATGAGCCGGACGCGCTCTTGGAAGAGCCTGACGAGACGCTGCCGAGGTCGTTGAAGACGCAAGGATTCGGCGTAGGCGTCGGGGTAGCGGTGGGCGATGGGGTAGCGGTGGGCGATGGGGTAGGAGTTGGCGTGGGCGTGGGGTTGCCTTGCCCGGAGACGCCGCCGTCTTGCGCGCGCGCCGCGTCAACGCTTCGCCGAAGAGCGCAATTCCCGCGCAGAACACGGCGAGCGCGATGAGTTCGGCGGCGCGCTTCCTCATGAGAAGAGGAGTCATACGCGGAGTCTACACTGCGCTGCGGACTGGCGCGGGTTGCACGGACGCCTACGCCCCGCGACGGAGAGGCCAACCGCAGCGACGCCCATCATTCCCGCCTGCGCGATTGCGGCATAATAGGGGCGCCCGCCGACTGCGGGCATCAGGGCATAGGAGGCGTTCGATGACCGAATACGATCGGCGGAGCCAAGACGTCGGCAATCTCGTGGCGCTCGACCATGTGAACCTCGCCGTGCCCGACCAGCAAACGGCCACGCTCTTCCACGTCGTCGGCATGGGGCACACGCGCGACCCCTACCTCACGGTGGGGCTGGAGAATATGTGGGTCAATATGGGCAGGGAGCAGTTCCACCTGCCCACCCGCGAAAGCGCGCAAACGGTCCGGGGGCGCATCGGCCTGGTGACGCCGGACGTCGCGCTGCTGGAGGAGCGGCTCGGCGCAATCGCCGGACGCCTGGAGGGAACGCAATTCGCGTTCGAGCGCGACGGGCGCAACTTGGACGTCACGTGTCCCTGGGGCAACCGCATCCGCTGCCATCCGGCGGACGGCGGACGGATGGGCGGCGCGAGGCTGGGGATCGAGTACCTCATCTTGAACGTTCCGCAAGGCGCGGCGGAGGGCATCGCCCGCTTCTACGCGGAGGTCATCGGCGCGAAAGCGGACGTCGTCGAGCGGCGGGGCGCTCCGGCGGCGCGGGTGCAGGCGGGCCGTCATCAGGCGCTCCTCTTCCGCGAGAACGCCGCCGAAACGCGCCCCTACGACAACCACCATATCGCGGTCTACGTCGCCGACTTCTCCGGCCCGCACCGCGCGCTCAGCGCGATGGGCCTGATCACGGAGGAGAGCAACGAGCATCAGTACCGCTTCACGAACATCACGCACCCCGGCACGGGCGAAACGCTCTACGAATTGGAGCACGAGACGCGGAGCCTGGGGCACCCGATGCACGGGCGCGAACTCGTGAACCGCGACCCGTCGCAATCGCTGCAGGGCTACCGGCGCGGCGCCGACGCGCTGCTCGTGGGGTGACGCCGCCTACGCGGCGCGCGGACACACGGCGCTGGTATCATTAGGGCTATGCAGGTTCTGTTGAGCGCGCCCAGAGGTTTCTGCGCCGGCGTCGTCCGGGCGATAGACATTGTCGAGATCGCCTTGCGGCGGTTCGGCGCGCCGGTGTACGTCCGCCACGAAATCGTCCACAACCGGCACGTGGTCGAGAGCCTCCGCAAGAAGGGCGCCGTGTTCATCGAGGAGACGGACGAGGCGCCCCCCGGCGCGACGATCATCTTCAGCGCGCACGGCGTCGCCCCGGAAGTTTGGCGCGCCGCCGAAGAGCGCAACCTCACGGTCATAGACGCCACCTGCCCGCTCGTCACCAAAGTGCACGTCGAATCGCAAAAGTACGCCCGCGAAGGGTACTCCGTCATCGTCGTCGGGCACGAGGGGCACCCGGAGGTCATCGGCACGCTCGGGCAGTCGCCGGACGCCTCGCGCCTCGTGGACTCGCGGGACGACGCGGGCACGGTGGCGGTCGCGGACCCGGAGCGCGTGGTCGCCCTGACGCAGACGACGCTGAGCGTGGACGACACGCAAGAGGTCATCGGCTCGCTGCGGGAGCGCTTCCCAAACATCGTCGCCCGCAACGACATCTGCTACGCGACAACCAACCGGCAGGAAGCCGTGAAGGAACTGGCGAAGCGCGTTGACCTCGCGCTGGTGGTCGGGGCGCGGAACAGTTCCAATTGCAACCGGCTGCGCGAAGTGGCGGAGCAGGCCGGCATTCCGGCTTACCTCGTTGACGACGCGGACGCCGTGGACCCCGAATGGCTGGACGGCGTCGAGCGCGTGGGCATCACGTCGGGGGCGTCCACGCCGGAGTCGCTGGTGGAGGGCGTGATCGATCTCTTGCGCCCCGATTCGGTCGAGACGCTCACCGTCGCCGAGGAGGACGTGACGTTCGTCTTGCCGAAAGCGCTGCGGAACGACGAAAGCGAAAGCCGCGCCCGCCGCCCCGCCGGGGGCGGCTAGGCGGCGGCCTGCTCGACGAGGCGTTGGGATGAGGATAAGGGCAAGATGGACCTGACTGACCGATTCGCAGTGAAGGCGTCCCCCGGCGAGGCATGGGCGTTCTTCTGGGATTTGCCCCGCGTCGCGCGGTGCCTGCCCGGGTGCGAAAGCATCGAGGCGGCGGGCGAGGGCGCGTACCGCGCGCGGATGACGCAGCGCGTCGGCCCCTTCCGCGTCTCGATGGATATGGAGATGCGCGTGGACGAGGCCGAGGAAGGCAGCCGCGTCGTCGTGAGCGGAAGCGGCAAAGACAAGATGGGCAACCGCCTGCATATCAACCGCCTCGCGCTGGAACTCAGCGAGCCGTCGCCCGGCCAAACCGAGGTCTCCTACGCAATGGCGTTCAACCTCTACGGACGCCTCGCCACGCTCGGCAATACGGCGGTCAAGCGCAAAGCCGAGGAGATCCGCGCGGAATTCAGCCGCCGCATCGCCGAGGAGTTGGGCGGCGCGTAAGCCCGCCTCATCCGCAGGAGACCTTTGCCGTCCCGACACCGGCGGCTAGCCGATTCTTGCGCGCGGGGGTAACATAGGCGCCGTCATCAGCAAGGCGGCGGCGCCGCCGCGTAAGGAGTCCGTCAGCGCAATGGCCCACGCAACAGCCCAAGAGCAAGCGACCCGCATCGAGAAAGACACGATGGGCGAGATGGAGGTGCCCGCGAGCGCGTATTGGGGCGCGTCCACCCAGCGCGCCGTGCTGAACTTCCCCGTCAGCGACCTGCGCTATCCGCCCGCGTTCATTCGCGCGCTCGGACGCATCAAGCGCGCCGCCGCCCGAACGAACGCCGGGCTCGGCCTGCTCGACGGCGCCGTCGCCGACGCCGTCGCGGCCGCGGCGGCGGAGGTCGTGGCGGGCGAGTGGGACGAGCACTTCGTCGTCGACCTCTTCCAGACGGGCTCCGGCACCTCGACGAACACGAACGCCAACGAGGTCATCGCGCGCCGCGCCCGCGAAATCGCCCCGGCCTTGAACGTCCACCCCAACGACCACGTGAATATGGCGCAGTCGTCCAACGACGTCATCCCCACGGCGAGCCATCTCGCCGCCGCCGAGGCGCTGCGCGGCGAACTTCTGCCCGCGCTCGCCCAGGCGCAGGCGACGCTCGAGGCCAAGTCGCGCGAGTTCTGGGGCATCGTCAAGACGGGCAGGACGCACTTGCAGGACGCGACGCCCATCCGCTTGGGGCAGGAGTTCGCGGGGTACGCCAGCCAGTTGGCGTTGAGCGCGGAGCGGCTGCGCCCGCGCATTGACGCGCTCTGCGAGGTCGCGCTGGGCGGCACGGCGGTCGGCACGGGGATTAACGCGCACGAGGAGTTCGCGGCGCGGACGTGCGCGCTCCTCGCGGAGGAAATGGGGCTGCCCGTTCGGGAGACGCCGCATCACTTTCAGGCGCAAGGGACGCAGGACGAGATGCTGGCGGCGAGCGGCGCCGTGCGCGGCGCGGCGGTGGCCTTGCAGAAGATCGCCAACGACCTCCGCTGGCTCTCCTCGGGCCCGCGCGCCGGCATCGCCGAATTGGAACTTCCCGCCGTGCAGCCCGGCTCGTCCATTATGCCGGGCAAGGTGAACCCCGTCATACCGGAGTCCGTCGTCCAAGTCGTCTGCCATGTGATCGGGAACGACGCCGCGGTCGCCGCCGCCGCGCAGGGCGGCTACCTGGAACTCAACACCTACTGGCCGGTCGCGGCGTACAACCTGCATCAGGCGATAACACTGCTCGCGTCGGCGACGGTCAATTTCGACGCGCAGTGCCTGCAGGGGATCAAAGCCACGTCCAAGGGCCCCGATATGGTCGAGCAAGGGCTGATGATGGCCACCGGCCTCACGCCCGCCATCGGCTACGACAAAGCGACGGCCATCGCCAAGGCCGCCGCCGCGCAAGGCGTCACCATCCGTGAACTCGCCAAGAGCGAGACCGGGCTCACCGACGAGCGCCTCGACGAACTGCTCGACCCCGCCCGAATGACCGCCCCCGGCGTCGTCGAGGGCGCGTCCGGCGGAGGAGGCTAGCCCGTCCGCTCCATTCGCTAGCCTGTCCGCAGCCCATCGTCAGGAGAAGACCTTGCATAACTGACCGTCATTCCCGCGCAGGCGGGAATCCAGCAGGCGCGAAGCGCCCCAGGTTATGCATCGCCTCAGGAGGAGACACGTGGACTTCGGCATCGAGATACGCGACTGCAAGCCGCAGAAGATCGCCGCCATACGCGCCAAGACCACGATCAACAAGGTCACGCCGAAGGTGGCGCAACTCCTGCGTGAAACCGCGGAGCGCCTGGAGTCGGTGGGCGTCCGCCCCGCCGGGCCCGGCGTCGGCGTCTACTACGAGGTCGGCGCCTTCCTCGTCGACTTGGAGGTGGGCTATCCCGTCGAGGCCGACGTCGAGGGCGACGGGCGCGTCGCTATGAACGACATCCCCGGCGGCAAGTGCGCGGTCGCCCGCTACCGCGGCCCTCACGAGGAGATCGCTCAAGCGCACCGCGCCGTCCACTCGTGGATGCACGCCAACGACGTGCAAGCCTCCGGCCAGCCGGCCCGCGAGGTCTATCTGACCGGCGTCCCCGGCGACGGCGAAGCCTGCGAGGCGGAGTCGGTATGGCCCATCATCCACGAAACGCGCGCCGAGCGGCGCAGGCAGCAACGCGGCAAGGCGTAACGCGCCCGCGCGTCCTGACCGCTGAAAACCGAAATCCCGCCGGGGCGCGACGGGGGCGAGATTCCCGCCTACGCGGGAATGACGATAGGGGCGCCCGCCCGCAACAGGTTCTTCGTCGGATGAGCGCCGCGATGAAATCCACGCGCCCTGCCCGCGTAGGCAGGAGCCTAGCCCCCTGCCCGGGCGTTCCCGCGCAGGCGGGAATCCAGTCGGCGGGCAAGCGCCGGGCGAGGCGCATTACGGCTCGTCTCCCTTGATTGCCTGTATCGCATACGATACAATTCAGAGCGGCTTACAGACGCGGGACGGAGGCGGCGATGATTCAGACGCTGGTGAAGCACGCCGACCGGATGATGACCTCCGCGTCCGCGACGGAGGCCGGCATCGAGATGGCCTTCGCCGATGGGCAAAACGGCGTGATTCCGTTCGCCGCCCTCCCCGAGGCGTCCGGGCTTGCGGACATCCGCGGCATCGAACTCCCCAATCCCTACGAACTGATCCTGCGGACGGCGCGGGGCGAGCGGCTGGAACTGCCGTGGGACTTCGCCCGCCACTACTGCGACGCTTCCTACCGCCCCCGCGTCGAGGCGGTCGCGGCGAGCGGAAGGCGCGCCGTCGGTGAGCGCGTTCGCAGCCTCAGAGCCGCCGCGCGCCTGACGCAGGCGGAACTCGCGGCGGCGGCGGCGATCGGGCGCGTTACCCTGGCGCGCATCGAAAGCGGCGAGCAGTCCCCGCGATTCGAGACGCTCGCCGCGCTCGCGCAAGCCCTGCGCCTCCCCGCCGCTGGCCTCCTCGCCGATGCCGACTAGGGCTGTCCTGCCCGCGGAGGCGAGACCTCGCCCTCTGACAGGCGCGTAGTGCTATGCCTCGCCCGCCCCGATGGATCGGCCTCGCCGTCGGCGTGTTCGATTAGGGAAGGCAAGGCGAACGTTAGTCTTGCCGCCTGCGGAAGAGGACATGGATAGCGAACGCGCGGAGATCGTTGGCCGGGACGTTACGGAACTCGCTAATGATGCCCTCCGTCGCGTCAATATCTTGAGTCACTTCGGAGAGCAGGAACTTCGTCGAAGGGTTGTAATCGGCGTTATGCCGCGACCCCTGCATATTGACGAAATGCCGGGCGAACTCCTGTATCGCGACAGGGAATTCGCGGATGCGCTGGTCAGCGCACCGATCTCGGGCGTCTTTATGCTCCAACGCTCTGTAGGTTCGCAACCAGGCTTCCCGGCTCCGCATGCCTTTGCCGGCGAGCGTATCGGCGCAGGTTAACGCCAAGCAATGGAACATCGCGTAGTAGGCTGTGCTCACCGCCCGGCGGAGGTCGGTCTCTTTTGGCCGCCCGCGCCCTGTCCGCCGCGTCAAGACGCGGGCGGTTTCGATGAAGTTATGCGGTTGCAACTTTCCCCTTCGCCTTGTTCAGGGCGCGCTCATAACCCATCCACTCCGACTTTTCCATGAAGCGAAGCACGGGGAAAGCCGTGATGTCCTCATCCTCCAACTTGTCGCGGAGACGCGAGGTCAGCCCTCCTGTCCGACGGGGAGAGAGGAGTTTCTGGTCGCCGTCGAAGACGATAATGATTTCCAGATACTCCTCGCCGTCGCCCCAGTAGTCAATCTGCGTCTCCACGCGAATCGGGTCGAAGACGAACGCGCCCTTGAAATAGCCGTCGAGGTCGGCTTTGACGAACCTGGTGACGACTTTCTCCGCGAAATCGAAATCAGCCTGCTTCATCGCGGCCTCCCTTTGGAGGCTGAGGATACCACACTTCCCCGGACGGGCGCGCAGCGCCCTTGCCCGCGAACGCCCCGTGCGGTAGAGTACCCATCGCTATGCCCCGCACGCCTCGATGGGGCGGCCTCGCCGCCGCCGCGGGCAAATTGACAGTGGCGAGCCAGGGAGGTACGCTCCTGGAGCGCTTGCGCGTTGGGGTCCGCCCAAGCGCAGGAAGGCCGATGCGCCTATGAGAAGCCGCGAATGACCACGCTGACGCGCCCCGCTCCGACGCCGCCCCAAACGCCTCACAGCGTTCACCGCGACCTGTTTCTCGATCACGCGAAGGAGCGGGCGGCCGCCCGCGACCGGCTCCAAGCCTCGGAAAAGATTTGGGGCGCGGCCGCTCACGCTCTCATAGATTTCGCCCGCAAGCGCGGCTGGCCGCTTACGACGCACGCCGACTTCCTCGATATTGCGCGGCATATCCAGCGGAGCGCAGGGCGCACGGACAAGGCGGTCACCCGCCTCTACGCCGTTATGGAGGGCTATCACCGGAACTTCTACGGCGATACCCGCAGCCTCAGCGACATCTGGGAGGGAATAGCGGAGGCCGAGGAATTCCTCGCGCTCATCGCCGACGCGGACGAGAAGATTCCGCTAGACGCCCCTCCGCCGCGTGGGAAGGATTTCGCGCGGTACGCGAGAAAGCACGGAGCGCAGGCCGCGCTCTAACCGTTCGCTTTCTAGCCCCGTCCCTCCCCTCCACGCCGCCATCCGCCCTTGCGCCGCCGCGCCGCTGGATTCGCGCCTACGCGGGAATGACGATGTTAGGGAGAGCAATGACGGTAGGGTTATGCAACGGTCTCTTTTCGTCTATTCCTGCGGCGCGAACGCCTACGCATCCCTCCCCGCCACGCCGTCCGTTCAGCCGCTCGCCCATCCGCCCCTTGCGTCGCTGGATTCCCGCCTACGCGGGAATGACGGGGCAAGGGGGCGCTGCGCGCCGACTGGATTCCCGCCTGCGCGGGAATGACGGGGCAAGGGGGCGCTGCGCGCCGACTGGATTCCCGCCTGCCCGGGAATGACGGGGCAAGGGGCGCTGCGCGCCGACTGGATTCCCGCCTACGCGGGAATGACGATGAGGGGAAAGGGGCGAGATTCCCGCCTGCGCGGGAATGACGGGGCAAGGGGGCGCTGCGCGCCGACTGGATTCCCGCCTGCGCGGGAATGACGATGAGGGGGCGCTGCGCGCCGACTGGATTCCCGCCTGCGCGGGAATGACGGGGCAAGGGGGCGCTGCGCGCCGACTGGATTCCCGCCTGCGCGGGAATGACGGGGCAGGGGGCGCTGCGCTGAGCGCGGGTTGGCGCAGCGAGGCGTATAATCGGGCAAACGGGAGGGCAACACATGCAACAGGCCATCGCCGATCACATAGACGCCCGCTTGCCGGAGACGATCGAGAGCCTCAAGACGCTCACGCGCCAGCCGAGCGTGAGCGCGCAGCGCCTCGGCGTCCGCGAGTGCGGCGAGATGACCGTCGAAATGCTGCGCGGCGCAGGCTTCGACGCCGAACTCGTCCCCACCGCCGACCCCGACTACCCGGGCATCATCGCCGAACTCAAGGGCGCGTCGGACAAGACGCTCCTCTTCTACAATCACTACGACGTTCAGCCGCCCGACCCGCTCGACGAGTGGGAGACGCCTCCGTTCGAGCCGGTCGAGCGCAACGGCCACCTCTACGGGCGCGGAATCTCCGACGACAAGGGCCCGATCATCGCGCGCCTCGCCGCCGTCAGCGCCGTCCGCGAAACGCTCGGCGAATTGCCCGTCACCATCCGCTGGTGCATGGAGGGCGCGGAGGAGATCGGCAGCCCGGGCTTCCATGAATTCGTCGAGGCCAACGCCGACCGCCTGCGCTCGGACGCCTGCATCTGGGAGGGCGGCGGCGTCAACTGGGACGGGCGCCCGCTCATCACGCTCGGCGTCAAGGGACTGCTCTACGTCGAGTTGGAGTGCCGCTCCGCGGCGACGGACTCCCACTCTTCCTACGCGCCCGTCGTTCCGAATCCGGCGTGGCGGCTCGTGTGGGCGCTCAACACGCTGAAAGACCCTGGGGAGCGCGTGGCGCTCCCCGGCTTCTACGACAGCGTCCGCCCCGCGCTGGAGCGCGAAATAGAGGCGATCGCCGGCTTGCCCGACACCTCCCGCGAATTTCTGCACGACCTCGGCGTCGAGATGGCCGTCGGCGAGGCGTCGGGCTACGAATTCCGCCGCCGCCTGATTCAGGAGCCCACCGCCAACATCGCGGGCTTCGGCTCCGGCTACACCGGCGAGGGCGCGAAAACCGTCACTCCCGCCGTGGCCAAAGCCAAACTGGACTTCCGCCTCGTCCCCAACCAGAACCCGGACGAGATTCTGGCGAGCCTCCGCAAGCATCTCGACGCGCACGGCTTCAGCGACGTGGCCGTCTCCGTCCTGAGCGCAGAGCATCCCGCGCGCACCCCGCTCGACGATCCGTTCGTCGCGTTGGTCGCCGACACCGCCCGCCGCGTCTACGGCGCCGACGCCTACTTTATGCCGAGCATGACGGGCACCGGCCCCCAGCATCCCGTGCAGCATATCCTCGGCGTGCCCGTCGCCTCCTGCGGCGTGGACTATCCGGGCAACCGCATCCACGCCCCGAACGAGAACATCCGCCTCGACTACTTTCGTCTTGGCGTTCTCCACGCCGCCGAACTCATCACCGCCCTCGGCGAATGACCCGTCGCCGATGACGGACGACTCCGAACGGCAGGTCGGCGAACTCGCCGCGCGCTATATGCCGGAGACGCGCGCCCGCATCGAGGCCGCCGTCGCCCGAACCGGCGGCCTCGCGCCCTTGCTGCGCTACCACCTCGGCTGGCGGACGGCGGACGGCGCGCCCGCGAACGGCGGCGGCAAAGCGCTCCGCCCCGTCCTCTGCCTCGCCGCCTGCGAAATGGCCGGAGGGGACTGGCGCGACGCGCTCCCCGCCGCGGCGTCCCTCGAACTCGTCCATAACTTCTCTCTCGCTCACGACGACATCCAAGACGGCGACGAGACCCGGCGCGGACGCGCCACGCTCTGGCGGCTTCACGGCGTTCCGACGGCGCTCACGGCGGGCAACGCGATGCTCGCCGCCGCCGACCGCGCGATGCTCGACTCGCCCGAGCGCGGCCCGAAAGCGTCCGCCGCTCTCGCCGCCGCCGCCGAACTCACCGCCAAGCGCCTCGAGATGATCGAAGGCCAATATATGGATATGGCGTTCGAGGCCGACGAGCGCGTCTCCGTCGCCGCCTACTTGGATATGATCGGCCGCAAGACCGGCGCGCTCATCGAAAGCGCGATGCGCATGGGCGCCCTCGCCGCCGGCGCCGACCGCGAAACCGCCATCGCCTTCGGACGCTGCGGCAGGCGGCTCGGCGTCGCCTTTCAGGTGCGCGACGACTATCTCGGCGTCTGGGGCGACCCCGCCGCCACGGGCAAGGCCGTCGGCGCCGACATCCGCCGCAAGAAAAAGTCCCTCCCCGCCGTCTACCTCTTCGACAACGCGCTCCCGTCCGACCGCGCATGGCTGGAGGAGACCTACCGCGCCGGCGAGATCGCGGGCGACCGGCTGGAAGGCGTGATGGCGCTGCTCGACCGGCTCGGCGCGAGCGCCTACGTCCGCCGCGTCGCCGAGGAGCAAGCGGAGGAGGCCGTCGCCGCAGTCGGCGCGCTCGCCATCCCCGACGACGCCAAACGCCTCCTCCGCGCCGTCGCCCGCTACTTCGCCACCCGCGACAGATAATCCCGCCCACGCGGGCGGGGCGGGACAGGGGGGCGAGATTCCCGCCTGCGCGCGCGCCCTTACTCGTCCTCTTTCCAGAAGCGCTCCTCGTACACGTTCCAGCCGTCGCCGCCGAGCCGCGACTTCACGTCCTCGATCATCCCCGGGTTGCCGCACAGGTAGACCGCCGTGTCCTCTTTCGGCAGGCTCCAGCGCTGAATGTACTCCTCAATCAGCGTGTTCACCCTGCCCACGGGGCCGCTCCAGCCCCGGTTGCGGTCCGCCTGCGGACGGCTCACGGTCGTGATGAACGTGACCAATTCCGGGTGGCGTTCGGCGATGCGGTTCAACTCCGAGTCGTAGACGAACTCGTCCTGATGGCTCGCGCCCTCCATCACATAGAAGCGGTGCCCCCGGATGTTGTCCTTTTGCGCCTGCCGGATCATGCTCACGTACGGCGCGACCCCTGTCACGGTGCCCAGCATCAGGTGGTGATGGAACTGCGGCTGAAAGACGAAAAGCCCTTTCGCCCGCGGGCGCATCGAAACCCAGTCGCCCACGTGCAGGTTCCACAGCAACGGCGTGAGTTTGCCTCCGTACTCCGGCAGCACGTACTCGATGAACAACTCGATCAGCGGCTCGTAGGGAGCGGACGCTATGGAGTACGGGCGCTCGATTCCCTCCTTGCCGATCGTGATGTACTGCCCCGGCTTGAAGCGAAACGGCTCCTCCGGGCGCACCCACAGCAGAAAGAGGTCCTCCGCCACTTCCTGCTTCTTCGCAACGTACGCCTTGGGAAGGTTGGCCAAACGGTCAATCTGCTGCATTACGCGCCCTCCGTCGGCTGCGCCTCCGCGCGGACGATTCTCGCCGGCGCGGCGTTCAGCCGCTCGATGTGATTCATCGGGTCAGGGCGGTCGGATGCGTCGACCTCAACCGCCAGCGCTCCGAACAGCGTCGTCAGCGAAATCACGCCAACGGGAACCGCGTCCGAAATCTCCACGACGCCGCGCCGCTCGTCTCCGGCCTCCGTCACGGCGACCGCCGCGTCTCCCTCGCGCAGCCCCGCGTCCGCCGCGTCCGACGGATGCAGCGCGAGGCGCTCCTCACGCTCGACGCGGTTGCGCTTGCCCTCCGCGACGATGTCCGGCTTGCGCCCCGGCTGAATGAGCACGCGCCCGTGCGCCAGCGCAAGCGGGCGCTCCGCGCTCCGGCGCGGGCGCGGATGCCACGCGACCGGCTGCAGCCGCGCCTTTCCGTAGCGCAAGATCCCCGCGAACGGATCGGGCTCCTCCGCCGCGCCCTCCGGCGGAACCGGCCAGCGAAGCCCCGTGAGAACGTTGCCCGTGTACGCGACTTGCGTCGGCTGCGGCTCGTCCGCCGGAAACGCCGGAACGTCCAGCCGCTCGCGCAGCAGCCGCTCCGCCGTGATCCCCGCGTATTCGGGAACCGCCCGCGCGATCTCCTCCAGCGCCGCCTCCGGGCCGTCCCAAGCGAAGCCGTCCGCCCCCATCGCCTGCGCGACGCCCGCGACGATCTCCAGATCGCTCCGCGCGTCCACGCCTCTGCTCTTCACGACCTTCCGAAGCGGCTGAACGCGCCGCTCGATGTTCGTGTACGTCCCCGTCTTCTCCGCCCAAACCTCGGCGGGGAAAACGACGTCCGCCCGCTCCGTCGCCGCCGACGCGAACGCGCCGCTCACGACCAGGAAATCGAGCGCGTCCAGCGCCCCCGCAACGTCGCCCAGCGAGCCGTCCTCGTAGTGGACGTGATCGCCCAGCATAACCATCGCCTTGATCCGCCCCGCCCGCGCCTCGTCGAAGATGCGGCGGTTCCCCGCGCCCTGCTCGGCGGGAACCGGCGCCCCCCAGAGCGCCTCGATCTCCTCCCGGGCGGCGGCGTCCGCCGCGAAGCGATGCCCCGGCAGCGACGACGGCCACAGCCCCATATCCCACGCCCCCTGGTCGTTCGCCCCGTGATATATCGGCAGCACGCCCGCGCCCCGCTTGCCGACGTTCCCCGTGGCGACCGCGAGCGCCGCCGCGATGCGCGAGGTCGTCCGCCGCGTTCCGCCCACCGAACTGTCGCCGCCCAGCAGCAGCGCCGCCGGGCCCGCCCCGGCGTACAGGCGCGCCGCCTCCGTAATCCGCTCCGCCGGAACGCCCGTCTCCGCCGCGACCGCATCGAGTGTGAACGGCTCGAGCGACGCCGCCATATCGTCCCATCCTTCCGCATGGGCGCTGACGAACGCCGCGTCGGTCAGCCCGTTGTCGAGCGCGGCGCGCAGCAGCCCGCCGAGAAGAACCGGGTCCGTGCCCGGATACGGCCGCAGCCACACGCTCGCGTAGCGCGTCAACTCCGTCTCACGCGAGTCCACGACGATCAGCCGCTGCGTTCCGGCGCGAACCGCCCGCTTGATCGGAACGGCCAGCACGTTCTGCTCCTCCGTGAGGTTCGCGCTCACAACCATCGCGACGGCGGACTCCTCGAGTTCCCACGCCGTCATCGTTCCCGCGAAATAGCCGAACACGTCCTGCAGACCCTCCACAATCCCGGGCCGGTCGTTCGACGCGACGTCCACGTTGTTGGACCCCATCGCCGTTCGCGCGAACTTCTGCGCCGCGTACAACTCCTCGTTCGTGTTGCGCGGATTCGCCATCAGCGCGAACGCCGCCCCCCGGCGCCCCGCGAGCCCCGCCGCCGCCGCCGCGAACGCTTCCTCCCACGTCGCCTCGACGAGCGCGCCCCCCCGCCGCAGGAGCGGCTTCTTGATCCGCCGCTTATCGTTCACGTAGTTGAATCCGAACTTGCCCTTGAAGCACGCTTGCCCACGGTTCGCCGGAGCGTTCAACTCCGGCACGGCGCGCACGACGCGCTCCCAGTGATTCACCTCGTAGGTCATCGTGCAGCCGACCGGGCACTCCGCGCAGACCGACTGCTCCGTCCGCGACGGCCGCTCCCACTTGTGCGCGCTCTCCGTCAGCGCCCCGACGGGGCAGACGTCGATGCACGCGCCGCAGAACTCGCACCCCGACTCCAGCAGCGAGTCGCCCATCACGGTTCCGACGAGCGTCTGCCCCGCCCGCTCCGTCATCCCAATGGCGACGTCTCCGCGCAACTCGTCGCACGCCCGCGTGCAGCGCGCGCAGACGATGCAGAGGTTGTAGTCGCGGTCGTAGAACGGATCCTTCGTCTCCACCTGCAGATTGCGGTATTGATACGTCAGCGGCGAAACGAGTTCCTGCGCGTGAAACCGCGTCGTGTCTTTCAACTCGCAGCGCTCGTTCTTCGGGCAGGTCACGCACCGGTCGACCACGTCCACGTTCCGCAGGCAGACGTCCTGCGGCCCGCACAGGTCCACCCGGTGGCACGTGAGGCAGCCGTGCGGATGCTCCGAAAGCAGCAAGTCGAGCGTCGTGTCCCGAACCTTCGCCGCCTCCTCCGCCTTCGTGTTCACGACCATCCCGTCCCGAACCGGCAGCGTGCACGACGCCGGCGTTCCCCGCTGCCCTTCGATCTCCACGACGCACATACGGCAAGCCCCGTAGGGCTTCATCCCGGGGTGATAACAGAGGTACGGAACGTAAATTCCCGCGTCGTTCGCCGCCTGCACCACCATCTTCCCAGGCGCGGTCTTAACCTCCTGCCCGTCTATCGTGATCGTAATCTCGTCCGCCATTGCTTCGCCTACCTCGCTCCCCCGGCCGCTGCGGCCGCAGGCTCCATCCGCGAGACGAAATCCACCTTCACCGACGCCGTCGGCGTGCCGCCTGACATTTGCGCCCCGCGCCGCGTCGCCTTCGGCCCGACGAACGAGCCGATGGGCGGCGCTTCGCCGCCTTCCAACCGCGCCCGGAACTCCCCGCCGAAGAACCGCACCGCGCTGGCGACGGGGTTGTACCCCAACTGCCCGTGCCCGCACAGCGATCCTCCCCGCATATTCAGCCCCACGCGCTCCATCAACTCCATATCCCCATCGCGCCCCGTCCCGTCCGCGATGCGCTCCAGGATCTCCAGCAGGTGGCTCATCCCCAGCCGGCACGGGAAGCACTTGCCGCACGACTCCATCTGATCGAACGCCAGCAGCGTCCGCGTCAAGTCCACCACCGACCGCTCCTCGTTGCAGACGATCAGCCCGCCGGAGCCGAACATCGCGCCCGCGCCCGCCATCTCGTCGAAGTCCAGCGTCATATCGAACTGCTCGGCGGGCAGAACGCCCCCCAGCGGCCCGCCAGTCTGCAGAAACTTCAGACCCTTGCCCTCCGGGTCGCCTCCGCCCAGTTCCTCGACGATCTGCCGCACCGTCACGCCGAACGGAACCTCCACGAGCCCGGGACGCCGAATGTCCCCCGAAAGGCACGCGATGGCCGTTCCGCTGCTCTTCTCCGTGCCGATTTCCTTGAACCACTCCGCCCCCCGCCGAACGATCTCAGGCGCGTAGCTCAGCGTCTTGATGTTGTTGATGTTGGACGGCTTCCCCCACACCCCATAGGCCGCCGGAAACGGAGGCCGGAACCGCGGCATCGAGCGCTTCCCCTCGATCGCCTCCATCAGCGCCGTCTCCTCCCCCGCCACATACGACTCTCCCACCAGCGAAACGTCCATCTCGAACGAGAAGTTCGACCCCAGCACGCCGCTTCCGAGCAGGCCGTTTTCGTAACAGGCCGCAATCGCCGCCCGCGTCCGGTCTATCGGCGCGTCGTGCCCGTGCCGGATGAACACGATGCCGTTCGACGCCCCCGTCGCATAGCCCGCGATGACGCAGCCCTCGATCAGCGTGAACGGGTCGGTCTCTAATACCGTCTTGTCGTTGAACGCGCCCGGGTCGCCCTCCTCACAATTGCAAAGAATGTACTTCTCCGGAGCAGGGTTGCCCGCGAGGAAACTCCACTTCATCCCCGTCGAGAACGCCGCGCCTCCGCGCCCCCTCAAGCCCGAGTTTTTCACCTCCTCCAGCGTCCGCTCCCGCCCCAACTCCGACAGCGCGCGGTTCAGCCCCGCGAATCCCCCGCGCGCGACGTACTGATCCAGATCGCCCGGGTCTATCTCCCCCGCGTTCCGAAGCGCGACGCGAACCTGGCGCCGCATCATCGGCAAATCCTCCAGACGCGGAACGCCCGCGACGTCGCAGTCCACGCTCGCCAGCGCCAACTCCGCGACCGCCTCGCCGCCCCGAACGTGACGCTCGACGATGACGGCGGCCTGCTCCGGCGCCGCGTTGCCGTACAGCGCGCGCGGCCCGCCCGGGACGAACACGTCCACGAGCGGCTCCGCGTAGCACAGCCCCCGCGTCCCCACCTCCGAAATCGCCGCGTCCGCGCCGCTCCGCGCAACGGCCTCCCGCAGCGCCGCCAGAACCTCCGGCGCGCCCGCCGCCTCGCCCATCAGCCCCGTGCCGACGCGAATCCACGGCTTCGCGTGCAGCGCGTCCCAGCGCTCCGCCGCGCGCATCCGCAACGCCTCATACGCCTCGGTCACGCGCCCTGCTCCCCGGAGCGAACCCGCTCCAACCGGCTCACCGCCGCATCGAGCGACATCCGCCCCGCGAGTTGATGGTCGAAACTCATCGCCGGAGCGTGCGGGCAAACGCCCAAGCACGTATTGAACTTCAGCGAAACGCTTCCGTCCTCCGTGTCCCCCTCGCCGTCCAGCCCCAAATGCCGCGCCAAGCCCTGCAATATCGGCTGCGCCCCCAGCACGTGGCACGTCGGCCCCCAGCAAACCTCCACCGAATGGCGCGCCGGCGGCGTGAACCGGAAATTCGGATAAAACGACGCGACGCCCCACGCCTCGTTGACGCTCGCCCCTGCGCTCATCGCCGCCTCCTCTATCGCCTCGAAAGGCAGATAATGGAGTTCGTCCTGCGCCGCCAGCAGCGACGAGAGCACGGTGACCGTCTTGCCGGGCTGCTCCGCGATGGCGCGCCGCGCCCTCTCCCGCAACTCCGCCCCGGACGGCGCCGCCCCCGCTGCGGGATGCGCCGCCCCGCCCCGCGACTCGCCGCCGGACATCGCCGCCCCCGCTGCGGGATGCGCCGCCCCCCACGACTCGCCGCCGGACATCGCCGCCCCCGAAGAGGGATGCGCCGCGCCGACGGACGCGGCTGACGCAGGGGCTGTCTCGGATAGGGGCGCGCTGGTCATCGGTGCGTTGGCTCGTGCTTCTTAAATGTCCGTTCGTCGCTGCGCGTCGGCTCGCGCTCTTAGCGTCTGCTCGTCGCTGCGCGGCGGGAGAGGTGGCTTGCGCCCTTGCGCCGGAGGCGTCGGCCTGCTGCTCAACGCCGCCGCCCCCGAATCCTAGCACGCGCCCCTCCTTGCGGCAAGAGCGCGCCTGCCGACGCGCCCCGTCGCCGTTCTCGCTCCCTGCGAACCTACTGGAACATCGTCGTTCCCGTGTCTCCTTGCCGTCATTCCCGCGTAGGCGGGAATCTCGCCCCCGTCTCGCCTGTGCTACACTCCCGCGTATGCGCCTCCTCCTCGCCGCCCCCGTCATCGCCGCCGTCACGCTCCTCGCCATCGCCGCCTGCCAGAGCGACCCCCCGCCCGCTCCCGTCCAAATGAGCGCGCGCCCAACGCCTACGCCCATTCTCGCGTCTACGCCAACCGCAACTTTCGCGCCAACCCCTACTGCAACGGCCACGCCCACGCCTATTCCGACGTTAACGCCTACGCCTGCGCCAACACCTACTGCAACGTCCGCGCCTACGGCTACTCCATCTCCCAGCCCAACCCCAACTCCGGCGCCCTATCCAACACCTACCGCGACTCCTACGCTCACACCGACGCCTACCTCTACGCCAACCGCAACTCCCTCCGCGACGCCTTCTCCAACCCCGACGCGTGCTCTCATTCTTGCCGCAACGTCGACGCCTACTTCAACCCCAACGCTTGCTCCCACGCCTATCCCAAGCCCGACCCCTACCTCAACGCCGACGCCAATTCCCGTCTCAACTCCCACGCTCATTCCCGAACCAGCCTCTACTCCTAGTCGCACTGCAACCGACAAGCCAGCGGGCGGCAAGACGGTGCTAATCACCGTGGGCTACGCGCCTGGCGGAGGGTTCGACACGTTTTCCCGCATCTTCGCAGCGCACCTGTCGAACGCGCTGTCACCGGATCACAATGTTGTCGTGACCAACAAGGTCGGAGCGAACACGCTCGTCGCGGCGCGCTCGGTGACCGGCAAAGCCTATCAAGACGACCACATGGACATTGTGGTGGTCATCTCCACGCTGATTCAGCAGTCCATTCTCGGCGGGGTTCGGGGGTTCGATGGTGCGAACGACCTCTACTACCTCGGAGCGCCGGACTTCAGGCCCAGCGACCAAGCATGGTGCATCCGCACCGACCTGTTGGACGACCCGAACAATGCACTCGACGAGTACTTCGCGGGCAACTTCACGCTGGGGCAGGTCGGAAGAGTGGACACCTACGCGACCTCCACCGAGTGGGCGGTGCAAGTCGGCTTTCCGTTCGACCGCAAGTTCGGCTACACGGGCACCTCGGACATGGACAGGGCTTTCAACGCGAAAGAGATCGAAATCACGCCCACATGCCGCGACTCGCAGGTGCAGCAGAACCCCGATTGGGCGGAAGGCTTCGCCACGCCGCTCTTCTACACCCGGGTTGAGCCCGATTGGGTGAAGGCAGGCAAGGCCGAGGGCAAATGGCAGTGGGTTGACAGCATCCGAAACATCGCGGAGCAGCGCCTCAACGCGCGCCCTGCGTACCTTGACGCGCTAGACGCGCTGCTGGACTCGGCGTCGACCAACCGCATCTTCGCAATGCCGAGGAACACGCCGGAGCCTATCGTGGACACAATGCGGGCAGCGTTCGATCAGGTCGTGCAAAGCGAGGGATTCATCGCCGATATGCGCTCCCGTAACTACGCCGTCGGCCTTCAGAGCGGAGCGCAATACCAAGCGCAAGTCGAACGCTTCGCCGGACTACCTGACGAGACGCTGGCAATCGTTCGAGGGCTCTTCCCTAATTAATGAAGTCACTCATCCTGCAGCACCGACGCCGGGGCTGCCCGTTCGCCCAAGCGTCTCTGAACGGCTTGATCAATCTGAGCGGCAACCGCCCGTTCCATATTGACAATACGGACAAGGTTAATGAATTGAGTAAACCCCAAATTTCTCACCATTTTGCCGATGAATTCATCGGCAAAACTAGCGGAAAACCGTCCCACAGACGAGAAGTCTATCTCAATGTATCCAGGTATGACTTTGAGGTAGTTGATAGTCTTGTTGTACATTTCAGCCCCAGCCTTCCGCGTATAGCCACGCGTTTCGCTCGCTACACGCAGAACGTACTTGTTGCTATTCATATCATAGATCTTCCAACTAAAATCCACTTCAGTCGACTGCCCCAGCGTTTTTTCAATGTCGATAGGCTCATCATAAGGTATTTGGAAATCGATGATGGTGTCTCCGTATCCTATGGGAAGACGACCTGATTGGTGAGTTGAAGATTCGCCCTCGATCCGGACTATCCCGTTTCCGGAAGAGACGACCAGCATCCCTTTACCTGCGCGGACCAACTCATTCAACCCCCACAAGCCGTTACCTTGATACGTTTTCGAGTCACGAGTATATTTGTGCCCCATAGCGAGGGTTATCGCGTCTTCATCTGACCTTGCAGTTCTCCTCTGCCGCAGAGACTCACGGATGCCCACGCCAGTGTCGGCTATGCAAATCGCCAAGCGCTTGTTCTTTCGGTGCAATTGAATTTCAAAAAACCCGACTGACTCACGTGAGTGATTTGAAACGTTATCCATTATTTCATTCAGACACCACCCAATTGTATCAAGGTTACCCTTCGCAAACTCAACCGCTCCTTGCACACGGTCTATTATGGTGTCAATTGAGATTTCGACGGATTCCGGCGATCCAGTGAATTGATGGACGCGAGAAAGCACTGCATCAGAAGAGGCTATGTCATAGATAGGGTTTATGATCGAAGGGATTATCGGATTTCTCGATCCATCCGCGTATGTGACTTCTACGCCTGAGGCTTTGTAGTATTGCAACGTGGCGGCCATAGGCACGTTTATGTTCGGGAACAGGCCGCCAACCTCTTGGAAATCCAGATGGATAGACCTGTGCCCGGCCTCAACGAGCGCCTTGAATTTGGCGACGAACTCGTTAGGGTCAATCGTCCCCATCAGCACCAACGCAGCGCTATTCAATTCTATTGGCACCACACCCCCCTCTACTCGCCTACTATCAACCGACGAATGAACATCCGTCCTACCCTAACGATGCTTCCGTAGGCGATGGACGCTTTCTCTTCGGTGAGCAATGCCCCGTTCACGCGCACCGCTCTCATCATTATATCCCGCCTGCTTTGGCTGCGGCTTATCGCTGCCCCCATAGATACTAACAGCCGGGGCATGTCCACCGTCGCATATTCCTCATGCAATGTCAATACTCCTGGGATTTCGGTGGAGATTGCAAATTCAGGAACTTCCGCAGGCGCCTCGCGCTCCTGAAAGACGCGCTCGAACTCCGCGCGGGCGGCGTCGGCTTCGGCGAACGTGTGGAACCTCGCGACGATCTCTTGCCCCAGCCGCTTCTTGTCGTCCATGCGCCGCGGGCCCTCGGCGGCGCCGATTTCGTCGAGGCGCTCGTCCGATGCGTCGGTCAGCAGTTCATAGTAGAGCCGAATCACGCCGTCGGGGAGCGACATAATCTTGCCGAACATATCGCGGGGCGTGTCCTCGATGGCGATGTAATTGCCGAGCGACTTGCCCATCCGCCGGACGCCGTCCGTGCCCGGGAGAATCGGCATTGTGAAGACGATTTGCGGGCGCTGCCCCATCTTCTCTTGCAACTCCCGCCCGACCAGCAGGTTGAAGAGTTGGTCGGTTCCGCCGAACTCGACGTCGGCCTCGATGGCGACGGAATCGTAGGCTTGCAGCAGCGGGTAGAGCATCTCCGTGACGGCGATAGGCCGGTGGTCGCGGTAGCGCTGCGCGAAATCGTCGCGGTGCAGGAACTGGTTGATCGTGAAGCGCGACGTGAGCCGGATGACGTCGGCGAGCGTGAACTTGCCGAACCACTCGCTCTGATAGACCGCGCGCGTCTTGTCCGGGTCGACGACCTTGAAGAACTGGCGCATATAGGTTTCGGCGTTCGCCTTCACGTCGTCCGCGCCCAGCATCGTCCGCGTGTCGGATTGGCCGGACGGGTCGCCGATCTGCGCCGTCCAGTCGCCGACGATGAGGATGAGTTCGTGGCCGAGGTCTTGCAACTGGCGCAGTTTGCGGAGCCCGACGACGTGGCCGAGGTGGAGGTCGGGCCTGCTGGGGTCGAAGCCCATCTTGAGGCGCAGCGGCTTGCCCTCTTGCAAGCGCGCGGCGAACTCGGCCTCCGGAATGATCTGCGCGACCCCGCGCTTGGTGATGAGGTCGAGCGTCTCTTGGTCGGGCGGGCCGAGCGGCGGCATCAGCGCGCCTCCTCCGAATGAGCCCTAGCGCAGCCATCCGTCATTCCCGCGTAGGCCCGTGCCGTCATTCCCGCGCAGGCGGGAATCTCGCCTTCCGTCATACGGAAGCCTCCCGCGCCAGAATGCGGCGCGCGCGCTCGACGTCGTCGCGCATCGCGGCGATGAGCGCGTCGGCGCCGGCGAACTTCTCCTGCCCCCGCAGCCGCTCCACGAACTCCAATTTGACCTGCTCGCCGTACAGGTCGCCGTCGAAATCCAGAACGAACGCCTCCACGACGCTCAGGCCGCTCTCGTGAAACGTCGGCTTGTGGCCGATGCTGACGGCGGCAGGCAGCCTGTCGCCGGCATGCAGCAGCCATGCGGCGTACACGCCGTCGGCGGGGAGCGCTTGCAGCGGGCCGACGCCGACGTTCGCGGTCGGATAGCCCAGCAGCCCGCCGCCTCTGCCCTCGCCCTCCACGACGGGCCCGTCGAGAACGAACGGGCGCCCCAGCAGGCGGGCGGCGAGCGCGATGTCTCCGGCCTCGAGCGCGTTGCGGATGGCGGCGCTCCGCACCGGCGCGCCGTCCAGCGCGAACTGGCCGACGCTCTCCACCGTGTAGCCGAGTTCCGCGCCGAGTTCCTCAATGACGGCGAGCGTGCCCGCCCGCCCGCGCCCTAGCGCGACGTCGGGCCCTGCGACGAAGTGCGCGAGCCCCAAGCAATCGCGCAGCGCCGTCATAAACGCGCGCGGCGTGAGCAGCGAAACCTCCCGCGTGAACGTGATCGGAACGACCGCATCGAGGCCGGCCTCGCTCAGCAGCCGCATCCGCTCGTGCAAGGAGGTCAGCATCCGCGCCTCGGCCTCGGGGCGCAGCACGGAGAACGGATGGTTGGCGAGCGTCACCGCGACGGGCGCGAGGCCGCGCCGCCCGGCGGCTTCCGTGAGCGCGGCGAAGATATGCCGGTGCCCCAGGTGAACGCCGTCGAACACGCCCAACGCGGCGGCGGTCGGCCTGCCGGGGCGCCGCGCGCGCAACTCCTCGCAAAGGTCGGTCATCGCCGCTCCCCTCCGGTCAGGCCACTGGCCGGAGGGCGAGCGACTCGTAGACCTCCGTCAGCAGCGCGGCGGTCTCGTCCCAACTCATGCAGGCGTCCGTGATGGAGACGCCGTAGCGCAGTTCCGACGGGTCGCTCAGATCCTGGCGCCCGCCGAAGAGGTGGCTCTCGACCATCAGGCCGACGATGAGCGCGTTGCCCTCCTCGCGCTGCCGGACGACGTCGCGGAAGGCGACGGGCTGGCGGTTGTGGTCTTTTTCGGAGTTGGCGTGGGAGCAGTCCACCATAATGCGCGGAGGCAGCCCCGCCGCCTCGAGTTTGGCCTGCACGCCGCGCACGCTCGACTCGGCGTAGTTGGGGCCGTCCGTTCCGCCCCGCAGAATGAGGTGCCCATGCGGGTTGCCGTCGGTGTGGACGATGCAGGTGCGGCCTTGCCGGTCTATGCCGAGGAACGAATGCGGCGCGCGCGCGGTCTTCATCGCGTCTATGGCGATCTGCGAGTTGCCGTCCGTCCCGTTCTTGAAGCCGACGGGCATACTCAGGCCGCTCGCCATCTCGCGGTGCGTCTGGCTTTCGGTCGTGCGCGCGCCTATCGCCGCCCAAGCGACGAGTTCCGCGAAGTACTGCGGCGTGATCGGGTCCAAAAACTCGGTGGCGGCGGGCATCCCCATCTCCGCCAGTTGCATCAGCAGTTTGCGCGCGCGGTAGAGCCCGCTGGCGATGTCGAACGTCCCGTCCAAGTTCGGGTCGTTGACGAGCCCCTTCCAGCCGAGGCTCGTGCGCGGCTTCTCGAAGTAGACGCGCATCACCGTGAGGAAACGGTCGCTCGTCTTGGCGGCCAGCCCGAGCAGCCGCTCCGCGTACTCCAGCGCGGCTTTCTCGTCGTGAATGGAGCAAGGCCCGACGATGAGGAGCAGGCGCGGGTCTTCCCCGTCCAGCACGCGCTGCACCTCGCCCCGGCCGTCGGCGACGGCGTTGACCATCGCGGGCGTGAGCGGAAGCCTCCGCTGAAGTTCCTCGGGAGGAGCCAGCGGCTCGATCTCCCGGATATGCAAGTCGCTAATGGAGCGCGCCATAAACGCAATTCCCTTTCTGTCCGCAAGCGGCGGCGTGTCCGTCCGGTTGCGGCGCGGCTGTTCACAGGGGGGCGTCCGCGCCGGCGGCTGCGCCAGGCGGAACGCGGAGCGAGGCTAGCGATAGGATGCGCGGGCGCAGCCGCGCCGCGTAAGCAAGCGCCGCCGCCCGCATCCGCCGAACAGAAGCGCGGAGTGAACGCGGAAGCCCGTCGTAGGCTCTGTCGCTGCCGCTAACCGCATTGCTTGCTCCACCGGCTCGCTCACTCGTTGTCGGGCGCGCGCAGGCCGCGGGCGCCTCTCAGATAAACGTGGCGCAGGTCCTCTTTCCTCTTCTCCGTGTTCACGAGCATCAGCGCGCGAATCACGGAGTCCGCCGCGCCCGGCACGGAAATCTCGCGTCCGTCCAGCAGCGCGGTCTGCGTCCAGCCCAGCCGGACGCGCGCCGCTTTCGCCGGAAACTCCGCGTCAAGGTCGTCGGTCGTCGTAAAGAATACCGCGCCGACGTCGTCTTCGGCAATGCCGTTCGCGGACGCGAGTTCGCGCAAGAGTTCCTCAGTGGCGTCGAGAATCGCCTCCGAAGTGTTGGCGTCGGCGGTCGTGGCGCCGCGCAGTCCCAGGGTTCGCATAACGGCTTGGCGCAAGCCTTCCGCCTCAGGCGGAAGCCGCTCGCCGAACGGGGCCGCTTACGCCCGCGCCCGGCTCGCGCGCCGCAGATAGTAGCGAAGCCCATACGCCCCGGCCGCCAGGACGCCCCCGACCATAATCGGCGCGAGCGCGCCGACGGTGACGGCCGTAACGCCCGCGAATCCGGCGGCGGCGTGCGCCGACAGCCCAACCAACGCGACCGCCAGCGCAGGCGACCCCACGGCGGAGGCCGCAGCCGTCAGCCTGCTCCCGCCCTCGCTTGCGCGGGGGGAGCGGCCACGCCGTCCGCGGACGTGCAGCCAGTGCGCGCACGCCCCCAGAACGCCGCCCGCGACGAGAGGCGCCAGAGCCGCAGTGGTGAGAAACGTCATCGCCGCGAATCCCGCCGCAGCGTGCATCGCAAGGCCAGTGGCGGCCATCGTCAACGACGCGGCGCGCACCGCCGCCGTCGCGTCCAGCGTTCTCGTTCCCCTGCTAACGCTCGTCATCATCGCGTTCGCTCCTCCAACACGTTGGTTCTGCGCCCAACGCGGTTCATCGCTCGCCTGTCCGCCGTATGCCGATTCTGTCCGCAGACTCTCTACGCAACGGCGATGCGCCGCATTATACGCAACCGCCCGCCCTCGCGCAACAGCCTGCTATCCGGCGCGCATAGCGCGAACCTACTTCTCCCCGCGTCGTCCGCCGCTGGCGTACAATAGGCGCGTTCTCAACGGAAGAAGGAGCGCGCCATGGCGGGGATACTCGACGCGGACACCCATATCACCGAGCCGGAGCGCATGTGGGACTACCTGGAGCCGGAGTGGCGTCCGCGCCGCCCCGTCATCGTCAGCGTGCCGGACGACACGCTGTACGGCCAAGTGGACCATATGTGGCTGATCGACGGGCGGATCTTCCCAATGCCCGTTGGACGCGGAGGCGGCACGATCGCCACGCCGACGGCCCAGACGCGCATGCGCTCCCGGCCGGACATTCCCGCCCGGGAACTGTCCGACCTGCCGATGCGGTTCGAGGGAATGCGCGCCACGAACGTCGACGCCCACGTCGTCTACCCCACGCTGTTCCTGATGTTCCTCACGGACGACGCGGCCTACGAAGCCGCCCTCGCCCGCGCCTACAACCGCTGCCTCGCCGACGTTTGGGCGAAGTCGGAGGACCGGGTGCGCTGGGTCGTCGTTCCCCCGCTGCGCGACATAGACGCGACGATCCGCGAGTTGCAATTCGGCAAGGCGAACGGCGCGTGCGGCGTCTTCTTCCGCGGCATCGAGAAAGACCGCATGCTGGACGACCCCTACTTCTTTCCGGTGTACGAGGAGGCGCAAGCGCTCGACCTTGCGATCTGCGTGCATCAGGGGCAAGGCGCGCCCGCCCTCAATAATCTCGTTGACCCGACGCGCAGCCACACGTTCACGCACGGGCGGCTCCCTCCGGTCGCGGCGTTCCGCAACATTGTCCACAACCGGATTCCGGAGCAGTTCAAGGGGCTGCGCTTCGGCTTCATCGAAACGGGCGCGTCGTGGATTCCGTTCGCCCTCTATCAACTCACCGGCACAATGAACGAGCCAGCCGACTTCTTCGGGCCGCGCTTGTTCGACGAGTACAACATCTGGGTCTCCTACGAAGTGGGCGAGGATTTGCCCTACCTGATGGGCAAGATCGGCGAAGACCGCGTCGTCGTGGGAACGGACTACGGCCACCATACGCCGGGCTCCACCGACCGCCTCAAGTCCGACCCGTCGGCGCAGACGCATATGGTGGAGGTTCTGCGCTCCCGCGAGGATCTGCCCGCCCGGACGCTGGACAAGATACTGATCGGCAATCCGAACGCGCTCTACGGCGTATCGTAGGCGATGGCCGACCCCGCCGAGACGCTCCTCAGAGGGCTGAATCCGCCGCAGCGCGAGGCTGTCCAATGCGTGGACGGCCCGCTGCTGATCGTGGCGGGGCCGGGCTCCGGCAAGACGCGCGTCATCACGCACCGCATCGCCTACCTCAATCGGAAGGTCGGCGTCAGCCCGGGGCGCATCGCGGCGGTCACGTTCACGAACCGCGCCGCCCGCGAAATGCGGAGCAGGCTCGGCGCGCTCCTCGGCGACGGCGCGGGGCGCCTCACGGCGGGAACGTTCCACGCGCTCTGCGCGATGATTCTCCGCCGCGACGGAGAAGCGATAGGCGTTCCGAACGACTACGTGATTATGGACGACGAAGACCAAATGTCGCTCGTGAAGCAAGCAATGGAGCAGACGAGCGTCGACTCCAAGCGCTTCCCCGCGCGCGCCATCCTCTCCGCGATCAGCAGAGCGAAATCGCAGTTGCTGGGGCCGGACGCGCTCGCCGCGCAGTCGGACGGCTTCTACGACGAAGTCGTCCATCGCGTGTTCGCGGCCTATCAGGCCGCGCTCGCCCGCAGCCACGCCGTGGACTTCGACGACCTGCTCGGCAAGACGGTGGAACTCTTCCGGCGCGACCACGCCGCGCTGGGCAGGTGGCAAGAGCGCTTCATCCACTTTATGGTGGACGAGTTTCAAGACACGAACACCGCGCAGTACGAACTCGCCCGTCAAATCGCCGGACGCCACCGCAACCTCGCCGTCGTGGGCGACCCCGACCAGTCCATCTATTCGTGGCGCAACGCCGACATCCGCAACATCCTCTCGTTCCAGAAAGACTACCCGGAAGCGCGCGTGGTGCGCCTGTCGCAGAACTACCGCTCGACCGAGACGATTCTGCAGGCGGCGCAGCGCCTGATCAGAGGCAACAGCCAGCGGATCGAGCAAGACCTGTTCACGGAGAACGCGCGGGGCGTCCGCATCCGTCTAGTCGAGGCGTACACGGAGGAGGAAGAGGCGCAGGAAGTCGCGCGCGAGGCGCTGCGGCTCACCCGGGAAGACGGCGTCGCGCTCCGCGACTGCGTCGTCGCCTACCGCGTCAACGCGCAGTCGCGCGCCATCGAGGAGGCGTGTCTGCGCTACGGCCTGCGCTACAAACTCATCGGCGGCGTGCGCTTTTATCAGCGCCGCGAGGTCAAAGACCTCATCGCCTATCTCCGCCTGCTGCAAGACCCCTACGACGAAGTGAGCCTAACCCGCGTCGTCAACGTCCCCGTTCGGGGCATCGGCAAGCGCACCGTGGACGAACTCGTCGCGTGGGCGCGCTCGCTCGACGTCCCTGCCTACACCGCCCTGCAGTTGCTCGCCGACCAGGACGACTACCCGTCGCCGTTCGACGCGCGCCAAAAGCGGCGCCTCACGGACTTCCTCGCGCTGCTGAACGAGCTCAGCGCGCTCAAACCCACGATGGAGGCGCCGCAATTCATAGACGAAACGCTGGAGCGCTCCGGCTACCGCCGCGCGCTGCTGGAGTCCGACGACCCGGACGCGGAAGACCGCCTGGACAACCTGCGCGAGTTTCGCGGGCTCAGCGCGGAGTTCGCGGGCGAGCCCGCCTCGGAGGCGCTCCCGCGCCTGCTGGAGCGCGTCGCGCTCGTGGCTGATCAGGACGCCATCGAAGAGAACGAGGAGCAATACCTCACGCTCATCACCCTCCATCAGATCAAAGGGCTGGAGTACCGGGTGGTGTTCATCACCGGAATGGAGGACGGCCTGCTGCCGCACAGCCGGTCGCTCGACGACCCCGATCAGTTGGAGGAGGAGCGGCGCATCGCCTACGTTGGAATGACGCGGGCGCGGGAGCGGCTCTACCTCTGCAGAGCGCTGCGGCGGCGGATGTTCGGCGCGATGGGGGCGGGGCTCCCGTCGCGCTTTCTCAAGGACGTGCCGCCCGACCTGATCGAAAAGCCCGACCGGAGCGGACGCCGCAGCGAGCGCGAGGCCGCGCGCGTCTTCCGCGCCCCTGCCGCAGCCGCCAACGGCGCGGGAGGCGCGCCGCCTCCGTTCAGAGCCGGCGAGAAGGTCACGCATCCCGCGTTCGGGCTGGGCGTCGTCGTCAACTGCGCCTCGCGCCCGGGCGACTACGAGGTCACCGTGGCGTTCGCGGGCAATCAGGGCGTCAAACGCCTCCTGCACAGTTACGGGAAATTGGAAAGGGCGGGAGCGTGACGCCGCGTCTCTCCATCGTCATCCCCGCGTACAAGGAGGAGGGGCGCATTCGCCCCACCCTGGAGGAGTGCCTCGCCCACTTCCGCGCGGCGCGCGGCGGGGAGTTCGAAATCATCGTGTCGCTGAACGGCCGCGAGGACGACACCCGGGGCGTGGTCGAGCGCGTGATGGCGGACGCGCCGGAATTGCGCTTCGTGGAGTCGGAGGAGATCCTGGGGAAGGGCGGCGCGATTATGGCGGGCCTCGCCGCGGCGGAGGGCGAGGATCTGCTGTTCGTGGACGCGGACAATATGGTGCGCGCGCCCGAGGCCGCGAAACTCGTGGACGCGCTCGCCGCGCATGACATCGCCATCGGAAACAGGTACGGCGCGAAGGATTCGGATATGCGGGAGTCGCCGCTCCGCCGCGTCATCAGCAAGGCGTCGCGGCTGTGGGCGCGCCGCTTCTTGGGGTTGCCCTACCCCGACACGCAGTGCGGGGCGAAAGCGATGCGCGCCGAGGCGTGGCGCGCCGTCGCGCCGGGCGTCAAGGAGCGCGGCTGGGCGTTCGACCTCGACTTGCTGGCGCAGGCGCGCCGCGCCGGCTGCTCGGTGGCGAGCGTTCCGGTGGAGTGGAGTCACGTCGTGGAAGGCTCCAAAGTGCGGGCGTGGCGCGACGTTCCGGCGACGTTCCTCGCCACGTTCGGCGTGAGGCGCCGCGCCCGCAGGCCCGCGTTCAGCCGCGGTGGAGACAGCGCCAAGCCGCGAGCCTGACGCAGAGCGCGCCAAGCCGCAGCGCCTCCAGCGCGCTCGCCTTCGAAAATCCGGCCTGCCGGTCGTGAAACACGATAGGCCACTCGTAGACGCTCAAGCCGCGCCTCGTCGAGAGCAACTCCAGCAGCCACTTGAAACCCGGCGACGAGTAGCGCGTGCGCGGCTCCGCCAGCAACTCGCGGCGGCAGACCGCGTAGCCCGTCAGCACGTCGTTGTAGGGAAGCAGCAGCAACGTCCGCGCCGCCGCGTTCAGCAGCCGGCTGATGAGCCGCCGCAGGAAAGGCTGCCCCAAGAAAGCCGACCCCTCGACGTAGCGCGAGCCGATGACCACGTCGTAGCCGTCCGCCGCCCGCGCGAGCATATCCGGCAGTTCCTCCGGGTCGTGCGAGCGGTCGGCGTCCATCACGGCCACGAAGCGCCCGCGCGCCTCTCGCGCTCCGGCGAACACGGCGCCGGCGAGCCCCCGCTTGCCCGAGCGCTCCACCAGGCGGACGCGGGGGTCGGCGGCGGCCATCCTCCGAACGGCGGCGGCGGTGCCGTCCGGGCTCGCGTCGTCAACGACGATGACCTCGCACGGCGCGCTCCGGAGCACGTCGAGAATGGCGGGCGCGAGCGCCGCGACGTTCTCGCGTTCGTTGTACGTGGGCAACAGGACGGAGATCAGCGGTTCAGGCGGAGAATTCACGGCGCGTCCCAAGAGCGAATCCGACGGCGCAAGAGTATAGCGGATTGCGGGAGCGGCATAACCCCCGTCGTTCCCGCGTAGGCAGGAATCCCGCTCCCCTTTTCTCGTCATTCCCGCCCTCTTGTCTCGTCATTCCCGCGCAGGCGGGAATCTCGCCCCCTTGCCCCGTCATTCCCGCGCAGGCGGGAATCCTGCCCCCTTGCCCCGTCATTCCCGCCCTCTTGCCCTGTCATTCCCGCGCAGGCGGGAACCTCGCCCCCCTTGCCCATCGCCCCTTGCGCCCGTACTATGCGGCGCATGGCGCGGAGCCACGCGCAGGAGGCGACAATATGGCGGGAGCGTTGGAAGGCAAGACGATCATCGTAACGGGTGCCGGGTCGCCCATCGGAATGGGGCGCGAAATGTCCATCGCCCTCGCCTCCGCCGGAGCGAACGTCGTGATGATGGACGTCGACGGCGCAGCCCTGGAGGCGAGCGCGAACGACGCCCGCGAAGCCGCCGGCGACGAGCGCATCCTCGCCGTAACCGCCGACGTCACCAGTTACGCCGACGCGGAGCGGACGGCCCAAGCGGCGCTCGACGGATTCGGCGGGCTGCACGGCCTAATCAACAACGCCGGCACGAACCAGCGGAACGTCGGAATGAGCGACGCGCTGCAGGAGCCGTGGTGGGGCGTGACCCCCGAAGCGTGGAGCCGTGTCGCCGCCGTGAACTTCAGCGGCCCGTTCTTTATGGCCCGCGCCGTGGTGGGCCATCTGATGGAGCAAGGCTGGGGACGCATCATCGGCGTCACCACCAGCCTCGACACGATGATCCGCGTCAATATGTCGCCTTACGGCCCGTCGAAAGCCGGACACGAGGCGCTGGTCGCCACGATGGCGCAGGAACTGGAGGGCACGGGCGTCACGGCGAACGTGCTCGTTCCGGGCGGGCCCGTCAACACGAACCTGCTGCCGCCCGACTCGCCGTTCGACAGGGCGAAACTGATTCAGCCCGACGTAATGCGCGCCCCCGCCGTATGGCTCGCGTCCGATGCGTCGGACGGGATCAACGGGCGCCGCTTCATCGCCTACAACTGGGACGAGTCGCTCCCTGTCGAGCAGCGCGTCGAGCAAGCGGGCGCGCCCGCCGCCTGGCCGCAACTGGGCGGGCAAGCCGTCTACCCCGCGTAAGAAAACGCGCCTCGCCACCCCTACCGTCGTTCCCGCGTAGGCGGGAACCCCGCCCCTGTGCTAAGCGGACGGCAGGCCGACGGCGAACCCCGCCTCCCAGACCCTGCCTCCGCCGCGCGTGAATTGCCCCGTCTTGATGCGCGCAATCGCGTATTCCGGTAGAGCGATCACCGCCGCGCACTTGCCGTTGAACACAACGCCGTTCAGCCGGAAATCGAAGTCCAAGTTATCAAAGCCGTACTCCCGCCGCTCCTTGGGCAGGTCGCTTGCGCGCTCCGGCGTCACGTGCAGGAAGAAGGGGGGCTCGACGTCGGACGGGGCGCATGGCGCTCGCGTGTACGTCAGCGCGCGCTCATCCTTGTTGAGATGGATATTGAACGCGGCGCGCGCGTCCGGCTCGCGGGACGCTGCTGCCGCGTAGGCCGCGCGGCTCCGCGTCGAGTCGAATGGAAACGCCGCGTCCCAAAGTTCGCCGCCGTCGTGCGCCCATTGCCATGTTCTGATGCTCGCGATAGGGTATTCCGGCAAAGGAACGCGCGCCATGCACTTGCCATCGAAATACTCCCCCCATCGGAAGAATTCGAAATCCATGCGCTCAAAACCTTCCGCTGCGTGCTCCTCAGGCAAATCCTCCACGCGCTCGGGGATGATGAGCAGGAAGAAGCGCGCCTCCGTATCCGTATCCGCCTGCTCGCACGGCTTCTTGAGATAAACAATTTCGTCGCCGGTCAAGTAGATGTCGAAAGAGCTGCGGGCAACCGGCTCACCGGACGGCGGAAGGCGGAACGCATCCTCGTCGCTTCCGAACAGCAGGTTGCGGTCTCTGACCAAGTAGAGGCTGATGTTCTCGGAATTTCCGGCGACGCGCTCCGCGCCGCCCTGTTCCAACCTATCGCTGATTTCCGCGATGGTCGGGTTGTCCTGAAGAACCAGCCAAATCTTCCCCGATCCGCCCACGCGCCCGGTTTTGGAGCGCAAGTCTGCGAGACATTCGCTTGCGGAATCCCAAGTGCAATTTCCGTATGAATATGCATCCGCGCGCTCATCCTGGTGAAAACGCATAATCGTATCCACCCTGCCCGCCACGTAAACCGCGTCGTCCTCCGCCGCGTCTTCCAAAGCGGCGAGGATGCGCTCGAAGCCGCGGGGCGCGGCGTAAATGTTGCGTTCCGCGACTTCCCAAGCGCCCGTAACCGCGATAACCCCGGCCAGCAAAGCGACCCACGCGCCGCGCGCGCGCAGCGGGAACCGGATAGACGCGGCATGCAGCGCATACCCGAACGTCACGAAGATAACCGGCCCCAAATACATATTCTGACGGATGCCGCCCAGCGGATAGACGCTCAACGCCGCCGCTGCTCCGACGCTTGCGAGAGAAAGCGCGAACAACAGGACGATAGGATTGATGCGGAATCCCGTTGCGATGCGCACGGCGAAAACCGCGCCCAATGCGGCGAGCCCCGCGAGCGCCGCAGCAACCGGGAGATGGTAGTTCAGCATATCCCAAATGCCTGAGAGCGCAAAGACCAGGACGGATTCCGATTCGCTGCTCGCATAGTAGTGAGAGGGCAAGTACCCGCTTACCCGATCCAAAGCGGCCAGTTGATAGCGCAAGGTGAGCGCGTAGGTGGCCGCGCAGCCCGCGAGAAAACAGGCGGACGGCCACGCGAGGTCGAGGCCCAGGCGAATCATTCTCCGCGCGACGCCAGCCCTCCGCCCCGTCGAAGCCTGCGGCGGTCCGAGCGGCGCGGCTTCCGCCGCAGCGTCGGGCCCCGTGGAGCCGGACGCGGAAGACGGCGCGAGCAGAGCGGCGGCTCTAGAGATTGCAAGCGTTCCCAGCGCCGCCGCTGCGAAGAGCGCGAGCCCAAATTGCGTGAGAGGCGCGATAAACAGGGAAACGCAGAGCAGCGCCTTCTTGCCGCTTTTCAAGTAGGCGAGAAGACCTACGATGATGAGCGCGGCGACCAGCGCGTCTACGCCGTAGATCCGCGCGTCCCGAGCGTGCAGCAGCGCCGGCGCCGAGACGGTGGCCATCAGCCCCGCAAGAAACGCGGCGGGCTTGCCGACGCCCACCCGGGGCAGCAGGAAAACCAAAGCCGCCACGGTCAGAACGCTTGCGACCGCCGATGGGACGCGAACGCTGAATTCCGAAATTGATACGAATTGGGCCGCTCTCAAGAGCAGCGATCTAACCACTGGGCCGGAATTGCAACAGCGAAGACTCTCAATCATCTCCGAAAAAGAGCCTCGCGCCTGGAGCACGTCGATTGCCTCGTCGGAATGCAAATCTGCGCCGCCGAGGTCATAGAACCGCAGCGCAGCCGCGACGAGGAGCAGAGCGGCGCACGCGGCGTAGTAGAACGAATTTCCGGCCGCGAACCGCAGCGCCCGCCCGATGAGAGTCGGTTCAGGCGCCCCGCGCTCGGATGCCGCTAGTTGACTGAGCATATGCGAATCAGACCCGGCGCTTTATCCGCTATTCCTTGAAATCCTGCCGCCGAACACCCGCTTCCGGCGCATCCCATGCCCGTCATTCCCGCGTAGGCGGGAATCCAGTACGCCGCGCAGCGCTAATCATAGCGCTCGCTCCGACAACGCGCCGCCCCCCCTTCCCCGTCATTCCCGCGTAGGCGGGAATCTCGCCCCCCTGACCGGGCGCGCAGCGCCGTCCCATCCTTTGCCGTCATTCCCGCGTAGGCGGGAATCCCGCGGCGCGCAAGCGCCCCCTCCCCCGTCATTCCCGCGTAAGCGGGAATCCAGTGGCGCGCAAGCGCCGGACGGGGCGCAACGCGCCCCGTCTCCAAATTCACTCCATGCGCCTCGTCATTCCTGCGAAAGCAGGAACCTACTGGGGCCCTCCCCCGTCATTCCCGCGTAGGCGGGAATCCAGTCGGCGCGCAAGCGCCACCTCCCCCGTCATTCCCGCGTAGGCGGGAATCCAGTCGGCGCGCAAGCGCCGGACGGGGCGCAACGCGCCCCGTCTCCAAAGCGCCCCATGCGCCCCGTCATTCCTGCGAAAGCAGGAACCTACTGGGGCCCTCCCCCGTCATTCCCGCCTTCCCGAGAACCTAACGGCTCGCCCCCCGGGCGGTTGCCCTCTGCGGACTATCGGCGTAGGCTTGCGCCAGACGACCGCGAGGAGCGCGCGATGTACGACCTGCTGATCAGGAACGGACGAGTGGCCGACGGCTCAGGAATGCCGTCGTTCAACGCCGACGTCGGCGTCATCAACGGCCGCGTCGCCGACGTCGGGCGCCTCTCCGGCCCCGCGCGTCGCGAGATCGACGCCGATGAGCGCGTCGTCGCCCCGGGCTTCATCGACAACCACTGCCACTTCGATGCCCAGGTCACGTGGGACCCCCTCTGCACGTTCTCCCCTCAGCACGGCGTCACCTCCGTCATCTTCGGCAACTGCTCCCTCACGCTCGCGCCGGTCAAGCCCGACGACCACGACGCGCTGGCGATGATGCTCTCCCGCGTCGAGGCGATCCCTATGGAGAGCCTGCAGGCCGGCATCCCCTGGGAATGGACGACGTTCGGAGAGTATCTGGACTGCCTCGACCGGCGGCTCGGCGTGAACGCGGGAGCCCTCGTCGGCCACTCCGCCGTCCGCCGATGGGTTATGGGCGACGACGCCCACCAGCGCGCCGAAGCCACCCCCGCCGAAATGGACGAGATGAAGCGCCTCGTCCGCGACTCCGTGCGCGAAGGCGCGCTCGGCCTATCGTTCAACCGCAACAGCGGCCACATGGACTTGCTCGGACGCCCCATCCCCGCGATCGTTCCCCCCGTTGACGAACTCTACGAACTGGCGGAGGCGCTCCGCGACGTCGGGGCCGGCGTCGTGCAGTGCGGCGCCGCCTACCCCCTCGAAATCCGCGACGGCTTCGCCACCAAACTCGGCGAACGCTCGCAGCGCCCTGTCGTCTACAACCAAATCGTCCACAACGCGAGCGAACCCGACCGCTGGCGAACGCATATGGAAATCGTGGAGCGCGGCATTGCCGAAGGCCGGCAAGTCTATCCCGTCGTCAATCCCCGCCCGTCGGCGCAGCGCTTCACAATGCGGAACGCGCAGGTGTTCGACCGCCTTCCCGCGTGGCGGGAGGTGATGCTGGGCTCCGTCGAAGAGAAGGCGGCGGCCTTCCGCGACCCCGCCGCGCGCGCCCGGCTGCGCGAGGAAGCCGTCGAAGGGCGCGACCTCCCCACCGGCGCCCTCCCCATCAACTGGGAGCGCATCTTCATCACGCGAACGCTCAAGGAGCGCAACTCCGCCTACAAGGGAATGAGCGTCGCGCAAATGGCCGAGGCGCAGAACAAAGAAGTGCTCGACGGCTTCCTCGACCTTATGCTGGACGAAGACCTCGGCACCGGCTTGCAGAACAGCCAGTCGGGCGCCGACGGCGGCGTAATGGGGCGGCTCGTCGCAAGCCCCCACACCGTCATCGGCCTGTCCGACGCCGGCGCGCACGTCGTGTTCGAGGCCGGCTACGGCTACAGCACGCTCGTGCTCGGACGCTGGGTGCGGGACGAAGGCGCCCTCTCCCTGGAGGAGGCCGTCCGCAAACTCTCCTTTATGCAAGCGTCGCTCTTCGGCCTGCACGACCGCGGCCTGCTGCGCCCCGGCTACGCCGCTGACGTCGTCGTCTTCGATCCCGCCACCGTCGGCGCCGAGGAGCCCGACGAGGTGGACGACCTCCCGGGCGGCCTGACGCGCCTGCGCCAGCGCGCGGCGGGCGTGGACTACACCATCGTCAACGGCGAAGTCCTGCTGGAGAACGGCGACCACACCGGCGCGTACCCTGGCCGCGCCCTCCGCAGCCGCGCCCCCCTGTCCGTCATTCCCGCGTAGGCGGGAATCTCGCCCCCCATGATGGAGCGCGCAGCGCCTTCCTACCATGTCCGTCATTCCCGCGGAGGCGGGAATCCAGTCGGCGCGCAGCGCCCCTCAGTCCCGTCATTCCCGCGCAGGCGGGAATCCAGTCGGCGCGCAGCGCCTCTCAGTCCCGTCATTCCCGCGCAGGCGGGAATCCCGCCCCCATGACGGAGCGCGCAGCGCATCGTCGTTCTCGCGTAGGCGGGAATCCACACTCCTGCTCCGTAGGCAACGTAAGAGATGAAAAAGAAGTGGCGCGCTAGGCGGGACTCGAACCCACGGCCTCATCCTCCGCAGGGATGCGCTCTATCCTGACTGAGCTACTAGCGCGCGCTTTGCGCTCCGCCGGTTCCCCCGGCGGCGGTATGCGGTTGTAGTGGTGCCGAGGGCGAGATTTGAACTCGCACGCCCGTAAGGACACTGCGCCCTGAACACAGCGCGTCTGCCGTTCCGCCACCTCGGCGCGCCCCCCGCAGTGGTGGGCGATACAGGACTTGAACCTGTGACCTCTTGCGTGTGAAGCAAGCGCTCTAACCAACTGAGCTAACCGCCCCACTGCGCTCAGCCGTCATTGTCGCACGGCGGAGGCCAACCTGTAAAGCCTCGCGCCTCGCCGACCCTGCATTGACGCGCCCAAGCCTTGCGGGGCGGGCGCGTCTGCGGTAGGATGGGGCGCGTCCGCCAACGAAACATCCTCTACGGAGGCTCGCCAACGTATGTCCGTCATCAGCGCAACGCCGCCCAACGCCCGCGCCGTGTACCTAACGCTCATCATTCTGGGGGCGCTGGCCGCCGCCGCCGCCGGGTCGGTCATCGGGTACATCTCCTATAACTACGTGACGCGCGAGGAGTTGCGGAACCCCGTTCCGAAGGAGAAGAGCCTCGGCGAGGAGCACGCCGCTCTGCCCGCCGGGCTCTCGATCCTCTAGCGCAGGCCGCGAGGCTCAGCGCGATTGGGCGCCGCGATGACGACGACACCGCCTTTCAGATTGGACGGCCAGGTCGCGGTGGTGACCGGCGGAAGCCAGGGCATCGGCAGGGCCGCGAGCCTCGCGCTCGCGCGCGCAGGGGCGGCCGTCGCGGTTACGAATCTCCCCGGCAAACGGGCGGACGTTGACGCCTTTACGCGGGAGATAGCGGACGCGGGAGGAACGGCGCGGGGGTACGATATGGACGTTGCGGACGTTCCGGGCATCGAGCGCGCGTTCGCCGCAATTACCGCCGACCTCGGCGGGCCGCATATTCTCGTGAACAACGCGGGGGTGTCCTCGCGGTCGAGCGCGCTGGACGTGTCGGAGGAGCATTGGGACGCGGTGCTGAGCGTGAACCTGAGAGGCGTGTTTTTCGCGGCGCAGGCCGCGGGTCGGCGGATGGTTCCCGCAGGCTACGGGCGCATCATCAACATCGCGTCGCAACTGGCGGTGACGGCTGCGCCGAACCGGGCGGCGTACGTGGCGGCGAAAGGGGGCGTCGTCGCGCTCACGAAGTCGCTGGCGTTGGAGTGGGCAGGGCAGGGGATCACGGTGAACGCCGTCGGCCCCGGGCCGGTGGACACGCCGATGACGCGGAGCGCGGACCCGAACCGCGACGAGTCGGCGTTCCTGAGCCGCTCGCCCATCGGGAGGCGCCTGCAGCCGGACGAAGTCGCGGGCGCCATCGTCTTCTTGGCGAGCCGCGAGGCGGGCGCGGTCAACGGCCATCATCTCGTCGTGGACGGAGGCTGGAGCGTCGGCTAAGCGGACGCCAATTATCAGGGGGCGAGGTTCCCGCCTGCGCGGGAACGGCGGGACGGGGGGCGTCTCTCTTCTAGACGGCGCGCCTAGACGGCGCGGCGCAACTCCGCCATGAACGCCGGAATGAAATCCGCCCAGTCCGCGACGACCCCGATGTCCGCCTGACCTCGAAAGAACGCGGCTTTGCGGTCGCCGTTGACGGCCAGAATCGCGCCTGATCGCTGTATCCCCACCGTGTGATTGAAGTCGCCCCGCACTCCGACGCCGACGTAGAGGCGCGGAGCGACGGAGCGGCCGGTGAGCCCTACTTGCCGCTGCCTCGGCATCCAGCCGGCCTCCACCACGTCCCGCGTGCAGATGAACTCCGCGCCGAGCAGGCCGCGCAGTCCGTCCAATTCGCGGATGCGCTCCGGCGCGCCGACGCCCATTCCAACGCAAACGACGGCGCGGGCGGCGTCCAGCGCGGCAGCGTCGTCGTCCGGCGAGAAGCGGAACGCCATCCGCCGCAGGCCGTCGTCCGGGGCGGGGGCGGGGCGCGTCTCGATGAGCGGAGCGCGCCGCGCCGGATTGGGGCGGAGGGAGCGGAAGACGCCGGGGCGCACCGTCGCCATATTCGGAAGCGTGCGCGAATAGATCGGCGCGACGATGTTGCCGCCGAACGCAGGCTTCAGTTGCGCGAGCCTTCCATCGGCGTCCACGTCGAGGCCGATGCAGTCGCCGGTCAGCCCGAGTCGGAGGCGCGCCGCGACCGTTGCCGCGAGTTCGCGTCCGTTGGGCGTCGAGGGCAGCAAAACGGCGAATGGCGAGCGTTCGGCTATCGCGCCGGCGAGCGCGGATGAGTGCTGGGCGGTGGAGCGCGCCGCAAGCCAGTCGCCTGAGGCGGCGATGACGGCGTCGGCCCCGGCGCGAGCGAGCGCGTCCGCATGCTCCGCCGCTTCCGGCCCGCCGATGATCACGGCGGCGACGCAGCCGTTCAGCGCGTCGGCGGGAGCCTGCGCCGCCGCGAGCATCTCGAACGTCACGGGGCGCACTCCGCTCTCGTCCGCCTCGGCGACGACCCAGAACTCGGGGCCGGCGGCGGGGCGCGGAGCGTCGGGCGGCGACTCGGCGGCGTCCGCGTCATCGCCGTCGGGCGCGAGGGCGCCCCGGGATGCGAGGAGCGCGACGGCCTCGCGCGCCATCTCCTCCATGCTGCCGCCCTCGATGATCCTGCCATCGCGGGACGATTCGACTTGCCGCACTTCGGCCACCCAGGTCGGGGAGCCCGCCGCGCCGAACTGCGCCAGGTCGTCCGACAGGGCGGCGGCGGGCAGTTCGGCGATCTCGCGCTCCTCGGCGGCGCGGATGGCTTCACGGGACGGCCCGGCGTCGGATGCGGCGCCTTCCGTCACGGCGATGAGCAGGGGCAGCGGGCCCTCCACGACCTCGACGCCGTTTTCCAGCGCGCGCTCCGCCCGCGCCTTGCCGTCCGCCGTGATCTCCAACGTGCAGACGGCGGTGGCTTGGGGCAGGCCCAGCAACTCCGCGACTTGCGGCCCGACTTGCCCGGTCTCGGCGTCCACGCTGCTGGCGCCGAACAGGATGAGGTCGTAGGGCTCGCGGGCGAGGGCGAGCGCGAGCGCGCGGGACGTGGCCAGCGTGTCCGCGCCCGCGAACGCGGGGTCGTTGAGGTGAAACGCCTCGTCCGCGCCCATCGCCATGCACCGGACGAGGCCGCGCCGCGCGTCGGGCGGGCCCATCGTGTAGACGGCGACGCTGCCGCCGCGCTCGCGCTTCAGTTCGACGGCCAAGTTCACGGCGAGAACGTCGTAGGCGTTCAGTTCGTTCGGAACGCCCTCGCGGACGAGGCGTTTGGTTTCGGGGTCGAGCCGCACGCGGGACACGGCGGGAACCCATTTCACGCAGACGGCTATTTTCAACGCGGCCTCCGTCGCGGCGGATGCGGCATAGCATCTCCTGAGTTGGTCGACAATGCAGGGGGCGGGTCGGCGCGGAAGTTCATCGCGGCAAGAAAGGGTTGGCCTCTTTAGGTCGGCGAGTGTAGCATACCCCTCCGCAGACTGTCTGCGGTCACTGACTACGAGGAGAGGACGGGAGCGAGCGCGACAATGCCAACCGCAACGCTGGACGGCGCGTCCATCGCCTACACGGAGGCCGGCGACGGCCTGCCGCTCGTCTTCTGCCACGAGTTCGCGGGCAGCATCGAGAGTTGGGAGCAGCAAACCGGCTACTTCTCCCGACGCTACCGCGCCGTCGCCTACAACGCCAAAGGCTACCCGCCGTCCGGCGTTCCGGCGCGCTGGGAGGAGCATACGTGGGACCGGCAGGTTCGCGTTCTGCTGGAGTTGCTCGACCATCTCGGCGCGGAGCGCGCGCATATCTGCGGCCTCTCGATGGGCGCCTACACCGCCGTCCAGTTCGCCCTCGAGCGCCCGGAGCGGTGCATCGGCGTCGTCGCGGCGGGCGTCGGCACGGGCAGCGCCGACCCTGCGGCCTTCCTGCGCGAGTCCGAGGAGCGCGCCGCGCTGCTGGACGCGGACGGCATGGCCGGAATGGAGGCGTATCTTTCCGGCGCGACGCGCATCCGCTTCCGCGAGAAAGACTCCGCCGGATGGGAGCGGTTCGCCGCCCTCTTCCGCGCCCATTCGCCGCAAGGCTCCGCCAACACGCTGCGCGGATTCCAGGGCCGGCGCCCCAGCATCTACGACCGCGAGGCCGACCTCGCCCGCCTGAGCGTTCCCTTGCTCGTGATCTGCGGCGACGAGGACGATCCCTGCATCGAGCCGTCGCTTTTCCTCAAGCGCGTCGTCCCCAATTGCGGGCTCGCGGTTTTGCCGCGCACGGGCCACGCCTGCAACTTGGAAGAGCCCGCCGCTTTCAACGCGCTCGTGGCCGAGTTCCTCGCGCAGGCCGAGGCCGGACGCTGGGGGCCGCGCCCCGCCGACAGCGGCGACAACTGGGCCGCGACCGCCCGCTAGTCGAGAACGGCGAACGCCTCGATTTCGATCAGGTAGTCCGGCTGCGCCAGCGCCTTCACGATCACCATCGAACTCGCGGGCGTCGGGGCGCCGCCCCAGCATTCGTTCTGCGCCGCCCGCGCCGCCGGGAGGTGCTCCTCCGACGTGATGAAGATCGTAACCTTCACGATGTTGGCGAACGTTCCGCCGACGGATTCGATGGCCGTCCGCAGGTTGGCGTAGACCTGCCGCGCCTGCGCCTCGGCGTCGCCCACGCCGATCACGGCGCCGTCGGGCCCGCGCGACGTCTGCCCCGCGATCCACGCCAGATTGCCCCATCGGACGACGTGCGAGTACCGTCCGCCCGGCGGCGGCGCAAGCCCTTCGGGATTCGTTCGCTCTATGTCAGGCATCGCGACTCCTTTTCGCCTGCGGAACGGGGCGATAGTACGGCGTCCCCCAGTCGCCCTCAGGCTCACTCAGCATCAGGTCAACTATACGCGGGACAAGGAAGGAGATGAACCGTTCGCCTGCGATAACCTGGTCGCGATTGAGAGACCCGCTCCACGTGGCGCCGCCGTGGACGAGTTGGTTACGCAGAACATAGAGGCGGTCGAAGAGTATGGTCAGCAATTGCTTGGCGTTCCCCCATATCAACGCCTTGTCCACTTGTTCCGCATCCCCTTCAAGCGCTCGCTTCCAATTTCCGCTAGTCCAGAAGGGAGCCAACACGTAGATATTCTCCACGAGGGCGCCAATCTCGTCATCGGTGAACTCGCCGCGGATTTCCCGATAGAACCCCACCGGGTCTATGGCGACGACTTTTTCGATGTAGGAACGGATGATGTTTCTCTCTCTGTCCTCGGGATTCACCAGATGCTGTTGTCCGTACAGAGCATTGAAGGCTATCCAGTAGAAGATGAACCTGCCGTCAGGGCCGTCCTTGCAACTCTCCGCGCATTCCATCCAACTGAGCGCGCGGCGTATGCGGAGCGTGAAGTCGTTCCGGTAGTCGCCCAGGGAGTCGAACTTATCCCACAAGCGGTCGAGCATCAGCCGTCCTCCGTTACGCCTCACGGGGCGGTTGCGCCGCGCCCTCCGCAATCCTAACTGCGGCGCGGGCGCGGCGCAACGCAAGAAGGGCGCCCGTCACGGGCGCCCCTCTCGTTATGCCGTCTTGCGTCAGCGGGCTAACTCGGGAAGAGGCCCCGAATGATGGCCAGCGTCTCGTCCGGCAGTCCGGCGAAGTCCTCGACTTGCGCCTGGTACTGGTCGCCGCTGCGGAGTCCGACGTCGTAATTGCGGGAGCGCATATCGGCGATGAATCCATCGCTTTGCACGACCTGCTCGAACGCCGCCCGCATCGCGTTGACGATGGGTTCCGGCGTCTCGGTGGGCATTGCGAAGATGCGGTTGGCCGACGCCGCGTCCAGCAGCGCGTCCAGCGCGTCCAAGTAGGAGGCGCTCGCGTTGAAGCGCTGCTCCGCGATGTTGCGGATGCTGTCAACCCACTGCCATTTGCCCTCGGCCTTGCCCGCCTTCACCCAGTCGGGCTCGACGCGGGTGTAGAAGAGCGGGGTGGCGAAGCCTTCCGCCCACTCGGGGTTCTGCAGCACCTGCGAGTCGCGGCAAGTGGGCGTTATTGCGATCTCGCGCCGGTTGAACGCGGCGTCCATATCCGACGTGCCCGTGTAGCCGAACGCCCGCTCGAACGGGAAGCCGACCTGCACCGCCCACTCGGTGGAGGTCGCGTAGGTGTCCACGCGGCCGATCTGCCCCAGCGTGAAGTTGCCGGCGAAGTACTCGTCGAGCGCGTTGTTCGGGTCGTCCAGCAGGTCGGTGCGAATGCACCACGTTTGGTCGCTGGGGGTGAAGTCCGGCGCGCCGAGGTAGTAGAGGTCGTTCGCCGCGTCGAATTCCGAGACGCCGCCGAGAATGGACTGCTGGATCAGCGTGGAGATGACCACCACGATGTCCGCCTGGTTGTCCCGGTAGTCTTTGCCGGTCACGGAGCGCACCGCGACGAGCGTGTTCGCGCCGGGCTTGTTGCTCACGAAGACGTTGGGATTGCCGGGCAGGGCGTTCGACAGGTGCGCCGCGAAGATGCGGGAGAACGTATCGAATCCTCCGCCGGGCGCGTAGCCCACGGTGATCTGCACCGTCTTGCCGGAGAAGTCCACTTGCTCATCGGGAGGAAGCGGAGTCGAGGTCGGGCGGGGAGGCGCCGTGGGCGTGGGCCGACTCGGCGCCATCGCCGTGGGCGTGGGCCGGTCCTCCATCATCGCCGTGGGCTCAGGGCTCGGCTGAGCCGGGGCCATCGCCGTCGGTTCCTGCTGCATCGCCGTCGGCCTGGGCGTCGCGGTGGGGTCGTCGCCGCCGCACGCGACAGCGATCATCGCCAGCGCCGACGCGAGCGCGAACAGGCTCAAGGCCCGCTTTGCTGAGGTAAGCGCTGCGTTCATTTGTCCTCCTCGGAGCGTTTGCAATCTTCCCGCGCAAGCGCGCGTTCCCGCGCGCGCGGTTAGCGTCCAATGCTACCACGCGGCGCGCCGTTCGTCTAGCGCAACCCTCCGCGAACGGACGAACCGGCCCGTCTTCTCCGCGTTCCCGCAGAGGGGCCCCCCCGCCCCGTCATTCCCGCGTAGGCGGGAATCCATTCGGCGCGCAAGCGCCCCCCATGTCCGTCATTCCCGCATAGGCGGGAATCCATTCGGCGCGCAAGCGCCCCCCATGTCCGTCATTCCCGCGTAGGCGGGAATCCAGTGGCGCGTAGCGCCGGACGGCGCGCAGCGCCCCGTCTCCTTATCTCCCCCGGAGCCACGTCATTCCTGCGAAAGCGGGAACCTCCCGGCCACGGCAATCGCCGTCTACCCGATGCAGCCCCCGATGCGCGCCCGGCCGACCAGAATGTCCGGCAGCAAGTCGCCCAGCACGGGGTCTATCCACGGAATGCAGATCACTTTGTCGAAGAATAAGTAAATGAGCGCGACGAACAGCACGCCCCACGCGGCCGCGACCACCCAATGCACGCGCCCGAACACCAGCAGGTACAGCCCGACGTACAAAGGCAGCGATATCTGAAACCCCACCAGCCATATCGCCGCGACCAGGCCAATCGTCGTGCCAAGCGCCTTCGCCGTTCGCAGCAGCAGGACGCGGCGGTCGTCGCCGGTGATCGTTCTGCCGATGTCCATAATGCGGCCGCCGCCGGACGCGGCGGTCACCAAGTGCTTCAGGAGATAGACGCCGACGAGCGCAAGTCCGGCGATGACGACCACCCGTGGCAGCCGCGCTCCGTCCTCCGACCAGTTGTAGGTTTGCCAGAGCGTGTAGGCGAACACCACGCCGAGCGCCGCGATGAACCATCCGCTCGCCGTCGGGCGCAGCCGCCGCGCGAAACCGGATGCGCGAGGCTCCGCGCCGGACTCCTCGCCTGCGCCTGATTCAGCAGAGCCGGACTCGGCGAGGCCGCCGGACTCAGCAGAGCCTAACTCGGCGGGCGCGTCGCCGCTGCCGCCTGCGGGCGGAGGCGGTGGAGCGGAAGGAGCGGGAGGGGCGGCGCCCCGCGCTGCGAATTCTGCCTCTTGCTTGGCCAGCGTCCGGCCAACGCTCCGCTGCATCCACACCGTGTAGGCCGCCGTTCCGATGGCGATGAGCAGAATGATGATCACGGCGGGGCGCGTGAATATCCCGTCCAGCCCGAACGCCACGGTGGAGATGCGGTAGTACCGCTCGATAATGCTCCCCAGTATGACGGCGATGATGATCGGCGGGCGCGGCCAGCCGTAGGTCTTCATAAAGTACCCCAGCCCGCCGAACGCCAGCATCACGATCAAATCGTAGATGGAGCGGTTCGCCTGAAACGCCGCGATCGTCATTACCGCCAGAATGATCGGCACCAGCACGTTCGGGCGGATGAACGCGATCCGCGTGAGCAGCGGCGTGAAGCCGAGCGCCAGCCCCGTGGCGAACACGTTGGCCAGCACGAGCGAGAACGCGATCGTCAGCGTCAGCGGCAGTTGCCTGCCCAGCATATCCGGGCCCGGCCGCACGTCCAGAATGATGAGCAGCCCGAGGAACAGCGCCATCCCCACCGAGCCCGGCACCCCGAAGAAGAGCGTCGGCACGAGTTGCCCGCCGTCCACCGCGTTGTTCGCCGACTCCGGCGCGATGACGCCGCGAATGTCGCCGGTGCCGAACGTCTCCGTGCCGCCGCGCACCGTCTGCCGCGCCGAGGCGTAAGAGAGCCACTGCGCCAGCGATCCGCCGATGCCGGGGAGCAAGCCGACGAACACGCCCATCGCCGCCGACCGGATCACGAGGAACCAGTTCCGCAAGACGGCGAACATGCCCTCGCGCCGCTGTCCCGACGCGTCCGACTGCTGCGCCGACGCATGCCGCGCGATGGATACGTCGCTCACGATCAGATCGAAGAACTCCGGCAGCGCGAATAGGCCGATCACCACCGGAATGATGTGAATGCCGTCCCACAGGTAGTCGATGCCGAAGGTGAGCCGTTGCACGCCGGTCGCGTCGTCGTAGCCGATGCTTGCGATGAGCAGCCCGAACGCCCCCGCCATCAGCCCGCGCAGCAGCGCCCCGCTGCTCACCACCCCCACGACCGCTATCGCCACCAGGCCAAGCACGAAGAACTCCGCCGCGCTGAACGTGTTGACGACGGGCCGCGCGACCGGAATCGTGAGAAAGAGGAAGATCGCCCCGGTGATGCCGCCCAGCAGCGACGCGAAGTACGCTGCCGAGAGCGCCACGCCGGCCCTTCCCCGCCGCGCCATTGGGTTGCCGTCCAAAATCGTCGCTTGGCCGGACGTCGAGCCCGGCATTCCCAGCAGCACCGCCGGCAGCGTGTCGCCCGTCGGCACCGTCGCCACCATGCCGATGGCCAGCGGCAGCGCAATGTACGGATCGAGTCCGTAGGCGAAGCCCAGCAGAACAATGAGGCTCGGCACCGCGCCGCCGGGCATCGCGCCGTTGAGCACGCCGACGATCACGCCGACGGCCAGCGCAAGGAGCGGCCACGGAGGCCAAGTCCCGACAAGGCTCCCTAGCGCGTCTCCGCCCGCCGTGAACATCGCGGGAAAGCCGGTGGCGATGGAATCGAAGAAGCCTTCCACGCTACGCCCTCGCCGCCCGCTGCGCTTCCGCGTAGCGCCGGTAGACTTCCAGCACGCCCTCGAGCGCCGGGCTGTACCTGTCGACGTGATGACGCCGCAGCCGCAGCGCCGCGTCGTCCCCCTCCACGGCGGTCAGATCGCCTTTCTCCTCCGGCGTCGAGGGAGCGGGCGCCACCGGGCCGGGGCCGCTGTTGACCGGCAGGTCTATCCGCTCGTTTTCGGCCGGGTCGCGGAACACGTTCATCGGGTCGCCGCCGTCCTGCGCGATCTTCATCTGCTCCGTTAGCAGTTTGCGGAACAGAATGACGCCCCGGTCGGAGGCGCCCAGCCGCTCGTTCTCGCGGTCGGCCACCGCGCCCTGCCCCCACCACGCCGCCATATCCTGCGCCACGACGTAGTCCACAATGGGGCGCCCCGCCTCGTCGAACAGCGGATGCTCGAAGTAGGGCGCGCAATCCTGCGCCGGAACCTCCACGTCCGGCCCCGGGCAATACGCGAAATAGTCCAAGTGCAGCGTGCGCTCGTCGTCCACCGGAACGCGAATCTGCAACTCGCTCCGCAGCCGCCCGCCGAGCCGCACGAAGTACGGAAACACCAGCGGGTGCCCTATCGTCCAATCCGGCGAATCGTCCGGCTCCCCCTCGCGCAGCCGGTATTTCTGAATGCCGTACTGCGTGACCGCCCACTCCGTCTTGACGTGCGGACGCTTGAATTCGTCCGCCATCGCCCGAACGGAGCGGTCGTGCGCCTCATCTCCCGTTCCGCCGCCCTTGTCCATCACGGCGTACTCGAAGAAGTGGCCGTGCGTGTACTCCGTGTGCGCGGTGTCCACGGAGTTCTCCATGCACTGCAGCCAGTTCGCGTTCAGCGTCGCCGCTCCCACGTGGCGGAAGGCGTTGTCCCACACCAGCGCGTCCCATCGCGGAAGCAGCGGCGCGGGATCCGGCCCCAGGTAGGCGAACACGAGCCCCCCGAGTTCCTGCACGGGATACGCCTTCAGCCGCACTTTCTCGCTGAAGCGCGACCCTTCCGGCTCCGTCGGCTGGTCGAGGCACTGGCCGTCCGCGCCGTACAGCCAGCCGTGGTACATGCACCGCAGCCCGTCGTCCGTCGGAATGCCGAGGCTGAGGTCGACGCGGCGGTGCGCGCAGCGGCGGTCAACCAGCCCCAGCCTGCCCCGCTTGTCCTTGAAAAGCGTCAGGTCCTCGCTCAGCAGCCGAACGGGCAGCACGGGCTCGCTCGAGAGCCGCGCGCTCCCCGTGATCGGCCACCAGTACCGGCGCAGCAACTCGCCCATCGGCGTGCCCGCGCTCGTTTGCGTCAGCAGCGCGTTCTCTTCGGCCCGCATAACGGCGCTCCGCGGCGCGGCCTCGCCCCTACTGGTCCATCGTGTTCTTGGCGAACACTTCTTCCAACTTGGCCAAGCGCGGCGTCAGGCCCTGCTCGAACGAGTACTGCGCCGCCGTCTCCAGCACGAGCCGGTTCGCCCGGATTCCGTGCTGCACGAGCGGCTGCTTCAGGTTGTCGGCGGACGCCAGCCCCGTCTCGACGTAGTAGTCGACGTGGTCGGCGCGCTCGCGGTTGCAGATGTCGTTCGCCCGGTTGAACGCCTTCATCAGATTGAGCAGAACCCAGGGGTGCTCCTCGGCGATCTCCTTCTTCACGACCATCCCGTGGTTGATCGGATACAGGCCCGTCTTCTGGTGGAAGCGAATGCCCTCCGCGCGCGCGTCCGGGAAGAGAGGCGCGATGTCCGGGTGGCGCCACAGGTCGGCGGTGCTGCGGTCGATCAGGTTGGGGTCGACGATGTACAGCAGCGTCGCCTCCAACTCGCCGGAAAGCATCATCGAGCCGATGTTCTTCTCCAGCGGAATCTGATGCACCGTCACGCCTTCCGGCGGCTTGAAGCCCGTCGCGCCCCCGTGGCTCTGCTCCGGCACGCGCTCCATCCAGAACTCCATGTCCTTCGGCTCCACGCCGAACTCGTGCTGCAGCACGCCGCGCGTCCACAGCGCCGCCGTCTGCTGGTACTCCGGCACGCCGACGCGCCGCCCCTTCAGGTCGGCGGGCGACTGTATCCCGGAGTCCTTCCGGATCAGCACGCCCGTGTGGAAGAAGCGCCGCGTCGTGAACACCGGCAGCCCCACCCAGCGGTCGTCTCCCCGCGCCATCGCCATGATCAGCGACGAGAACGACATCTCCGACACGTCGAAGTCGCCGAACTTCAACTGCCTCCAGAACAACTCCGAAGCGTGCACCGGGCTAGGGATCAGTTCGATCCCGTCGGGTTTGACGCGCCCGTCGTGAAGCGCCCACGTGCGGGGGTTCGACGCCATGCCTACGCTGAGCCGGATATCCATCTGCCGCTCCCTTCGCTTGCGCCCCGGGGCTTTACGCAGCCCGGGGCCAGGGCCTTAGAGCCCCGATATGAACCGCTCTTTCTCGTTCCACTTGCCCACGTTGGAGCGCCACGCCATATCGAGGCGCGCCATATCCTCGTCCGAAAGCGGCGGCGCGCCGGAGCACCCAACCGCCTCCTCCAAGTGCGCCATCTCCGAAAAGCCGCCCAGCACGGTCGTAACCGCCTCATCCTGCAGAATAAAGCGGTACGCCGCCTGCGACAGCGTCTGCCCCGGACGCGACAGGAACGCGAACGGACGCGCGCGCTCCACCATCGCCTGATACATTTCCGCGTTCCGCGACAGCCCGCCCCCCGCGAGCGCGTGCCTGCCGCCTCCGCCGACCGCGTGATCCGTCAGCACCCCGCCCGCGAGCGGGCGTATCGCCGCCGCCCCAACGCTCAACTCCCGCGCCCGACGCAGAAACTGCCCGTAGTCGTGCTGCACGTCCAACCCGTCCGGCGTCGGCAGCCCCGCCGTCGGATTCAGCAGGTCGTACCAAACGTTCAGCATATGGAACTCGCCCGTCTCCAGCAGCGCGAGCACGGCGTCCGCGTCCGCATCCTCATTGGCGAATCCGAAGAACCGCGCCTTCCCCGCGCGCCGGACGCGCTCCATTCCCTCCAGCGCCCCGCCGGGGCCGAGGTAGTCGCTGAGCCCCAGATGCAGCCAGCCCGGAACCGTCGTGTCCGTCTCGATGCTCGGCGGATTGTGAATCTGCAGCACGTCCACGCAATCCACCTGAAGCCGCCGCAGCGAATCCTCGACCGACTCCACCACCGCGTCCGCGATATGGTCGAGTTCGTCCGGCATCACCTCGACTTTCGTCGCAAGGACGGGGCGGAACCCGATCTCCCGCATCGCCTTCCCAATGTTCGTCTCCGCGAGGCCCTTGCCGTAGTCCGGCGACGTGTCGAAGTAGTTGACGCCGAGTTCCAGCGCCCGCTCGACCGCCCGGATCTGCTCCTGCGGCTCGCCCTTCACCAGCAGGCCGGCGTTGTCGCCGGAGCCGAACCCGACCTCCGAGACGCGGATCCCTGTCGCGCCCATTTCGCGGTAGCGCACGGACAACCTCCGACGCCGCGGCTCCAAGTCCCTGCGGCGGACGCTAATCTATCCCCTCCCGCGCGCATCGTCAAGCCGCAGGCGCGAGCGGAAGAGATACGCCGCGCTCCGCCCTGCCCGCGAAGGCGCGCTCCCTGCCCACGGACGAGGCGCAAACTGGGAGCGCCCCTCTGCCGTCATTCCCGCGTAGGCGGGAATCCAGAGGCGCGCAAGCGCCGCACGGGGCGCGACGCGCATCGTCTCCAAAGCCCCCCCTTGCCCATCATTCCCGCGTAGGCGGAACCTCGCCCCCTTTTGCCTCGTCATTCCCGCGTAGGCGGGAATCCAGAGGCGCGCAAGCGCCGCACGGGGCGCAACGCGCCCTGTCTCCAAATCACCCCAGGTGCCACGTCATTCCCGCGTAGGCGGGAACCTCGCCCCTTTGCCCCGTCATTCCCGCGTAGGCGGAACCTCGGCCCATGCCGTCATTCCCGCGCAGGCGGGAATGATGGGATAGGTTACCCCCTCACAGGCCGCCGCCGAATCTGCGGCTCGCCACGACCGCCTGCGCGCGCGGGCTGATCTCGCTCCGCACGCGAATGTTCAGCAGCGCCGGGCCCTCCGCCTCCAGCGCGCGGTCGAGCGCCGGGCCCAATTCCTCGGGCCGCTCCACGAGTTCCCCTTGCGCGCCCAGCCCCTGCGCCACCAAGTCGTAGCGCGACGGCGCGAGGTCGGTGATCACCGCCTTGCCGTACAGCCCCAACTGCAGATTCTTGTCTATTCCCCAAGCCGCGTCGTTCCCCACGAGAAAGACGACCTTCAGCCCGTGCCGAACCGCCGTGTCCAACTCCATCGCGTTGAACCCGAACGCCCCGTCGCCGACGATGCAGAACACCCGCGACTCCGGCCTCGCCAGTTTCGCCGCTATCGCCATCGGAACGGATTGCCCCAGCATTCCCAGGTTCGGCAAGTAATGCCAGCCGCGCGGCGACAGCGCGGGGAGGTACGCCCGCCCGTAGTAGGCGTAGTCTCCGCCGTCGAACACCAGAACGTCGTCGCGGCGCAGCCGTTGCGCCAGCGTGTGATGAACGAACATCGAGCGCAGCGGCGTCTCCTCCGCGATATGCCCCTCGAGCCGCTCCCGCTGCTCCGCGACCGCCGACCGGAACCGCTCGACCCACGGACGCTCCGGCCACTCGCTCTTCGCCGCCTCGTCCGCCAACTGCGCCGCGATAGGCCCGACGTCGCCCACGAGCGCAAGGTCGACGCCCCGGTTGCGCCCCGCCTGCGTCGCGTCCGGCTCCGCCTGAATCACCTTCGCGCCGTCCGGAATCACGGAGCCGAACCCGATTGTGAAGTCCAGCAATTTGCCGAGGAACAGCACGGCGTCCGCCTCGCGGATCAGATTCGCCGCCGTGTGCTGGCTCAAATCGAAGAACCCGAAGCAGTAGGGATGGTCGTCCGGCGTGATTCCGCGCGCCGCCTCTTCCGTGAGGAGCGGGATTTTCGTCGTCTCGATCAGCCGCTCGTAGATTCCGCCCCAGTCGCCGTAAGCCGCCGGAGCGCCCGCGACGATGACCGGGCGCTCCGCCTCCCGCAATATGCGGACGGCCTCCGCGACGCCCTCGGGGGACGCGACGATCGGCAGCGTCCGGCGGTACGCCTCCGCGGCGACGAATCGCGCGTCCCCCTCGACGATTGCGCTTTGGACGTCGACCGGCACGGTGAGATGCGCGGGCCCGCGCCTGCCCTCGAACGCCGCGCGGATCGCCGCCGCCATCAGATCGGGAATGCGGAGCGGATCGTGCGCCAGCCACGCGCCTTTCGTCACCGTTCGCGCGATGCCGACCTGATCGATCTCTTGCATCGCCCCGCGATGATAGTTCCGCAAGTCGGCGGAGCCCGCGATATTCAGAATCGGGCTCTCGGTGGACATCGCGTTGATCAGCCCCGGCAGCGCGTTCGCGTGCCCCGGCGTGGTGACCGCGACCACGCCCAGCCTGCTGGTGATGCGCGACCACGCCTCCGCCATATGCACGGCGGCCTGCTCGTGGCGGCAATCCACGAGGCGAAACCCCTCGTCGTGCAGCGTGTCCAGCAGCGGCAGAATATGATCGCCCGCGAGCGTGAAGACCGTGTCCACGCCTTCCGTCCGCAGCGCCCGCGCAATGATCTGCGCCCCGCTCATCGCCATAGCCGCGCTCCCTCCGTCCCCCGAATGGCGGGATGCTAGCACAGGCCCGCGCGGCGCATCGCCGTTCCTGCCCCCTTGTCCGTTATTCCTGCGAAGGTGGGAGCCTCGCCCCCCTTGTCCCGTCATTCCCGCGCAGGCGGGAGCCTCGCCCCCCGTTCGCTATAATCCATAGTTGGAAGACGCGATGCAATTCCCAGCCGCACGCGGCCTGACCGGCCGCATCGCCCGCTTGCGCCCCGACCGCGTCACGCTGCTGCTGGCCGCGCTCGCCGTCCTGAGCGCCGCGCTCATTTTGACGCGTCAAGTCAACTACGGCGTGGGGGTGGGCACCGACTCTTTAGCATATGCCGCAGCCGCGGAGGCCATCGCGGCAGGCAACAGCCCGCTCCTACTCAGTACCACGCCTCTGTTCTCCGCGGCGCTCTCTTTGGCGAGCCTGTTGGGCTTCGAACCGATCAGCGCGGCCGCATATCTGAACGCGGCGGCGTTCGGGATGGTCGTCTTCCTGTCCACGCTTTGGCTATGGCGCAAAACGCAATCGCCGTTCGCGGTCGTATGGACGGGCGTCGCTTTGGCCATAGCGCCTCCGCTCATTGAGGTGACTACCTGGGTCTTGCAGGAACCGCTATTCATCCTGCTCACGATGTCCGCGCTCTTGACGCTCGATGCATTTACGAAAAACCGTCGGCGTTCTCATCTGCTGCTGGCGGCCAGTTTCGCCGCGTTGGCGTTTCTGACCCGGTATCCGGGCGCTGCGATGGTCGGAACAGGCGTCGTTCTGCTGCTTCTCCAAAGGGACGTCGCGTTCACCCAGCGGACTAAGGAGGCGGCCGTCTACGCGGCCATAGCGTCACTTCCGGTCTGCGCGTGGTTACTGAGGAATTTTTTGGAGGCAGGGAGTTTCACTAGCCACGCCCGTTACCAGCCCTTCTATTCTTTGTCGCAAAACATTGAGGCCGCCGCCGCCGAATTCTGGGCAATGCTCTTCGCTTGGTCCGATTTGTCATACACCCTTGGCCGTCGGGTCGCCATGCGCGTGGACGACCTTATTGTTCCTGGGCTCATAGCAGTTGCGATTCTAACGGCGGGCGTGGCGCTCGTGATCGCGGCAAGGCGTTCGGTCAAGAGCCTGCCGGAACTCGGGCGTTGGCAGGGCGTCGAGCCGGCCTTTGCGATGGCGCTTTTCGTCGGGGCGTACACCGCGGTGGTCATTATCGGATTGACCACTTCGAGTTGGAGCGAGGGTTTCGGCATTAGACATTTCGCTCCGGCTTATCCTCCGCTTTTGCTTGCTATTGCCCTCGTTGCGAACGCTTGCTTCCGCAACGCCGCGTGGAAACCCCGTGTTCTTGGCGTAAACGTTTCCCTGTTCGCAGTGTTTGGAGCAACGCTGCTCTCACTCTGGCTCCTTCCACAGTTTAGCCTCTACGCAGAGCAATATCGCCTGCATCTGGACGGTCCTTTAGGCCACGACGCGCGAACTTGGGGCAACTCTCCGGCGATTCTCGACATCAGGGCGAAATCCCTCAACGGGCAAGCGATGCTGGGAACGAACACCTTGGACGTCGCTCCTTACCTCGCGAGCATCCCCCGCGACGAGTTCAGGTTGCTCCCCTGCGTGCCCGCCGACGAGATAAGCGCATGGCTGTCGTATGCCCGCGAGGCGGATAAAGAGGCATACGTCGTCTGGCTAAACGGATTCACGAACGCCATCGGCTGCGCAACCTTCCCCTCCACAATTCGCTCCATCGCCCGAATGGATGCGGTCGCCCGCCTACCCAACGGAAACGTCTTCCGTGTTTCTCCCGCAGCGGACCCTCTAGGCGCCTACCGCTCCGCATACGCGGACATTGCATCCGTCGAGCCCGTCATCCGGTCGGAATTCGCCGTCCACCTGCGCGGCGGCGCGCTCGCCTACCTGAGAGAGCCTTGCCTCCCCGCCGACACGCAAGATAGGTTTTTCCTGCATGTCACCCCCATCGATGAAAGCGACCTCCCCTACGACCGCAGACGGCACGGGTTCGACAACCTCAATTTCGATTTCGACATTCACGGCGCAAGGTTCGACGGCAAATGCCTCACGACCGCCGTGCTCCCCAATTACCCCATCGCCCGCGTCAGAACAGGCCAGTTCGTAAGAGGCGGGGGCAGGTTGTGGGAGGGCGAGTTCCGCCCTTCGCCTTGACGCGCCGCGCTCAACCTGCGCCTCCGCTCCTTGCCGCCGGCCTCCGCCTCTGCGAAACTCCGCCTATGACGCTCGCCGCCGAACACTGCGCCCCGCTCGACGCCAACGCCGCCCTCGCCTCGCCGGACGAAGCAGCCGCCTTGCGCGCCGAGATTCCTGAGTGGCGCATCGCGGACGCCGACGACGGAACGCCGAAACTGGAGCGCGCCTTCCGCTTTGAGACGTTCGCCCAGGCGCTCGCCTTCGCCAACGCGGTCGGCGAGGAAGCCGAGGCCGAGAATCATCACCCGCGGCTGGTCATCGAATGGGGGCGCGTGACCGTCCAATGGTGGACGCATTCCCTCGGCGGACTCCACCGCAACGATTTCGTTATGGCCGCCCGGGCCGACGCCCTCGCCCGGGCGCGCAAGCCGTAGGAAGCCGTAGGAGGCGGATCGTTGCTTCCGCGCAGGCGGAACCCCTCTATCCCGTTCCCTTCACTCTGCGGCGTCACTACTCCACGACCGCGACAACCTCGATCTGCACCTTCATCCCCCCGGGCGGCGGGTCGTACTTCGACGTATGCCGCGCGGGGCGGTCGTCCTCGTCCGGGTACATCTCCAGCCACGGTTCGTTGAGCGCAGGGCGGTCGGCCAAGTCCGCGAGGAAGCACGTCATCCGCACCACGTCGTCCGGCGACGCTCCCGCGCATTCCAAGAACGTCCGCAGGTTGCGGAAGCATTGCCTCGCCTGCTCGCGCGCGTCCTCCGGCAACTCGCCCGTGTCCGCGTCAATGCCCTGAATCGCCGAACTGTAGACCACGTTCCCCACTCGCGCGCCATAGGGGATCGGCGCGTTGTGCCGCACGCCGGGGATATGAATCGTCCGCCGTCTGCCCATAGAACGCCTCCTCGCGGCGCAACCCGCGCCACGTTCGCCTAACTCTAAACTCCGGCGCGACTTGCGCCGACTCCCATGTTACGGGGGCTACAGCAGCGCGCCCGTCGGCTGCAGAACCGCCACCTGCGTCTCGTCCGGCAGGTTGGAGCGCGTCACGGTGAGGCGGGATTGCTTCTCCGGCTCGCGGACGCCCATCTCGGTCAGAAAGGGCGCCAACTCCCGCAACTCGCGCCGGTTTCCCGGGTGCGCGTACAGCATTGGAATCACGATGCGCGGCTCCACGCTCCGCGCCACCTCCACCGCGTCCGCCGCCGAAAGACCCGTCGCGCTGCCCACCGGAACCATCAGCACGTGCAGCGACCCGAGGTCGTCAACTTCTTTGTTCGTCAGCAGGCGGTCGGGGTTTCCCAAGTGGCAGAACACGATGCCCTCCGCTTTCGCCGTGAACACCGTGTTCCACTGCTGCGGCTCGCCTTCCTGCGTGCGCCGCGTCGTTCGGACGCCGCGCAAGTGCATGCCGGCCGCCTCGTACTCCCCCGGGCCGTCCAGCGCGAGCGGTTTCCCGGAAACCGCGCTCACCGCCGAATGGAACTCGTCGGCGCTGCTCTGCGTGACCAGATCGGCCTCCGCCTGCTGCGGGGCGATCCTCAGCCCCAACTCCGGCGGAAACGGGTCCATAATCAGCGTCTTGCCCCCCGAGCGCACGCGGAACGCCGCGTGGCCAAGCCACGTAATCTCCATTTAGCCGCGCCCTTTCCGTCCAACGAGCGCCCACGCGGCTGGGAGCGCGAGCGAGGCGGCGTAGAGTTTGACCAAGTCGCCCGCCACGAACGGCCACAGCCCCCAATCCAGCGTCGTCGCCCAGTCAATGCTCAGGTCGTATCGAAGCCACAGCAGCCCCGGAACGTACAGAACGGCGTTGCCCGCGAGCATTGCGATCAGCGCTCGCCAACTGCGGTCCCATCCGCGCTCCGCCAGCCGTCCGACGACCCACGCGGCGCCGATGAAACCCACGATATAGCCGCCGCTGGGCAGATTCCACGCCCAATCGCCCGTGCCCGCCCAGGGGAGGATGAAATGGACGACCTCGCCCTCCAGCGCCGCCGAGCCCGGCGCGAACACCGGAAGGAAGCCGCCCAGGAGCGCGTAGAGCGCGAGGCTCGCCGCCCCCCGGTTCGCCCCCAGCGCCCCGCCCGTCAGCAGGACGGCGAGCGTCTGTCCGGTGATCGGAACCGGCGTGAAAGGCAGCCGCGCGGCGATTTGCGCGAACAGCGCGACGAGCAGCGCGAAGCCAACGACGAGCGCCGCGTCGCGCAGCAACCCTTGCCCGGGAATAACCGCGTCCGCCAGCGCGGACCGTCTCTGCGTCATCTGCATAGCGGGGATTATAGCACGCCTCGCGTCGTCCCAGTAGGTTCCTGCTTTCGCAGGAATGACGTGGCGCGTGGGGTGAATTGGAGACGATGCGCTGCGCGCCTCGTCCGGGGCGGGGTTCCCGCCTGCGCGGGAACGACGATTGCATGGGGGCGGAAACGCCGCGCCCTACCGCCGCCGCCCGCGCCACAGGAACGCCAACCCCGCGACTCCGAGCGCAACCGCGGCGGCGACCGCGGCCCACGCGATGATCGTCTCTCCTCTGCCCTGCGACTGCGATTCGGATCCGGGCGTCGCCGTCGGGATGGCGGTCGCGGTTGGCGTCGGAGTCGACGGCGGCGCAGTCGGGGGCGCGGGCTCCGCGGTCGCCGGAATAAGCGTTGGCGCTGCGGTCGGCGTTGGCGCGGGGGTCGCAGTAGGCGTCGGAATAGGCGTTGGCGTCGGAGTCGGCGTGACGCTCTCCGGGCACGGCGCCGCGCTTGGTTCGGCGGCGCCCTCGCCGAAGCGCAGCGTCACCGGCTCGTCCACGAGGCACGGCGTCCCCAGCAGCGGGAAGGCGTAGGTCAAGTCGGCCTGCAGTTCGCCGTCCAGCCCTCCGCCTCTCAGGTGAAACGTGACCGGCTCTCCCGCGTAGTCGAGCCCCGGAGGCCCCGCGAGCAGGCAGAGGTCGCCGCAATCGAACGCTCCGCCGCGCACGGGAATCACCGTGGGGCGCTCCCAATCGCCAACCCGCGTGATCAACTCGCCTTCCGCCACCGGCTCGCCGTCGAGCAGAACCGTCCCGCCTTCCGAATAGACGATTGGGAAGGCGGGAATGCTCCCCGGCGAGCCCCCGTCCTGCGCGAGAGCGACGGGCGCGGCGGCAAGCGCCGCGGCGAGCAGCGCGGCGGCGGCGATGGCGGGCAAGCGAGACGAGCGCGGCATACGACGTCCGCTATTGTAGCGCCGGGCGGGGCGAGCGGCGCGGCGGAGAGCGTATCCTGCGCGGGAGCGTCCGCTGACGGGCGCCGGATTTCGCTTGCGCGGACGGGGTTAGGATGCGCCGCGATGTTGGCGGAAGGAGGCGTTGCTTGGAACTCTTGCGCCGCATCGGGGCCGCGTTCGGCAGGCGCGGCGTTCCGCAGGGAATGGAGGAGCGTGTTCCTCCGGGGCAGTACGTAACGCCCAAAATGCCTGTGATGAGCGCGAGCCCGACGCCCCGCGTTCGCCTCGCCGAGTGGCGGCTGTCGCTCTACGGCGAGGTCGAGCGCGAGACGCAATTGACATGGGACGACTGGCTGTCGCTCGCTGAGGACGGCGTCGCGCTGACCGCCGACTTCCATTGCGTTACGCAGTGGAGCAGGCTCAATGTCGGCTGGGAGGGCGTCCCCGCGTCGGAGGTTCTGGATCTGGCGCGGCCAAGAGAGACGGCGCGGTTCGCAATGCTGCATTGCGCCGACGGCTACACGGCGAACCTCGACTTGGCGGCGATGCGCGCCCCCGACGCGCTGTTCGCGCACCGGCAGGACGGCGCGCCGCTCGCCCCGGAGCACGGCGGCCCGCTGCGGCTCGTCGTTCCGTCGCGCTACGGCTGGAAGAGCGCGAAGTGGGTGATCGGCGTCGAGTTCCTGCGCGAGGACAGCCCCGGCTTCTGGGAGCGCCTCGGCTACCATATGCGCGGCGACCCGTGGCGCGAGGAGCGCTTCGCGGCGAGGTAGGGCGTCCCCGCGTCGAAGTGGGGTAGGGGGGCGCTCCCGACCCCTTGCCCCGTCATTCCCGCGCAGGCGGGAATCCAGTCGGCGCGCAGCGCCCCCCAGCCCCGTCATTCCCGCGCAGGCGGGAATCTAGGCGGCGCGCAGCGCCCCCCAGCCCCGTCATTCCCGCGCAGGCGGGAATCTCGCCCCCTTGCCCCGTCATTCCCGCGTAGGCGGGAATCCAGGCGGGCGCGGATGGTATGATGAGCCTATGGTCGCCTATCCCCACATTGAGCGCTATTACGAGGCGTTGCGCGAACTCATCGAGTTCGGCGGGTCGGACAACGAACTGAACATCCGCCCCGCGTTCCAGAACTGCCTCGCCGCGTACTGCCGCGACCACCGCGAGCATCTCGCGCTCGTGCCGGAGTTGCCGACCGCCACCGGCGCGGTTCCCGACGGCGCCGTCAAAGACGCCCTCCGTATGACGCGCGGCTGGTGGGAGGCCAAAGACACGCGCGACGACCTCGACGCCGAAATCCAGCGCAAGTTCAATCGCGGCTACCCCCGTGACAACATCGTTTTCGAAGACTCGCGCGCCGCCGTCCTCTTCCAAAACGGCGGCGAGGCGATGCGCGCGGATATGACGCGCCCGGGCGAGTTGCACCGCCTCATCCGCAGATTCCTCGATTATGAACTGCCGGAGATCGAGGAGTTCCGCCGCGCCCGCCAGCAATTCAAAGCCGACCTCCCCGACGTGCTCGCAAGCCTCCGCGCAACGGTGGAGGAGGCGGAAGCCGAAAACGCCGCCTACCGCGAGGCCGCCGCCGACTTCCTCGAACTCTGCAGGCGCAGCATCGGCCCCGACGTCTCGGAGGCCGACGTCCGCGAAATGCTGCTGCAGCACGTCCTCACCAAAGACATCTTCCTGCGCGTGTTCGCCGAGACCCAATTCCACCAAGAGAACAACGTCGCCCAGCAATTGGACGCCCTCGAGCACGCGTTCTTCACCGGCGACGTCCGCCGCAACGCCATCGAACGGCTGCGCGCCTACTACGGCGCCATCGGCCGCGCCGCCGACGAAATCGCCGATTACGCCGAGAAGCAGGAGTTCCTCAAGCGCCTCTACGAGGACTTCTACAAAACCTACAACCCCGCCGCCGCCGACCGCATGGGCGTCGTCTACACCCCCAACGAAATCGTCGACTTCATCATTCGCGGCGCCGACGCCCTCTCCCGCAAGCACTTCGGGCGCGGCCTCGCCGACGACAACGTCCAGATCCTCGACCCCGCCACCGGCACCGGAACGTTCATCGCCAACCTCATCAACTTCCTCCCCGCCGACCGGCTGGAGCGCAAGTACCGCGAGGAAATCCACGCCAACGAACTCGCCATCCTGCCCTACTACATCGCCAACCTCAATATCGAGTACACCTACAAAGAGCGGACAGGGCGCTACCAGGAGTTTCAGAGCCTCTGCTTCGTGGACACGCTCGACAATATGGACTGGCAGCGCAAAGGCGCGACCGGCGAGGCCGTGCAGCGGCAGGCCGGATTCAACCTCGGCGGCCTCTCGGAAGAGAACTGGGTGCGCGTGCAGGAGCAGAACGAAAAGACGATCAGCGTCATCATCGGCAATCCGCCTTACAACGACCAGCAAAGCAACTGGCGCGACGCGAACCCAAACCGGAAATACCCTGCGATAGACCAGCGGATTAAAGACACCTACGTCGCGGAGAGCGCGGCGCAGAGAACTCATCAGTACGATATGTACAAGCGCTTCATCCGCTGGGCGTCCGACCGGCTCGCCGACGACGGCATCATCGCGTTCATCACCAACCGATCCTACATCGACGCCAAGCAGGACGACGGCTTCAGGCTCGTCGCGCCGATGGAGTTCAACGACATCTACCTCGTCGACTTGGGCGGCGACGTCCGCGCCAACGGGCGCGTCGGCAACGTCTTCGGCATCAAAACGGGCGTCGCCGTCGGCTTCTTCGTCCGCAGATCGAAAGTCGGGGGCAGAGGCCGCATCCGCTACTACGCGCTCCCCGACGAGCAGTCCGGCGCGGACAAACTCGCCGCCCTCAAAACGCTGGACGTGGAGCGGATCCCGTTCACGGAGATCGTCCCCGACGAGAACCACAACTGGCTTGGCCAGACCAACTCGCGTTTCGGCAAACTGCTTCCGATGGCGAACAAGGAAACGAAACTCGCCAAAGCGGCTAACGAAGAGCAAGCATTATTTGGACTGTACTCAGTTGGTATCGCAACTAATAGGGACGAGTGGGCCTATGACTTCTCGCCTGAAATTCTTGCAGAAAAGATGCAGTTCTTCTCGAAAGTGTACCAATCCGAAGTTAGCCGATTCTCGAAAGAGAAACCTCTTCCCAGTTCGCTTGGCGAATGGGTCGACCAGTCCATCAAATGGACAAGGGAATTGGAAGGGCACCTTGCGAGAATGGATGCGCTTACGTACAGCGCAGAAGACATCGTTCCTGTTCTGTTCAGGCCGTTCGTCTCCAAATTCTGCTACTACGCGCGTATCGCTACGCATATGAGGTATCAGCAGCCTCGGATTTACCCGCACCGCGTCGCCCCGGATAACATGGTTATCTGCTTTCCGGGCAACGTCGGCGGACAGGGTTTCTATGCGCTGGCCGCCGACCGCGTTGTCTCGCATGACCTGATCAAGACCACGCAATGCCTGCCGCTCTACCGCTACACGGCGGAGGGGAAGCGCGTGAGCAACATCACGCAGTGGGGGCTGCGGGCGTTCCGCGAGCGTTACAAGGACGACTCCATCACGCCAGAGCAGGTCTTCGCCTACGCCTACGCCGTGCTGCACGATCCGGTGTATCTGCACGACTACAAGGGCGACCTGCTGCGCGAGTTTCCGCGCCTGCCGTTCTACAAGGATTTCGAGATATGGGCGCGGATGGGGCGGGAACTGCTCGACCTGCATATCGGATTCGAGTCGGCGGAGCCGCATCCGCTGGAGCGCGAGGAGACGGGCGCGGAGCCGGGGAAGCCGCGCCTGAAGGCCGACAAGGAGAGCGGCGTGGTCGTTCTGGACGGCGCCACGCGGCTGACGGGGATTCCGGCGGACGCATGGCGCTACAAACTGGGCAATCGCTCCGCGCTGGAGTGGGTTCTCGACCAGTACAAGGAGCGCAAGCCCAAAGACCCGACTATCGCCGCGAAGTTCGCCTCCTACCGCTTCGCCGACCACAAAGAGCGCGTGATCGATCTCCTGCGCCGCGTCTGCGCCGTCAGCGTCCAGACGATGAAAATCGTGGATTCGATGGCCTATTGGGATGGGGACGTCCTCGTCGTCTGGGACGACCGGGACCAAGAGGAATGGGCGATGCTTGGGTTATCGCACTGGTTCAGCGAGCCCGAGGATCCGGAACGGGAGGCGGCGTGGTCGGCGACGTAGTGCGGATTCCCTTCCCGTATGCCGAAACGGAGAAAGAGAAGAGTCGTCCAGCCGTAGTGCTCGCGGACGCAGGGCGAGTCGGCGGAAGGCAGGACTGGATCTTGTGCCAAGTGACCAAGACGGAGCGTCAGGGGGACATAGCGGTTTCCACCGACGATTTCGCCCACGGGGGGTTGCCGTTCCGCAGTTGGGCGCGGCCTAACGTCCTCCAAACGCTCGGCGAGAATCGGATACTCGAGACGTATGGGCGACTCTCGCACGCGAAACTCGCGGAAGTGAAGGCGGCGGTTCGGGCCCTGTTCAATTAGGGCGCGCCCCCCCCCCTTGTACCCCTCATTCCCGCCCCCTTATATCCGTCATTCCCGCGTAGGCGGGAATCCCGCCCCCTCGCCCCGTCATTCCCGCGTAGGCGGGAATCCAGTCGGCGCGCAGCGCCCCCTTGCCCCGTCATTCCCGCGCAGGCGGGAATCCCGCATCCCCTGACGCGGACGCGAACGCAGACGCCGCCTACGCCGAGGAAATCGCCCGCAACAGGTTCTTCGTAGGATGAACGCCGCGATGAAAATTACGTCATTCCCGCGTAGGCGGGAATCCAGAGGCGCGCAAGCACCGGACGATGCGTTGCGCGCATCGTCTCCAACCCATCCCACGCGCCACGTCATTCCCGCCTTCGCGGGAACCTCGCCCCCTGCCCTGTCATTCCCGCGTAGGCGGGAATCTCGCCCTCTTGCCTCGTCATTCCCGCGAAAGCGGGCAGGGCGGGCGGCAATGCGTCTTACGACTAGGCAGTCAGGCGTAGCGGCTGGGGAGAAGACGCTGCCCAGAGTATTGACAACGCGAATGCGCCGATGTATATTATGTCCAATGCTCCCCGTCGTCGTTTGCGCCTTGCGAGGCGGAGGCCACGGCGGGGTTATTCTTTGAACGACTCCGCCGCAATAGCCCTCGCCCCCTACAGCGCGAAAGCGTCCAGCAGCGCGTCGGGAGACTTGGGCTTCACGCGCTCACGCACCCCGGCGATGCGCCGGTCGAGCGACGGGCGCTCCGCATCCTGGTAGACGACGCCCAGCGGAACGCCGCCCTGCTCGATCACGCCCCGCGCCGCGCTCCGGCTCGACGGGTCGTGGTCGTCCGGCAACTCCCACGCCGTCCCTTCGATGCCTTTCGCCTTGTTGCCCTTCAAGACTTCGTAAGTGTCGTTGTAGGTGGTGCAGGGCGAGGCGACGTGGACGATGGAGAAGCCGTCGTGCTCCATGCCGCGCTTGATGAGGCCGGCGAGGTCGCGCGGCTTCGACGAGTAGCCGGACGCGATGTAGGTGACGCCGAGCGTCAGGTACAGTTCCAGCGGATTGATGGGCGCCTCCATCTTGCCGTAGGGCGTCGAACTGGTGACCGTCTCCTCGATGGTGGTCGGCGAGGATTGGCCTTTCGTAAGGCCGTAGACGCCGTTGTCCATCACGACGGCGCAGACGTTGAGGTTGCGCGCGGCCTGGGGCGCGATGTGCTCCATGCCGATGCTGAGGAAGTCGCCGTCGCCCGCGACGACGAGCACGTTGAGGTCTTCCCGCGCCATTTTCACGCCTAGCGCGATGGGGAGGGAGCGCCCGTGAATCCCGTGGAATCCGTAGGGCTGCTCGCCCTCCAGCAGATGCACGAGGTTGCCGGAGCAGCCGATGCCCGCCACCACGACGTTGTGGCTCATCGGGATCTCGCGCTCGATGTTCCAGTCGCGCATTGCGACCTCGACGGCGCGGCGGACGCCGAAGTCGCCGCATCCGGGGCACCAGGTGAAGTCGTACTCGGGGTTCTTCTTGTCCGTCATGCGGTCACCGCCTGCCGCGCCCCGGCTCCCGCCAGGCGCGCCTTGATCCGTTCGCTCAGTTCCGAGGGCTTGAAGGGCAGCCCCGTGTATTGCGTGATCGCCTCCGCCCGAACGCCTTGCGCCCGCAGCAGCCCGGCCAGTTGGCCCTGGTAGTTCAGTTCCGGCACGATCACCAGGTCTTTCGCCCGCAACTCGTCCAGCATCGCCGGAGGCATCGGGTTCAGGAATATCGTGTAGAGCCAGCCCACGTCCTCGCCTTCCTCGCGCAGGCGGTCGTAAGCCTCGCGCGCGGAGCCCTTGGAGCCGCCCCAGGGCAGAATGGCGACCGGCGCCCCCGCGTTCTCGCTCTCGTAGGTTCCGTCCTCCAGCAAGCGGAGTTTGCCGAAGCGCCGCTCCGTCAGATGGACGTGATGCTTGGCGAGGTGCGTCGTGTCGCCGTAGGCGTCGTGCTCGGAGCCGTTGGCGACGTAGGCGCCCGCGCCGCCGGGCACGGGGAAGGGCGACAAGTCGCCGGACTCGTAGCGCAGATAGCCGTTGTCGCCGCGGTAGACGTCGCGGGATTCGACCGGCGTCGCCGCGAGGTCGGGGCGCGGGATGTTCTGCGCGCGCTCGGCCAGCGAGTGCTCGCTCAGCACGATGACGGGCCCCTGGTAGCGCTCCGCCCAGTTGAATGCGTGAACCGCCGCGTAAAAGCACTCCTCGACCGTGCCCGCCGCGATGACCGGCAGCGAGGAGTCCCCGTGCGCCGGGCTGATCGCCGCCAGCAAGTCGGACTGCTCCGTCTTGGTCGGCAAGCCGGTCGCCGGGCCGCCGCGCTGCACGTCCACGACCACGCAGGGAATCTCCGCCATCCACGCGAGCCCGAGTCCCTCGCCCATCAGCGTGAAGCCGGGGCCGGAGGTCGCCGTCATCGCCTTCCTGCCCGCGAATCCCGCCCCGATGATGCCCGTGACCGCCTCGATCTCCGAACTCGCCTGATAGGCGAACTTGCCCGGCCCCACCAGGTTGCGCTCCATATACACCAGCACCGGCGTCGCGGGCGAGATCGGATAGCCGAAGTAGAACTCGATCCCCGCGTGCATCGCGCCGACCGAAAGCGCCTCGTTGCCCTTGATGAACACCTGATCGTAGTCCGGCGGGTCGGGCTCCCCCAAGTCGCTGATCGCATCCTCCTCGCTCAGGTGCGCCAAGCCGAGGTCGAGCGCCATGTGGTTCGCCTCGACCACCTTGTCGCGCCCCGCGAATCTGCTGGCGACGAACTCCTTGAAATACGTCACCGGCATATTGATCAGTTTGGAGAGGCCGCCCATCACCACCATATTGGCCGCCCGCGACTCCCCCGTCTGCTTGGCGAGTTCGTCGAACGGAACGGAGATGCAGCGGTGGCCGTCCCCCGGGTCGGGCGTCACCGACGGGTCGAGGAGAATGACCCCGCCGTCGCGCACCTCCGAGCGATGCTCGTTGTACGCCTCGTCGTTGAACGCGACGAGAATGTCCACCGAGTCGCCGGGGCTCTGGATGGGCGCCCGGGCGATGCGCGCCTGCGTCCACGTGGGGCCTCCCAGAATCTGCGAGGGGAACGTGGCGAACGTGAGGGCATGGAAGCCGACGCCGGTGGCCGCCCGCGCAAGCATCTCGGCGGCGGTTACGACGCCCTGGCCTCCCTCGCCCGCGAAACGGACGACGATTTCGGTTTGGCTGGCCATCGCGCTATCCTGCCTCCTGCTGGCCCGCCGCCGTTCTCCGCAGGCGGAGCCTCGCCCGCATCCTCTTCCGGTGGCGGAAATTTCCGATGGCGGGAGAGCGGACCGAGGCTCCGGCGCCCCAAGAAGGCGGGGGTGGAGTCTCAACCCCGTAAGGTACGCGGATGGAACGGCGCTTGTCAATTCGCGGCTTTGGCGCTCCGGCCGCCGAAAATAGACGGAAACCGCCTGCATCCGCGCATCCTGCGCCGCTTTCCCGCTATGCATCGCGGAATCCGCAAACGAATCGCCCCGCCGCCCGCGCCTCAGCGAACCGCAGCGGAATCGCCCGGCTCCTTCGCCCCGCCCTCCCGCCTCTTGCCACGTCATTCCCGCGCAGGCGGGAACCTCGCCCCCTCTCACCCCGTCATTCCCGCGCAGGCGGGAATCTCGCCCCCCTCGCCCCGTCATTCCCGCGCAGGCGGGAATCTCGCCCCCCTCGCCCCGTCATTCCCGCGCAGGCGGGAATCTCGCCCCCCTCCCCCGTCATTCCCGCTGGCGCGTAAGCGCCCCCCCTCGTCGTCATTCCCGCGTAGGCGGGAATCTCGCCCCCTCGCCCCGCCCTCCCCGCGCAGGCGGGAATCTACTGGAGCGTCGCCCCGCGTAGGCGGGAATCTCGCCCCGCTGCCCGCACCCGCTGCGGCGCCGCTATGACATCCGCCCGTTGCGCGGTCGCGCCGCCGACGCCTACCTTAGATCCATTACCTCGACCCCAGGAGGCGGGCGATGCTCAATACGTTGCGGGACGTGATGCAAGGAGTGGTTCCGGCGCGGCGAGGAAACGCGCCGATGGCCGCGGCGATGCGGACGCTCGCGCCCGACCGGGGCGTCGGCCCGGAGTGGCAGTCGCCCATCTACGGCGAGTACTACGCCAAGAGCGCCGACGTCTACGCGGCGGTGAAACTGCGCGCCGAGGCCGTCTCCCGCCCGCCCCTCCAAGCGCGCGAGGTCGACGCGGCGGGCGCGGCGCGATGGGTCGGCCCCGACCACCCCGTTCAGCGGCTGCTGGATACGGCCAACGGCTGGTGGAGCCGCAGCGACCTGCTCATCGCAACCGAAACCTACCTCTGTCTTTGGGGCGCCGCCTTCTGGCTGCTGGGGCGCTCCGACAAGGCGTCGGCGGCCCCCGACGAGATTTGGGCGCTCCGCCCCGACCGCGTCCGCGTCGTGCGCGACCCCAACCGCTACGTCGCCGGATTCGTCTACGAAGACCGCGGCAAAGAGACCGCGCTCCTGCCGGAAGAGGTCGTCTGGTTCCGCTACTTCAACCCGATGGAGGAGTTCGCCGGCTTCTCCCCGCTGGCCGCGGCGCGCCTCACCGCCGATATGGGGATGGACGCGCTGCGGTTCAACCGCGAGTTCTTCCGCAACGGCGCCCAGCCGCAGGACATCGTTTTCCGCTCGCACGGGCCCGTCACCGACGCGCAACTCTCCGAGTTCTACGCCCGCATCGAGTCGCGCCACGTCGGCCCTGACCGCGCCCACCGGCCGCTCGTCACCGGCGACGGCTGGGACGTCCAGCGGCTCGGCCTCAGCCAGCGCGATATGGAATGGCTCGCCGGCCTGCGCTGGAGCCTCGAGGGCGTCGCCCGCGTCTACGGCGTTCCTTTGCCCCTCCTCGAGGACTTCAGCCACGCGACGCTCAACAACGTCCGCGAGGCGCGCCGCATGTTCTGGGAAAAGACCATCGTCCCCGAACTGACCTTCCTCGCGGGCGCGATCAACGAGGGGCTGATGCCGCGGCTCGGCCCGGCGGCGCGCGGCCTCTCCGTCGCGTTCGACCTCTCCCAAGTCGAGGCGCTCTCCGAAACCGAAAGCGAGCGCACCCGCCGCCACGTCGCTCTCGTGCAAGCCGGCATCCTCACCAGAGAGGAGGCCCGCCGCGAGCGCGGCCTGGGGTGAGGGGGGATTGCGCGGGCGCTAGACTTAAGGAAAGCGGATGAAGAGAGCGCAATGGCTCCGGCGCAGAGCGTCCTGAAAGAATTGAGCGACGGTCGCCTCCACGTCGTCGAGCCCATCGTCGTGAATTGGACGAAGGAGGACGGCCAGTGCGTCGCGGAGGCGCGCGAGATCAGCGAGTTCGGGTTCGGCGGCAACCTCACGGAGGCCATCGCCGACCTGCAGGCGGCCATCGCCGAGTTGCACTTCACGCTGGAGGCGGAGCAAGAGCGCCTCGGCCCCGACCTGCAAGCCATCCGCGCAACGCTCAGCCGCAAGGTCATAGCGCGCGCCTAGATCAAGGAGAGCCCAATGACCACCGAATCCTCCAACATCCGGCACGGCTACGCGCTGGCGACGTGGCTGCGGCGGCTGATCGCCCAACTCGTAGAGAGCCTCATCGTGGGCGCAATCATTCTCGTCGGGCTGTTCGGCTCGGCGGTGGGGTGGAGAGCGGTGGTCGTCGTCACCGTCCTCGCGTTCCTCATCTACGCCGTATGGTTCCTCTCCGCGCTCAGCGACGGGCAAACGCCGGGGAAGCAGATCGTGGGCATCCGCGTCATACGGGCGAATGGCGAGCCGTCCGGCTGGGGGCGCACCTTCCTTCGAGAGTTTGTCATCAAACAGACCGTCGTCGGCTTCCTCTCCGCGATGACCGGCGGCATCTTCTACATCGTCAACTACGTCTGGCCGCTCTGGGACAAAGACAGGCAAGCGCTGCACGACAAAATGGTCGAGACGCTCGTCGTCGAGACGGCCCCGCCCGCTACTCCTCCCGGCCCAGCGCCCGCCGCGCGCTGACCACTCGCAGCAAGACGACGCCGTTCGCAGCGCCGCGAGAAGGGCATCCTCTAATCAACGGCTCCGCCCGTCCGCGACCTCAGGCCGTTGCTAGAATGGGCGCAAGGAGAGCCCAATGACCACCGATTCCTCCAACATCCGGCACGGCTACGCGCTGGCGACGTGGCTGCAGCGGCTGATCGCCCATCTCATAGACCGCCTCATCGTGGGCGCAATCGTTCTCGTCGGGCTGTTCGGCTTGGCGGTGGGCGTCGCAAGCCGCGTCGCCGACGAAGATGCGTCTCCCAAGAGCGACTGGGTTCCGTTCGTCGCGCGGTTCATCGCGCGGGCGCTGGAAGGCGATTGGGGCTGGGGGCTGGTCGCCGCCGCCTCCCTCGCGTTCCTCATCTACGCCGCATGGTTCCTCTCCGCGCTCAGCGGCGGGCAAACGCCGGGCAAGCAGATCGTGGGCGTCCGCGTCATACGAATGAACGGCGAGCCGTCCGGCTGGGGGCTCGCATTCGTCCGCGAGGTCATCATCGAATGGATCGTCGTCGGCTTCCTCTCCGCGATGACAGGCGGGATCTTCTACGTCCTCAACTACGTCTGGCCGCTCTGGGACAAAGACAGGCAAGCGCTGCACGACAAAATGGTCGAGACGCTCGTCGTCGAGGCGGCCCCGCCCGCTACTCCTCCCGGCCCAGCGCCCGCCGCGCGCTGACCACCCGCAGCAAGACGACGCCGTTCGCAAGCGCCGCGAGCGCGACCAGCGTCCCGACGCCGTAGGCGGGGCCGCCGCCGGGCAGCAAGCCCCCCGCGAGCGCGCCCAGCATAACGATCAGCAGACGCACGTCCCTCGACGCGAGCGACGTGACGCCGCGGTCGAACATCGTCCGGCGCGTCTCGTCCACCCGCGCCCGCGTGTAGGTCACCGCGAACGAGCCTGCGAGCGCCGCGAATCCCGCGGCCCACGCCGTCGTCGCCGCGCCGCCGCTCGCCGCCCACAGCGTCAGCCCCAGCAGAACGAGCGCGTCGGAATAGCGGTCGACCACCGCGTCGAAGAACGAGCCGAACTTCGTGCCGCGCCCCGCGAACCGCGCCAAGTCGCCGTCCACGCCGTCTATCACGGAGCCCGCCTGCGCCAGCAGCCCGCCCGCGACCGGGTTGCCAAGCGCGAACGCCGCCAGCGACCCCCACGCGACGCACAGGCTGACGACCGTCACCTGGTTCGGCGTCGCGGGAGTCCGCGCCAGCAGCCGCGCGATAGGGCGGGAGAGGCGGCGGTTCAGATGGCGCGAGACCAGCCCGTCATAGGCAGAGGCCGGGGGCTGAGCGGATGTGCTCATCGGCGCTCCTGTGATCCTCGATCGTGTCAATGTCGCTCCAGAAGAGCCCCTGCACGTCGCAGGTGGCGACGCCCTGCGGCCTGTTGGCCAAATACTGCATCACCCGGTTCAACTCCAGCCCGGCGCCCTCCTGGTCGTAGAGATGGTCCAAATCGGCGAACAGCGACGGCTGAAACACGAAGACGCCGATGTCCACGGCGTTCCATCGCGGCAACTCCTTGCCGATCCGCCGCAGGTAGCCGTCCTCGTCCACGAGCGCTTTCGTCGCGTCGCTCAGCTGGCTCTCCATGCGCGCCTCCGAGTCCACGCCCAGCACGGCGGGATGGCCGCAGTCCTCCTCTATGAGGCGCGCCGCGACCCCCGGCTCGATGACGTGGTCGCCCATCGCCAGCATAAACGGCCCGTCCGACGCGAACTCCCGCGCCGCCCGAACGGAGACGGCGTTCCCTCCCTCGTGCTCCGGGTTGTGAATGAACTCCAGCCGCATGCCCTCCGGCGTCCAATCGCTCAGACCCCCGATGATGCGCTCCGCCTGGTGGCCGACGACGACGCCGACCTCGCGGATGCCCGCCTCCGCCATCGCCGCGAGCGGATACCAGATCAACGGGCGCTCCCTGAGGCGGATGAGCGCCTTCGGCGTGCGATCCGTGTACGGCCGCAGCCTGCCGCCGTCGCCGGCGGCGAGAATGACTCCACGCATAACGAACTCCTTCTTCGGTTGTACGGTCCGGGTTCGCCCGAGTCCGCCGGGGGATGACGGAGGGCCTTGCCCCCGCCATTGCGGGGGCGCTCTATGAGCGGACGGCGAGCCTGCCTGCGGCTAGGCTCTGGCCGCCGATTCGCGCGCTTGCGCTTCCTCCACGATCTTCGGCGTGAGATGCGGCGGCGCCTCGGCGTAGTGGTCGAAACGCATCGAGAGCGTCCCGCGCCCCTGCGTCAGCGCGCGCAGATGCGTCGAGTACTGCTGCGCCTCCGACTGCGGCGCGGCGGCCTCGATATGGGCGACGCCGCCGACCGGCGTCATCGCTGAAATATGCGCCCGCCGCGTGTTGAGGTCGCTCACCACCGCCCCCGCGAACTGCTCCGGCGCCTCGATGCTCAGCCGCATAACCGGCTCCAACAGCGTCGGCGTCGCTTCGACGACGCCCTTCTTCATCGCCATCCCGCCCGCGATCTCGAAACTCTGGCCGGACGAGTCCACCGAGTGCGAACTCCCGTCCGTGAGGATAACCCGAACGTCCACGATGGGGAACCCCGCGACCGCGCCTTCGTCCATCGTCTTGTGCACGCCCTTCTCCACCGCCGGAATGTACTCGCGCGGCACGTTGCCGCCCACGACCTCCGAGGCGAACTCGAATCCCTCGCCCCGCGCCCGCGGCTCCAGCCGCAGCAGCACGTGCCCGTATTGCCCGTGCCCGCCCGTCTGCTTCTTGTGCTTGTACTCCACGTTCGTCACCCGCGAAATCGTCTCGCGGTACGCCACGCGCGGAGGCGCGAGTTCCAACTCGACGCCGAACTTCCGCTTCGCCCGCTCCGCCATAACCTCCACGTGCGTGTTCCCCATCCCCGTGACGACCAACTCGCCCGTCGCCTGCTCCCGGCTCATAACCAGCGAAGGGTCTTCCTCCGTGAGCCGCGCCAGCGACGTGGAGAGTTTCTCCAAGTCCGCCTTGCTCCTGGGATGCACCGCGCTGTGGAACACCGCCTCGGGAAACTCCGTCTTCGGCAGCGTGAGCGCGTCCGCCTTCGTCGAAAGCGTGTCTCCCGTGACCGTGTGCGCGAGTTTCGAGACGCAGCCCACGTCGCCCGCCGCGAGGCTGGGAACGCTCTCGTGCTTCTTGCCCACGGGAACGAACACCTGCCCGACGCGCTCCATATCGCCCGTTCTGCTGTTGGCGGCTTCCCCGTTCGCCGAGACGGTTCCGCTCACGACGCGGAAGTAGGAGAGTTTCCCCACGAACGGGTCCGCGGTCGTCTTGAACACGAAGGCCGCGAGCGGCCCGTCGGCGTCGGCGGGCAACTCGACCTCCGCGCCGGCCTTCAACGCTTTCGCCGCCGGCGCCTCGTCCGGAGACGGCGCGTAGCGGACGATGGCGTCCAGCAATTCGGAAACGCCGGCGCCGGTCACGGACGAGCCCGCGAGCAGGGGAACGATCTGCCCGGCGCGAACGCCCCCGTGCAGCCCCTGCGCCAGTTCCTCGTCGCTGAGGCCGCCCTCGTCCAAGAACTTCATCGTGAGTTCGTCGTCCGTTTCGGCGACGGCCTCGGCCAGTTGATCCTTGGCGGCGGCGAAAGCATCCTCCATTCCGGCGGGAGCGTCCGCCCCCACGCAATCGGCGACGCCCGAGAACGACGCCTCCGCGCCGACCGGAAGGTTGACGGCGGCGCACTTGCTCCCGAAGAGCGTCCGAGCCTGATCCAGCGTCCCATCGTAGTCCGCGTGTTCGCGGTCCATCTTGTTGACGAACGCGATCGTGGGAACCCCGGCGTCGCGCAGCCGCTCCCACGCCGTCTCCGCGCCGACCTCGACGCCGCTGGGCGCGGCCAGCACGAGCACAGCCGCGTCGACCGCGCGCAGCGCCGAGAGCGTCTCGCCCACGAAATCCGCGTAGCCGGGCGTGTCGATCACGTTGATCTTCACCCCCTTCCAAACGCAGGGGAGAACCGCCAGTTGCAGGCTCGTCTGCCTGCGCTGCTCCTCGGGCTCGAAGTCCGAGGCGGCGCTGCCGTCCTCCACGCGCCCCAGCCGGGTGATGGCCTGCGACGCGAAAAGCATCGCCTCGGCGAGCGAGGTCTTGCCCGCCCCCGAGTGCCCGAGAAGCGCGACGTTGCGGATCTGCTGCGTAGTGAACTGCTGCACGATGGACGACCTCCTGATCCGTCAGGCGAGGTTCCCCGCATAATAGCCAATCGCCCCCCAACGCGCAACGCCGCCCCGTCCCGCCCCCCGCCTCGTCGTTCCCGCGTAGGCGGGAACCTCGCCCCCAGTTGCCCCGTCATTCCCGCGTAGGCGGGAACCCCGCCCCAGTTCCGTCATTCCCGCGTAGGCGGGAACCCCGCCCCCTTGCCCCGTCATTCCCGCGTAGGCGGGAATCCCGCCCCCATGCCCCGTCATTCCCGCGCAGGCGGGAATCCAGTGGCGCGCAAGCGCCGGACGGGAGCGCACAGCGCGCGCCCGTCTCCAAATCGCCCCCCTTGCCCCGTCATTCCCGCGAAGGCGGGAATCTCGCCCCTTGTTCCGTCATTCCCGCGCAGGCGGGAATCCAGTGGCGCGCAAGCGCCGGACGGGCGCGCTGCGCGCCCGTCTCCAAAGCGCCCCACGCGCCCCGTCATTCCTGCGAAAGCAGGAACCTACTGGACCCCGTCATCAATGAACTTCCCGAACGCCCCACATCGGCGCCGCGTTCGGTATAATCCGCGCTATGCGAAAGATCATCGTCGGCATCACCGGGTCGTCCGCCCCGATCTACGGGATCTCCACGCTGCGCGCCCTGCGCGACACGCCGGACGTGGAGACGCACCTCATCCTGTCGGAAGGCGCGCACCTCTCCATCAAGTACGAGGCGCCCGACTGGACGATAGACGCGATCAAGGCGATGGCCGACGTCGTTCACGATCCGCGCAATATGGCGGCGAGCGTCTCCAGCGGCTCGTTCAAGACGGACGGCATGGCCGTCGTCCCCTGCTCGATGAAGACGCTCGCGGGCATCGCCAACTCCTACAACAACGACCTCATCACCCGCGCCGCCGACGTCTGCCTCAAGGAGCGCAGGCGGCTCGTCGTCGTCGCCCGCGAAACGCCGCTCCACCGCGGACACCTCCTCAATATGCTGTCAGTGACGGATATGGGCGGAGTTATCCTGCCTCCCATCCCCGGCTTCTACTCCGGCCCGCAGACAATTGACGACATCGTCAACCACACCGTCGGCAAAGTCCTCGACCTGCTCGGCGTGGAGAACGACAAGTTCCGCCGCTGGGAGGGCAAAGACCCCTCCGCCGGATAACCTAGGGGCGGGCGGACGCCCGAATGGGGAGGGCGCGTTATGTCGGACGACGTGGGCAAGGAACTCCCAGACGACCTGTTCGACGCGCTATGGAACGAGGACGTGAGCGCGGAGCGCGGGCGCGCCATCCTCATTCTGACCGCCGACGCGAACGGCTGGCCGCACCCCGCGCTCCTCTCGTTCCGCGAGGTCGCCGCGCGCGACCGCAATACGATTCGCGTGGCCACCTACGCCGGCTCCACGACCACCCGCAATATGCGCGAGAACGGCAAGATAACGCTCGCGTTCGTGGACGAGCGGATGACCTACTACGTGAAAGGCGCGGCGAAAGAGATCCCCGCGCATCTCGCAGGCGCGCCTCCGGGTTTGGCGACGCTCGACGTGAAGATCACGCAGATTCTGCGGGATTTCGCCGGCGCGGACGAGGCGGGCGCGTACATCACCTCAGGCGTCACGTTCCACAACCCCTGGCCGACCGCTGACCGCGCGGCGCAAGAGCCAGGCCCTAATGCGTAGCGCCGCATCGGGGCCGCTTGCGCTCGCCGCCGCGCTGCTTGCGGCGGCGGCCATCGCCTGCAGCGCGTCCGCCCCTTCCCCCACGCCCAGCCCCCAGCCGCCAACGGCGTCTCCGTCTTCCAACTCGCAGACGGAGACGCCTACTGCGGCGGCGGGCGCAAGAGAGGCGTCGGGCGCGCCTGCGCCGGATGCGGCGGCGACGGCGGAAAGCCCTACCGCGGCGGCGCTTGCTCCGGCGGCGGCGCCCCCTGCGCCAACTCCGCCCGGCGCGGCGCCCGGAGGCGACGCGGCGCGGAACGCTTACGGCGTCTCAGCCGACCCCGGCTACGCCGAATCGCTCGCCGCCTCCCGCGTGCGAACCGCCGTCTGGGAAACCGACTTCCGCTTTCACACCGTTCCCTACGAGGAGATCTTGTCGGGCGGCGTCGGACGCGACGGCATTCCGCCGATTGACAACCCCTCCTTCGTTTCCGCCGGCGCCGCAGGCGAATGGCTCGCGGACGCGGAACCCGTCATCGCGCTCGAACACGGCGGCGAGGCCAAAGCCTACCCCTTGCAAGTGCTCATCTGGCACGAGATCGTCAACGACGAGATCGCGGGGCTTCCGGTGGCCGCGACGTACTGCCCGCTTTGCAACTCCGCGCTCGTGTTCGAGCGAAGGCTGAACGGCGCGGTCTACGATTTCGGCGTCTCCGGCAACCTCCGCAACAGCGACCTGATTATGTGGGACAGGCAGACGCAATCGTGGTGGCAGCAACTCACCGGCGAGGCCATCGCGGGGGAACTCGCGGGCGCGCGGCTGAGCGTCGTCCCCGCGCAGATCGTCTCTTGGGGCGTTTTCGCCGGCGCCTACCCCGACGGCCTCGTGCTCGACCGCCCAACCGCAAGCGGACGCTACGGCTCCAACCCCTACGTCGGCTACGACGCCCTCAATTCGCATCCGTTCCTCTATCCGCCTCCGACCGACCCGCGCCTTCCCCCGAAGGAGCGCGTCGCGGCGGTCGAGATCAACGGGCAGGCCGCCGCCTTCCCCTATTCGCGCCTCGCGGAGGAGCGGGTCGTTCATTCCGAGGTCGGCGGCGAGCCGGTGGTCGTCTTCTTTCAGTTCGGCGCGACCTCCGCGCTCGGGGCGGCGTCCATAGCGCAGGCCAACGACGTCGGCTCGACCGGCGTGTTTCGTCCGTCGCTGGACGGGCGAGCGTTCACGTTCGCGCCGAACGATGCGGGCGGCGCCGCCGCGTTCACGGACAACGAAACCGGCAGCGGGTGGAGCATCCTCGGCGCGGCGGTCAGCGGCCCTCTCGCCGGAAGGCAATTGCCCCGCCTCGAGGCGCAAGACCATTTCTGGTTCGCGTGGGCGGCCTTCAAGCCGGAGACGGCGGTGCACGGGAGTTCGCAGCGGACGCAGTAGGGCAGGGGGGCAGGCAAGCGCGCGGCGCCTTCTCGCGGCGGACCGCGCCGCCGCGCTCTCCGACCGCCGGACGCGGACGTTTCGCCGCCGGCTCTCGCGCAACCCTAGCGAGACTTCCGCGTTCCCGCCTGCGCGGGAACCGGCAGGGTCACTCTTTGCGGCGGCCGAACAGGCCGCTGAAGAAGTCCCCGATGCGCTGCATAAACCCGGGGAGCGCGACTTCCGACGACGGCTCCAGCGCCGTCTGCAGAATGGAGTCGAGCGATTGGGAGACGACGTTCTCGCCGCCCGTCAGCCCCGTGGCGACGACGGTGACGCGCACCTCGTCCTCCATATTCTCGTCCGTGATCATGCCGAAGATGATGTTGGCGTTCGGGTCGACCAGCCCGCGAATGATGTCGGACGCCTCGTAGACTTCCTGCAGCGTGACGTCCGGCCCGTAGGTGATGTTGAGCAGCACGCGGGTCGCGCCCTGCACCGGAACATGCAGCAAGGGGCTGGCCATCGCCGCCCGCGCCGCGTCGTAGGCGCGGTCGCGTCCGCGCCCGTGCCCTATCGCCATCCACGCCGAGCCCGCGCCCGTCATCACCGCGCGAATGTCGGCGAAGTCCAGGTTGATGTCGCCCGCCACCATCACCAGTTCGGCGATGGATTGGACGCCTTGCCGCAGCACGTCGTCCGCGATGCGGAAGGCGTTCTCCGCCGTCATCCGCTCGTCGGACACCGTGTAGAGGCGGTCGTTGGGGATGAGGATCATCGTGTCGACGTGCTCGCGCAGGCGGCGGATGCCTTCCTCGGCCTGCATCGCGCGCTGCTGCCCCTCGAAGCCGAACGGCTTGGTGACCACGGCGATAGTGAGCGCCCCGACCTCCTTGGCGATTTCGGCCACGACGGGCGCCGCGCCGGTGCCGGTGCCGCCGCCCATTCCCGCGGCGACGAACACCATATCCGTGCCGCTCAGCAGGTCGTACAGGTCTTCGCGGGACTCCTCGGCGGCCTCGCGCCCCAGTTCGGGGTTGCCTCCGACGCCGAGCCCGCGCGTCAGCCGGTCGCCGATACGCACTTTGCGCGGAATATCCAAGCGGATCAGGTGCTGCGCGTCGGTGTTGACCGCAATGTACTCGACGCCCGGAACGCGCTGCTGATACATCCGCCCCACCGCGTTGGAGCCGCCGCCTCCGACGCCGATGACTTTCAGCGTGGCGACGCCGAGCGCTTGGCCGACGCCCAGCGGCTTGGCGCTCGCGCCGTCCTCCTCCGCCCACGCCTCGTCGGGGTCCGTCTCGTCCTCCGGCTGCTCCCTGCGGACGAGAACCTCGCGCCCCTCCAGCAGGCGCATCAGGCGCACCCAGGTGGCGGAGGTGACCTCCGACGGCCTGAGCAGCCCCGTCTCCAGCATCAGCAGCGACTCGTAGGCGAGGCCCAACTCGTCCGAGAGTTCGCGGATACTGTACCCCTGCCGGTAGCGCATCTCCCGGAGATACGTTCCGAACTGCTGCATCTCCGCGGTGATGTGGCCTGCGGACGCGAGCCACCGCTCGCCGGCGCCCATTGCGAAACGCACCCACGGGCCTCTTCCCGAACGGAAGGTGTTGGAAGAACGCTGCGTCACGAACTCTGCTCCTCGACGAAGTGGGCGAGTATTCCGGCCGTCTCCTTCTGGCTCAGACCGGCCTGCTCGCAGTACATCGTGAACCGCTCGCGGGCGCGGTTCAGCCGCAGCAGAATCGCTCGCGGGCTCGGCGCGTCCAGCATCACCGCCATCTGCTCGATATCGCGGTTCATCTGATAGCGCAGGCGGAGCGCGAAGGCGTCGCGGGGGAAGTCGCCCTCGAACCGCTGCCACAACTCCGCGTTCTCCTCGAACACGGACGGCGCTCCGGCGGCGGCCTCGGCGCTCCGGCTCTCCTTCTCCTCCTCCGTTTCCCGCGCTTTCGCCTCCCGCTCCGCGGCGCTCCACAACTCCTTGAAACGCGCCTCGACCGCCTCGGCGTACCACTCCGCGATGTTCCGGGGGTTCCCCATCGTTGGGACGCGCTCGAGCAATTGCATCAGCGTGTCCGCCGCCGTGTCGGCCCGGAAGTCCATCGGAACGCCTGCGATGCCCCATTTTTCGGGCTCGCGGTAGATGCGCTCCGCCAATTCGGCGGCGAGGTTCCGAACCTCGCGCACGGAACTTTCGCGCGCGCCGCCGTCTTTCGACGCTTCCGCGTGGTCGCGCAGCAGCGTCTGCAGACGCTTCACGATCTCGCCTTCCGACAAGTACAAGTGGCCTGACGTCGTCATTCGCTTCTCGGCCTTCCGGCCATAGGTGTTCGCTCCATCATAGCCTATCTCCGCTCCGCGCTCTACCCATTGCGCGTGCGCGTTGCGGCGCTCCAGTAGGTTCCCGCGTAGGCGGGGAGGCGTCCAGTAGGTTCCCGCCTACGCGGGCGTGACGTGGCGCACGGGGTGGTTTGGAGACGATGCGCTGCGCGCCGACTGGATTCCCGCTTTCGCGGGCAGGGCGATTTTCATCGCGGCGCTCATCCTACGAAGAACCTGTTGCGGGCGATTTCCTCCGCATAGGCGGCGTCTGCGTTCGCGTCATGGGATGCGAGATTCCCGCCTACGCGGGAATGACGCGGCAAGGAGGCGCTGCGCGCCACTGGATTCCCGCCTACGCGGGAATGACGAGGCAAGAGGGCGCTGCGCGCCCGACTGGATTCCCGCCTTCGCGGGAATGACGGAACAGAGGGGGACAGGGACAGGGGGCGAGATTCCCGCCTACGCGGGAATGACGGGACATGGGGGCGAGGTTCCCGCCTACGCGGGAACGACGGGATAGGGGGGCGGAGACGGCGACGCGCTGCGCGCCCTGTCAAGGTGGGAAGGGCTAGGCATCGGCATCGTTCGCGCCGTTCTTTCTGCGGCGGCGTTCGGATGGGTCTTCGATGAGGGGTTTGCGGGCGGGGCAGGGGCAGGTTCCGAAGACGAAGTTGATTTCGGCGAGGCCGTGGACGATGGACATTATGATGCGGTCGGGGTCGGGGAGGCGGTAGTCTTCGGCGCACTGGTCGAGGTAGCACCAGAGCGGCTTGGTCGTGAGGATGGGGACGCCTTCGGCTTCGGCGTCGACGATGAGTTCCTCTGGGGGAACGAGGGAGTCGCGGCGGGCCATGCAGCGGCGCCAGCGTTCGACGTAGTCGTTGACGATGGGCTCGAGGGCGGCTTGGGCGAGGAGGCAGGCCAGGGAGTTGTCGAGGCCTGTGAGGGGGTTTCTCATCGGATGTTCCTGATCATTGCGAAGGCGCGGTTGAGGTGGATGAGGCGCTTGCGGATTTCCTGGTCGCGTTCGGCTTTGGCGGCGGCTTCGATGGCGATGGCGGTTGCGCGGAGGCGGAGGGCGTCGTTGTCGGAGTCGAGGAATTCGTCGAGGTTGGCGGCGCTTTTGAGGGCGAGTTCTTGGAGTTTGGCGCGCATTACGGCGGCGGCGGCCTCTTTGACGCGCTCGAGTTCGGAGCGGAAGCCCAAGTCGTCCATCCAGCGTCTGATGGTGGCGTAGGAGACGCCGGCGTTGCGGGCGGCTTGCTTGAGGGTGGGGGCGAGGGCGACGTGGGGGAGGGCGTCGGCCTGGCGTTTGGATAGGGGGTAGACCAGGGGTTTGGCGCCGGATGCGCCGGAATTGCGCTCAATTGTGCTCATTAGCGCTCATTTCCTCCTTCCGTTGAGTTGCGGGCGCGCCGCCGAATGGGGCTGGGACAGGCGACGGAACCAGCTTAGCAAGAGGGCGCGGCGCCGCGCAACGGGCTTGTGTCATAATTTGGAGAACGGCTTGGGCAAGGCGAGGCGGGTTTGCGCCTGGGGGGCAGGTCCCGCCTATGGGGGAACGACGTTTCCGGCAGGTTTCCGCTTTCGAGATAAGGAGACGGGGCGCGTTGCGCCCCGTCCGGGGGCAGTGAGCGCTCCGTGAGCGCCGAATGAGCGCTCTACGAGCGCCAATTGAGCGTTCCGTGAGCATTGATTGAGCGCTTTGTGAGCGCCGAATGAGCGCGAATGAGCGCTGGGGATTGGGAGGAAGAGGGCGAGATTCCCGCCTACGCGGGAATGACGTGGAGGGAGGGAATGGCGAGACCCAGTAGGTTCCCGCCTACGCGGGAATGACAGGGCAAGGGGGCGCTGCGCGCCTCGTCCGGGGGGGCGAGATTCCCGCCTACGCGGGAATGACGAAAGGGGGAGGCGCTGCGCGCCGACTGGATTCCCGCCTACGCGGGAATGACGATTACATAGAGGACGATGCGCTGCGCGGGGAGGGTGGAGCGAGGGGGCGGCGCCGTCCGCGTAGGCGCCGTCGTCCACAGGCGAGGCGTCAGGGGATGCGAGATTCCCGCCTACGCGGGAATGACGGGGCAAGGGGGCGGCGCCGTCCGCGTAGGCGCCGTCGTCCACAGGCGAGGCGTCAGGGGATGCGAGATTCCCGCCTACGCGGGAATGACGGCAGACGATGAGCCTTCCCTTATGAAACCAACCTGCGCGTTCGTTCGTAGTTGATAGGTATGCGAGGGCGCGCCCGTTGGCGGGCGCGTATACTGAGCGGCGTAATCCCGTGCGCTCGGAGTTGCGGACTGGGAGCGGGTTGCGGACTAGGAACGGGCTGCGGGCTAGGCGCGGGTTGCGGATTAGGCGCGGACTAAAGACAGGGAGCGTGCGGACAATGCTGGCTTGGAAGGCGGGGCCTCTCTACTTGTGGCAGGCTCTCGCGCTGCTGATCGTGTTCGGAGGGGCCGGCGCCGGAACGTTCGCGCTCACGCGGGGGGACGCGGCGCCTGCGGGAGGGCTCGCGGAAGGCGATCAGATCGTCGCCGTTCGCCGGGGGCCGCTCGTGAACGCCGTCTCCACCAGCGGGTCGGTCGTTTTCCCTGAGCGGAAGGTCGCCGCGTTCAAGATATCGGGGGAGGTGGAGGAGGTTCTGGTCGAAGTGGGGGAGACGGTGAGGGAGGGGCAGACGCTCGCGCGGGTGGTTCCGTCGGCGCGGGCGTCGCTGGAGCGCGCCGCGGCGGACGCGGAGGTGCAGTTGCGCGACGCCCGCAAGGCGCTGGCCGACGCGCAGGAGCCGGACGCGCAGGCGGTCGCGGACGCGCAGGTGACGTTGCAGGAAGCCCGGAAGGCGCTGGCCGACGCGCAGGAGCCGGACGCGCAGGCGGTCGCGGACGCGCAGGTGAAGTTGCAGGAAGCCCGCAAGGCGGTGGCGGACGGGGAGAAGGCGTCGGACGCGCAGGCGATCGCCGACGCGGAGGCGGCGTTGGCGCGCAGGCGAACGGCGCTGGAGAACGCGCGGGCGGACCTCGCGGTTGCGCGGAAGAACGAGGCGGACGACGGGGAGACGGCGCGCAAGGCGGTCGCGGACGCGGAGAAGGCGTACCGCGACGTGTTCGCGCAATGGCTCGGCGCCGCGCTCTCGGACGAAGACCTGCGCCTCAGTCCAGCCGGTCTGCTCGCGCAGTGGGGCGTTGATCTCGACGCGCTGTTCGCCAAAAACGATTTCGGAGGCGGCTACCGGCGGGACGAGGCGCTGACCGCGCCGCGGGACGACCCGGCGACGGCGTGGGACGAGTTCATCGTGTTCTCGTGGGTGTTTTTCCCCGGCCGAGTCGTTGGGACGTGCGAGGACGACACGCCGCCAACGATGGGCAGGTGCGCGGACAAAGAGATGAAAGACGCCTGGGACGCGCTGGGCGCCGCCCGGGCCGATTTGGACAAGGCGCTGGCGCGGTTGGCGTCGGCGGCGCTGGCCGCCGAGCAAGGGGTCGCGGACGCGGAGAGCGCCGTGAAGCGCGCCGAGGACGCGCTGGCGGACGCGCGAGCGGGCGACGCGGCGCTCTCCGCGCAGCGCCGGGCGTCGGTCGCCTCGGCGGAGCAGGCGCTGGCGGACGCGCGGACGGTGGATCCGACGCTCGTGGCGCAGCGTCGGGCGTCGGTCGCCTCGGCGGAGCAGGCGCTGGCGGACGCCCGGGAGGTGGACGCGCTGGACGTCGCGCTGCGGCGGACGGAGGTCGCGGTCGCCGAGCACGGGCTTGCGACGGCGCGGACGGAATTGGCGGGAGCGGACCTCACGGCGCCGATAGCGGGGCTCGTGGAGGCGGTCACGATCAAAGCGGGCGAACTCGCGCAAGGCGAGGGGAACGGCGGCGCGCGCCCGTCCATCACCGTCGCCGACCTCTCGATCGTCGAGGCGTCGGGCTCCGTAGACGAGGTGGACGTGCTGCAGGTGTCGGTGGGCGTGGAGACGGAAGTGACGCTGAGCGCGCTCGCGGGGCGGACGCTGCAGGGAACGATCACGGAGATTAGCGCGGCGACGACTTCGCAGTCGGGCGTCGTGACGTTTCCGGTGAAAGTGCGGCTGGACGTTCCTGCGGGGGTGAATCTGCGCGAGGGGTTGAGCGCGACGTCGCGGGTCGTGATCGCTCAGTACGACGACGCGCTGCTCATTCCGACGGCGGCGGTTGGGGGCAGCGTGGTCGCGCCGACGGTCCGCGTGTGGAGCGAGGGGAGCATAGAGGAGCGCGCGGTTCGGATCGGGGCGACGGACGGGTTCTGGGTCGTGGCGCTGGAGGGCCTCGAGGAGGGGGAGCAGGTGGTGATGCCGGAGCCCGCCGCCGCGAGCACGGGATTCGGCTTGTTCGGCGGGCCCGGCGGGGGCAGGGGGCGGGCGGTGGAAGTCGGAGAGGACTTCTAGGCAGGCGGAGGCGGCGGGAATGAGCATCATAGAGACGCGCGACCTGCGTAAGGCGTACCGGCTCGGCGCGGTGGAGGCGCGCGCGCTGAACGGGGTGAGCATCAGCGTGGAGCGGGGCGAGATGGTCTCCATCGTGGGGCCGTCCGGCTCGGGCAAGTCAACGTTGATGAACATCATCGGCTGCTTGGACGCGCCGACGTCGGGGAGTTATCTGCTGGAGGGGGAGGAGACGAGCGGCTGGGGAGACGGGCGGCTCGCGGGGGCGCGGAACCGGAAGATCGGGTTCGTGTTTCAGACCTACAACTTGCTTCCCCGTTTGACGGCGCTGGGGAACGTGGAACTGGCGCTGCTGTACGGCGACCGGCGGAACGCGAGGGAGCGGTCGCTGCGCGCGCTGGACGCGGTCGGGCTGAGCCATCGGAGCAGGCACCGCCCAGGCGAGTTGTCGGGCGGCGAGCAGCAGCGGGTCGCCATTGCGCGGGCGCTCGTGAAGTCGCCGACCATTGTTCTCGCGGACGAGCCGACGGGCGCGCTGGACAGCCGCTCGAGCGCGGAGATTATGGCGATTCTGCAGCGGCTGAACCGTGAGGAGGGGCTGACCGTCGCGCTCGTGACGCACGAGCGGGAGATTGCGGAGCACACGCGGCGGATCATCTCCGTGCGCGACGGCCTCATCGTGGGCGACGAGCGCGTTCGGTCGCCTCGGACGGCGCGGACGGCGGAGGCGGAAGGATGAGAGCGCTCGCGCTGCTCGGCACGGCGTGGTCGTCCATTGGGGCGAACCGTCTGCGGACGGCGCTGACGCTGCTTGGGCTGGTCATCGGCGTGGCGGCGGTCATTTCGCTGATGTCCATCGGACGCGGGGCGCAAGCGGAGATCACGCGCAGCATCGAATCGCTCGGCTCCGATCTGCTGTACGCGCGGCCGTCGGGCGGCGATCTGACGCAAGAGGACGCGCTCGCGCTGGTTGACCCGGTGTTCGCGCCCAACGTGGTTCGGGCCGCGCCGGAGATCAACCTTTTCGGGTCGGTCGCCTATCGGGAGAGCGGAGCGTTCACTCAGATTCAAGGGGTGACGTCGGATTTCGCGCAGGTTCGGAATTTCGAAGTGGAGCGGGGGGAGTTCATTTCGCCGGCGCACGTGCTGAATCGGAGTCCGGTCGCCGTGTTGGGGCCGGAGACGTCGCGGCTTGTCTTCGGCGAGGGGCGCGACCCCATCGGCTCGGAGGTTTTCATCGAAGGGCAGCGGTTCGTGGTCGTGGGCGTGACGAAGAGCAAAGGGGGGAACGCATTCGGGAGCGAGGACGACCGCGTTTTCGTTCCGTTGACGACGGCGTTCTTCCGCTTGTCCGGGGGGCGCACGATAGCGGGGGCGGTCACGGTGGACACGATCAACGTGCAGGCGGCGCCCGACCGGGTGGACGAGGCGGAGCGGGAGGTGACGACGCTGCTGCGCTTCCGCCACCGGATAACGGACGAGGATGATTTCTCGATAGACACGCAGCAGGCGATCATTGATCTGATCGGGCAGACGACGGGCGCCTTGACGCTGTTCCTCGGGGCGGTGGCGGGCATATCGCTGCTCGTGGGCGGAATCGGCGTAATGAACATTATGCTGGTGTCGGTTACGGAGCGGACGCGGGAGATTGGGATACGGAAGGCGTTGGGGGCGCATCGCGGGGACATTCTCGCGCAGTTCGTGACGGAGGCCGTGCTGCTGAGCCTGGGCGGCGGGCTGTTGGGGGTCGCGGCGGGAGTCGGGGTGTCGCGTCTGCTGAACGGCGTTATGCTGGGGGAGATTCCCTTCACGACGGACGTCAGTTGGAACATCGCGGCGCTTGCGTTGAGCGTGTCGGCGGGCATTGGGCTGTTCTTCGGCATCTACCCTGCGGCGCGAGCGGCGCAACTGCATCCGATAGAGGCGCTGCGGCGCGAGTGACGAGCGAAACGGGACGTCCGCCGCGAATTTGACGGCGGGCGAGGAGGGCAAGTTGGGAGCGAAAGGCTTCATTATGGCGCTGCTGGCGGTCGCCGCGGCGGGAGCGGGCGCGGGGTACGGCGCGACGTTCGTCTTTCCTCCGCCCGAGGCGCCGCCGGCGACGTCTTCGCTCGCGCCGGATTCGGGCGGCGGCGGGGAAGCCGGGGATGGCGCGGCGGACGGGGACGCCGGACAGGGGGGCGGGGACGCGGCGGGCGGCGAGGCGTTCAGCGAGGAGGATTTGCCGGAGGAGGTGCGGCAGGCGATGGCGGAGGACCCGGAACTGGCGGCGCAGATCCGGCAGGCCATTGAGTCCGGGCAGATTCCGCCGGGCGCATTCGGGCCTCCGGGCGGCGCGGACGGCGGAGGCGGGGGGAGCGCGCCCGGGTTCGCCGGAGGCGGCGCGACGCCGCTGAGCGGAACGGTTCTGTCGTACTCGGACGGAACGCTGCGGCTGGACACCGCCGACGGCGAGGCGGACGTGGCGGTCGAGCCGGACACGCCGGTGAACGTGACGATGGCGCCGTCGGAGGCGGGGGAGTATTTGGCGGAGGGCGCGGAGGTGACGGTCGCGGCGCAGGCGGGCGAGGCGGGCGAACTGACGGCGCTCGCAGTGTTCGCGGGCGGCGCTCCGGACGAATTGACGGAAGCGCCGGGGCTCGCCGCGTTCGTCACGATCATCGCGGGCACGGTCGAGTCGTTCGCGGACGGAACGCTGACCGTCGCAGGCGAGGATGGATCGACGGAAGTCGCAACGGGCGAGCAGACGCTGGTGGCGGCGGAGTTGACGGCGCGGGACGCGGCGGAGGAGTTGGCGGAGGGCGCGAGCGTCACTGCGTTCGTGGAGCGCGGGGCGGACGGCGGCCTGGAGGCGTCGAGCATCGAAATTGGCGGCGGGGGCGGCGGCGGATTCGGGGGCGCCCCGTTCGGCGGGGGCTTCGGCGGCGGAGCGCCATTCGGTGGAGGAGCAGCCGGCCAGTTCCCCGGCGCGGACGGCCTTTCGTCCGCGGCGCAGCAAGAGGCGGCGGCGGACAACCGGGAAGCGCGAACGCAACGCCGGATAACGCGGCAAGCGCTCGGAACGGGCGGCGCGAGAGGGTAGGGCAGGGGAGGGCGGGCGGGGGTGGGCGGTCCGGGAATGAGGTTGAGCTCCGCGCTGCGGCCTCGACTTCGCCGGTCTGCCTCCGCTAGCCGCTGAGCCATCCCGCCGTCAATGCCGCCGCGAATCGGATACAATCCCCACGAACGACGCAACCGCAATGAGGGAGAGACGCCAATGACGCAGAACGGCAACACGAGCGAATCGGTCGCCCGGGGGGGCAACCGCGACGGCAAATTCGTCTACGACCGCTGGATGGAGGCGCAAGGGCTTCCCGTCCATCGCGGCTACTTCATCGAAGACCTCCGAACGATCGAGGTCGCCCCGTGGAGCGAGCGCGAGTGCAACGCCGCTTTCATTCAGGTGTCCGGCATGGAGGGAGTCGCCGAGGCGCGCATCACCGAATTGCCGCCCGGCGCGAGCGCTCCGCCCTCCAAGTTCGCGCTCGACGAGGTCGTCTACGCGGTCGCCGGCAACGGCATCGCCACCGTTTGGGCGGAGGGCGTTCCCAAGCGCAGTTTCGAGTTCGGCCCGCGCAGCCTCTTCCTCATCCCGCGGGGCGCGCACCGCCAGTTCGCCAACGCGCGCGGCGACCAGGCGCTCCGCCTCCTCCACAACAACTACCTTCCCGTCGCGATGTCGCTCGATCCCGACCCCGGCTTCTACTTCGACAATCCCTACGAGCGGCCCGAACTCCTCGTTCCCCGCGAGGACGAACTCTACGCCGTCGCCAAGCGCGCGCCCGATATGGGGCGGGGCGCGACCTGGTACGGCAACTTCTTCACCGATATGGCCGCGTGGAACGACCTGGTGCCTCACCGCCAGCGCGGAGGCGGAGGCCACGTCGTGGACGTCTCCTTCCCCAACTCCCAGATGGGCGGCCATATGTCCGTGTTCCCTCCGGGGACTTACAAGAAAGGCCACCGGCACGGCCCCGGGCGCGTCATTGTCATCCCCGGAGGCGAGGGCTACTCTATTCTGTGGCCGGAGGGCGGCGAGAAGATCATCGCTCCCTGGCGCGAGGCGAGCATGTTCACGCCTCCCGACCGCTGGTTCCACCAGCACTTCAACGTCAGCGTCGAGCCCGCGCGCTACCTCGCCCTCGCTCCGCTGCCTCAGTTCGCAGGGCACAGCGAAAAGGTGGAGGACCGCGCCCGCGACCAGATCGAGTACCCCGACGAGGAGCCCTGGATCCGCGAGAAGTTCGCGGAGGAACTCGGCAAGCGCGGCCTCGAGAGCCTGATGCCCGAGGAAGCCTACGTCAACCGCGAGTTCAAGTGGGGCTACGCCGACCACGAGGAGCGTGGCGCAGTGCTCGGCCTCGGCAGAGCGGAGCGGTGAACGGCGGCGGGCGGCGGGCGCGGGCTATCCGCGAGGAGCGGGGCGCAGCGCTCGGCCTCGGCAGAGCGGAGCGGTGAACCGCAGAGGGCGGCGGGCGCGGGCTATCCGCGAGGAGCGTGGCGCAGCGCTCGGCCTCGGCAGAGCGGAGCGGTGAACGGCGGAGGGCGGCGGGCGCGGGCTATCCGCGAGGAGCGGGGCGCAGCGCTCGGCCTCGGCAGAGCGGAGCGGTGAACCGCAGAGGGCGACGGCGCGGGCTATCCGCGAGGAGCGGGGCGCAGCGCTCGGCCTCGGCAGAGCGGAGCGGTGAACCGCAGAGGGCGGCGGGCGCGGGCGCGGACTATCCGCTGCGCGCGCAGCGCAAGAGGAGGCACGCGATATGAACGAGCAGGAAATCCGGGAACGGCGCAACGCCTTGACGCGCTACGCATCCCGCTTCTGGGCGGGCGAGGCCGAGATCGCCCGAACGTTCTTCTCCCAGACCCGCGCGCCGGAGGAGCACCTCCGCTGGCTCCGCGTGCAGGCGTACAAGGAACTCCAGCCCCGCGATGACGGCATCATCATCCGCAACATCGAGCAGATCGCCCGCAACTACCCCTCGCTCGAAAAGGGCGTCTCCCGCGCCGACTTCCTCGCCAACATCCAATTCCTCGAGGAGGAGTTCCGCCACTACGTCGTCTTCGCCGACGTGATCGACTCCATCACCGGCGGACGCCTCACGACCGAGGAACTCGCCGGATACGACATCCCCGAGGAGCGCGAGTTGCGCGCCGTCCGCAAACGCTGCTTCGACGAGCAGGGCGAACTCGGCAGGTTCGCGTCGTCGTTCTGCGAAGGCGGCGGCGCGTCCATCTTCTACGAAGGAATGCAGATCGGCGGCGACCCGCTGAGCGACCGCATCGCGGCGGCCTGCGCCAACGTCTACGGCGACGAGGTTGAGCACGCGGCGCACGGCGCGGACGGACTGAACGCCGTGGCGCGAACGGACGAGGATTGGGCGCTGGCGAAAGAGATGGTCGCCGCCATATCCGCCCAGCGCTTGCGAATGCGGAACGAGGAGTTCGGCTTCCCCCTCGCGGACGAGCGCCTAGCCGAAATCGCCGAAGGCGAAATCGAGTTGCCGGAGCGTTTCGAGGCGATGCTCGTGTGAGGCGAGGCCGTCCGCGCCTGCCCCGGCGCCTGCATCCTCCGCCAACGGCGCCTGCCGTCCCGCGAATGGAACCCAACAACCCCTTGCCTTAGCAAGCGTCCTCGGCGGTCAGGCGCTCGAACGGCATTGCTCGGTCTTCGTAGCGCGCGAGCATAAACACGAGGTCCGAAGCGCGGTTGAGGTAGCGCAGCAGTTCCGCGTTCGGCGCGAGCCCCCGGTCGCGCATCTCCACCGCCCTCCGCTCGGCGCGGCGCAGCACGGAGCGCGCCACGTCCAGCGCCCCGGACGCGGCGGACGCCCCGGGGATGATGAAACTGCGCGGAAGAGCGACCTGCGCCCCCAGAGCGTCTATGTCGCGCTCCAGCGCCTCGGTCATATCAGGCGTGACCACCGAGAAATGGCGTTGGAGATTCGCGTACTCCGAGGGGTCGGTCGCCAGTTCCGCGCCCACGGTGAAGAGTTCGCGTTGGAGGCGCTTGACGATGCGCTGAACCTCCGTGTCGGCGGAGAGCGCGCGGGCGAGCCCCAGCGCCGAGACGGCCTCGTCCGCCGCGCCGTAGGCTTCCGTCCGCAGGTCGCTCTTGGAGATTCGGCCCCCGTAGAGCAGCCCCGTCTCGCCCGCGTCGCCGCGCTTCGTGTAGATGCGGAGTTCCTGTTTGTCGGTCATACATCCAAGTATAGGGCAGACGCGCGACGGCGCGGCGGCCGGGCGTTCAGGCGCTGCGGGCGCTCGGCTCCCCGCGCAAGAGCGGAAGCAGCGCCCCCGCGTCCGGCAAGTCGTCGAGATGCTCCACGCAGTCAATGATTTCGGCGATTGCGTCATCGTCGAGAGGCGTTCCGGCGTGCGCGGCGCATTCGCGGAACTTTCGGAGCCGCTGCGCGTCGCTGAGCGGGTTGTCCCGATGCCCTCGCGGAGCGTCCACACGCTCGCTGATCGTCTCCCCGCTTTCCAGGGTGACCTCCACGACGCCGGACTTGCCGAGCGATTCGTCCACCTCGTATTCGACGAGGTTGGCGACGCGGAGCGCGGCCTCCTCGAATAGACCTTGCGCCGTCGGCTGGAGGTCGGCCAGCGTTACGCCGCCGGTGACGAGCGCCCGCGCCGCGGCGAAAATGACCGAATCCTCCGCCTCGACCGCCGACTGCGGGTTGCGCCGCACTTGCAGCGGCTCGCAGAACGTGCGAATGTGCGGCTCGCCTCGCGCGACGACGCGCGCGACCGCCGACGGGGGCGGCGCGTGGGCGGAATGAATGTTCGCGGCGGCCTCGATGAATACGTGCGCGACCCCGGTCGTCGGCCACGGCTTCAGCCCGACGTTCAGCAAGAGCCATTCCTCGCCTAATCCTTCGCTCATCACGGCGCGGTCGAACGCTCCGCCGTAGTAAGTGGGGAAGAACCCCGCCTCCCCCTCGAAGGCGTCGCAATCGCCCAGCAACCCCTCGCGGGTCAGCAGCGCGCTCAGCATTCCGCCCTGACAGGAAAACGCCGCGTAGACCGCCTTCGCCGGACGCCCCTCCAGCACCGGCTGCCGCCCGCCGGACGCTTGCATAAACGCGAGCCCCAGAGCGGAGCGCGCCTGCTGCGGAGCGAAGCCCAACGCGCGCGACGCGGTCATCGCGGCGGCGAAGTAGCCCGGCATCTGCGTCGGCTGCGGCTTGGATTCCGTGAACGCGCCGCCTCCTCCCGCCAGCGCCGCGCCAATGCGCGACATTAACTCCATTCCCGCAGCGAGCGCCGCAATGAAATCCTTGCCGGACACGCCGCCCCGCAACTCCGCGGCCGCGAGCGCGGCCGGAAGCGTGACCGGCCCCAAGTGCCCGGAGCCGACCGCCGTCGTGTCGTCGAAGTTCAGCGCGTGCGCCATGCCCCCGTTGACCATCGCCGCCGACGCGGCCGGCAGCCGGCCGGGCAGGCCGATGAGCGACGCTTGCGGCGCTCCGCCCGCCGTCCGCGCCCACGCCAGCAGTTGCGGAACGCCTACTCCCAGCGTGTTCGCGGCGAGCGCGACCCCGAGCGTGTCGAGCGTCACCGCCCGGACGGTTCGCCGCGCGCGCTCCGGCAAGTCGTCGTAAGTCAACTCCGCGCCGAACCGCGCCCACAGCGCCGACAGTTCCTCCGCGCCGCGCTCCGTCATCGCCGCCGGCCTCCTCTCGCTCCCCTGTCGCCTATCGTCTCCGCGCCCGCTCCTCGGCCAGCCGAGCGAAGAATTCCAGCGCGTCCGGGTTCGCCAGGGCGTCCGCGCTCGCCGCTTGCCGGATGGGCGTTCCGCTCAGAATCTTCTTCACCGGAACCTCCAACTTCTTCCCGTTCAGCGTGCGCGGAACCTCCGCGATTTCGTAAATCGCATCCGGCGCGTGGCGCGGCGAGAGGCTCGTCCGCACCGCGTCGGTCACGCGGCGCCGCGCCGCGTCGTCCAGCGCGCGGCCCTCGCGCATCACGAGGAAGAGCAGCAGTTCGCCCTCCGCCCCCAGTTGCGTCGTGTCCACCACCAGGCTGTCCAGAACCTCCGGCAACTCCTCGACCACGCGGTAGAACTCGCTCGTCCCCATACGCACGCCGCTGCGGTTCAGCGTGGAGTCGGAGCGTCCGTAGACCACGCACGCCCCTTCTTCCGTGATCTTCAGCCAGTCGCCGTGCCGCCATGCGTCCGGGTAAGCGTCGAAGTAACTCTCGCGCAGCCGCGAGCCGTCCGGGTCGTTCAGAAACCGCACGGGCATCGAGGGCATCGGCTCGGTGACGACGAGTTCCCCGACCTCGCCGGTCACCGGCTTGCCGCTCTCGTCGAAACTCTCGACTTTGCAGGCGAGGCAGCGGCATTGGATTTCTCCCGCCCTCACCGGCAGCGTCGGCCCGCCCCCGATGAACGCCGTGAACACGTCCGTTCCTCCGCTGATAGAGGCGAGGAGCAGGTCGCGCTTCACCTTGTCGTACACCCATGCGAACGCTTCCGGCGGCAGGGGCGCCCCGGTCGAGCCTATGGAGCGCATCGCGCTCAGGTCGAGCGACGCCCCGGGCTCGACGCCCGCCTTCATGCACCCGAGGATGTACGGCGCGCTCACGCCGAAACTCGTGATGCCCGTTCGCTCCGCCAGCCGCCACAACGCGAGGGCGTCGGGATAGGCGGGGCTCCCGTCGTACAGCACGATGGACGAGCCCGCGAGCAGGCCGCTCATCAGCAGGTTCCACATAATCCAGCCGGTGGTGCTGAACCAGAAGAAGCGGTCGCGCTCGCCCAAGTCCATTTGCAGCGACAGGAACTTCGCGTGCTCCAGCAGCGCGCCTCCGTGCCCGTGGACGATCGCCTTCGGCGCGCCCGTCGTGCCGGACGAGTACACCACGCAAAGCGGATGGTCGAACGGCGCGGGCTCGAACGTCAGCGTCTCGCCGGAGACGAGGAAGTCGTCCCAAAGCGCCGTCTCGCCCAGCCCGCTCAGATCGGGATGCGGCGACAGGTAGGGCAGAATGACCGTCCGCCGCAGCGAGGGGAGCGCCCGCCGGACGGCTTCGACCGACGCCCTCGCGTCGAACGCCTTGCCGCCGTAGACGTAGCCGTCCACCGCAAGCAGCGCCTTCGGCTCTATCTGCCGGAAGCGCTCGATCACGCTGCGCGCGCCGAACTCCGGCGGGCAACTCGACCACGTCGCTCCGATGGACGCCGCCGCCAGCGCCGCCGCGACCGTCTCCGGCGCGTTCGGCATATACGCCGCAACCGCGTCGCCTCGCCCCACGCCGAGCGCCCGCAGCCCTGCGGCGACCGCGGCCGTCCGCTCGCGCAACTCGTCCCAAGTCCACTCCGACGTCTCTCCCGACTCCCGAACGCCGATCACGGCGGTTCCGGCGCCGCTCCGGGCCAGCGCGTGCTCCGCGTAGTTGAGCGTCGCTCCCGTGAACCAGCGCGCCCCCTCCACCCGCGTTCCGCCGGGGCCGGGCGCGAGCGCCTGCGCGTAAGGCGTATGCGCCTGCACGCCGAACCACTCCCAAAACGACGCCCAGAAGCCGCCCACGTCGCTCACCGACCACCGCCACAGATCCTCGTAGGAGCCGAAGCGCAGCCCTCGCGTCTCCGCGAGCCAGCGCTCGTAGGCCGCGAGATTCGAGGCGGCGCGCCGCTCCTCGGACGGCGTCCATAGGAGCGCGCCCTCGCTCGCGGCGTATGCGGAATGTTCGGTCATCGGGCTACCCGCTCCCCAGCGCTATCGCGGCCACTCCGCCCACGATGAGCGCCGTCGAGCCCAGTTTAACCGCAATCGCCCCAAGCGTCGTGGACTCGCCAAGCGCGCCCCGCCAAACCAGCGCGAGAACCGTGCTGTAGGCCACGAGGAACAGCACGCGCGCGCCGGAAAGCGCCGTCACTTGCGACGCCGGGCCCAGCGAAAGCGCCCACAGCATCAGCAACAGCCCCACGCTCGCGATGATCACCTCGTTGACGAGTACGAACCGCAGCGCCGGGCTGCGCTTGCGGACGAACAGCAGCACGTCGGCCAGCGGCCGCCGCCGCAGGTTGAACGCCAGAAACACGCCCCCCAGCGCAATCGAGCGGAGCGCGTGCGTGAACAGCACCGGCAACTCGTCCACCGCCGCCTTCCCGAACACGTGCGCGCTGCCGTGTATCGCGCTCCCGACGATCAGCAGCGCGAACGCCTTATCGAGCGAGAAGCGATGCTGCGCGGCGCCTTTGCGGACGGAAAGGAGCGCGGCCCCGGCGACTACGGCGATGATCGCGCCCCATTCCTGCGCCCCCAAGCGCTCGCCCAGGAACAAGGATGCGTAGACCGCAGTGAAGATGGGGTAACTCTGAAACACCGGCACGGTGCGCGACACTTCGTGCGTGTAGAGCACGCGCATCAGAAATTGCGCGCTCAGCCCGAAGACCGCGCCGGAGACCAGCGCCCACAGCACAGGCTCCAGCGACGCCGACGGCGGAACGCGGACGATGGCGAGCAGCGCGAGCCCGACGAACGTCTGCATCACGCCGATCAGCAGCGGCAGCGTGAGCGGCGTCCGCGCGTAGCGATGGATGACGGTTTTGTCGAAAACGCTGACGAGCGCGGAGACCGCCGCGCCCACCAATGCGACGGCGACCCAAGACAACGGCTAGCCCGCCGCTCCGTTGCGCCTCGCCTCGCTCCAAGCGTTCCGCGCCACCTGGCCGGGCAGCGCGCCCGTGTGCGCGCCGTCCTCCAGCAGCGTCTCGCCGTTGACGATGGTCCAGGGAATGCCGTGCGCCACCTGCTTCAGGCGCATCGCCCCGCCGGGCAGGTCGTAAGCCTCCTCGGACGGGTCGAGCCCGAGGCGCTCGTAGTCCAGCACGAGGACGTCCGCCTTGCTCCCGGGCGTCAGCCGCCCGCGCCCCGGCGCGCCGAAGATGTCGGCGGGAAGCGAGGTGAGCCGCCGCACGCCCTCCTCCAGCGGCATAATCCCCTTGTCGCGCACCCAATGGCTCAGGAAGTGAACGGCGTAGCCGTAGCCCCCCTCCCGCACGACGTGCGCGCCGGAGTCCGACAGCCCGATCAGCGTGTGGGCGTCGTTCAGAATCGCCGCCATCGCCTCGTCGTCGTTGTTCTGCTGATTCCGCGCGAACCACGTCTTCAGCCCCTCCTCCACCGTGAGGTCGAGGAAAGCATCCATCGGCGATTGGCCGCGCCGCGCCCCCAGTTCCGCCGCCGTCGTTCCCGCGAGCGCTTTGTTCTTCTCCAGCGCGGGCTTGACGATGACGACGTGGTCCCACCTGCCTGAGAAGCCGAGCGCGGTGACGTCGCCGTGCTCCGCGACTTCCTGCGCGAGTTGCGGGCGGAGGGAGGCGTCGGCGAACGCCGCGAGGCGATCCGCGCTCGATCCGTTCATAATGCGCTTCCACGTCGGCATAAAGTTGAAGAACTCCGCGCTGTCCATCTGGAAGTAGCGCAGCCCCGGGCGCGGATTGATCTGCGGGTGAATGCGCGCCGTCCCGCGCCCGTTCACCTCCGCGACGTGCGCCAGATGCTCCCGCCACTGGTCGGGCCGCAGCGCGCTTTGCGTGATGGAGAGATACGTCACCGGGCGCCCGCTCTCCTCCGACAGCCGCTCGCAGACGCCTTCGCTCAACTCCAAGTTCATCGGGTCGCCGATCTGAATGACGCCCGCGCCCAGTTCGCGGAGCGCGCCGGCTACGGCGTACAACTCCTCCAGCGAGGCCACGTTCGCGGGGAGCAGCCGCCCGTCCATCCCTGCGTGGCGCGGATTGCGGTCGAACGACACGCCGAGCGCGCCCTCCTCCAGCGCCTGCCGCACGGCCATGCGAACCGCCTCGACCTCCTCGCCGGTGGCCTCCCGCTCCTGCGATGCGTCGCCCATCACCCAGCGGCGCGCGGCGGAGTGCCCCACCATCACGCCGTAGTTAATGCCAAGCCGCCCCTCCAGCGAGTCCAGGTAGTCTCCGAGAGAGCGCCATCCCCAGGGCACGCCGCCCATCAGCACGTCGTAGGGAATCGCCTCGACTTTCGCCAGCATTCCCGCGAGCGCCGTCTCGTCGCCCTCGCGCACGGGGGCGAGCGTCAGCGAGCAGTTGCCGCTCACCACCGTCGTCACGCCGTTGTAGCAGGAGAACGTGCACAGCGGGTCGAAGGTGACCTGCCCGTCGTAGTGCGTGTGGTGATCGATGAACCCGGGCGTTACGACGCAGCCGTCCGCGTCTATCGTCCGCGCCGCCGGGCCGTCGAGCCTCCCGACTGCGGCGACGCGCCCGTCCGCCACGCCGACGTCGGCGGCGCGGGGCGCGGCTCCCGTCCCGTCCACAACCAGCCCGCCTTTGATGAGCAGATCGAACGCCATCGCGCGCCTCCTCCTAACGATTGCCCTAACGATTGCCGCTATGGTACACCGCCGGCGCGAAAGATAGCGATCGAGAACCGGCTAATCGGAGACGGCGAGGTTCCGCCTTCCGTTCGCCGCGGCGCCGTCCCGCGCTCCCGGATATTCGGTTTCTTGCGGAGCGAGCAGGCAGGGCATGTTGACCGGCGCGCCCTCTCTCCCTGTATAATTCACGGATAATTCACGCGGGCGCCGGTCAGTCCGGCGCCGTTCCGCGAAGGCGCAATTCCCAGGAGGCAGGCGAATGTTCGGCGGCGTCGCCACGAGCGGGCGATCCATAGACCAGTACGTTCCCTACGTCGGCGAGAAGGCGGTGGAGGGGCTGCGCGCCGCCGCCGCGCCGCTGCGAGGCGCGCGCGTGCTGCACCTCTCCTCCCCCGCCGCCAGCAACGCCGTCCGCGGCATGCTCCGCGGCGTCGTCCCCCTCTTCGCCGACCTCGGGCTGGACGTCGACTGGCAGCAAGTCCGCGTCGGCACGGAGCACGTGGCGATGGACCGCGAGCTCAGGCGCGCGCTCTCCGGCTACGGCGGCGGATGGCACGACCAGCACGAGCGCGACTGGTGGGAGTTCAACCAGGCCAACGCCCAACTCTTCGACGAGGAGTACGACGTCGTCGTCGTCCATCACGCCGGGTCGGTCGGGCTGCGCTCCGCGCTCACCCATCTGCGCGGACGCCCGCCGGGCGGCGTCTGGCTCTGGAACTCCCACCGCGACTACCGCTCCGCGACGCCGAACTCGTGGTCGCTCGTCCGGCAGCAAGCCGACAACTTCGCGGCGTCCGTCTACGACTACAAGCCGTTCATTCGCCCCGACGCCCCAACGAAGCGGACGTTCGTCATCCCTCCGGGGGTGGATCCGCTCAGCCCCAGCGCGCGCCCCGTATCCAGCGAGGTGCAGGAGACTATCCTCACGCAGCGCGGCGTGGACGTGCACCGCCCCGTCATCGGGCAAATCGTGCTCAGTGTGCGCGAGGACGACCCCGACCGCGTTCTGGACGCCTACGCCCTCGTCAAAAAGCGCCGCCCCGACGTGCAACTCGTGATCGCCAACCTCGTTCCTCAGGAGACTGCGCTCATTCCCCAGATGACCGCGCTGCGCGAGCGGGCCCGGGAGTTGGGCGACGTCCTCGTGCTTTCCGAAATGGACCGCGTGGGCAACGTGGAACTATCCGCGCTGCGCGAGGAGGCGCACGTCCTCATCCACGAGGGCTATCCGCGCGGCATTTCGATGGAACTGCTGGAGGAGATGTGGCAGTCCCGCCCCATCGTCAGCGCGCGAAGTTCCATCGCGGAGACGATGCTGCTCGACGGCAAGACCGCCCTCCTCGCCGACGGCGCCGAGGAGCAGGCGGCCGCGATCGAGCGGCTGCTCGCCAAGCCCCGCGAGGCCGCCCGCATCGGCGCCGCCGCCCACCGCCACGTGGCGCGCCGCTCGCTCATCACTCACTACCTGGCCGGTTACCTCAGCGTGTTTCAGCGAATGCTGAAACGCCCGCGCCCGGCGCCGAGCCGCTGATGACCACTCCCGTTTTCGCCGCCCCGAAAGCGCTGAGCGAGTACGAGCCCCACGTCGGGGAGGAGCGTTTGGCCGAGTTGCGCGCGCTGGCCGCCCCGCTCAAGGACGCCCGCGTCCTGCACCTCAACGCCACCTCGTTCGGGGGCGGCGTGGCCGAAATCCTCAACAGTTTCATTCCCCTCCTCCGCGACTTGGGGGTGGACGCCGAATGGCGCGTGATGGAAGCCTCCGCCGAGTTCTTCAACGTCTCCAAGAGTATGCACAACGCGCTGCAGGGAATGTACATTCCGTGGAACAAGGCGATGGCCGACCTCTGGCGCGAAACCAACGCCGCCAACGCCGAAACGCTGGAAGGCGCCTACGACTTCGTCTACGTCCACGATCCGCAGCCGGCCGGCGTCTTGGCCTATCTGCGCGAGCGCGACCCGGACATTCTCGGCGCGAAGTGGCTGTGGCGGTGCCACCTGGACACCACCGACGCGCTGCCGGAAGTCTGGAATTTCCTCAAGGGCTACGTGTCCCTCTACGACGCGCTCGTCTTCACGCTGCCCGAATACGTGAAGGAGCCTATCCCCGGCCCTCTGCTCGAGATCATCTGGCCCGCGATAGACCCGGCCAGCGCCAAAAATTCGGAGATCCCCGCCCCCGTGGTGCGCGATATTCTCGCCCGCTACGAGATCGACCCCGACAGGCCCATCATCGCGCAGATCTCCCGCTTCGATCCGTGGAAAGACCCCCTTGGCGTGCTGGACGTCTACCGCATCCTCAAGGAGCGCCGTCCGGGCCTGCAACTGCTGATGGTCGCGGCGATGGCCAACGACGACCCCGAAGCCTGGTCGTTCTACGAGCGCATCGTGCGGAAGGCGGGCGAGGACTTCGACATCCACGTGCTGACGAACCTCAACGGCGTCGGCAACCTGGAGGTCAACGCCTTTCAGCGCGCCGCCGACGTCCTCTTGCAAAAGTCCATCCGCGAAGGCTTCGGCCTCGTCATCTCCGAAGCGCTCTGGAAAGCGAAAGCGCTCGTGGGAAGCGAGGCCGGCGGCATCCCTCTGCAACTGGACTACGGACGCGCCGGCGCCGTCGCCGGAACGACGCAGGAATTCGCCGACGCCATCGCCGAACTGCTGGACGACCCCGGCGCGCGGGAGCGATTGGGCAGCGCGGGCAAAGAGCACGTGCGCGAGCGGTTCCTCACCACCCGCCTCCTGAAAGACCACCTCAGCCTGATGGGCGCGCTTGCGAACGGAGCCGCGGCCCCCGCCCCGGCGAGCGAAGCGCCCGCCGCGATGCGAGCGCGATGACTGCGGGCAAGGCCGTTCTCGGCATAGACCTCGGCGGCACGAAGGCGCTCGCGCTCGCCTCGACGCCCGACGGCGAAGTCCTCGCGTCCGCCGTGTCGGAAACCCCTTCGAGGGAGAGCGCGGAGCGCATCATCTCCGCGGTGGCCGACACCGCGCGCGCCGCGATGCGCGAGGCCGGGCTTCAGCCCGGCGAGGTGGGTTCGGCGGGCGTCGCCGCCGCAGGCGCGATAGACGCGCGCGAGGGGGCCATCGTCCATTCGCCGCATCTCGCCGCGATGTCCAACACGCCCGTCGCCGCGATGCTGCGCCGCCAACTCGAAATCCCCGTCGTCATCGGCAACGACGCCAACCTCGCCGCGCTCGGCGAGCAGCGCTTCGGCGCAGGCAAAGGCGTCTCCGACCTCCTCTTCCTCACCATCAGCACCGGCATCGGCGGCGGCGTCATCATCGGCGGAAAACTCTTCACCGGATCGGCGGGCTACGCCGGAGAGGTCGGCCACATCACGGTGGACGCGCGCGGGCCGTTCGGAGCGAGTTCGACCCCGGGCGCGTGGGAGTCGCTCTGCTCCGGCACCGCGCTCGCCCGCATCGCAACGGAGCGCGTCGCGGCGGGCGAACGTTCCACGATGAGCAGCGCGTTCCGCGACACAAACCAGGAGGGACTGACCGCCCGCGACGTCTTCGCCGCCCGCCGCGCCGGCGACGCGCTCGCCCAGTCCATCATCGCCGACGCCATCGTTTACCTCGGCGCGGGACTCGCGAGCCTCGTCAACCTCCTCAACCCCGGGAAGATCATCATCGGCGGGGGGCTCTCCAACGAGTGGGACGCCTACATCGCCCCGGCCGTCGCGCTGATGCGCGAGCAATCGTTCGCGGGCATCGGCAAACTCACTCCCGTCGTTCCGCCTGCGCTCGGCGCGGAAGCGGGCGCGCTCGGCGCCGTCAGCCTCGCCTGCGACGCGCATTCCCAAGCGTGACGCGGCGCGAATCCCGCCGCCTGCCCGCGCAGGCGGGCAACCCGCGGCGCTTCTTGCCCCGACGTGGAATCCAAGAGGCGCAGATGCAACGATTATCGGAGACCTACGCCCGGCTGGGAATGAACTCCCCCATCCGCGACTTGAGGCCGCGCTTGGCCAGTTCCGCCTCGAACAGTTCGTGGATGCGCGGATCCTCGTCTTCGTACTCGATCTGCATCCCCCCGGCCTTCTCCGACTTGTCCATATTCTCGTAGTTCCACATCTTGGACTCGAGAACGGGGTAGCGCGCCCCGCCGAAGTCGAACACGAGGTAGCGCGACTGCCCGGGCGAGACGTTGAAATGCTGGTGATACGTCGGGCCGTCCGGCGGAGCGTAGAGCGTGCCGGGCTTCCAATCCACGCGCACGGTGTCCACGGGGTTTTCGCCGTCCTTCCAGAGAAGCGAGTAGCCCTCGCCCGTTACGCAGAAGATGTGCGCGCCCGCGTTGTGGGCGTGCGCCTTCTTGTAGGTGCCCTCGAAGAACTGCGAGATGTGGCAGTGCATCGAGGAGTCGCCCAGCAAGAACTGAATGTTGTTGCCCGCCGCGCCGCGCGCGACCCACGGCGGCAGTTCGAAGTTGACCAGTTCCGGCACGAAGTTCGTCTCCCACTGGTGCCGCCCGGGCTTCACCTGCCGGAACTCGCCCTCGCCCTCGAAGTACTTCTCGGCGGCCATCCGCTCAGGGAACTGGAAGGAGTTGCCGTAGATGAAATCCCGGTTGCGGAATACGTTGAAGATGACCGGCAGATCGGTCACCGCCGCGAGGCGCGCGGGCTCCGTCCCCGACCCGTTGAATATCTGATGCTTGGCGTTCAGCGGAATGGCGAAGATCGCGCTCGGCCCCCACTCGAACGAGTACTTGCGCCCGTCGGGGCGCTCGATGACGGTCGACCCGCGCCCGGAGACGACGTGAATCAACTCGTCGTGCATGTGCTGCTCGGGCTTCAGTTCCCCGCCCGGGGGGATCTCCACGACGTAGGCGGAGAGGTAGTCGCTCTTCCCCGCGACGTGGACGTACGTCCCAAGCCCGCCGAGCCGCTCCCACGGCTCCACCGGCACGGCGCGGCAGTCCACGGCGTAGCCCTCGAAAACGGGAACGCCCTCCTCCTTCAGGAAGTCGCGGTAGGGGAAGACCCCGTAATACGGGTTGAACTCAACGTCGTCGCCCATAACATCTCCGGCAAGGGTCAGGATGGCGCGGAGGTTACACCATCGGGCGGCGGGGCGCTAGCATAGAGGGAGCGTTGCGCTTCGCTCAACGGCGCGCGGGGGCGAAAATTCGTGTCTGAGACAAATCATCGTCAACTGCGGAGGACGCCGGCGCGCTTATTTCGTTGGTCGCTGGCGGCGGCGCTGGGCTTCGCGGCCATTGCCGCCGTTGCTTGCTCCGGCGCTCCGCCCACTCCCACCGCCGCGCCGCCGCCTACCCCCACGCCGTCGCCCACTCCCACCGCCGCGCCATCGCCTACTCCTGCCGCCGCGCCATCGCCTACTCCTACGCTCACGCCTACCCCCGCGCCTACGCTGTCGGCCGACGCCACGCCTGCCCCAACCCCTACGCCGAGGATCATAGCCTCGCTCGCCACGCCCGCAGACGTTGCGGTGGACGCCGCCGACAGACGGCTCGCCGTATCGTGGAGCCCGGTCGAAGGCGCGACGGGCTACAAAGTCGCGGCCAGGCTGAAGAACGGCGTCGAACCGTTCGCGTGGACGGAATACGAGGCGGCGTCTCCCCCGTACGTCTTTACGGACAATTGGGCGGCGATGAGCGGGCTGGAGTACGAGGTTCGCGCCGCCTCCGTCAGCGCCGAAGGGCAGTCCGAATGGTCTGCCCCGGTTGCCGTGACGGCCCCTGAACTCCGCCAAGCCCCGGCCGGCGCACTTCATATTCGCCATCGCAAGGATTCGCTCGTGGTGGGCGACCTGTTGGGTGTTAGCGTGTTCGACCAGCGGCCGCTCACTCGCAGATCGCGGTACGTTTGGTCCGTATGCGGCGCGGACGGGGCGGAATGCGAACTATTGCCTCTTGTTGACCGCCTGTCTTACTCGCTCTTCGTTCCCGCCGCGGCGCGCGGGAAGCGCGTGCGGGTTCAGGTGGACTACGACAAAGACGGCGCGTCCTTCACCGCAACTGCGGTCGTGGGAGACATCAGCCCCGACGGGCCGACCGTGAACTTGCCTGCGGGGTGCGAGGAAGCGGAGCCGCCCACCGGCGCGGACAAGTTCACGCCAGGCGACGATCTCGCTACGCATCTGCTCCTGCTGGAGTCGAAATCGGTTCCTGTCGAGTGGGACGATGCGCTCGGCGGAGCGGTTGAGCCTCTGTGCAACGACCTGTTGGTCGTGACGCCGTGGGGAAGAATAGCCCTCGCGCGTCCGAACGGGGACGTGGAGCCGGTTGAGGGGCAAGTTCCGATGAACTTGGAAGCCCTGCTGTCGCAGCCGGACCTAGCAACCCTCAGCCCCGACAGGTTCCGCGTCGCCGACGCACTGCTCAAGCAGCATACGGAAGAACGCTGGGAGTTGTTCGTCACGCATCACTATTTCACAGGGGAGTGCAACCTGTTCCGTTTATCCGCCACGACGATTCTTTTGGAAAGCGGGACGCCTTCCGTATCGCCGTCATGGAGAACGGTCTTTGACGCTGATCCTTGCTTGCCTCCTTATGACTTCAGAGGGGATCGGGCCGGCGGCAGAATCTTGACGGACGGCCCCGACCATCTGTTGGTCGTGGTCGGCGACCACGGCTGGATACAGACGGGCACGGAGACCGATGCGGAGACTGGCGAGAACAGGCAAGTTTGGGCCGCTCAGGATCCGAACTCGCACTTGGGCAAACTCGTTCGGATCGCAATCGAGGCGGGAGAAGCGGATATGCTTGCTCTCGGTCTTCGGAATCCGCAAGGTTTCGCGCGAGACGGCAACGGCAACCTATGGGCGACGGAGCACGGGCCCCGAGGCGGAGACGAACTGAACATCCTCGAACCCGGCGCCAACTACGGCTGGCCCATTGTAAGTTATGGGGCGCCATACGTCAGATACATCCCTTTCTCTGAAAGAGAGACATTAGGCGCGCATGAAGGCTTCGCCAAGCCCCGCTTCACTTGGGTTCCTTCCATCGCCGTTTCGGCCGTCGCAGTGAACGACAAGCAATGGTTCCCTCTATGGAGAGACGACTTGCTCATCGGTTCGCTGGGGCATCCCGAACTCGGGCGCTCGCTCTTCCGTGTCCGGCTCGACGGAACGGACGTTCAGTACGTTGAGCGCATTGAGGTGGGCTACCGCGTCCGTGACCTGACCTATATGCCGGATGGACGCATAGCCCTGCTCGCCGACGAGGGCCGCGTCCACTTCATAAGCCCCTCCTATGAGCCTTGCAACGACCGGACGGAGGAACGGAGGCGCCGGGAGTTCCTCATCTACGCGATCGCCTGCGGCGCCATAGGGCGCTAGAATGGCGGCGCGGCGCTCATCGCCCTATGAGCGCGCTTTGGGCGGCAAGGCATTGCGTTGCATCAAATAGAACATTTGCACCAGGGGGTAACCATGCTCCTCCGGCGGCGCGGGGGGCGCGCGTTCCGTTCTTGGCCGCTCGCCGCCGTGCTTGGACTCGCCGCCATTGCCGCCGCCGCTTGCTCCGGCGCTCCGCCTACTGCTACGCCATCGCTTTCGCCTACGCTTGCTGCTACGCCTACGCAAACCGCCACGCCATCGCCAACTCCTGCCCCTACGCTCACGCCTACTCCCACTGCTACGCCTACGCAAACCGCCACGCCATCGCCAACTCCTGCCCCTACGCTCACGCCTACTCCTACTGCTACGCCTACGCAAACCGCCACGCCATCGCCAACTCCTGCCCCTACGCTCACGCCTACTCCTACAGCTACACCTACGCCAACCGCCACGCCGCCGCCTACGCCTACTCCCACCGCCGCGCCTACGCCGTCGGCCGACGCCACGCCTGCCCCAAGGCCCACGCCGAGGATCACAGCCTCGCTCGCGCCGCCCTCCGACGTCGCTGTGGACGCCGCCGACAGACGGCTCGTGGTCTCGTGGAGCATTGTCGAAGGCGCGACGGGCTACAAAATCGCGGCCAGGCTGAAGAACGGCGTCGAACCCTTCGCGTGGACGGAATATGATGCGGAGTCCTCGCCTTACGCCGTCACGGATGGGTGGGCGGCGATGAGCGGGCTGGAGTACGAAGTTCGCGCCGCCTCCGTCAGCGCCGAAGGGCAGTCCGAATGGTCGCCTCCGGTTGCGGTGACGGCCCCTGAACTTCGCCCTGCCCCGCCCAACGCAATTCAGGTTGGCTCCGATGGCCCATACGTGGTGGGAGACTTTATGCGGGTCGGCGTAGGCAACCAACGGCCGTTCACTCGCAGATCGCAGTACGTTTGGTCCGCATGCGGCCCGGACGGGCGCGAATGCGAATTGCTGCCTCTGGTTGCCCCCGCGTCGTATCTCTACATCGTCCCCGCTGCGGCGCGCGGGAAGCGCGTGCAGGTTCAAGTGGACTACGACAAGGACGGCGCGTCCCTCACCGCAACTGCGGCGCTAGGGGTTGTGAGCGCCGATGCGCCCTCCCGGTTTCCGGAGCTCCCTGCTCCCGTGCTCCCTACTCCCGCGCTCCCGCCTGGGTGCGAAGAAGCGGAGCCGCTCTCCGTCGAGGACGTGTTCGAAACAGGCGACCCCCTCGCGACGCATCTGCATCATTTGGAATCGAAATCGGCTCCGCTCGAGTGGGACGCGGGGAAGGGCGGGGCCGTCGAGCCGTTGTGCAACGACCTGCTGGTCGTGACGCCGTGGGGCGGAATAATGCTCGTCCGCGCCAACGGAGACGTGGAGCGGATCGAAGAACAAGTCCCCATGGGCTTGGAGCAACTCCGGGCCTTCTCCGACACGTTCCGCGTCGCCGACACCTTGCTCAAACAGCATTCGGAAGAGCGCTGGGAGTTGTTCGTCACGCATCACTATTTCACAGGGGAGTGCAACCTGTTCCGTTTATCATCCACGACGATTCTTTTGGAAAGCGGGACGCCTTCCGTATCGCCGTCGTGGAGAACGGTCTTTGACGCTGAGCCTTGCTTGCCTCCTTATGACTTTAGAGGGGATCGGGCCGGCGGCAGAATCTTGACGGACGGCCCCGACCATCTGTTGGTCGTGGTCGGCGACCACGGCTGGATACAGACGGGCACAGAGACCGATGCGGAGACTGGCGAGAACAGGCAAGTTTGGGCTGCTCAGGATCCGAACTCGCATTTGGGCAAACTCGTTCGGATTGCAATCGAGGCGGGAGAAGCGGAGATACTGGCCTTTGGTCTCCGCAATCCACAGGGGTTCGCGCGGGACGCCGACGGCAATCTGTGGGAGACGGAGCACGGGCCCCAAGGCGGCGACGAATTGAACCTGCTGGAGCCCGGCGCAAACTACAGCTATCCTTCCGTAAGTTATGGAGTCAAATACGGAGGAATCGTCAATGCGCCGGAAGACGAGGACGTCGGCAAGCATGAAGCCTTCGCCCTGCCTCGCTTCGCATGGGTTCCCTCCATAGCAACCTCCAGCCTTATTGTGAACGACGAGCGCTGGTTCCCCCTATGGGAAGACGACCTGCTCATTGGTTCGTTGAGCGGAGCCTCGGGAGGAGACTACGGCCGCTCGCTTTTTCGCGTCCGGCGCGTTGGAACAGACGTCCAGTACGTGGAGCGCATCAAGGTCGGCTACCGCATCCGCGATCTGACCCAGATGCCGGACGGACGCATAGCCCTGCTCGCCGACGAGGGCCGCGTCCACTTCATTACCCGATCAGAGGAGTATTGCGACGAAAGGTCGCGCCGGCTCCGGCTCGTCTACTCAGTCGGCTGCGGCCCCATCCCCGCGAACGCCGCCCCCGAGGATGACGCCCCAAGCGATGACACGCCGAACCCAGGAGGCGGCGCGGAGCCCGCTCCCGCCGACGGCGGGGACGCGGACGCCACAGCCGACGGCGGGAATGGGGATGCGGACGCGGACGCGGCGGCCGGCGGCGAGCAACTGTACGCAACGGAGTGCGCCGCCTGCCACAGACTCGACGCCGAGGAGCACGGGATAGGCCCGCATCTCGTCGGCGTTATCGGGCGGAGCGTTGGGCAGGTCGAGGGTTGGAATCTCTCAGAGGCGCTGCGCTCGCTCGGCGGCGTATGGACGCGGGAGAGCCTCGCGCAATTCCTCGCGGATCCCCAGGGGTTCGCGCCGGGGACGACGATGGGATCGCAGGGGTTCTCCGAATCGGAGGCGGGCGCCATCGCGGATTACATCGCCGGTCTGCGCGGCGAGTAGGCGCAACCGGCGCCTCGCCTCGCCATCGCTTGCGCGGCACGCCGGACGCGGCTAGGTCTCCAAGCGGCGGCAGCGCGGAGCCGCGACGCTCAGCGTTTGATCCACATACGGCAAAGAGCGCTAGAATGGCGGCGCGGCGCTCATCGCCCTATGAGCGCGCTTGGGCGGCAAGGTATTTCCCGTTTGCATAAAATAGAGCATTTGCACCAGGGGATAACCATGCTCCTCCGGCGGCGCGGCGGGCGCGCGTTCCATTCTTGGCCGCTCGCCGCCGCGCTTGGGCTCGCCGCCGTCGCCGCCGCAGCGTGCTCCGGCGCTCCGCCTACTGCTACGCCATCGCTTTCGCCTACGCTTGCTCCCACTGCTACGCCTACGCCAACCGCCGCGCCTACGCCGTCGGCTGACGCCACCCCTGCCCCCACGCCGACGCCGAGGATCATAGCCTCGCTCGCGCCGCCCTCCGGCGTCGCCGTGGACGCCGCCGACAGAAGCCTCGCGGTCTCGTGGAGCATAGTCGAGGGCGCGACGGGCTACAAAATCGCGGCCAGGCTGAAGAACGGCATCGAACCCTTCGCTTGGACGGAATACGAGGCGGAGTCTCCGCCCTACGAGATCCCGGATGGGTGGGCGGCGATGAGCGGGCTGGAGTACGAGGTTCGCGCCGCCTCCGTCAACGCCGACGGACAGTCCGTATGGTCGCCCCTGGTTGCCGCGACGGCCCCTGAACTTCGCCCTGCCCCGCTCAACGCAATTCATATTGGCTCCGATGGCCCGTACGTGGTGGGAGACCTTATGCGGGTCGACGTAAACGACCAACGGCCGTTCGCCCGCAGGTCGCCTTTCCTGTGGTCCGTATGCGGCGCGGATGGATCGGAATGCGAACTACTGCCCCTCGTTTCGTCCCCAACCTCTATCTACTTGGCTGGCGAATCCGCGCGCGGGAAGCGCGTGCAGGTTCAAGTGGACTACGATAAGGACGGCGCGTCCCTCACCGCAACTGCGGCGCTAGGGGTTGTGAGCGCCGACGCCCCCTCCCGGTTTCGGGAGCTCCCTGCTCCCGTGCTCCCTACTCCAGTGCTCCCGCCCGGGTGCGAAGAAGCGGAGCCGCTCTCCGGCGAGGATGTGTTCGAAACGGGCGACCCCCTCGCGACGCATCTGCACTATCTGGAATCGAAATCGGCTCCACTCAGGTGGGATGCGGGGAAGGGCGGGGCCATCGAACCGCTGTGCAACGACCTGCTCGTCGTGACGCCGTGGGGCAGGGTCATGCTCGCGCGTTCGAACGGAAGCGTGGAGCCGGTTGAGGGGCAAGTTCCGATGAACTTGGAAGGACTGCAATCGCACACTGACAGCGCAGACTTTCGCCCTGACAGATTCCGCGTCGCCGATATCTTGCTCAAACAGCATTCGGAAGAGCGATGGGAGTTGTTCGTCACGCATCATTACTTCACGGGAGAGTGCATTAGGTTCCGGTTGTCCTCTACGACGGCGTTCCTTGACGGCGCATCCGTTTCCGTGTCGCCGTCGTGGAGGACGATATTCGATGCGGAACCTTGCATGGATCCCACATACTCGGGGGGACTTGGGGCGGGCGGGAGCATGTTGACGGACGGCCCCGACCACTTATTGGTCGTAGTGGGTGACCATGGCCAATTTGAAGCGCCTCAGAACCCCGACTCGCACTTGGGCAAACTCATCCGCGTCGCAATCGAATCCGGAGACGCGGAGATACTGGCCTTCGGCCTCCGCAATCCGCAAGGACTCGCAAGAGACGCCGACGGCAACCTCTGGGAGACGGAGCACGGGCCTCAAGGCGGCGACGAACTGAACCTGCTGGAGCCCGGCGCCAACTACGGCTATCCTTCCGTAAGTTACGGAGTCGACTACGGAGGATTCATCAATGTGCCGGTAGACGAGGCCGCGTCCGTCGGCGAGCATAAAGCCTTCGCCCTGCCTCGCTTCGCATGGGTTCCCTCCGTAGCAACCACCAGCCTTATTGTGAATGACGAGCGATGGTTCCCCCTGTGGCAAGACGACTTGCTCATTAGTTCGCTGGGAGGAGACTCCAACGGACGCTCGCTCTTTCGAGTCCGGCGTGTTGGAATAGACGTCCAGTACGTGGAGCGCATCAAGGTCGGCTACCGCATCCGCGACCTGGCCCAGATGCCGGACGGACGCATCGCCTTGCTCGCCGACGGAGGCCGCGTCCACTTCCTCGCCCGATCAGAGGAGTATTGCGACGAAAGGTCGCGCCGGATCCTGCGCGTCTACGCAGTCGGTTGCGGCCCCATCCCCCCGAACGCCGCCCCCGAGGATGACGCCCCAAGCGATGACGCGCCGAACTCAGGCGGCGGCGCGGAGCCCGCTCCCGCGGATCCGCAGGGGTTCGCGCCGGGGACGACGATGGGTTCGCAGGGGCTCTCCGAATCGGAGGCGGGCGCCATCGCGGACTACGTCGCCGGTCTGCCTGCGCGGGAATGACGGAGCAAGGGGCGAGATTCCCGCCTGCGCGGGAATGACGGAGCAAGGGGCGAGGTTCCCGCCGGACGCGGCTAGGTCTCCAAGCGGCGATAGCGCGGCGCGGCGCCCAGCGTTGATCCGCGAACGGCAAAGAGCGCTAGAATGGCGGCGCGGGTGATAAGCGCCCTATGAGCGCGCTGCGGGCGGCAAAGGGGGTCCGTTGCATAAAATAGAGCATTTGCACCAGGGGGTAACCATGCTCCTCCGGCGGCGCGGGGGGCGCGCGTTCCGTTCTTGGTCGACGGCTGTTGGTCTAAGCCTCGTCGTCGTTGCCGCCGCCGCTTGCTCCGGCGCTCCGCCTACTGCTACGCCATCGCCAGCCCCTACCCCTACGCCTACTCCCACCGCCGCGCCTACGCCATCGCCAACTCCTACCCCTACGCTTACGCCTACTCCCACTGCTACGCCTACGCCTACGCCTACTCCTACGCTCATTCCTACTCCTACCGCTACGCCGACGCCTACTCCTACGCTCATTCCTGCTCCCACTGCCGCGCCGGCGCCTACTCCTACGCTCATTCCTGCTCCCACTGCCGCGCCGGCGCCTACTCCTAGCCCAAACCGATTCCCTGCGCCTACGTCTCTACTCAGGGAACCGCAACCAATGGCTGTTTGTCCTAACGTCACGCCTTACCTTAAGACGCCATCCGATGAGTCGGCGAATTCCTTGGTGGCGACGCATCTTTACGCGTTGGAAATGGACAAGGTTGACCTCGACCGTTTCCACGTAGGCGGCGGGGGGCTGGATAGCATGTGCGACGACCTATTGGTGGTGACTCCGTGGGGGAGAATTGCGCTGATCGACCAAGATGGACAAGCCAAGTATCTCGAAGGCAATGTCCCAATGAACTTGGAGGGCCTGCAATCGCACCCTGACAGCGCAGACTTTCGCCCCGACAGATTCCGCGTCGCCGATATTTTGCTTAAGCAGCATTCGGAAGAGCGATGGGAGTTGTTCGTCACGCATCATTACTTCACGGGAGAGTGCATTAGGTTTCGGTTGTCCTCTACGACGGCGTTTCTTGACGGCGCATCCGTTTCCGTGTCGCCGTCATGGAGGACGATATTCGACGCGGAACCTTGCATGGCTTCCACATCCAGGTATGGACATCAGGCGGGCGGGAGAATTTTGACGGACGGGCCTGGCCATTTGTTGATTGTAGTCGGCGACCACGGCTGGGTATTCGTAGACGACATCATCGCTTCTCAGCATCCCGACTTGCATCTCGGCAAATTGGTTCGAGTGTCAATTGAATCCGGAGAGGCGGATGTGCTGGCTATCGGCCTTCGCAATTCGCAGGGATTCGCCATAGACGCGGACGGCAACCTTTGGGAGACGGAGCATGGTCCTCAAGGCGGCGATGAATTGAACTTGCTGGAGCCCGGCGCTAATTATGGTTGGCATCATGTCACCTACGGCGTTCATTACGGAGGAACTATCAACGTCGAGAATAAGCACGAGTTGGGGGGACACGAGGGCTATGAGCGTCCCGCCTTCGCGTGGGTCCCTTCCATAGCAATCTCCAGCCTGATTGTGAATGACGAGCAATGGTTCCCGCTTTGGAAAGATGACTTGCTTATCGGTTCGCTGGGCGATGTTGAAAACGGCCGCTCCCTCTTTCGGGTCCGGCGCGACGGGACGGACGTTCAGTATGTGGAGCGGATTCCCGTCCGCGCGCGGGTGAGAGACATTGCGCGGATGCCGGACGGCCGCATAGCCATCCTGTCCGACGAGGGCAGCGTCCTTTTCCTGAGCCGTTCCTACAGGTACTGCGACGAGGAGTCCATCAAGCAAAGGAATGCCTACTCGGTGGACTGCGAAGAGTTGACGGCTCTTCTCGATGCAAGCCAATCCGACCCCCAGGAGAACGGGGGCGCCGCAGAGACGCCGGACTCAGGAGACGAATCAGGCTCCGGGGAAGCAGCGACGGCCACCGGCGCGCAACTGTACGCGACGGAGTGCGCCGCTTGCCACAGACTCGACGCCGAGGAGCACGGCATAGGCCCGCATCTCGTCGGCGTTATCGGGCGGAGCGTCGGGCAGGTCGAGGGTTGGAATCTCTCAGAGGCGCTGCGCTCGCTCGGCGGCGTATGGACACGGGAAAGCCTCGCGCAATTCCTCGCGGCTCCCCAGGCGTTCGCGCCGGGGACAACGATGGGGTCGCAGGGGCTCTCCGAATCGGAGGCGGGCGCCATCGCGGACTACATCGCCGGTCTGCCTGCGCGGGAATGACGGAGCAAGGGGGCGAGATTCCCGCCTGCGCGGGAATGACGGAGCAAGGGGGCGAGATTCCCGCCTGCGCGGGAATGACGGAGCAAGGGGGCGAGATTCCCGCCGGACGCGGCTAAGTCTCCAAGCGGCGGTAGCGAGGCGCCGCGACGCTCAGGACGGCGATCAGCGCAAGAGCCGCGACGCCGCCGATGAGAAAGGCGTTGTCCACGCCGTAGACGCGGGAGAGCCCACCGGCGATGAGTCCGCCGAAAGGCATCATTCCTATCTCCATCTGATAGACGCCGACCACGCGCCCGCGCAGCGCGTCCGGCGTGATCGTGTGCACAATGGTCATATTCGTCGTCATCACCACCTGCACGAACATTTGCTGCAAGAGCAGCGCGCCGAAAGCGAGCCAGAGCGACGCCGCTTGCGAAAGCGCGATGACGCTGACGGCGGCGAGCGCGAACGACACCGAGGCGAGCAGACCCTTCCGCCGCGCCGACGAGAACGCGGCCAGCAGCGCCGTCCCCAAGAATCCGCCGATCCCCATCGCCATCAGCAGCAGCCCCAAGTAGGTTCCGTCCTCGTTCCGCAGAATCTCGGCGGTGTACACGGGCAATTGGTTGAACACCATCGCCAGCATCGTGAACGAAAGCCCAAACGTCACGCCCGCCGTCAGCAGCGTAACCGGCTCGTTGACGACGTGGCGGAAGCCGTCGGCGAGGTTCCGCAGGGGCGAACGCTCCCTCGCCCGGGCCCGGTCGGCGGTGGAGTAAGGCGCCCGCAGCCGGGTGAGCATCGCAAGCGCCACGAGGAAGAGGCCGCCTTGAATGAGAAAGTTGACGTCCGGCCCGAATCGGGCGATGACCAGCCCGCCGACCGCCGGGCCGAGCGCGCGCATCAGGTTGAAGGCCATCGAAATCATTGCGGTGGCGTTCATCAGCGCCTCGCGCGGCACGGTGTTGGCCGTCAGAACCTGCCGCACCGGGTTGTTCGCCGCCCAAAGCAGGCCGAACGTCAGCGCGAAAGCGTAGAGGTGCCACACGCGATGCAAGTCCAACCGGAGGAGCAGCGCGAATCCGAACACCAGCGCGGTGACCAGCGCTTGATCCACGAACAGCAATTTCCGCCGATCCACCCGGTCGGCGATGACGCCGGTGACGGGCGAGAGCAGCAGGGGGAGAGTCCGGGCACCGACGACGCCCGCCACGTGCAACGGGTCGCGCGTGAGGTCGTAGGCGAGCCAGCCGAGCGTGACCTGCTGAAACCAAACGCCGCCCGCGACGAGCCCCGTCGTAATCCAGAGGATGCGGAAGTCCGGGTAGCGGAGCGCCTGCGTGGACACGGGGCGCGGGGGCGGCGGCGCGTCGGGCTGTGCGTTCGTCGTTTCCATAGAGTGAGCGGACTCCACTATACGCCGCGCGGACAGGCGGCAAGGGGCGCTTGCGCGCCGACTGGGTTCCCGCCTACGCGGGCAAGGGCGGGGCAAGGGGGCGAGATTCCCGCCTTCGCGGGAATGACGAGGCAAGGGGGCGAGATTCCCGCCTTCGCGGGAATGACGGCAAGGGGGGCGGGATTCCCGCCTTCGCGGGAATGACGGCAAGGGGGCGAGGTTCCCGCCTTCGCGGGAATGACGGTAGGAGGGGCGTTATTCCCGCCTGCGCGGGAATGACGGCAAAGGGGGGGCGAGGTTCCCGCCTGCGCGGGAATGACGGCAAAGGGGGGGCGAGGTTCCCGCCTGCGCGGGAATGACGGCAAAGGGGGGGCGAGGTTCCCGCCTACGCGGGAATGACGGAGTAGGGGGCGCTTGCGCGCCGACTGGATTCCCGCCTACGCGGGAATGACGAGGCGGGTGGGGTGGGATTCTCGCCTTCGCGGGCAGGGCGGCAAGGGGCGCTTGCGCGCCGACTGGATTCCCGCCTACGCGGGAATGACGGCAAAGGGGGGCGCTTGCGCGCCGACTGGATTCCCGCCTGCGCGGGAATGACGGTAGGAGGGAGGGCGCGCCTCCTAGCCCTCCGCGCCGCGCTCCGCAAGCGCGGCGCGCAACTCCTCGACCTCGCGGCGCAACTCGCGGTTCTTGCGCGCGATGTAGACCGCGTAGGCGAAGAAGCCCGCCCACGTCAGCAGCGTTCCGGCGAGCAGGTAGCCCAGGTTGCTCTCGCCCGGCGCGCCCTGCGCGGACGGGGCGGCCAGCGCAGCGGGCGCGGCGACCGCAAGCAGCGCGCCAACGGCGATGAGGGCGGAGAGGAAGCGAATCATTCGCGGCATAACGTTCCCTTGTTGTCCGGCTCTAGGCGGGTTGGCTATGGAAGCAAGGCGGACGGCGGCTAGGCGGCGGCGCGCCGCAACTCCTCGACGGCGTCCTCGTCGCGGCGGAGGGCCGCCCGCTCGGCGACGAGCGCGACGAAGAGGACGATGAACGCGGCGAACGAGAAGAGGAGCGTGATCAGCATCTCGCGCTCCAGCGACCCTTGCGCGCCGGGGCCGGTCACCCGCTCGGGATGGAGCCCGCTCCACCAGTCCGCCGCCATATAGAGAAAGGGCACGGTGGCCGCGCCGATGACGGCGACGACCGCCGCCCAGCGGCCGCCGCGCTCGGCGTCGGGCGCGTAGGCGCGCGTCATTAGGCAGCCGATAAAGATCAGCCACAGCGCGAAGGTGAGCGTTCCGTTGGCGTCCCACACCCACCAAACGCCCCAAACCGGCCTCGCCCAGACCGCTCCCGTGAGAATGGCGGTGGTGAAAAAGACGACGCCGACCTCCGTCGAAGCGTAGGCGACGCTGTCCCACGCCCGCGAGCGGCGCGCAAGGTGGACGAGGCTCGCGACGGCGGCGAGAACGAACGAGAGGAAACTCGTGAGGATCACCGGCACGTGAAAGTAGAAGAGGCGCTGAACGACGCCCATCACCCGCTCGGTGGGGGCGTACTGAAAGATGAGGTACAGGTCAATCAGCACGAGCGCTCCCGCGGCCAGCAGGAGCCACTGTCTCCAGGCGCCTGTTCCCGGACGGGCGGGCGGACGGGCGGACGGACGGGCGGGCGATATTGTGTTGGATGTCGAGTTGGCGGTCATTCTTCCAGCACGAATGCGAACGCCCACGATGATACCACGATGAGCGCCGCGTCGAATGCGAGGATGAGTTGCAGCCAGCGCCCCGCGCCGCTCCAGCCTTCGCCGTCCAGCGCCGCCGCCGTCCCCGACACCGCGCCGATGAGCAGCGGCAGCGACAGCGGGATGAAAAGCAGCGGCAGCAGCGCCTCCCGCGCCCGGGCGTGCGCCGCGATTGCGGAGAGCAGCGTTCCGACGGCGGCCACGCCGACGGTCGCCGCGGCCGCGACGGCGGCGAACCAGACGTTCAGCAGGGAGAGCCCGTAGAGCACGAGAAAAGCCGGAGCGAGCAGCGCCTCCGTTACGATCAGCAGCGTGAGCAAGCCGAAAAACTTGCCGAAATAGATCGCCTCCGGCGGCGCGGGCGCCAGGCGGAGGCCGTCCAGCGTTCCGCGTTCGACCTCCAAGAGGAATGTCCGGTTCATTCCCAGCATAGCGGTGAAGATATAGGCGACCCAGACGATGCCGGGGCCGACGGCGGCGAGCGTTCGCGGCGACGGGTCGAATGCGAACGTGAAGATGAATGCCGCGACGAACGCGAACGCCAGCGTCGCCCCCAGCGTCTCCCGCGTCCGCGCCTCGATGCGGACGTCTTTGGCGTAGACGGCGAGCGCCGCCCGCAGTCCGGCGCGCATCACGCCCCGCCCCCGGGCGCGGCGAGCGCGTCCGAAATCGCCGCCGCGTCCGCCTCCGCCGCGCTCCCTTGAGCGGCGACGCGCCCGTCCTGCAGCACGGCGTAGCGGTCGGCGGCGGCCAGCCCCCGCTCGATGTCGTGCGTTGCGAAAACGACCGCGCCGCCGCCCTCCGCGACCGCCCGCGCGACGCTTGCGAGAAACGCTTTGCCTTGCGCGTCCAGTCCGGCGTCCGGCTCGTCGAGCAGCAGCAGCGCGGGGCGGTGCAGCAGCGCGCGCGCGACGGCGACCCGTTTTTGCATGCCGTTCGAGAGCGCGCGCACGCGGCGACTCGCCCACCGCTCCGCCCCCGCGTCGCGCAGAACCTCGGCGGCGCGGCGCTCGCCGTCCGGCAGTCCGTAGAGCCGGGCGTAGAAGCGCAGATTCTCCTCCGGCGTCAGATCGGGGTAGAGCATATTGCGGTGGCCGACGTAGCCCGTCGCGGCGCGGGCGTTCGCGGCTTGCGGCGGCAGCGTGAAGCCCGCCGCGAGAACCTCGCCCGCGTCGGGTTTCACGAGCGCGGCGGCCACGCGGAGCAGCGTGCTCTTGCCCGCCCCGTTGCGTCCGAAGAGCGCGAGCGCGCTTCCCCACGGCGCGGCGAGGTCGACCGACCGCAGCGCGCGGGCTGCGGCGTAGGCTTTGGAGACGCCGCGCAACTCCAGCCCGTAGCCGGAGCGCGCGGCGCGTTTCGCAGGTCGCTCGTCCATAGGAGGCTTCGCATATTACATTGGCGCGGGCGCGCCTATGCGGGCAGGGCGGCGAAGGGGCGGGATTCCCGCCTACGCGGGAATGACGGCAAGGAGGGGCGGGGACAGGGGCGGGATTCCCGCCTGCGCGGAGGCGCTCCCAGTAGGTTCCTGCTTTCGCGGGCAGGGCGTTCCCAGTAGGTTCCTGCTTTCGCGGGAATGACGTGGCGCGTGGGGTGATTTGGAGACGAGGCGCGTTGCGCCTCGTCCGGCGCTGCGCGCCGACTGGATTCCCGCCTACGCGGGAATGACGAATTGGAGGCGGGGACGACGGACAAGGGGGGCGAGGTTCCCGCCTACGCGGGAATGACGATAGTGGGCGCGGGAATGACGGGGCACATGGGGCGCTGCGCGCCGACTGGATTCCCGCCTGCGCGGGCAGGGCGGCAAGGGGGGCGCTGCGCGCCGACTGGATTCCCGCCTGCGCGGGCAGGGCGGCAAGGGGGGCGCTGCGCGCCGACTGGATTCCCGCCTGCGCGGTCAGGACTGCAGACACGCGAAGGTCTTGCGCGGGGCGAAGGCGCTAGGCGCCGCCCTCGCGGGAAGGAACCCCGGCGGGACGCCGCCGGCGGCGCGTGACGTTGAGCCGCGCTTGCCCTCGCCGCAGGGAGCGCAGGGCGCGCTCCAAGTCTACGTCGCCTGTGTGCTCCTCGATCCGCTGGCGCGCGCGGGCAATGGCTTCCTCGGCGCGGGCGACGTCGATCTCGTCCAACCGCTCCGCCGCGTCGGCGAGGACGGACACGCGGTCGCCGCGCACGTCTATGAAACCGCCGGTGACCGCGAACTCTTCCTCGGCCCCGTTGACGCGGTAGCGCAGGTCGCCCGGCTGCAGGACGGTCATCAGCGCGGCGTGCTTGGGCAAAACGCCGATTTCGCCCTCCACGCCCGGGGCGGCGAGCGCGTCCACGTCGCCTTCGAAGAGCACGCGCTCCGCAGTTATGATTTCGAGCCTGATGGTCATTTGGTCGGTCTCCTAGCCCTAGCGCTCGCTATCTGTCCGGCGCTGCGCCGCGCCCGCCGCAGACTTCTCTGATCCGCGCGGACGCCGGCTGCTCCGGCAGGCGGCCGTCTCCTGCCGGAGGAGGCAGCGGCGCGCCGCTTTCTTCAAGCCTACTCTCCAAGTATGCCACAGCCCAAAGCGTTTTGCGCTGCCGGGCGCATTCCGTCGCGGCGTTAATCGCGCATCCGCGCTCATTCGCCTCCACAACAAGCCTTTTGCGAGAGATCGACGGTCAAGACGACCAACCCGGAGCGCCGAATTCGCCTCGCCCTGCTTTAGGGAAGTCGCCGCAAGGGCGGATGAGAGCGCTGCGGCGAGGCCGGCTGGGTTGCGCAAGTCTCCTATGCTAGGGAACGGCGCGCGCGGGGTTGCCCTTGCGCGGTTGCGGGCGCTATCATACTGCGGATTGTCCGCGCGGCGGCTGGCGCTCGACGCGGGCTCGTTTCACACAGGGAGGACTACCTATGTTCCGGGCAAGCAGAACTATCGCCCTCGCCGCGCTCTCTCTCGCGCTGCTCGCGGTCTTGGCCGCGTGCGGAACCGACCCGACGCCGACTCCGGTCCCCGCGCCAACCGCCACGCCCGACGCGATGATGGACGGCGGCGCGACGGCGGAGCCCGCGCCCGCTCCGACGCCGACGGCGGCAATGACCGACGGCGGCGCGGCGGCGCCTGCGCCGACGGCCACGCCCGCCCCCCGCCCCACGGCCACGCCGATTCCTCCCGCGCCGGGCTTCGACGCCGAGGAGTACTTCTCCGGCAAGACGATCAAGATCATCGTCGGCTTCTCCCCGGGCGGCGGCTACGACGCCTACTCCCGCCTGCTGGCGAAAGGCCTCGAGCGCCTGATGCCCGGCAACCCCCGCGTCATCGTCTCCAACCTCCCCGGCGGAGGCGGCCTCCGGGCGCTGCAAGAGACGATGCGCTCCCGCCCCGACGGCCTCACCACCCACCCGATGGCCAACCGCCACCCGGCCGCCGAGGCCGCAGGCGCCGACCTCGACGACTTCGACCTCAACACCGTCGTTATGATCGGCACGCCCAACTTCATCCAGACGCACGCCGCCCTCTGCATCCGCCGCGACCTTGCGGAGAACTGGGAAGAGATGGTCGCGCTCGGCGAAACGATCACGTTCGGCACCTCCGCGCTGGGCGGCAACGCCATCGGCGGACAGTTCGTCGAGGCGCTCGGCGCGCCCGTCAAGGTCGTGCTCGGCTACGAAGGCACCGCCGACGTGCAAGCCGCGATCAACCGCGACACGCTCGACGCCACCGACCGCTGCGACACGTTCTTCATCGACCCCCTCTACCCGCAGTGGTACGAGGAGCGCAAACTGATGCCGCTCTTCTACTGGCGCACGCCGATCAGCCAGAGTTTCCTCGACAAGATGAACACCGGCCTGCGCTCCGAGGACGTTCCGCATATCTTCGACGTCATCGACGCGAACGAGCAGCAGCAAGCGGCCTTCCTCCTCGCGCAGAACCTGGAGTCGATGACGCGAATGTTCGTGCTGGCGCCGGGCACTCCCGACGACATCGTGCAGACGTGGCAGCGCGTCTTCCGTCAAATCACGGAGGATCAGGAGTTCATAGACAGCGCCGCCGCGCTCTCGCGCGAGATCAACTACGGCGACCCGTCCATTCTGCGCGCCGACATCGAGAAGGCCAGCGACTTCACGCCCGAGGCCTGCCAACTCTTCGCCGACCTCTACGGCGTTCCGAAGGAGTCACGGGACTGCTAGCCGGCGGCGAGCCGCGAAAGCGCTGAACCGCAGGGGCGGGCTCACGCGAGCCTGCCCCTGCGGGCTATGCGGCGGGAGGCGCGGCCGGGCGAGCCCGCCCCTGCGCGCCGCTTGACGCGCAAGGGCTTCTCCGCGTAGCGTAAACCCCAACCAAGCGGCGAACCGGATTCGCAGAGGCAAGCCAACTCCAATGGTCAACCGGCTCCCACTGATCATCGGCGTCGTCGTCACGGCGGCGCTCGTCTGGGCGTACACGCAAACCGTGGACGGCGCGTTCTTCGGCGCGGCGGCGGACGGGGCGAACCGGCTCTTCGGCGCCTGGCCCCCGTGGCCGATCATCGCGCTCGTCCTGATGATTCCTATCGCCATCGCCTCCGGCCTGATGCCGGGCGGCGGCCTGCCCTTCCTCGTCGTCGTGCTCGCGTTCGCCACCGAACTCGACGCTTTCATCGCGCTCCCCCTCGTCATCGGCTATATGGCCGCCAACGACCTCACAGAGCCGATACCCTCCATCCTGCTTGGCATTCCCGGGGCGCGCTCGTCGCAGGCGACGATATTGGACGGCTACCCGCTCGCCCGGCAGGGCCACGCCGGCTACGCGCTCGGCGCCTCCTACACTTCCTCCCTCATCGGAGGAATCATCGGCGGCGTCGCGCTGCTGGCGGTGCTGCCTTTCGCCCGCAGTCTGCTGACGTTGTTCGGGGAAGCCGAATTCTTCCTGCTCGCGCTGCTCGGCGTCGCTTCGGTGGGAATCGTGAGCGCCGGGGCGGTCGTCAAAGGGCTGCTCACCGCGTGCCTTGGTCTCTTCATCGGAATGATCGGCTTCGTCAACATCGCGCAGGAAACGCGCGCGACCTTCGGGCTCGACTATCTCTACGACGGCGTCAACATCGTCCCCGTCGTGGTTGGGCTGTTCGCCATTCCCGAAATAGCCGACTTGGTGATCAGCAAAACGCCCGTCGCCAAAGAGCGCCTCAGCGAGATGCTGAAGGAGGGGAACCGCGACGTGTCGAGAGGAATGCGCGAAGCGCTCCGCCACAAGTGGCTCATCACGCGCTCGTCGCTGATTGGCGTGTTCATCGGCGCGATGCCCGGGCTCGGCCCGACTCCCGCCCACTGGATCGCCTACGCCCAAGCCCGCCAAACCGAGAAAGGAGCCGTCCGGACGTTCGGAACCGGAGACATTAGAGGCGTCATCGCGCCGGAATCGTCCAACAACTCCACGGACGGCGGCGTGCTGATACCGACGCTGCTCTTCGCCATCCCGGGCAGCGCCCCGATGGCCATCGTGCTCGGCTTCCTCTTCATCGTCGGCATCCTGCCCGGCGCGGCGATGGTCGATCCCGACCGCGACCTCAACCTCACGATCTCCCTCGTCTACGTGATCGTGATCGCCAACATCTTGGTCGTCCCCATCGTGCTGCGCTTCTCTCCCACGCTCACCAAAGTGGCGGCCATCCCGCCGCTCGTGCTCGCCCCGCTCGTCATCGCCATCGTGACGCTCTCCGCGTTCCAAGCGAATTTGGATATCTCCGACCTCACGACGATGGCGGTGTTCGCGGCGCTCGGCATGTTTATGAAAGCCTACGCATGGCCGAGGCCGCCCATCCTCATCGCCATCGTGCTCGCCGGGCCGCTCGAAACGTATATGAGCATCGCCATACAGACGCAGGGCGTCTCGATGATCTGGCAGCCGGGGTTCTTGGGCATCCTCGCCGTCGTCGTGACGGCCGTCTACTTCTCGCTCCGCGTTCAGCGAGCCGCGCAGCGTCTGCAGGAGCGAACGCTCGCGGGCGAGGCAGCCGATGACGACCAATCCTGACGCGCCCCGCGAGGGGGGTTCCGCGCACCGCAAGGTCTCCTGGCGCTCGCCGGAGATCCTGGGCGAACTCGTGCTGCTTGGCGTCATCGCCGTCCTCATCGCCGTCTACTTCCGCCGTCTCGACCTGTGCGAAAGCATCTTCGGAGAGTTTGCCATAGGCGAGACGCGAGCCTGCGTTCCCATCGGCCGGCAGGAGGGGCAGTGGTTGCCGATGATCATCATCGCCATCGCGACTCCGCTGTGGCTCGTTCGTCTCTGGGTGGTGCTTGGCCGCCGCAAGGCCATCGAGCAAGGGATGATTATGGACTTGGGGTTCCGGCTCGGCGAAGACCCGCAGGGCGAGCGGCGGCGCGCCGCCCTCTACTTCGGAACCCTCGTCGGACTCATCCTCATCATCTGGCTCATCGGCTTCCACATTGGCCTTCCGCTCTGGGTCGCCGGATACCTGCTGCTGTGGACGCGCGCGAAATGGCATCACGCGCTGTCCGCCGCGCTGGCGTTCGAGGCGTTCATCATCGGGATTCTCGATATGACGCTGGACATCTTCTGGTTCGAGCCGCTCTTCTTCCGCTGGATCGGCGCCGCCTACCCGTTCAGCGACTGGATCCCCCGCGTGTTTTAGGCTTGCGCTAACGCGCGGCGGATTCCGGCGTAGGGACGGGGCAATGGGCGCAATAAGCGAGGCGGGGCGCAACGCGCCCCGCCTCTTCGGTTCAGTTCTCCGCCCGCTCCCGTCCGGCGCGGGCTAGCGGAGGAGGCTCATCCCGGGGTCGAGGGCGCGCTGACCGGCGTGAATCTCGTTCAGCACCGAGGAGACGCGCTCCTCGAGGCCGACGAGGGAGTCGCGGCTGTAGTCGTCGGCGCCGGCGCGCTGGCGCTGGGCCTCCTGCTCCGCGACGCCGATGATGCGCGCCGCCCTGGCGTTGGCGTCTTCGATGATCTCGCGTCCGCGCTCCTGCGCCGCTTTGGCCATCTCCGTCTCGTTGACGAGGAGGCGCGCGTCGCCTTCGGCGGTGCTGCGGATGCGGCGCGCGTCGGTCATCGTCTGGCTGACGATCTGCTCGCGGCGCTCCATTATTTCGCGGGCTTCCTGCAGGTCGCGCGGCATCGCCACCCGCATCTGGTCGATGATGCCGAGCAACTCCTCGGCGTCGATCATCGAGCGTTTGCTCATCGGCATCTTCTTGGCCTGAACCGCTATGCCTTCCAGTCTGTCCACCAGATCCAGCAATTCCATTGCGCTCTCCTCCTTTGCGATGCGTTTGGGCTTGGACGCCCGGCGCTTCTATTGCGCGAAGCGCTCGGCGAGCGCCTCGATGACGTTTTCAGGGACGAGTCCGGTGATGTCGCCGCCGAGCCTTGAGACTTCCTTGAGCAGGCTTGCGCGGACGAACTGATAGCGCCCGTCGGTCATCAGGCACACGACGTCGATTTCGGGCGCGAGGCGGCGGTTCATCAGCGCCATCTCGAACTCGTACTCGAAGTCGGCGTGCATCCGGATGCCGCGGACGATGGCCGTGGCGTCCCGCGCTTTCGCGTAGTCCACGACGAGGCCGCTGAACGCCTGCGCCTCCACGTTGGGGATGCCTCCGGCGGCCTCGCGGATGAGGCGGACGCGCTCCTCGGCGGAGAAAGTCGTCCGGATCTCCGGCGCTTCGAACACGGCGATGATCACCTTGTCGAAGAGGCGGGAGGCGCGCTGGAGAATGTCCAGATGGCCTGCGGTCACCGGGTCGAAGCGGCCGGGGTAGATCGCGGTGGTCATTTAGGCCGCCTCCCGCGAGGGGCCGTAGAACGCGAGCGAGGAGTCGCCGTAGCGGCGGTCGTCATGCTTGACGAGGGCGCCGCAGCGGTCGTCGGCGAGGACGCGGGAGGCGTGCCCGCAGACGAGGACGCCGCGCTCGCCGAGAATCCCCGCATCGCCGATGCGGGCGATGAGGGCGGCGGGGAACGGTTGCGCGTAGGGCGGGTCCATCAGAAGCAGGTCGCGCGGGCCGAGGCGATGCAAGGCGCGCTCGGCGCGCCCCGCGACGACCTCCGCCTTGCGGGCGAATCCGGTTGCTTGCAAGTTGGCCCGTATCACTGCGATTTGCCTTCGGTCTGCCTCGACGAACACGGCGTTTGCGGCGCCCCGGCTGAGGGCTTCGATGCCGAGCGAGCCCGTCCCTGCGAAAAGGTCGGCCGCTCGGGCGCCCTCGATTCCGTCGCGCGCAAGGATGTTGAAGAGCGCGCTCCGCACCCGGTCGGTGGTGGGCCGGACGCCCGGCGCTTTGGGCGAGTCGAGGGGCATGCCTCTTGCCGTTCCGCCGGTTACGCGCAGCGCCGCTCCTTGCCCGCGGCAGGGGAGTCCCGCCGCGTGAGAATCTTGGAACGGAGTTTAAGCGTTGTTTGAGCGCAGGCCAATGACACAAGGCGGCGGGTTATGAGCGCATTGGCGGACGAGGCGAGGGCGGCGCCCGCCGTTCCGCCTACTGCCCGCCGCTCCCGCGAAAGGAAACGCCCCGCGCCCGCGCCTGCTATCATCGCGGGGCAGGCTCTTCTGCGGAGCGTTCGGCGCACGATGGCGACCCAAGCGACAACCGCCCCCTCCGGCTCGTCCTTTCGGGCGGCCGGGCCCGTCTACGTCGCCACGATCGCCGTCGGGCACGGGCTGAAGCACTGGTACGTCGCGTCGTTCGCGGTTTTCCTGCCGCTGATCGTCGAGGAGTACGAAATCTCGACGGCGGGCGTCACCGCCATTGGGCTGATCCGGCAGTTCGGGGGCGGCTTCCCCAACTTCTTCGTGGGGTACGTGTCCGACCGCTTCAGCGCCTACTGGCATTGGATGCTGCCGCTCTCGTTCTTCTTCGCGGCGTTCTTTATGATGCTCTCGGGACGCTCGCCCTGGGTGTGGCCGGTGGTGCTGCTCGCGGCGTTCAGCGGCGTGGCGGCGTCGTTCTGGCATCCGCCCGCGATCTCGATGCTCAGCGTGCGCTTCCCGCGCCGGCGGGGAATGGCGATCGCGTTTCATGGCTCCGGCTCCGGCGCGGGCGAGGCGCTTGGGCCGCTCGTGGTGGGCTACGTGCTCGTGATGTGGATGGCGGACGACTGGCGCTCCTACACGCTGATCAGTTTCATTCCCGCCGTCGCCATAACCGCCGCCATCTACTGGCTCCTCTCCGGCGCGCGAACCGCTCCGCCTGAATCCGCCGCGCGCCGAGCGGAACTGACGGACACGCTCGCGCTGCTGCGCTTCCCTGTCTACGCGAGCCTCGCCTACGCCAACTTCACGAGGTCGTTCTCGCACTTCGGTTTGCTGTCGTTTATGCCCGTCTACCTCGCCCAGGATTTGGGAATGGACAGTTTCGGCGTGGGGATTCACGTCGGCTTCCTCACGCTGCTGGGCGTGGGCGTCGGCCCGGCCATCGGATTCCTCTCCGACCGCATCGGGCGCCGCGTCCCCATCGTAACGGCGATGCTCGCCATCAGCGCGGGGACGCTCGTGATGGGCGCGGCGGACGGAGGCGCGCTGCTGACGGTCTCCGTCGCGTTCGTCGGCCTTTTCCTCTGGTCGAGCCAGGACGTGATCAACGCGACGGCGATGGACGCCTCTCCGCCGGGCTTGCAGGGCTCGACGGTGGGGATAATGTTCCTCAGCAGCCTCATGGGCGGGACGGTGGGCGTGATCGTGATGGGGCTCGTGGCGGACTACACGGACTCGCTCCGCAGCATCTTCTGGATGGCGGCGGCGGCGGCGGCTCCCGCCGCGATCTTCTTCCTATTCGCGCCGCTCCGCCGCAAGGACGCCTGATCCACATCGGCGCCGCGCTGCGCCAATTGCAAATTGGGAGGCCGGCGATGACGACCGACAAGGCGCGCACGGAGCGCATCCGGCAGGTGTACGGCGCGCGGACCTCCGCGGAAATGGCGGAGCGCTACGACGACTGGGCGGCGGCCTACGACGCCGATCTGCAGGCGCTGGGCTTCAACGCGCCGCGCGCCGCCGCCGAAACGCTCGCCAAATACGTGAACGCCCCGGACGCGAAACTGCTGGACGCGGGCGCGGGCACCGGATTGGGCGGCGAGGAACTCGCCCGGCTCGGGTTCAGGCGCGTGACCGCCCTCGACCTCTCCCCCGGGATGCTGATGGCCGCCAACGAGAAGATGGTCTACGAGGAACTCGTCGTCGCTGAACTGGGCAAGCCGCTGCCGTTCGAGACGGGGGCGTTCGCCGGAACGCTGTGCGTCGGCGCGCTCACGATAGGCCACGCGCCGCCGGAGTCGCTCGACGAACTCGCGCGCGTCACCGCGCCGGGCGGCTGCGTCGTCTTCACCGTTCGAACGGACACGTCGGTCGAGGGCGGCTACGAGGCGCGGCAGTCCGCAATGGAGCGCGAAGGGAAGTGGCGGCTCGTCGAGCGGAGCGAGCCGTTCCGGCCGATGCCCGACGGCGAGCCCGACATCTGGTATCACGTTTGGGCCTATCAGACGGCGTGAGGCCGGCGGCGCCTCGCAGGCCCCTGCGCGTCCCCGAATTACACGCGCGGCGTTCGCGCCACGGCTTGGCGCGTTTGGCGTAGAATGCGCTCGCGCCGTTGCCGCGCCCGGAGAGAAGCGTGACCGACAGCCCCAGCGATAAGCCCTTGCCGCAGGCGCTGCCTGAGTTCAGCGCCGCGCTCGACGAACTCATGGCGGTCGCCAAGCGCGGCCACGCGCCCAACAGCCCGCTCTTCAATCCCTCCGACGATTGGCTCGCGGGGCGGATGCGCGAATTCGGCAGGCTGCCGGACGCCGACCGCGCCGCCGCGCTGGACGAGTGGCGCCGGATCTCCGCGGAAGGCGCGGACGCCAACGCGGCGGGCAAGGCCGCCGAGCGCGCCGGCCCCGAGGTGGTCGCGCGCCTCAACTCCGGCGGCCTCGCCTTCTACAGCCAGCGCGGAGTCGCCCGCCAGCCGGCCCTCACCCGCTATCTGATGGACGGCTTCCCTCCCAACCGCGACTCGCTCGAGTTCGGCCACGCCGATCAGCGGCTTTTCACCCGAATCCTGCCCGTCATCACCGCGAAACTCGCGGAATGGCTCGACGCGGGCGAGGTCGTCGTCCAATCGGACAGGCGGATATGCGACGCGCCGGGGCGGTCGTTTCACGCGCGCCAGTTGCTGGTCGGGGCGCGCTATCCCCAGTTGCCCTACCTCTGGCGGCAACTCACCTTCGATCTGCCGGAGTCCGAGCGCGCCAACCCGCCGGACATCGTGGAACTCTCCATACCGGAGTGGCTGGAGACGCTGGACCTTCCGGCGGACGCCCGCGAGCAGGCAATCGCCGCAGGGCTCACGCGGCTCGTGTTCAAGGCGCCGACGCGCGGCCTCTCCTTGCACCTCGGATTTGACTACGTGGGCGAGCACAAGATGGGCCCGCTCAGCATCGCAATGCATCAGACCAAGATGAACGGCGGGCTCGCGCTCCAAGCCGCCCTGAGCGTCGCGCGCATCCGCTCGATGGACGGCAACCTCCACAACGCCGCCGTCGTCACGACCGGGCCGTCGCTGCACGGCAAGAGCACGCTCACGATTATGATCGAACTCGCGGGCAGCGAACTCGCGGCGCGCCTCTCCCTTCCGGCGGACCCGGAGGAAGGCGTCTATCCGATGAACGACGACATCATCCTCCTCCAACGCCTCGCCGAGCCGGTCGAGGCGGAGGTGGACGGCGAGCGCGTCTCTTACGCCTACGGCATAGACGGCACGGAGAACAACTTCTACGCGGTTCCCTCCGGCCTCACCCGCGAGGACGACCCCGTGACCTACGACGTCGTTCGCGGCGCCCCCGGCGAGCCGAATCCGCAGGAGACGCTCGAGAACGTCGTCGTTGACCCGGAGACCGGAGAGCCCGACTTCTCGCGGAACCCGACGCGCAATATGCGAATGGTCCTCTCGCGGCGCAGGCTCCTCCGGCGCAAAGGCGTCGCGGACGTCATCAGCCGCGTCACCGGCGGCGCGCTGACCGAGTCCGCCCACGTCCCGATGGAGCGGATGCACCGTGTCGTCTGGCAGGCGGTGATGCGCGAAAACACCGTTGTGCCGCCGCTCCGCAAACTCAGTCTGGAGCAGTACCTTCGCGTGCTGATGTACGGCGAGGCGGTGCAGATGGGCGCGGCGGCGGGCGCCATCGGCAGGCCCTACGTCGAGTACTTCTCCGATCCGTTCATCATCGGCTTGGAGGACGACAACGCCAATCTCCTCTACGACATCCTGCGGCGGATGGAGGCGGACGGCGTGAGGCAGGAGTTCTACGCTTTCAACACCGGCGGGCTGGGCGCGGACGCCAATGACGCCGCCGAGGGCAGGCTCTACCGCAAGATTCCGCGCGAGATAACGCTCGCGCTCCAGGAGGCCGTGCTCAGGGACGCCGCCAAGTTCGAATACGACCCGCACATCGGGTCGTCGGTCGCCGTCGCCGTGGTGGACGCGGCGGGCGGCGAGGCGCTCGACCTGCGCGAGGAGTGGCTTCCGCGCAACGTCTACGGCGAGGAGGAGTACGTCCGCCGCATCAACCTCCTGCGCCGCCGCCGTTACTACGGCTCGCCGGAGAACGAGCGCGCCGGCATTATGCGCTACACGAAAGTCGTGAACGCGCTCGTCAACCTCAACGACGTTCCCGCGCCGCGCACGGAATGGGAAGCCGCGCGCCTGCTCTCCTTCTACTGGAGTCTCGGCCGTTCCTACGAGACGCTGAGCGAAGCCGCCGCCCGCCGCGCCGAGGGCGAGCGTCCGCCGGACGACCTGCTCGCCGCGCTCGCCGCGGCCTGCGCGGACGGCGTGAGGGACGGGCTCGCGCTCGATTCGGACGCGCAAGCCGCGCTGCGCGAGTTGGGCATCGAGGCGGCTTAGGCTTCCCTGTAGGTTCCTGCTTTCGCAGGAATGACGTGGCACCCATGGTGATTTGGAGACGAGGCGCGTTGCGCCTCGTCCGGCGCTTGCGCGCCGACTGGATTCCCGCCTGCGCGGGAATGACGGCAAGGGGGCGCTGCGCGCCGACTGGATTCCCGCCTACGCGGGAATGACGGGGCAGGGGGGCGCTGCGCGCCGACTGGATTCCCGCCTACGCGGGAATGACGGGGCAGGGGGGCGCTGCGCGCCACTGGATTCCCGCCTACGCGGGAATGACGGGAAGAGGCGGGAACGACGGGAGCAGGGGCGGGGACGACGGGACAGGCGAATTTACGCTCTCGCGGGGGCGGGGTCGTCGGTCGGCATGGCGAACACGCCAAAGGGATTGAGGGAGCGCGGAGCGTCGTAGGCGTCCATATGCTCTTTGGCCTTCAACTGGCCGACGACCCAGTAGGTCAGCGGCGTGGCGGCGACTTCGTAGGCGATCTTGAACGCCCATTGAATCAGCGCCGTGCGGATGATCGCCTCGCCGCCGAGAATCCCCGTGACGCCGAACGCGATGGAGATGAACACGAAAGAGTCCAGGCCTTGCCCGACGACGGTCGAGGAGATCGTCCGGATCCAGAGGAAGCGTCCTTTGGTGCGGACTTTGAGGAAGGAGAGCGTCATCGAGTTGCTGAACTCGCCGATGAGGTAGGCCGTGAACGACGCGAGGAGGATCATCGGCGTCGCGCCGAGGATCGTTTCGTAGGCGGTCTGCCCCTCCCAGAAGCCGACGGGCGGGATGACGCCGGTGAGCCATAGCGCGGCGACGACGAGCAGGTTGCATCCGAAACCTAGCCAGATCGCGCCGCGCGCCACGCGGAATCCGTAGACCTCGGTCAGCACGTTGCCGACGAGGTAGGTTATGGGGAACACGATGATGGACGCAGGGAGGTAGACGAGCGTCTCGCCGAGGAAGTCGCCTGGCAGCGTGAAGACGTGGATCAGTTTGACGGCGATGATGTTGGAGACGATGAGGACGGCCACGAAGACGGCGATGATGATGACGAACATTCCCGAAAAGCGCATCCGCCTCTTCTCCCTCGGCGTATTCGGCGTGTGGGCCGCGCGCGGGGATTATGCCACAAGCGCGCGCGCTCCCGCGCCCCCGCATCGTCGTTCCCGCGTAGGCGGGAACCTCGCCCCCTTGTCCCCTATCCCGTCACGACCGCGAAGGCGGGAGCCTACAAATGAGCGCTTTTGAGCGCTTTTCCGCGGAAATCGGCCATCCGCGACCCTTCTGCTTGCGTTTTGCGCGGAGTGGTACAATCGCCTTATCCGGGCCGAGAGCCGTATCCGGGCCGAGAAGCGCGATGCGCGGGAGGCGATGCGATGCTGAGCGTTCAGGAAAACGACCGCTTGTCGAGGGTGGGGCAGGGGACGCCGATGGGCGAGTTGATGCGCCGCTACTGGCATCCCATCGCCGCCGCCGCCGAACTCGACGACCGCCCCACGAAAGCCGTGCGGCTGCTCGGCGAGGACCTCGTCCTCTACAAGGACAAGTCGGGGACGATGGGGCTGATCGAGCGCTTCTGCCCGCACCGGCGCGTGGATCTCTCCTATGGCATTCCGGAGGAGCACGGCCTGCGCTGTATGTACCACGGCTGGATGATGGACGAGACGGGCCAGTGCATCGAGCAGCCGTTCGAGGAGACGGTTCACCCGGACGGGCGATTCAAGGAGAAGGTGAAGATCGCGGGCTACCCCGTTCAGACGATCGCGGGGATGGTTTTCGCGTATATGGGCCCGCAGCCCGCGCCGCTCCTTCCGAACTGGGAGCCGTTCACGTGGACGGACGGCTGGAGCGAGGTTGCGCTCGCGCCGCTGCCGTGCAACTGGCTGCAATGCATGGAGAACTCGCTCGACCCGGTGCACTTGGAGTGGCTGCACGGGTATTGGGGCGTCCGTCAGCAGCATGACAAGGCCGTCCGGCTCGGGCTGGCCAAGCCCGACGAGGTGGGCATTCTGCCCAAGCGCCATCAGAAGATCGGGTTCGACGTGTTCGATTACGGCATCGTCAAACGGCGCGTTACGGAGGGCATAGACGAAACGCATGGCGACTGGGCCGTCGGCCACCCGGTGATGTTCCCGCAGATTCTCTTCGTTGGGAGTTCCGTGCGCTGCTCGATGCAGTTCCGGACGCCGGTCGACGACGAGAACACGCTGCACGTGACGTGGTTCTTCTACCGCGCCGCGCCCGGGCAGGCGGTCCGTCCGCAGGAGACGATTCCGTACTTCGACGTTCCGCTCTACGGCGACGACGGGCGCCTGATCGAAGACCTCGTGAACCATCAGGATTTCGTCGCGTGGATCACGCAGGGCGGCATCGCGCCGCGCCACCGCGAGCACCTCGGCGAGTCCGACCGCGGCGTCATTCTCTACCGCAAACTGCTCGCCGAGCAGATGGACGTCGTCGCCGACGGAGGCGAGCCGATGGGCGTCGTTCGGGACGAGGGCGAAAACGAGTGCATCCGCCTTCCGCTGGAGCATTGGCCCTCGATGAACAACCCCGCGCGGCTCGCTCGATTCACGCCGTCGCAGGCCGGCCAAAGCCCCGGCCACTTGGAGGAGATCCAGACGTTCCTCCGTCCGTGGGCCGAGGCGCCGCCCTGGGAGCCCGCCGCCGCGCGCTAAGGCGCGCGGTCGGGTCGGGGGCGCTGCAGGAGGCTCCCGCTTTCGCGGGAATGACGGAGATGGGGGCGAGATTCCCGCCTGCGCGGGAATGACGTGGCGCCTGGCGCTGCTCCCGCATGCGCGTGGGGACGCCTCCCAGTAGGTTCCCGCTTTCGCGGGAATGACGTGGCGCGTGGGGTGGTTTGGAGACGGGGCGCGTTGCGCCCCGTCCGGCGCTTGCGCGCCGACTGGATTCCCGCCTGCGCGGGAATGACGGGACACAGGAGGAAGGACGGGACAGGGGGGCGAGATTCCCGCCTACGCGGGAATGACAGGGCGGTTATTAGCAACCAATCGCAAGCGCCGCTACTTGCTGGGTAAGCCCCGGTATTCTCCCGAGGCGCCTCCGCCGCGCCTAGACCGGCTTGCCGGTGGCGTGCGTCGAGTAGAAGATGATGCGCCGTCCGCCGGGCTCGGTCAGCGCGCACGTGTCGTGGATGCGCCCGCGTTCGATAGGGGAGGGGGCGAGCCCTTGCTCCTCGAACGCCGCGTGCGTCGCGTCGAGGTCGTCGACCATGAGGTCGAACGGCGCCTCAACGGGCTCCGCGCCTTCGTCTTTGGCTGCGGCGTCTTCTTGGGAGAGGACGAGGTGCGTTCCGCCGCGCAACTCGAGGATGACGAATTTGGGGCTGCGGAAGACGGGGCGCATTCCGATTCGCAGCATAAACGCCTCGGACTCCGCGAGCGCGGGCGTGCCCATGCTGACGTGTCCGACCCAGACGGGGGGCCGCTCGTCTTGCTGCGGGGTTTCGCTCATAGGGCGTCCTCGTAGTTTTTCGGCTCGGGCCCGTAGTCCTTGTAGCCGAAGAGGATGGCCGCCAGCACGGCGGCGGGGATGGTGGCGATGCGGAACATATCCTGGGAGGGGATGTCCAGCGCCATAGAGACGCCCATCAGCGTGAAGCCCACGACCAGCGTGACGCCCGCCGCGATCAGTCCGCGCTTCCTTCTGAACTCCAACATACGGCCTACCTCGCTATGAAATCGCGCTTATCCCGTTGTCTCGGCGCGCTCCGCCGGAAGCGCCCGGCCTTCTGCCGTCATTCCCTATAACCGCCCCGTCCGCTGAGGTCAGGGCGATGCAGGGGGGCGAGATTCCCGCCTACGCGGGAGCGCGCCGATGCGCTGCTCAGTCAAGCGATGCGCTGCGCGGAAATGGCGATGCGCTGCGCGCGCGTCGTCTGGGGGCGGGAATGACGCCACGCGCATTCTACGCTATTCCTCGCCGCCGAGGAACGCCTTGAGGCTTTCGGCGGACGACCGGCTCATTCCTTTCACGGACGCGATCTCCTCGACGCTTGCCGTTTGCACGCCCGACGCGCTTCCGAAACGTCGGACGAGTTCGCGGCGACGCTTCGGGCCGACTCCGGGCGCGTCGTCGAGCCGCGAGCGCGTCGCCGCCCGCGAACGCCGTTGCCGGTGATAGGTGACGGCGAAGCGGTGCGCCTCGTCCCGCACGCGCTGCAGCAGGTATAGGCCCGGCGATTGGCGCGGCAGCAGAACCGGCTCCGGCGTATGCGGCAGGAACACCTCCTCCTCCCGCTTCGCCAGCGAGCACAGGGGAACGTCGGTCACGCCCAACTCTAAAAGCGCTTGCTGCGCCGCGCTCAAGTGCCCCTTTCCGCCGTCAATGACGACCAGCCCGGGCGTGAACCCAAACGAATTGCCGTCCTCCGCCGGGCTCTCTCCTTCCGCAGGGACTTCCGCAGGAGCGGCGTCCCGGGGCGAGGCCGCCGCGCGTTCTTTCCTCTCCTTCTTCTCCGCCTCATCATCATCACGCCCCGCATCGTCACGCCCCGCTCCGGCGCTTCCGCGCTCATGAGCGCCGCGCCGCTCCTCTCCCAAACGCCGGAACCGCCGACGGAGCATCTCTTGCATCGAGGCGTAGTCGTCCACGCCGCTCACGCCTTTGATTTGGAAGCGGCGGTAGTGGGCGGTCTTGGGGCGTCCGTTCTCGAACACCACCATGCTGCCCACCGAGTTCGTTCCCTGGATGTTGGAGATGTCGTAGCACTCGATGCGGCGCGGGAGTTCCGGCAGATTCAACTCCTCTTGCAACTCCGCGAGCGCCTGCAGGGCCTTGTCGGATTCGTGGAGCCACTTGATTCGCCGCTGGGTCAGCGCCTCTAGCGCGTTCGCCGCCGCCATTTGGACGAGCCGCCGCTTCGCGCCGCGCTGCGGACTGGAAACCGCGACGCGCTTGCCCCGCTTTCCGCTCAGCCAGTCCGCGACGGCGTCCGCGTTTTCGATGGCGTGCTGGGTCAGCAGCGCGGCGGGCACGTCGGTGGACGCTTCGTAGAACTGCTGAACGAACTGCTCGATGAGCGCGGCCTCGTCCTCTTCCTCGCCGCCCTCCATTGCGAAGTGGTCGCGGCCGATCAGTTTGCCGCGCCGCACGCGGAACAACTCCACCCACGCCTCGCCCTTGTCGTAGGCGAGCGCGATCACGTCCGCGTCCTCGTTGCGGTTGGAGACGACCTTTTGCCGCTCCGACACCGACGCGATGGCGCGCAACTGGTCGCGCAGAACGGCCGCGCGCTCGAATTGCATATCCTCCGCCGCGCGCTCCATCCCCGATTGCAGTTCCCGCTCGACGCTTTCCGAATCGCCCTCGAGGAACCGCAGCGCCTGATGAATCACCTCGCGGTAGCCGTCGGCGTTCACTTCTCCCGTGCACGGGGCGACGCAGCGGTGGATGTAGAACTCCAGGCAAGGGCGCTCGTCCGTTCCCGTGATCGCTTTCGTGCACGAGCGGTAGGGGAAGAGTTTCTTCAGCAAGTCCATCGTCTTGCGAACCGACCCGGCGCTGGCGAACGGCCCGAAGTAGCGCGCCCCGTCGGCCAGAATGCGCCGCGTGAAGTACACCTGCGGGAACGCTTCGGAGAGGTCGATCTTGATGTAGGGGTACGTTTTGTCGTCTTTGAGGCGGGCGTTGAAAAACGGCTTGCGCTGCTTGATCAGCAGGTTCTCCAGCAGCAGCGCCTCCTGCACCGACTCCGTGACGATGAACTCGAAGTCCGCGATGCGCCGAACCAGGGCGCGGACGCGCCGCTCCTTGCCGGAGGGCGTTTGGAAGTACGACCGCACGCGGTTGCGGAGGCTGGCCGCCTTCCCCACGTACAGGATCGTCCCGTCGGCGCCTTTCATCAGATAGACGCCGGGCTTCGCGGGCAGCGCCCGAAGGCGGTCGGCGAACTCCTCGGCTCGAGGTTTTATGCGACGCGGGGCGGCCATCGCCGCCATTCTATCTTGCGGGGCGGGGAGGGGAGGGGAGGGCGGGGTTAGGGTTGCGCGAACGCAGAAGGCGGAACGGCCACGTCGGGCGCGCCTTGCAGAATCTCCCTGTCCAGCGTAACGAGCGGAACGCCCAACGCCCGCGCGCAGACGACGAATTCGGCGTCGTAGGCGGTGAGGTCGCATTCCAACGCAGTCTCCAGCACGGCGGCGCCGTCGACGGCATGGATGCGGTCGCCTAGCGCTCTGACGGCCTCGGCGTTCATTCGCTTCGCGCGCTCCAAGTCCGCCTCTCCTCGACGGACGTATCCCATCAGCGCGTTGCGGATTTCGCTTATTGCAATGCTCGGGGCGGCCCATTCGGGGTCTCGCCGCCGGAGCCGAACGCCGACCTCCTCACGGAGCGCGAAACTCACGAGGATGTTCGTGTCAACGACGATCACCGGCGGCGCCCTTCCTGGATCAGCGCCTCGATGTTCTCCGGGCTTGCATCTATCCCGCCGCGGGCGTCAATCGCCTCGCGCAGTTTCCGAATCCGCTCGAGGAGTTCCTCTTCGCTGATCGGTTCGTAGGGATTGGGGATGGGCGTCGTTTTTCCGCTGCCGGGGTTCGCGTCTATCCGCGGCGGGGCGTCGCCGGCCGCGTCCCGCTCCAACGCCTGGTCGCGGAGGGCGTTCGCGCTCAGCGGTTCGGCAGAGGCGGAGATAGGCGGCGCAGGAGGCTCGGCGGCGACGGACGCGGCGAGCCTAGCGAGGATTTCGCCGTTCACGCTGCGGTGGTTGGCGCGTGCGGCGTCTTTGATCCGCCGGTGCACGTGGTCGGGGACGCCACGCAGGGCTACGTTCGGCATAGCGCGCCTCCTATCAGGTGATAGAGGAATGATAGCACGGGGGGACGGTCACCGGCGGCGCCCTTCCTGTATCAGCGCCTCGATGCGCTCAGGGCTTGCATCTATCCCGCCGCGGGGGGCGGGTAGGGGCGGGGGGCCTATCGAGGACGGCTAGGCGGCGGACTGCTCAACGAGATAGCCGCGGTCAACCACTGCGAACCGTCGCGCGTCGCCGACTTCCTCCCTTGACGCCTGGTCCGGAGTGCGCAACTCCCGAACCATATTCAAAGCCATGAAGGGGGACAGCGCGGAGCTGGCGCCCGAAGGAGAAGATCTGTACGTCTCATACGTGTGGGCGATGGCGTAGCGGGGCTGCGCTTCAATGACCTCCACCCTGACCAGTTCGCGGGGCAATTCCCCCAAGCGCTCGTCTGTGTCGGGGTCGGTGATGTCCAATTCCTCCAAGACCCGGAAGCGCATGCCCGGCTCAACGCCGTGCTCGCTCCCCCGGTTGATGACGAGCCGCCGCGCGCTCAGCACAGCCGCAACCTTGCCCGTAATAGGCTCTTGTCCGTTCATCGTTGGGCCCTCCAAGCCTGTAACGCCGCAACTGCCGATGTTCTCGCTTCCTCGCTGCTTTGCAATCTTACGCGAAAGTCGGGCGGCGAGTCGTCCTTGTCCATACGCGCTTCCAGATTATTCCACATCTCGTTGCTGCCGCGTGAGACAACGGGGCAAACGGCTTCGCCCCGCTCTATCCGTTTCACCTCGACGACTCCCACCTCTTCGTCGTCGGCATCGTAGACCACGAACGCTGCGCCGATGCCCATCCGCGAATCCGCGGGGACGATCAAAGCGGCAGTGTCGTCAACTGCTTCGACGCGCACCGGCTTCGTTGCGGGATTGACATGCATGAATGCCGACCTTACTGCGCGAAGTCCCACCGTCGCGGCGAGCCTTCGTCCCACTGCGCGAAGTTTGGGAACGAGCATAAGCGCCCAAACAACCCCGACGCTAATAGGAAGCGCAAGGACTATGGTGAGTGCGCGCGCCCACAGGGGCAGCGAAGTCCCTTCCGTGACGACCGTCAGCACCGCGATCAGGACGGAGGCGAGAACACTAACGGCGGCGAGCGCGAACGGAGACTGCATCATGCGCTCAGTCTAGTCGCTCCGCCGGAAACGCGGCAAGGCCCCGATGTCGCCGTTCACTGCCAGGCAGGGATAATCCGGCAAGGCCGGCCACAGCCGAGTTCCTCGATCTCGTTGGCCGACTTGCGCGCGGGGCTCGCCGTCCCCGCCACCGCCTTCCCGCAAAGCGGCTATACTCCCCGCGAACCCGCCAGCGCGGCGGGGGGGCGGGCGCCGCAGGTTATCTTGCGCGCCCGATAAGGTTATAGGGCGAAAATCCGTTAGAAAATGGGTTGGAGCCCTATTGCATAATCTAATGGAAGGAGGTAGATTATATCCGTGGTTGACGCAGACGCCACCATAGGGAAGTACCCCATCGGCGTCGCCGCAAGACTGACGGACGTTTCGGAGCAGCGCCTCCGGTCGTTCGAGGCAGCGGGGCTCATCGAGCCGGAGCGCACGGAGGGAGGCACGAGGCTGTATTCGGACGTAGACGTCGCGTTGATCGTCCGGATCGCCGAACTTGCCGACAAAGGCGTGAACTTCGCGGGAATCCGCGAGGTGCTGGAGATCGAGACCCGCGTTGACGGCGGCGACGAAGAGGGAATAACCGGCCAGGAGCGGACGGAAGGAACAGAATAGACGCTTCGGCGCCACGGCTTCGGCGGGGAGGCAATCCCCCCGCTGTCCGCTCTAGCCAAGAGCGGGCGCCCGGAAAGACGGGCGGACTCCTCCGGGAGCCCTCCCGCACTCAGGCCCAGCGCGATAGCACAGCCCAAGCGGAGGAAAGGAACGGGAGATGAATTGGGTCGTGTTTTCGTTGATCAGCGCGGTCGCGTTCACTGCGTACTCCGTGGCGCAGAAGCGAACCCTTGACCGCCACGTGCGCGGGCCGGCGGCGTTCAGCGCGCTGGCGTGCGTGATGCACGGGGCCGTGGCGAGCGTCATTCTGTTCTTCGCGCCCCCCGACTGGCTGTCGTGGAGCGTCGCCGTCATCGTTCTCGCCGGAACCGTTCACGCGGGCATCCAAATCCTCACGGCCTACGCCTTCCGCCGCGAGGCCGACGTGACGCGCATCGTTCCCGTCCTCGACGCCTACCCGCTCTTCGTCCTCGCGCTGGCCGTCGCCCTCCTCGACGAGTCGCTCACTCCGGTCAAGTGGGGCGCCGTTGGTCTCGTCGTCGCGGGCGTCGTCATCGCCTCGCGGCGCGAGACGCCCTCCGGCGGTCGGCTGTCCATCTTCAATCCTTCCGTGATCGCGGTGGTCGCGGCGGCCGTCGGCATTGGGTTCTACTCCATCTTGGCGAAGATGGCGATGGCGATGGGGGGGTTGAGCATTCTGCAGATCTACGCGGTCTCGTGGCTCGCCGCGCTTCCGTGGACGTTCGGCGCCGCGTGGTTCACCGACCGCGCCGGACTGAAGGCGGCGTTGGCCTCGCCTTCCGCCCTGCGGCATTCCGGGGCGGCGCAGGCGGCGATGCTCGCGGCTTTCATCACCGGCTTCATTGCCTTCGAGTCCGGCCCCGTCTCCCTCAGCGCGGCGCTGATGTCCATCCGCCCGGTGCTCCTCCTCCTCTGGGTCGGACTGGGCGCGGTCAGCCTCCACTCCATTCTCAGCAGGCCGCGTCTCTCCGGCGACGGCAGGGCGCGCTGGGCCTCCGCCGGTCTCGTGGTGCTGGGGGCCGGGGTCATGGCGCTCTAGCCGCAACGGCGCCAATAGGGCGCAGGGGCGCTCACGCGCCCCTGCGCCCTATTCGCCATTCCCGCCCGCAAGCAGGCGCCGCGCGGAACGCGCCGTCCCGCGCCTCCGCCCAACGAATCCCACGATGAACATAGGCTGCATCACCGCAAGGAGGCGTCCCAGCCTTCCGGCGGCTCGATGCGAATGCGCGTCCCGCCCGGCGGCGACGGTTGGCCGTACTTGTCGTCTCCCCAGCAAACCGCTCCGCCGTCAAAGCGTAAGGCGCAGGTGTGCGCGCCTCCGCTGCTAATCGCTGTGAACCGCTCATGCTCCGGGGGCTGAGCCGCTCCTGTGTACACAATTTCGAATCTGCGAAACCCCGCGGTGTCGTATCTGCGAGACAGATGGTTTCTTCCCCAACAGACGGGGCTGCCGTCAAAGCGCAGCGCGCACGTATGCTCATAGCCGCTGCTGACCGTGGCGAATCGCTCCTCTTTCGGGGCTGCGGATTCGCCGTTATCGTAACTACCCGCGCAATAAGGAGTTCCGTCGCTTCGGAGCGCGCATTCGTGCGCCGCCCCGGCGCTGAGTGACGCCCATTGCGAACGCGCTAACGGGGCCCATACTCCTATCGAACCCCAACAGATGAGGCTTCCGTCGTCCCTCCGCCCGCACGCGCGGTATTCTCCGCTGCTGATCGCAGTGAAACGTTCCCCGTCGGGAGGAGATGATTGACGCGAATTGTCCCTGCCCCAACAGACCGGCGCGCCGTCGAATCGCAGTCCGCAGGTGTGCCAGCCGCCGCTGCTGATCGACTCGAACCGTTCGTCTTTCGGAGGGGAGGCTTGTCCATCGTGGTTCGTTCCCCAGCAGACAGGGCTGCCGTCGAACCGGAGCGCGCAGGTGTGCGACCCGCCGCTGCTGATCGCTCCGAACCTTTCGCCGGCCGGAGGGGATGCTTGCCCGTCGCGGTTCGCTCCCCAACAAACAGGGCCGCCGTCAAAGCGCAGCGCGCACGTGTGCCACTCGCCGCTGCTGATCGCGGTGAACCGCTCTTGAAACCGCCAGCGCCCGCACGACTCGGATGCGCGGAATCCGGCGTCTGTAGGCAAGATGGCGACAACCGCGGCGTCGGTCGTCGTCCCCGAACTCAAGACGGCGTCGCCTTCCGCGTCGAGGCTTGCAAGCCGCGCCCATTCGCATGATCCTGATATGTCGGCGGCCTCGTAGACGCCAGGAGCGATGTCCTCTCCGACGCGCCACGCGCCGGGGCCAAAGGAGACTCCGCCTTGACAAGCGGCCAGCGCAATTGGAAGCAGCGTACAGACGGCGAGGATCCACCGGAAGCGGCGCATAGAGAGCAATATAGCAGGCGCGGACGCTCCACGCGCATCGCATAGCCGCTCCCGCTCCCTTCGGGCTCGAGTTCGTCGTGTATAGTGGTCTTCCTATGAATTCGCGCGCCTTGCTTGCCGCTCGCTGCTTTGCGCTGATTGCAATGCTCGGACTCGCCTCTTGCGCGCCAACTCCTATCCCCGCTCCCGCCTCTACGCCTACGCCCGAGCCGCCCGCCGGGCCCGCGCCTACGCCCACTCCCGCGCCGCCGTTTCCCTGGACGGCGTTCGATCACGGCTCGTGGCGAGTCGGCGAGGAAATCGTCCCCGGCGTCTACGAGGCCGCCGACATATCAGGATCATGCGAATGGGCGCGCCTCAACCGTATGAGCGGCGCCGACGCCGACATGCTCTTCGCAGGACGGACGACCGAGCCCGTCCGCGTCGCCATCCCCTCCACCGACGCCGGATTCGCCGCGTCTCAAGGGTGCGGGCGGTGGACGCTGCAATTGCCTCCAACGCCGCCGCCGCCGCTTGTCCCGATACCTGTTCCGCCCGGCTTTCCCAAACCCGGAGAAGCGGCGACGATAAGCAGCGGCGGCGGCCACACCTGCGCGTTGCGAACGGACGGCAGCCCCGTTTGCTGGGGCTGGGACGGGGTCGGCCAAGCGTCGCCGCCGGAAGGAGAACGCTTTGCGACGATAAGCAGCGGCGACCTGCACACCTGCGCGCTGCGATTCGACGGCGGGCCCGTCTGCTGGGGCTGGGACAGGCACGGCCAAGCGTCGCCGCCGGAAGGAGAACGCTTTGCGACGATAAGCAGCGGCGACCTGCACACTTGCGCGGTGCGGCTCGACGGCGGCCCCGTCTGCTGGGGAAGCAACGTTGAAGACGGCTACGACAGGCTGGCGCGGCAAGCGACGCCTCCGAACGAAGCGCTGCTCGCGGAGATTATCGAGGACTGGGAGAATAACCTAGCCCGGCTGTGCCCCCAATACACCGATGAGAACCCGGCCTGCAAAGCGCCCGTCGAGTACGACTTGAGCGGTCGTCCGGACAGTGAGCAGTTCACCTTCGTTGACAGGCACTGGGGTTACACGTGCGCTCTCCGCGAGGACACCACGGCGGTGTGCTGGGGGCATTACGCCTACGGGCAGCCTGCGCCTGCAAGCGGAGTCCCCTATACGGCGATAAGCAGCGGAAGCCGGAGCACGGTCGCGCTGCGGGCGGACGGCGTTCTCGTTTCTTGGGGACAGAGCAGACTTGGAGCGCAAGGCTTCACCACGATCAGCAACGGCGAGTTGCATACCTGCGCCTTGCGGCCCGACGGCGGCAGTGAATGTTGGGGAAAGCACACGGAGGGGCAACTGCGGGCGCCGGAGGGAGAGCGGTTCGCCGCGATAACCGTGGGCAAGTACAACACCTGCGCGCTGCGGTTCGACGGCGGCCCCGTCTGCTGGGGAGGCAACTTCGCCGGAGAGTCCGAACCTCCGGTGAAAGAGCGGTTCGTCGCCATCACCGCCGGAATCAATCACGTGTGCGGACTGAGGCCTGACGGCGCGCCCGTTTGCTGGGGAGACGACAACAGCATAGGGCAACTGCCCGAGGGAGAGCGGTTCGCCCTCGAGCGCGTGCAAGCCCCGGGGTAAGCCGCCGTCCTACGCCATCCCGCTCTTGCGCGTCCCGCGTTCGCCGTCCTACGTGGCCTTGCGTAACGCAACGGTTACCCCCTCCCCGCCGCCGCCTTGCGTTTTGCGGCTCTTCGCATTTAGCATTGGCCTCTATGTTCGCGGGAGGAAGACAACGAGCGCGGCGCGGGACGGCGCGTTTCCGCATCGCGCCGCCTGTTGCGGTCGCAGGCGCGGTCGCGCTGGCGCTTGCGGCTATCGGATGCGGCGCCGCGGCCGAGGATGAGGGCGCGGACGGACGATTGCGCGTCGTGACGTCGGTGTCGCCGATTACGAGTTTGACGGAGAGCGTCGGCGGAGACCGCATTCGGCTGCAGGGAATCGTGCCGGAGGGCGCGGACTCGCATACGTTCGAGCCTCCCCCCTCCGCGGCGCTCGCGCTGGCGGAGGCCGACCTCATCGTGCTGAACGGCCTGTTCCTGGAAGAGCCCGCGCTGGAGATGGCGCGAGCGAGCAAGAAGGAGGGCGCGGTCATTCTGCTGCTGGGCGACCGGACGGTCACGCGGGGCGAGTGGGTGTTCGACGCGTCGTTCCCCGAGTCGGCGGGGCGTCCGAACCCGCACTTGTGGACGAGTCCGCCGCTCGCGCTGCGTTACGCGGCGTTGATCCACGGCGAACTGGCCGCGCTGGACGCCGCGAACGCCGGCTACTACGCGGCGAATTACGAGCGCCTGCGCGAGCGGCTGGAGGAACTCGACCGGCGCATCGCCTCGGCGATGGCGACGATTCCGCCGGCGAACCGCAAGTTGCTCACCTACCACGATTCGTTCCCCTACTTCGCGCAACGCTACGGCATGGAGATCATCGCGGCGGTTCAGCCCTCCGACTTCACGGAGCCGTCGGCGCGGAGCGTCGCCGCGCTCATCGAGCAGGTTCGGGAAACGGGCGTTCCTGCGGTCTTCGGCTCCGAGGCGTTTCCGAACGCGGTGATGGAGCGCGTCGCGGAGGAAGGCGGAGCGCAGTTCGTAGACGGATTGCGCGACGACGACCTGCCCGGGGAGCCGGGCGGCCCGCGCCACTCGTACACTGGGCTGATGCTGGCGAATATGGAGGCGATGGTTCCGGCGCTGGGCGGAAGCGCGGACGCGCTGGCCGGACTCGACGCGGGCTCCGGCCTCCAAATTCCAAGCGGCGCGGCGTATCCGCAGTAGCGGATGCTGCACCCGTCGCCGCATCAGCCGCAGGGAGGCGCTCCGGTCGTGGAGTTGCGCGGCGCCGCGTGCGGGTACGACGGGTCGCCGCCCGTGCTGAGCGGCCTGGAGTTGACGGTGGAGCGCGGGGGCTTCGTGGGATTGCTCGGCCCGAGCGGCGCAGGCAAGACGACGCTGCTGCGGACGCTCCTCGGCGCGGCGCGCCTGTTCGAAGGCGAGGCGCTCGTCGAGGGGCGCTCCGTTCGAGAGCGAAAGCCCCGCGTGGGCTACGTTCCGCAACTGGAGGCGATTGACTGGCGGTTTCCCGTCACCGTCGAGCAAGTCGCTCTAATGGGGCGGGCGGCGGAGAATTGGGCGTTCCCGTGGCATCGCAAGAGCGATAAGCAAGCGGCGTTCGGAATGATGGAGCGGCTGGGAATCGCGGGGCTCGCCAAGCGGCACATCCGCGAGTTGTCGGGCGGGCAGCAGCAGCGCGTGTTCCTGGCGCGGGCGCTGGCGAGCAGTCCGCGGCTGCTGCTTCTGGACGAGCCGGTGATGGGCGTGGACATCAAAACGCGGGACGACGCGCTGCACCTGCTGCACGATCTGAATCATCAGGGCGTCACCATCATTATGACGACGCACGAGATCAACGCAGTGGCGGCGCATCTGCCGCGGGTGGTTTGCCTCAACGAAAGCGTCGTCGCGGACGGGCCGCCGAGGGAGGCGCTGACGCCCGCGACGCTGAAGCGCACCTACGGAGCCGACTTGCGCGTGATAGAGCACGAGGGAATGACGCTGGTCACAGAGTCGCCGCATCGCTTCGGCGCGGCGGCGCATTCCCGTCGGAACGGAGGCGGGGATGCTGGAGCCGTTTGAGTACGATTTCTTCGTTCGCGGAGCGGCCGCGGCGACGCTGGCGGGGGGGCTGTGCGGACTGATCGGCGTGTACGTCGTGCTGCGGCGAATGGCCTACGTGGGGCACGGCCTGTCGCACGCGATCTTCGGCGGCGCGGTCGTCAGTTACGCGCTGTCGGTCAACTTCTTCCTGGGCGCGAGCGCGTGGGGATTCGCGTCGGCGATGCTGATCAACCTCGCGGCGCGAAAGCGCAAGATCGGCGAGGATGCGGCGATAGGCGTCGTGACGACGGCGAGTTTCGCGCTGGGCGTGGCGATCATCAGCCGCTTCCAAACCTTCACGCGCAGTTTCGACGCGGCGCTGTTCGGCAACATCCTTGCGGTCGGCGGGGGCGACGTTCTGGCGATTGCGGCGGTGAGCGCGGCGGCCGCGGTCGGCGTGTTCGTGGGCTACAAGCGCATTCTCTTCACGACGTTCGACCCGGAGACGGCAGGGTTCTACGGCGTCCCGACGGCGTGGGTGGACGCGCTGTTCTCGCTGACGCTCGCCGCCGTGATCGTAGTATCGCTGCAAACGCTGGGGGTTACGATGATCGCGGCGGCCATCGTGATTCCGCCGGTTACGGCGCGGCTGCTCACCAACGATTTCAACCGGATGACGCTGCTCTCCACGGGAATCGGAGCGGGGTGCGGACTGGGCGGCGTCTACGCGAGTTGGCATCTGGACATCGCGTCGGGGCCGTCGGTCGTGCTGGTGTCGGCGAGCGCGTTTCTGGCGGCGCTGGCGTGGAGCGCGCTGCGCGACAAACTCGCCGCCTCCGCTTGGCGGTCGCGCGACCGGACGTAGAACGCCCCGCCGTTGCGCCGCATTCCCGCCATAGACGGGAATCCGCTGGGAGCGTTCGCGGCGAACGCCCGAGACCAGCGAATGGACAATGGAGCGCGCGGTTGCCATCTCCGGCGATTCGGGTAGAATGCGCGCACACTGGACAGCGGAGGCGCGGCGTATGACGACGGCAGACCTGCGGGAAGCGGAAATCCCCGAGAAGATGGATATGTGGGAGGCGGGCGACCCCTACTTCGACTGGATCGAGCGCGAGGGGGTCAAGCGCATCGTCGAGTACAAGTTCGAAGACCTCAACGAGGTTGACCTCGGCGACTGGGAGCGCAAGGGCGGCAAGGGCGCCGTCATCAACATTCCGAACCCGCAACTCCCCAACGACGCCCACCTGGTCGAGATCAAGCCCGGCGGGAAGTCGGAGCCCGAGTCGCATATGTACGAGGAGGTGATGTACGTCGTCTCCGGCCGGGGCGCGACGAGCGTTTGGCTGGAGGAAGGCCAGAAGGCGACGTTCGAGTGGGCGGCGGGCAGCCTGCTGGTGATTCCGCTCAACGCCTGCTACCAGCACTTCAACGGGAGCGGGACGGAGCCCGCGCGGTACGTTTCGATGACGAACGCGCCGCCGGTGATGCGGATGTTCCGCAATCACGACTTCGTCTTCGGCAACTCGTTCCGGTTCATGGACAGGTTCTCCGGGGAAGACGAGGACTTCTTCAACGGGCAGGGCACGCTCTACCAGCGGAAGGGGACGAAGTTCGGGACGATGTGGAAGACGAACTTCGTGCCGAACGCGGACGTGATGCGGCTGTGGAAGTACCGCGACCGGGGCGCGGGCGGGATCAACACGCACTTCGACCTCGCGGGCAACGTCACGGGGGCGCATATCTCCGAGTTTCCCGTCGGCACGTACAAGAAGGGGCACCGGCACGGGCCGGGCGCGCACCTCGTGATTCTCGGCGGCGTCGGCTTCTCCGCGCTCTGGTGGGACAACGAGAAGAAGAACTACGAGGTCGCGCCGTGGAAGAAGGGCGGAATGGTGATCGTTCCTGCGGAGGCGACGTTCCACCAGCACTTCAACACGGGATCGGAGCCCGCGCGGTATCTCGCGCTCCGCAGCGGCGACGGCCAGCCGAGCCAGTGGGGCGAGTCCAACGTCAGCATCAAGGAAGGCGGGATGCAGATCGAGTACGAGGACGAGGATCCGGGGATTCACCGCATCTTCGAGTCGGAACTCGCCAAGCACGGCGCGCCTTGCCGGATGAAGGCGTTCATCCCTCACTGCACCGGCGAGGTCGGGCCGACGAACGAGCGGGACACATAGGCCCCGCGGCGGCGCCGCCCGTTCTTCCCGCCGCCTCCGATGCGTTACGCTGCGCGGGGTTCAGGGTTGCGGGCGGCGCTTGCGCCGCACTGGGGCGCGCTCCTCGCGCTCGCGCTGTTCTTGGCGGCGGGGCTCGCCGTCCTCGACGACTACGGGGTTACGGTGGACGAGCGGGCGCAGAGAAGCCACGCAATAGCGACTCTCGCGCATTTGCAAGGAGACGCCGACGCGCTGCCCCCCGGCCACGACAAATTCTACGGGATGGCGTTCGAGTTACCGCTTCTGCTCGTTGAGCGCGCTTTCGGACTGCAGGACACCCGAGAGATTTACCTCTCCCGCCATTTGCTAACCCACTTGGTCTTTCTGTCCGGGGGGCTGTTCGCCTACCTCCTCGCGCGGCGGCTGTTCGCCGACAGAATTCTCGCGCTCTTCGCGATGCTCTTTTTCCTCTTGCACCCACGCCTATACGCGCACTCGTTGCCCGGCAGCATAGACATTCCGTTTCTCGTGCTGTTCATCATCGCGCTCTACCTGGCGCATCGGGCGTTCCGAAGAGACAGGATTTCCACGTTCGTTCTGCTGGGCGCCGGAGTTGGGGCGCTCGTCAATCTCCGCATTATGGGGGTCGTCTTGCTCGCGGCGATTCCCGCGATGCGGGCGCTCGACTTCGCGTTCGTGCAAGGGTGGGCGGAGCGCAAGCGCATCGTCTTGACGACGGGGGCGTTCGCGCTGGCTGGCGGCCTCACGGCCTACGTTCTATTGCCGTACCTCTGGGGCGACCCGGCCGGACGCTCCGTTGAATGGTGGACAACGCTCTCCAATCATCCACATAAGATACTCGAGTTATTCCGGGGGATGCTGTATGAGAGCGCGCGCGTTCCGGCGGACTACATTCCGGTTTGGTTCTCCATTACGAGCCCGCCGTTCGTGCTGCTGCTGGGCGTGATTGGCGCCGCCGCGGTCATCGCGGGATGCGTTAGGGCGCCCGTTCGGGCGCTTCGGAACACGCGCCTGCGCTTCGGCTTGCTGACGGCTGGTTGCTTCACTTTGCCTATCCTCGCCGTGATTCTGCTGGACGCCAACGTCTACGACGGATGGCGGCAGATGTACTTTCTCTGGGCGCCGTTTTCGCTGTTGGGCGTGTTTGGGCTGCGACGGCTCGTCTCAACGCTCGGGCAAGCGCGGCTGCGGGCGGCGGTCTACGGGGCGGCGGGGGCGGGATTGATCGCAACGCTCGTTTCAATGGCGTTGATTCATCCGAATCAGCATATCTCCTTCAACTTTTTCGTGGACAGGACAACCCCGGAACATCTCGGCGCCCAGTACAGGATGGAGCACTGGAAGCGCACGTCGCGGCAAGCGCTCGAATGGTTGCTTGAGCGAAACGCATCCTCTCCGGTGAAGGTGAATCCGTCCGACTTCGGCAGCATGGCGGGACGCAACGCGCGGATTCTGCCCGAAGCCGCTAGTGACCGCGTGTTCACCGCGACGGACGCCAAGGCGCTCACTTTAGCATACGGGCCTGCGGCGGACGAGGAGCGAGCGCTCTACGCGCTGAAAGTCTACGGCAGCACGGCCGCGTCCCTCTCTGAGAAAGCCGATCTGCGGGCAGCCTACGCCGCCGCCAAGACGAGCGAACCGATACTCCGCTCCGTGTTCGACGTCCACCACGTGAACGGCGCGCTCGTCTACGTCAAGGAGCCTTGCGGCGAGGCCGATGCAACTGGCCGCTTCCAGTTGTGGGTCGTTCCTGAGCAGGAGTCCGATCTAACCGGCGTATGGGCGCGGCTCGGATACGAGGACCGCGATTTCCTCTTTTCCGGGCACGGCGCGGTTTTCGACGGGAAGTGCGTCGCTTCCGTTCCTCTGCCTTCCTACGCCGTCGCCTCCGTCCGGTTGGGGCAATGGCCGCCGTGGTCGATGGGCGTCGAGACGCCGTTATGGGGGTCCGACGCCGTGTTGGATCCGGACGCGTGGAGGGCGGCGCATCAGGCCGCCGTTTCCGGAGAGCCGCTGGCGCGCTCGGTGTTCGATCTGTATCTCGACGACGGCGAGGTTGTCTACGTGAAAGAGCCGTGCGGGCAAGCGGACACAGAGACGCGATTCTTCCTGCACGTCGTTCCTGAGCGGGTGGAGGATTTGCCGAGAGAGCGTCGGGGTCACGGCTTCGATAATCTGGACTTCTCTTTCTTCCTGCGCGGCGGGCATTTCGACGGCAAGTGCCTGGCTCGCGTCCCGCTCCCCGGCTACGCCATCGCGTCCATCCGAACGGGGCAGTTCGTCGGCGGGGAAGGGGAATTGTGGCGGGAGGAATTCGCGGTCACTGGCGGATAAAGCGCGGCGCTCCGGCGTCAGGAGGGATAGCCTGGCGGGAGAAGGTTAGGGATGCCGCCGCGAATGGGGTAGGCCGCGCCGCAGGAGCCGCAGGCGAGCGTTCCCGCGATGACCTCGCCATCGTCAGCGGCCTGCTCAACGGCGAGCGTGAGCGGCGCGTTGTCCACCGGGCAAGCGAAGATGTCCGCGAGTTCAGGCTGCATTAGGGGTTCTCCGCTCCTTAGGTCTCGACCACGCGCAGAAGGTCGGACGCCAGAAATATGATAACGCCCAAGACGACGATCATATTGACGTGGCCGAGCGCGCGGGCAATCGCGCGAATGCGTCCGGCGGGTTGGGCGGCGGCTTCGAGCAGCCGTTTGCGGCGGCTGATTGCGATGAAGAACATCCACGCGGAGAGCGCGACCTTGACGGCGATGAGGGCGACGTAGCGAGGCGCGACGGACGGCTCGGAGACGCTGGCGAAGAAGAGCGCCGCGCCGCTCACGGCGATGACCCACATTGCGAGGACGGCGGCCTTGCCGAAGCGCTCGCCGATGGCGCGGGCGTGCTCGGCGGACAGCGCTCCGCTGCGGACGTTGGGGCGGACGGCGAGCCAGTAGAAGATTCCCCCGCCGACCCATACGACGGCGGCAAGCGTGTGCGCCCAACGGATAGCGAGGAGAACGGCGTCGGCCATAGGAGAATAGTAGGCGAGCGCAGGCGGTTCGGCAATGCGCGGGGCGGCGGGACGCAGTCTACTTGGAGACGGGGCTGCGCCCCGCCCGGGGTTCCTGAATTGGAGAGACGATGCGCGTTGCGCCCTGCCCGGCGCTTTGCGCGTCTCTAGGATTCCCGCCTGCGCGGGAATGACGGAATGGGGGGCGATGCGCTGCGCGGGGAGGGCGGGGCGAGGGGGCGAGGCTCCCGCCTGCGCGGGAACGACGATGCTAAACTCCCTCCTATGGCTACTCTCGCGGATTTGCAACGCTGGCTCGACAATCCGCTGCCCGCTGAGGCGGCGGAGCGCGCGCTGCTGTCGGGCTCGATGGGCGAGTCGCCGTCGAAGTACTCGCGCAGCCCTGCGATGTGGAACGCGGCGTTCCGCGACGTTGGCCTCGACGCGGCGCACGCGCCGTTCGACGTCCGTCCGGAGCATCTCGCGGGGTTCGTCGAGGCCGCGCGCGCGCTCCCCGGCTTTATGGGGTCGAACGTCACCGTGCCGCACAAGTTGGCGATTATGCCGCTGCTCGACGAGATAGACCCCATCGCGCGGGAGATCGGCGCGGTCAATACGTTTCTGCTCGCGGAGGACGGGAGGCTCATCGGGTTCAACACGGACGCCGACGGCCTGATCGCAAGCATGCTGCGTCCGCTGCCCGGCAAGGCCGAGCCGTTCCTGCCGTCGCTCGATGGACGCGACGTTCTGCTGCTGGGGGCGGGAGGCGCGGGGCGCGCGGCGGCGTTCGCGCTCGCCCGCGAGATCGGAGGCGGGTCGCTGCTGCTGACGAACCGCTCGCCGGAGCGTGCGGCGGACCTCGCGGCGCAGGCGGCGGCCGCTACGGGCGCGAGCGTGTCGGCGGTCGGTCAGGAGGAAGTGCTGGCCGCCGCGCTGCGGATGGACGTCATCGTCAACGCATCCACGGTCGGGCAGTCCGGCGTCCGGCGGCTGGGCGGAGGCGAGGCGACGTCGCTCGAGGCGTTTTCGTCGCTTGCGCCCGCGTCGCCCGCCGTCGTCGCCGACGATGGGGACGAGGCGGCGTTTCGGCGCGAGTGGTTCGCGCAATCGGCGGACGCCGTCGCCGAAAACAACGCGCGCTCGGCGGAGACCATCGCGTCGTGCAAGCCGGAGGCGGCGTTCGTAGACGCCGTGTACTCGCCGGACGAGACCGTTCTGCTGCGGCAGGCGCGCCTCTCCGGGCGCAAGACGCTGAACGGCAAGGGGATGCTCGTGATGCAGGCGGCGTTTTCGTTCGTTCACCGGATGACGCGCCGCCATCTGCAAGCCGCCGGCCTCGACCCCGACGCGCTCTACGACCGCGTGGTGGCGGTGATGGCGGAGGCGTTCTAGCCGCGCTCGCCAGCGCCTCTTGGGTTCCCGGCTAGGAGGGAAAATCCCGGCAAGTCGCGCAAGACGCTTGACCCTCGCGGCCAGTATGTGATAATCATAACAATCGCGCCTTTCGCCGGCGCAGACCTGCCGTGACAATCAACATTCGCACAGACAGCGCCGCGCCCCGAACGGGCCGCGCCCCAACCTCGCTCCGGTTCGCCGCAGCCGCGCTCGCCGCCGTTGCGCTCGCCGCGCTCCTCGCCGCGTGCGACACGCCGCAGACGACGTTCGAGCCGCGCTCCGACGCCGCCCAGCGCGTCCACACCATCTACATCTTCGTCATCGTCGCCGCCAGCATCGTGGGCTTCCTGGTTCTCGCGGCGATGGCGTACATCCTCGTCAAGTACCGCGAGCGCCCAGGGCGCGTCCCCCAGCAGATCCACGGGAACAACACCCTGGAGATCACGTGGACGGTCGTCCCCATCCTCATCCTCGTCGCCATCGCCGTCCCCACCATCATCTGGATCGCCGGAACGACGCAGCCGGCCGACGACGACGCGCTTCACGTGACCGCCGTCGGCCATCAGTGGTGGTTCGAGTTCCGCTACCCCGGGCTCGGCCCGGACGGCGGCGACCTCGTGACCGCCAACGAACTCCGCATCCCCGTGGGCAGGCAGGTCGCCATCACGCTGGAGGCGAAAGACGTCATTCACTCGTTCTGGGTTCCGCGCCTCGTCGGCAAAACGGATATGGTGCCGAACCGGGTGAACCAACTGGAGAAATTCAAGGCGACGGAGATCGGCGAGTTCTACGGGCAATGCGCGGAGTTCTGCGGATCCGCCCACGCGCTGATGCGCTTCCGCGTCCACGTGGACTCGCACGCCGACTTCGACCGATGGGTCGCCAGCATGAACGCTCCGCCGGAGGCGCCTGCGGTGGGCAGCGCGGAGGAAGGCGGATTGCGCGTGTTCCGCGCCCAGTGCGCCACTTGCCACACGATTCAGGGCGTCTCGGAGGGCGCCGACGGCCCGAATCTCACGCTCTTCGGCGACCGCGCGACCGTCGGCGCGGGCATCCTCCCAAGCACGACGGCGAACGTGAAGGAGTGGGTGTCCGACGTCCGCGCCCTCAAGCCGATTCCGGACCCCCGCGAGGTTCCTATCGAAGGCGTGTCGCGCGTGATGCCCACCTTCTACGTCGAAGACCCGGACAAAGACCTCCTCACGGAGGCGCAGGTGGACCAGGTGACGGCCTACCTGCAGAGCCTCCGGTTGCGGTAGCCTAGTAGAGAAGCAGGAAGAAGGCGGAAGGCGATGGCTGCGAACATAGGCATCCTCCGGCGGCCGGTCTCAACGGCGGGCGTATGGGGCTGGATAACCACCGTCGACCACAAGCGGATCGGCATCCTCTACGGCGTCACTGCGTTCGTCTTCTTCCTGATCGGCGGGATCGAGGCGCTGCTGATGCGCGTCCAACTCGCCCAGCCCGACAGCGAGTTCGTGGACGCGGGCACGTTCAACGCCCTCTTCACGATGCACGGCACGACGATGGTCTTTATGGTCGTGATGCCCGCAGGGGCGGCGTTCTTCAACTTCCTCGTTCCCCTGATGATCGGCGCGCGCGACGTCGCCTTCCCCCGCCTCAACGCCCTCAGCTACTGGCTCTTCCTCTTCGGCGCCATCCTGATGAACTTCTCGTTCTTCAAGGCCGCCTTCCCCGATGTGGGCTGGTTCGGCTACGCGCCGCTCACGACTACCCCCTACACGCTCTCCAGCAGCACGGACTACTGGGTGCTGGGGCTGCAGGTGATGGGCATCGGCACCACCGCGGCGGGCTTCAACTTCGTCATCACCATCCTCAACTTGCGCGCGCCGGGCATGACGCTGATGCGGATGCCGCTGTTCACGTGGATGACGCTCATCGTCTCCTTCCTCATCATCTTCGCGTTCCCCCCGCTCACGATCGCCCTGACGCTGCTGCTGTTCGACCGCTTCTTCGGAACGAACTTCTTCGACACCGTGGGCGCGGGCGCCGACCCGCTCCTGTGGCAGCACCTCTTCTGGATATTCGGGCACCCTGAGGTGTACATCCTCATTCTGCCCGCGATGGGCATCGTGTCCGACATCCTGCCGACGTTCTCGCGCAAGCCGCTCTTCGGCTACACGACGGTCGTGTTCGCGGGCGCGGTCATCGCGTTCCTCGGCTTCGGCGTCTGGGCGCACCATATGTTCACCACCGGACTGGGCGCCTGGGCGACCGCCGCCTTCGCGGGCGCGACGATGGCCATCGGCGTGCCGACGGGCGTCAAGATATTCAACTGGCTCGCCACGCTCTGGGGCGGAAGCCTGCAGTTCAAGACGCCGCTCCTCTTCGCGCTCGGCTTCATCAGCATGTTTATGCTGGGCGGGCTCAGCGGCGTGATGCATGCCGCCGTCCCCGTCGACACCCAGCAGCAAGACACCTACTTCATCGTCGCCCACTTCCACTACGTCCTCTTCGGCGGCAGCATCTTCGGCCTCACGGCGGGAATCTACTACTGGTTCCCCAAAATGACGGGCAGAATGCTGAGCGAGCGGCTCGGCAAGGTTCACTTCTGGGTGATGCTCATCGGCTTCAATATGGCCTTTATGCCGATGCACGTGCTGGGCGTGCTGGGAATGCCCCGCCGCATCTACACCTACTCCGCCGACCAAAACTGGGCGGGGCTGAACCTTTTCGTGAGCGTCGGCGCGTTCGTCATCGCCGTCTCCATCCTGCTCCTCATCATCAACGTGCTCCGCTCCGTCAGGAAGGGCGAGAAGGCGGGAATGAACCCCTGGGCCGCCTCGACGCTGGAGTGGGCGATTCCCTCGCCGCCTCCGCACTACAACTTCGCGGTCATCCCGACCGTCCGCAGCCTGCATCCGCTGTGGGACGAGGAGGCCAACGCCGTGGAGCCCCCGCCGCTGCCCGCGCACGGCGAGCCCCATATGCCCAGCCCCTCCTACTGGCCCATCGTCGTCGCGTTCGGCGTTACGATGGTCTGCGGCGGGCTCCTGATCTGGCAAGCGAGCACGTGGCTCGGCCTCGCCGTCATCGCCGTCTCCGGCTTCATCGGTATGCGCGGCGTCTACGGCTGGGTGTTCGAGCCCGTCGCCGCCGAAGAGCACGCGGAACACGCCGAACACCCCGAGCGCGCCCCGGCGCACCACGCCTAGCGCGCGCCCTACGGAAGGAACTCGCCAAGCGGCATGCAGTACGTAACCGGCATAGACGACCACCGCACCTCGACCGGGCTCGACAACCGGAAACTCCTTATGTGGGCGTTCCTGGGCTCCGACGTGATGTTCTTCGGCACGCTCATCGGCACGCACCTCATCTACCGCAACCGCTCCCTCTCCGGCCCGCAGGAGGAAATCCTCAGCATCCCCATCACGACGGTCAGCACGTTCGTCCTCCTGATGAGCAGCCTGGCGATGGTGCTCGCGCTCGCGGCGATCCAGCGCGGCAATATGGGCGGCTTCCGCTTCTGGACGGTCGTCGTCGCCGTCTTCGGCTCCATCTTCATCGGCTTCCAAATGTTCGAATTCGCGGAGTTCGCCCACCTCGGCCTCACGCCCCGCACGAACCTCTTCGGCAGCACCTTCCTCGTAATGACCGGCTTCCACGGCGCGCACGTCACGGTCGGCATCCTCTGGATGTGGTCGCTCGTCTTCGCCTCGTTCAAGGGCAAGATTCACCAGGGCAACGCGCTGCAAGTGGAGATCGCCGGCCTCTACTGGCACTTCGTGGACATCGTCTGGATCGTCATCTTCGGCGTCGTCTACCTCATCGGCGCCTACGGAGCGGAAAACCGCGCGCTGGAGAGCGTCGAGCACGCCGCGCGCGCGGCAAGCCTCATCTAACGCCTCGTCCAAAGGGAGAACGCACCGCTATGGCCGCCGAGAGCGCGCATCACGAAGAGCACAACCACCCCGGGCCGCGGCAATACATCGTCATCGGGGCGATCCTCGCCGGCCTCACGCTGATCGAGTTCGGCGTGTTCTACCTCCAACTCGACCCCGCCCTGATGACCTGGATCATCCTCGTCCTCTCCACCTCCAAGTTCATGCTCGTCGTCGGCTACTTTATGCACCTCAAGTTCGACGACCTCCGCTTCTCCGCGCTGTTCTTCTCGCCGTTCGTGATAATGATCACCATCGCCGCCGTGCTGATGGCGCTCTTCTTCAACCTCACGCGCTAGGCGGAGCGCTGCGATGAATCCCTCCGGCCGCGGCGCCGCAGCGTGACCGGCTCGCTCTGGCTCGCATGGAGCGCCGACCCCACCGTCCTCATCGGCGTCCCGCTCGCCGCCGTTCTCTACGCGCGCGGGCTCCGCAGTTTGGAGCGGCGGCGCATCCACGGCAAACCCCGAGCCGTCGCGTTCTACCTCGGCCTCACCGCAATGTTCATCGCGCTCGCCAGCCCGCTGGACGCGCTCGCCGGCGAACTCTTCGCCGCGCATATGGCGCAGCATATGCTCCTGATGTTCTTCGCCGTGCCCGCCATTCAGATCGGCGCGCCGGTGATTCCGATGACGCGGGGCGTCCCCCGGCCCATCCGCAAGCGCTTCCTCATCCCGTTCCTCAAGTCCGCGCCCGTCCGAGCGGCGCTCCGCAACCTCTTCCGCCCGCTGATCGCCTGGCCGCTGTTCATCGGAATGCTGCTGGGCTGGCACGTTCCCGCCGCCTACGAGGCCGCCCTCCGCAACGAGACGATCCACGTCATCGAGCACGCCGCCTTCATATTCGGCGCCTACCTCTGGTGGTGGAACGTCATAGACCCCGCTCCGCTGCGCGCCGGCCTCTCCTACCTTGCCCGCGTGCCGTTCGTGTTCATCACCATCGTTCCCAACTTCGCGCTCGGCGCGTTCCTCACGTTCGCGCCCAGCGCCTGGTATCCCTCCTACGAGGCGACCGCCCCGCTGTACGGCCTCACCGCGCTTGAGGATCAGGAGATCGGCGGCGTGATTATGTGGGTGCCGGGGTCGTTCGTCGTGGCCGCCGCGCTGCTGCTCGCGCTGTACTACGCCGTGCGCGGCGAGCAGCAAGCGCAACTCGCCCGCGAGCGCGCGGAAGGGTAGGGAACGCGCGCAACAGCGCCTCGGTCAGCCTTTTGGCGGGGCGGGAGGCGCGGGCGCGTCCGAAGGCTGGCCTCGTCTATAATCCCTGCCCGGAGCCGCCGGCGCTCACGCGGAAGCGCAAGCCGCCGACTCCGCCCCCCCTCATGCCCCCGGGTCCATCTTCGGAATAAGGTCGGCGCGCCAGTCCGCCCCGGGCGGGAGCGTCGTCTCGGCGGCGCGCAGACCGTAATACGTCGGCGCGACGCCCGGCGGATCGCCGCCGTCCTGCACGGCGCGGACCGCTTCCTCCAGCAGTTTGCGCGCCGCGATGATCGCCCGGTCCGCCGGGCCCAAATGCTCCCTCGTCCGATCGACGATCGGGCCCATCATCTCTTGCGCCGCCCGGTCTTGCGTATTGATCCCCACGATGCCCGTGAACGTCTCCGTGCGCTGCGCCTCCCGGTCGATCATCCAGTTGTTGGAGCGGTTGCGGACGGAGCGGAAGCCGTTCTCGACGTCCACGTCCGCGCCGAACACGTTGCCCGTCTCCTCCGGCCCGGCCTCGCCCTTGCCCAGCGGAACCGCGTCGTCGTAGTACCAGTTCCACACGAGGCAACGGCGGTCGTCTATCGGCGTCCAATGGTGGCCGTGCGTCCGATTTTGGACGCCGCGTCCGGCGGGGCGCAACTGCGTCCACGGCATCACGAAGTGATAGCCGCGCACGTACTGCTCGCCGCTTCCGAGCGAGCGAGCGCCGAAGTAGCGGTAGCCGTAGTCCGTAACGTCCACCTCCAGCGTGGGCGCGGAGCCTTGCACGAAAGCGTCGGACACGGGAATGCCCGGCTGCGAGGCGTTCGGACGCAGCATGCGGTGCATAATCGGCGCGTGGGAGGTGTCTATTCCGCCCTCCAGCGCCTGCAGCCAGTTGCACTCCTCCACGACCTTCGTAACGACGCGATGGGCCTCGGGAACGCGCGTCCACGCGAAGTCGGGCGGCGGGGGCTGCTTCTCCGGCGGGCCCATATACACCCACAGAACGCCGCCCGCCTCGGCGACCGGATAGGACGTTGTCCGAATCTTGGCGGCGAACGGGCGCGGCTCGTTCATCTGATCCACGCACTGCCCGGTCACGTCGAACTTCCAGCCGTGGTAGACGCAGCGCAGGCCGTTCTCCTCGTTGCGCCCCAGCCACAGCGAAGTGAGGCGGTGCGGGCAGCGCTCGTCGAGCGCGCCGACGCGCCCGCTCGTGTCGCGGAACGCGACCAGATCCTCGCCGAGGAGCCGCAGGCGCAGAGGCGCGCAATCCGGCGCGGGCAGTTCCCAGTCCAGCAGCGCCGGAATCCAATAGCGGCGCAGCGTCTCGCCCATCGGCGTTCCCGGGCCCACCCGCGTAAGAAGTTCGTTCTGCTCCTGCGTCAGCATCGCCGCGCCTCCCTTCCTCCGGAGATACTAACCTATTCTAGGAGACGGCGCAGGAGCATGCACGTCAGCGCGGCTTGCGGGCGAGGAGGACGAGCGCGCCGCCGACGGCGCTGAGTGCGGCGCTGATGGTGAAAATGAGGGCGTAACTGCCGGTGAGGTCGAACGACCAGGCCGCCGTGAGCGGGCCGAGCGAGTTGCTGAGCATATGAACGGGAGAGACCATTCCGCGTATGCCGCCGACGGCGTCGCGCCCGAAGTAGTCGGCCCAGACGACGTTCATCACGGTGAAGAGAATGCCGGTGGCGGTTCCGAAGACGATGCCGAATACGTAAGAGAGGAGAGCGTCGTCGGCGAAGAGGAAGAGGGCGATGCTGACGCCCATCAGGTAATAACTCGCGGCCATCAGACGTTGGACGGGAACGCGCTCGGCGGCGAATCCGGCGGCGATGGAGACGGGCATCGAGATCAGCGGCGAGAGCGAGACGGATATGACGGCGACGACGCTGGAGACGCCCGCGTCGGTGAGGTAAGAGAACCAGTGGAAGTGGATGCTGGTGGTTACGAAACTTTGGATGCTGACCGCGGCGGTGATGAGATAGAAGGCCGGAGCGCGCAGGGCGGCGCGGCGGTCGAACGAGACTTCGCGGGGAACGGCTCGCCTGCGCGCGGCGCTCGCGCCGTCCGGGGCGGCGCGGAGGTCGGCGCCGTCGGGCAGCAGGCCGTAGTCCTCGGGGCGGCGGCGCAGGAAGAGGAGCGCGGGGAGGAGCGACGAGACCCATACGGCGACGCCCATCGCCACCCACGCCGTCCGCCACGTGCCGAACGTGAGGATGCGCTCGACCATCACGGGGAACGCGATCTGTCCGGCGCGCTGGCCGAGATTGGCGAAGGCCGCCGCTCTCCCTCGCATCGCCACGAACCACTTCGGGACGACGACCCCGATGACCATAAAGAAGGTGGACGCGATGACGGTGCGCCCGAGAATCTGCAAGACGAAGTGGTGCCACAACTCTTGCACCGCGCCCATCAGAACAAACGTGAGCCCCATCAGCGCAATGGCGATAGTCATCACCCAGCGCGAGCCGTGCCTGTCCATCACGGGGCCGACCGCGAGGCCGACGACTCCGCCGAGGAAGGAGCCGATGGACATCGGCATCGTGTAGAGGGCGCGGCTCCAGCCGAAGTCGTCGGTCATCGGGCCTTGGAACACGCCGAGGACGGGATTCGTCTCAACGCCGCCCGCGAACGATATGACGGAGAGAACGGCGACGATCGTCCATCCGTAGAACCAGCGGCCTTGCCGCCGCGCCGCCGCCGGTTTGCCGGAGGGAGGGCCGCCCGCCGCCGTCATATCGCCGCTCCCACGCTCGCCGGGACCAAAAGGAGACCCCTGCCGCACTCCGCCTCCTCTACTCCCCCGACTCCGCCAGCAAGCGCGTTTGCTCGTCCGCCAGCAGGGCGTCCACGACCCGGTCTATTTGGCCCGCCATGATCTCCTGCAGACCGTGCGCGCTCAGCCCGATGCGGTGGTCGGTCAGGCGGTCTTGCGGAAAGTTGTACGTGCGGATCTTCTCCGAGCGGTCGCCCGCGCCGACCTGCGACCGCCGCGCCGCCGACGTCGCCGCCTGCCGCTCCCGCAACTCCAACTCGTAAAGCCGCGAGCGCAGCACCGTCATCGCCTTCGTCTTGTTCCGCAATTGCGACCGCTCGTCCTGCGAGACGACCATTATCCCCGTCGGGTTGTGCACGACGCGGACCGCGGTGGCGACTTTGTTGACGTTCTGCCCCCCCGGGCCGCCGGAATGGAAGATGTCCACGCGGAGGTCTTCGGGGCGGATGTTCACGTCCACCTCGTCGGCCTCGGGGAGCACGGCGACGGTGGCTGTGGAGGTGTGGATTCGCCCCTGCGCCTCGGTCGCCGGCACGCGCTGCACGCGATGGACGCCGCTCTCGTGCTTCAGCAAGCGGTAGGCGCCCTCGCCCTCGACGCCGTAGACGACCTCCCGCAGACCGCCCTGCTCCGTCTCGCTCACGTTCACGATGTCCACGCGCAGGCCGCGCCGCTGGGCGTAGCGCTGATACATACGAAAAAGGTCGCCCGCGAACAACGCGGCCTCGTCGCCCCCCGTGCCGCCGCGAATCTCCATCACGACGTTCTTGGAGTCGTTCGGGTCGCGGGGCAGCAGCGCGGCGCGCAACTCCGCCTCGGTCCGCTCGACCTCCGCTGCGGCGCGCTCCGCCTCTTCCGCCGCGAGAGCCGCCATATCCGCGTCCGAATCCGATGCGAGAGCGTCGGCGTCGGCGAGGTCGTCTTTCGCGGCTTGCAGCCGCTTCCATGCGCTCACGACCGGCGCGAGGGCGGCGCGCTCCTTTCCCAGCCGGCTCAACTGAGACGGATCCGCGGCCGCGTCGGGCGAGGCGAGGAGGGCGTCTATCTCTTCACTGCGCTTGATCGCGCTGCCGATACGGTCGAGCATAAATGATCTTTCGCAACGCCGGCTCGCGGCCGCGCGCTCCGTTCAGGATAGCACAGGGCGGGGCGCGAGGGAGGCCAACGGAGGCGAAAGCGAAGGCGCGCTCTATCTGAAAGGGCGTTCTATCTAAGCGAAGGCGCTTCGCCCGCCGTGTTGCGATTCCAGCCCGATGCGGGTATGTTGCGCCCATCTCCACAGCAGAGAGAGGCGCGGCATGAAGATTACGAACGTCCACGCGACCACCTACAACGTCCCGGTGCCCGTCCCGCTGCTTGACGAGCCCGTGATGCGCCCGTTCGTCCTGTGCGCGGTCGAGACGGACGCGGGCGTGACCGGCTACGGCATCACCGGCCCCATCCAGCGGAAGGCCGCGCGCGAGCACCTGAACGCGGAACTGGGGCCGCTCGTCCGGGGAATGAACCCGTTCGAGACGGAGCGCGTTTGGCACGCCTGCTACGTGGAGCACAACCCGCGCTCGCAGACGGGCGCGTGGTCGTCGGCGGTGAGTGCGCTGGACATCGCGCTGTGGGACGTCAAAGGGAAGGCGCTGGAGATGCCGGTTTGGCGGCTGCTCGGCGGAGCCCAGCCGCAGGTTCCGGCGTACATCACCTTTGGCCTGCCGGAGTACACCCAGGAGCAACTCGTGGAGGTCGCGCGGGATTTCGCGGCGCAGGGCGAGGACAAACTGAAGATGGTGGTCGGCGTCGCGGGCGGGCATCAGGGCTGGCGCGAGGACGCGGCGCGCGTTCGGGCGGTGCGGAACGCGGTAGGGCAGGGCGTTCAGTTGTCGATGGACGCGAACTATATGCTCCAGTTCAACAACGCGCTCAACTTGGCGAAGGCGGTGGAGGATTGCGGGGTCGAGTGGTTCGAGGAGCCGGTTTGGGGCAACGACGCCGCGCTTCTGCGCGACCTTCGGATGCGGACGAGCATTCCGATCTCGGCGGGGCAGAACGAAGGGCACCGCTTCCGCGCGCGGGAACTGCTGACGAACGGCGCGGTGGATATTCTGCAGCCGAACGTCGTCTACTGCGGCGGCTACACGGAGGGGATGAAGATCGCCGCGCTCGCGCAAGCGTTCAACCTTCCGATTGCGAACGGCGGGGGCTGGCCGCATCACAATATGCACCTGCAGGCCGCCGTTCCCAACGGCTGGCGGATCGAGTACCACTACGTTATGTGGAAGTGCGGAGAGATGGCGTTCGACGGATGCGTAGGCCCGGAGCGCGGCCTGACGACGCTGCCGGAGACGCCCGGCCTCGGCCTATCGCCGAAGTGGGACGCGCTCCGCGACTGGGAGGAGTAAGAGGGCAGGGTAGGGGCGAGATTCCCGCCTGCGCGGGAATGACGGGTACAGAGGGCGAGGTTCACGGCTGCGCGGGAACGACGAGACAAGGGGCGAGATTCCCGCCTACGCGGGAATGACGAGACAGGGGGCGAGGTTCCCGCCTACGCGGGAACGACGGGGCAAGGGGGGCGCTTGCGCGCCGACTGGGTTCCCGCCTACGCGGGAACGGCGGGGCGCTGTAGCCCGAATTCGCGGGCGACGAGTTCGTAGGAGCGGACGCGGTCCTCTAGGCGGTAGGCGATGGTGACGATTCCAACGTCCGCCGTTTCGTAGCGTTCGGCGAGGTCGAGGAGCGCGCGCTTCACCTGCGCGGGGTCGCCGTCGAGGTAGCCCGACGTGAATTGGGCGGCGTAGTCGGCGGCCGCGCCGGGCAGTTCGGCCCGCGACGCCTCTTCCGGCGGGACGAGCCCTTGCAGACGCTCGCCCGTCTGCGCCTCGATCATCCGGCGCGCGCGGCTCAGGTTGCGGCTGGACGCGACGAACCGCGCTTCCTCCTCGGTGGGCGCGCAAACGACTTGCGCCGTTACGTTGACGCGGGGCGCGGGGCAGAGCGCGGAGGGGCGGAAGTTGCGCCGGTAGATCTCGGCGACGGCGGGCCCGTGCTTGCCGGTGTTGCCGAAGAAGTCCGCGAACGCGAACGGCAGGCCGAGGTAGGCGGCGAGATTGGCGGAGTAGTCGCTGGAGCCGAGCAGCCAGACCTCCGGCGCGGACTCCGGCGGCGGGCCGGGCTGCGCCTTCACCGCCGCGAACGGATGGTCGGGCTGCAAGCCGCCATGCAGATAGCCGATGAGGTCGGCCACTTGCTGGGGGAACGTCTCGATGTCCGCCGGACGCTTGGGGTAGGCGAGCGCGAGCATCGTGGCCTGATCGCTGCCGGGGGCGCGTCCGACGCCGAGGTCGACGCGCCCGGGATAGAACGACTCCAGCACGCGGAACTGCTCGGCCACTTTCAGCGCGGAGTAGTGAGAGAGCATCACGCCGCCGCTGCCGACGCGGATGCGTCCGGTGGCCGCGAGGATCTGTCCGGCGAGAATCTCCGGGCTGGAGCCGGCGTAGGTTCCGGTGTTGTGGTGCTCGGCGACCCAGTAGCGGGCGTAGCCGAGCCGCTCGACGGCTTGCGCGAGGCGCACGGTGTCGCGGAGCGCCTCGGCGGGCGATTCGCCGCGGCGCATCGGGGATTGGTCGGTGACGCTGAGGGTGAGGGCGGGCTGCATAGACGAATAGGGTAGCAGTGTATTCCCTCGATGGTCTGGCGTAACTCCCTTTCGGGCGGCAAGAGTTCGGGTAGGAGCAGATTAGGGCGCGTCGGCATTGACCGCTCGCGCGGACGCGCGTATCATTGGGCTAGTCCGCATAACAAGCGCCGCGCAAGGCGGGGAACCACGCTAGGGAGAACGCAGCAAAATGGCATCCACCAAAGCCTTCGTCCTCATTGAGACCACCGTCGGGAAGACAAAAGACGTCGTCGCCGCCCTCAACAAGGTCGAGAAAGTCTCCTCCGTCGACGTCGTCACCGGCCCTTACGACATCATCTGCATCGTCCAGGCCGAAGACCTCAGTTCCATCGGCGAAGCCGTAACCGGCAGCGTCCACGTCATAGAGGGCATCACCCGCACCGTCACCTGTCTCGCGGTCGGCGACTAACCCCGGCCTCCTCCTAAACCGCCTTCCGTCAGGAAGGCGTCTATTCCCCGTCGGCGCCCGCCGTCTTCGTGAGCGGCGGAGGCGCGAGGTCTACTCCGAAAGTCGGCGCGAGGGCGGATCGCCGCCGGGCGCAGGCGGAAGTCCGCTTCGCAGTCTCGCCTCGCCTTCCCGCGCCCCGATGGTATGCTTACTCGCTATGGCCGCTTCGCAAGCGGCCTTCTAGGGGCAAGCGCGGGCGATGAGCGAACCGATGATCGAGGCCGTCGGCCTCACGAAAGTTTACGGGGAGACGCTCGCCGTTCGCGGCGTCGGCTTCTCCGCCGCGCAGGGCGAGACGGTCGGGCTGCTCGGGGCGAACGGCTCCGGCAAGACGACGACGATGCGGATCCTCACAGGCGCGACGCCGGCGACGTCGGGAACGGCGCGCGTGGCGGGATGCGACCTCGCGACGAACTCGCTCGGCGCGCGTCGGCGCACCGGCTACCTGCCGGAGTCCGCGCCGCTCTACGCCGATATGACGGTCAGCGGACTCTTGCGCTTCTTCGGGAGCATCCGCCGCATGGGGAAGGAGCGGCTCGCGGCGCGAGTGGACGAGACGCTCGATGCGTTCGGGCTGACGGCTTACCGTAACACGCTGATCGGCAAACTCTCCAAAGGCTACAGGCAGCGCGCCGGATTCGCTCTCGCCGTGCTGCACGAGCCGGACGTTCTCGTGCTGGACGAGCCGACAGCGAGCATAGACCCCGTTCAGGCGGCGGAGGCGCGGGCGTTGATCCGGAGCCTGCGCGGAAGCCGCGCCGTGCTGCTGAGCACGCACGACCTCGCGGAGGCGGAAGACCTCTGCGACCGGGTTGTGATTCTGCGCGAGGGAACCGTCGCGGCGGAGGGGACGCCGCAAGAGGTCGCCGCCGCCGCGGGCGCGGCCAATCTGCAGGAGGCGTTCCTCGCGCTCGCGCAGGGCGACGCGCGGGGCGGGAAAGGGGCGGACTTTGCGTAGCGCGGCGGCGCTGGCTTGGAAGGAGACGCGCGTCTACTACGCCTCGCCGGTGGCCTATGTGATCAGCGCGGCGTTTCTCGTCATCTCCGGCCACTTCTTCGTGGCGAGCATCACCGCGCCCGTGCCGGAGGCGTCGCTGCGGGGAATGTTCACGCCGCTCACGTTCGCGCTCGTGCTGTGGGCGCCCATCGTCAGCATGCGGCTGCTGGCGGAGGAGCAGCGCCTCGGCGCGCTGGAGTTGCTGCTGACCGCGCCGCTGCGCGACTGGGAAATCGTGGCCGGCAAGTTCGCCGCGCTAGGGGCGATGCTGCTGGGCGTCGTTCTGCCCACGCTCGTCTACGCCGCGCTCCTCTTCCGCTACGCGGAGCCGGACGCGGGGCCGCTTTTCACGGGCTACCTCGGCTTCCTTCTCTACGGGATGGCGGCGTCGGCGCTGGGACTGTTCGCGTCCTCGCTCACGAGCAACCAGATCGCGGCGGGCGTCGCGTCGGCGGTCGCGCTGCTCTTCCTCACGCTCGCGGGGCAGGCCGCTGGACTCGTCGAGGGCGCGCCCGCGTCGCTGTTGGAATGGGCGTCGCTGCCCGGGCATTACACCTCGTTCGTCGAGGGCGTCATCGAGTTGCGGGACGTCGTGTACTTTCTGACGTTCATCGCCATCTTCCTCTTCCTTGCGACGCTGAGCCTCGAGGCGCGGCGGTGGCGGTGATGCTCCGGCGATTGCGCGAGTGGGCGGCGGCGCTTGCGGGGCTGGGCGTCATCGGCGCGGCGGGCGGGCTGCTGCTGGCGGCGTGGGCGCCGGAACTGCGGCCATTCGCCGTTCCGACGCTCGCCGTCTCCGCGCTGCTGCTCGCGCTGGCGGGGGCGGCCTCTCTCGGCGGATTGGCGCAGGCGGTCAAGGGGCGGCGCGGGCGGCTGTCCGGCGTGAGCCTTGCGAGCGTTGCGGCGGCGCTCGCCGCGGCCGCAGCGCTCAACGCGCTCGCGGGAGCGTCCGGCCTCTCGTTGGACCTCACGGCGACGCGGCAGTTCGAACTCGCGCCGCAGACGGCGCAGGCGCTCGCCGCGCTCGAGCAGGACGTCGCCGTGACCGGCTTCGCCGTCGAGTCCGACGAGCGCGAGTTGCGCTACCGCGCGGTCGCCGAGGGCCTCCTGCGGCGGTTCGCCCAGGAGGCGGGAGGGCGGCTGCGCTACGAATTCATAGACCCGGAGGCGCGCCCGTCGGCGGCCCGCTCGCTCGGCGTGACGGACTCGCCTGCGCTGGTTTTCGCCTCGCCCGCGTCGGAGTCGCCGGTCGCGCTGGGGGCGGAGACGGGAGCCGCGGGCGTCTCCGAGCAGGACTTGCTGACGGCGATTCTGCGCGTTTCGCGTTCGCGGCGGCACACGGTCTATTTCCTCACGGGGCACGGCGAGCGCGCGGTCAACGACCTGCGGGCCGACGGCGCGGGATTCGGATTCGCCGCCGCCGGACTGCGGAGCGACGGCCACCGCGTCGAAACGCTCGACCTCGCGCGGAGCATGAGTGTGCCCGGCGACGCCTCGCTGCTCGTGATCGCCGCGCCCGCCGCGCCCATTCCGTCGGAGGAGGAGCGAACGATAGCGGACTGGCTGGACGGCGGCGGGCAGGCGCTCCTGATGGCGGAGCCGTCGGCGGAGTCGCGCAACGCGCTCAGCGGCCTGCTTGCGCGGTGGGGAATCGAGGCGTTCCCGGGGGCGGTCGTTGACCCGGAGCGCTCCGCGCCGGGCGACCCTCGCGCGCTCACGGCGCAGCGGGAGCAGTACCCCGGCGGGACGGAAGTGACCGGAGGGAGCGTCATCGCGGCGCCGCTGGGCCCGACGCTGTTCCCGTGGGCGGCGGCGTTCCGCCCCGCGCCGGAGGCCGCCGCGCGCATCGAGCGGGGCGAGCCGCTTCCGGTGCGATTCGAGCCGCTCGTGACGACCTCGCCGTCGGCGTGGGCGGAGGGCGGCGGCGGGGGAAGCGGCTCGCCCGGAACGCTGACGCTCCACCTGCTCGCGCAAGCGTCCGCGCCGTTCGATCCGAGCGCCGGGCAAGCGTTCGACCCCGCGGGAATACGGACGCGGCTGGCGGTGTTCGGCGACGCGGACTTCGCGAGCAACCGCCACTACCGCGAGGCGAGCAACGCCGATCTGTTCCTCAACACGGTGAACTGGCTGCTGCGCGACGAGGCGCTGATCGCCGTCCGCCCGAAGCAAGAGGTGTTTCGTCCGCTCGTGCTCACGGCGCCGGAGTTCAACCTCGCGCGCTACGTGAGTTGGTTCCTGCTGCCCGCAGCGGTCGCGGCGGGCGGCGTGGCGGCGTGGCGGCGCAGGCGGTAGGCGAGGCTAGCCGGTGCGGAACGCGGTCGTCCGTCTCGCTCTGCTCGCGCTCGCCGCGCTGATCCTGGCCGTCGCGTGGTGGGCGCTGCTCCGTGACGGCGGAGAGGAGCGCGAGCCGTCCGCAGGGCGCGAACGGCTCTACGCAGTCGCGCAGGACGACATCGTAAGCGTCGCGGTGCGGACCGCCGGCGGCGAGGCCGCGTTCCGACGCGGCGCGGACGGCGCTTGGGCGTTCGACGAGGAGCCGCCGCTGCCCGTGAACCCCGACCGCTGGGGAGGCGTCACGCTCTTGCTGTCCGGCCCCGAGGTCGAGCGCGTCCTCGCCGGAACGTCCGGCGCAAGCGATTTCGGGCTGGACGCGCCCTCCGCAGTCGTGAGCGTGGGGCTCGCGGACGGAAGCACGGTTACGGCGCGGCTTGGCGACCGGACGCCGGACGGGCGGAACTTCTACGCGCAGGCGGAGGGGCAAGGCGCGGTCGCGCTCGTCAACGCTCCGTGGGGCGAGGCGTTGACGCGGCTCGTGTCCGAGCCGCCGCTGCCCTCCTGGTTCTACGCGATTGACCCGGCGCGGGCGCGAGTGTTCGAGTTGGAGCGCGGCGGGCGAGCCGTGACGTTCTTGCTGGGGCTGACGGAGGCGGACGGCGAGCCGTCGGCGCGCGTCCACGCGGGAGGCGCCGCGCGCGATCTGACCGCCGCGGAGCGGGATGCGCTGCGCGCGCTCGTGGGCGGCCCCGGGTCGCTGCGCGCGCTCGCGCCGAACGCCGTCGGCGTTGCCGAGACCGGCCTGCGCGAACCGCCGCTCATCGTGCGCGTGAGTTACGAACTCGCCGCGCCGACGGACGGCCAGCGGCTTGCGAGCGCCGTCTACGCCGTCGGGGCGCTCCTCCCGGACGGCGCCGCCCACTACGCCGCGACGGTTGACTCGCCCTACCTGCTCACGTTCGACGCCGCCTGGGTGGAAGCTGCGGCGGCGCTCGCGGATCGGTTCGGAGGGTAGGCGCGGGACGGGGAGGGGGGGATGCCCGAAGCCGACTAACTCGCCTTTGCTGTCCGGTTTCGCAGGAAGTCGTAACTGCGCTGGTTGGCGATGTGCGTGGCGATTCGCTTGACGAGGTCCGACTTTCTCCCCTTGCTGCCTACGCGCATGCCTAGCCGACGGGCCAATGCGGCCAAGACCGCCACGGGCTCGTCCGCGCGCTCCATCGCAGAGAGGACTTCGTCGGTCTCCATTGCGGCCAAGCCGCTTTCCATGCTCATGGCGCGGGCTTCGACGCCTTCCGCGTCCAGGTTGCTCGACTGCTTGGGCTTCGCCGCGCTTCGCAAGCCCAGGAGCCTCCGCAACTTCGGGTCGCCGGAATTCTGATCCGCGAGAAGGCGCAGATGCGACAGGCGGGAGGAAATTTCCTCGCTCGACTCCGCAGTGGGGATCGCCTCGGCAAGCAAGCGCAGTTCCTCCAGCAGTTTTTGCGCCGCAAGCAGCGTGCCGATCAGTTCGCTTTTCTCTTCCTCGGAAGGCAACGAGGCGAGCAAACCCCTGAGCCCCCGGAACAAGGCATCGGTTTGGTATTGCGGTTCTCTCGGGCGCGTTCGCGTTGGCATAGGCCGCATTATCGCACATAGTCGGCGCGGACGGTGCCAAGCGCGATTGACAACGCGCGCGGCTGCCCGCCGAAGGCCGCATCACGGAGCGCGTCGCGCAGAAGATTCTGGAGGACAACCCGCATGCGTTCCACAGGATTTAAAGGGAGGGCATCCTTGCTGTTAGGTCATTGAGGACAGCCTCTGTCTCGGAGACGAGAGCTTCTATCGAGGCGAAGACTCCTATGCTGCCGTCATAGTGCTGTATGCCGAATTTCCCTCGGCGCCGCTCTTTGATTGCCTCTACCGCCCGCGATGGAGAATCAGGCCGAGCCGGGTATCGAGCGTAAGCCTCATGAGAGAACGTAATCGCGCCGAGAACAAACAGACCTGTACGAGCGTTCGTCTGTCTGCCGTACCAATTGATTTGCTTTTTTGCCAATTTGATAGTAACGAGTTGACCCTGATCCTTTTGCGGAATCTCCACGTTCGCGCTCATAAGTAGCCTGGCAAATTCCAGTGTTCCTTCCCCATGAAACTCAGGCAACTTTCTGGCAATTTCATGAGAGATCATTTCTGGAACCCCGACCGGGAACGAGAGTGGGATAGTTCGAGGAAAACTCTTAGTTTTTCTGATCCATTCGGTGTTCAATTTCTCACGGATAGACAGAAAAATGCGAACAGATTCACGAGGCATTACAGTCAATTCATCCCAATTCTCGGTTTCAAATTTGCGTAGATTATTGAATGAATTCTCACCAACAAGCCGGATGATGCTGGGCACAATGTCCGCCTTTTCTTGCAGCGCGTCAGCGAACTTGCGGAAAACTGCTACTGGCCTATGCCGGATGTCGAAGACAGACTCGAACGGCTCACCCCACTCTAGGAGCAACGCCTTGCACGCCTTCTCCACCGCTTGCTGGACAAGGTACAGGGCGAGGACGGTGTCGCGCACCGCAAGCATACGCGCGGCCTGAGCGTCAGCTAGCGCCCGCTGGAACCATAACCCAATATATTCCGGCGTGTTCACGTTGACATCCTATCAGAACGGCAGCCGCCGGAGCACGGATTGCGCGTCGGGGCCAAATCCGTGCGTGTGCGGATTGTTCCTGAGTTCACGCCGCACACCTTTCACGGTTAGCGTATCGGACATTAACCGATTGCACGGCCCGCAGACGAGGATACGGTTGCTGATATGGTTCAATCCGCCTTGGCTGCGCGGCGTATTGTGGCCGAGGTCTAGATAGTCCGGCGCGTCAAATTCTCTGCCGCACCCATAGCACATATTGCCGTAGGATTGCACGAGAAGCCGCTTCATTTCGGCGTTTGGCACCTTCTTGCCTGGTTCGGGAACCTGCAACTTTAAAACCAGAATAGGGGCAGCGGTTTTCGCGTCATCTGTCTGCCGCGGAGGCGTTTCAACCCGTTTGATTTCCGAGAGGTCAACATGGAGCGTGCGTTCCGCCCTACAACGATTGAGCACTATCTCGTGCGCGCCGTCCCACAAGTCCATGCCTACCCAAAGCCGCTCTTGCCTCTCTGCGGCTACGGGCGTAGTCGCGCAGCCGCAGAACGGGTCCAGCACGAATTCCCTGCGATTGCTTGACGCCTTTATGATGCGCTCGTAAAGTTCAAGCGGCTTCTGCGTCGGGTAGCCGGTATTCTGTTTGCCCCGCGAAGCGATTGCTATGCCCTCCCACCAGTCCTCCGGCACTTTGCCTTTGTTGTAAGAAGCCGCCGTTTCCGCGTCCATGTTCTTGCCAACTTTTGGCCCGCTGACGTGCTTGAACCCGCCGGTGTGGGGCTTGCCGTCTTTGTAAGGCACGCGGACGGCGTCCATGTTGAACGTCCATTTCGCGCCTTTGGAGTACCAGAGGAGCGAGTCGTGCTTCCGGTTGAACTGCCTCATCTTGGGCGACCCCGGCCCTGTGTAACACCACACAATTTCGTTGCGGAAGTTCTCCCGTCCGAAGATCGTATCCATCAAGGCTTTCACGTAAGCGTGCGCGGTATGGTCGATGTGAAGGTAGAGGCTCCCGTCGTCGCGGAGGACGCGGTGCATCTCCATCAGCCGCACACCAAGCCAGCACATATACGCTGCGATGTCCTCGCCGACGCTTTCCCTGACCGCGTTGATTAGCGAGAGGGTTTTGGGCCAGTCATCGTGCAACTGGTCCAGCCAGTCCGGTTGGACGTCCTTATCCCACCGCCACCTGTCCTCGAACTTCGCCCCCGCCGAGAGGCTGTCGGGCGTGGCGTGGAAATCCTTGTTCTTGTTGAAGGGCGGGTCGGTTGCGATGAGATGCACCGTTCCCGTATTCATGCCGCGGAGGAAGGGCAGGTTATCGCCGTGGTAGAGCGTCCTGTTCTGGAAGTTGGGTTCCGCCGCTTTCGGCGGGTTGGTTGTGGAAGGCATCGTAGCGTCTCTTCCGTGCAGGCGTCGGGTCTTGTTTGGTGGAGCCTCTGCTTATCGCGTTGCGGGTTCCGCAAGCGCCTCGGCGATTTCAGCGTCCGTGAGGCCGTAGACCTCGCGGGCCTTGCGGGGCGTCACGAGGCCGTCTTGGAGATCGCCCTTGACGAGTTCGCGGTCGCGCTCGGCGGGTGGGAGGACGCCCCCGCCCCCGCCCGTCTCGATGCTGAACGCCTCGCCCGGCTTGAGGCCAATGTTGGAGGCGATGCCCGGATAGCGCTCCTCGCGCTCCTCGCCCGGATAGACGACAACATAGGCGTTCGCCCCGTCTCCGCCCCCGTCCATTCCCGCCGCCTCCCGTTTCGCGGCGCCCCCGGAGAGTCGGCTGGCCGAGCGCACCCGGTACTCGCGCGCGTAGCCCGGCCCGCCCCGCGACTTCCCGTCGCCCCCCGTGTCGGGCAGCGTTTCGAAGCGCGTGACGTCCACCGGAAACTCGGACTCGATGATCTCGACGCTCGTGAAGCGTCCGCCGCTGGCGCGCGCGCCGACGCCGCTGAAGCCGTCTCCCCCGTCCCAGGCGCGCGCCCCGGCGTACATCAACTCGTACTGCACGTACTGCCGGTCGCCGCCCCCCTGGTAGCCGATGACGATGGAACTCTGCGTGGAGCCATGCGCGAGCGTCGGCTGTCCGGCGGCCTTCGCCACCGCCGTCATAATCACGCTTTCGGCGATGGCCATCGTCTTGGAGTAGAAGCCGACCGGACCAGGGAACTCAGGCGCGATGATGCTGCCCTTGCGGAAGCGGCACTCCACTGCGCTCGCCAGCCCGTGGTTGATCGGCATATAGGGGTCGGTCATGCAGATGACGCCGTTGTAGACGAGGCCGCGAATGAACGGCTCGCGCACGTTGATCGGGGCCGACGCCTGATCGCCGGTGGCGGTGAAGTCGAGGATGAGCCGGTCGCCCTCCTTGATGGCGGCGGCGTGGAGCCGGATCGGCTTGCCCGGATTCGACGGGTCGTCCACCCACGTCTCGGACTCGCTCACGCCGTCGCGCCAGCGGGAGATATGCTCGCGCGCCTGCTGCTCCGTGCGCTCGCCGAGGTCTTCGAACATTTGGAGCAGCGTGTCCGCGCCGTAGGCCCGAATGGCGTCTTTGACGCGCTCCTCGCCGATGGAGAAGCAGACGCCGGCCTTCGCGGAGAGGTCGCCGATCATCATCTCCGGCACGCGGCTGTTGGCGCGGACGAACGAGGCCGTGTCCTGCGCGAGGTCGTAGTTCCGCATATAGCGGACGGGCATAATCTGCAGACCCTCGCCGAAGAGGTCGCGCGCGGTGGCGTTGCGGCTGCCTGCGGCCACGCCGCCGATGTCCGGCGTGTGGCCCATACTGGCGGCGAACGCGATCACTTGCCCCCTATGGAAGATGGGCGTCATCACGACCATATCGTTCGCGTGCGGGCAGCCGCTGTAGTAGGGGTGGTTCGCCAGGAAGGCGTCCCCTTCGGCCATATCGTCCAGGCTGTAGAATTGCAGCAGCCCCTTGACCGACTCCGGGTAGGCGGCCATGTGCCCCGGATGGAACGATTGGCCAACGAGCCGCCCTTGCCGGTCGAGCACGCCGCAACTGAAGTCGTGCGACTCCCGAACGATGGTGGAGTAGCCCGTGCGGAAGACGGCCTTCTCCATCTCCCGGACGATGCCGTCCAGCCGCGCCCTCAGGACTTCGTAGGTGATCGGGTCAACGCGAGGCATTGCTAACCTCCTTGCGCCGCGTCTATGACGATGTTCAGGTAGTCGTCCACTTGCGCCCGCTGGCCGGGGTAGACGACGGTCGTCGAGTCCAATTGGTCAACGATGGCGGGGCCGTCGAAACGGTGGCCGGGGGCGAGGCGCGTCCGGTCGTAGACCGGGCACGGAATCAGCCCTTTCGCGCTGTCGAAGCAGGCGGGGCGCTCGCCGACGCGGGCGACGTGCGCCCCGGCCTTCGCCTCCGCCTGCCGCTTGAGTTCGGCTTTCGGAACGACGGCGGAGGCGCGCAGGCGGTAGTTCACGGCCTCCGCCTCCTCTTCCGGCGCGGCGTGCCCGAACGCCTTCTCGTGCGCCTCGTCGAACCGCGTCCGCGCCGCCGCGACCTCCTCCGCCGAAACCTCGTCCGCGTCTCCGAGCGGAATCGTGAGTTCGTAGCCTTGTCCCAGATAGCGAATGTCCACGGCGAACTCCATCCGCAACTGGCTTAGCGCGTAGCCCTCCGCCGTGAACTCGCGCTCCGCTTGCGCCCGCAAGTCGCTCAACGTCGCGCTCAACTCGGCTGCGTCCAGTTCCGACATCAGCCGCAGCCGCGAGCGCACGTAGTCGTGCCGCGGGTCCGCCATCAGCAAGCCGAGCGCGGAGGTGACGCCCGGAGCCGGCGGCACGATGACCTTCGCCATCTTGAGGTCGGCGGCGAGCCTGCCGGAGGGCACGGGCCCCGCTCCTCCGAACGCCACGAGCGCGAACTCCCGCAGATCGTAGCCTTGCTCCGTCGAGACGGCGCGGATGCCCTCCTCCATTTTCGCGTTGACGATCCGAACGATCCCCTCCGCCGTCTGCAGCGCGCTCAGCCCCAACTGCCTCCCCATCTCCTCGATGGCCTGCTGCGCGCCGTCACGGTCGAGGCTGACGCGCCCCGCCAGTTTCGATTCCGGATCGAGGAAGCCCAGCACGAGGTTCGCGTCGGTGACCGTGGGCTGCGTTCCGCCCTTGCCGTAGGCCACGGGGCCCGGATCGGCGCCCGCGCTCTCCGGCCCAACCCGCAGCCCGCCCCCCGACTCCACCGTCGCGATGGTGCCCCCGCCCGCTCCGATCGTGTTGATCATGAGCATCGGCACGGCGAGTTCCCAGTCGCCGATCCGCCCCGACGTCGTTTCCAGCACGCGCCCCTGCTGCCCCAGCGCGATGTCCGTGCTCGTGCCGCCCATATCCAGCGAGACGGCGTTGCCGTATCCGGCCGTGGAGGCGATGGCCATCGCCGCGAGGGCGCCGGCGCACGGGCCGGAGAGCACCGTGGTCACCGGCGTCACGCTGCCGATCCGGGCGACGCCGCCGTTGCTCTGCATCACGTACAGCGCGTCGCTCGTCACGCGCTCGGCGCGCACGCGCTCCTCCAGCGTGGCGAGATAGGCGCCCATCTTCGGGGCGATGTAGGCGTTCGCCACCGTCGTGCTGAGGCGCGGAAACTCCCGCATCTGCGGCAGCACCTTCGAGGAGAGCGACACCGACGCGCCGGGCAGTTCCCGCTCGATGACCCGCCCGATACGCTCCTCGTGCTCAGGGTTCAGAAACGAGAAGAGCAGCACGACGGCGATGGATTCGATGCCGCGGCGCCCCAGCGAGCGGACGGCTTCGACGGCGGCGTCCTCGTCCAGCGGCCTCACCGCCTCGCCCTTGTAGTTCACGCGCTCCTTCGCCTCGCGACGGAAGCGCGGCAGAACCGGCGGCTTCTTCTCGACGTACACGCTCGTCGCGCGGCTGGAGTCCTCGCTCGGCGCGAGATGCCAAACGTCGTTGATCGCCCCGAATCCCTCCGTCACGAAGAGGCCCACCCGCGCGCCCGCGCCCGTGAGCAGCGTGTTCGTGCCGACCGTCGTGCCGTGCGAGAGCGAAAGAACGTCCGACGGCGCGATGCCTTCCCCGAACGCCTCCCGAATGCCTTCTATGATCGCTCTGCCCGGGTCGTCGGGAGTGGAGGGCAATTTCAGCACGGAGAGCGCGCCTGTCTCCTGGTCGAGCGCGACCATATCCGTGAACGTGCCCCCGGTGTCTACTGCGATAGCCTTCATTCCGCTCCTGCGCCGTTGGGGAGGTGTGCAGGCGCAAGCCTAGCGCAAACGAGGAGGGCGTTGCAAGGATTCGGCGCGGCGGCTTGCCGCAAAGCGGACGCGCCCTATCAAGCCGCGAGGCATGCGGCGGCATCATTTAAGGATCCAGACGCGACAAAGGCTCCCCGCTGCGGCGAGTCTGCTCCGGCGGAGTGCGGAGCGTCTGCAAGCCCCTCCGCTACGCCAACTCCACTTCCGTCGCGCCTTCCCCGCCGCGTTCGCGGGGCGCGAGCGCGTAGGAAGCCGCCTCGCTCCCCGCGCCCAGCCGCCGCCAGACGGCGTTGCGAAGCGCTCCCGTCCCCTTGCCGTGAATGACGCGGACGCGCGTAAGCCCATGCGCCAGCGCCGCGTCCAAGTAGGCATCCAGCATCTCGACCGCCTCGTCCGCGCGTTTCCCCCGAACGTCCAACTCGACGCCGACGCTCCCCTGCGGCGCGGGCGTCGAGATCGTTGCGCTCGATGCGGAAGAGGAGGAGGAGGAAGAGGAGGAAGAGGAGGAGGAGGCGGTCGCTCGCCGCAGCCGCGAGGCGTCGAGCAGCGCGCGGGCGGAGCCGACCAGCGTCTCGACGCGGCCCGATTCGTCCGGCGCGGCGAGCACGGTTCCCCTGAAGCCCAGCGGCGCGATCTCCACGACGTCGCCCGCCGCGAGACCGGGCTTGCGCTCGCCGGACGCGGGCGGACGCTTCCCCCACGAGCGCGAGCGCAATTCGCGGCGCGCGTCCTCAACCGATTCCGACGCTTCTCTGATGGCGCGCGCCGGAGGCGGTCCGCCCCCGGACGCCCGCCACTCGGCGGCGGACTCCGCCTGACGCAGTTTCGCTTGCACACGCTTCGCATCCTCGCGCAACTCCGCCCGCGTCTGCTCCACCACGGCGGCCTGCGCCGCCTCCAGCGCCTCGATCCGCGCGGCGAGTTCGGCGGAGCGTTGCGCGGCCTCACGCCGCTCCGCTTCCGCCTCGTCCAACTTCTCGCGGGCGGCGGCGCGCTCCCGCCGGATCGCCGCCAGCAGCCCTTCCGTCTCGCGGTGGGCGGGGCCAAGCCGCTCCTGCGCCGCCGTGATTACCCGCGCGTCCAGCCCCGCGCGCGCCGCGATCTCCGTCGCGTAACTCCGGCCCGGCAGCCCCATCGTGAGTTTGTACGTGGGGCGCAGCGTCCGAGCGTCCAACTCCACGCTCGCGTTCGCCATCGCCGGATGCTCTTCCGCGAGCGCCGCGAGCGCCCGGAGGTGCGTCGTCGCCACGCAGGAAACGCCGCGCTCCGCGAGATGCGCCGCAATCGCGCAGCCCAGCGCCGCGCCCTCCTCCGGGTCGGTCGCCGCCCCGAGTTCGTCGAGCAGAACGAGCGAGCGCGGCGTGGCGTGCGCCAGAATCCCCGCGATTGCCGTCAGATGCGAACTGAACGTGGAGACCGCGCGCTCGATGCTCTGCTGATCGCCGATGTCCGCGTAGACGCCGTCGAAAACGGGCAGCGCGCTCCCCTCGGCGCACGGCGGCCGCAGCCCGCTCTGCCGCATCAGCGCAAGCAAACCGAGCGTCTTGAGCGCGACCGTCTTGCCCCCCGTGTTGGGCCCCGTGATCACGAGCGCCGGAGCGTCCGGCCCGACGGCCAGCGAAACGGGGACGGCGTCCGCCCCCAACAGCGGATGCCGCGCCTCGACGAGCCGCGCCCCGGCGCTGCTCTCATACACGGGGGCGCCGTTGCAGGAGCGGGCGTAGCGGGCTTTGGCGAGCGCCGTATCCAGCCGCGCCGCCGCGTCCATCGCGTGCAGCGCCTCGCCTGCCCGGCGCCCCACGCTCGCGGAGAGCCGCAGCAAAATGCGGCGCGCCTCCTCCTGCTCCGCGTCCGACGCCTCGCGCCAGCGGTTGGCGCGCTCCACGTTGGAGAACGGCTCGATGAAAAGCGTCGCGCCGGAGTCCGACGTTCCATGCACGACGCCGGGAACCTTGCCCTTGAAATCGGCCTTGACGGGCAGCACGAGCCGCTCGCCGCGCACGGTGAAGAGGCTGTCCTGCAGCGCGTCCGCCGCCTCGCCGGAGTCAATGTACGCCTGCAAGGCGCCCGCCGCCCGCTGATAGGCGTCCCGGCTCGCGGCGCGAAGCCGCGACAGCAGCGGGCTCGCGTCGTCCTGCAACTCTCCGGCGGGCCCGAGTTTGGCGCGAATTTCGCGCTCCAGCGGGCGGAGGTCGGCGATGTTGCGCGCGACGTTCCGCAGAAGAGGCGCCCGCGCGCCCTGCGCTCCGCCCAGCGTCTTGGCGCGGCGGGCGGCGTCCAGCGCGTCGGCGACGGCGGCGAGTTCCGCGCCGGAGAGCGCGCCCCCCATCGCGGCCCGCCGGAGGATCGGGCGCGGGTCGCGCGCCAGCGCGAGGTCGGGCGCGTCGTCCAACAGAAGCGCGGCCTCGGCGGTCTCCTGCTGCAGTTCGGCGACCGCCGCCGCGTCGTAGGCGGGCGTCAGTGCGAGCGCGCGTTCGCGGGACATCGGCGTCGCGGCGTAGGAGGCCAGCGCTTCCCGCACTTTGGGGAAATCGAGCAGTTCGAGCGCCCGCTCGCGCAATTCGAGTCCGGTCGCGGCGCCGGGCCGCGCCTCCGGGGAGTTCGTCATTCGCCGATTGTACGCCGCAGGGAGCGCGGCGGGCGCGGGGGTTCCAAGTGACCGCGCTATGCTCCCCCCGCGATTAGGCCGACGCCTTGCCCTGCGCGGCGACGGCGGCCATCGCGTCCGCGACGGCGGTCTGGTCGCCAAGGTAGCGGCTGCCGGTCGGCGCGAGGTCGTCGTTCAGGTCATAGACGAGCGGAACGCCGGTCGGAATGTTGAGGTCGATCACGTCTTCGTCGGAGATGCCGTCCAGATGCTTGACGAGGGCGCGGAGGCTGTTGCCGTGCGCGACGATCAGAACGCGCTTGCCCGCGCGAACGTCCGGCGCGATGACCTCTTCCCAGTAGGGAACGAAGCGCGCGACGGTCTCCTTCAGCGACTCCGTGAGCGGAACGTCGCCCTGCGGGACGGAGGCGTAGCGGGGGTCGCGTCCGGGATGGCGGTCGTCGCCGGGCGCCAGCGGCGGGGGCGGAACGTCGTAACTGCGCCGCCACAGCAGCACTTGCTCCTCGCCGTGCTCGGCGGCGGTCTCCGCCTTGTTCAGCCCTTGCAGCGCGCCGTAGTGCCGCTCGTTCAAGCGCCAGTCGCGCACGACGGGAATCCACATCAGATCCATCCGGTCGAGCACGATCCAGAGGGTGCGGACGGCGCGCTTCAGGACGGAGGTGTAGGCCAAATCGAAGGAGAACCCGCCATCGAGCAGCGCCTGCCCGGAGCGGGCGGCCTCTTCCCGCCCCGTGTCCGTGAGGTCGACGTCCGTCCAGCCGGAGAAGCGGTTGGAGAGGTTCCACTCGCTCTCGCCGTGTCGCAGCAGCACAACCTGATGAGGCATCGCTCGTTCCCTCCGCGCGGAGTCTACGTCGTTATTCTCCCACAAATAGGGCAGGGTTTGGAGAGACGTGGCGAGGGGAACCGCGTAAGGGAGGGAGGAGGGGCGGCGGCGAGGAGACTACTTGAGCCGCCGCTGCTCCTTCGCCGCTTTGACCGCCGCGCTGTGCCTCCACCACAGGAAAGCAGTGGCCGCGACCCAGAAAAGGAGCCCAGCCGGAACGACGTATGGGATGCTCCCTTCCCAAAAAATGACTGCGTACACCGCGTAGGCGGTCAACCCGATGGTCAGAAGGGTCAGAGCGACGCTGACGACCAAGCAAATCCGAATGTCTATGGCGTGCTGTTCCATGTTGAGCATCGCCCATCTCCCTCAGTAAGGATTATAGACTTATAGTCTATGGACGCATAATCTATGCGCGGCTAGCGTCCCATGTCAAGTGGACGCTTATCAGACAGCCTTCGGCCAGCGCATCCGCCGCCTGCGGAGCGAGCGTGGAGTCACGCAAGAAGAAGTGGCGCACCGCGCGGGCGTCCACGTCACGTATCTGTCCGGCATCGAGCGGGGCATCCGCAATCCGTCGCTGCGGAATATCCGCGCCATCGCCGCCGCGCTGGACGTGCCGATGGGCGATCTGTTCGCCTTCGAGCCAGACGCGGAGTAGCATAGGGGAAGGCTCCCGCGCACGCGAGGAGCGACTGAGGAGGACGACCGCCTATGACAACCGCGACGCCCCTGAACTTCGGAATCATCGGGCTGGGCGCCGGCGCGATGAATATGATCCCCGAACTCCGGGCGAACCCCAACGCCCGCATCGCCGCCGCCGCCGACCCCCGCGCCCCGGCCCGCGAACGCTTCGAGCGCGACTTCGGCGGGCGCGCCTACACGGACGCCGAGGAACTCTGCGCCGACCCCGAGGTGGAGGTCGTCTACGTGATGACGCCCGACGAGATGCACGCCGCCCACACGATTATGGCGGCGGAGCGCGGCAAGCAAGTCATCCTCGACAAGCCCATGGGACTGACGCTCGAGGAGTGCGACGCGATCATCGAGGCGACTGAGCGCAACGGAACGCGCGTCCTCGTCGGCCACTCCCAGAGCCTCGACCTCCCGAACCTGAAGATGGCGGAGATCGCCAACAGCGGCAGGCTCGGGAAAGTCGTGATGATTCACACAATGTTCTACAGCGACTGGATCTACCGCCCCCGCGCCAAAGAGGAACTGATGCAAGACCGCGGCGGAAGCATCGTCCGGCGGCAGGGGCCGATTCAGGTGGACATCGCCCGTATGATCGGCGGCGGCCTTGCGCGCTCCGTCCGCGCCAAAACGAACATCGTGGACGCCTCGCGCCCCATAGACGGCTCGTTCACGGCTTTCCTCGATTTCGAGGACGGCCATACGGCGACGATCACCTACGACGGCTACGGCCACTTCAACAGCGCGGAGTTGACCTTCGGCTACACGCTGCAGGGAACGCGAATGGACGCCGGGCTGCACGCCGCCTCCCGCAAGCGCATCGCCGCCTTCCCCGGCGCCGACGCGGAGGAGGCGTACAAAGACTCGACGCGCTACGGCGGCTCTATGGAGCGCTCCATAGAGCAACCTGTCTCGCCCGACCGCCGGCACGCCTTCTTCGGCCTGACGCTCGTCTCGTGCGAGCGCGGCGATATGCGCCAAACGCCCACCGGCCTGATCATCCACGGCGACGGCGGCGACGAGGAGATCGCGGTTCCGGCGGGCGACGGCTACAACCGCCGCTACTGCTCAGTCGAGGTGGACGAAATGTGCCGCGCCGTCCGCGAAGACACGCCCGTCCGCATCCACGACGCGCGTTGGGGCAAGGCCACGCAAGAGGTCGTGCTCGGGATCATCCGCTCCTCCGACGAGCGGCGGGAAGTCTTTATGGAGCATCAGGTTCCCTACGCCGCGCAAGGCGTAGCGTAGGGAACGGCGGGCGTTGCGGCGCGCCCTTGCCTCAGCGCGCCTCAATGCATAAGGGAGGAGCGGCGGCGCCCTCCGCCGCTCCCTCTTCCGCCTACGGTTACGGCCTGCGAATCTCCGGCTGCGCCTCCGGGTTGTTGGTGACGACCCGCGTGTAGTACTGCCACACGCCGCCCACGACCGGGCGCCAGCCCGGCGGGAGCACCTGCTTGAAGTGCGGCAACTCCGGCAGTGGCGTCCGCCCCGACATCTCGTCCACGAGTTCATCCTCGAGGTAGGGGTGGCCGGGGCCGGCGGCGGAGTAGGCCCAGTAATTCATCTTGGCCTGCTCCTCCAAGTTCATCATCGTGGTGACCGCGTCCTCGAGGCTCGTTCCGGCGGTCGTCGCGCCGTGCCCGCGCAGCAGAATCGCCTTGGAGCCGCCCATCAGCGCGGCGACCTCCATCCCCTCCTCGTCCGTCTGCACCGTCTTGACGTGGTTCCACATCGGCAGTTCCTGCTGGACGAGTTGCGCCCCTTCCTGGTTCATCGGGCGCAGCCGCTTGAGGAGCGTCGTGGCGAGGATCGTGTAGTGCGGATGCACGTGCACGACGGATTTCACGTCGGGGCGCGTCTTGAGGATGGACGAGTGCATCTTGACCTCGAACGGCTGCGACGAGCCGATGGGGCCGTCCACCTTATGCCCCTCGATGTCCACGACGATCATATCCTGCGGGCGCATCGAGTGGAGAGCGTCGACCGTGTAGCCGCGCCCTTTCACGACGAACTTGTCGGGGTCGTTGGGGAGGCGCAGGCTCGCGTGCCCCAGCGATGCGCGGAAGCCCGTGGCGAGCCCCACCTCCGCCAGCACGCGGTTCGCCACCGCCACCTCGTACTTCACCTCGTCCCATTCTCTCGGCATCTCGCTCCCTCCGTTCGTCGTTCCTTTTTGTTCGCCATTCCCTGAGTTTCGCCCTGCCCGCGCAGGCGGGAATCTCGCCCCTGGACGAGGCGCGCAGCGCATCGTCTCCAAGTTACCCCGGGCGCCACGTCATTCCTGCGAAAGCAGGAACCTACTGGGAGCGCCCCCATCGTCATTCCCGCGCAGGCGGGAATCTCGTGTCTTCCCTTCCCTCACACGGCCTTTGATGCTCCAGATACACCTCTTTTCGCGCGCGCGCCGACTCCAGCGCGGCGAGGCAAACCTCCAAGTTCGCCTTCCCCCAGCGCCCGTCGTGGAGCGGCGGAACGCCCTTCCGAACGGCGGCGTGGAGTTCCGTGAGAATGTTGTCGCGCCCGGACGTTCCGAGCGGCAGTTCGACCTCCTTGCGCTCGTCGTCCGTGTACACGAGCAACCCGTTCGGCGACTGCCGGACGTCGCCGCCCTCGCAGGAGGCGATGGTGAGGCCGTAGAACGGATGATTCGGCGCGGGAGCGCGGCTGCGCGCGCCGGACGCCCCGTAGCGCGCGCCGCGCTTCAGTTCCTGCTCGCGCGACGCCCCGCCGCTGCGGAGCGCGGCCCGCGCCGCGCCGTAGGCCGCGAGGTCGGCCGGCTGCCCGTTCTCCCCCACGTTGTAGCCCAGTTCGGCGGTGCGGAAGCGGTCGTATCCGTTGTAGACGGCGGTCGCCGCCGCGCCGTCCTCGAACTCCAGGAACACCGCGTGCGCTCCGGGCGCCGTCCGCGACGGATCGAACACGCCCGTCATTGCGCGAACGCTGCGGACGAGCCCGCCCCCCAGCAGACGGATGACGTCGAACTGATGCGACCCCTGCCGGAACGTCACGCCTCCGCCGAGCGCGGTGTCTAGTTCCTCCGGGTTGCGCGGGCGGTGCATCCAATCCGTGAAATACCAGTTGTGAACCATACGCAGCGGGCCGAGTTCGCCCCCCGCGACGACTTCCCGCATCGCCTGAATCGGCGTCTCGTACCCGAACGAATGGCCGACCATCAGCGTGACGCCCGCCTTCTCCGACGCCTCGATCATCGCGTCCGCGTCGTCCAAATTCACGGCGATGGGCTTCTCGGTGACGACGTGCTTCCCGTTGGCGACGGCGGCGAGCACGTGCCCCGTGTGCAATTGCGTCGGCGTCGAGATGAACAGCGTGTCCACGTTCGGCGACGCCGCGATCGCCTCGACGGACGTGAACGTCTCCGCCTGCGGGAAGTCCGCCTTGAACCGCGCGAGCGTTTCCTCGTCGAGGTCGGCGGCGGCGGCCATCTCGAAATGCGGGCTCTTCACCGCCGGGCCGACGAGCGCGCTTCCGGCGGTTCCAAGCCCCACGATTCCGAACCGTATCGGGTTGTCGCTAGTCATAGCGGAGACTCTACTAGAAAGCGGCGCGGGATGGTAGGGGGACGCGCAACGCTCTCAAGTCCCTCGCGGCCACGCCCCTTCTCCCCGGCAGGTTCCCGCCTGCGCGAGCAGGGCGGAGGTCCTACGAGGGAAGGGCGGGTTTTTCGAAGGCGATTTGCACGTCGTCGGTGGCGCTGGTGAGGAAGCCCGCCTCGCAGGCGGCGAGGTAGTAGTCCCATGTGCGGATGAAGCGCTCGTCGTAGCCCTGGCGGCGGACGTCGGCGAGGCGCTGCCGGAAGGCTTCGCGCCACTGGCGGAGGGTCGCCGCGTAGTGCCGGCCGATGTGGTCGAGCGAGGCGACGACGAGGCCCGTGCCGGCGTTGGCGCGCTCCATTTCGGCGAGCGACGGGAGAACGCCGCCGGGAAAGATGTGCTTCTGGATCCAGTTCACGCCGTTCTTCTGGGCGGCGAAGTTGCGGTCGGGGACGGTGATGACCTGCATCGCCAAGGCGCCGCCGGGCTTCAGGAGCGAGGCGGCCTTGCGGAAGAAGGTTTCGAAGAACTCCGCGCCGACGGCCTCGAACATTTCTATGGAGACGATGGCGTCGAACGAGCCCTCGGCGTCGCGGTAGTCCGTCAGGCGGACGTCGACGAGGCCGTCGAGCCCCGCTTCCGCGATGCGTTTGGACGCGAGGTCGAACTGCTCCTGCGAGATGGTGATAGTGGTGACGCGGCAGCCGTGCTCGCTTGCGGCGTAGAGGGCGAATCCGCCCCACCCGCTGCCGATTTCGAGCACGCGGCTGCCCTGCTCGATGCGGGCGAACTCGCACATACGGCGGTACTTGTTGCGCTGAGCGTCGGCGAGCGGCTGGCCGTCGTAGGCGAAGACGGCGCTGGAGTAGGTGAGCGTCTCGTCGAGGAAAAGCGCGAAGAACTCGTTGCCCAAGTCGTAGTGCGCGTGGATGTTGTCTTTGCTCCGCTCTTTCGTGTTGGAGCGGGAGCGGTGCAAGCGGAGGTTGGCGCGCTTGGAGAGCAGGCGCATCGGGCCGCGGTTGAGGTCAACCGCCTGCCGGTTGAGAATGGCGAGCGTCAGGAGTTGCACGAGGTCGGGGGAGTCGCAGAGGCCGTTCTGATACGCCTCGCCGAAGCCGATTTCGCCGCCCCCAATGACGCGCCGGAAGAAGGAGCGGTCGCGCGCCTGCAGAACGGCCTGCGGGCCCGGCGCGCCGGAGTCGAAGACGCGGCTTTCGCCGTCGGGCGTCTCGAGGCGGAGGCAGCCGATTCGGATGTTCGAGACGGCTGCGAGGAAGATGCGCCGGGCGAGGAGGTCGGCGGGGGGCGCGGCGAGCGCTTTCGCGGCGCGGGCGGGGGGACGGAGGAGCGAGCGGGGAGAGGGGATGGCGCCTAGACCTCGCCGATGATGGAGTTCACCGCCACGCGCTGGGCGACCATGCCGCGAATGCGCGAGCGGAAGGCTTCGTACATCCGCGGCGGGAGGCTGATCGGGCCGGTTTGGCTGGCGGAGGTGGGGCGGGGAATGCCGAACTTGTCGAGAACGGCCTCCCCGATGAGCCCGTAGCCTGGCCCGCCGATTTTGTCGAGGACGTTGCGCGCGGCGGAGAGGGGGACGGGGCCGACGCGCATACCGCGACGGGCCGCGAGGTCGACGAACATTTGGCCCGCGCGCTTCACGTTGCCCGCGACTTGCTGGAAGTTGCGGACGAAGTCCCTGGCGATGCGGGCGAAGTCGACGTTGGTCTTGCTCATCCATTCGAGGGAACGCCCGCCCAATTCGGGAACGAGGCGCGTGCCGGGCATCTGGAACGATTGGATGGTGTCGGCGACCATCCCAAGCATTTCGGGGTTTTCCTCGACCTGTATGGCGGTCATCTCGCGGTACCAAGTCGTGTGGAGGGTTTCGCGGCGCTTGACCATCGCCGAGCATTTGGCGGCGTAGGGCGCCCCGGGCTTCAGGAGGTGGCTGATCATCCCGTGCCAGTTGTCCGTCAGGTACTCTTGGATGATGCCGTAGGTGGTGAGTTCCGCGGGATTTCGCCCGCAGCAGTGCTCGTACTGGCGGCCCTGCACCTCGCGCATCTCGCGGTCGAGTTGCTCTTCGGAGTAGCCGAGCGACAGGAGCATCAGTTTGTAGGGGGTGTAGTGCGTGTGCTCGTCCGGCGTCCAGACGCGCTGGTTGAAGCGGGCGAGCCAGGGGGAATCGAACCGCGCCGCGCCGTCCATAAAGACGGCGGAGTAGGAGTCCGTGGCGCACTCGGTGAGCATCGCCAGTTTGAGGATGCCGACGAGGTCTTCGGAGGTCAGGCCGTCGGGCAGGCGCTCCGCGACGCCGCGAACGTCGAGGCGGTCGCACGCCTCGCGCAGTTCGGCGGGGTCGAGGAGTTGGCCGGGGTTGGCCTCGATGCTGTCCACCAGCCGCTCGAGTTTGGGCGTGGCGCTTGGGGGCAAGTAAAAGCCTACGGGGGCGCTCATACGGAGATGCTCCTGCTCATAGGTGTGGTCGTCTTCTTATGGGGTTGGGGCGGCGCGCCTGCTGCTCCGGCGCGTTGTTCCGTCGGGCGCGCTTGCGCGATGTTGACGCTGATGCTCCGTTCAATGGCCGGTTGCGGCGCTCGTTCCGTGGCCTGCAGTGACCTATGCGCTTCTCACTCTAATGCGGCGGCTCCTCAATGTCAATGGCGGGGCGGCGGCCTAAGAAGTCAATCAGCCGCCGCGACGGGGAAGCGTCGGCGGCGGGGGCGGCGCGCTCCGGCGGACGGGCGGGCCTTCGAGCGTCAGTTCGACGCACGGCATCGCGTCGAATATCCGGCGGACGCAGTAGAAGGGCCCCCACCAGGGAAGGCCGAGCGCGCGGTTCAGCGTCACGGCGTGGAGGGCGCAGCGAATGAGGGCGCGCTGGCCTCCCGGGAGGCGCAGCCATCGCCTGACGTAGGCGATGAGGCGCGGCGTCCGCTCTTCCCTCGATCTGATCGCGCGGGCGCGGGCGGGAACGGCGAGCCACGGGGCGCCCTCCGCCGTGTAGACCGTCACTTCCGGGTTCGCGCCCATATTGGCGACCCAATCGCGCTTGCCGGGGTAGCCGGAGAGGACGATTTTGTCCGCGCCGTCCCAAGAGAAAGTCGTTTCGAGCACGCGGGGGAGGCCGCTCCGCCGTCCGGCGTGCGAAACGCGAATGACGAAACTCGCGTCGAGCAAGCGGCGGAGGTCGGCGGCGTCCGCGTCGGAGCCGGTGGGCGCGTCGTTGGGCATAGCGGAAGCATTGTACGGCGGCAGAGGGGAGGGGGAGGGTTGGACAGCCCTGGCGTTCGTTCGTAGACTGGGGCGCCGCCCGTCCCGCCCAGGCGGCCAATTCCCTGCCCGCGCTTGCGTGCGTCCAACGCTATAGGGCAGTTGCGACGTCGAGGCGGACGGGTAGGCGAATTCCCTGATAGTCGGAGGCGGCGCGAATGTTCCGAGCGGCTCTCGTCGGCGCGGCGGTGACCTTTGGGCTGATGCTCATCCCCGTGCTGCATTTCATCACGTGGCTGCCCGCGCCGCTGATCGGCGGCTATATGGCCGGCGCGCGCGCCGAGTGCTCGCAGGGGCAGGCGCTGCTTCTCGGCTTGCTGATGGCCGCGCTGCTCGCCGCGCCGGTGATGGGGAGTCTGCTGCTGGTGGCCTGGCTTGACTGGATTCCGGCGTCTTGGGCGGCGTGGCTTGGCGGAGGGCTGCTGGCGTGGCTCTTCGCAGGGGGCGTCGTCGGCTCCGCGCTGGGCGGAGCGAGCGCGAGGCGTTCGGCGTCCGCTTGAACATTGTTCAATACTTGGTTTAGTCCCGCCCTCAGCGAGTTTCCGTCTGCGGCGGAGGATGGCGGGCGGCGCGAAGCGCCGCTCCACTCGCGCGCCGGAGCCGCGTCATTCCCGCGAAAGCGGGAACCTGCCGCCCCTGGCTTGCGCTTACGCTCCGTAAGCGAATTTTGGTCAATTTCCTAAACAGGGATTAGACAAGTCTTGACAAACTGGGAAGTCTCGCATAATTTGCGCGCATCCTCAGGCGCCGGCGCTCCCGCCGACGCGCCCCGAAGGAGTTCGGATGGGCAAAGCAAGCAAGCCCTACGCGAGGCTGATTCGCGTAAGCACGACCCGCGAGGACGGAGGTTGCCTCTTCGGAGCGACCACCAAGGAGAACTGGGAGCGGTTCGTCCTGCCCGACCGCCAAAACAGGGTGAGCGTCGGGAACTACAGCCTGCTCATAGACCACCCGGACGGCTGGATGCTGGTGAACGCGGGGCCGGGAGAGAAGCCCCCGCTTTCGACCGACATCGCGAGGCAGCGGAGCCGGTCGTCGCTCACCCGGGAACTCAAGCAACTCGGCCTGATGCCGAAAGACGTCGCGGTGGTGATCTACACTCACCTCTACTCCGAGCACGCCGGAGGCGGCACGCATATGACCTCCTCGGGCCGCGTGATGCCCGCCTTCCCCAACGCGCGCTACGTCGTCCACAAGGCCGCCCTCGAAGAGGCGTCGCGGCTAACTCCGAGGAACCGCCGCAGGTACCGCTACGACGACTACGAGCCCCTCGTCGAGACCGGCCAGTTGGAGACGGTCGAGGGAAGCGCGGAGGTTTGCTCAGGCGTGTGGGTCGAGCCCGCCCCGGGGCCCACCGCCGGACACCAGATCGTGATCTGCCAGCAAGGGAAGGCCACTTACGCCTTCCTCGGAATGCTCACGCCGACCTCGATGCACCTCGCGGCGTCGGTCAACGCGGCGTTCGATTGGAACCCCGAGGCGACCGCCCGCACCAAGAACGAAGTGAAGCGACAGGCCGCGCTGGAGAACTGGCTCGTCGCTCCGGTGGGGCGCGACGAGTGGGTGCGGGCGGGCGAATTGGAAAGCCTCGCGGCGTTCAGCTTGGGCAAGGCCCCGGCGGAAGAGCCGCAGACGCGGAAGCCCCGGCGCAGCGCCGAGCCGGTTCCGGCCGCCGCCGCAGTCGAGGAAGCCGCCGCCCCGGCCGCTACGGATCGGGTCGCGGTTCCCGCATAGGAGGCCGCTAACCCAACTCGCGCAAAACACGGAGGTCGCCCTCGCTGAGGGCGGCCTCCGCGAGCATATCGGGACGCCGCTCCAGCGTCCGGCGGAGCGCCTCCCGCCGACGCCACCGCGCAATCGCGGCGTGGTCGCCGGAGAGCAGAACGTCCGGCGCCGCCATCCCCTCGATCTCGGCGGGGCGCGTGTACTGCGGATGCTGCAGCAGCCCGGAGGTGTGCGAGTCGTCCGCCAACGCCTCGTCGCCGTGCCCGAGCGCGCCGGGCAGAAGGCGAACCACCGCGTCCACGACGAGCATCGCCGGAATCTCCCCGCCGCTCGTCACGTAGTCGCCCGCGCTGATCTCCTCCGTCGCCAGCCGCTGAACCGCGCGCTCGTCTATCCCCTCGTAGCGCCCGCAGACGAGAACAAGGCGCTCCAGCGCCGCGAGCCGCTCCGCCGTCCGCTGCGTGAACGGCGCGCCCTGAGGCGTGAGAAACGCGACGCTCGCGTCCGACGGAAGGCTCAGCGACGCGACGGCCTCCAAGATCGGCCCCGCGAGCATCACCATCCCCGGGCCGCCCCCGAACGGGGCGTCGTCGGTGGAGCGATGCCGGTCATGCGCGAAAGCCCGCAAGTCATGGACGCGCGCGTCCGCGACGCCGTTGCGTATCGCGCGCCCCACTACCCCAAGGGATAGCGCGGGCGCGAACATATCGGGAAAGATGGTGACGATGTCTATCCGCATCGCCGGCTCAGCGCCCGTGGCTCAATGCCCGCGGTCATGGCCGGACAGTTGGCCGAGCGCGTGCGGAAGAATCGGAAGCAGCGTCTCCAGCCCCTCGCGGACGCCTTTCGGACTGCCCGGCAAGTTGACGATGAGCGTCCGCCCGCGAGTGCCGGCGACTCCCCGGCTGAGCGCCGCCATCGGCGTTTTCGTGAGGCCGTAGGCGCGCATCGCCTCCGGAATGCCGGGCGCCAGCCGCTCCGCGACGGCGAGCGTCGCCTCCGGCGCGACGTCGCGGTCGGTCAGCCCCGTGCCGCCGGTCGTGAGAATCAGATCGAGGCCGCGCTCGTCCGCCCACGTCCGCAGCGTCCGCTCGATGACGGCGCGGTCGTCGGGAACGACGGCGTATTCGGCGACTGCGTAATCGGGCGGCCCGAGCGCATCCCTAATGATCGCGCCGCTCGAGTCCTCGCGCTCGCCTCGCGCTCCCGCGTCGCTGCTGGTGAGAACGCCAACCTGGTGCATAGGGAGATGATACCTCAGCGCCGTCCGCCGCATCGTTCCCGCCCACGCGCCACGTCATTCCCGCGTAGGCGGGAATCCAGTGGCGCGCAAGCGCCGGACGATGTGCGTAGCGCATCGTCTCCAAACCACCCCCCTTGCCCCGTCATTCCTGCGAATGCAGGAATCCCCCCTCCCCCCGCAATCGGACACGCGCCCGTTGCGCGGGCGCGCCCCCGCCGCCTATCCTGCCCGCAGGAGCGCTCAGCTGCGCGGCGCAACGGGCAGGCAAGCGCAACGAGCGAGACGAACGGCGTGATCATTGACTTTCATACGCACTTGCTGCCGATGTCGTTCCGCGAGCGGCGGGACGATCTCGCGCGGCGCGATCCGACCTTCGCGGCGCTCTTCGGCGACGGCGGGCGCATGGCGAGCGCGGACGATCTGATCGCGGCGATGGACGAGGACGGCGTCGATCTCTCGGTTGCGATGGGCTACGGATGGAAAGACCTCGACGTCGCCCGCGAGGCGAACGACTGCCTGCTGGACGCGGCGGCGCGCCATCCGAAACGCATCGCCGCCTTCTGCGCCGCGCACCCCGGCTGGGGCGGCGCAGCCCTCCGTGAGGCCGAACGCTGCGCCGACGCGGGCGCGCTCGGAATCGGCGAGTTGCATCCCGATCCGCAAGGGGTGGACCTCGCGGCGGACGCGCCGATGGCGGATCTCGCGGAATTCGCGGCGGAGCGCGGGCTGCCCATCGCCGTCCACGGATCGGAACCCGTCGGGCATGCCTACCCGGGGAAGGGAACGACCGGGCCGAGGCGGTTGCTCGCGGCGGCGGTTCGGTTCCCTCGCGTTCAGTGGATATTCGCCCATTGGGGCGGCGGCTTGCCGTTCTACGCGCTGATGCCGGAGGTTCGCGGCGCGCTCGCCAACGTCCATTTCGACAGCGCGGCGTCGCCTTTCCTCTACGACGCCCGCGTGTTCGACGTCGCCGTCCGCGCCGCCGGAGCGGAGCGCATCCTGTTCGCGTCGGACTACCCGCTGCTCCGCGCATCCCGCGTCATCGCGCAAGCGCGGGAAACGCTCGACGCGCCGACGGCGGAGGCCGTGCTCGGCGGCAACGCGGCGCGCCTGCTCAGGTTGTATGATGGGGGAGCGAGCGAATTAGAGGAGGCGGTATGAGCGATTTGGAGCGAATGCAGAGCCTCGCCGCGCTGGTGAAGCAGAAAAACGAGGCCGACCGCAAGATAGCGGAGGTCATTGACCGCCCCGCGCTGCAGGGGCATTTCGGCGAGTACGTCGCCTCGCGGATATTCGGCGTCGCCCTGCACGGTTCCGCCACGCAAAAAGGAAGCGACGGACGCTTCGTCAACGGTACGTTTGCGGGCAAGAGCGTGGAAATCAAGTACTACCCGAAGAACGAGGGCATGCTGGATATGAAGACTGACCGGCAGCCGGACTTCTACTTGGTCGTCACCGGCCCCCGGAAGGAGCCGACCTCCTCTCGCGGCGGGACTCGCCCCTGGGTGGTCGAGGCGGCGCACCTATTCGACGCGCCCGCGCTCGTTCGGAAACTCACTGCGAAAATTGGGACGGCGACCAGCATCCGTCGGGAGTTTTGGGACGAGGCGGAGATATACCCGCGCCGTAACTCTGCCTTCCCGCTCACGGAAGACCAGCGCGTCGCGCTCGCGCTCTTCAAGGAGGCCAGCGTTGGTTGACGCGGAACGCAAACTCCGGTTGTTCGTCGCGCTCAGCGCGAGCGAGGCGGCGCAGGCCGAACTCCGGCGCGTGGCCGACGCGATGCGCCCGTTCGCCCCAAGCGACACGCGATGGGTGGACGCGGACGGCGCGCACCTCACGCTGCGTTTCATCGGCGCGACGCCGCCGGAATCCGCCGACGCGGTTGGCGAGGCCGTCGCGCGCGCAGCCGCCAGCGCCGCGCCGTTCGAATTGACGCTTGCGGGCGCGGGCGTCTTCCCCGAGCGCGGCGCTCCCCGCGTGCTGTGGGTCGGCGTCGCGGGCGCGCTGGACGCGCTGGGCGCGCTGCAGCGTGGAGTCGCGGACGCGCTCAACGCGCTGGACGTTCCGCAGGAGCCGCAGCCTGCGTTCAGGCCGCATTTCACGGTGGGGCGCGTCGGCGTTCACCTGCCGCGTCAGGAGGCGCTGGAACTGCGCGAAGCCGTCGCCGCAATCCGCGTCGAGCCCGCCGCGCTCGCCGTCGAGGAGATTGGCGTGTACCGAAGCGACCTGCGCCCATCGGGGGCGGTCTACTCGCGCATCGCCTCCTCCGGACTCGCCGGCTGAGGCGCCAACCCCGCCCCCTGTCCGTCATTCCCGCGCAGGCGGGAACCTCGCCCCCTGCCCGTCATTCCCGCGCAGGCGGGAACCTCGCCCCCTGCCCGTCATTCCCGCGCAGGCGGGAATCCAGGCGTCGGGTGGGCGAGGGGGCATGCCTTACCGTCATTCCCGCGTAGGCGGGAATCCAGGCGTCGGGCGAGGCGAGGGGACATGCCTGCCCGTCATTCCCGCCCACGCGGAACCCCGCCCCCCTGCCCGTCCTTCCCGCGAAGGCGGGAATCCCGCCCCCCTTGCCGTCATTCCCGCGTAGGCGGGAATCCAGGCGTCGGATGGGCGAAGGGGACGGGCCTTACCGCCCTGGCCGTGCCGCCGCAAATCCTCGCCATCGGACGAGGCGCGCAGCGCATCGTCTCCAAATCATCCCAGGCGCCACGTCATTCCCGCGAAAGCGGGAACCTACTGGAAAGCGCCACGCCCGCCTACGCGCGAACCTCACCCCCTGTCCCCGTCATTCCCGCGTAGGCGGGAATCCAGGCATCGGGTGGGCGAGGGGGCATGCCTTACCGTCATTCCCGCGCAGGCGGGAATCCTGCCCTGTCCGCCATTCCCGCGTAGGCGGGAATCCAGGCGTCGGATGGGCGAAGGGACGGGCCTGCCCGTCATTCCCGCGTAGGCGGGAATCCAGGTGTCGGGCGAGGCGAGGGGACATGCCTGCCCGTCATTCCCGCGAAAGCGGGAACCTCGCCCCCTGTCCCGTCATTCCCGCCCCCTGCCCGTCATTCCCGCCCACGCGGGAACCCGCCCCCTGCCCCGTCATTCCCGCGTAGGCGGGAATCCCGCCCCCTGCCCCGCCTGACCGCCGCCGCCGACTCCGCCGGCTAAGGCGGTGACGGCATAACGGATTCGATTTTCTGGCTTTTCGCCCCTGCAGCGTTGTCCAACCCGACCGCCGCGACTTCGAACCAGTACGCCTCTTGCGAGTTTAAGTCTGTAAATGTCGTGCTCGTTTGCGTTTGCGGGTAATCCCGGGGCTGTGCGGGAACGGATTCGCCGACGAATCCGTAGAAGACGCGGTATTGCGCCGCTCCCTCGACTGCCTCCCAAGAGAGTTCGATGGCGCTGGCCGCCGTGTCTGACGGCCCTGCGCGGAAATTCGCGGGCGCCGGGAGCCCCGCGCCCTGGGCGGCAGGCCGCGTAGTCGTCGCGGCGCCGTCGCCGCCGGCAGCGGCGCCATCGCCGTTGGCAGCGGCGCCGTCGCCGTCGGAGGCAGCGGCGTCGTCGCCGTCGGCAGCGGCGCCATCGCCGTCGGAGGAAGCGGCGTCATCGCCGCCGGAAGCGGCGTCATCGCCGCCGGAAGCGGCGTCATCGCCGCCGGAAGCGGCGTCCGTTGCGGCGGGCGCGGGCGGCGTGGACTGTCCGCTGGCGTTGCTGCCCCAGCACACGACGGAGCCGTCGGCCTTGAGGCCGCAAGTATTGGCGCCGCCGCAGGCGATGGCGGTGAACGTTTCCTCTGCAGGCGGAGTCGCCCGGTTGTCCGTGTTGTCGCCCCAGCAGACCGCCGCGCCGTCCGCCTTGAGGCCGCAGGCGTGCGCCGTGCCGCTGGCGATCGCCGTGAGCGCCTCGTCGGGAACGTCCATCGTCGCCGCGCCGGTTCCCCAGCATTGCGGCTTGCCGTCGTCCTTCTTGAGCGCGCAAGCGTGCGTCCCGCCGCTGGCGATGGCGCTGAACGTCCCTTCCGGCGGCGCGGTCGCGGCGTCCCCGGTTCCCCAGCAGACCGCCGTCTCGTCCGTCTTGATCGCGCAGGTGTGCGCTCCGCCGCTGCTGATCGCGATGAGCGCGTCAACGTCTGTCGGCGGAGTCGCCTGGGCGGCCGCGTCGTCGCTGCCCCAGCAGCCGACCTCGCCGCTCGGCGTGAGCGCGCAGACGTGGCTGGCGCCGCTGCTGATCGCCGCGAACGGAGCCGCTGGCTCGCCCTCCTGAGGCACGTCCACGGCGGCGTTGCCATAGCAGAAGGGGAAGCCGTCCTGCAGGCCGCCTCTGAAGAGGCCGCAGAAGTGCGAGCCGCTGGAACTGGCCGTCTGGAATCGAAGGGTCTCGCCGAGCGGCCCGTTCAAGAGCGTCGCGACCGATGCATCGGTTTCTTCGCCCCAGCAAGACGCTTTGCCGTCCTCGTCTAGCAAGCAAGCGTGGAGCGCGCCCGCAGTGAGGCGCGTCGCGGCCTGCGTCACGACCGGCTCAGGCATAGGGGTCGGGGAAGGCGTCGCGGTGGGCGTTGGGGTCGGGGCGGGCGTTGGGGTTGCGGTCGGCCTGGGGACGGGCGTTGGCGTCGGAGAAGGCGTTGGCGTGGCCGTCGGGTTGGACGGCGTCGGCGTGGGGCGCGCCTCTTTCACCACGACGCGGGGCTCGCCCTCTCCGCACGCGGCGAGCGCGAACAAGAGCAGCAGCGCTGCGGCGAACGCTTTCGCGGGATTGCTGCGAACGATGGCCATAATGCTGGGGCGTCCGGGCGCAGGGCGCGGTTCGCCGTTGCCGGACTATACCATACCTGCGGGGCGGCGCCGCTCCCGTTACGGGCGCGGGCTTTCGCGTTATTATGAAGGCTATGAGCGAAAATCCCGCTCCCCACCGCAGCGGACTCGCGGCCATCGTCGGCAGAGCGAACGTCGGCAAGTCCACGCTGCTCAACGCGCTCGTCGGCCGGAAGTTGTCCATCGTCAGCGCGAAGCCGCATACGACGCGCCGCCAACTGCTCGGCGTGCTGCAAGGCGGCGACTTCCAGGCCGGCCTGCTCGACACGCCCGGCTTCCTGCGGAAGGGGCGCGACGCGCTGGACGCGGCGATGGCCCGCGAACTCGCCTCCGCGCTCGCCGACGCCGACGCCGCCCTCCTCGCCGCCGAGCCGCGCCTCCCGGGCGACGTCGAGCGAACGCTGATGCGCCAGATCGCCCACGCCGGAACCCCCGCCGCGCTCGCCATCACTAAGACCGACTCCGTCCCCAAGACCCGCCTGCTGCCCGTGATCGCCCGCTACGCCGAGGAGCATCCGTTCACCGAAATCGTGCCCGTGAGCGCGGCGGAGAACGACGGGCTCGACCGGCTTGCGAACGCCTTGCGCGCCTGCCTCCCGGAGCGCGAGCCGCTCTTCCCCCCGGATATGCTGACCAACCGTCCGGCGCGCTTCCTCGTCGCCGAACTCGTGCGCGAGAAGGTGTTCGAGCGCTACGCCGACGAGGTTCCCTACGACGCCGCGGTCGAGATAGACGCTTTCGAGGAGCGGGAGGGCGCCGCGCCCGACTACGTCCGCGCCGTCATCTACGTCGACAAGCCGTCGCAGAAGCGGCTGCTCATCGGCAAGGGCGGCGGCGCCCTCAAGGAGGTCGGAACGCTTGCCCGCCCGGAGATCGAGTCCCTCACGGGTCGCCCCGTGTACCTGGAGTTGTGGGTGAAAGTCAACTCCAAATGGCGGCGCAAGCCGGGCTTCATCCACCGGGAAACGTGACCCCCCGGCCCGTCATTCCCGCGTAGGCGGGAATCTCGCCCCTCTATCGTCATTCCCGCGCAGGCGGGAACGACGGGGACAGGGGCGGGCAGGGGGAGGGTCAAGACGGAGAGGGTAGGGGGCTGATAGCCTAGACTGCGCTTTATGCGCGAATCCTCGCAACGCTCCGAAAACTCCGAAGCCGCCGCTGCGCCGCCGCGCCCTGCGGGCACGTTCGCGGCGCTCGCGTTCCGCAACTACCGGCTGCTGTGGGTCGGCACGCTGTTTATGAGCGCGGGCACGTGGGTGCAGCAGGTTACGCTGGGCTGGCTCGCATTCGAAATGACCGAGTCGCCGTGGCAAGTGTCGGTCGTCGTCGGCCTGCGGACGTTTCCGATGCTGGGCGCTCCCATCGCGGGCGTCATCGCCGATCTGTTCGATCGCCGCAAGATTCTGCTGATCAATCAGACCTACCTCTCCGCGCTCGCGCTGGGGTTCGCCTTGCTGCTGCTGCTCGACCTCGAGCGGATATGGCACCTCTACGTGTTCTCGTTCCTCTCCGGCGCGGGATGGGGGCTGAACAACCCGCTGCGCCAGACGCTGGTCGCCAACTCCGTTCCGAAGACGCGGCTGATGAACGCCATCGCGCTGAACTCGATGGCGTTCAACTCGATGCGGATGATCGGCCCGGCCATCGCCGGAGGGCTGATTCAGTTCTTCGGCGCGGAATTGAACTTTCTGCTGCAGGCGGCGTTCTACGGCGTCGTCGTGCTTCTGGTCATTCCCTACCGGGCCGAGTACGCGGAGAGCCGCGAGGGGCGCAAAGAGCAATCGCCGCTCGCCGACCTCCGCGAAGGCATCGCCTACGTCGCCCGCGAGCGCATTCCGCGCTATGCCGTCCTCCTGAGTATGATTCCGATGCTCACGATGATGGCGTTCATCCAGACGCAGTTGCCGGTGTTCGTGGCGAGCGACCTGAACAGCCGGGAGGGCGGACTGCTAGGCGTGATGTATCTGGGGATGGGCGTAGGCGGCTTCCTCGGGTCGCTCTTCGTAGCGCGGTTTCACGCGATTCAACGCAAGGGGCGGCTCGCTATTCTCGCGGTGGCGGGAGCGGGCGTGTCCGTGCTGCTGCTCTCGCAGACGGACGTCTGGTGGCTGGCCTGGGGCGTGCTCGTATGGCAGCAAATGTTTTTCATCGCCGTGATGACGACGAACAACGCGATTCTCCAAAGCGTGACGCCGGACTATCTGCGCGGGCGCGTGATGGGTATCTATATGCTGGACGTCGGCCTGCAGCCGCTGGGCGGGCTAACGGCGGGGCTGATCGCGACCTACTACGGCGTCTCGGCGGCGTGGGCGGCGGGCGGCGCGACAGGCCTGGCGCTGGTGGGCGTGATCGCGCTGCTCGCGCCTGAGTTCCGCCGTCTGCGCTTGTAGGGGGGCGAGATTCCCGCCTACGCGGGAATGACGATGAGGGGGCGAGATTCCCGCCTACGCGGGAACGACGATGAGGGGGCGAGATTCCCGCCTACGCGGGAATGACGATGAGGGGCGAGATTCCCGCCTACGCGGGAACGACGATGAGGGGGCGAGATTCCCGCCTACGCGGGAACGACGATGAGGGGGCGAGATTCCCGCCGGCGCGGTCAGCGCGGGACAGGGGGTGGCTCCCTGCGCCTATGGAATGAACGGCGCCTTCGTCTCGCCGCCCATCACGGTGGAGGGCAGCGCGTCGTCGAGTTCGTCGAGCGTCCACGGCGCGCCGTTGCCCGCCTCGCGGTAGAGCGTCCGCGCCTCCGTCGGATGGCTGTACCGCCCGATCTTCCCCGATCCGGCGCGGAAGACGACGCCGTTCACGTCCGCCGCCTGATCCGACGCGAGCCAGACGACCAGCGGAGAGACGAATTCCGGCCCCGCGCGGTTATCCCCTTGCTCCGCGGGATTCTTCTTGCGGTCGAGCCCCGCCTCCGCGAGCATATTGCGGTACGTGTCGTCGCCGAAACTGCGCGTGGCCGCCATCGGCGCAATCGCGTTCGCGGTGATCCCGTGATTCCGCAACTCGAACGCGAGCCCCCAGGTGAGCGAGACGATGGCGCCTTTCGCGGCGCCGTAGTTCGCGCGGCCCTCCGGGTTGCGCCACTGGCTGGACGCCGTGTTGACGATGCGCCCCCAGCGCTGCGCCATCATCAGGGGGACGGCGTGATGGCAGGTGTTGAACGTTCCGAAGAGGTGAACGCCCATCAGCCCGTCCCACTCCTCTTCCGTGAGTTGGTGAAAGAGGCGGTACTGGAACGTTCCCGCGTTGTTGACCAGGATGTCCAGCCGCCCGTAAGCCTCGACAGCCGTTCGGATGAGGTTGCCCGCCGCCTCGTAGTCCGAGATGTCGCCGTAGTTGGCGACGGCCTCGCCGCCGCGTTCGCGGATGAAGGCGACGGCCTCGTCGGCGGGAGCGCGGCCTCCGCCGGAGCCGTCGCGCTCGACGCCGACGTCGTTGACGACGACGCTCGCGCCTTCTTCGGCGAGCGCAATGGCGTGGGCGCGCCCGATGCCGCGCCCCGATCCGGTGACGACGGCGACTTTGCCTTTCAGCAGGTCTCCCATGATTCCTCCCGCAATGGGCGGCAGTCTACTACGCGCTTGCTAGAAGCCGTACAACTCTTTCGGGTTGTCCCAGAGGATGCGGGCGCGGCTCTCGGGCGGCATGCGCTCGTCGTTTTGGAATGTCGAGAGGGCGTGGATCTCCGTGGCGGAGTCCGCGTGGCCGTAGTCGGTGCCGATGACGAGGCGGTCGCCGCCGACGTAGCGGTGGATCTGCGCGAGGTCGTCGTTCAGTTGCACGGTGACCCAAATGTTGTTGTCGGCGAGGGGGTTCTCGCTGAGGCTGTCGCCTCTGCGCTCGAGGCGGCGGGCGAGGTCGTTGAGCATATAGGGAATCCAATCGGCGCTGAATTCGATGATTCCCCACTTGGTTTTGGGGAAGCGCTGCGGCAAGCCGGAGGTGAAGAGCGTGTGGAAGGCGGAGAGTCCGCTGAATTTGTTGCGCTCGAACGCGGTGAGCGGGCTTCCGAAGATGGCGTCGAGTTCGAAACTGCCCGTGCCGGAGTGGGGGCAGATCGGCATATCCAACTCGGCGGCCCATTCGTAGAGGGGATGGAAGCAGGGGTCGTTGATGAGGCGGCCGCCGACCTCGACGCCGCGCAGATTCACGGCGACCGCGCCGTTGTCCTTTGCGAAACGCAGTTGGCTCTCCGCCTGGTCGATGGCGAGGACGGGAATGACGGCGGCCCATCGGAGGCGGCCTTTGCCTTCGGCGTAGACGTCGGCCATCCAGCGGTTGTAACTGCGGCAGAGGGCGGCTTCCTCGGCGGGGTTGGCGGTGATGGGCCCCGTCCACATCGAGGGGAAGAGCACTTGCGCGTCGACGCCGAGTTCGTCCATATGGGCGACGCGGGCTTGGACGTCGAGCATAAATTTGGAGTCGGGGGGCAGCGCGACGTTGCCGATGAAGACGCCGAACTCGCCGCGCGGCCCGCCGCCGGGCCAGGCGGTCTTGATCGCGCGCCCGCCGATGATCCAGTACTTGAGCATTTCGCCGCTCTCGAGCGTCTGGTAGGCGGTTCCGGGCATGTAGCGCCGCTCGGAGGGGTCCATATACGCCCAGGTTTGGTCTATCTCTATGACGTGGGCGTCGGCGTCTATGATTCCCATGGCTCTTCTCTCCTGCTCTCCTATGGGGCGCGCCTACGGGGCGCGCTCCTGCAGCGCTTGGATGAGTTGCAGCAGCGCGGCGGTTACGGCGCGGTTGCGGACGAGCGGCCTCCGCGAGGGGAACTCGTGACGCGACACGCCCGCGGTCTCCGGCGTGGCGACGCCGATGAACACCGTGCCCGCCTTCACGCCGTCCTGATCGCCCGGCCCCGCGACGCCGGTGACGCTGACTCCGCAGTCCGCGCCGAACGTCCGGCGGGCGGCCTCCGCCATTGCGCGGGCGGCCTCCTCGCTCACCGCGCCGTGCTCGCGCAGCGTCTCTTCGGGCACGCCGGCCTGCGCCTTCATCGCGCCGGAGTACGTGATCGCCCCGCCGAGGAAGTAGGCGGACGAGCCGGGCGTCTCCGTGAGCGCGGCGCCGACCATTCCTCCGGTGCAGGATTCCATCACGGCGAGCGTGTAGCCGCGGCGCAGCAGCAGTTCGCCCGCGCGCTCCGGCGGATACTCCTCGTCCGTGCCCCAGATGTACGCGCCCAGCGCGTCCCGCGTCATCGTTTCGGCGCGGAGCAGCGTGTTGAGCGCCTCCGCTTCCGTGTCGGCTTTGGCTATCGCGCGCAGATAGATGCCGTCGGGCTTGGCGTAGACGCCGAAGTCCATCCCCGGAATGTCGTATACGCCGCGCGCCATTTCGTCGACCGCCGCCTCGCTGAGGCCGATCGTCTTGAACGTGCGCGACATAACCTTCTTGCCGGGCAGCCGCTCCTTCAGGCGCGGGGCGATCTCCGTCGTCCACATATTCGAGAGTTCGCGGGGCGGGCCGGGCAGCGTGAGCAGGAGTTTGCCGTCCCGGTCGATCCACCAACTGGGCGCGGTGCCCATCGCGTTGCGGATGGCGACGGCGGAGGGGATGATGCCCGCCTGCCGGAGGTTTTGCCGCGGCATCGGGCGGACGTTGCGGCGGGCGAAGTTCTCCTCCAGCCAATCCTTGAGTTCGGGGTCGGTCGTGAGCGGCTCGCCGAGCATTTTGGCGATGGCGTCGCGGGTGAGGTCGTCGAGCGTCGGGCCGAGGCCGCCCATCACGATCACGACGTCCGACCTGCGCCACGCGCGGTCGAGCGTCTCCGTGAGGCGCGTGAGGTTGTCGCCGACGATGGATGCGTATTCGGGTTCGAGGCCGAACTCGGGGAGGCGCTGACCGATCCAAGACGTGTTGGTGTCTTGCGTCTCGCCCATCAAGAGTTCGGTGCCGACGGCGATGATTTCAGCGTTCATAGGCGTGCTCCGGCCCGGCCGCGCCGGGGGCGTTCGGCGAGTATAGCGCGTCCGCTCGTTACCCCGTGAACGTCCGCCGGAAGCGCAGGAGATTCTCCTCCGGCGCCACGCTGGGGCGCGCCCGCGGCTCCCCCGTCTCCTCCACGTCCACGTGAATGAACCACGGACCCGGCTCCCGAATCGCCCGGTCGAGCGCGACCTCGAACTCCGCGAGCGTCGCGGCTTTCGCGACGTTCCGTATCCCCGACGCCAGCGCGACGCCCGCCAAGTCCGTTCCCGTCGAGGTGTGCGTCGGCTGCCCGCCCGTCTCGTACCACATCCGGTTGTCCCACACGATATGCACGAGATTCGGCGGCGACTGCCGGGCGACCGTCGCCAGCGACCCCAGGTTCATCAGCAGCGAGCCGTCGCCGTCCGTCACGAACACTTTGCTGCCGGGCGCCGCGAGCGCGACTCCCAGCCCGATGGACGACGCCAACCCCATCGCGCCCCACGTGTAGAGGTTCGCGTCGCGGTCGCCCGCAGCGTGCAAGTCGAACGTCGCCGGCCCCAAATTGGCGATGACCGGCTCGTCCGTCAGCCGCTCGAGCAGCGCGGCGATTCCCTCACGGCGCAGCACGTTTCGCCCCCACGAGTTGCGCCTGCCAGAGAACGGCCACCGGCTCACGGCTCGCGTAGCAGAGTTCGATGGCGCCGTCCACGAACTTCCGAACCTCGTCCTCCCGCTGCGGCGCGTAATGCTGAATCCCCAGCGCGTCCAGAATCGCCGGAATGGGGCGCGCCGACGGAACCTGCACCGCGTTGAACTCGCTCAGCCCGCCGCGCATCCCGATGAACAGCGGCGCGGGAATGCGGTGAGCCGTCAGCAGTTGCGTCAGCGCGTTGACCGTGTTGCCGAAGCCGCTGCTCTGCAGAAACACCGCCGCGCGCCCGCCGCCCGCGTACACCCCGGCGGCGATCCCCACCGCCTCCTCCTCCCGCGCGGCGGGCACGACCGTGAACGCCGGATCCGCCTCCAACTTCGCCAGAACGTTCCAGTTGATCGCGTCCGGCACATAGGCCGCGCGCCAAACCTCGTGCGCCCGCAAACTCTCGACGACTTCGTCCGACCAGTGCATAGCCCGCGCATTGTACCGCAAACCGCCGCGCTCGTCCGCTACGCAACGCGCCTCGGCGTTCGCCTATAATGGCCGCGATGACGACGATGACGCTCCATCAGCCGCGAATGGCCGGTTGCGCGCGGACGCGCCGCGGGAGCGGCGGATGACCAGCGAACGGCAAGCGCGCGCGCAAGAGCGGATAGAGGAGATCGCCGACCTCGCGCTGGACGAGTTCCGCCGCAAGCACGAGTTGCGCGAGCAGGCGATCCGCGTCTCCCGCGAGGTCGTTCGGGCCTCCGCCAACGCGATCCGGGCCGTCCATCGCGGGGAACTGGCGCAGGCGCGCGAACTCGTCGAGACCGCAGGCGCGCACGTCCGCGAAACGCGGGAGACGCTCGCCGGCCATCCCGACCTCTACTTCACCGGCTACACGCAGGACGCGCAGAAGGAGTACGCCGAGGCGCGCGCCGTGCTCGCCTTTATCGCGGCGGAGGAACTCCCGGGCCCGGGGGACATCGGCGTGGAGACCCCGGCCTACCTCAACGGACTCGCCGAGGCCGCGAGCGAACTGCGGCGCTGCATCCTCGACGCTCTGCGGCGCGGCGACGACTCCCGCGTCGAGGAGTTGATGGCCGCGATGGACGACGTCTACAACATTCTCGTCGTGATGGATTTCCCCGACGCGCTCACCTCCGGCTTGCGCCGGACGACCGACCAGTTGCGCGGCGTGTTGGAGCGGACGCGCGGCGATCTCACGATGACGCTCCGCCAGCGCCGCTTGGAGCGCCTGCTCAGCGGGCAGGCGGAGGGGTGAGGGGGGCTAGGAGCGGGGAATCAGGGGCGCGAGTTGCGGGCCGCCGCGAGAGCCGCTTGCAAGGCTTCGTCAATGCGCGCGCCGCGCCGCTTGAAGCCGAGTTCTTTCCGGATCTCGGCCATTAGGTCCTCGTCGGTGCGGAGGAGCGTGTCCGAGAGAACCCATTGCGCCAGCGAGACGAGTTTCCTGTGCGAGTACTCGCCTATGGAGTAGCCAGGCAAGATTGGCGGCCTGGGCCCACGCGCAGGCGCAGGAGCCGGGGCGGAAGGAGCGGCGTGAGGCTGCGTTGGAGCGCCTTCTTCGGGCGAACTGCGGTCATCGCCCGCCTCGTCTTTGCGGTTCGCCCTGTTGACCGCTTGTTCCCACGCCTCCACTGCTCGCCCCAGTTCTTCGTCGCGGTTCTTGAACCAGTTGGTTGACCAGATGCGATGGAACGTCCAGCCTCTGGCCTCCAGTTGCTCTTGCCGGAGGCGGTCGCGCTCGCGGGCGGTGCTGCCGGAGTGATAACTCGCGCCATCGGCTTCTATGGCCAAAACCATCCGTCCCGGCTGGTTGGGGTGAGCGCAGGCGAAATCTATCCGGTAGCCCGATACGCCGTATTGCGGCGTCACCGGGATTCCGCGCTCTTCCAGCCGGCTCTGCACGTCCAACTCGAAAGCGTTGAGCGGAACGTCGCTCATCGCCGTTCCCAACTCGGCTCCGCCCGACGCGGCGAACTCCAAGTACCGGCGCAGCAGTTGGACCCCTCTCTTATCCGACCGGTCCGGGTCCATATCGTGATGCGAGAACGACGAAACCACGTGCATCCGCAAGCGGGCGCGGGTTACGGCGACATTGAGCCGCCGCTCGCCGCCATCTTGGTTGAGCGGCCCGAACCGGTACGGCAGCGAACCGTTGGCGTCTTTGTGATAGCCGACGCTGAGGATGATGACGTCGCGCTCGTCGCCCTGGACGCGCTCGATGTTCTTCACGAAAAAGCGCTCGTCCGCGCCATCGCTGAAGAATTCCTCCAGCGCGGGATCCGCCAAATCCCGCAGGCGAAGGCGCAACGCCTCCTCGATGTTGTTGGCGTGCTGGATTCCGAAAGCGATAACGCCCAGCGACTCGTTGGAATGCTCGCGCGCGTGCTCTACGGCCATATCCACCACCTTCGCCACCTCGTCCGGGTGGGAGAAGGTACGTCGCTGCGGAACGGAACGGAACGGAACGAGATGGTGAAACAGCGACACGCCTTCGGCGGCGTCAGGGAACGCCGTTAGGGACTCTCCGTAGAGATGGGAGTTGGAGAAGGCTATTAAACGCCCGTCTTTGCTTCGGTAATGCCATTGCAAGAGTTTTTCTCGAAGAGCGCCTGTCTTGGCGACTTGCAGAATAGACTCGACATCATCAGATAAGATGATGCTCTGCGCGTCATCCTCCTCGTCTTCGTTTTCATCCTCTCCGCCGCTGCTGAAGAAGGTTGTCGGCGGGAGTTGGCGATCGTCTCCCGCGATGACCGCCAGCGGAGCCCGGGCGAGGCTGCCCATCGCCTCGGCGGGCGGAACCTGCGACGCCTCATCGAAGATAACCACATCGAACAAATTCGCTTCGGCAGGCGTCATTTCCGCCACGAGCAATGGAGACATTGTCCAGCAGGGGCGGATTGCAGTAAGCACATGCGGGGCTTCCCGGAACAGTCGACGAACTGGCAAATGCCGGGTTTTCTTCGCGGCTTCGCGTTTTATGAGACTCTCCTCGGAAGGGTAGGCGTTCATCATACGCACGGCGTGCTCAGCGGCTCGCCGCTTGACGCGCTCCGCTGTGCTTGCCAGGTGTCTCTTGTCGAGTTCAACGAAACTGCGGTGATGGCGACTGTGAAGATTTGTAGTGAATCCAGCAATGGCGAATGACAGTTCGCTCCATATCGTGTTCAGCCAAGAATGCTCTACGGCCTCCCCCGCGTATTCGGATGGAAACTGCTGTCCCGTCTCCGTGAGGATGTGGTCAACACCGACTTCTTTGAATTTGCGCTCCAATTCCCGGATGCGCGGCAAATTCGCCGCTGCCTCCTCTTGGGACGCTAAGCGGCTCATAATTTCTAGCAGCCTGCCGGCTGGCTCGTCGAGGAGATGGACGAGCAAGAAAATTCGCTCCGCTTCCTCCAGCAACTGCGTTAAGGAATCCACCTCTGAAAGCGCGTCACTGAGACCTGCGGGAACACGAGGAGCGCCCTGCCCGCCGCGTTCCTGGTATTGCGCTAACCGATCCCTTACTTCACTGAGCGCGTTCAATAGGTCGAGGTCCGACATGCCTTGACCATGGAGCGCATCTCGCGCCGTGTCTCTGGCGTTCGGTACGCCGACGAGAACATAGACGCAAAGAGCCTTTGGAGATATTGCCTCGCGGGCGCAAGCGCAGCCTGAGCGGAGGCGAGATCAATTTCGTAGGCTTTGCGACCGTAGCGCGCTTGGAACTGTTGCTCTTCCGACAACCATTTCAGCGCCTTACGCCAGTCAGCCACCGTGCTCGGAAAAGGCAGTCCTGCCTCCTCAAGCGCAGCATTGACGATGCGCTGCGACTCGGACAGACGTCCGTCGGCGAGGTCTCGCACCAGCGCGAACGCTTCACGCGTTTCCTGTTCCGTCGATACGGTGGAATTAGCCCATTCAAGGTAGTCGGCGCGAAGGGAATGCCCGCCAATACCCACCCAATGCTGAATATCCAACTTCAGATCGGGCAGCATTGCGCTAATCAACGTCTTACCCTGCCCCTGCATTCGGATATTCGTTCGAGCAGGCTCTGGAACGGCCAGCAAGCGTGTTTGCAAATCAAATAGGCTGATTCCCCAAGGCTTTCGAATTTCATGCATCGCATCTTTGTGAGCGACCAAGTAGTCGCGAGATCTCGAAAGGTTGCTGTGCCACCCCGGAGCGTTTTGCACAGGGATCGTTTGTATCTTACGTATCGAACCGTCTATGCTTTGGGCGAATTCGCGCTTGGATTTGATGCCGCCGTGCGCATCCATCACTAAGTCGGACAAGCCCGCCTTATCCAAGCGAGCGACGACTACGTCGATAGCCGCCCGCTTCTCAGCCACGAAGAGAACCCGCTTCCCATCGGCGACTAATGACGCGATCAGGTTGGCGATGGTCTGAGACTTGCCTGTTCCGGGCGGCCCCCAGATCACTAGCGACTCCCTTCCGAGAATGCGGTTGATCGCACGGTGCTGGCTCGAGTCGGCATCCATAATAAGGAACTCCGACTCAGGAGCGTCATAATCGGGTTCATTAGGGGACGGGTCGCATATCTTGGTGGCCAACGCTTTCCGGGCATCCGCGTCCCCCGCAATGGCGGCCACGAGATCGTTGCGCGCGAAGGCGTCTAGGCTTTTTTCGAGATCGGCGACCATCGGCATATTCGCGTACCGGAAGTTGCCGAGCACGAACCTCGGCTCAATGGCAAGGCCCCGAGCCTTGCTCCACTCCGCCTCGAACTCTTTCAGAAGACGTTTGATTTCACGATGCGAATCCGGCGTCGCGTCGCCGATTGCCTCTTCGTCAACGGACAAATCCAAGCCATGCTGCGATTCGAGGACATGAACGAGCACGGGGTTGAGGCTAGGCTCGCCGGATTGCTCAATGACGAACTCCCATCTCCCTGCGCCGTCGGGTTCGATTTCGATGGGAACCAGAATGACCGGAGCACGCGGCTCGGAGCCTGAGTCCACTGTCCATTCGGCTAACCCGACGCCGAGGAAGAGGGTGCTCAGTCCCTTCTCCTCCAAGTTTCCCCGCGCTTGCTTGTGGATCGCCGAGAATCGCCTGCGGGCATCTTTCTGGGGCTCTTCGTTCCGGAGCAGTCCGTCGTCGCCAGCGGGGAACAACGCCGTCATACGGACTTGCTTGCCGGCGAGCAGCGCATCGAGGACGCGAGCGTCCATTCCCGAATCTTGCCCCGGCGTCAGGTCAATGGTTCCCGTCTTGAGGTCTCGGTAGCTGAGAAGGCGGTTGCGGCCGGAGACGTCGACCAGTTCCTTCTTCCAACGCTCCGCCGCGCGGCGGAGCGCGTCCATTCGCGTGTTGCTCGGATTCTCTGCATTGCTGCGGCTTTATACCACCTTCGAGGCGCCTCCGCAAGGCGCGGATGCCGGTTGTCCCGCTCGCCGCCCTCATCCATCCCATGGTTGACCTAGCGCCCCTTTTCCTGTGAGAATATGCCGTTAGCGGAAAAACAAGCGGGGAGCGCGCGGCGCCGCCCTGCGCAGGAGGATGCAACCGATGGAAGGCCTCATACTGGCCATCGTCGCGGGCGTGGTCGCGCTCGCGTTCGCCGGATTTCTCGCTATGCGCGTGCTCGCAGCCGACGAAGGCTCCGACCGGATGAAGGAGATTGGCGCGGCTATTCAGGAGGGCGCCAACGCCTTCCTCAAGCGCGAGTACACCGTCCTCGCCGGATTCGTCGTCATCGTGTTCATCGTCCTCTTCGTTCTGGGCGTCGTCCGCGAGGAGCAGGACGAGATGACGGCGGTCGCCTATCTCGTCGGGGCCGCCGCGTCCGCGCTGGCGGGCTTCGTCGGCATGCGGATCGCCGTCAAGTCCAATATGCGGACGGCGTCGGCGGCGCGAACCGGACTGAACCGCGCTTTGCGCGTCGCGTTCTCCAGCGGCGGCGTGATGGGCGTCACCGTCGTCGGCATCGGGCTGCTCGGCGCAGTCATCCTTTGGATGATCTTCGAGGATCCGAACATCGTCGCCGGCTTCTCGTTCGGCGCGTCCAGCATCGCGCTGTTCGCCCGCGTGGGCGGCGGCATCTACACGAAAGCCGCCGACGTCGGCGGCGACCTCGCGGGGAAGGTCGAGGCGGGCATTCCCGAGGACGATCCCCGGAACGCCGCCGTCATCGCCGACAACGTGGGCGACAACGTGGGCGACGTCGCAGGAATGGGCGCCGACCTTTTCGAGTCCTACGTAGGCTCCATCGTGGCGAGCCTCGCGCTCGCCGCCACAGGGACGGCGTTCCTCATCGGGATAGACGACCCGTCGCGCGTGCCCATCACCGCCGAGTCGGGGCTGGCCGTGCTGCCGTTCGTCATCGCCGCCGTCGGCATCGCGGCGTCCATCATCGGCACGTTCCTCGTCCGCACGGGGGAGACGACCAGCATCGGCAGTTTGCTGTGGTCGCTGCGGCGCGGCATATTCGCGGCGGGCGCCCTCGCGCTCATCGGCTCGTTCGGCGCGGTCTACTGGATGCTGGAAGTCAGCGCAGGGCTTGGCATAGCGAAAGTCTGGCAGATGTGGGGCGCGATCGCCGTCGGGCTGGGGGCGGGCGTCATCATCGGCGTCAGCACCGAGTACTACACGAGTTACGAATACCGCCCGACGAAAGGCATCGCGGGACGCTCCACAACCGGCCCGGCGACCGTCATCATCAGCGGATTCGCAACCGGAATGCTGAGCACGGTCATTCCGCTGATCGTCATCGCCGCCGCCGTGATCGGGGCGCACCAACTCGCCGGACTCTACGGGATCGCCATCGCCGCCGTGGGGATGCTCTCCACGTTGGGCATCACGCTCGCCACCGACGCCTACGGCCCCGTGGCCGACAACGCGGGAGCCATCGCCGAGCAGGCGCATCTCGACCCTGAGGTGCGGGAGCGGACGGACGCGCTCGACTCGCTGGGCAACACGACGGCGGCAACGGGCAAGGGATTCGCCATCGGCTCGGCGGTGCTCACGTCGCTCGCGCTGATGGCCGCCTACGCCAACGTCGTCGGCCTGAGCGCCATTGACCTGCTCGAGGTGTCGACGCTCGTCGGGCTGCTGATCGGGGCGCTGATGCCGTTCGTGTTCAGCGCGCTGACGATGGAGGCCGTTGGCCGCGCCGCGCAGGATATGGTGCAAGAGGTGCGGCGTCAGTTCAACGAAATCCCCGGGCTGCGCGAGGGCAAGGAGGGCGCGCGGGCCGAATACGCCCGCTGCGTGGACATCAGCACGAAAGGCGCGCTGCGGGAGATGATCCTCCCTGGCCTGCTCGCCGTCGTCGTCCCCATCGCCGTCGGCGTCACGCCGTTCCTGGGCAAGGAGGCCGTGGGCGGCCTGCTGATCGGCGCCATCGCGGCGGGCTCGCTGCTGGCCATCACCATGGCGAATTCCGGCGGGGCGTGGGACAACGCCAAGAAGTACATCGAGGCGGGCGCGCACGGCGGCAAGGGCACGGACGAGCACGCTGCGGCGGTCGTCGGCGACACCGTGGGCGACCCGTTCAAGGACACCTCCGGCCCCTCGCTCAACATTCTCATCAAACTGATGTCCATCGTCGCCGTCGTGTTCGGCACGGTGTTCGCGGGCTAGGAGGCGAGCGTTGCGCGGGCGGATCCCATATTGGGGTCCGCCCGCGCAACGGCGGCTAACCCTTCGCTTTGAGGGTCTCCACCTCGTTTTGCAGCGACGCGACTTGCGCTCGCAACGCGGCGAGTTCGCTCCGCACCTGCTTGATTTCGACCTCGATAACGGTGAGTTCAGATTTCGTCACCATCCGCTTCGCTCCTGTTGTCTGCGCGTCTAGTTTTGCCCCGGCTGCCCCTGGCGAAACGCTTCGCCTCGGGGAACTCGCAGGGTGTAACCCTCTTTCGATGCGAACACTGACGGCAGCCGCCGCGACTCCTCGCCGCACGACGGGCAATCCGCCGGGCCGTCCGCCTGGCTCATCGGCCTGCGCTGTTCGAATTCGTTGCCGCAGGCCGGGCAGCGATACTCGTACAATGCCATCTCTTCGCTCCTTGCCTCGCGCTGTCGCGCCGCCTCTTACGCGGCGGCGACGATAGTTTACTCCCGCCGCGCCGCTGTCAACCGTATTGGTTCGCGGTTACGCAAGGGCTCCGAGCAGGATAACCGCATCGCAGCCCGTTGCTGCCCGTTGTGCCCCCCCAATGCGGCATTCGCCCGTTGACCGGCGCTGATAGCATTTGGCCTATGACGTTAGTCGCCTTTCATCCGATCATCAGAACGTGGTTCGAGCGGCGGTTCGGCGCGCCGATCGGCGCGCAGGCGCAGGGCTGGCCCGCCATCGCGTCCGGGCGCCACACCCTGACCGCGCAGGCAGGAACCTCGCCCCCTAGACGGGGCGCGCAGCGCATCGTCATTCTCGCGTAGGCGGGAATCCAGAGGAGCCCTAACGCCAGACGGGGCGCAACGCGCCCCGTCTCCAAATCACCCCGCGCGCCACGTCATTCCTGCGAAAGTAGGAACCTACTGGGAGCGCCGCCACGCGAAAGCGGGAACCTCGCCCCAGTCTCCTTCGTCATTCCCGCCTTCGCGGGACCCTATTCTCTCGCTCCCGTCACGCTCCGGCGAATGCCAGGAGATGCTCACCAATCGCGCAAAGGGCGTCCCAATCCCGTTTGGAGGGAGTGAACCGCTTGCCCACGCGCAGCGTCCACCCGCGGAAATGCTCATCGTCGTTCCGAATCTCCACGTCGGAGACCTGCCTGACGAACGCATCGACCGCGCGGTCGGCGGCGAGCGCCGACGTCAGCCCGCCCGCGTTTCCGTTGTCTGTCCACCGCGCGTCCGTCACCCTCCCGAACAGCGGAAACGACCTCTTCCTGGCGGTTTTGATTTGGATATCTTTCACGATCTCGCGGCGGCGCAGGTCGGAATCCGCCTCCGGAACGCCGAACACCAGCCACCAGCGGGAGCCGTACTGATTGCTCTGGCGCACAACGTTGACCCACCGCACCGGGCAATCCGCGATGTCTATGAGCCCGAGCGATTGCGCCCAAGAACTCCCGACTCGCTCCTCGTAGCGTCCGCGCTCGGCTATCTCCGCTTGCGCGCCTAGCGCGGTTAAGGCGTCCAACAGGCTGTCTCGGGTTTTGTCGCGGAATTTCTCTCGCATTTCCGCCCCTTCCTGCGCCGCAACGAGTCCGCCCCCAGTCGGCATGGGCGCCAGTCGGCAATGGCGGAACGGCGTTTAGGCGAGGAATTTTGGTGGGCCACCCTGGAATCGAACCAGGGACCTCAGTCTTATCAGGACTGCGCTCTAACCGACTGAGCTAGTGGCCCATTGCTCGCAGGTTAGTATAGCACAACGGCGGAAGCGGCGCCCCCGTATCGTTCCCGCGTCCTTCTCCGTCATTCCCACGCCCCCCTCTCCCGTCATTCCCGCGTAGGCGGGAACCTCGCCCCCGGGCGATGCGCGCAGCGCCCCGTCTCCAAAGCGCCCCACGCGCCACGCCCTGCCTGCGAAAGCAGGAACCTACTGAGGGGACTGGAAGAGCGCTAGAATTGGTCTATGGAACGCTTCACCCTGCTCATCGCCACGAACAACCCCCATAAGGCCGCCGAGTTCCGCAGGCTCCTCGCCGGCGCGGACGCCGACCTCGTCACGCCCGCGGATGCCGGCGTCGCTCTCGACGTCCCCGAGACCGGCGCGACGTTCGCGGAGAACGCCCGCATCAAGGCGCGCGCCTTCCGCAGCGCAAGCGGCCTCCCCTCCCTCGCCGACGACTCCGGCATCGCGGTGGACGCCCTGGGCGGACGCCCCGGCGTCCATTCCGCCCGCTACGGCGGAGACGCGCTCGACGACGCGGGCCGCGTCCGCCTGCTGCTCTCCGAAATGGACGGCGTCCCCGAGGAAGAGCGCGCCTGCCGCTTCCACGCCGTCCTCGCGTTCGCCGCGCCCGACGGGAGCGAGGAGACGGCTGAGGGCGTCTGCGAGGGGCGCCTCGCGCTCCAACCCTCCGGCGCCAACGGCTTCGGCTACGACCCCGTCTTCTTTCTCCCCGAATTCGGAAGAACGATGGCCGAACTCGCGCCCGAAGAGAAAGACGCGGTCAGCCATCGCGGGCGAGCCGCGCGGCGGATGCTCCCGCTGCTCTCCTTCCGCGCTCCCGCGCAGGCCGCGCGATGACAACCCCTGCGCCGCCGACCGCCAAAATCGCCGACATGCTCGGAAGGCCCATCCGCGACCTGCGGATCTCGGTGACCGACCGCTGCAACTTCCGCTGCACCTATTGCATGCCCGCCGAAGTCTACGGCGAACGCTACCACTTCCTCCCCCGCGAGGCCATCCTCTCCTACGAGGAAGTCGCCCGCCTCGCGCGCCTGTTCGTTGACCTCGGCGTGACCAAACTCCGGATCACCGGCGGCGAGCCGCTCGTCCGGCAGGACGTCCACCTGCTCGCCGCGCTCCTCGCGGAAATCCCCGGGGTGGAAGACCTCACGCTCACCACCAACGGCTACCTCCTCGCCGAGCAAGCCGCCGCCCTCTGCGACGCCGGACTCCGCCGCATCACGGTCAGCCTCGATTCGCTGGATCCGGACGTGTTCGGCATAATGAACGGCAAAGGCTACGGCCCCGAGTCGGTTTTGGAAGGTATCGCAGCCGCCGAGCGCGCCGGATTCGCTCCGATCAAGATCAACGCCGTCATCGAGCGCGGCGTCAACGACCAGGGCGCGCTCGACCTGGCGCGCCGCTTCAAGGGAACCGGCCACGTCGTGCGATTCATCGAATATATGGACGTCGGCAACGTCAACGGCTGGCGCAGAGACCAGGTCGTTCCCTCCGCCGAACTCGCCGAGCGGATCAACGCCGTCTTTCCCATCGAGCCCGTCGCGCCGAACTACACGGGAGAAGTCGCCGAACGGTGGCGCTTCCTCGACGGCGAGGGGGAAATCGGCTTCATATCCTCCGTGACGCAGCCTTTCTGCCGCGACTGCAACCGCGCCCGCCTCACGCCGCAGGGCGAGTTGGTGACCTGCCTCTTCGCATCGACCGGAACCGGCCTCAAGGAGCCGCTCCGCTCCGGCGAAAGCGACGCCGACCTCCGCGACCGCATCGCCGCCGTATGGCGGGGCCGCTCGGACCGCTATTCCGAGTTGCGCGGCGCCGCTCCGGTCGAGCGAGGGCGCAAGATTGAAATGTTCCAGGTGGGAGGCTAATCCCCAATGCCCGCGACCTACGAGATCTACACCGACGGCTCGTGCCTGCTCAATCCGGGTCCCGGCGGATGGGGCGCCCTCGTCACCGGCGAAGGCGGCGCAACCGCCAAACTCTCTGGCGGCGAACGCTCCACCACGAACAACCGCATGGAGATCACCGCCGCGATCAAAGCGCTCGAAGCCATCCCCCAGGGCGCGTCCGCCGTCCTCCACTCCGACAGCGAGTACGTCGTCAAAACGATGACGAAAGGCTGGAAGCGCAACGCGAACAAAGACCTCTGGGAGCGCTTGGAACTCGCCGCCGCATTGAGGAACGTCGAATTCCGCTGGGTTCGCGGCCACGCCGGACACCCAGGCAACGAAGCCGCGGATCGCCTCGCCGTCAACGCGATGAAGGACGTCGAGCGCGGCAAGATTCTCTCCGGCGGCCAAAATATCGAGAACGCTCCCATTCCCGCCCCCAACCCCGCATCAAGCGCCGCGCCATCGCCGCCCAGGCGTGAATCCGATGCCCTCCAAAGCGCCGCGCCGTCCGCGAACGCGCCGCCCGATGCGTCCGGGCCCGCGCTCACCCATCTTGACGCGCAAGGCTCCGCCCGGATGGTGGACGTCGGCGGCAAGCCCCGCTCGGCGCGGACCGCGGCGGCGACCGGCGAGGTCGAGATGCAGCCTGCGACCCTCGCCCTCATCCTCGACGGCCAAATCCCGAAAGGCGACGTCTTCACCGTCGCCCGCGTCGCGGGCATCAACGCGGCCAAGCGCGCATGGGAGACGATACCCCTCGCGCACCAGATTCCGCTCTCATCCGTCTCGGTGGACTTCGAGGCCGACGCGCCGCGAGGCCGCGTAACGATCACGGCGGAAGCGCGGACGACCGCCCAAACGGGCGTCGAGATGGAGGCGCTGACCGCGGTCGCCGCCGCCGCGCTCACTATCTACGATATGTGCAAGGCCGTCGACCGCGCGATGATCATCCGAAGCGTCCGCCTCGCCCGCAAAACCGGCGGAACCCGCGGCGACTACGAAGCGGCGGAGGAATAACCAGGGCGGAGAGGCGGCGCCGCGCCGCGAGAGGCGAATCCGCCATCGCATGAGAGGATGTCCAATAAACGCGCGGCGGGCGAATTCGGCAGGCGGCTCGAAGCGCCCCTCCATTCGCGCCCCGGAGCCGTGTCATTCCCGCGAAAGCGGGAACCTACTGGGGCATAGAAGTTATGCAACGCCCCCTAGCCCGTTCGCCTGGCCTATGCCGCCGACAACTCCTCCAGCGGCGGCTCAGGCATCCCCCCGCTCCACGTCGGGTCGCGCAACTCCAAGCGGTTCCCGCTCGGGTCGAAGAAGTACAACTCCCGCCCCGTGAAATGCCCCTTCGCCCGGTAGACGAGGCTGTCCACCTGCACGCCCTTCTCCCGGAAGAGTTTGCAGGCGCGCTCCAGCGTCTCCGGCGTCACCGTGAACGAGTGATGCACCCCCGGCGGCGAGCCCCCGGCGGGCGTCTTCTGCGCGCACAGCAGAATGCTCGTGTCGCCCGTGCTGAAGCACGACATCGAATCGTTGCCCAGCCTGCCCTTCGGCTCCAGCCCCAGCAGCCCTCCGTAGAACTCCTCCGCCTCCGCGAGGTCGTTCACCGGAATGGACCAGTGCGTCAGCCCCTCAACGCTCAACTCCGCCATCGCCTTCCTCCTTGTCCGTCGCCGCCGCTCTCCGGCGAGCGCGCAGCCTAGTCCGGCAGCGCGACCGTGAATTGCGTCCGCCCCGGGAAGTAGCGGCGCATATCCGGCCTCGCGCCCCGCTTCAGGCACTCCTCCTCGAACAGATCGAGCACGAGCGGGTTTTCGTCCTCGTACTCCACCTGCATGCCGCCCTGCTTCTGGCTCACGTCGCCCTTGCCGGAGCCTGCGAACGGCGTGTGCAGCCCGGCCGCCGTGCCCCCGGAGCCGTAGCCCAGCGCCATATACCGCGCGCGCCGCGACCCCGTGTTGAAGTGCTGGTGATAGCAGGCGTCGCTCGGCACCACCACCATCGCCCCCACCTGCCAGTCCGCCTTCACCATGTCCGACATATCCTCTTCATGCCACAGCAGCGAGTAGCCGGCGTCGCCGCTCAGAATCAGCAGATGCGCCCCGGGGCCGTGCCGGTGCCCTTTCTTGTACGTCCCCACCGGAAACTCCGACACGTGCCCTTTCATCGCGTTGCCCGCCATCTCGAACAGCGCGTTGATGCCGCCCGCGCCGCGCTCCTCCCACGAGTACAGCGGCATATCCGGCACGTTCGGAATGAAACTCGCGTCCCACACCCGTCCCCGGTACAGCGTCCCGTTCCCGCTGAAAAAGTCGTCCTCTCCCCTGAACCGCTTGGAGAACACGAAGTCGTTATTGAAGATGAAATCGTCGTCCTTGAACAGCCGCATCGTCGGGGGCGCCGTCGTCACCGAAAGATAGCGCGCAGGCTCCGACCCGCTGCCGTTGAACAGTTGATACCAAGCGTTGAGCGGAATGGCGAACAGGCTTCCCTGCTTCCACTCGAACGTCCGCTTCGGCCCGTCGCCGACCCAGACGCTCGCCGCGCCGCGCCCGCTCACGACGTAGACGATCTCCTCGTACAGGTGGCGCTCCGGCTCCGACGACCCGCCCGGCCTGATCTCCACCAACTGCGCGTCGTTGATCAGCACCGGATACGGAATGTTCAGCGCCGCGCCCTTGCCGCCTTTGCGCTCCCACGGCCCCAGTTCCACTTGCGCCAGGTCCTCGAAGGCGTACTCGTCAATGACCTTCACCCCCTCGCGGGCGAGCCACGCGCGGTACGGGTCGTCCAGGATCAACTCCTCGAGCGTTCCCGTGGGCTCGGCGGCGCGCAGAATGTCGCGGTCGGCGTCCATCGTCGTCATAGCCTCTCCTCCTCCGTCGGCGTTCCCGCGCATAGTATCAGCAACGGAACGCAAAGGCGGGCTCCGCGCCCGCGCGTTTCCGCTATGCCCCGGACGATGCCCCGCCAATGTTCGCCGGCCAGTGTTCGCCGGAGCCGCGCCGCCCGCGCCCGCTTTCTGCTACAATCGTCCGCACCCGGATCGAAGGGAGCGCAATTATGCCCGCCGAGGTCACCGTCGAAGAAGTCACCCAAGCCCTGAAGGACGTCTACGATCCCGAGATCCCCGTCAACGTCGTTGACCTCGGCCTCATCTATGGCGTCGAGGTGGACGGCGACAGCAACGTCCGCGTGGATATGACCCTCACCGCCGCAGGATGCAGTATGGGCCCCTTCATCGCCCAGCAAGCCGAGTGGGCCATCGCCGACCTCGACGGCGTGAAGGACGTCAACGTCGAAATCTCCTTCGACCCGCCCTGGTCGCCCGACCGCATCACCGAGGACGGACGCAAACTCCTCGGCCTCGACGACTAGCGCCCGCCGATGACGATGAACGAAGAGCAGCGGCAGGCGCGCCTCGCCCAAATCAAGCGTCAGTGGGAGCAGCGCCGCGCCATCGGCCGCTCCCTCGGCAAAATCAAAACCAAAATCGGCGTCTACTCCGCCAAGGGCGGCGTCGGCAAAACCACCGTCGCCGTCAACCTCGCCGCCCGCCTCGCCGCCGATGGCTACGTCGTCGGCCTCCTCGACGCCGACATAGACACCCCCAACGCGCCCGAAGTCCTCGGCGGCGGCGCCCGCCCCGACAGCGTCGACGGGCGCATCGTCCCCGCGGAAGCGTTCGGCGTGAAAGCCGTCTCTATGTCCTACTTCCAGCAGAATTCCGAAGAGGCCATCATCTGGCGCGGCCCTATGATCCACAACGCCATCAACCAGTTCCTCCAAATGACCGACTGGGGCGACCTGGACTTCCTCGTCGTGGATATGCCCCCCGGCACCTCCGACGCCCCGCTCACCGTGATGCAAGTCCTCGCAATGGACGGCTTCGTCGTGGTCACCACGCCCCAGAGCCTCGCCGCCCTCGACGCCAAGCGCTCCATCAATATGATCCGCAAACTCAACGTCGAAGTCCTCGGCGTCGTCGAAAACTACACCGGCGAAGTGTTCGGCTCCGGCGCAGGACGCGAACTCTCGAGCGCGCTCGACCTCCCCTACCTCGGCCAAATCGCCCTCCGCTCCGATTACCGCGACGACTCGCAGCCCACCGTCCTCGCCTCTCCCGAAGTCCGCGCCGAGTACGACGCCATCTGGAGCGCGCTGCGCGGCCGCCTCGAAGCCCTCGAAGCGATGCCGGACCAGCAATCCTCCGCCGACGCCGACACCGCGGAGCAGCCCGCGCCCTGACCGGGGGCACGGAAACCTCATGGATGCCGCGCCCCCAACGCCCGCCGCCCTACGCATCCTCCGCGACGGACGTTGGATAGCCGATCGCCGCAAGTTGCGTCTTGATCGCCAGCGGCGTGATGGAGGCGAGGTCGTACCGCACCGTGAGCGTGAACGCGTCCAAGTCGCCCTCCACCTCGCGCACGCCGGGGAAACTCTCCAGCACGCTGCGAATGGACGCAATGCACCCCTCGCAGTGCAGGTCGGGCGCGCGCAGCGTTATCTGATCGTCCATAGCGCGGGCAAGTATAGCCTGCCCGCAAGCGCTATGCTGGAGGCAACCCGGGGAGCGGCGGGAGCAGGGCGATGGCCGAGCGGTATCAGCGCGAAATAGAAGAGATCCTGGCCGAAGCCGACGAGCAGCCTCCGCGCCGCCCGCCTGAGCCCGTCCGCATTCCCCGCCCGGCGCGTTCGCAAAGGCGAGGCTTCTCCTGCCGCCCCGGGTCGGGGAGCCTCGCGTTCGCGGGCGTTGTCTTCCTCGCCGCCGCGCTTGCGCTCAATCTGCTCGGCTTCTCCGGAACGACCCTCCTCTGGCCGGCCGTCGCGCTCTTCGCGGCCGCCTACGTCGCCTACTTTGCGAAGCCCCGCCGGACGGTGGAGCGCCGCTGGCGCGGGCAGGCAATGGACTCTCCGCCTCCGCCCGGCCCGCTCTCCCGCCTCTGGCGGCGCATCACCGGAGGCTAAGCCATTCGCAGTTACCTCTCCTGCCTCGAATGCACCGAGACCGGCGAAACCTACAACGCCGACGAGCCTCATTCCCTTTCGCCCGCCGCGCAGAAGGTTCTCTACCCCCGCTACGACTTGGACGCCGCCCGCCGCGAGGTCGATCCCGCCGCGTTCGCCCGCCGCCCGCGCGGCATGTGGCGCTACTTCGAACTGCTTCCCGTGCGCGACGAGGCGAACGTCGTAACGCTCGGCGAGGGCGGAACGCCGCTGCTGCGCGCCCCGCGCCTCGAGCGCGCCCACGACGCCCGCGCAATCCTCATCAAAGACGAAGGCGTCAACCCCACCGGAACCTTCAAGGCGCGGGGCATGTCCGCCGCCGTCTCCCGCGCGAAGGAACTGGGCCTAACGCGCCTCACCGTCCCCACCGCGGGAAACGCCGGCGGCGCGCTCGCCCTCTACTGCGCCCGCGCCGGAATGGAGGCGCACGTCTTTATGCCCGCCGACGCCCCGGAGGCCAACAAGATGGAGGCCGCCATCGCGGGCGCGAACCTCGTCATCGTCAACGGCCTCATATCGGACGCCGGACGCCTCTCCCGCGAGCGCGCCGCCGAAATCGGCCTCTTCGACGTCTCCACCCTCCGCGAGCCCTACCGCGTCGAGGGCAAGAAGACGATGGGCTACGAAATCGCCGAAGACCTCGGCTGGCGCCTGCCCGAGGCCATCGTCTACCCGACCGGCGGCGGCACCGGCATCGTCGGAATGTGGAAAGCGTTCGACGAAATGGAGCGGCTCGGCTGGATCGGCCCGGAGCGCCCGATGATGATTATCGTGCAGGCCGAGGGCTGCGCCCCGCTCGTTCGCGCCTTCGAGAACGGAGCGCGCCACGCCGAGCCGTGGGAGGGCGCGAGCACAATAGCCTCCGGCATCCGCGTCCCCTCCGCCGTCGCCGACTACCTCATCCTCGACGCCGCGCGCGAAAGCAACGGCACGGCGCTGACGGTGACCGACGCCGAAATTCTCGCCGCGATGCGCGAACTCGCGGAGACCGAGGGCGTCTGGGCCGCGCCCGAGGCGGCGGCCACGCTCGCGGGCTACCGGAAACTCCGCGCCTCCGGCTTCCTCGCCCCCGAAACCGAGACGCTGCTGCTCTGCACCGGCTCCGGCCAAAAGTACATGGAAGTCGTCGCCCCGCTCTAAGCGGGCGATTCCCGCCCCTCTGTCTCGTCATTCCCGCGTAGGCGGGAATCCAGAGGCGCCCCACAAGAAGAGAAGCCGCCGTGAAACGGCGGCGAAAGCCTTGCAGCGGCGAGGCGCAACCCAACGCGCCTGATCCCGCTCCCGGCAACGAGAGAGGAAGTCAGGCGCAGCAGGCTGGCGCTAACGGGGTTGCGCGGCGGCTAGAAACGGGGCTCGCGGGGGCGCGCCTCGTTCACCACGAGCGCCCTCCCGCTCACCGAGTAGCCGTTGAACATCTGGACGGCCTGGTCCTTGCCCACGTCGTCATCCATCTGAACGAAACCGAACCCCCTCGGGCGGCCGGTCTCCCTGTCCGTCGGGATGTGCACGGAGGCGACGCCTCCGGCCTGGGCGAACAAGTCGTACAGTTCGTCCTGCGTCATCCTGAACGGGATGTTTCCCACAAACAAGCGATTGACGTCCTCTGCCACTGTCTTCGAGACCTCCGAACTTCCTACGGCGAACCGATGCTTAGATTGGCCTTCCGCCCCCGCCTGTCAAGCGCACTCGCTCCTGACAAGTCCGTAAACGGCGACCGCGCGCTTACTATACTCTAATAGTCGGCTGCTGGCAAGTGGGTCGTATTCGTTCCAAGTGGGTCGTATTCGTTCAATGCATAGGAGACGGCAGGACGACGACGACGCCTCGCCGGACGGCGCCCGCATCAGCCCGTCGCCCTCCTCCTTGCCCGTCATTCCCCCGCATGCGTGAACTTCGCCACTTCTTCCGTCATTCCCGCGCAGGCGGGTAGGGCATGGCGGGTAGGTTCCCGCTTGCGCGGATGCGCTTAGAGTAAGCGGCCTGCCACCCTGCGCTCGCCTAGGCGGAACCAACCTGGCGGCGCGCATCGCCGTTCTCCCTTGCCCCGTCGTTCCCGGGTAGACGGGAACCTCGCCCCCGGACGATGCGCGTAGCGCATCGTCTCCAAATCACCCCCGCGTCACGCCCTGCCTGCGAAAGCAGGAACCTACTGCGGCGTCTCCACGCCTACGCGGGAATCTCTCCCCCATCTCCGTCATTCCCGCGTAGGCGGGAATCCAGTCGGCGCGCAGCGCCCCGTCTCCAAAGCGCCCCGGGCGCATCGTCATTCCCGTGAAAGCGCGAACCGCCCTGGATCGAACGGCGCGATGTCGTGCCGCGTCTCGCCGCGCTCCGCCAAGTCCGCAAGCGTCTCGCCGACCACGCTGCAGAACTTGAACCCGTGCCCGGAGAATCCCGCCGCGAACGACGCCTGCGGCCATTGGGGGTGCTTCCCAATGATGAAATGCTTGTCCGGAGAGTTGGTGAACATGCAGACGGACATCCGAAGCATTCGCCCCGCCGCCTTCGGAAAGCAGCGCCGTGCGAAATCCCGCAGCATCTCCTCGTCCTCCGCCCGCCAACTGCGATCCAGCGCGTCCGGGTCGGCGGATTCCCCGTCGTGATGGAACTTGCCGACCTTGAACCCGGGCGTTCCGAACTCGGGGAAGCCGTAGTATTCCTCGCCGTCCAGCGTAACGATGAACACGGGGAACCGCTCAGGCGCGAACAGCGCGGCGTCCTCCGTCTCGAACCACGCGACGACCTGGCGCTCCGGGACGGCGACCGGCGCCAACTCCGGCATCAGCCGTCCGGCCCACGCGCCCGCCGTTACGATGAGCGCGCCCGCTTCGTAGGCGCCCCCCTCCGTCCGAACGCGGACGCCGCCGGAAAAAGCGTCCCACTCCAAAACGCGCTCGCCCTCCCGAATCTCCGCGCCCAGCGACCGCGCCGCCTCCGCGTGGCCCGCGACGCACCGCTCCGGCGCGAGGAAGCCGCCGTCCGGCTGAACGACCGCCATCATTTCCGGCGGCAGCCCGTAGCCCGGGAACCGCGCCGACAACTCCGCGCTCGACAGAACCTCATGCGCCACGTCCTGTTTCCTGCAAGCCCGCAGCGTGTCCTCGAATCCGGCCGACCCCGGAACGCCCGCGTGCGCCGATCCGGTGACGCGCAGCACGCGCTCGCCGAGCCGCTCCTCCAACTCGCGCCACAACTCATAGGCGCGGCGTCCGAACGGCACGTACTCCGGCCCCTCGTGGAACGCCAGCCGGATGATGCGCGTCAGCCCGTGCGACGACCCCATCTCGTGGGGGACGCTAAACCGCTCCAGCCCCAGCGCGCGAAGCCCGCGCTTCGCCAACTGATAGAGCGCCGCGCTTCCCATCCCCCCGACTCCGATCACGATAGCGTCGTAGGTTCCCGCCGTCGTCACTTGCCCGCCCTCCGTGTTCCTTCTCCGATAACGAGCGTCAAGCCTAACCTAAACGCCGTTCCCGCGAAAGCGGGAATCTTGCGCCCATGTCCCGTCGTTCCGCGAAGGAGAGAATCTCGTATCCTCGCATCGTCATTCCCGAGCAGGCGGCTCGCCGCCGAGCGCGAACTCCGCGCTCCATAGTTCACCATCGGGGCCGAACTGCCCCGTTCGGACGGACTCGATGGGGTGCTCCGGCAACGGAACCGAGGCGACGCACTTCCCATCGAACAGCGCGCCGTTGAGAAAGAAATCAAAGTCCAAGTTGTCGAACCCGGACTCGCGCCGCTCCTGCGGCAAGTCGTCCGCCCGCTCCGGGACGATATGCAGAGAGAACCGCTTCCCCGCGTCTTCCTGACCGCACTCTTCTTTGACGTACACCAATCGCCCGTCCGTGAGGTGCAGATCGAATACGGAGCGAGCAACAGGCTCGCCCGCCGCGGCGGCGCGGTAGGCCGCGCGGTAGGTTCGGGGTTCAGCCGGAACATCGCGCTCCACAAGTCGCCCTTGTCCTGGTTTCGCTGTCCCGTTCGGACGGATACGATGGGATAGTCCGGCAACGAAACCGACGCGACGCACTTCCCGTCGAACGACGCGCCGTTGAGAAAGAAATCAAAGTCCAAGTTGTCGAAGCCGTGCTCGCCCCGCTCCGGCGGCAAATCGTCCGCCCGCTCAGGGGTAATATGCAAGAAGAAGCGATTCGCCGTATCTTCCTGACCGCACTCTTCTTTGACGTACGTCAACTGTCCTCCCGTCACGTGCAGATCGAATACGGAGCGCGCAACCGGCTCGCTCGCCACGGCGGCGCGGTAGGCCGCGCGGTAGCGTTCGGGATTCAGCCAAAACATCGCGCTCCAAACCTCGCCCTCGCCCCGAACGAACTGCCCTGTTCGGATGGACACGATGGAATACTCCGGCAACGGAGCCGATGCGACGCACTTCCCATCGAACAACGCGCCGTTGAGAAAGAAATCAAAAGTCAAATTGTCAAAGCCGTGCTCGCGCCGATCCGGCGGCAAATCGACCGCCCGCTCCGGGACGATATGCAGAAAGAAGCGATGCCCCGTATCTCCCTGATCGCACTCTGCTTTGACGTACACCAACTGTCCGTCCGTGAGGTGCAGATCGAATACGGAGCGCGCAACCGGCTCGCTCGCCACGGCGGCGCGGTAGGCCGTCTGGTGGCGAGGCGTCAAGTCCAGCCCTCGGAGTCCCGGATAGTCAGGCGCGTAACGGTAGGCGCGATACACGATCAGCGCAGGATTCACCAAGTCCCAGACCACCTTGCCTTCGCGCGCGACCTCGAAGATTCGTCCGGCCCTCAGGTCTGTGATCAGCGTGCCGCCGTTCGGCAGCCGTTGCGCGCTCGATCCTCCATGAGCGTAAAAGGAATCGGGCGGATCGGCGGCGTATCGCCAAATGCGCTCATTAGGGCCGTAGGCGAAGCCTTCGTCCAAGCGGTAGTTGTAGCCGTCGGCGGGCAAGGATATCTCGTCCACGGACGAGTAGCCGCGCTCCGCTCCGGGATATTCTGATCCGTTGTTGAATATGAGGACGTTGCCTGCGCCCGGCGATCCGCGCGGGATCCAGTGGGCGTTGTGCGGCCAGAAGAGGCGCTGATCGGCTAATGTTCCCCTTTGGTATGCGCGGGGATTGCCCCAGCGGTAGAGCAGGTCGCCGCCTTTGCCGCCGTTCCCACTGGTACGCCCTGCGGCCTCTTCCGCGCTCGTGGAGTGATCAATGATCCATATCTCACTGAAATGCCGGACGGTGATCATAACCTGATCCAAGTCCTCGTTGTAGTCCAATGCATTGGCATGATGCCAATCGAGTCGAAGATCATTCTTGCACCTCGCTTCGGCGAGCGTGAAATTGATGTCTATGCGTTCAGGATGGTCGGCGACCACTCCGTAGTTGGGTTTCTTTGGATCGAAGTCTTGAATGAGGTGGTCGAGCGCCGACCATTGCCAGACGATCTCGCCGTCCGCCGGTCCCGTAGGCCGGATTTCGACGATATGCGTCGCCCATAGGGCAGGGCAAGCAATCGAGCCCGGGTTGGCGCCGAGCGCGACGGCCTCCTCGCGCAGAATGAGGACGTGCGACAGGCTGAGTATGTTCCCATTCGGCATTTCGAGGAGGTCGTGATGCTGGGGATAACGATAATTCCAAACGGCGTTCCCGTCAGCGTCAAATATCCTGTTGGCGCTTGTCAGCAAGTTTCCATTATCGAGCAGTTTCACCAGAGGAGGCCTATGCCTCAACGTCCACATGTGAATGACTCGCCCGTGGTTGTCGATCAAGTAGGCAAGGCCTGAGTCCTCTGGAGTGAAGAGGGTGTAGCCATCGAGCGCCTCCGGTTCGTTGACGAGCAGCCCCGTTGCCCGAGGGGTTGGCTCCGGCGCGAGCGTAGGCGCCGGCGTCGGCATGAGCGTGGGCTCCGGCGCGAGCGTAGGCGTCGGCGCAGCGGTGGGAGTGGGCGTCGGCGCAGGCGACGGAGCACCGGCGGAGCATGCGGCGAGCAGCGCAAGCAGGAGCGCCGATGCGATTCCGCTCCAAACGCGCATCGGAATGCGAAATTCGCAACGGAGGAGGGTAACGGAACTCAGAGCCATTATTACGGTGACGCCTGACGCATTTCGTAATCCGCAGGCGCTGCGGCCGCCTGCGGCGCAGGGCATTGTAGCACGGCGCTCAGCGCGGGAGGAGGGGAGGGGCGAGATTCCCGCCTTCGCGGGAATGACGATTACATGGGGGACGATGCGCTACGCAGGGAGGGCGCGGCGAGGGGGCGAGGTTCCCGCCTACGCGGGAATGACGGGGCAATGGGGGGCGGGAAGGGCGGAGGGGTAGGCGCGGGCGATTGACAGGGGCGGCGCGGCGTTCGTAGCATTTACGAATAGACTGCAGCAGCGGCCCGCGCCGCGCACAAAATCCGCCGCGGCCAGCCGCGCCGTGCGCTAAATCCGCGCGGCCCGCCGCCCTCGCGCAAGGCCGCCGCTCCCCGAGGATGACGCTTTGCCCAACACGCCCCCCGTAACCGGCGACGAGATCCGCGCCGCCTACCTGCGCTTCTTCGAGGAGCGCGGCCACCTCGTGACGCCCAGCGCGTCGCTCATTCCCGCCGGAGACCCGACGCTGCTGCTCACCTCCGCCGGAATGGCCCCGTTCAAGCCGTACTACGCGGGCGACGAGAAGCCGCCCCATCCGCGCCTCGCCTCCGCGCAGAAGTGCTTCCGCGCCACCGACATTGACGTCGTGGGCGACTTCACGCACCACACGATGTTCGAGATGCTGGGCAACTTCAGCATCGGCGATTACTTCAAGCGCGAGGCCGTCGCCTGGGCGTGGGAGTTCGCAACGGACGTTCTGCGCCTCGAGCCCGGCAGGATATGGGTGACCGTTCATCACACCGACGACGAGGCGCGCGCGATATGGCGTGACGAAATCGGCGTGCCGGACGAGCGCATCGTGACGCTCGGCGACGCCGACAACTTCTGGGGCCCCGCCGGCGGCGAGGGCGCGTGCGGCCCGTGCAGCGAACTCCACTACGACCTCGGCGAGGAGCATGGGACCGGAACGAAGCCCGGCGACGACACGAGCCGCTACGTCGAGATATGGAACCTCGTTTTTCCGCAGTTCCACCAGGCGCCCGACGGCTCGCGGAAGAATCTGCCCGCCCCCGGCATAGACACGGGAATGGGGCTGGAGCGCGTCGCCGCGATTATGCAAGGCGTTCCCTCCGCCTATGAAACCGATCTGCTCGCGCCCATCCGCGAGCGCGTCGAGCGACTCGCGGGCAAGACCTACGGCGACGACCCGGACGACGACTTCGCCATCCGCGTCGTCGCCGAGCACGCCCGCGCCGCCGCGTTCCTCATCGCCGACGGCGTCGTCCCCGCGAACGAGGGGCGCGGCTACGTGCTGCGCCGCGTCATCCGGCGGGGCGTGCGGTTCGCCCGCAAGATCGGCATGGCGCCCGGCTTCCTGCCGGAGGCGGGGAAGGCCGCCGTCGAGCGGTTCGGCGAAACCTACCGCGAACTGCGCGAGCACGAGCGGTTCGTGCTCAAGACGCTGGAATCGGAGGAGGAGCGCTTCTACGAGGCTATCGCGCTTGGAATGCCCGAACTGGAGAGCCTCGCCGCCGCAGGCGGAACGATCAGCGGCGAGGACGCCTTCCGTCTGTACGACACCTACGGCTTCCCGCTGGAGATGACGCAGGAGGTCGCCCGCGAGCGCGGGCTGGAGGTGGACGCCGCAGGGTTCGAGCGCGAGATGGAGGCGCAGCGCGAGCGCGGGCGCGCGTCGGCGAGGTTCGGCGGCGGACGCGAGGCCGCCCGCGCCTACGAGGCGCTCGGCGCCGGCGAAACGGCGTTCACCGGCTACGACTGCACGGAGACGGAGACGGTCGTCGCCGGCATACTGCGTGACGGCGCGCCGATCGATCTGGCGGGCGCGGGCGAGCGCGTCGAGATCGTTCTGCGGGAGACGCCGTTCTACCCGGAGGGCGGCGGGCAGGTCGGCGACACGGGCGTCATCGCCGCGTCATCCGGCGGAATCGCGCAGGTGAGCGACACGCGAAAGCCCGCCGGCGACCTCATCGTTCATATCTGCGAGATCACGCAAGGGTCGCTCGCGGTCGGGGGCGCCGTTCGCGCCTCGGTGGACGCGGAGCGCAGGCTGGACGTGGCGCGGAACCACACGGCGACGCACCTGCTGCACGCGGCGCTGCGCGGAGCGCTCGGCTCGCACGTAAGGCAGGCGGGCTCGCTCGTCGCGCCCGACAAACTGCGGTTCGACTTCACGCACGTCTCCGGCGTGGGGCGCGACGAGTTGCGCGAGGTGGAGCGCCGCGTCAACGAGGCCGTCCGCGCCGACCTCGCGCTCGTCAAGAGCGAGGCCGCCTACCGCGACGCGACGGCGGAGGGCGCGCTGGCGTTCTTCGGCGACCGCTACGGGGAGCGCGTCCGCACCGTGCGAATCGGCGAGGACGCCCCGGTGAGTTTCGAGGTTTGCGGCGGCACGCACTTGGAGCGCACCGGGCAGATCGGCGTCTTCCGCGTGACCGGCGAGTCCGGCGTGGGCGCCGGCGTTCGCCGCATCGAGGCGGTGACCGGGCGCGGCGGCGAGGAGTGGATCAACGGGCGGATGAACCGGCTGGAGGAAGCCGCCGCGCTGCTCCGCGCCGCGCCGGGCGAACTGCCGCAGCGGATAACGGCGCTGCTCGCGCAGGTCGAGGATGCACGCCGCGCGTCGCGGACGGATCAGCGCGAGGCGTCGCGGGGGGAGGCGGAGGCGCTGCTGGCGCAGGCGCGGGACGTCGGGGGCGCGCAAGTGATCGCGGCGCGCAGCGGCGCGGCGGACGCGGGCGCGCTCCGCGAAATGGGCGACCGCCTGCGGGACAAGATCGGCTCCGGCGTCGTCGTGCTGGGCGGCGTTTTCAACGACCGCCCCGGGCTGCTGGCGATGGTGACCGACGATCTCGTGGAGCGCGGGCTGAACGCGGGCGCGATCGTGGACGCGGCGGCGCGGGAGATGGGCGGTCGCGGCGGCGGGCAGGCGCGGCTCGCGCAGGCGGGCGGCAAAGACGCATCGCGGCTGGACGCGGCGCTCGCGGCGGTCGCGGGCGTCGTCGCTCAGCAGACGGGGACGGCGGGCTAGCGCCCGCGCCGGATCCGGACGTCGGCGCGGCGAATACGGGCAGGCCAACGAAATGCGCGTCATCGGATTAGACGTCGGCGCGAGGCGCATCGGCGTCGCCTCCGGCGATACGGAGACGGGGATCGCCGCTCCTGCGGGCGTCATCGTCTGCGCGGACGAAGCGTCGGCGGTCGCGGATGCGCTGCGCGAGGCGGCGTCGCGGGGCGCGGAGGTCATCGTCGTGGGGATGCCCTACACGATGGCGGGGCGCGTCGGGCCGCAGGCGGAGGCGGTGGAGGCGTTCGCTCGCCGTCTCGCGGAGGCCGGCGCAACGGTCGAGACGGTGGACGAGCGCCTCTCGTCGGCGGAGGCGGAGCGCGCCCTGCGGGCGTCCGCCCCCGGGGGCAGAAGCCGCCCCAGAATGGAGAAGGGCGCGGTGGACGCGGCGGCGGCGGCGATCATTCTGCAGGCGTGGCTGGACAGCGAGCGAGCGCGCCGGGCGTCCGGCGGGTAATCTTCGCAGGGGAGACGTCGCCGCAAGCGGCGGGCGAGGCGGGTTAGGCGTTCCGTCCTCCGGGTTCCTGCCGCGCAAGGGGCGAGTGTCGCGGCGCTCAGTCCGCGGGGTCGTCGGGATGGGCGGAGTCGCTGTTGGGGGCGAGGGCGCGGCGGGAGGCTCTGCGCTGGGCGGCGCGGGAGCGCGACGCGGCGTCGCCGCCGCCAGGGGCGGACGGCGCAGGCGGCGCGCCCGGTCTCGATTCGAGGTAGGGCGGCCTGTTGCGCCATAGGAAGAGCGCGGCGAGCGCGACGGCGATGAGCGCGGCGGAGACGATATGCGCGACGGGCACGGCGCCCAGCCGCCAGTTGTCGGAGCGCAGGAACTCCAGGGCGGAGCGCTCCAGCGCGTACCAGATGAAGTAGAAGAAGAGGATGTCGCCTTGCCGCAGGCGGCGCCCCAACTTCCGCCCGGCCCACAGCAGAACGACGACGCCGAGGAGGCTGAGGAGCGACTCGTAGAGGAAGAGGGGGTGATAGCGCGCCGTCGTTGTGGCGTCCCAGGGGAAGTTCGCGCCTGCGTCGTAGATGGGAATGCCCCAGGGAAGCGTCGTTTCCGGGCCGAAGAGTTCCTTGTTGAAGAAGTTGCCCCACCTGCCGACGGCTTGGCCGAGCAGGAAGGCGGGCGCGCCGATGTCGAACCAGCGGAGGGCGCGGATGGGCTTGCCGCGTCCGGCGCGGGCTCGCCGGTTGACCCACCAGACGTAGAGGACGAGCGCGAGCGCGGCGCCTGCTATCGCGCCGAATATGCCGATGCCGCCGGAGCGGAACGCGAATATCTGCAGGGGATTTTGGCTGTAGTAACTCCACAGGTCTATGACGTGGTAGAGGCGGGCGCCGATGAGCCCGAAGGCTGAGCCGATCACGGCGATGTTGAGGACGTGGTCGGGGTTCTCGCCGAGGCGCTTGGCCTCGCGGTGCGCGAGGATGATGCCGGCGACGAGGCCGGCGAGAATCATCACGGAGTAGAAGCGGACGCCCACTCCGAAGAGGGTGACTCCCTGAAAAGCGACGTCGAACTGCACTAGCGGCTCCTGTTCAGACTTGGTTGGCGCACCCGCCCATATACGGCGGAGCACCCATTATAGCCGTAGGCGGAATTGAGGGGCGCTTTGACACCGCCGCTCGCCTCGTATAGTCTCCCGCGTAGTTCGTCCCCGATGATTCGCGCAGCCCGGAGGTTCCGTTCGCATGGGGGTTCTCTCTTATCAGCGGATACGCGCTCTGCTCGCCGGCGTCCCCCCGCTCGTGTCGGGATGCGTGGACGCGGAGGAGCAGTTGCAGCCCAACGGCTTCGATATGACGCTGGAGTCCGTCGCGGAGTTCACGGGGGCGGGGAAGATCGGGGCGAGCAACGCCGACCGCGTTCTCGCGGAGACGCGCGACTTGCCGTTCGGGGCGGACGGCTGCGTCTTTCTCGGCCCGGGGGTGTACGCGGCGCGGCTGAACGAGACGGTGGCGATTCCGCGCGACGTCATGGCGCTGGCGCGGCCGCGCTCCAGCCTGTTGCGGAACGGGGCAGCGGTGCACAACGCGGTGTGGGACGCGGGCTACGTCGGGCGGTCGCAGGTGCAGATCGTCGTCTCCAATCCGCGCGGGATCGTTCTGGCGCGGAACGCCCGCATCGCGCAGATGGTCTTTTTCACGCTGGACGAGGTTACGGACGCGCCCTACGCGGGGCTCTTTCAAGGCGAGGGCGCGCGGGAGCCGGAGGCGAGTCTTGCGTAACCCGGACGCGGTGATCGTGGGCGGCGGAGTGATCGGGTGCGCGACGGCGTACTTCCTCGCGGCGGAGCGCGGGATGCGCTCCGTGATTGTGGAGCGCGACGCCGTGGCGAGCGGCGCGTCCGGCGGGTCGGCGGGAGAGTTGGGCGCGGTCGGCAGGCATCGCTTCTCCGCGGCCTTCACGCGCTTTCTGCTGGAGGGCATCCGGCTGCACATGGAGACGGCGGAGGCGCTGACGGCGGAGGCGGGGATGGACTACCTGCTGTCGGACATTCCGATTCTGCGCCCGGCGCTGACGGAGGAGGAGGCGGAGGAGTTGCAGGAGCAGATGGGGTGGCAGCGCGAATTGGGGGTGGAGGTGGAGTGGCTGGACGCGGACGCGGCGCGGGCGGTGGGCTCGTGGCTTGCGCCGGACGCGCTTGGGGCGGCCTATACGATGGAGAAGCAGTTAGAGGGCGCGACGTTCGCCGTCGCGCTGGCGCAGGCATGCGAGCGGCGGGGCGTGGAGATACGAACCGCCGAGGCGAACGGCGTTCTGCGGGAGGGCGGGCGCGCCTGCGGGGTGACGCTCGCGGACGGCGGGAGCGTCACCGCCGGAGCGGTTCTCGTGGCGAACGGGCCGTGGTCGCAGCAGGCGGGCGAGTGGCTTGGGATGGAGGTTCCGGTCATTCCGCTGCGCGGGCAGATCGTCCACCTCGCGCCGCCGCCGGGCGTTCCGATGCCCACGCACTCCATCTTTCATCGGACGGGCTATGTGCTGCCGAAGGCGGGCGGCGACTTGCTCGCGGGGACGACGGAGGAGCGGGCGGGGTTCGCCCCTTACCCTACCCCGGAGGCGCAGTTGGGGATTATGGAGGCCGTGGCGCGGTTCGCGCCGCAGGTTCTCGACGCGCCGATCCAAAGCCAAACCGCCTGCCTGAGGCCGTACTCGCTGGACGAGATGCCGATTCTCGGCGCGGTTCCGGGAACGGACGGGCTGCATCTTGCGACGGGGCACGGCTACAAGGGGATCACGCTTTCGCTCATCACGGGCAAGCGCATGGCGCAATTGATTGCGGAAGGGACGACGCACGAGAGCATCGCGGAGTTCTCGCCCGCCCGATTCGCGCCGGGGCGCTGAGGTTTATCTCCGGCACGGTCTACTCCGCAGGGGCTTGCTGCCCCGCCTAAGATTCGCCGCAAGGCGGGGCGATGTCAATAGGGGCGCGTCCGCTTGATCGTCGCGGCGCGAAGGCGCGCCCCTTCCCCAAGCGCCCCGCCGTGCGCTAGGCTATCGCCTCGCTCCCCCATCCCGTCCCCGCGAGGTGAAACGCTTATGACGATGACGCAAGGCGCAGGCGCGCAGGCTGCGGAGACTCCCGCCACGTTGACGGATTGCGCGGCGTGGGAACTCGCGGCGCTGGTGCGCGAGCGGCGCGTGTCGCCCGTCGAGGTCGCGGCGCATTTTCTGGAGCGCGTCGCGCGGCACGACGGGGAGTTGGGGGCGTTCATCACGGTCGCGGCGGAGCAGGCGATGGCGGAGGCGCACCGGGCGGAGGCGGCGGTCATCAACGGCGATGCGCTCGGCCCGTTGCACGGGGCGCCGGTGGGCGTCAAGGATTTGGACGCGACGAAAGGGCTTCGCACCACCTACGGGTCGCTGCTGTTCGGCGACAACGTTCCCGATTACGACGACATCGCCGTGGAGCGGATTCGGGCGAGCGGCGCGATCATCGCGGGCAAGACGCACACGCCGGATTTCGGATGGAAGGGCACGACGGAGAGCACGGTCGCGGGGGCGTGCCGCAATCCGTGGGATATTTCGCGGACGGCGGGCGGGTCGAGCGGCGGATCGGGGGCGGCGCTGGCGGCGCGGCTCGTTCCGCTCTGCAACGGAAGCGACGCGGGGGGCTCCATTCGGATTCCTGCGAGTTTCTGCGGGGTGTACGGCCTCAAGCCGAGCGCGGGGCGCGTTCCGAGCGATTACGCCCGCCACGCCGGTTGGGGCGGGCTGACGCAGAACGGGCCGATGGCCAACAACGTTCGGGACGCGGCGCTGCTGCTGAACGCGCTCGCGGGGCCGGACGCGCGCGATCCGCGCGCCATTCCGACGGCGCCGCCGGACTTCCTCGAGGCGGTCGAGTCGCCTGACGTGAGCGGGCTGCGCGTCGCGTGGGGCGGAGCGATGGACGCGCAGGCCGTTGACCCGGAGGTTTTCGCGCTGGCGGAGGCCGGAGCGCGGGCGTTCGAGGAACTCGGAGCCGCCGTCGAGGAGGACGCGCCCGCCGTCGCGACGGAGGATGCGATTGGAGCGTTCGCCACGCTGATGCTCACGGACTTGGTCATCACGCTCGGCCCGGCGCTGGAGGGCGGACAGGGCGACTTCCTGCCCGCGCAACTGCTGAAGTGGCTCACGGATGCGCGGACGTGGCCCGCTTCGCGCTACGCCGAGGCGATGAAGGAGCGCGAGTGGCATCGCCGCGCGTTCGACGATTTCTTCGAGCGTTACGACCTCCTCGCTCTGCCGACGATGGCGGTTCCGGCGTTCCCCATCGAGCGCAATCCGGGGAGCATCGGAGGGCGCGACGTCCATCCGTCGTGGGGGTACACGCCGTTCTGCCTGCACGCGAACCTCACGGGGCGGCCGGCAGCGAGCCTGCCGTGCGGCTTCACGAGCGGCGGCCTGCCCGTGGGGCTGATGCTGATCGGGCGCCTCGGAGACGAGGTGACGGCGCTGCGCGCGTCGGCGGCGTTCGAGGAGGCGCGTCCGTGGGCGGGGCGGCGCCCGCCGGGGTTTTTGTAGGAGGGGGGGGTTCCCGCGTAGGCGGGAATGACGATGCGCTACGCGCCCCGTCCGGCGCTTGCGCGCCCCGCCCCTTCGTTCTCGTTCGCGGCGCCCCGTCAGGGGCGGGGTTCCCGCCTTCGCGGGAATGACGGGGCAAGGGCGGGGCGCCTACGAGGCTTGCGCCGATGAAGGGGGCTCGATAAATTATCATAGAGTGATAACATTCGGGAACCTACTTGAGGAGGCGTTCGCATGGACATGCGTTCGCCGATGAAAAAACTTGAGAGGCTGGCGACTGATCCGTAGCGTTAGGTGAACGGAAATGACCACAGACCCAGCAGTCGCGGAGGCGTTCCCTCCCGGCGAATACATCAAGGACGAGATCGAGGCGCGGGGCTGGACGCAACGCGACCTCGCGCGCGTCTTGGGCAGAAGCGAGCCGAAGTCAGCGAGTTGATCAACGGGAAGCGCGCCTTAACCGTCCGGACGGCTAGGGAGTTGGGCGCCGCGTTCGGAACCAGCGCCGAGGTTTGGCTGAACTTGGAGGCGCAGTGGCGGCTCCTGCAAAGCATGCCCTCCGTCGAGGCGGTCGAACGGCGCGCTAGGCGAATGGACGACGCGAAAGAGGCCGCCTCGCAAGCCGCGCTCGCCCGCTAGAAGCCCCCCGCCCGCGCTCCCTTATGAATCCAAACCCGCCCGTCCGTCGTATGATGCTGATGAAGGGAGCGTTATGCGGCTGCAAGCGGTGAAGGGCGCGCACGCCCCTCTGTCGGACCAATCGGACGCGGAACTCGCCCGCGGGGTCGCGCGCGGCGACGCCAACGCCCTCGAGGAGTTGTACAACCGCTACAACAGGCTGGTGTTCAGCATGGCCTACGGCATCCTCAAGGACTACGCGCTCGCCGAAGACCTGGCGCAAGAGGCGTTCGCCGCCCTTTGGACCCGCGCCGGACGGTTCGACGAGTCGCGGGGCGTCTTTCGCCACTGGTTCCTCCATCTCGCGCATAACCGCGTGCTGGACGAACTGCGCCGCCGCCGCCGTATCGCCCTCGTGAGCGCCGACGCGCCTCCCGAAGACGCCGCGCTGGGGCTCGCCGCCCCCGGCGACACCGCCGGGGAGGCGGTGACCAACGTCCTCTTCGAAGAAGCGAGCGCCGTCATCCGAACGCTCCCCGCAGAGCAGCGCGGCGCGCTCGTGATGGCCTATATGGAGGGCGCGACGCAGCAGGAGATCGCGGAGCGCACCGGCGCGCCCCTCGGCACCGTCAAGACGCGCCTGCGCCTGGGGCTCGAAAAACTCAGGCAGGCGATGACCGCGGAGCCCGCGCGGGAGGAAGCATAATGGCGAACGAACCCACGGACGCGATGGACCCCGCCGACGACATAGCCGGTCTGTTGCCCGCCTACGCCCTCAACGCGCTCGACCCCGAGGACGCGCTGGTCGTCGAGCGCGCGTTGGAGCGCGACCCCCGCTACCGCGAGGCGCTGGCGCAATGCCTGGAGGGCGCGGCGACGCTCCACGAATCCCACCCGCTCGCCGTCCCCAGTTCCGACGCGCGTGAGCGGCTGATGCGCCGCGCGCGGGGCAGGGCCGCCGCCGTCCAACCGCGCCCCGCCCCCCGCGTCCCCTTCTCCATTCTCGGCGTCGCCGCGGCGCTGGCCGTCGCCGTCGTTGGGCTCGGCGTGTTCTCCGCCGCTCAGCGGCAGCAGGTCACGGAATTGCGGAACGAAGTGCAAGTCGTTACGGCGGCGGCTGAGGTCACCCGCAGCGAACTCGTGGAGGTCAGCGACTTCGTCGCCGAGGGCTCCCTCACCTCGCGCCTCGATCCGGTGGACGCCGCGCCCGCCGAAACCGCCGCCGCCGGAGCCGGCGAAACGGCGGCTCCCCAAGAGCCCGGCGCGGCGAATGGGCACGGCGATGAGAAGAACGAGCGGATGCCTGGCAAAGTCTTCCGCCCAAGAGGCGCCGTCGTAACCGGCCCGGGCGGCGAGAGCCTGCTCGTCACCAAGGGTCTGCGCCCCCTCGAGCCCGGCCATACCTACGTCGCTTGGTGGTGGGACGCCGACCGCCGCGCCAAGTCCGCCGCCGTCTTCACCGTCGACGACGACGGCTACGCCCGGATTCGCTTGCGCGGCGACGTCACCCGAATGCGCGGCCTCACCGTGACCATCGAAGGCGAGAACGGACACGAAGCCCCCGGCCTCGACCGCGTGCTCGACGGCGACTTCGCCCTGCAAAAGGAATCCGTCGCCGCTCCGTAGGTTCCCGCTTTCGCGGGAATGACGGGGCAAGGGGGCTTCCGCCGCTTCCCGTTTTGTCGGTTGAGGCGCCGTAGTCAGCCCGCCATTGCATGGGCGGACGCGCTCTCCGAAAGGGGGGCGCCGTCGCGGTAGAGGATGGCATTGCCGGGGACGGCGGGGACGCGCTGGCCAGGGGTGAGGACGCCGACGAGGTTCAGCGGGTCGCTGGCGGAGAGGCGGACGATTTCGCCCTGCGGCTCGCGGCGGTGGACGGCGCGGAGGGCGTCAACGGCCTCGGGCAAGGCGAATTGCTCGCCGACGAAACCGGCGACGAATCTACCGCCGCGCGCTTCGCCCCGGGCCTCGGCGCGGCGGTAGACGCGGGCGAGCGCGCCCCAGGGCGGTGCCATCGGCTCGCGGGCGAGCAATTCGCGCATCATCACGCCGTAGCGCCGCAGCAGTTGGGCGGCCCGCGCCTCCGCGACGTCTTCGTCCGGCTCCGGGGCGTGGGTTTGCAGGAGCGACCAGCGGCTGCCTGCGCGGGCGAGCGACGCTTGCGCTCTGACTCTCGCGCCGCCTGCCCAGCGCGACTTTCGCTGGACGCGCTTGGCCATTCCGGAGACGAGGCCGCGCAGGGCGCCGAAGCCGTCCGCGGTGACGCGGCCTGCGGCGACGAGCGTCCAGAGGGCGTCCTCGACTTCGGAGGGGAGGCGGTTCGCGCCGCGCGCGATGTCGGGAGGAAACGACGCGCCGCTTGCTTGGAGGTAGGCGAGCACGTCGGCCGCCGCGCCGGTGAAGGCGCAGTCTTCGCTGGGCGGATCGAGGAGCCAGGGGACGTCCTCGCGCATCGCCATCGTGACGGGGCCGTTGCGGGAGAGGGCGGCGGAAGGCGGCGGGCCGGAGCGGCGGGCGAATCTTCCCCAGGCGAGTTCGCCGCCGAGCGTGAGCGCGTCGAGCGTCGAGGCGTGGAAGTCGGCGAGGCGGTTGGGGAGGATGGCGCTCTCCCACGCGGCGGCGGCGGCCTCGAAGCCTTGCAACTGCTCGACGATCTCGATGAGTCCGGCGTCGCCGGAGAGCCGGGCGCCTGGGGTCGCGTGCTGCCATTCCAGCAGGAAGCGGATGAAACTCGCGGCGGGGACGGGCTCGACGGCGCGGCGCAGCCTGCCGATCGTGCTGCGGTGGATGCGCGCGAGGATGCGGCGGTCGCAGAATTCGTCCGCGTCCGCGCCGGGGCGGAAGCGGCCGCGCAGCAGGACACCCTCGGCCTCGAGGCGAATCGCCGCTTGGGCGACGAGGGGCTCGTCGAGCGCGATCCGTCGCGCCATTTCGCCGACGGCGAACGGGCCGCAGGATTCGGCGCGGCCTCGCGCGATTTCGGCGGCGGCCTCGGGGTCGGCGTTTTCGTAGGCGGCGGAGACGACGGCGGCGCGCTCGGCGGCGCGCCAGAGCGTCCGTCCGCCCGCGTTTCCGCCATCTCCTACGTCCCTTGCGCCCCCTGCGCCCCCTGCGCCCCCTGCGTTCGCTATGTCCACTGCATTCCCTATGTCCCCTACGGTCAGGGATTGCGCGCGCCCCGCTGCGGCGAGTTCGGCGAGCCACGCCCGCCAGGCATCCGCCTCGCCGGGATGGGCGGCGAGGTCGGCGTCGGCGAGGACGACGAGCGAGAGGAGGGCGTCGTGCATTTCGTCGGCGTCTCGGATGGCGGGCCATGCCCACGCATCTTCTTCGGCGACGGCGTCGGGGCTGAGGGCGCCGAGGTCGCGGGCGTCGTCGGGGAGGGCGCGGCGGAGGGTGACGGCGCGGGCGCGGCGCTCCTCGAGCGGGGCGTCGTCTAGGAAGGCGTAGGGCATTGCGTTGAGCAATTGGTGGGAGAATGCCGACGGCTGGGGCGTGTCTTTGCCGAAAACCTCTATTTCGCCGTTTTCGACGCGCCGCAGCGTTTCGAGCATTCCCTCCGCGTCCAACGCTTCGGTGAGGCAGTCGCGGAGCGTCTCGAACACGAGGGGGTGATCGGGGGGCTCGATTCTGCCGCCGGGGGGCAGGTTGTCCTGGCAGGCGGCGGCGGCGGGAAAGACGGCGGCGAGGAGGTCGTCGGAGCGCATACGCTGGATGGGCGCGGGGACGCGCTTGCCGCCCGCTTGCCGGAGCAGCGCGAGCGCGCGGGAGGCCGTCCAGCGCCAGCGCAGAGGAAAGACGGGGGACTGCAGCACTGCCTGCGTCAGCACGTCTTCGGCGGTGGCGGAGTTCAGGTAGCCGAAGACGTCTTCGACGGGGAAGGAATGCTGGGGGCCGAGCGAGATGTTGACGCCTTCGTCGGTCGCGGCGGCCTGCAGTTCGAAGTTGAAGCCGGCGCAGAACCGCTTGCGGAGGGCAAGTCCCCAGGCGCGGTTGAGGCGGCTCCCCAGCGGCGCGTGGACGACCAACTGCATTCCGCCCGCCTCGTCGAAGAAGCGCTCGGCGACGAGTTTCTCCGCCGTGGGGACGACGCCGAGCACGCGCTTGCCTTCCTCTATGTAGGCGACGACTTGCTGGGCGGCCTCGCGGGACGCGCCGCTCTCCATCACGAAAGCGATGGCCGTGTCGCGGGCGTGGAGGCGCTCGTCCACTTCGCGCCGGAGGGCGGAGACCTCGCGGGAGAGTTCGGCGGTGCGGCCCGGGGCCTCGCCGAGCCAGAACGGAATCGTCGGGGGGCTGCCTTGCGCCTCCTCGACGCGCACCACGCCCTGCTCCACGCGCCGGATTTTCCAGGGCGAGTTGCCGAGCAGGAAGATGTCGCCGGCCATGCTCTCGATGGCGAAATCCTCGTGCACGGTTCCGACCATCGCGCCGTCCGGTTCGGCGATGACGCGGTAGTCGGCGGCGTCGGGAATGGCGCCGCCGTTGGAGACGGCTGCGATGCGCGCGCCGCGCCTGGCCTTGACGCGCCGGTTCACGCCGTCGCGGTGCAGGTAGGCGCCGCCGCGCCCCCATCGGCCCGCGGCGCCCTCGGCGAGCATCGTCACGACGTCGTCGAAACGCTCGCGGGAGAGGCTGCGGTAGGGGTAGGCGCTCCGCATCAGATCGTAGAGGTCGTCCTCCGCCCAATCCTCCATCACGCAGGCGGCGACGATCTGCTGCGCGAGCACGTCCAGCGGCCAGGGAGGGATGCGGAGCGCGTCCAATTCGCCGGAGCGGATGCAGCGCAGCAGCGCGACGGTCTCGACCAACTCGTCGCGGGTCAGGGGGAAGAAGCGGCCTTTCGGCACGCCGCCGAGGAAGTGGCCGGAGCGCCCGACGCGCTGGAGGGCGACGCCGATGCTGCGGGGCGAGGCGATCTGGCAGACGAGGTCGACGTCGCCGACGTCGATGCCCAACTCAAGGGACGCGCTGGCGACGCAGACCTTGACGCGGCCTTCCTTGAGGCGCCGCTCGGCGTCTTGCCGCGTTTCGCGGGAGAGGCTGCCGTGATGCGCGGCGACGTTCTCCTCGCCGAGCCGGTCGGAGAGGAGATGGGCGACGCGCTCGACGAGCCGCCGCGTGTTGACGAACACGAGCGTCGTTCCATGCCCGGCGGCGAGTTCGGTCACGCGGTCGAGCGTCTGCGCCCACATTTCATGCGTGGCGATGGGGCCGAGTTCGTAGTCGGGCGGCATTTCGATGGCGACGTCCATCGCGCGGCGATGGCCGACGTTCACGACGACGCAATCGCCGGAGCCGCCGGTGAGGAATCGCGCCGCTTCCTCGATGGGCTTCTGCGTCGCGGAGAGGCCGATGCGCGTGACCGGGCCGTCGGCGAGGCGGCGGAGCCGCTCGACGGAGAGCGCGAGGTGAGAGCCGCGCTTGTTCGGGGCGACGGCATGCAGTTCGTCGAGGATGAGCGCGCGGGCGCTCTTCAGCGCGTTCCGTCCGCGCTCCGACGTGAGGAGAATGAACAACGACTCCGGCGTCGTGACGAGGACGTGCGGCGGCTTGCGGGCGTGGAGGGCGCGCTCCTTCTGCGGGGTGTCGCCGGTGCGGACGGCGACGCGGATCTCGGGCAGCGGCGTTTCGGCCTCCTCGGCGGCGGCGCGGATTTCGTCCAGGGGCGCGATGAGGTTGCGCTGGATGTCGTTCGCCAGCGCCTTCAACGGGGAGACGTAGACGACCTGCGTGGCGTCGGGCAGGCCGCCGTTTTCCTGCGCCTGCTTGACGAGCATATCGAGGCTCGTGAGGAAGGCTGCGAGCGTTTTGCCTGAGCCGGTGGGGGCGGCGATCAGCGTGTGGCGCCCGGACGCGATGGCGGGCCAGCCCTGCGCCTGCGCGCCGGTCGGCGCGCCGAACCGCCGCTCGAACCACGTTCTGATGATCGGGTGGAAGGCGTCCAAAGCCATAGGCCAATGCTATCAGCGCGGTCAACGGGCGGATGTCGCATTGCGCGGACGGCAACGATCCGCCGGATGCGGCGATGAGGGCGCGCTCCGCCGGTATTTGGAATTCGAGCGTTGGAGAGCTTTCGCGGCGCCGTTCGGCGCCCTGTTAGGCCGCCATCATGCGCTTGTTCTGGATCGTGCGGAGGCAGCGCGTGCAAACCTTCATGCGCTTCGTCTGCCCTTTGATCGTCAGGACCGCCCGCTGAATGTTCGGCAGGAACCAGCGGTTCGTATGCCGGTTGGAATGGCTCACGTTCTTGCCCGCCCGCCTGCGGGCGCCGCACAACTCGCAACTCGCCATAACGCTCTCTCTTGCGCCGGATGATCGGGCGACGAGGCCGGATGATCGGCGACAGGGGGAATGGGGCGCGTCCGAGGCGCGCCGCCGCCTAGTATAGCACGCCCTGCCCCGCGCAATCGTCGCGCTCACGCGCTTCGCGCAATCGTCGCGCTCCGCGCTTCCGCGCATATCGTCGTCCCGCGCACCCGGGCAAATCGTTGCGCGCCGCGCTTCCGGGCAACTGCCCCGCATCGCGCTTCCGCGCAGATCGTCGCGCGTCGCGCTCATGCGCAAACCGTCGCGCTCCGCGCTTCCGCGCAAATCGTCGCGCTCTGCGCTCACGCGCAACCGCCGCGCATCGCGCACCCGGGCAAATCGTTCCACTCCCGCGCTCCCGTTCACGCTCCAAACCCGCTATCCTGTCGGATATGAGCCATCCCTTGCCCGCAACGCTCGACGCCGCCGCCTTCCGGGAGGCTGTCCTCGCCGGCGCGGCCTGCCTCGAGGCGAACGCCGACGCGATCAACGCGCTCAACGTTTTCCCTGTGCCGGACGGCGACACCGGCCTCAATATGACGCTCACCCTCCGCGCAGCGACGGACGCCACGCCGCCGAACGCCGCGAGCGTCGGCGAGGCGAGCGCGGCGCTCGCCCGAGGCGCTCTCCTCGGCGCGCGCGGCAACAGCGGCGTCATATTCTCCCAATTCCTCAAGGGCTTGGCCGCCGCGCTCGCCGAACGGAGCGAGGCCGACGGCCCGGCGCTCGCCGCCGCGTTCAATGCCGCCGCCGAGGCGGGTTATCAGGCCGTCGGCAATCCGGTCGAGGGCACGATGCTCACCGTGATGCGGGCGGCGGGCGACGCCGCGCTTGCGCCGGACGCGGGCGACGGCGCCGCGGACGCGCTCACGGCGGCATACGCCGGCGCCGACCTCGCGCTCGCCCGCACGCCGGAGCAACTGCCCGTTCTGAAAGAGGCGGGCGTCGTGGACGCGGGAGGGCAAGGCGTCGTGGCCTTCCTTGCGGGAATGGCGGCCCGCGCCGCCGGAGAAGCCCCCGACTTCCGGGTCGCGCTTCCCGAAGGAGCCGCCGCTTCCTCCGGCGTCAACGTCAGCCGCGAGTTCATGGAGCACACCGAAGAGGAGATGTACGGCTACTGCACGCAGTTCGTCGTTCAGGGGGAGGGGCTCGACCCGGACGCGCTGCGCGAGCGCGTGATGGCCGTGGCCGCGTCCACCGTCGTTATTGGCGACGACCGCGTCGTCCGGGTTCACGCCCACGCTGAAGACCCCGGCCCGCTGCTGAGCCTGGGCGCCGCCGCCGGCGCGCTCAGCCGCGTCGACATCGTCAATATGGACGCGCAGCATCAGGATTTCATGGCGCGGCACGGCTACGAAGGCGCCGCCGCCCCCAGCCTGCGGGAACGCGCCCCGTTCGCCGTCGTCCCTGTCGCTCCCAGCGACGGCCTCGCCCGCATCTTCCGAAGCCTGGGCGCCGCCGCCGTCGTCTCCGGAGGGCAGACGATGAATCCGACCGCCGCCGCGATCATCGCCGCCGTCGAAGAGGCCAACGCCGACCGCGCCGTCGTGCTGCCCAACAACAAGAACGTCATTCTCGCCGCCGAACAAGCCGCCGGCCTCTCGGACTTATCCATCGCCGTCGTCCCATCCGCGACGATTCCGCAAGGCGTCGCGGCGATGCTCGCCGTCAACCCCGACCTCGACGCGGAGGGGAACGCCGCCGCAATGGCCGCCGCGATGGGGAGCGTCCGCTCCGGCGAGGTGACGACCGCCGTCCGCTCCGCCGTTGTGGACGGCGCGGCCGTCGCCGAAGGGCAGGCCATCGCGCTGCTCGACGGCGCGCTCGCCGCCGCCGCCGCGACGCCGAACGCCGCGCTCGCCGCGATGCTGGAAGCCGCCGGAGCGGGCGGGGGCGCGCTGGTGACGCTCTACTACGGCGCGGGGCTCGCCGAATCCGACGCGCGGCAGGCCGCCGCCGAGCTAAGCGCCGGCATCCCCGGCATCGAGGTTGAGATATACGACGGCGGCCAGCCGCATTACCATTACCTCGTCTCCATCGAATAGCCTACCCCGGCCAATAGCCTGAACCCGGCGAACAGCCCGAACAGCAGCCTGAACCACGGAGGAGCAAAACCTATGGCAGTCAAAGTCGTAACGGACAGCACGTCGGACATTCCGTCCGAACTCGCGGCGGAACTTGGCGTGGCCGTCGTCCCCGCGACGGTCATCTTCGGCGAGGAGTCGTTCAAGGACGGCGTGGAGATTTCGCGCGAGGAGTTCTACCGGCGCCTCACGACCGGCAAGACGACCCCCACCACGACGCAGCCGTCGGTCGGCGATTTCCTCGAGGTCTACAAGCCGCTGATCGAGGAAGGCCACGAGATCGTGTCGGTGCACGTCTCCGGCAAGCTGAGCGGGACCGTCAACTCCGCGCGGCTGGCGGCGGCGGAACTGCCCGGCGCGGCGGTCGAGATTGTGGACACGGAACTCGCCTCCGCCGGAACGACGCTCGCGGCCAAAGCTGCGGCCGAAGCCGCCCGCGACGGCGCGGACGCCGCGTCCGCCGCGCAAGAAGCGCGCGCCGCCGCCGCCAACACGGAGGTGAAGTTCACGCTGGACACGCTCGAATACTTGCGGCGTGGCGGTCGCATCGGCGGCGCGCAGGCGCTCGTCGGCTCCATTCTCTCTATGAAGCCCGTGCTGAAACTGGAGAACGGCGAAGTGCACACGCATGAGAAGGTGCGCTCGCGCGGCAAAGCGGTGGCGCGGATGAAGGAGATTGCGTCGGAAGGCGCGCCCTACGAGGAGATCGCAATGATGCACTCCTCGTCCGAGGAGGAAGCGGCGGCGATGGCGGCCCATCTCGCGCAACTCACGGACAAGGTTGTGCTGACCGTCCGCATCGGCGCGTCCATCGGCGCGCACACGGGCCCCGGCGCGCTGGGCTTCGCTTTGCGGAGGAAGGGAGGGTAGGGGAGGGGCGCTATAGCGCCGCCTTTGGATTCGCGGCTGCGCGAGAACGACGGGGCAGGGGCGGAAATGACGGACAGGGAGAGAGCGCCCCGCGCTAAGGCTCCTCCACCGCCGAGGTCACGCGGCGAATCTCCGCCGGGCCCTCGGGGCGCAGCGCGACCGCCACGAGGTCTATCCGCCACGGGCGCTCCGCGCCGCCGCGCTCCTGCAGGTATTCCTGCGCCGCGAGCGCGAGCCGCGCCTGCTTCCGGCGCGTCAGCGACTCCTCCGGCGTCCCGTGCTCCTCGCCGCGCCGCGTCCGCACCTCGACGAACACCGTCTCCTCGCCGTCGCGCGCCACGAGGTCTATCTCGCCGAACCGCGTCCGGTAGTTGCGCGCCTCCACCGTCAAGCCTTGAGATTCGAGGCGCGCCGCCGCGATGCGCTCGCCCTGCGCGCCGAGTCGCGAGCGGGCGCTAGGCATAGGCGGGCAGCAGCGACGGCTTGAACGGCGAGAACGTTAGCCGGTGGATAGGCGACGGCCCTTTCCGCGCCACCGCCGCCAGGTGGCGGGGCGAGGCGTATCCCTTGTGCGACCCCAGCCCGTAGCCCGGATAGCGGCGGTCGAGGCGCCGCATCAGCGCGTCGCGGTGAACCTTGGCGACGATGGAGGCCGCCGCTATCGCTGTGCAGAGCGCGTCGCCCTTTACGATGGCCGTGCATGGCCTGCGCCGCCAGTCGAGCGGAAACGCGTCCGCCAGCACGTGGTCGGGGGGCTCGCCGAGCCGCTCCAGCGCGCGGCGCATCGCAAGCCTTGAGGCGGGCGCGATGCCCTCGCGGTCGATCTCGCGGCTGCTCGCCGCGCCGACGCCGACGGCGAGCGCGATTTCCCGCACGAGCCGCTCGGCGCGCTCCAATTGCGCGGGGGTCAGCGTTTTGCTGTCCCTGAGCAGCGCGGCGTCCTCGTGGGCGAATCCGTCCAGGTCGGGCAGCGCCACCGCTCCCGCGACCACCGGCCCCGCGATTGGCCCCCGCCCCGCCTCGTCTACGCCCGCCACGCGCAAGTACCCCGCCGCCCAGAGGCGGCGCTCCTCGCTCTGCGTCGGCATAGGGGGCCCGTTCGTCATTCGTCCGCGCAAGCAGTCAGGGTTAGCGCGGCAATCCTACCAAAAGCGGCGCAAGGGGCGGATGCGAGATTCCCGCCTACGCGGGAATGACGGGGCAGGGGGGCGAGGTTCCCGCCTGCGCGGGAACGACGATGGGGGAACAACGATGCGATGCGCGCACCGTCCAAGTAGGCGGGAACGACGGGCGGTTGACGCGCTACTCCTGCGCGAGGCGCAGGGCGGCCTCGTACTCCTCCCGCGTGTTGAGGTTCGTGAGCGTCAGAGGGTCGTTCACGGGGACGAGGAGGCGCTCGGCGCGGTGGCGGGCGGCGACCTCGCGCAACCCCTGACGCTCCTCCGTGATCGCGAGCAACTCCGGCAGCAGCGACGCGCTGAAGAGCGGCGGATGCCCGGCTTGGCCGTCCAGCGACGGCGCGGCGATGGGCGGGCGCGACGCGAGCCACGCCTCCCGCAGCGCGGCGAGCAGCCGCACGGAGCGCGGCTGATCGACCGACACGACGAGCGCGCCCGCAACGTCGTCCGGCAGCGCGCGCAGACCGGCGACGATGGAGGTCGTCCGCCCCTCGCGGTATCGCGGATTCTCGACGATGAGCGTCGGCTCCGGGCCGGTCAGCGCCTGCCGCAGCCGGTCGGCGAGGTGGCCGAGCACGACGATGATGGGAGCGTAGCCCGCCGCCCGCAGCGCGTGCGTTTGGTGCGCCAGCAGCGGCTTGCCGCCGATCCAGGGCAGCAGCGCCTTCATCTCTTGCATGCGGGTGGACTCGCCGGCCGCGAGCAGCGCCGCCGCGACGCGAGGAGCGTGGTTCGTGGTCATTGGCGCATTGTACGCTTTGGCGTGGGACGACCGCGATGAAATTAGGGAGTGGGCGGAGTGAATCCCCGTTGACTTGTCCGCGGGGCAAAGAATACTATGAAAGCTGATAGGAACAACTGGAGCCAAGCGATGACAGGAATCAGCAATTTGGACATCCCGCACGACGAGTGCCCGATCTGGGGCACATCAGCCGTCGTCCATCGCCATGGGCCGATTACGTATCTCGTGGACTCCCTTCGCGCTGGGGGAGCATACGCAATTGACATAGAGACTGCCCACTTCCTTGCGTCGGAGGACGAGAAAACCAAGGCAAGGCTTACTTCGGCCCTTGTCAAACAGCGGATGTTTGGCAATAAGACGCCTGTTGTGACTCATGAATTGCTTAGTGCGGCCAGAATGCAACAGGCGCTTCCCGTTTACGAAAGAGCAGAGCGTTTGCTGCATTGCTTGGCGATGTCCATTCCGCTCGGATCGGAAGCAAGTCCGGCTGACGAAATGTTTGCCTTCTCTGAATCAATTACTTCCAAAGAAGTCATTACGCTCTTCAGGTATCTCCGAGACCACAATTGGGTGGAAGGAGACTTTTATATGGTGGATACTATAGGAGAAGTCAGAGTTACCATTGATGGGTATAGCAAAGTTGAATCCATTGTTAAGCAACCTGACTCATCACAAGCTTTCATCGCTATGTGGCTAGGCGATGACCCTTCAGTAGAAGAAGCATACAAGAAAGGCATAATGCCTGCAATTCAGGATGCAGGATACACAGCATTACGAATAGACGAGAAGCTAGACGTAGAAAAGATAGACGACGCGATAATAGCGGAGATTCGCCGTTCCCGCTTCGTCGTTGCCGACTTCACTCACGGGGATAACGGGATACGCGGCAGTGTGTATTACGAGGCGGGTTTCGCTCAAGGATTGAGTATTCCTGTCATTTATTCATGCAGAAAGGACCAGATAGACCAGTTGCATTTCGACACAAGGCAGTATTATCACATTGCATGGGAAAGGCCTGAAGACTTGCGAGAGGGACTGAAGATACGTATACTCGCAAGCATTGGCGAAGGGCCTCAAGCACGTACAATTTAGGGTAACAGCAGCGCTACCTTTGTAGGGGGGCGAGATTCCCGCCTACGCGGGAACGACGGGACAGAGGGCGAGATTCCCGCGCTGGCGCGCCTACCAGCGCCGCGGCCCTCCCCCTTCTCCTACCCCAGCAGCAGAGAGAGGGCGGCGACGACCATCACCGCCTCGACGATGTAGACGAACGCCTTGTCGGAGACGCGGTTGACGATCGCGCCGCCGGCGTAGGCGCCGACGATCATCACGAGCCCGAGCGCGGCGCCAAGCGCGAGGCCCGAGGAGTCGAGGAGGGAGTAGGTTCCGTAGACGCCGATCTTGACGGCGTTGATGGCCGTCATCGCGGCGGCCATCGTGCCGACGAACGCGCCTCGCCGGAGGCCGTAGGAGAGGAAGAAGGACGCGCCGAACGGCCCCGCGCCGCCGAAAATAGCGGAGAGGAAGCCTTGCCCCGCGCCAACGCCGACGAACGCCCGCGCGCTCATTCGGATGTCGCGCATAAACGGCGAGTGGCGGTAGGCGACGATGAGCAGCAGGAACACGCCGAGCCCTCGCTGCAGAAAATCGGCGGGCAGGTTGGCGAACGCGGTTCCGCCGAGCACGGCGGCCGGGAACGCGCCGACCACGAACCACTTGACGACGCTCCGGTCGATGAGGGCGCGGTTCACCCAGACGCGCGACCACGTTTGCATCATCACGGCGATTGCGGCGATGGGAATCGCCTCGCGGACGCCGACGGCGAAGGTGAGCGCGGGGATCATAATGATGGCGGAGCCAAGCCCGGCGAGCCCGCCGATCACCGCCGCGGCGAACGCCGCCGCGCCAAGCCCTACGAGGACGAGCGGATCCATCGCCTAGCCCGTCGCCAGCAGCGCGGCGCCGGAGACGAGCATCACGCCCTCCACTGCGTAGACGAACGCGCGCTCAGGCACGCGGCGGACGATGCGCGCCCCGGCATAGGCGCCGACGGCCATAATGAGCCCAATGCCCGAGGCGATGAGGAACGTTTCGATTGTGAGGAGCGCAAATCCGCCGTAGACGACGGCTTTGGCGATGCTGACGAGGAACGTTCCGGCGGCCACGGTGCCGACGAAGGCGTTTTTCGAGAGGCCGTAGGCCATAAAGAAGTGCGCTCCGAACGGGCCCGCGCCCCCGAAGACAGCGGAGAAGAAGCCCTGCCCGACGCCGACCGCCGCGAGCGCGCGCAACGGCACGGCCTTTCCCGCCGCGATAGGCAAATGGCGGTAGGCCACGAGCGCCAGCAGGAACGCGCCAAGCCCGCGCGCCAGCAAGTCGGTGGGGAGGTAGGCGAACACGGCGGCGCCGAGCGCGGCGGCGGGAACCGCTCCGAGGCTGTACCAGCGGACGGCGCGCCAGTCTATGTAATCGCGGTTGGCGGCGCAGCGCGAAAGCGTGTTGAAGAGCATCGCCACGGTGATGATCGGAACGGCGAGGCGGACGCCGAACGCGAACGCGAGCACGGGGATGGCGATGATGCCTGTGCTCATTCCGGTGACGCCGCCGATGACCGCCGCCAGCAGCGAGGTCGCCGCGACGACCGCCGCGAGCGGCGCGCTGATCTCCGGCATCGCGCGCGGCCTACAGCCGCTCGATGATGAGGTCGGTCATATGCTCGGTGGTGGAGAACTCCGCGCCGGCGGGAACGAGGTCGGCAGTGCGGTGGCCGTCGCGCAGCGCGCTCTCGACTGCGGCGTTGAGGGCGGCGGCCTCCTCGGCGAGGCCGAGCGAATACTCCAGCATAAAGGCTGCGCTAAGGATGGAGCCGATAGGGTTCGCCTTGCGCTGTCCGGCGATGTCGGGGGCGCTGCCGTGGCTGGGCTCATAAAGGCCCCGGACCTTCCGGGGCTTGCCGCGCGCGTCCTTGCCGGGGAGTCCGGCGAGGCTCGCGGAAGGCAGCATGCCGAGCGACGCGGAGAGCACGGCGGCCTCGTCGGAGATGATGTCGCCGAACATATTCTCCATCACCATCACGTCGAAACTCGTGGGGCGGGTGATGAGCAGCATCGCGCAGGAGTCCACCAACTGATGCTCCAACTCCACGTCGGGGTAGTCGCCTGCGACTTCGTTGGCGACGTCGCGCCAGAGGCGGGAGGATTGGAGGACGTTGGCCTTGTCGACGGAGGTCAGTTTGCCCCGGCGGGAGCGGGCGAGTTCGAACCCGACGCGCAGGATGCGCTCGATCTCCTTCTCGGAGTAGAGGAGCGTGTCCACGCCCTTGCGTCCGGCCTTCGTCTCCCATCGCTTCTTGGGCGGCGCGTAGTAAAGCCCGCCGGTGAGTTCGCGGAGGATGACCATATCCGCGCCGCGAACGCGGTCGTCCTTGAGGGGGCTCGCGCCCTCCATCCCCGGGAAGACCTTGACAGGGCGGATGTTGGCGTAGAGGCCGAGCGCCTTGCGGAGTCCGAGGATCGCGGCCTCGGGCCGGACGGGGGCGTTGTCCCATTTGGGCCCGCCGACCGCGCCGAAGAGGACGGCGCGCGCCTGGCGCGCGGCGCGGACGGTTTCGTCCCGCAAGGGCGAGCCGTAGGCGTCTATCGCGCCTCCGCCGACGACGTCCGTCGTATAGCGGAAGGTGTGCTTCCAGCGCGCCCCCACCGCGTCGAGAGCGCGCTGCGCCTCTCCGGTGACCTCCGGCCCGATGCCGTCGCCGGGCAGAACCATTATGTCGAACGTGGCCATTATGCGTTACCTCGCTCTTACGAAGCCGCCTCATCGTAAGGCGTTCCCGGCGGGTTGTCAAAAATAGTCCGCGCGGCGTTGGCGGGTTAGCCGCAAGGCGCGCTCGTCGCACTGGGTGGAATCAGGCTACGCGCAGCCTGCGGCAACCATGAGCGCACGGCAGACCTCTCGCATTTTGGCCTCGCTCAGCGTCCCAATGTACAGCCGGAGTCCGCGCTGATCGACGGTCTGAACGTGATCCAAATTCACCGCCGATTCGTCTTTCAGTCCTTCTTCGGCGCCGACTAGGACCTCGCTTGGCAATCCTCGAATCGTGGAAGTGATGGGCGCGACCATTGCAGTGCGGAGCAGAGGCAGAACCTCAGGGCGCGTGAGAATCACGACGGGGCGACGTTTGTCCGGCGCTTGGAACTGATAGCGCCATATCTCGCCGCGCCGCGGGCCGTCTACTCCGGCCATACGCCCTCGTCCGCCCAGCCGCTCATGTCGTCGCCGACCCCGCCGGCCCCGTAGCCCGCCTCGTACTGCAGCGCGACATCTTCCGCATCCTTCCGCCGCAAGTACTCCGCGACGGCCTCCCTGATCGCCGCCGACCGTCCGCGCGCCCGCGCCGCGCAATAGCGGTCGAGTTTGTCCAGCAGACCCTCGTCAAACGTCGCTTGCACGGCCTTCATACGCCTAATCTATCACATTCTAGGCGCCTGGCGCCCCCATCGCAGCGCGCTGCGGGCTAGCCGCGGGCGCGCTCGAAAGAGGCGATGTCCTCCTCCCGGCGGAGCGTGAGGCCAATGTCGTCCAGCCCTTGCACGAGATTCTCCTTGCGGAAAGGGTCTATCTCGAACGAGGCGGAGAAGCCGTGGGCGTCGCGCACTTCTTGCGCCTCCAAGTCCACCGTCACCTCGTAGCCGTCTATCTCCTGAGCGCGGGCGATGATCGAGTCCACCTCGGCGGGGCTGAGGACGATGGGCAGCAGCCCGTTCTGGTAGCAGTTGCTGCGGAAGATGTCGCCGAAACTGGGCGCGATGACGGCGCGGAAGCCGTACTGCTGGATCGCCCAGGGGGCGTGCTCGCGGGAGGACCCTATGCCGAACTGCGGGCCGCTCACGAGCACGGAGCCTCCTGCGTAGCGCGGGTCGTTCAGCGTGAACCCCGGCTTGGGCGAGCCGTCCTCCTCGTAGCGCAATTCGTAGAAAAGCAACTCGCCGAACCCGACGCGGTCGATCTTCTTGAGGAACCGCGCGGGAATGATCTGGTCGGTGTCCACGTTCGGCATATCGTAGGGAACGACCTTGCCGGCGTGTTTCGTGAAAGGCTCCATCGTCTGCTCCGTTTGGAATGTCCGGTCTTCGGTTTCGCCTAGTTCCACTCGCGCACGTCGACGAAACGCCCTGCGATGGCCGCCGCCGCCGCCATCGGCGGGCTCACGAGGTGCGTGCGCCCTCCCGGGCCTTGCCTGCCCTCGAAGTTGCGGTTGGAGGTGGAGGCGCTGCGCTCGCCGGGGGAGAGGCGGTCGGGATTCATCGCAAGGCACATCGAGCAGCCGGCGTCCCGCCACTCGAATCCGGCCTCGCTGAACACGCGGTCGAGCCCCTCTTCCTCGGCTTGGCGCTTCACCGCCCACGAGCCGGGAACCACCAGCGCGCGGACGGAATCCGCCTTCTTCTTCCCGCTGGCGATGGCGGCGGCGGCGCGCAAGTCTTCAATGCGGGAGTTGGTGCAAGAGCCGATGAACACGGTGTCCACCGCGATGTCCTGGATGCGTTCGCCCCCGCTCAACCCCATATACGCGAGCGCTTTCTCGACGGCGGCCTGCTCCTGCGAAGAGTCGAACGAATCCGCCATGGGAACGCGCCCGTCCACAGGAAGCGTTTGGGCGGGATTCGTCCCCCAGGTGACCTGCGGGGCCGCCTCCGATCCGTCCAACTCCACTAATGCGTCGAACTGCGCGCCCGGGTCGGTTCGGAGCGCCGCCCACCGCTCGACGGCGGCGTCCCATTCCGCCCCCTGCGGGGCATGCTCGCGCCCTTTCAGGTAGGCGAACGTCGTCTCGTCGGGAGCGACCATGCCGGTGCGCGCGCCCGCCTCTATCGACATATTGCAGACCGTCATACGGCCTTCCATCGACATTGAGCGAAAGACGCTCCCGGTGTACTCGATGGCGTGGCCGATGCCGCCCGACGTTCCGATCTTGCCGATGACGGCGAGGATGACGTCTTTAGGCGTCACGCCGTTGGCGAGGCTGCCCTCCACGCGGACCTCCATCGTCTTTGGCTTGGCCTGCCAGATGCACTGCGTCGCCAGCACGTGCTCGACTTCCGACGTGCCGATTCCGAACGCCATCGCGCCGACTGCCCCGTGCGTGGCAGTGTGGCTGTCCCCGCAGACGATGATCATCCCCGGCTGCGTTCGGCCTTGCTCCGGCCCGATGACGTGGACGATGCCCTGCTTCTCGCTGAACATATCGAAGTACTCGAGGCCGAACTCGTCCGCGTTGCGCTGCATCGCCTCCAATTGCGCCTTCGAGACCTCGTCCTCCAGCGGCTTGTCCCTGTTGTTGGTCGGCACGTTGTGGTCCGCGACGGCGACTGTCCGGTCGAGCCGACGGACGCGGCGGCTGTTGAGGCGCAAGCCGTCGAACGCCTGCGGGGAAGTGACCTCGTGAACGAGGTGCAGGTCGACGTAGAGGAGCGACGGCTTGCCGGGCTCCTCGCGCACGACGTGGGAGTCCCATATCTTTTCGAACATTGTCTGGGGGGCCATCTGATCCTCCAACTCTATCTTAGGCGGCGAAATCGTCCAACACGAGATAGGGAACCGAGCAGCGGCTGGCGAACGCGCGGTCGTTGCCGATGATGACGTCGCAGCGGTTGGCGGCCGCCGTGGCCGCAATGATAGCATCCGGCGCTTTCATGCCGGTCTGGGCCCGCACTTCGGCGGCAGCCTGCGCGATGGCGCTGTTCACCGGCGTCAGGTGGAGGTTGGGCTGGAGATCGAAGAATTTCCTGACGTTCATCACGAGCCTCCGGTCTTCCTGGCGGAGCGGCCCCACGAGTATCTCCATCTCGACGATGGTGGACGCGAACCCTACGGCGCCGCCGTCGCTCAGCATGCGAAGCGCCTGCGCGACGCGCTCCCCGTAGGGATGGAGGTCTTCGAGGAAGTAGATCAGCGCGTTGGCGTCGAACGCTATGCGGCTGTTGCCCGCCAACGCCTCGCTCCAGGAGTTGGCCATCAGGCGGCCTTGAGCGTTTGGGCTATTTCGGTGTCCAGCCGGTAGCAATCGGGGGAGGAGTAGTCGCCCGGCGAAACGCGGCGCACCCAGCTCTTCCGCATCAGCCTGTCGATGGCGTAGGCGGCGATGGTCGTCGGCTTGGGCGGGCTGCCGTAGTGCGTCGTGCCGGGCGTCAGGTCCTCCAGTTCGGAAAGGGTGGCGGCGTGGTTGGGGCGGTCGAGTAGGGAGTCCGCGACCGCCCGCACCACGCCGTCGGTGGCGTACAGGTCTTGGAACTGCTCGCGCCACTCGCGCCAGTCCGGCGGCATGTTCTCGTCCGACATAGCCTGATACCAGCTCTGCCGCTCCCGAAGGACGTAGCGGTCGACGGCCTCTTTGCTTCCGCCGTACGCCCCGCGCATGCTCCCTTGGAAGTACTGCGCCCAATTGCTCGGCTCCGGGGTGAGCACGAGGTCGCTGTCGATCACGGTGACGGCCATCTTGTCGCCCGGGCTGACGCCCAGGTCTCTCAGGACAGCCACCGGAATGGTGATCTGGTTTTTGCTGCTCACGGTCACCGTTGGCATAGCGCGCCTCCTTCACTCAGGGCTTTGCCTTTACGCCGCCGACTAATCGTAAAGCGCCCTAAGCAGGTTTGTCAAGGGGTTGCGCTCATTCAATGTATATGGTTCGGAGGTGCTTACGGCGCGAATCGGTGGACGACCGGCAGGTCCGCGACGTCGGTCACGGACAAGTCCGTATGATGCACGACGTCCACGCGGCCCGACCCGCAGTCGCCGAATGCGTCGCAGGAGAGTTCGCCGGTGATGCCCTCGTAGCCGCTGACGGCGCTGAGCGAATCGCGGAGGGCGGCGCGGTCTACGTAGAGCGTTCCGCCGTCGCTCGCCGCGGCCTCGTCAATGGCGCGCAGCAGCAGCGTCGTCGCGTCGTAGGCGTGGGGCGTGTAGGCGGACGGATGCGCGCCGTCGTATCTTTCGTGGTAGTCCGTGAAGAACTGCGCCCGGCTCTCGCCGGTGGATTCGTTCGTGTAGTCAATGACGCTCGACTCCGGCGCGCCCGCGTAGACGCCCACCGACTCCGGCGTGGCGAGGAAATCCGCGCTCAGCAGCCCTGCGCCTCCGATGCGCTCCACGCCTTCCAGCCCCGGAATTCGCTCGAACTGCTGCACGAGCGCGATTCCCTCCGCGCCGAACAGCGGGAAATAGAGGCCGTCCGGCTGAGCGGCGGCGGCCGCCGTGAGCGCCGGGACGAGTTGGGTTTCGCCGGTGGGGATGACGACGGTCTCGACTATCCGCCCGCCGAGGTCGGCGAACGAGTCGGCGAACGCCTCCCCGAGTCCGGTGGTGTACGGGTCGTCGTCGTGAATCACGGCCATCGCCCGAAGGCCGAGGTTGTTGTACGCGAACTGCGCGACGGCAAGCGCCTCGTAGAGGTCGTTGTTCGGCACGCGGTAGTAGCCCGGGTGGTTGTTGGCGCCCCGGTTGCCCTGCAGGTCGGACGTGAGCGACGGCGCCGTGTTGCCCGGCGAGATCATCGCTAGCCCCGCCTCGCTGAGCAGCGGCATCGCGGCGATGGCCGCGACGGAGCAGGTGGTGCCGACGACTCCTACGACTTGCGGCTCCGCGGCGACGGACTGCGCGGCGGCGAGCCCGCCCCCGGCGGTGCAGCCCGCGTCTATCGGATCGCCTAGCGAGACGGCGCGCCCCTCGATGGGGCCGTACTGCTCGATGGCGAGCCTTACGCCGCGGAGGACGGGCGTCGTCTCCGGGTCGTCGTCCCACAGCGACTGCATCGTTCGTATCTGGATCGGCTCGCCCGGGGGGATTTCGACCGCGCCGAGCGGCCCGGGCTCGAAACCGCGCCCGCACGCGGCGGCCAGGGGCAGCGCGAGCGACGCGGCGGCGGCCAGCGCTCCGATGAGCAGCGTTCTCATCGCGCCCCGCGTCCGCTTCCCTGTCCGCCGTCCGCCGCGCCGAGGCTAAGGCAGGCCCAGTTCGTCCCAGCGCTCGCCGACCTTGTCGAGAATCTCCATCGTCGGCTTGGAGGGCGGGGGAACGGGGAACTCGGTCGTCTTGTGCTCGCGGGTGGCGTCTATGCCCATGCCGCGCTTGGGAGGAATGAAGTCCATCTCGCCGGGGCGTCCGAGCGGGCGCGGGAGTTCCGCCCCGAGGTGAACGTGCTCCGTGGGCTCCGCGAACGAGACGATGCGCCACCAGACGTCGTTCCAATCGCGGACGTCGCAGTCCTCGTCCACGACGACGACCCAGCGGTAGCGGAGGTGGGCGTAGGCGGCGTCTATGATCTCCTTCGCCTGCCCCTCGCGCTCGATGCGGGCGCGGATGACGATGACGCCTCCCGCTCCCGCGTCGGGGAAGTGAACTTCCCGGATGTTGGTCAGGCCGGACTTGCCGACCAGCGTTTGCAGGATGGAGCCGGAGCGCATCAGCGGGCGCGGGTAGTCCTCGATCCGCCCGCAGATCAGGCCGAAGTTGATCGGCGATTTCCGGTGCGTGACGGCGTTGACCCGGAAGACGAACACTTCGTAGTTCTTGTTGTAGAAGCCGGACGATTCGCCGTGCGGCCCGTCGTAGTGGCGCTCCCCCGCCAGAATCTCCCCCTCCAGGATGTACTCCGCCTGCGCGGGAACCCAGACGTCTATCGTGTCGCACTTGACGAGTTCGACCGGACGCCCCGCCCACGCGCCGGCGGCCTCGTACTCCGATAGGCCGTTCTCGTTCTCCGGCACGGCGGTTCCGGCGGCGAGGACGAGGAGCGGGTCCATTCCGATGGCGATGGCGCACGGCGTGTTCTTGCCCTCCGCCTCGTTCTCCAGAACGTGAACCGCGCTGTTGCGGTCGCCGACTCCGCCGTAGGATGAGCCCTTCGGAGGCGCCGCGCCGACCTTGAAGTCGCCTTGCACTTTGACCGTCGTGTGGTTGCGGTCAATGATCATCGAGCGGTACTGCCCCATATTGTGCGCGCCGGTCTTCGGGTCGATGGTGATGACCCCGGCGGTGGTGGCGATGTAGCGCCCGCCGTCGAGTTCGTGCCAGAGGGGGGTGGGAATCTCCGCGAGGTCGACGTCCTCGCCGAAGACCTTAACCTCTTTGACGGGGCCGTCGTCCATTTTGACGCACGGGAGGCGGTCGGCCATTCCCGCTTTCACGACGTCGTGCAGTTTCACCCAGTCTTTCGGGCCGTTGAAGGCGATGGCGAGTTGGTCGAGCGAGTACATGATGTTGGTGACCAACTGCTTGCCGGGGTTGTCCTGGATGTTCTCGAACAGCAGCCCCGGGCCGGTGCGGACGAGGTCGCGGTAGGAGACCGCGCCGACCTCGTAGTCCAGGTTGACGGGCGCGGTGATCCGCTTCAGGAGCCCGCGCTCCTCCAGGATCATCATGTACTCGCGCATGCTCTTGTAGGGGACGGACTCTCTCGAGGGGGCCGTAGTCATCGCTTTCTCCTAGCGGCGCCGTTCGCGCGGGGCGCGGGCCGGTCTTCGTCGTTCGCGGGGTTCGTGTTCAGCTGAGGCCGAGTTCCTTCCAGCGGGACGCGACGCGCTCCATCATCCGCATGCTGGGCTGCGCGACGCCGGGGCGCGGGTGCTCGTACTCCTTGAAGGGGAACGTCGCGTCGAACGCCATCCCGTAGGTGGGCGGAACGAACTCGACGGAGCCCTCGCTCGGGGCGTGGAACTGGTACTCGCGGCCGCGGAACATATCGCGGTCGGGCACCACAGACGACACGATGCGCCAGAGCACGTCGTTCCAGTCGCGGACGTTGCAGTCTTCGTCCACGACGATGACCCAGCGGTAGCGCATATGCTCGTAGGCGGCGTCAATGATCTGCTTGGGCTGCTCGGGGCTCGTGATCTCCGCCCGGATGATGAGGAAGCCGGAGCGTCCGGCGTCGGGGAAGAACACCTCTTTGATGTTCGTGAGGCCGGACTTCTTGATCAGCACGTCCAGCAGCGTGTTGGAGCGCATCAGCGGGCGGGGGTAGTCCTCTATCCGTCCGCAGATGAGGCCGAAACTGATGGGGTCTTTGCGGTGCGTGATCGCCTTGATTTTCACCATAAAGGTGGAGGGGTGCTGATTGTAGAAGCCGGTGGACTCCCCGTGCGGGCCGTCGTTGACGCGCTCGTTGGGGACGACCTCGCCCTCCAGCACGATCTCGGCGTTGGCCGGCACCATCAGGTCGCTCGTCTCGCACTTCACGAGATCGACGGGGCGCCCCGCCCACGAGCCGGCGGCCTCGTACTCGCCGTAGCCGTTCTCGTCGTGCGGGACGGCGGTGCCGCAGGAGAGCGTCAGAAGCGGGTCCATCCCGAGCACGATGGCGCAGGGCGTCGGCAGGCCGTTCGCCTCGTTCTCGAGGATGTGCGTCGCGCCGTTGCGGTCGCCGAGCCCGCCGTAGTTGGAGCCTTGGGGCGGCTTCGCGCCCACCGCCCAGTCGCCCATAATCTCGACGGTGGTCGTGTTCTTGTCGATGATCATCGAGCGGTACTGCCCCATATTGAGGTTGCCGTTGGCGGGGTCGCGCGTCACGAATCCGGCGGTGGTGCCGATGTAGCGCCCGCCGTCCTCCTCGTGCCACCGGGGGGTCGGCAAGATGTCCAGGTCGACGTCCTCGCCCATAATCTTGACGTCTTTGACGGGGCCGGAGGGGACGGGGCGGGCGGGCGTCCGGTCTTGCATGCCCTCGTGGATGATGTCGCGGAGAGCCGCCCAGTCCGGGTCGCCGTTGAGGGCGAGGGCGAGTTGGCGCTCGGTGTACATAACGTTGGCGGCGAGGGGCATTCCCGGGTAGTCGTTGATGTTCTCGAACAGCAGGCCGGGGCCCTCGCGCACGAGGCTGCGGTAGGCGATGGCGCCCAACTCTCCGTCGAGGTCGACGGGAGCGGCGACGCGGTGAAGGAGGCCGTTGTCCTCCAGCAGCCGCAAGTAGCCGCGCAGGTCATCGTAAGGGACTCGTTCGCGCATGGTCATCGTTGCGCCTCCCGGGCTTGCCGTGCTGCGCGGAGTCTAGCATTGCGCCGCCGCGCGCGCTAGCGCAAGCCTAAAACCTGCGAGGTTCAACTGTCCATCCCTCCGCGCTTCTCTGCTATACTGCGCCGCAATCCTCTTGCCGAGACGCCGTATGACGCAACATTCCGCCAGTCCCGTCCATCCGTTCCGCCTGCTCTTGGGAGCAGGGCCGTCCAACGTTCATCCTCGCGTGCTGCAAGCGATGACCGCTCCGCTGCTGGGGCACCTCGATCCGCATTTCCTCTCCGTGATGGACGAGACGCGGGGGCTGCTGCGGCACGTCTTTCAGACCGAGAACGCGGTTACGCTTCCCATCTCCGGCACCGGCACGGCGGGAATGGAAGCCTCGATGGTGAACATTCTGGAGCCTGGCGACGCCTGCGTCGTCGCGGTGAACGGCTACTTCGGGCAGCGCCTGAGCGAAATCGCCGAGCGCAGCGGCGCGAACGTCGTGCAGGTTCCGCACGAGACGGGCAAGCCCGCCGACCCCGACCGCGTGCGGGACGCAGTCGTCAAGGCGGGCAACGTCAAGGCGGTCGGCGTCGTCCATGCCGAAACGTCCACCGGGGCGGGCACGCCGCTGAAAGACATCGCCGACGTGGCGCACGAAGCCGGGGCGCTGCTCGTGGTGGACGCGGTCACCTCGCTTGGCGGCGTCGAGTTGCGCGTGGACGAGTGGGGCGTGGACGTTTGCTACAGTTGCACGCAGAAGTGCGTCGGCGCGCCTCCGGGCCTTGCTCCGTTGACGCTGAGCCCCCGCGCTATGGACGCGCTGCAGAGCCGCAAATCGAAAGTTCAGAGTTTCTACCTCGACCTCACGGAGTTGAGCAGTTACTGGGACCGGCGCGCTTATCATCACACGGCGCCGATCTCGATGATCTTCGCGCTGCGCGAGGCGTTGCGCCTCATCGCGGAGGAGGGGCTGGAGGCGCGGTGGGAGCGCCACGAGCGCAACGCCTCGGCGTTCCGGGCCGGCTTGACGGCGATGGGGCTGGACGTCGTGGCGGACGCGGAAGCGCGGCTGCCGAGCCTGACTGCGATTCTTTCGCCGGACGGCGTGGACGAGGCGCAGGCGCGCCGCCATCTGCTCGACCGGCACGGCATCGAGGTGAGCGGCGGTCTGGGGCCGCTTGCGGGCAAGGCGTGGCGCGTCGGGCTGATGGGGCACAACAGCACGCGGGCGAACGTGCTGACGTCGCTCGGCGCATTGGAGGACGCCCTCGGCGAGCAGGGGTACGAGACGCAGGCGGGGGCGGGCGTCGCGGCGGCGCAGCGGGCGTACCTCGGCGCGGACTAGGGGCCGCCGGACTAGGCGGGAGGCTCTCTCTACGCCGCGCCCCCGATAATTGGCGGGAGGCGCCCTAATTGTCGTTCCGGCCTACGCGGGAACCCCGCCCCACGCCCACGCGCAGGCGCGCTATCGGGTAACATTCGCGGCGCGATGGACTTCGAACTCGAATGGACGCCCGAGCAGCAAGCCTTCCGCGAGGAGGCGCGCGCTTGGATCGAGCGGAACGCCCCCCGCTTGCCGGACCACGCCGACCCCGCCAACCTCACCCGCGAGGAATACGAGCGGCAGCGCGCGTTCGGGCGGTTGCTCGGCGCGAAGGGCTGGCTCTACCCCACGATGCCCGCCGAGTACGGCGGCGGCGGCCTCTCGATGGAACTGGCGATGGCGCTGGAGGAGGAACTCGACCGCTTCAATATGCCGCTGCCCCCGTACTACGACACGGGAGGGAAACTGGGCGCGGCGGCCATCCTCGTTTGGGGAACGGAGGAGCAGAAGGCGCATTTCCTTCCGATGATCCTGCGCGGCGAGATACGCACGTGGCAACTGCTCACGGAGCCGGAGTCGGGCTCCGACCTCGCAAGCGCGCGGACGACCGCCGTCCGCGACGGCGACCACTACGTCGTCAACGGAACCAAGATATTCGTGGGCAGCGGGCACGGGGCGGAGTACTCGTGGATGATCGTGGTGACGGACCCGGAAGGCGAGCGGCACGCCAACCTCGGCTGGCTGATGACGCCGATGGACGTTCCGGGCGTCACGGTCGAGAAGATGGACTTGCTGTTCGTGGGCGGCGAGCGCGGCGCGGCGAGCGGGATCAAGAACACGGTCTATTTCGACAACGCGCGCGTTCCGGCGTTCAACCTCATCGGCGGCGAGAACAACGGCTGGAAAGTCGCGGGGACGCACCTCGAGATCGAGCACGGCCTCCTCCGCAGTTCCGTCCGCGGCGATCCGCTGACGGAGCGCGTACTCTCCCATGCCCGCAACGCACGGCGCGGCGGCAAGCCCCTGCTGAGCGACCCCCATCTGGTGGATAGGCTCGTGGACTTCTACGCGGACTCCGAAGTGACGCGGCTGCTGCACTTGCGGAACTACGCTTGGCGCAGCCAGGGGCGGCAGTTGACCTACGAGGGCGCGCAGGCGTATCTCCAGCAGAAGCGCAGCCAGTTGTCGAAAGCGCGCGCCGTTCTCGACGTCATCGGGCCGCAGGCGCTCGCGGAGGCGCCGGACGAATGGGCCGTCGCCGACGGCCATATCGAGGCGCACCAGCGGGCGGCGATCGTTGACCAGCACCCCGGAGGCACGGCGGAGATTCAGCGCGTCATCATCGCGCGGCGGCTTGGCGTTGGGCGCGAGGCGCGGGAAGAGCCGGGGAGGCTGCGGTAGGCGATGGATCTGCTTCTGAATGAACAGCAGCGGATGCTGCAGGCCGCGATGCAGGACTTGCTGCGCCGCGACTTCCCCAAAGAGACGCTCACGGCGATTGACGCGGGAACGGCGGACGCGGCGGACGGGTGGCCGGCGCTCGCGTCCACCGGCGCACTGGGCAGCCTCGTGCCGGAGCGCTGGGGCGGCGTCGGCGGGTCGTTCGCGGACGCGGGCGTCGTGTTCGAGGAGTTAGGGAAGGGGCCCGTTCCCGGCCCGCACTTCTCGTCGGGCGTTCTCGCGGCGCTGCTGCTGCAGGAAGGAGGCGGCCCGGAGCAGCAGGCGGAGCGCTTGCCCGCAATCGCGTCGGGCGAGGCCAAGTTCGCCGTCGCGGTCACGGAGCCGGAATACGGCTGGGATGCGGACGACGTTCAGGTTAGGGCGGAGCGGACGGCGGACGGCTACGCGCTGAGCGGCGTGAAGTTGCATATCCCGGACGCGGACGCCGCGACGCATTTTCTGATCGCGGCGCGGACGGGCGCGGCGGCCGTCGGTTTCTTTATCGTTCCGGCGGACGCGGACGGCCTTTCGCGCAGGCGCGTCGCCGGGTTCTCGACGGGGCTGGGGGAAGTCCGGCTGAACGCGGTCGCCGTCGGAGAGGACGCGCTCCTCGGCGGCGCGGCGGACGGCTGGGCCGCGTTCGAGCGCGCGGCGCTGAAGGCCGCCGCCGCGCTCTCCGCGTATCAGGTCGGCGGAACGGAGAGCGTCTTCCAAATGACGCTGGAGTACAGCCGGACGCGCCGTCAGTTCCAACAGCCCATCGGGCGGTTTCAGCGCGTGCAGGATCACGTCATAGACATCGTGAATCACTTGGACGCGGCGCGGTGGACGACCTACGAGGCGTTGTGGAAACTCGACACGGGGCGCCCCGCCGAGGCGAGCGTCCGTCTCGCCGCCGCGCTCGCGTCCGAGGGCTACTACCTCGCCTGCAACGCGGCGCACGACGTTCACGCGGGCGTTGGCATCGTCCGCGAGTACGGCCTCACGCTGCACACCAAGATGTCGCGGACGCTGTATCACTACTTGGGCGGCCCGCGCCATCACCGGCGCAGACTGGCCGCCGCGCTCGGCTTGCAGGCGGAGTGAGTTCGCGTGCTCTCGCCGTACCGGGTGGTTGACCTCGCCGACGACCGGGGTATCTTCTGCGGGCGCTTGCTGGGCGATCTGGGCGCGGAAGTCGTCAAAGTGGAGCCGCCGTCGGGCGATCCGGCGCGGCGCGTCGGCCCGTTTCACGGAGACGACCCGGGCGTGGAGAACAGCCTTTACTGGCAAATTTACGCCGCGAACAAGAAGAGCCTCGCGCTGGACATCGAGAGCCCGCAGGCGCGCGGCGCGCTCGCCAGGCTCGTTGCGTCCGCCGATTTCCTCGTCGAGTCGTTCCGTCCGGGTCGGCTCGACGAGATTGGGCTGGGCTACGAGGATCTGCGCCGCGTCAACCCCGGGCTCGTCTACGTCTCCATCACGCCGTTCGGGCAGGACGGCCCCTACCGCGACTTTCTGGCGACCGACCTCACGGGCGCGGCGTTGAGCGGATTCGCCTATTTGACGGGCGACCCCGACCGGCCTCCGCTGCGGGTGAGCGTTCCGCAATTTTGGACGCTGGGCGGGGCGGCGGGAGCGGCGGGGGCGATGGCCGCGCACGCGAGCCGCGTCCGCTCGGGGCAGGGGCAGCGCGTGGACGTCTCCTGCCAGCAGGCGCTCGCCCGAACGCTCTCGCACGCTCCGCAGTATTGGGATATGAACGGGGTCATTCTGGAGCGCTCCGGCCCGTTCCGCCCCATCGGGAACGGGCGCGCGCTGCGGGTCAACTACGAATGCGCCGACGGCTGCGTGAACTACATTCAGCCCGGCGGCGAGACGGGAGGGCGCGCGATGGCCGCGCTCTGCGCTTGGATGGACGAGCACGGCGAGGGGAACGCCTTGCTCAGCGGAACGGACTTCGGCGCCTACGGCTTTGGCCAATTGCCCGACGACGTGCTGGACGCGATGAGCGAAACGCTCGCGGCGTTCTTCCGCTCGCGCTCGAAGCGTTATCTTTCGGAAGAGGCGATCCGCCGTCGCGTGCTGCTCTTTCCCGTGAACGATCCCGCAGACGTCTGCTCGTACCCGCAACTGGCGGCGCGCGGCTTCTTCCGGCAAATCGAGGGGCCGGACGGCGCGCCGATGACGACGCTGGGCCCGTGGGCGCTGTCGAGCGAGCGTCCGCTCGGGCTCCGGCGCGCGCCGCGTCTCGGCGAGCACACGGAGGAGATCCTGCGCGGGCTGGGCCTCTCGGCGCAGGAGATAGCGGACTTGCGAGCGTCGGGGGCGGCGCGATGACCTCCTTGCCGTTCGAGGGGCTGCGCGTCCTCGACTTCTGCTGGGTGGTGATCGGGCCGATGACGACCCGGCACTTCAGCGATTTCGGCGCGGAGGTTTTGCGCGTGGAGTCGTCGCTGCGCCCGGACGTGATCCGGCATGGCCTGCCGTTCGCGGAGGGCAAGCCGGGGACGAACCGCAGCGGCTACTGGGCGAACTACAACAGCGGGAAACTCGGGCTCGGCCTGAATATGGCGGACGAGCGCGCCCGGGCTATCGCTTTCCGGCTGGCGACGGAGTGGGCGGACGTGGTGGCGGAGAACTTCACGCCCGGCACGATGGAGAAGTGGGGGCTTGGCTACGACGCGCTGCGCGAGCGCAATCCGGGGCTCGTGATGTTCAGCGCGTCGATGCTGGGGCGCGGGGGCCCCTACGACGCGCAGCCGGGGTTCGGTCCGGTGCTCACGGCGCTCTCCGGCCACACGAATTTCACCGGCTGGCCTGACCGCGTGCCCGTCAGCCCTTACGGCGCCTACACCGACTTCCTCATTCCGCACGCCGCGTTCGCCGCGGTCTGCGCCGCGCTCGACCACAAGCGCCGCACGGGACAAGGCCAGCGGCTCGATCTCTCCCAACTGGAGGCCGCGCTCTATTTCGCCGCGACGCCCGTGCTCGACTACCTTGCGAACGGGCGCGTTCAGACGCGCGACGGGAACCGCGACCCCGCCGCAGCGCCGCACGCCGTCTATCGCTGCGCCGGAGCCGACCGCTGGTGCGCCGTCGCCTGCGAGACGGACGCGCAATGGCGGGCGCTCGCGCGTCTCATAGGCCGCGCCGACCTCGCCGCCGACCCGGAACTCGCGGAGTTGGAGGGGCGCAAGCGCCGCGAGGCCGAACTCGACGCCGCGGTCGAGGCGTGGACGCTCGCCCGTTCGCCGGACGATGCGATGCAGGCGTGCCAGGCGGCGGGCGTGCCGGCGGGGGCGGTGCGCGACTGCCGCGACCTGTTCGCCGATCCGCAAGCGGCGCATCGCGGCCACTTCGTCTATCTCGATCATCCGGAGATGGGGCGCTACGCATCCGACGCCAACTGCTTCCGCCTATCCGAAAGCGCTCCGGACTACCGGCGCGCTCCGCTGTTGGGCGAGCACACGGAATACGCGATGCGCGAGATTCTCGGCATGAGCGAGTCCGAATACCGCGCGCTCGCGGATGACGGGGTGTTCGACTAGGGTCACCAGCACTCCGCCTCTAGGAACCTATAGGCGTCTTGCTTCGTGTCGAAGTCCCAGCGGTAACGCTCTTGGTCAAAGACTGCTTCTGCACTCGCGCACGTCCAGCGCTCGCCTGTGCAGAACTCGACTAATAAGGCGATCATGATGATTGCCAGTATGAGACCGATGCAACCCTGCTTGTTCAACACTGCTCCTTTCATCCGATCAACGGCCGCGGTGAGAAGCGTAGGCATAGGTGCTCATCGATGCTGCCCTACACACGGAACCCCCTGCAGGCACGTGGCGAAGGTGCTTGCTTAAGGCGCTCCGGGTCCCACGAGTGAATTGCAGGGGGCGTGTGGCTTTCGCCACAGCCATACGATTCACTCGCGGAGTACTCCGGCTGGAGTTCCGCCGCACCCCATTCAGAGTGCTACCGCAGGACACTGAACACCTTAAGCACGCTCTACCTTACCAGACACGCAGCGAGAGTCAAGCATCTCGCGAGATTCTCGGTATGAGCGAGTCCGAATACCGCGCGCTCGCCGCCGACGGGGTGTTCGATTAGGGGGCTGAGGGGGGGCGGCTGGCGAGAGGGGGCTAACTCGCCCGCAGCGGAAGCAGCGCGTAGACTGCGAAGGCGCGGCGATCTTTGGCGGGGGCTTTGAGGAATTGGGTTATGGCGTCTTCCGCCGCGTTGACGCTCTGCGCGACATCGGATTTGGAGAACCTGGCGGAAGGGTCGTAGTCAGCAGCGTGACGTCGGTCTTGCATGAGAACAAAGCGTTCGGCGAATTGCCTGATGCCCATAGGGAAAACACGAGGAGGATTCCTCTCCTGCACTCTCTTGCACTGCGCTTTCGCCTGATTGTGGTTTAACCCCCTATAGGCTTGCCTCCACGCATCCGCGTCGCGGTTCGCTCCGCTCCCGCCCACGAGCGTATCGGCGCAGCAGGCGGCGAGGCAATGGAACAGCGCGTAGTAGGCCGTGCTCACTGCCCGGCGGAGATTCGTCTGCCTCGGGCGGCCCTTCGCTGTTCCCACGAGGTCGCGGGCAGTTGCGATGAGATCAGTCGAGTAAGGCAACTTCCTTCTTCCTGCGAGTCATCTCACGGACATAGGCGTTCCACTCCGACTTCTCAATGAAGTGAGGGGAGGGCCACGTATCTATGCCTTTCTCCTGCAGTCGGGGCAAGACCCGCGTGACCAGCCCGCCTGTCCAGTGGGGGTCGAGCCGCCGCTGGTCGCCGTCGAAGATGATATTGAGGTGGAGGTACTCGTCGCCGTCGTAGCCAACGCGCGTTTCCACCAGGATCGGGTCGAACACGAACTCGTCGCCGAAGCGTCCGTTGAGGTCTTCGGCGACCAGGTTTCTGACCGTGTCGTGAGCCTGCTGCTCATTCATCGCCACCCTCCTCTTATGAGCATACCACGCCCGCCATCGCGCCCGCCGCGCTCGCTGGCGCTTTTCGGACGATGGATATGGGATTCCGCTACGCAGGAACGACGATGCGCTGAGGGATAAAGAGACGGGGCGCGGGGTTGCTCTCCAGTAGGTTCCCGCTTTCGCAGGCAGGGCGCGGCGCGTGGGGAGATAGGAGACGGGGTGCGCCATCCTTAGGGCTCGACTCGGCGCCCGCTACTTCTTCCGCGCTGCGAATTCCTTGTCCAGATACGCCCGCACTGCGGCTTTGACCTTGACGGACGCGCGCCTAACGGGCTCGACGCTCGCAATGGCGTGCACACGCCCCTTGTCGTCAAAGGTGAAATCTCCCCGATAGGAGCGGTTGCAGAATTGGCATTGCGGGACGATGTTGTCCTTGTCGTCCGCAGGCTTCTCGGGGTCGCGGTGTCCCTGCTGCAGTTTGACGGCCTCGTCGCCGTAGCGCGTGTCCGGGCGGCCTTCGACGGCGCCGCACGTAGCGCACTTGCTCCCGTAGACCTTCTTCAGGTCTTCGAAACTGCGCGCGGCGAGCCGACCGCGGCGGCGCGCTTGGTCGTTGCGGAACGCGGGAGAGGGGTTGTACGGATCGAGGCGGTGTCCGCCCTTGCGATCGCTCTCAATGTTCCACCCGTCGCGCTTCAAGTGGCGCACTTGCTGGTCGGCCGCCGCATCGGGGAAGACTTGACGGACATGCGCCGACACGGCGTCCTTGTGCACGAACTCTTCTCGGTAGTGATAGAGCACGGCGAGCCAGACCCACTTGAACGAATCCTCGCGGGGAAGGTTGACGCCGTGAACCTGCAGGTGTTGGGCGTGGATGTCGCGCACCGCCTGCCAAGCAACGTTGAGTTGGCCGACGGTCAACTCCTCTGGCATTGCTCCTCCTGCACGCGGCGGTTGGCGGCTTCCGCGGTTGGACGGTCCACCTCGAACCCGATGAACTCGCGGCCTTCTCGAATCGCCGCGACCCCCGTCGTTCCCGATCCTGCGAACGGGTCGAGCACGAGCGCTCCGGGCGCGCTGAATATACGGATGAGATGGCGGCAGACGTCGACCGGCTTAGTGGTCATGTGGTTATGGCGGTCCCGGGGCTTGGGGCATGGGACGAGCGTTCCGGGGAACCTTCCCGGCTCTATGAGCGGATCGGAGACGTCGATAAGCCCTGTCTCGTGTTCGAGCCAATTTTGCACGAACGTTCCGTCGCGCGGGGCCTGAGCGAGGACGACGAGTTCCATCTGCGGGCGCAGTTGCGGCGTTTTGCGCCCTCCGAGCCGTTGCAAGACTGCGGCCTCTTCGTCGGGGGGCAAACCCATACGCCTTACGAAATGGTCTTGGCTGAACGCCTTGGCTTGGCCCTGGTATTGCCAGCCTAGCGTGTCCCGTATCTCGAACCCCGCGTCCTCTATGGCTACCGCCGTCCTGTGGACAAGGCGGGGCTGAGAGAAGCAGAGGAAGAACCCCCCGGGCTTGATAATCCGCATCAACTCTTGGGCGATAGGGAAGAGGAACGCCTGAAGGTCGCTGCCCTGCCGCCGGTCGAATTTCATGCCGGCGGGAATTCCCCCCACCACGCCGCCCTTGACGCGCCTCCACAGGTGGTAGTTATTCCAACCGTCCCCCATCCCGTCTATGAAGTACGGGGGATCAGTCAGCGCCAGAGAAACGCTGTGGTCGGGCAGCGACGGCAGGCCCGCGCGACAGTCAACTGGTTGCACGACGTCTTGCGCTTCCGTCTCGCCCCAAAGCAAGAAATCGGTTGCGGACGCTTCTCCGGGGCTTTTCACTGCCGGCGCCATCGCAGTTCTCCCTCCTGTGGGCCGCCGAGCCTAAATCGCTCGGGACTGCGCGTGTCAGAGACTCGCTCATAACCTACGCGCCATTGACTGGCCGCGCAAGGCGCTGGTGTCCGACGGCGCTGGCCGCCCGCATTCTATTACGAAGGGAGCATGGCGAAGCCTCGCCCCGCCCGCCAGACGCGCTCGCCGAGCAGCGGCATATCGAGGCCGGTGACGGGCGCTCCGGCGCGGGAGAGAGCGTCGGCGACGGCGTTCGCCACGGCGACGGGCGCGGCGACGGTGGGGAGTTCGCCGATGCCTTTGATCCCCAGCGGATTCGTCGGCGAAGGGGTTTGTTGATTGTCGAGGGCGAACGGGGGCAGCGATTCGGCGATGGGGACGCCGTAGGTCATAAAGCCGCCGGTGAGCGGGTGGCCGTCGGCGGTGTAGCGCATCCCTTCGCTGAGCGCCTGCCCGACGCCCTGCGCGACGCCGCCCTGAATTTGGCCGCGCACGATCACGGGGTTGATCATCGGCCCGCAGTCGTGGACGGCGGCGTAGCCGGTCAGCCGGGCGTCGCCGGTCTCCGCGTCCACTTCGACGACGGCGACGTGGGCGGCGAACGCGAACGGATTGGCGGGCAACTCGTACTCCGCCTCGACGATGAGGCCGTCCGGCGGGACGGCGCCGCCCGCCGCGTCGAGGCGCTCGCGCGCCTGCAGGAGCGCCGTGTAGACGGCGTTGCCGCCGACGGCGAGCCCGCGGCTGGAGGTGGTGCCGCCGCCGGTCGCCAGCGCGTCGGTGTCGCCGTGGCGCGTTTCGACGGCCTCCGGCGCAACGCCGAGCGCGTCCGCGGCGATCTGCGCGAACGAGGTCGCCGTGCCCTGTCCGTGCGGCGATACGTCGGTGAACAGGATGACGCGCCCGTCGGGCGTGATTTCGACGCGGGCGGCGCTTTTGCGGACGCCGGCCTTGCCGCCCGACGCTTTGATGACGGTCGCGACGCCGACGCCGGTTCGGACGGGGCCGCGCTCGTGGGCTTGTCGTTCGCGCAACTCGGCGTAGTCCGCCATTTCGAGCGCGCGGTCGAGCGCGGGGGCGAAGTCGCCGGAGTCGTATTTGAGGCCGGTGGCCGTTTCGTAGGGGAAGGCGTCGGGCGGGATGAAGTTGCGCCGCCGGATTTCGGCGGGGTCGACGCCGAGCCTGCGCGCGCCCTCGTCGAGGATGCGCTCGATGGGGACGGCGGCCTCGGGCCCGCCCGCGCCGCGGTAGGGGCCGGTCGGCGGGCGGTTGGTGGTCACGCCGAGGCATTCGACCTCCATCGCGGGGATGGCGTAAGGGCCTGCGACGCGCTGGACGGCGTTGCCGAGCGGCCCGCCGCTGGAGGTGAGGAAGTAGGCGCCCATATCGGCGAGCATTCGGATGCGGACGCCCAGAACGCGCCCGTCGCTGCGGAAGGCGGCCTGCGCGTCCGCCGTGAAGCCGCGCCCGTGCGAGGCGAGCGCGCTTTCGGAGCGCTGCTCCGTCCATTTGACCGGCGCGCCCAGCTGCGTCGCGGCGTAGGCGACGGCGACCTCCTCGGGCCACACCTCGATCTTCCGCCCGAATCCCCCGCCCACGTCCGGCGTGACGACGCGGACGTCCCAGCCGCCGGGCAGCAGCACCGCCAGGTAGGTTTTCACGCGGTGCGGCACCTGCGTCGACGTCCAGACCGTGAGCCGCCGGCGCTCCCTGTCGGGCGCGGCCACGATGCCTCGGCACTCCATCGCCATCGCCGCGAGGCGGGGAATCTCGTAGGTCGCCTCGACGATCAGGTCGGCGGCCTCGAACGCCTCCGCGACGCCGCCCGCGCCCGCCGCCGTCCGCATCACGACGTTCGTGCCGATATGCGGATGCAGCGGCGCCGCGTCGCTCGCCGACTCGCGCGGATCGAGGAGCGGGGGAAGGGGCTCGTAGCGCGGGGCGATGCGGTCGCGGGCGTCGTATGCTTGGGCGCGCGTCGCGGCGATCACGACGGCGACGGGCTGGCCGACGTAGCAGACGCGGTCGCGGGCGAGCGCGGGATGCTCCGGGATAGGCGTTCCGCCCATCCCCTCGCGGCGTATGGCGCCGATGTCGGGGACGACGCCGTCGAGGTCGGCGCCGGTGTAGACGGCGGCGACGCCCGGGCCGGCGAGCGCGTCCGCGGCGTCCACTCCGCGCAGCAAGGCGTGGGGCTCCGCGCTGCGGAGGACGGCGGCATGCAGCATCCCGTCGAGTTGGATGTCGTCAACGAACCGGCCGGCGCCGCGCAGCAGCCGGTCGTCCTCTATGCGGGGCATACCTTGCCCGCGATAGGAGGGTCCGCGATAGGACGCCATTTGCGCGCTACTCCGCCGGCAAAACGGGCGTATGCACCTGCAGATAGGTGCCGGGGATCTGCTGCCAGCAGAGGAACCGCAGTTCCTCGTGATGGGGGTTCAGCGTCTCGTGCCTGCTTCCGGCGGGAATGCAGGCGAAGTCGCCCGCGCGGACGCGGACGCGCTGCTCGCCGATGACCTCCACGCCCTCGCCGGCGAGGTAGTAGCGCACCGCGTCGCCGGAGGTTTGCGGCGCGCCCGTCTCCGTCTTGCCCGGGACGTTCTCCATAAAGAGTTGGAAGGAGTAGATGTCGAAGCCCAACTCGGGCGAAATGATGTGATGCCTGCCGGGGCCCCACTCCGTCAGCGGGGCGTCCTCCGCCGGAACATGCAGACGCTTTTCCCCCCGCCTGCGCTGGATCTCCATCGCCGCGCGTCCGAACGCCATCTGCTCTTCCAAGTAGCGCAGATAGAGCGGCCACGGCTCCAGTTTCGCGAGTTCCTGGTCGGAGAGGTCGCTGACTTCCGGCGCCTGATGCGGAGCCGTCAGATGCACGAACGGCGTGGGGACTTGTCGGTAGGTGCCGGGGAACTGCTGCGCCGCGAGGAAGACCAGAGGCTCCGGGTTCGGGTTCTCGGTTCCGTGCCAGACGTTGGCGGGCACGTGGCAGAAGTCGCCGACTTTCACGTCGAACCGGATGTCCTCGATCAGTTCCTGCCCGCCGCCTTTGACGTAGTGCTTGAGCGCGTCGCCGTGCGTGTGGTAGCGCTCGGAGCCGCCCGCGCGCCCGGAGGTGAACACGTGCAGGTTGTGGACGTTGAAGCCTTTTTCCGGCCCGACGATGATGCGCTGGTTCGGCCCCGCGTTCTCCACGTCGGCCTCTTCGGCGGGGACGTGGACGCGCCCTTGCCGCCTGCGTTTGTCGAGCGCGAGGGCGGCGCGCCCGAAGTTCTCCTGCTTCTCCATGTAGAGCGCGTACAACTCTTCCGGCGTCAGTTCGTCGAGCGCTTCGGGCAGCGCTTGCGCGGTGGTCGTCATCGTCGCCTCCGTATCGCGTTCGTTCGCGCCCGTCCCGGACGCGCGCCCGTGAGCGTAGGGCGTAAGCGGCGGCGTGTCAATGGCGGAATTCAGGCGCCTCATGCTTGCGTTATGCCCGCAATGCTGTCATAATGCTGCTTCTGCGAAGGCAGATAGAAGAAACGCTTGCAATACGCTTGCGGCGCTTGTATAATGCCTGCATCAGAGAGTGAGGGAGGGCATCAGCCATGGCGCAATTGACGATCAGGAGCGTTCCGGACGGCGTGCGCGACACGCTCGCGTCCCGTGCGGCGGCGCGCCGCCAGTCTATGCAGGAGTACGTCTTGAGCGAGTTGGAGCGCATCACGGCGGTTCCTCCCGTAGAGGAGTGGCTGGACGGCGTTCGCCAACGCAAGGCGCTGTCCGAGACGAGAATCGGCGCGGCGGACATCCTGTGGGCGCGCGACGAAGACCGCAAGTAGCGAGCGGCGGGGCGCGTTCGTAGGATGGCGGCGGTCGTTGATTCTTCGGTGATTGTTGCGGCGCTCATTGACACGGGACCGGACGGGAGGTGGGCCGAATCGGTTATCGCCGTCGCCCCGCTCTACTGCCCGGAACATGTGCTCGCTGAGGCCAGCAACGTTCTGCGCCGCTTGGAATTGCAGGGCAAGGTGTCGCAGTTCGAGGCGAACCTCGCGCAGCGGGACCTGCTCCGCCTCCGGCTGGACCTGTTCCCGTTCCGGCCGTTCGCTCAGCGCGTATGGGCGATGCGCCGGAACGTCACCGCCTACGACGCTTGGTACGCCGCCGTCGCGGAAGCCGTCGACTGCCCGCTGTTCACGCTAGACCGGAAGCTGAGCTGCGCGAGCGGCCTGACCTGCGCCATCCAAACGCCGCCCCACGCTCCGCCGCCCGACGAGGCGCCCGATCCGTAGCCGCGCCACAGGACGGCGCTTCCTGTCCGTCGTTCCCGCGAAGGCGGGAACCTCGCCTTGCTGACCTTGTGCGATAATTGTCGAAGCAGGCAGGCGGCATGGCCTGATTGGGAGGCGAGCAATGGCGACGGAGTCCGGCCGGATCAAGGAACTCGTGCAGGAGCGTTACGGCGAGCGAGCCAAGCGCGTCATCGCGCTCGGCTCCGTAGCGGAGCCTCCGCCCTCCCTCCGCGCCGGCGAGCGGCTCGACGCCGGCGCCGGGCAATCCGGCGCGGATTGCTGCGCCCCGGCGGACTGCTGCGCGGCGGCGGACGCTGAGTACGCGATGCGCCTGTACGCCGAGGGGCAACTTGCGGGCTTGCCCGCCGGGTCGGTGGCGGCGTCCGCAGGATGCGGCAATCCGACGGCGCTGGCGGGGCTGCGTCCCGGCGAGCGCGTGCTCGACCTCGGCTCCGGCGGCGGCATTGACTGCTTCCTCGCCGCGCGGCAGGTTGGGGAGAGCGGGCGCGTCACCGGCTTGGATATGACGCCTGCGATGCTGGAACTCGCGCGCAAGAACTTGGCCGCGCTTGGGTTGACGAACGTCGAGTTCGCGCAGGGCGAAATGGAGGCGATGCCGCTGCCCAGCGACGCCTACGACGCGATCATCTCCAACTGCGTCGTCTGCCTCTCTCCCGACAAGGACGCGGTGTTCCGCGAGAGTTTCCGCGTGCTCGCCCCCGGCGGACGCATTCATCTCTCGGACGTGCTCGCGCTCACGCCGGACGGCCCCGCAGTCTCCGGCGAGGCTGATTGGGTCGCTTGCACCGCGGGCGCCGAACACCGCGACGCTTACCTCGGGCGGCTGTCCGCCGCCGGTTTCGTGGACATCGAGATCGAGGGAGAGGCGCACGAGACCCTGGGCGGGAACGATGAGCCCGGCTCCAACACGGCGAGTTTCCGCGTGACCGCCCGCAAGCCGCAGTAGCGGGCCCGACGGCGGTAGCCCGCTCCTCCCGTCGTCGCGCCCGGCAGATCGTTCGGGACGGCGTCCGGCGCGCGTCGCTGCCTGTCAGTTAGTGGGGTTAGCCCAGGAAAGCGCGGATGCGGTTCATCACGGCGGGGAGGTCGCGGAGTTCGCACTCCCATACGGTCAGGGCGCGCCATCCTTTGGTTTGCAAGGCGACGGTATGCTCTTTGTCGCGGTCGCGGGTGCGCTTGAGTTTGGGTTCCCAGTACTCCAGGTTGGATTTCGGGAGACCCGCGATGGGGCAGGAAGGGTCGGGGTGCCAGTGCCAGAAGCAGCCGTTGACGAATATCACGGCCTGACGGCGCGGGAGCGTCAGGTCGGGGGAGCCGGGCAAGTCGCGCCGGTGCAGGCGGAATCTGTAGCCGAGGCTGTGCACCATAGAGCGCACCGCCATCTCCGGCTTCATGCCCTGCGAACGGATGCGGGACATACACCGCGAACGGTCCTCGGGGCTCAGGTTGTCCGCCATCCGTTCCCCCTACGGGGCGCGCTCCGCGAGAGAGCGGTCTGCCTCCTCCCTAACCAAGTTCGCTAGGGCTTTGTCCGGCAAAGCGTCAAGCAGGATAACGCCTCCCCGCCGGTCCAGCGCGCGCATCCAACTGCGGAAGACCTCACGCTCGAACAACTCGCCGCCGTTGTCCCAATGCCGCTGCATCTCCTCGTATATCACGCGGAGCACGCGCTTGTTCCTAGACACTGATGGCCGTTCTATGAGCGCCGAGCGCACGTCTTGGCGGTGCAGCAGGATGGAGAGGAACTCACCGGGGTTTTCAGGAGCGACGTCGGATGCTATCTTGCCTAGCCACCACAACCGTGAGACGCCATTGTCTCTTATTAGCGCCCGGTTGTCCACCGCGAAAAAGTGATTCCTCACCTCGCGGACAGCCGCGTCATCATTGGCAGGGCGGGTTGCGAGCCAGCGCCCCCGCACATATTCCGGGCACTGCTGGTGGCACAAGTACACCCAGAGCCGCTCGTCCGACGCTTGGTGGGGAGTAAGCCCTGACAGCGCCTCGTAAACGACGAGGGCGTTGACATCGTCGGTGCGGGACGGCTGGGTAGGATTGATCACGAGGCCGTTCAGGTCAGGCGACGCCATACGGGACTCGCGCGCGTTCCCGGGGGGAACCGGAAGGCGGCCTCCTTGCGGCGCGTAGTACCAGTCTAGGCGGCTGGGAATGCCGCGGTGCAATTCCTCAACCGCTTGCGCAGTGTAGTAGCGGAGTTGGGCCATCAGGAATCGCCCCCTGCTTCGGCTATCAACGGCATCTTGACGAACGGGGATTCCAACACTTTCTGAGCATCGATCGCACGGTCGGCGTGCTTCGATCCAAGCGGTTCGCATCCTAACCTTTCGAGGCGATTATTCAATGATTCAAACCACCTATAATCCGTGTATTCGCCATCGGCTTTGTCCGCTTCGTTTAGGACATGTATCAGAACAGGCAGATACAGCCCGTTCATTAGGTACTGACCTTGTGGCGTATTGTTCGCTTGGTCCCGCGCCGTGGCGAAGCGAGTGGAGTCAGCAGAAGACAAGCAGATTTTTATGCGGTTTCCGCCGAGGTTGCATTCCCATCGTCCGTTTTGGGAGCCGCTGGGTTCTGTCGCAAATATCGTCCCGATAGGAGATTCATCAGCTGCGTCTATCCAGCATCCTTTTGGCTTGTCCTCGGCAAGCACGACCCCTGGGGCAAGATCGAAAGCAAGCCCTGTGAAGTCCGAATGCCATCCTTGCGCGACAAAGCCGTACTGGAGTTCGACGCACACGAGAAACGGCGAACACTCGATGAGGCCTGACAGTTCGCCTCTGAACGAGCGATTGATGAGGGGAGCGGCGGAGCGGAACTCTTGGCGAAAGTGCGTCTTAGGCGACTTGACCAGCAAGACGTACTGCGCTGCGCCATCCTGCACTAGCCGAAGGAGGTCAGGGTCGCTTAGGGAGAATTCCGCGGTGATGTCCGCGCCAATGCTCCCTGGCGCGAGCTTGCGCGCTATGTCGACTTCGAACTCCGCGTTGGGGTAGTCGTCGCCGTACTCCCGAGGGCGCAGCACAGGGTGCGGCCAACCCTTGCCTGGGTCAATTCGCATTTGTCACCACCTCTACCGCGGCAACGCGAAGCGCACGGTCGTGGATCGGGTTATCAGCGATGATCTCCAAGGACGGAGTGCGCTTGCCTGCGGTTAAAGCGATTTCCGCAAGCGTACTGCCGTCGGCAGCGCGAACGCCTTCCAAGGGATTCGTGTTCGAATCCCCCGCCTCTTCCAATTCAATGCGGGCAGTTCCCGTGCGATGAGCCTTGAAACTGAGTCGGTAGCGGTTGGGTGCCCCAGGGACTGGGAGAACGCGGACAGCGGAAATAGGGAGCAGTTTCCTGACTGCGCCGCCGGACTGTCCGCCCGCCCCTCCTTCTCGTTCGCCGTCTCCGGACCCACCGGTTCCGCCGTCGCCGCCGTTGGCGCCTCCTACGTCCTCGCCACTGCCGCCGACATCGCCGCCGTTGGCGTCTCCTGCGCCCCCGCCACTGCCACCGACATCGCCGCCGTAGCCTTCCGCGTCGTCTTCCTCGTCCCGAGGCAACGGAGGCGCCACCCGACGGATGGGCTTGAGTTTCACGGTTATTCTGTCCCCGAATCCGCGCTCTTTCGTTCCTTCGCTGCCGTCATTCGCCGCGTCATCGAACGGTTCGTCGGGGTACAGGTCAGGCAGGTATGCGGCGAGTTCGGAAAGCGCCGTCGTCTGTCCGGTCTCCCGCGGCCCTGCTTGCTTGCGGATTTCGTCGCGTATCCATTTCGTTATGCGCGCCAACGCGCGACGCCCTCTTTCGCGTTCATCTTCAGGCAGGTGGTCAGGTTCGAATTTATCGTGCCGGGGATTCTCCATCCGCCGCAGCAATTCGTTCCCTTGCGTATCCTCAAACACGCACATCGCCGCAAAGCCCTGGTGCAGAGGGAACCGCATTAGGTTGGGCTGTTGGTCGGTCACTAACATTCCTGTACGGCGAACGAGCGCAACCCTGCTAGGCAGCCCTTCTCCGACACGAATGAACAAATTGCAATGTCCAAGTTCGTGATCCTGTTTCTCTATGGCATCGATGCTCCCGTCGGCCAATTCCCAATACGCCTTAGCGCGCTTGAGCGCGGTGCCGTCTTCCTCATCTTCAACGGAGGCATTATCCTGGAGTGATTCAAACCATCTGTGAAGCGTGCCGCTTTCGATCTCTATATCAGACAGGTTCTCTGCATTAGAGTCAGGCTCGACCATAACTTTCAGGTTACCTTTGTCTATGGCGTAGAAGTAGTTTTCAATGACACTGGACGCGATGCGGTTCCTCCAGTTGCGCTCTTCGCTAAACCCTGCCACGAGCAAAACGGTGCCATGCACGCGGTTCCCATCTATGTCCTGCAGGCGAAACGATCTAGGGATTGAATCCGTCAACGCTTCACAGGCTTCTGTTATCCCGTAGAATCCTGTGCCTTGCGTCCGGTTGGCTGCGTCGCCATGCGACATAAGCACGGCCTTGCCCTGGAATTTCTCGACTTCCCGCTGATTCTGGTCGTGATAGCACGTCCAGTAGAACACCGTGCGGAGGGCCGAAACAGCGAAAGGCGCGTATTTGCCAATTCCAAAAGACCCGCCTGCGCCTGCGCCTTCTTTCTGGCTCAGCCCTTGCATTTTGACAAGCGCGTGCCAATTCTTCTCAGGCAGGCCGATAGTGTTGCGATCGGACACCTGCAAGCAAGGGATTTCCTTGCGGCCAAGGATGTCTTTGGCTTTTGCCAACGCTAGGCTTGCTCCGGTGTCTTGCTGCTCGTTCGCCACCAGGATTGACGCGACGACCTCACGCTGCAACTCTCCCGCGCCTATCTCATCGGGATTCACCGCAATGAGTTCGAACACGACCTCAACGGGGGAAGCCTCCGACTTTCTCGCGTCGAGCGAATTCTGAATTGTTTCGCGGGCAAGGCTAGACAGGGGCGCGCCAGTGAAAGTGGCGATTCCCGGGTCGTTCCAGCCGTCTTCCTTCCCGCCGTTGGTAGGGGGGAAGCTCCAACCCACTTCAGGCGCCATTAGACCGCCTCCGTCAGAATTCGAGCGCAGGCCGATCCTACCAGAGCGGTTAGGTGAACGCAAGCCGCGTTCCCCACGAGCCTGTACCGTTCGGTTTCAGGCATATCGTCAGGGAACAGCGGTTCGCAGGTCTTGAACCCTTGCAGGCCGGCCACCTCGTCAACGCTCATCTTGCGAATGCCCCAGTCGTCGCGCACGAAAGGAACGTTGTGCCCGCCTATTCCCATATTGGCGGTCAAGGTCGGACAGAGCCCTTGCTTCTTCTCCCGCACATACGACCGTCGCAACTGGTAGACATTCTCCGGAGACTCTCCTTCCTCCATCTCCCGACTGATCATTTTGTAGTAGCGGTTCTCCTCGGGGAGGTACGCCTCTTCAGGAGCGCGACGCTCGCGGTCGATGAACGCGCTGAGCGGACGGGGTTTGCTCTCGGGGCATCGCTCAACGGTGGAAGGGGAGAAGGGGTTGCAAGAGAAATGCGCTTTCGACGCGGCCACCATAAACAAGCGCTCGCGGTCTTGCGGCAACTCGGTGTAGTCCTTGACGTTCGCCACCAAGCAGGCGCTGTCCCTGAACCAGTACCCCGCCCGCCTCAGTGCGCGCTGGACCTCGTCGAACCACTCCCCCCCCTCTCCGTAAAGGAGGTGGGGCACGTTCTCTAGTATGAGGAGACGGGGGCGTTCGGAAGGCTCCATCTCTCCCAAGATTCGGGGAATCTCGAAGAACAACGCCCCGCGCGGGTCGTTGAACCCTGCGCGGACGCCGGCTTGGGAGAAACTCTGGCAAGGAAAGCCGCCTGCCAGCACGTCCACCCCGGCCAACCGACCTTCCGCCGCCACCAACTCGCAGACATCTTTCTCTATGAACCGCACGTCAGGGAAGCGGTGGCGGAACGCGGCGGCGGCGTATTCATCGTTGTCGCTCGCCCAGCGGATTGCAAAGCCCGCTCGCTGAAGGCCGGAGGCGAGACCTCCCATGCCGCTAAACAGGCATCCTGCGGTCAGTTGACGTTCGTCCGCGCTCATTCGTAACGGTCTGCGCCCTCCCTGCGGTTCGCGCAACCCTACATTCCGCACCCGTCGTTTGCAAGGGCTTGGCGTTGCGGGGAAACGGCGTCTAGCCCCCCCGTGTGGTGGCATTCGCCCCGCTATGACGGACGACGCGCAGTTGCAAGCGTTGCGGGAGCAGGTCGCGCTGGCGAACCGCTTGCCGCATCACTACGGGCTGGGAGTGTATCAGGGGCACGTTAGCGCGCGGGCGCCGGGCTCCGCGCCTTCCGCAAGCCGCTTGGCCTCGTCCCGCCCTGCGCGATGCGCGCGTTCGTGCTAACCTTGCGCGCATGACAACGCCAAGCCTCACCGCAGACGTCATTATTATCGGCGCGGGCAACGCCGCCCTGTGCGCCGCGCTCGCCGCCCGCGAGGCCGGCAAGTCGGTCGCCGTTCTCGAAAAGGCGCCGGAGCCGATGCGCGGCGGCAACACCTACTTCACCGGCGGCGCCATCCGCTTCGCCTACAACGGCGTCGAGGAGGTCGTCCAACTCGTTCCCGACCTCTCGCAGGCGGAACTCGACGTGATGGAGGTCGGCTCCTACACGGAGGGGCAGTATTTCGACGATCTGATGCGGGTGACGGAGGGGCTCTCCGATCAGGAGATGGCGGACGCGCTCGTTCGGCAGTCGTTCCCGACGATGCGGTGGATGCACGCGCAGGGCGTCCGGTTCGTGCCGTCGTGGACGCATCAGGCGTTCAAGGTGGACGGCAAGTTCCGCTTCTGGGGCGGCCTCTGCCTGCAGGCCGTCGGCGGCGGCAAGGGCCTCTCCGACCAACTCTTCGAGATCGCCATCGAGCGCGGAGTGGACATTCGCTACGAGCACGCCGCGATGCGCCTGGAGCAGGACGAATCGGGGCGCGTTCGCGGGGTGACCGCGCAGACGCCGGAGGGGCGCCGCATGCTGACGGGCGGGGCGGTCGTGCTCGCCTGCGGAGGCTTCGAGGCGAACCCGGAGATGCGCGCGCGCTACCTCGGCCCCGGCTGGGAACTCGCCAAAGTGCGGGGCGTCCGCTACAACACGGGAGACGGGCACCGGATGGCGTTCGAGGTCGGCGCGCAGGCGTTCGGCCACTACAGCGGATGCCACGCCGTCGCGTGGGACCTCAACGCGCCGCCGTTCGGCAACCGCTCGGTGACCGACCTGTATCAGAAGCACTCCTACCCGTTCGGCCTCATCGTCAACGTCAACGGCGAGCGCTTCGTGGACGAGGGCGCGGACTTCCGCAACTACACCTACGCCAAGTACGGCAAGCAGATTCTCTTCCAGCCGGAGCGCGCCGCCTTTCAGATTTTCGATCAGAAGACGCTTCACTTGCTCCGCGACGAGTACCGGATACCGCAGGTGACGAAGGGCGAGGCGAGCACTCTAGAAGAACTGGCGTGGCAACTGGGGATAAACCCGGAAGGGTTGGCGCGGACGGTCGCGGAGTACAACGCGGGCTGCCGGCCGGGCGATTACAACCCCACTGAACTGGACGGGGTGCATACGCGAAACGTGCAGCCGCCCAAGACGAACTGGGCGCTTCCGCTGGATACGCCGCCTTACGAGGGCTACGCCGTGACGTGCGGCATAACTTTCACGTTCGGCGGCCTCCGCATAGACCGCCGCGCGCAGGTGATGGACACCGCCGACAACCCTATCCCCGGCCTCTACGCGGCGGGCGAAATCGTCGGCGGGCTCTTCTACCACAACTACGCCGGGGGCGCGGGCCTGATGCAGGGCTCCGTGTTCGGCAAAATCGCCGGCGCCTCCGCGGCGGAGGACGTTGGGTAGGAGGGTGATGGCGATGTCCGTCGACTGCTGCCGTCCCGATTGGCTTGACGCGGACCCTAGCGGTCACCGCCTCTGGCTATGCCGCCGTGTAGGAGAAGGTCCGGATGCGCTGTTGGTGATGTGCAACCCGAGCACGGCCGACGACCGTGATGATGACTGGACCATCAAGAGCGTCAAGCGCATTTTCGGCCACCACGGGTTTGGCTGCATCACAGTGGTCAACCTGTTCACCAAGCGGGAGACCGACCAGAGAATGTTGGATTGCGGCGACCCGGCGTCCAACGATTCGCAGGCGGATAACGTTCTGCGCCGGGCATTCCAAGAGCATGAGACCGTCATATTCGCATGGGGCGCCGGTTCGCAGGTTAAGCGCCGATGCGCTTACGGGAAACGGCGGATGCTGTCGAAAAGATGGCATCTGAAGCAAAGAGGGAGCCGTTATGCCTGGGCGTGACGAATGAAGGGTTCCCGCGCCATCCCGCCCGCCTCCCCACAACCACTTGCCTCATCCCATTGCGCGAGGCGCGTGAGAGTAAGTAGATACGTGACGTGGGCGCGCCGCACGGCAGGAAGCCATCGTCCGCCGTTCCCGCGTCAACTTGGCGTTCAGCGGAGCGAGAGGGTTACGCCACGGGAGAAGTTTCCGTCAGCCGGACTGCTTGCACGTGGAGGCGCACTCCCTCGCGGCGCTGGATCTGATTCAGCGTCTCGAAGAGGTTTTGGGCGCGCGGGTTCCCCTTTGGGCCGAACATACGCATAAGGCTCTTCGGAGGCTTGCTCATGATCGCGCCCAGTTCTTCGAACCCGATGGCGGCGTTGATGTAGTCGCGCAGCATAATCTTCGCCGCTTCCAACTCGCCGTTGAGCAGGCATTCGACGCTCTCTTGCAGCAGCCCCTCTCGGAAAGCAGGGTCGCGCCGCGCCCGGGCGCGCACGGTCTCGTTGAAGTCTTTGGTTAGCGGCATGGCTCCCTCGAGGTTGCGCGCTTGTTGGCAGGTTCACACGCGGCGAGGCGCGACAGGCGGGGCGCCGCCTACCACGGGGTGAAGACGATGTATTTGACGGCGGCCACCAAAACCGTGGCGCCAATCCCGCCTCCGATCCACTTGATCCAATTGATGGACGTTCGCAAGTCCGTGATGTTGTCCCGGATGCTGGGGCTGTCCGTGAAGATGGCGGAGTAGACCTGCCGCGTCATATCCTCTAGGCTGATGCCCTCCGACGGGTTGCGGGGCGGGCTAGCGGCGGTCATAACGCCCTCCTTCGATTTCATTCTGAACAAGCCGCCAACGCCTGTCAAGCGCGGGCTGTCCCAACTCCCTCATTTGACACATCGGCGGCGCAGGCGTATGTTCGCGGGGGCGCAGACGAAATAGGGTAGGGAGGGAGACGATGGCCGCGAAAGTGCAACTCAGTTTCATATCCGCGCGCAACGAGCGCGTGGCCAAACTCCTCGACGGCGAGGTCCCGGTCGAGGGCGTCGAACTCGTGTGGACGAACTCCGACCCGTCCGAGACCTTCTGGCGGCAGTTGAAGTTCGAGGAGTTCGAGGTCTGCGAGATGTCGTTCTCGTCGCTGCTGATCGCCAAGGCGCGGGGCAGCGATATGGTCGCCATCCCCGTGTTCCCCTCGCGCCGCTTTATGCACGCGCTGCTGTCGGTCAACGTCAACTCCGGCGTCGAGAAGGCCGGCGACCTCTACGGGAAGCGCATCGGCGTCGGCGAGTACCAGCAGACCGCGTCGCTGTGGACGCGGGGCGTTTTGCAGCACGACTTCGGCGTCGACCAGTTCAGCGTCGAGTGGTGGATGGAGCGCTCGGAGGAGTTGAGCCACGGCGGGGCGACCGGCTTCGAGCCGATGGAGGGCATCAAGTTCAACCGCATTCCGACGGACAAGAGCCTCGCCACGATGCTCACGCGGGGGGAACTCGACGCCGCGTCCATAGGCCGCGCGTTCTCCTCCGAGAAGAACGTCATCGACCGCTCGACCACCATCCGCCCGAAGCCGGAGGAGTTCGCCAACGTCAAGCCGCTCTTCCCGGACTTCATCGGGGAGGGGAAGCGCTTCTTCGACGCGCACGGCTACATTCCGGCGAACCACTGCTACGCCATTCGCGGGGACGTTCACCGCAAGCATCCGTGGGTCGCGTTCAACCTCTACGCCGCTTTCGTCCGCGCCAAAGAGGAGTGGTACGCCGAACTTTCGAGCAAGGTGCCGAGCGACCTGATCTTCGGCGGGCAGTACCTCGCCCAGACGCGCGGGATCTTCGGCCCCGACCCGTTCACCTACGGCGTTCGGGGCAACGAGACGATGATCGAGACGATGATCGGCTTCTCCCACGAGCAAGGCTTCATTCCGCGCAAGCCTGCGATGGAGGAACTCTTCGCCGCTCCGCTCCTCGACCTCTAGCCCTCCGGGGATAGGGCAGGGGAGCGGGCGAAACGGCCAAACGCAACGCAAAAGGAGGCGCGCAATGTTCGACGGCAAGAAGGTCATAGACGTCCACGGCCACATGACCACGCCCCCGGCGTTCCGGGGAACCATCGCCAACTGGGTTTCGCAGAACACCGGCCCCAGCAACCACGGGGCGTTCCCTGAAATCTCGGACGAGGCGATGGCCAACGCCAACAAGCGCCACCTGGATATGCTGGACGACCACAGCATCGACTACCAGTTGATCTCGCCGCGCCCCATCGCGATGTGGCACTGGATGCGCCCGCACCTGCAGTACGACTGGGCGCATTTCACCAACGACGTCATCGCCCAGATAATGCGCCTCTGGCCGGAGCGCTTCGGCGGCGTCGCCCAACTCCCACAGAACCGCGACCTCGACTCTTCCCATCTCGTCGAGGAGTTGGAGCGCGCCGTCGGCGAACTGGGCTTTGTCGGCGCGCTCGTCAACCCCGATCCCGCGGGCGACCGGATGACGCCGGGGATGAACGAGAAGTACTGGTATCCCCTCTACGAGAAGGCGCAAGCCCTCAACGCCGTGCTGATGATCCACCCCTCCGTCAGTTACGACAAACGCTGGGAGATCGTCCCCGCCAACTACCAGATGAACAACGTCATCGAGGAGTACGTGGCGATGCAACTGCTGGAGCACGGGCGCGTGTTCGACGACTTCCCCGACCTCAAGGTGTTCATCTGCCACGGCGGAGGCGCGCTCCACCGCTTCATCGAGAACGACTACCACCGCGGCCACCGCGACCTCACGAACAACCTCTGGTTCGACTCCTGCGTCTTGGAGCGCGACCTGCTGGAGGCGATGATCAAGCAGAAGACGCCGCGCCGCGTCCTCTTCGGCACCGAGGCTCCGGGCTCCGGCGGCGCCAAACGCCCCGAGTCCGGCTTGCCGAGCGACGACCTTGTTCCCGTCATTGGCGAGATCGGCTTCCTCTCCGACGAGGACAAATTGGATATCTTCCGCGAAAACGCCTTCCGCGCCATCCCGCTCCTCGACCCCAACCTCCCCGGCGTCCAATAGCGCGAACCCGCCTCGAATCGGAACCGCGGCCTAGCCCCTTCCGCCTAGCGGGAGGGGCTAGGGCAGGCTGCGGGAACTCGGGAATTCTTTATTCCTCCAGCGCTTCCGCGAGCGTCGTCAACTCCGCGCCGTTGATCCGCATCAGATGCAGGGCGCGCTCGCCGTCGCCGGGCTCCACGTTCAGCGCGCCCACCGCATCCGTCAGCATCCGCGTCTCGTAGCCGTTGGCGAGCGCGTCGATCACGGTGTTCAGCACGCCGTAGTCCGCAGCCAGCCCGCCGACCGCGACGCGCCGAATCCCGCGCGCCCGCAATTGCGCGTCGAGGTCGGAGTCCACGAATCCGGAGTAGGCGTCCTTGCTCGCGCCTTTGCGGACGATGACCGTTCCTTCCGGCAACGTCAGCGCGGGGTGGAACTCGGCGCCGCGAGAGCCCTGAACGCAATGCTCCGGCCACTGGCCGCCCTGCGGCGCGAACGACGGATGGCCGGAGGGATGCCAGTCTTGCGTTGCGAACACGGCGCCTCCGCGCTGCGCGAACGCGGCGGCGGCGGCCGTCATCGCCCGCGCCACCGCCTCGCCCGAGGCGACGGGCGTCGCGCCGCCCGGGCAGAGGTCGTTTTGCACGTCAACGATGATCAGCGCGTCCCGCTCCGTCACGCCCATCGCGCTCCTCCTGCAAGGCGCCTTCTGTTCGTCTCGCGCCGCGGCTCGTATGCTACGCCGCGCCGGTTGGGGCGTATGCTACAATTCTCAGGGAGTTCGGCAATGGCTACGGCTACGATCAACACCATAGAGGACCTGATCCGCGTCCTCGACGAGAATCCCGAATGGCTCGAGGCGATGCGGGCACGGCTTCTCACGCGCGAACTCATCGAATTGCCCCGCCGCTTCGCGGAGTTCGCCGCCTCCGCGGACCAGCGTTTCGACGAACAGGGGAGAGTCCTCGCGCAGCTCAGCAAGATCCTCGCCGAGCACAGCGAAATCCTCGCCGAGCACAACAAGACGCTTGCCGAGCACGGCAAGATCCTCGCTGAGCATACCCAGATCCTTGCCGGGCACACCGAAGCCATCGCCCGCCTCGAACGGCTCTCCGCAGACCACAGCGCGGAATTCGTGGCGATCAGACGCGAACTGCGACTCCTCCGCGACGAAGTCGGCGACCTCAAGGGGCCCCGCCCCGAAGAAGAGGCCGCCAAAGACATCGCCTTCATCGCCGAGGAATTGGGGCTCGATTTCACTCGCGTCTTGACCAGAGACGATCTCCTAACCCTTCTCCGCGCGCAGCCGTTGCCCGACCTGTCCGGCAACGTTCGCAACAGTTTCACGAAGGCGGACATCGTCGCGGAGGCCGCCGACCAGTCCGGCGAGACGCGCTATATCGCAGTGGAAGTCTCCTACACGGTCAACGGGAGGGATACGGAGCGGGCGGTCCGCAACGCCGCAATCCTCGCGCGCCTCACCGGCAAGCCCGCCCGGGCCGTCGTCGCCGGATATCGCGTTGACGACCGTGTGCGCGCCCTCATCGAATCCGGCGAGGTCTTCTGGCGCGAACTAGAGAGGTAGCGGCGCCGGTCTGCGCGGGATATTCCGCTTGCATAGAGCGCCGAATCAATGCTGCGGGCTCCTTGCGCGGCGGAATGACGGCGGAATGACGGCGGACTGCGTCCGCCAGGAGTAGCGCCATCGCCCGTCCGCTATGCGGGGGCAATCCCTCACCATCCCGAGTAGGCGAGGAACCGCAGCGTCTGCGGACTTCCTTGCTTGCCTGCGCGAGGCGTGCGCCTAGCGAGGGAGCGTTCCGCGCCCGCGCATTGCGAATCCGACGGCGGCGAGTAGGCCGCCTGCGGCGAGCGTGAGCGTGAGGGCGAGCGCTTGCGCCTCGCCCGTTTGGCCTGTTTGGACGGCTTCGTAGATTGCGATGGGCATCGTGCGGGTGCGTCCGGGGATGCTTCCGGCCACCATCAGCGTCGCGCCGAATTCGCCCATTGCGCGGGCGAGGGCGAGGCTGACGCCGGTCATTACGGAGCGCCACGCGAGCGGGAGGGTGATGCGCGTGAATACGCTCCACTCGTTTTGCCCCAGCGTGCGCGCCGCGTCCTCCAACGTGTGGTCAACGGACTCGAAGCCCGTTTGCGCCGAGCGAATGAGAAACGGGACGGAGACGGCGAACGCCGCGAGCATCGCGCCGCTCCATTCGAAGACGAAGGAGAAGCCGAACGCGGCGTCGAGCGCGGAGCCCAGGGGGGAGTTGCGCCCGACGGCGAGCAGCAGGTAGTAGCCAAGCACGGTGGGGGGCAGCGCCATCGGGAGGAGCACGGCGGTCGAGAGGAGGCGCTGCGCCCACCCGCGCATCCGCGAGAGGCCCCACGCGGCGGGCACGCCGATCAGCGCGGCGAGCGCCGTGCTCGCAAGGCTCGTCTGAAGGCTCAGGCGCAGCGCATCCCAGTCCAACGGGTTGCTCCTTCTCGCAGGCGGCGTTGCGCCGCCGGGATTCCCGCCTATGCGGTCAGGGCGGTAAGTTACGCAATTTTAGGGGACGCCCAATAAAGTCAAGCGCAAGCGTGGGAGAGCTCCTCTACGGAGACGTTGCATCGCTTCCAGGCTCCAGTAGATTCCGCTTCGCGGTCAGGACGCGGCTCTGGGTGAGAGTGGAGCGCGGCGTTCGCGCCGCCTGCCGAATTCTTGCCCACCGCCGTTGCTGGACATCCTCTTAGGGCGAGGCTCCGATGCTCACGAGTTCTATCTCGAAGGTGAGGGCTTGGCCGGCGAGAGAGTGGTTCGCGTCAATGGTGAAGGTCGTGTCGGTGACGGCGATGACGCGGGCTTGCGCGCCGTTGGAGGCCGTGAGCGTCTCGCCTGGTTCGACGCCTTCCGGTGCGCGGTCGATGGGCAATTCGAAGATGAGGGCGGGGTCCCGCTCACCGTACGCTTCGGACGGCTCCATTCGGACGGTGACGCTTTCGCCGACGGCGAGGCCGCGCACGGCGTTGTCGAAGCCGTCTATCACCTGGCCGGATCCGACGGTGAATTGCAGCGGGGCGCGCTCGCGGGACGAGTCGAATACGCTGCCGTCGTCGAGCGTCCCGTGGTAGTGGACGGACACGAGATCGCCGTCCTTCGCGGTCGAGCCGCCGTTGGGCGCAGGGGCGGGCGTTGGCGCGGAAGTCGGGGCGGCGGTTGGCGCAGGCTTTTGCGTTGGAGCGGGTTCCTCCGTTGGCGTTGGCGCGGGGTCGCTTCCGCACGCGGCGCCGAACGCGAGGGCGAGCAGAGCGCCGACGATGCAGGGGGCGGCCCTGCGGAGCGAGTTGGTGGTGGAGCGAATGGGCACGATAGGCGTATGCTATCGGAAACGGCGCGCCGGGGCAACGGCGCTGGGGACGCCCTGCATAGAAGGAGGAAGGCGATGCTGGTTGACTTGGCGCACACGAAAACGGAAGACGGCGTTACGCTGAGCGGAATCGTGCTGGAGCCGGAGCGTCCGCGCGCGGACCTGCTGGTGGACGCGATGGTGATGGTGCACGGCTCCGGCGGCAACTTCTACCTGTCGCCGTCGAACCCGCGCGCCGCGAAACTGCGGGATTTGGGGATTCCGGCGGCGCTCTTCAACACGCGGGGGCACGACGTGATCGGCGGGCGCGCAGGCAAGATCCGCACGGGCAACGCCTACGAGATGCTGTCGGAGACGCATCACGACCTGCGGGCGATGGTCGGCGTGATGGCGGAGCGGGGCTACCGGCGCGTCGGGATATGGGGCAGCAGCCTGGGCGCGGTGCGCGTCGTGCTGGCGCAGGCGAAGAATCAGGACACGAACGTCGCGGCGGTGATTTCGCTCGCGCCGCTGCGCTTCTCGCACGCCTACTACGCTTCCTGCGAAATGGCGGAGGAGCACCTGCGGAACTACGAGACGGCGAAAGCCCTCGCCGCCGCCGGCCGCGGGCACGAGATTATGTTCGTGGACTTCCCGAACCCGGGCGCGTACTTCTCCGCCGACGTGTACCTCGACCGCCACTGCTCCGAGCATTACGACGTCACGAAGGCGCATACGAACGAGATCGCCTGCCCGCTGCTGATCCTCACGGGGTCGGAGGAGACGCACCCCCGAATGCGCGACGCCGGCCGCGATATGGCCGCGCTCTGCGAGGGGCGGGACAACGTGACGTGGACGCACTTGGAGGGCGCGGACCACGGCTGGCACAACCGCGAGGAGGATCTGTTCCGCGTCGTGCCGGAGTGGCTGGGGATGGGGTAGGGGAGGTTCCGCCTACGCGGGGTCAGCCCTGCGCGAGCAACGCCGCCGCCTTCTTTCGCGCCTCCGGATCCGCTTTGGAGTTGGCGATGATGGCGAGAGCGTCTTTGCCGCGTCCGTGCCTGATGATGATACTGCGTATGCCGCTCGCGCGGATTCTACAAGCCACCGGACTGTATCCTTCGGCGTCTCTGATTCGCTGAGGCAGCGCAGGGTCGTCTGCGTGCTCGTAGTACTTGACGAAGCACGCCTTGCCGACCGAGTTGAGCGCTCGGATCAACTGCTGGTCGTTCATCATCGGCGCGTTCCCCTCCGCGCTTGGGCGCGGGCGCTATCCTACGCCTATGGCGACCTTCGACGCAAATCTCTACCGGCAGGCGTGGCGGAAGTTTCCGACAGGCGTGAGCATCGTGACGACGCGCTCGGCGGACGGCGGGCCGTACGCGACGACGGCGAACGCGCTGCTGTCGGCGGCGCTCGATCCGCCGTTGCTACTGCTGAGCGTGGGCACCGGCGGGCAGACCTGCGCGAATCTGGCGCGGGAAGGGCTGTTCGGCGTCAGTTTCCTGCCGGACGACCAGGCAGAGGTCGCGGACTTCTATGCGCGGGCGTCGGCGGAGGAGCGCGGGACGCTTCCGCCGTCGCATACGGCGCCGGCGAGCGGAGTGGCGTTGCTGGACGGCGCGCTGGCGGCGATGGCGTGCCGCATCGAGCAGCAGATGGAGGCGGGCGACCATACGCTGTTCGTGGCGTCGGTGGAGCACGTGGAGGTTGGGGAGGGGAGCGCGCTGCTGTTCTACGACGGGCGCTACGGGAGCGCGCGTCAGAGTTGACGCTTGGCCTGAAGCCGGACTAGACTTAGCTAAGGCTAAGGCAAGGAGCGCGCGCGATGGTCCAGGTGAATATGCACGAGGCGAAGGCGCAACTCTCGCGGCTGGGGGAACTGGCCTGCAAAGGGGAGCGCGTAGTGATCGCCAAGAACGGGAAGCCGTACCTCGACTTGGTTCCGCACCAGGAGGAGAAGCGGGAGCCGCGCAAGCCGGGCGCGCTGAAGGGTCAGATCTGGATGGCGCCGGACTTCGATGAGACTCCTCAAGACGTCATAGACTTGTTCGAGAACAGCAGGCTCTGGCCGCGGCGGGCGAGTAGGGCGAACGCGGCGGATGGAGTAGACTTAGCTAAGGCTAGGGTAAGGAGCGTGCGCGATGGTGCAAGTGAATATGCACGAGGCGAAGGCGCAACTCTCGCGGCTAGGGGAACTGGCCTGCAAAGGGGAGCGCGTGGTGATCGCCAAGAACGGGAAGCCGTACCTCGACTTGGTTCCGCATCAGGAGGAGAAGCGGCGCGAGCCGCGCCAAATGGGCGGTTACGAAGGGCAGATCCGGATCGGCCCGGGCTTCGAGTGGTCAGACGAGGAGATTGACGAGTTCCTGAACCTCGACGACCCGAACGACCCGCTGAAGTGGTAGGCGGCGCCTAATGCGGCTGTTGCTTGACTCGCATACGCTCCTTTGGAGCCTGGGCGATGTGCCTCGCCTGGGCGAGGTTGCGCGAGAGGCTATCCGCAGCCCGGAGAACGAGGTGTTCGTGAGCGCGGTGAGCATGTGGGAACTGGGAGTGAAACGGCGGAAAGGGCAGTTGGACGCGCCGGACGACCTCGTCTCCATCGTGGAGCAGCGCGGGTTCACTCCGCTCCCGCTGTCGCTCTTTCATGCGGAGCAGGCCACGAACTTGCCGATGCATCACCGCGACCCGTTCGACCGGATGCTCGTGGCGCAGGCGCAGGCGGAGGGGCTGACCATCGTGACGACGGACGATGCACTGCGGCGTTACGGCGTGCGAACGATGGCGGCGGCCGAGTAGGGCGAGCGCGGCGGCTAGAGTAGACTTAGCTAAGGCTAGGCGAAAAGGAGCATGCGCGATGGTGCAAGTGAATATGCACGACGCGAAGGCGCAACTCTCGCGGCTGGGGGAACTGGCCTGCAAAGGAGAGCGCGTCGTGATCGCCAAGAACGGGAAGCCATACCTCGACTTGGTTCCGCACCAGGAGGAGAAGCGGCGCGAGCCGCGCAAGATCGGCATCCTGAAGGAACAGGGCTGGCCCGAGCCGGAGTACCAGAAGTTCACGGAGGACGAGTTGCGGGAGATGTTCGGCGAGGACATCATCGGGCCGCCCAGCCATGACGAGCGGCGTTACGGCGTTCGGACGATGGCGGCGGGCGAGTAGGGCGAATGCGGCGAGTCGAGTAGACTTAGCTAAGGCTAGGGTAAGGAGCGTGCGCGATGGTGCAAGTGAATATGCACGAGGCGAAGGCGCAACTCTCGCGGCTGGGGGAACTGGCCTGCAAAGGGGAGCGCGTGGTGATCGCCAAGAACGGGAAGCCGTATCTCGACTTGGTTCCGCATCAGGAGGAGAAGCGGCGCGAGCCGCGCAAGCCGGGCATCCTCAAGGAGCAGGGCTGGCCTGAGCCGGAGTACCGGAAGTTCACGGAGGACGAGTTGCGGGAGATGTTCGGCGAGGACATCATCGGGCCGCCCAACGGGGACGAGCGGCGGTCGTGAGATGAGATTGCTGCTCGACTCGCATACGCTCTTGTGGTGGTTTTGGCACAGCCCCCCGCTCGGAACGCTGGCGGATAACGCCATCCGCAGCCCCGATAACGAGGTTCTCGTGAGCGCCGCGAGTATATGGGAACTTGCCATCAAGCAAGCCTCAGGCAAACTTGCGGCGCCGGAGAACCTCATTGCCCTCTGTGAAAAGGAAGGCTTCCATCTGCTTCCCATACAGCCGTTTCATGCCGAACGCGCAGGCGGGTTGCCGCCTCACCATCGCGACCCATTCGACCGGATGCTCGTGGCGCAGGCGCAGGCGGAGGGGCTGACCATCGTGACGGCGGACGCTGCGCTGCGGCGTTACGGCGTTCGGACGATGGCGGCGGGCGAGTAGTAGGGCGGACGCGGGGCCCTTTTACGAACTCGCGGGGGCGGAGGGCGGCGGCGGGTTGGGGCGGCGCGAAGCGCGGGAGCGCTTGCCGGCGCGGTTTGCGAAGTAGACGATCACGGCGACGACGATGATGACCGGGATGAAGACGCCAACCCAGATGAGGAGCGTGAGCGCGACGACGCCGATCGCGGAGAGCGCGCGCACCGCCGCCCTGAGCGTGTCCCCGGCGTCCCATCCGGCGATGAGGAAGCCTTCGGACTCGACGACGTAGACGTTGAAGGAGCCGGATGCGGAGACGCGCCCCGCGTCGCTCGTCGCGCTCACGGTGAACTGGACGCGGTAGGCGTCGGGCCGATAGTCGGCGTAGGCGTGCTCAGTCTCGACGCGGGTCGCGCCGTCCGCGATCTGACCGCTGACGGTGGGCGAGCCGTCGCCGAAATTCCACTGATATTCGTAGTCCGCGAGTTCCGCAGGCGAGGTGAACGATGCGGCGTAACGGACGCTTTCGCCCTCCTCGACGGTGCGGCTGTCGCCCGCGAACACCTCGATGGACGGAACTTCCTTGACGTCGGCTATGAGCGTGTCCTCGCCGACTGCGACGCCGCTCTCGCCTGTTCCGGTGAGCGTGATGGAGACGATGTAGGGGGAGTCCTTGTCGTCGGCGTAGACGTGATTGACGGTGGCGGTTACGCGGCGGCCTCCCTGAAGAGGAGCGCTGCCGGAGCCGTCGGTTTGCGAGCCGTCGCCGAAGTCCCATACGAAGGTGTAGTCATCGATGCCGTCAGGCGGCGCGAAGGTGGCGCGGAAGCGGGCGGTTTCGCCGACGCGGAAGGCGGCGTCGGGGCCCGCGTCCACGCTCAGGGCGAGCGGCGCGAGCGTGAGGCGCGCCTCGATGAGCGAGAAGGCGGAGACCTGCTCGTAATAGTTGATGCGGCCTTGCATCTCCTCGATTTGGAGTTGCACGGCGGTAAGTTGCTCTTGCACGAGAAGCGCTTCCTCGACGTCGGCGGCGAGGTCGAGGAACTCGCGGAGGCGGGTTTCGGTGGCGCGGAGGCCGGAGAGCCGTGACTGCGCGTCCACGTAGCGGTCGGTCACGTCCTCGCTGCTCACGTCGCGCTCGACGACGTCCTGCGCGGCGGTCTCGATCATCTCGAGGGCGGCGTCGAGCGATTGGGCGGGAACGCGCACGGCGATGGACGCGGCATGGCGCGACTCGCGGTCGGAACTAACGAGCCATCCGCCGAGCCCGAGCGCGACGTCGCGGATGCGGTCCACTCCCTGCGCGACGTCGGCGACGATGAGGTTGAGTTTGGCCGTGTGGACGATGACGCGGTTCTGGGGGAGGGGGGAGAGGCGAGGTCCGCCGCCGCTGTTGGCGTCCGCCGCGCCGTCGCCTGATTCGTCTTGCGCGAACGCGGCCATTGCAGTTGGGGTAGGGAAAGCGGAGACGGCGTCCGCCGCGCTTCCCTCGGTGCCTGCGGGGCCTCGCGCCCCGGCTGCCCCGGAGCCTGAGAAGACGTCTGCGGCGCTTCCTCGTGAGGAGTCCGGCGCTAGAGTCGGGTCTCCTCCGGCGCAGGCGCCCGCGAGCAGCAGCGCTGCGGGAAGCAGCGCTGCGACGGCGGCGCGGAGGATCTTGGCGGGTGCGTTCATAGGGCGATGATACAGGAAAGCGCGGGCGCCCGCCGCCCGGACGCGCGTTGCGCTCCGTCCGGCGCTTGCGCGGCCTCTGGATTCCCACCTACGCGGGAACGACGGGAGGGCGCGTGAATAACGATGGGGGCGAGATTCCGCTTACGCGGGAATATCGGGGCAAGGGGCACGGGAATATCGGGACAGGAGGCGCCCCGGTCCCTCAGTCCCGCGCGCCCTGTCCGCAAATCGGGGAACCTGACGAATGGAGTATAATCGCGCCCTCTGACTTGGACTGGAGAAGACGGCATTGGGACATCGCCCCTCTTCCTTGCAAGCATTCGCTACGAGAGCGCTTGCTCCTCATTGGGGCGCGCTACTGGCGATCGCGCTCTTTCTCATCGCGGGTCTCACCGTCCTCGACGACTACGGCGTCACGTGGGACGAGCCGCTCCAAAGAAGCCATGCAGAGCGGAATCTCGCGCACGTTCGGGGAGAACCTGACGCTCTCCCTGCCGACCATAACAAGTTCTACGGGGTTGCGTTCGAGTTGCCTGCGTTGCTGACCGAGCGCGCCTTCGGACTAGAGGACAGCCGGAGCGCCTACCTCTCCCGTCATCTGCTCATCCATCTCTTCTTTCTGACAGGCGGATTTTTTGCCTATCTCCTCGCCCAGCGATTGTTCGGCAACCGGCTCCTAGCGCTCGCGGCGATGCTGCTCTTTCTGCTGCATCCGCGCCTGTACGCCCATTCGTTCGCCAACAGCTCGGACATCCCGTTCGTCGCTATGTTTGTCATCGCGCTCTACTTGACGCACCGAGCCTTCAAGCAGGACTCGCTGCGGGCGTTTGTTCTTCTCGGGATAGGGATTGGCGTGCTCACCAACCTCCGCATAATGGGCGTCCTTCTTTTCGCGGCGGTTCCCGCGATGCGGGCGCTCGACTTCGCGTACGCGCGGGGATGGGCGGAGCGCAAACGCGCGCTCCTCTCTACGGGGGCGTTCGCGCTAGCAGGCGCGCTCACGACCTACGCCCTGATGCCGTACCTTTGGCCGGATCCAATTGGCCGTTCGGTCGAGTGGTGGACGACCCTATCCAACCATCCCCACAACCGTTGGGAATTGTTCCGGGGGACGCTTCACCTGAGCGCCGAATTTCCGAACGAATATCTTCCCGTTTGGATTTCCATTACGAGCCCACCGTTCGCTTTGCTGCTGGGGCTGATCGGCGCAGCGTTGATTCTCGCCCGGGGAGTCAAGGCGCCCGGGGCCGCGCTCCGTGACAAAAATCCCCGGTTCGCGCTTGCGCTCGTTGGCTGCTTCGCTTTGCCCATGCTGTCCGTAATTCTTCTGAACGCCAATGTCTACGACGAGTGGCGGCAAATGTTCTTCCTGTGGGCGCCGTTCTCGCTGCTTGCAGCCTACGGGTTGTGGCGGATAACTGCGGCGCTGAGGCGGGCATGGTTGCGCGCGGCGGTTTACGGAGCCGTCGCCGCCGGTCTCGCGGCGACGGCGCTTTCGATGGCGCTGCTCCATCCGAACCAGCAGGATACGTTCAATTTCTTCGTCGACAGGGTTACGCCGGAGCGCCTTCGCTCGCAATACGTGATGGGCTACTGGAGCCACCCGGTGCGGCAGGCGCTCGAATGGGCCATCGACCGTCGTTCGGATTCGCCGGCGGCGGTGAATGTGCGCAGCCACGTTTGGTTCAGGCCTGACAGAACCAGGCTTGTTATGCCCCGAGAGGCAAGGGAGAATTTATCGATCGAGATGGATGCCGACGCCTTCGTGCTGACGCACGACCCGCCCAGGGACGAGGACGGCGTCCTGTACGCGGTGAAGGTCTACGGCAGCACAGCGTTGTACGTTCAGCGAAAAGCCGATCTCCAGTTAGCCTATGCATCGGCCACGGCGGGCGAACCTATCTTGAGATCCCATTTCGACGTCTACTATGCGGACGACGCGCTGACCTACGTCAAGGAGCCGTGCGGCCCGTCGGATGTAGCAGGCGAATTCCGTCTGCGGATTTTCCCCGAGGACGCGGCGGACCTTCCCGCCAGATCCAACCCGCAAGGCTACGAGGATATGATCTTCCTCTTTCAGGGATACGGCGCGTCTTTCGACGGCAAGTGCGTAGCGGTGGTTCCCCTCCCGGGCTACCCTGTCGCCGCCATTCGAGCGAGTCAATGGCGTTGGCCGGAGTCGCTATGGGAGTCCGGCGCCACGTTCGCCCTTGAGTATCGGGCGGCCCACCGCGCCGCCGTGTCTGGCGAACCGCTTGCGCGGAGCGTGTTCGACTTGTTCCTCGTGGAGGGCGACCTGGTGTACGTGCGGGAGGAGTGCGACCAGGCCGATACGGCTCCTCGCTTTTTCCTGCATATCCTTCCTCAACGCACGGCGGATTTGCCGGAAGAGCGGAGGCAATACGGGTTCGACAACCTAGATTTCGACTTCTTCCTGAACGGGGCGTTGTTCGATGGAAAGTGCGTGGCGCGGGCCGCCCTGCCGGAGTATCCGATTGCCCGGTTCCGAACCGGGCAATACGTGGGCGGGCAAGGGGAACTTTGGGGCATGGAGTTCGTGGCTGGAGGGTAGGGCGCGTCAGGGGGAGAAACATTGGAGCGCCGCGCTCCATTCAGCGCCGCAGGGGTGGGAGAGCCGATGCGCTCCGCGCCGCGTCATTCCCGCCCACTATCGTCATTCCCCGCCTTCGCGGTTGGCAGGCCGCCCACTATAAGCGCATCCGCGCTTGCGCGGATGCGCTCCAATTACTCCCCGGTGCCCCGTCATTCCCGCGTAGGCGGGAATCTCGCCCCCATTGCCCCGCCCTGCCCGCGCAGGCGGGAATCTCGCCTGACGCATTCCGCATTTGCGTAGTACAATGCCGGCAACGGAGGACAAAACCAATGACTACGCAACTCAGCCCCAAGCCTGAAGTCACGTCCGACCAGCCCCGCCTCGCCAAGGTCAGCGCCTACGAGGCGTTCGTCGAAAGCGAGGGCATTCCCAACGTCACAGGATTCGCCGTAGACGACCTCCGCGCGCTCGAGGTCGAGCCGTGGGCGCGCCTCGACTGCCTCGGCGCCTACGTCAATCTCGACGGCAACGGGGGCACCAACGACGCCTACGTCGCCGAAATCCCTCCGGGCGGGAAGATGGCGCCGGAGAAGCACCTCTTCGAGAAGAACATCTACGTTCTGCGTGGGCGGGGCGCGACGCTCGTCGGCGACGACCCCAACAGCCGGACGTCGTTCGAATGGAAAGAGGGCAGCATCTTCTCCATCCCCATCAACCTTTGGCATCAGCATCTCAACGGCTCCGGCGCGGAGCCCGCGAGGTTCCTCGCCGTCACCACCGCGCCCATCACGATGAACCTCTTCCACAACCCGGAATTCATCTTCAGCAACCCGTTCGTCTTCGAAGACCGCATCGGCGACCCGCGCCAGTTCCACGGCGAGGGGCTGATGCACACCGGCAACACCGGCCGCGTCAACGTCTGGGAGACGAATTTCATCCCGGACATCGAGACGTTCACGACCTTCTCATGGAAGGAGCGGGGAGCCGGCGGCTCGAGCGTTATGTTCGAGTTCGCGGACAACACGCAGGCGGCGCACGTCTCCCAGTTCCCGGTCGGCACCTACAAGAAAGCCCACCGGCACGGGCCCGGCGCCCACGTCATCATTATCTCCGGACACGGCTACAGCCTCCTGTGGCCTCGCGGCGGCAGCGTGCCCGACGACGTCGTCCGCGTGGACTGGAAGCCCGGCGCGATGGTCGTTCCCCCTACCGACTGGTTCCATCAGCACTTCAACGGCGGCGTGACGCCCGCCCGCTACCTCGCCTTCCGGTGGGGGTCGCAGAAGCACGGGTTCAGCCTCGGCGTGGCGATGGAGGGCGAGGCCGACGTCTCCGTCAAACTCGGCGGCGCGCAGATCGAATACGAAGACGAGGATCCCTGGATCCACGACGCCTTCGTCGAAACCCTCGCGAAAGTCGGCGGCGAATCCAAGATGGCGGATTTCATTCCGCGTCTGCGGGGCTAGTCCGCGCGGACGGGCGGGGCAGGGCGGGGCGGTCAATGACGGAACTTGCCGATCGGCTGCAATTGGCCGTCCGCATCGTCCGGGAGGCGGGCGCGCACGCGCTCTCCTATTACCAGGCGCAAGACATCGGCCTGCAATTCAAACCCGACCGCTCGCCGGTGACCCGCGCCGACAAGGAAGCCGAGGAACTCGCCCGCCGCATTCTCGACGCCGAATGCCCCGCCGACGCCATCCTCGGCGAGGAGTACGGCGAGCAGGGGGGCTCGTCCGGCTACAGGTGGCTGCTCGACCCGGTGGACGGCACCGAGTCGTTCACGCGGGGCGTGCCGCTTTTCGGATCGATGGCCGCGCTCGAGCGCGAAGGCGAGCCCGTCGCCGGAGCGATATGCTTCCCCGCGCTCGGCGAGATCGTCTACGCCGCGCAAGGCGAGGGCGCGTGGTGGGCGACGAACGTCGGCCCGCCGTCCGCGCCGCTCGCGCCGCGCCGCGCCCGCGTCTCCTCCGTCGCGGAACTTGGCGAGGCGCTCTTCTGCGCCACCGGCTTCGACAATTTCGTCAGGATAGGCAAGGCGGACGCGCTCGAGCGGATGCTCGCCGCCGTCCGGCTCGCGCGCGGCTGGTCGGACTGCTACGGCCACTGCCTCGTCGCAACGGGCAGGGCGGACATAATGATCGATCCGCTGATGAACATCTGGGACAACGCCCCGCTGGCGCCCATCGTAGAGGAGGCGGGCGGACGATTCACCTCCATCGGCGGCGCGCGAACGATCCGCGAGCCCAACGCGCTCTCCACGAACGGACTCCTCCACGACGCCGTCCTCGCGCTGCTTGCTTAGCCCGCCTCACAGCAACTTGCCGAGCCAACGGAGCCACCGGAGCCGCAGGATCCACTGCATCCAATCCGCGACGACGTCCACCGCGCGGTAGCCGTCCAGCCACTGCGCTCCGTGCAGCGCGTACTCCTGGGCCTCCTTCAGAACGGCCAGCGGCGCGAGCCATGCCAGCGACCGCCGCCACGTCAGCGCGTAGTCCGGCGCGAACAGCCGCGCGCCCGCGACGAACACGAACCAGAACTCGAACACGTTCGGAAACAGCAGCAGCGTCCAGCGGCTTCCCGACGCCTCGAACGCCGCGACGCCAACCATCCGGTAGGCGAACAGCCCGACCGCGAGCGTTCGCGCCGGGCCGCTCCACCGCAGCGCAACCCAAAGGAACGTCCCCATATAGGCGAGGTCGAGCCATTTGTCGAGCGCCTGATAGTTCCGCACGCCGCCCAAGTCGAGCAGATTCATCAGGAACAGGTCGGACAGATCAATCGCAATTGCGGCGAGCGCTCCCGCGAACGCCCACCGCAGAACCAGCAGCGCGCCGCCGAGGCGAACCGCCGTGATGATCAGTTCCTCCGGCGTCATAGCGATGAGGATACGCTCTGCGGGGGCGGGGAGCGCTTGCGGCGCCGACTAACCTAAACGCTGCGCCTAGCTGACAGGCGGGAGCGTCCGCAAACGCGGAACGAGCGCGCCCGCGACGGCCAACGCCCGGGCGGCGAGGCTCGCCCAGTCGGAGACGCGGCTCTCCGAGAACACGCGCTGAACGTCGGGATGCGACGAATCCGTGACGTAGTCGGCGGACTCGCGCATTGTCTTCAACAGCCACAACTCGTTCGCGTCGTTCTCTCCGCCCCCGCGCATGGTGACGGCGTTGATGACTGCCCAGTGCGACGGCCTTCTGCCGCCGCCTGCGTCAACGCCGTACAGCGCGTCGCGGGCGATGAGATGGCAGGCGTAGTAGGCGCGGCTGACGGCGGATCGGTAATCCGCCTCATTCTCCGCTGTCTCCGCCAACCGTTGCGCTTGGCCGAGGAACAGTTCGGGGTCGAGCGGCATCGGCGGCTAGAGGTCGGCGAGGGAGACCGGGAAGAGCGTCTGGTCCCAGTTGATGCTCAACATGAGGTTCAGCGCCGCCTCGTGGCTTTCCGCGTCCATCCCGGCGCGCCAGCGTTTGCGGTCGTCGTTGAGGCTCTCGTGGAAAGCGAACGTCCGCTCGGCAGGGGCGGCGCAAAGCACGGCGATGTACGCCTCGTCAATGCCTTCGACGTCCGTGCGGCCGCGCAGCCACGCCTCCTCTATCGGCAGCCCTTCCGCTTCCGCCTTTGCGCGGACGATTTCCCACAACTCGCCTGCGAGCCGCCGCGTCAAGGGAGTGAGCGCGGGATGCTCCATGCTCACGTCGAGCGTCGCCTTGCGCGGCGCCTCCATCGTCGCGGAGCCTTGCGCGTTCGCCATCGTCCACCTCCGTTAGGCGTTATTGTAGCAGGGGCATGCAGCCTTTTGATCTTGCGGGGCGCCGCTGAACTGGACGCCATAAGTTGAGGCGCGCTCAGTGCAGCGAGTACAATGGAGTTGGAAGCCTCGTTATGACGCGCAAAGTTCGAGAGGCCATTCGCCTCGTGGAGCGGGACGGCTGGGTTCATGTACGCACGCGCGGGAGCCATCGCCACTTCCGTCATACGGAGAAGCCGGGAACGGTTACGATACACGGACGCCCGGGAGACGACGTGAAGCCGTCGACTTGGAAGAGCATCATGAGGCAAGCGCGCCTTGACGAAGGGGGGTAGAGGGGTGCAATACCTTATCGTCATAGAGAAATCCGCCCAAAACTGCTGCGCGTTCTCACCGGACGTGCCCGGTTGCATCGCCACCGGAGGGACGCCCGAGGCCGCAAGGGCGAATATGCGCGAGGCTCTGGAAGGCCACCTCGTGGTTACGCAAGAGCACGGCGAACCTTTGCCGGAGCCAACATCGCGGGTCGTGACCGTGCACGGCTATGTCGTCCCTATCGTAAAGACAGACGACGGCTACTTCGCAGAACCCCCCGACCTCCCCGGAGTCGCGGCAGACGCCGCTACGCCGGAACTCGTGGAAACGGCCATCCGCGAGAAGGTCGCCCGACGCCTGCGCGCCGACATGGAACCGCCTGCTCCTACTGCGGAGGCCATGCGTCTAGAAGTCGAGGTTCCCGCTATTGCGGGAGTCCGATAGCCGCTCCGTTGTGTTTTTACAGGCTACGGAACGCTCATTAGTAAGACGGCGACTGCCTAGCCGGCAGGCGGGAGCGTCCGCAAACGCGGAACGAGCGCGCCCGCGACGGCCAACGCCCGGGCGGCGAGGCTCGCCCAGTCGGAGACGCGGCTCTCCGAGAACACGCGCTGAACGTCGGGATGCGACGAATCCGTGACGTAGTCCGCGACCTCGCGCATCCACTTCAGCCTTCGCAGTTCGTCCGCGTCTTCCTCTTCAATATCGGCTTCGGCGACAGCGTTGATGACTGCCCAGTGGGACGGCCTCTTGCCGCCGCCTGCGTCAACGCCGAACAGCGCGTCGCGGGCCACGAGATGGCAGGCGTAGTAGGCGCGGCTGACGGCGGATCGGTAGTCCGCTTCATTCTCGGCGGCGCGCGCCAGACGCTGCGCCTGGCCGAGGAAGAGTTCGGGATCGAGCGGCATTGACGGCTAGAGGTCGGCGAGGGAGACCGGGAAGAGGGTCTGGTCCCAGTTGATGTCCAAGCCGAGGGCCAACGCCGCCTCTCGGCTTTTCGCGTCCATCCCGGCGCGCCAGCGCTTGCGGGCGTCGTTGAGGCTCCTGCGGAAGGCGAACGTCCGCTCGGCGGGGGCGGCGCAAAGCACCGCGATGTACGCCTCGTCAATGCCTTCGACGTCCGTGCGGCCGCGCAGCCACGCCTCCTCTATCGGCAGCCCTTCCGCTTCCGCCTTTGCGCGGACGATCTCCCACAACTCGCCTGCGAGCCGCCGCGTCAGGGGAGTGAGCGCGGGGTGCTCCATGCTCACGTCGAGCGTCGCTTTGCGTGGCGCCTCCATCGTCGCGGAGCCTTGCGCGTTCGCCATTGTCCACCTCCGTGGGCGTTATTGTAGCAGGCGCCTGCGGACTTGCCCGCCGCACCCGCCTCGTCGTACTCTATGCGGACTATGGAACGCTTCACGGGCAAAACGGCTGTCGTAACGGGCTTCGGCTCCGGCATCGGACGGGCCGCCGCCGCGCTGCTCGCCGCCGAAGGCGCGAACGTCGTCGGCCTCTCGCGCAGCGTTGAGGCGGGCGAGTCTGCGCTCGCGGAGATGCGCGGGCAGGGCGGCGAGGCCGCGTTCGTCCCGACCGACGTCCGCTCCGCCTCCGCGGTGGACGCCGCCTTCGCCGAGTCCGTCCGCCGCTACGGGAGCGTGGATATCGCCGTCAACGCGGCGGGCGTTCGCGCCACCGGCGCCGCGACCGAGACGCCGCCGGAGCGTTGGGACGACGTGCTCGGCGTGAATCTCACGGGAACGTTCCTCGTGGCGCGGGCGGCGGCGCTCCGGATGAAAGCGCAGGGCGGGGGAGGCGTCATCGTTAATGTCTCCGCTATATCGGGCTTTCGCGGCCCCGCCGGACGGGCCGCCTACGGCGCGGCGAAAGCCGGCGTGCACAACCTCACGGAGGCGATGGCGCTCGACCATGCGGCGGATGGCGTCCGCGTCAACTGCGTCGCGCCGGGCCCGACGGCCACGCCGATGGTCGGCGAAATCACGCAGGAGATGCGCGAGGCGTTCGCGCGCCGCGTGCCGCTGGGCCGCATCGGCCAGCCGGAGGACGTCGCGGAGGCCATCGCGTTCCTCGCCTCCGACGCCGCCAAGCACATAACGGGCGCAATCCTCCCCGTTACCGGCGGCGCGCACTTGAACGTGTAGCCCCCACAATCCGCCCCTACGCAAAAGCGCCTTGCGCCCTGCGGTCGGCTGCCCCACGGGAGCGGCTGCTCGTAGTCAGCATATCGTGAACCTGCCTCCATGCGAGGGTGATGCGCTGCGGGCGTGTATACTCGCGGCGCACGCCGCGAGGGAGGGCTTCCGCAAATGGACATCGTGAACCCCATCGTTAAGAACGCGCTGCGCGCGGGCTTGGAGGACGCCGACGCTTTCTGGGACGCAGCCGCGCGCAAACTGCCCTGGATGAAGACGTGGGACAAGGTGTACGAGGCGGACTACCCGTCGTTCCGTTGGTTCCTGGGCGCGCAAACCAACCTTTCGGCAATGTGCGTCGACCATCAGATCGAGACGGGCAGGGGCGGGCACGCGGCGTTCATCTACGCATCCGAGCGCGGAGGGCGCGAGGTCGTCACCTACGCGCAGTTGCGGCGCAGGGTGGAGGCCGCCGCCGCCGCTTTGCGCGGCATGGGCGTCGGCAAGGGCGATCGCCTGACGATCTATATGCCCAACGCGCTCGAGACCGTCACGCTGATGCTGGCGGCTGTTCGGATCGGCGCAATTCACTCAGTGGTGTTCGCGGGCTTCGGCGCGCCGGCGCTCGCCGACCGCATCCGCGCCAGCGGCTCGCGCCTCGTCTTTTCGGCGGACGTCGCCTACCGCCGGGGGACGGAGGTCAACCTGAAGGCGATCGTGGACGACGCGCTCGCGCTCGGCTGCGAGACGGTCGAGCATCAGGTGGTCGTCCTTCGCAACGAGGGCGTTCCGATGACGAGCGGGCGCGACCTCTCGTGGGGCGAGTTCCTCGCGCGCGGCGAGGGGCAAAGCGGCGAGGCCGAGCCGATGGAGGCGAACGACCCCGCCTACATTCTCGCCACCTCCGGCACTACGGCCACGCCGAAACTCGCCGTTCACACGCATGGGGGCTATCCGGTCGGCGTTCACAGCCAGGGGCGCTGGTGCTTCGGTCTCGACGCGAGCGACGTTTGGTGGGCGACGTCCGACCTCGGCTGGGCGGTCGGCCACTCCTACATCGTTTACGGGCCGCTTCTCTTCGGCGCGACGTCCATTCTCTACGAGGGCGCGCTCGACTACCCCGGGCCGGACGTCTTTTGGCGGCTCATCGAGGAGTTCAGCGTCACGGGCGTCTTCACTTCGCCGACCGCCGTCCGCCTGCTGATGAAGTTCGGGGAGGAGCCCGCCAAAGGGTTCGACCTCTCCGCGCTGAAGCGGATCGTCTGCGCGGGCGAGACGCTCAACCCCCCTGTGTGGGAATGGCTGCAGAAGCGCGTGCTGGAAGACCGCGTTCCCGTGATAGACAACTGGTGGCAGACGGAGACGGGCGCGCCGGTCGTCGGCAACCCCTACGGGATAGCGATGCTGCCGCAGAAGCCCGGCTCGGCGGGCGTGCCCTTGCCCGGAATGGACTTGGCGGTGGTGACGCCGGAGGGCGAGCCGTGCGGCCCCGGCGAGAAGGGCATTCTCGCGCTGCGCCGCCCGTTCCCCAACCTCACGCCGACGCTTTGGGGCGACCCCGCGCGCTACGGAACTGACTACTGGGAGCGCGTGCACGGCGTCTACTTCACGGGCGACCTCGCGGAGATTGACGAGGACGGCTACGTGTGGTTCTCGGGCCGCGCCGACGAAGTGATCAAGATCGCGGCGCACCGGCTCGGCACGGTGGAGGTCGAGTCGGCCTTCCTGCGGCACGACGACGTCGCCGAGGCCGGCGTCACCGGCCGCCCCGACGAGTTGCGCGGCGAGGTCATATCGGCGTTCGTCGTGCTCAAGGACGGGCGGACGCCGGGCGAGCGGCTGCGCGCCGAACTCATCGAGACCGTGCGCCGCGAAATCGGCCCGTTCGCCGTCGTCAGCGACGTCAATTTCGTGCGGCTGCTTCCCAAGACGCGCAGCGGCAAGATTATGCGCCGCGTCCTCAAAGCCGTAACCCTCGACGCCGATCCGGGCGACATCACGACGATAGAGGACGAAGGCTCCGTGGAGGAGGCGCGTCAGGCTTGGCAAGAGATGAAGAGTGAGATCGGGTAGAAGGGGGGGGTAGGGAGGTGGCCATCGGCAGGAAGACGGCTGCGGGCTTGGGGCTTCTCCTCGTCCTGATCGTGGGCTGGCTGGGATTCAACACATACCTGTCTCTCGCGTTGGTCGGGCAAACCGCGTTGCCGGAGAACACCGTGCTCACAGTGGTGGAACTTGGCTCAGGCTCCGTTGTCGCGCCGGTCGTGCTGACGGACGGCAAACGCTTGTCGGTGACGCTGCGCGGCGTTGAGAGAACCAAACTCGACGCTTTCGGCAAAATTGCCCAGAGGCAGATCGCCGACCTCACGAACACCAGAGGCGCGGGCGGCTGGGTGCGGGTGCCCGTCGGCCTTTCGCAAGCGTCGTTGGAGATATGGGAATGGCGGGGCGGCGACTACGAGCCGCTGCTGATTCCGCTGGAATTCAGCGCTACGGACTATCGGGACTACATCCGTCCGGTGGCCGAGAGCATGCAAGAAGAGATAGAGGCGAATTACAAGGACGCGAGAATACACTTCCACCGCTTGCTGGTGGACAATGGGAACCGAGCAGGGGAATTCGTGTACTTCGAAACGCACTTCTCTTACAAGGAGCGCCTCGAAATCCTCGACGAAGCCTACTTGGACGACGTTCCCGAGTGGCGGGTCGGCGCCTACGCCGTCGCGTCGCGCTAGCGCCGCGCCGCCTACGCTGCGAACAGTTCCTCGAGCGTCCAGCGTTTGCGGATGATCTCCGTTTCGTAGAGGTAGTCCACGACGGCTTGCACGGACGCGCCGTGAACGTCGAGCCCTTGCGCTCGAGGGAAGAGGCCGAGCCGCCGCAGGTCGCCGACGCGCAAGCCCTGATGCACCGCGTCGTCCGGCTCCTCCGCCATATAGATTGCGGTCGCCTCGTCCATCGCGGCGCGGACGGCGTCGGCGAGGCCGGGGCTCTCGGACGCGGACTCCTCCCGCATCACGAGGAGCGTGTTGATCGGGAAGACGCCCGTTTCGGCGTGATAGCGCTGCAGGAGCGGGTAGGGGTCGTTTACGAGCAGGCGCGCGCCCTCCGGAGGCGCGGCGTTGCCTCCCGCGACGACGAGCGCGTCCAACTCGCCTGCGGCGAGACGGGCGTCGAGATCGGCCATTCGCTCGCGGCGGAACCGCGCGGGCTTGGGATAGGGGATGTCGCGCAGCGAGTCGTTTTCGCCTTCGACCCACGTAATGCTGTCGGGGGCGACGCCGTACTGACGGGCGAGAATGCCGCGCAGCCAGACCGCGGGGTTGGAGGCGAACCCCAGGGGCGCGCCGACGCGCTTGCCCGCGAGGCCGCCCGGCTCCTCGATGCCCGCCGCATTGCGCACGGTGACGCCGGTGAGCGGGAAGAAGAGGTTGGGGAAAATCGGCAAACCGGCGAGCCGGACGCCGTTGTCCTTCGCCACGATGAAGTTGCCGATGGTGAGTTCGCCGACGTCGTAGGGGCGCGTAGTGACCATCGCCGGAAAGATCGGGGCGGGCGCCGGGCCCGCGTCCACGATGTCCGCGTCCGGCCAGGGGACGGCGACGCGCCCGCTCAGCAGGTGGCGGGTGATGAGGCGGTTGCCGACTGCGATGGAGGCGGCCATGCTAGGGGTTGACCGTCGTCGCGGAGGAGAACACCGCGCTGCGCCCGCTCTCAACGTCGTAGCGGTGGCGCTGGACGTCGTTCAAGTCCATGCTCGTGATGCGGACGTAGATCGTCTCCTCCTCCGTCGAGCCTTGCACGCTGTGAATCTCGCCCGGGAGGAAGTAGTCCACGTCGCCGTCCCGCTGCAGGATCTCCTGCGTCTTCTCGAACGAGGGCAGTTCCGAGCGGTCGCCGCTGTAGCGGTAGGCGTAGCGCGTTTGGGCGTTCGAGCCGCTCTTGACGCCGTAGACGACCCAGCAGACGCCGTGGTCGTGCGGCGCGGGGCGTTTGATCTGCTGCGGGGGCTGGCGGTAGGCGAGGACGACGAAGCCGGGGCCGGGGTGCCCGAGCTCAGCGTCGCGGTAGACCTCGAACGTCCCATCGCCGTCGCCGAACTTGGGGCTGTTCTCCGGCCAACCGCTTGCGAACGCGCGGCGCAGCAATCCGGCGACGGCGTGCGCCTGATGCATGGGGTCGCGGTTCGCCGTGAACGCCTCGCGCGCGTCGGCGATGAACTCCTGTTCCGTGTAGGTCGCCGCTTCCGTGGTCATTGACGGTCTCCTTTGGGTTACGTGTCCAAGGTTGTTTCGTAGAAGAGGTCTTCGATGGCGAGGGGCTGCGGGATGAGCCCTTGCTCCGCCTCGTAGCGGATGAACCGCTCGAGGTTGGCGCGGTTCGCGGCGACGCCCGACGGCCAGGGGTCGGGGCCAAGCGTTCGCCGCTCCTCTTCCAAGTAGTGGCGTCCCCAGGCGAGCCGGCTCCAATTCGGGTCGTCCATATAGCGTTCCCACCGCCGCTTCGCCTGTTCGAATCCGTCCAGCAGGCTCACCGGCGCCCACGGGAGCCGATCGGCCACCTCCGATTTCATCGCCACGACGTGCATTATCGGATAGAAGCCGTTGCGTTGATAGTAGCGCGATTCCTCGGCGCGCGGGTCGGCGAAGAGCCGCCCGACCTCCGGCGCGCCTTGCAGGTAGGGTAGGGGCGGGCGGGGCGCCAGATAGGCGGCGACCTCGCCTGCGGTCAGCGCGTCGCCGAGTTTGCGCTCCGCGCTCATCCGCTCGATTTTGACGCCGGGCGGCGGATCGAACGCCACCGGCTCGTCCGCCGTCGTCACCCACGTGACGCCGTCGAGAGGCACGCCGTACTCGCTGGCGAGGTCGCCTTTCGCGAGAACGGAAAGCGTCGTTTGAAACGAGCGGAGGGCGACGCGCTTGCCGATCAGGTCCTGCGGCTCTCGGACGCCGGATTGCGTGTTGACGTACATCTGCGACTGGCTGAACAGGCGGCGGGGAAAGACGGGGATGGCCGTGAGAGCCGCGCCGCGGGCTTTCGCCATCACGTAGGAGCCGAGGGAGAGTTCGCAAACGTCGAACTCTTGGTGCAGGAGCATACGCTCGTGCCTGCGTCCGCCCACTCCGTCCTGCCCGATGATGAGGACGGTCGGATCGATGCCCTCGGGCCGCACTGCTCCCTCCATCCAGGGCGCGTGGCGGTCGTAATGCTCCAGCGCGACGCTGAGAGGAATGTTCGCCATCGTCACAACTCCTCGCGGTGCTCCCTCGCCATAGCCCGGATTTCCTCTTCCTGCAGTAGGACGGAGCGGCCGTCCCGCCAGAAAGGCTCGCCGTCCAATTCTATCGTCTGATCGGACAGGTAGGCGGACAAGGGCGTCTGCGTTCTTCCAATATGGAAATGCATCACGTCTTGATTGCTCTGCTGGCCGGGCCGCTTGGCGGCTTTGGGATGGAACCCGCCGTGGAAGGAGTCCACGGCGTAGGCCAAGTCTCTCCCGTAGCGCGCCTCGTTCGCGTCCAGCAAGCGTTCGAGTTGCGCGCTCGTCCACACCGTGTTCCCCGTGGGGTCGTCTCGCTGGTTCGGGCGCGCCGCCTCCTCCCGCCATTCGACGCTGCGGAGCCGGTTGCCGCTCACTTCCAGCATTATCGGATTGTGGAACGGCTCGCGGTCGGCCATCCCGGGATGATCGAAAGCGATCACGCCGTTCGCGTCCGCTGAGCCGATAGGCGCGTAGACCTCGCCCGGAAAGACGCGCTCGGCGCGGCTCATCTCCGCGTCCTGCGTGAAGAAAGCGTCCGCCACTTCGCTCGCCGAGGCGACTCGCCCTGTCACGTCGGTCCCTCGGGGGCTCGTCACGCGGTAGGCGGAGGCCCGCCCCGTCCGCTCCTCGATGCGCCCTGCCAGCGCCATCACGAGCCGCCAGTCGAAGCGCGCGTGCGGAGTCGCCATGCCCTCGGGCGCGCGGATGCGGTTGTTGATGCGGATCATCCCTTCCGCGCCGTTGGCGCGCAGAAGATCCAGAAGAACGGCGCGGTTGAGGTTGCAGTTCATCAGCAGTTTGTCGGCGCCGAGGACCGCGCCCGCGATGGGCTTCGGGAGTTCCTCGACCCCTGCCAGGGAGTCCGTCCAGAGCGCGTAGGGGACGCCTCCGGCGTCGCTTACCGCCTGCTCGAGGAGCGCGGACAGTTCGGCGTCGAGCGCGCCGCGCTCGTTGAGCAGCAGCACGGATTCCCCGCGCTCGATGGCGGCGCAGCGCAGAGCCAAGTTGTTCACGCCCGCCTGAACGGCGGCGGCGTCAGCCATCATTCGCTAGTCCTCCCACGCCTCGGGGTCTTTGAGGTAGATATGGACGTCGACCCGCTCGATTTCGATCTGCGTCTGGCCTTCGAGCATAAGGTCGATTGCTTGTCCGACCCACTTGCCGAGCGGGCCGGCTTCTCCCACCAGGGGCAGAGGCCCCGGCAAGCCAATGATCAACGGCTTGCTTTCGGCGGAGGCGCGCGCTACGGATTCGGCGGGCGCCGCTCTCGCGAGGACCGCCGTCTTGCCTGTCTGCTCTTCCATTGCCACGGTGCCGAGGTCATCCTCCATTCCGCCAATCCCGGACAGCCCCTAGTTCAGCCGGTAGAAGCGCTCCGAGTTGGCGTGAAGGATGGCGGCCTTGTCGTCGGCGGTGAGCGACGGGTTGTCCCTGATCTCGGCGATTTCCTCCTTGCACGTCTCGTGATTCACCTCGTGCGGGAAATCCGACGAGAAGATGAAGGGCTTGGCGCTCGCCACCTTGACCGCGAACGGCAGCGTGAGTTCGTCGCCCTCGACGCCGACGTACACGCGGCCTTCGTCGACGTGCCTGAGGATGTAGTCGGTGACGGACTCGCCGTTCCGCAATTGCATAAACCGCTCGTTCGGGTCGTACTGGATGTGGCTGTCCCACGAGCGCTGGAAGCGTTCGAGGCAGCCGACGAACCACGCGGAGCCGGCCTCCAGGAAGCCGAAGCGGGCGTTGGGGTAGCGATCGAGCACGCCGTTGAACACGATGCCCGCGAAGTTGACCATCTGGCCGAACGGATGGCCGAGCGCGTTGACCGGCGCGTAAGGGCTCATATCGTCCAGCCCCATGTGGTCGTGGACGCCGCCGTGCACGCCGATGGCGCAGCCCAGCCGGTCGGCCTCCTCGTAGATTGGCCAGTACTTGGGGTCGCCGAGGTGGTTCTGCAGTTGGAGCGCGCCGGTGCCGGGGAGCATCGCGCCCGTGAAGCCCAGTTCCTTGACGATGCGGCGCAGTTCGATGACGGCCTCGGCGGGCTCTTGCAACGGGACGAGCCCCATCGCCTGGAAGCGGCTGTCCTTGCTGACGTACTCGTCGTGCACCCAGTTGTTGTAGGCGCGGGCGAGTTCGATGGCCCAGTCGCGGCTGACCACCCGCCCGAAGGCGAGGCCGTTGGACGTGTAGAGGACGGTCTTGTCCACGCCGACGTCTTGCAGGAAGTCGATCCAGCCTTCGCGGCCCACGCGGGCGAACGCGCCTTCCGGCAGGAAGTGGCGGTTGGCGGCGTGCAGGTGGTCGTTGGGCGGGAAGGGGCCGCGCGTGGTCACAAAACTGCGGTCGCGGTAGACCTCCGGCATCCGCTCCCAGATGGCCGCGTGGTCTTCCACCAGGTGGCCGTCGCCGTCCACGACGCGCTCGATGTTTTCCGTAGTCATAGCTTCTCTCTCCTTGATCGTGCCGCCGGTTGCGGCGGAGCGGCTCAGTTCGCGGCCAGCCGGTAGAATCTGGCGGCGTTGCGGAACATAATCGCCTCTTTGTCGCCGGACGACATATCCGCGTTCTCCCGCAGTTCGTCCAACTCCTCCTTGCAAGTGTTGGCGTCCACCTCGTGCGGGTAGTCGGAGGAGAAGAGGTAAGGCTTGTTGCCCGTGAGGCGGACGGCCTCGGGAAGCGCCAGTTCGTCGCCCTCGACGCCGACGAAGATCCGGTCTTCGTCTATATGCCGGCAGACGTAGTCGGAGACGCGCTCGCCGTCGCGCAGTTGCAGGAAGCGTCCGCGCGGGTCGTACTGAACGTGCGACGCCCACGAGCCGTTGAAGCGCTCCATGCAGGTGAGCAGCCAGGCGGCGCCCGCCTCCAGGAAGCCGATGCGGACGCCCGGATACTTGTCGAAGACGCCGTTGAAAACGATGCCCGCGAAGGCGACCATTTGCCCCATCGGGTGGCCGAGCGCGTTGATCGGCGCGTAGGGGCTCATATCGTCCATCAGAAAGCCCTCGTGCGCGCCGCCGTGAATGCCGAGCGCGCAGCCCAGCCGCTCCGCCTCCGCGTAGATCGGCCAGAACTTGCGGTCGCCCAGGTGGGGCTGCTGCGCGCCGGTCGAAGGGAGCATCGCGCCGACGAACCCCAAATCCTGAACCATCCGCCGCAACTCCTCGACCGCCGCGTCCGGCTCCTGCAGCGGCAGCAAGCCCATCGCCTGGAAGCGGTCGCCGCGCGAAACGTAGGTGTCGTAGACCCAGTTGTTGTAGGCGCGGGCGAGCATCACGGCCCAGTCGCGGCTGACGATCTTGCCGAAGCCGAGCCCGCTCGTCGTGTAGAGCACGGTGGAGTCCACCCCGACCTCGTCGAGGAACTCCATCCAGCCGTCCGGCCCGACGTTGGCGAACGCGCCCGGAGGCGTGATGTGGCGGTTCGCGGAGTGCAGGTGGTCTATCGGGGGGAAGGGGTTGCGCTCGCTGCGCGCCTCTCCGAAACTCTTGCCTCTGAACTCGTCCGGCATATAGGAGACGATGCCGGCGATGTCCTCCATGATGTGGCCGTCGCCGTCTATGATGCGTTCCAGGTTCGCCGTTGCCATTCGCGCCCTCCTGCGTTGCGGTTCTCTATCCGCCGTCGCTGTCCGTCCGCCGTCGTTCGGGACTCAGGCGGGATTGTACGGCGGGAAACGTCAATCGGCAATCCGCGCCGCGTTTCGCCCTCTTGCCGTCATCCCCGCCCCCTTGCCGTCATTCCCGCGTAGGCGGGAATCTCGCCCCCTGGACGGGGCGCAACGCGCCCCGTCTCCACGTTATCCCCGGGGCCACGTCATTCCCGCGAAAGCGGGAACCTACTGGAAACGCCCCCCTTGCCGTCATCCCGCCCCCTTGCCGTCATTCCCGCGTAGGCGGGAATCTCGCCCCCTGGACGGGGCGCAACGCGCCCCGTCTCCACGCGCCCCACGCGCCACGCCCTGCCTGCGAAAGCAGGAACCTACTGGAAACGCCCTTGCCGTCATTCCCGCCCCTTGCCGTCATTCCCGCCTACGCGGCAACGACGTTATGCGGCGGAACGCTCCTGCGGCCGTAGCGCCGCCCGCAGCGCGCGAACCTTATCGGCGACCTCCCCGACGCGCGCCAATACCGCATTCAGGTCGCCGGACAGGTCGAGTTCAGTGACCTTCAGCGTCTTGCCGGCGTGGCGAACGCGATATTCGCCCCGGGGCGCGTCGGGCGGGGTCTCGTCGTCTTTCGCGTAGATCAGCAGGCCGCCCGGCAAGTCGAGCGCCGTCGCGTAGGCGAGCATCTGGTAGAGGTCGGCGTTCGGAACGCGCGCGTCGCTCGGAATGCGCTTGTACTTGGCGTCGCCCACGAATACGGGGCGCCTGCCTTCCCACCACGAGAGGTCGGGGTAGAGCCGAATGTGGTTCCTTTCGTCAAGGTAGACGCGGTGAGGCAATTGTTCGTCCGACGGGAACTCGCTGGCCGACAAACCCAATTGCTCCCGCAGCGCGGCGGTCACGAACTCCTGAAAGACCTTGTTCATATCCATTAGGAACCCGGGCGCGCGGACATCCCCGCGACTCGCCTCGAAGCGGTCGTGCCGCAGAATGAGGCGCGCCAGCGCGACGGCGCGCTCGTAATGGCGGTTTAGCCGGTCGAACCGCATCTCCGGCACGGCGTTCGGCGGATACGCGCAGAGCGACACGCCGTCGAGCATCGCGTCAATCCGCCCCAATTTGCGGCGCGTCTCCATCGACCGCAGCCCCGCGCGGCGCATGCGCCGATTCGCCGCCTTCACGAGGCGGTTCGGGAGAATGTCGTCCGTGAACTCGTCGTAGCGAACCTCGACGGGCAGCGGCAGGCCGAATCTGCGCCGGATCTGCTCGTCGAACCGGATGCGCCCCCGCACCGTCTGCAGCGACTCCTCGCGCTCGACGTACCCGTGCAGCAGGCCGCGCGCGAACGCTTTCTCGGCGGCGTCGGCGAACATTCGCGCAAGCATGTCCGGCAGCGCCCATTCCTTTGGGAAGTTGAAATCGCTTCCTTGAATCCGAACTTTGCTTACCGCGTAGTACGCGAGCGAAATCAGTTGCTCAACCGCGATCTTAGGCCAGATGAGCACGGAGAGGCCGTCGACCTCGACCGCGCCGACGATGGAGGATGGCTTGAGTCTGTAACGGTCGGATTCGCCGCGCACGGGCGTGACGCTCAGGCCGTCAACCGCCCCCAGAGCGTCGCGCTGAGCGACCGTGAGCGCGATGGGTTCGCTCTCTTTGTATTCGCGCAGGTCGATCTCACGCATCGTCGTCCGTTGCGTCGTCATCCTAATCGGCAGCGTCAGGCGCGCCGTTCACACCAGGCTCCGTTGGCGCGGGGGGCGTGTCTCCGCTTAGCCCTGCCCACAGCGCGTCGAACTTATCGAGGCGAGTGCGGCGCGTGGACTCCCCTTCGTCCTGCAGGCGTTCCTCTAGGTAAGGGCGAATGGCGTGTTTCCAGATGCGTCTGGCCATCGCCTTATCGAGGTTGGGCTTCATAAAGTGGCTCGGCCCGATGGCGGCCTCGTGGTCGGCCAACTCCTTGTTGGCCTTGTCAACGAATGAGGCGACCCACCCCATACCCGACAGGTCGTTCCGCTCCAAGAAGCGCGAGAGCAACCCTTTGACCGGCGGCTCGTCCGGGTGGAACTCCACGAAGTAGAACCGGCGGCGCAGCGCCAAGTCCACCAGCGCGATGGAGCGGTCGGCGGTGTTCATCGTCCCGATGACGTACAGGTTCTCCGGCAGCCAGAACGGGTCATCTTCCTCGCGGGAATACTGCAGGCGCAACTCCTCATCGCGGTACTCCAGCAGAAAGTAGAGTTCGCCAAACACCTTGGCGAGGTTGCCCCGGTTGATCTCGTCTATGACGAGGAAATGCTTCGCGCCGGACTCGTCCTCGCGCGCCGCGTTCGCCGCTTGCAGCAACGGTCCGTCCGCCAGCCCGAACCCCGCTTGCTTGCCGTCAAGCGTTGGGCGGTAGCCCTGCACGAAGTCCTCGTAGGCGTAGGACGGATGGAACTGCACGAGCGTGACGCGATTCTCATCGCCGTCAGCGAGATGCTTGGCCAACTCTTTGGCTACGTAGGTCTTGCCCGTGCCGGGCGGGCCGTAGAAGATGACTTGCTTCTTCTCCTCGAGGAGAGTCTCGACCTCGCGGAGGAATGAGGCGTCTTGGAAGTACAATTCCGTGGCGAGTGTGTCGTCCGCCGGAGGTGAGGCATCCCCGCCCTGCCATAACGGGTAAACCTCACGTTCGTAGTAGGTGATGTTGTTTCCGTAGTTCGCTTCTGCGCGAGGGCGAATCCGCTGCAGGTCGCGGTCAACGTCGTCGGTGCGCTCAAGGCCGAATATCTGACGTCCCCACGCCGCGATCCTTGCCTTGTGCGCTGCGCTGACAATTCCCTCGAATGTGTCAGGGAAGATCAGATGGAGCAAAGCGGAGCATTGCGGGCGCGCAGCCGCTTGGTGATTGGGCGTTTGCATGAGCGCGCTTCTAGGGATGAACGAAGTATTGTACGAAGGCGTTCCCCAGATGCCGCTCTCTATGAATTTCTTGAACCCCCACGGGTCGGACAGCAGGCGGTCACGCTCAATCCGTGGCAGTTCCTTCCACTGCTCAACGAACTCAATGATGAAGCCCACTTGGAAGGGGCGGAACGTGTTGAAGGCAGTGCCGGGGTGGGCAATGCCGGGCCCAAGCCCGCCATCAGTTTCACTGGGGATGGTCACTGGCGACGGCGACATGCGAAGCACACTGTCGATCCGCAACCGCTTCGTTGCCCTCCGCATTGCGCCTTCCCAGATGACGAGGAAGTGAACGTACAGCAACTCGCCCATCAACTGGTAGACTTCCGGCGGGCTGTCAGCCAGTTGCCCCTCCATCTTCGCGTAGAAGTTGTCGCTGGACTCGTCAGGGTGGTTGAGGAACCGCTCATGGACTTCGCCAAGCCACTCGGGGGTCCAAATTGGCGTGCCCGGAGTGAAGAGCGAGCCATCGCTTCGGAGAGCGCAGTCCACCCAGAGGTCGGCGGCGGCGTAGACATTCTCTTGGCCTGGCAATTCTGTTCTTCTCGACCCCATTCCTATACTCCTCCTTCAATCTCCGTTGCTTGGCCGTTGCAGGCTAGGCTAATTGCGGCAGGCATTCTACCACATCCGCCTCGCGCTTGTCAAGCGCAGGCGGGGTGCCGGCGGGGCGGGAGCGCCTGACGACTTCCCGATGGGGAAGGATATGGCGTTAGGGTAGGGTAGGGGCGGCGAGCGGCTGGCTTTACGCAAAACAAGCGGCGTTCCTACTGGATTCCCGCCTACGCGGGAATGACGATTCGCTGCGCGCTCCGTCCGGGGGCGAGATTCTCGCCTACGCGGGAATGACGGGGCAAGGGGGCGGGAACGATGCGCCTTACGCGCCCAGGACGGCGTGGCGCAGCATATCGTTGGCGCGCGTCTGCCAGCCGGGGCCGCCCGCCCGCAACTGCGAAACGACGTCGGCGTCGAGGCGGATCGTCACCCGCGTCTTGCCGGCGGCGCGGCGGCGCGCCTCTTCCTGCTCGCGCACGATTCGCCTGATATACGCGAACTCCATCGCCGGAACCAACTCGCCCGTCACCTCGCGCGTGTCGGTGGCCGTGGCGAGGTCCGCCTCTATCTCGGCCTCTTCCTCGGGGGTTAGGCTGATATGGCCAGGCTTAAGCGGAGGCATAGCGTTTCTCCTCTCTATTGCCGCCCCCGCTCATCGTCATTCCCGCGTAGGCGGGAATCTCGCCCCTGCGGACGAGGCGCGTAGCGCATCGTAGGCGGGAACGATGCGCCTTACGCCCCGAGGACGGCGTGGCGCAGCATATCGTTGGCGCGCGTCTGCCAGCCGGGGCCGCCCGCCCGCAACTGCGAAACGACGTCGGCGTCGAGGCGGATCGTCACCCGCGTCTTGCCGGCGGCGCGGCGGCGCGCTTGCTCCGCGAGATACCACGCGACGATTTCAGGCGCGGCCTCCGTCGCCGGAACCAACTCGCCCGTCGCCTCCCACGTGTCGCAGTGCGCGGCGATGTCCGCCTCTATCTCGGCGTCTTCCTCGGGGGTTGGGCTGATGTGGCCAGGCTTAAGCGGAGGCATAGCGGTTCTCCTCTCTCGAACTTGCCTTTCGCATGCTGATGATGCGGACGTTCGCTCCGCGCTGCGTGTAGACGACGGCGTGCAGGCGGTCGCCGATGTAGCCCAGCGCGAGAACACGCTCCTCTCCGTGCCGGACGCTTCGCTCATACCGCGCGGACAGCCAGTCGAAGCGGTGGATGACTTCAAAATCAATCCCCCGCTCTGTGATGTTGTCGAGCCGTTTGGCCTCGTCCCACTCGTAAGGCATAGCCCTATAGTATGCACGCGGCTAGGAGCCGTCAAGCCTACTGCGCGCCGCGCGCTGCGGCGCTATACTGCGCCCCGCATATCACAGCGAGCGGAGGGGCGACTTATGGTCACGAAAACGGCGGAACTGGCGGACTGGCGCGAGCCCGAGGGGATGAACAAGGCGGGGTTCGGCTTCTGGAAGACGCCGAAGTCGGCCTACGACCTGTTCATCGAGGCGCAGGGGATAGAGATTCACCGCGACATCGGCGTGCACCGCATTCAGGACTTGCCGCGCAAGCCGTGGAAGCGGCTCGGCGGGAGCGGCGTGGCGATCCAGTTGCTCGGCACGGAGCACCTCTGGGGTATGTACGTCGTGGAGATCCCGGGCGCGGGGGCGCTCAACCCCGAAAAGCACCTGTACGAGGAGATCTACTACGTCGCGGAGGGGCGCGGCTCCACCGAGGTGTGGCAAGACAGCAACCCGAACAAGAAGCAGGTGTTCGAGTGGAGCGCGGGCTCGCTCTTCGGCATTCCGCTGAACGCGACGCACCGCCTCGTGAACGCGACCTCCAGCCCCGCGCTGCTGCTCGCCGCGACGACCGCCCCGAACATCGTCAACCTCGTCCGCAACGGCGAGTTCGTGCTCAACAGCCCCTACGAATTCACGGGTCTCTTCGACGCGGAGGACGACTACTTCAAGCCCGTCGAGGACGTCTTCGCCGACCCGGTGCGCGGCCTTGCGATGCGCCGCACGAACGTCATACCGGACATCGTGAATTGCCACTTGCCGCGCGACAACCGCCGCTCGTTCTCGTACCGGCGCGTCGAGCCCCACATGGCGGGCGCCAACTTCTATATGAAGATCGGCCAATACGAGACGGGGCAGTACTCCAAGGCGCACAAGCACTCGTCCGGCGCGATTCTCGTCTGCATCCGGGGCAAGGGCTACAGCATCACCTGGCCCGACCGGCTGGGCGAGCGCCCGTTCGAGGCCGGGCTCGGCGGCGAGGTGAAGCGTCAGGAGTACGAGCCCGTCGGCATGGTCAGCGCCGCGCCGATGACGGGGGACTGGTTCCATCAGCATTTCGGAACCTCGCCCAACGGCATTCGCTTCCTCATCTTCGACGGCCCGTACGGGCCCGGGATGCGGCGCTCGGCGGCGCCGGGCTCCGACGCCCGCGACGGCGGAGCGCAGGACACGCGGGAGGGCGGCAACGCCATCGCCTACCCCGACCAGGACCCGGCGATCCGCCAGGAGTTCGAGCGGATGATCGGCGTGGAGGGGTTGGAGAGCACGATGCCCGAGTGGGCGTACACGGACTACGCGCCGCCCCCCGGCGCCGCCGACGTCGGCGGCTTCTAGGCGGAGGGAGCGCCGCGCCTTGCCGGCGGCGAAGGAAGCCGCCGCCCGCGTCAAGATCGACCGCCTGCTCGCTGAGGCGGGCTGGCGGTTCTTCGCCGACGCCGACGGCCCGGCGAACGTCGTCCTCGAGCTGAACGTCCCGCTCGCGCCGGCCGACCTCGACGCGCTCGGCGACGATTTCGAGGGAACGAAGCGCGGCTTCATCGACTACCTGCTGCTGGACGCGGACGGGAAGCCGCTCATCGTCCTCGAGGCGAAGTCGGAAAAGAAGACCCCGCTCGTCGGCAAGGAGCAGGCGCGCCGCTACGCCCGCTCGCAGAACTGCCGCTACGTCATCCTCTCCAATGGGCGCGTCCACTACTTCTGGGACTTGGAGTCGGGCGCCCCGAAACCTGTGGATAAGTTTCCGTCGCCGGAGTCCGCCGGCGACCACCGCGTCAAGGTCGCTCCTGACCCGCGAAGGCTCGCCGACGAGCCGGTGGAGACGGACTACATCGCGCTCTCGCGGCGGCCAAACTACGCATCCGACGCCGGTTGGCGGAACGAGGCGGAGCGCGCTGATTATGAACGAAGGCATGGGCTGCGGTTCCTGCGCGGCTATCAACTGAACGCCGTTCGCGCGCTGCAGCGGGCGGTGCGGGAGGGCGCGGACCGCTTCCTCTTCGAGATGGCGACCGGCACGGGCAAGACGCTCACCGCCGCCGCCGTCATCAAACTCTTCCTGCGGACGCGGAACGCCCGCCGTGTTCTCTTCCTCGTCGACAGGCTGGAGTTGGAGGACCAGGCGCGCCGCGCCTTCAGCGATTTGCTGTCGGCGGACTACACCACCGTCGTCTACAAGGAGCGCCGCGACGACTGGCGGAGGGCGGAGATCGTCGTCTCCACCGTCCAATCGCTGCTGTTCGGCGGCAAGTACCGGGAAGAGTTCTCGCCCACCGACTTCGATCTCGTGATTTCCGACGAGGCGCACCGCTCCATCAGCGGCCAAGCGCGGGGCGTGTTCGAGTTCTTCACGGGCTACAGGCTTGGCCTCACCGCGACGCCGAAAGACTACCTGCGGGGCGCGAGCGGCCTCGACGACCCCCGCGAGCAGGAGCGCCGCGCGCTGCTCGACACGTACAAGACGTTCGGCTGCGAATCCGGCGAGCCCACGTTCCGCTACTCCCTGAACGACGGCGCGCGCGACGGCGTGCTCGTCAATCCCACCGTGATGGACGCGCGGACGAGCGTGACGACGCGGATGCTCTCCGACCAAGGCTTCATCGTCTCGTTCACCGACGAAGAGACCGGAACGGAGGTCGAGCAGGCGTTCGGCCTGCGCGAGTACGAACGGCGCATCTTCTCCGACGCCACCAACCGCGTCTTCTGCCTGACCTTCCTCGATAACGCCCTGCGCGACCCGATCAGCGGCGAGGTCGGCAAGTCCATCGTATTCGCCGTCAGCCAAAGCCACGCGGCGCGCCTGACGCAGATCCTCAACGAAATGGCGGACACGGCGTTCCCGGGGCGCTATCAGTCGGATTTCGCGGTGCAGGTGACCTCGCAGGTTCGGGACGCGCAGGAGTTCACGCGCCGGTTCGCCAACAACAGGCTAATGGGCAGCGCCAACTTCCTGCCGGACTACAAAACGAGCAAGGCGCGCGTCTGCGTCACGGTGGGCATGATGACCACCGGCTACGACTGCCCGGATCTGCTGAACGTCGCGCTGATGCGCCCGGTCTTCTCGCCGACGGAGTTCGTTCAGATCAAGGGGCGCGGCACGCGCCCCCACGACTTCGCGCAGGAATACGCGGACACGCCGACCGGCGCGGGCGCCCCCGCGAAAAAGACGACGTTCAAGTTGTTCGACTTCTTCGCCGTCTGCGAATACTTCGAGCGCGATTTCAACTACGACCAACGGCTGGAGTTGCCCGCCCTCCACGAGGCGGATCCTGGCGGCGGCGGCGAGCGGGAGCGCTCCGTCTACCGGCTGACGCACCGCTATCTGGGGCCGGACGCGCTGAGCGAGATGCAGGAGATTCCGATCGGCGCGAGCGGAATGAGAATCGACCGTGAACTCTTCGACGACGAGTCGTCGCTTGCGCTCAAGAGCGGCATCGCGCTGGACAAACGGCTGGACGAGGCGTTCGCCGCGTTCATCCGCGCCCACGCGCCGCAAGACGAAGCGGACCTGCCCGCGCTCAAACGCTTCTTCAAAGCCTACGCCACGAACGCCGCAACACGGGAGATCATCGACGGCGGAGCGTTCGCGCAACTCGCCTCCAGTTCCGCCTTCTCCCTCGACGACCTCAGCGCCGTCCCCGACGAGCACCGGCGGCTAATCCCCGACTACGTGAAGGGGAACCTCCCGCTTGACCTCTTCGCGGCGTGAGGGCAGGGCGCCTCTGGATTCCCGCCTGCGCGGCCAGGGCGCGACAGGGAGCGGGAGGGAGGCGCGGCGCCTGAGGCTTGACGGCTCCTAGCCTCGTGCATACCATGATGTCCTATCAACGGGCGGTGGATAGGAATTCGGCAGGCGGCGCGAAGCGCCGCTCCACTCCCACCCCAGGGCCACGTCATTCCCGCGAAAGCGGGAACCTACTGGGGCATTGGGCTCCATTCTCACGCAACGCGGAACGAACATCCGCATCATCAGCATGCGAAAGGCGAGTCCGAGGGAGATGAGACGCTATGACGCCCCTTAAGCCCGGAACGATATGGCCAACCCCCGAGGAAGAGGCCGAGATAGAGGCGGACCTCGCCACAGCCACCGACACGTGGGAGGCGACGGGCGAGTTGATCCCTATGACGGAGGCCGCGCCTCACATCGTCGCGTGGTATCTCGCGGAGCAAGCGCGCCGCCGCGCCGCCGGCAAGACGCGGGTGACGATCCGCCTCGACGCCGACGTCGTTTCGCAGTTGCGGGCGGGCGGCCCCGGCTGGCAGACGCGCGCCAACGATATGCTGCGCCACGCCGTCCTCGGCGCGTAAGTCCCAGTCGTTCCTGCCCCCTTGCCCCGTCATTCCCGCGTAGGCGGGAATCCCGCCCCCGGCCGGAGCGCGCAGCGAATCGTCATTCCCGCCTGCGCGGGAACGACCTGGGCGAGGGGCGCGGCGCATCGCTTGCGGCGACCTCTCTTTTCGCGTAACCTCACGCGCCACGCCGTCCTGGGCGCGTAAGCCCCAGTAGTTCCTGCCCCCTTGCCCCGTCATTCCCGCGTAGGCGGGAATCTCGCCCCCGGACGGAGCGCGCAGCGAATCGTCATTCTCGCTTTCGCGGGAACGACGGGGGCGGGCGCGGCGCATCGCTTGCGGCGACCTCTCTTTTCGCGTAACCTCACGCCCAGCGCCGGACGGGGCGCAGCCCCGTCTCCGCGTTATCCCCGGGTCCACGTCATTCCCGCGAAAGCGGGAACCTACTGGGCTGCGCGTTCCGCCGCAAGGATGCGGGATTCCCGCCTGCGCGGGAATGACGGAGGCGCTCGCGGGAGCGCCGCCGTAGGCGCAGATGGGAACGACGGAGATTCGAGGAACGATGCTGGACGCGGATACGAAACGGCGCATAGACAACGCCCGCGACATCCTGGTGGGGAAGGTTCCCGATCCGAAAAGCCAGGTGGAGCAGATCACCATCGCCCTGATCTATAAGTTCATGGACGATATGGACGCGGAGAATGAGGAGTGGGGCGGGGAGCGCGAGTTCTTCGCGGACGGGTTCGAGCAGCATCGCTGGGCGAATCTCGTCCGCTCAGGGCTCGGCGGGCACGAGATGCTGAACCGCTACGCCGACGCGCTGGCCAGAATGCCGCAGAATCCGGCCATTCCGCCCCTCTTCCGCAGCATCTTCAGCAACGCCTACCTTCCGTACCGCGACCCCGAAACGCTGCGCCTCTTCCTCAAGGAGATCGACGGCTTCCGCTACGAGCAGTCCGACGGCTTCGGCGACGCTTACGAATACCTGCTGCGCGTGCTCGGCGCGCAGGGCGACGCAGGCCAATTCCTCACGCCCCGCCACATCATCGAGTTCATCGTGCGCGCTGTCGTCCCCCGGAAGGACGAGCGCGTCCTCGACCCCGCCTGCGGCACCGCAGGCTTCCTCATCGCCGCCTACAAGCACATCCTCGCCGCCAACGCCGGCGGCGACGGCCAGAGTTCCCTTACGCCGGACGAGAGCAAGCGGCTCGCCAACAACTTCACCGGCTACGACATCTCCCCCGATATGGCGCGCCTCTCCCGCGTCAATATGTATTTGCACGGCTTCGCCGCCCCCAACATTCAGGAGTACGACACGCTCACGAGCGAGGAGTTTTGGACGCAGTACGCCGACGTCATTCTCGCCAACCCGCCGTTTATGTCGCCCAAAGGCGGCATCCGGCCCCACGACCGCTTCGGCGTCCAGTCCAAGCGCAGCGAGGTGCTGTTCGTGGACTACATCGCCGAGCACTTAACGGCGTCCGGGCGCGCCGGCGTCATCGTGCCGGAAGGGATCATCTTTCAGGGCCAGACCGCCCATACGCAACTCCGCAAAATGCTCGTCGAGAAGCGCCTCGCCGCCGTCGTCTCCCTTCCCGCGGGCGTCTTTCAGCCGTACTCCGGCGTCAAAACGTCCATCCTCATCCTCGACAACGCCCTCGCCCGCCGAACCGACAGCATCGCCTTCTTCAAAGTCGAAAGCGACGGCTTCGACTTAGGCGCGCAACGCCGCCCCATCGAGCGGAACGACCTCCCCGCCGTTCAGGCGGAACTCGCCGAATACCTGCGGCTGGCGCGGGCAGGGGAGCCGTTGGACGGCTTCGCCCCGGCGCGCGGCCTCATCGTCGAGAAGACGCGCATCGCCGCAGGCGGCGACTACAACCTCAGCATGGAGCGCTACCGGGAGGATAAGGCAAGCGGCACGGAATGGCCGATCACGCCATTAGGTGAACTGGTTGAATTGGTGCGTGGAGTCACGTACACCAAGAATGATGAAGTGACTGAGAACGGACACTCAGTGCTGAGGGCTAACAACATAGATGCATACACAGGATCATTGGATTTATCTGACATTAAGCAGGTGTCCGCGACTTTGGAGTTTGAGGGATCGAAGAAACTTCGCGCTGACGACATATTCATTTGCTTGGCGAGCGGAAGCAAAACCCACATTGGTAAAGTCGCTTTCATTCAGGAGGGTACGAACTATTATTTCGGGGGGTTCATGGGAGCAGTCAGAGGCGACCAATCCAAATGCAACCCGAAATACCTGTTCCAGATGCTGCGTGAATCGAGGTTCAACGACTTTCTGCGTAGGCAGATTATTGGCGCAAACATCAATAACTTGAGCGGCAAAATACTGTACAGATACGCGATTCCGTTGCCCTCGATGGAGACGCAAGCGGCGATTGTGGAGGAGATCGAGGGCTATCAGCGTGTGCTCGACGGGGCGCGGGCGGTGGTCGAGGGGTGGCGTCCGCGGATAGTGGTCGATCCGGAATGGCCTGTGGTTCGGGTAGACGAAGTGGCTGCAGTCCGAATGGGAGAAACCTTAATCAAAGGCGACATGACAGGGTTCGGCAAGCCGGTGTTCAGCGCGGATTCGTCGGATGAGCCGTGGGCATACACTGAGTCCACTCGGTTATCGTTCGGTAAGAACACAGTTGTCATTGGCGCAAGAGGGACAATCGGGTCAGTAAAACTCCCCAATATCGATGAGTTCACTTGCACTCAAACTACGATTGCGGCTACTGCGGATGCCGAAAAGATAAACCCTGCGTTTCTCTATCCGTTGCTTATGCAATTTGATTTCAAGACTATTACCGAAGGTGTCGGCATACCAATGATTACCGTGGCGAATGTCAATAAGATAAGCGTTCCGTTGCCGCCGATGGACGCGCAACGGGCGATCGTGAAAGAGTTGGAGGCGGAGCGTTCGTTGGTGGATGCGAACCGCGAGTTGATGGAGCGCATGGCGTCGCGGATTGCGGGGGCGGTGGGGCGCGTGTGGGGCGGGGCGGGGTAGGGGTAGGGGGGCGAGAGGGGGATAGAGTTTAACGTGGGATCATTCTTGGCACTACTAATTTGCTCTTAGCGCGCACGATATTAGGCATATGGGACGAGCGATCTTCAAATAACGGGGCCAAAATATCAGCGATGCTGGTTTCGGCGTAATCTCTGTCTGATTTGACAACTGTAGTGTCGGAAACAGTTGCTTGGACGTCAGCCAACACTCCATTCCTTCCGTCATCGTCCGATATGAGGCAATCTATCGAGTCAAGGTCAAAACCACGCTCCGTCCACCAATACACTGATTCATTGAGGTTGAACTTGTCTATGTGCGCCAACGCCTCGAGGAAAGTGCGTGGCCGCATAATTCCGTTGGCGTCCTTTGATTGCGAAGATCCGCGTTGCCGCCAGTCGTTCTCCATGCGCTCTTGCGCTTCAGGAGAAAGCATTTGGTGAAGAGCGGCAAGAGTATGCACTTTGCGAAAGGCGAAGCCTTCCATCCCGATGAACGCTTTCAGCATCACTTCTGTGGAACGGGACATCAAGAATACTGCTATCGTCGTTAGCGTGCAGTCGGTATTCGACCCACGCTGCGGCGATTCGGCTGCCGCGCTGTTGATTCGTATCGCCATCCTCATCATATCGACGATGCCCGCCGCCAACATCGTGCATTGCCCTGCGATCGCCGCTGCTTGGGCTTGGGCGACAGTGACTTGCGCTTGCTTCTTCGCCATGCTGGCCTCCTCATACGAAGATTAGGGTACGTCTATCACGCTAGGCTTGTCAAGAGTTGTTGGCGCTGGCTGCCAAGTGGGGCGCGCGTGGGGCGGGGCGGGGTAGAGGGCGAGGTTCCCGCCTACGCGGGAACGACGGAGGGGGAACGCGGGAACTTCGGAAGACAGAGCGGCGCGCAAGCGCCGCTCCACTCCTGCCCAAGCGCCACGTCATTCCCGCGAAAGCGGGAACCTACTGGGGCTTGGGAGAGGCGGTAGCGCGGGCTCACACTGATGCTTCGAGGGGCGCGCGCAAGCGGGCGATGGCCTGCTCGAGGACGTCGCGCAACTCCTCGGCGATTTCGGGGTGGGGGTCTTGGGCGAGGGCTTTCGCGGCGATCTTCTCCGCGTCGCGTGGGCGGCCGCAGTCGAGGGCGAGGGTTGCGGCGCTGCGGTGGAGGACGGAGCGCCACGGTTCGACGCGCTCGCGCTCTTCGAGCGCTCCTATGCCTGCGACCTCGTTGGCGTAGGCTTCCTCGAAGAGGCGGCGCGCTTCCTCCTCGTCGCCGCGCATCCGCGCCACGAATGCGAATTGCGCTTGCTCCATTGCCGTCTTGTGGAGGTCGCTTGCGATGGTCATGGGATCCTTTCTTCGAAGCGCGCAGCGGGCAGGCTGAACTCCACCACTGCGACATAAGCGGGAATCCCCAGGTAGTCGCTTCGCATGGTCTGACGCACTTTCCTGGGGAAGCGGTCATCCATTGCCGGTTCACCGCCTTGCAGCGCCCCGGACACTTCGAGGCGCGCGCGCTTCTCCAGATCTTCGTCGGTTTTGTTCCCAAGCCAGTAATCGAACCCTGACCGCGTGTCCTTACGGGACTGCTCTATCACAGTGTAGTCCGTTTCGTGATGCGTCAGCAACGCGGCGACGCCTGCGGCGCCCCACTCAGCCGCCACGGGGAGGTCGCCCCACCCTCGTCGAGTGTCGGCTGTGCAAGGCGTCCATCGGAGTTCGTGGCTCGTGGCCACGTAACCGCTGACGCGCAGGTCGATGCCCTGGCGATGGTTGTTGTGCTCTAGGCACACTCCTGCCGCCTCCGCCATAAAATTGCCGATGGCCGGGGTAATGCCGGGCGCGAAGTTGTTGCCGAGGTCGTTCAAGTCAAGCAATTCCGGTCATCTCCCTCAGGTCGGCGAGTGCGCCAACCGAGCGCGAACGATACCGCAAGGGGAGGAGGAAGTAAAGCCGCGCCCCGTCAGGGGACGGGAACGGCGATGAGGGCCGCCTAGTCACGGATGTCCTGCAGGAACCACTCGGTGGGGAGTTCGCGGGCGCGGCCTTCGGCTTTGGCCTTTTCGTAGACGGCGGAGCCCACGGCGGCGAACTGCAAGCCCTGGTTGCCGGTGTTGAGGTAGAGCGTGATCTGATCGCGGGCGGTTCGGGCGACGGCGCCGCTTGCGAGGTCGTTGAACGTCGGGACGTCGGCGCCGCCTTCCGATGCGGGGCGCGCCTCGCGGAGGCGGGCGGGAAGGCGCATCTTTTGCTCGTCCGTGCCGCCGATGTAGTCGCCGCGATTGAAGCCCTCGCCCATGCTGCGGGCGTCGCCGTCGGGACGGGAATGGGAGACGCCTTGCCGGACGATGACGCCTGCGCGCTCGAAGACGGCGGCGTCGAGTTCGCCTCGCACGTCGGTGACGTGCTGGCCGGGAGAGAGCCACTCGCCCTTGAGGGCGGGCTCCATCGCGTTGGTGCAGGCGGCGACGATGTCGACGTCCTCGACGGCGGCCTCCGGCGTTTCCACGGCGCGGACGTCGACCTCGAGTTTGGCGGACATCTCCTCGGCGTAACGCTCGCGGTTGGCCTTCGTGGGGCTGAACACCTTGACGCTGCGAATGTCGCGCACTGCGGCGAACGCCTCGAGGTAGGTTCGCGCCATTCCTCCGGAGCCGAGCATTCCGACGGTTTGGGAGTCGGGGCGCGAGAGGTATTTCGCGCCGAGTCCCGCGCCGCCGCCGACGCGCATATGCTGAAGGATGCCGTCGTTGATGATGGCGAGCGGCTCGCCGTCGCGGGTGCTGAAGAGGAAGATCAGGCCGCAGTAGGTGCCGGGCTCGATGCAGTACTTGTCCTCCTTCCAGAAGCCATGCTCGTCGCGGGGCCAGTGCAGGACGTCGGACTTCATGCGGATGGCGAAGACGCCGAGCGCGTCGCTCGCGCCTTCCATCGTTCCCCAGCGGTAGTAGCCGTCGGGGCGCTCGGCGGGCATATAGAGGTCAATGCGCGGGCGATGGACGGACTCGCCGGTGGGGAGTCCGCGGAAGGCGCGGTCTTGCGCCTCGATGCACTCGCTCATCGGCAGCAGCCGCTCGACGGTCGCGTTGTCTATGAACAGCATTCTTCGCTCCTATGCCTCGCCTTCCTGCGGAAAGGATCTGAGGCTCGCCTCGCAGGGGTCATCGTAGCAGAGCGGGGTTATGGGCGGCAAATGGGCCGACCTCACAGCGCCAAGCGCGGTTGGTCGGACGGGGCGTAGTCCTGAATGCCGAGGCGCAGGCGCGGCTGCCCGCCCCAATGGTCAACCTCCAACTCGTACACCGCGTCCACGTACTGAGCGTTCTCCCATTCCTGGCGGAAGGCGACCGCCTCCCACAACGCTCCGCCCGAGCGGACGCTCATCCGGAAGTGCTTGCCCTCCGATCCCAGCGCCGCCGCCTTGACCACCTCCAAGCCGCGCGCGAGAAAGAGCGGCGCGGGGTTGCCGACGCCGAACGGCTCCATTTGGCGCAGCGTGGGGAAGACGGCCATCAACTCGCCCGGCTGCGCCTCCGCGTCCGCGACGCTATCGAGCGCGGGCGACGCGCCGCCCACGCGCTCCGCCGCGATGCTCTCCAAACGCTCGCGCAACGCGGGCAGCGCGTCCAGGCCGCACCGGAATCCCGCCGCCTGAGCGTGCCCGCCGTGCCGCAGCAGCAGGTCGCCGCACTGATCGAGCGCGTCCGCCCAGTGAAACGAGGGCGCGCTGCGGCAACTCGCCATCACGAAGCCGCCGTCCACGCCGTAGACGGCGGCTGGCGCGCCGAACTCCTCCGCGAGTTTGCCCGCGACAAGACCGACGACGCCCGGATGAAAATCGGGCTCGCCCGCGAGAATCAGCGGCGGAACGCTCGCGGGGACGAGCGCGCGGGCGCGCTCCAGCGTCTCGTCAGTGAGCGTCCGGCGCTCCGCGTTGCAAACGTCGAGTTCGCGGGCGAGTTCGACGGCGCGGCCGTCGTCGTCCGTCAGCAGCAAGTCGAGCGCGGCGTCCGCGTGGCCGAGCCGTCCGGCGGCGTTGAGGCGCGGGCCGACGCCGAAGCCGACCATCCTCGCGTTCGCGTGCTCCTGCCTGCTGCGCCCCAGCCCAATGATGGCGCGCAGCCCCGCCGACCGCGCGCGCCGCAGTTCGCGCAGGCCGTGATGAACGATGTAGCGGTTCTCGCCGATCAGCGGCGCCATATCCGTGATCGTTCCGATGGCGGCCAACTCCATCAGTCCGTCGCTCCAATCCGCCCCGAACTCCGGCTGCAGAAGCGCCTGCGCGAGTTTCAGCGTCATCCCCGCGCCGGTGAGATGCTCGAAGCCGTACCGCGAATGCGGAGCGCGAGGGTTGATGACCGCGACCGCCTCGGGGAGGTCGGCGCCCACGAGATGGTGGTCGGTGATAATGACGTCGGCGCCGAGCGATTTGGCGTAAGCCGCCTCGTCGACGTTCGTGACGCCGCAGTCGACCGTGATGATGAGGGTCGCGCCGCGCTCCCGCAGTTTGCCGACGGCCTCGCGGTTGAGGCCGTGCCCCTCGCTCACGCGGTGGGGGAGGTAGCGCAGCGCGCGCAGGCCGTAGCGCTCCAGCGCCTTGATGAGCAGCGCCGCGCCCGTCACGCCGTCCGCGTCGAAATCGCCGAACACTGCGGCGGTCTCGTTCCGCCTGCGGGCGAGCGCGAGCCGCTCGACGGCGCGGTCGATGTCGGGCAGGCCGCCCGGGTCCTCGAAAAGCGCGTCCGACGCCTGCAGGAAGTCGCGCGCCTCGCTTGCTGAGCGGACGCCGCGCCGCCAAAGGAGATGGCCGACAATGGGCGGCAGCGCGCCAAGCGGAGAGGGGTCGGCCAACGGCGCGACCCGCCACCGGCGCCGCTTGCCCGCGAGGGTAGGGGGGGCGCTAAGCAACGCGCCTGAAGATCAGCGAGGCGTTGTGCCCGCCGAAGCCGAGGTTGTTGCTCATCGCCGCGTTCACGACGCCCTTCTGCGCGTGGTGCGGCGTGTAGTCCAAATCGCAGTCCGGGTCGGGGTTCTCCAGGTTGATGGTGGGGGGAATCGCGCGCTCGGAGACCGCGAGGACGGAGACCGCGGCCTCGACGCCGCCCGCCGCGCCCAGCAAGTGGCCGGTCATTGATTTCGTGGAACTGATTTTGATCTTGCGCGCTTCGCCGCCGAAAACGGCCTTGACCGCCTCCGTCTCCAGCCGGTCGTTCATCGGGGTGCTCGTGCCGTGCGCGTTGATGTAACTGACGCCGCCCGGCTCCATTCCCGCGTCTTGGAGCGCGAGCGCCATCGCCCTCGCGCCGCCCTCGCCGCCCGGGGACGGCTGCGTCACGTGGTAGGCGTCGGACGACGCGCCGTAGCCCGCGAGTTCGGCGAGCGGCGCCGCGCCGCGCCGGACGGCGCTCTCTTCGCTCTCGATGACGAGCACGCCTGCGCCCTCGCCCATCACGAAGCCGTCGCGCTCCGCGTCGAAGGGGCGGCTCGCGCCTTGCGGGTCGTCGTTGCGCTTGGAGAGGGCCATGCAAGCGTTGAATCCGGCGACGGCGATGGGGCAGACCGGCGCCTCCGTGCCTCCGGCGATGGCGGCGTCCACCTCGCCGCGGCGGATCATCGCCGCCGCGATGCCGATGCTGTCCGCGCCGCTCGCGCAAGCGGTGACCGCGCAGTAGTTCGGCCCTTTCGCGCCGTAGAGGATGGAGATTTGGCCGGGCGCCATATCCGCGAGCATCATCGGAACGAGGAACGGATTGACGCGGTCGGGCCCCTTCTCGCGGAGGACGCTCCACTGCTCGGAAAGCGTGAGAATGCCGCCGATGCCGCTGCCGACGACGCAGCCGACGCGGTCGGGGTTCACGCTGCCGTCCGTGAGGTCGAGCCCCGCCTGCTCCATCGCCTGCGCCGCCGCGCCGACGGCGAGTTGCGCGAAGCGGTCGAGGCGCCGCGCCTGCTTGCGGTCCACGTAGGCGGTCGGATCGAAGCCGTGCGCCTCGCCTGCGATGGTCGTGGCGAAGCCTTCCGTGTCGAACGCCTGAATCGGCGCGATGCCGGACTTGCCTTGCAGCAGGCTCTTCCAAGTGGATTTCGTATCCAGCCCGACGGGGGTGATCAGCCCGACGCCAGTTACGTACACCTTCCTAGACAACGCGCGCTCCTTCTCTTCCCACGCCGGAGGCTGCAACGCTCCTCCACGCCGGACGCAATCGCATAGTGGGGGATTATATCCCCGCCGACGCCTACCTTGCCGTGATAGGGGGCAGTAGGTTCCCCGCATGCGCGGGCAGGGGCGCTTCCTCGTCATTCCCGCGAAGGCGGGAATCTCGCCCCCGTCGCGCCCCGGCGAGGAGCCGCATGCGCGTGGCGGCGCTTCCAGTAGGTTCCCGCTTTCGCGGGAATGACGTGGCCCGCAGGGTGATCTGGAGACGATGCGCGCAGCGCATCGTCCGGCGCTTGCGCGCCGCGGGATTCCCGCCCGCGCGGGCAGGGCGTGGTTTTCATCGCGGCGCTCATCCGACGAAGAACCTGTTGCGGGCGATTTCCTCGGCGTAGGCGGCGTCTGCGTTCGCCTCCGCGTCAGGGGATGCGGGATTCCCGCCTTCGCGGGAATGACGATGCGCTGCGCGCTCCGTCACGGAGGCGAGATTCCCGCCTTCGCGGGAATGACGGGACACAGGGTCGCCGGGCGGGTCGTCGCCGTCATCGTTGTCGTCAGGGGCGGGGGGCGGCGGGAGGGGGACGCCGGCAGGGGCGCGAGCGCGCAGGAAGGGCTCGTAGCCCGTCCAAATCTGGAGGGACGGCGGGCGCATAAACGCAAGCGCCAAAGCGTCGGCGCGGTCAGGCGACGGCACGCCTTTCTTGCGCGTTTCACGCTTGCTCTCCAATTTCACCTGCCCGGAACTCGTCACGTCGTAGCGCAAGGACAGGAGTTGCGCGGCGAGGATTTCGTCTTGCGGCAGCGCGATGAGGTGGTCGTTCATCAGGCGGCGCAACTCCCAGAAGATTTCGGAGCGCAGGTTGGCGAATCTTGTCGGATGGGGCGCGCGGCGTCCGAATTGCACGCCGTAGACGGGCGCGCCGACCTCCTTGAGGCGGTCGCACACGCCTCCGCCGACGCCGTTCTCGTCAACGAACACCGCCTCGGCGCCCAGTTCGTTGGCCATCAGCGCCGCCTCGCCCGCGACGCGCATCGTGTCCATCTCGCGGTCGAGCGATTTCGTGGCGATGACGCGCTGGCCGCGCCTTGCGATCAGCACGGACTTGTCGGCTCCGAACCGGGCGACGTCCACGCCGATATACACGGGCTCGCGCTCGTCCTCTTCTTCTGTGGGGGCGCCCGCGCCGGACGGAGCAGACTCCGCCATCGCCGTCTCGACGGCCTTGCGTCCGACGAGCGAGTTGTCCTCCGCGTCCGGGAATTCGGCGTAGACGGACGAGCGGAACAAGGGATGATCCTCGCCCCAGATGAGCGCTTTGTCGGCGATGTCTTCCGGCGTGATGAGGCCGGGGACGGGCTCGGCGCCGTCTATGAGATTCGGCGTGTCGAGGGCGGAGATGCGGAGGCGGGCGTAGGCCACTTGCTTCGCGTGGTGCGAATCGTAGAACTCGCCAGGGCGGGAGAGGGCGTTGCCGATCATTAGGAATTTCGTCGGGTTGAGGCGGATGGCCGCGTCAATGTAGGGTTGCTCGACGCCGTGCGCCTCGTCTACGATGACGAGCAACTGCGGCGAATGGAACCCCTGCACGCGGTCGGGCTTGTTCGTGGAGAACGCCACGCCGAATCTGTCGGGGGAGATGGTGTAGCGGCTTTTGGTGAGTTTGCCGGAGAGTTGGATGTCGGCGTTTGCGACGGCGGTGGCGATTTCGGGCCAGAGGATGTACTCGATTTGGCGTTGGGTTGGCGCGAGGACGACGACTTTGGCTGCGGGTCGGGTCTCCAGCCACCAGAGGATGATGCGGGCGGCGGCCCAGTCTTTGCCTGAGCCGTTGCAGCCGACGATGGAGACGCGGCGGTGGTTGGCGACGAGGTCGAGCATTTCGATCTGCTTGGGGTAGGGTTGGCCGGCGTTGGGGAGGACGTGTTGGATGAATCCGGCGGGGTCGTCGCGGAACTGGGCGAGAGCGGGTGCGGCGTCTTTCCCGCGTTCGCGGGCAGGGCGCGGCGGCTGGGCGCCGCAGGAGGCGCAGCGCGTGGCGGCGCGGCCTCTGCGAGGCTTGGGGGAAGCGTCGCGCTGGTGGCGGTTGAAGAGTTTGGCGATGAGACTCATAGTTGACAGTATCGCAACTAATGGCGGAACGCAATAGGGGCAAGTGTCGCATTGTGGGATGGGGGGACAGAGGGGCGAGATTCCCGCCTACGCGGGAATGACGGGGCACCCAGTAGGTTCCCGCTTTCGCGGGAATGACGAGCACAGGGGGCTGCTCCCGCATGCGCGTGGGGACGCACCCAGTAGGTTCCCGCGTAGGCGGGAATGACGAATGGATGGCGGGGATGGCGGGGCACAGGGGGCGAGATTCCCGCCTACGCGGGAATGACGGAGGAGGGGGGAGGGGCGATGCGCTGCGCGGGGAGGGCGGGGCATGGGGGCGAGATTCCCGCCTACGCGGGAATGACGGGGCAAGGGGGCGCTTACGCGGGGAGGGGGAGGCGGATGGCTATACTGCTCATCGGCGGAGTCAAAGCCGACGGGGACAGGTTTTACGAGAGGCGCGTTCCCGTGGCCGACCGGCTCTACGACGAGCATCTCGAGGAACTCCGAAAGGAAGGGTTGATCTCATGAGCGGACACCACCCCTTTAGCGACCTCACCAAACGCTTCACGCCCGAGCAGTGGCGTTACATCAAAGAGGGCGCCGCGAAGATGAATGCGGAGATCGAAGCCGCCAAGTCCGCCGCCGAGCAGCCGAAACCCAGCCGGGTCAAGCGTCAGCGGAAGGAGGCCGCGCAGTCGGGCGGAAGGTAGGTTTCCGCTTCGCGGGCAGGGGGCGCTGCGCGCCGACTGGGTTCGCGGCTGCGCGGGAATGACGTGGCGTGTGGGGAATTGGCGCTACGGGGGCGAGATTCCCGCCTACGCGGGAATGACGGAGGTGGGGGGCGAGGGGGGCGGAGAGGGCGGGGCGAGGGGGCGCTGCGCTACGCGCATCGTCTGGCGCTTGCGCGCCGACTGGATTCCCGCCTGCGCGGGAATGACGGTAAGGGGGCGCTTGCGCGGGGAGGGCGGGGCGAGGCCCCGCCGGGGTGATAAGGCGTGTTGCGGTCCCCCTACTCTGGCCACTCGCCGGAGTAGACCTCCACCGCGTCGCCCTCCATAAATACGGGGCCGCGGCCGGGCCAGGCGACCGTCAATTCCCCGCCGGGAACCTCCACGCGCACCTCGTCGCCCACGAGGCCGTGCAGGCGCGCCGCGACCACCATCGCGCTCGCGCCGGTGCCGCAGGCGAGCGTGAGGCCGGAGCCGCGCTCCCACGTGCGCGAGACGAGCCGGTCGCGCGCCGCGGCGTTGACCACGTGAAAGTTGACGCGGCGCGGAAACGCGGGGTGGCGCTCCACGAGCGGGCCAAGCCGGTCGAGCGGAACGTCCGCGACGGGCTCGCCAACGAACGCCGTGACGTGAGGATTGCCCATCGAGACCGCCGTAAGCGCGAACGCGGCGCCGTCAATGGCGAGCGGCGCGTCGAACGCGATCTCGCCGGGGCGGACGCCGAGCGTCGAGGCGAGGCCGGCGTCGAGCGCGGCGTAGTCGCTGGGGCCGAGCGCTGCGGCGTCGACGGGCACGTCGGCGGCGCGGAGAACGGGCTCGCCCATATTCACGCGCGCGCCGGTTACGCGGACGTCTTCCCAGCGCGGCTCGACGACGAGAACGCCGGCGTTCGTCTCGACGCGGAGCGCGGCGGGGTCGGCCTCGACCAGCCCGCGCTCCAAGACGAACTTGGCGAAGCAGCGGATGCCGTTGCCGCACATCTCGCCCTCCGAGCCGTCGGCGTTGAACATTCGCATACGGACGTCGGCGGCGGCGGACGGCGCGACGACGATGAGGCCGTCCGCGCCCGCGCCGAAATGCCGGTCGGACATCCGGCGGGCGAGTTCGGGCCAGTCGCGCCCCTCGCGCAGCCCGTCGACGTAGAGGTAATCGTTGCCCGCGCCCTGAAGTTTCGTGAACTGCATCGCCTGCTCCTGCCTTCTCCTCCCTGCCTATGCATAGGGGAACGTTGACTCACGCCGAAACGCGGCGCCGGGTGGATCCAGCATACCTTACCTGCAGCCCCTCGCTCCCCAGGAGGCGCCGCGAACGCAATCGAACTTCCGCGAATCTCCGCAGCGCCTCGATTTGGCGGATTCTGCGAATTGACGCGCCGTCGCCGCCTTATTCCGCCGAATCTTTGCGCTATACCGCGCAGGGGCGGCGGGAATCAGGCGCGCGCTGAGCGTTGCGCGGCGGAAAACACGCCATTGACAGACGAGGCGGGCGCTCCGTAGAGTCTCCGCGTTGCGCCGCCCAATCCGCTCTCCCTCCGCGCGTCTCCCCAACGCGCCCTGCAGGGCAAGACGACAGGGCAAGACGAGACCAGGGCCGGCGGCATACGAGCGGGACGCCTTCGCCGTCCGCTCCTGCGCTTCTCTTGCGCCAGGCGGGCTTTGCCTATGACTGGAAGAACGGAACTGCACCTCCTAACGGACGGCTCCATCCGTCTCGACGGGGGCGTGCTCTTCGGCCAGGTGCCCAAGAGCCAGTGGCAGGACTGGATGTCGGCGGACAGGCGCAACCGCGTCAAGCTCAGCCTCAACTGCCTGCTCGTGCGCGTCGGGCAGCGCAATTTCCTCATCGACACCGGCGTCGGGCCGAAGCGCTCCAAAGAGGAGCGCGACCAATTCGGCCTCTCGACGAGCCAACTGCTCTCCGACCTGCGCTCGCACGGCCTCAACCCCGGCGACGTCCACGGCGTCGTCCTCACCAGCCTGCACTTCGAGCACACCGGCGGCTGCACCCGCGTCAACCGGCGCGGGGAGCACATCCCCACCTTTCCCAACGCCACCTACTACGCGCAGCGCGAGGCGCTCGAGGAGGCGACCTCCCCCACCGACCGCCACGTCAACGGGTACGTCCCTAACGACTATATGCCGCTTTACGAGAGCGGCAAGTTGCAACTCGTGGACGGCGAGGAGACCATCGTCCCGGGGCTGCAGGCGCGGCGCGCCAGCGGGCCCTACCAGGGCCATCAGATCGTCGTCATCACGCACGGAGGCGAGCGCATCGCCTTCCTGGGCGACCTCGTTCCGACCCACTACCACCTCCTCCCCGAGTGCATCGCCGCCAGCGACTTGCACCCGGAGGAAACGCTGCAAACGAAGAGCGGCGTGCTGGACGAGGCCGTGCGGGACGGCTGGCTCCTCGTCTTCTCGCACGAAACGGAAAAGCCGTCCGGCTACATTCAGGAGCGCGGAGGCCGACGCTCGCTGCGGCCCATCGCGCTTTGACGCCCCCGGTGGCGCCTGCCGGGCCGCGCTAACGCAAAACGAGGCCATCGCCGTGCCCTACACGCCCATCCACAACTACGGCGTCATCGGCGATATGAACTCGTGCGCGCTCATCAGCGACCGAGGCTCCATTGACTGGGCGTGCTTCCCCCGCTTCGACTCCCCAAGCGTCTTCGCCGCCATCCTGGACGACGCCATAGGCGGCTACTGCTCCCTCAGGGCGCAAGGCGCGCCCGCCGTGACGCAGCGCTACGTTCAGGACGCCACGGTCTTGGAGACGGTCCATCAGACGGACGGCGGCGAGGCGGTCGTCTCCGACTTTATGACGCATCCGCCCGCCCGCAACCCCGTCGCGCCCCACGAAATCGTCCGCGCCGTTCGGGGCGTCAGAGGAAGCGTGACGATGCGCCTCGAGTTTCAGCCGAGGCTAGACTACGCCCGCGGGGCGACGACGATTGCGCTCGTCCGCAACGGCGCGCTCGCCACGCACCCGGAGAGCGCGCCGCTGGCGCTCGTCTCGGGCGCGCCGCTCGTCATCGAAGCCGCGCCCGACGGCGGAGAGCGCGCCGTCGCGGAGTTCACGGTCGGCGAGGGCGAGCATGTCGAGTTCGTCATCGCTTTCGGCGTCGAGCGCCTGCCTTCCCTCCGCGCGCTGGACTGCCGGGGGAAGATGGAGCGCGTCATCCGCCGCGACCACGCATCCGTCGCCAAACTCGCCTACGACGGCTACCTGCGCGACGCTTTCGTCCGCTCCTACCTCACCGTCCGCCTCATGATTTACGAGCCCACCGGGGCGATCGTCGCCGCGCCGACCACGTCCCTGCCGGAGTCGATCGGCGGCGTCCGCAACTGGGACTACCGCTTCTCCTGGCTGCGGGACAGCGCGTGGACGCTCGGCATCCTCTACCGCATCGGCGACCCGCACGAGGGCGAGGCGTACATCGAGTGGGTCGTCGAGCACTGCCTGGGCACGTTCGAGCATATGCAGATCCTCTTCGGCATCGCCGAGGACAGCGTCCTGGCCGAGACCGAATTGGAGCATCTGGAGGGCTACGAGCGGTCGCGGCCCGTCCGCATCGGCAACGGCGCCGCGTATCACCGCCAGTTGGACGTGTTCGGAGAGGTCGCGCTGAGCCTCGCGGTGTTTCACCGCTACTCCGGCAACCTCTCCGACAACGGCTGGATTCTCCTCGAGCGCATGGCCGACCTCGCGTCGTGGACGTGGCGCCGGCCGGACAGGGGGATATGGGAGGTGCGCGGGCCGGAGCGGCACTTCGTCTACTCCAAAGTAATGTGCTGGGTGGCGCTCGACCGCGCCATCAAACTCTCGGAATCGCACGGGTTCACAGGGAACGTGGAGCACTGGCGCGAGCAGCGCGACGCGATACGCGACGAGGCGTTGGAGCGAGGCTGGTCCAACTCCAAACAGAGTTTCACGCAGGCGTACGATTCGGACGCGATAGACGCCAGCGCGCTGCTCATTCCGTTCCTCGGCTTCCTGCCCGCCGACGACCCCCGGCTGCGCTCCACCGTCCGCCGCGTGCAACAGGAACTCGCCGACGGCCCGTTCGTGCGCCGCTACCGCGTGGACGAGACGGACGACGGCTTGGAGGGCGAGGAGGGCGCGTTCTACATCCTCAGTTTTTGGCTCATCGGGGCGCTCCTCGTGATCGGCGAGACTGAAGAGGCGCTCGCGCATTTCGAGAAAGTCTACGAGACGGCGAGCCCGCTGGGGCTCTTCGCCGAAATGCACGACCCGGTCAGCGGGCGCGCGCTGGGCAACTTCCCGCAAGCGTTCAGCCACATCGGATTCGTGCACACCGTCCGCAACATCAACGAACTGCTGCGCCGCCACGAATACGAAGAGGAATTGCTGGCGTAGGAGGAGTGCTCCCAGTAGGGTAGTCATTCCCGCCCCCCTTGCCCCGTCATTCCCGCGTAGGCGGGAATCTCGCCCCTCTCCCGTCATTCCCGCGTAGGCGGGAATCCAGGAATCCCTGACGGACCGCGCCCGCTCTCCCTATACTCACGGCGCTGCGCCCTGGCCGCGAAAGCGCGCCCATCCGGCGCTATGGAGACGATGACCATCTCCCTCACCCCCTACGCCTTCGGATCGCCGCTGATCACGTGGGCGGGTCTGGCCACGCTCGCCGGACTGCTGATCGGCGGGGCGCTGTTCGCGCGGTCGGCGGCGCCGCTTGGAGCGAGCAGGCGCGACGCCTGCGCCATCACGCTCGCGGCGTCGCTAGGGGGAATCGCCGGAGCGCGCCTGCTGCATATCGCCGATTATCCGTCGTTCTACGCCGATGCGCCGTTTCAAGCGCTCTATCTATGGAACGGCGGTCTCTCGCTATGGGGAGCCGTTCTCGGCGGACTCGCGGCGGGACTTTGGCGGGCGGGTAGGGCGGGGCTCGCCCCTGCGGAGACGGCGGACGCCGCAGCCTTGCCCGGCCTCGCCGGCGTCGCCGTCGGATGGACAGGGAGCGCCGCTGCGGGCGACCCCGCCGGCGCCGCGTCGTCGCTCCCCTGGGCAATCGCCTACGCGCATCCCGCGTCTCCGGCGTTCGCCGACGGCGCCGCCGCGCACCCCGTCGCGGCCTACGAATTGCTGCTGACGGCGGCGGTCGCGCTTGGCGCGTGGCGTTGGGGAAGGCGCGCGCCGAGGGGAATGCTCGCGCCGCTCGCGCTCGCCGCCTGGGGAGCGGGACGTTTCCTCATCGCGTTCGTCCGGCTCGATCCGGCATGGCTTGGCCTGCAGCAGACGCAATGGATCGGCCTCATCGCTCTCACGGCGGCCGCCTTCTGCGCGCTGCGCTCGCGCCGCAGCGGGAATCGGCGCAACAGCCGCCCGGGTAGGTTCCCGCTTTCGCGGGAATGACGCGGCCCTGGGATGAGAATGGAGCAGCGCTTCGCGCCGCGCACAGAAATCGGCGCAACAGCCGACTTCTATCTCAACGCCTCAATCAAGTTCGGAATCCTAACCCCGAATATGCTAAGGGCAACGCTCAGCATAGCCAGAAGCAAGAACAACGCCGCCATAATCGTATTGAAAGCGGCGGCGCAGGATACGATGGGGCGCAGGTATCTTCCTACGCGCTCCAGCCGCCCGCTCACGCCGCCAGTTCCTGAATGAACAGCAAGAGGGCGTAGGCTCCGGCGAGAGCGAGCGCAAGCACAGCCCCGACGATCAGCAGAGGCACGGTGTCCTCCGGCAAACGCAAACGCATGCGGTTCGTCTTGCGCGTAGCCATCGCAACTCCCTCCCGATCCCGATTCTCGCCTCGCCGTCACTACGGGCTGTTCACTATTGAGCGTAGCCTTCGGCCCCGCGCTTGTCAAGGCGCGCAAGTCCCTAATACGCCCCTTGCCCCGTCATTCCCGCGCAGGCGGGAATCTCGCCCCCCTTGCCCCGTCATTCCCGCGTAGGCGGGAATCCCGCCCCCCAGCGCTGCGCTATACTCCCCCAACCCCGCCGCGAAAGGAACGCCCCCCGCATGGAAGGCGCCGCAGGTCAGATCTTCGCAATCCTCATCGTGCTCGTGGTCGTGGCCATCGCCGCGTTCGCTTGGCGCCGCTCCGGCGGCTGGGAGCGCGCGAACAACCGGCCGATGTCCAAGCCTGCGAACATCCCAAAGAGCAGAGTCATCGCCGCCGTTGGAGGCTCGATGGAGGGGAAGATCACCAGCGAACTCGGCGTAACTAATCTGTGGCATCGCACTAACGAGCCCCCCGAAGTTTTCACGATCTACACGGACATTGACCAGTTCGCCCACATCCGCCGCCGCCGCGGACTCTGGGATGACCAGGGCGTCCACGGGGAGCGCGAAATCCAAGTGCGATGGCGCCGTCAGCCCGCGTCGAAACGCATCTGGGACGCCGTGGAACTCGTCGTCCCTCCCGCCATCCGAGCGGCCTTCCGCGCGGACCCCCGTATCCGAACCGTCCGCTTCCACATCGGCAATATGGACGTGAACGACCGCATCGCAACCTGCCGCATCAGCGTCGAGGCCAAGCGCGGCGAGCGCGAGCAGGAGTGGGACTGGCGCTATAACCGCAACGCCAAAGGCCAACTCGCCCCCGTCAATCCCCACGAGGACGCCCCCGCTCCCGTCCGCCCGCGCGGATTCGCAGCCGACCCCTACGACTTCGAAATGCAAGTCGCCCAGGCGCTGCAGGCGCGCGGACTCTCCGTTGAGGTCACCGGCGGCGCCGGCGACGAAGGCGTGGACATCATCGCCCGCGACCCAACTCCCGTCACCGGCGGAACCTACCTCGTCCAATGCAAACGCTACGCCATTGGCCGCAAAGTCGGCGTCGGCGAGGTGCGCGAACTCTATGGCGCCTTGCAAGAGAAACGCGCCAGCAAAGGCATCCTCGTCACTACCGCCTCCTTCACAACCCCCGCCATCCGTTTCGCTGAGGACAAGCCCATCGAACTCCTCGACGGCGCGCAACTCGCCGCCTTCATCGGCGAACCTGCCCCGGCCTCTGATTCCTTCGACACGCACGCGCAGGAAAGCGTTGAAAGAACAGGGAAGGAGACAGAAGAGCCTGTGGAGAGAGCCCGCGCAAAGGCCGAGCAGGCTGCGGAGTTGGACAACGAACTGCTCTCTGCCTCTTCCTCGGCGAACGCGGCGCGTATTGCCCTGCTTCTTGAACGGGGCGCGAACGTTCACGCTGTTGATGAACGAGGCAACACCCCGCTGCGCATGGCGGCATGGTTCAACGCAGAGCCCGCTGCCGTTGCTTTGCTTCTCGACCGTGGCGCGGATGTTGATGCAAGAGATGAGGACAACCAGACGCCCCTGCACTTGGCGGCGGGGTTCAATGCAGAGCCCGCCGTGGCCGCCGTTCTCCTTGACCGGGGTGCCGATATCGAAGCCGCAGATATCGTCGGCGCGAGTCCTCTGCACCTAGCGGCGGCGCATAACGCAGAGCCTGCCGTCGTTGCGCTCATCCTCGACCGCGGCGCGGACATCGCGGCAAGAGACGACTATGGCAGAACGCCGCTGCACTTTGCGGCGTCAGAGAACGCGGAGCCCGCCGTTGCCGCACTGCTCCTTGACCAGGGCGCGGATATCGAGGCAAGAGACGACTATGAGGGCAGAACGCCGCTGCACTTTGCGGCGTCAGAGAACGCGGAGCCCGCCGTTGTCGCACTGCTTCTTGACCGGGGTGCGGATCTCGCCGCAAGAGCCGACGATGGCAGAACACCGCTGCGCTGTGCGGCGGCGTTCAATGCAGAGCCTGCTGTCGTCGCCCTTCTCTTGGAGCGGGGCGCGGATATCGAGGCAAGAGATGACAACGGACTTACGCCGCTGCACTCGGCGGTGCATAACGCAAACCCTGCTGTCGCCGCTCTCCTCATTGACCGAGGAGCGGATGTTGCCGCAAAAGACAACAGCCTCGGCGTCACGCCCTTGCACACGGCGGCATGGTTCAACGCAGAGCCCGCTGCCGTTGCTTTGCTTCTCGACCGTGGCGCGGATGTTGATGCGAGAGATGAGGACAACCAGACGCCCCTGCACTACGCGGCGAAGCACAATGAAAAGCCTGCTGTTGCCGCCCTTCTCCTCGACAGGGGCGCGAATGTTGCCGCAAAAGACAACAGTCTCGGCGTCACGCCCTTGCACATGGCGGCACGGTTCAACGCAGAGCCTGCTGCCGTTGCTTTGCTTCTCGACCGTGGCGCGGATATCGACGCAAGAGATGACAACGGCCGCCGGATGCCCTTGCACTTGGCGGCGGCGTTCAACGCAGAGCCCGCTGTGGCAACCTTGCTCATCGACCACGGCGCCGATATCGAAGCCGCAGATATCGTCGGCGCGAGTCCTCTGCACCTGGCGGCGGCGAGCAACAAAGAACCTGCCGTCGCCGCCCTTCTCCTCGACTGGGGCGCGGACATCGCCGCAAGAAACGACGACGGCTGGATGCCGCTGCACCTGGCGGCGCAGAGCAACCCAGAGCCCGCTGTCGTCGCCCTCCTCCTTGACAGAGGCGCAGGCATTGCTGCAAGAACCGATGATGGCGCAACACCGATGCACGGCGCAGCGCTCAATGCAGAGCCCGCTGTCGCCGCGCTCCTCATTGACCGGGGCGCGGACATCGTCGCAAGAGACGACGACGGGTGGACGCCGCTGCACGTGACGGCGAGGTACAATGCAGAGCCTGCCGTCGTTGCGCTTCTCTTGGAACGTGGCGCAAACCCCGACGCCCTCACGCCTGACGGCGATTCGCCCTACGACCTCGCCCTCAAGCGCAAGGAGCCGAACGAGGAGATCGCGCGGTTGCTGCGGAGGCGATGAGGCGTTAGCAAGGGGACAACTATGTGGGACTGGAAAGGGCATACGACATGTCGGCGCCGCTCCGCCAATTTACGAATGAATGGCGTCGCCTACGGCCTCATGGCGGCGCCCGACATGCATACCACAGGCGTGAATGGGCGACAGGGGGTTGACAAAAGGGCGGTCAGGCATGATTCCCTGGAGTTGCCTAGACGCGGGATAACGCCGTGCTAGGGAAAGGGGACACGATGAGCGACTTGACCTTCTGGAGAAAAGCCTCCGCTGGGGAAGCGCGAGCTGAAATCACGCGCGAGACTAGCTTGGAGGCAGAAGACGACGGGAGGACGCCTCTCCATGAGGCAGCCGCCTACAACACGGTGGACGTGGTCAGGCTGCTGGTGGAGCAGGGCTTGGACGTCACTGCCCAGGATGCCAACGGCGACACCGCCTTGCACTTCGCAGCAGGGTGCAACCCCGACCCTGGAGTCGTCATACTTCTGCTGGAACGCGGAGCAGACGTCAACACCAAGAACAAGCAGGGCGAAACGCCCTTGCACAAAGCGGCGGAATCCAACGACGAACCCAGGGTCATGAAGGCGCTGCTGGAACCCGGAGCAGATGTCAACGCCAAGAACGAGCAGGGCGAAACGCCCTTGCACAAAGCGGCGGAATCCAACGACGAACCCAGGGTCGTTAGGGTTCTGTTGGAGGGCGGCGCAGACAGAGACGCCCGAACCAACAAAGGCCACACGGCCTGCCGACTAGCGGTGTCTCGAGACGCCGACGGCGACATGCGGCTTATGCTGTGCACTTCTCACATGTCCGTAGACCAAATCATGAAGTTCCTAGACATGCGTGACAAGACGGCTGCGGCCATCAGAGCCGATACTGGCGTACCATCCAAGTCAAGAGAGTACGTGGACCAGCTCATCGCACGCGGAGGGCGCGACGCTGGAGGAAGCGCGGGAGATGGCGGTTGAGGCGCTCACGCTTCACCTCGCCGTCATCGTCGTCGCGGCGCCGCCTGCGCCGTCGTAAGAGGAAGTCGTGTCCGTCGTCGCGTAGCGCTCCGCGCCGTCCCGTCGTTCCCGCGTAGGCGGGAATCCAGTCGGGCGGCGGCTAGGGGAACGGAAGGTACTCGACGCGGTTCTCCCACTCGCCGTCGAGGCTGGCGCCGGCGGCGAGTTCCAGTTCCCGCACGGCTTCTCCGATAGGGTATGTCCAGGGCACGACGAAAATGCCGGGCGTCGTCTCGCCGTTTCGTATGCGTTGGTACGCCAAACCGAGCAGGCTGTTGGCGTCGTGCGTCAGCAGAATTCTTCCTTCGCGCGCCGCCCACCCAATGATGTTCTCGTCCGGAGCGCTTCGCAGCCGCTGCTCTTCAGCGGTCGCTATATCAAGCAGAGGGTTGCGGCGGCGCAGTTCGGCAACGATATTCAGATTGAGGCATTCGTCGGCTGCGAACCGGAGCATCTAGGAAGCCTGCCGCTCCTGCTGCATCGCCGCGTGGCGGGCGCGGATCCGCGCCATATGCTCATGCCTGTCGGGGTAGAGAACGTCCAACTCGGCGCGGGCGCGCTCCTCCATCTCCTTCACGCTGCGGAGGTAGTCCTCGATCTCCTCGGGATGGCGCAGGCAGTAGGCGATGACGGCGTAGACGTCGGCGAGGTCGAGGGCGGGCAGGCGGTCGACGATCTCTTCGGGGCGCATGCCCTCCTGGTGCGACCAGAGGACGAACTCGAGGTTGACGCGGGGCGCGACGCGGGCGGTTCCGTTGGCCTGCCAGCGGATGGGGACGTCCAGGGGCTCGGCGCGCCGGACGATGGTCGTGTCGGCGGGGTCCGCGCTAGGGGGGCGGGGGGCGGTCGTCATCGTGCTGCTCCTCTCCTCGCGTCTAGGGGCTAGGATAGCATGCGCCCTTTTATCAGCATTCCTGGAATGACGATAGGATGGGCGGCCTGTCTGGGGTTCCTGGATTCCCGCCTACGCGGGAAGGATGGGCAAGGGGGCGAGATTCCCGCCTACGCGGGAATGACGGGGCAAGGGGACGGGATTCCCGCCTACGCGGGAATGACGCCCCCTGACGTGGCGAGGCACCGCTGCGCCTACAACCCCAACCCGAACCCCTCGCCCAATCCGCCCCCCTCGAGGCCGAGTTCCTCGCCCGCGAGGTACGCCTCCTCATCCTCGAACGAGGCGTTGTCGAAAGCCGGGTCGTCGTAGGGATACCAATCGGCCTTTTCGGGGTCGGCGTTTTCTTCCTCGGCAAGGGCGTCGCCGTCGCCCACCCGGGCGAGGATATTGCCGAGGAAGGCGCCGGTCAGCCCAATGCGGTCGCGGTCGTCGTTCGTGGTCATAGTTGCGTCCTCACGATGCGGCGTCTAGGCGCGCGATGTCGGCCTGCATCTCGACGATGACCGCGAGCATTGCGCGGATGTTCTCGGCGCGGACGGCGTCGCCTTCGAGGAGACGGCGTATCTCTTCATCGTGTTCGCGTATGCGCTGATCGCTTTCCCGTATGCGCTGCTCCCACTCCTGCATCCGCAGTTCGTTGCGAAACCGCCTCTGCTGGTTGGCCAGTTCGGTCTCGCCCAACTGCTTCACGAGCAGGGCGAGTTGGCGAATGTTCCGCTCCATCAACGCCATACGTTCCGGCGAGGCCATCGGCGCATCCTCCTCAAAGCGATGCGGGAATGGTAGCGCGTCCCGCCGGAGCGAGGCAAGCGGCGGATGTCCGGCAGGCGCCGCGGAATTTGCCCGCGCCCCCGGGTTAGTTGAGCGCGGCGCCGCCGTCCACGATCATCGTTTGGCCGGTCATAAAGTCGCTGTCGGAGGACATAAGGAAGACGCCTGCGCCGGCGAGGTCTTCGGGGCGCTCGACGCGCTTGATGGCGCGGTCGGGGACGCGGCCCTCGTAGCGCGATTGGTCGCGCTCAGGGTCGCTGGCGGTCGAGCCTGGCGCGATGGAGTTGACGGTGATGCCGAAATCGCCGGTCTCGCGGGCGAGGGTGCGGGTCATTCCAATAACAGCGCCTTTGGACGCGACGTACTGCGTCGTGGAGCGTCCGGAGAAGAACGTGCCGGAACTGATGTTGACGATCTTGCCGTAGCCGCGCTCCTTCATATAGGGGAGGACGGCGCGGCAGCAGAGGAAGGGGCCGCGCACGTTGACGGCCATTACGCTGTCCCACTCCTCCGGCGTGATCTCCTCGACGGGGCCGACGGTCACCTGCGGGCGCTGGAAGTAGGCGGCGTTGTTGACGAGGCCGTCTATGCGCCCCCACTTCTCGATTGCGGCGCGGGCCATCGCATCGGCGGAGTCCGCGTCGGAGACGTCGGTCACGGCGACGAGCGCCTCGCCGCCCGCCTCGCCGATCTCCGCGGCGGTCTTTTCGGATGCGGGGCCGTTGACGTCGGCGATGACGACGCGGGCGCCCTCCGCGGCGAAGCGCATAGCGAAGGCGCGGCCTATGCCTTGCGCTCCGCCGGTTACGATGATCACCCGTTCGTCCAACTTGCCCATTGCGCTCCTCTGCTTCTCTGTCTCTCTCTGGATTCCCGCCTGCGCGGGACGGCGATAGCCGCCTCCGCCGGGTTCCGTTCGCCGTGAGCGTCGCCGCTAGTGAACGGCGACGCCGCCGTCCACGACGAGCGTCTGGCCGGATATGAAGTCGCTCTCCGCCGACATAAAGAATATCCCCGCGCCGACGAGGTCTTCCGGCATCTCGATGCGCTTGATGGCGCGGTTGGGGACGCGCGCGGCGAACTCTTCGATGTCGTGCTCTTCGGTTTCGCTGGCGGTGAGCCCGGGCGCGATGGAGTTGACGCGGACGCCCGCGTCGCCGGTTTCGCGGGCGAGCACGCGGGTGAAGGCGATGACGCCGCCTTTGGACGCGACGTAGTGCACGAGGTTCTCGCGTCCGTTGAAGAAGGTGCCGGAACTGATGTTGACGATCTTGCCGTAGCCGCGCTCCTTCATAGCGGGGAGGACGGCGCGGCAGCAGAGGAACACGCCCTTGAGGTTCACGGCGAGCATCCGGTCGAACTCGTCGAGGGGGATCTCCTCGAGCGGCGCGCGGGTGTGCTTCACGCGGATGGCGATGGCGGCGTTGTTGACGAGGCCGTCCACCTTGCCGAATCCGGCGATGGTTTCGGAGGCCATCATCTCGGTTTGCGCCTGATCGGAGACGTCGACGGTCAAAGCCATCGCCTCGCCGCCCTCGGCGCGCAATTCCGCGGCGGAGCGCTCCGCCTGCTCGCCGTTGATGTCGGCGAGGACGACTTTCGCGCCCTCGCGGACGAAGCCGCCTGCGAAGGCGCGGCCTATGCCCGCCGCTCCGCCGGTTACGATGATGACGCGGTCGTCAAGTCTGCCCATTGCGTTTTCCCTTCGCTGTCGCGCTCGTGGTCTCCCGCACGTCGGGAGCGCCGGTTGCGCTCGGATTCACGTATCGCAGGACGTCTTCAGGCGGCGGCCAGCCTTTTCGCGGCGGACCAGGGGTTCGGCAAGCCCCTGACGTAGTGGTGCATCAGAACGATGGCGACGGTGGAGATGGAGAGAAGGAGCGATGCGCCGAGGACGAAGCGCAGCGGGCCGGCGTCGAGGGAGCCCCAGAGGTTCACCAGCACGAGGCCGAAGCCGATCAGTCCGAGGACAGCGTAGATAATGAGCGCGCGGGTTGGGCTGATTTTGGCCCTCGCGGCGATGAACGCAATGGCCGCGTAGACGACGAGGACGAAGCCGACATAGGCTCCGACGGCGGCGAATTGCTCGCCCGCGCGGACGCCGGAGAGCGGGTTGGCACGCCAGAGCGCCTCGATGATCTCTACGGCGAGGATGGCGGTGAGCAGATGCATCGCCCAGCGCAACGGACGGTAGGTTCGGTCGATCACGGGAAGCGAGACGAACCCTGCGTAGGTTCCGCACAGGCCGACGCCGATCAGCGAGTACATCGCCTTGAGGACTTCGTTCGGCCCGCCCTCGAAGTCAACCCACACTTGCCATACGAGCATCAGCATGCCGGCGATGGCGAGAAGCGCCCAGAGGATGGGAGTCTTGGGAAGCAGCGACGCGCCGTCCCTGCCCCCGAATCCGCCCGCGTCCATAATGAAGGCGTTGGCGATGCCGATTGCGAAGACGCCCGCGATGATCAACTGGGTGGAGAAGACGTCGTCGAGCCCGCCGCCGAGTTCGAAGCGCAGCGAGACGAGGCCGATCACGACCCACGCGGCGGCGGAGAGCGTAACCGCCCACGCGAGCGTCTTCGCGAGGATGGCCGCCGAGGTCATCGAGGCGTCTATCCGCAGGATGTTCTTCATTGCGCCGTCCAGCCGTCCCATAGGAGACTCCCTCTCGCAGCCGTTCCTTCGTTCCGCCCTCCGCGAGCCGCTCCTCGCTTCGCTCAGGCGGGCTCGGGAGCGCCGTAGCCTTCGGGCGCGCGCCACGCCCCGATCCACTCGATGATCTCATCGAGAGGGAGGACGTCGGCGTACTTCTGATTCATATCGAAGAGGTTGACGGCGTGCGGCGCCTCCTGCCGGTCGAAGACGCACTCCTCGGCGATGACCATGCGGTAGCGGTGGGTGCAGCCGTCCACGACGGAGGCGCGGACGCAGCCGCTGGTGCTCTCGCCCGCGACGATGATGGTGTCGGCGCCGAGCGCGGTGAGGTGGCCGGCGACCGGAGTGCCCCAGAAGGCGGACGGCGAGGTCTTCCGCAGAAACGCCTCGCCCGCGATGGGCGCGGCCTCCGGCACGATGTCGTACATACCCTCGCGCTTGGAGCCGCCGCCCATATAGCCCGCGCGCCCGGAGTCTTTGCGGCCGGACGACGCCCAGCCGATCACGCCGGAGTCGCTCTCCGGCAGGCCGGTGACGTGGACGACGGGCACCCCTGCCTCGCGGGCGGCGGCGAGCAGGCGCTGGATGTGGGGGAGGGCGTCCCAGGCGGCGAGTCCGCAACTGCCGGGCCACTCCTTGATCGCGTCCAACAGCGGCTGGGGGCGGTCGCCGAACACCCAGCGGTAGAGGTCGATCATCAGCAGAGCCGGACGCGAGCCGAACCCTCGCGGCGTATGGCCGCTGACGGCGACGTGCTCGCGGTCGGCCTCGGAGAGGAACTTGTCCCAAACGCGCTCGGTCATTGCGTGCCTCCTCGCGGAGTGATGGCGCAAGGGTAGCACGAAACAGGGCGCGCGGTCAGCAGGGGCTTTCCCTGGCTGCGTTCCGCCTACCGCCCGCGCCTCGGGGTACAATCATCAAGGCGTTCGCAAGAAGCGGCGTCGCTCCGAGGAGAATGGCGGGTTATGTTCGCGCGAGTTATCGAGTTCGAGGCGGAGGGCGGGGCGCAAGGGCACGACGACGCGGCGAAAGCGTTCGAGCGGCTGGCGGCGACGGAGATGCGGCGGCAGCCCGGCTACGAAGGCGCGTACGCGCTGCGGTCGGACGGCGCGCGCGGCATTCTCGTGGCGCTATGGGAGAGCGAAGCCGCGATGCTGTCGGCGGAGGCGGGCGCCGGACTGGCGCGGGCGATGGAGGACCTCGGAACGCTGCTGCGCCACTCGACGAGCGCGGCCTATGAGGTGGGCTACGCCGACCACCGGGTCAAGTAGCGCTCCGCTGTGGACGGGCGCATCCCGTCTCCTGCATAGCCCAGGGGCGCCATTGGGGCGTCGTTCCCGCGAAGCGGGAACCTATTGGGGAACCGCCTACTCCTGAAAAGCGGGGATTCGTCCTAGCCGTCTGACCGCGCAGGCGCGAATCCCCTAGAGGCGCGAATCGGGCGGCGCGAAGAGCCGTCAGGCGCCCTTGACGTTGAGGATTTGCTTGAGGACGTGGGTGGGGCGGACGAGCGGCTCGGCGTGGCGCATCACGATTTCGATGTCTTTGTAGGCGGAAGGAATCTCGTCGAGGAACGCCTCGCTGCGGCGGACCTCGACGCCTTCCATCTGCCGGTCGAAGTCGTCCATCGTGAACGTCTCTCTGGCCTTGCGGCGCGACATCCGGCGGCCAGCGCCGTGGGGCGCGGAGCAGTAGGAGTCCTCGTTGCCGAGCCCCTCCACGACGTAACTGCGCGCGCCCATCGAGCCGGGGATGAGGCCGGCAGCGCCTTCCGACGCGCGGATCGCGCCCTTCCGCGTGAGGTAGAGCGTCCGCCCTGCGTATTCCTCCGGCTCCATATAGTTGTGGTGGCAGTTGACGGTCTGCAGCGTCTCGAACTCGCCCGCGTGATGCTGCAGCGCGTTCCGCATCCGCGTGAGCATTTCGCTGCGGTTCAGCGCCGCCATTTCCTGCGCCCAATGGAGGTCGGTCAGGTAGTCGTCGAACTCCTGCGTTCCCTCGTGGAAGGGCGCGAGGTCGGGGTCGGGCAAGGGAGCGCCGCCGCTCAGCGCCCTCGCTTTCTTGATGTGGGCGGAGGCGAGGCGATTGCCGACGCCGCGCGATCCGGAGTGCAGCGTGAGCCAGATGAGGCCGTCGCCGTCCTCGCAAACCTCGATGAAGTGGTTGCCTCCGCCGAGCGTGCCGACTTGCTCGCGCCAACGCTTGTCGGTTTTGTCGTAGACGTCGAGGCGGTCGCCTGCGGCGGCTTCGAGGCGCTCGACGAGAGGCTGCGCCGTCTTCTTGACTTTCGCGTTGTAGCGTCCGGCGCTCGCGGGGATTTGGGACTCGATGGACTCGCGCAGCCCTTGCAGGGAGGGGATGTCGTCTTTGCGGAGGGAGGTTTGGGCGGCGATCATGCCGCAGCCGATGTCCACGCCGACGGCGGCGGGCATCACCGCGCCCTCCGACGCGATGACGGAGCCGACGGTGGAGCCGAGCCCGAAGTGGACGTCGGGCATTACGGCGAGGCCGGCGACGAAAGGCATCTCCGCAGTGTTGCGGAGTTGCGCCTGCGCCGAGGGCTCAATTTCGTCCCAGGGCACGAAAAGGCGGATTTTGTCTGCGGGGTCGGCGCTCATGGGGGCAGTGTAGCACGGGAACGCGGCATAGAACGCGGAAGAGCGGGGGCGCGGAGCGCGGAAGGGCAGGGCAGGGCAGGGCGATGCGGCGCGGGTTGCGTTCCGTGCTACACTAGGGGCGCAGCGTCGGTTGGGCGTTGCGTTGTTGGATTGCAACCTGACCCGCGCGGGCGGAGCAAGGCCCGCGCCATACGGAAAACGGAGGTCGGAGCGATGGCGAAGATCGTGCTCGGAGCCGGAACGTCCCACAGCCCGATGCTCGCGCTGAACGCGGAGCAGTGGCCGAGGTACTCGCAGGGGGACTTGCAGCATCAGGAGTTGGTGTTCCCGCCGGAAGGCTGGGCGATGCCCTACGACGAGGCGCTGGCGCGCGTTCCGGCGGCGGTGAAGGAGAAGCCGCTGACGAACGAAGTGTTCGAGGCGCAAGTGGACGCTTGCCAGCGGGGCATCGCGGAACTGGCGCGGACGTTCGACGACGTCCGGCCCGACGTGACGGTGATCATCTCGGACGACCAGGACGAGTGGTTCTTCGAGGACAACATGCCGACGTTCGCGGTGTTCTGGGGGGACTCGGTTCCGATCAAGCCCCGGACGCTCGCGGCGGGGTTCCGCGCCCCGGACATTATGCAGTCCATCGCGGACGGCTACGGGGATACGGCGATGGACGTTCCGGTGGCGTCGGACTTGGGGCGCCACGTGATCGAGCATCTGATCGCGCACGACTTCGACGTGTCGCACTTCACGTACCTGCATGACAAGTACGGGGGCACGGTGGCGCGGCGCTACCCGAAGGAGCACGGGGAGTTGGACTCGGTGCGGAACACTGAGCCGCGCGATCAGGGGCTGCCGCACGGATTCGCGTTCGTGGTCAAGCGTTTGTTCGACAACGAGCCCCGGACGATTCTGCCGGTGTTCGAGAACACGTGCTACCCGCCGAATCAGCCGACGGCGAAGCGCTCCTACGAGTTCGGGCGCGCGGTCGGGGCGGCGGTCCGCTCGTGGGAGAGCGACGCGACGGTGGCGATCATCGGCTCCGGCGGCCTCAGCCACTTCGTCGTTGACGAGTGGCTCGACCGCACGGTGCTGAAGGCGCTGGAGGAGAAGGACGCGGAGACGCTGATGACGCTTCCGCGCGAACGGCTCTACTCGGCGGCGTCGGAGACGCAGAACTGGGTCGCGGTCGGCGGCGCGATGGCGGACACCGACCTGAACTTCGAGTTGATCGAGTACGTGCCGGTGTACCGGACGCCTGCGGGCACGGGCGGGGGCTGGGCGTTCGGGAGGTGGACGTAGCCCTTTTCCTGAAATGCGCCCGCGAAGGCTAGGCGCCGAGCACGGCCTGCCGGAGCGCGGCGTTCGCGCGCGTTTGCCAGCCGGGGCCGTCTTCCCGAAGGCTGGCGATGACGTCGGCGTCCAAGCGGATCGTGACGCGCGTTTTGGGGCACGCCTTCCGGGCGGCCTGCCTGCGGACGAACTCGGCGAGTCGGGGGTCAACCTCGAACGCGGGGCGCATGCGAGCGAAGCACTCCTCTGTCAACTCGGGATTGTCCGGGTCTGCGGCGATCCCCGCGTTGATTTGAATCTCTTCCTCATGCGTCGGCCAGATCGTTCCCGGCTTGAGCGGCGGCATAGCGTTTCACCTCCCTCGGGTTCGCTTTGCGCATACTAATGATGCGGATGTTATCCCCCCGCCAAGTATAGACGACGCACCTACCCGCGCCGCCCCATCAGGTGGCGGGAGCGGAGCGGAATCGCAGAAGGGCGACGGCGAGGAAGGCGGCGGCGAAGAGCGCGAGCACGGCGAGATTGGCGGCGACGTCCGCCCCCTGCGCGCCGAAGAGCATAAGTTTGTTGAAGGCGTCGTTCGCCCAGCCGTGCGGGGTGAAGAGGCCGAGCGTCTGCAGCCATTCGGGCGCGACGAACAGCGGCCACCAGCAGCCGCCGAGCGGCGCGAGCGTCAGCGAGGTGAACACGGCGGCGGACGTCGCGCTTTTCACCGAACCGACGAGCGAGGCGAGCATCACGCCGAAGGCCGCCGCCGCGACGACCATCATCACGGATACGCCTATGACCGCGACAGGCGAGACGCCGAAGTCGATGGAGAACGCGAATATGCCCGCCGGCCAGAGAACGGCAAGTTGCAGGAATCCTCTGTAGAGGCTGGCGAGCATTTTGCCGAAGATGATCGCGGGGCGCCGGGCGCCGTTGGCGAGCAGGCGCTCGAGCGTTTGGGTCTGGCGTTCGCGGGCGATGGCCTCCGCGCTCATCGCGGCGATGAAAAAGACGAACATCGTCAGGTAGCCGGGCAGCGTGAAGTTGGAGGCGTTGAACGCTTCGCGGGAGCCGACCCGCTCGATGGAGAAGGAGATGAGCGGCGGCGCCTCGGCGAGCCGCCCGAGTTCAGCGAGATCGAGCGCGGCGGGGCCTGCGAGTTCGGCCGTCCCCTGCGCGATGAGGCTAATCGCGCCGATTCGTCCGGCGACGGCGCTTGCGAGCCCGCGCAAGGCGGCCTCCGTTTCGGGCGGGGCGCCGCCCGCGAGCATCACGCGAATCTCCGCGCCTCCGCCCGATAAGACGCGCTGCGTGAAATCGCCGGGGAAAAGAACGTAACCGTCGAGCGAGCCGTCCTCGACCGCGGCGGCGGCCTCGCCGGCGTCCCATTCCCGAACGTCGGTTTCGGGGGACGCCGCGAGCGCGTCGAGCGTCTGCCTGGAGAGGCCGCCTGCGCTTTCTTCTGCTGCGCTTTCTTCCGTTGCGACGGCGAGGCGCAGCCGCTCGTCGTCCGGGCCGACGCCGCTGAAGGCGAGCGAGAAGCCAAAGACGAACACGAGAGGCAGGATGAGCGCGAACGCCATGCCCGGCCAGTCTCTGACGAAGACGCGCATATCCTTCGCCGAAAGGATGAAGGCTTGGCGGACGAGCAGGCGCATCACTTGCCCTCCGACGAGACGCGGAAGATGAGGCGCGCGGCGGCGAGGCCGGCTATCGCGGCGCCCCCGACGACGGCGATTTCGGCCCAGCGGTCGGCGAGCGTCGCCGCGCCGCTGATCACGCCGTCGAAGGCGTCTATCGCGTACTTGTTCAGCGTGAACCGGCTGAGGATGTTGAGCGCGCCGGAATCTCCGACGGGAAAGAACGTCCCGCCGAACACGGTCATAAACATTGTTATGAAGACGGCGATCCACGACGCCTGATCCTGGGTGCGCGCGACGGCGGCGATGATGAGCGCGAGCGCGCTGGCGGACGCCGCGACGATTGCGGCGAGCGCCGCGCTCTGGACGAACGCGAGCGGGCCTCCCACGCGCAGCACGACGAACGCGAGCCCCAGGAACACGAGCGCTTGCAGCATCCCCCGGCCCACGCCCTCCAGGAATTTGCCGGCGAAGAGTTCCCACGGACGCAGGCGGGTGGAGAGCAGACGCTCCAGCGTGCCGTTGCGCCGCTCCTCGACGATAGTCTGCGCTCCGAGCGTGATGGAGAAGAGGAGAAACATCACGATCATCCCGGGGAGCAGGCGCGAGAAGAAATCGTCCCCATCGTCCGGGTCTTCGCTGAGCGATTGCGTTTCGACGCGCACCGGAGGGTTGGCGCGCGCGTCCGTGATAAGGCGCTGAACCGCCGCGTCCACTCGCTGCGGAGGCGCGTCCGGCGCCAGAGCCGCGACGCCGTTGCGGATCCGGCTCTCCGAAGCGAGGTCGGCGGCGATGCCCTGCAGAATCGCCGTGATGATCTGCGCGGCGTCGCCTCCGTTGCCGCGCCGGAGAATCCGGACCTCCGCCGGAATCCCTGCGTCGAGGCTGGCGGTGAATCCGGCGGGCAAGACGAATCCGTTGAGGATGGCGGAGCGGTCGAGCGCGTCGTCGAGGTCGGGTTTGGCGTAGCGGCGGACGCTCACGCCGTCCACGCGCTCGAGGCGTTCGAGCAGTTCGGACGCGGCGCGCCCGCCGTCGAGGTCGGCGACGTGCGCCGTTCCGTTGAACGACGCCTCGCCGCCGAACACGCCCGTCATCAGCGCGAAGAGCGCGATGGGGAGCGCGATGCCGAAGGCGAGGTCGCCCCTGTCCGCAATGAAGCGCTTGACGCCGATGAGCGCGACGAGGAAGGCGCGGGACATATTAGTCGCGGAGGCTCCGTCCGGTGAAGTTCAGAAAGACTTCCTCGAGGGTGGTCGTGGCGGGGTCGCCGACCTGCGCCTTGAGTTCGGCGGGCGCGCCGAGCGCGATGAGGCGCCCGTTGTCCATCACGCCGATGCGGTCGCAGAGGCGGTCGGCCTCCTCCATATAGTGCGTCGTGTAGAGCACGGTCATTCCCTCGCCGCGCAGAGCGAGGACGGTGTCGAAGATGTGGTTGCGCGACTGCGGGTCGATGCCGACGGTGGGCTCGTCGAGGAACAGCAGTTGGGGGCGGCTCATCAGGGCGATGGCGATGTTGACGCGGCGCTTCATGCCGCCGGAGTACTTGCGGACGGCGTCTTTGGCGCGGTCGGCGAGCCCGACGCGCTCGAGCGTGTCGGCGGCGAGCGACTTCGCCTCACGCCCGGACAGGCCGGCCATTCGCCCGAAGAAGACGAGGTTGTCGCTGGCGGAGAGTTCCGGGTAGAGGGCAAGTTCCTGCGGGCAGACGCCGATGCGCTTCCGCACCTCGTCGCTCTCCCGCGTCACGGAGTAGCCGCCGATCTCCACGTCTCCGCCGTCGGGAGCGAGCACGGTGGAGAGCATTCGTATCGTGGTGGTCTTGCCCGCGCCGTTCGGGCCGAGCAGGCCGAATATCTCTTGCGAGCGGATGGCGAAAGAGACGGAGTCCACTGCCTGGACTCCGTCGAACCGCTTGCTGAGGTTGTCGGCGGCGAGGAAGTCGTCCATAGCCGGAGTATAGCAAACGCAGCGCAAGCGGCGGGCGGCGGGGAGGGGAGAGGCGGGAGGGAGCAGGGCACGCCGCCGCCCGACTCGCTCCGGCGGATCTGCGCTTGCTCATCTCCCTTGAGTCATCGGGGAGATGAGTCAGGCGAGATCCCGCCTATGGAGTCAAGACGCAAGTTACGCAAAAGGTTCCTAACGGAGAGAAGGTTTTGCGTTTGGGCTGCGTTTCCCGTTGCGTTCGCGTCGGACGGCGCGCCTAGTCCACGGTAGGGGTCTGATGCTCTAGGAAAATCTCGCGGCGCTGCTGGCCGGACGTCTCCACGGCGAGCAGCAGTTCGAGCGTCGCGTTGCCCCAGCGGGCGTCGGCGGGGAGCGGACGGCCCGTCGAGACGGCGTCGTAGAACGTGTTGAGGCGCCCGTCGCGCCCGTCCTCCATCGTGACGAGCGGAATCTCCGTTCGCTCCGTGTTGCCGTAGACGACGATTCCCTGCGGGGTGAGCCGCGCGTCGGCGTCGTCGAAACTGGCGACGAACGGCCCGCCGAGGAGCCATCCGGCGCTCGCGGGGCCCGTCTCCGGCTGGATGGGATCGGCGCGGCCCATCCCGTAACGCTCGGCGCGGGCGGCTTCCTCTTCCCAGTCGGGTTCGGTCGAGGCGGCGAGTTCGCGGCGGGCGGCGGCGTGCTTCGCCGGGTCGGGGAACACGCCGTCGCGCCCCACGCCGTAGACCAACTCGCGGGAGTCCCAGTGATCGAGGCCGCTGTAGACCGCGGTGGCGAACACGCCGTTCTCGAACTCCAGGTAGGCGGCGTGCGCGCCGGGGACACGGCGGGAGGCGTCCCAAGCGGCGGCGGTTCCCCGCACGCTGCGAACCATGCCGCCGCCGATGGTTCGGATGATGTCGAACTGATGCGGGCCTTGCCGCCAGAGGATGCCGCCGCCCGGCCCGGGGGTGAGTTCCTCTCGCGAGCGGGGGCGGTAGAGCCAGTCCTGATAGCGCCAGTGGTGGATCATTCGCAGCGCGCCCAACTCGCCTGTTCGCGCCATCTCCCGCACGCGGAGCACGCGCGGCTCGAAACTGTGTTTGACGTTCACGCCCAGCAGCACGCCGTTGCGGTCGGCGGACTCCGCGAGCGCGACGCCCTCCGCGACGTTGGTCGTCATCGGCTTTTCGATGAGGACGTGCTTGCCTTGCGCCATCGCCATTTCGCAATGCGCGGTGTGCAAGTGGTTCGGCGTGGCGATGTAGACGAGTTCGACGCTCGCGTCCTCGCAGAGGGCTTCGGCGCTGTCGTAGACCGCAGCGTCGGGGAAGTCTTGCGCGAAGCGGCTGCGTATCTCCGGATCCAGGTCGGCGGCGGCGGCGATGCGGAAGCGGGGGTTGAACGCCATTTTGGGAATCATCGCGACCGCGGCGCCCCCCAGTCCGATGACGCCGATGCCTAGCGCAGGCGGGTTGCTCGTCATAACGCGCTCCTTCCGCCGGATGCGTCGGGCTGCCCCGCGCGTTCCGGCGGGGCGCAGGATAGCATTGCGCGGGCCTGGCGGCGCAAGGGCGAGGTTCCCGTCAGCGGACGAGGCGGCCGTAAGAGGAGCGCTATACTGGCTTCGTTCCGTTGTCCGCCGTGCTGCATCGCAGGAGACGTTCAATGACGCAAGCCGCCGCTTCGACCACAGCGACCCGGCGCTCCGTTCCGCTGGAGGTGACGCCGGAGGCGCGCCCGTTGCTGACGCCGTTCCGCGAGCGGACGTTCCGCGCGATGCACGAGGCCGCGCTCGAGGACGGCGGCGCGGAGGTCATCGTCAGCGCCGCGATTGTCCTGCGTGAGTCGCCAAGCCCGGACTTCGACCCCGACCTCACGCTCTTCTGCGAGGTGGACGCCTCTTGGGAGAAAGCGTTTGAGGCGAAGCGCCGTATAATCCGGCGCGTGACGGATGTCCTCTTCCCGTCGTGGTCGGAGGCGGAGCGCAGCGATTACGCGCGATTGCTCGGCTGCAGCGTCATTCCCACTCAGGAGCGCATCATTGCGTCCGCTTGATTTCTACGACCTCGGCGTCCGTTTAGCGGAGGATGGACGAACTGAGGCGGAGCGGCGGACGGCGGTGAGCCGGATCTACTACGGATTGCTCCATGAAGCGGCCTGCCGCTATTTCAGAGAGAATCCCAACGCTCCGCCCATTCCCAGGAACCGGCGGCATTCCACGGTGCGGGAGCGACTCGGCCAATCCGGCGTGTCCGCAGGAGTGGACGCCGCAAGTTCCTTGGGTGACCTTGCCTGGATGCGCGGAGAATGCGACTACCGCGTCGGCGCGCCGCTGCGTTACGAGAGAGCCGAAGTAACGCTGCCAGCGATGGTCAGCCGGGCGCGGGCGACAGCGGCCGATTGCCTCACGGCGCTCGACGCCTACTCTCCGGGCGAGTCCGCCGACGGATCGGAGTGGCGCGTGACCGGCGGATGACGCGGCGCGCGTTGCGCGGTCAGAGCGCAAGGCAAGAGGAGCGCTATACTGGCTTCGTTCCGTTGTCCGCCGCTTCCTGCGTTGTTCGTAGGAGGCGTCCTACTACAACATTATTCATTTCCCGTCCCCATCGCCGTTCCCGCCCCCTTGCAGTCGTTCCCGTAGGCGGAACCTCGCCCGCGCAGTGCGACACTTGGCCATTGCGCCTACCCCGGGCTCGCCTTCTAGCCTAGTAGGGCTATGGACGCGCCCGGAACAAAAGACGAAAGAGCCTCGCCGCCCCCGGCCTGCGCCGGGCAGGCATGGCTCGCGGTGCTTGGCGCGGGTTTGGCGATGCTGACGGCGGCGTGCGTGAGCGCGCCCGTGACGGCGACACCGACGAGCCCGCTGCCCGCGTCGGCGCTCCCTCCGGCGACGGCGACGCCAATCTACGACCGCGAGGAGTGGGAAGGCGGAGGCTGGGCGGACATGGACGGCGATTGCCAGGACACGCGCGCCGAAACGCTGATCATCGAGAGCCTCGCGGAGGTCGAGCAGGACGGCTGCAGAGTGGTCAGCGGCCTGTGGGTGGACCTGTGGACGGGCGAGCGGTTCCGTTTCGCCAGCGGCCTGCATATAGACCACCACGTTCCCGTGCATAACGCTCACGTATCGGGCGGCGGCGGCTGGGGCGCGCTGCAACGGACGCGCTTCTACAACGACCTCGACAACCTCAACGCCATTGGCGCGGCGACGAATCTCGACAAAGGGGCGAAGGGGCCCGGCGAGTGGCGGCCTCCGCTGCGGGCGTCGTGGCGCAGTTACGCGGAGCAGTGGCTGTCGGTGAAGCGAAAGTACGGGCTGTCGCTCAGGGAAGAGGAACTGCGAGCGCTCAATGAGATGCTGGCCGCGCGATAAAGAGGTCTTGCGTAACGCGAACGCGCCGACGCTGTTTCATCCGGGCGAGGTTCCCGCCTACGCGGGAATGACGGAAGGGAGGGCGAGGCGGGGCGCGACGGGGGCGAGATTCCCGCCTACGCGGGAATGACGGAAAGGGGGCGAGGCCGGGCGCGACTGGGGCGAGATTCCCGCCTGCGCGGGAATGACGGAAAGGAGGGCGAGGCGAGGCGCGAGGGGCGGGATTCCCGCCTGCGCGGGAACGACTGGAAGGGGCGGGAACGACGATGCGCGGCGTGGTCAGCGAGGGCGAGATTCCCGCGTGCGCGGGAATGACGGAAAAGGGGGCGGGAACGACGATGCGAGGCAGGGCGCGACGGGGGCGAGATTCCCGCCTACGCGGGAATGACGGAAGGGGGGCGCTTGCGCGCCGACTGGATTCCCGCCTACGCGGGAATGACGGGATAGGGGGCGCCTACGAAGGGAAGCGGTACACGACGGCTTCTCCGTTGAAGCGGGCGATGGTCAGGGGTTCGACGTCGGGGTAGCGCGCCTGCAGATCGCCAGCGAGGGCGCGCATCTCCGGCGCGCCTGCAGGCACGGCGATGAGGCAGCGCAGCGATTCCGGCGCGGGGAGCGGGGCGCCGGCCTGCAGGTCGGACGCTAGCAGGATGCGAACCTCCGGGCCTTCCGGGTCGTATCTCTGCAGCGCCTGCATATGCATATTCGGAGACACGAACACCGTCGCGGTCAAGTCCGATCCGCACTGATCCCGCCACGCGCCCGTTGCGATGGCCTCGTTCGTGAGCGGCGTCAAGGGCGGCGACACGACCCAGAACTGCCGGACGTTCAACGCGAAAACCGCGAGGAGCAGCGCGCCGGTCAACGCCCACGCGAGCGTCTCGCGCGCGGAAGGCCGTGCGAGACGCGCCGCGACGTCCCAGGCGTAGCGTCCTACGACGACTCCGCCCGCGATGGCGAGCGGCGGCAGGAGCAGGAACATTCGCGTGTTCGGCACGTGGGGATGGGGCGAGAGCAGCCCGGCGAACACGAACAAAGCGGCGATCCATACGAGAAGCAGACGCGAGGAATGCTCCCGAATCGTCCCAAGCGCGTAGCCGACGCCAAGAACGGCGGCGCCTCCGCTCAGCGTGTCCATCAGCGCGCCGGTGACGTAGTGCGATCGGTGGATGTTGTACTGAAAGGCGAACAGGTTGCGGACGTTTTCCGAAACCCGCTCGGCGAACGGGCCGCTGACCACTTCCGCGTAGCCTCCGGCCAGTTGAGGGAACAGCCAGCCGAACGTCTGCGCGCCGTTGACGATGAACGCGGGGAACGCCGCGACCGCGAATCCGGCGAAGAGGGGGCGCGACCGCGCCAGCAGCGCGGGGGAGAGCGCGAGCGCGACCAGCAGGATGGGCATCGCCGCCCGCCCGGCCAAGTGCGTGTAAAAACCCATTCCCGCCGCCGCTCCCGCGGCGTAGAGCCACAGCGGGTTGTTTCGGCGGACGCCCAGCAGGAAGAACCCCGCCGCATACGTCATCGGAAGCAGCGCGTCGAGGTTGTTGTAGGAGATGTGCGACAGCGCGAAGAGGTAGTGGCTGGACGCGAAGAGCGACGCCGCGGCGATGGCCGCCGTCCGTCCGCGCCCCGCCAGGTAAGCCGTGAGGTAGACCCCGGGGATGGCCGCCGCCGCGGTCAAGACGGACGACAGCGTCGCTCCGAAGTCGTTGTTCCCGAACACGCGCATAACGGCGGCTTTGCCCGCGAGGCTCATAACCGGATTGAATCCGTACACGCCGTCTTGACTGAACGGGCGGGCGAGCCCGTAGAGGTTGATGTTGCGGGCGAAATTCCAGAACTCGAACTCGTCGCCGATGTAGGAGTAATGCCAGTGTGCGATGTCGCGCGCGTTCAGCGCGATGAAAGCGGCGGCGATGCCCACGGCGATCAGCGCGTCCGATCTGACCGCGCGAATCGCGGCGGACGCTTTTTCGACGGCGTTGCGCGGCAGCAGCGGGACGGCGAAAGCGGCGACGGCGATGAGCCACGGCAGCAGGTCGCTCCCCGCCGTCGAGCCTCGGAATAGCCGCAGCGCAAGGTAGAGCGTGAAAGCGGCGCCCGCGCCCCAGGCCCAAAGCCTCAGATCGCGGCGCCGCTCGTCGGGCAAGGGGTCGGCCCCGTCGTTCACATCCTGTCCGCTTGCGCGCAGGCTGCGCGTATGCAAAAAACTGCCCAGCGCGAACGCGAGCAGCCCTGCGATCAGCGCGAGGCGGCCAAGCGCCGGAGGGTCGGGCTCGTCGAAGTCCGGGCTCCAGAAGGTGAATTGGGCGAACGCGGTGAGCGCGGCTCCCGCGATGAGGAACCGCGCAGGCGCCAGCGCCGCGAGGATGGGCTCGCGCCGCCGCGCCGCCGCATCGAAGAGCGCCGCCGCGCGGCTTCCCGCGGCCGCGGCGGGGGAGAACGACGGCATACGGCGAGGAAGCGCCGCGAGGCCAATGCGGCGGGATGGCTTGCTTTCGCCAACTTGCGGCGGCGCGGGGACGGGCGCGGCGTCCGAGCCGCTCGTCCGTCCATCCGCGTGGAGCGCGAGCGCCGCGCCGCACTGCGTGCAATAGCGGTGGGAAGTTGGGTTCGGCGCTCCGCACACCGCGCAGGTTACTTGCATAGCGGGCGGCGCGACTCGCGGACGGCGGGCGGCGAGGGAATGATCGCGGTGGCCATATCGGGCGAATTGTAGCGCAACCGGCCCGCCGCCGCGCTGCTGAGGGCGGAGGCTGGAATGGGCGCCTCTTCTCGGGAGCCTGCGCCGCGCTGCAAGCCGCGCCTGAGGGGAGTATGCTTGCGGCGCGCGGCAAATGCGCGGAGGAGCGGAATGACCGACAAGCGCTACTACGACGTCATCATCATCGGCGGAGGGTCGGCCGGGTGCACGGCAGCGGCCCGGCTCTCGGAAGACCCGAACCGCCAGGTGCTGCTCTTGGAGGCGGGGCCCGACCCGCAGCCGTTGCCGGAGATCATCGCGGACGGACGCGGCAGCAACCGCCCCATCTTGGAGTCGGAGTACGTCGTGATGTACCCGACGAAGCGCAAAATCGACGGCAGCGAGTACTACCCCCTCAGCGGGCGCATCCTCGGCGGCGGCTCCTCCGTCAATATGATGGGCGTCGCCCGCCCGATGCAGCACGACCTCGACAGGTGGGAGTCGCTCGGCAACCCCGGCTGGTCATACGAGGATTGCCTGCCCATCTTGAAGCGCATCGAGAACGATGAGGACTATGGGAGCGAGGCGCACCACGGCGACAGCGGGCCGCTCACCGTCAAGCGGCGCATCCGGTTCGACGAGCCGCTCGCGCCGCCGATGCAAGCGTTCGTCGAGCGCGCGCAGGCGCTGGGCTATCCGATCAGCAAGGACGGCAACACGCCCGAACGCTTCGGCGTCGTCGCGTCCGCCAGCAACGTCAAGGACGGCGTGCGCCAGTCCGCCGCCGTCGCTTACCTCAACCCCGCGCGCGGCAGGCCGAATCTCACCATCGAGGCGGACGCGCTCGTCGTTTCGCTCAAGTGCGACGGCTCCAAAGCGGAGGAGGTCGTCTACGAACGGGAGGGCGAACTTCGCTCCGCGTCCGCCGACGCGTTCATCCTCAGCGCGGGAACCTACCACAGCCCGCAGGTCTTGATGCTCTCCGGCATCGGCCCCGCCGCGCAACTGGAGCGGCTCGGCGTCCCCGTCGTCCACGCGCTCGACGGGGTAGGGGAGAACTACCAGGATCACGCGGCGGTCAATATGACGTTCGAGGGCAAGACGGACTTCACGCCCGATTGGGTGGTCGCCGGCTTCCAACTCGCCTACAAGAGCGACCCTGGGCAACCGGCGAGCAACGTGCACATCTATATGCGCGCGCCGGTCGGCGTCGAGGGGCTGAAGCCGATGATGCCGGTGGCGATGAATCTCGTCGAGCAGCGGTCGCGCGGACGGCTCTCGCTTGTCTCGACGGATCCGCGCGAATTGCCCGTCGTTGACGACGGCATGCTGCAGCATCCGGGCGACGTCGCGGCGATGCTCTCCGCGATGCATTTCGTCCGCGACTTTATGCAGGACGACCTTATGCGCCCGTTCTACGGCGACCTCATCCTGCCCGCCGATGGCGAGGATTGGGCGGAGTTCGCGCAATCCACCTACGACAGCCACCACCACGGCTCCGGCACGTGCAAGATGGGCCCGGCGTCCGATCCGACGGCCGTCGTGGACAGCCGCCTCAAGATGCACGGGATGGACAACCTCTACGTCGCGGACGCCTCCGTGATGCCCGTCGTCCCGCACTCCGCGACCAACGTCTCCTGCATAATGATCGGGGAGCGCATAGCCGACTTCATCAGGGAGGCGGGCAGGTAGGGGGCAACGCTCCCACGCTAGTCAAGACGCTTACGGATGAAGATCAACACGCTAGAATACGTTGACGATGGAGGGATGAACTGGCACAAGCGCTGGTTCGATTCCCTCAACCCTTCTGCGCGAACAAGGGTCACAACGGCTATATTCCGAATGCAAGGGGGTAACCTATCGAATCTCCGTAGCGTCGGGAAGGGTGTCCAAGAGTTCCGAATTCGGTATGGCCCCGGCTACCGGATATACTTGGCGCGCGACGGCGATACCCTGATTATCCTGTTGGGCGGCGGCACGAAAGCGCGGCAGCAGCAGGACATCGAAAGAGCGCGTCGCCTCTGGGATGAGTACAAGAGCCGCAAGCGAACGGAGGCGTAGAGTAATGGCTCTCACCCACGATTTCAGCGAAACCGTCCGTGAGCATATCCAAGGCGACTCGGAATTCCGCAGCGCGTTGCTCAACGAATGCGCCGACTGCTTGCGAACCGGCGACGCCGCGACCGCCAAGAGCCTGCTGACCCACTACGTCGCCGCCACCCTCGGCTTCGACGAGGCCGCAGGCGTCGCCGGATTCAGCCCCGACGCGCTCCGCCGCGCGCTCGACCCCGAGGGAGACGCTCCCGACGCCGACGCGCTCGCCGTCATCGCCGCGCTCCGCAAGCGCGAGGAAGAGTCGGCGGCGTTGGCCGTCCCCGTGGGAGCGCAGCCGTGAGCGGCCAGCCGGGCGGCGTTATCCCTTGCCTCTGCTACCGCGACGCTTACGCGGCCATTGAGTGGCTGTGCGGCGTTCTCGGCTTCGAGCGGCGGCTCGTCGTGCCGGACGAACAGGGAGGCGTGGCGCACGCGCAACTCGCGCTCGGCGATGGCATGGTGATGCTCGGCACGGCGAGAGAGAACGACCCCGGTGCGATCGTGTTCCCGCCTGGCCCGGACGGAACGCTCACGCAGGCCGTCCTTGTCGTCGCGCCGGACGTGGAGGCGCGCTACGAGCGCGCGAAGGCGGCGGGCGCCAATGTTATTATGGAACTCACGCCCCAGCATTACGGCGGCAGCCTCTTCGCCGTCCGCGACCCGGAGGGCCAACTCTGGCATGTCGGCTCCTACGATCCGTGGGCGGAGGGAGAGCAAGAGGGATAGCGATGGCGAACGCGCTAACCCTTTACAACGCTAGGCGCCTAAGGCGATACTGGGCTGGTGTTCCTAGTCCAATCAACGTAAAGGAGCGGGTGTGGCGATACCGGACTACGAAACGCTAATGCGGCCTGTGCTTGGCTTGGTTCTGTACGAACCGAAGCATTACAGGGACTGCGCAGCCGAGCTGGTCATAACCTTCAACCTCACGCAGGACGAAGTTGAGGAGTTGCTGCCCAGGGCAAGACGAACGGTGTTCGTAGACCGCGTGTACTGGGCCACCGCCTACCTGAAGGCTGCTGGGGCCATTGAGCGCCCTAAGAGGGGATTCGTCCTTGCAACCGACAGAGGGCGATATCTCCACCGAGATAACCCTGAACGCATAGACACGCAAGCGCTCATGCAATTCCCTGAGTTCGCCGAGTTCAGGCAACGCAGCTCCTCGGCGCGTGGAAGAGGGTTGCCCAGAAGAAACACGGGGACTTACGGCGAGGACATCAATGAGATGGCCAGCCAAACCCAGGAATCCATTCCTAGCGGACGGATGCCCACCCCCCGCATCCCCATCCCGCGCGACGAGATCGCGGCGTTCTGCCGGAAGTGGCGGATCATCGAACTCGCGCTGTTCGGCTCCGTGTTGCGCGACGACTTCACCCCGGAGAGCGACGTTGACGCGCTCGCGCGCTTCAGCCCAGACGCGGAGCATACGCTCTACGACCTCTACGATATGGAGCAGGAGTTGGCCGCCGCGCTTGGCCGGAAGACGCACATCGGCTCTTGGGAGGCCGTCGAGCGCAGCAAGAATCCGTACCGCCGCAAGGACGTGCTGGGGTCGGCGCAGGTGATCTATGACGCAGCGTAGCGTCCAGCCTCGCGGCGACCGAACGCGCTTGGCGGATATGCGGGCGTATGCCCAGCAAGCCTGCGCGCACGTCGAGGGCATGACCTTCTCGGAGTTCGCCCAAAGCGACCTTCACCAACACGCAACCTTCTACGCGCTCGAGGTCGTCGGAGAGGCGGCTTCTCACATAGGGCAAGACGTTCAGTTGGCCAACCCTAACATTCCGTGGCGTCAAATCGTGAGCATGCGAAACCGCCTCATCCATGCGTACTACGACATAGACGTCCGCATCGTTTGGCGGACGATCAAACAAGACCTGCCCCCGCTGATCGCGCGGCTGGAGCCGATGCTGCCGGAGCAGGGCGCGTAAGGGCGCGTAGCGCGTCGGCCTACGTCTCCTGCGGGCCGCGCTCGGACGGGAAGAGCGCGAGCAGGCCGCCGTCCACGTTGATGTTTTCGCCGGTTACGTAGGCCGCCATCGGCGACGCGAGAAAAAGGACGGCTTGCGCCTGGTCGGACGGCTCGCCCCACCTGCCGAGCGGAATGTTCTTGGGCTTCGCGGCGCGCGGAGCCGTGCTGCCGCCGGGCGTCGTCCCCCGGCTCGCGCCCGTCTGCGTAGGCGTGATGGAGTTCACTCGTATGCCGTGCGGCGCGAGTTGAATCGCCATCGTTCGGGTCATTTGCAGCACGGCGCCCTTCGAGGCGGAGTAGGCGATGAAGCCGGCCTTGCCGCGGTGGCCGGTCGTGGAGGCGGTGTTGACGACCGCGCCGCCCTCGCCTTGCGCGACCATCCGGCGCGCGGCCTGCTGGCTGCACAGCATCGTCCCGTCCATAATGACGGACTGCACCCACTTCCACTTCTCGAACTCAATGTCCAGCAGGCCGGCCTCGTTGTTGACGGCGGCGTTGTTCACGAGGATGTCCACGCGGCCATACGCCTCGTCCGTCCGCCGGAACAGATCCTCGACTTGCTCCGGCGAGGAGATGTCGGCGCTGACGCCGATGGCGTCGCCGCCCTCCTCGCGGACGGACGCCGCCGCGACGTCGGCGCGGTCGTCGAGGAAGTCGACGCAGACGACCTTCGCGCCCTCGCGGGCGAGCGTTCTGGCGATCTCTCCGCCGATATTCGGGCCGCTTCCGGTGACGACCGCCACTTTGCCTTCGAGCATCATCGCCGCGCCTCCTCGTTGCGCTGTTCGCGCGCCCGCATCCTATCACGCAGGGGGGCTCACGTCCGCAGCAGGCGCAGAATCTCCTCGTCCGGCTCCTCCCGTGCCGCCACAAGGGCGCCGCGCTCGATGGGGCGCGACGGGTGAAGAGACCTCCGGCGCTTACTCATCGCGGGAGCCCCGGCTGCATCGCTCACCAAGCCCCGGGCGGCAGTGTTTCCGCTGGGTCGGGAGAACGCGAGTCTGCATCCCATCGCGCAACCGCGACGCGCTTTGGCTTCTGCCGCTTGGGCCAATCGTACTCTAATACGTCGTGCCGGGCATAGGCGTTGACGAGGCTCTTGAGAGCGGAGCCGACCCCGGCGGGGGAGAGCAGCCACGCATCGGAGGGCAAGGCTACTCGGCAATACCCCAGCAGTTGCGAGAGGTGCGCCAACGACAGCGTCGCCAATTTGCACTCTACGAAGTGCAGCCGCGTCTCCTTCCCGTCCACGACGAACCCCGTCACGTCGACCTGTATCTCGAAGGTCTGCCAGGATGAGTCCGCGAATCCTGTGTGCAAAGAGTGGCGGGATATGTACTCGTTCAACCGAACGTTGTGCGTATCGGCGACCTGCACGGATGCGGATGGGAACCTGATCGTTAGTCGTTCACGGAGCCAAGCGGCGACGTCAGAGTACATCGCCGTCTCTGATGAGTAAGGACGCTTACTCATCGCCGCCCTCGTTTTCTTCGGGAATCAGCGCGGCCTGTTGCCTCGATTTGGGCCGCTTCGGACAGCCTAGCGCCCGGCATATCTGCCAGTAGGCGTTGAAATGCTTGCCGAGTATCGGATCCGGCAAGCGTTCGCTGTCCTTTTCTCTTTTGTCCTTTTTCTTCCTTAGGCCAACTTTCCTAGCGCCCGGGCAGCCGCTTTGCTTGTGAAGGCCGCTCGTCTCGTTGAACTCAGCGAGTTCCTTGAGCGCCTTCTGTTTGTTCTCGAAATGAAATCCGACCGCAAGGAAGTCGTCGGCGTAGATATTGATCTGATGCTCTCTCCAGTTCCTTCCCATATTGGGGTGCCCCCAAGTGATTACAGGCACGTCTACGCCCAAGTCGGTCTGCAGAAGTTGGCAGATTTTGACGGGAGTCTTCCAAGTTCCCTTTGCGTTGAGCACGTCCAACCGAACCCGATGCCGGCCAATTTGGTCACGGTTGGCGGGGCGGATGTTGCCTGCGACGTCCGCGAACCCCCTGATGAATTCCCTTTTGATCTCGAGCGGAGTGTCCGCGTGCGTTATGACGTCGGGGATTTGGAACGACCGGAACTCCCGCGCTTCGCCGAAGAGCATCTCCAAGTCTCTGAAGGCGATCGTGCGCCTCGTAAGCGTCAGCACTAAGTCTATATGCCTAGCGCTGTCCACGATGCGGTCGTCCGCGCCGGTGAGTTCGCGCAGCCGCTCAGCGACCTTGTGCAGACTCAGCTGAATGCCGTGCTCGGCTTCCGTTTCGCTCACAGGCTCCAGCCCCTGTGCGCCGAGCAACGCTTTGCGGAAGCGGACGATCACACGGTAGTCGGCGCCTGTTGTCACCATCTCCCCCCGAGCCACGAGCATGCCCAGCAAGTAGCCGACGTCGGGGTCAATGTAGTCGAGGTCAACCATCAGCGCGCCTCTTCCGGTTTTTGGAATATCAGCAGGAACTCATGCGCCTTGTTGATGCGGAATTTGGACGGATAGCCCAATGGCCGCATATTGTTGTATTCGTGCCGCCGATCCCAAATAATGACATCGTCGTAGACGAACCCCAACCCTTCCATCATCACGGCGACATCCGAATGAAAGGGGTAAAACCGGCTCTTCTTTCGAATGTCCATCACAACGACGACGCAGTACGCCCCGGGTTTCATCGCTACGAACGCCTGATGGAATATCTTGCCGAGCGCATTGATAAACGCGCCGTATTCAGGAATTTTCCCCAAGTCCTTCTCTTCTTCGCCGTAGTGCCGAATCTCTTTGCCGTCCGCCGACCGCTCTTGCAAGAGGATGTCCCAGTACGGCGGAGAGGTCAGCACGAAATCCACAGAGGAAGGGGGAACGTGCAGCAGGAGCAAGTTGGCGTCGTCAGTGTGGATAATGCGCCTGCCCTCGACTGCCGCCGCCGGCGCTCCTGAGGCGCCTGCCGTCGCTGCGGGATTGGAATCCGCCAGTCCGCCGAAGGGCGTCTCCCTGCTCCGCGCCTTCGCGGCGAACTCCTCGTTGAGTTCTATCCCGACGCCGGTCTTGCCCAGCATCTCGGCGGCGATGGGCGTCGTGCCGATGCCTGCGAACGGATCAAGCACGACGGACTCGCCGTCAGGCGTGAAACACCGAATGAGCCTCGTAGCCAGAGCCAGAGGGAACATCGCAGGGTGCCCCAGCCTCTTCTCCTCCGGGGTTTTCTTGATATCGCTCCAAATGCTGATCGAGAAGCGTTCCCACTCGCGCCCGTCGAGGCCGTTGGCGCGCTTGGCCGGGCGCGCGAGGCTCCTCTGGGCGGGGCGTTTTTCCTCGAAGCCCTCGCCATCGATCGTCAATTGCGCCGATTGAGTCATCATGCCGAGCATGTTACACCTAACTCGCCGCTTTGCCTAGTGCCAAAGAACTTTGCGCTTGCAATGTGCATTTGGATTCCCGCCTACGCGGGAATGACGAGGCAGGTCGGCGCTTCGCGCATATAGGAGAGCCCCTCCCCCTCCTAGTGCGTGTCGAATATCTCCTGGTAGCGGGCGATGGCGGCGAGGGACGCCTCGCGCTCCTGCGGCGCGGGGTTGCGCGGGTCGCGGGCTTTCGGCAAGCGCCCCAGCCGGAGCATCGCGGCGCGCAGCAGCATTCGCGCTTTCGTCGCGTCCAAGTTGCTGCCTTCGATGGTCAGATCGTTAGGATTGGAGGGCAGGGGGCCCTCCGGGTCGCCGCGCCCGACGCGGACGACGGGCATTCCGTTGTAGGCGGCGACGGCGAGCGCTGCGGTTTGGCTTGGGAGCGCGGAGCCGGACCCGGCGGCGGCCTCGAGCACGAATCCATGGAAGCGGGGCGCGCCCGGCTCCGCCGACGCCTCTTGCGCCAGCCCGCGCTCGATCCGCGCCATCACGTCCACCTCCGCGTCGGGGTCGGCCGCGTCCTCCTCGGCCATATAGTGGCCGTACTTGACGATATGCACGGGCGCGATGGCGTCGCCGCGCAGCGAGCCGTCGCCGTCTTTGATACGGACGCGGGCGAGGGCGGGGCTATCGCCGTATTCCTGAAACTCGACCTCGTTCGGCAGACGCGCGACCGCGAGGCCGGACGCGCCGGTCACGCGGTAGGCGGGGCGGAACCAGACGCGCGTTTCGTCGCCCGCGCTGCCGAGCACGCCGCCGTGCCCGCCGGTGGCGCGGTAGCCGCCGGGGCGCGCGTCGCCCTTCTTGAACGTCCGCGCCGCGAATATCTGCTCGTCCACGATGCCGACCGCGCCAAGCCCCGCGCCGAGTCCCGACGCGACGTAGCGGGCCGCGTCCACGAGATTGCGGTCGCCGTCGTTGGAGAGCGCGCCGTGCGGACGCTGCGACGATACGCCTGCGAAGGGCAAGGGCGTGTCCGCCGTCAGGCTCAGCCAGTAGAGCGTCTCCTCCAAGTGCGGGCTGCCCTCCAGCCAGATGAACCCGTCGTAGCGCCCGGAGTCGATGGTTCGCTGAACGATGTTGACGGCGCGGGCCATCGCCGTGTTGGGCGGGAACTTGCCGATGGGGCGCGGGCTGTAGGGGAAGAAGTCGCGGCCAGCCGCCTCGCCCTGCTTCGTGTAGCCGCTGGGGGGCAGCACGCGCACGAAATCGTAGTCGGCGATGGCGTCCAACTCGCTCGCCGCGCCGTCGTGCGCGCGCCCGCCCAGCCCGCGGTCGATCTCCTCGAAGAGGCGCGAGGCGTCGGGGAAGAACGACTGCCTGCCGCCGTAGGCGATGGCGTCGTCGCGCAGGTCGGCCTCCTCGAACGGCGCGCCGTCGGCGGACCCGTCGTTGCGGCGGGCGACGTAGGGGAGGAGGTACGCGCCGTCCTCCGGGCGCAACTCGACTTCGTAGTAGGGCTTGCCGTCATCGTGGTGAACCTCGGCGGCGTCGGCCTCGAGCGGATGGGCGCTGAACTTCTCGATTCGCACGCGGACGGGCTCGTGCAGGCGCTGCGGAACGAGGTGGTCGAACCGCCCCGGGAGCCTGCGCTCGCCCTCGATCCGCCCCTTATTGCCAGTCACGAGCGTAGGCGTGTTGGCGATGGTGGAGCGCGGCCCCGAAAAGACAGCGATGCGCGGCTTGGTCATTCGTTCCGCCTCCTAGCGCGTTCGGCGCGGTCGTCATAGGGACAGCGTAGCGCCGACGGGGACGATTGCGATAGGGGAGGGGAGGGGGGTCATGGCGCCGGCGTTGGCGTTGGAGTCGGGGTTTGGAAGGGCGGCTGGCCGGGAACTTCACGCGCCGCAATCGTGAGGATTCGGTCGTACAGCGCTTGAGGCGGCAAAGGCGTGGGAGTAGGCGTCGCGGCGCCGGACTGACCGCTCACGCCTGCAGGAGTAGGCGTAGGCGTGGGGAACGGAGGCCAGACAAACCACGGCTGGTCTATCGTCGCTATATTGAAGCCTTGCACGCGCTCTTCTGCGCCGAGACGCCGTAAGTCGTCTTCCCTTCCAACCACTATCACGGAATAGACCACCGGACCGCCGTTGTTGACGTATTCTTGCACGCGAGTCGTATCCGTGTCGAACCGAACAAACTCCGCCATTTCGGCTCTAGCCTTTTCGGAGGTCGCTAAATCTTGAGGAGAATACTTTTCGGCCAGCCCCCTGGCCTGAAGCGTGGTCGGGTGATCCGTCAAGGCAGGCGCGAACCCTCGCATCAGTTCTCCTCGGATCGTTGCAACAAATGTCTTGGGATCTGTCGGTTCTGATGGACTAGAAGACCCACGGTACTCGTAAACTTCGGTATGCGCCCAACGCCCTTTCACGTTGTGTTTGACGAGCAAGGCGAGCAGATCAGCGTCGTTGATAGGCGTGCTTTCGCCAAAACTGACCGCCGCGCGGTGCGTGTCCGGGGCCGGGGTAGGCGTAGGAGTAGGCGTTGGGGTAGGAGCGCCTGTCGAGGTTGGCGTGGGAGTCGGCGTCGGCGTGGGAGTAGGGGTCGCCGTAGGGGACGGCGGCGCATCCCCGCACGCGGCGAGCGCGGCGCCCACGACGGCCAGCGCCAATGCGATGCGAAGCGCGGTCATGGCGTAGCCATCGGTGTGGGGGTAAGCAGCACGGGCGCAGTGATGACGTTGGGCTCGCCGACGCCTGAGATCGTGGATCTGAACGTCGCTCTAGTTCTAGGGTAAGACTCCGTTGCCTCGAAGTCCATAACTTGCTGCGCTTGCACGAGTTGGCCGCTGGAATCCACCCAAATGTCATACGTTCTTTCTAGAATTTGAACTTGCTCCTCCTTAATCGTGAGACGAAAATGCTCGACCAATTGCCCACTAATCATCTCTTCTCCGATTCGCGTCAACGACGGCCATTCCAAATTGGGGCAGATAAGCAAATTGCCTTCTATAGGATGTGGCGAATAGAATTGCCGCAGCGAGAAATACTGCTTGCTCTGTTCCCATTCACCATCCTTTTCACGTTCGTAACTTGTTCCATCTTTACCAATAAACTCGATGACTATTCCTTCAGGTTTGATCAAGTTAATTTCCATGTAGTAATCCTCGCCGGATACGCGGATGTCATAAATCCAGTGCGTGTCAGGAGTAGTCGCCACAGCCGCTACGTCGTAGGAGTCTCTGTTTGGCGCGTCAACGCAGTCTAGCCTTGCGCGCGGCATAGGAGTAGGGGTGAGCGTAGGAGTAGGAACGGTCGTCGGCATAGGAGTAGACGTTGGAGTCCTCGTAGGCGTTGGAGATGGCGCAAGCGTAGCCGTCGGCATGGGGGTAGGCGTAGGCGCCTCGACGCTTATGAGAGCCGCCGTCGGCGCTGCGGTAGGCGTTGGGGTCGCCGTAGGCGACGGCGTCGCATCCCCGCATGCGGCGAGCGCGGCGCCCATGACGGCCAACGCCAATGCGATGCGGAGCGCAGCGGCGTGTCTGACGAATGTCGTTCGCTTGCTCATGGCTGGTGGGGGTATAGCAGGTTCACGGGCTCAAAGCAATTACGGCGACGGCAGCTGTGATAGCCTACTATCCGCTATGAACACGAATAGGATAGATGCAATGGAACTCAGGTAGGCGAACAGGAACGGAGTTATGTGAACATATCCAGGTATTATCGGCGCAGAAGAGTTCGGCTGAATGCGCCAGGCATTTCGATTCATGTGGATCACATGCCCCGCCGACACAATCCATACGAGAAATAGAGTGCCGCACATTTCAACCCCTCCGCCAATGAGAGCCAGGATGAATGCGAAGCCTATTGGCCCTAACAGCCAGTAGAGATACAAGACAATATACGTTGAGATTACAGCCTTTTTCGGCGGAATTTTGCCTCGAATTCGCGCAAGTAGATATATTGCTGGCATAAAAAACATCAACGAATACACACATCCCATAATCGCGTAACGCCGAGAATCCAAGCCGTTCAGAAGCGCCGAACGCCTGCAGTAAAACGCTGCGATGGGCGCGAAGAGAAGACCCAGAGACGCCATCAGGACACCTAACCACAACACGATGAAAGGCACACTGAACAGCGCAAACATTGTCATACCCACCCCGTAGCTGCGGATAGAATAGAAAACACTGAACTCAAGTACGCAAATATGAACGGAATTAGATAAGCATACTCCGGGATTATAGAACAGTTGGCAGAACTATTCCCTTCGTTTTGACGTTTGTAGACCATATGCGACGCCGATGCAACCCATATGAAAAACAAACCGATCCACAAACCACTACCTCCAGCGCCGCTGATGTTCAGAAAAAACAACAGCCCTATTGGGCCAATAAGCCAATAGGAATACAGAACAACATAAGTAGTTGTTATAGCATTCTGCGATAATTTTCTGCCGCGAATTCGCGCAATTAGATAGATTAATGGCGCACAAAACAAACAGGACAATATGCATCCGGCAACGGCGTACCGCACCGGACTCTGTCCAGACGAGCGTGCTGAGCGCGCACAATAGAGCGCCGCAAACGGAGCGAAGGCTGCCCCCAAAACGGCTATGAGCACACCTAACCACAGCGCAATAAAGGGCAAAGCAATGAGTATCATCTTCTAACGTCTCCTTGTGGAAGCAGGGTTAGGGGGTGTAGGCGGCGGATCGCGTGAGGTTGGCGGCGCTGACGGTGAAAGCGTCGGTCTGCGTCTCGTAGACGAGCGCGGCGAGCCTGGCGATGGCCGCATGCGGCCCGGAGGGCGTCGGAGCCCCGCGCTCCGCCCGGAGCCCGCAGGCGCGCCTGATTGCTGTCGTTCGCTTGCTCATGGCTGGAGGAGTATAGCAAATTCACAGCGCGGCGCTTTCCTAATACCGTTTAATCTCGGAATAGGAACAATAGGATGAGAATATGACCAATCCATACATATACAAACGGCATTAAGTAAGCAAGCGGGATTAGATGTGCTTGAGGGATTGACAGGCGTTTCAAGAAGAATCTCCTGTACACGAAAATGTGGACTAATGAAACTATGAGCATCGCAAAAATTATCCAGTAGAGCGTAGCATACGGTCTGTCAAGCGCAACAGATCCTCCAAGCACGTCAGGGCCAAGATTATTATAGAAATTGTTTATAGCCGCGAACATTCCAAAGGAGCATATCTGGCCAAATAGCCAGCATCCGTACAGGAACACATAGCCGGAAACAACGCAAAGAAGGTTAGGGGTTTTACCAATAATCCGCGCCATTAAGTACAACCATGGCAGGATTATCAAAGCTGAGTAAAAGGCTCCAACGATTCCGTACGCACAGGCGTTCAACCCTTTGGATCTCGCTGCCAGCGCGGCCGTCAACCCGGCAAAAGGCGCGAGCAGTAACCCCAAGGCAGCTGTGTACAGAAGCAAAACCTCCAGTATGATGGGTATGAAAGGAATTGGGGATATCACCTCACACCTACTGATGCCGACGCTTGTCCTGAGACTCCTCCCAGAGCCGCCTTCGCCGCTTGGTAGCGCGCGATTCGGGCAGCCAGGCGTTCTTCGTACCCGAGCCGCCGTTCAGGTTCCTCGCCGCCGCCATCCTGCGCGCGCGCCGCGTCAACGCTTGCGAAAAGCATCGCGCCCGCAAGCGCGATCCCTCCGCAGAACACGGCGAGCGCGATGAGTTCGGCGGCGCGCTTCCTGGCTAGGGGCGAAATCATGCGCGCAGTCTACTCTCCTCAGGGGTCGCTCGCGTCATCCCACAACGGCCAGCGCCAATGCGATGCGAAGCGTGGCGATGGCGAGCGCGTCCCTCCTACGGCGCATGGGCTTGCGCCCAGTGATCATGCACGCGAGTGAGTTCGGGTATCCAAAACGCCAGTTGCTCGTCCGGGTCCTTGCTTCCGCTGTAGAGACCCAACGGATCGTGTGCGATGTTGAAGAAGCCGACCCCGGGGCGCATATCCGCCTCGTGCTGACCGGACTCCTTCAAAACCGCAACCGCCGAAATCATCGGCCTTCCCTCGGCGTGCTCAGCGACGTTGACGTCGCCCAGAATGTCGGAGAGGCGGTTCCTGTCCTTCGGGTGCGACATATCCAAGCCTATGAGGTCGCCCAGATCCGAGTAATAGACCGTCTCACGGGCGGCGGCGACCTCCTGAAGTTTGCTCAGAATGACCTCGTGCTCGCTCATTGGTTCCTCCTTTTTGCGTAAGCGCAGGCGGGGCCGGGGCGCGTCATCCGCGCTTGGCCTTGCTTCGGGCGGATTCGTAGAAGGCGATGAAATCGTCGAGGCTCGTTCGGGCGATGGTCTCGCCGATGACGTCGAGGGGAAGGTCGGCGAGGCGTTTGAAGCGGACGCAGGACTTGCCCATATCCAGCCGCTTGCCGCTCGCCGCGTAGGCCGCCGTGAACCACTCCAGCGTGGCCGGGTCGCCGTAGACGTTGTTGAGGTAGACGGCCATGTGGCGCTTCTGCGAGGCGAGGGCCGCGAGCGCGAGGGGCTGCTTGTTGTAGGTGTCGGGGTAGCGGCTCAGCGGCACGACGTAGCCGATCATCCCGAACGACATTTGCTCCTCGTAGCCGTCGGGGAGATTCGCCAGAATCGTCCGGCGCACCGTCTCAATCGCCTCGCGGTGCTCCGCCGGCAACTCCGCCAGATACGCCTCGACCGTCGCCGCGCCGCTCTTGACCATTCGCTCGCTCCTTCGCACGCCGTTCCGCGCTGCGCGTCTATGCGGCAATGATACGCCGCCGCGAAAAGGCGTAACATTGCCCTGTCCGTTATCCGTTCGCGAGAGGAGCAGCGATGGCCGTCATAGACGCGGATTGCCACGTGATCGAGAGCGAGCAGACGTGGGACTACCTTGACCCGGGCGACCGCCAATACCGGCCCGTGGGCATGCCCGACCCGAACCGCCCCGAGCGCCCGATTTGGGTGATAGACGGGCAGCACAGGCAGCGCGTCTTCTTCAACGCGGGGACGGGCTCGCTCGCGGAGGAGATGTCGGGCTACGCGCGGACGTCGGTCGAGACGCGCTCGCTGGCGGACGTCGGGGCGCGGCTCGCGCATATGGACGAGTTGGGCGTGGACGTGCAGGCGCTCTATCCGACGCTGTTCCTCACCCGCGTCTCGGAGAATCCGGCGGTGGAACTCGCGCTGTCGAAATCGTACAACCGCTGGCTGGCCGACGTCTGGGCGGAGGGCAAGGGCCGCTTCCGCTGGGCGGTCGTTCCGCCGCTGGAGACGATGGACGAGGTCGCGGGGCAGTTGCGGTTCGGCAAGGAGCACGGGGCGTGCGCCGTGTTTATGCGCGGCTGGGAGGGCGGCAGGCGCCTGATCGACCCCTACTTCGATCCGTTGTACGAGGCGGCGCAGGAGTGCGACCTTCCGATTTGCGTTCACGCGGGCTGCGGCAATCCGCCGTTCACCGACCTCACGGAGGGCGACGCCTACTCGCGCAACAAACTGCCCATCATCAGCGCGTTCCATTCGATACTCTACAAGGGGCTGCCGCAGCGCTTTCCCGCGCTGCGCTTCGCGTTCATCGAGGGCGCGGCCAACTGGGTGCCGTATTTGCTCAACGAGGTGCGCCACCGCGCCGGCCGCGAGGGGCGCGGCTACCCGGACGATATGATGGGCGAGAACCGCATGTACGTCGCCATCCAAACGAACGACGACTTGCCCCATATCTTCGCCAACGCCTCGGAGGACAACTTCGTCATCGGCTCCGACTACGGCCACTCCGACACGTCCAGCGAGTTGGAGGCGCTGCAGGCGCTCCGGGCGAGCGGCGCGCTGCCCCCGCGCGTCGTCGACAAGACGCTGTCCGACAACCCTGCGCGCCTCTACGCGATCTGATCGGCGGCGCAAGGGCAGGGGAGCGCGCTCGTGAACCGCATCGTCCTCGCCGACAATATGGACGTCCTGCCGGCGATTCCGGACGGCGCGGCGCGCCTCATCTACATTGATCCGCCGTTCAACACCGGCAAGACGCAGCGCCGCGAGCGATTGCGGACGGTCCGCGACGAGGCGGGCGGCGACCGCAACGGCTTCGGCGGACGGCGCTACCGCTCGATCAAACTCGGCTCGCTCTCGTTCGCCGACGTGTTCGACGATTTCCTGGAGTTCATCGAGCCGCGCCTTGTCCAAGCGCATCGCATCCTCGCGCCCGACGGCTCGCTCTTCCTGCATCTCGACTACCGCGAGGCGCACTACTGCAAGGTTCTGCTGGACGCGCTGTTCGGGCGCGAGTGCTTTATGAACGAGATCATCTGGGCCTACGACTACGGCGCTCGCGCCAAGAATCGCTGGCCCGCCAAGCACGACTCGATTCTCTGGCACGCGAAAGACCCCAACCGCCACGTCTTCAACTACGACGCGGTCGACCGCATCCCCTATATGGCGCCGGGCCTCGTTGGGCCGGAGAAGGCGAAGCGCGGCAAGACGCCAACCGACGTTTGGTGGCATACCATCGTCGCCACGAACGGACGCGAGCGAACGGGCTACCCGACGCAGAAACCGCTCGCCATCCTCGACCGCATCGTCCGCGTCCACTCCGACCCGGGCGACCTCGTGCTCGACTTCTTCGCGGGAACGGGCACGACGGGCGAGGCCGCCGCCCACAACGGCAGACGCTATCTCCTCGTGGACGACAACCCCGAAGCCGCGAGCATAATGGCCAAGCGCCTCGCTTTCAGCAACCCGGTATGCGAAGGGTTCGCGGGGGAGCAGGTGGATACGCCCGCAGGCGCCGTCTCCGGTTAGGCGCAGCATCGCGCTGTGCTAGAATCGGGGGCGAGGAGCGTGTGCAATGGCGAAAGCGCGCAGCCAGACAATCGAGCGTCCGCAGGCCGGGGCGGAGTTGGACGACAGCAGCGAGCATCCGGCGCTGACGCCGCTGATGCGGCGGCTCGCCCGCCAATACTGGGAGATCGTCAAGGCGAAGGCGGAAGCGCAGGGAATTCCCATCGTCGCGGCGTGGCTCAGCCCGTTCTTCGATAGGGAAGAGGGTTCGGTGGTTTTCCTCGCCGTGCACATGGTCTGTTCGCCGGAGCAGGCCGACGCTTTCCACCACAGCCTCAACCCCGACTACGACCTCTGGAAGTCCCGACTCGACGCCGAAGAAGACGAGGTTGCGGCGGACCTCGCGCTCGTTCCTGTCGGCGTCGCCAGGCCGCCTGCCAATGGCGCTTGATCCTGCGGACTTCCTTGCCCAAGCCCCGGCGCTGATGGAGACGGGCAGGGAAGCCGGTTATCGCTCCGCGATCAATCGCGCCTACTACGCCTGTCACTTGATGGCGCGCGACCGCTTGTTCGGGCTCGACGCCGCGCGATGGGATCCGCCGCCGAGGAGGCCGTCGCATCGCGCCGTCATCAGAGCGCTTCGGCGGCGTCTGTCAACAGGCGATGCAGCCCAGACTCTCGAATGGCTGCGGCAGACACGAGAGATTGCGGATTATGTCCGCGGCGACGCGCACCCGGAAGCGCAGGCCATATTTCGGCTGCATGGCGTGTCCGGTTGGCGGGAGTTGGCGCAAGTCTCGCTCGTCCGCGCCCGCGAGGTGTTCGCCGCGTTGCAGCGGCTGCCTCCTGAGGCGTGACGCATAGTGATTCTGCCGCAAGTCGCTCCATGCTAGAATCGGGGGCGAGGAGCGTGTGCGATGGCGAAAGCGCGCAGCCAGACAATCGAGCGTCCGCAGGCCGGGGCGGAGTTGGACGACAGCAGCGAGCATCCGGCGCTGACGCCGCTGATGCGGCGGCTTGCCCGTGAGCACTGGGAGATCGTCAAGGCGAAGGCGGAAGCGCAGGGGCTTCCGATCGTCAAGGCGTGGCTTAGCCCGCGCTGGGATATGGAGGACGGCCCGGTGGTCACCCTGGCCGTGCACCTGGACTGCTCGCGGGAGCAGGCGTCCGTGTTCCACCACAGTCTCAACCCCGACTACGACCTCTGGAAGTCCCAACTTGACGACGAGGAGTTGGAGGCCGCAGTGTGGATTCCGTTGAGCCCCGAAGGCGTCGCCAAGTCTCCCGCCAATGGCGCTTGATCCTGCGGACTTCCTTGCCCAAACCCCGGCACTGATGGAGACGGGCGGGGAAGCCGGTTACCGTTCCGCGATCAATCGCGCCTACTACGCTTGCCACTTGATGGCGCGCGACCGCTTGTTCGGACTCGACGCCGCGCGATGGGAGCCGCCGCCGAGGAGGCCGTCGCATCGCGCCGTCGTCAGAGCGCTCTGGCGGCGCCCTTCAACAGCCGCCGCAGCTCAAAATCTCGAACGCCTGCGGCAGGCGCGCGAGGTTGCGGATTATGTCCGCGGCGACGCGCACCCGGAAGCGCAGGCCGTGTTTCGGCTGCATGGCGTGTCCGGTTGGCGGGAATTGGCGCAAGTCTCGCTCGTCCGCGCCCGCGAGGTGTTCGCCACGTTGCAGCGGCTGCCGCCTGGTGCGTGACGCTCCGCCCTACAGCCGACCGAACTCGCGCGGGGTGGGGCGCGGGTCGTTGAACGCGGGCACGGCGACGCCCAAACGCTGCAGCATCGTGAAGTCGTCGCGGTCGCCCCACTGCTCCACGATCCGTCCGTTGACGATGCGGTAGACGTCGATCCGCCGCCACCACGACAGATTCGCCCGGGGCGACGTCCCCATCCCAACGCCCTGGAACGCGCCGGTGAACGAGATGCACGCCGCCACGCGGTCTTCCGCCGCAATGAGGTCGTCCACGGTCACGCGAATGGAAGGGAACGCCATGCGCGTCATCGCAACCAGTTGCTTGATCGGCTCCGGCCCGAACGGGTCTTCGAGGATGCCCGCGATATGCAACTCGACGTCCGGCGCGTACAACTCATCGATGAGCGCGAGGTCGCCCTTGTTGTAGACTTCTTCGTAGAGCCTTCGCGCGAACGCCTTGTTCTCTTCCGCTTGCGAACGAACAGGCGATGCGGGCTCCACGCTGATGTCCGCGCGCTTCACGCACTCGCCAAGAAAGGCCGGGTCCAACTCGGGAAGCCCCAAGTCCTGCTTCACGGCCTCATTCCACTCGGCTACGGTCATCCCGTCGCGCAAGACGCGCCACATGTTCCGCCTGTTGTTTGACGTGACGACTGCGGGGACTTGCTCCCGCAACTTCCGCACTACTCGCGTTTTGTTCTCTTCCGACATCGCCGCCCTCCGTTTCTCCGTCGCCGTTTGCCGCCCCGCCATTCTTGCCCGCCGCGCCTTCCGCGTCAAGCGCAAGGGCTTGTCCAATACGCAGGCGGCCGCGAGAAAAGCGCTCATTTGCGCTCATTTCGTTCGTTCGGGCGGGTCGGCGGAGGGCGCATTTGGAGTCAGGGTAGCAGGGTAGGGCGGCGGGCGAGGTTCCCGCCTACGCGGAAATGACGGGACAAGGGGCGGGATTCCCGCCTACGCGGGAATGACGGGACAGAGGGGCGGGATTCCCGGCCTACGCGGGAATGACGAGACAGGGGTGAGGTTCCCGGCCTACGCGGGAACGACGAGGCAAGGGGCTAGGTTCCCGCCTACGCGGGAATGACGGGGCAGAAAGAGCCGCCCCCGGCGCATTTGGCGCCGAGGGCGGCTCTGCGTTTCCTATGTTCCGGGCCGTTGGCCTAGCGGTCGGCCTAGCGGCGCGGGTCGGACGCGAAGGCGTGGTAGTGGTTGCCTTTGGAGACGGCGGGCATACCGCGAACCGCGACTTCCCACGTCTCGCCGCCGTCCTCCGACCAGAGCAGTTCGCCGTGCGAGGTGGCCGCGAAGACTTGCGCGGCGCCGCCGGCCTCCTCGAGCGTCATCGCCTCGACGCTCGCCGCGAACTTGTCGTCGAGGCCCGGGGCGGAGACGACCTCCCACGATTCGCCGGCGTCGCGGCTGCGGGAGATGCGCGTCTCCGCCGTGCCGTTGCGATGCCACGCGCCAGGGCTTTCCTGTCCCGACGTGACCAGCATAAAGGAGGGGTCGCTGGGCTTGTAGACGAGTTGGTCGGGGTAGCCGCCGAACGCGCTGCCCCTCGAAAACACGTTGTCCCACGTTCCGCCGTCGTCGCGGGAGAGCCAGAGTCCCATCCCGCCGGTCACGAACATTCGCTCCGGCTGCGCGGGGTTGGAGATAAGCCGGTGCACGTCGTTGTACATCCCGGGAATCTCCGCGAATGTCTCGCCGCCGTCCGTCGAGCGGTAGAGGCCGCCTTGCTCGATGCTCGCGTAGACGACGCGCGGGTCGTCCGGGTGAAAACTGATGTGCTTGAGGTGCGCGACGTGGGGCGGGGCGGGGAAGCGCCACTCGTCCGTCTCTTGCGCGTGGAGCGAGGGCTTCTCCGTCCACGTCAGCCCGAGGTCGGCGGACACGAAGAGATGCGCGGGCTCCGTTCCCGCGTACACGAGCGTCGCGCCGTCCGCTTCGGCGACGGAGATGCTGTAGACGTTCCGCTCCGCGAGGCCGAAGTCGCGCTTCTCCCACGTATGGCCGTCGTCCTCGCTGGCGTAGACGCCGCCGTGCTCGGCGCCGCAGAACCAGACGCCGCTGCGCGGGTCTTGCGCGAGCGCGTGGACGTGCATGCCCTCCAGCGTCCGCTCCGCCGCCGTCCATCCCGCGGCGCCGCGAACGACGCGGACGACGCCGTCGACCGTGCCGATCAGCGCTTCTTCGCTCGGCGCGTCCGCCGTGAGAACGGTCGCGCCCCCGCCATGCGACACTGCGATTGTCATTGCGTTCCTCCTATGCGTCCGGGTTCGCGTCTTGCGCTCCGGCGCCGCTAGTGGTCGATCCGCCGCTCTTCCAAGACCTCGACCGCGTACTCGGTGTCGTACTCGGCGGGCATTGGGACTTGGCGGGTGAGTTCGATGTTCTTGCCCGTGCGGGTGGACTCGTTGATCGCGAGGCCGACCTCCAGCGTCGCCATGCCCCAGGCGCCGCTGTGGTAGACGGGCTTGCCGAGGCGGACGGCGTTGTAGAGTTCCTCCAGTTCCTGGTCGCGGTGCAGGGGGTCGGAGTCGACGATGAGTTCGACGAGGCCGTCGTCCGTGTACTTGTAGAGGCCGTCCGGCCCTTGGCGGAGTTCGCCGCGCTCGCAACTCACGAGAACGATGCCCAAGTCGTTGGGCTTCCACTTTTCGGGGCCGCGCTCGCTGCGGAATATGCGGCGCTCCGCCTCGCCGCCGATGCGGAGCGAGAGTTTCTCTTCGTCCTCCGGGCGCGTGCCCGCCGCCATCGCCTTGCGGATTTCGTTCCGCTCGCTTGGCGTGTAGCGCGTGTTGGCGTCGCCCCACGCCACGAGTTCGGACGCGACGAAGTAGCCGTAGCCGTTGTGGATGGCGACGCCGGTGGCGCCGTTGTGGAAGTCCAAGAAGGCCGCGTAGTAGCCGGGGATGGAGCGGTATTTCATCCACTGGCCGTAGGCGCCCCGAACGCTCCGCGCCATGCCTCCGGCGATCAGGCGAATCGTGTCTATCTGGTGCGGCGTTTGGCGGTAGACGAGGCCGCCGCCTTGCTCCGGGTCGAGTTCGTCCGCCGTGCGCGGGCGTATCACCCAGTCGGTGTAGGCGATGGCGTTGACGGCGCCGAGGTCCCCCATCTCGCCGGAGGCGACGATCTGCCGCATCAGGCGGACGTGGGGCATAAAACTCTGCGTGTGGCCGGCGACGAGTTTCACGCCGTTGCGCTCGCACGCCTCGACCATCTCCTCCGCCTCGCGCATGTTGAGCGCCATCGGCTTCTCGACCACGACGTGCTTGCCGTGGTTGGCCGCGAGCACGGTCATCGGCGAATGGAAGCGGTTCGGCGTGGAGATCCAGACCGCCTCGACGTCGGGGTCGGCGACGAGCGCCTCCGCGCTGTCGTAGACGCGGGCCTCCTCGTAGCGCGCTTGGAAGCGCCGCCGGACGTCCGGGTCGACGTCGGCGCCCGCGAACAGATCAATGTACGGCGCGCGCTCCATCGGGGGCAGCATCTCCGCCGCGCCCACCCCGACGCCGATCACGCCCAACTTCAGCGATTTGGCCTCTGCCGTCGTCATTCGCTTTCCTCCTTGTTCAACCCTCGCCCTAACCCGCTCGCGTCCGATGCCGCCCCGACCGCGCAGGCGAGGGGGAGCAGGGGCAGGTTACACCATCACGGGCGAGAAGTTGCGCGCCTCGCCGTAGCGCTCGTGCACGGGAACCTGCAACTCCATTGCAATCTCCCGGCCTTCCGCGCCGGAGCGGATGATGCCCAGCACGACCTCCAGCGTCGCCAGCCCCCACTCGCCGGTGTGAAAGATCGGGCGGTCCTCCACGACCGCGTCGTACAACTCCTCGAGTTCGGCGCGCCGGTAGCCGGGCCCCATATCGCGGTCGACCTCCAAGTCTATGCGATGCGTTCCGCGGTCGTCGTAGAGGATGAGCCCTTGCGGGCCGTGCCGGACGTCGCCGCGCTCGCACGAGACGACGAGCAGGCCGAGGTCTTCGGGAACCCAGACGTCCTCGTTCTCCGCCTTGAACACCTCGCGCTCTTGCAGCCCGCCGATGCGGAGCGCCTGCTTGTCCTCCGTCTCGTCGCGGACGCCTTCCCGCATTTGACGGCGCACCTCGACGCGCTCCTCGGCGGTGTAGCGCTGGCGGTCGTGCCCCCACGTCACGAACTCCGCGCCCATCGCGTAGCCGTACCCGTTGTGGCAGACGAGCGAGGTCGTGCCGTCCTCGAACTCGAGGAACGCGGCGTAGTAGCCGGGGATGGGGCGCTCCGCCATCCACTGGCCGGTCGCGCCGCGCACGCTCTTCACCATGCCGCCGCCGATGAGCCGCACGCTGTCTATCTGATGGGGGAGTTGGCGCATTGGGAGGCCGCCGCCTTGCTCCATATCCAACTCTTCCCACGTGCGCGGGCGGAGCATCCAGTCGGTGTAGGCGAAAGCGTTGACGGCGCGCGCGCGGCCAATCACGCCTGACTGCGCGATCTTCCACATCGTGCGGACGGGCGGCGTGAAACTGCGCGTGTGTCCCGCGAGGAACTTCACGCCCGTGCGGTTGGCCGTCTCCACCATCCGCTTGGCGTCGTCCAGGTTGAGCGCCATCGGCTTCTCGACGACGACGTGCTTGCCCGCCTCCATCGCCCGGATGGAGTGCTCCGCGTGAAAGCGGTTGGGCGTCGAGACCCAAACCGCCTCGACGTCGGGGTCGGCGAGCATCTCGTCGTAGTCGCCGTAGCCTTTGGCGCCGTAGCGCTCGGCGAAGCGGCCCAGCGTGTCCTCGTTGACGTCGCACCCGGCGACGAGCCGCAACTCCGGCATCGCCTCCATCGCGGGGAGCATCTCCGTTCCGCCGACGCCGATGCCGACCATCGCGAGGCCCAACTGCCTCTTGCTCGCCATACGCAATCTCCTTTACGGGGGCTAACTCGCTTGTGGGGACTAACTCGCCGCCGCGGCGCCTGCGTCCGCCGGACGGCTACGCCGCAACCCTACACGAATCGCGCGCCGCGCTCAACAGGGGAGGGTAGGGGGGGCAGTCTAGAGTCGCGCGGATGGCGGGCAGGGCGTGGCAGGGGTGCGAGGTTCCCGCCTACGCGATTGACTTGCGCCGCCGCGCCGCCTATGGTTGCGCTATGCGAAAGCGGGTCTGTCGTTAGGGAGAGGATCTGATGGCCCTTGTCATACGAATGCACGCGCTGGCGGGTCGCGTTGCGCTGGTTGGGGCGCTCGCTTGCGCCTCTCCTACGCGGACGCCTGCGCCCGCCTCCGCCCCTGCGCCGCCGCCTTCCGACGGGATGGAGCCCGATTGCTCGCCACACCCGTTTGACATAATGGCGGTTAGCGTGTTGCGCCAAACTGAGGTTGGCCCGTGATTGGCCGTCCTTCGCAATTCTCCGTGCTGTGGTTGCTGGCGTTGCTCGCCTTGACGCCGCTTTTGATGGCGAGTGACTGCCAGCGCTTCATCTGGTCTTTCCCTACGACAGACACCCCTCCTATCTGGTCCTTGGACCAGAGCAAAATCCTCATCCATTCGGATTTCGGCTCACTGTTACGCCGAATGCATGTCGTTGATTCCGATGGCTCCAACGTATTCTCTTTCCCGCATAATAGCGGAGAATACACGACCGGAGTTTCTCCTGAGGGAGTTATCGTATTTACGTCGCTTGACAAATCCGATCGTGGTCTGTTCGGGCTGAGTGATCCTCATTACGAAATACACACTGCGATGCTTGATGGGTCAGGCCGCCGCCGTCTTACGAGAGGGCAAGACTCCCACTACGCTGTTTGGTCGCCCGATGGCGAGGCAATTGCCTTTTCGAGCAGCAGCGGCATATATCTCATGAAAAAGAACGGCAACGGGAAAAAGAGAATCGCGAACAGAGACATGCTCCAGGAACACTTTCCTGTTGCGGGTCTACCATTTACTGCTCCAGTTTCATGGTCTCCTGATGGCAGTAAACTGGCCTTTTTGGTAGGAGAGGATGACGAATTAGGCGCTCCTCCCAGAGCCATCTATATTGCTAGCGTTGACGAACCAAACTTTATTCGCCTGCCTCCTACGCCGAATATCGTGAGTTTCCCTGCATGGTCTCCCGACGGCAACCGTATTGCTTTTATGAACAATGACTCTGGCTTCCGGATTCGCAGCGCTGGTGATGTTTCAACAATTTACACGATAGATTCCAATGGAGGCAATTTGCAAGAAGTAGCCTCGTTCGCTGATGAGATACGGCTAGGAGACCAACTAGGAAAACTCTCTTGGTCCAAAGATGGCTCTCAGATCCGCCGCCATCGCTATCCTTTCGTTACGGTCAATGTTGATGGGTCGCGTTTGCGTATAATGGCTGATTGCGGCTTCCTTGCCGAATGGTCTCCCGATGAATCATTGATAGCGGTTCAATATGGAGACTCGTTGTTGACAATGAAGCCTGACGGCTCAGACATACGCTTGCTGGCGAAAGTGTCACGTGATGGCCTAGGGTTGGCGGCCGGAGGCGTTCCTTCGACCAACCATTATGTCCTAGAGCGATGCAAATGGACGGAGGTTTCCCAATGAGCATCAGCGCAATTCGGTGTATGCGGGCAGCGGCGGCGGGAGCGCTTCGATTGCTAGGGTAGGGGACGAGATTCCCGCCTACGCGGGAATGACGGGCAGGGGGCGGGGAACGATGGAGTAGGAGAGTAGGGAGCCGCCCGTCATTCAGGCGGGGCGCTCTCCGGCTGCGCCAAGCCTCGCGCCGAGCGCGCCAGGTAGGAATGGAGCGCGAGGGCGGCCAAGCCTACGAAAAGCAAGGCGAACAGGTCGGCGAAACGCAACTGCAAATTCACCTGCAGCCATAGCATAAACGCCAGCAGCACAAGCAAGAGCATGCCGGCCATCGCGGCAATCCCGGCCAACGCCTGCCGCCAGTTGGGGTGGTTAGCCCCAATTCCTGAGACGGCGATGATCAATGCGACGAACCCGATAGATGCTTTCCAAAAGTTCGGGCCAATTTCCGGACCGTCATAACCAGTAATTTCATCAGTGGGGTAGAGTCCGGCAGTCAGTATGATAAACGAGCAGATAACGGATGGAACGGCCATGAGACAAAGGGAGATCCCATACTCATCCGTTCCTCGATGACGCTCCAGCAATGCTGGAGCCATGCCAAGGCAGATGAATGACACCGCAAGCGAAAAGGCAAGCCACAGGAATGGCCGGTCGAGAAGCGATCGCAGTTTATTGGTGAACGAGAAGTCGGTTGGCCCAAAACGTCCTATGGCGATCTTGCGCCAAGTTCCATCCAGAGCGCCCACCACGACGCCCTGCGTCCCCATCGCTAGCACAACGTTGCCGCTCGCGTTGTCATAGGCGATGGCGCGCGGCGCGCTCGTGAGGATTCGGGAGCCGTGCTCTCGAGTGTGACGGGCTTGCGCCCACAAGTTTGGGTGTTGCTCAAGATAGGCGGCGGAGTAGACGATCTCGCGCCCGCCGTCGCCCGTGCGGACGACGTCCGACCCCGCAATCGCGTAATAAGCCCCCGACGGCGTCTGCGCTCTGACCGGCGGTTCATCTGGAATGGAACTGCCCCAGCCCCCTAGCGTCCAGGTAAGCCCTCCGTCCCTGCTCTCATAATAGCCTGACCGGCCCCAGCCTCCGCGCACAAAGGCGCTCACCTTCCCTTCGCCATCCGCTCGCACATTTGTTACGCCTTCAATCGGTGGAGACTGGGATGTCGCCACGGTTGCGAGCGCCGCGACCGCCATCGTCAAGAGCGCAAGCCGCGCCCTGACGGCGTGCGGATTCGCCGGAGGCCGCCGCCACGCCCAAAGCGCGGCCGCCATCGCAAACGGGATGACCGCCGAGTCCGTCGCGTCCAGCGGAGAGCCGGGGTACGATCCGCCGACGAGCGCGAGTCCGCGCAACACCGCGTTGTGCGCCGCCTCGAACGTATTGAAAGCGGCGTAGAGCAGCGGCAAGCCCAAGTAGGCGATTCCGAATCCGGCGCGCTCGCCAAACGCGCTTCTCCCGAGGAAGAACGACAGCGCGTAGGCCAGGAGCGGCGGCGCGAAAATCATCCACGCCAGGTCGCTCAGTTTGCCCATCGCCCAGGCGTCGGGCCACGCGCGCTTCAACGCGACGTCGTTGATCAGCAGCGCACCGAGCGCGGCCAGCGTCAGAGGATGCGTCAAGGCCGCCGCAGCGCGCCGTCGGAAAGAGCCTTGCTCCGAACGGAGGGAGCGGCGCTCTGTGGGGCGTTGTGGGGCGGTCACCATCGGGGCGCTCCTGCTCCTTGCACGGATGAGTATAGCAGGGCGAGCGTCATATCTAGGGTTGCGGAACTTCCCATGCCCCAGCAGGTTCCCGCCTACGCGGGAACGACGATTGCGCTACGCGCCTCGCGCGCGGCGGTTGTAGGAAGGCGCGGGCGGGTTCGGCCCAATCGCGTTGGCGGCGTCGGCGACGTGGCGGAGCAAGTCCTCCGCCGCCGCTAAGAAACGGCGCAATTCGGTTTCGGGTTTCAGGTCGTCGTAGTAATTGATGTGGAGTGCCTCCATCGCCGAATAGAGAATGTAGATCATGTCGTCGCTCGCCAGATCCGACAGATGCGCGGCGACTGCGTTGTTGTGCGCGTGCGTCCGATGCCGCCAGCCGTAGCGTTGCGAGACGGCCTTGAGCGCGTGCGCGACCGCGCCCCAGCATTTCTCCGACGCCTGCAGGCGGTCGCCACGCTCGAGGCGCTCCCAAGCGTGGCGCATCAGCCGCTCGGAATGGACGGAGCGGCGCTCTATGGGGCGTTGCGGGGCTGTGGCCATCGGGGCGCTCCTGCTGTTTGCGCGGACGAGTAGACCGTCGCCATAACGCCGTCTCCTTGCGAAAAGCCTCTCACGCGCCCAGCGTGTTGGTGACCTCGAGCGCGGCGAGGGCGGCGGCGATGAGCGCCGTTAGCGAAAGGATCAGCGCGAGTTCGCGCTTGAGGCTGCCGGCGGGAGCCATCACGCCGGAGGCGCGCTCGCGGCGGATGGGCGCGGCGTCCCGCGCGGGAGAAGCCGCTTGCGGAGCCGGACGCCTGGCGGGAGAAGCCGCCTGCGGAGCCGGACGCCTGGCGGGGGAGGGCGCATCCGCCGCGGCGAGCGCCGTTTCCGAATCGCCCGCGGCCTCCGGCTGATCCGCCTGGTCGTCCTCGGCGGGGGGCGCATAGGCCGCCTGCGCGATAGCCGGGCCGCCCACGCGGGCTCTGCGCCGCGCGCGCTCCCGCGCCTTCGCTTGCCCCGCCGCCGCTCTGCTGCCTGCCTTCTTGTTCGCCATAACGCTAAACGCTCCCTGTTCCGCCTAGTCCAGCGCGCGGGACGAGGCGATGATGATGTCGGTCGCCTGATCTATAGTCAGGAGGTCGGTGTTGAGCGACTGATGGTAGTGCGCCACGTCCTGCGGGTCTATGTCGAAGAAGCGCTTGAAGTAGGCGAGGCGCGCGCGGTCGTTCTCCTGCACGTACTTCTCGGCCTCTTCCGTCAACAGCCGCTCGCGCTCCGCGATGCGTTTGACGCGCGCGTCGAACGACGCGATGAGCGCGACGTGCAGCGTGTTCGGCACGTCGCGCAGCAGCACGTTGGAGCCGCGCCCCGCGATGACGACGTTCCCCGACGCCGCGATTTCGTGGATGACGGCGGAGGTGACCTTGAGCAGATTCTCGTCGTCCAGCGCGCCGGAGCCGTGGCTCTCCTCGGGGAAGTCGCGGTACTCGCGCACGAGCAGCGCGTCCACCCCGCCCCCGAAGTAGGGGTCGGCCCCGCCTCCCGCGAGCGCGGAGCGCTCCAACACGTTCTTCACGAATCCGGCCACGCGGTCGCCGAGCCCGGGCGGGCGCTCCGTGCGCTCCGCGACGTCCTGCTCCGTGACGCCGATCTTCCGCGCCGCCTCCGCGAGCACCGTCCGGTCGACGTGGTCTATGCCGAGTTTGTCGGAGAGCCGGGGGCCGACCTCGATCACGCCGCTGCCTATCAGTCCGGTCACGGTGATGACGGGCATCGCGTCACTCCTCCTGCGCCTCAAGCGGCGGCGCCGCGCGGCGGGCGTCCATCTCCCGCGTCATTGCAATCATTCTAGCGTCATTCGCGTCGCCGGGGGGAGCGTCGAACCAAGCGTCCAGTATTTCGTCCGCCTCCGCGGGCGATGTGGAGCGCAGGCTGAGCGCGAGCGCGTTGGCGTCGTTCCAGCGTCGGGCGCCCGCCGCGGTCTGAGCGTCGGCGCAAAGCGCGGCGCGGACGCCGGGGACTTTGTTCGCCGCGATGCTCACGCCCGTGCCCGTGTGGCAGAAGACGACGCCCTGGTCGCAGCCGCCGTCCGCGACCGCCTCGCCGACCTCGCGGCCCACGCTCGGCCAGCGGTCGTCTCCGCCCTCGGCGAGCGCGCCGAAGAGGCGCAAGGCGTGGCCGCGCCTGCGGAGTTCCGCCGTAACGTAATCGGTGAGATGCGTTGCCTCGTCGCTGCCGACGGCTATTTTCATCGTTCGCTATGCGCGGCTATGCGCGGGGATGAGCGTGCTCGAACGCCTCGCGCACTTGCCGCCCCGTAAGGTGCGTGTAGATCTGCGTCGTTGCGATGTTAGCATGCCCGAGCAGTTCCTGAACGTGCCGCAGCGACGCGCCCCCGTGCAGCAGGTGCGTGGCGAAACTATGCCGGAGCGTGTGCGGCGTGAGTTTGCGCTCGATGCCCGCCCGCGCCCCGGCCTGCTTGAGCGTCAGCCAGTAGCCTTGCCGCGTCATCGGGCGGCCGTTCGCGTTGAGGAACAGCGCCGTCGCGACCGGGCCGCGCCGCTTGGAGCGCGCGAGCAATTCCGCCCGCGGCCCCGCAACGTATCGCGCGAGTTGGCGGACGATCCCGGGGTAGACGGGAGCGAGCCGCTCTTTCGCGCCCTTGCCGCGCACGCGAACCCAGCCGTCGTCCAGGCTGAGCGCCGACAGGTCCAGCCCTTGCGGGCCGACGACCTCCGACACGCGCAGACCGGCGGCGTAGGTCAACTCCAGCATCACGCGGTCGCGGACGCCCTCCGGCCCCGGACGCTCCGACGCCGCTCGCAGCAACGCGGCGACCTCGCGCTCGGCGAGCACGTTGGGCAGCAGCCGCGACGGCTTGCGCGCCTGCAAACGCTCCGCCGGATTCTCGTCTATCACGCCTTCCTCGTGGAGAAAGCGAAAGAACGAGCGGGCGGCGGCCAGTTTCCGCGCCAGGCTCGCCCCGGAATATCCTCTCTCCCCCAGCGAAAGCCGCGCGTCCTCGACGTCGCGCTGCAGCGTGTCTTCCCAGCGGACGCCGCCTCGCGCCTGGGGGGTGGGGGCGTCTCCGCCGCGCCTTTGCGCCGCCGGGCGCCCGCAGCCGCTCTCCTCGAGCGCGCGCTGCAACTGCAGCAGATCGCTCCGGTACGCGGCCACGGTGTTCGCGGAAAGTCCGCGCTCCGCCCGCAGATGGCTCAGGAACGCCTCGACCTGCTGATCGGCCTCGCGCCGCCGCCCAGTCTCGCGCCGCTGATCGCTCTCTCGCGCAGACGTAACCATAGCGGCGCAATTCTAGAGGCGCGAGGCGTCTAAACGACCGCAGTTTCGCCTGCGGATAAGGCCCCGTTCGGAAGCGTCATTCCCGCGTAGGCGGGAATAACGAATGGGGGGCGAGGTTCCCGCCTGCGCGGGAATGACGATGGGGGGCGAGGTTTGCCGCCTCCGCGGGAACGACGGGTAGGGGGCGAGGTTCCCGCCTACGCGGGAATGACGGCAAGGGAGCGAGGTTCCCGCCTATGCGGGAACGACGGATAAGGGGCGAGATTCCCGCCTACGCGGGAACGACAGGGGCAAGGGGGCGCGCCCTCTTACCGCCTACCGTCCTCGGCGCGTGAACCCGAATCTCGGTGGGGAGGGCCAACGGCGGCGCCTGCGGTGGCGTCGGCGCGAAGCAGGCTGCCCAAACCCCAAATAATGGAGCGGGAGACGGGATTCGAACCCGCGACATCTTGCTTGGAAGGCAAGAGCTCTACCACTGAGCTACTCCCGCTCGAATAAAACTGACCGCCCCGACCGCGAAAGCGGAAAACCACAGGGCAGACCGAGCGCCCCGACCCCTGCGTAGACGGGAGCCCCAACCCTCTCTGATAGTCTACCACGCGGAGCATTGCCGCCGATGAGCGAGGGCGAAGAGCAGGCGAAGGCGATTGGGGCGCAAGTCTTGCGCTTCCGGCGCGTCGCGTCCACGATGGACGCGGCATGGCGCCTCGCGGACGCGGGAGCCGCGCACGGCGTCGTAGTCGCGGCAGGGGAGCAGACGGCGGGCCGGGGACGCTTCTCGAGGCGTTGGGAGTCCGGCGACGGCGATTGCTTGCTGGCGTCCGCGCTGTTGCGCCCAACGCTGGACGCCGCGCGTCTGCTGAGCGTCGCCGGAGCGCTCGCGGCTGCGGACGCGGCGGAGCGCGCGGCGGGCGTCGCCTGCGCGTTCAAGTGGCCGAACGACGCGCTCGCCGGCGGGCGAAAGTTGTGCGGCGTTCTGGTGGAGACGCGGGCGGACACGAACGGGAGCGTTGCGTCCGTGCTGGGCGTCGGCCTGAACGTAAATTTGCGTCCGGCGGAGCATCCGCGAATCGCGGAGAGCGCCACGAGCCTGGCGGCGGAGACAGGGCGGGAGTTCGCGGCGGAGGCCGTCGAACGCGCCTATATCGCCGCGCTCCGCGAGCGCTACGCCCAATGCATAGACGCTCCGCGAACGCTCGTCGCCGACTGGTCGGCGCGCCTTTCGACGCTGGGGCGCGAGGTGAGCGTCCGCCTCCGCGACGGCGCGCTGCGCGGCCTAGCCGAAAGCGTCGACGCTGAGGGGCGCCTCATCCTCCGTCTCGCCTCCGGCGAGCGCAAGACGCTGGCCGAAGGGGAAGTCACGCTGTTTCCTCCTGCGTAGGCGGGAATGACGGGGCAGGGGGCGAGGGCGGGGCGAGGGGGGCGAGATTCCCGCCTACGCGGGAATGACGATGCACCCAGTAGGTTCCCGCTTTCGCGGGGAGGGCGAGGCGCATGGGGTGATTTGGAGACGATGCGCGTAGCGCATCGTCCGGCGCTTGCGCGCCGACTGGATTCCCGCCTACGCGGGAATGACGGAATTTTTGAGGGGGACAGGGACAGGGGGCGAGATTCCCGCCTACGCGGGAATGACGATTACATGGGGGGCGATGCAGGAGAGGAATGACGGGGGAGGGGGCGAGGCGGAGCCCTAGGGGTAGGAGACGATGCCTTCTATGACGTGAACGGGCTCGCGGTAGTGGACGACGCGCGGGTCTTCGACGGTTTGGGCGAGCGAGGCGCCGGGCGGCACCATCGGGTAGACGTTCTCCTCCGGCGAGACGCGGAAGTCGAGGAGGTACGGGCCGCGGTGATGAGCGGCGGTGGCGAGCGCGAAGCCCACGTCGTCTTTCTCGTCCACGCGCTTCCCGGGAATGCCGTAGGCGGCGGCGAGTTGGACGTAGTCGGGCCCGCTCATCGAGACGGATTTGTAGTGGTGGTCGTAGAACAACTCTTGCCACTGGCGCACCATGCCGAGGTAGCCGTTGTTCATAATGCAGATCTTGACGGGCAAATGCTCCTGCGAGATCGTCGCCAGTTCCTGCAGCGTCATCTGAAAGCCGCCGTCGCCGCAGATTCCCCAGACGGTGGAGTCGGGGCGGGCGACTTGCGCGCCGATGAGCGCCGGGACTTCGAACCCCATCACGCCGAGCCCGCCGGACGACACGAACGAGTTGGCGTTCGGCAGGAAGAGGAACTGCGCCGCCCACATCTGATGCTGGCCGACGCCGGTGACGACCACCGGGTCGGCGTCGTGCTCCACGAGTTTGTTGAGTTCGCGGAGAACGTATTGCGGGGTCATCACGTCGCTGTCCGGCACGTCCAGGCTGGGGTGCTCCAGTTCCAGGTCGCGCATGCGCTCCAGCCAGGGCGTTCGGGCGTTGCGCCGCAGGAGGGGGAGGAGCGCCTCCAGCGCCGTTTTCACGTCGCCCACGAGCGCCACGTCGGCCTTGACGTTCTTGTTGATCTGCGACGGCTCGATGTCTATGTGGATGATGCGGGCGTTGGGGCCGAAGGTGCCCGGCCTGCCGATGACGCGGTCGTCGAAGCGCATCCCCACGCCGACGATGAGGTCGGACTCGGTGGTGGCGGCGTTGCTCCAATACATACCGTGCATACCGATCATTCCGTAGCCGAGCCGGTGGTGGCGGGGGAAGGCGGAGGTTCCGTGCAAGGTGTTCAGCGTCGGAGCGTTGATCTTCTCCGCGACGCAGCGCAGCGCGTCCCACGCGCCGGAGACGTGGACGCCGTGCCCTGCGATGAGCAGGGGGCGCTCCGCCTCGTTGATGAGCCGGGCGGCTTCGCGGACGCTTTCGGGGTCCGGAGCGGGGCGCGTTCCGCCGACGCTGCCGTCCGGGACGTATTCGGATGAGTACTCGAAGTCGAGCGCCTCGGCCTGCACGTCTTTGGGGATGTCTATGAGCACGGGGCCGGGGCGGCCTTGCCTGGCGACGCGGAAGGCTTCCTGCAGGATGGGGCCGATGTCGTCGGGGTCCATCACGAGGTAGGACTTTTTGACGGCGGGGGCGGCCATCGCGCAGGTGTCGCACTCTTGGAACGCTTCGGTGCCGATGAAGGGGCGGGCGACCTGGCCGGTGATGGCGAGCAGGGGGGTGGAGTCCATTTTGGCGGCGGCGAGGCCGGTCATCAGGTTCGTCGCGCCGGGGCCGGAGGTTGCGACGCAGACGCCGACGCCGCCGGTGAGTCGGGAGTACGCTTCGGCGGCGTGGGCGGCGGCCTGTTCGTGGCGCATCAGCACGTGGCGAATGCCGGGATAATGCCAAAGGGCGTCGTAGAACGGGAGAATCGCTCCGCCCGGATGGCCGAATATGACATCGACGCCTTCTTTCAGCAAGGCGTCGCAAACGGCGCTGGCTCCGATCATTCGCATCGTCGCATAGTCCTCGGGCGGCGCGCCGCTATGGCGCTGCGCGCTTTCGTTAATCGTATCAGCGCGCTTCCGCGAGCGTCAACGAGGTTCGGCGCGGGGTGGGGGCGCTTGCCGAACCGGACGGCGCCCTCGCGCGCCCAGTCGTTCCCGCGCAGCCGGGACCTCGCCCCTTGCCCCCGTCCTTCCCGCGTAGGCGAGAAGGATGCCCCCGGACGAGGCGCGTAGCGCCCCGCCGCGGGGCGCACGGAATCGCCATGTATCCCATGGCGGCCATGCTGCGCTATGATTCCCTCACCACCAATTCAGGGAGTTCGCGTGACCACGACCGCCCGCCGCCCCGCCCAGGTCAACGACCTCGATCTGGCCAACTGGCAGCAGTACGACGACATCCTCACGGACAGCCTGTGGGTGTTGGACGCGCGCGACTCCAGCGGGGCGCATCAGGCCGACTACCACGGCAACTTCATCCCGCAGATTCCCCATCAGATGCTCCGCCGGTTCACCAAGGCGGGCGACGCCGTGCTCGACCCGTTCATCGGCAGCGGCACGACCGCGATAGAGGCGGCGCGCCTCGGGCGGGAATGCGTCGGCGTCGAACTCTCGCCCCGGGTCGCGCAGGTCGCCCGCGAGCGCATCCGGCAAGACCGGCTCGCCCTCGACGGCGCCCTTCCGATCCGCCCGCCCGGCTCCGCCCCGCCGCCGGACGATGGCGGCATCATCGTCGGCGACAGCAGCGCGCCGGAGACGCGGGAGGCGATCGCCGAGCGTTTGGACGCGCTGGGGAAGCGCGGCGCGCAGATGCTCATTATGCATCCGCCGTATCACAACATCATTCATTTCAGCGACCATCCGCTGGATTTGAGCAACTGCCCCGACGCGGGGCATTTCATCAGGCGTTTCTTGGAGGTGTACGCGAATGTCGGGCGCTTTCTAGACGCAGGGCGCCACTTGGCGGTGGTCATCGGAGACATCTACGCCAACGCCGAATGGCTGCCGCTGCAGAACCTCGTGACCAACGCGCTGCTCGGAACCGGCGAGTTGCGCCTCAAGAGCATCATCGTCAAAAACATGGTCAACAACCGCGCCAAGCGCAACCAGGAGCATCTCTGGCGCTACCGCGCGCTCGCCAACGGCTTCTACATCTTCAAGCACGAGTACGTCCTGCTGTTTCAGAAGCGTCACTCCACAGGAGGCGCAGCGTGATGGGAACGGTCAGCCTCACAAACCAGAAACTGCGTTCGATCCCGAAGCCTGACCTCGACGAACTGGCCAAGAAATTGGAACGAGGCGGAAAAGGAACGGCCGCCGACGTGATCATGCGGCTGCTCAACCCGAAGCTGCCCGGCATAGACACAGCGGCCGTCGACAAATTCATCAAAGCCAAATACGCCGAAAAAGTCCGGCGCCGCCGGGAGACCGTCATCTCCGACGAGGATCTGCTCGCCGAGTTGCAGAAGGTGAAGGGGGTGGACTGGGGCGTCGAACAGGGGCAGTTGGACAGCAAGATCCAGCGGGAATACGTTCGGAAGTTCGCCCGGTACGACGACTTGGTGCGGGGCGTGGCCGGCAAACTGCACGACGAAATCACCGGTTACGTCGTCGCGTCGTGGTACAACCACTGGACAACCGAGCTGATCGAGGATCACATCAGCCAGCACTCGAACGTCGTGCCTACCATCAAGGACATCGCAGGCGTTGACTTGTTCTTCAGAGACGCTCTCTTCGACCTAAAGGTCACGGGATTGCCCAAGACCTGGATGCCGAGAGCAGAAGAGGCGATTGCGAACCCCACGGAACTTGCAAGGTGGTTGTACGAGAACCAAGGACAGCAGCGGTTCGGCGACAATGCCCGTCTCTATGTCGTGCTCATAGACAGGGAGGACGTCTCCCAAAGTTGGCGGTTGAAGCGTGAAACAGACATCGTCTACCCGCAGATAGACGCCTTCCTTGACACGGCGACGGTGGACGATTCGGATGTGTTGCCATTCTCTTTCCGAAAACGCCCCTACACGGCAACATGCAAGATACTCTTGGTCACCAAGCAGCGCAGCGTAGAGGAGACGGCGTGATGCAAGAGACGGCGGAGGGGAGTCGCATACGGCAGGCGGCCGTTCTGGTCGCGGCGTTCGCGGGGGCGATGGCGGTCGCCGTCGTGGGGGCGGTGGTCACCGGGAGCGGGGAGATCGGCGGAGTCACGGGGGGGGTCGAGGGCGCCGCGGCGCGCGTGGGCAACTTCCTGGGGAGCGTCGGCGACTACTTCTCGTTCGGGTACGCGTTCGGCGCGGGGATGGCGTCGGCGGTCAACCCGTGCGGGTTCGCAATGCTTCCGGCGTACTTGGGGCTGTATATGAGCGAGCGGGAGGCGAAGCCGCGCGGGTCGGACGAGCACGAGCGGTATGTCGGGGTGTACTGGGGCCGGAGCCGGAGCGCGGGGATGGATATGGCGGCGCGGCTGCTGCGCGCGCTCGTGGTGGGGCTGACGGTCACGATGGGGTTCGTCGTGCTGTTCGCGGCGGTGGGCGTTCCGATTGGGCTTGGCGCGCGGGGCATCGCCGACGCCTTCCCGTGGATCGGGCTGCTGATCGGCGTATTGCTCACGGGGGCGGGCGCGTACCTGCTGGCGGGCGGGAAGTTGTACAGCGCGCTCGCGGCGCGGATGTCGGCGCGGTTCGGGAACTCCGGGGACACGGGCATACGGAGTTATTTTACGTTCGGCGTGGCCTACGGGATAGCGTCGTTGAGTTGCACGCTGCCGATCTTCCTTGCGGTGATCGGCGGGACGTTCACGGCGGAGACGTTTTGGGAGTCGGCGCTGCAGTTCACGCTGTACGGGCTTGGGATGGGGTCGGTGATCCTTGCGCTGACGCTTGGGATGGCGCTGTTCAAGGGGGCGGTCGCGTCGGGGCTGCGCCGGGCGCTGCCGTATGCGGGCCCGATCAGCGCGGCGATGCTGCTGCTCGCGGGGACGTTCATCGTCTACTACTGGCTGACGCTGGGCGAGTTGCTGGGGCGCATTCGGGGCTAGCGTAGGCGAGGTTCCCGCCTGCGCGGGCGGAGATGACGAATCAAGGGGCGAGGTTCCCGTCTGCGCGGGAATGACGGGGCAGAGGGGGGCGAGCGCGCTTCGCGCCGCCATGTTGGTTCCGCTTACGCGAGCGCAGCAGGCCGCCTACTATAAGCGCATCCGCGCAAGCGCGGATGCGCTCCCCATTACCCCCGGGGCCACGTCATTCCCGCGAAAGCGGGATCCTACCTGCCACTGCCCTCGACAGCGGGGCCGTCCGGGGGCGAGATTCCCGCCTGCGCGGGAATGACGAATCAGGGGGACGGGTGGGCTAGACTGCGGGGCGTGAGTTTCACGGCGGACCTGCATTTGCATTCTCCTTACGCGATGGGCGTGAGCCGCGCTATTTCGCTGGAGACGCTCGCGTGGTGGGCGGGCGTGAAAGGGCTGGACGCGCTCGCGTGCGGCGACTTCACGCATCCCGCGTGGCTGGCGGAACTGCGGCGCAAGTTGCGCCCCGCCGAGGATGGCCTGTTCGCGCTGCGCGAAGGGGAGGTCTCGAGCGCACCCGGACGGCTGCCCGCCGAGGAAGGGCGAGACGGGGTTCTCTCTCCTGCGGAGAGGCGGGACGGGACTCCCTTTCCTGCGGCGGGCGCCGGAAGCGGGACGCGGTTCGTTCTGGGGACGGAGGCGAGTTGCGTCTATCCGCAGGGCGGGCGGACGCGGCGAGCGCATCTGCTCGTGCTCGCGCCCGACTTCGCGGCGGTGGACGGCCTTTGCAAGGCGTTCGCTCCGTTCGGCGCGCTGGAGTCCGACGGACGCCCGACGCTGCGGCTGTCGGGGCGCGACGTCGTGGAGGCGGCGTTGACGGTCAGCCCGCTCTGCGAGGTGATTCCGGCGCACGTTTGGACGCCCTGGTACGGCGTCTACGGCTCCAAAGGCGGTTTCGACGCGCTCGATGAGTGCTTCGGCGATATGACGCCGCATATCCACGCCGTCGAGACCGGCCTGTCGAGCGACCCCGCAATGAATTGGCGAGCGCCGGAGTTGGACGGACGGACGCTCGTGTCGTTCTCGGACGCGCACTCCGCGCCGCGCCTGGGGCGGGAGTTCACCGTTTTCGCGGGCGCGTCCGGCTACGGGGCGATCATCGAGGGACTGCGGACGGGAGGGGTTGAGTGGACGGGCGAGTTCCATCCGCAGGAAGGGAAGTACTACTACGACGGCCATCGCAAGTGCGGTGTAAGCGCCGCGCCGGAAGAAGCGGGCGACGGGCGGTGTCCGGCGTGCGGACGCCCGATGACGCGGGGCGTGCTTGGGCGCGTGAACTCGGTTGCAAGCCGCGCCGCGCCGTATGGGAACGGAGAACGAGACGCGAGCGGGGAGCGGCGCGGGCAGGGCAGGGCGGAGGGGGCGCGTCCGCCGTTCCGCCGGCTCGTTCCGCTGGAGGAGATCATCGCCGAAGCGCGGGGGCGCAAAGTCGGGAGCAAGGGGGTCCGCGAGGCGTACTTCCGGCTGATCGAGCGCGCCGGGCCGGAGTTGCGCGTCCTTACGGAGGCGGACGCGGCGGAGATCAAGGCCGCGTCGGACGGGCGAATTGCGGAGGGGGTTCTGCGAGCGCGGACGGGCGCGCTGTCGGTCGAGCCGGGGTTCGACGGGCAGTACGGCGTGGTTCGCATCTGGGGCTCGGACGGCGCGCCGTCCGTTGGCGGACAATAGGCCGTTGACAGCGGGGCGGGGCGGGATTGAGCATAAGGGCGGCGCGCGGCTCTCCGTCCCTATAGGCTCTGCCTGCACGGTCGGGATGCGGGTTACGCAAAGGTCTCCTCTTGCGGAGCGCCCGCGCGGGGTAGAATGGCGTAGACTCGCCGACGAGAGGCGCGGACGATGACGATGGAAACCAGAGACCCCATAGCCTTCCACGAGGCTCACCGCGACAAGTTGCTCGACCACGCGGCTCTTATGTTGGAAGACGACGACCGCCTTCAGGCGTCGGAGAAAATCTGGGGCGCCGTCTCTCACGCCATCACCGCTATTGCGAAGAAGAGGAATTGGCCGCACAGCGCCTACGCCGACAAGAGAGACATCGCCCGCTACATCGCGGAGCAGGCGAATTCCCCCAACATCAACATCCTGTACGACGCGGTGTATCCCTATCACACGAACTTCCACGAGGACATCAGAGACGCCGCCGACATCGGAGAGGGGATCCGGAGGGCAAAGGAATTTGTGGAATTGCTTAGCGCGGCGGACGCGGCGTTGAGCGCCGGCCAGCGCGCCCCGCATGGGAGAGCGTACCGGGAATACGAGAGGCGGCACAAAATAGAGCCTGATCCGCCTTACTCAGCCGAGGAGTGGCGCCGGCACATTGGCCGGCTGGAATCGCAACTGGCGCGGGCGCGGGCGCAGGCTGCGGCGGCGCTGAGCGAAGAGGAGCCGTCCAAAGCCTCGGGCTCCGCGTAAGAGGCGGCGGCGCCTTTTCCGTATCAGTGCTTCAGCGCCTGCCGGATTCCTCGCTACGCGGGCAGGGCGGCAAGTTCCGAAAGCGCGGCGGACGCGCTCCGCGTGGGGCGCAGCGGCGACTTCAATTTTTGCGTAAGCAAGGGAACGATGGACGACATCATCACAATGGAAGAGATTGGGCGGGTGTACGAAGTTACGGACGGCCTCGGCATAGACCGCGAGGCGCTGAACATCGAACTCGGCAAAGAGGATCCGGGCGGCTGGACGCGGGCGCCGGGCGGGATGATGCGGGGCGAGGTGATCGCGATCACGCTGCCGCTCACGACGCCGCTGGACGACTGGCTGCCGTCGCTGGAGGCGGGCCTGCGCGAACTGGCCGAGGGGGGAGCGTAGCGATGCGGACGACGGCGAGGCTGCGCGAATTGCTGGCGGGCGAGAGGATGCTGCTCGCGCCGTTCGTCTACGACGGCTTCACGGCGCGCATCGCCGAGGAGGCCGGGTTCGACGCGGCGTATATGTCCGGCTTCGCCACCTCTATGTCGAGGGGACTGCCGGACGTCGGACTGCTGACGCAGACGGAGATGACGCAGAACGCCGCCGTGATCGCGTCGGCGGTGAGCGTTCCGATCATCGCGGACGCGGACACCGGCTACGGCAACGCGATCAATGTCCGCCGGACGATCCGCGAGTACGAGCGGGCGGGGGCGGCGGGCGCGCATATCGAGGATCAGGTCGCGCCTAAGAAGTGCGGCTTCTTCGAAGGCAAGCAGGTGATCGGCGTCGAGGAGGCCGCGCAGAAGATACGGGCCGCGGTCGAGGCGCGCAGGGATCCGGACTTCGTGGTCATCGGGCGGACGGACGCGCTCGCCGTGAGCGGCTGGGACGATACGGAGCGCCGCTGCCGGGCGTTCGCGGACGCGGGGGCCGATCTGGTGTTCGTGGACGGGATCCGCTCGCGGGACGACCTGCAGGAGTTCGCGCGGCGCATGGGCGACCTGCCCCGAATGTACAATGGGGAACTCCCGCCGGAGGAGGCGGAGGCGCTCGGCTTCAAACTGCAAATTCACCGGGGGCCGGTCTTCTCCCTCTATCCGATCATCAAGGAGATGATGGTGGAGTTGCGCGAGAGCGGGCGGGTCGCGGCGCTGGAGCGCTACGGCGCGGGCGGCGACGTTCGGATGGCCATCGCGCACGCGCTTGGGCTGGGCGAGATCAACGAATTGGAGCGGCGTTACGCCGACGGACAGGAGAGCGAATGAGCGGCATCACGCTCGTGGAGGCGCAGCGAGTCGTCGCGGCGGCGCTGGCGAAAGCGGAGGAACTGGGGCTGACCGTCGCGGTGGCCGTGGTGGACTTGCAAACCAGCCTCGTCGCGTCGGCGCGGATGGACGGCACGAATCCGTTCACGCCGGACGTGACGCGCGGGAAGGCGGTTGCGACGGCGGTGACGAAGGGAACGCCGAGCGGCGCCGCGGCGTCGCGCTTCCCGCAAGGGCTGCTGGACACGGTGCGCGATCTCTACGGCGGTCGCGTCACGTGGGCGCAGGGGGCGGTTCCGATCTATAAGAACGGCGAACTCGCCGGCGCGGTGGGGGCGGGCGGCGGCCCGCCGGACAAAGACGAAGAGGTCGCGCAGGCGGGCGCGGACGCGCTGGCTTGAACGGCTGAGCACGGCCGGCTGAACCAGTTGAACACGGAGAGAAACGAACGGCTATGACGACGCTCACGGACGCGGCGCTGGCGGAGGCCAGAGCAAAGGCAACGGAAAAAGCGGCGATGCTTCGGGAGTACTTGGAGTACGTCTACCGCGTCTCCCCGAAGGAGGCGGGAACGCTCCTCTGCTCCGAGGACGAAAACCCCTATGAGGTTCGGCGCAACCTTATGCTCGCGGCCACGGTGGCGGGCGTTCCCATCGCCTCCACGGTGGAGCGCAAGGCGCGGCGCGTCACGTTTTCGCTGACGAAGCGGGCGCCCGGAAGGCCGCGCAAAGCGGAATGAACGCGCTGGAAGGGCTGAAGGTCGTAGACCTCACGACCATCGTCTCCGGCCCCTACGCGGCGGCCATTCTCGCCGACTTGGGCGCGGACGTCATCAAGGTCGAGCCGCCGGGCGGCGAGAACGCCCGCAAGTTCGACGGCGGCGACCCCCGCCTGATGATGGGATCGCTCACGCCCCACGTGATGAACCTCCAGCGCAACAAGCGCGGGATGGTCGTTGACTTGCGAAGCGATGGCGGGAAGCGAACGCTCGCCGACCTCGCGCGCTGGGCCGACGTCGTGATGGACAACTACCGACCCGGGGTCGCCGAGCGCCTCGGCGTGGACTACCCCTCGCTGCGCGCGCTCAACCCGCGCGTCATTGCGTGCTCCATCACGGGCTACGGCCTCACCGGCCCGGGGCGGGGCCGCGCCGCGCTCGACGCCACCGTGCAGGCGTTCGCGGGCGTGATGGGGATGACGGGCGCGCCGGACGGCGATCCGGTGCGGGCGGGGCCGCTCTACGCCGATCTCTGCGCGGGGATGGCGGGCGCGCTGGGCGTTCTCGCCGCGCTCGCGGCGCGGGAGCGCACAGGCGAAGGTCAGCGCGTGGACATATCTATGCTGGACGTTCAGATGGCGCTCATCAACTATCACGCCGTGATGCATCTGATGTCCGGCATTCCCACTCCGCGCACGGGCAACGAAATGCAACTGCACGTTCCCTACAACGCCTACCGCGCAAGCGACGGCTGGGTGTTCGTAGCGGTGACGGTCGACGCGCACTGGCGGACGCTGACGGCGGCGCTGAACGCGCCGGACTCCGGCATCGCGGGATCGGCGAGGGAGGCCGCCGCGTCGCTCGCCGACGCCGCGCTCGCCACGCGAGCGGGCCGCATCGCCAACCGCGAGCGAATCAACGCCGCGCTCGAAACCGTCATCGCGGCGCGGACGCGGGACGAGTGGACGCTCTTCCTCTCGGAAGCGGGCATTCCCGCCGCGCCGGTCAACACGCTGGACGAGGCCGTGCAAGACGCGCAGGCGCGGGCGCGCCGGATGATCGTCGACGTTCCCCACCCGGAGGGCGGAACCTACGAGGCGACCGGCAATCCGTTCAAGTTGTCGGCGGGAGGCGAGGAGCGCTTCACGGCTCCGCCGACGCTGGGGCAGCACACGGCGGAGGTTCTGCGCGATGTCCTCGGCTACGATGAGGAGCGCGTCGCGCGGCTCTACGCGGACGGCGCAGTGGGGTAGGGGGGCGGCGAACTGCGCCGCCGTAAGTTCGCGCGAGGAGCGGGACAACCGGCGCTTGACGCTTGGGCGAGCATCGCGTAACAAGAGGTTATGGCAACGCAATCCGTCTTGGAGGCGCCCATCGCGCCAATGGACGCGGCGCCCGGCGCGGCGGACGCCGCCGCTTGCAATTTCCGCGACCCCGCGTTCACGGCCAACCGCGACGCTCCGGTTCACCGCTGGGCGCCGTGGATCGCAGGCTTCTCCAAGCAATTCGTCGAAGACGCCCTCGACCGGCACGCTCCCACGCATGGCGTCGTGCTCGACCCATTCGCAGGAGTTGGCACGACGCTTTTGGAAGCCGACCTCGCGGGCCACGAGGCCGTCGGATTTGAGATCAACCCCTACGCCGCGTTCGCCTGCCGAACAAAACTCGCCGCTCACCGGGTGGATTCGCCGCGCCTGCGCGAGGCCATATCCGCGTTCGCCGCGTTCGGAGAAACCGCCGACTCGAGCGGCTGCGAGCCGCAATCCGCGCCGCCCGCCGGCTTCCGCACGCGAACGCCGTTCTACAGCCCGAATGTGCTGCGGAAGATGCTGCTCGCGCTCGATTTCATCCACACGCTGGACTGCCCCCAAACCGCCGACCTTTTCAAACTGGCGTTCGCCTCGACGATGGTGCAATGCTCCAACTATTCCTATGAGCCCAGTCTGGGCCGCAAGGCGACCGCCGGACGCCCCGACGTGGATGATTTCCCCGTTTTCGAGGCGGTCGCAGCCAAGTTGTCCGATATGGCCGGCGACGCCGAATGGAGCCGTCACGCCCGCTCGCGGCCCGAACGCCCCGACGGGCGCGTATTCGCCCAGTCGTTCTTCGAGGGCTACCGCAGCGTGCCCGCGCAAAGCGTTGACCTGCTCGTCACCTCGCCGCCCTACTTGAACAACTATCACTACAACCGCAACACCCGGCCCCAACTCTATTGGCTTGGATTCTGCGAGTCTCCGCGCGACTTGAAGAGGTTGGAATCCTTGAATTTCGGAACCTACTGGCAGAATGCTCGGGAGCGGGACGCTGTGGAAGTAGCCTCGCCGGTCGCCGATCCGGAGATACTGGAGGCGGTCTCCGAAGTGCGGCGAAAGAATCCTGAGAAAGGCGTCTACGGCGGCAACGGCTGGGCGAACTACGCCGCCCAATACTTCAACGATTGCGGGCGGTTCATCGAAGGCGCGAAATGGTGCCTCCGCCCCGGGGGGACGGCCCTCGTCGTGATAGGCAACAGCATTCTGCAGGGCGTGGATATCCCCACCGACCGCTTTCTCGCCGTCATCGCGGAACGGAGCGGGTTGAACGCCGTCGAGATCCATTCGCCGCGGGACGCGCGCGTCGGAAGCAGCATTGTCAACGCTCGAGTCCCAGGAAGCGGCCGCCTTTACGAGTCGGTCGTCGAACTGCGCGCCTGATGCTCTACGACCCGCTGACCTACGACAACCTCATGATGGGGCTTGTCTTCCATTTCCAGAAGCAGCCGCAACATTCGCTAGACGAGGCGGCGTCCATCGAGGGGCCGGGCGTCTACGCGCTCTACTACACGGGCGCTCTGCCCGCCTATGCGCCGATAGCGTCAGGCGACGCTCCGATATACGTCGGCAAGGCGATCCCGCCCGGTTCGCGGAAGGGCGACGCGGTGGACGCGGCTGTCCCCGCTCTCCGGCGCAGAATCAACGAGCACGCCAAGTCAATCGGGCAGGCCGTCAACCTCGACGCCGACGACTTCCGGTGCAAGGCTCTGGCGGTTCAGCCCGTCTGGATAACGCTTGCGGAGCGGTTCCTCATTGACCACTTCCGTCCCGTCTGGAACCTCTGCTTAGACGGATTCGGCGATCATGACCCCGGAGCGGGCAGGCGGAACAGCGAGCGCAGTTGGTGGGACGCGATGCATCCTGGCCGCGCGTGGGCGACGCAACTGCGAAGCGTCAAAACGCAAGCCGCCGCCGAGGAGCGCGTCCGCTCTTTCTGGACGCTGGACGGCGCATGATCGCCTCAGAGCCCGTCGTGTCCAACCGGCGGTTGTAGGCAACGGCCAAATACGAGCGGGGCAGGAGGGGCGGCTTGACAAGCCGCCCCCGCGCCTTGTCCAATCCAACGCATGACGACGCAAACGCACACTCCCGATACGCTGAACGACATCCGGCTCGCCGTGCGCGACGCCTGCAGGAAGTACGACGGCGCGTACTGGCGCGGCCTCGACAAGGCGGGCGCCTACCCGGAGGCGTTCGTCCGCGAGATGACCGAACTCGGTTGGCTCTCCGCCCTCATTCCGGAGGAGCACGGCGGCGGGGGCATGTCGGTGACGGAGGCGAGCGTCATTCTCGAGGAGATCAACCGCTCCGGCGGCGACGCGGCGGCCTGCCACGCGCAGATGTACATAATGGGCGTCATTCTGAGGCACGGCAGCCCGGAGCAGAAGGCGCGCTACCTTCCCGGCGTGGCGCGCGGCGAACTGCGGCTGCAGGCGTTCGCGGTGACGGAGCCGAACGCAGGCTCGGAGACGACGCGCATCGAGACGACCGCCGTCCGCAAGGGCGACCGCTACGTCGTCAACGGCGAAAAGACGTTCATATCCCGCGTCGCGCAGTCCGACCTGATGCTTCTGCTCGCCCGCACCACGCCCTACGACGAACTGACGAACAAGACGGAGGGGCTGTCCGTGTTCGTCGTGGACATCAGAGACGCGGGCGAGCGTCTGCGGATTCAGCCCATCGAAATGACGTTCAACCGCCACACCAACCAACTCTTCTTCGACGATTTGGAGATTCCGGCGGAGAACCTCGTCGGCGAGGAGGGCAAGGGCTTCCGCTGCATCATTGACTCGTGGAACGCGGAGCGCATTCTCATCGCCGCCGAGGCCATCGGGGACGCGCGCTTCTTCATCGAGCGGGCGGCGTCCTACGCGAGCGGGCGGGTCGTGTTCGGGCGCCCCATCGGCGCGAACCAGGGCGTGCAACTCCCGATTGCGCGGGCTTACGCGCACACGGAGGCCGCGGACCTGATGCGCTTCGAGGCCGCCGCCAAGTTCGACCGGGGCGAGCGCTGCGGCGCGGAGGCGAATATGGCCAAACTCCTCGCGTCGGAGGCCGCGTGGGAGGCGGCCAACGCCTGCCTCGACGCGCACGGCGGCTACGGGTTCGCCCGCGAGTACGACATCGAGCGCAAGTTTCGGGAGACGCGCCTCTACATAACCGCGCCGGTCAACAACAACCTCGTTCTCGCCTACCTCGGCCAGAACGCGCTGGGCATGCCGAGGTCGTACTAGGGCGGGGGCGGGCGGTATACTGCGGGGCTAGGAGGTCGGCGATGCGGAACTTGTTCACCATTGTCATCGAGAGGAAAGCGTTCGACGAAGGCTACTTCGCCTTGTGCGCGGAATTGCTCGAGCCGAAGGGCGAGGGCGACACGCCTGAGGAAGCGGAGGCCAACCTGATCGCGGCGCTGAAGCGCCACCTCCAAGACAAGCGCGACGAAGGCTTGCGCGAGGCGGCGCCCGGAGCATCGGTCTCCACCGTCGTCGTGGACGAAGACCGCCAAGCGAAGGCCATCCGGTACGACGAAGACCTGATACTGGAGCGCGCGCGGCAGATTATGGAGGCGCGGCGCAAGGAAGAAGCCGGCGCTCCCCCTCCGTGGAAGGGAACGCTGCACAACGAGTTCACCGCGATCATTGAGCGTGGCGAGGACTGGTATGGGGCCACTTGCCCTGTAGTGGGAGGAATCGGGCAGGGGAGGACTATCGCGGAGGTGATGGACGACTTGGCCGACGCCTGCGCGCTAATGCTCTTGGATGCCCGTGAGCGCGGGCTTGGCGGCTTATCGGACGAGGCCATCCAAAAGACGGTCGCCGTATCCATCCGCGAGCCGGTTGCGGTTTCGTGAAGAGAGGAGACGTGTTGCGCGGCTTGACGAAGCGAAACTGCGCGTTGCACCACGAAGGCGGGAGGCACTCGATGTGGGAGAACCTGTTCACGGGCGCCAGGGCGCCGGTTCCACGCCACCAAGAGATACCTAACCACGTCGTAGACCGCATCTGCGACCAACTCGGCGTTCCGAGGATGCGCTGATGACCGCCGACGCCATCGCCCGCTCCTGGCTCTACGTTCCGGCCCACAAGCCGCGAATGATCGAGAAGTCGCTCACGCTGAGCGCGGACGCCGTGATCTACGATTACGAGGACGCCGTGCCGCCCGCCGAGAAGGAGCGCGCCAGGGAAGTCCTCGCTGGCGCGCTGCCGCCGTCGCCGCCCCCCGGCTCGCCGCGCCGCTACGTCCGCGTCAACAACCCGCGCCACGAGCGTCTGTTCGCGGACGACCTCCGCGCCGCTCTGGCGCTCGGCGTCGAGGGCGTCGTTCTGCCGAAGATGGAGCGCGCTGACCAGGTGCGCGAGGCGAGCGCCGCTCTCGCCGAAGCGGAGCGCGAGCGCGGCGTCGAGGAAGGCGCAACCCGCCTCTGCTTGCTGATCGAGAGCCCTTTGGGCGTCGTCAACGCCTACGCGATCTGCTCCGCCGACCCGCGCATCGTCGCCGTGCAGTTCGGCGGCGAGGATTTCTCCCGGGAGATGGGTTTGCCGCTCGTGCGGACGGGCGAGGCGAAGGAACTCGTGCATCAGCGCGCGGCGACGGCGACGGCTTGCGTCGCGGCGGGAGTCCAGCCGGTGGACGTGATCTGGGCGGGGCTAGGCGACGTCAGCGGCCTCGAGGCGGAGGCCGCGCAAGCGCGCAGGCTCGGCTACACCGGCAAGGCGGCTATCCATCCGGAGCAGATCGCTCCCATCAACGCCGCGTTCAGCCCCACGCCCGAGGAAATCGCCTACGCCCGCGAGGTCATTGCCGCGCTGGACGAGGCAATCGCAGAGGGCACGGGCGTCCTCAACTATCACGGAGCGTTCCTCGAGGAGCCGGTCATCGCCCGCGCGCGCCGAACGCTCGAACTCGCCGAAGGGTTTGGGGTGGGCTGATATTCAAGGGCGTTTCTTCCGGTAGTCTCTGAGGTCTAGGCATGCATTGTAAGTTGCCTTGTCTATCGGGACCCAGGTCGTCCCCGGGATTCCTCTCTTCGAAGAACTTCCCTGCCCCACGGGGAATGCGGATTCGAATGCAAGCCGCCGTCCCTGTGATTGAGCAATTCGCTTCGCAAATTGGACAGCGGGGCCAAAATCCCAGTCCTGGCTCACAATGACGGCGACTTCGTACCGTTGCGCGTAGGTTGCCTCGACCAAATCCAGCGCAAGGCTGACGTCAACGCCCTTCTCTTGCCTGCCTACGCCTATTCGCCCTGCGTAGACATAGATGCCCTTACTCTTCATTTGCCTTATTTTGTTCGACCAGAACCCATGCCAAAACTCCTCAACCGCGTCAGGGACCCCGGTGTAGAAACGAACCTCAGTGAGGCGACGGCCTTCCAAGCGGGAGGCCAGCGCGTTCGCCAATTTCTCAACGTCGTAGCTCGGCCACGTGTATGGGGGGAGTGCGGACCCGATCGACCGCCAAGCGGCTTTGGCTAGGTGAAAGAGGTTCTGGCCGTCTATGAATACGATGACGCGCATCGCCCCCCGCTAAACGAAAACACCCGCCCCGGGAATGCTGGACAACTTGTGCCAGCCCCAAGGGGCGGGGAGGAAGTATTGTTAGCATACTCTATCGAAGGTCAGGAGTCAACCCATGCAAGTACACACGTGGCGGAGAGAGAACATCCGCATCATAAGCCTGCGAAAGGCCAAGAAGAAGGAGGAGACGCGCTATGCCTCCGCTTAAGCCTGACCACATCAGCCCGACGGACGAAGAAGAGGCGCAGATCAACGCGGGCATCGCGCTCGACCCGGACAACCCGGAGTTGACGGACGAGGACGTTGCGCGAATGCGTCCTGCGATAGAGGTCGTGCCGGAGATCGTCGCGTGGTATCACGCGGAGCAGGAGCGGAAGGCGAGGGAAGCGAATCGCCGCGCCGCTTGCAAGACGCGGGTGACGATCCGCTTCGACGCCGACGTCGTGGCGCGGCTCCGCGAGGGCGGCCCCGGCTGGCAGACGCGCGCCAACGCCGCGCTCCGCCGCGCCGTCCTCGGGTCGTGACGGCGGGTTGACGGGGCGCCGCTCCGGCGCGTTGCAAAGAGGCGGGCAGGGCGGTAGAGTACGCCCATCCTGACGGGCGAGGGCGCAATTCGTATGAGCATCAAGGCCGGGTGGGAAGGGCGATACTTCGAAGACTTGCAGGTCGGCGACGTCTACCGCTCGTCGGTCGGCCGGACGCTGCTCGAGGCCGACAACACGTGGATGACGCTTCTCACCAACAACGACAACCAGATTCACTTCAACGCGGAGTACGCCAAGCAAACCCAGTTCCAACGCCCGCTGATGAACAGCCTGGTCACGCTCGCCGTCGTCACCGGCCTGACGGTGCCGGACGTGAGCCGCAACGGCATCAACCTCGGCTGGGACAAGGTGCGCCTCCCGCATCCTGTCTACGCGGGCGACACGCTCTGGGCGGAGACCGAGGTCGTCTCGGCGCGCGAGTCGCGCTCCGATCCCCGGCGCGGCATCGTCCACATCGCGACGCGCGGCATTCAGCAGGAAGGCGCGGTGGTCGTCGAGTTCGAGCGCGACGTGATGGTTTGGAAGCGGGAGCACGCCCCCAACGCCGACGTGTTCCCTGAGATCGCCGCGCAGACGGCGTAGGAGGCGGCAATGACGACGGCATCCGCAAACGGCGTGACGGCGGCTCTGGTTGACTACGCCCATACGCTCAGATACGAGGACGTTCCGCCGGAGGTTTTGGAGCGGACGAAGCAGATGCTGCTCGACTTCCTCGGCGTCGCCTACGGGGGGCTGCGCGTCGGGGAGTCGTCCGAGCCGGTCATCAGGGGAACGCTGGACCTCGCGGCGGGCGCGGAAGGCGGCTCCGTGGTCGTCGGGCGTCCGGAGCGGCTGCCCGCGCACTACGCCGCGTTGCTCAACGCGACTTTCGCGCACAGCATGGACTTCGACGACACGCACCGCGAGGCAGTCATTCACATCGGGACGCCGCTCTTCGCAACGCTCTTGGCGCTCGCCGGGGAGCGCGACGTTTCCGGGCGCGACTTCCTCGCCGCTGCCGTCGCCGGCTACGACGTGACGGGCAAGGTGGGCAAGGCGCACGGAGGCGAGGTTCACGCGCGCGGCTTCCATCCCACCGCCACCACCGGAGTGTTCGGGTGCGCCGCCGCCGGCGCGCGCCTCCTCGGCTGCACGCCGGAGCAGACCGCCAACGCGCTGGGGCTCAACGTCAGCCAGGCGGCGGGCTCCACGCAGTTCCTCGAGAACGGCTCTTGGAACAAACGCTTTCACACCGGACTCGCCGCGCACAACGCCATTATTAGCCTTGCGATGGCCCGGCGCGGCTACCTCGGCGCGACCTCCCCGCTGGAGGGCCGGCACGGCTATTTCGCGCTGTACGCCAACGGCGCGGACGCATCGCGCTCCCTCGACGGGCTCGGCAGCGAGTTCGAGGTGATGAACACCGCCGTCAAGCCTTACCCGTGCTGCCGCTACAGCCACGCCGCGATAGACGCGGTGTCCGACATCGCGCGCGCCGAATCGCTCGCTCCGCAGGACATCGAGCGCATAGACGTAACGATGGGGGAGACGGGCTACGGCCTCGTCGCCGACCCGCCGGACGCCAAGCGCGAGCCGTCCAACGTGGTCGAGGGGCAGTTCAGCGTCTACTTCGCGGCGGCGGCCTCGGCCGGGCCGGGCGGCTACGCCTGGGACGCCTACGACCGCCTGCGCGACCCGGACGTGCTGCGCCTGATGCAGCGCACCAACGTAACGCTCGACGCGTCGTTCGGCGCCGGAATGCAAAGCGCGGTCGCCGTCTATGCGGCGGACGGGCGCGTCCACGAGCGCTTCGTGCCCTTTCCGAAAGGCGAGCCCGAGAACCCGATGACGTGGGACGAGATGCAGGCCAAGTTCACCGAATGGAGCGTTCCCGTCATCGGCGCATCCCGCGCGTCCCAAGTCATCGATCAAGTCGCGTCCCTTGAGTCGCTCGCCTCGATGCGCGATTTCGCGGCCAACCTCGGCGCGTAAGGGGCGGAGACAGGACGGCGCTAGCGAGGGAGCGTTCCGCGCCCGCGCATTGCGAATCCGACGGCGGCGAGCAGGCCGCCTGCGGCGAGCGTGAGCGTGAGGGCGAGCGGAGGGCTAACGCCGCGTTCTTAAGCCGGCGCGGGCGGGCGGGGGGCGCTAGGCGTCGGTCTCGCCCAGGTAGAGGCGGCCAATTTGCGGGTCGGAGGCGAGTTCGGGGCCGGGGCCGGTCATTCGCGTTTCGCCGGTGGCGATGACGTAGCCCCGGTCGGAGAGGTTGAGCGCCCATTTCGCATTCTGCTCGACCATCAGGACGGCGACGCCGGATGCGTTGATTTCGCGTATTTTCTGAAAGACGACTTCCACGTAGGCGGGGGAGAGCCCGGCGGAGGGCTCGTCGAGGATAAGGAGTTTCGGATCGAGCATCAGCGCGCGGGCGAGCGCAAGCATCTGACGCTGGCCGCCGGAGAGGGAGCCTGCCTTGGCTTTGCGCTTCTCCTCGAGGTCGGGGAACATTGCGTAGATTTCGGCGGCGCGGGACTTGAGGCCGCTCTTGCGGAGGAAGCCGCCCATCTCCAAGTTTTCGGCGACGGCGAGGGTAGGGAAGATGTTCTCGGTTTGCGGAACGTAGCAGAGGCCGAGGGGAATGCGGCGGTCGGCGGGGAGTTTTTCGATGGAGCGTCCATCGAAGCGGATGACGCCTGCGGCCGCCGGGACGATGCCGACGATGGCTTTCATCATCGTGGACTTGCCGGAGCCGTTGGGCCCGATGATGGTGACGATTTCGCCCGGGTCGACGGCGAGGTCGACGCCGTGGAGTATTTCCGCGCCGCCGTAGCCCGCGCGAACGCCCGCCGCTTCGAGGAGAGGCATCGCTCATCCTCCGAGGTAGGCGCGGACGACCCGCTCGTTGCGCTGGACGTCGGCGGGCGCGCCTTCGATGAGGACGGAACCCTCGCTCATTACGATCACGCGGTCGCAGAGGCGCATCACGAGGTCCATATCGTGCTCGATGATGAGGAAGGCGACGCCGCGTTCGTCGCGGGCGCGGGAGACGCCGTCGGTGAGGCGGCGCATCAGGGTGGGGTTCACGCCCGCGCCGGGCTCGTCGAGCAGCACGAGGCTGGGCTTGGCCATAAGCGCGCGGGCGAGTTCGAGGAGTTTCTTCTGGCCGCCGGAGAGATTTTCGGCGAGGAGGTTGGCGGATTCGGACAGGCCGACGTAGTCGAGGACGGCGCGCGCTTGGTCGGCGATGGCGCGCTCTTGCCGCTTGACGGCCCAAGGGAAGGCGATTGCCCTCCACATGCTCTCGCCGATCTGGCCGGACGGCACGATCATCAGGTTATCGATAACGCGCATTTTTTTGAGTTCGCGGGGGATCTGGAAGGTGCGGACGACGCCTTTTTGGAAGATGCGGTAGGGGGGCAGCCCGTCTATGCGCTCGCCGCGGAAGAGGATGCGGCCTCGGGTGGGCTTGCGAACGCCTGTGATGAGGTTGAAGAGGGTTGTCTTGCCCGCGCCGTTCGGCCCGATGAGGCCGGTGATGGAGCCTTCCGCCAGGCGCAGGGAGCAGTGGTTGACGGCGTGGACGCCGCCGAAGTCCATCACGAGGCCGCGCGCGCTCAGTATTGCGGATTCCATGACGGATACCTCCGACTGCGCTGTTCATTTTACCACGCGGGGCGGCCCGGCGGGGGCGAGGCTCCCGCTTCGCGGTCAGGACGTGGGCGCGTGGGGCGCTTTGGAGACGGGGCGCGTTGCGCGGCCTCTGGATTCCCGCCTACGCGGGAATGACGGGGCAGGGGGGCGGGGAACGACGATGAGGGCAGGGGCGCAGGGGCGCGAGATTCCCGCCTACGCGCGGGAATGACGGCAGAGGTCGGGTTTCCGCATGCGCGGGAATGACGGGGGCAGGGGGCCGGCGCGAGGGTTCCGCTAGGCGACTTCGGAGGCGAGGACGTCCTGCCGGGCTTTGGGGGAGCGGTTCTTCTTGGGGCTGTTGTTGAAGCCGATGTTGTCTTCGAAGGGGTGGAACTCGCGGGACTTGCCGCAGTACTTGCACTCGCCGGCCATCGTCGCGCTGGGGGAGCCGACCAGCCAGTGGTGGGCGCCCGTGGGGGAGGCTTGGCAGAGGCTGGCCTCGATGTTGATCTTCGGCTGGGTCTTCGTTGTCATCTCCGTCCTCCAATACCGGCATTCGCAAAGGCAAGCCGTTGGTGGAGATGGGGGAGGGTCGAACTCCCCGTCCAAGAGACGCCCAGCGCGGATGTGCTACAGGCTTATCCGGCGTTTGTTAGGTGATCGGGCGGGCCCACCGGCGGGCTGTCCCGTCACCTGCCGCGAAGTCTTAGGTGGCTCGCAGCGGCGTCGGAGCCACTGGACCCCGGCTGTATGGCGCTCTCGGGGGCCGCCGGAGTTGGCTTCCCGGAGCGTGGCTGCGCTGTCTAGGCAGCCAAGGCGACAGGTTCGTCGGCAGTTGATGTTTTGCCGTCTGTTTAGCGAGTGTGCGGCGAACTCGGCCTGCAATCCTGCCAAGCAGATCCCCTGTCGAAACCACGCATCCCCACAGCGGAACTGACCTTAGCCCGAACTCTATCACGCCCTGCGGGTTATGTCAAATTGGGGGTGTCGCGCGCCGGGCGCGGGCGGCGGGAGGATAGGGGCCGGGGGCGAGATTCCCGCCTGCGCGGGAATGACGATAGCGGCGGGGTAGGGCGCGGCGCGCCGGTCGCGTCACCGGCCGCGGAGCGCGCGGGCGATTTCGCGGTCGGCGTCGCGCCGCATAATCGCTTGGCGCTTGTCGTAGCGCCTCCTGCCTTTGGCGAGCGCGATCTCGATTTTGGCGTAGTGGCCTTTGATGTAGACGCGCAGGGGGACGAGCGTGAGGCCGCGCTCGTTGGCGGCCCGGCCAAAGCGAGCGATCTCCCCCGCGTGCATCAGCAGTTTGCGCGGGCGGACGGGCTCGTGCCCCCAGGGGCCTGCGCTTTCCCACGCGGCGATGTGCATATTGTGGAGGAGCGCCTCGCCGTTGCGGATCTGGGCGTAGGCGTCGCGGATGGTCACGCGGGCGGCGCGGACGGACTTGATCTCCGTGCCCGTGAGGACGACGCCGGCCTCGACGCGATCCATAATGTCGTAGTCGAAGCGGGCGCGGCGATTGTCCGCGACGGTGCGGACGCGGGGCTCGCCGGAGGGCTGCGCGGCCTGCTTGCTCTGCTTCTTTTTGCGTTTGGAGGGCATCGGTCAGCGTCCTATCATCCCGCGCACGGCGGCGGCGGCGGCTTCGAGAGGCTCGTCCGCCTCGACGGCCTCGCCGGAAGATTGATGCGCGCCGCAGAGGTCGTCGAGCGCGCCCGTGAACGAGCCGGGCAGCCCCGGGGCGGCCTCATCTCGGGCGTAGACGGCGCATAGTTCGGCGGCGAGTTCGCCGATGCGCCCCAGCGCTTGCACGTCCACCTGATCGCCGACGCGAGCGTCGGGCGTAATGCCCTCGCCTTCGATCATGCGTCCGTTAGGAGTATGCCAGCGGGCGATGGTTACGTGCAGCCCCGCGCCGGACTCCAGTTCATGGAGCACGTTGACCGAGCCTTTGCCGAAGGTGCGCGCCCCAACGATGACGGCGCGCTCGTGATCCTGCAGCGCTCCGGCGACGACCTCCGACGCGGATGCGGAGTAGCCGTCCACGATGACGGCGAGGGGAAGGTCGTAGGCGGTTCCGCCGCCGGTTACGCTTTCCACGGTCTCGGAGCCGTCCGCGTCCACCCAGCGGATGACCTCGCCCTCGCGCACGAATTCGGAGACGACGCCGACCGCTGCGTTGACGAGGCCGCCGCCGTTGCCGCGCAGATCGAGCACGAGGCCCCGCGCGCCGTGCTCGCGCAGTCCGGCGACGGTGGCGCGCAAGTCCTCCGGCGTTGGGGCGTCGAACGACGCGATGCGGACGTAGCCCACGCCGTCCGCTTGCAAGCGGGATTGAACGGAGTTCGCGGCGATGACGCCCCGGACGATGGCGATGTCCATAGGCAACGGAGCGCCCGGACGGGAGACGGTGAGCACGACCTGCGTGCCTTTCGGGCCGCGTATGAGCGACACGGTCTCCTGAAGCGTGAGGCGCTCGATGGATTCGCCGTTGACGCGGAGCACGACGTCCCCGGCCATCAGTCCGGCGTCGAGCGCGGGAGAGCCTGGCAGCGGGCCTAAGATGACGACGCGCCCGTTGGATTCGGTTACGCTCGCGCCGATGCCTTCGAAATCCTCGCGCTGGCCTTGCAGGGCGAGCGTGAAGGCTTCGTAGCGCTCCGGCGGCAAGTACGCGGTGTACGGGTCGCCGAGGTGGTCGAGAATGCCATTGATGGCCGCGAGTTCCATCGCCTCGTCGGAAACCTTGCCGCGGTCTATGAAATCTTCCTGCAGGCGTTGGACGACTTCGTCGAGGTCGCTGCGGGGCGGCTCCTGCGCGCACGCGAGGGCGGCGGCGAGGATGGCCGCAACCGCGAGGGATGGGCGGAAGGCCGCAAGCAATCTGGGGAGTCGCGCCGTCATAGGCTTAATCGTAGCAGGGCGAGGGGCGGAGCGGGCGGCGGGCCTGCGGCGCGTCCCCGTGTTCCATTCCTGCCTACTTTACATAACTATAATAGTGCGCCATTGCGGACAACCGATGAAAATGAGGGAGGAGGGCCGAGACTAACGCAGCCCGGTCGGCTCCCGGCATTCTACGGCTCCGCCGATGCTACGGTTCCGCCGATGGCTTTATGGCGCGGACTTCTATCGTAGCGCTCTGACCGTGCCGGATGGACGGCCCTTTTTGGAATCCCGCCCCCGATGTGGCGCGCAGCGCATCGCCGTTCCCGCCATGCCGTCATTCCCGCGCAGGCGGAAATCTCGCCCCCGATGTGGCGCGCAGCGCCCTACAGCATGTCTGCGAGCCTCAGTATGCCTGCTTCTATCACTGCCCCTATCACTGCGCCTATCGCCACATGCCTGATCGTCGTGCCGCGGGCAGTGGAGAGTATCCGCTTGCGCTCCGCCTCACGGTCTAGGTAGGCTTCATCGGCTTGGTGTGCACTAGCGATGTCCTCATACCACTGATGCCTGTCGGTAACCCCGTACTTGTAGCGGCGTTCCCTAGCCTTCGCCGCCGCCATCGCAAGACCTTTGCCAAGCGGCATCGGCGTGCTCGCATCCAACGGCACCGCATACTCGGACTCCGCAGCCGCCTCGCGCTCCTCATCGGCGTTCCGCTCTTCAGCCTGTTCCATCGTGTCCTTCGTAGCCATCGCTGGCCTCCTTCTTGTCAGAGACGCGAATTCCGCGCCGCCTCTAGCATTACCAGCGAACCGATTCCATCGCAAGCGCCTAGTGTCCTGTTTATCCCACTTCCCTCCACCCTGTGCCACACGCCCCTTGACAACCCCGCCCCCGCTGCGCCATCGTAGTCTTGACCTACACTCCGCAGGAGCGAGGAAACCCGTGGCCGTCCAAAACTTCCCCGACAACATCCTCTACGAACTCGACAACCTCGACGTCCTGCGCGGCATGAACAGCGCGACCGTAGACCTCATCGCTACTGACCCGCCATTCAACACCCAGCGCAACCGCAGTGGCGCCGCAGGCTTCTACGTCGATAACTGGAAGTGGGGCGACGCCGGCATCCTCCCCGACCAGTGGGCGTGGAACGAAGTCCATCCCGTCTGGCTCGAGCAGATCAAAGACGATAATCCCGCCCTCGCCGACGTCATACACGCCGCCCGAACCGCGCACGACGACGGCATCGCCGCCTTCCTCTGCTTCCTCTCCGTTCGCCTAATGGAGTGCAACCGCGTGCTGAAGCCCACCGGCAGCATCTACCTGCACTGCGACCACGCGGCCAACGGCTACATTCGTATGGCGATGGACGCCATATTCGGCCCGAAGAACTTCCGCAACGAAATCGTCTGGTGCTACTCCGGCGGAGGCCAGCCTAAGAAAGACTTCCCTCGGAAGCACGATACGATTTTCCGATACAGCAAAACCGCCGACTACGTATTCAACCCCGATGACGTCAGAGTTCCTTATGACTCCGACTACAAGGCCACGATGTTCACGGGCGAAGATACGCGGGCGCCCGGACGAACATATACGCGCAACCCGAAAGGGAAAGTCGTGGAGGACTGGTGGCGCAACATTCCTCGTCCGTATGGAGACAAGCGCACGAATTCGCCAGACGAGAAGCCATTAGCCCTATACGAGCGCATCGTCCTAGCGAGCAGCAAGCCGGGCGACCTCGTGCTCGACCCGTTCGCAGGCTGCGCCACGACCATAATGGCGGCGCGGAAGCACGGACGCCGCTGGGTCGGCGTCGATCGGCGCATTGACGCCCGCTTCCATGTCGTTTGCCGAATGGCCGGAATGAAGGCAGCGGACGCTGAGAAAATCCGCGAACGCCCCGACTTGGCGGATTGGCTCAACGATCAACTCGCCAAGTACGACGCGCACTACAGCACGGACGCGCCGCAGCGGACAGACGAGGGCGAGAACGCCGCGCCGGAGTTGGGGCCGGTCTACATGCTTTCCCGCGCCCAGCAGCAACCGTGGCAGCGGCTTAGGCACTCCGAAATGCGCGGAATCCTGCAGCGGGCGCAAGCGAATACGCCGGGAACGCGCGTCGTCTGCGCCGGTTGCGGGCGCGAACTGGAAGAGCCGTTTATGGAGTTGGATCACGTCACGCCCAAGAAGGACAACGGCGAGAACTACATCACGAATCGCATTCTCCTCTGCGGCCCGTGCAACGGAAAGAAGAAGGCCGACCGCACGCTATCCGGCCTCCATCGGGAGAACAAGCGCGACGGCTGGATGCTCGACGAGCCGAAAGCGCAATCTGCGATGGCCGCCGTCCGCCGCGCCTCCGCAAGAGTGCGCGACGCCTGGAACTCGCCCGACGTGCAGGATATGGTCGCCGCCGCCCGGGGCGAGGGTGCGCGACGCATGGAACTCGCCTGACGTCGAACTCGCCTGACGTCCAGGAGATGGTCGCCGCCGCCCGGGGCGAGGGGTAGGCATTCGTCATTCCTGTAGATGTCAACTAATTCGTTGACAGATCCTGCAGGGCTTGGAGGGGCGTCCTGCCACCCAGACCCTGATGCGGCCTCTCCGTGTTGTAGTACAGCAGGTACAGCCCCAACTCCTCCTTCAACTCCTCCGCCGTCTCGAACGTCGTCCCCTCCAGCACGTCCTCGTTCAGCGTCCGCCAAAACCGCTCCACCTTCCCATTCGTCTGCGGGCGATACGGCCGCGTGTACCGATGCTTGATCCCCAACTCCACGAGCAACCGCTCCATCGGATGCCCCGCCGCGTTCGCCCGCGACGCCACCTCCGGCCCGTTGTCCGTCAGCAGCGCCTCGAACCTCACCCCGTACTCCGCGTTCAGCGCGTTGATCCCCTTGAGCGCCGCGAACATCACGCTCAGGCTCCGCAGATCGTCCACCACCTCCGCCCAGGCCAGCCGCGTGCAGGAGTCCAGCACGCACACGATGTAGCGGCGCCGCGCGCTCCCCACGATCTGGTCTTTGCCGAGGTAGTGGCAGTCGAGATGCCCCAACTCCCCGGCGCGGGTCTTGATGATCCGGCGTTTGGACTGCTGCATGGGAGGGGTCAACCGGTTGAGGCCGTGGCGTTCGCAGATGGCGTAGATGGTGGTGGGCTTCGGCGTGTTCTCGCCGAGGGTGGGCTTGAGGATAGCGAAGATTTCGTAGCGGTTGTTGCCCTTGCGCCGGTGAGCGAGGACGAGCTGCTCGATGAAGGGGAGGGTGCGGCGTGTTCGCCAGCGCGGGCCGCGCTTGGCGGGCAGGAGCGCGCTGGGGTCGCCGCCGGAGGCGAGGTAGCGGTTGTAGTATTTGGCGAAGGTCTGGCGGTTGACGCCGTGGAAGGCGTAGAAGTCCTGGAGGAAGCGGAACTTGGGGTGCCTCTTGGCCTTGACGAGGAGGTACTCGCTGATGAGGAAGCGCCACTTTTGGGTGTAGTTGCGCTCGATGGTCCGGTCGTTGCGGTTGTCGCGCATGTTCGTCTCCAGATGGCCTGTTCGCCGGGCCAATTCTGTCAACGAATTACCTAACATCTACAATTCCCGCGTAGGCGGGAATCTCGCCTGTTTCGTCCCTCCCGCCTACGCGGGAATGACGGTGTAGGAGGAGCCTAACGCCGCCCCTCAGCGGGCGCGGATGAAGCCGAGGCCCTCGTTGCCGTCCTCCATGCCGCCGCGATAGAGAAACTCGCCTTCCGGCGTCGTCTTGCGGGCGGTGAACTCGCGGAGGTCGAGATGCACGGTCTCGCCGCCCTCGCACTCGACGGCGACGCGCAGGCCGTCGCGCTCCGTCACGCGCAGCGGCCGCCGCTCGAAGACGTTGCCCGCGCCGACGTCGAGTTTCAGCAGCGGCTCGGCGGCGAGCACGGCGGCGGCGGAGCCCATGCGCTCGCCGTCGGCGAGGATGAAGCAATCGGCCTCGCAACTGAAGAAAGGCTTCGCGGGCATCTCGAAGGTTTCGCCGTCCGTCATCGCGGAGCCTCCGCCAACAGTGTCCGCCCTGCCCCGGACGGCTACTCGTCGTCGTCATCCTCGTCGCCGTAGTCGTCCTCTTCGTAGGCCGTGGCGCGGTACTCCAGCCACGCGAGCAGGAAGGCGTAATCCTCGGCGGTGAGCGTCGCCTTGCCGATGACTCCGGCTTCCGTGATCTCTTTCACGCGGTTGAGCACGACCTCTTCGGCGCGCTCCTCCAACTGCTGCACCTGTCTCTCCGTCATCGCCATGCGCGGGCTCCTTTCGCGGCCAACCGGCTCGCTGGGGGAGCATTATCGCCTATTTGCGCCGCGACCGCATCCATGAGCCCGCGCAGGCCCGCGCCGGAGACGGCGGAGGTGAGCACGGCGGCCACGCCGTCCGCGCCGGGCGAAGTGTAGGCTTCACGGAGGGCGGCGGACGCCTCGGGCGCGAGGAGGTCGGCCTTGTTGAGCGCGAGCACGCGCGGGGCGCCGCTTAGATCGAGGCTGTCGAGGATGTCCTCGACGACTTCGACGCGCTCCGCCGCGTTGGGGCGCAGGATGTCCACGACGTGAACGAGGACGGCGGCGTCTTGCGCCTCCTCCAGCGTGGCGCGGAATGCGGCGACGAGCGTCGTCGGCAACTTGGCGATGAAGCCGACGGTGTCCGTGAAAAGCGCGGCGGTTCCGTCCGGCAAGCGAACGCTGCGCGTCACTGGATCCAGCGTGGAGAAGAGTTGGTCGCGGGCGTCGACGTCCGCTCCCGCGAGCGCGTTGAGCAAACTGCTTTTCCCCGCGTTGGTGTAGCCGACGAGCGCGACGACGGGCATCGCTTGCCTGCGGCGGCGCGCGCGATGCTGGGCGCGGCGGCGGCGCACCTGCTCCAGTTCCGCCTTCAGCCGCTGGATGCGGCGCCCCGCGAGCCGCCGGTCGGTCTCGATCTGCGTTTCGCCGGGGCCGCGCGTCCCGACGCCGCCCCCAAGCCGCTCCAAGTGGCTCCACTGCCCCGCGAGGCGCGGCAGCAGATACTCCGCTTGCGCCAACTCGACTTGCAGACGCCCCTCCCGCGTTCGGGCGCGCCGCGCGAACACGTCCAAAATGAGCGCCGTGCGGTCCAGCGTCTTCACCTGCTCGCCCAGGGCCCGCTCCAAGTTGCGCTGCTGCGTCGGCGTCAGTTCGTCGTCGCAGATCACGGAATCGAAGCCGGCCTCGCGGCGCGCCTCCCGAATCTCGTCCAACTTGCCTTTGCCGACGTAGGTTTGGGACGGCGCGTCCAATTGCTGCGACATCACGCCGGCGACTTCCGCTCCCGCCGCCTCGGCGAGTTGCGCGAGTTCGTCAAGGGAGTCTTGGAGCGCCCACGTCGAACGCCGCCCTTTGACGCCGACGCCGACGAGCAGCGCTCGCTCGCGCCGCCCGCCCGTCTCCGCAGGCGCGTTCCGCCGCGCTATGGCGCGCCCCCTGCCCGCCTACCGCGCCGGAGCCTCGGGCAGGCGCCAGCCTTCCAAGCGGCGCAGGCCCTCCTCCAAGCGGTCGTCGGGCGTCGTGAGCGAGAGGCGTATGTAGCCCTCGCCGGCCTCGCCGTAGCCGCGCCCCGGGGTCACGACCACCGCGTGCTCGTCCAGCAACTCAGTCGCCAGTTGCGCCGACGTCCATCCCTCCGGGCAGCGCGCCCAGACGTAGAAGCCGGACTTGGGGCGGTTCACTCGCAGGCCAATCGCCGTGAGCGCGTCCACTACGCGGTCGCGCCGCCTGCGGTAGATTTCGTTGTTCGCCTGCTGCCACTCGGGCGTGGCGTTGTCCAGCGCCTCGACGCCCATATACTGCACGGCCTGCGGAATGCCGGAGTCCAAGTTGGACTTCACGCGGACGAGCGCGTCTATCAGTTCGGGGTTGCCCACGGCCATGCCGATGCGCCAGCCGGTCATATTGTAGGTCTTGGAGAGCGAGTGAAACTCGATGCCGACGTCCATCGCGCCCGGCGTCTGCAGGAACGACGGAGCGACGTAGCCGTCGAACGTCACCTCCGAATAGCAAGCGTCGTGGCAGACCGCGATGTCGTATTGCTTGGCGAACGCGACGACCTCCGCGAAGAGTTCGGGCGTGCCGAGCGCGCCGGTCGGGTTGTTCGGGTAGTTGATCCAAAGGACTTTGGCTTTGCGCGCGACGTCCTCCGGCACGGCGGAGAGGTCGGGGTGGTAGGCGTTCTCCTCCAGCAGCGGCATCAGATGCGAGACGCCGCCCGCGAACATCGTGCCGACGGCGTAGACGGGATACGCCGGGTCGGGCACGAGCGCGACGTCGCCGGGATCTATGAGGCACAGCGCCATGTGGCCGATGCCTTCCTTCGCGCCGATGAGCGGGACGATCTCCTTGTCGCCCAACTCGATGCCGAACCGCCGCGCGTACCAGCGCGCGATGGCCTGGCGCGTCTCCGGCAAGCCGTCGGACTCCGGGTAGCGGTGGTTCGGCGGATCGTCCGCCGTCCGCTTCAGCGCGTCGAGGATATGGGCGGGCGTCGGAACGTCCGGGTCGCCGATGCCGAAAGAGACGACGTCGGCGCCCTGGGCGCGCTTCTCCGCGATCTTCCGGCTGATCTCCAGAAAGAGATACGGCGGGAGTTGGGCGAGCCGGTTGGCGAGTTGCATAGCGTTGCGGGAACCTCTCAGCGCATGACGCGCATCGGCGGAGATTATACCCGAACTCGCGGCGCCCTACCCGCCTTGCGCGTCGGCGGGAGGCAACAACCCCGCCCGGCGCCTTACCCGCTTGGCGCGGCCGCAGGAGGCAAAGGAGGCGCTGCCTCCATACGCGGCCACGTCATTCCCGCGTAGGCGGGAATCCAGGAGAGACTAAAGAAGGCGTGAAAGAGGCTAGCAGCCCTTCCGCCGCTTACCCTTCCCCTTGCCTGCGCCTACTCAAGCGCTTGACAAGCGCAAAACGCTTGCGCTATGATTGCTTCACCACCCCAGCGGTTGACGCTGCTGGCCCGACGCCCCCGCAAGGGGGCGTTTCTTCGTCGTCGTCGCCGCGAGGCAACCCCGTCGGCGCCTTACCCGCCTGGCGCCGCCGCGAGGCAACCCCGCCCGGTGCCTTATCTGCCTGGCGCGGCGGCGGGGAGGCAAAAGGAGGCGCTGCCTCCATACACGGCCACGTCATTCCCGCGTAGGCGGGAATCCAGGAGAGACTAAAGAAGCGCTTGACAAGCGCAAAACGCTTGCGCTATGATGGTTTCACCACCCCAGCGGCTGACGCTGCTGGGCCGACGCCCCCGCAAGGGGGCGTTTCTTTGTCGGCGCCGCCGCGAGGCAACCCCGCCCGGCGCCCTACCTGTTCCGGCGCGTCAACTGCAGGCGTCCCATTCTCTTTACCGCCAACTCTCCGGACGGCTGACCACGTGACCGTCCGCCTTGACGACAAGGTCGGGAAACAGGCTGTCGATCAGCGCCCTGCGCCATATCGGAAACGCCGCTGTGGCGACTGCGCGCAGATGCTTTGAAGCGCGACCGGGAGGGAACGCGGCGATGACTCGCTTGTCAGGAAACCTGTGGCGCGAGGCGTTCACCGGGCCGACCAGGTCGCTGTCGGCGGAGACGATGACCGCCGTATCAAAGGCGTCGTCCTGCGCGTCGCCGAGCAACGCGACCGCGATGTTCACGTCGGTCATTTTCTCTTCGTAGGTCGTCCATTGCGCCCCGCACGCGGCGCAGGAACGCCGCTTGGACAGGAAATGGCCTAATGGATGTGGAAGTCCGGCAGCGTCCCAAGCGCGTCGAGGAAGGCCTGCTGCCGTGCGGGCTTGTCCGGGTCGTCGGGGCCGGGACGCACGCGAGCGGAGAAGTAGCGGACCGCCGCGAGCGTCTGCCCAGGGAGCAGCAGATTCTCCGCAAGGCGGCGGAGGTTGAGCCAGTTGTAGCGTCGCCAACCTGCGGCCCGTAGCCCATAGTAGAGATTGAACCCGTCAATATAGGCGATCACTCGCTGCATCCCGCGCCTCCGGCAGCGCTTGACAGGATGCAAGCGGCTCGTCTATGATCATCATACCACCCCAGCGGTTGACGCTGCTGGGCCGACGCCCCCGCAAGGGGGCGTTTCTCTCTTGAGGCAACCGCGCGCGCCATTGACGCGAGGCGCCCCTGCCCGTTCCGGCGCGTCAGCAGCCCTTCCCCGGCTTGCCCTTCCCCTTGCCGTCCGCCTCGAGCATCGCCGTCGGTGTTCCTAAGCAACCCTTCCTTTGCCTCTTGAACCACTTCAAGAATTCAGGAATGAGCGGGGCGTTGGCTGTGCTCTTATATCCATGCCCATCGAGAATGAGGCCGCCCAGGGACTCAGGGAGAGTCCGCCCCTCGCCGCCCCGGTAGACGAAGTCGTCACTGATCAGCACGCGGCTGGCCTCGGCGATTTCCTCTTTCGAGTTGGTGTCGTTGTAGTCACCCCGCCTCTCCTTGAAACGCGGGTCCTGCAAGTAGCGGTCGTGCTCCAGCGCCTCGGTCACCCGCATCGCGTAGACGAGGCGGTTGCCCAGGTCCTTCTTCCCCAAGCCGACCACGTAATCGCCCTCTTGGACGTGCGGGCGCATCGGGTATTTGCAGTACGCAAGCGTGCAGAAGCCATGGAACGGGTTCGGGGCGTACCCTGTGTCGCTTGCCACGATGTAAGAGAAGAGCCTCATCGCAACCTCCAATTTTCGCTATCCGCTTGCCAGCAGCATAGCATCGTCCGGGCGATCGCGCGCGCCATTGACGCGAGGCGCCCCTGCCCATTCCGGCGCGTCAGCAGCCCTTCCCCCGCTTGCCATTGCCTGCCGCAGCCGGCTTAGGCGGCAGAGTCAGTCGGCTCCCCCAAGCGGCCTTTCTCCTGCTCGGCGAACCACTCGACGAACGCTTGGACCTCTTCCTCGCTGAATTTGCGCCTATGCCCGCGGAAATTGGGCTTGTTCCCGCGCGTTTCGCGGTGGAAGACGGACACCAGGAAGCCGAGGGGTTCGGGGATTGGGCAGGTCTTGCTCCCCCAATACGTGAAGCGCTCGGCGTCGCTGATCAGCGCATACTTGCCGCCAGTGTCCAAGTCGATGTCGTTGTCGCCCATCGCTTCCTTCCCGCCCGCGCTCTTGTCGGGGCGCTTGGCGAGAAAACGCGAGTCGTTCCAGTACTCGTCGAACGTCATCTTGTCCGTGACTTGCATGGCGTAGATGATGCGCCAGTCCCCACCCTTGCGCAGGCTCTCGCCTGCAAGCCCCACGACGTAATCTCCAACCTGAGCCACGCTGCGTGTCACGGGCATGCAACGCGCGAGCGTGCAAACGCCATGGAACGGGTTCGGAGCGAACCCGTCGTCATCGGTCATGACATAGGCAAAGAGCGTCATCGCAACCTCCAATTTTCGTTATGCGGCCGCCAGCAGTGTAGCATCGTCCGGGCCGGAGCGCTCCGCTTGACGCGAGGCGCCGGCGCTTGGGCGCGTGCCTAGCAGCCCTTCCCTCGCTTGCCCTTCCCTTTCGCACCCGGCTTAGGCAGCGGGGCTGTCGGCTCCCCCAAGCAGCCTCGGGGTTGGCTGTTGAACCACTCGACGAACGCTTTGACCTCTTCCTCGCTGAAGTTGCGCCTGTGCCCGATTGCCCACGGGATGAAGGGCGTGACCAGAAACCCGAGGCTATCGGGCACAGGCATCTTTTCACTTCCCCAGTACGTGAAGCGCTTGGCGTCGCTGATCAGCGTATACTTGCCGCCGGTGTCCCCCTGGTAGTTGTCACCCATCGCTTTCTCCCCGCCCGCGCTCCTATCGGGGCGCTTGGCGCGGAAACGCGAGTCGCTCCAGTATTCGTCGAACGTCATCTTGTCCGTGACTTGCATGGCGTAGATGATGCGCCAGTCCCCTCCCTTGCGCAGTTGCTTGCCTGCGAGCCCCACGACGTAGTCCCCGACTTGAGCCGCGCTCCGCGTCATAGGCATGCAACGCGCGAGCGTGCAGAAGCCATGGAAGGGGTTCGGGGCGTGCCCTGTGTCATGGGTCAGGACATAGGCAAAGAGCGTCATCGCAACCTCCAATTTTCACTATGCGCTCGCCAATAGCATAGCATCGTCCGGGCCGGAGCGCTCCGCTATCCATTCCCGCAAGGCCGTTGCGCGACGCTCCTGCTCGGCGATGCCCGTGTCCAGCATTCGGCGGCAAGAGCGCGTGTAGGAGCCGATGACCTGCAGGTCGGACTTGCCGCCGCCCCATCGCCACGGAGCGCCGTCGGCTGCCCGGAACGCCGCATCGCAAATTTCCCGGTTCACCGGAACCGCGCGACGAAACCTGCGCGAGCGGCTCGATCCGGCGACGCCCAGGAATCGCGCATCGCCTCTGACGGCGTGGGCGTTCTTGGCGAATCTGTCGCGCCCGCCCGATTGCGGCGTTACGAATTCGGCGTAGTCCACCGAGAGCCCGCCAATCAGATGGAACCCGAATTCCCCTGTTCGCTCGCCGCCCGCCCAGCGCTCCAACCGCGCAAGGAACAGCAAGGCGTCCCCTGCTTGCAGTCCTCTGAGCGCGGAAGAGCGCCCGTTGTCGCCGTTGTCGCCGTAAGTGAGCGTCTCGAATTCGGGGTCGTTGTGGCAGGCCGCGCCCCGGAGGCGCTGCGGAACGTAGCGGAGCAAGTCGCGGCTTGGGTCGTTATGCGAGCGCAAGTCGGAGTAGCGGACGGCGCCCGGCGGCGCGATGGCGGGTTGGCCGCCCTCAGGGATGGGGATGAACTCGAACGAGCCGTCATCGAAAAGCGGACTGGTGAAGCCGTGGCTCGAGTTCGAGCCGACATTGGCCAGATAGACGCGCATATCCTCTTCTCCTCTAGTCCGTAATGGCGTGTTGCCCCTACCCTACTCCACCGTGTCGCCCTCCGTTGCGCGCCGCTCCCGCTCGGCGATGCTCCAACGGCGGCGGAGGCTAACCTTACTCTAATAACCAAGACGACTCAAAGGCTCAACGCTCCGTTCCGCGTCTAGGAGCAACTGGCCGATGAGACGAATGAACCGTCCTAGTCGCGGAATTCGCGGGGCGCAAAGCGCAAACGGAGCCATGCGCGCCCGCCCGCAGCGGCGTATGATGAGACATCATCCGCCCCAGAACCGGAACGAGGAGAGCGAACGATGACGGAACTGACCGGCAAGGTTGTGGCGATCACCGGAGCGGCTCGCGGAATGGGCCGCTCCTTCACGCGCGCGTTTCTCGCGGAAGGCGCGAAAGTCGTGGCGATGGACCTCTCGTGGGAGCCGACCGGCTTCTCCGGCGACGCGGACTCCGCTTTCCTCGACGAGCTGCGGGCGCGCCCCGACGACGTCATTGTCGCCGGAGCCGACGTCACCAGCGACGCCGAACTGGACGCCGCCTACGACGCGGCGATGCGGAAGTGGGGAACCTGCGACGTTCTCGTCAACGACGCCGCGATGCGCCAGCGCATCCTCTTCCCCCCGACGGGCCGCACGACCACGCTCGAAACGAGCGACGAGGACTGGGAGCGCGCGTTCGCGGTCAACGTGTTCGGCGCCCTCAAGGCCACGCGCCGGTTCATCCGCCCGATGATCGCGCAGCGCTCCGGCAGCGTTATCTCCGTCATCAGCAGCGGCGCGCTTCACCACTCCCACGGCGGCGCCTACCGCGCGCTCCGCCCCAACAGCCGCGAAATGCCCTATCAGGCGACGAAAGCCGCCCTCCTCACGACGATGTTCTACCTGGCCGACGAGGTCCAAAACGACAACGTCGCGGTCAACGTGATGGTGCCCGGCCACACCCGCACGACCGGGTTCGATGAGCAGAACATCGCCCGGCGGGAGTTGGGGATGAGCAACCCCAACGCGCCCCTCCCCCTCCGCGCCGACCACATGGTTCCTCTCGCGCTCTTCCTCGCCAAGCAAGACGCCGCGAGCGAGGTCACCGGCAAATGCTTCGACGTCCCCACCTGGAACATCGAGCACGGACTCGGCGGGCAACTCGCCTGGGAAGACCCTGAGGGAACCGCGGTCTCCGAGAACGCCGAACTCGCCGCCGCCGCGCGCTCCCGCTAACCGGCGACGAGAGACTGGCCGCAAGGCGGAACCTACTGGACGCGCCGCCCGAAACGAGCAGGAGCAACCGGCTATGAGCGACGAACCGAACGAGCGAACCGGCCCCCCGGCGGTCTCCCGCCTGCCCGCCAAGCGGAACCTCGGCGGCGGGCGCCGGTGGCTGCTGCCGTCCGTCATCGCCGCGGCGGCGCTGCTTCTCCTGCTCCGGCGGAGGCGCGGCAAGAAGCAGTGGTGGGAGGAGTTCGCGGACGCCAACGGCCCGCAGATCCCTCGCCCGCCCGACGGCTAAACGCCCGCCCGACGGCTAAACGGAGAAGTCGAACGCGATCTGCGGGTCGGCGTCGAACTCCACGTTCGGCCCCTCGCCGAGGCGCCCCGCGAAAGCGTCCGCGAAGAACCCGGCAAGCAACTCCCACGATTCCTCCGACGCCGCATGCCGGTAATCGTTCGGGCGCGTGCTGTTCAGCCAGCCGTGCGGCGTGTCCGCGAAAACGCGGATGCGGGCGCGCTTCCCCAGCGCCTCCAACTCCCCCCGGAACCGGCGCGCGTTCTCCAGCGGCACGAGCGGGTCGTGCTCGCCGAACCCCGCGAACATCGGCGCGCTCACCCGGGGCAGAAACGCCGGCACGCTCTCTTGCCCCGCGAACGTCGGCTCGTAGTCGCGCGGGTAGATGCCTCCGTGAAAGAAGGCGATGGCCGTCGCGTCGCGCCCCGCCGCCGAATAGACCATCGGCGTCCGCCCGCTTTGGCAGAAGCCGACGATGCCGATCTTCGAGGCGTCCACGAACGGCAGCGTCCGCATAAACGCGATGGACTCGTCAATGTCGTCTATCGTCTGCTGGTCCGTGGGGTCGTAGCGCGCCTCCGAGCGTTCGATGGGGCCGCGCTCGCCTTCGTAGCGGTGGAACAGGTCGGAGAGGCAAGCGGCGTAGCCGTAGGAGGCCATCCGGCGGAGGATGTTCCAACTCTGCTCGACGGGCCCGTAGCGCTCGTGCAGCATCACCATCAGCGGGCGCGGGCTGTCCTCGTCGGGTTGCGCGCGCCAGAGGCGCATCCCGCTTTCCAAAACGTGTTCGGTGATCTCCATTCGCTCGCTCCTTTGCGGAATGCGGCAACTATACGCGAATCGCGGGCGGCAAGTTCAGTCGTTGGGGGCAGTTCACGAGCGCGGGGCGTGTTTGGGGCGCGGAATTCCCGCTCCCGGACGACGGGCGCGAATAGCCCGCGCATTGCGCTGCGGATTAGCGTATCCTTCCGCCGACTGCAACCGGGACTGAACCGGGAGGATGCCGATGCTCTCCGCCGAGGACACCGATCTGCTGTGCAGGGTGGGGCCCGGGACGCCGATGGGCGAGTTGATGCGGCGCTACTGGCTGCCCGTCGGCTATTCGTGGGAGTACGAGACCGACGGCCAGCCCCAGCGCGTCCGCGTGCTGGGCGAGGACCTCGTCGCTTGGCGCGCGTCGGACGGAACGCCCGCTTTCACGGAGCCGCAGTGCCCCCACCGGGGCGCCGGCTTCTTCTACGGGCGCAACGAGGAGTCCGGCCTGCGCTGCGCCTACCACGGCTGGAAGTTCGACGCCTCCGGCCAGTGCGTGGATATGCCGAACGAGCCCGCCGAGAGCAATTTCCGCCGCAAGGTGCGGATCCGCGCCTACAGAGGGGCGGACTACGGCGGCGTGACCTGGATCTATATGGGGCCTCGGCAAGACGACCCCCCCGGCGTTCCGCAGTTCGAGTGGGGGCTGACGCCGCCGGAGAACGTGAGCCACGCTCAGAAAATCGTCTACGAGTGCAACTGGATGCAGGCGCTGGAAGGCGAGTTGGACTCGACGCACGTCTATGTCCTGCACCGCCGCCTGAACGCGGACGATTCCCCGCGCTACGGCCTCTTCCACAACGATCAGCGGGCGCGGTTCCACATCGAGGAGAAGCCCTACGGATTCACCTACGGCGCGGAGCGCAGCGAACTCGACGGCAACGTCTACTGGCGCACCACCCAGTTCCTCTTCCCCGTCTACGGAATGTTCCCCGCGCAGGACGGCGTCGTGCCCCTCTCCGTCTACCTTCCGGTGGACGACCATCACACGCTGCATATGGGCGTTTGGTGGAACCCCGCGGGAGCGATGCCCGGAGCGGCGCAGGAGTACGGGAGGCCGCGCGAGGCGCTCGCGGAGGAGCCCGGGATGCTGGCGCCCGGCGTCGGCCCGATGAAGCCGGAGCAGCGCGGGCGGTTCTTCTCCAAGTGGTGGCCGCAGGCCGCGCCCGACAGCGACTTTCTCATGGACGTCCGGGCGAAGCGGGCGCGGAACGCGACGGGCATCCCGACGGTGCGGCTGCAGGACTCGGCGGTCATTCACAGTATGGGCCGGATTATGGACAGGACGCGCGAGCATCTGGGCACGACGGACGTGAGCATCATTCGGGCGCGGCGTATGCTGCTGCGCGCGGCGATGCAATTGCGCGAGGACGGAACGCCGCCGCCCGGGTCGGAGCGCCCCCAGGATTACTACGTCCGCTCGTGCGCCGCTATCCTGCCGCCCGGCGCGGACTGGGAGGCGGAATTGGACGACTGGCACAACTGCCGGACGAGCGAGCCGCCGCGCAAAGTCGCCGAGGCGAATCGCGCGTTCAAGGAGCGCGCGCTGCCCGGAGAGCCGGCCTACCGAACCTAGACGCGGCGCCCTGCCGCGCTGATATGATTGCGGAGCGCGGCCACTCAGCCGCCTTGAGCCGCAGGCTTAACGCCGTAAGGCATAGGAGGGAGCGATGCTGACGCAGGAAGCGAACGACCGCTACACGAAGGTCGGCCCCGGCACGCCGACGGGCGAACTGATGCGCCGCTACTGGCACCCCGTCGCAGCCGTCTCGCAGATGAACGACAAGTGGACGATGAAGACCCGCATCCTCGGCGAAGACCTCATCCTCTACAAAGACCGCTCCGGCGCGTTCGGCCTCATCGAGCCCCACTGCGCCCACCGCCGCATGAATATGATCTACGGCATCCCCGAGGAGCACGGCGTCCGCTGCCCCTACCACGGCTGGCTCTACGACGAGACGGGGCAGTGCATCGAGCAGCCGTACGAGGAGACGGAGGACCCGGAGGCGCGTTTCAAGGACAAGGTCAAGATGCGCGCGTACCCCGTTGAGGTGAAGGCGGGGCTGGTGTTCGCGTACCTGGGCCCCGCGCCGGCGCCGCTCGTGCCGAACTGGGACGTCTTCGCCATAGACGGCGTGATCCGCGACATCGGCCTCGCCGTCCTCCCCTGCAACTGGCTGCAGTGCCAGGAGAACTCGCTCGACCCCGTGCACCTGGAGTGGCTGCACGGCTACTGGTCGAACTTCGTCTCCGAAATGCGGAACGAGCCGGAGCGCCGGCGGACGATTCGCCGCCACGCCAAAATCGCGTTCACGGAGTACGAGTACGGCATCTACAAGCGCCGCGTGATGGAGGGCGGGTCAGAAGAGGACACGTCGTGGCGCGAGGGGCACCCCATCATCTTCCCCTACTACCTGCGGCAAGGCGGCGACGGCTTCGACCGCTCCAAGTGGGGAATGACCGGCCCGGCCGTGCAGATCCGCGTTCCGGTGGACGACACCCACACGGCGCACTGGTGGGTGATGTGCCATCCGGCCGAGGAGGGCGCGCCCGAGCAAGCGTTCGAGTCCGTTCCCTTCTTCCAACCCCCCGTCATCGAACTGGACGCCGAAGGCCAGCCGCAGTACCTCATCCTAGACAGCAACTCGGCGCAAGACCTCGCCGCGTGGGTCACGCAAGGCGGCGTCGCCGACCGCACCGGCGAGCACCTCGGCCGCTCCGACAAGGGCGTCATTATGTTCCGGCAAATGCTGGAGGACAACATCAAGATCGTGGAGGACGGCGGCGACCCGATGAACACGTTCCGCGAGCCGGAAGCGAACGTCTACCACGGCATGGTTACGGAGTACCCGAAGGAACTCGCCGCCAAGATCAATCCGAACGACCTCGGCGGAACGGGAACCGGCGGAAGCGTGTACGAGCGGCAGGGCATGGCGAGCAAGTACAGCCCCATTCTGAACCGGCGCGGCGTGCAAGGCGGCGAGGACGCCTCGGAGCGGCGCAGGCTCGTGGGGCAAAATTAGCCCGAGCCTCCGCGGGGCGCGAACCCGGAGCCCCGGAGGCCGTAGAGGAGGAGCGACCGATGTATTCCTGTGTGCTGGTTCCCCTGGACGGCTCGGACCTGTCGGCGCAGGCGCTGCCCTACGCCAAAATGGTGGCTAAATCCACCGGGGCGACGCTGCTGCTGCTTCGCGCCGTCAACTCCTACCCCCGCGAGTTGGTGCAGCCCGGCCTCGCCGCCTACCGCCGCGACGACGGCGGAATGCCCTCGTCGGAAGAGTGGGACGAGGTGCGCGACAAGATCAACGCGGGCGCCGACGAGTACCTTGCGCGGATGGCCGCCTCGGTCGAGAGCGAGGGGCTGCAGGTGGAGATCGCCCTGCGGGAGGGCTCGCCCGAGGACGTCATTATGAGCGAGGCCTCCAAAGACTCGGCCACGCTCGTGGCGATGGCCACGCACGGGCGCTCCGGCGTCGGGCGCTGGCTGATGGGCAGCGTAACCGACAGAATCGTGCGCGGCGGAGAGAACCCCACCCTCGTCATTCGCGCGCACGAAGACCGCCCGAACGAGGCGCTTCCCATCAACCGCGTCGTCATCACCGTGGACGGCTCCCCCGTGTCCGAATCCGCGGAGCCCCACGCCGTTGCGATGGCCAAGTCGCTCGGCGTCGGCATCACCGTGCTCCGCGCCGTGCCGCCCTCCAGTTACGGCGAGACGTTCGCCGAGTTCGCCCCTTCCTCCTACGCCCAGCACTTCAACGACGAAGTGAAGTCGGAGGCGCAGGGATACGTCGACGAGAAGATCCGCGAAATCAAAGCGCTCGGCATCGAAGACGTGAATGGGCGCGTCGCCGACAGCCAGCCGGGCAACGCCATCCTCGACGAGGTCGGCGACGAGGGCGACGAGTTGGTCGTTATGGCCACGCGCGGACTCTCCGGCGTCGGGCGCTGGCTGATGGGCAGCGTAACCGACAAAGTGATCCGCCACAGCCCCGGCCCTGTGCTCGTCGTGCGGATGCCGGAATAAGAGGCGCGAATGGAGATAGGCGTCGCGTTCCCCAAACTGATGCCCGCGAACAACGGACGCCTCCTCGTCGAGTGGGCGCTCCGGGCCGACGCGGGACCCTTCTCCTCGCTCGCTCAGATAGACCGCCTCGTCTACGGCAACGCGGACGTCCTCGTAGCGATGGCCGCCGCCGCGGCGGTGACCGAGCGCGCGCGGCTTATGCCGACGGTGCTGATCGCTCCGCTCCGCGGCGCCGCGCTGCTTGCGAAACAGGCTGCCAGCATAGACGCCGTGTCCGGCGGGCGCCTCGTGCTGGGGCTAGGCGTCGGCTCGCGCCCCGACGACTTCGCCGCCGCCGAAGCGCCGATGGCGCGGCGCGGCAGGCGGTTCGAGGAGCAGATCGCGGCGATGCGCCGCGCCTGGGCCGGCGAGCCGTTCAGCGAAGGCGTCGGCCCCATTGGCCCGGCGCCCGCCCGCAAAGAGGGGCCGCCGTTGCTGATCGGCGGGCGTTCGGAAGCCGCGCTTCGCCGCTCCGGCAGGCTCGGCGACGGCTACATCGCGGGGAGCGCGGGCAGCGCGGTCTCCAATCAGGCGCAAGAGACGCTCAACTACTACCGCGTCGTCGAGGCGGCGTGGAAGGACGCAGGCAAGCCCGGCAAGCCGAGGCTCGTCGCGGGCCTCACCTGCGCATGGGGCGCCTACGGCGCGGCGCGAACCGCCGAGTCCATTCGCGCCTACTACGCCTTCCGCGGCGAGGCCGCCCGAACGATGGATGTGCAGGTTCCCTCCACCGCCCAAGCGCTGCGCGACGCCGTCCGCGCCTACGAGGACATCGGCTGCGACGAACTCATCCTCGAGCCCGGCCTCGCCGACCTCGACCAGATAGACCGCCTCGCCGACTTCGTCGCCGGCCTGTGAGGGAGAGCGCGTAGCGCATCGTCATTCCCGCGCCCCTATCGTCATTCCCGCGTAGGCGGGAATCTCGCCCCTGTCCGCAGCGCGCAGGCGCCATCTCCCCACATCGTCATTCCCGCGCAGGCGGGAATCCCGCGGCGCGCAAGCGCCCCCTGTCCCGTCATTCCCGCGTAGGCGGGAATCCCGCGGCGCGCAAGCGCCCCCTGCCCCGTCATTCCCGCGTAGGCGGGAATCCCGCCCCTGGACGGGGCGCGCATCGCATCGTCATTCCCGCGTAGGCGGGAATCCAGGACGGTGCGCGCATCGGCGGGGTACGCCGACTGCGCGGCGCAGGGCGATGGCGCCATCTCCCCGTCCCGTCATTCCCGCGTAGGCGGGAATCTCGCCCCGTCGCGCCCGCGCCCCGGTGGGGTTCCCGCATGCGCGTGAGGCGCGCCCTATCGTCATTCCCGCGTAGGCGGGAATCCAGCAGCGCGCAAGCGCCGGACGATGCGCGCAGCGCATCGTCTCCAAATCACCCCCGGGGCCACGTCATTCCCGCGTAGGCGGGAATCCAATGCAAACGCCCCGGCGGGCTCGGAAGACCTGCCGGGGCGCATCGGCGGCGATGGACGCGGACGCGGACGCGGGCGCGCCGCTTGCCTAACTCGCCCGTTTGACCTCCAGCGTCTCCCCTGGGGCGAGCGCCACGCGCCGCACGTTGATGCCGAGTTTCAGCAGCCAGTAGCCCAGCGTCGCCTTCGAGACGCCCAACTCCAGCGCCGTCGCCGAGAGGCCGTTCTCGTTGATCTTCTCGGGCAGCAGCCGCTCCAACGGCTGGAGGAAGCGATCCTCCACCTTCTGCATAAGCCGAGTCTTGCGCGCCATTGCAATCCTCCCGCTTCCAAAGTGTTCGGGGCGGATTCTACGCCATCGCCTGACTCAATTGTCAAGTCTCGGCATACGAGGTTTCCATTCTTTTGTGTAGACAAAGTATAAGAAACGTACAGAACACGCCTAACTCTGGCTGCTCTCCACATCCGGCGGGCGCGGCTTCCGCCTGCGCGGGGAACGTCGAGACACGGGGGCGGGAACGGCGCTGCGCTCCCCTACCGTCATTCCCGCGTAGGCGGGAATCCAGGAACATGGAGAACTGATGGGAGCGGCCTACCGCCTTCTGCTACAATCCTCGCTACGCTCCGCCGCGCGCCCTACCCCCAAGATCGGCGGGGCGATTCCTATGCGCCGGAGGCCCCGCCCTGATCGCCGATACGCTCGCCGCCCTGCCCGACGGACTGATCGTCTTCCTAACCGCGATGCTCCCTATCGGCGAACTCCGCGCCTCCGTGCCGCTCGCCATCGTCTCATTCGATATGCCCTGGCCGCAGGCGCTCGGCCTCTCCGTCGCCGGCAACTTCCTCCCTATTCCGTTCGTTCTCTACGCCCTCCGGACGCTTGGGGCGAGGATCGAGGCGCAGCAGCACGTCGCCGCCCGGATCCTTCGATGGCGCACCGCCCGCATTGAGCGCTCGTGGGGGCCTCGCGTCCGCCGCTACGGATTCCCCGCCATCGCCCTCGCCGTCGCCATCCCTCTCCCCTTCACCGGCGCGTGGACGGGCGCGCTCATCGTCTGGACGCTCCATGAACCCGCGCGCCGGGGGCTCCTCGCAATCGCGCTCGGCATAGCCGTCGCAGGAATCGTCGTGACCGCGCTCACCATCGCCGGCGTCGAACTCATCCGCCTCACCTGAAGCGCTTGAGGGGTAGAATGGGAGGCGCGCCCTACACTCTCATCTCTCTCCCGCCCAGCGGGAGAGGGGAGCGAGATTCCCGCCTACGCGGGAATGACGGGATGCGCTGAGTGCCACGTCCGGGGCGAGGTTCCCGCCTACGCGGGAATGACGCGATGCGCTGAGCGCCACGTCCGGGGCGGGATTCTCGCCTACGCGGTCAGGACGGGCGATTTGCTGATGCGCGGGCAGGACGATTTGCCAATGCAAGGAGGGCGGGCGTGAATCCCTGGCGGAAAACGAAACGAAACCACGGCCTCGAGCACGCGACCATCGCGCTCCTGCTCGGGCGCCCGTCGGGGGCCGGAAGGCCGGTCGCGGGCTACTCCATTCCCGGCGGCTTCTTCGTGGTCGGCGACCTCCCCAGCGGCCACGTCGAGGACGCCGCCCGCGACGCGCTCCGCCTGATGCAGGAAGGCGACCGCGGCCTGGCGGTCTCGCCCTTCTGCGGAACGACCATCCTCGTGACCGCCGCGCTCGCAACCGCCGCGTCCGTCGGCGGCTATCAGCGCGCCGGAGGCGGCATGCGCGGATTCAACCGCGCCTTCTCCAACACGGCGATGGCCATCGTCGCCGCGAGGCCGCTCGGCCGCATCGTTCAGGAGCGCTGCACCACCTCCGCCGACGTCGGATCGATGGCCATCGTCCGCGTCACGCCGAAACGCCTCGGCTCCGTCCGCGTCCACTGGATCAGCACGAGGTTCGAGGGCTAAGCCGTCGCCGCGAGGCCGCTCGGCCGCATCGTTCAGGAGCGCTGCACCACCTCCGCCGACGTCGGATCGATGGCCATCGTCCGCGTCACGCCGAAACGCCTCGGCTCCGTCCGCGTCCACTGGATCAGCACGAGGTTCGAGGGCTAAGCCGTCGCCGCCATTCCCCTTGCCCGTCGTTCCCGCGCAGGCGGGAACCTCGCCCCCTTGCTCCGTCGTTCCCGCGCAGGCGGGAACCTCGCCCCCCCTGTCCCGTCGTTCCCGCGCAGGCGGCGGGGCGTCCCACCGCAGACGCTCCCCCTACCCTATCGTCCGACGAACACCGGCGGGCGCTTCTCCGCGAAGGCGGTGTGCCCCTCGCGCCGGTCCTCCGTGAGCGCGAGCATCGCCGAGCAGCGCTGCTCGTACTGAATCCCGCTGTCGAGGTCGACGTCCATCGCGACGTTCACGGCGTTCTTGATGCTCGCGATTGAGAGCGGAGGCATCTCCAGCAGGCGCGCCGCCCACGCCCGCGCCTCCGTCAGCAGGCCGCCGGGCGCGGAGACCGCGTTCACGAGCCCCCATGCCTCGGCAGTCGCCGCGTCGATGAACTTGCCGAACAGCATCATCTCCTTCGCGCGCGCAGGGCCGACCAGGCGCGGAAGCCGTTGCGTTCCGCCTGCGCCGGGGAGAATGCCGAGCGTCAACTCCGGCAGCGCCATCCGCGCCTCCGTGCTGGCGATCCGCAGATCGCACGCCATCGCCAACTCCAGCCCGCCGCCCGCCGCGACGCCGTTCACCGCCGCGACGCTCACTTGCGGCAGACGCTCCAACCGGCGGAACGTCGGCGACAGCACGGCGGACGTCCGAGCGGCGGCCATATCGTCCAGGCGCTCCGCCCGCTCCTTGATGTCGGCGCCCGCGCAGAACGCCCGCCCCGCGCCGGTGACGATCAGGACGCGCACGCCGCCATCCGTCTCGAGGCGCGCGGCCAAGTCCTGCAACTCGCCCGTCATCTCGCGGTTGATCGCGTTCAGCCGTTCCTGCCGGTTCAGCGTCAGCACGCCGAGCGCGCCGTCCGTCTCGAACTGCATCGTGCGGTAAGTCATCTCTGCCTCTTCTCCTCGCCTCTCTCTTGGAAGACCTTGCGTAACCTGCCGCTCCCTCGCCGCGAGCGGCCTCTCCCATTGGGCGAGAGGCTCCTTTGGCGCTCCGCGCCTTCCGGGTTCTCCCGTCCACCCGGGAACGGCGAGTAGTTTATGCAAGGTCTCTTCCCTGGGGTAGACCGTCGGAGTAGATCGTCCGGCGGCGCGCCTTCCGCCCGTTCCGCTGCGCGGCGAGGTTGACCGCAGGCGCGTCGCGCACTATATTCGCATTAAGCCCCAGTAGCTCAGGTGGATAGAGCGGCTGCCTTCTAAGCAGCGGGCCACAGGTTCGAATCCTGTCTGGGGCGCCATTCTCCCACGCTCCGCGCCTTCGCATCGCCGTCCGGCTCCGCCTCGACTCTGCAATAACTACCCCCGGAACACGGCGAGGCGGACGTGAGGAGCCGCTTCCCTTCCTGCGCGGGGCCGCGCGTCATCCTGCGGAAGCGGAACCCGCTGGGGCGCGCAAGGCGCCCTACAAGTCCAACCCCAGCCCGGGCTCCATCCCCGAATAAGGGCGCGGCGTCTCCTCTTCGACGCCTGCGTGCGCCGCCGCGCCGTCCCGCAACTCCGCTTGCAGCGCCCGCAACAGGCTGATCGCCACCTCGATGTACTCCGGCGTCAACGGCACCGACAGATGCCGGCCGGACGCCGTCAGTTGCAGATCGGCGCCGCCGGACTCCGGCGCGGCAATTTGCCCCGGTCCCTCAGAGGATTCGGCCGGAATGCTCTGAGCGCGGACAGAATGTTCCGACCGTTTCTCTCCCCTCACGGGCCGCGCCAGCGCGCGGATCGCGTCGGTTAGGTGCTTCTGAATGAGCGGAGCCCGCTTCACGATCTCGTCGCGCGGCGCGCGCGTCACCTCCTCCAGCCCCACGAGCAGCCCCATGTCGTCCGGCAACTCCCCCTCGAAGCGCACGTACAACTGGCTCAGCAACTCCACGCGCTGGAACGCCTCCGCCGTCGCGTCGAGCGCGTCGTCCGTTCCCGCCGGATGCAGGATGCGCTGCGCCAACTGCGAGACGCGGAGTTCTCCCCGCCCCTCCACGAGGCCGAAGTCGCGCAGAGCGGCCACCTTGGCGAACAGCGTTCCGCTCCCCTCCGCCATCCCCAACTCCCACGCCAAGCCTTTGACGCTCACCGTCCCCTTGAACTTGTTGAGGATGCGGTTCGCGATCTCAACCGCGTCCCCGAACCGGATGTCCGGGTAACTGAACTGCCCCAACTTCGCCATAGCCGTCTCTCCTTCCCTCCGTCATTCCTCTGCGGCGCCGCCATTCTATCTGAGCGGCTCTAGAATAATCTAGCGCCCGCTCAGCAAATTCAATAGCGCTCGTCCTGCATTATTCTGCAATTCGCTGTCAATCCTCTGGGTAACTGCTAGGGAATCCTCTGAGCGGGCGCAGCAGTTTATCTGATTCCTCTCACGCCTACGGGCCGATGCGGCAAGACACGCGCCCCTTGCGCGAATGACCACGCGGCGCTATGGGCGCGCTGCGGGCGGTTTCCGAGCACGCGGAGTCTGCGCCGTCAGCGTCCGGCGCGGAGCGCGGCGCAAGCCGCGTCTGATCCGGCGAATTGACTTCGGAGTCGTCCAAATCCTCAAAATGCGCCCTGCGCGCCTGAAAATCCGCCGCCTCTCCTAACCGCTCCTCAAATTCGTTATCGCGCCGTCATCGCGCCGCGGCAGCCCCGAGCGCGCCTCTTCCCAACGAGCGCGGAGCGGCGGCGCCCCCTACCCTGCCCGACGGCGCCCGCCCAGCGCATCGCCGCTCCCGTCCCGTCGTTCCCGCATAGACGGGAATCCGGCGGCGCGCCAGCGCCGGACGAGGCGCGCAGCGCATCGTCTCCAAATCGCCCCAACCCGCCACGTCATTTCCTGCGAAAGCAGGAACCCACTGGGGACTGGAAGTTACGCGCCCCCATCGTCGTTTCCGCGTAGGCCGAGAATCCCGCCCCCTGAGCCCCGCCTGTGCTACGATGACCGCACAACGCTCACGTGAGGAGACGCGCCCGATGCTCAAGGCAGGCGACCCCGCCCCCGACTTCACCGCCCCCGACGACGACGGAGGCGAATTCACGCTCAGCGCCTTGCGCGGCAAGAAAGTCATCCTCTACTTCTACCCCAAAGACAACACCCCGGGCTGCACGCAGGAAGCCTGCGACTTCCGCGACCTCGCGTCCGCCGCTGCGGAGAAAGGCGCCGTTATCGTCGGCGTCAGCCCCGACAGCCCGAAATCCCACGCCGGCTTCAAGGCCAAGCACGCGCTTCCCTTCGCGCTCGTCGCCGACCCCGGCAAGGAGATCGTCAACGAGTACGGCGTCTGGGTGGAGAAGAAAAACTACGGACGCTCCTATATGGGCGTCGCCCGAACCACCTTCGTCCTGAACGAGCAAGGCGCCGTCGCCCGCGTATTCGAGAACGTCAAGGTCAAGGGGCACGCGAACGCCGTCCTCGAGTCGCTCTAGCCCCTTGCCTCGCGTCCTCGCCGCCGCCCTCGCGCTCGCCGCCCTCGCCGCCGCCTGCGCCTCGCCCTCGGCGGAACGCGAGGCGGAACTGCTCGTCGGCGCCGCCGCGAGCCTCCGGCCCGTCGCCGAAGCCTTCGCCGAACGCTTCGAAGCCGATAGCGGCGCGGCCGTGACGATCGTGACCGGCTCCTCCGGCGCGCTCGCCGAGCAACTGCGCCAGGGCGCGCCCCTCGACCTCATCCTCTCCGCCGACGAGCGCCGCATCGCCGCCCTCGACGCCGAGGGGCTCCTCGCGCCGGGGAGCGTCCATCATCTCGCAACCGGCGAACTCGTCGCCGTAACGATCCTCTCCGGCGGAAACGACGCCGCATCCCTCCTCCGCAGCGGGCGCGTCCGCCGGGTCGCCCTCGCCAACCCTGAACTCGCTCCCTACGGCGAGGCCGCGCGCCGCCACCTCCAAAACGCCGGACTCTGGGAAACCGCCGAACCTCTCGCCGTCTACGGCGCCAGCGTCGCCCAAGCCCTTCAGTACGTCGCGGGCGGCGCCGCCGAACTTGGCTTCGCCGCCCGCTCCCTCCTCGCCGCCGACCCTGGCGCAACCGCCTCCGTCCTCCGTGTTCTGCCTTCGCTCCCCCGCGAAACCAGCGCCGGACTCCGCGTTACCGTAGGCGTCAGCGCGGCCTCGCCGAACGCAAAACTCGCCGGCGAATTCGCCGATTTCCTCCGCGACCCGGCCCGCGCGGAAGTCTGGGCGCGCTTCGGCTACGCGCCCCGCTAGGCTTCGGCGGCCCACGCCGCCGGCATCGGCGAGCCGCCCCCGCTCACTTCCCCTCCGGCGCGCCCAAACTCTCCGCGAGCAACTCCAGCAGGTCTTTCGCGCTCTTCCTGTCCTGCTCCCCTTTCGCGCCGATCCCCTCCTCCATCATCTGCAGGCAGAACGGGCAAGACACGCCCACCGCGTCCGCCTCCGTCTCGAGGAAGTGCTCCGTCCGAATGTGGTTCACCCGCGTTCCGGCCTCCTCCATCCACATTCGCCCGCCGCCCGCGCCGCAGCAGAACCCGCGCTCGCGGCAGCGCCCCTCTCCCATCTCCACCAGCCGCGCGCCCGGGATCGCCTCGATGATCTCGCGCGGAGCGTCGTACACGTCGTTGTGACGCCCCAGATAGCACGAGTCGTGGTACGCCACCGACAGCGGAACCGCCTTCGCCGGACGGATGCGCCCCTCGCGGAGCAGCCCCGCGACGAACTCCGTGTAGTGCTGAACCTCGAAATCGCCTCCGAACTGCGGGTATTCGTTCCGCATCGTGTTGAAGCAATGCGGGCACAGCGCGACGATCCGCCGCGCCCCGTACCTCCGCAGCGTCTCGATGTTTTGCTCCGCCATCGTTTGGAACAGATACTCGTTCCCCATCCGCCGCGCCGGGTCGCCGGTGCACGTCTCCTCCGCGCCGAGAACGCGGTAGCGGACGCCCGCCATACGCAAAACCGACGCCATCGCCCGCGCCGTCTGCTGCCCTCGCCCGTCGAGCGCGGAGGCGCACCCCACCCACAGCACGACCTCGTGCTCCGCGTCCTCCGCTAGCGTCACCGCGTCGGCGCCCTCCATCCAATCCGTCCGCGACGCCTGCGTCCCGCGCCACGGATGCCCGCGCTGCTCCATCGAGGTCAGCGCGTTCATCGCGCCCTCAGGCGCGTCCGCCTCCTCCATCATTAGGAAGCGGCGCATATCCACGATGGTGTCCACGTGCTCCACGAACGCCGGGCACGCCTCCATGCACGCGCGGCACGTCGTGCACGACCACAAGACCTCCGGCGTGACCGCCCCATGCACGAGGTCGGACTCGGGGGGCGGAGGCGCCGCGTCCGCCCCTTTCGCGAGCAGAACCGGCGCGCGCGACTCCATATACGCTTTCGCGTCCTGCACGAGTTTGCGCGGCGAAAGCGGCTTCCCGCTGCGCCACGCCGGGCACTGATCCTGGCACCGCCCGCAGTTCGTGCAAGCGTCGAAGTCCAGCAACTGCTTGGAGGTCAGGTGCGTCATCTCCCGCGCCCCGAACGTCTCCAGCGCGTCCAAGTCGCCCATCGGACGCAGCGCGCCCTTTGGCCGCGTCACGGACGAGCGCAGCGCGAGGTTCAGCGGGCTCACGAAAATATGCATCAGCGGGCCGAACCGCCATGCCGCGTACACGAACGTCGCCGACATCAGCGCCGCGTGCGCCCACCACAGCGCGAAGTGCGAAACCTCCATCGCGTACACCGTCGCCCCCGCCCCCCGAATCGCCAGCGCAATCGCGTAGGAGAAGGGCGACCAGTAGGCCGACGCCGGACTGTAGAGGACGCTCGACGGCTCCAATTCCGTCGCCGCCATCCGCAGCGACTGCAGGACGAACCCCGAAAGCGCGCTCGCCATCAGAAACCCCAGCAGCGCGCCGTTCTCCAGCATCGTGTTCAGCCGCGCGGGGCGAACCACGTACCGCCGCCACGCCGCCAGCCCGACGCCCGCCATCAGCATCACGCCGCCGATGTCCCAGACCAACTCCAACTGCACGGCGATCCTGCTCGTCGGCGAATGCCAGCCGAGATACCGTTCCGCGTTGAACTCCAGCGCGTCCACCGTCGTGGCGATGAACAGAATGGCGATGCCCCAGAAAATCAGGAAATGCATCGTCCCCGGGTAGCGCTCGTGACGCGTGAACCGGCGATGCGCGACCGAATCCACAAGCAGCGTCCGCAGCGCCGCTCCCGCCCGCAAGCGCCACGAGCCGAAATCAGGGTTCGCCTTCCCCAGCCGCCAATAGCGCGCCCGCCGCCACAGCGCCCACGCGACCGCCGCGGCGGAGACGAGCCCCGTGAGATACACCACGGCCCCCAGCGGGTAGCCGATGTTCCAAAAATCCAGCCTTCCGTTCAGTTCAGGCGGCAACGCCGTCTCTCCTTGCCTAGCATCCGCCGCTCCGCCGCGCCCCTGCCCGCCCCCGCCCCTGGGCGTTGGGCAGGGCGCGCCTAATCGTAGGGGGCGGGCGCGGAACGCGCAACAGGGGGATGAGTCGCGCAGCGCATAAGCGCCTTAGTCCGGATCGACGCCCGCCGCCGCTGGAGCATAGTAGAGACGCGGCAAGCAGCGCGCAACGGGGCAATGACGCGGCGGCGCCGCTTGACCAATACGCGGCCCCACGCTGCGGGGTCAGAGCGCAAGGCAAGAGGAGCGCTATACTGGCTTCGTTCCGTTGTCCGCCGCGCTTCGCTCACAGGAGACGCTTCAATGACGCAAGCCGCCGCTTCGACCACAGCGACCAGGCGCTCCGTTCCGTTGGAGGTGACGCCGGAGGCGCGCCCGTTGCTGACGCCGTTCCGTGAGCGGACGTTCCGCGCGATGCACGAGGCCGCGCTCGAGGACGGCGGCGCGGAGGTCATCGTCAGCGCCGCGATTGTCCTGCGTGAGTCGCCAAGCCCGGACTTCGACCCTGACCTCACGCTCTTCTGCGAGGTGGACGCCTCTTGGGAGAAGGCGTTTGAGGCGAAGCGCCGCATAATCCGGCGCGTGACGGATGTCCTCTTCCCGTCGTGGTCGGAGGCGGAGCGCAGCGATTACGCGCGATTGCTTGGCTGCAGCGTCATCCCCACTCAGGAGCGCATCATTGCGTCCGCTTGATTTCTACGACCTCGGCGTCCGTTTAGCGGAGCCCGGACGAACTGAGGCGGAGCGGCGGACGGCGGTGAGCCGGATCTACTACGGGCTGCTGCATGAAGCGGCCTGCCGCTATTTCAGAGAGAACCCCGACGCTCCGCCCATTCCCGCCCCCTACCCGTCATTCCCGCGCAGGCGGGAATCTCGCCCCTGACGGGGCGCGCACCCGCCCCGTCACTCCCGCCCCACGCGCCCGTCATTCCCTCGTAGGCGGGAACCTACCCCCTTGCCGTCATTCCCGCGTAGGCGGGAATCCAGAGGCGCGCAGCGCCGGACGGGGCGCAAGCCCCGTCTCCACGTTATCCCGGGCCACGTCATTCCCGCGTAGGCGGGAACCTCGCCCCCGGACGGCGGCGTCTGGGCTGCCGGTGGGTTTCGGCGTATGCTCGCCCGAGCGTGGATTGAGGCGGCGCGTTGCGGAGCGCGCCCGCAAAGCCTATGCTTGTCCGGCGACGCAACGCTGCGCGCTCCGCGCCGAACGGGCGCGATAGGAGGCCGCTGATGGCAAGCATCGTTCTGGGAATCGGCAGTTCGCACGGGCCCTCGATTCAGACCGACTCGAGCGGGTGGCCGCGCCTCGGGGACGCGGACACGCGCGACCCGCGCTTCGACTATCAGCGGCTGCTGGCCGCCGCGCCGCCGGACATCGCGGAGCAGGTCGCGCCGGAGAAGCAGCGCGAGCGGCACGCCGCCGCCCACGCCGCCATCGGGCAGTTGCGCGCCGCTCACGACGACGCCCGCCCCGACGCGGTGGTCGTCGTGAGCAATCCGCACCGCGTGTGGCCGGACGAAACGAAGGCGGTGTTCGCCGTAATGCGCTCCGTGTCGCTGCCGGTGGCGGGACGGCAGCCGTTCGACCCGGACGCGCGGTTCCGCAGCAACGAGGAGCGCGCGGAGCCGGAAGTCGCGTCCCGCGCCGGACAGCCCGAACTCGCGGAGCATCTGATCGCGGCGCTGAACGGCGAGGGATTCGACGTCGGATGCGGCGACGGCGTGCGGGAAGGCCACGCGCTGGACGACGCGTTCGCCTACGCCTTCAACTACGTGCTGCCGGAGGACGCGCCGCCGCCCGTCGTGCCGTTTATGGTGAGCCGCTACCTGCCCTATCAGGCGACGGCGGCCCGCTGCTACGCGCTCGGCCAGGCGCTGCGCCGCGCCGTGGGGTCGTGGGAGGCGGACGCCCGCGTCGCGCTGATGGCCTCGGGCGGGCTGAGCCATCAGGTGATAGACGAGGAGTTGGACAGAGGCGTCATCGCCGCGTTGGAGAGCGGCGACGAGCAGGCGCTCTGCGCGTTGGATCGGGAGCGGCTGAACGCGGCGCCCGGCACGCCGGAAATTCTGAACTGGGTGACCGTGGCGGGGGCGATGGCGCCGGCGCGGATGACGCTGCTGGACTACCTGCCCTGCTACCGCTCGCTCGCGGGGACGGGGCACGGGCTCACGTTCGGCGTATGGCGGTGACCGCCGCGCAATCGCAGGCCGATGCAACGCAAAAGAAGGCGTTCGCGGATCAGCCGCGCGCGGCGACGGCCTCCTCTATCTGGCGCAGCACGTCCTCGTCGGGCCGCGTGACGTCGAGGTCGGCGCGGAAGGGCTGCTTCACGCCCTTCACGGAGAGCGAATAGTAGACCTCCAGCCGGTTGTCCTCCGGGTCGCGGAAGTAGACGCTGGCCGTGTTGCCGTGCGTCACCACGGAATCGATCGTCACTCCCTCCTCCTGGAAGCGGCGGTGGAACTCGCGCACGTCCGCCACGCTGTCGGCGTGAAACGAGACTTGCTGAACGACCTTGACGTCGGCGTCGCCCGTCCTGCCGGTTATGAGGAACAACTCGTGGTGCTCCTCGTCCGGCCTCGCGGAGAGGAAGACCATTTGCCGCTCGGCGCTCTCGTCGGTGACGGTCATTCCGAGCACGCGGGTGTAGAAGTCCCGCATCGCGCCGAGGTCGTTCACGAACAAGCCGACATGTCCCAACGAACTGACTTTCGCCATAACGCTCTCTCTCCTTTGCGGCTTTGTCGCGCCCTTGACGAGGCTACGCCTTCGACTGGGCGAGGCGGTCGCGCGAGTCGAAGCCGCCCTCCAGGATGCCGAAGAGGATGCCCCACTCGCCGTCGCGGTGGACGAGGCACGGCACTTGGTGGTTCTGATCGGGGCTGCGCCAGATCGTGCCGGGAAAGACGAGGGCGTACCGCCGCCACTCCTCGGCGATGCCGTCGGGGCCGGCGAGCAGACGCTCGGCCTGCCGCTGCCCGGGGAGGCCGTCCATCCCCATAATGAGGTCCACCATCGGCTCGCCGACGAGGTCTTCCGAGCCTTCAGGGAAGCCGCCGCCAACGATGTCCGCCGCCGCGATCATCGGCGCGTCGGGGTCGTCTCTTACGAGCGTCCAGCCCTCCTCGCTCTTGTCGTGCCGCAGAGCGGGGGGGCCGGACTCCGCCGCCGTTCCGCCGAGCGCGGCGGCGAGCGCGGCGCGCAGCCGGTCGGGGTCGGCGGCCCACGCCCGCGCCGTCTCCTCGTCAATGTCGGGCGGAAGCGCAGCGGCAACCGCGCCTGCGAATTCGAAGCGCCAATCTGGGGCCGTCGTCATTCGTCGCCTCCTATGCCGCGCCGCCTTGCGTTCGGGCGGGCGCGCCTAATCGTAGGGGGCGAACGCGGAACGCGCAACAGGGGGAGTCGCGCAGCGCGCTCAGGCGGCGACGCCTTAGCATTTCGTCTCACCCCCTCCCATGCCCTGCTATCATTGCCTTGCGTCTTGCGGAGGGATGGCAGAGCGGACGATTGCGGCGGTCTTGAAAACCGCAGCGCCGGCAGACGGCGCCGTGGGTTCGAATCCCACTCCCTCCGCCATGCGGCAGGCTCCGTCCCGATCAGTCGGCGTCCGGCAAAGGAGGCTCTGATGGCCGAAATCGTTCTCGTCGAAGCGTGCTCCCACTCCCCCTTCCTCTACATGGAGCCTCACCAGTGGAACGAGGTGCGGAACGCGCGCCCGCCCACGCCTCACAACCCGGAGATGTCGGAGGAGGAGAACGCCGCGCAGCACGCCCGCTGCCTAGCGGCCTTCGACGTCCTCCGCGAGAAAATGGAGGCCGCCAAGCCCGACGTCATCCTGATCTTCGGCGACGACCAGAAAGAACTCTTCGACCTCGACAACTTCCCGGCGTTCGGGATATTCGTCGGCGACGAGTTCGAGGGCTACCGCACGGTCGCCAGGCAAGGCATCGTCCCCGGCGGGCAGCGCGGGTGGCGCGAGCGCACCCCCGAAACGTGGGTCGCCGTCAAGAACCATCCCCAACTCGCGCAGGAACTCGCCGTCGGCCTCACGCGCCGCGACTTCGACATCTCCTTCAGTTTCGACGCCCCCAACAAAGAGCACGGGATGGGCCACGCCTTTATGCGCCCGATGCACCGCATCGTCCCCAACTTCGACGTCCCGATGATCCCGTTCTTCGTCAACTGCTACTTCGGCCCGCAGCCCTCCGCCAACCGCTGCTACCGGCTCGGCAAGGCTGCCCGCGAGGTCATCGAAGCCTCGCCGCTCGACCTCCGCGTCGCCGTCATCGGCTCCGGCGGCCTCTGGCACACGCCGGGCAGCCCGACCGCCTGGCTAGACACGGACTTCGATCAGCGCATCCTCTCCTGCATTCCCGCCGGCGACGGCAAGGCGATGGCCGACGCATTCGACGCTCAGGGCGCCGAGCCGCCGCCCGACTACGACCCGAAAAACTCGCGCTGGGTGGACGGCGGCACCGGAATGTACACGGGCATCGGCAGCGGCACGGGCGAAACCCGCAACTGGGTCGCCGCCGCAGGCTCCGCCGACGGCAAACCGGGCGTCGTCGTGGACTACGTCCCCGTCTACGCATCCCCGTGCGGGATGGGCTTCGCCTACTGGGAGATGTAGGCGCGCCGACTGGATTCCCGCCTACGCGGAATGACGGGGCGCGTGTATAATTCCGGGCGCCGCGACTGCGGCAAGACCTTCGCCTTCACGACCTGGGCCTCTACGACCTTCGCCTCTACGTTATGGGCCTCTACGGCCTGGGTCTCCATGACATTGGCCTCTGCGCCATAGGAGGGTTCCTCTATGCCCGCCGACGCGGTGTATGAGGACGTCGCCGAGCGTTTGCGGGACGGGTTCCGGCGGTTCCGCGAGCGGCGCGACCCGACGGAAGCCGACGTCCGGCAACTGGTGGTCGGGCCTGCGCTCGCGGCGCTGGGCTACTCCGACCCTTACCGCCGTCCCGAGCGCGGGGCCGGACGAAACCGGCCGGACGAGATCTGCTACACGTCGGAGCGCGTGGACGAGTCCGGCTACGCGGCGCTGATCGTCGAGGCGAAGACTCACGGCGCAAGTTTCGACCGGCCGTCCGGCGGAATGCGCTCGGCGTCTCCCGACCGGCAGGTTCAGCGCTATCTGCGGCAGCATCCCGCGAGCGGGCCGAACACCATCGGCGTTCTGACCGACGGCGTCCGCTGGCGGCTTTACGAGCGCGCAGGGAGCGCGACGTCGTTGGACGTCCGCTTTCTGCGCGAGTACGACTTCGCTTCCATCGCAACCGCCGCCGCGCCGCCGCCGTTCACGGAGGGGACGGACGCGCTCCGCGAGTTCGTGGATTATCTCTGCCGCGAATGCGTTATCGAGCGGATGCGCGGAGCCCCGCGCGTCCGCAGGCCGCGGCTCGATAGGACGGAGCGCCTCTTGGCCGCGTTCGCGCAGGGAGCGCCGGAGCCGGACGCGGTTCTGCCGCATCTGCTCGGCGGAAGAATGGCGGAAATCTCTTACGATCTCGCCGCGCGCGCTTCGCTGGAGGGCATTCTGCTGGACGCGCACGAGCGCGATTGGGACGCCTACGCCTACGCGGAGGGAACGCCGCTGCCGCCGCCCGCGACCGGACAGGGGACGCTCCCCATGCTCGGAGAGCGGCAAGTGGCCGTCGCCGTCGCGCGGTTCACGCCGGACCCGGGCGGCCTGAGCCGGGGCGACGCGGCGCTGTGCGCCCGCGCGTTCGCCCGGGCCTCGAACGCGGGGGTGAGCGCGCTGCTCGCCTATCAGTTGACGGACGGCGGAGCGGCGGAGGCGCGGCTGGCGGCGTGCGCGGGAGGGCGCGTCGCAATGACGGCGCCGTTCGACCCGGAGATGCCGTCGCCTGCTGCGAAAGCGGCCATCGAGGAGGTTCTCGCCGCCCTCGCCGCGCCGGAGACGACCGCCGACCGCCTTCTCGCGCCCCTCGACGTCGCTCCTCTGCGCCAGCGGTTCTACGCTCAGGTCTCGGCGTGGACGAAGCGGCTGGCGGCGGGGAAGAATCAAACGCAGCGGGAGGCCGCGCTCCGGCACCTCATCCGCGTGATGTTCGCGTGGATTCTGAAAGAGGACGGGCTGATTCCCGCCGAACTGTTCGAGCGAGGGTTCGCCGACGCCGCAATGCTCGACGCCGACCGCTATCACGCGGATATGCTGCGCTTCCTCTTCCATCAGCGGCTGAACATTCCCGAAGAGAGGAGAGACCCGCATCCGAACGCGGCGGTGGACGCGGTTATGGAGGACGCGCCGTTCCTGAACGGGTCGCTCTTTATGGAGCAGGACGGCGACGCGGAACTGGACATCCCAGCCGCCGGGTATTGGAATTTGGACGAGGACGACCCGGGGCTCTTCACTATCTTCTCGCGCTATCACTGGACGACGGACGAGCACCGCCCGGGGGAGAGCGACCAGACGCTCGACCCGGAACTGCTGAGCAACCTCTTCGAACGGCTAATTCTGCCAATCGAGAGCGACGAGGCGCTCGACCGGCAGCCGCGCGGCACGTATTACACGCCCGCCGACGTGACCGACGAGATGGTGAAGGACGCGCTCGCGGCGGCGGCCCAAACGCACGCGCCGAGAGGAGCGACGGACGAGCAACTGCTCGGCCTGTTCGGGGACCGGGGCGCGCCGCTTCCGGCGATGAGCGACAGGGAGCGGCGACGGCTCGCGGAGCGCGTCCGCGCAATTCGCGTCTTCGACCCCGCCGTCGGCTCCGGGGCGTTTCTGTTCGGTTGCCTCACGGCGATCCAAACCGCGCTGGAGAAGTTGGAGCCGGAAGCCCCCGAACCGACGCCGGAGATTATCAAGCGCCAACTGCACGGGCAGGACATTCACGCGCTCGCGGCGCAGATCACGCGCCTGCGGCTTTTCATCGCGCTCAAGGCGGCGGACAGGAAGGCGAACCGCGACGCCCCGCTGCCCAACTTGGAGGCGCGCGTCGTCTGCGCCGACACGCTCGGAACCGTCGCAGATCCCGAGTGGCGGCCCAGCCGCTCAGGGCAACTCGCCGACCCCGGGCTTATGGGCGCGCTCCGAACGGTCGCGGACGCCCGCGGATCGTGGATAGACGCGCACACGGAAGAGGAGAAGCAAACCGTGCTGCAAGCGCACGGCGAGGCGAGCGAGCGGCTGAGCCGTCTGCTTCGGGAGAACGGCCCGCTGGTCTCGCCGGAGTTGGCGGAGTTCGCGGAGCGGACGCCGCTCTTCCACGCCAATCCCTTCCCTTCGAAAACCGACCCGCGGCTCCTCTTTCACGAGGATCCGTGGAGCGGGTTCGACGTCGTCATCGGCAATCCCCCCTACGAGGCGCTGCGCGAGTCCATGAGCGTCGACGAGATCAAACTGCTCGCGGAGCGCAAGCGCTACCGGACGACGAACACGGGCAACCTGTACCCGCTCTTCTGCGAGGCCGCGCTCGCGCTCGCTAGGCCCGAGGGCGGCGTCGTCACGATGGTCGTTCCGCTCTCCGTTGCGTTCGGCCAGCGGGAGCGGACGCTGCGGGAAGTTTTCGAGGCCCGCTGCGCGGCGATCAACTTGCGCCACTACGACGTTCGCCCTGACGCCATATTCAACGCGAGCCCCACGGTCAAGACCCCTGATAACACGCAGCGCGCGACGATCATCACCGCCGCGTTGGGGAAGCGTAGGACGCCGGTCATCCAGACCACCGGCCTGCAACGCTGGCCAGCGAGGGAACGGAGTCAATGTCTCGCGTTGCGGGGGATGGCGCCCGTGCAGCGGCTGGGGAACCGCGCTGACGAAAGCATTGCAAGGCAATGGCCGCGCGTGCCCACGACGGAAGTCTGGCGGATGGTGGATCGGATACTCGCGCAGAAGCGCAGCGTCGGAAACTACTGCGTTGAAGAAGGGGTTGCGCTCAGGTTCCGTCAATCAGGCCGGTATTTCATCAGCACGACTCCGGGCGGAGCACTGCCTCCGAGCAAGGAGAATATGTTCGCGGTCGCCAACCATGACGATATGCGGCTCGTGATGGCCGCCCTCAACGGACACGCGGGGTACGCTTGGTGGGCGATGTTCGGAGACGCGTTCCACGTGAAAAAGAGCGAGATTACGACGCTCGCCGTTCCCGACGCTTGGGCGGCGAATCCGGCGGAGGCCATCGGACTCGGCCAACGCTTGATTGACGCGATGCCGGCGTCCGCAGTCTCTATGCCGATGCACGGCAAGGAATGGCCGAACGTTAACTTCCACGCTCACGCGCCTGATCTGATCGAGGAGATAGACCGGCTGTACATCGAGGCGCTGGGTCTGCCGGTGGAGCCGCTGCTGACGCACTTGCGGATTATGCGCTCCAACCGCAGTTGGGATTTCGGGGGGTGACGGAGGGCGAGGTTCCCGCCTACGCGGGAATGACGGGCCAGTAGGTTCCTGCTTTCGCAGGAATGACGTGGCGCGTGGGGTGATTTGGAGACGATGCGCTACGCGCATCGTCCGAGGACGAGGTTCCCGCTTTCGCGGGAATGACGAGGCACAGGGGCGCTACGCGCCGACTGGATTCCCGCCTACGCGGGAACGACGGGACCCGGGGGCGGGAATGACGGGGCAAGGGGGGCGCTTCTTGCCGCGCGGCGGCGGGCGGGGTAAGATTAGCCGCATCCTATGGACTGACCGGGGCGCGGCGGCGTTCCCGCGCATCCGAATTTCCGAAAGGCGGCTCATGCACGACGATCCCTGGGAGCACGGACACTACGGCGAGGAAGATGAGGTCGTCTTCGGCTCGATAGCGGATGACGGCTTTCCCATCAACCCGGACTGGCTGCGGCTGACGAGCGTGGGAATAGACATTGGGTCGTCCACGTCGCACCTGATGTTCTCGAAACTGGTGATGCGGCGGCGGAGCACGCAGATGTCGAGCGAGTTCGAGGTCGTCTTCCGGCAGGTGCTGCACCGCTCCCCTATCCTGCTGACGCCTTACTCCGACCCGGACACGATAGACACGGACGCGCTGGGCGATTTCGTGAAGGCGAGTTACGCCGAGGCGGAACTCGCGCCGGAGGACATAGACACCGGGGCGGTGATCTGCACGGGGGAGGCGGTGCGGAAGCACAACTCCGAGGCGATCATCCGCATGCTGGCCGCCGCCGGAGGGCGGTTCGTCTGCGCGACGGCGGGGCCGAACCTGGAGGGCATTCTCGGGGCGCACGGCTCCGGGGCGGCGGCGCGCTCGCTCAAGATCGGCACGGGAATGAACGTGGATATGGGCGGAGGCACTTGCAAAGTCGCCATCGTTCAGGGGGGGAAGGTCGCCGAGACGATGGCGATCAACGTCGGGGCGCGGCTCATCGCCTGGGACACGGACGGCGTGGTGGAGCGCATCGAGGAGGCGGGGCGCACGGTGGCGCGGAGCGTCGGCGTGGAAGTCGAGGTCGGCAAGCCGATAGCGGACGCGGACAGGGAGAAGGTCGCGGAGAAACTGGCCGACCTTCTGTTCGAGGCGCTGCGGCGGGGCGAGTACTCCCCGCTGGCGTCGGAACTCGTCGTATCGGGGCCGCTGGCGTACAAGGGGCCTGTGGACGAGATCGGCTTCTCCGGCGGCGTCGCGGAGTACGTCTACGACTACGATCAGCAGGATTACGGCGATATGGGGCCGCTGCTCGGGGCGGCGGTGCGGACCCGCCTGCCGTCGCTGGGCGTTCCGCTGGCGGGCAGCGCGGAGCGGATCCGCGCGACGGTGATCGGGGCGTCGCAGTACACGGTGCAGGTGTCGTCCAGCACGGTGTTCGTCTCCAATCCGGAGTTGCTGCCGCACCTCGACTTGCAAGTCGTGCCCGCGTATCTGCCGGACGACCCGAACGATCTGACGCGGGAAACGGTGGAGCAGGCGATAGCGCGCGGCTTCGATCGCCTGGACGTCGCGCATGACGATTTGGGCAAGCCCATCGCGCTCGCGCTGCTGGGGCCGGTGATTCCGACCTACGACTCCATACGCGCCATCGGCGGGGCGATTATGGACGCGCTCTCGCGGCTGAGCGGCCAAACGTGGACGGTCGTGCTGAGCGCGGACGTCGCGGGTCTGGTGGGCTCGATGCTGAAGAACGAGTACAAGGTCGAGCCTGAGGTCATCGTCGTGGACGGGATCACGGTGGGCGAGTTCAACTTCATTGACCTCGGGGAGCAGTTGGAGTCGGTGGAGGCGATTCCCGTCGTGGTGAAGTCTCTGGTCTTCGAGGGGTAGCGCGCATGGGCGGCCGCGGCGCGGAAGCGGCGCGTTCCGGCGCCGGAGCGCGTTTCCCTGACTTGCCGGAGCGACGCTACGAGGTCATCTACGCCGACCCGCCCTGGGACTACAAGGGGCAGTTGCAGCACGCGGGGCCCGGGAGCGGCGACACGGGCGGCGCGCTGCGCCACTACCCCACCGTGACGCTCGGCGACCTGAAAAATTTGGACGTTTCGCGCATCGCGGCGGAGGACAGCCTGCTCTTTCTCTGGGCGACGAATCCGCACTTGGATCAGGCCATCGAACTGGGCAAGGCGTGGGGGTTCGCTTGGGCGACCGTGGCGTTCGTGTGGGACAAGGTTCGGGTCAACCCGGGGTTCTACACGATGAGCCAGTGCGAACTCTGCCTGGTGTTCAAGCGCGGGAAGATCCCCGCGCCGCGCGGCGAGCGGAACGTCCGCCAACTGGTCACCGCCGAGCGCGGCCCTCACTCCGCCAAGCCTGAGGAAGTCCGCCGCCGCATTGATCTGATGTTTCCCCGCCAGCGCAAGATCGAACTCTTCGCCCGACGGGTCGCGCGGGGCTGGGACGTTTGGGGAATGGAATGCAGCGCCGGCCCGGCGCCCCTCCCCTGCCCCGAACGCTCCGGCGTTCCGGCGGCGGGCTGACGGCTGGGGCGCGGCGATGGCGTTGGCGGGCAGGCGCAGGCGGATCCGCAAGCCGTTCTACGGCTGGTGGATCGTCTTGGCGTCGCTGTCGTTTCACGGGCTTTCGGGCGCGGCGTTCGGATTCACGTTCGGGCAGTACTTGCTGCGCATCGAGAACGATTTCGGCTGGACCAACTTCGCCATCTCCGGCACGTACTCCGCGTCGCTTTTCCTGGCGGGCGTCCTGAGCCCGGCGCACGGGTGGCTGCTCGACCATATGAGCCCGCGCTCGCTGATGCTGGCGGGAATCGCCGTGTTCGGCGTGGGGTTCGTCCTGCTTTCGTTCACGGAGACGTTCGCGTTCTTCTTCCTCGTGATTATGCTGATGTCGGTCGGGTCGAATCTGGCCGGCTGGCTGACGCTCACGACGGTGACGACGCGCTGGTTCCGCCGGAAGAGGTCGTTCGCGCTGGGGCTGAGTTCGACGGGCATCGGGCTCGCGGGGATGCTCTCGCCGGTCGTCGCGTGGTCGCTGGACACGCACGGCTGGCAAGCGACGGCGGCGGGGTCGGGGCTGGCGATTTTGGCGATTGGCCTGCCGCTGAGCTACGTGCTGCGGGGCTACCCGGAGGAGCACGGGTTGCGGCCGGACGGCGACGCGGAGCCTCCGCCGCCGGCCGCGGGCGCGGCGCCGTCCCGGGGAACGGACGAGGATGACTTCACGGCGGCGGAGGCGATGCGCGACAGGTCGTTCTGGTTCGTGTCGCTGGGGCACGGCATCGCGCTGATCGCGGTGTTCGTCGTGCTGGTGCATCTGCCGAAGCACATGGTGGAGGGCTTGGGGTGGAGCGCGACGTCGGCGCAGAGCGTGATCACGCTCGTCACGTTGATGGCCATCGTCGGGCAGGTCGGCGGGGGCTACCTGGGCGACCGCTACAACAAGACGCGAATGGCGGGGTTCTGCATGCTGGCGCACGCCGCCGCGATGCTGATTCTCGCCCTCACGACGAGCGGGGCGGTCGCGGTCGGCGCGGTGGTTTTGCACGGGCTGGCGTGGGGGACGCGGGGGCCGCTGATGATGTCCATTCGCGCCGACTACTACGGGCGGCGCCACTTCGGGCAGATCGCAGGCTACTCCAACGTGATGGTGATGCTGGGGCCGCTCGCGGGGCCGACGTTCGCGGGCTGGATGGAGGACTCGTTCAGCAACTACCACGCGGCGTTTCTTGCGATGGGGCTATTCGTGGGCGTGAGTTCGCTGCTGTTCTTCGGAGCGCGGAAGCCTCCGGCGCCGCGGCGAATTCAAGCGTTGACGCTCGCCGGGGCGCGATGACGGGGGCGCGGGCCGCGCTGCGCTGGTTGTGCGCCATCGAGCATTGGACGGCGCTCGTCGCGCTTGGGCTCGCCGTTATGCTCGTCGCGCAACTCGCAGGCGTCGGGCTTGGCTTCACCTCCATCGCAAGGTCGCCGCTCGGCGTAGTGGAGGCGCTCTATCGAGCGTCGCAGGACGGCGACTACGACGCGGCGCTTGCGCTGCTGGACGAGGCGGGGCGCGCCGAGGCGCGGGCGATGGGCGCGGACGCCTGGCGCGAACTCGTTGACGGCTTGTCGCTGGGGCGCACGATCACGGAGACGCAGGCCGGGAGCCAGCGGCTATACCGCGACAACGCGGTGGTCGGAATGCTCGTGCTTCACGCGGACGGACGCATTGAGCCGCGCACCGAGGAACTCGTGCAGGAGGGGCGCCACTGGCGCGTGATGTGGCCGCCCGGAACGCGCCTCTTCCTCGAGACGATGCGGAAGTACGACCCGTGGTTCGGGCGTTAGGCGCAGGGCGCCCTTCCCGCGTATAATGCGCCGCAGGAGGGCGAGCAATGGTTACGCGAGCGGCGCAGCCGCTGATAATTCACGAGGCCGACCCGATTGCCCCGCACGGCAAGCACAGGGACACGCTCTACAAGCATTCCGGCCTGATGGTCAAACAGGGCGACCGCCTGCAGGCGTCGGAAAAACTCTGGGGGGCGGTCGCGCACGGACTCAAGATAGTGGCCGCGAACCGCAAGTGGCCTTACACGGCCCACGCGGACGCATCCGTCATCATCAAGCATCTCCAAAAAACGCTCAAACAGCGGAACGCGCCGACGGACGCCCGTCTGCTGCGCCGGCTGTTCCCTATCGCCGAGGATCTGCACCGGAACTTCTATACGGACGAGTTGGAGATGGAAGAGATAGCCGACAGGCGCGAGGACGTCCGAGAACTGCTCGCGCTGCTCAAGCGGCTGAATCACGAACTGCCCCGCGACGCGCCGCCGCCCGGCGAGAACCACGCGCAATACTGGCGGCGGGCGAGGGCGGCCGCCGCGCGGAATCCCGCCGCGACGACTAGAACGCCGCGAGTCCGCTCCAGGCGGACGGTCTGACGACCTTCCGCGCCCGTTAGTAGGCGGCGGCGCTCGCCGCTCCATTCTCACCCCAAAGCCGCGTCATTCCCGCGAAAGCGAGTTCCTCCTGCCGTCCTAACCGCGCGGACGCCTGACAGCCGGCGCGCGCCGGAGGCGCCCTACCCGCCTTCCGCCTGATCGGTTCCGGCCCACCCGTGGACGGAGAGGTCGAACGTCACGCCGTCGGGGCCGGTGAACTTGACCTCGACGTTGCCGCCGCCCGTTTCGTCCGGCCTGCGGTTGTTGTACTCCTCGCGGATCTTCGGCTCGACGTGCTCGACGGCGCCCGCCGCGAGCACCTGCGCCTGCGCCGCGTCCATATCCCCGACGCCGAAGCCGACGTGGTGCATGCCGGTGCGCTTAGGCGCGCCTTCCGTCACCGACGCCCACTCCTCGCGCCACTTGAGGACGGCCAAGTTGACGTGGCCGTCGCTGAGGTAGTAGCCCTCGGCGGTGGGCGAGTCCACCCTGCCGACCCGCCGGAGGCCGAGCCCTTCCTCGTAGAATTTCGCAGTTGCCTCAGCGTCGTCCGTTCCGATGGCGATGTGCCGAATGCGCGCCATAGCGTTCCTCCTTCGTTGCGCTTTGCGTAGCCGCTCTTGCGGGGAGCGTGGACTAGGTATGGCTAAGGATGGCCTCCCGCCGTTCTTGAGTATGCGCCCCTCGCGCTGATTGGAAAAGGTCTGAGTGTGTTCCCGTCCGAATCAAGACTAGCGCATCGTCTGTCCGCTCCCAGACCAACAACCAATCCGGCTCTATATGGCATTCCCATGCGCCGGAGAACTCGCCGGACAAGCGATGCGCCCGGTTGCGAGGGTCGAGAGGCTGCCCGGCGATTACTTTCGGCAATAGAATACGTCCGACCCGTCTGGGGCTCGGACAGCGCGATAGTTACCCGCGTCTCCGTAGTAGCCACGGTTATTCCATTGCGCCGAAGTCATGCAGCCAGGCCGAAAAGGACGCGAGTGTTCAGGGGGGGTATAAGAGGATGCAGTGTTATGCTTGAAACGAAGGACGTACTGCACTTCATTCAAGCGGATCGCCCATGCCCTGTCAGGTCCGATCCACGGCACACGGCGATTCCATCCCGCCCGGGCTGCTTCCGGCCACGGCCCACCAGCGGACTCCCAGCACTGAGTGTATGGGGATTTTCGGATGCAATGCTCCGTAACCACCTCGCTCGTAGGCATCGCTGTGGGAGTTGGCGCTGGGGTTGGAGTGGCCGTAGGCATTGGAGTAGCAACGCCGCAACCTACCAACACCATAGCAAAGCACAGCAAAGCAACCCTCATACGCCCTCCTTCAAGGTTATGATGTCATATCCTGCAATCCAGAAGCCGCTCAACGACCGCCCAGAGTTTGCCCATATCTCTATTCCGCTTCTGTATCAGCCGAGCGTCCTTCTTGAACTGGTTCGTCGCTTGCGCTTTCACAGCATGACATCCTTCTTCAACTCATCCAGGCTCGCGTACTCCGTAATGCCCTCTCCGGCGCGGGCCTGCCGGATCGCTTCGGCGGTCGCCGCATTGGGAACTCGCAACGCGAACGGCAACCCGCGATGCAGGGCGACCTGCTTGTAGAATTTCGCAGTTGCCTCAGCGTCGTCCGTTCCGATGGCGATGCGCCGAATGCGCGCCATAGCGTTCCTCCTTCGTTGCGCTTTGTATCCCTTTCGGTAGGTTCCCGCCTACGCGGGCAGGCGCTGCGCTGCGCGCCCTGTCCGGGGGCGAGATTCCCGCCTACGCGGGAATGACGGTCAGGGCGGACCGCGCCTACGCGGCCAGGCGATGCCCCATACGGCCTACCGCAGGCGTACTATACGCGAAACCCGACGGGGCAGGAGGCAGCAATGGGCGGCATCAGCGGCGTGAATCACGTGGCGGCGATTGCGCGGGATATGGACGAGACGGCGCGCTTCTACCGCGAGGCGCTCGGCGTGTCCGTGCGGAAGGTCGTGAACGACGAGCCGGGGCGCAGGCACTACTCGTTCGACCTCGGCGGCGAGGGGACGCTGGACTTCTTCGAGGCGCCCACCGGAACGGAGGGAACCGCCCGCGACACGGTCGGCGCGCTGAATCACCTGGCGATAACGGCTGCGCCGGAGTTCATCGCGGAGGCGGAGTCGCGGCTGACGGCTCGCGGCGTCGAGGTGCGCTCCGCCGAGCGCGGGGGGCAGCGGACGATCTATTTCCACGACCCGAACGGGATAGACCTGCAACTCTATCCTTCCACCGGAGGCAGCCGGGGATAGATTCCCGCCTACGCGGTCAGGGCGGGACAGAGGGAACGACGATGCGCTGCGCGCTTCGTCAAGGGGGCGAGATTCCCGCCTACGCGGGAATGACGGGATATGGGGCGCGGGAATGACGGGACAGAGGGAACGGGCAGGGCGACCTGCCGGGGAGAGGTTAGGGCGAGGCGGGAGGGTCGTCGGGTGGGGGCTCGTCGCTTTCGTTGAGGGCGGCGAGGATGGCTTCGGCGGAGGCGTGCGTGGCGGCGGCCTCGAGGATGATCTGCTCGACGGCGTGCTTCACGACGGAAGGGCTGGGCGTGGGCGATATGGCCTCCTCGGCCGCGTTGCGAGCGTGCCGCGCGGCGTCGGCGGCGTGCTCGGCGGCGTCTATCGCCTGACGGGCGACCCGCTCCACCATCTTCCTGTCCATTCGCTCTCCTCGTTCGGGGCGCGCGGCGGCGCCGAACTATTGCGCCTCGTCTCTGCGGCGCGCGCTCCGGCTGTTGGACTGAGGCGTCCGCGCTCGCTTGCGCTCCAACTGCTCGGCCTTGCTCATTTTGGAGCGCTTGGCCCGAATCTCATGCCGCTTGGCGATGCATATCCTGCACACCACCGGCTTGCCTACACCCTCGTACTCTCGAACCTGGCCGCATTGCTGACAAACGAATTCCATCATTCCTCCTTCCGTCCGGCGCCGCGACTGCGCGGCGTCGCGTTTGGTTGCCGCCTCCGCCGCTATTCTAACGGCGCCGCGCCCGCGCGGGAGCGCGAGATTCCCGCCTACGCGGGAATGACGATGCGTTGCGCGCTCCGTCCGGGGGGCGGGATTCCCGCCTATGCGGTCAGGGCGGGGATTATGCGGCGTTGACCGGCGCGGCGGCTTGTTACGCCTCGATGCAGTTTATGGGGGCTAATCCCTCCGCGATGCATTTCCATTCGCTTGCGCCGAGCGCCCGGGCGAGGATTTGGCCGCCGTGCGTTCCGGCGTAGACGGTTCCCTCGTAGTCCACGGCGAGCGCGTCCACGGCTTCCGTGAGGCCGCCGTCCATCAGCGCCTCCCAGCGCTCGCCGCCGTCGAGGCTTTCGTAGACTTTCGCGACGGCGCCCTCGGGCCGCGCGCTCCAGTTGCGGGGGCGCCCCAGCGTGGCGGACGCGACGAGGCGCTGCGGGGTCGTCGGGTCGTTGGCGAGCGCGATGGTGTAGAGCGTTTGCAGGCCGTCGCAGCGGGAGCGCCACGATTGCGCTTCGTCGCGGGAGTTGTAGAAGCCGACGCCGGTCACGGCGAACACGTGATCGGCGCCGCTGTCCGCCGCCGCCGCGAGCCCGTGAATATCCGGGTGAATGCTCTCGCGGGCCTCGCGCCACGTCTCGCCGCCGTCGTCCGTCGCCATCACGCCGCCGACTTCGACGCCGACGTAGACGCGCCCCGGATGCGTGGGCGACGCGGCCATCGAGCGGATGTTGGGCAGGTGCGGGGAGACGGGGAACGTCCAAGTCGCGTAGGTGGGGAGTTCCTTGAAGCCGGCGACTTCCGAGAATTCCCCGTCTCCTATGCGGCTGCGGTAGAGTTTCGCCTCGTCCGCGCCGACGAAGACCGTTCCGTCGAGCGTCACGGCGAGGCTTCGGGCGTCAACGCCGGGGAGCGCGGGCTCCCAGTTCGCCGCCTCCGGCAAGGCGCCTCTGCTGAACACGCCCTGATCGGTCGCGGCCAGCACGCTGTTCCCGTAGACGCAGATGTTTCCCGGCGGGTCGTACCAGCGGACGGCCTCGACGCGCGCGCCGCGGAGGTCATGCCGCTCGATTTCCCACGCGCCGTCCTTCTCGTTCAGCGCGACGATGCCGTCGTTCGTTCCCACGAGCATTGCTCACCTCCCGATGACAGAGCGCTAGGAATATACCACGCTTCGTCAAGCATCGCGCCCCCCGCCCATCATTCCCGCGTAGGCGGGAGCCTCGCATCCTTGCCGTCATTCCCGCGTAGGCGGGAATCCAGTCGGCGCGCAAGCGCCAATTCCCTCCGTCGTTCCCGCGCAGGCGGGAACCTCGCCCCTGTCCCGTCATTCCCACGAAAGCGGGAATCTCGCCCCCGGACGGGGCGCGCCCCCTGCCCCGTCGTTCCCGCATCGTCTTCGCCCCCTGGCGGCGCTACAATAGGCGGCGCGGCGAGCCGCAGGAGCAGCATGAGCGGAGCAGGAGAGCAATCGTTGCGGCGTCAGCGGAGCGTCGCGGGCGTTCGCGCGCGGCTAGGGCGGTTCTTGGAGCGCCGCAGCTACGCGGCGGTCTCGACGCCGATCATCGAACCCACCGATCTTTTCCTCAAGAAGTCCGGCGGGGAACTCGCCGCCCAAATGTATTCGTTCACCGACCCGAGCGGACGCCGCGTGAGCCTGCGCCCCGAGTTCACGTCGTCGGTCGCGCTCGCGTTCGCCGAGAAACGCCTTCCGGGGCCGCTCCCCCAGCGATGGCGGTACGCCGGGCCGGTCTTCCGGCGCGAGCGCGGCGGAGACGGAGGCGGCGAGTTCGAGCAGTTGGGCGCCGAGTTGATCGGCGCCGGAAGCGCGGCGGCGGACGCCGAAATCCTGGCGCTTGCGGCGCAAGGCCTGAGCGCGCTGGGCGTGAGCGGCCACCGCCTGCGAATCGGCCACGTCGGAGCCGCGGCGGCGCTCTACGACGCCCTGGGGCTTTCGGAGCGCTCCCGCGTGTTCCTGATGGGGCGGCTCGCGGCCCTGCAAACGGGCGAGGAATCGCCGGAAAGCGTGCGCGCCAGCGCCGAGCGCCTCGGGCTGCTGTCGCCCGACGCCGACGAACGCCTCGCGCGCGTCACGCGCCGAATGTCGCCCGAAGACGCGGAGGAGATGGCGCGCGGGCTCGGCGGGCAAGCGTCGAGCGGCGCCGCCGGGCAGCGAACCCCCCAGGAGATCCTGCGGCGCTACGTGAAGAAATTGCGGCAGACCGACGAGCCCGGAGCGTTCGACCGCGCAGTGGCGCTCTCCGGCGAGTTGGCGCGGGCGGCGGGGCCCGCGGAGCGCGCCCGGGAGCGCCTCGCCCGCATCGCGTCGCGCTACGGCGCCCCGGACGGCGCCCTCGCCCCCCTGAACGAAATGCTGGACGCGCTCGCAATGTACGACCTGCGCGGAACGCCCGCCGCCGTGGACGTCGCCCTCGCTCGCGGGCTCGCGTACTACACCGGCGTCGTCTTCGACGTCGAGCACGGCGGAGGCCGGCGGCGGCGCGTCATCGGCGGCGGCGGACGGTGCGACGAACTCGTGAGCGCGCTCGGCGGACGGCGCCGCGTCCCCTTGATCGGCTTCGCCTTGACGCTGGACGCGGTCACCGGATTGCTCCCGCCGGACTACGCGGAAGAGGACGCCGACGGCCCGGCGACCGCGCTCGTCACCGCGCAGGAAGGCGCGTTCGCGGAGGCCGTGGCGACCGCCGAGCGTTTGCGCGCGCAAGGCATACCGACGGAGTTGGACTTGGAGAGCGCGAGCGACGCGGCGGCGGCGCGCTACGCCCGCCAAAGGGGCATCGAAACAATTATGCGCGTAGGGCAGGACGGACGTGTCGCCGAACGCTTCATCTAACGCCGGCGAGCCCGCCGGACGAGCGCGACTCCGCCTCGCCGCCCCCAGCGACGGCGTGATGCACGAGTTGACGCTCGACTTCCTCAGCGCGAGCGGTATGCGCGTGCGGAGGCCGAGCGCCCGCGGCTACACGGGAGAAATCGCCGCGGTTCCCGGCGTCGAGGTCGTGTTTCAGCGCAACGCCGACATCACGGCGCGCGTCGAGGACGGCGACGCCGATATGGGCCTCGTCGGCTTCGACAACTACGCCGAACGGCGGATCGAAGGCGGCGGCTCCGTCGTCGTCATCGAGGCGCTCGGCTACGGGCGGTGCGAGTTGGTCGTCGCCGTCCCCGACGCCTGGGTCGACGTTGACGCGATGGCCGACCTCGCGGACATCGCCGTCGAGTTCCAAGAGACTGGGCGCGAGTTGCGCGTCGCCACCAAATACCCGTCGCTCACCCGTCGCTTCCTCCACCGGCACGACGTCAACTACTTCACCCTGGAGGTCTTGTCCGGAGCCGTCGAGCCCGCGCCCTCCATCGGCTACGCCGACTTCATCGTCGACCTCACGGCGAGCGGGCGGACGCTCAGCGAGAACCGCCTCAAGCGCGTCGCCGACGGCGTGGCGCTGGAGTCCGAAGGCGCGCTGATCGCCAACCGCCGGTCGCTGCGCGAGAGCCCGGAGCGCCTGGAGACGGCGCGCGAGATCATCGAGCGCATCGAGGCGAGCCGCGCGGCGCAGGAATACCTGCGCGTCACGGCGAACGTCGCCGGGGAAACGGAGGCGGAAGTCGCGGAGAAAGCGCTCGGCTCACGCGAGGCGCGAGGGCTCAGCGGCCCCACCGTCTCCCGCGTCTACTCCCCGGAAGGGCGGAGCGTCTATTCGGTCACCGCGCTGATCGTGAAGAACGACCTCACGGCGGCGGTGGACCACCTCCGCAGCATCGGCGGGGCGTCCGTGAGCGTGTCCGGCCCGGAATACCTGTTCCGCGAGCGGAGTTCCGCGTACCGCCGCCTGCTCGCCGAGTTGGGGCTAACCTGATGCGAATCGTCCGCGGCAAGGATGCGGCGCTCGCGGCGCTGACCCGGACGCCCGGCTTCGAAGAGCCGTACTCGCCCCCCGCGGCCGTGGAGCGCGCGGCGGCGGCCTCCGGCGAGCCCCTCACCGCGGCGCAAGCCGTCGCCCGCATCGTGGCCGACGTCCGCGAGCGCGGCGACGCGGCTGCGCGGGAGCACACGCTTCGCCTGGACGGCGTCCAACTCGGCGCGCTCGAGATCCCCCGGTCCGATTGGGAGGACGCGGCGCGATGCGTCGGCGCGGAGTTGCGCTCCGCGCTCGCGCTCGCGGCCCGCCGCATCCGCGCCTTCCACGAAGCCTCGATGCCCGCCGAATGGCGCGACGCCGCCGCCGGATACGGCCTGCGCTGCGTTCCGATAGAGCGGGTGGGTCTGTACGTCCCCGGAGGCTCCGCGGCCTACCCCTCCACCGTGCTGATGTCGGCGGTTCCGGCGCGCGTCGCGGGAGTCGCGGAGATCATCGTCTGCACGCCGAACCCCGCCCCTATCACGCTCGCGGCGGCGCTGGAGGCCGGCGTCGACCGGCTGTTCGCCGTCGGCGGCGCGCAAGCGGTCGCGGCGATGGCCTTCGGAACCGAAAGCGTCCCCCGCGTCGACAAGTTGTGCGGGCCGGGCAACGTGTTCGTGTCGCTCGCCAAGCGTCAGGTCTACGGCTGCGTTGACATAGACGGCCTCTACGGCCCCACGGAAACGATGGTGATCGCCGACGAGACCGCCGACCCGGCCACGGCGGCGGCGGACTTGCTCGCGCAAGCGGAGCACGACGCGCTCGCGTCGCCCGTGCTCGTCGCCGTGGGCGAAGCCGTCGCGCAATCTATCGTCGCCGAGACGGAGCGTCAGGCGGCGGACTTGGAGCGTGAGGCGATTGCGCGCGCGGCGCTTTCCGGGCAAGGCGTGGCGGCGGTCGTGGCGAATGTCGAGGAAGCGCTGGAGATCGCCGACGCCTTCGCGCCGGAGCACCTCTGCCTGCTGGTCGAGGACGCCGAGCGCTATGTGGAGAGCGTCCGCAACGCGGGAGGAATTTTCGTAGGCGAGACCTCCCCGGAAGCGCTTGGCGACTACACGGCGGGGCCGAGCCACGTAATGCCGACGGGCGCCACGGCGCGGTTCGCGTCGAGTTTGGGCGTTCACGCTTTTCTGAAATACGTCCCCGTCATCGCGCTGCCGTCCGCCGCGCTGCGGGAAATCGGCCCGGCCGCCGCCGCAATCGCGCGGGCCGAGGGGCTGGGCGGGCACGCGCGCGCCGCGGCGATGCGCTTGGAGGGGCGGTGATGGCGCGCGGCGCGGCGGAATTCCTGCAAGCGCATTGGCGCGGCCTCGACCCCTACGACGCCGCCGAGCCGCCGGAAACGCTCGCCGAGCGCGCCGGCGTCGCCGAGGAAGCGGTCGTCAAACTCAACGCCAACGAGAACCCTTACGGGCCGTCGCCCAAAGCGTTGGACGCGCTCCGCAAGGGCGGCCGCATAGCCGTCTACCCCGACCCCGCGCAGACCGCGATGCGGCGCGCCCTCGCCGCCTACACGGGAGCGCCGCCCGGCCAAATCGTCGTCGGAAACGGAAGCGACGAGATCATAGACCTCGTGTTCCGCTCCGTCCTCGCCCCCGGCGACCGCATCGTCAACACGCCGCCCACCTTCGGAATGTACGACGTCATCGCGCATATCTGCGGCGCGTCCGTCATCGCGGCGGAGCGCAACGAGCGCTTCGAATTGGACGTCCAACGCACGCTCGACGCGGCGGAGGGCGCGAAACTCATCGCGCTCGCATCCCCGAACAACCCCTCCGGCAACGCCTCGCCCCAAGCGGACATCGAGCGCATCCTCGAGGCGGATTGCATCGTTATGGTGGACGAGGCGTACGCCGAATTCGCCGGGCGCAGCGTCATTCCTCTCATCCGGCGCCATCCCAACCTCATCGCGCTGCGGACGATGAGCAAGTGGGCGGGGCTCGCGGGGCTGCGCGTCGGCTACGGCGTGATGGACGCGGCGATGGCCGACGCCCTGATGCGCGGCAAGCCCCCCTACAACGTGTCGCAAACGGCGGAGACTGCCTTGCTCGCGTCGCTCGACGACGCGGCGCTGCTGAATGAGCGCGCCGCCCTGATCGTGCAAGAGCGCGAGCGTATGACGGCCCTCCTCGCCGCGCTGCCGGGAGTGGAGCCGCTGCCCTCGGAAGCGAACTTCCTCCTCTGCCGTATGCCGCGGGGACGCGGCAAGGCGGCCTACGACGGCCTCGCGGCGCGCGGCGTCTCCGTGCGCTACTACCCCAAAGCCCCGCTCGCGGACTGCCTCCGCATCAGCGTCGGAACTCCCTCCGACACCGACAGACTCGTCGCCGCCCTAGAATCCGCGCTAGGGTAAGGCGAGGCGCCGCATGCGGAACCTGGGCATCGGACTAGGTAGTAGAATGGCGTAAGACGGCCATGAAGGAGCAAGCGATGGCGATGAAACTGGGCGGCGAGACTCGCCAGCGCGAACCGGCGCAGCGAAAGAGGCAGCCCAAGATGATAGAGGGACACGATACGCATCGTGACCGCCTCCTGCGCCACGCCGCCGAGATGCTGGACAAGCGTGACCGCCTGCAAGCCTCGGAAAAGATATGGGGCGCGGTCGCTCACGCGGTCAAACAGGTCGCGCGGCGGCGCAAGTGGCCGTGCTACTCCCACGAGGACTTGCGCGACGTCGCCCGTTACCTGAGCGACAAAGGCGCTTACCTGAGCCAGCCCGACGAAATCTACGCGCTCTTCACAGCGGCGGAGTTGTACCACACGAACTTCTACGCCGACACGAGGCCGGTGGCTGACATCCGCGTAGGGTTGCGGAACGCCACGCGCTTGGTGTCTCTCCTGACCAAGTTGGACGAGGACTTGCCTCTGTCTCTCGCCCCTCCGCGCGGGCGCGACTATGACGGCTACGCAAAGAGGCATAGGAAAGCGGCGTAGGCGCCCAGCGGGAAGGTAGGCGCGTCGGCTTTGGCCGTCATCGGATATCTTCCGCGTTCGGGCGCGCCCGCCGCCTAATCGCCCTTGCCGCGCAGGCGCGAACCCTTGACCACCGCCTTCCCTGCGGGCGGAATGGATGCCCCGAAAGCAACCCACGGAGGCGATGATCTTGCGAACGGGAACATACAGCCGGACGACAGGCGAGACCGACGTGTCCGTCCGCATCGGACTCGACGGAACGGGCGCGAGCGCAATCGCCACGGGCAACGGCATGCTCGACCACCTGCTCCATCAGTTGAGTAGGCACGGCCTGTTCGACCTGGAGATCAAAGCGTCGGGCGACAGCGCCCTCACGGGATGGCACCACACCGTGGAGGACTGCGGCATCGCGTTGGGGCGGGCGTTCGCCGACGCGATCGGCGGCGGCGCGGGGATCCGGCGCATGGGGCACGCCCTCACGCCGCTTGACGAGGCGCTGGCGCGCGTCGCCGTGGACGTTAGCGGGCGCGGCTACGCCGTCGTGGATTTGGGAATCAGCGGAACGACCATCGCCGGCCTGCCCGGCGACCTTGTGCGCCACTTCCTAGAGTCGTTCGCCGTCGAGGCGCGCATCACGCTGCACGTCGAAGCGCTGCGCGGCGTGAACGCCCACCACAAGGCGGAGGCCGCCTTCAAGGGCTTGGCGAAAGCCCTCCGCGACGCCGTCGAAATAGACCCGCGCGGCGGAACCAGCGCCCCCAGCACAAAAGGCGTCATCGGCTAGCGCCTGCTCTTCTATCGTCATTCCCGCGCAGGCGGGAATCTCGCCCCCCTGCCGTCATTCCCGCGCAGGCGGGAATCCAGAGGCGCCCCAGCGCCGGACGAGGCGCGTAGCGCCTCGTCTCCAAAGCGCCCCACGCGCCACGTCATTCCCCCGCGTAGGCGGGAACCTCGCCCCCCTACCGTCATTCCCGCGCAGGCGGGAATCCCGCCCCCTCCCCTTCCCCTGTAGCCATCCTTATGACAGCGCCCTATTGCAATTTGCATAACGCCACGCCACAATGTCATATAACGAACGCGGCGCTATCCCGTCATTCCTACGCAACCGCCACGCCCCGCCCACCGCCCCGCCGTTCCCCACGCAGCGAAAAACCCGCAAGAAAAGGAGGCCGCGACGCGATGATCCCTACCCCCAACGTCCCATTCGCGCAATACCGCGACGACCCCGTCGCCTTCGTCCGCGACGTCCTCCCCGACGCCGGAGCGCCCTACGCCAAGCAGCGCGACATCCTCGAACTCCTCGCCCACCAACGCCACGTCTCCGTCGTCGGTTGCTACGCCTCCGGCAAAGACTGGACCGCCGCCCGCGCCGTCCTCTGGTGGCTCGAAACCCGCCCCCACGCCAAAGTCGTCGTCACCGGCCCAACCCAGCGCCAAGTCGAGGAGATCGTCTGGCGCGAAATGCGGATCGCCTACAAAGCCGCGTCCGTCCCCCTCTCCGGCAAAATGCTCCGCCGACGCTACGAAATCGACGACGACCGCTTCGCCATCGGATTCTCCACCAACAGGCCGGAGAACCTGCAGGGCTTCCACTCCCCCAACCTGATGGTCGTGGTCACCGAAGCCCACGCGATGAGGCCCGACTTCGAGGAAGCCCTCAGGCGCCTCAACCCCACTCGCGTCCTCCTCACCGGCAACGCCCTCTCCTCCACCGGCGAGTTCTACGAGTCGCACCGCGCCGGACGAGGCCGCTACCGCCGCGTCCGAATCTCCGCTTACGACACGCCCGTCTTCACCGGCGAGCCTATCGACGTGCCCGGCCTGATGACGGAGACCGACATCGCCGAGCGCGAGGAGGACTACGGCGCCGACCATCCGCTCTATCTGGCCGGCGTGCTCGCGCTGTTCCCCGACGCGCAGGACGATTCGCTCATCGGGCGCCAGGCCGTCGAAGACGCGATGGAGGAGTCGGCGCCGGCGGGCGAGGGCGCGCCTACGGAAGATGAGGACGCCCGCGAGCCCGTCTACATCGGCGTCGACGTCGCGCGGTTCGGATTCGACAAGTCGGCGCTCGTGGCAAGGCGCGGGCAGCGCGTCATCGCGTCCAAAGCGTTCACAAAGATGGACACGATGCGGCTTGCCTACGAGGCGACGGAGATGGCGCGTGAACTCAACGCGGAGGCGGTGTTCGTGGACGAAACCGGCGTCGGCGGGGGCGTCGTTGACCGTCTGCGCGAGTTGGGCTCGCCCGTCCACGGCGTGCAATTCGGCGGGAAGGCGCCGCATCGCGCAAGGTTCGCCAACCTCCGCTCCGAGATCTTCTGGGAGTTGCGCCGCCTCCTGAACGACCGCCTCATCGCCTTGCCGAACGACGATCACCTCGCGGGGCAACTGCTGTCGTTCCGCTACGACGTGTCGAGTTCCGGGCAAGTGCGGTTGGAGAGCAAGAAGGATATGCGCGGGCGCGGCCTGCCGTCGCCGGACAAAGCCGACGCGCTTGCGATGGCGTTTATGCGCCCGCCGTCCCTCCAGATTTGGACGGGCAACGAGCCCTTCCTGCGCTCGCCGCGCCTGCCTGCCGGCGTCCCCCTCCCTCCGCGCTCCGCCCCCCATGGGGATCATCATTCCCGCGTAGGCGGGAATCCAGGAATCCAGGACGCAGACGGCGCCTCGCCGCCCAACGGCGCCGCAAGTGCGGACGGCGCCGAGGCGCCTCATGACCGTCATTCCCGCGAAGGCGGGAATCCCGCATCCCCGTCCCCCAACGGCGCATCCGCATCCCCTGACGCGGAAGCGGAAGCCGCAGCCGCAGCCGCCTACGCCGAGGAAATCGCCCGCAACAGGTTCTTCGTAGGATGAGCGCCGCGCCGGACAATAACCGTCATTCCCGCGTAGGCGGGAATCCCGCATCCCATAACGCCTCGCCCGCAAACGACGGCGCAAGTGCGGACGGCGCCTCGCCAGACAGTAACCGTCATTCCCGCGCAGGCGGGAATCCAGGGGCGCGCAAGCGCCGGACGGGGCGCGCAGCGCCCCGTCTCCAAACCACCCCACGCGCCGCGTCATTCCCGCAAAAGCGGGAACCTACTGGGAGCGCATCCACGCGCCCTGCCCTGCGCGAGGCGGCATCCGCCGCCCGCATCCTGGATTCCCGCGTAGGCGGGAACCGCCCCGCCCATCCTCGCCTCTCTCCCCCTAGCGCCGCAATATCCTATACAATGCTCTCGCGCAGCAACCAGCGCCCCAGGAGGCATCAGTTGTCCGACATCATAGCCGCGCGCGGCGTGGTCAAAACGTACCATGCCGGCGAAATAGAAGTTCACGCCCTCCAGGGCATAGACCTCCAAATCCCCAAAGGCCAGATGGTCGCCGTGATGGGCCCGTCCGGCTCCGGCAAAACGACCCTCCTCAACACCTTCTCCGGCATAGACGACGTCAGCGGGGGCGAGGTGTTCATAGACGGCGCGTCCATCCACGCGATGTCCGACCGCGAGCGCACCCGCTTCCGCGCCTCCAGCATGGGCTTCGTCTTTCAGTCCTACAACCTGCTGCCCGTGCTCACCGGCGCGGAGAACGTCGAACTTCCGCTGCTTCTCGCGGGCTGGGGCGCGGCGAAAGCGCGGGCCCGCGCCCTCGAGATGCTGGATATGGTCGAACTCGCCGATCAGGCCGGGAAGCGCCCCGCCGAAATGTCGGGCGGCCAGCAGCAACGCATCACCATCGCCCGCTCCCTCGTCAACGACCCCGCCATCGTCTGGGCCGACGAGCCCACGGGCGCCCTCGACAGCGAAACCGGAACGCACATAATGGACCTCCTCTGCAGCCTCAACGCCGAGCGCGCCCAAACGTTCGTCCTGGTGACCCACGACTCCACCGTCGCGTCACGCGCGGGACGCCTCGTCAGAATGCGCGACGGCCACGTCGAGAGCGACGAAATGATCACCGCCGACGGCGCGGGGCGGTAGGCGATGGAATCCCTCTTCGGCGTCCCCGTCGGCCCCCTCACCGTCGCCCTCTCCGTCGTTTTCGCCGTCGCGCTGGCCGTCACCGCCTTCTTCGCCGTCCGGAGCCCCGTCGTCTTCAAGATGGCCCTCCGGAACATCCCGCGGCGGCGCGCCCAAACCGTCCTCATCGTGCTCGGCCTGATGCTGGCGACTCTCCTCTTCTCCGCGTCGTTCGCCACCGGCGACACGCTCACCCGCTCCTTCCGCGCCCAGGCCGTCCAGCAACTCGGACTCCTTGACGTCCTCGTCTCCTTCGAAGAGCAGGACCCATCCGGCGCGCCCGCGCCCTTCCCGCAGGAAGCCGCCGACGCCGTCCGCAATGCGACGGCGAACGCTCCGGTGGACGCCGTCGCCCCCGTCCTCAGCGTTCACGCGCCCGCCGTCTCTCCCTCCTCCCGCCGCAACCTGCCCGTCGTCGCCGTGCTGGGGATCGACCCCGCCTACGCAGGCGGCTTCGGCGCCTACCGCGGCGCGGACGGGCGCGAACTCGCCGTCGGCGACCTATCGTCCGGCGAGGCGCACCTCAGCGACGACGCGGCGAGCGAACTGCGCGCCGAGCCCGGCGACGAATTCGCCGTCTACCTCGATCAAACCCCCGTAACGCTCCGGGTGGCGGGCGTGTTCACGGAGGGCGGCAGTTCCCACTCCCCCGCGCCCCAAGCCGTGATGCGCCTCGCCGACGCGCAGGAAATCCTCGGCGAGCAGGGCAAGATCAACTACGTCTACGTCTCCGTGAACGGCGGGCCCATCGCGGGCGGAACGAACGAGGCCAACACCCAGGCCGCGCTCGAATCGTTCGCGGACGTCCGTTCCGAGCGCGGCCTCGAGTCCAACGCCGTCAAGGAGGACGCCATAGAGGCAGCCGACGCCCAGGGCGCGGGCATCGCCAACTTCTTCCTCATCTTCGGCGCCTTCTCCATTATGGCCGGCATTCTCCTGATCGCCCTCATCTTCGTGATGCTCGCCGCCGAGCGCAAACGGGAACTCGGCATCGCCCGGGCGGTGGCGGCCCAGCGCTCGCACGTCGTCCGCCTCTTCACGTTCGAGGGCGCCGTCTACTCGCTCCTCGCCGCCGCCGTCGGCAGCGGGCTCGGCGTGGTCGTCGGCCTCCTGATGGTGCGGATTATGGCCGCCGCCTTCGGAGCCGCCGTCGAAGGGCTGACCATCTCGTTCTCCTTCCGCTGGCAGAGCCTCGTGCTCGCCTACACGCTTGGAATGGTCGTCACCTACGTCGTCGTCATCCTCTCCGCCTGGCGCGTCAGCGCCCTCAACATTGTCCGCGCCGTCCGCGACATCCCGGAGCCGCCCCACGAAGGCCACCGCATCCGCGAGTGGTGGGCGGGCGCCTGCGTTCCCTACGCGAACGGCTGGCGCGACCTCCTCCGCTTCCGCGTCCACCGAACGCTCGCCTTCTGGCTCCTCGCAGGCCCGTGGGCGTTCGCCAAACTCGCGGGCGCGCTCTTTATGTCCGGCTATCTGATGACGCTCGCCGGCGGCTGGCTCGTCAACGGAGGCATCGAATCGGAGCAAGAATGGCAGTTCCTGCTCGGGCTCTCGCTCGTCTGCATCGGCGTTCCCTTCGTGCTCCGCCACGCCTTCCGCGTCTCCGAGCGGCTCGTCTACACCGCCGCCGGCGCGCTCCTCATCGCCCTTTGGATGGTGGACTGGAACTGGCAGGCGCTCGGCGTGCCCGAACTGCAGGCCGGTATCCAAATCTTCATCGTCTCCGCAGGCGCGCTCGTCATCGGCGCGATCTGGATCGTGATGTACAACTCGCGCTTCCTGGCCAGCGCCGCGACCGCCGTGATGGGCAGGGGCGCGCTCTCCCCCGTCATCCGCACCGCCGTCGCCTACCCGATGGCCAGTATGTTCCGCACCGGAATGACCCTGTCGATGTTCTCGCTCGTCATCTTCACCCTCACCGTCGTCGCCTTCATCAGCGCGGCGTTCGGCTCCGCTTTCAACGACACCCGGCGCGCGTCGGGCGGCTTCGACATCGCCGCGAGCGTCAGTTTCTCCAACCCCATTTCCGACATCGGCGCCCGCATCGAGGCGTCTCCGAATCTCGACCGCAGCGAATTCGTCGCAATAGGCGGCGTCGGCGGCCTCCCCGTCCGCATCCGGCAGGCCGGCACGGAGCAGGAGGCGCAAGACTGGTTCGTGACCGGGGTGGACCGCGCCTACGCCGAACACACGACGCACGGCTTCAGCCTAATGGACGACCGCTACGCGACCGCCCGCGACGTCTGGCTCGCCCTCGCCGGAGACGAGAACGCCGCCGTCGTCAGGTCAACCCTCATCCCCGGGTCGGGCGGCCCCGGCGGCCCGCAACTCGACTTCCAATTGGAAGGCGTCTCGCTGACCGACGACCAACTGCCCGAGGTCTACGTGGAGGTCGCCCCGCATTCCGCAATGTCCGCCCTGTCGGGGGAAACGGCGCCGCGCTTCCGCGTCATCGGCGTTATTGACGACGGCGCCGTCTTCGCCGCCGACTTCACGGGCGGCGCGGGCGGCCCCGGCGTCACCGTGATCACCGGCCAGCAAGCCCTCGCGGAAGTCGCCGGAACGGACTTGCCGCTCACCGGCTACGACTTCACGCTGAGCGACCCCGCCCGCGCAGAAGACCTCGCCATCGCGGTCGAGGACGAATTCGTCGAGAACGGGCTGGACGCGATCGACCTCGCCAGCACGCTGCGGAGTTTCAACTCCGCCTCGAACACCTTCTTCCAACTCCTGCAAGGCTTTATGGGGCTTGGCCTCGTCGTGGGGATCGCGGCGCTTGGGGTCATCGCGGCGCGCTCCGTCGTCGAGCGGCGCGTTCAGATCGGCGTGCTCCGCGCCGTTGGCTTCCGCGCCGGAATGGTGCAAATCGCGTTCCTGCTGGAATCGTCGTTCATCGCGCTGCTCGGCATCGCCGTCGGGCTCGCGCTTGGATTCGGCCTCTCCGCGGGCATCATCAACCAGATCGGCGAGACGACTCCGGGCATCTCCTACATCATTCCCTGGACGACGATCTCCATCGTCGTGGGCGTCGGCTTCTTCGCCTCGCTCCTCACCACCTACCTGCCTGCGCGGCAAGCCTCCCGCATCTACCCCGCCGAGGCCCTCCGCTCCGACGAATAGGCGCCGCCCCCCGCCTACGCGGTTCCCGCGCAGGCGGGAATCTCGCCCCCTGACGCGGCAGCGCGTTGCGGAGCGCGCCCCGCCTGCGGTACCCTGAGCGAAACGGCCACGCGAGGCGACCAATGACGACGACGAAGCGCAAGGCGACTGCAAGCAGCATCCCGCCCGACGCCGACCCAGGCGTCCCGCCCGACGTGCACGCGCTCCTCATGGCGAATCCGCCCAGCGAAGAGGAAAAGGCGCAGTGGCTGGAGAATATGCGCCAGTCGCGCCGCGACGACCTCTACCTCGACAGCATCAAGGAGCGCGTCCTCGCTGAGCGCGGCGACTGCTGGATCGCGGCCTACAAAGGCGAAGTCGTGGCGCAGGCGGACACGTGGCAAGCCCTCTACGACTCCCTCGACGAGCAGGGCATCCCCCGCGACAAGGCCGTCCGTCGGCATTTCCAGAAGGAACCGAGGCCGATCAAGACGAGCCGCTGGCGATGGCGATAGAAGGGCGCTGGGAGAGGAAGTACTCCGAGCCTGCTCCGCATGTCGATGGGTACGTCAAGATAGCCCGGCTAGGAGTCGCAGGCGACGTGCGCTTCCTGGTCGACACCGGCGCGGACGCGACGTCGCTTCAGCCGGATGATGCGCGCGCTCTACGCATCGACCCAAGCCAACTCACGCCGCAAGTTTTCGTCGAGAGCGTCGGAGGACTGGCTTCCTATATGCGGGAGCCTGCCTCCGTCTGGTTGTTCGATGCGGCCGCTAACGCTTGGCGCATCTTCGCCATTATGATCGAAATCTACGCTGGAGAGGAAGACGACGGCGAGATCCCCTCCTTGCTTGGCCTCGACGTGCTCAACCGCTGCCGGTGCGCTATAGACGCCTCCGCCGGAAGCGTGTTGCTGGATCCGGTAATCGTGGACGAGGCCAGCGGCTCCGTCTACTACCCGCCATCCGTTCGGCGATTGGGCTAGCGCAACCCCCCTACCCCACCTCGATCACGATCCGGCAATGGTCGCTCGGCCCCCACACCTTCGGATCGTTCATCGCATGCACGCGCACGCTCTCATCGAAGCCGCGCGACGTGAACACATAGTCGAGTTGGTTCTGTGCGGTTTCAGGCGTCTGGCGATTCGTGTGGAAAGTCGGGACATTACAAGTTGAAAGCGGAACGTCAGGGGACGGAGGATCCGCCTTCCTGCCGCCGTCGCCCGCCCGAGGGCCTACGAACTCCATGCCGATGGCGGTCATCCGGTCGAAAATCGTTTGCGCCCGGGCAGGCGTCTCCAGCGTGCTCTCTTCCCTCGCCCCGTAGATTGTGTTGAGGTCGCCCGCCGCGATGATGCGAGGCGCCTTTGGCCAGCCGCCGATGAACCCGGAGAGGTCGGATATGATGCGGTGCACGGACGCATCGGAATATATGGTTTCGTTGTCAGCGTGCGGGTGCGGGGACTGCCAGCGCCCGTACATCGAAACGACGATGAACGGGTCGCCTTCCTTCAGCGGCGTCACTCGCGCCGCCGCGAGCGTCGCGGGGTCGCTGACCGCGATTTCGTTTTCCTCTACGCTCAGTACGGGAAGATGAACAGGGTCGAACCACTCGACCTTGACGCGGTCAGGACGGAGGTTGGCGACCGCCGGCCAACGGTCGCACTCGGCCCAATCCCAATGCCGATCGCTCCCGCCAAGCGCGCCTGTCATTTGCGCCGCCGCGCCCTGCCCCACTTCCTGCAGAAGCGCAACGTCTGCGCCCATCGTTTGGAGCGCGGGGTAAGCATCCGGACTCCTGTTGATGTTCCAGCACACGATCTTGGTCAACGGCGTCTCCTTCCCGCCCTACGAGGCGAAGTCGAGCGTATCCATGCGGGTGGACTCCGCAGGCGCGGCGCCGCTGCGAATGAGCGCGCGCGTCCGTTCCGTCGTCTCGCGAGTGAAGACGGGCTCGCCGCAGCGGGCGCACACGGTCGACGGGATTCCCCGCACAAGGACGTATCGCCCGTCAACGTGGAAGACCTTCTCCACGTTGTCCTCGCGGCTCTTCTCGTGGCGGCAGACCGCGCATACGAACATCAACGTCTCCTTACCGTATCGGCTATCCACTCATCGGTTCGTAGATTGTACCCGCCCTACTGAGGCCTTTGCATACCCCAAACCGCCTAGACAGGAATCCGGCAGGGCGGCGTGAAAGCGCCGCTCCGCTCTCACCCCACGCGCCACGTCATTCCTGTAGATGTTAGGTAATTCGTTGACAGAATTGGCCCGGCGAACAGGCCATCTGGAGACGAACATGCGCGACAACCGCAACGACCGGACCATCGAGCGCAACTACACCCAAAAGTGGCGCTTCCTCATCAGCGAGTACCTCCTCGTCAAGGCCAAGAGGCACCCCAAGTTCCGCTTCCTCCAGGACTTCTACGCCTTCCACGGCGTCAACCGCCAGACCTTCGCCAAATACTACAACCGCTACCTCGCCTCCGGCGGCGACCCCAGCGCGCTCCTGCCCGCCAAGCGCGGCCCGCGCTGGCGAACACGCCGCACCCTCCCCTTCATCGAGCAGCTCGTCCTCGCTCACCGGCGCAAGGGCAACAACCGCTACGAAATCTTCGCTATCCTCAAGCCCACCCTCGGCGAGAACACGCCGAAGCCCACCACCATCTACGCCATCTGCGAACGCCACGGCCTCAACCGGTTGACCCCTCCCATGCAGCAGTCCAAACGCCGGATCATCAAGACCCGCGCCGGGGAGTTGGGGCATCTCGACTGCCACTACCTCGGCAAAGACCAGATCGTGGGGAGCGCGCGGCGCCGCTACATCGTGTGCGTGCTGGACTCCTGCACGCGGCTGGCCTGGGCGGAGGTGGTGGACGATCTGCGGAGCCTGAGCGTGATGTTCGCGGCGCTCAAGGGGATCAACGCGCTGAACGCGGAGTACGGGGTGAGGTTCGAGGCGCTGCTGACGGACAACGGGCCGGAGGTGGCGTCGCGGGCGAACGCGGCGGGGCATCCGATGGAGCGGTTGCTCGTGGAGTTGGGGATCAAGCATCGGTACACGCGGCCGTATCGCCCGCAGACGAATGGGAAGGTGGAGCGGTTTTGGCGGACGCTGAACGAGGACGTGCTGGAGGGGACGACGTTCGAGACGGCGGAGGAGTTGAAGGAGGAGTTGGGGCTGTACCTGCTGTACTACAACACGGAGAGGCCGCATCAGGGTCTGGGTGGCAGGACGCCCCTCCAAGCCCTGCAGGATCTGTCAACGAATTAGTTGACATCTACAATTCCCGCGTAGGCGGGAATCCAGTCGGCGCGCAGCGCGAATTCCCTCCGTCGTTCCCGCGGAGGCGGGAACCTCGCCCCCTGACGGGGCAGCGCGTTGCGGAGCGCACCCCGCCTGCGATATGCTGAGCGAAACGGCCACGCGAGGCGAACCAATGACGATGACGAAGTGCAAGGCGGTCGTAAGAACTGCACTGAAGGCGCTCCGCTGGGGCGTGATCATCGTTTGCATTGGTATTGGTGTGTACATAGCGCTGTGGAATATCGCAGTATCCATCTCAGACTACTGAGGCCTTTGCATACCCCAAAACCGCCTAGACAGGAATCCGGCAGGGCGGCGCGAAAGCACCGCTCCACTTCACCCCAGAGCCACGTCGTTCCCGCGAAAGCGGGAACCTCGCCCCTGTCCTATCGTCGTTCCTGCGTAGGCGGGAATCCAGAGGCTCGGCGCCCCCATCCCTACATGCTTGGCCGGAAGCGGCCCCAGACTTCCCAAAGAGCGTAGGTGATCTGCCCGACGGTGGCGTGCTCCACCGCATCCACCAACGTCTCGAAAACATTGGCGTCCGCAGAGAGCGCAGCGGCCTGCAAGCGGGCGAGCGCGGTCTTGGCGCCCCGGGCATGCGCGCGCTTGAAAGCTCGAGTGCGGGCGGCCTGCGCGCGCTTCTCCCTCATCGGAATGTGGACGAGTTCGCCGAGCGGCCTCTCGGCGCCGGGGTTGACGAGATAGTTGACGCCCACGATCTTGCGGCGCCCTTCCCGCATCGCCTTCCGCTCCTGCAGCGCCTCCTCCTGAATCGCCGTGCGGAAGTATTCGTTCTCGATTGCGGGCAGCGCCCCGCCCTGCCGGTCGATCTCGAGGAAGATGCGCCGCACCTCGCGCTCGACGGCGGCCTCGAGGTAGGCGAGGCCGTAGGCGCCCTGATGCAAATTCTCCGTATAGAGGAAATCGCCGCTCTCCACGAGCGGAATCTGCTGGCTTCCCATCGCCAGCAGCGCGTCGTCCTCTTGCGGCGTCGTGTACGTCTCCTTGTAGGAGTTGGTGTGCAGCGAGTTCGTGTTGTTGTGGAGGGCGCGCTCCGCCTGCAGCGCGACGCGGGTGAGGTTGTGCAAGGGCTCGGAATCCTGCAGCGACCGCCCTGAGGTTTGGCTGTGAAACTTGAGCGCGAGCCCCGGCCCTTCGACGCCGTAGCGGCGTTTGAGCGCGACCGCCCAGACGCGGCGGGCGACTCTCCCCAGCACGTTGAACTCCAATTCGGAGCCGGAGGTGAAGAAGAACGAAAGCCGCCGCGTGAACTCTTCAATAGGAAGCCCGCGGGCGCGCAGCGCCTCGACGTACGTGAGGCCGTTGGCGAGCGTGAACGCGAGTTCCTGCACGGGGTTCGCGCCCGCCTCGCCGATATGGTAGCCGGAGATCGAAAGCGGATGCCAGCCGGGCGCCTCCCGCATCAGGTGCTCCGTCATATCGCCGATGAGCCGGAGCGACGGCTCCAGCGGAAAGAGCGCCTCGTTCTGCGCCTGCGCCTCTTTCAGAATGTCCGCCTGCACCGTGCCCCGCAGCGACTTCCAATCGAATCCCCGGCGGCGCGCGGCGGCGAGATACATCGCCATCAGCGTCGGCGCAGGCCCGTTGATCGTCATTGAAACGGACGTGCGCCCCAAGTCGAAGCCGTCGTAGAGGCGCAGCATATCGTCCAGCGTGTCAACGGCGACCCCGCCCTCCCCGACTTTGGCGAGCGCGCCCGGCTCGTCGGAGTCGAGGCCGTAGAGCGTGAGCGAGTCGAACGCGGTGGAGAGCCGCGGCGCGCCGTGCCCGGCCGCGAGCAGATGAAAGCGCGCGTTGGTCGTCTCCGGCAAGCCGAGCCCCGCGAACATTCGGATGGGGTCCTCGTCGCGGCGGCGATGCCGGTACGCCCCTTCTGTGAACGGGAACGCCCCCGGAATGTTCTGCGTATAGAGGTAGCGGACGACCTGCTTCGGCCCGGCGTCGCGGTCGGGCAGCGCGAGCACGGGCGCCCAAATGCCCGTCGTCGTCTCCCGGGCGACCGGAACGCGGCCCTCCGGCCCGTCGCGGTAGGCGACGCCGTCCTCCACGACGGCGTCCGAGAGGTCGCCGTCGAATCCGTGGACGCGCCAAATGCGGTCGAACTCGCCCTGGTAGTCGCGGGCGGCCTTGCCCTCCGCCGCGAGCGACGCCTCCGCCTCGCCCTCCGCGTAATACGCTTCCTGCGCCTCCACGACCTCGCCCAGATAGCCCCGGCGCGAAAACGGCAGCGGAGGCGGAACCGCCGGCGGCGTCAGCGCCGACGCCCGCAAGGCGAGGCCGGAGCGGGCGGCGATCTCCTCGAACAGCGCGGTCACGCCCGGGTCGCCGAAGCGCTTGGCCTCCGTGAGGAAAAACGCCTGCCCGCCCGAAACGAAACGCCTAACGCGGGCGGCGCGCGCGTCCGCTTGCGGAAAGTCGCGCTTGTTCATCACGACGACGTCGGCGCGGCTCAGCAGCGCCTCTTTCTCCAACTGCACGTCGCTCCCGTACTCCGGCGTCATGCAGAAAACCGATGCGTCCGCGACCGGCGCGACCCCCAAGTCGTTCTGCCCCAGCCCGACCGACTCCACGAGAACGAGCGCGAACCCTCCGGCGCGCAATTCAGCCGCCAGCGGCGCGGCTTTCGCCTCCGTAGACTCGCCGGGCCGGACGGTCACGGAGCGGACGAAGACCCGGGGCGAGTAGCAATGCGTCATTCGGATGCGGTCGCCCAGCGTCGGGTCCATCGTCAGCACGGCGACGTTCCCGTCGGCGGAGCGCAGAAACCGCAGAAGCAATTCGTCTATGAGCGTGCTCTTCCCTGCCCCGCCGCGTCCGCCGATCCCCCAGACCGCCGCCCCCCCATCGGCGGGCGCGGGCGCAGGCCGCGCCCCTTCCCACTCGATGGCCGTCAGCCGGCGCGCAAGCCTCCGAAACGCCCCCTCGCCGCCCTTCGTCATTCCCGCGTAGGCGGGAATCTCGCCCGGACCCGCGCCCCCGCCAGCGCTTCCCGCCCCGTCCGCATCCCCCTCCGTCATTCCCGCGTAGGCGGGAATCTCGCCTTCCCGCCGCTCCCGCGCCGCCTCGACGGCGATGGCCGTCATATCGCGCGCGGCGTCGGCCAGATCGAGCGGCGGCCGGTACACCTTCGCCACGCCCATCCGCAAGAGCGGAGCGACTTCGCGCTCCAGAATCGTCCCGCCCCCGCCCGCGAACAGCGGAACGTCGCCGACGCCGTATCGCTCCTGCTGCGCCAGCGTTTCGCGCAGAAACGACGTGTGCCCGCCGTTGTACGTGCTCACCGCCACGCCGATGGCGTCCTCCTCGGACGCGGCTTTGGCGATCTGGTCCGCGCTCTTGTTGAAGCCGATGTAGACGGCCTCCGCGCCCTGCGCCCGCAGAATGCGCGTGATGGCGGCCGCGGCCACGTCGTGGCCGTCGCAAATGGGAGTGGCGATGACAAACCGCGGGGGGCGCTCCATAGCGTTAGAGAGTATACCCCGCCGCCGCCCCCCGCCCGATTGCCCGCCGGATCCGGTGAAAAAGGGGTTGCATCGCGGCGCGGCCAGTCGTATGATGTAGTCACAAAGGAGCGCTTACGGTGACTACCTGCAGTCTGCGGGGAGTCAAGGCGGCGGCGAAACGAATAGGCCCCTTGGAGGCAACGATGGTCACCTACGGAGTGCGCGAGTTCAAAGCGAAGGTCAGCGAGGTTCTCCATGACGTGGAGAGCGGCGAGGAAGTCATTATCACAAAGCGGGGCAAGCCCTGCGGCAAGTTGACGCCGGTGGAAGACGCCGGAAACACGAAACTCCCGCTCTCCGCCCTCCGGGAGTTGCTGCCCAACTTGCCCGACGCCGACGACGAGGACTTCCTGGAGGCCAAGAAGATCTGGGAGCCCCAGGCGCCGGACGACTTGTAGCGCGCCATGCAAAGCAGCGCATCCCTCTACGTCGTGGACACCAACGCGGTCTGGTGGTACATCAAGTCCCCCGCGCGCCTTTCGCCAGCAGCGGCCGCCGCCTTCCTGCTGGCGGAAACGGGGAACGCCATCCTGATCGTGCCCGCGATCGTGGTCGCGGAACTCTACTACGTCTCCGCCAAGCACGGCCAGCCGTACACGGCTCTCGAACTGCTGAACGCGTTGGAGTCGGTTCGCGGCGTGCGCGTCTCAGACCTCGGCAGAGCGCAACTCGAGTTGCTCGACCGCTTCGCCGGCATCCCGGAGATGCACGACCGCCTCATCGCCGCCGAAGGCGTGGCGCTCGGCGCGCCGGTGGTCACGAGCGACAAGGCCGTCGCCGCCGAGCCTCAGGTTCAAGTCGTCTGGTGATCCGCCGCATCGAACCCCCCTGCGCGCGCGGCCCGGCCATCCCCTAGCCTCCCCTTCCCCCCTGGCGTATACTGCCGCCTATGCCCCCGCTCCTCGAAGCCCGCAGCCTCACGAAGCGTTACGGCGGCGTTGTCGCGCTCGACGACGTCACGTTCGACGTGCAGGAAGGCGTGACCGGATTGCTTGGGCCGAACGGCGCGGGCAAGAGCACCGCGATGAAACTGTTCCTCGGCCTCATCCGCCCCACCTCCGGCGCCGCCTCCATCCTCGGCGAGGAGCCCTACCGCTCCATTGACGTCCGCTCCCGCATCGGCTATATGCCGGAGAACGAGTCCCTCCCCAAGAGCGTGGCCGCGTCCGAATTCCTGATGCATATGGCGCAGGTCAGCGGCCTGCCGCCCGCGCACGCGCGCACCCGCGCCGCCGACGTCCTCCGACACGTCGGCCTCCACGAGGAGCGCTACCGCCCGATGGGCGAATACTCCACCGGAATGAAGCAGCGCGTCAAACTCGCGCAAGCCATCGTCCACGACCCCGTCCTCGTGCTCCTCGACGAGCCCACCGCCGGCCTCGACCCGGAGGGGCGCCAGGAAATGCTCCGCCTTATCCGGCGCACCGCCGGAGCGTTCGGGATCAGCGTGATGCTCTCCACCCACCTCATGGGCGACGTCGAGCGCACCGCCGACGCCGTCATCGTGCTGGAGTCCGGCGTCCTCTCCCACCAAGACGCCGTGGCCAAACTCACCGAAGAGACGGAAACCCTGCTCGTCGAGGTCGCCGACCGCCGCGAGGAGTTCGCCGCCGCGCTCGCCGCGAAGGGCGCGCAGGCCCAAGACGACGGGCAAACGTTTATGTTGGAGAACGCCGGCGAGGACGACTACGACCGCATCCGCGACGCCGCCGTCGAGTCCGGCGCCCGCATCCGGCGCCTCTCCCCCGAACGGCGAGCGCTCACCGACATATTCAGGAGCGCTCCCCAATGACGACAGGCGAGGCGCAGGTCTACGATCTCAGGTATCAGCGCTACTCCGGCCCGCGCGAGGGGCGGGGCAGGTCGCGCCGCGCAGTCTTCGAAAACGGCGTCCGCGCCGTGCTCGGCGTCGGGCGCGGCGGTCGCGCCAAGATCCTGCCCGCCCTCCTCTTCATCAGCGCGATGACCCCCGCCCTCGTCTTCGTCGTCATCCTATCCCTCGCCGGCGACGCCGCCTCCGGCTTCATCCCCGACGCGGGCGACTACTACAACATCGTCAGGATCGTGCTCATCCTCTTCGCCGCGATAATGGCTCCCGAGTTGCTTATCCCCGATCGGCGCGAAAATCTGCTGCCGCTCTACTTCGTGCGCCCGCTCACCCCCGTCGACTACCTGACGATGCGCTTCCTCGCATTCTTCGTCATAACCCTCGCGCTCGTCTACTCCGGCCAAATCGTCCTCCAAGCCGGACTCATCCTCACGTCGGACGCTCCGCTCGACTACCTCCGCGACAACTGGGCGGACGGCCCCCGCATCCTGCTGGTCGGCGCGGCCATCGCCCTCTTCGCCTCCGTCGCGCCGTTGGCCGTGGCCGCCTTCACCACCCGCCGCGCCTACGCCGCCGTTTTCGTCATCGCCGCTTGGATGCTGCTCTCCATCGCCGCCGACACCGCTCTCGTTATCGAGAACAGCGGCGTGCCCGACCAAGTCGCGCTGATCCACGCGGGGCAAATCACCGAGAGCATCAACGACCTGGTCTTCGACCGGACGATGGAGGGCCCGTCCGGAGAAGCCATCGCCCGCCTGCACGCCGCTTGGCCGGTCGCCGCCTACGTCCTCTGGACGGGCATCCCCGCCTTGCTGCTGTGGAGCCGCTACCGGAGGCTGCGCCTATGAGCGCGGCGTCCGCTTTCAGCGTCGAGGCGCAGGCCGTCTCCAAGTGGTACGGCAGCGTCGTCGCCGTCAACGACGTCTCGTTCGGCGTGGAGCCCGGCGTCACCGGCATACTCGGGCCGAACGGCGCAGGCAAGACGACCCTCCTCAACCTGATGTGCGGGCTCGTCCGCCCCTCCAGCGGCGCCGTCCGCGTGCTCGGCGAGGAGGTCGAGGGCAACACCCAACTCTACCGGCGGCTCGGCGTGATGCCGGAGCACGACGCCCTCTACTCCTTTATGACCGGCCGCGAATTCGTCCGAATGGCTGCGCGCCTGCAGGACGTCCGCGACGAAAGCGCAGTGGACAGAGCAATCGAGGCCGCGAACCTCGTCGACGCGCAGGACAGGCAAACCGGAACCTACTCGCGCGGTATGCGCCAGCGCATCCGCCTCGCCGCCACGCTCGTCCACGACCCCCAAGTCCTCCTCCTCGACGAACCCCTGAACGGCACCGACCCGCGCCAGCGCGTCGAATTCGCCGGCCTCGTCGCCCGCCTCTCCGCCGAAGGCAAAACCATCCTCATCTCCTCCCATATCCTCGAGGAAGTCGAGTCTCTCGCCGATCGCATCCTCCTCGTCGTGAGCGGCAAACTCGCGGCCTCCGGCAACTTCCACGCCATCCGCGAGAAACTCGACGAGCGTCCGTTCAAAGTCCGCGTCGCCGCCTCCAAGCAGCGCGAAATGGCGTCCGCCCTCGTCGGGCTCGACTGCGTGCTCTCCGTAACGCTGGAGGGCGACGGCGTCGAGACGCTCACGAGCAACCTCGCCGAATTCCAGCGCTCAGTCCCCCAAGTCGCGCAGCGCATCGGAAGCCGCCTCTACCGCGTCGAGCCCCTCGACGATTCCCTCGAAAGCGTCTTCTCCTACGTGGTGAACCAATGACCGCCGCGCTGTTCAGCCTCGCCCTCCGCCAAGCGTTCACCCGCCGCAAACTTGCGCTGCTCGCCATCCTCGCCCTGCTGCCCCTGGGATTCGCCGCCTTCCAGCGAACCATAGACCCCTCCGGCGGCGCCGACGGCATGCTCAACGGCGTGTTCGACACCCTGATGCTCTCCATCACGCTCCCCCTCACCGTGATGACGCTTGCGACCGGCGCGTTCGGCAACGAAATCGAAGACCGCACGCTCAGCCTCCTCACCACCAAACCCGTCCCCCGCGCCGCCATCGTGCTCGCCAAAATCGCCGCGACCGTCGCCGTCGCAGGCCCGCTCGCCGCCGCCGTCGCCGCCCTCATAACGATAATGGCCCACGACGGCGGAGCCGCGCAAGGAGCCGCGGTCGGCGCCGCAGGCGCGCTCATCGCCGTCGTAACCTACGCATCGCTCTTCACCTGGGCCGGGCTCGTCACCACCCGCGCGCTCGCCTTCGGCCTCATCTACGTGCTGCTCTGGGAAGGGCTGCTCGTAAGCATCCTAGAAGGGCTGCGCTACCTCAGCGTGCGCGGCTACACGCTGGGCGCGCTCGCAGGGCTGGACGGCGCCGCGTTCTCCGCCTTCTCCCCCGACGCCATCGAACTCCCCGCCGCGCTCATCGGCGCCGCCGCCGCGACCCTCCTCTTCTTCCTCCTCGCCCTCCGCCGCCTCGTCCGCATGGACGTTCCGTAACGCGGTATGACTGCCTACGCATACCCTTGCGTCATCGAGCCCGACGGAGACGGCGGCTTCCTCGCCGTTTTCCCTGACGTTCCCGAGGCCATCACCGGCGGACGCGGACGCTCAGAGGCGGCGGCGATGGCGGAGGACGCGCTCGCAACCGCGCTCGCAGGATACGCGCGCGCGAAGCGGCCTATCCCCGCCCCCCGCGCCCCTGCCCCCGGGCAAGTCCTCGTCGCCGTTCCGCCGGTCGCCGCCGCCAAACTCGCGCCCTCCGCGCCGTCGGACGAAACTTGATCATCGAAGACGCCGCGGCCTGAAGCCGCAAGCCTGCGGCCCCGAAAGGAGTCCCCCCCATGTTCAACGGCGTCAAAGTCATAGACGTTCACGGGCACCACTCCACGCCCGCCCAGTTCCGCGCCTACGCCTACAACCTCATCGCCCTCCGCTCTCCCTCCGGCGGCGGACTGCAGATCCCCGAGAAGGCGATGGAGGAAGCCCAAGCGCGACACCTCGGCATGATGGACGAGCGCAACGTCGACCTCCAGTTCATCTCCCCGCGCCCCGTCGCAATGATGCACTGGGAGATGCCGCATATCGTTGAGCACTGGACGCGCGTGACGAACGACGTCATCCGCCAAACCTGCGAAATGCACCCCGACAGGTTCGCCGGAGTCGCGCAACTCCCGCAGGTCGGCGTGGACTACGCGAACGACACGAGCGGCTGCCTCGCCGAATTCGAGCGCGCCGTCGGCGAACTGGGCTTCGTCGCCGCCACCGTCAACCCCGACCCGGGCGGCGACCGCCGCGCCCCGGGAATGAACGACCCCTACTGGTTCCCCCTCTACCGCAAGTCCGTCGAACTCCAAGCCCCGCTCATCGTCCACGCCTCTATCTCCCGCGACCCCCGCCTCGCCATCATCTCCCACAGTTACCAATACAACTTTATGACCGAGCAGGCGCTCGCCACCCAACTCTTGGAGCAGAGCGACGTGTTCGACAAGTTCCCCGCCCTCAAGATACTCGTCTGCCACTGCGGGGGCGCGCTCAGCCGGTTCATCCCCCGCGCCGCGTCGTCCGGCGTCGCGGGCGGCGGACAGGTCGGCATTGACAACCGCGCAACCCCAGCCCACGAGAACGAGCAGCGGACTTGGCCCGACAACCTCTTCTTCGACACCTGCGCCTACGACAAGGACTACCTCGCCGCCGCCATCAAGCACAAGGGCGTCGCGCAAATGTGCTTCGGCACCGAATCGCCCGGCAGCGGCACCGGCGTCCTCAATCCCGACACCGGGCGCCCCTCCGACGATATGCTCCCCGTCCTCGACTCCATCGCCTTCCTCACCGACGACGACAAGCGCAACCTCATCCACGACAACGCCCTCCGCGTCTTCCCCCTCTTCCCCGGCTGACCCCCGCCCCCTGACCGGGCGCCCCTTGCCTTCTGCCTATCGTCATTCCCGCGCAGGCGGGAATCCAGTGGCGCGCAAGCGCCGGACGGAGCGCGTAGCGCATCGTCTCCAAAGCGCCCCACGCGCCACGCCCTGACTGCGAAAGCAGGAACCTACTGGGGCATCGTCATTCCCGCGTAGGCGGGAACTTACCTGAACCGTGCGCGATTTCTGCTATTATTGATGTGGGAGAGCAAGCGATGACCTTACAGACGGCAGCGGATTTCCCGCCTATGGTGGCGGATAGCGACGGCGCCGTTCGCGTCGGCGGGACGCGGATCACGCTTGACGTCCTCGCGGCGCATTTCGAGGCGGGCGCAACCCCTGAGGAGGTCGTCGAGCAACTGGACGCGCTGAGCCTCGCGGACGTCTACCTCGTTCGCGGCTACTGCTTACGCCGCCCAGACGACGTGCAAGAGTACCTGCGGGCGCGTTCCGAACGGGCGGAGCGCATCCGGGCACAGATCGAGTCCGAGTCCGGGTCCGCGGAATTCGTCGGGGAAATCCTTGCGCGCGCCGGCGAGGAATAGCCTCCTTTGCTGCGGTTCCTGGCGGACGAGAACATAGAATCTGCGCTGGTGCAAGCAGTTCGACGCGACCATCGCATAGACATCGTGCGCGCTCAGGATGCAGGTTTGTCAGGGGTGGACGATCCAACGCTCCTCGCATGGGCTGCTGCCGAAGAGCGCGTAGTGGTCACGCATGACCTTGATACGATGCCGCGCCACGCGCGCGATCGGGCGGAGGCGGGCTTGCCGATGCGGGGCGTGATTGAAATCCCGCAGCAGTACAACATCGGAAAGGCCGCGGATGAGTTGACGCTGCTTGCGCATTGCAGCCGCGAGGAAGAGTGGGCAGGGCGCGTCGCATACCTATGACGCGAGCCTTCCCGCCCCCATCGCCTCCCTCTGCCGTCATCCCCGCCCCCTTGCCCATCGTCATTCCCGCCGTAGGCGGAATCTCGCCATCTGTTTTGCGTAAAGCCAGCCTCTCTTCGCCCCTGCCCTACCCTGCCGCATCTCCGCGTTACTCCCCTACCGTCATTCCCACCCACCCGCCTCGTCATTCCCGCGAAGGCGGGAATCTCGCATCCCCTGACGCCTCGCCGGGCGCCGCAAGCGCCCATGCGCCACGTCATTCCCGCGAAAGGGGAACCTACTGGGCCATGCGCCGCTCTCAGAAAATCAAGCGTACAATAGGAATGCGCTGCTTCCTCGCCGAAGCGGTCAGCGCGTAGGGAGTCATCGTGCGCATCCCGTTCGTCGCAGGCAATTGGAAGATGAATCCGCCCACGATTGCGGAGGCCGCCGCGCTCGCGTCGGACACGGCGAGCGCCGTTGGCGGAATCGCAGGCGCGACGCGCGTCGTCTGCCCGCCGTCCGCCGCGCTGCAAGCGGTCGCCCGGGCGCTCGAGGGGTCGCCGGTGGAGGTCGGGGCGCAGAATATGCACCACGAGGCGAAAGGCGCGTTCACGGGCGAACTCGCCGCCTCGATGCTGACGGGGCTCTGCTCTTGCGTCATCCTCGGCCACTCGGAGCGGCGCCAACTCTTCGGCGAGACGGACGATTTCGTGAACGCGAAAGTCCGCGCCGCGCTCGCCGCCGGACTGACGCCCATCCTCTGCGTCGGCGAGACGCTGGACGAGCGTGACGCGGGGGGCGCGGAGGAGGTCGTTCGGCGGCGCCTCGCGGCGGGGTTGGACGGCGTCGGCACGGGCGATGCGGTCGGCGTCGTGATCGCCTACGAGCCGGTGTGGGCGATAGGGACGGGCAGAGCGGCGACGCCTGAGATCGCGCAGGAGATGGCCGCCGTTGCGCGGGGGCAGGTTGCAGCGCTTTTCGGGAGCGCGGCGGCGGACGAGGTTCGCGTTCTGTACGGCGGAAGCGTGAGCCCCGGCAACGCGGCGAGCATCGCGGCGCAGCCCGACGTGGACGGCGCGCTCGTCGGCGGCGCAAGCCTCGCCGCGGGCGACTTCGCCGCCATTACGCAAGCGTTCGCCTCCGCCTGACGACGCCCCTTGCGCAGCCTACCGTCATTTCCCCTGCCCCGTCGTTCCCGCGTAGGCGGGAACCTCGCCCGCTGGGAGCGGCGCCGGGCGCGTCCGCCTTACTCGAAGTCCCTGGCGGCAGCCCAGCGATGACCGGCCCCGTCCTGTTCATCGTCGGGCCGACGGCGAGCGGCAAGACCGCCGCCGCGCTCGACCTCGCCGCCCGCATCCGACCTCGCGCCCGAATGGAAATCGTCAACGCCGACAGCCGTCAAGTCTACCGGGGCATGTCCGTCGGCACGGCGAAACCTACGCCCGACGACCTCGCCGCCGTTCCGCACCATCTCATTGACGCCGCCGCGCCCGACGATACGTACAGCCTCGCCCGCTACCTCGCCGACGCCCGCTCCGCGATCGACGCCATTGCGGCGCGGGGCGCCCTTCCGGTCGTCGGCGGCGGGACGGGGCAATACGTCTGGGGGCTTGCGGAAGGCTGGCAAGCGCCCGCCGTGCCCCCGGACGCGGCGCTGCGGGCGGAACTGCATGCGGAGGCGGAGCGATTAGGCTCCCCTGCGCTGTACGAGCGTTTGCGGTCGGCGGATCCGGACGCGGCGGACGCGATAGATCCGCGCAACGTCCGGCGCGTGATTCGCGCACTCGAGGTCTTCCAAGCGACGGGCGAGCCGTTCTCGCGTCAACGGCGGCGGGACGCTCCGGATTTCACGCCCGTTATGCTAGGGCTCGCCACCGAACGCGGAGCGCTGCGCGAGCGCGCCGACGCCCGCGTGGACGCGATGCTGCGCGCCGGATGGGTCGAGGAAACCCGCGAACTGCTGCGATGCGGCTACGGGCCCGAACTCCCTGCGTTCTCCGCCGTCGGCTACCGCGAGGTCACGGCGCATATCAGAGGCGAGTTGACGCTGGAGGAAACGGCGGAGCGCGTGAAAACGGCCACTCATCGCCTCATCCGCCGCCAGCGCGCGTGGTTCAAGCCAACCGACGAGCGCATCGCGTGGAGCGCCGACGGCGCCGCGCTCGTCCAGCGGGCGCTTTCGCTCCTTCCTTCTTGACGCGGTCAGATAGACCTGCCTCCGTCATTCCCGCGCAGGCGGGAATCCAAGCAGGCGCGTAAGCGCCTAGACGGGCGCGCAGCGCCCTGTCTCCAAATTCCCAAACGCGCCGCGTCCCTCCCGCGACGGTGGGAATCTACCCCCATCCCGCCCCGCCGCCCTTGACGATTCGCCCGCCGTTCCCGCATCCTAGTCGCCGCCCGCCGCCCCGCGCGGCGGAGCGACATCCGCAACGAGAGAGGCGTTATGGCAGGCTACCTCGACCCCAACGACCCCGTAGTGCAGGCGTTCGCCAAGTTGGGCACGACGCCCGTGAGCGACGCGATGGACAGGCTCGGCCTCGCCGGCCAAGCCTTCGGCATCAAGCCCGTCGACCGCGAATTCACCCTCTGCGGGCGCGCCCACACCGTCCGCAACGAGCCGATGACCGCCGGACACAAGGGCGAGAGCGTCGGCGACTACATCGACGAAGTCGCCCCCGGCCACGTCGTCGTCATAGACAACGGCGGGCGCCTCGACGCCACCGTCTGGGGCGACATCCTCACGATAATGGCCGACCGCAACAACCTCGGCGGCACCGTGATCCACGGCGTCTGCCGCGACTCCAACCGCGCGCTCAAACTCAACTACCCCATCTTCTCCCGCGGAACCTATATGCGGACGGGCAAAGACCGCGTGCGCGCCGACGCCTACCAGGAGCCCGTCTCGCTCGGCGAAATCCGCGTCCTCCCCGGCGACCTCATTCTCGGCGACGGCGACGGCGCGCTCGTCATCGCAAAGGAGCACGAGCAGGCCGTGCTGCAGGCCGCGCAGGAGATAGACGCCGCCGAAGAGCGCATCCGCAACGAAATAGCGAAAGGCGGCCGCCTCGACGACGCCCGGGAAAAGTTCAAGTACCACTCCCTCCAAAGCAGGGCGTAAGAGACGACTCCCGTCGTTCCCGCGAAAGCGGGAATGACGGAGCCCCAGTAGGTTCCCGCGTAGGCGGGCGTGGCTGCGGGGGCGCTTTGGAGACGGGGCGCGTTGCGCCCCGTCCGGGGCGAGGTTCCCGCCTGCGCGGGAGTACGGAGCGCCTGTGCCCATCATTCCCGTGCGCCCTACCGTCATTCCCGCGTAGGCGGGAATCCAGAGGCGCGCAGCACCGGATGGGGCGCAAGCCCCGTCTCCACATTATCCCCGTGGCCACGTCATTCCCGCGAAAGCGGGAACCTACTGGGGACGCCTCCATCGCGCAGGCGAGGAGGCGCCGTCCGGTCATAGCAAGAACCCCCTTGTCTGCGGATGAGTAGGCTTGCGACAACCGGACCCAACGCGCGGAACGACAAGGGGGCGCAGCGCGCCCACCAATCACAAAATCGTTCCGCGCCGTATTCGTCGGCGTGTCCCGGTTGTCGCAAGGAGAACTATACCGCAAATCGCGCGTGGACGCCGCCGCCTCTCCTCCAAAGTCTTTTGCCTAACGGCTATGCGCTCCGCTCCGCCTTCTTGCCAAGCCTCTCTCCCCATCGGGTAGGAGGGCAAGCAATTCCCGCCTACGCGGGAATGACGATGCAAGGGCGCGGGGGCGGCGATGCGCCGCGCGCCCTGTCTGGGGACGAGATTCCCGCCTACGCGGGAATGACGTGGGAGGGTCCCAGTAGGTTCCCGCTTTCGCGGGCAGGGCGTGGCGCCGGGGGCGCTTTGGAGATGGGGCGCGCAGCGCCCCGTCAATCACCCCCCGAACCGCGCCCGCAATTCCCCCTTCAGAACCTTGCCCAGCGCGTTGCGGGGCAATTCCTCGACGAAAAAGACGCGCTCAGGCCGCTTGAAACGGGCAAGCGATTCGCAAGCGGCCAGCAGCGACTCCTCCGTCGGCGCCCCGTCCGCCGTCGGAACGACGACCGCCGCGACCGCCTCGCCCCACGTCTCGTCAGGAAGGCCAATGACCGCGCACTCCTCGACGCCCGCGCAGCCGTGCAGCAACTGCTCGACCTCCTCCGGCGCGACCATCTCGCCGCCGCGTTTGACGAAATCTTTGGCGCGCCCCGAAAGGTGAATATAGCCGTCCTCGTCCTTGTAGCCGAGGTCGCCGGTGTAGAGCCAGCCGCCGCGCGACGCCTCCGCCGTCGCCTCCGGCTGCCCCCAATAGCCGCGCATCAGGCGCGGGCCGCGGGCCGCGATCTCCCCTTGCTCCCCAACGCCCGCCTCGCTCCCATCCTCGCGGACGATGCGAACCTCGACGTCCGGGAGAGGCTTGCCGATGCTCGCCAAGCGGCGCCGGCGTTTCGCCGCGACTTCCGGCGGGCCGCTGAGGTCGTGATCCTCCGGCGGCACCATCGCTATCGTGGAGCCGGTCTCGGTCTGCCCGAACGCATTGATGAATTGGACGCCGGGGAGCCGCGCCACCGCACGCTCGATGAGCGGGGGCGGCATCGGCGCGCCGCCGTAGGTGAGTACGCGCAACGACGAAAGGTCGGCGTTGGGGAAGGCGGGATGATCGATCAACTGCTTGAGCATCGTCGGAACGACGAGCGCCCGCGCGATCCGGTGACGCTCCGCCAGCGCGAGCCACTCGCCCGCCTCGAACTGCCGCTGCAGAACGATGACGCGCCCGCCGTAGACCCCCGCGAGCGCGGCCTGCAACCCCGCGACGTGATAGAGCGGCAGCGTCAGCAGCGTCCGCTCCTCGGCGTCCGGGTCGGGCGGCTCCACGTTGGCGAGCATAAACGAGGTGAAACTCTCGTGGGAAAGCATCGCCGCTTTCGGCTGCCCGGTGGTGCCCGCCGTGAAAAGAAGCGCGGCGGTGTCCTCCGGCGCGCCCTCAGGGAAAATCGCTTCCTCCGCGCCGCCCTCATCCATCAGCGTTTGGTAAGCGCGCCAGCCGTCGGGCGGCTCGCCGCCGTCAACGGCGAAAACGGAGGCCGACGCCGCGTCGCCCCGCAATTGCTCGATGAGCGGCGCGTACCGCTCGCCCGCGATGACCGCCTTCGGCGCGGCGTTCCGCAGCGGGTAGCCGATCTCCTCGCCGCGTCCGCGAAAGTTCAGCGGCGCGTAGACGGCGTCCAGCCGCGCGGCGGCGAAATACGCCTCGAAATGCAGCGGCGTGTTCACGTCCATCACCGCAACGCGGTCGCCCGGCCCGACGCCTCCCGCCGCGAGCGCGTTGGCGAGGCGATTGGCGCGCTCGGCGAGTTCCGCGTAGGTCAGCGCCCCGCCCCCGGAGACGACGGCTGCCCTGTCCGGCGCGATCGCGGCGGCGATGACGAGAATGTCGTGCGTATGCAAAGGCGGTCTCCTCCGTGTCGGCGCTGGATTCCCGCCTACGCGGGAATGACAGTTTGGATGCCGGAATGGCGGTTGGCTGCGGGATTCCCGCCTACGCGGGAATGACGGTTGGCTCTAGCCTAGCCGAGCGGCAAGCCGCCGTTCAAGCCGCAGCCCCTCGCCAAGCGTCATATCCGCGCCCTCGTTGACGGCGCGCTTCACGAGCGCAAGCGCGTCCGGCGGCGCCGACGCAACGGCGCGCAGCCGCTCCTCCGCCTCGCGCAGCAGCCGCTCGCGGGGAACGACCCAGTCCGCGAACCCGGCGCGATGCGCTTCCTGCGCGGAGACGCGCCTGCCCGTGAGCGCCGCCTCCATTGCGCGAGGCAATCCAATGATGCGCGGAAGCGTTTGCGTCCCCCCCGCCGCCGGAATGAGCCCAAGCGACGCCTCCGGCAAGGCGAACACCGCGTCGGACGAGACGATTCGGAGGTCGCAGAGCGCGGCGATCTCGAGGCCGGAGCCGAAGCAGACGCCGTGCGCCGCCGCCATCGTCGGCTTCGGCAAGTCCAATAGCGCGCCCCACAGGTCGCGCGCCCACCGCGCATAGCGGGCGGCGGCCTGCGACGGCGACGAGCCGAACTCCGCGAGATCCGCCCCCGCGCAGAAACCGCGCTCGCCCGCCCCCGCCACGAGCAGCCCGCGAACGTCCGGGTCGTCCCGCGCGGCGGTCAGCGCTTCCCAGAACTCGTCCCGCATCCGCAGGTTGAAAGCGTTGACCGCGTCCGGGCGGTTCAGCGTGATCACGGCTGCGCCGTCCCGCTTCTCGTAGCGCAGCGCGAGGAAGCCGCTCATCGCCCCTCGAATCGCGGCAGTCTCTTCTCCAGAAAACTGCGAACGCCCTCGGCGCGGTCGGCGGTCGCGTGCAGCAGAACGCTCAGGTCGGCCTCGAGGCGGAGGCCGTCGCGCAACGGAAGATCGGCGGACGCGGCGACGGCCTCCTTCACGTACTGCGCCGCGATGGGGCCCGCGCCGGCGATGGCCAGCGCAACGCGCTCCGCGTCCGCCTCGCTCGCGGCGCCTTGCGCGAGGCCGATGCGAACCGCCTCGTCCACGTCCGGCGCATCTCCCGCGAGCAGCATCCGCATCGCGGCGCCGCGCCCGACGGCGCGGGGAAGCCGCTGCGTGCCGCCGTGCCGGGGCGTCCGCCCGCCGCGCGCCTGCGCCATCCGAAACGCCGCCGCCGCCCCTGCGAAACGAACGTCGGCGGCCAGCGCGAACTCCAGCGCCTCGTCGAAGCACGGGCCGCCGACCCACGCGACGACGGGAATGCGAAGCGCGGCGAGCGCCTCGACCAGGCCGGCGTCCGGATCCGCCCGCAGCGCCGCTCCCACTGCCTCCCAATCACCCGACACGAAAAGAACGCGCGCGTCCGGGTCGGCGTCCAGTTCGCGGAGGGCGTCCGCGAGCGCGAACGCGCCCTGCCCAACGGCGAGGGCGAGCCGGGCGGTTGCGTCGCGTATTTCGATGAGCATAGCGCGTCCTGCGGCGCGGCGGACTGAGCGTAGTCCTCGGCCCTAGCCCTCCGCCGTCAGCAGCGGGCCGCCCCACTCGCCGACGCGCTCCGGCGCGAGCCGCTCGAGGTCGGGGAGAAGGTCGAAGTCGGCGTCGGTCGAGACGACGCGCGAGACGCCTACCCTTCGCGCCACCGCCGCGTGAACGAGGTCGCGGGAACTAACGCCGGGGTAATCGTCGGCGAGCAGCGCGGCGCGCGCGACGTCTTCCGCCCGCACCGGTTCGATGCGCCCTTCCAGCAGTTCCGCGAAATCCTTGAACAACTCCCTCCCCAAGCCCCACCGCCGCACCGAGCGATAGCGATGGATCAGTTCCTGCATAACCTCCGCGTCCGTGAGGAACGCGCGCGGATGCGCGGCGACCATCGCCATCACCTCGATGCACGGCGCCTTCAGCGGATGGTCCGCCCCGGCGGCGTACATCGGAACGTTCGCGTCTACGAGAACCGGCGCCAAGCGAATCCGAACCTACGCGCCGGCGCCGGTCTCGACGGGCTCGCCGAAGGCGCCGAGGAGCCCGTACTTGTCGTCCAACTGGCGCTTGAGGACATCGGGGTCGGGCATCGCCTCGCCGTTCAGGTTGACGAGCCGCTCGAAGGCGCGCTTGCGCCGCTGGCGCGAAATCTCCTCGTAGGCGTCGTCTATGAGCGAGCGCACGACGTCGGAGACCGGCGCGCCCTTGGTTTGCGCCATCTCTTCGAGCCGCGAGCGCCGCGCGTCGTCAAGCCGCACTTCCAGCCGCGTCGTCATAGCCGTTCCTCCGTGTACGGAAGGTTATGCACGGATAATAGCATACGGCGGCGGCGCAAGCAAGCCCCCTGTACTCACTGGCTTCGCCGTATTTGGGCGCAGCGCCTGGAGGCGGCCTCGCAACCCCCCGCTGCTCCTGCTTATTGCACGAGCGCACCCCTTGACGCGGCGCGGGCGGATTCGTATCGTGCGGGAAGTTCCGTCCCGGCGTCCCCCCCTGTCCCGTCGTTCCCGCGTAGGCGGAACCCTCGTCCCTTTGTCCCGTCGTTCCCGCGTAAGCGGGATCCTCGCCCCCTGTCCTGTCGTTCCCGCGTAGGCGGGAACCTCGCCCCCGAACGCGGCGCGCGGATCCAAGCCGCCCTTCCGCGCATTCGTGTAGAATTGGCGGCGGCGCCATCCGCCGCCGACCACCCTGCCAGCCCGGAGCGCAGAATGCCCCTCTACGAAGAACTCAAAATCTTCTCCGGCAACTCCAACCCGTCCCTCGCCTCCGCCGTCGCCGGCTACCTCGGCTCCCCCCTCAGCGCCCTGCAGGCTTTCAAATTCAGCAACGACAACACGTTCGTCCGCATCCACGAGAACGTCCGCCAGCGCGACGTCTTCCTTATGCAGTCCTTCTCCGTGCCGGTCAACGACCACGTGATGGAGATGCTGATAATGATAGACGCCGCCAAGCGCGCCTCGGCGGGGCGCATCACGGCGGTCATCCCTTACTACGGCTACGGACGCACCGACAAGAAAGACCAGCCCCGCGTGCCGATCACCGCCCGCCTCATCGCCGACCTGCTCACCACCGCCGGCGCCGACCGCGTCCTCACGATGGACCTCCACGCAGGCCAAATCCAAGGCTTCTTCAACATTCCGGTGGACGAACTCACCGCGATGCCCATCATCGTCGACCACTTCAAGACTCTCCAACTGAAAAACCCCGTCGTCGTCGCGGTGGACATCGGCATATCCAAGCGCGCCCGCGATATGGCCGAGCAACTCGAGGCGCCCCTCGCCATCATCGAGAAGCGCCGCACCGGCAACGACGACAAAAGCGAACTGCTGAACGTCATCGGCGAGGTCGAGGGCAAGACGGCCATCCTTATGGACGACGAGGTGGACACCGGCGGAACGATGGTGAACGCCGCCGCCGCGCTCGAGAACGCGGGCGTCATCGGCGTCTACGCCACGTCCACGCACGCCGTCCTCTCCGGCGGCGCCGCGGAGCGCCTCAAGAACGGCCCCGTCCGCAGTTACGTCTGCACCGACACCATCCCCCTCCCGCCGGGCAAGATGAACGGCGGCGTCAAAATCGTCTCCATCGCCCCGCTCTTGGGAGAAGCCATCCTCCGCATCCACACTGGAACGTCCGTCGGCGCGATGTTCCAGAAGCAAACGTATGCCTGACGACCGCGTGTACGCCCGCCACGACCTCGGCGTCTGCTCCCTGGTGGAGCCGGAGTCCGTCGGCCCGCCCGGCCAGCGCTTCTTCCGCATCCGCGCCGCCGGAGAGAACGGCTCCGCCCTCCTCTGGCTCGAAAAGGAGGAACTCCGCGAACTCGCCTCGGCGGTCAAGCGCATCCTCGGCTCCTCCGTCCGCGCCACCGGCGAGCCCGTCGCCGCCGCCAGCCCCAACGACCGCGCCGACTTCAACCATAAGGTCACCGCCCTCTCCATCGGCCACGACCGCGACTCCGCGCGCTATATGGTGCTCGCCCACTGCTCCGACGAGGAAGGCGACGCCATCGCCCTCTGGCTGGAGCGCGACTCGCTGGATTGGCTCGCCGACCGCGCGTTCGAGGTCTGCGACGCCGGACGCCCGCGCTGCGCCTTCTGCGGGGCGCCCCTCGCCGACGCCGCCCGCCACGCCTGCCCCCGCTCCAACTGACGATGACGCTCTACGCCCACTACCCCTACGCCGAACTGGCGCAGGGACGCCACGACGTGCCCCCATCGTCCCCCAACGCCGAGGCGTTCGTCCGCGAGGCGGAGATCGGCGACGGCTGGCTGCATCCCGCCGCATCCAATTACACGTTCGTCGCCCGGCTCGCGCTCGACGGCAAGGAGGGGTGGGGCGTCTACAAGCCGCAGGCCGGCGAGCGCCCGCTGCGCGACTTCCCGCCCGGCACGCTCCACCGGCGCGAACGCGCGGCCTACGAGTTCTCCAAAGCGCTCGGCTGGGGACTAATTCCGCCGACTACGACCCGCGAGGGCGAAGCGGGCGAGGGCTCCCTTCAACTGTTCGTCCCCCACGACCCGCAAGCCAACTTCTTCACGCTGCGGGACGACCATTGCGAGGAATCTTTCCGCCTCGCCGTCTTCGATCTGCTCGCCAACAACGCCGACCGCAAGGGCGGGCACTGCTTCCCAGGGCCGGACGGGCGAGTCTGGGCCGTGGACAACGGCCTGACCTTCCATGAGGAGCCGAAACTGCGGACGGTGATCTGGGATTTCTCAGGCGAGGCCGTCCCGTCCAACTTGCTGGCCGACGCGGAGCGCGCGCTCCGCGAGTTGGACGAAGGCAGAGCCTGCGCGGACGCGCTCGCCGGTCTCCTGGCGCCCGCCGAACTGGACGCCCTCCGCGAGCGCATGCGGCGCCTGCTCGCCGATCCTGCGATGCCGTCGCCCCGCACGCGCCGCGACCTCCCCTGGCCGTGGCTGTGAGCGGGCGGTTTCGCTGCACAAACCCTATCGCCCGCTCGGTCGGCGACGCCTAGCGAGGGGCAAGCCGGGTTCGCTTCTCTTGCGGCCGCGCCCGCAGCCATTGGCGCGAGCATATCGACTATCCAAGACATCCCGGCGGAGGGGCGCCTCAGCGCCTCGGTCAGCCTCTCGGCGGAGCGGGAGGCGCGGGCGCGTCCGAAGGCTGGCCTCTGCCGAGGAGACTCGCGGCGCGGCGGCGCAGTTCGCGGATGGGATACGTCTTGGGCGCGACGCCGGAGGTCAGTTGTCCGACCGTTTCGCGCCTGCCGAGGATCATCGCGCCGCGCCACCGGCGCAACTCGCTGGGGCGCGGCGCGGCGTCCGGCGACGCGGCGAACGTCTCGAACGGCGCCCACTCTTTGGCGCGGGCGTTCCGAAGCGCCGCCGCGCCTCCCGCTTCCTGAACGGCGAGGATTCCGGCGGCCAAGTCCCATACCCACGGGCCGTTGAAAATTGCGTAGTCGAACACGCCCAGCGCCGCCATCGCCGTTTCGTAGCCCGCGCTGCCCGTGTTCCGCAAGTCGCCCAAGCGTCGGCGCAAGTTCCGGTGATGCGTGAACATCCGCAGAAAGTAGCCCGGGACGGACGCCATGCGGCGCGGCGGATCGGACGGCTCGACGGCGAGCGGACGGCCATCCTCGAACGCTCCGCCGCCGCGGCGCGCGTGAACGACGCGCCCCTCGATTCCGCCGACGCGCGGAATGTAGATCGCGCCCGCAGCCGGCGCGCCGCGCTCCAGCGCGCACACCATGCAGGCGAACATCGGCAAGCCGTGCAGGAAGTTCGTCGTGCCGTCCAGCGGATCCACGACCCAAGTCACCTCGCGCGGCTCGTCGGATTCCGACTCAGTCTCCTCGGTTACGACGCCGTGCTCGGGGAAGCGGCGGGCGAGTTCGGCGCGGAGGCGCTCGTCGGCGGCGCGGTCGGCGTCGGTCACCGGGTTGCGGTTGTTCGCCGACTTGTAGTCCACGCTCAACGGCTGATCGAAGTAGCGCATAAGGACGGCGCCCGCGTCGCGGACGAGGCCGCATGCCTGCGTTTCCATCTCGCTGAGTTGAGCGTCGTCGAGCATTCGGCCTGCCTGCGCCCGCCGCTGGGGGCGGACGCGAACGATGAGATTCGCCCGCGATTGTACAACAGCGCGAGCTCGCCCTCCCTTGCCTCGCCCTGCCCGCGCAGGCGGGAATCCAGTCGGCGCGCCGTCTGTTTTGCGTAAATCAAGCCTCTCTCTGTCTCTACCCTACCCTGCCGCGCCCACATCATCCCCGGATTCCTGGATTCCCGGGTAGGCGGGAATCCAGGACAGGGCGCGCCCCGGCAGTGGCCCCGCATGCGCGTGGAGGCGCTCCCAGTAGGTTCCCGCTTTCGCAGTCAGGGCGTGGCGCGTGGGGCGCTAGGGAGACGGGGCGCTGCACGCCTCATCCGGCGCTACGCGCCTCTGGGTTCCCGCCTTCGCGGGAATGACGTGGCAAGAGGGGGCGAGATTCCCGCCTGCGCGGGAATGACGGGCAAGAGGCAGGAACGGCGATGCGCTGCGCCGTCTCCTTTCGCAGGGCGCTCCTTCGCAGGGCGGCCTTGTCTCTTTATAGCGGGCGCTGCGCGCTTGTGCGATGATGCGGCCTATGACCACCGTGGGATTCGTCGGGCTGGGGCGGATGGGGAAGCCGATGGCGCTGCGCCTGCTGCGGGCGGGGTTCGCCGTCGTCGCGCTTTCGCGGTCGCGCGCGCCGGTCGAGGAGGTCGCCGCGGCCGGCGCGGAGGAAGGCGCGTCGCTCGCCGACGTCGCGGGGCGGGCCGAGATCGTTTGCACGTGCCTGCCGGACGTCGCGGCGTCGCGCAGCGCGTACCTGGGCGCGGACGGCCTCGCGGCGAACGCTCGGGCGGGGCGGACGTTCGTCGAGCACGGCACGATTGCGCCGTCGCTGGCGGTCGAGGTTCGGGATGCGCTGGCGCTGCGGGGCGCGGGCTACGTGGACGCGCCCGTCTCCGGGGGCGTGGAGCGCGCCGAAAGCGGAACGCTCACGATTATGGCGGGCGGGTCGGCGCGGGACTTCGAGGCGGCGCGTCCGGCGCTGGAGGCTATGGGGTCGGCGATTCATCACGCGGGGCCCGTGGGTCAGGGCAGTCTGATGAAATTGACGAATCAGTTGCTGGTGGGCGTCCATACGCTTGCCGCGTGCGAGGGGTTCGCATTCGGAGAGGCGGCGGGCGCGGACGGGGCGCAGTTGGGGGATGCGCTGAGGTCGTCGTGGGGAGCGAGCGCGATGCTGGCGCGGAACTGGCCGCTGCTGCTGTCGGGCGATTACGGCTCGCTCGCGCCGGTGCGTCTGCTTGCGAAAGACCTCGGCCTTGTGGAGGACGCGGCGCGCGAGTTGGGGGTATCGCTGCCGCTGGCGCAACGCGCGCGGGCGCTGTTCGACGAGGCGATGGCGCGCGGCTTAGGCGAGGATGACGTGGCGTCGATGATTCGGGTCGTGATGGGCTAGGAAAGAGAGAGGGCTGCCCTGCCCCCCTCCTCCTTCGTCATTCCTGCGTAGGCGGGAATCTCGTCCCCCTGCCCTAGCAATCGGCGAGGGCGCGCAAGCGGCGCAGGTCGCGCATCGCCGCTGCCCGCATACACCGAATTGCGCTGATGCTCATTGGGGAACCTCCGTCCATTCAAATTCGCCAAACCCGTCGGGCAATGGCTCGGCCTTTGCGGCTGTCCACCGATTATTGGATATGTCGTCCCATCTTACCAGAGCGCGTAGGTCAGACCCGTCGGGATTCATTGTGAAAAGTTTGACTCCATTGAGATCATCGGGAAGCAGCGCTGCAATCCGTGAGCCATCCGGAGACCACGTAGCATACGCGCCAGGGCCTGCATCCATAACCTTCATTCCGGATCCATCAGCATCGACAACTAAGAAAGGGCTGCGTTGGATAAGAATTTTAGAACCATCAGGCGACCACGAGAGCCACCTGCCACGCGGGTCCTCTAATCGCGGGTCGTCTAATGTTGAATACGCCGTCGCTATTTGCGGAATAGTCGCTATGTCAGTTAAGCCAGATCCATCAGGGTAAACGGTCGCAATAGACTCTACCTCTTGCTCACGGCGGATGAAGGCTATACGCTCGCCATCAGGTGACCACGCTGGCAAACTTTCCGATTTGAATAAGCGAATTGCTTCTGAACTCTCAATGTCAATCACATAGAGAAAGCCAACAGGCTTTGGTATTGAATTTCCATCAATTGACCCATCTGGCCTGACGATCAATTTAGCCCATTCATTTCCGAAAAACACAATCATTTGACCGTTGGGGGACCACACGATCGGGTGGTGATCCAATCCGACCAGAGGCGCTACTCTGGTTGCTCTCTTTTCATCACTGCGCACCAAGAACAAACCATCGCTTCGATGTTCTGGGGCAGCGTTATCGTCATAAGATCTGAACGCAATACGCGAGCCGTCGGGCGACAAGACGGGGTCGTAGGCCGCATAATGATCTTCAGCGAAACGCTTATTATTGGCGCCGTCAATCGACACTGTCTGGACGGTGTATATCCTGTCACCTAAAATCCCTCTACAGGAATACCGGGTGAAACCGACAAGCCCACCGGATGAAACGCTTATCGCGTGCTCAAGGCCAAGCTCCCCTCTGGCGTGAGGGAGAATGCTTAAATTCACGCCGTCGCTAGCGACGACATATATGCGCCTATCCGCATTAAAGACAACATGCTCTTCTGTCGACCAGATAGGAGGCATAGGGTATTGGGCGTGCCTGCCTGCAAGATGCCCCTGATAGCCTCTCGGCGCGCACCCGCAAGCAGGTGGAACGAGAGCCAAAGCCAGCAGCAAGAGCATAAAGGGAGAGCCTAATATGGCCTTTTGCATGAAGAATTTCATCGAACAACGCCTTGATGCAAAGCGTATATCGCTAATACATCAAACGGATGCGGTGAGCAACCGGGTTCGCTCCCGTCGCAAGGCGGCGGCGCGGGGGCGGAGGCGGGCGCTAGCGTCGGCGTAGGAGAGGCGCAAGCGAGCGCCCCAACCAGTGCAACGCAACCCGCCAGCGCCTGCATTCGTATGACAAGGGCCATCAGATCCTCTCCCTAACGACAGACCCGTTTCCGCATAGCGCAACCATAGGCGGCGCGGCGGCGCAAGTCAATCGCGGCGGGGCGGTTTGACGCGCGGCGCGCGCGATTCTAGACTGCCCCCCTACCCTCACAATGAGCGGAGGAGGTCGCGCTATGGCGGAGCAGTGCGTCGCGGCGGTGTTCGTCGGGCCGGAGCGCCCGTTGGAGTTGCAAGCGTTCCCCGTGCCGGACGTCGGGCCGGACAACGCGCTCGTGAAGATGAGCATGGCGGCGGTTTGCGGAACGGACGCGCACAACTGGTACAACCCGGACGCCCCCTGCCCCATCGTGTGGGGGCACGAAAACATCGGCGTGATCGCCGCGCTGGGCGCGAACGTCCGGACGGACTCGCTCGGCGAGCCGCTGCGCGAGGGCGACCGCGTGCTGTTCCACTCGGCGCCGTGCGGCCACTGCTACAACTGCCTGATGGGGCTGCGCTGCGCGAACGCCATCCACTACGGCAACTCGCGCGTCGACCCGTCGTCGGAAACGATGCTGCGCGGCGGTTTCGGGCAGTACCTCCTCCTCGAGCCGCATCCGGCGATCCTCCGCGTCCCCGACGATATGACGACGGAGCGCGCGCTGATGTCCGTGATTGGCAACCACACGACGATGAGCGGCTTGCGGAAGATCAACGCGCCTGACCCGGGCGACACGGTCGTGATTCAGGGCAGCGGCCCGATTGGAATGGGCGCGCTCGTGCAGGCGAAGGCGCGCGGCGCGGCGCATGCGATTATGATCGGCGCGCCCGCCCACCGCCTCGCGCTCGCCCGCGAACTCGGCGCCGACGAAACGATCGACCTCGCGGAGTTCCCGACGCCGGAGTCCCGCATCGAGCGCGTCCGCGAACTGACGGGGCGCGGACCCGACCTCGTGGTCGAGGCGTCGGGAGCGCGCACGTCCGTGCACGAGGGCCTGCAGATGGTCCGCTACGGCGGCAAATACCTCGTCATCGGCCTCATCTTGCCGACGTCGGTCGAGATGGATCCGTCGCGCATCGCGGCGAAAGACCTCGCAATCGCAGGCGTCGTCGGCGCCAAAGTCGAGAACATCATCCGCTCGATGCGCCTTATGCGAACGCGCATAGACGTTCCGGTCGAGAAGATGATCACGCACCAGTACCCCCTGGCGCAAGTGAACGAAGCGCTGCAGTCGCACGTGGACTTGTCGGCGATGGTTCCGGTGGTGAACCACGCGATGGCCTGACCCCGCCGAGCGGGGCGCCGTATCGCGCCGTACGGGACACGCCGTACATGGAGATTCGTTTATGGCCATAAGGCTAACCTGGTATTGCGAGGCGTGCGACTTTGAGGACGTGGTTGATCAGGAGCCCTTGCGGGAACTCCTATCGCGCGAGCGAAGCGGCATGTCGATCCATAACAAATACAGAAACGTGCCGCTCAGCGAATACCCGGCGCCTGAATGCGGCCTATGCGGACAGAAAATGCGCCTGCGCCGTCGCGCCCCCGTCCCGGGCTACAACTTCTGGTAGCTCCGCTCGCCATTCATGCCCTGCCCCGTCATTCCCGCGCAGGCGGGACGGGCGCTTCCAGTAGGTTCCCGCCTGCGCGGGAATGACGGGGCAAAGTACGCGGGAACGACGGGCAAGAGGGGGCGGGATTCCCGCCTTCGCGGGAATGACGAGGGCAAGGGGGGCGCTGCGCGGGAGAAGGGGCGCTGCGCGCGCCAAGCGGCGCTCCGTTCGCGTAGAATGGCCGCTATGACCGATTCGCCTTACACTGGCAAGCCCATTCTCCGGCAGGAGGACGACCGCCTTCTGCGGGGCGCGGGCGCGTTCACGGCGGACATTGCGCCCGACGGAGCAGCCCACGCCGCCATCGTCCGCAGCCCGCACGCGCACGCCCGGATCGAGCGCGTGGACACGAGCGCGGCGCTCGCGGCGCCGGGCGTTCTCGCCGTCATTACGGGCGGCGACCCGGGCGCGGACGCCGTGCTCGAAAGCATCGGGCGCCCGGGGATGACCATCGAGCCCGGGGGGGCGCACCCGGTTCTCGCGCAGGGGCGCGCCCTCTACGCCGGGCAGCCGGTGGCCGCGCTCGCCGCCGAAACCGCGGCCCAAGCCGCGGACGCCGCCGCGCTGATCGAGGTCGCCTATCAGCCGCTGGAGGCGGTGAACGATCTGGAGGCCGCCGCGTCGGGCAAGCATCCGCCGCTGCATCCCGAAATGGGGTCGAACGTCGGCGCGCGGCAGCGGGCGGGGTCGGGCGAGGCCGAGGAGGCGTTCGCGCAGGCGCACCGCGTCGTCTCCGGGGAGTTCGTCATTCCGCGCCTCGCTCCGATTCCCCTAGAAGGGCGCGCCTGCATCGCCGAATTCGACGCGGCGTCCGGCGACTTGCTCTTTCGCTCCTCCAACCAGTCGCCTCACGACACGCGGCATCACATTGAGGAGGCGCTCGACCTGCCGGGGCACGTGCGCGTCGTCACGCCCGACGTCGGCGGGGGATTCGGCCACAAGCATCACGTCTATCCCGACGAGGCCGCCGTCATTCTGCTCGCCCGCCGTCTGGGGCGCCCTGTCAAGTGGGTGGAGGACCGGGGCGAGAACATTCACTCCGCCCACGCGCGCGGCCTTGAGGCGTCCGTTCACGCCGCCGTCGCGGAGGATGGGCGCATCCTCGCGCTCAGAGCGCGCTTTCTCTCGGATTTGGGCGCCTATTGGATCAGCGGCGCGTTCACTTCGCCGGACAACGCGGCCAAGCGCATCACCGGCCCCTACCACGTGCCCGCCTACGAAGGCGAGCAATTGTGCGTAATGACGAACCGCCCGCCGATCACGTCTTACCGGGGCGCGGGGCAGCCCGAGGGCACGTTCTGCATGGAGCGCATCCTCGACCTCATCGCCGTCGAACTGGGCCTCGACCCCATCGCCGTCCGCCGCCGCAATCTCATTCCGCCGGACGCCTTCCCCTACACGACGGCGTCCGGCACGCCCTACGTGGACGGCGACTACGAGCCGGTGCTCGACCACGCGCTCGCCGCCGCGGACTACGACGGCCTTCTCGCGCGCCGCGAGCGGGAGCGCGGGGAGGGGCGGCTCGCCGGCGTCGGCGTGGCGCTCTCCACCAAGGGCTCCGGGGGAACCGGGGGCGACGCCGCGCGCTCCAGCGCCGCCGAGGTCGGCGTCGGCCTCGACGGGCGCGTCCGCCTCCTCACCGACATTTCGCCGCACGGGCAAGGCAACGCGACCACGTTCGCGCAGGTCGCCGCCGACATTCTGGGCGTCGCGCCGGACGACGTGGCCGTTCTTCACGGCGACAGCGACGCCATCGAGCCGTTCGGCCCCGGGGCGGGCACCTACGCGAGCCGGGGGCTCGTCATCGGGGGGCACGCGGTTCATCTCGCCGCTCGGCAGACGCGCGACAAACTCCTCGATGCGGCCTCGCATCTGCTCGAGACGCCGCAAGACGACCTTGTTCTCGCCGACGGCGCGGCGGCCTCGCGCTCCGACCCTTCGCGCTCGGTTCCGCTGGGGCGGCTGGCCGCGCTCGCGGGCAACGCGGAGGCGGGCTTGCGCCACTACACGGTGTTCACGCTGCCGCCGGGCTCCTTCGCCTTCGCCGCGCATCTGGCCTACGTCGAGATCGACCGCGAGTCGGGCGCGGTTCACGTTCGCGGCTTCACCGCCGTCCACGACGTAGGGAACCTCATCAACCCGCTGATTGTGCACGGGCAGATTCACGGCGGGGTCGCGCAAGGATTCGGGGAGGCGCTCACGGAGGCGGTTTCCTACGCCGCGGACGGGCGCCCCCGCGAGTGGTCGCTGATGGACTACGCCGTTCCGCTGGCCGAAGACCTTCCGCAGTTCGCCGTGGAGACACGCGCGACGGAGGCGCGGAACGGCGCGCTCGGGGTTCGCGGCATCGGCGAGATGCCGTCCGTGGCGAGCCCTGCGGCGATCGCCAACGCCGTCCACGACGCGCTGCGCTTCGCGGGCGCTCCGCCCGTGGATATGCCGTTCACGCCGGAGCGCGTCTGGCGCTCGTTGCGGCAGGCGGGCTAGCGCGCCTCTGGATTCCCGCCTACGCGGGGAATAACGAGGCAGGGGGCGAGATTCCCGCCTACGCGGGAATGACGGGCAAGGGGGGGCGAGGTTCGCGGCTACGCGGGGACGGCGGGACAAGGGGGCGATAGGTTCCCGCTTTCGCGGGAATGACGAATTGGAGGCGGGGACGACGGGGCAAGGGGGCGGGATCCGCGGCTGCGCGGGAATGGCGATGCGCCGCATTCGCGGGAGCGGCAACCGATGAGGGTAGGGTATAATCGTCGCCGCCAAACCAAGCGCAGCGCTGAATTGTGACGCTCATCAGACATATCCTCTCCTCCTTCTCTCCGAAAAATTGCGGCGCGCGCTTGCGGATGGCTATGAGGATGCTTGCGCCGCACTGGGGCGCCCTGCTCGCGCTCGCGCTGTTCTTGGCCGCAGGGCTCGCCGTCCTCGACGACTACGGGGTTACGGTGGACGAGCCGACGCAGAGAAGATTCGCAGCAGCGACGCTCACGCATTTGCTGGGAGGCGCCGACGCGCTGCCCGACGCCAGCGACAGATTCTACGGGACGGCGTTCGAGGCGCCGCTTCTGCTCGTTGAGCGCGCTTTCGGTCTACAGGCCCCCCGGGAGGTTTACCTCTCCCGCCATCTGCTAACCCATTTGGTCTTTCTGACTGGCGGACTGTTCGCGTATCTTCTCGCCCGCCGGCTGCTCAACCATAACGTGCTTGCGCTCATCGCAATGCTGATGCTCCTCTTGCATCCGCGCCTGTACGCGCACTCGTTTTTCAATAGTAAAGACATTCCGTTTCTCGTGATGTTCATCATTGCGCTCTATCTGGCGCATCGGGCGTTCAGAAGAGACAGGGTTTCCGCGTTCGTTCTGCTGGGCGCTGGGGTTGGGTTGCTCGTCAATCTCCGCATTATGGGCGTCGTTCTGCTCGCGGCGATTCCCGCGATGCGGGCGCTCGACCTGGTTTTCGCGCAAGGATGGGCGGAGCGCAAGCGCGTCATTCTCACGACGGGGGCGTTCACGCTGGCTGGCGGCCTCACAGCCTATGTTCTATCGCCGTACCTCTGGGGCGACCCGGCCGGACGCTCCATTGAGTGGTGGACAACGTTCTCCAATCATCCAAATATCCTGCGCGGGTTATTCCGCGGGATGTTGTATCCGAGCGATCTCATCCCTTCGGACTACATCCCGGTTTGGTTCTCCATCACGAGTCTCCCGTTCAGTCTGCTGCTGGGCGTGATTGGCGCCGCCGCGGTCATCGCGGGATGCGTTAGGGCGCCCGTTCGGGCGCTTCGGAACACGCGCATGCGCTTCGGCTTGCTCACGGCTGGTTGCTTCATCTTGCCTATCCTCGTCGTGATTCTGCTGGATGCCAACGTCTACGACGGATGGCGGCAGATGTACTTTTTGTGGGCGCCGTTTTCCCTCCTCGCCGCGTTCGGGCTGCGATGGATCGCCGCAGCGCTTGGTCAAGCGCGCCTGCGGGCGGCGGTCTACGGGGCGGCGGGGGCGGGGTTAGCCGCGACTCTCCTATCAATGGCGTTGATTCATCCGAATCAGCATATCTACTTCAACTTCTTCGTGGACAGAACAACCCCGGAACATCTCGGCGCTCAGTACACGATGGACTACTGGAAGCATCCGACGCGGCAAGCGCTCGAATGGCTGCTCGACCAAAACCCATCCGCTCCGGTGAAGGTGAATCATTCCGGCTTCAGTAGACTGGTGGGACGCAACGCGGAGATTCTGCCCGAAGCGGCCAGGGAGCGCGTGTTCACCGCGCCGGACGCCGAGGCGCTCATTATCGCGTACGGGCCTGTGGCGGACGAGTATCGAGCACTCTACGCGCTGAAAGTCTACGGCAGCACGGTCGCGTCCCTCTATGAGAAAGCCGACCTGCGGGCAGCCTACGCTGCGGTCAGGGCGAGCGAGCCGGCGCTCCGCTCCGTTTTCGACGTCCATCACGTGAACGGCGCGCTCGTCTACGTTAAGGAACCTTGCAGCGAGGCCGATGCAACCGGCGGCTACTTCCAGTTGTGGGTCGTTCCTGAGCATGAATCCGATCTGACCGGCGTATGGGCGCGGCGCGGATACGAGGACCGCAGTTTCCTCTTTTCCGGGCACGGCGCGGTTTTCGACGGGAAGTGCGTCGCTTCCGTTCCTCTGCCATCCTATTCCGTCGCCTCCGTCCGGTTGGGGCAATGGCCGCTGGGGTCGACAGGCGACGAAACGCCGTTATGGGAGTCCAGCGCCGTGTTGGAGCCGGACGCGTGGCGGGCGGCGCACCGGGCCGCCGTCGCCGGAGAGCCGCTGGCGCGCTCGGTGTTCGATCTGTATCTCAACGACGGCGCGCTGGTCTACGTGAAGGAGCCGTGCACACCGACGGACACGGAGACGCGATTCTTCCTGCACGTCGTTCCTGAGCGGGTGGACGATTTGCCGAGAGAGCGTCGGGGTCACGGGTTCGATAATCTGGATTTCGACTTCTTTCTGCGCGGCGGGCATTTCGATGGGAAGTGCCTGGCTCGCGTCCCGCTCCCCGGCTACGCCATCGCGTCTGTCCGAACGGGGCAGTTCGTCGGCGGGGAAGGCGAATTGTGGCGCACGGAGTTCGCGGTTAGGCGATAGGTTCCCGCTTTCGCGGGAATGACGGAGGTGGGGCGAGGTTTCGCGGCTGCGCGGGAATGACGATGAGAGGGCGGGGACGACGGGCAAGGGGGCGAGATTCCCGCCTGCGCGGGGATGGCGGGCAAGGGGCGAGGTTCGCGCCTGCGCGGGAATGACGATGAGGGGGCTGCAGGGTCGCGTTGTGGATGGCTAGCCGGTCAAGCGGCCTACTGCGAATCGCTCGCCGGCGGGGGGACGCCCTAGCCCCCAGCATACGAGGCTTCCGTCGGGCCGCAAGGCGCAAGAGTCTTGCCAACTGCAACTGATGGCGGTGAATCGCTCGCCCTCGGGCGGCGACGCTTGCCCCACGCTATCGTCCCCCCAACACACCGGGCTCCCGTCGGGCCGCAGCGCGCAGGCGTGGGGGCCGCCAATGAAGGCGGGGGGGCCGCCGACGCTGATAGACGTGAACCGCTCGTCCCGGGGCGCCGACAACTGACCTAATGAATTATCTCCCCAACACACGGGAGAGCCGTCGGAACGCAGCGCGCATGCATGGCCGACTCCAACGCTGATCATCGCAAACCGCTCCCCTCCGATCGGTCGGAGTTGCGGAACGCGAAGCGTCGCTTCTTCAGGCAGCGACGCTTGCCCTTCCTCGTTGCCCCCCCAGCACACGGCGGAGCCGTTGGAGCGCAGACCGCAGGCGTTGCTCAACCCGACGCTGATAGACGTGAACCGCTCGTCCTCAGGCGGAGACAAGTCGCCCCAGGTGTCTTCTGTCGCTCCCCAGCATAGGGCGGAACCGTCGGCGCGCAACGCGCACGTATGAAAGCCGCTCGTGCTGATCGATAGGAACCGTTCGCCTTCCACCCGCCGCACTTCCGAGTAGATAGACGAGTCTCCCCAGCAGACGGGGCTTCCGTCGTCCCGCAGCGCGCAGGTGTGGAAGAGTCCGCTGCTGATGGATGCGAAGCGTTCGTCATCGGGGGGCTGCGCCCCTATTCCCGTCCAACAGACGGGGCTTCCGTCGGCGCGCAGCCCGCACTTATGCCCTCCGCCGTTGCTGAGCGCCGTGAACCGCTCATCAGCCGACGGCAACGCTGACGGGCCTCCCCAGCAGACGGGGCTTCCGTCGGCGCGCAGCCCGCACGCGAACCCGCCTCCGGCGCTGATCGCCGCGAACCGCTCGCCTTCCGGCGGAGACGAGGCGCCGAAACTATCGAACCCCCAGCAAACCGGGCTGCCGTCTTGCCGAAGGGCGCAGGTGTCCAATGCTCCGCTGTCGATCGCCGCGAAATTCTCGTTTTCCGGAGGAGCGATCTTGTCGGTGTCTCCCCAGCAAACAGGGGCTCCGTCGGGCCGGAGCGCGCAGGCGTGTCCTTGTCCGGCGCTGACCGTTATGAATCGTTCGTCCTCCGCCGGGGGCGCCCTGCCGACGTCACGGGGCTCCCATCCCCAACAAACGAGCGTCTCGTCGGGCCGGAGCGCGCACGTGCGCGCGTCCCCTGCGCTGATCATCGTAAATTGCTCGCCCTCGGGCGGCGACGCTTGCCCTTCGTTGTCGTCCCCCCAACACACCGGGCTCCCGTCGAGGCGCAGCGCGCAGGTATGGGACAAGTAGTAAGACACGCCTCCGCTGGTGATCGCCATAAACCGCTCGCCCTCGGGCGGCGACGCTTGCCCCGCGCTATCGTCCCCCCAACACACCGGGCTCCCGTCGGGACGCAGCGCGCAAGTGTGGGTAAGGCCGCTGCTGATCGTCGTAAATTGCTCGCCCTCGGGCGGCGACGCTTGGCCGGATTCGTTCCATCCCCAGCAGACCGGGCTCCCGTCCGGCCTCAGCGCGCAGGCATGGTTTCCGCCGCTGCTCAGCGTCGTTGCATCGAGCGCGGGAGCGACCGGGGCAGGCGTGAAAGCGGCGGGCGCAAGGGAGGCGGAGGGGCTTGGAGCCGGCGTAAGCCCGCCGACGGGGCTTGCGGCGGGCGCGGGCGTGGCGGAGGGACTTGCGGCGGGCGCGGCGACTGCGGATGCGGTCGGCGGCATGGGAGACGGCGCGCCTCGCGCCGTAGCAGGCGCGGAGGGAACGCCGGCGGGCGTCGGTCCGGAGTCGCAGGCGGCGACGGCGGCGAGGAGCGCGACAGCAGCGAGAACAGGGACGGCGAATTGGAGCATATGAGGGAGTGTAGCGCTTGCGGTATCGCCGTCGAGACGCACGGGACGGGGGGCGGGTTTTCCGCCTGCGCGGGAACGACGAATTGGAGTAGGTTCCCGCTTTCGCAGGCAGGGCGTGGCGGGTGGGCGATTTGGAGACGGGGCACTACGCGCCCCGTCCGGCGCTTGCGCGCCTCTGGATTCCCGCCTGCGCGGGAATGACGGTCATTGTCCGGCGCGGCGCTCATCCTACGAAGAACCTGTTGCGGGCGATTTCTTTGGCGTAGGCGGCCGCGGCGGCGGCTTCCGCGTCCGTGTCCGCGTCCGGGGATGCGGGATTCCCGCCTGCGCGGGAATGACGGAGGTGGGGGGGATGACGGGCAGGGGGGCGCGGGGACGACGGGGCGCGGGCGTTGGCGGCGTTGACGAACGCGCGCGCGTTCGGCTACCCTTGAGGGAGTGGCCCGCTAGCTCAATTTGGCAGAGCAGCTGACTCTTAATCAGCGGGTTGTGGGTTCGAGTCCCTCGCGGGTCACCAAATTGTCCGTTCTCCCGGCTTCCCCGCAACGCTAGGCGAAAACGTCAGGAGGCGCGTTATGGCGACGGCGCGGTTCGGCTTCCTCAGCGCCAACTTCCGCAGAGGGCCCCACTACGACGACTTCCTGCGCCTCATGCCCGGCGAGGCCGACGTCGAGATCATTCCGTTGGGCCTGTGGCGCGAGTCGCTGTACGATCTCAAGGGCAAGACGCAGGAGCATATCGAGCGGACGACCGCGCTCGCGGCGGAGCATCAGTGGGACGCCGTCGCGCTGATGGGCGCGCCGATGCAGGTTCAGAACCCGGAGCATATTCACGCGCTCCGCGCCGTGCTCGGCATTCCCGCAACGACCGCTCTCGAGGCGGGCGCGGCGGCGGTCAAGGCGTTCGGCGCAAGCCGCATCCTGCTCCTCACGCCGTTCGACGACGGGCTGAACGCTTTGCTGCGCGACTTCCTCGCCGCCGAGGGGCTGGACGCCGCCGTTCCCGCCGCGAACCGCGACGACACCCGGCGCGAGGACGTCGCGTCCACGGAGCGGATGAGCGCCGACGAGGTGCGCCGGCTGGCGTCGGACGCTTTCGCCGAAGCGCCTGACGCCGAGGCCGTCTATTTCCAGGGCGCGCCGCTCAATCCCCTCCCCGCGCTGGAGCGGATCGAAGCCGACTTGGGCGTTCCCGTCGTGGCCAGCAATCCGGCGATGTTTTGGCACGCCGCCGGGCTTATCGGCGCCCGCCTCCCCTCGGATGTTCCCGGCTGCGGCAGGCTGCTGCGCGAGTGGCCGGAGCCGCGCTGAGCCGCGCTCGCCGGAGCGTTCGCAACATTCCCGCATATCGCTCAAGGAGAACGTATCGAGTCGCGGGCTGCGCGGGCGCAAATTGCCGCGGCGCCCCCGCTTGGCTTGCGGCCGGCGCTACGCTTACAGCGGCATTTGCTTAGGAGGGCGCGTTATGACGACCATCGTTACAGGCGGGCTGGGGTTCATCGGAGCGCACGCGGTTCGGGCGTTCGCGGAGGCGGGAGAGCGCGTCGTCGCCACGTCTTACGAGAGCGCGCGGGTTCCGTCGTTCCTGCAGCCGCATATCGGCGCGGGGGTGACGGTCGAGCAGTGCGACGTGAGCGAGCCCGGCGCAGTCGAGGCGCTCGCGCGGAAGCACGGGGCGGACGGCGTCGTCCATCTCGCCATTCACCGGCGCGCCTCCGCCGATCCGGGCGAGGACATTCGCGTGAATATGGACAAACTGTCGCGGATGCTGGACGGCGCGCTGGCGGCGGGCGTCCGCCGCGTCTGCTGGGCGTCCAACGGGGCGATTTTCGCGGAACTGCCGGAGGGCCCGTTTCACGAGGAGACGCCGACGCTCCTCACGGGGCGCGTGCAGCCGGGGGCGTTCAAGAAGGCGTGGGAGGCGCTCGCCCACAACTACGCGAACAACTATGCGGCGAGCGCGGGCACGGAGGTCGTCTCGATGCGGATCAGCGGGGTGTTCGGCCCGACGTACCGCTCGATGCTGAATCTGCCGAGCCGCTTGTGCCATGCGGCGTCACAGGGCGACGCGCCGGACTTTTCGGAGCGTTTCGGCGGCGTTCCGTTCGCCGAGGATACGTTCGATCTGACCTACGCGCCCGACGTCGCGGAGGCGATTCGCTCGCTGCAACTTGCGCCGGCGCTCGCGCACCGCGTCTACAACGTTGGGCGGGGCGAGACGGCGACCGCCGCCGAATTGGTCGAGGCCGTCCGCGCCGTCAAACCGGAATTCGAGGCGCCGCTCCAGCCCGGACGCAGCGCGCGCTACCGCCCGAACGCTTTTCTCGCCAACGAGCGTATCACGGGGGAGACGGGCTGGCGTCCGGCGCATACGATTTCCGGCGCCGTCGCCGATTACGTCGCGTGGCTGGACTCCGGCGAGGAGTTTTGATCATTTTGATCAAGGGGCGCCGCTGAGGAAAGGCGAGGGTGAGTTGGGGCCGCCGCCCGCGCAGCGCCCGGCGCCTCCCTACCCTACTTATGCGCGAGGCGGACGCGGAGCGCCCCCTACGACGCGAGCGACACGGCGTCGCAGTCTTGCGGGTTGATGTCCGGGCGCAAGGAGTTGAAGACGAGGAAGCGGAGCGCGCCGTCCGGCGAGCGTTCGCCGTATTCGACCTCCACGGCGAGCGTCGGTTCGCACCAATGGGAGAAGAGGCCGGTTTGCGGCTCCGCCGTGAACGGGCATTCGGCGGCGTGACGCTGCGCGAGCATTTCTTGGAGGAACCGCGGGTCGCCGCGGCCCGCGCCTCCGCCCGCCGCCCCCGCGAACCGCAAGCGTCCGCCCTCGAACACGCCCAAGAGCAGCGAGTCGAACGGCTGATCGTTGCCGCCGAAGGTGTAGCCGCCGACGACGAGATTCGCCGTGCGGGCGTGCTTCGTGGCGAGCCAGTGGCGCGAGCGTTTGCCCGGCTCGTAGAGGCTGTGCTTGTCTTTGGCGACGATCCCGTGCAGCCCGAGTTCCCGGGCGGCGGCGTACATCGCCACGCCTTCCCCCTCCTCGAAGTGGCAGACGTGGGTGGATGCGTTGGGGCGGACGGCCTCGTGCAGAATTCCCTTGCGCTCGTAGAGCGGCGTGTCCAGCAGCGGCCTTCCGTTGAGATGGAGAATGTCGAACACTTCGTAGTTGACGGGCGTGAGCAGGCGGGGCTGCGGCCCGCCGAGCAGCCGCTCGACGACGGCATGGCGCTGCGGGACGCCGTCGTCGTCGAGCGCGACCATTTCGCCGTCGAGCACGGCGTCCGCGCCGCCGACGGCCTGCAGCAGCGAGTCGGCGATTTCGGGGAAGGCGTGCGCGACGTCGTCTCCGCTCCGCGTCCGCATCCGCGCCCTTCCCTGACTGACGATGGCGATGACGCGGATGCCCTCCCACTTGATCTCGCACAGGCGGTCGGACGAGTCCGCCGGTTCGGGCGAGTGCGTGGGCAGCATCGGCCGGATGAGATCGAGAGCGAGCGTCGGGCGTCCGCCGGACATTCCTAAGACGCCTTTCTCGCCCGGCGTTTCGGCGCGGCGGGGGCTTCCTCGGCTTCCTCAGGGGCGGCGAGCGCGGGCTGCGCCCGGGCGGCCTCAATGGACGCGCGGAGCGCCTCCATCAGATCGCGCACCTTGCCCTGCGGAGCCTCGGGGGCGGCGGAGACGGGCGCGCCGGAGCCCAGTTTCGCCTCGATCACCTGCTGCAGCGCGCCGCGGTATTCGTCGCGGTATTCCTGCGGCTCGAACGCTCCGGTGAGTTGGTCGATCAGCATCACGGCCATTTGGAGTTCGGCGTCGCTCACTGCGGTCTCGCCCGGGAAGTCGAGTTCCGCCGTGCTGCGTATCTCGTCGGGATAGAACATCGTCTCCATCACGAGCCCGTCCTGATAGGGGCGGATGAGGCAGAGATGCTCCTTCTGACGAAGCGCGACTTTGGCCACGGCGACGCGGTCGGTCGTCTCCAGCGCCTTCTTGAGAAGCGCGAACGGCTTGGCGCCGACGCTTTCCGGCTCGATGTAGTAACTCTTCTCGTAGTGGACGGGGTCGACCGCGCGGATGTCCACGAAGCGGACGATGTCTATCGTGTGGGCGCTCTTGAGCGGAAGGCTCTCGAAGTCCTCCTCCTCCATCACGAGGTACTCGTCCTTGGCGAACTCGAAGCCGCGCACAACCTCGCCGTAGGCGACCTCCTCCTCGTGGTGGGGGCACCAGCGCTTCTGCTTCAGGCGCGAGCGGCAGGATTCGTGCAACTGCACGAACGAGATGTCTTTGCTTTCAGTGGCGACGTACAGTTTCATCGGGATGGCGACCATCCCGAAACTGATCGCGCCTTTCCATATTGAACGCGCCATAGGCGACTCCTCGAACTCCGCGGGCGAGTCTAGTGTAGGCGCGGGCGGCGCGGGCGGTCAACGGGAATTTGGCGCAGGAACGACGGGGCAAGCCCCAGTAGATTCCCGCCTGCGCGGGAATGACGGGGCAAAGGGGCGAGGTTCCCGCCTACGCGGGAATGACGGGGCAAGGGGCGCTGCGCGCCGATCTGGATTCCCGCCTGCGCGGGAATGACGGAGGCAGGGGCGAGATTCCCGCCTGCGCGGGAATGACGGCACAGGGGGCGCGGCCGCATATGCGGGAATGACGGGGCAAGGGGGGCGCTGCGCGCCGACTGGATTCCCGCCTGCGCGGGAATGACGGGGCAAGGGGCGAGATTCCCGCCTGCGCGGGAATGACGGGGGCGGGGCGGGGTTCCCGCCTGCGCGGGAATGACGGGGCAAGGGGGGTGAGGTTCCCGCCTACGCGGGAATGACGGGGGCAAGGGGGGGCGCTGCGCGCCGACTGGATTCCCGCCTTCGCGGGAATGACGGAGGGCAAGGGGGGCGCTTGCGCGCCGACTGGATTCCCGCCTGCGCGGGAATGACGGGGCAAGGGGGGCGCTGCGCGCCGACTGGATTCCCGCCTGCGCGGGAATGACGGCACAGGAGGGGGGCGAGGTTCCCGCCTGCGCGGGAATGACGGGGGCGGGGCGGGGTTCCCGCCTTCGCGGGCAGGGCGGGGGCAAGGGGGGGGGGGGGGCTGTGCGCCGACTGGATTCCCGCCTGCGCGGGAATGACGGCACAGGGGGGCAAGGGAGGGCAAGGGTTCCGCGCTGCAATTCGAGCGGAATTCAGTGAAATTCCGCGAAATTCCGCCTTGCTATTGACACAACGGCGGCGATTCCTGCTATGGTGCGCTTTGCGCGCGGCGCCCGGCGGCGCGTCGGCAGGCCGACAGGAGGGAGCGCGATGGCGAACTTGGAAGTCGTGATAGACGGCGACGGCCACATCTTCGAGGATGCGGAGGGGATTCGCAGACATCTGCGGAGTCCGCTGAGGGACGCGAACATTCCCAAACTGCTGGGCGTCTTTCCGCAGTTGGACCACCTCCACCACGGGCTGATGCGGAACCCGGAGGACGCCTTCGGGGTCAGCAATGGGGTTTTCAAAGACCCGGGCGTCGGCGGCTGGGGCGAGTTTATGGACAAGGCGGGCGTCGAGTCCGCGGTGCTCTACCCCACGGGCGGGCTCTCCTACGGGAAGATCATCGACCTCGATTTCGCCATTCTGGCGTGCCAGGCGTACAACGACTGGATCACGGACGCCTATTCGGACAAGGACGGCCGCCTCCATCCCGTCGCGCTGATTCCGATGCAGGAGCCGGACGCGGCGGTGGAGGAGTTGCGCCGCGCCGTCAACGACTTGGGGATGTGCGGGGCGATGCTGCCCTCGACGGGGCTGATGACGCACCTCGGCGCGAAGACGTATTGGCCGGTGTACGCGGAAGCCGAGCGGCTCGGCGTTCCGCTGGCGATTCACGGCGGGGCGCACCACGATCTGGGGATGAACACGATGAACGTGTTCGCCGCGACGCACGCCATTGGCCACCCCGTGGGCATTATGATCTGCCTCGCGGCGATGCTCTTCAACGGCGTTTTCGAGCGGTTCCCCGGCCTGAGGGTCGGCTTTTTGGAGGGCGGAGTCGGCTGGTTCCTGATGGCGCTGGAGCGTTTCAACGGCTCTTACGAGGCGTTCACTCCCTACGACCCGCGCGGCGAATTGCTGGCGCTGCCGGAGGGGATGAGCGTCCGCGACTACATCGTCAGCCTCTGCAAGCAGGGGCGCATCCGCGTGGGGGTCGAGGGCGACGAGCCCGCGCTCTCCTACGCCGTCCACACTGCGGGGCCCGAGGCGTTCATCTTCTCGTCGGACTTTCCGCACGAGGTGAACCTCGGCAGCATCCGCCACGAAATCGAGGAGTTGATCGAGATCGAGGAACTCGCGCCGGAGGAGAAGGAGGCGATTCTCTGGAAGAATTCGCTGGACTTCTACAACCTCCGTTCCGTCGCGGCCTGAGCCGCGCGGGGCCCGAATTCCGGACGCATCCAAGCCTCAACCGCGTTCCCTAAAGCGCATCCAGGAGGAGACATGAAAGTCAGCAGGATTATGACCGCGATCGCAGCCTTTGCGGCGTTGGGATTGGCCGCCGCGTGCGGAACCGACCCCACCGCCACGCCGCGCCCAACCGACACGCCCCGCCCTACGCCGACGGCGATGATGGCCGAGCCGACGGCGATGATGACTGACCCGACGGCGATGCCGACGGCGATGATGGAGGCGGACGAGCCGGTCACGCTCACGATGATCGACGCCTTCCCGCCGGTGCTGGACATTTCGCAGGGCACGCTCTTCTTCATTGACGAGGTGGAGCGGCAGTCCGGCGGCACGGTTATGATCGACCGCGTCGGCGGGCCGGAGGTCACGCACTCGCTCGAGCAGTTCGACCCGACCGTCAACGGGGTGTACGACTCCATCGCCACGGTCGGCGCGTATCACACGGACGCTACGACGCTCGGGCTCGGGGAGAACGTCGCGGCGAACTACACGCGCATCGCCGACAACTACGGCCCTCGCGAGTCGTGCGGCCTGTTCGACGCGCTGGAGGCGGTCTACGCGCCGCTCGGGATGCAGTTCGTCGGCTCCTTCGCGGGCGGCTGGGGCGCGAGGCTTTGGACGGTCGACCCCATCCGCGAGGTGGCCGACTTGGACGGCGTGCATCTGCGCGCCGCGACGATCTATCAGCCGTTCCTGCACGCCTACGGGGCGACCTCAACGCCGCTGCAGTTCTCCGAGATCTACCCGGCGCTGGAGAAGGGCGTGATCAAGGGGCTCTACTGGGGCGGCGCGGGCGCGCTGGCGGGCAAGTGGGACGAGGTGCTGAAGTACCAGTACCCGGACTCGCTCGCGGGCGGCGGCGGCGTCTCCTTCATCGTCAACCAGGCCAGTTGGGACGCGATGTCGGAGAAGCAGCAGCAGGCCGTGCGCGACGCGGTTGCCGCGACGTCCGTCTTCCAAACGGAGCACATGAACGGCGTCGAGATCAACGAAGTGGACACCTTGGTGGAGCGCGGCGTCGAGAAGATCGAATGGCCGGACGACCTGGCCTCCACGTGGAGCAACGACCACTACGACAAGATCATCGAGGATTTCATCGTCACGCCCAACCCGACGCTGGGGCAGCCGCTCGCCGACGCGATCCGTTGCGTCAACAACATCATCCTGCCGGACAGGCAGTAGAAACGAACCGGATGAGGTGGGCGCCGCCGTTTGCGGCGGCGCCCACCCCCCCCCCGCCAGGGGGCGAGATTCCCGCCTACGCGGGAATGACGGGGCATGAGGGGCGCTGCGCGCCGACTGGATTCCCGCCTACGCGGGAATGACGGTGAAGGGGTAGGTTCCCGCCTACGCGGGAATGACGGGACAAGGGGTAGGTTCCCGCCTCGCGGGAAATGACGGTGAAGGGGTAGGTTCCCGCCTCGCGGGAATGACGGCAGAGAGCAGGGGACGCGGCTGCGCGCCCCTTCGGGGGCGAGATTCCCGCCTGCGCGGGAATGACGGTAGAAGGGGTAGGTTCCCGCCTACGCGGGAATGACGGGGCATGAGGGGGTGCTGCGCCCCGACTGGGGGCGAGATTCCCGCCTACGCGGGAATGACGGTGAAAGGGTGGGTTCCCGCCTACGCGGGAATGACGGCAGAAGGTAGGGGACGCGGCTGCGCCCCGTCCGGGGGCGAGATTCCCGCCTACGCGGGAATGACGGCAGAGAGCAAGGGCATGGCGGACGCCGTGGAAACAACGCAAAGCGTCGCGGAGCAGCCGAAAGGCGCCGTGACGCGTCTTGTCACGCTGCTGATGGACATTTCCGCCGCGCAGATGCGCCGCCGCGCCCGAGCCTCCTGGCCGATGCGAATCTTCGATTGGGTGATCGACATTTCGGCGTTCGCGGGGGCGCTCATCGTGCTCTACGTGGCCGGCGCCACGGGGCTGAACGTGCTGCTGCGGTTTCTCCCCTGGACCGACCCGCCGAACTGGGCGCTGCCCACCACCGAATTCAGCCTGCTGTACCTCACTTTCCTCGCCGCGCCCGTCGTGCTGCGCCGCGAGGGTCACGTGCGTATGACCGCCATCACCGAGCGGCTCGGCCATTCGCCGCGCCTCTGGCTCTACATCATCGGCTCGGCGCTCTCCGCCGTCGTCTGCGGCGTGCTCGGCTGGAACACGCTCGATAAGACGCTGGAGGAGATCCAGAAGGGCGCGGTGCTGCTTTCGGGCATCGCAGTCCCCAGGGCCGGAGTGACTTGGATCATCCCCTACGGCTTCGCGCTGCTGACGATTCAGTTCCTCCGTATGGGCGTCAACGCTTTTCGCGCGAAGGTCTACACGTCGGCGGCTGAGGAGGCGGGCGTCTAGCGCCCTCGCATGGAACTCTTCGGGATCGAATTCGCGTGGTGGCTCACGCTCATCATCTTCTTCGCGCTGCTGCTCGCGCTGATGTCGACGGGGATGCCGGTGGCCATCGCGTTCGCCCTGCTGAACATCGTCGGACTCATCCTCATCGTGGACGATCTCAAGGGGCTGCGCCTGCTACCGGGGAGCGTCTATAGATCGGTGGCGACGTTCAACCTGCTCGCCATTCCGATGTTCTTCCTGCTGGGCGAGGTGCTGTTCCAGTCGCGCGTCATCGGCTTGACGATAGACGTGATGGACCGGTGGATCGGCAAAGTGCGCGCGCGCTTGCTGTTCACCTCGCTGGGCGCGGGGACGATTCTCGCCACGCTGAGCGGCGCGGGCATGGCCGACACCGCGCTTTTGGGCACGACGCTGCACCCGGAAATGGAGAAGCGCGGCTACGAGCGCAGGATCTCGCTCGGCACGATTATGTCGTCCGGGCTGCTCGCCGCGATCATTCCGCCCAGCGCGCTCGCCGTCCTCGTGGGGAGCCTCGCGGAGGTCTCCATCGCGCGCCTGCTTCTCGCCGGATTCCTTCCCGGCTTGATGATGGCGACCGTCTACGCCGTCTACATTTGGATCCGCGTGCGGCTGAACCCCGGCCTCGCGCCGCCCTACACCGGCGAAGTGGTGACTTGGCGGCATCGATTCGTGGGGCTCGCGCAGATCAGCCCGCTCGGCATCATTGTGCTGATGGTGATGGGCTTCATCCTCTTCGGCGTGACGACGCCGAGCGAGGCCGCGGCCACCGGCGCCATCGGCGCGTTCATCGTCGCCGCGCTCTACCGGCGCCTCACGTTCAAGGTCATCAAGGACTCGCTCTACGGCACGCTCTACATCGGCGGGATGATCTTCTTCATCATCACGGGCGCGGTGGCGCTCGGCCAGTTGCTCGCCTTCACGGGCGCGACCCGGGAGTTCCTCTCCTTCATCGTGGAGTTGGGGCTCTCCGCCGTGATGCTCGTCATCATCGTGCAACTCGCCGTGCTCATCCTCGGCTTCTTCATCGACCAACTCTCGATAATGCTCGTGGCGATTCCGGTGCTCGTCCCCATCATCGAGCCGCTGGGGATAGACCCCGTGTGGTTCTGGGTGCTCTTTCTGATGAACATCTCCATCGGCGCGATCACGCCGCCGTTCGGGATGATGCTCTTCGCGCTCAAGGGCGTCGTTCCGCAAGCGTCTATGGGCGACCTTTACCGCGCGAGCATTCCGTTCGTGCTGCTGGACATCGTCGCCGTCGGCTTGGTCATCGCGTTCCCGCAGATCGCCACCTGGCTGCCGAGCCTGGCGCTCTAGGCGCTGGGCGGCGTATGTCCACCCAACTCTCCGGCGCGCTCATCGCGCTTCTCGTGCCCGTATGCTTCGGCAGCGGGATGGTGCTCGCCCGCGTCGGCCTCGTTCACGTTCCGTCGGGCGCGGGCAACTTCTTTTCGCTCGTCGTCGGCTGGGCGCTCGTCGCGTCGGTGACGGCGATTCTTTACCCGGAGGCTTTGTTCGGCATATCGCTCGGCGCGTTCGGATGGCTTGCGATGATCGGCATTGTCAACTTCCCTATCGGGCGGTTTATGAACTTCGCCAGCATCAGGCATCTGGGGGTGCTCAAGGCCAACCCGATCTTGGCGATGGCGCCTATCGTCTCCGCGTTCGAGGGAGCCGTTTTTCTCGGCGAGCGCATCAGTTGGGCGATTGGCGCGGGCACGGTTCTCGCCGTCTCCGGGGTCATCATCGTCGTCTACGGGGAAGTGACCGCGCGCGGCGGCAGGTCGGCGCCTGTTCCCGCCGTCGCCGTCGCGGGGCGCGGCGCAAAGCCGCCCGGCCTCTTGGAGCGGCGGCCGCGCCTGCTGGGCTACCTCGCCGCCGCGTGCGCCGCCGTCGCCTACGGCACCGTCCCCTTGCTGGGGCGCATCGCGGTGACGGGCGAGGCGGGGAACATTCCGCTCATTGGGCGTTTCGCATCCGACGCGCCGACGCTGCCGCTCGTCTCCGCGACGTACACGATGCTGATCGGCTTCATTGTGATGGGGCTTTTCGCGTCGCCCTCCATTCCGGGCGCGCTGCGGGCGCCGCGGCGGTCGCTGCTGTTCGTCGCGCTGGGGGGCCTAGCGATGTCCACCGGCGTCTCGCTGCTGTATTTGGCGCTGAGCCGGGCGCCGGTGGTGGTCGTCTCGCCGGTGTTCGCGCTCAACGCATTCGTCGCGCTCGTGCTGGCGCACTTCTTTCTGCAGCGCTTGGAACGCATCACGCCGCCGCTCGTCGTGGGGACGTTCTTCGTCGTCGCGGGCGTCATCGCGGTCATCCTCGGCGCGAACGCCTGAGGGCGAGGTTGGCGACGGCGGCGGCGGCGGACTCCCCTACCCGCCCGCGCGCTCAGCAGGCGCCCTGTACGCCGCACGTCCTGGATTCCCGCCTTCGCGGGAATGACGGCTATTGACAGGTCGGGCGGCAGGCGCGCGCTATTGGAAGCGGGCGGGGGTTTGCTCTTCCAGCCCGAGCATTACGAACGGAGGGCGCGGCTCGGGGTTGATGGAGACGTTGGGGTCGGCCAGGTCGAGGCCGAGGAAGGCGAGTTCGCGGGATGCGAGATGCTCGACGGCGCCGCTTTTGAGGACGCGGAACGGGCGGTCGTGGCCGGGGTAGATGATCTCGGCTTCGCCGAGCACGCGCTCGATGCTGCGGCGCGCGTCCTCCTCGCTCCAGAAGACGTGGGCGTTGATTTTGGTGACGGCGACTCGCGCGCTCGCCACGCCGTCGCCGGTCACGGCGACGGGCCCGTCGTCGGTGTCCACGACGAGGGCCATCGTTCCGGCGGAGTGGCCGGGCGTATGGAGGACACGGACGCCGCGCTCGACCTCGTGGCCGTCCTCCACCTCGCGCAGGTTGGGGATCGTGTCCAGCATCGCGGTCGTCCAGCGGGGGGTGGCCCAGTCGTTGGGGTGCGGATTACGGGCGTATTTGCGCTCCCACTCGTGGATGAGGACTTCTGCGTTGGGGAAGACGTCGTAGTTTTGGGCGTGGTCCCAATGGGCGTGGGTCATCACGGCGACGTGGACGTCGGAGGGGCCTAGGCCGCGCTCGTAGAGGGCGGCGAGGAGGGCGCGGCGTCTGCCGACGTGGCCGGTGTCCACGACGATGTTGCGCTCGCCGCGCACGAGCAGCGTGCTGCAGAAGCCGACGGATCCGTAGTTGGTGGCGACGGACTCTCCGTGCAGCAGGGCCTCGACGCTAGGCATAGGCGCATTCTCCTCGCAGACCTCGCGGACTGTTCGACGTCTCCCATTGTACTTTGCGTAACTTCCATGCCCCAGCAGGTTCCCGCCTACGCGGTCAGGACGGGGCGGCGAATCGCGGCGCATTGGGCGTGGGTATTGCGGAATCGCGCGTTGGGGCGTACATTCGCCCAGACGTTCCGCAAGGCGCGGGCATTCCGGCAAGGCGCAAGGGAGAAGCAAGGCATGGCAGTCATAGACGCTGACGCGCACGTGGTGGAGTCGGAGCGCACGTGGGACTTCATTCCGGAGGAGTCGCAGCATCTGCGGCCCATCGTGCTGCTCCCGAAAGAAGGGTACAAGTCGCCCGCGCCGGAGTTTTGGTACATAGATTCCCGCGCCTTCACGAAAGGCGTGAACGTGGGGCTGGATACGGACGAGGCGACGCGGGAGGCGAGCGACATCGCCAAGCGGCTGGCGCATATGGACGAGTTGGGCGTGAGCACGCACGTGCTGTATCCCAGCATTTTCCTGCGCCCGCTCGCCACGCACCCGGAGGTTGACCTCGCGCTGGCGCAGGGCTACAACCGCTGGCTGGCGGATATTCACCGGCAGGGCGGCGGACGGCTGCGGTGGGCGGTCGTGCTGCCCACGATGTCGCTCGACAAGTGCCTCGAGGAGTTGCAGTTCGGCAAGGACAACGGCGCGTGCGCGGTGTTTATGCGCGGAATCGAAGGGCCGCACCGGCTGAGCGACCCGTATCTGGCGCCGGTGTGGGAGGAGGCGCAGCGGCTCGATCTGCCGGTGTGCATCCACGCGGCGACGGGGAATTTCGCGTTCTACGATTACTTCGGGCGCGACGCGGGATTCTCGACGTTCAAGTTGTCGGGCGTCGGCGCGTTTCACGACATTGTGATGAAGGATATGCACGTGCGGTTTCCCGACTTGCGGTGGGGGTTCGTCGAGTTGAGCGCGTCGTGGCTGCCCTACGCGATGAACGACTTGTCTCTGCGGTTCGAGAAGCGCGGGAAGGCGTGGCCGGGGCGCGAGTTGCTGGAGGAGCGCAATATCTGGGTGGCGGCGCAGACCGCCGACGATTTGGACTACATCATTGAATGCGCGGGGGAAGACCACATCGTGCTGGGCACGGACTACGGCCACAACGACACGTCGACCGAGTTGCACGCGCTCCGCAACCTCAGGGAGAACGGGGGGCTGGACGACGCGGTCGCGGACAAGATTTTGGAGCGCAACCCGACGCGGCTCTACGCGCTTTAGCGGGCGAGCCGGCAACGGAAGAACAGAGGGAGGACGTTCGTATGAAAAGCATCGCCACGGTCAACCGCAGGCTCGGTTTCGTCCTGCTCGCCGCGTCCGCGTTGCTGCTCGCCGTGTTCGGCGCGGCGGCGTGCAGGGACAGCGGGCCGGAGTTCCCGGAGCGCGACATTAAGTGGTTCGTGGGATTCAACGCCGGCGGCGGATTCGACGTCGCAAGCCGGGCCATCGCGGAGGCGATGAGCGACGAGTTGGGCGTGAACGTGGTGGTGGAGAACATTCCCGGCGGCGGCGGGCGCAGGGCGGCGCAGGACATTTACCGGGGCGAGCCGGACGGCTACGCGGTCTCCATTATGAATATGCCGAACCAGATCACGGCTGAGCGGCTGGACCCGCAGGGCGTGTCGTTCGACGAGTTGAAGTGGGTCGGACGCGCCGTGATTCAGACCTACGGTATGTACACCACGGCCGACAGCGAATGGCGGACGCCGCAGGACGTCGCGGCGGCGGGCGACGATGTGCGCTTCTGCCTAACGGGGCTCTCCGGACACTCGTTCCTCGTGGCCTCGGTGAGCACGCAAGTGATGGGGATCGCTTGGAATCCGGTGACGGGCTATCAGGGCGCGGAGGTGCAGGCGGGGCTGCTGCGCGGCGACTGCGAACTCGCGGTGGGGCCGTTCGCGGGCAGCACGCTGGACGCCGTTCAGAGCGACGACTTCAAAGGTCTGTGGATGTACGCCGCCGAGCGGTTTTCGCTGACGCCGGACGTTCCGACGGTCGGCGAGTTGGGCTTTGGCGACCTGGCGGGCTTCGCCAACAACGGGATGGTCGCGGCGGCGCCGGACACGCCGGACGACATCGTGGCGATTATTGCGACGGCGTTTGACAACGCGCTGGGGAACGCGGACGTGGCGCGGACGATCGCCGACCGGGGCATGGCGGTGGCGCGGCTGACTCCGGAAGAGACGCGCGAGGCGGTCGCGGGGATGGACGGCGTGGTGTCGGCCAACATAGAGACGGTCCGCCAGCGCTCGCAGTCGCAGTAGCGGCGGCGCGCCGGCGAGGGCTGGGATGTTTCAGGACATAGCGGCGGCGCTCGGCCAAATGGCCGAGCCCGCCGTCATCGGGGCGATTGCGTTGGGGACGGCGCTGGGCGTTACGTTCGGCGTGATCCCGGGCTTGGGGAGCGTCATTGCGATGACGCTGATCTTGCCGTTCACGTTCGGGTGGGACCCGATCGTGGCGATGTACGTGTTCGCCGGTATTATGGGGACGGCGAGCACGGGCGGCGGGGTGCCCGCGATTCTGCTCAACACGCCGGGCACGATAGCGAACGTCTGCACGACGTTCGACGGCTTTCCGATGACGCAGCGCGGCGAGGGCGGGCGCGCGATTGGCCTGGCGGCGACGGCCTCGGGCCTGGGCACGCTGTTCAGCATCATCGTGCTGATGCTGCTGCTTCCGGCGGCGGAGTTTATGCTGCGGGCGTTCGGCCCGCCGGACTTCTTCTGGCTGGTGATTCTGGGGCTTATCGCAGTGACGTTCGCGTCGCGTCAGAATATGGTGAAAGGGCTTGCGGCGGGCGGAACGGGGATTCTGATCGCGCTGATCGGGTTCAGCGACAGTTTGGGCGTGCGGCGGTTCACGCTGGGCAGCGAGTATCTCTGGGACGGCATTGAGATCGTGCCGCTGGTGGTGGGCTTCTTCGCGTTGAGCGAGTTGATCGTCTACACGTCGCGGGGGGGAACCATCGCGCGCGGGGCGGACGTGCAACTCGGCGGAATGCGGCAGATTCTGCGGGGCGCAGCCGAGGTGTTCCGCTACAAAGCGATTCTGGTGCGCGGCTCCATTATCGGGACGGTGACCGGGGCGATTCCCGGAGCCGGGGGCGCAGTGGCGAACTTCCTCTCCTACACTTCCGCGAAGCAGGCGTCGAAAACCCCGGAACTGTTCGGAACCGGGTACGCGGGAGGCGTCGTCGCCTCGGAGTCGGCGAACGACGCGAAAGACGGCGGGATTCTGCTGCCCACGCTCACTTTCGGCATTCCCGGCAACGGCGAGATGGTGATTCTGATGGGGGCGTTCGTGCTGCACGGCATTCAGCCGGGACGCGACCTGCTGGTGAACCGGACAGACGTGCTCTGGGCGATCATTCTGGGAGTGGTCGCGGCGCAGATACTGACGACGATTATCGTTTTGGGAGGCGGGGCGTGGTTGGCCCGCATTAGCCTCGTGCCGGTGAAGTACATCGCGCCGTTCGTCGCGGCGTTGTCGTTCATTGGGATCTACGCGGTGCGGAGCAACGTTTGGGACGTGGCGCTGGCGGTGTTCGCGGCCATCGTCGGCTTTCTGCTGCGGCGGGCGGGCTTTCCGCTCATCACGCTGGTGATCGGGTTCGTGCTGGGGTCGCTCGCGGAGAAAACGTTCGTGCAGTCGCTGCAGATCTCGCAAGGGGGCTACGGCATTTTCTTCTCGCGGCCCGTCTCGATCATCATCATTCTGACGATCGCTGCGGCGATGGCCTGGTCGCTTCGCCAGGCATGGAGGCCGGCGGAGCGGCAGGAGCGGCGAGGATGAGCGACACGGGGAAACTGACGCTCTTCGTCGAGGCGTTCCTCCTGACGATTGCGCTGAGCATCACGCTGGGGTCTCTGCAGTACGCGGGGAATCAGCGGATCGTCGCCCTTGTCATCGGCGCGCCGACAATCGGCTTGCTGGCGCTGCTGATGATCGCGGAGGCGACGCCCCGGCTCGCGCGGGCGACGCGGGCGTTCGGGACGGACGCGGACGCCTCGCCGGACGAGCAAGGCGGCGCGCCGGCGGCAGGGGGGATGAACGCGGGCACGTGGCGGAGAGTGGGAACGGTCTACGCCTGGCTGCTCTTCTACTTCGCCGCGATGTTCGTCGCGGGCTACTACGTCGCCACGCCGCTGTTTATGCTGCTGTTCTTCATCCGCGAGAGCGGGCTGAGCGCGTCCCGGGCGGCGGGCGTGACGGCGCTGACTTCCGTTGTGTTCTATCTGCTGTTCGAGACGCTGCTGAACATTCCGCTATGGACGGGCGCCCTGCCTCTGATCGCGCCCGACCTGCTCGGCGGAGGGCGCGTCCCCCCGCTCAACTGAGGAAGCGGGCGATAGCCTCGTCGAGCGGCAAGACGTCGCTGTGGAGAACGTTCCGCACAATGCGGAGCGCGTACTCCTTGACTTCCGGCGGCTCGTCCTCGCGGTGCACCATCGTGCAGTCCTCCACGACGGCGACCTTGTAGCGCAGTTGGAAGGCGTCCGCCGCAGTCCAGAGGACGGTGTTGTCGGTGGACGCGCCGGCGATGACGACGGCGTCGCGCTTCATCGTGCGGAGGACGTAGTCGAGGTCGTTGTGGGAGAAGCCGCTGAGGTAGCGCTTGTAGACGAGAGTGTCGCGGTCGACGGGCTGGAGTTCGGGGATGACGTCGAGGGCGTCCGTGCCCTCCTTCATCATCACGCGCGACCACTCGCCGACCTGGTCGGTTTCGCGGCGCATCGAGTTGACGTGGATGACGGGGGCGCCGGCGTTATAGGCGGCGTCTTTGAGCCGCCGGACGTTGGCGACCATCTCGTAGCCGTAGGATCCGGGCTTCCATCCGTAGCCTTTGGCCATATCCAGGATGATGACTGCAGGGTTCATTCGACGTCTCCTTTTGCAGAGGTTGGCTTGACTGGGCAGGCGCCGCCCTACCCGACCTCTTCCTTGAAGCGGCGGAGGGCGGCGATGTGGTCGGCGGGGGAGGCGAGGCCGGCGCGCATCGTTCCGAACGAGACGTGGGTCGCGCCGAGCCCGCGCCACGCTTCCAGGTCGCGGAGCGCGCCGTCGAATCCGCCGCGCTGCAAGGCGACGCGCGCCTCGACGCCCACGATTTCCGGCCGGCGCCCGCCTTCCACGATGAGTTCGCGGAAGCGGTCGAGCCGCGCCTTGCCCTCGTCGTCGGGCTGATGCTGAGGGAACCAGCCGTCGCCCATGCGGGCGATGCGGCGCAGCACGGCGTCGGAGCGTCCGCCGCCGAACCAAATCGGGATGGGGCCATGCGGGGGCAAGGGCTTGATGCCCGCGCCCGGGATGGCGTGCCACCGGCCGCGGAATTCAATGGATTTGTTCGTCCAGAAGGCGCGCAAGAGGTCCACTTGCTCTTCGCAGCGTTTGCCGCGGTCGTGGAAGTTTTCGCCGAGCGCCTCGTACTCGACGGGATTCCAGCCGACGCCGACGCCGAGCCGGATGCGTCCGCCGCTGAGGACGTCGGCCTGCGCGGCCTGTTTGGCGACGAGCGCGGTCTGCCGCTGGGGAAGGATGATGACGCCGGTGACGAGTTCGATGCGGCTCGTGAGGGCGGCGAGATAGCCGAACGTCACGAGCGGCTCGTGGAACGTGTCCTCGTGGGAGTAGGGGCCTTGCCAGTCCGGCCGGATTCGCGTGTCGGCGCCGAGCACGTGATCGTAGAAGAGGAGGTGGGCGTAGCCGAGTTCCTCGGCGGCCTGCGCGAATTCGCGCACCGCGCCGGGGTCCGCGCCGATTTCGGTTTGCGGGAATACTGCGCCGATTTTCATAAGGCGGCTCCTTAGGGGGCGACGAGCGTAATCTCGCGCTCGCCGCGCGGCTGGATTTCGCGGTTGTTGGGCTCGCCGCCGTTGACCGCCATAAGCGCTTCCACTTGCTCAGGGGAGACGGTTCCCTGCTCCCACAGCACGATCCACTCCACGGGGCCGTCGAACGGAGGCGTGGTTCTGGAGCCGCGGTAGCGGTAGTACGCGGACGCGCAGCACGAACAGCGCGAGTTCGGCGCTCCGCCGCTTCCGGTAGAGCCGCTTCCGGTAGAAGAGTCAGGCGCGGACACGCGGGGGTTGAGCAGGCCGGAGTCGAGCGCGGCGACGGATCCGCCCGCGCCTGCGTCGAGCAATCCCTGAATGATCGGGTCCGGCTCGCCGAGGTCGTAGAGGACGCCCACGACGAGCAAGCCGCCGTCCTTGTCCTGATGCACCATATGGAGTTCGGCGGCGAAGAGTTCGCCGTCTATCCGGTGCTCGGAAGCGGCGTGCGCGTGCACTTCCCGGAGCATATATTCGCGCCCGCCGAGCGTTAGGGCGTTGCCGGGCTCGTAGCGCGCGGCGATGAATCCGTTGGCGACCTCGACGGAGGGCTCGTTGCCGCCGTAGGCGCACTCGAGCGCGGGGCCGCCGACCGTCGCGTAGCCGGTGAGGTCTATGGGGGACTGCAGTTCGTATTCCGCGCTCGTAGATACGCCGTTCGCGCAGGCCGGGAAGGCGAGCAGCGCGAAGAGGGCTATTCCGGTTGCAAGACGAGGGGGCATACGCTCCTTTCGCATTTTTCGGTCTGGGGGGCGAGATTCCCGCCTACGCGGGAATGACGAGACCCCAGTAGTCGGCGAACGCCGACAGGTCGGGCGGGCGGCGGCGGCGGTGGCGCCCCCAGCGGGATTCGAACCCGCGATCTCCACCTTGAAAGGGTGGCGTCCTGGGCCGCTAGACTATAGGGGCGCGCTCGCTTGCCGGTTACGGGTAGACGGCCAGTTGCTCCAGCCCCGTCGTCTCAGGCAGGCCGAACATCAGGTTCATATTCTGCACGGCCTGCCCCGCCGCGCCCTTGACGAGATTGTCCAGCGCGGAGAAGACGACGAGTTTGCCCGTCCGCTCGTCCACTGTAGGATACACCAAGCAATCGTTGTTCCCCCAAGTCTGCTTGGTCTGCGGGGGTTTGTCCACGACTTTCACGAACGGCTCGCCGCGGTAGGCGTCGCGGTAGAGTTCCGCGACGGCCTGGCCCGCCGCCTGCGGGGAGCCGAACGCGCCGGGGGCGAAGTCGGCGTAGACGGTGTCGAGAATGCCGCGCGTCATCGGAATGAGGTGCGGCTGAAAGAGGACGCTCGGCTCGTAGCCCCCGCGCATCCGGCGCAGTTCCTGCGTGATCTCCGGCAAGTGGCGATGCCCGCCGACGCCGTAGGCGAAGACGTTTTCGTTGACTTCCGAGAAGTGCGTCGTGAGGCTGAGGCCGCGCCCCGCGCCGGAGACGCCGGACTTGCAGTCTACGATGACACGCTCCTCGATGAGGCCGGCGCGGACGGCGGGGGCGAGCGCGAGGAGCGCGGCGGTGGGGTAGCAGCCCGGGTTGGCGACGAGCCGCGCGGCGGCGACGCCCTGCCGGTCGAGTTCCGTGAGGCCGTAGACGGACGTTTCGAGGAGGTCGGGCGCGGGATGCTCCGCGCCGTACCAAGCGGCGTACTCGGCGGGGTCGCGCAGGCGGAAGTCGGCGGAGATGTCCACGACTTTGACGCCCTCGCGCGCGAACCGGACGCAGGCGGCGGCGGACGCGACTTGCGGGAGCGCGGAGAAGACGACGTCGACGCTGCCCGCGAGGTCGGGCTCGATGGCGAGCCCGAGCCGGTCGAGGTGCGGGAGCGCGTCGCCGAGCCGTTCTCCGGCCTGGCTGCGTCCGGTCACTCCGGCGATTTCGACTTCCGGGTGGCGGTGGAGGATGCGGGCGAGTTCGATGCCCGCGTAGCCGGTTACGTTGATGATGCCTGCCTTCATATCGTCAGCCTAGTCCTCTAAATGTTGCGGGCGAGGGCGGCAATCGGTCGCGCGTTTGCGAGTTGGCCGCTATAGCGGATTTAACTCTACCAGACCCGGAACGGTTGCGGGGCCGCGCGGGGCGCGCCGCCGCCTAGCCCGCCCTGTTACGATGGACCCGGCAAGGACGCTCAGGGGATTCGCGCTTGAGCGGGGCTTAACACGCCGCCCGCCGCCCCGATATGATGAAGATGCAAGGAGCGCGCGCGATATGAAAGCAGCCTGGTACGACCGCTACGGCCCGGCGCGCGACGTCCTGAACGTCGGCGAACTTCCCGACCCTCAGCCGGGGCCCGGCGAAATCCTCGCGCGCGTGCGCGCCTCCGGCGTCAATCCGTCCGACTGGAAGGCGCGGACGGGCTCGCGCGGGCCGGAAATGCCCTTCCCCCGCATCATTCCCCACAGCGACGGCGCGGGCGAAATCGCCGCCGTCGGCGCCGGCGTCCCGCAGTCCCGCGTCGGCGAGCGCGTCTGGCTCTACGAAGGGCAGTGGCAGCGTCCGTTCGGCACGGCGGCGGAACTGATCGCCCTCCCGTCGGAGCGCGCCGTCACGCTCGCCGATTCCGTTTCATTCGAGGAAGGCGCGTGCATCGGCATTCCCGCGATGACCGCCCACCGCTGCCTCTTCGCAAGCGGCCCCGTCGCCGGAATGACCGTGCTGGTCACCGGCGGCGCCGGCGCGGTCGGCCACTACGCCATTCAGTTCGCCAAGTGGGGCGGCGCGCGCGTCATCGCAACCGTCAGTTCCGACGAGAAGGCCGAGCATGCGATGCGCTCCGGCGCGGACCATACGATCAACTACCGGACGGAAGACGTCGCCGACCGCGCGCTCGCCCTCACGGACGGCGAAGGCGTCGAGCGCATCGTCGAGGTGGATTTCGGCGGCAACCTCGCCGCGAGCAAGCGCGCCCTCCGGCTGAACGGCGCAATCGGCTGCTACGCATCCACCGGCGACCGCGAGCCTGCAGTGGAGTATCAGGCGCTCTCGCGCAAGAACGCATCCGTGCACTTCGTGCTCGTCTACTCCGAGCCGGAGGCCGCCAAGCGGCAAGCCTGCGCCGACATAACCCAAGCAATCGCCGACGGCGCGCTCACGCGCCCCGTCGCCGCCGTGATGCCGCTGGACGAAATCGCCGCCGCCCACGAACTCCAGGAAAGCGGCGCCGCCATCGGCAACATCATTCTCACCATCTGACCCGCCCGCATCGCTCCGAACGGATAAAACTCGCTGGGAACGCCTACCCTTCCGCCGACAGGTTGTGATTTAATTAACGCGCCCAGAACAGGAACTTGGGAGGGATTGCGTTGGAGACTGCCTTAGCCCAAAGCGAGTTGCTGAAAAGCCTCGCCCCCGATCAGGCGGAGCGTCTCGCGAAACTGGCGACCAGCACGACGGCGAAGGCCGGAAGCGAACTCTTCAAGTCTGGCGACTACGCTCAGCATCTCTACGTCGTGCTCGACGGGGAGGTGGAATTGCATATGCAGGTCCCCGAGTGGTGGGGGATAGACACGCCGCACCGCAAGGTCTCCACGGCGAGGGCGGGCCAAGTCATCGGCTGGTCGGCGCTCGTGGAGCCCTACGTCTACCAACTCACCGCCGTCTGCGTGACGAACTCGACGCTCGCTCGTTTCGAGGGATCAGAGGTGTCCGAGTTCGCCATTCATGACCCGCTGGCGGGGCATCGCTTGCTCTCGCAGGTGCTCAAGGTCGTTTCCGGCAGATTTCACACGCTCGCGGAGGCGGTGATGGCGCAGCGGGCCGTGCAGGTGTCGCAAGCCGCCAGCCGCGGCGCCCACCGCTAGGGATGCGCCGCGCCCCCTCTTCCGTCGTCCCGCATAGGCGGACAGGGAGACGCGGCGAGCGGCGCCGCCGAGGGATGACGAGCCGATGACCGAACTTTACGAATTGACGCTGGCGCAGGCCGCCGCCGAGGTCGCGGCGCGGCGCCTCTCCGCCGCCGAACTGACGGAGTCGCTGCTCGCCCGCGCCGCGGATTTGGAGCCGCGCCTGCTCGCGTGGGCGACGCTTCTGCCGGAGCAGGCGCTCGCCGCCGCCCGCGCCTTCGACGCCGCCGGTCCCGCCGGACGCGGCCCCATCGCAGGCGTTCCCTACGGCGCGAAAGACATCTTCGATACGGCGGGCGTTCGCACGGCGGCGGGCTCGCGGATATGGGCCGACCGCGTCCCCGACGCCGACGCCGCGCCCATCGCCGCCGCCCGCGACGCCGGCGCCATCTTGCTCGGCAAACTCCACACAACCGAATTCGCCGACGGCGACCCGGCGCCCACCTACAATCCGTGGAACGCGGAGCACACCCCCGGCGGCTCCAGCGCGGGCTCCGGCGCCGCAGTCGCCGCCCGCATAGTTCCCTGGGCGTTCGGCTCCCAAACTGTCGGCTCCGTTCTGCGCCCCGCCGCCTACAACGGCGTCGTCGGCCTCAAGCCCACGTTCGGGCGCGTCTCCCGGCGCGGCGTCATTCCGATGGCCTCGTCGTTCGACCACGTCGGCTTTCTCGCGCGCAACGCGGAGGACGCCGCGCTTCTGCTCGGGGTGTTCGCCGGGCGCGACCCGGACGACCCGGACTCCGCGGACGTTCCGCCCGACGACTACGCCGCCGCCGTTCGGGACGCGGACGCTCCGCCACGGATCGGCGTTTTGCGCGGCTGGTTCTTCGAGGAGGCCGGCGCCGAAACCCGCGAGGCGACGGAGGAAACCATGCGGCGGCTCGCCAACGCCGGAGCGCGAATCGACGAAGCGGACGCGGGAGTGGACTTCGCCCGCGCCTACGCCGCCCACCGCCTGATGCAAGAGTCGGAAATGGCCAACTGGCACGCGCCCCTCTACCTCGGGAACGAAGACCTCTACGGCCCGAAGATTCGCGTCTACTTGGACAACGGATTCGGCCACGCCGCCCGCGACTACGCCGCCGCCGCCGACTACCGCCGCGAGGTTCAGCGGCTCGCGCTCCGCGCCCTCGACCGCGTGGACGCTTTGCTCACGCCCACCGCATCCGGCCCCGCTCCCCGCGACCGCTCCCAAACCGGCGACACGCGCTTCCAGAGCATTTGGAGTTTCACCGGCTTCCCCAGCGTCTCCCTGCCTATCGGCTTATCCGCCGACGGACTTCCGCTCGGCGCGCAACTCGCCTCCGCGCCGTTCCAAGAGGCGCGCCTACTCCGCGCCGCCGCTTGGGTCGAGCGGACGCTGGGCGTCAGCCTCGCGCCTCCGCTGTAGAGCCGCCGGCGCTCCCCCGGTTGGTCCCGCAAGGCAGGCAAGCGGACAGGATGCGAGGTTCCCGCCTACGCGGGCAGGGCGATAGGGCGCCCGCCCCGTATGAGGGCAAGGTTCCCGCAAAGGCGGGCAGGCGGACAGGATGCGAGGTTCCCGCATGGCGGGCAGGGCGATAGGGCGCCCGCCTCGTCTGGGGGCGAGGTTCCCGCCTACGCGGGAACGACGGGACATAGGGTACGGGCAGGGCGATAGGACGCAGGGGGCAAGGCAGGGCCGCCTACTCCGCCCCCGGCCCCCACGTTTGGCCGAACTCGATCTTCCGGAGGATGCGCCCCGTCAACGCCATCGGCGGCTGCGCGAGCATCCAGAGGAACGACGGCTCCACCGTGGCCACGCTCTCCGTCGCGCGGGGGCCGCTCATATCAGTCCGCACGTAGCCGGGCGTCCAGACGTTGACCTCGATGTTTTGGCCGCGGACCTCCTCCGCGAGCGCGAGGGAGAAGACGTCGAGCGCGGCCTTCGTCGCGCTGTAGGCGACGCGGCCCGGCCTGCGCCGGAGCGCCATCTCGCTGGACACATTGACGATGCGGCCTCCGCCTTGCCGCTCCATCATGGGCAAAGCCGCTCGCGTGAGGTGGAACGGAGCGTTCAGGTTCACGTCCATCGTCGCCTGCCACTCCTCGACGGACATTTCGGCGATTCGCGCGTCGGGGTAGACGCCCGCGTTGTTCACGAGGATGTCCAGGCGTCCGGCGCGCGCGGCGGCCTCCTCGACGAGCGACGCGGCCTGGGCGGGCTCCGTGATCGCGGCGGGGATGGCGATGGCCTCGCCGCCCGCCGCCTCGACGGCTTCCGCCGTTCCGCGCAGCGTTCCGCCCTCGCCGGGGGATGCGTCGAGGGAGCGCGCCGTAACCGCGACCGTCGCGCCGCATCTCGCCATTGCGACGGCGAGGTGGCGTCCGATGCCCCGGCTCGCGCCGGTTATCAGGACCGCCTTGCCGTTGAGGTCGGGAATCATGGCTCTAGGATACCTTAGCCCGCCGGCGCGGGCGTGGGGGCAGGGGCGAGATTCCCGCCTACGCGGGAATGACGGGCGGGGAGGGGCGCGGGAAGGCGGACAGGGGGCCGATATCAGGAGACGAGGCGCGTTGCGCCCCGTGCGGCGCTTGCGCGCCTCTGGATTCCCGCCTGCGCGGGAATGACGGGGGCGAGGGGCGCGGGAAGGCGGACAGGGGGCCGTTATTCCCGCCTACGCGGGAATAACGGGGGCGAGGGGCGCGGGAAGGCGGACAAGTGGGCGAGATTCCCGCCTGCGCGGGAATGACGATGCTTCAGAGAACTGGTCGGGGAGCCGGGATTTGAACCCGGGGCCTCTACGTCCCGAACGTAGCGCGCTGCCGGACTGCGCCACTCCCCGATTTCCGGCGGCCTCCCAATGAAGGGGAGGCTGTCGCTCCAAGTATAGCACAGGACGCTCTCCCGCGGCGCGCTGCTTCTTGCCCCGGGGCTAATCGCTCCCCGCAACCGGCTGCTTCTTGCTACTCGGCTAGGCGCTCCTCTGCGGCGCGCAAGTCTTTCTGCGATTCGATGGATTGCCAGTAGGCGCCGCTCTCGAACGCAGCGAGCCGCCCCTCCGACGCTAGTTGCGGGAACGCCGCCGTCTCGTGGTCGCCGACGTCTGGGAAGCGCGAGACGGCCTCCTCCGTGAGGACGTAGACGCCCGCGTTCACCCAATAGGGCAGCGGCGGCTTCTCGCGGAACCCCGTCACCAGCCCGTCTTTCGCCTCGACGACGCCGAACGGGCTGATCATCGGCGTGAGCATCACGGCGGCGAGCGCGCCCGCCTGCGTCCACGCCTCGATCAGCGGCGCGAGGGGCTGGTCGGTCAGGACGTCGCCGTTCGTGGCGACGACGGCCTCGCCCGCAAGCGCAGCCTCGCGGTAGCCGTTTTTGTACGCGCCGCCGCGCCCCAGCGGGGAAGCCTCCGCGATGCAGCGCGTCTCGAGCCCTGCGACGCGCGGCTCCGAGAAATGCCGCTCCACGACCTCGCTCAGGTGGCCGGTGAGCAGGAAGGCGCGCTCGATGCCGTTCGCCCGCAGCCACTCCAGATGGCGCTCCAGTATCGGCCTGCCGCCGACTTCCACCATCGGCTTCGGCCTGTCTTGCGTGAGCGGCCAGAGGCGCTCGCCTCTGCCTCCGGCGAGCACGAGGGCCGTCGTGATTTTCGCCGCGCCGCTCATAGCGCGCAGTCTACCCGCAAGGCGCGGGCGGCGCAGCCCCTTGCTCCCTCTCGATTCGTCCATCGCCGCCCGGGTAGAGGCGCCCAAATATCGCGCGGCGTCCACGCTGAAGCCGGCGTCCCCCCTGCCCTACCCCGCCCGCAGCGCCGCCTCCGCCTCTTCGTCGCTCATGCCGTAGACGGCGCAGGCCGTCTCGCGGGAGACGTAGCCGTTGCGGAGGTCTGAGGCGACCCGCCCCCGGTCGCGGTTGCGCGGGTCGCCGACGCCGCCCGCCGACGCCGTCTCCATCCGCACGACGTCGCCGGGGGCGAGCGGAACGTTGGAGACGAGGCCGGTGTAGGTTTGCTCGCGCTCCGTGCCCGGATTCATCACGATGCGCCCCGGCCTGCCGCTCCCGCCGCCGTCCACTCCGTGCGCGGGGACGAGCGCGCGCGGCGTGCCCCCCGCGTACTGCGCCTGCGTCCGCACGCGGTACTCCCGCCGCAGCGCGAGGCCGCCCCGGTGCTCCCCCGCTCCTCCGGTGTCCGGCACGAGATTGAACTGCTGCATATCCACGTCGAACTCGGACTCGATGATCTCGACGCCCGTGTATTTCGCGCCGCCCGACCACGAGTGGCCGGTGCCCGTCCATCCGTCGCCGCCCGCGTAAGCGCCGTTGCCGGAGATGACGATTTCGTATTGCACGTAGCGTTTCGCCGCCGCGCCGGTCGAGCCGAGCACCAGGAGGCCGGAGACGCTGTTGTGCGCCACCGCCGGACGCTCGGAGATCTTGCTCAGCGCCTCGAACACGACGTCTTCGACGACGGGCATCGTCATTGAGTAGAAGCCGACGGGCGCGGGGAACGTCGGGCAGATGACGCTCCCCTCGCGGAAGCGGCACTCGATGGCGCGCGCCAGCCCGTGATCGTTCGAGACGTCGCCCATCATTGCAATCGCCGCGTAGTTCACCATGCCGCGCACGAACGGCGGGCGGACGTTCACCGGCCCGGCGGACTGATCGCCGGAGCCGCTGAAGTCCACGATCAGGCGGTCGCCCCGCTTCTCGACCGCGACGTGGATGCGGATGGTTTGGCCCGGGTTGGCGGAGTCGTCAATGAACGCCTCGGCCTCGGCGGAGCCGTCGGGCCAGCCCGCGATGATCCGCCGCGCCCGCGCCTCCGTGCGGTCGCCCATCCCCTCGAACGAGTCCAAGACCGCCTGCTTGCCGTAGGTCTCGACCGTATGGCCGAGCCGTCGGACGCCGATGCTCCAGAGCGCGCCCGCCTGCGCCTCCAAGTCGCCCATCACGAGTTCGGGCGCGCGCGTGTTGCCCCGCAGGAATTGGACGACCTCGCGGTGGAGGACGCGCTGCCGCATAAACTGCACGGGGAGCACGCACAGCCCCTCGCCGAAGAGGTCGCGCGCGATGGCGTTCCGCGAGCCCGGCGACTGCCCGCCGATGTCCACTTTGTGCCCCATCGAGGCGCAGAAGGCGATGACCTCGCCGTCGGCGAACGCCGGCATTACGACGACCATATCGTTGGGATGGGGGCAGCCGGAGTAGTACGGGTGGTTGGTCAGGAAGCAGTCGCCCTCGCGCATATCCGCGATGTCGTAGAACTCCAGCACGCCGCGCACGCAGTCGGGGTAGGCGCCGAGGTGCGTGGGCAGCGGCGAGCGCTGGCCGACGACGTTCCCCTCGCGGTCGGTGATGCCCGCCGAGAAGTCGTGGGACTCGCGGATGATGGTGGAGTAGCCGGTGCGAAGGACGGCGGCCTGCATCTCGCGCACGATGCCGTCCAGCCTCGCTCTGATGACTTCTTGAGTGATGACGTCGGTCATCGCGCCTCCCCTCGGCCTCGGCTCGGCGGCCCGGCCGCGCCCGATAACCTATGCGCCGCGCGGCGGGCTGTCAACATTGCGGAGGCGTTGGGCGAGGGGATGAGGGGCGTGTGGGACAGCCGACCGGACAATGTCCACTTTGACGTCGTGGTGGAGATGTCCCGCCCGAGCGTGGTTCGCGCGCTCGCGGAGATACGGGCCTTCGCGAGCGTCATACACGGCGTTCCCCTGCCTCCGCGCGTCCAGCAGCGGCTGCACGCGCTCCCCTGCGGGCGCCGAGGGCGGGCGGCGCCGCCGTCAATCCCACCGGACATTGAAAGGATTGGCGACCGCTAGGAATATGGACAAGCCTGCCAGCGCGAAGAGGAGGAACAGCGCGGCGAAAAGGCGCGCGTTTCCGCCGGTTGCAAGCCGGTTCACTCCTACGCCAAACTGCGCTATCCAAAGAACATACAGGAGGAAGAATGCGTAGTATTCCAGCGTCGCCCATAGCAGCGCCGCGACGATAACGCCTGTCGAGGCCAACCCTGCGGCGAGCGAACGCGGCGAACGAAGCGGCGCGACTCTTCCAATGTGAATGAGCAAATTGACGGCGAGCGCAATTGATCCGGCCGCGAACACGGCGGACGCGGTGTCGCGCAAGGCCTGGTCGCCCCACGTATCGCTCATCAAGAATCCGATGACGATGTAAACTTGAAACGCCAGCGTCCCTAAAATCGCTTGCGCGAACACAAAACGTCTCAACGGCTTCTCCGCATGGGCGGACTTCACGGCGTTCCGCAACGCGAGAATCAATCCGAGAATCGAGAGGCCGAAGAAAGCGATAAAAGCGTCGATGGGGATGGAGAACGCTCCGCAGAGCAGAACGGGAACCGTTGCGAACAGCAAGCAGTTCAGGACGAACCTCTTTTCAACGCCCACTGGGTCCTGTCCTTTCACCGCGCCAGCGGAGGCCGCCTGCCTGCCTGATGCTCGCCCCTGCGTCGCCTGACTGGATTCCCGCCTACGCGGGAATGACGGTACGTAAGGAGGGCGACCGCTCCCTCCTCGCTAGCCTTGCGCCAGAGGCTCGCCTCCGCTCCACGCTTGCTGTTGCGACTCCGCCGTCCCTGCGCCGCCCCGACGGGATTCCCGCCTACGCGGGAATGACGGCAAGTTGGAGGGCGCAGGAGCGCCCTCGCTCTAGCCTTTTTGCGCCAGCGCTAGCCTTTGCGCCAGAGGCGCAGGCCGATTGCGATGGCGACCGGGGCGTAGACGGGATGGAAGGCGGCCCATACCTGAACGTGCGCCTCCTGCGCCCACTCCCCTTCGCTGCCCGGGTTGAACCCCCAGAGCCAGTTCCAGAAGAAGGAGATCGCAAGCCCAACCACTGCGTAGAAGAGAACGTTCGCCTCCAGATAGCGCCGCGTGACCGGGCCGTCCTCGCTGCTGAAGTCGCGCTGCATCGCCATTTTGTCGTTCAGCGTCGCGAGGATCATCGGAACGAAGGAGGCGGCCATGAACCAGTCCCACAGTTTCCAGAGGGGGTAGTTCGGCGAGCCGTCGTGGTAGATGCCGGTGGCGATGAAGTGGAGGCCGGTCAGCGCTCCGATGGCGACGACGCAGACGGCGATGAGACGGATGAGGCTCATTTCGCTCCTCCTGGGCAGGGGCGGTCTCTGGGCTGTCGGGACGGCGGGAAGCATACGCCGGGCTTCCCCGCTTTGCAAGAACGGGGCGCCCCGCTTATAGTTAGCGCCTGCGCCATATCCGCGAGAGGCCAAGCGTCCTTATGAAAACCGTCGCAGTCGACACCGGAGGCACCTTCACCGATATGGTCGTGCTCGACCACGAGTCCGGGGAGATCGAGGCGCTCAAGACGCCGTCCACGCCCCATGACCCGGGGCAGGCGATCCTGGACGGCATACGGGAACTGCTCGCCGGGGGGCTCGGCGTCGGCGAGGTCGCATCGTTCGCGCACGGCACCACCGTGGGCACGAACATCCTCGTGCAGGGCAAGGGCGCGCGCGTCGGGCTGCTCATCACCGACGGCTTCAGCGGCGTCAACGACGTCTGGCACATCCCGCGTTTCGGAAGCGACCTCTCCGACATCTACGTCGAGAAGAACCCGCCCGTCGAGCCGTGGCTCCGCGAGGAAGTCGTCGAGCGCGTGGACTTCAAGGGCAACGTGAAGAAGCCGCTGGACGCGGAGCAGGCGCGGGAGGCGGTGAAGCGGCTGAGGAAGAAGGGCGCGGAGTCCGTCGCGGTGATGCTGCTCTTCTCGTTCCTCAACCCGGCGCACGAACAAGCGCTCGCCGAAATGATTCGCGAGGAGTTCCCGGGCGTTTCGGTCTCTCTTTCGTCCGAGATTCTCCCGCAGATCCGCGAGTTCCCCCGCCTCAGCACGACCGTGGCCAACGCCCGCCTCGCCCCCGCGATGACGGATTACCTCGGCAAACTCGCCCAGGGTCTGAAGGACCTCGGCGTCGCCACCGAGCAGTTGTACATTATGCAGAGCAACGGGGGCGTGGCCAAAATAACGAGCGTCATTCCCATCACGACGCTTCTCTCCGGCCCGTGCGCCGGGTCGGAGGCGGGGATGCAGATCGCCGACTCCGCCGGATTCCCCAATATGGTGTCGTTCGATATGGGCGGCACCAGCAGCGACATCGCGCTCGGCGAGGGCGGCAGCGTGCTGGAGCAGACGTCCGTCCTCATCGGCGACTGGGAGATCGCAGCGCCGATGCTGATGATCAACACCATCGGCGCGGGCGGCGGCACCATCGCATGGATAGACGGCGGCGGCGCGCTGCAGGTCGGCCCGCACAGCGCGGGCGCCGACCCCGGGCCCGTCGCCTACGACAAGGGCGGAACGCAGCCCACGGTGACCGACGCCAACTTGCTGCTGGGCTTCCTGCATCCCGAGCACTTGCTTGGCGGGAAGGTCAAGACGAACAAGCAAAAAGCCTATGAGGCCGTCGCCGATATGGGCGCGCAACTGGGCATCGAGCCGATGGCCGCCGCCGAGGGCATCATCCGCATCATCAACGCCAAGATGGAGGAGGGCATCCGCGAAGTCTCGACCGAGCGCGGCTACGACCTCCGCAACTTCGCGCTCGTCGCGTTCGGAGGCGCGGGGCCGGTGCACGCCGGACGCCTCGCCGCCGATCTGGGAATGAGCAAGGTCGTCGTTCCGCCGATGCCCGGAGTCAGTTCCGCGCTCGGGCTCATTATGGCCGACCCGCGCCGCGACTTCGTGCGCTCGCGCCTCCAAGACCTGCAGGAAATCGGCGCCGACGAACTGAGCCGGCTCTTCGCGTCGCTGCGCGATCAGGCGCTCGCCGAATTCCAAGCCGACGGCTTCGCGGAGGACTCCATCGCGTTCGCTTTCTCCATAGACCTCCGCTATCAGGGGCAGGGCTACGAACTCAACGTTCCCGCCGGAACCTCGCCGGACGTCGGAGCGGACGCCGTCGCGGACATCCGCGAGCGGTTCGACCAGGCGCACGAGCAACTCTTCGGACACAGCGCGAAGACGGAGCCCGCCGAGGCGGTCAACTACCGCGTCCGCGCCACCGTCCGCGCGCCGAAGTTCACGATGAAGCGCGCCGCCCGCGCGGCCGGCCCCGCCTCGGACGCGCGCATCGGCGAGCGCGAAGTCTACTTCGACCGCGCGTCCGGAATGAGGACGACGCCCGTCTACGACCGCGCCCTCCTCGCCCCCGGCCACGAAATCGCCGGCCCTGCGGTCGTGGAGCAGTTGGACAGCACGACGGTCGTCTACCCCGGGCAGAGCGCCGCAGTGGACGACTACCGCAACCTGGTCATCACCGTGTAAGCGGAGGAGACTTGACGCTCCGTGGACTCCGCGCCGATGGATAGTTCCCCGCGCATTACCCTGACGATGGCGACCGCGGAGGACATGGACGCTATCTTTAGGATGCGCCATCGGGTCTACGCGAGCGAGTTGGGGCAGCACGAGGAGAACGCGGAAGGCAGGCTGCAGGATTCGCTCGACGCCTTCAACGCCTACGTCGTCGCGAAAATTGACGGCGGTTTGGCGGGATTCATCAGCATCACGCCGCCCGGCGGGGCCTCTTACTCGGTGGACAAGTACTTCTCGCGGGACGAGGCGCCCGTTCCGTTCGACGACGGCCTGTACGAATTCCGAATTCTGACGGTCGGCGAAGCGCATCGCGGCGGGCCGGTCGCGCCCGCGCTTATGTACGCGGCGCTCCGTTGGATCGAAGAGCGCGGCGGGCGGAACATTATCGCCGTCGGCAGGGCCGACTTGCTGGACCTGTACGCCAAGGCGGGCATGCGCTCGACGGGCAAGCGCGCGCAGTCGGGGGCGCTCGTATTCGAGTTGTTGTCCTGCACGGTGGACGAGGCGCATAGCCGCCTGCTGGAGTACGCGGACGTCAGAAGTTGGATAGACCGCCGGCTGGATTGGCGGTTGGACGCGCCGATGGGAGACCGCCGCTCGGCGTATCACGGCGGCGCCTTCTTCGACGCCATTGGCCGTGAGTTCGACGACCTCGCGCGGATTGACGGCGTCATCAACGCCGACGTTCTCGACGCGTGGTTTCCGCCCGCCCCCGGCGCGCTCGACGCGCTCCAAAGCCGGCTCGATTGGGCCGTCCGCACGTCTCCCCCAACGGGAAGCGAGGGTTTGATCGCCCGCCTAGCCGCCGCGCGCGGCGTTCCGCCGGAGCGCCTGCTGCCCGGCGCAGGGTCGTCCGCCCTGATCTTTCTTGCGCTGCGCGAGTGGCTCAGTCCGTCTTCGCGGGCGCTTATCCTCGACCCCGCCTACGGCGAATACGCGCACGTTCTCGATAAAGTCGTCGGCTGCGGCGCGCGCCGGTTTCCGCTCAGCAGGGAGGACGGCTACCTCGTGGAGACGGAGCGGCTGGAGGCGGAACTCCGCAAAGGGTTCGACCTCGCCGTGATCGTGAACCCAAACAACCCCAGCGGACGCCACGTTCCCCGCGAGGCGCTGGAGGAGACGCTCCGCCGGATTCCGCAAGAGACGATTGTCTGGATTGACGAGACCTACGTGGATTACGTCGGCCCCGGGGAATCGCTGGAGCAATTCGCGGCGGCGAGCCGCAACGTCGTCGTTTGCAAGTCTATGTCCAAGGTCTACACCCTCAGCGGACTCCGCGTCGGGTATCTCTGCGGCCCTCCACGCCTCATCGAGCCTTTGCGCGCCGCGACGCCGCCCTGGGCGGTGAGCCTCCCCGCGCAGATCGCCGCCGTCAAGGCGCTGGAAGATCCCGCTTACTACGCCGCCCGCTACGCCGAAACGCACGCGCTCCGCGCCCGGCTGGCGGACGGCCTCGAGGCGCTGGGCGGAATCGAAGCCGTCCCCGGCGTTGCGAACTTCTTGCTCTGCCATCTTTCGCCCGCCCGTCCGACCGCCGAAACGCTCGTCGCGGCCTGCAGGGAGCGCGGGTTGTTTCTGCGGAACGCCGCCTTGACCGCGCCGCCGCTCGGCGACCGCGCCGTTCGCGTCGCCGTGAAAGACGCCGCGACCAACCGCCGGATGACGGCCATCATTGAGGAAGCGTTCTCGAGAGAGTCCGGGTAAGCGGGGCTCCCGCCTCCAATCGTCATTCCCGCGTAGGCGGGAACCCAGAGGCGCGCCCCCTTGCCCCGTCGTTCCCGCGCCCCACTCCGTCGTTCCCGGGGATGCAGGAGCCTCGCCCTCTCGGCAAACAGCAGGGCGCAGGGTGTATAATCCCGCCGAGTTGGAACAGGATGCGCGAACCTTGAGACACTCATTCTTCCGATCCCTAGCGTCTCTTACGAGAGGGCTTGCGCCTCACTTAGGAGCGCTCTTGGCGCTCGCGCTCTTCCTGATCGCAGGGCTCACCGCCTTGGACGACTACGGCGTTTGGGTGGATGGGAGCTATCAGCGCTGGCTCGGCGGGGCGAATCTCGCGCACGTCGCAGGAGAGGCCAACGCTCTTCCCACCAACCACATCAAGTTCTACGGGGCAGCGTTCGAGGGAACTCTTCGACTCGGGGAAAGCGCCTTCGGGCTGGATGACGACCGCAGCATCTGGCTTTCCAGACATCTGCTCACGCACTTGTTCTATCTGGCCGGGGGACTCTTCGCTTACCTCCTCGCCCGCCGGTTGTTCGGCAACGGGATCATCGCGCTCTTCGCAATGCTGCTTTTCCTGCTGCATCCGCGCCTGTACGCGCATTCGTTCTTCAACAGCAAAGACATTCCATTTTTCACGATGTTCATCATCGCGCTTTACTTGGCGCACCGGGCGTTCACGCGGGACAAGATTTCCGCGTTCGCGATGCTGGGAGTCGTGGTCGGCGTCCTTCTTAACCTCCGCATAATGGGGGTTATTTTGCTTACGGCGATTCCGGCGCTGCGCGCGCTGGACCTAGCTCTGGCGCAAGGATGGGAGGAGCGTAAGCGCGTTCTCATCACAATTGGAACATTCGCGCTGGCAAGCGGGCTTACGATCTACGCGCTGCTGCCTTACCTTTGGGCCGATCCGCTTAGCCGCTCCGTTGAGTGGTGGGCGACGTTCTCTTCTCATCCTTCTGTTTTCATGGAACGGTTTAGGGGAACCGACTACTTAACCACGAATTTCCCTTGGGATTACGTTCCGGTCCGGTTCTCTATTTCGAGTCCGCCGTTCGCGCTGCTCCTGGGTGCAATCGGGGCGGCGTTCATTCTGGCGAGGGGAACGAAGGCGCCTCGATTCGCGCTCCGAAACACGAGGTTGCGCTTCGGTTTGCTGCTCATCGCTTGCCTGGCCCTGCCCAACCTCGCTGTAATTGTGGTCGACGTCAATATCTACGGAGGATGGCGGCTCTTCTACTTCCTGTGGGCGCCGTTCTCGCTCCTAGCGGCATTCGGGCTGCAAGAGACGCTCTCGGCGTTTGGAGGGAGGGAGGGGTTGCGGAAGGCCGCGCTGGCCTGCGCGGGAGCGGGGCTAGCCGCCACCGCCATCTCAATGGCTCTAATCCACCCGAACGAGCAAGCCTTCTTCAATTTTTTCGTAGACAGGGTCACGCCTGAACGTTTGCGGGGGCAGTACGCCATAGGCTACTCGGTGCATACAGTGCGGCAAGGGCTCGAATGGTTTTCGGAAATGGCTGATGCTCTCGGAGACGGCGAACCACGCATAACCGGGATAGCGGAAGGCTTCGTGCGGGAAAACGCAATGATTTTGCCGAGCGCCGCAAGAGCGCGCATATCCACAAACCTGGGGGCGGAAGGTTTCACGCTTGGAACAAGGTTCAGCGAACAATGGGGCATCCCGACGCATCGCGTGAAAGTCTATGACAACACCATACTAACCATGCAGATGAAGCCGGATTTGGGAGAGGTCTACGAGAGAGTCGCGGCAAAGGAGCTTGGGGCTCGCTCCTTCTTCGACGTCTACTTCGAAGACGACGCCGTAATATACGTGAAGGAGCCGTGCGTTGAGACGGAAGCGATGCTGGATGGCCATTTCATTATAGATTTCATTCCTCACAGGAACAGTGACTTGCGAGCCGATGAACGGGATGCAGGGTTCGAACGGGTCGGTTTCAGGTTTCCGGACCACGGCGCCGCGTTCGACGGAAAGTGCGTCGCGGCGGTCCCCGCGCCGCATTACTCCGTTGCGGCGATCAGGACGAGCCAGCACGCCCGTAAGAGCAGGGCGCTCATTTGGGAAGAGGAATTCCGAACGGATTCCATATACCAAGATCTCTATGAACAGGTTCGGGAAGAGGCGCCGATCGCGCGATCAGTTTTCGATATCTACACAGCCAGTGGCGCGCTCGTATACGTCAAGGAGCCGTGCACGGCGTCCGACATAGACCACGCTTTCTTTTTGCACGTCATTCCGGAGCGCTTGAGCGATTTGCCCGAAGATCGACAGCGTTACGGCTTCGATAATCTGAGATTTGGAATGCTGCTCCGGCAAGGCTCGATTTTCGATGGGAAGTGCATCGCTTCGGTTCCACTGCCGGAATACGCGATCGCCGGCGTCAGCACAGGGCAGCGGACGAGCGCCGATGATGCAATATGGGACGCGGCTTTCGTATTCAACCCGGATGAATATCATACGGCGTATGAGTCCGCCGTCTCCCGAGAGCCCCAGGCGCGCGCAACGTTCGACGTCTACTTGGCGGACGGAGCGATCGTGTACGTCAAAGAGCCGTGCGGTCAGAGCGACACGGAAGCAGGCTTCTTTCTGGACATCGTCCCTGAGCGGGCGAGCGATCTGCCGGATGAACGCAGGGAATTCGGCTACGAGGAAACGTCTTTCGATTTCCGGCTGAACGGGATTGCGTTCGATGGAAAGTGCGTCGCGCGGGCTAGGCTGCCGGATTATCCGGTTGCGAGCGCGCGGACGGGGCAGCGGACGCGGGACGGAACCGTCTTGTGGATGACGGCGTTTTCGGTGAACCCGGAACCTTACGAGGCGGCGTATCTAGCGGCGACGCGAGGCCGGCCTTCCGCGCGGTCCGTGTTCGACATCCACATGGCGGACGACGCGCTCGTGTACGTCAAAGAGTCGTGCGATCAGAGCGACACGGAAGCGCGCTTCTTTCTGCATATCGTCCCTGAACGGGTGAGCGATTTGCCGGGTGCGCGCCGGGAGGCAGGGTTCGATAATTTAGATTTCGATTTCTTCCTGCGCGGAGGTTATTTCGACAGGAAGTGCGCGGCGAAAGTTCCGTTGCCGCCCTACCCTATCGCCAGCGTTCGGACAGGGCAGTTCGTCAGCGGCGAGGGCGAGGTTTGGAGCGCGGGGTTCGCAATTGGAAGGTAGGCTGCGCAGCGCGGGGCGGAGCGAACGGCTGGAGCGTCAGTCCGTTCCGAGGATGACGGTCGCGGTCGCGGAGAGGGCGCCGCCGGTTCCGTTGACGAGCGCGAGCGAGGCGTCGGGAACTTGCCCGTCGGAGCGTTCGCCGCGCAGTTGGCGGACGGCCTCGACGACGGGGAAGATGCCGTACATTCCCGGGTGCGTGTAGGAGAGGCCGCCGCCGTTGGTGTTGAGAGGGAATCCGCCGCCGGGGGCGGTTCGCTGACCGGCGACGAAGTCGGGGGCTTCGCCGGGACCGCAGTAGCCGAGCGACTCCAGCGTAGCGAGGACGGTGTAGGTGAAGGAGTCGTAGATCATCGCGAGGCTCAGGTCGGCGAGGGAGACGCCGGCCATTGCGAGGGCGGCGGGGCCGGTGACGCGGGCGGGGGTGACAGTCAGGTCGGGCATCGTGGTTATGCCCGCGTGGTCGTGATGCTCGGCGTGGCCAAGCACGAGAACGGGCCGCTTGGGGAGGCTGCGGGCGCGCTCGACGGACGTCAGGACGATTGCGGCGCCGGCGTCGGTTACGAGGCAGCAGTCGAGGAGGTGAAACGGCCAGGCGATCCATCGGGAGTCGTGGTAGTCGTCGAACGACATCGGGTCGCGCATCAGGGCTTTGGGGTTGCGCTGCGCCCACTTGCGCGTGGCGACGGCGATTTCGGCCATTCCTTGCCGGACGCGGTCTTCGCCGTAGCGGTGCATATAGCGGGAGGCGGCCATCGCGTAGTTGACCGGCATTCCGATCATTCCGTAGGGCATTTCGTACATTGCGGCGGGGAGGTTGGGGTCGCGGGGGACGGGGGCGCGGCTGCTGCGTCCGGCTTGCCCGTGAGTAATGAGCGCGACTTCGCAGAGGCCGCTTGCGATTGCGTTGGCGGCGTGGCCGACGTGGGCGACGAACGACGCTCCGCCGATGGTGGTCGTGTCGGCGTAGCGCGGGGCTACGCCGAGGTAGTCGGCGAGGTCGTAGTTGGCGTATCCGGCGGTGAGGAGGCCGTCGACGTCGGCGCGGGAGAGGCCGGCGTCGTCGAGGGCGTTGCGGGCGGCCTCCGCGTGATGGGCGAAGGCGGATTTCTGAGGGACGAGGCCGATCTCGTCGGACTCGGCGACGCCCGCGATGGCGGCTATCGGTTGGCTTGGCATAGGCGGGAGTATAGCGGACATTATTCCGTTGGCGCGCAGGGTTGACGCGCAGGATGGACGGAGCAAGGGTTGCGCCGCGCGGCAACGGCCAACGATTAACGGCGCCCTCCCCTGCTGGGAGTGGTAGCATTGCGGCATTGCGGGCGGCGGGCGGGGTTCCGCCGGAAGGAGAAGGCGCGATGGCGATGGACATTCTGGCGGTGGACGGAGACGGGCACGTTGAGGAGTGGGAGGCCACGTGGTCGGACGACTACCTGGAGCCGGCGTTCCGCGACCGGCGCCCGAAGGTCGTCGAGACGGGCGAGTTCGAGCACGACTACATCTGGGAGATCGACGGCGAGCGCATCCGCGTCGGCGGGTCGCCGTCGAGCAAGGGCGGCGTCGTCTCGACCGAGTACGAGAAGATGGCCAAGTGGCGCGGGCCGCACGAGAGCGGGGAGTTCCACTCGGCGGAGGCGCGCCTCGCGGTGATGGACGCGGAGAACACGCTCCTCTCCGTGAACTACCCGACGCTGCTGCTGCACTGGCCCATCGCGGGCGACCCGGCGCTGAACGCGGCGCTGACGCGCTCCTACAACAACTGGGTGGCGGACGTCTCCGGCCAGTCGCCGGAGCGCCTGAAGTGGGTGACGGTCATAGACCCGCGCGATCCCGCCGAGGCCGTTCGGGAGATGGAGCGCACGAAGCGGATGGGCTCGGTGGGGATAATGGTGTTCGGCGACTACGGCAGCAAAGCGCTGGACGACCCCTCGTTCGAGCCGGTTTGGGCGGCGGCGCAAGACTTGGAGATGCCGGTGAACGTGCATCCGGGGGTGGGCGCGAAGGAGGCGATGAAGACGCACCGCAACATCGCGGGCGATCAGTTCCTGATGTCGGTGGTGCGCGGCTTCAAGACGGTCTGCGGCTCCGGCGTCCTCGACCGCTACCCGCGCGTCAAGGTGTCGTTCCTCGAGACGGGGTGCGCGTGGGTGGACTTCGCGGTGGCGGTGATGGACTTCACGCTGGACAACGTGAAAGACCGGCTGGAGTTAGGGACGATCCGCTCGGAGCACAAGCCTATCGTGGAGCGCGGCCTGCCGGAGGCGACTCCGATGGAGTACATCAAGGACGGGCGCATCTTCATCGGGTTCGAGGTGGACGACGACCTGCTGCCGTATATGGTGAACAAGTACGGGACGGACTGCTGGGTGTACGCGAGCGACATTCCGCACGCGCACCGGGTGCCGGACTCGCCGCGCTACATCTCCAACCGAAGCGATCTGACGGCCGAGCAGAAGTCGCGCATCGTGTGGAAGGGCGCCTGCGGCCTCTACGGGCTTACGGCGCCCGAGGGCGCGGGCATCGCGTAAGGCGTTCGCCGTCGGCGAGTCCCGGTCGGCGTCTGCGTCAGCGGCGCCTCGGGAAAGACACGGGAAGGGGGAGGGATGATCGAGCGCTTGGGCAACTGGCTGGATACGCCGGAGGGCCTGCTCCTCTGGCTCGTGCTGGACGTTGCGCTGTGGGGGTCGGTGCTGGCCGCCGTCATCCTCACGCGGCGAAAGTAGGCGCCGCCCTTGGAGCGCAACGCGGCATACGCCGGGCTGACGGCGCGGCTCGCGGCAGGCGAGCGGGCGGATCAGGTCAGACAACGCGAGAACTGCACGTCGCTTGTGTAGTCCTCGTAGACGTCCACCATCTTGCCGAAGGCAATGCGCTGCGTCGCCGACAAGCCCGTCTCACCGGTGACGTCGGTTCGCAATTGGGCGACCGTCCTTGATCCGCAGTAGAGGGATTCGAGTTTCTTCATGACGCTCTTGACGGCGGCCCATTCGGACGATGAGAGCGTGATGCCCGTTGTCAGGGAGAGTTCGTCGAGGTATATCTGGCTGCTGTAGATATAATTCTTGGCGTAGTCGCGCCAGAACCCATCGCTGGCTTTGAAGCTGTACCCTGTAGTTCCTTCCCAGTCAACCTCGTCCAGCGTGTTTATCCAATCCGTGAGACGTTGGCGGTCGGCGTTCCGCAGCGTCGTCCGCAGGGTCGAAGGGATGCTTGTCGCCGGGGATGAGCCGGGCGCGCGATGCTCCGGCGCGGCGCCGTCAACGTCCCTTGTCGCAAATGCTATGTTCCAAAGGCGGCGGGCAGAAGGAGAGCCCCGTCCATCGGCGTCGCCGAGCCGCGAATACCACGCGATCTCCTGCGCCCAAGTTCTGGACTCGCCCTCGGTCATAAAGCCGCGGAAGTACTTCTGAAGCGGAGGAGGCACGAGCGACAGGCGGCGCGCGGCCATAGCCGGGTAGATCGTCTCGTAGCGGTGATAGAAACCGCCAACCTTGTAGAACTCGCGGTTGGCGAGTATCTCCTGAGCGACGTCCCAAGCGTCGCCCGACGGCAAATCGCCTCTCGCCTGCTTATTTTGCACCTCGCCAATCAACCAACCGACGGTGTCCGTGTAGAGGGGCCGCCAAGCGTTCCACGGGTTTCGCGCTTCTCCCAGCGTCCGGTCGTACTCGCGGAAGTCGAGGATGAACTGGGCTTGGTCGCGCTTGAACGTGTAGAAGTTCATCTGGTCGCAGGCGCCGGAGAAGCCGTTCCAAGACTCCCATAAGGCGTGCATAGACTCGTGGATAAAAGCATCCGGCGCAAACTGCCCAATGCCCACGTAGGCCCCGGCGATAAAGCCGGCGAAACCCGGCTCCAAATATGTTTGGCCATCCCGGGACGCCCGCTTTCGCTCGATGCGGAGGCCATTGTTCAGCCAGTTGACGGCGGCGGGGGTGAGCCCGTAGATCGCTTGGAGGTCGTTCACGCGAGCCGTCACCCATGCATCGTTGTTCATTTCCGCCGTTCGCGTAGTCACGGTCTCGGGATTCCTAGCGCCTTCTCCTGCGCGCCGGTCCGCCGCCGCCGTCACCACTCCGTCGCGGTTCCGCGCGACAATCGAATAGTAGTACGCCCCCGACCCACGAGGCAGGCTGTCGAACACCCTGCACTTGCTTCCGCTCCAAGGGGACACCACCGGCGCGCCGCCCCCTATGGGGGTTAAGGCCACTTGGTATTCGACGCCCGCGCCTGCGGGGTTGCGTTCGTCAACGATGTAGAACTCGAAGCCTCTCCAGCCGACGTTCCGCGAGCCTCCGCCTTGCGGAGGAAACGCGCGAGACGCGGGCCGATCTTCGGGGTCTTGGGGAGGAGCGTACAGCCGCTGCCGCCGCAAGGCGTCGCTCTCGCGCTGTCCGTAAGCAATCGACACGCCCCGCGAGCCGCCTCCTGACGCGAGGCAGAGGCTCGTGTCGGCGGCGTACCGCTCCGCCGAGTTGGAGGCGTAGTACAGCGCAGCCTCGCAGGACTCGCCTTGCGAGGACGTTTGCCATGGGAATTCCTCAATGTCGCTCCGGCCAAGTTGCGCGTAGGCTTGCGCCCAAGCCTCGCGCGCAGTAGGGTTCTCCCAGGGCGTGGGCGCGGACGGGGCGCCCCAAGCGGCGAATATCGCCGACAACCCTCCCATAGCGATAAGAAGGCCCACAGCCTTAGCGCGTCTTATCATTCTCAAATCGTCCTAACTGTCGCCGCTAGGCGGCGAGTGTTGTCTTCCGCAGGCAATCAACGGGGTCTGCACGGTCTCCCATCGGCCTCCCCTACGGAGCGGAGCGCATCGCGCCTAGCGAACCCGATGGCGAACCCGCTATGGGACATACCGAACTGTCGCGGCGAATGATAACCTCTTGGCGTTATGGAGCGCAACGCGGCATACACCAGGCTGACGGCGCGGCTCGCGGCGGGCGAGCGGGCGCTGCTGGACGGCGGCGTTGGAACGGAGATTCAGCGGCGAGGCGGCTCGCTTCGGGCATGGGCGGCGCTGGCGAACACGGAGCGTCCTGAGTTGGTCCGCGCCGTCCACGAGGACTTTCTGGCGGCGGGCGCGGACGTCATCAGCGCCAACACGTTCGGTTGCTCGGGGCCCCGGCTGGCGGCGTTCGGCCTCGCGGAGCGCGAGGAGGAGTTGAACCGCGCGGCAGTCGCGTTGGCGTTGGATGCGCGCGACGAGGCCGGAAGCGGCGCGCTCGTGGCGGGCTGCCTGACGACGGTGAGTTTTCGCGGGCCGGACGGATCGGGGATGAGTTCGCCGGAGGACGAGCGCGCGCTGGAGTCGCAGGCGCGGATTTTGGCGGACGCGGGCGTCGATCTGCTGCTCGTGGAAATGCTGGCGAGCGCGGCGCACGCGGACGTGGAGATGGCGGCGGCGGCGTCCGCAGGCTTGCCGGTTTGGGCGGGGTTTTCGTTCACGCTCGGCGACGGCGGACAACTGCGGCTGCTGAGCGAGCCGGAAGAACCGGCCGCGGCATCGCTGGGACGGATCGATCTGTCAGGCGTAGACGCCGCGCTCGTCATGCATACGGAGGTCGACGCGGTTGGGCCGTCGTTGGCGGCGTTGCGCGAGGCGTGGAGCGGGCCGCTGGGGGCGTATCCGCACGGCGGGCGTTACGCTCGGCCCGACTGGGAGTTCGACGCGTCGTTCACGCCAGATGCGCTGGCGTCGGGCGCGGCGCGGTGGCTCGCGGAAGGCTGCCAGGTCGTGGGCGGGTGCTGCGGGTCGGGCCCGGCGCACATCGCCGCGCTGCGGAAGGTTTTGGACGCAGGGCGCTAGCGCTAGGTTCCCGCCTACCTTACCGTCATTCCCGCTTTCGCAGTTAGGACGCGGCGCCTGAGGTGATTTGGAGACGATGCGCTACGCGCACCGTCCGGCGCTTGCGCGCCTCTGGATTCCCGCCTACGCGGGAACGACGGGACGAGGGGGCGGGAACGACGATGCACAGAGGGAACGGCCATGTTCCCCAGCAGGTAGACTATGCGCGATGTCCGGAATAGGAGGGACGCGATGCGGCTGCAGGGCAAGGCGATCATCGTAACGGGGGCGGCGGGCGGTTTGGGGCGGCAGTACGCGATCCGATTCGCGCAAGAGGGCGCGCGGCTCACGGTGGCGGACGTGCAGGACGTCGGCAAGACGGCGGAGTTGTGCCGCGCCGAAGGAGCGGAGGTTCTGCCGCTGCGCGTCGACGTGTCGTCGGAGGAGGAGACGCTGGAGATGGCGCGGCGGACGCACGCGGCATACGGACGGATAGACGGGCTGCTGAACAACGCGGGGATGATGCGCGGGCTGGAGGTGAAGTCCATTCTGGACGTGGATATGGAAACGTGGGATCGGGTGTTCGCGGTGAACGCCCGCGGGACGTTTCTGGGCGCGAGGGCGGTGTTTCCGTATATGCGGGAGCAGAGGTCAGGGACGATCGTGAACGTGAGTTCGGGGAGCACGCTGCGGATCGCCCGGGGGCCGAACGCGATGAATCCCCACTACGTGGCGTCGAAGTCGGCGATCACGGGGATCACGCGGGCGGTGGCGCGGGAGTTGGGGCAATACAACATCAACGTCGTGACGGTGGCGCCGGGCTCGACGACGTCGGACACGGAGGAGCCGCTGAGCGCGGACGAGGCGATTGCGGAGCCGGAGGCGTCGTTGATCCGGCGAGGCGTGCCGGAGGACTTGACGGGCGTGATGGCGTTCCTCTTCAGCGACGACGCGCGGTTCATCACGGGGCAAATGATCGTCGTGAACGGCGGGCGGGAAGTGCATTAGGGGAAGGCGCGTAGAGCGCAAGCATCGGCGGGATGATGCCGCGATTCTTCGCGGATTGGCTTGCCCGCGCGCTTGCGCCGGCGTCGCGGGGATTGAGGAGGCGGCGGCAGCCTTACGCTAGCCGGAAGACGGGCAGCGTCACCTCGGGCGTGAGGTCTTGGAAGTCGACTTCGACGGGCATGCCGACGGCGATGAGCGCAGGGTCGGGGTCGACGCCGACGAGGTTGGCGGGAAGGCGGGCACCCTCTTCGAGATCGATCATCGCCACGACAAAGGGGACGCGGTCGCGGAAGGCGGGCGTTGGGGCGCGGTGGACGATGGCGAAGGCGTGCAGCGTTCCCTTGCCGCTCGAGCGAATCCACTCGACGTTGCGTCCGCCGCAGGTTGGGCAGAAGTCGCGGGGGTAGAAGTAGGCGCGGTCGCAGTCGTTGCAGCGGCGCAACCAGAGTTCGCGCGACTGGGTTTTCTCCCAGTAGAAGTCGGACTCCGGCTGTTTGACGGGCAGCGGGCCTGCGTAGACGTTCGTCATATCTCGCTCCTGCCGAAATACTACCATTGACTCGCGAGTCGCGGCGTAGAGGAAAACTTGAATCACGCCTGCGAGGGAGTCTCGGGAAGGCGCAGGCAGACGGACGCTGCAGAGAAGGCGGCCAGCGCGGGCGCAACTCCCGCGCGCCTACTCGCCCCATGACCTGCGCCGTTGCGCTACAATCTCCGCCAACCGGCGGCAGGAGGCGCGCCCTATGCCCGTGCAAGACTTGCGAGAGTGGATCGCCCGCATCGACGCGATGGGCGAACTGACCCGCGTCGAGGGCGCCGACCCCAATATGGAAATCGGCGGCCTCGCCGACCTCTACCAGTGGGATATGGAGAACCCCGCTCTCCTCTTCGAGAAGATCAAGGGGCATCCGGAGAACCACCGGCTTATGGCCAACGTCCTCACCTCGCTTCCGCGCGTCTGCCTCAGCCTCGACCTTCCCGTCGAACTCACGCGCAAGGAGTTCGTGCGGACGTGGCGCGACCGCCTCAAGGAGTTCGCGCCCATCCCGCCGCGGCAGGTCGAGGACGGCCCCGTGCTGGAGAACCGGCAAACCGGCGCCGAGGTGGACGTCTCTCAGTTCCCCGCTCCCTTCTGGCATTCCGAGGACGGCGGCAAATTCCTCGGCACGGGCAACATCGTCGTGATGCGCGATCCGGACACCGGCTGGGTCAACGCCGGAACCTACCGCGTTCAACTGCACGACCGCGACACGCTGGGGATTATGATTTCGCCCGGCAAGCACGGGCGCCTCATCCGCGAGAAGTATTGGGCGAAGGGGCAGGCTTGCCCCGTCGCCGTCTCCTTCGGCCACGATCCGCTGCTGCTGCTGCTCGGCGGGCTGGAGATCGACTACGGCGAGGACGAGTTCGCGGTCGCGGGCGGCGTGCGCGGGGAGCCGCTCGACGTCGTCGCCGCGCCCCTCACCGGCCTTCCCGTGCCGGCGAGCGCCGAAATCGTCATAGAGGGCGAGATTCCGCCCGACGAGTTCCATCAGGAGGGGCCGTTCGGCGAGTGGACGGGGTACTACGCGAGCGGCGAGCGCGATATGCCCATCATCAAGGTTCGCTCCGCAATGTGGCGGAACGACCCCATCGTGCTGGGCTGCCTTCCCGGGAAGCCTCCGAACGACAACACCTACTTCCGCAGTCCGCTGCGCGCCGCGATGCTTTGGAACGAGTTGGAGCGCGCGGGCGTGCCGGGCATTGTCGGCGCGTGGTCGCACGAGGCCGGCGGCGGGCGCTTTCTGAACGTCATCGCTATTCAGCAGATGTACCCGGGCCACGCGAAGCAGGTCGGCCACGCGACGACCTCCGTTCACGCGGGCGCCTACGCCAACAGGTTCGTCATCGTCGTGGACGACGACATAGACCCGACCGACACCAACGAAGTCCTTTGGGCGCTTTGCACGCGCACCGAGGTGACCGACGACATAGACATTGTGAAGCGGATGTGGAGCACCTCGCTCGATCCGATGGCCTACGCGGGAGAGGGCCCGCGCTACTACAACAACCGGATGATCATAGACGCTTGCCGCCCCTACGACCGCCTGGCGACTTTCCCGCCCGTCGCCCGCAAGACGCAGGCGGAGGCCGCCGAGATTCGGGCTCAGTGGCCGCAACTCTTCGCGCCGGACGGCAAGGTCCGCAAGGACGCGCGGCGGGCGTCGCGGGGGGGCTAGGGGGGGGGCGGGAAATTAGGCGATGGCGACGGTCGCTTGGACACGATACCAATTGCTGGTGGCGTTTGGTTTGTACATTCGGCTGCCGCAGCGCAGATTCCGCGAGACTGACCCTGAAATAATCCTCTTCGCGGAAACGATAGGGCGGTCGCCTGCGTCCTTGAAGATGAAACTCTGGAACATCGCCAGCCTTGATCCTGCGGTCAAATCCACTGGCCGCAGGAGTCTCAACAATGCATCCCTCAGCGACCGCGCAATGTGGAGCGAGATGCAAAGCGACTGGGAGCGATTCGCCGTTCAGTGCGAACAGGCGCTTGCGGGATTCCCTGCGGCAACGGGACCTCTGTTCGACCTGCCGGAGAGCAGTCTCCCTGAGCGGCTGGGGAGGGAACGTCCAGTCGAAACAACCGCCCGGGTAGGGCAAGGGTTCTTCCGCGCAGCCGTAATGAGCGCTTACGCGGGAGAATGCTGCATCACAGGTCTGTCCGTGCCCGCCTTGCTCGTGGCAAGCCACATCGTGCCGTGGAGCGTTGACGAGCGCAATAGGGTGAACCCTAGAAACGGCTTGTTATTGTCCGCGCTGCACGACAAGGCTTTCGATACGGGACTGCTGACAATTGACGACGAGTTACTAGTAAGAGTTTCGTCGGAAAACGAGGTTTCCGATGACAAATTCTTTGCGGAATCTATTGGAATTTACGACGGGAAACCAATCAGACCTCCAGAGAAATTTGAACCAGAGAAGGAGTTTTTACGCTGGCATAGAGAGCATGTATTTAAAGGATGACTTGCCCTGTCGCCGTTTCCTTCGGCCACGATCCGATGCTGCTGCTCGGCGGGCTGGAGATCGACTACGGCGAGGATGAGTTCGCGGTCGCGGGCGGCGTGCGCGGGGAGCCGCTCGACGTACCCACCGGATTCCGTGCCGCACGGTAGGAATTATGCAAATCCACTACTAGGAGAATTGGAGCGTGAAATACGCATCAGACATGTACTACACTCCGTCTTTGGGTTTGATCATTTCCATTAGGTTAAGCCCGGACGACATCACTCTTTGCCCAGAAGGAGTTGAGCCATCTTCAAATATAGATTGCCAATAGCCATACGCCTGTTTTCCGCCGAAAACAGAACTTGCCAATCCTTTGTTCACCCACAAGGTCAACCTCATTAAAGAGTCAATGAAATTCTCAATGTTATCCCAGCATTGGTCAGGAATAATGTACTGGAACAACTTGTTTTCGTCAATAGGCCTGCCAGTCGTAATGAAAAATTGCGACACAATTTGACGAACATAGCGGAGCCAATTGTAAAGACTTTCCTCTTTTGCCATTCTAAAGGCGCGCAAATGAGGCTCAGGAACGTCTACCTTATTCTGGATATCATGTTCTATACGGCGTGTGCCGCGCGAATGGTCAAATTTGTCAATATAAATCTTATGGGCGATGATGTTCATTAACCGCACTATTTGCTCAACCTCTAGTTGGCGTGGGTTCGCCCCTTCTTCAACTTTGTGACTAAATGGAGTATCGAGTAAGCCGCCATGTATGAAGAATGAATAAAAAGTCTTTTCGATCGTGCTGTAGCTAAATGGCATTTCAGTGCCGCGACCTCCGTATTCAATGTAAGAACGAAGGTTATTGTCCTGGTGGAATGTAATTTGATGGCGGACAGCATCGATGACATTCTTTTTCATCGCACTCTTTTCTGCTTTAAAGTGCGACACGAGGTCAACTTCCGAGAAACTCTCGTCATCTGGTTCTAGGTCAAGGTCCGCTCTGTATCTGTTAATTCTTTCCAGTAGGAGAGTGCTACCCAAACTCCGCTGAGCCGACTTGTCAAAGGCAACTTGACGCAGAAAAGTCCCTGCATTTGTGTTCGCAGTAAGCAGCACATCAGTGTTAGGATCAATGAAAATTCTGACAGGCAAACGCTTGGCCCCCAACAGAATCTGGGCTGCCGCTTTGTGCTGGCCGTCAAAAATTTTGACCGTCACTTTGTCTCCTGATGACGTGTCTATCCATCCCAAGGCTATGTGCAACTGAGGAAAACGCTTATGGAATTCCTCTATGAGTTTGCGTAAATTCTTTCCGATTGCCCGTGGGTTAATGCGGTCATCGTGCTTGAGGTACTCGATAGGCATATTCAGAAACACATAGCGGAAACCGGATAGCCCATCCGCATGGATAGGCGTTTCCAAGATGTCTACTTCTCCTATTTCGCTAAACGATGTCTTCAATATCGATCCTGCTATCGATATTGTCAAGTCATGTTTCGCTCCTCCGTACTTTCCTAGTATATCGGCAAGGTTCGGGGAGCGATTGTCGGATTTCACTTCATCGGCTATCGTGTCAAAAGATGCCAATAGCCTAGCTACCCGCAGGTCGCTGGCCTGCTTCGAGCGATTGCAGGCGGCGTGCGTCAAGGCGAAGTTTTCGGGGGCATCCTTGCCCCCGACGCTGATCGGTTCAACGTGATCAATGTCAACTTCACTGCTGTGCAGGAGCAAGTCAACCGGCTTTGCGCAGATGAAGCAGCTGCCTCCTTGGGAGGCGTGGAGGTCGGATATGAGGGCCAGCCGTTGTTCACTCGACTGCCTGCTGAGGTAAAGGGAACTCACAGGAACTTATCCTCCCCAGAGGAATTTTGAGTCTCCCTTGTACCACAAGACCACGGGGCTGTCAACCCTCTGAGACTCCCCTTGCCAGTATAGGCAGGAAGCACCTTCCTTTGCCCCGCCCGCGACAGGCGCAGCCTCACCCCATCCCGGCCTTGCGAGGCGCGCGGGCGACGGGTCGGGAGTGGTAGAGTATGGGCGGCGGGGCGCCTACGCCCGCAATACGGCAAGGAGGAAACTCATGACCACGACTATCGAAAGGCCGACCGAGGCCGCCAGCGAGAAGCCGACCGAGGCCGCCATCGAGAGGCCGGAGGAGGCCGCGCCGCGGACGTCGACGTTCAACATTCGCGGGCCCTACCTGTCGGCGGGGCGCCTCAACATAGATCTCGCGCGCACCGACCTCCTGTGGCTGAGCCTCAAGGTCAACGCGGAGGGGGGCGAGAACGCCGTCCACGCGCACACCGACGAGGATCACGCGTTCATCGTGCTCGAGGGAGAGGTCACGTTCTTCGACGAGGACGGCAAGGGGACCGTCATCGGGCAGCACGAGGGGATAATGATTCCGAAGGGCGCGTACTACCGCTACCTCAACACCGGGGAGCGCAACCTCTTCCTTCTCCGGGTGGGGGCGCAGCGCGACGCGAGCGACGGGATTCAGACGCGCGTCAAGCCCGACGGCAGCGAGATCCCCGGCCACTCCACGGAGAATTTCCACGTCGACCCTGTGCCCGTGGAGGGCAAGTTCTTCGGCTTCGGCGCCTGAGGCGCTCGCCTGATCCGACCTAATCAAGGGAGCCGCCCGTAGGGCGGCTCCCGTCCGCATCCGAATCATGGGGACCCCGCATGACTCCCTCGCCGCCAGGTTGGCGCAAGCGCCGCCGCCGCGCGCTCCTCGCTCCGCGCCGTCTCCCTCGTTCCGCAAGCGCCGCGCTCCGCCCCGACGAACGGAATTCGCCTCGCCCCAAGCCCGCCGCAAGAGGGCGGCGCTTGCCCGCCTGCGCTACAATATCTAGTGACGATCCGCGGGATTGGCGCTAAATCTAGGCAATTCCCCGATTGACGGGGGCAGCCATGAGGGGCATACTGCCCCCCTGTCCCCAATGATGCGGACAATGATGCGGACCCGCAGCCCTCCCTTGCGGCGGAGCGGCGGGTCGGGAGGCCGGAATGACCTATGCCGTCAGCAGCGACGCGCGGGGCGCGGAAGCCCCCGCCCTGGGCGCGCCCCGAGAGAACGCCACCGCGACCACGATGCGCGTCCGCAAGCGCAACGGGGGGCTCGAAACCGCCGACGTGATGAAGATCGTCCGCGCCGTCGAGCGCTCCGCCGACGGGCTCGGCGAAGTCGATCCCTTGCGCGTCGCCACCCGCACCATCTCCGGGCTGTACGACGGCGCGACCACCCGCGAACTCGACGAACTCTCCATCCGCACCGCCGCCTCCCTCATCGCCGAGGAGCCGGAGTATTCCAAACTCGCCGCCCGCCTCCTCGACGTCTACATTGACAAGGAAGTGGGGAACCAGGAAGTCCACGCCTTCTCCCAGTCCGTCAAGACCGGCCACGCGCTGGGCCTGATAGACGACGAGGTCGCCGAGTTCGTCGCCGCGAACGCGCGCAAACTCAACGACGCCATCGAGCCCGCCCGCAGCGCCTTCTTCGAGTACTTCGGCATCCGCACGCTCTACGACCGCTACCTCCTCAAGCACCCGGAGACGCGGCGCTCCATTGAGACGCCCCAGCACTTCTTCCTCCGCATCGCCTGCGGCCTCGCGCAGAGCCCCGCCGACGCGATCGACCTCTACGGGCTGATGTCCAACTTGGACTATATGCCCAGTTCCCCCACCCTCTTCAACTCCGGCACGCGCCACTCCCAAATGTCCTCCTGCTACCTCCTCGACTCCCCGCAGGACGACCTCGAGGCGATCTACAACCGCTACACCGACGTCGCCAAACTCTCCAAGTTCGCGGGCGGCATCGGCGTCTCCTTCTCGCGCGTCCGCTCGAAGGGCTCGCTGATCCGGGGGACGAACGGCAAGTCCAACGGCATCATCCCCTGGCTCAAGACGCTCGACTCCTCCGTCGCCGCCGTCAATCAGGGGGGCAAGCGCAAGGGCGCCGCCTGCGTCTACGTCGAGACGTGGCACGCCGACATCGAGGATTTCCTCGACTTGCGCGACAACACCGGCGACGAGTCGCGCCGCGCCCACAACCTCAACCTCGCCAACTGGGTGCCCGACCTCTTTATGCGCCGCGTCGAGGAAGACGGCCTATGGTCGCTCTTCGACCCCAAGCGCATCCCCGAACTGGTGGACTCCTACGGCGACGAGTTCGAGCGCCTCTACGCGAACGCCGAGGCCGCAGGCCTGTACGAGCGGCAAGTCTCCGCCCGCGAACTCTACGGACGGATGATGCGGACGCTCGCCCAAACCGGCAACGGCTGGATGACGTTCAAGGACACGTCCAACCGCAAGTCCAACCAGACGCTTCGTCCGGAGAACGTCATTCACCTCTCCAACCTCTGCACCGAAATCCTCGAGGTGACGAACAACGAGGAGACCGCCGTCTGCAACCTCGGCTCCCTTAACCTCGGCCACTTCGTGACGGAGGACGGCGCGTTCGACTTCGACCGGCTCGGGGGCGTCGTCCAGACCGCCGTCCGCTACCTCGACCGCGTCGTGGACATCAATTTCTACCCCACCGACGCGGCGAAGCTCTCCAACACCAAGTGGCGCCCCGTCGGGCTCGGCGTGATGGGCCTGCAGGACGTCTTTTTCAAGATGCGGCTGCCCTTCGACAGCCCCGAGGCCGCCGGCCTCGCCGAGCGCATCCAGGAAGAGGTCTACTTCGGCGCGCTCACGACCTCCAACGCGCTCGCCGAAGCCTACGGCCCCCACGCCGCGTTCGCCGACACCCGCGCCGCCAACGGCGACCTCCAATTCGACTTCTGGGGCGTAACGCCCACGAAATCCGAGTGGCCCGACCTCAAGCGGCGCATCAAGGAATACGGCCTCCGCAACTCGCTGCTCGTCGCCATCGCGCCCACCGCGACCATCGCCTCCATCTGCGGCGCCTACGAATGCATCGAGCCGCAGGTCTCCAACCTCTTCAAGCGCGAGACGCTCTCCGGCGAGTTCCTGCAGATCAACCACTACCTCGTCCGCGACCTCAAGGCGCGCGGCCTCTGGACGGATGAGATCCGCAACAAGATCAAGATCGAGGAGGGCTCCGTTCAGAGCGTCCCGCAGATTCCGCAGGACGTCAAGGCGCTCTACCGCACGGCGTGGGAACTCCCGCAGAAGGCGCTGATAGATATGGCCGCCGCGCGCGGCCCCTACATAGATCAGAGCCAGTCGCTCAACCTCTTTATGGCCGACCCCACCATCGGCAAACTCTCCTCGATGTACCTCTACGCTTGGAAGACCGGCCTGAAGACGACCTACTACCTCCGCTCCCGCCCGGCGACGCGCATCCGCCAGACGACGACCGCCGCCGCCGAAGAGGAATACGCCGACGAGGAGGCCATCGCCTGCTCGCTGGAGAACCCGGAAACCTGCGAAGCCTGCGAGTAAGCGCGGGCATAGGAACAAGGAAGGATATAGAAATGGCAACCTTAGCCGACATAGAACAGACAATGGCTACGCTGGCGCCAGGTAGGAAATGCCTGGAAGTGGAGGTGCGGGATCTCCCAGCGATACAGGCACTGGTGGGACTCCAGGTGGAACTCCAGAAGGGAATCGCAGCTCTGTGCGAAGTCCCTGCAGTGAGAGAACTCCACCAGGGGTTGAAACGGCTCCACAACCTGCTCAACACGCCCATGTCGCCAGAGTGGAGCGAGATGCTACGGCGAGTTGCGGAGCCTTTGCCAGTCGGACCTTCGTACAGCCCACGCTCAAGGCCGTATGACTTGCCGTCAAGCCCTGCCATACAGCCGCAAGCCCCAACGTCAAGTCCCGCGCAACAGAGGCGGATAGGGATACAGCACGCCCATGCGCGCAAGGTTGGGCGCGGTCAGTAGCCCTGCGGGCGCAGACCGCCCGCGTAGCCTGTCCCCTGCTGCGTTCGCGCAGGCAACGGAGGAACGCTTGGAAGACGTCTACGGGGAGGGCTACCGGCTGGCGCGGGCGGCTGCGCTCCAACGGAATCCGACCTGCCAGTTCTGCGGGCGCTACCCCGCGACGCACACTCACCACTGGGCGTTCCATAAGTATCCGTCCGACGCGGAGGTCGGCCCCGATGACCTGACGGCTTTGTGCAACCATTGCCACGACGTGGCGACCACCATCCGCCGCCACTACCGCGACAGGGGCGGCAAGCCGTATCAGATACCCAAAGCGTTGGAGGAGGCGCTGCTGCAATGCGATACCAAGTCACCCTCAGGGGCCTTAGCCCCCTCATCTCGCACAACGGAGCGGCCGGACTCGACACGCGCTCCCCTGCCAACGTCGAGAAGGCGGAAATCGCCCGCAAGAAAGGCTCCAACCGAACCGCCAGCGACGACGAGCGGCTCAAAGAACTCGAGTGCCAAACCTCGCTTTGGCTCAACGCGGGCGGAACGCCTACAGTCCCGGAGGGCGCGATCCGAGCCTGCATCGAAACCGGAGCGCGAAAGTTGAAGCAGGGACCCCAAGTCCGCGAGGGCTTGGTGGTCGAGGGCGTCCAGTCGTTCGACTACGACCGCGAGGCGCTCGGATCGACCGTTGAGGAGTTGGGCAAGCGCGCCCAGTTCACCGTGGGCGTCGTCGTCCAGCGCAGCCGCGTGCTGCGGACGCGCGCCAAGTTCGATGAGTGGTCTTGCGCGTTCACGCTGGATTGCGACGACGAACTCGTGGACAAGGAGCAACTCGAGGCGTGGCTGGACATCGCCGGGCGCAGGATCGGCCTCGGCGACTGGAGGCCGGAGAAATCCGGCGTCTACGGAAGGTTCGAAGCCGAAGTAGAGCATCTCGGTTAGGTTCAGGGCGCGGCAGGGCATGGCGGGGTAGGGCAATGCATGGCAGAGCGCGGTACGGCAGGGCAGAGCACGGTATGGCAAGGCGAGGCAGGGTTTCGGTTCCGGGGCTCGGCTAGGCACGGCGGGGTAGGGTCAGGCCAGGCACGGCTCGGTAAGGCTGGGCATGGCGGGGCTAGGCAAGGTGAGGCAGGGAACTTTTCGGCAAAGAGGCGCGACGTGACCCAGTTAATGGACAACGATATGGACGAGGCGGGGCATGGCATGGCTGGGCCTGGCGTGGTTTGGCATGGCTTAGCGGGGTGCGGCAAGGTTTGGCAGGGCAAGGCAAGGTTGACTCGAGGCGCGGCACGGTAGGGCTTGGCATGGCCCGGTATGGCACGGTATTGGCATGGTATGGCACGGCGCGGCAAGGCAAGGCGAGGGCCGCCCGAACGGGCAGCCCCTCCTCATCCCGTCGCTCGCCGCTGCCCGCGAAGCGTCCGCCATCCGCCCCTTGCGCGTTCGCGGGCGCCCGCGTAGCCTACGCCCGCCCGCTGAGAGGCGGCGGCGGACGCTCGATGGAACAGGAGGGAGACGCGCGCGAATGATCCTCGAACCCGGACTGAACCTCACGCTGCGCCCGATGCGCTACCCGGACTTCTACGAGATGTACAAGAACGGGATACGCAACACGTGGACGGTCGACGAGGTGGATTTCTCCGACGACATCAAAGACCTCAACGCCCAGTTGAGCGAGCCGGAGCGCCATCTCATCAGCAGGCTGGTCGCGTTCTTCGCCACCGGCGACTCCATCGTGGCCAACAACCTCGTGCTGAACCTCTATAAGCACGTCAACGCCCCGGAGGCGCGCCTCTACCTCTCCCGCCAACTCTTCGAGGAGGCCGTCCACGTCCAGTTCTACCTGACGCTCCTCGACACGTACGTCCCCGACCTGGACGAGCGGCATGAGATGTTCCGCGCCATCGAGACCGTGCCCTCCATCAAGAAGAAGGCGGATTTCAGTTTCAAGTGGATCGACTCCATCCACAACCTCGACGCGCTGGACACGGAGGAGAAGAAGCGCGCCTTCCTGCTGAACCTGATCTGCTTCGCCGCCTGCATCGAGGGGCTGTTCTTCTACGCGGCGTTCGCCTACGTCTACTTTATGCGCTCCAAGGGCCTGCTGAACGGCCTCGCCACCGGCACCAACTGGGTCTTCCGCGACGAGTCCGCGCATATGACGTTCGCCCTGGAGGTCGTCCGGCAGGCGCGCGAGGAATACCCGAGCCTCTTCGACGCCCAATTGGAGGCCGACGTTCTGCGGATGGTTCAGGAGGCGGTGGACTGCGAAACGCAGTTCGCCGAGGACTTGCTGCAGGGGGGCGTCGCCGGGCTCACGGTCGACGAGGTGCGGCAGTACCTCGAGTACGTCGCCGACCAGCGCCTCGCCAACCTGGGGATGCCCACCTTCTACGGCTCCCGCAACCCGCTGACCTTTATGGAACTGCAGGACGTGCAAGAACTCTCCAACTTCTTCGAGCGGCGCGTCTCCTCCTACCAGGTCGCGGTCGGCGGCTCCGTCGCCTTCGACGAGGAGTTCTAGGCCGCCCGCCTGCGCGGGAATGACGGGACAGGGGGGAGGGCGCCGCGTAGGCGGCGTCACCCCACGAGCAGCGCGGCCTCGCCGCCTACGGGGTTTCTGGGGACGCTGTTGGCGGCCGCCGCCCGTGCAACGGGCAGGAAGCGGACGCGAGAGGCGTAACCTGTTGACAACGCTGATCGTGTAGGTAATAATGAGCGTGGTTGGTCACTGCGTAGCGGGGGCTGACCGCGATGGGTCGGTCACTGCGTAGCGGGGGTCGGCTGCGAATGGGCTGGTCACTGCGTAGCGGGGGCCAGCCCGCGTTGTTCTAGGGCAGCACGGCGAGGCCGTACCCTTCCGCCTCTCCGTCGCGTCCGCGAAGAATCTTCGGCTCGATGCTGCGCCAGTCGTCTCTGTCAGGCTTGCCGATAACATGTCGACCGATAGGCGACACGACCAGATCCGCAAGTTCCAGCCCCGCGATATTCTCTTTCTTGCTCTTGATCTGAAAGTCAACGATGTTCTCCCTGATCGTCTCCGCTTTGCAGTAGTTCGTCCCCTCTAGGCGCAGACTCTCCCATACCAGTTCCAGTTCCCGGTCCAGCGCGCGGCCGCGCGGTAGGAGTAGACGACGCGGGAATGACGATGAGGGGAATTGGCGCTTGCGCTCCGCCCCCTAGCGGGCGAACGCGCCGTTCTCTCCGACCAGCCCCTCCGCCGTGAGCAGCACGCGCCGCTTGCCTTCCTCCACCGCCCCGATGACTTGCGCCTCGCCGCCCGCCGACGCGATCGCGTCGAGCGCGGCGCCCGCCGACGCTTTCGGCGTGACGACGCAGAATCCGACGCCCATATTGAACACGCGATGCATCTCCGGCAAGGAGACGTTCCCCTCGCGCCGGATGATCTCGAACACCGGCGGAGGCGAGGGCAGCGCGTCCAGCCGGTACGCCGCATCCGCGTCCAGCCGCAGCAGATTCAGCAGGCCGTCGCCGGAGATATGCGCCAGCCCGTGAATCGGAACGCCCGCCTCCAGCATCGCCAGAACCTCGGGGACGTAGATATGCGAGCGGCGCAGCAACTCCTCGCCGACGGAGCGTCCGCATTCCGGCAGGAAGCGCGCCGCCGCTTCCGCAGGGCCGCCGCCGCCGAGCAGCGCCCGCCGCGCGAGCGTGAGGCCGTTGGCGTGAATCCCGTCGCTGGCGACGCCGATCACCGCGTCGCCCGGGCGGATCGCCGCGCCGGTGATGGGCGCCGCGCCGCCTTCCAGCAGGCCGATGCAGGTCGCCGCGATGTCGAATGCGTAGCCCTCGCGCGGGCCCGTGAGCGTGTCCGGATGCTGCGAAAGTTCGCCGCCGACGATGGCGGCGCGGGCGCGCTCGCAGGCGTCGCGCATCCCCTTCCCCAGCGCGGCGAGCATATCCTCGCGGGGATATTGCAGCGCGACGTAGTCCACGAGCGCGATAGGGCGCGCTCCCGCGCAGACGACGTCGTTCACGTTCACCGCAACCGCGTCCCAGCCGATGGATTCGTAGTCTCCTGTGATCTGCGCGAGAACGCTCTTGGAGCCGACGCCGTCGGTCGAGATGGCGACGGAGAGGCCGCCGGGGAGCGGGAGGACGGCGGTGAAGAATCCGTTCGGCGCAACGGAACGCCCTGCGGCGTCGGCGAAATCGGCGGTCTCGCCGACCCAGCGCAGCAGCCCCGCGAGCCCGCGAGCGGCGGCGTCCGTGTCCACGCCGGAGTCCGCGTATGTCCGGCCGGCGTCCGCGCCGGTTTGGGGAGCCGCGCCCGCCTCAGCCATGCGGCGGCCTCGCGGCCTGGGCGACCGCCTCGCCCGCCGCGCGCGTTCCGCCGGACGGCTGCCCGCGCTCGCCGATGACGAGCGCGCCGCTCAGCAGGGCTTCCTCCACGGCGCGCCGGGTCCGCTCCGCCGCCGCCTGCTCGCCGAGGTGGTCCAGCATCATCGCCAGCGTGAGGATTTGGGAGACGGGATTCGCTTTGTCTTGCCCTGCGATGTCGGGCGCGGAGCCGTGAATCGGCTCGAAATAGGCGTGCGCGTCGCCAATGTTGCCGGACGGGCAGAAGCCGACGCCGCCCACCGTTCCGCCTCCGAGGTCGCTCAGCACGTCGCCGATGAAGTTCTCCATCACCAGGACGTCGAATTGCTGAGGGCGCGCGACGAGCGCCTGCGCCGCCGCGTCCGCGTACAGATGCTCGGCGCGGACGTCGGGGTATTCCTCGGCCACTTCGTCGAACACGCGGCGGAAGAAGGCCAGCGAGGGCAGCACGTTCGCCTTGTCTACGCACGTCACTCTGCGGACGCCGTCCGCCGGAGCGCCGTTGCGCGCTCGCGCCGCCTCGAACGCCCGCCGCGCGGCGCGCTCCGTGCCCTTCCGCGTGATCATCATCGTGTCCGCCGCCGCCGTTTCCGTCCGAACGCCCTTGCCCCGCGACAGATACAGCCCTTCCGTGTTCTCCCGAATGATCACGTAGTCCACTTCGCCCGGCTCCGCCCGAATCGGCGCGGGAACGCAAGGGAGCAGGCGGATGGGGCGCACGTTCGCGTAGGCGTCCAGCCCCGAGCGGAGGACGCCGCCGAGCACGCCCGCCTCCGTGCCGTCCGGCAGCCGCGCCTCCGGCAGGCCGACCGGCCCTTTCATCGCCGCGTCCGCCGCCTTGATCGCCGCGAAAGACTCGGCGGAGAGATTCTCGCCCGTCTCTTGGTGAAGCGCCGCGCCGCCGCGCCGGAAATCCAAGTTCAGATGAAAGCCGCCGTCCGCCTGCTCCACCGCTTCCAGAACCGTCATCGCGGCGGCGGTGAGTTCCGGCCCAATGCCGTCGCCCTCGATGACGACGACGTTATGGACGCGCTTGGCGGCGGGGGCTGTCATAGCGCGAGTATAGCAAGGCGCAGCGCGGGAAATCCGCAAAAGCGTCTCCTCGCGCTACCATATTCCTATGGACGGCGGACGCCGCATCGCGCTCGTGGACTTGGACGCCTTCTACGCTTCCGTCGAGGCGCTGGAGCAGCCGTCCCTCGCCGGCAAGCCGCTCCTCATCGGCGGCAGCCCGCAGTCCCGCGGGGTTGTCGCCGCCGCTTCCTACGAGGCGCGCAAGTTCGGCTGCCGCTCGGCGATGCCGATGTCCCGCGCCGTTCGCCTCTGCCCTCAGGCCGTCGTGCTCCGCCCGCGCTTTCACCTCTACCGCGACTACTCCGGCCGCGTGATGGACGTTCTTCGCGGCGAGTCGGGCGCGGTTCAGCAGATGTCCATAGACGAAGCCTACGTTGACCTCACCCCCGTCTCGAGCGGGATGAGCGAAGCCGAGGCGCTCGCCAGGCGGATGCAGGCGCGCGTCCGCCTCGACCTCGGCCTCCCCTGCTCCGTCGGGCTGGCGAGCAACAAGATGGTGGCGAAAGTCGCCTGCGAAACCGGCAAGCCAGGCGGATTCGTCGCCGTGGAGCCCGGAGGCGAGGCCGCCTTCCTCGCCGACCTGGACGTTCAATCGCTCCCGGGCGTTGGGCCGCGCTCCGCCGAACGGCTGCGGGCGAGCGGCTTCCGCGCGCTTGGACAGGTCGCCGCCGCGCCCGTCGAGGCGCTCGTCGCCGCGCTGGGGCCGTGGGGCGCCGCCCTCCAACGCCGCGCTCAGGGCGAGGATTCTTCCCCGGTGCGCGAGGAGCGCGACCCCAAGTCCGTCAGCGCGGAGGAGACGTTTCCCGAAGACGTGAGCGACCGGCAGCCGCTCGCGGACGAACTCGCCCGTATGGCGGAGAGCGTCGCCAAGTCGCTGGAGCGGCGCGGCCTCGTCGGGCGCACCGTGACGCTCAAACTCCGCCGCGCCGATTTCACGACGCTCACCCGGTCGGTCAGCCGGAGCAACGCAACCGCCCACTGCGACGCGGTGCTGGCCGACGCGCTCCGCCTTCTCGACGCCAACTGGCGCGAGGGCGAGAGCATCCGGCTCATCGGGGTCGGCGTGAGCAATATCCGGCCCGTGCAGGCGCAGGGGCAACTGCCCTTGGACTAAGGCGATGGCCGTGGCAACGCTCCGGCGACGGGGGCGCGTCATGGTATCATCGCTCTGTGCGACCCATGATGGAGTACAAGGGCTACAAGGCGATAGTGTCTTTCGATCACTCGGCGGGCGTCTTCCACGGCGAAGTGACGGACACGCGCGACGTCATTACTTTCGAGGGATGCTCCGTGGAGCAACTGCGAACGGAGTTCGCGTTCTCCATTGACGACTACCTCGCCGCGTGCGCGGAACGCGGACGGGAGCCGGACAAGCCTTTTTCGGGGAAGATACCGCTGAAGGTTCCGCCCCGAGTGCATCGGGCGGCGGCCGCGGCCGCCAAGTCCGAAGGCAAGACGCTCAGCGCATGGCTCGCTGAGCGGGTGGAGCAGGCAGTCGCGCAAGCGCCGTGAGACGCGCCCCGCCATCCTTGCGGAGCGTCAAGAGGCCGTAGGCGGTGGTTCGGCGCGCGCATAACGCTCTGCGGGACAGGTCCGCTGCGCTTCGGCGGGCGTGGAATCCGCCGAGCGAGTCTGCAGGGGCGACGCAATGGGCCAACGACGCAGACGGCCCATACTCCGGCGCTTGCGGATGCTGCGGCGCGGGGCCTTACCTGCTGGCGGTGGCCGCGCAGACGGCGATTCTCCTACAGTTCGATGTGGATCCGTCGGTTGGCGGCCTTTCCGGGGCAGTGAGTTCCGCCCTTCGTATCGCGCCTTTGTGGGCATGGCAGTCCGCGCACGCCGCGCTGGCGCTGCTGGGAATCGGGCTTTATGCGTTGCAGGCTTCCAAACGGATGCTCATCGCTTGGTTCGCCGTCATCGCCATTGTTGTTCTGGGCGCCTTGACAGAGTCGTTTGATTTGGAAGATTTGATCTCGCCTACGCCTGAACTCGACTTAATGGACGGCCTTCGAATAGCCGCGTTCCTCGCCGCGCCCGCAACCGCCGTTATGCTCTTCAGCCGGATTAGAGGCCGGGCGCGGACAGCCGCCGCCGTCTCCGTGGGAGCCGCGTTGGCGGCCATTGTCGCCGGATGGCTCATAGCAAACGACGGCGTCAATGCTTTCACCGAGGAAGAGCGCCTATACGCTATGCGGCTTGGGAACGCTCCGGGTCAATATCCTTGCGACTTTGGCGTCAGGCCGCAAGGAGGGCGTCTCTCCGATTTTGTGGCGGGAGTCACCGACATTGAGATCCTAGAGGACGGCGGGTATAGCACGCAAATGAGAGTGAATAAGAGATGGGGAATTCCCGCTTACGCCGTGTCTCTTCGCGTCTCGCAAGAGACGGTCATGGCGGCGCGGCCCGACTACCTCAGTGCTTGTTTGGCCGGAGGTACAAGTCAGCGCGACTTGAAGCGCGGCGGAAACGGCGAGGCGTACTTCGCCCCGTGGCGGTGGCAACGCTCCGGCGACGGGGGCGCGTCGTGGGTGGACGTTCCGCCTAGCCCGCACAGGCAATCGGCGGAGACGGAAAGTTACACCTACCGCTACGTTCCAACGAAGGCCGACCTCGCGGACGCGGACACGCTGCTGCGGGCGTGTGTGGACGTTCGCGGCGGAGGAGAGGTTTGCGCGCTGGGCGTGAAGCCGAGGCCGTACGGCGCGCCATTCCGACAAACAAGGGTGGGCGGCGTTCCGACAACGAAGGGGCGGGCGCATTGAGCGCCCGCCCCGTTCGCGGACATTGGGTCAGGCGGCCGGCGCGCCTAGGTCTGGCGCGCGTCGGTTACGCCCGCGACGCCGGTGCAGTAGGAAATGAAGGCTTTCATATTGCACTGGGCGCCGCTCTTGGCGAGTTCGGCCTCGAAGATCTCGTGGATTTCGCGGTCTTCGTCCTCGTACTCGACCTGGATGCCGCCATCCTTGAGGCTGACGTCGGCGGTGGCCCTCTGGTTGGGGGCGATGAAGCCGCCGTTGCCGCCGCGCAAGGCCATATAGCGGGCGCGCGTCGTGCCGGAGTTGAAGTGCTGGTGGTAGACGCCGTCGCCCGGGATGATCACGATGGAGCCGACCTGCCAATCGCACTTGACCATATCGGAGCGGTCGGGCTTGGTCCAGAGGAGGGAGAAGCCCGCGTCGCCGCTGAGGAGGACGAGGTGGGCGCCTGGGCCGTGCCGGTGGGCCTTCTTGTAGGTGCCGATGGGGAACTCGGAGATGTGGTTGCCCATGTCGTTCTGGCCCATTTGGAGCATCGCGTTGATGCCGCCGGCGCCGCGCTCTTTCCAGCCGTAGAGGGCCATATCGGGCGCGTTGGGGATGAAGTTCGTCTCCCAGATGCGCTTGTTGTAGAGCGTGCCGTTGCCGCTGAAGTACGACTCGTCGTCCGTGTAGCGGGACTTGAACTGGAAGTCGTTGTTGAAGATGAAGCCCTCGTCGCGGAAGAGGCGCATCATCGGGGGGGCGTTGGTGGTGGCGATGTAGCGCGCCTTCTCCTCGCCGGAGCCGTTGAAGTGCTGGTACCAGGCGTTGAGGGGGATGGTGAAGAGGCTGCCGCCCTTCCACTCGAAGGTTTGCTTGCTGCCCTCGTCCTGCCAGACGGTCGTCGCGCCCCTGCCGGAGACGACGTAGAAGTTGATCTCGTACATGTGCCGCTCGGGCTCGGAGCGTCCGCCGGGGGCGATGTCCACGACGTGGAGGTCGTTGGGCATGTGGGCGTTGTCAATGTGCACGACCGCGCCCTGGCCGCCCTTGCGCTCCCAGGGGCCGACCTCGATGTCGTGCATATTCGGGACGTAGTAGGACTTGTGGACGAGGACCTTCTCCTTCTCCAGCCAGTCCTCGTAGGCGTCGGGGATGCGGAAGTCCTCCAACCCTCCCGTGGGCGCCTCCGCGACCTTCATATCGGTGCCTTGCATAACCATAGGGTTCACCTCGCGCGACAGGATGGGCGCAAATTACACCAACGGCGCGCCGATTACAACGGGGGGCGCTCTTGGGGGAGCGGGGCGCCGCGCCAGGGGACGCGCGGCTCGCAATCGTCGTAAACGCGCAGCGCCGCAGGCCGCCTGCTACAATGCTCGTAAGGAGGAACGCCCGATGACAACCGCCGATCTCGTCAAGCGCGCGCCCCGCTCCAAACCCCCATCGCGTGGGACGAGCGCGGCGTGCCCCGCGTCGCCCCTACCCGCGTTCACCTCCACTACGTCCTGCGATGCTATAAGCAAGGCGAACGTCCCGAAGAGATCGTCCGGCATTTCCCCACCATCGAACTCGCCGACGCCTACGCCGTCATCGCCTACTACCTCCGCAACCGCGAGGAGATGGACGAGTTCTGCCGCCAGGCCGAGGAAGAAGAAGAGCGCGCGGTCGCCGAGATGCAAGCGAACAACCCTGATCCCGGCTTTCTTGACCGCGTCTTCGCTCGCGCCGAGCCCCAACGGAAGAGGAAGCAGGCGCGCTAGACGGGCGGCCTCATAGACGCGCTGGGACTCTTGTTCGGCGCGAGTTTGGAGGATGAGTGGAACAACCGCGTGGAATACCTTGAAAGTCCCCGCCGACGCTAGCGGGACTCCTCTTCGCCTTCCCGCAGCGCCCTAACGCGGCCGCGCCGCTCCGCTCCGCTTTGCGGGAGAGAGCGCAGCGCCGCCGCCCGCAGGAACGAGCGAGAGCCTTATGCAACTGACGTCGAAACTCCGCATCGAGAGTCAGACGCTCGCCCGAGCGGCGTGGGCGGCGCAGGTTGCGCTCGCGCTCGCGTTCCTCGCGTTCGCCGCCGCCAACGTCAACCTCTCCATCAACGGCCTCTTCCACGGCAGCGTCCTCGCGCTCGGCGCCATCGGCATCACGCTCATCTACGGGCTGCTCCGCTTCGCCAACATCGCTCAGGGCGATATGATGACGCTCGGCGCCTACGCAGCCTTCTTTCTCCTCACGAGCGTTCTGCCCGAAAGCGCCGGGCTCGGGCCCTTCACCTTCGGCTTCCCGCTGCTCATCGCCATTCCCGTCAGCATGGCCGCCGCCGCCGTTCTCGCCGTCGGGATGGAACTGCTCGTGTTCCGCAGGCTCCGCCGCCGCCGCGCCAGCATCGTGACGATGGCGATAGCCTCGCTCGGCGTCGCCATCGCCATTCGCGGCTTCGTTCAGATGGTCTGGGACACGCAGGTGCGCTACTTCCCCAACGAGTCCCGCGCGCACTACTCCTTCCCCGGCGACGTCCACATCGCCCCGAATCACCTGTTCGTCGGCGGCGCGGCTCTCCTGCTCGCCGTCGCCCTGCACCTCCTCCTCACGCGAACCAAGCACGGCAAGGCGATGCGCGCCACTTCCGACAACCCCGACCTCGCCCGCGCGAGCGGCATAGACACCAACCGCGTGCTGATTTGGACGTGGGGAATCGCCGGAGCGCTCGCGGGCGCGGCGGGAACGCTCCTCGTCGTGTTCAACGCCACCTCCCAGATCAAGCCTTCGCTCGGCTTTCAGATGCTCGTTCCGCTCTTCGCCGCCGTCATCGTCGGGGGCATCGGCAACCCTTACGGCGCGTTCGCCGGCGCGCTCCTCATCGGCGTCTCGATGGAAGCCTCCACCGCGTTCGTCCCGCCCACGTACAAGCCCGCCGTCGCCTTCGGCGTGATGGTCGTCGTGCTGCTCTTCAGGCCGCGCGGCCTCTTCGGAAGCAGGGACTGACATGGCCGAGTTCCTCACGAGTTTCGCCGTTCTCGTCGGCGTCTACGCCGTGTTCGCCTTGGGCCTCAACGTCCAGTGGGGCTACACGGGGCTCTTCAACATCGGCGTCGCCGGGTTCTTCGCGCTGGGCGCCTACGCCGCCGCCCTCCTCACGATCCGCCCGCCCCTCTCCGCCCAGGGCGAGGACTACCTCTTCTCCGGCGACCTCGCCCGCAGAATGGAGTCCATTCCCGTCATCGGCGCGCTCGACCTGTGGTTCCTCATCGCGCTGGCCGCCGCCGCCGCCGCGGGAGGCGCCGTCGCGCTCGCCGTCGGCGCGATCACGATCCGCCTGCGCGACGACTACCTCGCCATCGCAACGCTGGGCATCGCGGAGAGCGTGCGCCTCGTCTTCCTCAACGAACGCTGGCTCACCAACGGCAGCCGCGGCGTCTACACCATCCCCCCCGTCTTCGAGGGGCTCGTCGAGCCGCATAACTACGACCGCGTCTATCTGGGCATCGTCATCGTGATCTTCGCAGCCTTGTTCTGCCTCGTTCGAGTCCTGCTGCGCTCTCCCTGGGGGCGCGCGCTGCAAGCCATCCGCGAGGACGAGGCGACCGCCGAGGCGAGCGGCAAGCACGTCTTCCGCTTCAAACTGCAAGCGTTCACGCTGGGGGCGGTCATTATGTCCATCGGCGGCGCGCTCTTCGCCTTCAACATCCGCGCCATCTCGCCGCAAACCTTCACGCCGCTCCTCGGCACCTTCATCATTTGGGCGATGCTCATCACGGGCGGCAGCGGACGGCTCTACGGCCCCATCGTCGGCGCGCTCGTCGTCTGGGGCATCTGGAGCGGCTCCCAATTCCTCCCCAACATCCTCGACGCTCTGCCCGCCTTCATCGGCGACCCCCTCGCCGGCGTCCTCGACGCGCTTGGGCTTCCGAACGTGCGCTTCTTCGCCATCGGCGTTCTGATGACGCTCGTCCTGCTCTACGCTCCCGACGGCGTAACCCCCTGGCTCTCCCGCCTCCGCGAACGCTGGGCGAGGCCCCCCCCCCCCCCGACCCCGACCCTCGCCCTAACCTCTCCCCCACCGGGAGCGCGTAGCGCATCGTCGTTCCCCTCCCATCCCATCGTCATTCCCGCGTAGGCGGGAATCCAGAGGCGCCCCAGCGCCGGACGAGGAGCGTAGCGCCTCGTCTCCAAAGCGCCCCACGCGCCACGCCCTGATTGCGTAGGCGGGAACATCGAGGCTCGCCGCCTGTTTTGCGTAAAGCCAGCCTCTCTTCGCCCTTGCCCTACCCTGCCGCATCTCCGCGTTACTCCCCCACCGTCATTCCCGCGCGAACCTTGCCCCCCTGCCCGTCATTCCCGCGCAGGCGGGAATCCAGTGGCGCGCAAGCGCCGGACGATACGCGCAGCGCCTCGTCTCCAAGCGCCCCACGCGCCACATCATTCCCACCGCATGCAGGAACCCGCCCCCGGACGGGGATGCACATCGGAGGCGGTTTAGTGGCGCCTCTCGGCGTTGCGTTTCGTTTGGGAATCTTCTAGGCTTTCCCTATGACAACCGCACGCGCGCCCAAACTCGCTCCCGAAACTCCCGCCGACCAGTCGCCGCAACTGGACCGGATCGAGGAGAAAGTGAACGCCATTCACGACACCCTCCTCGCGTGGTCGCAGTCCTACTACTGGACGCCCGAATGGCAGGGAAGAGAACGCCGGGCGGACGAGCAAGCGAAAAGCGGCGCGTCGAAAACCTTCGGGTCGGTGGAAGACTTGATCGAGGAATTGCAGGGCTAGGGGCAGGAACCTACTGCCTCCGTCATTCCCGCCCCCTTGCCCCGTCATTCCCGCGAAGGCGGGAATCCAGTGGCGCGCAAGCGCCGGACGGAGCGCGTAGCGCACCGGTCTCCCAGTCACCCCACCCGCCACGTCATTCCCGCGTAGGCGAGAACCCCGCCCCCTGTCCCGTCATTCCCGCGAAAGCGGGAACCTATTGGGGCATCGTCATTCCCGCGAAAGCGGGAACCTACTGAGGGCGTCATTCCCGCGAAGGCGGGAATCGCCGCCCCCCCTACTCCGACACCACGCGCTCCACGACAATCTCGCCGTTGACGATGCGCCATATCTCCATCGCGCCCGCGACGTCGCCGTTCTCGTCGAAGTCCACCGGGCCCGAGGCGCCCTCGTAGTTGATCTCTTGCCCGTTGCGGAGGAGTTGCAGACCGCGCCGCAATTCGTCCACCCCGGGGCCGATCTCGACCCCCGGCGGGCCCGCCACGCGGCGCAGCGCGTCCCGAACCGCCTCGCGGTCGTCGGAGCCCGCAGCCTCTATCGCCAAGCCGAACAGCGCCGTCGCATCGTAGGACTCGCGCAGATAGACGGGCAGATGCTCTCCGAACGCCGCCGCGTATTCCGAGTCGAACCGCAGCGACGCCTCTCCCTCCACGGGGCCGGGCGCGGTGCCGTAGGTTCCTTCCAGCGCCGCCGCCCCCACGACTTCGATCATTTCCTCCGACTTCGTGCCGTCCACGAACAGGAACGTATCGGCCTGGCCGCTCTCGATCGCTTCCCGCACGTACACGGCCGCGCTCACGGGGTAACTCATCGCCACGAGCACGTCGGGCTCCGTGAACGTCGCGTCCGCGATTTCAGAAGCGTAGGAGGGCTGCCCGGATTCGTGGGCGACGGTCGTAACCTCCCCGCCAAGCTCGGCGAACGTCTCCGCGAACTGATCGGCGAGCCCTTGCCCGTAGGGGTTGTTGATGTACAGAACGCCCGCGTTGCGGTAGCCCACTTCCCATGCGAGGTTCGCCAGCACCTTGCCCTGGAAGGCGTCGGAAACCGTGGTGCGGAAGAGGAAATCGTCGTCCTCCAGCAGCGTCAGCGACGGCGACGTCGCCGACGGCGTGATCTCCGGAACGCCGTTCGGCACAGTCACCGCGTTCGCCACCGCAGGCGTCGCCCCGCTTCCCAGCGGGCCTACGACGCCGACCACCCTGTCGACGTTCACCAGTTTCCGCGCCGCGTCAACTGAGATGACCTCGCTCGTCCCGCCGTCGGCCTCGACAACCTCGATCTGACGCCCTCCAAGCACGCCGCCCGCCTCGTTCAAGTGCTGAGCCGCGAGCACGACCGCGTCGTGCATCGGCGTCCCGTACTCCGCGAGGTCTCCGGTGAAGTCCATCAGCGAGCCGATCTTCACCGGGTCTTGCGCGGGCACGTCGATCTCGTCGGCGTTCAGAACCACTTGGTCGGTGACGGTTTCGCCGTCCAAGATGCGCCATACGCCCATCGCGCCGGACACGTCGCCGTTCGCGTCCAAGTCCACCGGGCCGGACGCGCCCTGGTAGTTGATCTCCCCGCCGCCGCGAAGCAGTTCGATGCCGCGCCGCAATTCCGACGCCCCGGGGCCGATCTCCGTCCCCGGAGGATTGGCGACGGCGCGCAGCGCGTCGCGGATCGCCCCCGGTCCGTCGGACCCGGCCGCCACGACCGCAAGCGCGAGAATCGCCCCCGCGTCGTAGGATTGCGCGTTGAACAGGCCCGGCGCGCGCCCGTAAGCCGCCGTGTACTCACGGGCGAACGTCGCGGACGCCGCGCTCTCGATCCCCTCCGGCGCAGTGCCCCACGTCCCTTCCAAATTCTCGGCGCCCACCGCGCTGATCAAATCGTCGGACTTGGTCGCGTCCACGAAAAGGAACGTGTCGGCGTAGCCGCCCTCAATCGCCTCGCGGACGTACAGCGCGCCGTTCACCGGATAACTCACCGCGACCAGCGCGTCGGGGTTTCCGTCGGTCGCCTGCGCGAGTTCCGAAGCGTAGGTCGGCTGCCCGTCCTCGTGCGAAACCGTCGTCGCCGTCCCTCCCAGCGCCTCGAACGATTCGGCGAACTGGTCCGCCAGCCCCTGCCCGTAGGCGTTGTTGATGTACAGCACGCCTGCGCTGCGGTAGCCCAGTTTGTACGCGAGCCCGGCCAGTATCACGCCCTGAAAAGCGTCCGACGGGTTGGTGCGGAAAACGAAGTCGTTGTCGTCCAGCAAGGTTATCGCCGGAGAAGAGGCGGTGGAGGAGACCTGCGGAATGCCGTTCGGCACGGTCACCGCGTTGGCGACCGCCAGCGTCGGCCCGCTCGCCAGCGGCCCAATGATCGCGGACACGCCGTCCACGTTGACCAATTTGCGGGCGGAGTCCACCGCGATGATTTCGCTCGTGCCGTCATCCGCCGAGATGATCTCGAGCCGCCGCCCGCCGAGAACTCCGCCCGCGTCGTTGACGTGCTGCATCGCCAGTTCCGCCGCGTCCCGATTCGGAGGGCCGAACTCCGCCAAGTCGCTCGTGAAATCCGCCAGCAAGCCGATCTTCACCGTGTCCGCCGAGGGCTCCGGCGGAGGAGGCGTCGCCGTCGCATCGTCGCCGCTCCCGCATCCCGCCAGCGCCAGCAGCGCGAACGCCGCCATCGCCGCCGCGAATCCTGCGCGAATCATCCTTGCCATCGTCGCGTTCTCCCCCATCGCCGGGGCTTGCCCCCGTTTTCCGTTCGGTTCGCTTCCTACCACTGCACGAACATCGGCATAACCACGTGCACGTACTCGTTGTTGTCATCCACCGGACGGATCACCCCCGGGCTCGACGAGGTCGTCATCTCCAGCGCGACCTTCTCCTTGCCCACGACGCCCAGCACGTCGTTGAGATAGCGGCTGCTGAACGCGATCTTGCCCTCGGATCCCTCGATCTCCGCCTCCATGTCGCCCGTGCTGTCCCCGACCTCCTCGGCGCGCGCCGAAATCGTCAGCCGCCCCGGAGGCGCGTCGGGCGTCATCTGCAGGCGAATGATGCCGGAGCCGTCCTTGGCGAAGATGGACGCCGTGCGCGTCGCCCGCTGCAGCGGGCCCAGAGGAATGATCGCCCGCGTCGTGTGCTCCTGCGGAATCAACTGCGCGTAGTTCGGGAACGTCCCCTGAACCAACTGCGAAACAACCTCGATGTTCCTGAACCGGAACATCGCCTGGCTCTTCGCGGGCGTCACCACAATGTCCACCGGGTCGTCCCCGTCCAGCAAGCGCTCAATGTCCGACAGCGTGCGCGACGGAACGATCACCGACGTCTTCTCCGCCACCGGCTCGAGCAGTTCCGCGTGCCGCACGGCCAAACGGAAGCCGTCCGCCGCCGCGAGCGTGACCTTGTCCCCTTCCAACTCGACGTTCACGCCCGTCAGCACCGGACGCGAATCTTCGACCGCCGCCGCGAGCACGACCTGGTGAATCGCCTCGCGCAGCGCCTTGCCCGACATCCGCGTCGCGATCCCCTCGTCTATCTTGGGAATCGGCGGAAACTCGTCGGCGTCCGCGCCCTTGATGTTCGTCTCCGTCCGGTCGCCTTTGACCCTGATGCCGTGCCCCTGCTCCAGCGGCCAAACCTCGATCGTCTGCCGGTCGAGCGAGTTCACGAACTCGGTCAGAAGCCGCGCCGGAATGGTGACCGCGCCTTCGTCTATCACGTCGCCGCCGACCCACGTGCTGATGGCGACCTCGAGGTTCGTCGCCGACAACTTCAGGCGGCCCTCGTCCGTCGACAGCAGAACGTGCTGCGTAATCGGAAGCGTCGTCCGCGTGGCCACCGCAGGCTGGACGATGCCGAGCCCTCGGCTGAGATTCTCTTGGAGGCAGCGCAAGTGCATATTCAACCCCTGTTCGCGTAGGTGTATTGACTCCGAAGCGCGCCGCGCCGCAAAGCCGCCCCAAGTATAGGCGGCCAATTGCAACGAGGTCAACACGCGAATTTCAGCCCTCCCTCGCCCCCTCCCTTCCCCTCACCCCCATCGTCATTCCCGCCCCCTATCGTCATTCCCGCGTAGGCGGGAATCCAGTCGGCGCGCAAGCGCCCCCCTGCCCCGTCGTCCCGCCCCTTGTGTCATTCCCGCGCATGCGGAATCCAGTCGGCGCGCAGCGCCCCTTGCGCCGTCATTCCCGCGTAGGCGGGAATCCAGTCGGCGTGCAAGCGCCACACAGAGCGCGTAGCGCCCCGTCGTTCCCGCGTAGGCGGGAACCTCGCCCCTTGCCCCGTCATCCCCGCCCCCTCATTCGTCATTCCCGTGTAGGCGGGAATCCAGTCGGCGCGCAAGCGCCCCCTGTCGCGTCATTCCCGCGTAGGCGGGAATCCAGAGGCGCGCAAGCGCCGGACGAGGAGGCTGCGCCTCCCCTACTGCGACGCCAAGAATTCGACGATAGTGTCGATTTCCTCCGCCGTCATCTGATCGGCGAAATCCTGCGGCATCAGACCGTCGGGGTAGCCTTCCGTGAGGACGGCGGACGGGTCAACGATGGACTGCCGGATGAAGTCCGCGCCCATCGAGCCGACGCCGGTGAGTTCCGGCCCGTCCTTGCCCTGCGCCTGCGGAACCGACTCCAGCGTGTGGCACGTCGCGCATCCGTAGGTAATGATCAGCCCCCGACCGTCCGTCGCCCCGCCGCCGGTGGGAATCGGCGTGAACGTAGGCGTCGGCTCCACCTCCACCCCCTCCGGCGGCAGGCAATCCGCCCCGAACGCCCCGACGACTTGCCCCTCCTGCGCCAGATAGCACTCCGGCGTGGCGGGAGCGGCGGCGGCCCCTCCGCACGCGGATGCGAGGGAGAAGACGGCGATGATGCAGAGGGCTGCGAATGCGGTGGTCGGACTCATACGGCGAAGGACGCGCACGGAAACCTCAATAAGCGTTTCGCGGTTGTGATTTCCATCACTTTACACCAACTGCGCCCCTGCATGTCAAGACGTTTCGGAATCCGCCGAGTCCGCAGACGCCGATCCTGATCCGCCGTCCGCCGACTCGCATTCGCCGCCCCGCGCAAGCGTCGGCGGCCCTATGTCCCGTCATTCCCGCGTAGGCGGGAATCTCGCCCCCGTGACGGAGCGCGCAGCGCATCGTCTCCAGATCACCCCACGCGCCACGTCATTCCCGCGAAAGCGGGAACCTACCGGAAGCGCCGCCCGCGCATAAGCGGCTCCCCGCCGGGGCGCGACGGGGGCGAGATTCCCGCCTACCGGAAGCGCCGCCCGCGTAGGCGGGCGCATGCGGGTAGACTATGCGAAGTCGCCGGCGAGGAGAAACGCAATGTTGGAAGAGCATCGGATGGCGAGCGGGATGAGCGTCTGGATCGCGCGGCCCGAGGCGGACGGCCCGCGCCCCGCCGTGATGTGGCTGCACGAGCGCTACGGCGTCGTCCAGCATCCGAAGGATATGGCGGAGCGCCTCGCCGATGCGGGCTACGTCGGCGTCTGCCCCGACCTCTTCCATCGCTTTGACGGCGACCGCGAAGCCCTCGCCCGGGGCGAGGCGCGCGTGGAGATACGCGACGACGAGGCGGTCGCCGATTTCGACGAGGCCATCGCCTTCCTGCGCGGCCTCGACTGCGTTCGGGACGACGCCATCGGCATCATCGGCGTCTGCCAGACGGGGCGGCAGCCGATGCTGTACGCGGCGCAACGCAACGACGCGGCGGCGGTCGTCGCGCTCTACGGCGGCGTGGACGGCCCGAATTGGCGGCCAACGCCGGAGCAGCCCGCGCCCGCGAGCGAACTGATCGCCGCGCTCAACTGCCCCGTGCTCGGACTGTTCGGCGAGGCCGACCACATCATCTCCGTCGAAAGCATCCGGGCGTTCCGCGACGCCTTCGAGCGAACGGGCAAGAGTTACCGCATCCGCGTCTACCCGGACGCGCCGCACGGCTGGTTCAACGATACGATGCCGGGCCGCTACCGCCCCGATTCGACCGCCGCCGCGTGGGGCGAGATCCTCGCCTTCTTCGAGGCCGTATTCGGCGGCGGCTGGCGCCGCGGCCGCGTCGTCTGGGACTTCGCAAGCGACGTCTCGCCCGACTACGACTACGCCAAGAACGTCCGCTTGGAGTGAGCGGCGCATCCCATTTGCCACGTCATTCCCGCGTAGGCGGGAATCTCGCCCCCCTTGCCCGTCGTTCCCGCGTAGGCGGGAGCCTCGCCCCTTGCCCCGTCGTCGTTCCCGCGTAGGCGGGAGCCTCGCCCCTTGCCCCGTCGTCGTTCCCGCGCAGGCGGGAATCCCGCCCCCTGTCCCCGTCATTCCCGCGCAGGCGGGAATCTCGTACCCTGACTCCTCCCCGCGCTGAACGCCGTGCTACAATATCCTGCGCCGCAGGCGGGCCGCAGCGCCTGCGAATTACGAAATGCGTCATAGGTCACCGTGAAATGACTGTATGCTCCATTACCCCCCGTTGCGAATTTCGTATTCTGATGCGTGTTTGGAGCGGAATCGCATCGGCGCTCCTGCTTGCGCTACTCGCCGCCTGCGCAGGCGGAGCTCCGTCGCCTGCGCCGACGCCCACTCCCACTGCTGCGCCAGAGCCAACCCCTCGGGCAACGGGGCTGCTTGTCAACGAACCGGGGGCGTTCGAGGGCTACACCCTCTTCACTCCAAACTTTTCAAGCTTTGTCTACTTGATCGACAACCGGGGGCGAGTCGTTCACACGTGGACATTGAGGCATGACCCTATTCTGGTGAAACTGCTCGATGACGGGAACTTGCTGACAAACGGCAACAGGATATTTGACGCTGACGGGAACGCCGTCTGGAATTATCGTTATCCCCAGCATCACGACCTTCTCAAAATGCCGAATGGGAACATACTCAGCCTGTCCACCGTCATCATTCCACGCGAGGAGGCCATCGGGCTCGGCGCCAACCCCGACTCGTTTGCTTGCCCTTCCTTACGGGCGGCGCATATCGTCGAAATCCGTCCTACGGGACCCGTGGGCGGCGAGGTCGTCTGGGAATGGTCGGCGCTGGACCACCTCATCCAGGACTTCGACCCGGAGAAACCCAACTACGGAGTGGTCGCCGACCATCCTGAACGCATAGACCTTAACTTCACGCTTGCCGAAGCGAGGTGCAAGAATGATCTCCAACTCAACTCGCAGCATGCCAATGCATTGGACTACAACGAGGACTTGGATCAGATTATGATCACCTTCCGGCGCTTCAGCGAGATATGGATCATTGATCACTCCACGAGCGTGGAAGAGGCCGCCGGGCATACCGGCGGGAACGGCGGCAAAGGCGGCGACCTGCTGTACCGCTGGGGCAATCCCCGCGCGCACCAAAAGGGAACATTAGCCGACCAGCGCCTCTTCCAGCCGCACAACGCCCACTGGATCCCGGAAGGGTTGCCGGGCGCAGGCAACGTTCTCATTTTCAACAACGGAAGCGAATACTCCGGATTGGAGCGCGGCTACTCGTCCGTGGACGAGATATCCTTGCCCGCCGACGGCTCCAACTACGATTTGGACGAAGGCTCCGCCTACGGCCCTAACGATCTCGTATGGACGTACTTCGCGGATCCGCCCGACTCCTTTTACTCCAATACACAAGCGGGCGCGCAGCGGTTGCCGAACGGCGACACGCTGATCACAGACGCGGAGGCCGGCCGGATTTTCGAGGTCACGCGGGAAGGCAAGATGGTCTGGGAGTTCGTGAATCCCACGGGCTACGACCGGGTCTATCGCGCCTACCGTTACGCGCCTGACTATCCGGGGCTCCGAGGGTTGGACTTGACGCCGCAGAACGAGAGCGACCTGTGGCGCGTAAACTGGTGGTTGAAATCCGAATCCTATCGTGCGGCCTACCGCGCCGCGGCGGCGGGCGAGCCGGTTGCGCGCTCCGTATTCGATCTGTACGTGACAGACGGCCAGTTGGTGTACGTCAAAGAACAGTGCGATCAGAAAGATGCGGGGAATCGCTTCTTTTTGCATATCGCCCCTGAGCGGACGGATGATTTGCTTCAGGAGCGGCGTAAGCACGGCTACGACGACTTGGACTTTGGTTTCTTTCGCTATGGGGCGCTGTTCGACGGCAAGTGCGTCGCGCTCGTTCCTTTGCCGGACTACTCGGTCGCCGCCTTCCGAACGGGACAGCGGAACCCGCAGGTTGAGAGCGACCTGTGGAGCGCGATGTTTCGGCTGAACCCCGAACCCTACCGCGCGGCCTACCGCGCCGCCGCGTCGGGCGAGCCCGTCGCCCGCTCCGTATTCGATCTCTACGTGACGGACGGCCAGTTGGCGTACGTCAAAGAAGAGTGCGAACAAGAAGACGTGGGGAAGCGGTTCTCTCTGCATATCGTCCCTGAGCGAGTAGACGACTTGCCGCGGGAGCGGCGCGCGCACGGCTTCGATAACTTGGACTTTGATTTCTTTCTCAACGGCGCGTTGTTCGACGGCAAGTGCGTCGCGCTCGTTCCGCTGCCGGACTACTCGGTCGCCGCCTTCCGAACGGGACAGCGGAACCCGCAGGACGAGAGCCCCAAATGGAGCGTGAATATCCGGCTGAACCCCGAACCCTACCGCGCAGCCTACCGCGCCGCGGCGGGCGAGCCGGTTGCGCGCTCCGTATTCGACTTGCACATGACGGACGGCCAGTTGACGTACGTCAAAGAAGAGTGCGATCAGGAAGATACGGGGCATCGTTTCTTTCTGCATATCGTCCCGGAGCGGGCGGACGATTTGCCGCAGGAGCGGCGCGAGCACGGGTTCGACAACTTGGACTTTGATTTCTTTCTCAACGGCGCGCTGTTCGACGGGAAGTGCGTAGCCTCGGTTCCGCTGCCGGACTATCCCATCGCAAGCATCCGAACGGGGCAGTTCGACCCGCAAGGCGAGGTTTGGAGAGCGGATTTCGCGCTCGGCGGCGGCATGCCCCCGCCGTAACTTTCGAGGAACGCCTTGCCCCGGCGTTCCCTCCTTGCCGCCTTCCCGCCCCCTTGCCCCGTCGTTCCCGCGAAGGCGGGAATCTCGTATCCCAGACGCGGACGGGGCCGCGCCCTGCTCCGCGCAGGCTAGGCCGGGATGTTGCCCCGGTCGAGTTCCTGGAGCCTGTGCGGCATGTCCGTCAGCCGCTGACGCGCCCAATCGCGCACGTCGTCCTCATGGGTGAAGAGAATTACTTGAGTTGACTCGCTGATTGCGAGCAGCGTTTCGAGCGCCGCGTGCTTGCGTTCGGCGTCGGACGCGCCCACTGCGTCGTCGAGGATGAGCGGGCAGGTCTCGCGGCTGCCGGTGAGATGGCGGGCGAGCGCAAGCCGCAGCAAGAGATACACCTGCTCCGCCGTTCCGTGCGAGAGAAGCGCGGCGTCTCTCCGCTGCCCGCCGTCACCGGCCACCTCCACCCGCAAGGTGGCGGGATCGACCCAGCAGTCCGTGTAGCGCCCGCCGGTGACTTGGGATAGCCGCTCCAGCACGGTCGATCTCAGCGCAGGCGCGATGTCGTTGTGAACTGTTTCTTGCGCCGCCTCGAGAAACTGGATAGTCGTTTTGAGCGTCTGGTCTAGTCGACTCAGTCGGTGGTATGCGCGCTTAGCCTCGGCAAGTTCATCTTCGGCGTCCGCCACGCTCGGAAGGCTCTTCTCAAGTTCTTCGAGTTGGCCGCGCTCTTCGCGCCAAGCATCCTCAACCTGCTTCGCCTCGCTTCGCAACGACTCCAGCAGGTCGTCGGACGGTTGCTCCGACTCAGCCTGGGCAAGGACGTTTTCCCCAACGTCCGCCGCGCGTTTGTCCGCGTCCGCCCGCAGGCGCTCCGCGTCCGCCCGCAGGCGCTCCGCGTCCGCCGCAACCTCTTCCAACGATTTTTCGCCCAAGAGTTGCTGCAACTCATCCCATCGCCTGCTCCGCTCCTCGGACTCGACGACGCTTTGCTTGAGCCGCTCCTGCCATTCCCGCAAGGCTTCCGCCAAACCCTCCGAGTCATCCACTTCGACTTGCGCGGCATCCGCAGCGTTCGCGGCATCCGCAGCGTTACGGAGAGCGTTCGCCGCCGCCTCAATGCGCTTGCGGTCGGCAAGGCGCTGCTCATCCGCGCTCCGGCGCCCGGCGCGGTCGCGCACCCAGGCAATGCGGTTCTCCTGAGTTTCCAGATCCAATTCGGCAAGGCGTTCGCTCGTAAGGTTCCGCTTGCGCGCATCCGCCAGCATTTCCGCATCGGCGGAATCAACGAGGGCCGCCGCATCCGCCCGCAGGCGCTCCGCTTCCTCCTCAACCTCTTTGAGCGATTTTTCGCCCAAGCGTTGCTGCAGGTCATCCCACAGGTTGCCCAGTTTCTCGTTCTTTCGCAGGGTCTCACGGCGCGCTTCTTGCCAGCCGCGCAGGGCTTGCGCTTGCTCCGCCGGTTCCGCGGCGCCGACGCCGCAGGCGACGGCGGCATTCTCAAGCGCTTTCAGCGCGCCGGAACGCTGCTCGATTTCAGCCCGATAGCGTCTCGCCTCATTGCGTCGGTCTTCGAGTCTCTGAACGATGCCGTTTCTACTGGCGTCGAGAACGGCCTGTTCCCTCGCCGCCTGCGCCTGCTCACGCGAGCGGGCGGCCATAGGCAAAACGAGCGCGCCAATCGCAACGACGACTCCTACCGCTAGGACGAGCAAGCCGACCGTTCGGAGGTCGGGGAGGAAGGCCGCGATTCCGATTCCCGCCGCGCAAGCAGCCAGCGCGGAAGCCGCCGCTATGAGCGAGATTCTTGGAGAGGGCGGGCGGAGCGCCGCTTTCCTGTCGAAATCCGCGAGTTCCGATTCGATCTTTTCCACGCTCGCCCCTGCCGGTTCGCTGGGAAGATGGCGCGCTTGCCAGTATTCCCAGTCCTTGAGGGCGTCGTGGACTTGCACGTCAATTGCATGGTCGGCGGCGGAGGGACGCGGCGGCTGGCCGTCGGGGAAATGGACGGACAGTTCGCGGACGCGCTCCAAACGCCGCTCGGCGTCTTGCGCCTCGCGTTCAGCGACGGCGGCTCTCGCCGCGACCAGTTGATCGTTGCTCTCGGCGATCCGGCGATCATACTCCTCCACCGTCGGGCCGGCGGGCTCGGTCGGACTAGGCCGCGATGTCCAAGTGGTTAGCGCTGCGGTCACCTGCTCCGCAATCTCATTGCCCTCCGGCGACGGGCGAGGCGCGCCCTCCGGGAATTCGCTGTCCAATTCCCTAACGCGCTCGATTCGGCGCTCGGCGTGGACGGCCTTCTCTTCGATAAGCGCCGCTTCAACGGCGTCCGCTTTGCGCTGGGCGTCTTGCAAGTCTTGTTCTCGCTTATCCACGCCCGCGCGGCGTTGCAGGTAGGACTCGTGAGATTCTTGCGCCCTCTTCAAAGAACTCTTTGCTTGGCCGGCTCTCTCTTCCGACTGGCGCAGCGGTTTCGTTGGGGCACGGTTGGAGCCGACTGTGTCTCTGCGGTAGTCGGCGAGTCGCGCGAGGGCGCGAGCGGCGGTTTCATCCGCGCCGGCCGTCGCGGCGGCGCGCTGCATACCCTCTTGGAGCATCTCCGGATTGGAGAGAATCCCTAGTATGTCCGCTTGCCGGACGCAGGCCACGCTGAGGAACGTGCGGCGATTCAGTCCAAGCCAAGCGGAGCCGTCGGGCGCGCCGTCCCTGATGATCTCGCTCGAGTAGTCGCGGCCTGCGCGATTGGCGTCCCGCGCCCTGCTGTCCACTTTCCCCGCAAGGTCGTGCCGCAATTCCACGACGCGGCCGTCGTCGAGGGCGACGACCGCGCCGACTTCCCAGCCGCCCCCCGCCCACGGCTCGTGGCGTTCAGCAAACGCGCGGTCGTCCTTTGTTAACCCACCCTTACCGCGGCGGGCGCCGCAGAGCCCGGCGTAGAGCGCGGCATGCCAAGAGGACTTGCCCGCCTCGTTCGGGCCGTAGACGACGTTCATACCCGGGGCGAGTTCCAGCGTCTCGTCTTGGAACGGCCCGAAGGCATGCGCTTTCACGGACTCAAACCGCATCAGAGGACGTCCAAGTCTTTGCGCCCGTCCAGCGCGCGAAGGCCGGTGATCAGCGTCCGCCGCTCGTCTTCAGGGCTCAATCCCGCGTCCCGCACGTCCTTCACAAACTGCCCGCGCACCGTGGGTTCCTGACTGATGGCCTCAAGGTCATATCCAGGCCGCAAGTCGCCGCTGCGTATCTGCAAGGAATCAAAATCGCGCAGCGCGTCGCGCAGAACGTTCTCATCGAAGTCCAGGTCGGGATGGAGGTCGCCTTTCACCGTCAAGCGCGCTGCGCCGGACAAACCCTGCGTTTGCTCGGTCAAGCGGTCGCGTATCTGTTGCTGCGATTCGCAACCGGTGACGTCAATATCGAGGTCGTAGGCTTGCGTTACGGCGACGATGCGGCGTGCGCGCTCGACGGAGCCGTCGGCGTTGATCGTTGCAATCACCGCTCCGCGCTCTCCGTCTTCGCCGAACGCCAAAGGATCGGGGTTGCCCGGATACGTGTGGCGCGGCGCATCCTTTGGGCGGTGGTAGTGGCCGAGGAAGGCGTGATGGAAGCCGGCCTGCTCGATATCCTCGGCGTCGAACGGCGCATGCGGCTCCTTGCCTTCTCCTTGCTCGGAAAACCAAGAGTTCTCCGAGCCGTGAAAGAGCGCGAGGTGCGTTCCCGCCCCCTCCGTTCTGAAGCCCTTGAGGAAGTTGGGCGTGTGGGCGGGAGCGCAGTGAGCGGCGCCCCAGAGCGTGACGCCGTCCGCAAGCGGCGCGCGCGTGAAGCGCGGCTCTGTAAAGACGTGGACGTTGGGGCTCCATTTCTGAGTTGCGTACACGCTGTCAGCGCCATAGTAATCGTGGTTGCCGGGCGCAAGGTAGACGCGGATCGGATCGAGCGATTCGAAGGTATCGCGCAGGAAAACGGCGGTGTCCGGCGTCACGCGCTCATGCTCGTAGAGGTCTCCGCCGCAGAAGAGCGCGTCCGCCCGCTCGTCGCGAGCGAGGTTCACGATGGCGCGGAGAACGTCGCGCAACGCTTGCCGCCTGCGGCGCGCGGCTTCCCGCGCCGCTCCGCACCAAGCAAACGCCGAATCGAGGTGGAGGTCTGCGAAATGGACGATTTTCATAATCGCGCGGGGCGCTCGATGACCATATCCTCGTAGCCCGGCTCCAAGTCCACTTGCAATTCCGACTGCAGCGCGGCGAGTTCCCGCAGCAGTTCGCTCTCCGTGCGAAGCGAGCGGTGGACGGCGATCAGCCGGGGAATCGCCAGCCCCGCCTCCCGCGCCGCGAGGATCTCTTGGCGCAGCATCGCGGGCGTCAGATGCCGCGCCTGCTCCGCCTGATCGCGCAGCCGGTCGGGCCAACTCACGTCCACCAGCAGAACGTCGGGCGGCGTCGGATGCGCGAAGAAGCCCATCAGCGCGCCGCCCGTGTCGCCGGAGAATCCGACGCGCCATCCGCCCGCGCTCACGATGTACCCCATCGTCGGGACGGGATGGTCAACGCGCAGGCCGGACGCCTCGTAGCCCAGGACCGTCCGCGTCTCGCCTGGAGCGAACGGACGGAGCGCGAGGGGCGGGCGCCCCCCGGGCTCGCGGACGCTCGTGGAGTCGGAGTAGATGCGCCCGTCCAGCAGATGGGAGTAGATCACGCGGAGCGCGGCGGGCTCGCCGAGCGCGATCGCCGATCCGCCCCCGTCGCGCAGATTCAGGCCGAGCGTCGGCAAGTCGCGGCAGTGATCGTAGTGGGAGTGCGTGATCAGAACGCCCTCCACGCGGTCTTGCTCGTCGAGGGCGAGCGCGCCCGTCAATCCGCCGGCGTCGACGGCGAGGCGGTCGTCAATCAGGAAGCAGGCGTGGCGGGCGCCTTGCGCCTCCATTTTGCGCGCGCCGAGGATGCGGACGTTCATCGGAAGCCTCCGCCCGGGGGATTCACCCCCAGAGGCGTTTAGTGGCGATGGCGGCGCCTTCGGCTTGCGCCTCCAGTTTGCGGAACACGATGTCCGGGTCCATCTTGCCGTAGCCCGCGAAGGTGCCGAATCCGCAGTCGGCGCCTGCGATGACGCGCTCGCGCCCGACGATGGCGGCGAACGTCTCGATGCGCTGCGCGACGAGTTCCGGGTGCTCGACGAAGTTGCTCGTGGAGTCCAGCACGCCGGGAATGAGGATTTTGTCGTCGGGCAGGCCGGCGCCGCGCCAGTCTTTCCATTCGTGCGCGTGGCGGGGGTTGGACGCCTCGAACTGGATCGCCGACGGCTTGGCGCGCAGGATGATCGGCATTATCTTGGAGACGGGTATGTCGTGATCGTGCGGGCCTTCGTAGTTGCCCCAGCAGACGTGCATCCGAACGGACTCGGCGGGGATGTTGGCGAGCGCGCCGTTCAGCGTCTCGACGTGATGCTCGGCGCGCCGGAGGAAGGCTTCCTCGCTCAGTTCCTGAAAGCCGGTGTGGAAGGCCATCGCCAAGTCGGGGCAGTCCACTTGCAGAACGAATCCCGCGCCGACGATGGCCTCGTACTCTTCCTTCATCGCCTCGCCGAGCGCGTCGACGTAGGCTTCGTGCGTGGCGTAATAGGCGTTGGGCATAAACATCGAGGCGACGCCGGGGGACGAGGAGGTCATAAAAGCGTCGGCGGCGCCCGCGCCGTCCAGCGCCGCCCTGAGGTTGGCGAGGTCTTTCTCCAGCGGGGCGCGGTCTTTCACCTGAACGGGGGCGACGCACTGCGGGCGGCGCATCGGCTGGTCGCCGGTCATTCGCGCCATCTTCTCGCGGAAGGCGGGGTACGGCGCCACGTCGAGGTTCGGGCGGCGGGGGCTGTCGCCTTCGAATCCGGTGAGCCGGTCTTTCGCATAGGTGGAGTAGGCGACTTTGCTCATTTCGCCGTCGCTCACGACGTCGACGCCCGCGCTCCGCTGGCGCGCGACGATCTCGGCGACGCCTTGCCGGACGAGCGAGTCGAGTTCGGCGGAGTCGTAGGGCTCCTCGCGCTCCTTCCGCAGGAGCAGCGCGGCCACGTCGTCGGGCCTGGGCAGACTGCCGACGTGCGTCGTGAGGATACGGTCGGTCGAGCGTTTCATTGGAGGGCTCCCTCAGCGTGATGCCGCCGAGATTATAGGCGATGGGGGCGTTAAACCCAAAGCCCTCCCGTTCAGGGAGGGCTAATGATGGGCGGTCGGCCTTGCAGGACTGGAGGGCCTAGCAACCCGTACCGTCAACGATCGCAATCCAAATGGGGCGCGGAAGAGCGCATCCACGCCGCACGAGCGGAGACTCTACGCCTGCCCAGATAGGTTGTCAATACTTTGGAAACGAATTTTTCGCAATTTCTTAACATTCCGCAGCGCCCCCCGCCCCGTCATTCCCGCGCAGGCGGGAATCCCGCCCCCCATCTCCGTCGTTCCCGCGCAGGCGGGAATCTCGCATCCCCTATCGTCGTTCCCGCGTAGGCGGGAATCCCGCCCCTCAATTCGTCGTTCCCGCGCAGGCGGGAACCTCGCCCCCCAATTCGTCGTTCCCGCGTAGGCGGGAATCCAGGCATCGGGGCGCAGCAGCGGCGCTCCCCTACCCTACGGGCGGCGGCGGCGCAGCGCGACGACGCCGACGGCGACGCCGATGATGACGACGCCAACGGCGAAGCCAATGACGATCGAGAGGAAGGCGTTGGCGCCTCCGGACGGCGCAGGCGGCGGCATTACGGCGGGCCCGGGGATGGGCGTGGCGGTAGGCGCGGGGATAGGCGTGGCGGACGGCGCGGGCGCGGGCGTGGCGGTGGGCGTGGGCGTGGCGGTGGGCGCGGGGATGGGCGTGGCGGTGGGCGCGGGCGTGGCGGTAGGCGCGGGCGCGGGCGTGGCGGTAGGCGCGGGCGTAGGCGCGGCGGTGGGCGCGGGCGGCGCGGTGGGCTCAGGCGTAGGCGCGGCGGTGGGCTCAGGCGTAGGCGCGACGGTCGGCGCGGGCGTAGGCGCGACGGTCGGCTCAGGCGTAGGCGCGACGGTGGGCTCAGGCGTAGGCGCGACGGTGGGCTCAGGCGTAGGCGTCGCGGTCGGCGCGGGCGTAGGCGTCGCGGTCGGCGACGGCGTAGGCTCGAGGGTCGGCTGCGGCAGCGGGACGGCGCCGCCTCCACCACCGCCACCACCGCCGCCTCCGCCGCCGCCGCCGACGCCGCCATCGCCGCCAATTGGCGGCGCAGGCGCGCGCCCGCGGGTCACGACGATGCGGTAGGTTCCCGTGATCGCGCCCGGCTCGTCGCTGGTTACGCTGATGACGATGGTGTTCGCTCCGACGCCGAGGCGGATCGTGTGGCTGCGCTCGCCGCTTTGGGTGGACACGCCGTTGACCGTGATTCTCGATCCGGCGGCGGCGGTCGGCGTCACGGTCACCGACGAGACGCGGTTCAGCACGATGGAGGTGTATTCGAAGTGCGCCGGAGCGAAGCCGCCCGTTCCCGCGCCGCCGGATTTGGCGAGCGCGCCGCCCGCGAATCCCAAGCCCGTGAGCCGCACCGGAATCCCCTGCCGGTTGACGTTGACGGTGTACGTCTTCGTGGTCGGATTGCGCGAGGTGACGGAGATGCGGACGGGGTTGTCGCCGTGCTCCAGCGGGACGCTCACCTCGCCCATTGCGTTGACGGCGAGCGACGCGCCCCGGAGGGACACCCTCAGGCTCGCCATCGAATCGCTCGCCAGGGGCTTGAGCGTCAGCGTTTCCGTGTCGCGGTCGACGTCCGCCGTGTAGTCGGCCACGCGCGGGTCGTAGCCGTAGCGCATCGTTGAGGGGGCGAAGAGGCGGACGCCGGATTCGGCGATGGTTAGGCCGCGCAAGTCGGCGTTCGACCCGCCCTCGCGCCGGAAGGTGATTGCGTAGACGCGCGCGACGTCGGTGCGCCCCGTGGCGGTGACGTCGAAGCGGTTTTCGCCGACGGCGAGGGCGACCTGATGGCCCGCCGCTATCCCGTCCGCGTCGGTCGTCGAGTAGGCGAGCGTCGTGGTTGGCGGGTACTTGGCGGCTGCGGTGATCGTCGCGTCGGCCACGCTGTTGGCTACTTCGACGCGGTAGGCGTCCGCGTCGCCGGGGGGCGCGGCGAAGGCCGGCGCCAGCGTTCCGGCGGACACGGCGAGCGAGGCGAGGCTGGAGGTCGAGCCGTCGACCTTGTGGTCTGTGTCGGCGGCCAAGAGGCTCGTCGTTATGGTCGCGTCGGCCGAGGCGTCGTAGGCGTTCGTGATGCGCCCGCCGTTCAGTTCGAGCGCGTTCGCCGGAGCGGCGACGCCGTCCGCATCGACGTCCGCCGCCTGCACGGTGTAGGCGAAGTAGAGCCGGACCCCGCTCGCGCGCTCGTATTCGGCGTACCGCGCGGCGGTTCCGACCGTCAATTGGAGGCGGGGCGTCCCCCCGGACGTGTCCACGCGGACGGGCACATCGAAGGTCACAATTGCTTCAATCGTCTCGCCGTAGCCGTATTCGCCGGTCGCCGTTGGGGGCGTGGATTCAATCCTCGGGAAGGTCGCCGACGGGGCAGGGGTCAGAGCGCCGTTCACCTTGCGGGTCGCGTCGGCGGCGACGGCGGCGTGGTTCCGGTTGGCGTTGACGTTCGTCGAGACGGCGTGGGCGATTGTCGCGCCGCCGGGGAGGCTGATGGCGTTGGCGGGGATGCTGATCCCGTCCACCACGTCCGTATCGCCCGCCTGCACTTGGTAGCGGAATTCCAGCGTCTTCCCCGAATTCCGAGTCAGGTTGTAGGCGGCGAAGCGCGTCTGGCCGCCGATGCGAACCGCGATTCGCGGCGTTCCGGTCACCGTCACCTCGCGGCTGAACGTTGCGTGAACGCTGATGATCGCGCCGCGAACGTAGGTGTCCAAGACGGCGAGAGAAGGCACTCCATAGAACCGCGCCTCCGTCACCGTCGGCACGTCGTCGTCCCGGGCGATGACGGTCACCGGCGCGTCGGTGAAGTCTGCGTCGGCGCCGCTCTTGTTGGCGTATTCCGAGTCCGTGCTGGCGCCCGTGCTGTGCTCGACGGTCCGCGTTTCGCTGATGGCGTTGTCGTCGGCGGCGACGCTGACGGTGACGGTCTGCGGCGCGTCCCAATTCGAGTCCGTGAACGAGAGGCTCGTCGGGCTGAACGTGAGGCCGGTTCCCGCCGGCGTGACGGTCACGCTCCCGGAGGGCTGCGAGCCGAGCGTGAGGTTGTAGGTCCGGCCGGGGCCGCTCGTCGCTTCCTCCGTGACCGTGAGGCGCGCGGGATCGACGCGCACGCCGACGAAATCGTCGTCGGCGACGGTGAAGGCGAGCGTTTGGCCGGGGAGGGCGTGGTAGGGGTCGGACGTGACCGTGCTGGAGAGCGTGTGGCTGAGCGTCGACGCTTCGTTGTCGTCGTCGCCGTCGCTCGCGGGCGTGACGGTGACGGTCTGCGGCGTGGAGGCGTTGGACGGCGTGAACGTGAGGCTCGTCGGACTGAACGTCAGGCCGGCGCAGGGCGTCGTGCATTCCGGCGTGACCGTGACGTTGCCGCCGGGCACCGTGGCGAGCGCGATGCGGTACGCTCCGGCCTGCCCTTCCGTGAGCGCGAGCGGCGGGAGGCTGCGTCCGTCCACGGCGGTGAACACCAAGCCGGGCGTGTCGTTGTCCACCAACGTCACCTCGAGCGACTCGCGCTGCGTCGCGCTCCATATCCCCGCGCCTGTCGCGCCGTGGCTGATCGTGGCCGTCTCGTGGTCGGAGTCCAGGTCTTCGGTTCCGCGCACCGTGAACGTCTGGGCCGTATTCCAGTTGCTCCTCGTGAACCTGCGGCTGGACGGACTGACGGTGATCGGCGCGCCCGCCGATATGGACGGCGTGACGGTCACGGTCGCGGTCGGCTGCGCCGTGAGTTTGACCTGGTAGGTCGCGGTTCCGCCCTCGTTGACGCTCAGGCTGGGGCTCGCGCCGGACGGGTCGGAGACGTCCACGCCGTCGGAGTCGTTGTCGGTCACGTCGACGGTCACGCTGTCAATCGTGAACGCGCCCACGCGGTAGTTCGTGTCCGTGCTGGAGAGCGTGTGGCTGAGCGTCGCCTCTTCGCGCTGCGCGTCCGGGTCGCTCGACACGCTCACGCTCACGGTCTGCGTCGCGCTCCACAGCGTCGAACTCGCCGGGTCGCCCGGTTGCGACGCGCCGGGCCGGAACGTGAGGCTCTGCGGGCTGACCGTGACGTCCGAGTTGTTGCTTCTGATGCTGATCGTCACGTTGGCGGAGGGCTGCGTGGTCAGCCGCGCAGTGTAGGTTCCTGCCGTCCCCTCCTCTATCACCGTCAGCGACGTCGCGCTGATCGTCACGCCGGGCATGTCGTCGTCCGTGATGGTCACGACGACGTTGGCGGCGGAGAACGTCTGCGCGTTGTATTGCGTGTCCGCCGGATCGTTCGACGAGTCCACGCTGGCCACCGCGTGCGTGATCGTCCCCGTCCGCCGGCCGTCGGCGGCGCTGTTGTCCGTCGCCGTCACCATGACGTCCTGGGTCGTGTTCCAGTCGGTCGTCGTGAAGGTGAACACGCCGGACGTCCCGCCGGAGATCGTCAGCCCGGAGCACGCCGGCGCCGACGCCGTGCATTGCGGCGTGACCGTGACGGGGTCCGACGGCTGCGTGGCGAGTTTCAGCGTGTACATACCCGCCGTCGCGCCTTCCGTCACCCCGATGGCCGTCGAACTCACGACCAGCCCCGCGCTGTCTTTGTCGTCCACGGTGACGCTGTAGCCGCTGATGGAGATGTTGTTGTAGTCCGTGTCCGTGCTCGTGGCAGTGTGCGTGAGCGTCACGGCGTCGTCCCGCGCGTCAGTGTCGCTACCGGCGGTCACGGTGACCGTCTGGTTGGCGCTCCATATCCCCGCGCCCGCCGGATCGGTCGGTTGCCGCGCCGCCGGAGTGAACACCAGGCTCGTCGGGTTGACCGTGACCTCCGAGTTGTCGCTCGTGATGGCGATCGTCACGTTCGCGGTGGGCAGCGTGTTGAGTTTCACGCTGTAGGTCGACGTGTTCGTGTCCTCGTCCACCGTCAGCGACGCCGGGGTGAACGTCACTCCGGGCATATCGTCGTCCGAGATGGTCGCAACGACGTTGGCGGCGGAGAACGACTGCGCGTTGTATTGCGTGTCCGCCGGGTCGTTCGACGAGTCCAGGCTGGAGACGCCGTGCGTGATCGTCCCCATCCGCTGGCCGTCGGCGGCCCTGTTGTCCGTCGCCGACACCGTGACTTCCTGGGTCGTGTTCCAGTTGGTCGTCGTGAAAGTGAACGCGCCGCTCGTTCCGCCGGAGAAGGTCAAACCGGCGCAGGCCGGAGCCGTCGCCGAGCATTGCGGCGTGACCGTGACGTTCGCGGACGGCTCGCTGGCGAGTTTCAGCGTGTACGTGTTCGTCGCGCCTTCCGTCACCGCTAGCGTGGTCGAACTCACGACCAGCCCCGCGCTGTCGTCGTCCGTGACGGTCACGCCGTAGGTGCCGGAGATGTTGTTGTAGCCGGTGTCCGTGCTCGCGGCGGTGTGCGTGAGCGTCGCCGCGTCGTTCCGCGCGTCGAGGTCTTCTCCGGCGGTCACGGTGACCGTCTGGTTGGCGCTCCATATCCCCGCCCCCACCGGATCGGTCGGTTGCCGCGCCGCCGGAGTGAACACCAGGCTCGTCGGGTTGACCGTGACGTCCGCGTTGTCGCTCGTGATGGCGATCGTCACGTTCGCGGTGGGCAGCGTGTTGAGTTTCACGCTGTAGGTCGTCGTGTTCGTGCCCTCGACCACCGTCAGCGACGCCGGAGCGAACGCCACGCCGGGCATATCGTCGTCCGTGATGGTCACGACGACGTTGGCGGCGGAGAACGTCTGCGCGTTGTACTGCGTGTCCGCCGGATCGTTCGACGAGTCCACGCTGGCCACCGCGTGCGTGATCGTCCCCATGCGCTGGCCGTCGGCGGCGCTGTTGTCCGTCGCCGTCACCATGACGTCCTGGGTCGTGTCCCAGTTGGTCGTCGTGAAAGTGAACACGCCGGACGTCCCGCCGGAGAAGGTGAGGCCGGCGCAGGCCGGAGCCGACGCCGTGCATTGCGGCGTGACCGTGACGGGGTCCGACGGCTGCGTGGCGAGTTTCAGCGTGTACATACCCGCCGTCGCGCCTTCCGTTACGGCCAGCGTGGTCGCGCTCACGACCAGCCCCGCACTGTCGTCGTCCGTGACGGTCACGCTGTAGCCACTGATGGAGATGTTGTTGTAGTCCGTGTCCGTGCTCGTGGCGGCGTGCGTGAGCGTCACGGCGTCGTCCCGCGCGTCAGTGTCGCTACCGGCGGTCACGGTGACCGTCTGGTTGGCGCTCCATATCCCCGCCCCCACCGGATCGGTCGGTTGCCGCGCCGCCCGAGTGAACACCAGGCTCGTCGGGTTGACCGTGACCTCCGAGTTGTCGCTCGTGATGGCGATCGTCACGTTCGCGGTGGGCAGCGTGTTGAGTTTCACGCTGTAGGTCGACGTGTTCGTGTCCTCGCCCACCGTCAGCGACGCCGGGGTGAACGTCACGCCGGGCATATCGTCGTCCGAGATGGTCGCCACGACGTTGGCGGCGGAGAACGTCTGCGCGTTGTATTGCGTGTCCGCCGGGTCCATCATCGCGTCCAGGCTGGAGACGGCGTGCGTGATCGTCCCCATCCGCTGGCCGTCGGCGGCCCTGTTGTCCGTCGCCGACACCGTGACTTCCTGGGTCGTGTTCCAGTTGGTCGTCGTGAAAGTGAACGCGCCGCTCGTTCCGCCGGAGAAGGTCAAACCGGCGCAGGCCGGAGCCGTCGCCGAGCATTGCGGCGTGACCGTGACGCTCGCGGACGGCTCGCTGGCGAGTTTCAGCGTGTACGTGTTCGTCGCGTTTTCCGTCACCGCTAGCGTGGTCGAACTCACGACCAGCCCTGCGGTCTCGTCGTCCGTGACGGTCACGCCGTAGGTGCGGGAGAGGTTGTTGTAGCCCGTGTCCGTGCTCGCGGCGGTGTGCGTGAGCGTCGCGGCGTCGTTCCGCGCGTCGAGGTCTTCGGCGGCGGTCACGGTCACCGTCTGGTTGGCGCTCCATATCCCCGCGCCCGACGGGTCGCCCACTTGCGGCGCGGCCGGGGTGAACACCAGGCTCGTCGGGTTGACCGTGACGTCCGCGTTGTTGCTCGTGATGGCGACCGTCACGTTCGCGGTGGGCGCCGTGGCGAGTTTCACGTCGTAGGTCGAGGTGGCGGTTCCTTCGTCCACCGTGAGCGACGCCGGGTCGAACGCCACGCCGGGCATATCGTCGTCCGTGATGGTCGCGACGACGTTGGCGGCTGCGAACGTCTCGCCGTTGTATTGCGTGTCCTGCGGGTCCATCATCGCGTCCAGGCTTTGGACGGAGTACGTGATCGTCCCCATGCGCTGGCCGTCGGCGGCGCTGTTGTCCGTCGCCGTCACGGTGACCGTCTGCGCCGCGCTCCATATCCCCCAGTGGTTCGGATCGCTCGATTGCGGCGTGTCCGGGGTGAAGGTGAACCGCCCCTCATCTCCGCCGGAGAAGGTGAGGCCGGCGCAGGAGGGCGGCGACGACGAGCATTGCGGAATGACCGTGACGTTGTGCGACGGCTTGCTGGAGAGCCGCAGGGTGTAGTCCTCCGCATCGCCCTCGTCTATGGCCAGCGTGGTCGCGCTCACGATCAGCCCCGCGCTGTCGTCCTCCGGGACGGTCACAGTGAGGGAGGCGGTGAGGCCCGCTGACGCCGCGTAGTCGGAGTCGCCGCCCGAGCCGACGCTCGACGTGTGCGTGATCGTCGCCGATGCGTTGGGGCGCGCGTCGTCGTCCTGCGCCGCCGTGATCGTGATCGTCTGCGGCGTGCTCCACTCCGTCGAGCCCGCAGGATCGCCAGACTGCGGCGTGGCCGGCGTGAAGGTCAGATCGGTCGTCGGCGAGAATGTGACGTTGGCGGAGCCGGTCTTGGTGAGCCTGACCCTCACGTTGCTGGTGGGGGGCGTGTTGAGCGAGACGACGTAGGTGTTGTCCGGCGTGGTCGCGCCTTCGGTTACCGCGATCGTCGTAATGTCGGCGGTCGTGGCGGTTCGGCGGATGCGGATGCCGGGCGCGTCGTCGTCCGTAACGGAGACGGACACGCTTGGGGCGGCGACGCCGGCGTAGTTTCCGCCCGTCACGCTATGCGCGATGGTGGCCGTCTCGTCGTCGCCGTCCGCGTCGGAGGCGACGCTGACCGTCACGTTCTGCGCCTGATTCCAGTTCGCTCTCGTGAACTCCAGCGCCGTCGCGGGGACGGTGACGCCGCAGTCCGTGCAGTCGGTGACGGACGGCGTGACGCTGACGTTCGCGGACGGCTGGGAGTTGAGTTTGACGGCGTAGGTCGCGGTGGCGGTCGCGTCGGTTTCGCGTATGGGGAGTTCGGTGGGCGTGACGTTGACGCCGCCGACGACGTGGACGGTGAACTGCAGCGTGGCGGTGTCGCCGTCGGTGTCTGTGGCGGTGAGCGTGACGGTGGCGCCGGCGTCGGGCGTGTTGGTCGTGGGCGTTCCGGTGAGTTCGCGCGTGTGGAAGTTGAGGGAGAGGCCGGCGGGCAGGCCGGTCGCCGTGTAGCGGAGGGGCCCCTGCCCGCCCGTCGCGGCGGGGAGCGTGACGGCGGCCGCCTCCTCGTCGCGGACGAAGGCCAGCGCGCTTTGCGACGCGACCCCGAAGTCCGGCTGCGTGTCGTCGGCGGCGTCGATGAAGGTCACCCTTGCGCCGCACCTGTTCGAGGCTTCATCGTCGCGGTCGTTCCACTCCAGAGTGCCGATCGTGGTGGCGGCGCCGGCGCTGCGGCCCGTTATCCCCAGCGCCGTCGTGAAGCCCGTCGCGTCGTCCCTCTCGTGCAGCAGGGAGAGGCCGGCGTCAACAGGGTGGAACCTGAATCCCGTCGTGGGTTCCCAGGGCTTCAACGGCTGGTTGCCGAACTCCGGGATCGGCATAATGAACTTCACGTCCACGTTCCGCAGGAAAGTGACTTGGGGCACCACCTCGGGGCAGGTGGGCGCGCGGTTGTCCTCGAGCGTGATCGTGAGCGTGAGGTCGGCGATGTCGCCGTCGGCGTCGGTGGCGCGAATGGTGACGTCCTGGGGGCCCGCCGTGAGGGTGGAGGTGGGCGTTCCCGTGACACTGAGGCGGCTGAGGCCGCTCGTATCCGTAGTGCCGACGAACGTCAGTCCGGTCAGGTTCGAATTCACCGTCTGAAGGGAGTAGTTGATGGGGCGGTTGCCGCGCGTCGCCTGAGCATGGAAGATGGCGAAGTCGAGGTTCGGCTTCCCGATGGTGTAGGCGGCGGAGGCGGAGGAGGGCGAGAACGACGGCGGCATCGTGTCGTTCGTCACCGTGACGCTGAACGCGAGGTCGGCCTCGTCGCCGTCGGCGTCGGTCGCCCTGAGCGTGAGGTTCGAGACGACGTTCGCGTTCGTCGTGTTGGGGGGGGCGGTCCCGGAGAGGGTGTGCGTGCCGGCGTCGAACGAGAGCCCCATGGGGAGCGTTCCGACGATGGAGTACACCACGGGGGAGTTGCCCCCCGCGGATCCGGATGGGAGTCTGGGCAGCGTCGTCGCGCTGAGGGCTTGGCCCTCGACGACGCTTGGATTGACGGCGGAGGTCGATCCCCAAGCGGGCATGAGGTCTTGCTGGACGGTGATGGAGAACGTGAGCGTCGCGGCGTCCGTGCCCGCCATGTCGTCGTCGTCGGAGTCATGCGCCGTGTACGTGACGGAGTAGGTCGTGTCGGCGGAGACGACCGGCGTGCCGGAGAATTGGCGGAACGTCGCGGACTCCGGGTCGTCGTCGAACGAGAATTCGTCGGACGGCAGCGTCGGGGACGCGGTGACGCTGTAGACCGTGTCGCCGTTGCCGGCGGTCGTCACGGCGGGCAATGTGAGCGTCGTGATGGCGCTGCCGCTGATGTACGTCACGTCGTCGATGTCCGCGTTCGAGGCGAACGCGGGCTTGATGTTCGTCGCCCGAACGATGGTGAGCGTGAAATCGTCGGTGTCGCCGTCGGCGTCGGTCGCCGTGATGGTGTAGTCGGCCATTCCCTGCGTCGCCGTGGACGCCAGCGCTCCCGTGATTTCGCCGGAGGTCGAGAGCGCGAGGTTGGCGGGGAGCGGCGTCGCGTCGTCCACGGCGTAGGTGATCTCGCCGTTGCCGCCGGTGGGCGTGGGAACCTGATATTCCTCGCCCGTAGGTTTGCCGAACCCGATGACGTAGGTCACGCTGCCCGTCTTGGGGGACGCGAACATAGGCGTCGTGTCCGCCTCGACGGTGATGGTGAACGACAGCGTCGCCGTGTCGCCGTCGGTGTCGGTGGCGACGATCGTGACGGTCGTGGCCGCCGTGACCGCCGTGGGCTCGCCGGAGATCTTGCGCGTCGCCGGGTCGAACGACAGGCCGGCAGGCAGCGGCGTACTCGTGGAGACGCTGTAGACGAGCGGGCCCTGGCCGCCGGTCGCGGCGGGAATGGCGGTCGCGTCCGCCGCATCGTAGTCTTGGTTCACCGTGTAGGTCTGATCATCGTACGTCTTGCCGGAGTAGTCCGGACTGGTGTCTTGCGTCCCCCGGAACGTGATGCTGCGCGACACGGAATCGCCGTCGCGGTCGGTGATGGTGATGGTTGTGAGAGAGAAGCCGCCGGTGCCTCTGAAGCTGCTTCCGCCGGTGGCAGTGAGCGTGACCGCAGTGAGCGGGCCGGTCGCGGGGGTTTTGGTGAGTCCGAGACCGGGCCAGGTGAATCCGAGGGAGACGTCGGCGCGCTGGTTGCCGAAATTGGAGATGGGAATCGTCCAACTGTAGGGCAAAGCGGAGGCAGCGCCTGCGATGTAGAGGGTCGACGGCACGGCGCCGAACGCGGGCGTTTCGTTGTCCTCGACCGTGATCGTGAGCGTGAAGACGTCCGTCGAGCCGTCGCGGTCCTCCGCCGTGATCGTGACCGTGGTGTCGCCCGCCTCGAGCGCGTTGCCCGCGTCGGCGTTGATCGTTCCGCCGTTGCCGGACGTCGCGGCGGTGTAGGTCATGTCGTCCGGCAGGCCGGTCACGGCGTAGGTCAAATCGCCGTTGCCGCCGGAGGCCGCGGGAACTTCGTAGGCGTCCGTGTTCGCCTTGCCTTTCGTGAACGCCGCGCTCCCCGTCTTGGGGGATGCGAACGCGGGCTGGTTCAACACGTCGGCCTCGAGCGTGATGGTGAGCGTGAGGTCGCCGGTCGAGCCGTCGCGGTCGGTCGCTCGAATCGTGACCGTGGCGCCCGTCCCTGACGGCGTTCCCGAGATTGCGCCGGAGGTCGAGAGCGTCAGCCCCGTCGGAAGCGCCGGCGTTCCATGCACGGCGTAGGTCACGGCGCCGTTGCCGCCGGTGGGCGCCGGAACCTGATAGGCCCGGTTCGCCCTGCCGGTGGTGAACGTCGCGCTCGCGGTCGAGGGCGAGAACGACGGCGCCGTGTCCGCCTCGATGGTGATGGTGAGCGTGAGGTCGCCGGTCGAGCCGTCGCGGTCGGTCGCCCGAATCGTGACCACGTGCACGACGGGGGCCAGCGCGACGCTGATGTGCGGCGTTCCCGAGATTGCGCCGGAGGTCGAAAGCGTCAGCCCCGTCGGAAGCGCCGGCGTTCCATGCACGGCGTAGGTCACGGCGCCGTTGCCGCCGGTGGGCGCCGGAACCTGATAGGCCCGGTTCAGTCTGTTGGTGGTGAACGACGCGCTCGCTGTGTTCGGCGAGAACGACGGCGTCGTGTCCGCCTCCACCGTGATATCGAGCGTCAAGTCATTCGTGTCGCCGTTGGCGTCCTCCGCTCTGATCTTGACGCCCGCCGTGGCGCCTGTGGCGGTGGCGGCTCCCGTGATCGTGCCGCCGTGATCGTCGCCCTGACTGGGCGCCGTGTAGGTCAATCCGGCGGGCAGGCTCACGGCGGTGGCGCCCGTGACCAGGGCGTAGGTCACGGGCGGGTCGCCGCCGTCGGCCTGCGGAACCTGATAGTCGTTGACGTTCGCGCGGTCCACCGTGAAGGAGGGGGTGACCGTGCTCGGCGAGAACGTCGGAGTCGAGTTGGTCACCTCAATCATGAACGTGTCGCTCGCCGTCTGGCCGTCCAGGTCGGTGGCCGTGACCGTGACGCTCACGGCGGCCGCGACCGTGGTCGGCGCTCCGGTTATGGCGCATTCGTTCGTGTTTTTCAGCGTCAGCCCGGTGGGCAGCGGCGTCGTGGAGTCCACCTCGCACGTCAGCGGAAGGTTGCCGCCGCTGGGCGCGATGCTGAGGCCGTCGCTCCCCAGGTCAACGTTCCGCGGGAGGTTCTGGTCGTCGATCAGCGCCCCCGTGTAGGTGGGCGCCGAGTCGTCCACGATGGTGAGGGAAACCGTTGCGGTGGCCGTGCTGCCGTCGCGGTCGGTCGCGGTCACCGTGAAAGTGACCGTCCCCTTGGAGCCTGGCGTTCCGGCGATGTGGCCGCCGTTGCCGGACGTCGCGGGGTTGTAGGACAGGCCGCGCCCGCCCGCCGGAACGACTTCGGCGCTGTAGGTTATCGGGAGGTTGAGGTCGCTGCCCGTGGCCTCCGGAATCTGAATGGCGTTCCCTATCGCCGTGGTGAGCGGTCGCATCAGCGCGTTGTCCGCCGTGTAGGCGGGCGCCGCGAGCGTCGGCGTCGTGTCCGTCTCGATAGTGACGGTCACCGTGTGCGTCGCCGTGTCGCCGTCGCGGTCGGTCACCGTGATGGCGTAGGCGGTCGCCGCGGCGCTCGCCGCGCTGCTGTTGTTGATCGTTCGCGTCCCGACGTCGAAGGACAGGCCGGCCGGCAGCGCCGTCGCGTTGTAAGTGAACGGGGGGTTGCCGCCGGTGGGCGCCGGAACCGTGTATTCGTTGCCCGCCGTGTTCGGCTTGCCGGCGGTGAACGTCACGGATCCCGTGGCGTCGTCGGACGGGAACGACGGCATGCTGTTCGCGACGACGGCGACGGTGAACGACAGCGTCGCGGTGTCGCCGTCGGTGTCGGTGGCGACGATCGTGACGGTCGTGGCCGCCGTGAGCGTGTCGGGCGTGCCCGTGATCTTGCGCGTATCCGGGTCGAATTCCAGGCCGTTCGGCAGCGGCGTGCTCGAGGAGAGGCTGTAGACGATCGGGGTCTGGCCGCCGCCGCCGGTCATTACGGCGGGAATGGCGGTCTCGTTCGCCGCCGAGTAGGTTTCGTTTTGCGCGTAGACCTGATTGGGGTGCATCACGCCGGAGTACGACGGGCTGCTGTCGGTGACGGGCTCGATGCTGAATTCGGCGGTCACGGCGTCGCCGTCGCGGTCGGTGAGCACGACGCGGGAGGTCGTCGCGGGCTGTCCGTCGGCGGTCGTCGGCGTTCCGCTGATCGTGATCGCCGTCACGTCGCCTGTCGCGGGCGACGCGGCGACGGCGAGCCCGTCGGGAAGCGCGTTCGCCGCCGGCGCCGTCGGCGACGAGACCGAGGCGCGCTGGTTGCCGAACCGCGTCACGGGAATCGTCCACGAGAACGGCTGGTTTTGAGCGGCCTGCAGCGTCTGCGCGCCGGTGAAGGCGAACGCAGGCGTATCGTTGGCCTCAATCCTGATACTGAGCCTGAATTCCGCCCTGTCGGGGTTGACGGCGTCGCTGTCGGTCGCGGTGATGACGTATACGCCGCCGTGGTCGACGTCCGTAAGCGTGTTGTCCGCCACCGCGTTGATCGTTCGCGTCAAGGCGTTGAAGGCCAGGCCGGACGGCAGGCTGGTCAGGCCGGACGGGAAGCCGGTCACCGCGTAGGTCAGCGTTCCGTCGCCGCCGGTGGCCGCGGGAACCTGGTAGGCGACGGTGTTCGCCTTGCCGATCGTGAACTCCACGCTCCCGCTGCTCGGCGAGAAACTCGGCATAGCGTCTGCTTGGACAACGTATGAGGCGCTCGTGCTCGTGTCCGTCTCGCCGTCCAGGTCGGTGGCGGTGATCGAGATGTTCGCGGGCGAGGTCGTGAGCGTGGTCGGCGTTCCGCTGATCTGGCAGGTATTCGCCCCCGTGCCCAAACTCAGGCCGACGGGGAGCGCGTCGGAGCCGGACGCGAGCGCGCAGGTCACCGGAGCGTTGCCGGTGTCGCCGGGCGCGACGCTGAACGCCGTCACCGGCGAGTTCCGGCCGAACACGCGGTTCTCGAGGGCGTTCGGCGGGTCGTAGTCGGGCATCGAGTTGTCGACGATAGTGAGCGGAACGTCCACGGTGGCCTGGCTGCCGTCGCGGTCGGTGACGGTGACGCGGAAAGTGACGGAGGCGGGCCGCGTCGCGGCGCTGGGCGTGCCGCTGATGATTCCGCCGTGCGTATCGCCCGCCTCGGGCGCCGCGTACGTGAAGCCGCTCACGTCGGCGCCGGAGTACGTGAGCGGCGCGTTGCCGCCGGCTCCCTGCGGGATTTCGATTTGCCCGGTCGTGGTGATCGCGCGGCCCGTCGCGTGACTGACGTGGTAGGAGGTCGGCGCCGCGAGCGTCGGCCCCGCGGCGTCGTCCTCGAGCGTGATCGTGAGCGTGAATTCGTCGGTGTCGGGGTCACCGACGGTGTCGCTGTCGGTCACCGTGATGACGTATTCGCCGCCGTGGTCGGCTTGCGTGAGCGCGTTGCCCGCCGTCGCGTTGATCGTTCCGCCGTTGCCGGACGTCGCGGCGGTGTAGGTCAGGCCGGGCGGCAGGGCGGTCAGGCCAGACGGGAAGCCGGTCACTCTGTAGGTCAAATCGCCGTCGCCGCCGGTGGCCGCCGGAACCGTGTAGACGTTGCTCGCCGTGTTGGCCCTGCCGATGGTGAACGACACGCTGCCGGTCGCGGTCGTGAACACCGGCGATGAATCGTCGGCGCGCACGGTCGCCGTCACCGAGGAGATCGCGCCGTTGACCGTCCCGACGGCGCGCACGCTGAACGTGTACTCCGTGCTCGCGAGGAGGCCGGTGGTCACCGAGGCGCTCGTGGTCGCCCGGGTGCTGCCGTCCACGTCGCCCCAGCCGGAGTGGGACGCGCCGCAGGGGTTGTCCACCCCCGCCGTCTCCGTCGTCTGATGGCAGACCTGCCATTTCGAGATATCGCTGTCGCCGTCCTCCTCCCAGGAGAGGTCCATCCTCCTATTGACGGTCGCGCTCGGCGTGGCCGCCAGGTTGCGGGGCGCGATGGGCGCGGCTTGATCGCCCGACGTCCCGTGCGACACCGTGATCGTGATCGTCCGCTTCGGCCGCACGTTCTGGAGCGGGGCGGCCACTGTAATCTCGATATCAGTCTCGCCCGCCGTCGCCGTTTCCACCTTCACTTCATTCTCATCCTCGCCGACCCCCCCCTCCACCGTCGCCTCGCCGGAGTTCGCGGCGACCGACGGGATGACCGTGAGGAAGCGGTCTCCGCCCGTTCGGACGGTCGCGGTGTAAGTGTCCGTCCCCGCGCTGAAACCGGTGAGCGACCCCGCCCGCATCAGCGTGATCTCGTCGCCGCCCGTGTATTTCAGCGTCAGCCCGCTCAACTTGCGGTTCAGCATCCGCCGCTGGCGCGCCTGCTCGTCCGCGCTGAAGCCGAGCGTCAGAATCGGATACTCCGTCGCGTCGCCGAAGTCCCACGGCATGAGATTGCCCGCCGTGCCGTCCATGTTGTGCACGCCGTTCTCGTTGTAATTGTTCCACTCCTCGTAGGGGGCGCTGTAGGAGGAGCCGGTCGGCGCCGGATCCACGTTCGCAGTCCAGGGATCAAATCCACCGCGCGAACCCTGGCCTATGTAGCCCCACTTGACGTGGCGCCAATTGCCGAGAGAGCAGGTGCCGCACGGGTAATCAAGGCCGAAGCTCCAACTGGCCGCGACTACCCCGCCGGTATGCCAGCCGACCAGCGCGCCTCTCGTTCGGTTCCCGACCACGCCGTTCGATACGGAGTAGGAGGCGGTTATCGTTCCGCTGCTCCTGCCGACGAGCCCGCCGACGAAGCGAAACGCCCTAACCGTGGCGTGGGAGTAACTGGCTATGATGCTGCCCTCGTTCCGGCCCACGAGCCCGCCCGCCACGGTGTTGTCGGCGACGGGCTGCGCCCCCTGCTGCAGGGACGACAGCACGGACACCGCGCCGGTGGAGAACGAATAGCGGACAACGCCTCCGGCTTTGACCGTGCCCGCGACCGCGCCCACCGCCGTCCCGCCATCATTCCGCCAGCCGCGCGTGCCCGTCCCCGTGACGCTCGCGTTCACCAGGCCGACCTTCTCCAGCGTGCCGGTGACCACGCCGAACAGCCCGACGTCGTTCACTCCGGTCACCGTCGCATTGGAGATCGTGAAGTAGTCCGTCCCCGTTCCGCCGGTGAAGAAGCCGGAGAAGGCCGCCGACGGCGTTCCGATGGGCGTCCAGTTCCCGCCCGTCGCAAGGTCGAGGTTCTCGCGCAACTCGTAGCCTCTGCAGACGGGCTGATCGGCCGTGTTCGCGTCGTTGTCGTGGTCAACGGCCTGGCAGCCCATTCGCGTCGCGCCGGTTCCCGGCATCGGGTTGGGGAACGCGGCGAGGTAGTTCGTCGTGTCGGTTCCCGCGGCGACCACGCCGTCGGTGTTCAGGTCGTAGCGTATGGCGTTCAACTGCGCGCGCGTCCGCACGTCGATGAGCCCGTCATCGTCGGCGTCGTAGTCAATGGGCGGCGTCAGGGTGAACGTGTACGTCTTCTTAATGAGTTCGAGGGGGGCGGAGACGACGATCTTGAACGTCGTCGGGGCGGTGGTGGAAACGGCGATCTGGAAGCCGAGCGCGGTTCCGTCCGCGTCGGTCAGCGCCGTTCCCGCGTTGTCCTGATAGGCGACCGTCGCGCCGTCGCTCGCGCTCGCGGCGATGGGGGCGGCGGTGATTTGCGTCACGCCTGAGCCGAGGAGCGCCGCGTATTCGGTCGTCGCGGCGGCGAACGTCGGCGGGTCGAGCGTGAGCGTCACGGGCGGCGTGGCGACGGTTTGGAGCGTGACGCCGCTGAGGTCGGGGTTCTGCAGCGCGGCCTGCAGCGTGAACTGCGCCGCCGCGTTGTGCCCGCCCGCCTTCAGCACGGGATACTGCGACGTCGTTCCGAAATTCCACGCGTCGTCGTTGTTCCCGTCGCCGTCCACGTCGCGGTCGTCCCACGCCGCGTAGATGTCGGTCGACCCGGTTCCGTAGGCGGTCGGCGTTTGCAGATCGGAGGTCGACTTCGCCGTGCCCGTCCCCGCCGCGCCGCGGCCGGCCGTTCGCGGGTCGTGGTAGGAGTTTTCGATGATCGCGCCGGCGTCATCATTGACGCCGACCACGCCGCCCACGTTGCTGGACACCCTATCCCCCACGTGCCCGAGGGAGTAAGAGGCGTAGACGCTTCCTCCGCTGAGGCCATAGTTGCGCCCGACCAGCCCGCCGACGCCCGAGTTGAGTCCCGTGGATTGGACATTAGCGGCGGACCAGACGGAGTGGACCGTTCCCTGGTTAAACGCCACGACGCCGCCCGCCGCGACGTTGCCCGAAACTCTTCCGGTGACGTAGACGTTGCGCACCGTGCCCTGGTTGTCGCTCACCACGGCGCCGACGGGGCCGGGACTGGTGTTGGTGTAGACGTTCACGTTGGTGAAGCCGATTCCCTCGATGACCCCGCCGCCGCCGAGCGTGGCGACGAACCCCACTCCGGAGATCGTCATATTCCTGACCACGTGGCCGTTCCCCCGCAACTTGCCCGTGAAAAACGCGGAGACGAAATCTCCAATAGGGGTGAAATTCGAGTCTTCCCCCTCAGCAGGATCGGGAATGTCGATGTCCGCCCGCAGTTCGTAGCCCTCGCAGACGGGCTGATCGGCCGTGTTCGAGTCGTTGTCGTGATCCTTGAGCGGGCATCCCATCCGCGCCGCGCCGGTTCCCGACAATTGGTTGGGGAACGCCAAGCCGTAGTTCATCGCGTCGCCATCGGCGACCACGCCGTTCGTGTCGAGGTCGTAGCGTATGGCGCTCAACTGCTCGTGCGTCCGCACGTCAATGTAGCCGTCGTCATCGTCGTCGTAGTCCATCGTGATCGGCGACACGGTGAACGTGTACGTCTTCTGAATGGCGCTGATGGGGGCGGAGACGACGATTTTGAACGTCGCCGCGCCGTCGGTGAGGGCGATCTGGAAGCCGGTCGCGGGGTCCGCGTCGGCGAGCGTCGTTCCCGCGCCGTCCTGCCAGGCGATCGTCGCGCCGTCGCCTGCGGCGGTCGCGGCGACGGTGATCTGCGTCACGCTCGAGGAGACGGTCGCCGTGTATGCGGTCGTCGCGGCGGCGAACTCAGGCGAGAGCGTGAGCGTCACGGGCGGCGTGGCGGCGGTTTGGAGCGTCGGCTCGCTGAGGTCGGCGTTCTGCAGCGCGAACTGCGCCGCCGCGTCGTGCCCGCCCGCCTTCAGCGCCGGATACTGCGACGTCGTTCCGAAATCCCACGCGTCGTCGTTGTTCCCGTCGCCGTCCACGTCGCGCTCGTCCCACGCCATGTAGATGTCGGTCGCTCCGGTTCCGTAGGCGGTCGGCGTTTGCAGGTCGGAGGTCGATTTCGCCGTGCCCGTTCCCGCCGGGCCGAGGCCGGACGTCGCGGCGTCGTGGTAGGAGGCGGTGACGCTCGCGCCGGTGTCATTGGCGCCGAACACGCCGCCCGCTACAGCGGACGTCACGCTCCCAAGAGCGTAGGAGGCGTCGACGGTTCCCCCGGTGAGGGTGGCAGGAAGGTAGCCGTTGCGCCCGACCACCCCGCCGGCCCCCTGCGAGGCCGCCGTGGCGGTGACCGAGGCGGCGGACCAGACGGAGTCGACCGTTCCGGCGTTATACCCTACGACGCCGCCCACCGCGTCGCGGCCGCTAACGCTTCCGGTGACGTAGACGTTGCGCACGACGCCGTGGTTGTCGCCCGTCACCGCGCCGACTTGGTCGCCGGCGTGGTTGACGTTCACGTTGGTGAGGGCGACCCCCTCGATGACCCCGCGGGAGAGGAGTTCGCGGATCAACCCCCTCCCTGTCGTGATCATATTCGTGACCGCGTGGCCGTTCCCCCGCAACCTGATCAAGGCGCGTGGGAACATCGTGAAACTCCCGAGTTCAATGTCCGCGCGCAACTCGTAGCCCACGCACGTCGAGGACGCGCAGCCGAACCGCGCGCCGCCCGTTCCGTCCAGCCGGTTGGGGAACGCGCCGAGGTTGGCGTTCGCCGCGTCGCCGTCCGTGAGGGAGTCCCCGAGGTCGTGCCGGATGGCGTCGAACTGGTCGCGCGTCCGAACGTCAATGTAGCCGTCGTCATCGTCGTCGTAGTCGTAGCGAATGTCGAACGTGTAGTCCTTCGTCGCCGATCCTTCCGTGACGCGGACGATGAGGACGGTCCCGACGTCGGCCTGATGGCCTGCGGCGGTCGCGTTGGCGTCGGTGTGCAGGACGGCGTCCTCGCGGTAGGAGATCGTCGCGGAGGAGACGAACGCCGTCGGCGTGAACGTCACCTGCCCGCCCGTGACGCCGGCGGTCACGCTGAGCGTGTAGGAGACGACGTCCGGCGAGAACGCCGGAGAGAGCGTCGGCGCGGGGTCGATGGTCGCGCCCGTGTTGTCCGTGAACGCAATGGACTTGAGCGCGCCGGGCCGCTGCCTCGCCGCGCTGTGCCCGCCCGCCTTCAGCACGGGGTACTGCGACGACGTTCCGAAATCCCAAGCGTCGTCGTTCCCCGTCATGCCGTCCACGTCGTAGTCGTCCCACGTCGAGTAGATGTCGGTCGCTCCGGTTCCGTAGGCGGTCGGCGTCTGCAAGGCGATGGTCGACTTCCCTGTGCCGACGTCGGCTGTCCCGACGCCGGACGTCGTGACGTCGTGGTAGGAGGCGTTGGCCGTGCCGCTGTAGGTGAGGCCGCTGCAGCCCGATACGCTGTCGCCCTCGAGCCCTCCGATGCAGGATTCGTAACCCACCTGCAGGGCGACGCTTCCGATGGAATACGAGGCGTTGATCGTCCCGGCGTTCCGCCCGACGAGGCCGCCCGAGTAGCCGTCGGTGGCGCCCGTCGCCCTCGCCACGCTGACGTTGGCGTAGGAGGCGGTGATCGTTCCGCCTGTGGCGTACCCGACGAGGCCGCCCATCTCGCTGCCTCCCGTGACCGAGCCGGTGGCGTACACGTTGCGGATCGTCCCGCCGGTCAATTGGAACGCCACCGCTCCGCCGCCCCCCTGAGCGTTCGTGACGTTGACGCCGGTCAGCCCGAATCCCTCGACCACGCCTCCCGTTTGGATGAACTCGAAGAGTCCGAATCCGACCCCGGTCCCAGTGCCGGCCGTCCCGTCGTTCAAGCCGGAGATGACGTGCCCGTTCCCCCGGAACTTGCCCGTGAATTGCGAACTTTGGGTTCCAAGCGGCTCCCACTCGCTGTTGGCGCCCGAAAGACTAATGTCTTCGCGCAATTCGTAGCCCACGCACCCCGAGGACGGGCAGCCGAACCGCGCGCCGCCCGTTCCCGTCAGCGCGTTGGGGAAATCCGTGATGGCGGCCTGATCGCCGTTCGTGTCCGTATCGCCGTCTATGGCGGCCAGTTGCGCGCGCGTCCGCACGTCGATGTAGCCGTCGTCATCGTCGTCGTAGTCGTAGCGGACGTCGAACGTGTAGTCCTTCGTCGTCGTGTCCGTCGCCGTGACCCGGACGACGACGTCGGCGGTCACGCCCGCGTCGATCTGATGGCCTGCGGCGTCCGCGTTGGCGTCCGCGAGCGCCGCGAGCGGGGAGCCGCTGAGGTAGGAGATCGTCGCGCCGGAGTCGCTCGCCGTCGGCGTGAACGTCACCTCGCCGCCCGGGACGCCGGCGGTCACGGTGAGCGTATAGGAAGTGGTGGCCGCGGCGAACGGCGTCGGGCTGAGCGTCGGCGCGGGCATGATGGCCGCGCCCGTGTTGTCCGTGAACGTGATGGACGCGAGGTTGGCGTTGTCCGCCGTCTGCGCGAGCGCCGCCCCCGGCGCCAGCAGCGCGGCGAGCAGCGCCCCGCCTGCAAGCGCGAGGCGAATTGTCCGGTGAGGAACGCGGAGTTGCGCCATATTGCGCCTAACCATACACTCCTGCGCGAGGGCGGCGCAATACGCTAGCGGGGCGCGAATCGCGCCTATTCGCATGGGGCGCGGGAGGGGGGGAATCGTCATTCCCGCGCAGGCGGGAATGCAGGCATCGGGCGAGGGGGGGGGAATTTCGGAGGATGCGACGCTTGGCAATTGAAAGAGGAAAGGAACCGGAGTAGCATGGAGCAAATCGGACGAGCGGAGGCGAGGATGACAACCGAGTATGTCCCGTGGAAGGATTTCTACGAATACGCGAGTAGGAACGGGGCGGAGCACGGCGAATTGGCCAAGGGTTTGGCGCGCCTGGACGACCGGGTGAAAACGCTGATGTGGGTCATCGGGGGCGTTGGGACGGCGATCCTCGCTATGCTTGGCATCTTGCTCAACGCCGTCATCGCCCTTGCCCGTTCCGTCTAGCGCGCGCGGCGCATCGCTCTACCCGCCCCCCTTGCCGTCGTTCCCGCGTAGGCGGGAATCTCGCCCCCCCTGCCCCGTCATTCCCGCGCAGGCGGGAATCTCGCAGCCTGTCCCGTCATTCCCGCGCAGGCGGGAATCTCGCATCCTTGTCCCGTCATTCCCGCGCAGGCGGGAATCTCGCCCCTACAGGATGTCCTCGTAGAGGTCGCGCCACGACGGATTGGACTCCTCGATCAGCCGCGCTTTCCAAGCCCGATTCCACCTCTTGATAGCCTTCTCCCTGCGGATTGCGCTTTCCATATTCTCGTGCTGCTCATACCACACAAGCCTAGCGATGTTGTAGCGATGAGAGAAACCCTCTGCGGCGCTGGACTTATGCTGCCAAACGCGCTGGACGAGGTTGGAGGTGACGCCGAGGTAAAGCGCTCCGCCGGGTCTGCTCGCAAGGATGTAGACGCATGGCAGGCGCGGCGAACGGCGAGGCGGAGTCATAATCCGCGCACCATACCAGTTTGGGATACGAGATTCCCGCCTACGCGGGAATGACGAAGGAGGAGGGTGGCGGACATGGGGGAACAAAAAAGGAGACTGCACGCGAGCCCCAGCGCCCCCCCTGCCCCGTCATTCCCGCGTAGGCGGGAATCTCGCCCCCCCTGCCCCGTCATTCCCGCGTCGGCGGGAATCTCGCATCCTTGACAATTCCTCAAGAAGCGCCGTAACGTATGTCCTGACTCCCCCGGACGCTGAGGCTCCGGGTAGCGAGGCCGCTCTTCGGAGCGGTCGTCGCATTTAAAGGCCGCCTTGCAGACCAACGTCATTCCCGCGTAGGCGGGAATCTCGTAGCCCTACCCCCCTCCCCCCGCCCTGCCCGCCCCCCTACCGCCCCTCGCCGAGGCGGACGATGAGCCACTCCGGAAGGTCGGCGGCCTCCATCGCGCGCTGGGTGGCCCGAATATCGTAGGCGGCGCTGCGGAGCGACAGCGTTCCCGCGCCGCTGTCGTAGACGGCGTAGGCGGCGCGAGGGTCGCCGTCGCGGGGCTGGCCGACGCTGCCCGGGTTCACGATGAGCCGTCCGTCGCCGCGCTCCGCAGTCCGCTCGGGCCGGACGGGATTCCGCCTTAGCCCGCCCTCGAACGCGCCGTCGCGGTTGACGAATTGGAAGTGCGAGTGGCCGACGAGGACGTCGGGCGTGGGCGCGAGGTCGAGCGCCTCCTGCGCGTCGGACGTGAAGCCCAGGTAGTCCCACAGCGGAGCGGCGGGCGAGCCGTGGACGAGCGTGAAGCCGTCGGACTCCAGCGTTTCGGGGAGGGCGAGCAGGAACTCGCGCGTCTCATCGTCCAGCCGGCTTGCGTTCCATTCGTCGGCGATGCGGCAATCCTCGTTGAAGTCGGCGAGGCTGATGCGCCCGACCGTTCCGGCGTCGTGGTTGCCCATAACGCAAGCCGCGCCCAGCGAGCGCAGCAGGCGGACCGTCTCGACCGGCCGCGGGCCGTACCCTACGACGTCGCCCATGCACCACGCGCCGTCGAGCGGCCCGTCGGCTTCGGCGGCGCGGATGACGGCCTCGAGCGCGGCGAGGTTGCTGTGGATGTCGCTGACGATGAGCGTTCGCATAGCGGAGGCATTATATCGCCGCGCTGATGCGCGGCCGCGGAATCAGCCGGATATGCGCGATGGACGCCGGCTTCCGCCGGTTCCCCTTCCTGTCGGTTACGGCGCCGCGACTCCTTCCGCCGTCCGGGAGGGGCGCGTCTGGGTGCGCGCGCCCGGCGAGCGCCCCATCCCCCGAACGCTGCCCGCGCAGTGATACCATAGCCCCTAGCGGCGCGGCATCGCGCCCGCCGCGACACCCGCCCCGTGGCGCACAGGTTCTATGGCCCTCGAAAGCATCGTCGTTCGCGGCGCGCGCGAGCACAACCTCAAAAACGTCGACGTCACCATCCCGCGCGGCAAACTCGTCGTCGTCACCGGCCCGTCAGGCTCCGGCAAGTCCACCCTCGCCTTCGACACCATCTACGCCGAAGGCCAGCGCCGCTACGTCGAGTCGCTCTCCGCCTACGCCCGCCAGTTCCTCGGGCGTATGGACAAGCCCGACGTCGAGTACATCGAGGGGCTCTCCCCCGCCATCTCCATCGATCAGAAGGGCGTCTCCAACAACCCGCGCTCCACCGTCGGCACCGTCACCGAAATCTACGACTACCTGCGTCTGCTGTTCGCCCGCGTCGGCCAGCCCCACTGCCACCGCTGCGGCAGGCCCGTGCAACGGCAAAACGCGCAGCAGATCACAGAGGCCGTCCTCGCGCAGCGGGGCGCGCGCCTGATGCTCCTCGCCCCCCGCGTCGTTCATAAAAAGGGCGAGCACAAGGACGTGCTGGACGACGCCCGCGCCGCCGGATTCGTCCGCGTCCGCGTCAACGGCGAGACGCGCTCGCTCGACGAGACGATAGAACTCAACAAGCAGCGGTGGCACACCATCGAGATCGTCGTGGACAGGCTCGTGCTGGACGGCGAAACGGAGCGCAGCCGCGTCGTGGACTCGGTCGAGACCGCCCTCCGCTACGGCGAAGGCCAAATGCTCACGGTGGACGCGGACTCCAGCGAGGAGCGCGTCTACTCGGAGCAGTTCGCCTGCGCGTGGTGCGGCGTCAGTTTCGCCGAAATTGAGCCGCGCACCTTCTCGTTCAACAGCCCGCACGGGGCTTGCGGCGCCTGCTCAGGGCTCGGCGTCCGCCTCGTCGTCGACCCCGAACTCATCGTGCCGGACGCGAGCCTCAGCTTGGAGGACGGCGCGATCAGCCCGTGGTCGCGCGTCGGCTCCAGCACGGCGTGGTACTTCAGCGTGCTGCGCGGCGTCGCCCAAACCGAGGGCGTGGCGATGCATACCCCCTGGCGGAAGTTGCCGGAGGACGTTCAGCGCACGCTGCTCTACGGCTACCCGGACAAACGGAAAGTCAAGGTTCGCCACCGCACGCAGGCGGGCCGCGTTTTCGAGTGGCAGGCCGGCTACGAGGGCATCATTCCCAACTTGGAGCGCCGCTACCGCGATACGCAGTCCGACTATATGCGCGCCGAGATCGAGCGCTATATGACCGCCCTCCCCTGCGAATCCTGCGGCGGCGACCGCCTGCGCCCCGAGGCCCTCGCCGTCACCATCGCCGACCGCTCCATTATGCAAGTCGCCGGCCTCTCCGTCGGCGAGGCGAGCGCGTGGGCGCAGGCCGTGCAAGGGCTCGCGCCGATGCCCCCCGCCGAGCCCCGATGGCCCGACCATCTCGACCCTCCGACGCTGAGCGACCGCGAATTGACCATCGCCAACCAGATCCTCAAGGAGATCGATTCGCGCCTCTCCTTCCTCCTCAACGTCGGGCTGGAGTACCTCTCGCTCTCCCGTTCCGCCGGAACGCTCAGCGGAGGCGAGGGGCAACGCATCCGCCTCGCCACGCAGATCGGCTCCGGCCTGATGGGCGTGCTCTACGTCTGCGACGAGCCGTCCGTCGGCCTGCATCCCGTGGACAACGAGCGGCTCATCAAAACGCTCAAGAACCTGCGCGACCTCGGCAACACGGTGCTCATCGTCGAGCACGACGAGGCGATGATGCGCTCCGCCGACCACATCGTCGACCTCGGGCCCGGCGCCGGCGAGCACGGCGGCTGGATCGTCGCGGAGGGCGGCGTGCGCGACATCGAGGAGAGCGAGGCGTCGCTCACCGGCGCGTACCTCTCCGGCAGACGCGAGATCCCCGCGCCGCTCGCCCGACGCTCCGGCAACGGCAAGCGCCTCCGCGTCAAGAACGCCCGCGCCAACAACCTCCGCAACGTCGACGTCGACTTCCCCCTCGGCAAGTTCATCTGCGTAACCGGCGTCTCCGGCTCCGGCAAGTCCACGCTCGTCTACGAAGCGCTCTACAAGTGGCTCGCCCAGCGCCTCTACCGCGCCAAAGACCGCCCCGGCCCCAGCGACGGCGTGGACGGCCTCGACAACGTCGACAAGGTCGTCAACATCGACCAGTCGCCCATCGGGAGAACGCCGCGCAGCAACCCCGCGACCTACACCGGCGCGTTCACTCCCATCCGCGAAATCTTCGCCTCGCTGCCGGAATCCAAAGCGCGCGGCTATATGCCGGGGCGCTTCTCGTTCAACGTCAAGGGCGGGCGCTGCGAAGCCTGCCAGGGCGACGGCTACGTCCAGATACAGATGCAGTTCCTGCCCGACGTGACCGTCCCCTGCGAAGTGTGCAACGGCAGGCGCTACAACGAGGACGCCCTCGAGATCGGCTTTCGCGGCAAGAGCATCGCCGACGTGCTGGAGATGACCGTCACCGAAGCGCACGCGCTGTTCGCCAACATCCCCCGCGTCAAGTCCAAACTCGAAACGCTGGAGGCCGTGGGGCTGGGCTACATCCGGCTCGGACAGCCCGCGACCACCATCAGCGGAGGCGAGGCGCAGCGCGTCAAACTCGCAACCGAACTCTCGCGCCGCGCCACCGGCAAAACGCTCTACATCCTCGACGAGCCCACCACCGGCCTCTCGTTCGAAGACGCCGCCCATCTCCTGCGCGTCCTCCACCGGCTCGTGGACGGCGGCAACACCGTGCTCGTCATCGAGCATCACCTCGACGTGATCAAAAACGCCGACTGGGTGATAGATATGGGCCCGGGTCCGGGGATTCACGGCGGCCAGGTCATCGCCGAGGGCCCGCCGGAGCGCGTCGCGGCGCATGCCGAATCGCGCACCGCCGAGTTCCTGCGCGCCGCGCTCGCCCGGCACGGCGTCGCCCCGTCCGCCGCTCCTGGGCCCAAGCCCCGCAAACGCGCCAAAGCGGGCGCCGCGTAGCGCAAGATTAGGCGCCAAATTGGCGCTCCGCGCCTGCCGGACTCCTCCTAACGTGGTCGCCGGTTAGTCGCCGGTTAAGCGGCGCAAGCCCACAGCAGCCGCCCTTCTTCCTGTAACATACCCCCATACCCTACGCGCGGGAGGTCGGCTATGAGCGGCGTCGGACGCCTCGTAACCGCGATGGTCACGCCGTTCGACGCGGCGATGGAAGTGAACTACGCCCAAGCGCGGCGCCTCGCCTTAGCCCTCGTCGAATCCGGCAGCGACGCCCTCGCCGTCACCGGAACGACCGGCGAGAACCCCACCCTCGCCCACGAAGAAAACCTGCGCCTCTGGACGGAGGTCAAGGAAGCCGTCGGCGACTCCGCCGCCGTCATCGCAGGCTCCGGCGTCAACAGCACGGGCGAAACGCTGCGACTCGCGCGAATGGCCGAGCAGGCCGGCGCCGACGCTCATCTCCTCGTCGTCCCCTACTACAACAAGCCCACCCAAGAGGGGCTGTACCGCCACTTTATGGCCGTCGCCGAAAGCGCAAGCATCCCCTGCATCCTCTACAACGTCCCCAGCCGAACCATCGTCAATATGACCGCCGAGACGACCCTCCGCATCGCCCGCGACGCCCCCAACGTCGTCGGCATTAAGGAAGCGTCCGGCGACCTCGCCCAAATCGCCGCCATCATCCGCGACGCGCCCGACGGCTTCCGCGTGTGGAGCGGCAACGACAGCGACACCTTCGCCGTCGTCAGCCTCGGCGGATGGGGCGTCGTCAGCGTCGCCTCCCACCTCATCGGGCGGCGGATCGCGCGCCTCATAGAGATGACCGCCGCCGGCGATCTCGCGGGCGCGGCGGCGGAGCACAAACGCCAACTCCCCCTGGCGACCGGCCTCTTCACGCTCTCCAACCCCATCCCCGTCAAATACTGCCTGAACCGCGCGGGATTCGACGTCGGCGGCCTGCGCCTCCCCCTCGTCGAGGCCGACGCCCCAACCGCCGCCTTCCTCGACGCCCTCCTCGCCCAATACGAAATAGACCTCCCCATCCCCGCGTAGGCGCTTACGCTCTTGGACGAGCACGACGAACGCTTATCCCTCGCCGAGGACGACCTCCGCGCCAAAATCGAGGAGGGCATAGAGGCCGCGCGGACGGGCGACTACACCGACTACACCGACGAGACGCTGCCTCGTCTGGTCGAGGACGTCTCGATGCGGGCGAAGGAGAGGGCGAGGTTGGGCGAGAAGCGGCGCGCGTAAGCAAAATGGCGACCTACCGGCTTGCCGCGCCTGCGGCGCAGGACTTGGACTGCACGGCAGCCGCGACCTTGCGCGGCTCTTCGTCTGACCAGCGAACGCTTGACCTAAGGGCTAGAATGACAGCCGCCCTATGAACTCCCACGCGCTCATTGACTCCCAGCGCGGCTTGAACGCCGCCGTCGCCGCCCTCGCGTCCGCCCCCGCGCTCGCCGTCGACACGGAAGCCGACAGCCGCCACCGCTACCCGGAGAAGGTCTGCCTCATCCAACTCTCCGACGGCGCCGAGACCTACCTGGTGGACGCGCTCGCCGACCTCGACTACCGCGGATTGGGCCGCGCCTTCCGCGACCCCCGCGTCCAAAAGATCCTGCACGGCGGCGACTACGACCTCCGCTGCCTCGACCGCGACTTCGGATTCGCCTTCGTCAACTGCTACGACACCTCCATCGCCGCCCGCTTCGCCGGACTCGAACGCTTCGGCCTCGCGCCGCTCCTCGAAGACCTCCTCGGCGTCAGCATCCCCAAAGACCAGAAACTCCGCCGCGCCGACTGGTCGCGCCGCCCGCTCTCGCCCGACGCCCTCGCCTACGCCGCCGCCGACGCCTTGCACCTGCCCGCCCTCCGCGACGCGCTCGACGACCGCCTCCGCTCGCTCGGCAGACAGGATTGGGTCGCCGAGGAGAACGCCCGCCTCGCCGAAGTCCGCCACGCGCCCCCCGACCCGGAAACCGCGTTCCTCTCCGTCAAGGGAGCGAGCGCGCTCGACGAACGCGCCCTCGCCATCCTCAAAACGCTTTGCGCCTTCCGCGAGAGCGAGGCGCGCCGGCTGAACCGCCCGCCCGGCTACATCCTTTCCGCGCAAGCGCTCGTCTTCCTCTCGGCCAACCCCGACGCCGACCTTGCGAAAGCGCCCGGCCTCGGCCCCGTTCTCGTCCGCCGCTACGGGCGCGCCATCCGCGCCGCGCTCGCCGAGGGCAAAGCCGCCCCGCCCGAGCGCCGCCCGCGCCCCGAAGGGCCGTTCGCCCCGCGAATGACAAAGACTGAGAGCGCCGCGCTCGCCCGCCTCAAGAAATGGCGCGCCAACCTCGGCGCCGACTTGCGCCTCGACCCCTCGCTCCTCTGGCCGATGCGAAGCCTCGAGCGCCTCGCCCGCGCCCCGCAGTCGCTCGACGCCGAACTGCAAGCCCCTGAAATCCGCGCCTGGCAGCGCAAGCAATTCGCCGCCGCCCTGCGCGCCGCCCTCCCCCGCCATTAACCCCCCGCCACGCCGCTCTTCCCCCTACTGCAATCGTCATTCCCGCGTAGGCGGGAATCCAGTCGGCGCGCAAGCGCCGGACGATGCGCGTAGCGCATCGTCTCCAAATCACCCCCGGGGCCCCGTCATTCCCGCGTAGGCGGGAATCCTCGCCCCGGACGATGCGCGTAGCGCATCGTCTCCAAACCACCCCACGCGCCCCGTCATTCCCGCGTAGGCGGGAATCCAGTCGGCGCGCAAGCGCCCCCATTGCCCCGCCATTCCCGCGTAGGCGGGAATCTCGCCCCCCTTGCCTCATCCTCCCCCCCCCCCCCGCGACATCCGCCCCTTGCGCCCCCTCCCTCCTCTCCCCTACGATTGCCCGCGCCATCGTTCGCGCAGCCAAGCATCCCGCAGCCATTCCTAGACGGAGAAAGCAATGGCCTCAACCATAGAAGTCCCAGACGGCGTCGACCTCAACGGCCCCCTCTACGTGACCAACGGCGCGCCGGTGATGAACCGCACCCTCGTCATCAGCGACAACCTCCCCGCCCTCCGCGCGATGCCCGACGATTGCGTCGACCTCATCTACCTCGACCCGCCTTTCAACTCCGGCGCCGACTATCTCAACCCCATCGGCTTGCCCGAGGCCGAGGCGCGAGGCTTGCAGTATGACCTCAAAATGCCCGTCCCCGGCGCCAACGAGCCCTACCAGACCGGCTTCCGCGACCACTTCCATATGAACGAATTCAACAAAGACGGAACGCCGAACGACAACTGGAAGCCCGAGTGGGTGCGCGAGGTCGGACGCGTCGTTCCCTCGCTCCCCAGCGTCATTGCAATGGCGGGCTCCGCGCACTCCCCCTCTATGCAAGGCTACATCGCGTTTATGGCCATACGCCTCATCGAAATGCGCCGCGTGCTCAAGCCGAACGGCTCCATCTACCTCCACTGCGACGACACCGCGTCCCACTACCTCAAGTCTGTGATGGACGCCATATTCGGAGCGCGCCGCTTCGTCAACAACATCATCTGGAAGCGCGCCATCGCGCACAACGACAAGCGCGGCCTCGGCCGCATCGCCGACCACGTCCTCCTCTACGCCAACGGCGACGACTTCACGTGGAATATGGAATCCCCGCTCGCCCGGAAATCCAACGCCGAGATACGAGCGACGTACCCCGAAACGGACGACGTGGGATGGTACCGCAGCGCCGACTTGACCGGCGCGGGCGCGCGCGGCGAGGAGTCCGTCCTGCCATGGAAAAACTACGACGTCGCGGCGCGCGGCAGACATTGGGCGCCCCCTCTCCGCGACGGAACCTACGCCGACTACATTCAAGAGCATTTCATTCCCGACTACAAAGACATCGCGGGCGTTCACGCGCGCCTCGACGCGCTCGACGAAGCGGGCTTGATTCATCACCCGAAGGAAGGCGGCGTTTGGCCCGGCCTCAAGCGCTACGCCGACGCCGACCGCGGCTCCACTATCCAAAACATCATCGTCAGCCCCACCGGCTTCACCAACTACACCGCCCGGCGAGGCAGGGGCGGCGAGTACGTCGGCTACAAAACGCAAAAACCCCTCAAACTGATCGAAATCTTCATCAAAGCGTCCAGTAACCCGGGCGACATCGTGCTCGACCCCTTCTGCGGATGCGCCACCACTCCCATCGCCGCCGAGAACCTCAAGCGCCGCTGGATCGGCATGGACAGAGGCGTCGAGGCGTACCGCCAAGTGATCAACCGCATCCGCAAAACCTTCCCCGATATGGCCACCGAAGGCGAGTCCGCCCTCGTGGAAAACCGCCGGTTCCACCGGGTCGACGCCCTCCCGGGACAGGACAACGACGCCCCTGTCGCCATCCCTATGGACGAGCCCGAGCCCCCGGAGCCCAAGTTGGAGTTGACCAAAGCCCAGCGGCGCGAACTGCTTGGTCGGCAGGAAGGCTTCTGCCTCGGTTGCGGCAACAAGCCCGATATGGAGCTCATGGAAGGCGACCACATCGTCCCCAAGATTATGAGCGGGCCTGAGGATATGGTGAACTTCCAACTCCTCTGCGGCTTCTGCAACAACCGCAAGCGAACCAAGCCGATGCGGGACCTCTGGGACAAGAACGAGCGGGAGGGCTACCTCGTCTTTCGCCTCCGGATGGAGAACCTCTACAACGAGCGCGAAACCGAACGCCTCGCCGACCCTCGAATGGCCGCCCTCCGCGACTTCTGGCGCCCGGCCCCTCCCAACAACGCCCACCGCCGCCCCTAACCCGCCCCTTACCGTCATTCCCGCGTAGGCGGGAATCTCGCCCCCATGACGGAGCGCGCAGCGCATCGCCGTTCCCGTGTAGACGGGAATCCCGCCCTCCCCCGCCCGTCATTCCCGCGTAGGCGGGAATCTCGCCCCCACCCCATCCCCATAATGCGACACATGCCCCTATTGCATTCCCCAATTAGTTGCGATACTGTCAACTATGAGTCTCATCGCCAAACTCTTCAACCGCCCACAGCGCGACGCTCGCCCCAAGCCTCGCAGAGGCCGCGACGCGACGCGCTGCGCCTCCTGCGGCCACCAGCCGTCGCGCCCTGACCGCGAACGCAGGAAGGGCGCCACGCCCGCCCTCGCCCAGTTCCGCGACGACCCCGCCGGCTTCATCGCGCACGCCCTCCCTAACGCAGGCCAACCCTACGCCAAGCAGATCGAAATGCTCGACCTCGTCGCCAACCACCGCCGAATCTCCATCGTCGGTTGCAACGGCTCCGGCAAAGACTGGGCAGCAGCGCGCATCATCCTCTGGTGGCTCGAAACCCGCCCCGCCGCCAAAGTTGTCGTCCTCGCGCCGACGCAACGCCAAATCGAGTACATCCTCTGGCCCGAAATCGCAACCGCCGTCGCAAACGCCGACGTGCAACTCTCCGGCAAACTCACCAAGAGCCGCTACACCATCTCCGCCGACCGCTTCGGCGTCGCGTTCTCCACGAACAAACCCGACCGCGTGCAGGGCTTCCATTCGCCGCAACTCCTCGTCATCGTAGACGAGGCGCACGGCGTGGAGCAACCCTACATTGACGCGGCGATCCGCCTCAACCCCACGAAATTCCTGATGATCGGCAACGCCCTCTCACGCCCAGGCGAGTTCTACGATTCGCATCACGCCAAGCAGGTGGCCTACGCCCGCCTTCGCATCTCCGCCCTCGACACGCCGAATCTGATCGAAGGCGCCGAGCCTGTCCCCGGCCTCATCACGCCGGAGGACATCGCCGACAAAGCGCTCATCTGGGGCGAAGATCACCCGCTGTTCCGCTCCTCCGTCTACGCCGAGTTCCCGGACGCCGAGGACAACTCGCTCGTGGGTCGCAAGGCCGTTGAGACCGCGATGGCGGAGTCCGCTCCGTCCGGCGCAGGCGCCCCCACGGAAGAGGACGATGCCCGCGAGCCCGTGTACATCGGCGTCGACGTCGCGCGGTTCGGCGCCGACAAGTCCGTGCTGATCGCAAGGCGCGGTCAGCGCGTGATCGCGACGAAATCGCTCGACCGCGAGATGGACACGATGCGCGTCGCGGGCGAGACGGCGCTGATGGCGAACGACCTCAACGCCGAGGCGGTGTTCGTTGACGAGAACGGAGTCGGCGGAGGCGTGTGCGACCGCCTGAAGGAGGTCGGCGCGCCCGTCTACGGCGTGCAATTCGGACGCCGCGCCCCGCATCCGACGCGGTTCGCCAACCTGCGCTCCGAAATCTTCTGGGAGTTGCGCCGCTTGATGAACGACCATCTCATCGCCCTCCCGCAAGACGAAATCCTCGCCGCGCAACTCCTCTCTTTGCGCTACGACGTCACGAGTTCCGGGCAAGTGAAGTTGGAGAGCAAGCGCGAAACGCGCAAGAAAGGCGTGCCCTCTCCTGACCGCGCCGACGCTTTGGCCTTGGCGTTTATGCGCCCGCCGTCCCTCCAGATTTGGACGGGCTACGAGCCCTTCCTGCGCGCTCGCGCCCCTGCCGGCGTCCCCCTCCCGCCCCCCGCCCCTGACGACCCGCCAGACGACGATGATGATGGCGATGATGGTGGTGACCGTCATTCCCGCGAAGGCGGGAATCCCGCATCCGTGACGGAGCGCGCAGCGCATCGTCATTCCCGCGAAGGCGGGAATCCCGCATCCCATAACGCCTCGCCGGGCGCCGCAAGCGCCTACGGAGATCGTCATTCCCGCGAAGGCGGGAATCTCGCCCCCGTGACGGAGCGCGCAGCGCCCCGTCATTCCCGCGTAGGCGGGAATCCCGCATCCCCTGACGCGGACGCGAACGCAGACGCCGCCTACGCGGAGGAAATCGCCCGCAACAGGTTCTTCGTAGGATGAGCGCCGCGATGAAAATTACGCCCTGCCCGCGAAGGCGGGAATCCAGACGGCGCGCAAGCGCCGGACGATGCGCGCAGCGCATCGTCTCCAAACCACCCCACGCGCATCGTCATTCCCGCGAAAGCGGGAACCTACTGGGAAGCGCACCCACGCAAAAGCGGGGAACCTGTGGTCCCGCCGGGGCGCGACGGGGGCGAGATTCCCGCCTTCGCTGGAATGACGATAGGGGGGCGCACGCGCCGCGCAGGATCGGAATATGCGCCGCGGGGCGTAATCCGCTAAACTTGACGCCGCCGGGGAATTCCCGCAGGAGCCAAAACCTATGGACGACCGGATGCGCGACCGCATCGAAGCCGCTCTCAAAGAGGCGGGCGGGCAGTACGTGGAAGTGCATATCGAGGAGGCGTCGTCCTCCACGATCCGCTACCGCGGACGCGACCTCGAGGAGATCGGGCGAGGCGCCGCCGTCGGCGGCAACGTCCGCGCGCTCGCGGGAGGCGGCTGGGGATTCGCGTCGTTCAACGACCTCGACAGCCTCGAGGCGAAAGCGCGGCAGGCCGTCGAGCAGGCGCGCGTCATCGGCGGCGAGCGGATCGAACTCGCCGAGACGCCCCCCGTCGTCGACCGCGTGCCCCCCGTCATCGGACGCGACCCCGGCGCGCTGCCCCTCGCCGACAAAAAGGCCGTGCTCGACGAGTACGCCGACGCGATGATGAGCGTCGAGGGCGTGCAATCGTGCGCCGTCGGCTACGCCGACGCGCGGCGGCGGATGGTCTACGCCAACTCCGAAGGCTCCTACGTCGATCAGGAGCGCGTGGACGTGAGCCTCCGCCTCAACGCGCAGGCGCGCAACGGCGCGGACGTCCAGCAGTACGGCGTGAGCCTCGGCAGTTTGGGCGATTTCGAGTTCGTGACGAATCTGCGGGAGCGCGCGCAGGAAGCGGCGGAGAAGGCCGTCGCCCTGTTGGACGCGCCCGAGGTGAAGGGCGGCGAGTACACCGTCGTCCTCGACCCCGTGCTCGCGGGCGTGTTCATTCACGAGGCGTTCGGCCACCTCTCGGAGGCCGACCACATCTACGCCGAGCCCCGCCTGCAGGAACTGATGCGGCCGGGCAAACGCTTCGGCGGCGCGCACCTCAACGTCAAGGACGGCGCGACCGTTCCGCGCCCCACGCTGCGCGGCTCCTATCTCTACGACGACGAGGGCGTGCAAGGGCAGGAAACCGACCTCATCCGCGAGGGCGTGCTCGTCGGGCGGCTGCATTCCCGCGAAACCGCCGCGAAACTCGGCGAGCGCCCCACCGGCAACGCCCGCGCCCTCAACTACCGCTTCGCCCCCATCGTCCGAATGACCAACACGTTCATCGTCCCCGGCGAGGCGAGCGTGGACGACCTCTTCGCCGGCGTGGAGGACGGCCTCTACGTCAAGAACTGGTACGGCGGCCAGACTTCTATGGAGATGTTCACCTTCTCCGCCGGAGAGGCTTACCGCATCCGCAACGGCGAAATCGCCGAACTCTGCCGCCCCGTGATGCTCTCCGGCAACGTCTTCGCCACTCTCCACAATATAGACGCCATCGCCAACGACTTGGATATGAACGAGGGCGGCGGATGCGGCAAAGCGGGGCAAAGCCCGCTCCCCGTCTCCAACGGCAGCCCGCACGTCCGCATCCGCAAGTGCCTCATCGCGGGGGCGTAGCCATCGCTTCCCCGGAACAGGCCAGGGCCGCGGCGGAGCGGATACTCGAAACCGCGCTCCGCTCCGTGGGCGACGCGGAGGTCTTCTACGTCGAGTCGTCCAGCGTTCCCGCGCGGTTCGAGGCGAATGCGGTCAAAGGCGTGGACGCGAACGACTCGGCGGGCGCCGCTCTCCGCGTCATCAAGGACGGGCGCGTCGGATTCAGCAGCGCGTCCAACCTCGCCGATCCTCAAGCGCTCGTGGACGCCGCCCTCGAGACCGCTCCGTTCGGAGCCGAGGCGCGCTTCGAGTTCCCGCCGGCGCAGACTTGCCCCGACGTCAGTCCCTACGATCCCTCCGCGGGCGAGACGACGCTCGAGGAGATGGTCGCGCTCGGCGAGCGCGCCGTCGCCGAAATCCGCGCCTACTCTTCCGACGTCCGGGTCGAGGGCGGCGTCGGCAAATCCGACTCCGTCATCGCCATCGTCAACAGCAGAGGCGGAGGCGCGGCCTACCGGCGCTCGCGCTTTCAGATCGGCTTCGAGGGGACGGTCATACGCGGCGAGGATATGCTCTTCACGGTGGAGAGCCGGAGCGGCGTCGCCGCGATAAGCGACCCCTCGCCCATCGTCGCGTCCATCATCCGCCAATTGGAATGGGCGAAAGAGACCGCCGACGCCGAAACCAAGACGATGCCCGTCATTCTGATGCCCACCGCCGTCCGCAGCATCATCCTCGCGCCGCTCCTCGCCGGACTCAACGGACGCGCCGTCTTCCGCGGAACGTCGCCTCTGATCGGCCGGCTGGGCGAGCGCGTCGTTGACGAGCGCTTCACGCTCCTGAACGACCCCGCCGCGTCCGGCGCGCCGAACGCCCGCCCCGCCGACGACGAAGGCGTCGCAAGCCGCCGCTTCCCGCTCATCGAGCGCGGAATCGCGTCCGCTTTCTTCTACGATTTGCAGACGGCGGGATTGGCGGACGCGGAGAGCACGGGCTCCGGCGAGCGCGGTCTCGGCTCCCTCCCGGAGCCCGGAACGAGCGTCCTCCTCGTGGAGGAAGGCGAGGCCGCGTTGGACGACCTCATCGCGGATATAGACGAGGCGCTGATCGTGGAGCGTCTGCTGGGCGCGGGGCAAGGCAACCTGCTGGGCGGCGACTTCAACGCGAACGTGCTGCTGGGCTACAAAGTGGAGCGCGGGAAAGTCGCGGGCCGCGTGAAGAACACGATGGTCTCCGGCAACGTCTACCGCGCCCTGAGCGACCTCATCGCCGTCGGCGGCGAGGGCCGGTGGGTCGGCGGCGGCCTCTACGCTCCGCCCATCGCCTTCGGCGGAATGGCCGTCGCCAGCAAGGAGTAGCCGGTGCCCGTCGGCGACCTCATCCCCCGCCTCGCGGACCCCGGATGCGAACTGACGCCCGCGCTCGTCAGTCGGCTCAGCGGCCTGCTTCCCGACGAGCAGCGGGAACTCGCGGAGCGCTGGCCGGAGATTCCCCCGGCGCGGCGGCTGATGATCGTCCGCGCCGCCGCGGGGATGGCCGACGAGAACGTCACGCTCGAGTTCACCTCCGTCCTCTGCGCCGCGCTCTCCGACGCCGACCCCGCCGTGCGCGCGGGCGCCGCCGCCGGACTCTGGGAGACCTGCGACCGCGCCGTCATACGTCCGCTCGCCGAGATGCTGGAGCGCGACGAATCGCCCGACGCCCGCGCCGCCGCCGCAAGCGCGCTCGGCCACTTCGCGGAGATGGCCGAGTCCGGCGGCCTCATCGAGCGCGACGCCGGCCTTCTGCGGGACGCTCTCCTCGGCGCGATCGAGAACGACGAAGAGGAGACGGAGGCGCGCCGCGCCGCGCTCGAAGCCGCCGCGCCTCTGCGCCGCCCCGAGGTCGCGGAGCGGATCCGGTGGGCGCACCGGAGCGGCGACGCGCGCCTGCGGAGGAGCGCCGTTTGCGCGATGGGGCGCAGTTCCGACGCCGCGTGGCTGCCGATCATCCTCGCCGAATTCTCGAGCGGCCTGCCGGAGATGCGCCTGCAAGCCGCCGCAGCCGCGGGCGAACTCGCCGACCCCGCCGCCCTCCCCGGGCTCCGCGACCTCACGGACGACGACGATCCCGACGTGGCCGCCGCCGCCGTCCGCGCCATCGCCGGCATCGGGGGCGCGGCGGCCCGCAAACTGCTGAGGCGGTGCGCCGAGCGCGGCGATCCGCCCGTCAACGACGCAGCGCGGGAAGCCTTGCGCGCCCTCGAGGAAGAGGAAGGCGCGCTGTCCGTGATGGAGCGCTGACGATGCCCAGCGATCCGCGCTTCCCCGAGGCGGTGTCCGCAGGCGGCGTCGTCTACGAGCGGGCGTCCGGCGGGCTGCGCGTCGCCGTCTGCGGGCGCGAGGCGTCCGGCCTGTGGGCGCTCCCCAAGGGCACGCCGGACGGCGGCGAGACGCTGGAGCAGACCGCCCTCCGCGAAGTCCGCGAGGAGACCGGCCTGCAAGCGGAGGTCGAGGCGCCGCTGGGCAGCATCGAATACCGCTTCACCCGGGAAGGAACGCTCATCCGCAAGCGCGTCCACTTCTACCTGATGCGCCCCGTCGGCGGCTCGTTCGATCTCCACGACCCCGAGTTCGACGTCGCGCAATGGATGGCCGCGGACGCCGCGCTCGCCGCGCTGACCTACCCCTCGGAGCGCGACGTCGTGCGCCGCGCCCTGGACGCGCTCGCCGGGCGGGAGGCCGTCCGATGACGATCGCCATCGAGCGCGGCGCGCAAGTCGTCCTGCGCGACAAAGTCCTCGCCGACGGCCATGACGACCACCGCTGGCGCTCCGACGAGGAACTCGCCGAACTCGACGCCGCGCCCAGGCTCCGCCAGCCTTTGATGGACTTCCTCCGCGACTATGAGATCGAGTTGAGCAATCCCACGCCGTGGACGCGCCGCTACGCCATAGACACGCTCGACGGCGTCCACATCGGCAACTGCATGCTCTACGACATAGACACGGTCAACGGCCAATGCGAAATCGGCATCATCCTCGGCGACCGCGACTACTGGAGCAAAGGCTACGGGCGCGCCGCCCTCCGGCTGCTCATCGCCAAATGCTTTGAGATGCCCTCGATGAAACGCCTGTATCTCCACACGCTGGAATGGAACGCTCGGGCGCGCCGCGCGTTCGCCGCCTGCGGCTTCCGCGAGGCGCGGCCCGTGCGCCGCGGCGGGCGCAACTTCATCAGAATGGAAATCGCCCGCGCCGATTGGCAGGCGCCGCGCTAGGAGGCGGGCGCTGTCTCGTATGCGCGGAACGAGTCCGCCCCTTGCGCGTTCCCCTAACGCCGCCTACGATGATTCCCGCGCCGCAGGGGAACGGCGTCAATGGACCCGAAAAGCGCGGTCTTCCCGCGAAAATCGCCGCAGACCCGCCCGCGAGGGCGGACGAAGCGGAAACGAAGAACGGAGGAACGAACGATGCGAGGACTCGAAGGGCGCGTCGCGGTGGTCACCGGAGGCGCGCGCGGACTGGGCAAAGCCGCCGCTGAGCGGCTCGCGGAAGAAGGCGTGAAGGTCGGCGTCCTCGACCTCCGCGAGGACGAGGCGCAAGAGGTCGCGCAAGCCATCGGCGGCGCGGCGTTCCGGTGCGACACGACGGACGAGGCGCAACTCGCCGCCGCGTTCGAGGGCGTCAACGCGCGGTTCGGCGGCGTGGACACGCTCGTCAACAACGCCGGCCTCATCGCTCCGCGCAAAGATTGGACGTCGTGGACGAAAGAGGAAGTCGAGCGGTTCGCGCAGGTGAACTACATCGGCTACTTCCTCGCCATCAAAGCCGCGCACCCCTACCTCAAGGCGAGCGGACGCGGGCGCGTCATTAACGTCGCCTCTCGCACCTTCTTTATGGGCAACCCCGGGCAGACGCCCTACGTCTCCGCGAAGGGCGCCGTCATCGGCCTCAGTTGGAATATGGCGAAAGAACTCGGCGGCGACAACATCACCGTCAACGCCGTGATGCCGGGGCAGGTCGCCACGCCCGGCACGCTGGAATACAACGACGAGGCGATGTTCGAGCGCACGATGCAGAACCAGGCGATCAAGAGCCGCGTTTACCCGGAGCACCTCGCCGCGCTCATCGCGTTCCTCGCCAGCGACGACGCCGCGATGATCTCCGGCCAGTCGATCGTCGTGGACGGCGGCGGCCTCCTCCACTAGGGCGGGACAACTGGGCGGCGGCGCGGCGCGGCGCGGCGCCCATCCGGACGGTGTAATATGGCTCCGCGTGAACGTGGGAACCGCTGATGACGACCACCGCCCAACGCCTGAGCCGCGAGGAAGACGCCTCGCCTGACGGTGGGCGGATGAAGTAGAAGGAGCGCCTTCCGAATGCCTTTCGGCGAATTCATAAGCCGGTTGTGGCGAGGCGATTTTGCCCCGCGCGCCGCAGTCGCTCCTAGCGCGCAGCCTGACGTCAAGCGCATCGTCTGCCTGGCGAATTCGCGCAAGAGAGGCGGACGGTGCATCGCAGGCAAAGAACTTCTCGCGGACGGCGTTGCTGGCGATTGGGTGCGCCCCGTCAGCAGTCGGCCCGACGAAGAAGTGTCTGACCGAGAGCGCAAATACGCGAACGGGAAGGAGCCCGGCTTGCTCGACGTTATCGACGTGCCGGTTCAGACCCCCTGCCCGCGCGGCTACCAGCAAGAGAACTGGCGCATCGAACCGCAGCGCCGCTGGGCGAAAGCGCGAGGCTTCGACCGGAGCGCGGTTGACCAGTTGCTGGACCCCGTGTCTCCGCTCTGGATCAACGGGCGCAGCACGAGAGACGGCCTTAACGACTGGTTCCCGCTCGAAATCGCTCACTCGCTCGACAGTTCCCTGCGGCTCATTAAGGTTGCCAGCCTCCAGTTGGTCGTGTCGCAACCCGGATTGAACTACGGCGATGACGCGAAACGCTTGCGCGGGGAATTCCTGTACGCCGGAGATGAGTATCGCTTGTCGGTCACCGACCCTGCATACGAGCAATCGCACCGGCAGAGGCCAAATGGGTCGTATTCCGTGAGCGAAGCCTATCTGACCATCAGCCTCGGAGAACCGTTTCAGAATCCCAGCAGCGGAGAGTGGGGCGTATACAAACTGATCGCAGGAGTCATAGAGAAGAGATGAGCCGGCGGCCGTTTCCTATCTACACCATCGGCCACTCCAACCACCCCCCGGAGGCGTTCATCGCGCTCTTGCGGCGACACGGCATTGAGGAAGTGGCCGACGTTCGTTCGTCTCCGTACAACCGCAGCCCCTACACCGCGCACTTCAACAAAGACGCGCTGGAGGAATCCCTCAGCGAGGAAGGCGTTCGCTACGTCTATATGGGCGCGGAACTCGGCGGACGGCCTGCCGACCCCTCTTGCTACGACGCAGGGCGCGTGCGGTACGACCGCGTGGCGCGAACCGACGAATTCCTGTTCGGGGTGCAAACCCTCCTCCGCGACGCGGGCGAGCGCAGAGTCGCGCTGATGTGCGCCGAGAAAGAGCCGCTTGACTGCCACCGCGCGCTGCTGGTCGCGCATGCCTTGACCACCGAGTACGAACTCGACCGCGAATCCGTGCGCCACATATTCGCCGACGGGAGGGAAGAGTCCCACGCCGACGTTGTGAGCCGCTTGCTCGATAACCCGAAAGCCCTTCAATACGATCTGTTCGCGTCTCCCGTGGGCGCGGACGCAATGGGAGAAGCGTTGGAAAGAGCAATCCGCCAACGGGCCGACAAAGTGGCTTACGTGAGCAGATGGCCAAGCCTGGCGGGAGAACAAGGAGAGGATGAGTTTTGAAGATATACACGGCGGGCTTCACCAAGAAGTCGGCGGAGGAATTCTTCACCCTCCTCAGGGAGTCGGGCGCGGAACGCCTAGTGGATGTCCGGTTGCGGCCCGACGGCGGCCTCGCCGGATTCGCCAAGAAGAACGACCTCCAATTCTTCCTGCGCGAGTTGTGCGGAATGGAGTATGTCCATGTCCCCGACCTCGCGCCGACGAAGGAGATGCTGGACGCTTACCGCAAGGAGCACAAGGATTGGGAGATCTACGAGCGCGATTTCCTTGCGCTGCTGGAAGAGCGGGAGATCGAGAAGACGTTCTCCCCGGAAGTCGCCTCAGGCGGATGCTTGCTCTGCAGCGAGCACGAGCCTCGCCATTGCCACCGGCGACTCGTCGCCGAATACCTGCGGCGACATTGGGGGGACATCGAAATCGCGCACTTGCCAACGCCTCCTAGCCCCTGCTAAGCGCAGGCTCTCCCTCGCGCTCCGCGAGAAAGCCCGCGTAAGGAGCCTCGGAAAGGTGCAGCGCGTGCGTCTCCGGGTCGCAAGCCGCCCCAACCCAAACCTCGCCGTCGGCGAAATGCTCCTTCTTCCAAACGGGAACGATGTGCTTGATGCGATCAACGACGTACAGCCCCGCGAGGAACGCCTCCGTCCGGTGCGGCGCGCCCGCCGCCACCACGAGGCTCACGTCGCCGATCTCGAGCCGCCCGACGCGGTGGCGCGCCGTGATCGCCGGAACGCCGAACCGCGCCATCGTCTCGACGAGAATCCGGCCAATCGCCTTTTCCGCCATCCGCTCGTCCGCCTCGTACTCCAAACGCAGCACGGGGCGCCCGCCCGTGTTGTCGCGCGTCGTTCCCTCGAACGTGACGACCGCGCCGTTGAACGAGCGGCGAACGGCGTCGGCGGCCTCGCGGGCGTCCAGAGGCGCCGTTCCCACCAGCGCGTCCGCGCCGCCGCTCACGGGGGGGTAGAGCGCCACGTCGTCGCCGTCGCTCAGCGGATAGGCGGGATTGGCGAACTCCTCGTTGACCGCGATGAGGTGCGGGCGGAAGTCGCGGGGCAGCGACGGCGCGGCCTCGAGCAGCGCGGCGACGGCGTCGGCGACCGTCGCGCCGCCGGAAAGCGACACGCGCAGGCGGTCGAGCCCCGCAGTCTCGCGGTAGGAGGCGTACAGCCGCACGAGGACATCCATAAGCGGGATTATACGCAACGGCAGCAGCAGGCGCTAACCTGCCCGAATGATGAGACGCGGCATGCGGAGCGATCAGACGCTGTTCGAGCACGGACGGCGCGGACGCGAGGGGGAGAACGCCCCGCTCGCGGCGCGGATGCGCCCCCGAACGCTCGGCGAGTTCGTCGGGCAGCGCCATTTGCTGGGCGAGGGGCGCATGCTGGAGCGCGCCCTCCGCGACGGCCAGCCGCCCTCGATGCTGCTCTGGGGGCCGCCCGGGTCGGGCAAGACGACGCTCGCCCAACTCATCGCCGGCGCAACGAAATCGCGCTTCATCGGCGTCTCGGCGGTCACGTCGGGCGTCGCCGACCTGCGGAAGGCCGTCGAGGAAGCCCGCGAACTCCGCGCCACGGAAGACCTGGGCACGATTCTGTTCATAGACGAAGTGCACCGCTTCAACAAAGCGCAGCAGGACGTGATTCTCCCGCACGTCGAGAACGGGACGGTGACGTTCATCGGCGCGACGACCGAGAACCCGTCGTTCGAGGTGATCCCCGCGCTCCTGTCGCGCGCCCGGGTGCTCACGCTGCAGCCGCTGACCGGCGACGAACTGGCGCGCGTCATCCGCAACGCGCTCGCCGACAAGGAGCGCGGGCTCGGCTCCGAGCGCGCGTCGCTGGAGCCGGACGCGCTTGCCTTTCTGCAGGATGCGGCGTCCGGCGACGCCCGCGTCGCGCTGAACGGGCTGGAACTGGCCGTCGAGATCGCGCAGCCGTCCCCGGACGGCGCGAAGCGGGTGGACCGCGCGCTGATGGAGGAGGCGCTCCAACGCCGCGCTCCCCGTTACGACAAAGCCGGCGACGCGCACTACGACACGATCTCCGCGTTCATCAAGTCGGTGCGCGCCTCCGACCCGGACGCGGCGGTCTACTGGCTGGCGCGGATGCTGGAGGCGGGCGAGGATCCGCTGTTCATCGCGCGGCGCATCGTGATTCTCGCGGCGGAGGACGTCGGCATGGCCGACCCGATGGCGCTGCCCGTGGCGGTGGCGGCGCAGCAGGCGGTTCACTTCGTAGGGCTGCCGGAAGGGGCGATACCGCTCGCGCAGGCGACGGTTCACCTAGCGGCCGCGCCGAAGAGCAACGCCTCCTATATGGCGCTCAACCGCGCGATGGCGGAAGTTCGGGAAGGGCGTCAGCATCCCGTCCCCTTGCATCTTCGCAACGCCGCGACCGGCCTGATGCGCGGGCTCGGCTACGGCAAGGACTACAAGTACGCGCACGACTACAAGGGGCATTTCTCCGGCCAGCGGAATCTGCCCGACGAAATCGCTGGGATGCGGTTCTACGAGCCGGGCGATCAAGGCTACGAAGCGACGGCGCGGGAGCGGTTGGATGCGTTGTGGGGCAAGGCGAAAGCCCCCGGCGGCGGACGGGCGGAAGGCGGGCGCGCCGGTCCTGCGGACGGGGGCGCCGCGCGGCGGGACGCGGATAGGCGGGACGCGGATAGCGGAGATTCGTAGCGATCCGGCGCCTCCGCGCGGGGAACCGCCGGAAAATTGGTTAAAAATTCGGTTCCACAGGGGTTGCGCTCCCGTCGGCGATGGTTTACGATCAGAGTTGACCTGGGACGGCGGATGAGGCGGGAGGCGCCTTTAGCCGTCGGGACGCCATAGGGCGAAAGGAGGCACGCCATGCGGATACGAGCCGTCTACGTAACGCTCCACCAGTGGCGCTTCCCTAGTTCGGCCCTCGCAGCGGCGTAAGCGCCGCTGAGGGAGGGCAGCCGGAAACCGGAAGCTCCGCGCGATTAGAGCAGGCGGAACCTGCAAGCGATAAGCAGAGGCCTGAGTCCGGCAATGCATGCCGGGAGCGGCGACGGAGCGGAAGGCGAGCCCCGCGACTCGCGGGGCGCAACACACAGCGCCGGAGAGGTCATTGGCCGCTCCGGCGCTTTCTTTGCGGCGATAGCGCCTAACTGCTGCGGGTGCCCCCTACCCTACCCCGCCCGCCGCCCCTTCGTCATTCCCGCGCAGGCGGGCGTGGCGTTTCCAGTAGGTTCCCGCTTTCGCGGGAATGACGGGGCAGGGGGCGCTTTGGAGACGGGGCGCTGCGCGCCCCGTCCGGGGGCGAGATTCCCGCCTTCGCGGGAATGACGGAGACCATGGGAGACGCGCAGCGCAAACGCCACGCCCGCGTAGGCGGGAAGGAAAGCCTAGCCCTCTTCCTCAGGAGCGTCCGCCGGCGGCGACGGCATCACGACGTAGCCCTCGCGGATGACGCCCGCGCCGTCGAGCGAGGGCGGCTCGCCCACGGCGTCCGCCTCGCCGACCCACAACTTGTGCGCCGTCCACGCCGCGACCGCCGCGTCCAACTGATCGTCGGTCGGCGCGGCGCCGTCCGGCAATCGCATGCCCAGCCCCGCCAGCATTTCGGCGCGGACGCGGCGCCCCTCCGCCGTGCGCTTCGCGGGCAGGCGCGCCCCGTCCGCCAGCGCCTTCCACGCGCCCCCCGGAAACGCCTCGATCAGCGTCGCGTCGGACGCCGGCGTTCCGTTGAGCCCCAGCAGACGAAACCGGCTGCCGCTCGCAACCAGCGCGGCGAACAGCCGAACCGACCCGGCGATCAGCCCCGCGTAAGGAGCGCTCCCCGGCTCCGGCAATGCGTAGGGCGTCCGCCCGGGCGCGCGAACGAGCCGCTCCGACTCCCGAACCTTCACGTCCGGCGCGCCGGCCAGCCCCTGCGGCCCGTCCACCGCCAAAATGAAGGAGCGGCCAATCGCCTGATCGGGAATGATTCGCGCGCCGTCCTCCCGGTACTCCCACTGGCCGAACGCGCAAACCAAATCCGCGTCCATCACGGCGTAGTCGCACGGGCGGGGATTCCGCGCCGTCGGATCCGACAGATCGAGGCCGATGAAGCAAGGCCCGCCGGCGCCCCCGCGCTCGCCGACGCTCCGCATCGTGCGCCGCCGCCGCCACTTGGCGACGTACCGCACCGTCACCGCCGCCGCGAGCGCCGACGCTCCCGCCGCGCTGTAGATTCCCGTGCGCCGCATTCGCATACGCGGTAGTCTACCCTATCGCTGCGAGCGGCGGGGCAAATCCGTTCCTTGTGAGCGTTTGCGCAACGCGGACGCATGTCCCCTAGCCCCCAAACTGCCCCCAAAACCCGCCGCGCGGTTTGACAATTCGCCGCGATGCTGGTATGTATTGCGCCGTCCGCGTCCGCGCTTCGCGGAAGGCGCGGAGCCAGCAACAGGATATGAGGGAGGATCCGATGCACTTGGGACTCGTTCGCTCCAGACTTCTCCTTGCGTTCGCGGCGCTTGCGAGCGTCGCGCTCGTCGCGGCCGCGTGCGGCGCGGATCCGACCGCCACCCCCCGGCCAACCAACACGCCGCCGCCGGCGATGGCCGAAGCCACCGCGACGCCGGTTCCGCCCACTCCGACGCCTGAGCCCCAAGAGCTCAAACTCGGATTCACCGTGCCGCTCTCCGGCAGTTACGCCCGGTGGGGGCGCCTCGTTTCCGCCATGCAGTGCGCGATCGATGAGATCCACGCCAGCGGCGAACTCGGCTCCACGACCATCGAACTCCTCCCCGAGGACTCGAAGGCCGACCAGGCGGAAGGCGTCTCCGGGCTCCGCAAACTCGCCACCGTCAACGACGCCCCGGTCATTATGACCATCTTCACCGGCATCGGCCTCGCGCAGAAGCCCGTCGCCGAAGAACTCGGCGTCGTTCTCTTCTCCTCCGGCATTCAGAACCCCGCCTTCGCCGCCGACAATCCCTGGGTCTTCCGCAACGCCCTCAACACGATATGGAACGCCGACGCCCTCGTCCGCTACCTCAAAGACGAGGCGAACGAGAATCTCGACGGCCTCCGCTACGCCTACATCAAGGAAGAGGGCAACGACTCCATCGACCTCCAGGTCACGCGGCTGAAGAGGCTCGCCGAGGAATTCGGCATTGATATCGTCGCCGAAGAGACCTTCCAGAAGGACGACGTCTCCTTCGACACGCAGGTCACGAAGATCCGCCGCGCCGACCCCGACGTCGTGCAGGTGATGTCGCTCGGCAAGGAGATGGGCCTCATCATCAACACGATGGCGCAGCAAGGGGTGAATCCCAAGTACCGGCTCTCCGGCGGCGGCGCCGAGGGCAACACGGAACTCATCCGCGTCTCCGGCGAGGCCGCCAACGGCATCCTCTACTCCGCTCCCGGCAGCGCCGACACCAGCGCCGACCCCCGCGCCCAGCGCTTCACGGAGTGCTACTCGGCGCAGCAAGGCGGCAACACGCCCGACACCTACGACGCGTCCTTCTACGACGGCACGCTCGCCATCGCCGAGGCGCTGAAGATGGGCGCCGACCCCACCGACGCGGTCTCGATGCGCGACACGCTCGCACAGGTGCGGAGCGTGGATGGCGTCTCCGGCCGCTGGGACTACGACGACGGCGGCGACGCCTGGGCGCCCGTCTCCATCGGCCAAGTCCAAAACGGCAAGTTCGTCAAGGTCATCCCGCAGATCGAGCCGTTCAACGACATCCGGTAGGCGGCGTCAGCAACGGGGCTCCTCCGCTTGGAGGAGCCCCAACTCCCACGCCCAACCGGGGAGGGCCAGGCGAGATTCCCGCCTACGCGGGAATGACGGATAGTCACGGAGATCCGGCGCGGCGACGGAAGACGCGATTCAGTGGAAACCTTCATACAAATCAGCATCAACGCCCTTGCGCTGGGCTCGATCTACGCGCTCCTGTCGCTCGGTTTCGCGGTGATCTACAACACCGTCCGCATTTTCCACGTGCTGCACGGCGCGGCCTTCCTCATCGCGGGCTACGCGACTTGGTGGCTCGCGCAGGAGCAGGGGTGGCCGATCTACCTCGCCGCGTCCACCGCCGTCATCCTCGCCGGAGCGTCCGGCGTCTTTATGGAACTCGCCATCTACCGCAGGCTGCGCGTTCGCGGCGCGGGCTTCCTTGTCTCCTTCCTCGGATCGCTCGCCGCGCTCTTCTTCTTCGAAGGTCTGCTCCTCACGCTGGCGCGCACCGCGACCCGCCTTCCACGCGCCGGAGGCCCGCTCCCGACGCTCCATCTGCAGAGCGACGCGCTGGGGATTGACCTCTTCATCAAGTGGCACTCCGTCTACACCATCGTCCTCGTCGCCATTCTCGTGGTCGTGGTGACGCTCTTCTTCCGCTACACGAAGTGGGGGCGGATGATCCGCGCCATCGCGTCCAACCCCGACCTCGCCGTCGCCGTCGGCATCAACGCATCCAGCGTCTACTTGCTCGTCTTCGTGCTCGGCTCGACGCTTGCGGGCGTCGGCGGCGTGATGCAGACCTACGAGGGCGGCGTTATCCCCAATGTCGGCATCCGCTTGGCGATCACGGCGGCGGGCGGCGTCATCATCGGCGGCATCGGCAGCATGCCCGGCGCGGTCGTCGGAGGGCTCGCGCTCGGCGCCGCCCAAACCATCGCAAGTTACTATTGGGGCGGCAACTGGGCGATACCCGCAGGCTTTATGCTGCTGCTGCTCGTCATCCTCTTCCGCCCTTACGGACTGCTCGGAACGCGCGAGCACCGCGAACTGCGGAGGCTGTTGTGACGACCACCGGCGCGCAGGAACCCGAACCCCAAACGCTCGGCGGCGGACTAGCCGCCGGATCGGGGATCGGCGCGGAGGCGGAGCAGGCCGCAGCGCCCTCGCAGGGCTGGCAGGCCGTCCTCACGCCGCAGCGCGTCGCCGTTGCGTTCGGCGCGTTCCTCCTCCTGACGCTCGCCCCGTTCGGACTCGGCTGGATAGACGGCGCCGTGCTCACCGTTCTCTACGCCTTCGCCAGCGTTGCGGTCCTCGCCGCCGCCGGCCTCCAAAAGCGCTACGGGCTCGCCGCGTTCGCCCTCTTCGTCCTCGCGCTGTCGCTCCTCTGGCGTTTCGACATCCTCAGCGACAACTACATGGCGAGCCTCATCGTCGTCGCAAGCATCTACGCGATCCTCGCCACCTCGCTCAATATGTCCGTCGGCTACACGGGGCTGATGAGCCTCTCGCACGCCGGATTTATGGGCGTCGGCGCCTACACGTTCGCCATCCTCACGACGCAGACCAGCAACCCCCCGCGAGGGGCGGAGGTGTTCAACCTCCCCTACTGGCCCTCCATCGTCGCCGCCGGGCTCGTCGCCTGCGTCGTCGCGCTCATCGTCTCGCCGATCCTGCGGCTGCGCGGCCACTTCTTCGTGCTCGCCACCGTCACCGTGATGCTCAGCCTCTCGCAGATCATTCTCGCCTTCGGATGGCTCACCAACGGCTCCCTCGCCATCCGCGACGTGCCCCGTCCCGTCCTCTTCGGCTTCTCTTTCGACACCGCCGAAAAATTCCTCCTCTTCAGCATCCCCGTCGCCATCCTCTGCATCCTCATCATCCGCCAATTGGTGGAGTCTCCCTATGGGCGCGTGCTGACCACCATCCGGGCCAACCCGGCGGTCGCCTCCAGCATCGGCAAAAACGTCGGCTTCGTGCGTTTGCGCGTCTACGTCACCACCGCCTTCTTCGCGGGAGTCGCCGGAGCCGTCTACGTCTCCTACTTCACCGTCGCCGCCCACTCCAACTATCTCGTCGAGTTCAGCACCTTCCTCCTGATAATGGTCGTGCTGGGCGGCTCCGGCCGCTGGCTCGGCTCCGTGATCGGCGTCATCGCCTACCTCGCCGTATCCGAGTCCGTCCGCTTCCTCCCTGACGTCACTGAGTGGATGCATTCTTACGCATCCTTCCTGCCGGTCATCACGGTCGAGAAGGTCGGCGGCGTCACCACGATGCTCTGGGGCGCGCTGCTCTTCTTCGTGATGCTCTTCAGACCGCAGGGCATCATCGGCAGGTACCGGCTGGAGTAGCGCGCAATGGCCATCCTCGAAGTCAGCGGCGTCTACAAGAGTTTCGGCGGCAACCTCGTCCTCGAGAACGTCGGAATGCAAGCCGAGTTGGGGCAAGTCACGAGCCTCATCGGCCCCAACGGCGCGGGCAAGTCCACCCTCCTCAACATCATCTCCGGCTTCCTCAAGGCCGACTCCGGCGCCGTCCGAATGAACGGGCGCGAGATCGCAGGCTACCCCCCATTCAAGTGCTTCAAAGCCGGCATCGCCCGCACCTTTCAAGACTCCCAAGTGCTCCCCTATATGACCGGGCTGGACAACGTCGTCGTCTCCTCTCCCGGACAGCGCGGCGAAATGGAGCACAACGCCCTCTTCCGCCCCTGGGTAGTCGCCGCCGAAGAGCGCGAGCGGCGCGCCGAGGCGATGGCGCACCTCGCCAGCCTCGACATCGAGTCGAAAGCGGCCAGCCTCTCGCAGGCCCTCTCCTACGGCCAGCAGAAACTCCTCGAGTTCGCCCGGATGCTCAACTCCCGCGCCCAAGTCTTCCTGCTGGACGAGCCGATGGCCGGCATCCACCCCGACCTCATCGAAGGGCTCAGCAAAATGATCCGCGCCGCCGCGACCGAGCACGGCAAGGCCGTCATCCTCGTCGAGCACAACCTCAAAGTCGTGATGGACGTCTCCGACTACGTCGTCGTCGTGCGCGGCGAGGTCGTCGTCGAAGGCCCGCCCTCCGAAGTCGAAAAAGACGAGCGCCTCGCCAGCGCGTTCCTGGGATTCGTGTCCAATGCCGCTACTTGAGACCCGCGACCTCCTCGTCTCCTACGGCCCCAAGCAGATCCTCAACGGGGTCAGCCTCGGCGTGGACGAGGGCAAAGTCACCACCATCATCGGCCACAACGGGGCCGGCAAATCCACCCTCATCAAAGGCGTCTACGGCATCGCCCGAGTGACCGGCGGCGCCGTCGTCTTCGACGGGCGGGACATCACCAACCACGCGCCCTACGACAATATCAAAGCCGGCGTCGGCTACCTCGCGCAAGGCGGCCAGGTCTTCGCCGACCTCTCCGTCGAGGACAACCTCAAACTCGGCGGCTACGCCCTTCCCAACGACCTCGTGCCGGAGCGTATGGAGCAGGCGTACCGAATGTTCCCCATCCTCGACCGCCGCCGGCGCTCCGACGCCGACACGCTCTCCGGCGGCGAGCGCCAGATGCTCGCGCTCGGAATGACGCTGATGCTCAAGCCCAAACTCCTCCTGATGGACGAGCCCACCGGCGCGCTCGCGGGCCCCGTCATCGAGCAAATTATGGGAACCATCCGCAGCCTCGTCGAAGAAATGGGCGTCGGCATCCTCCTCGTTGAGCAGAACGTGGACGTCGGCGTCAGGCTCGCCGACGCCGTCCACGTCGTCGAGGCCGGCAAAGTCATCTTCAGCGGCGATCCGCAGGAACTGCGCGACCCCGAGGCGCGCCGCCGCCTGCTCGGGCTCGCCTGACGCGGAAGCGATGACGCATTCTCGCGCAGGCGGGAATCCAGTCGGCGCGCAAGCGCCCCCTGCCTCGCCCCGCCCGCCTACGCAGGAACCTCGCCCTCATGTCCGTCATTCCCGCGTAGGCGGGAATCTCGCCCCCTGTCCCCATCATCCCCGCGCAGCCGCGAATCCTCGCCCCTGACGGGGCGCGTCCCCTACCCAATCTCCAGCGTGCGGAACGCCCCGCGCTGAAGCGCGGCAGTGGCGAGCAATTGCTGCAGGACGACCTGCGCCTCAGGGCGGCGCAAGTCGAGCGACGACGCGCCGATTGCGCGGTAGAGCGCTCCGGTGCCCACGCTCGTGGACGACTCCCCGCCGACTTCCCGCGGCAGATCCACCCCCAGCGCGTCGGCCATCGCTTGCGCCTGCAGCGCGCCGACCCCGGATGCGTGCGTTTTCGTCAGCGCGCGGCGGTTGTGCAGCAGCGTGTAGCCGTTCTTGTTGCGCCTGATCGTCACCGGCGTTTCGCCTCGCGGACGGTTGATGAGCCGCTCGGCGTAGTCCAACGCTTTCATTCGGGAGAGAGCCACAGGCGGCTTCCGGCGGCGCGGCTAGAGCGTTCCCGCGGCGCGGGCGGCCTCGACGTCGGGCGCATGCCCCCACGTCTCGAATCCCCCGAGTCCGTTCCGCTCGTTCCACTCCATGCAACTGATCCAGCGCCCGGTGACGCCGCTCGCGTCCTGCTCGGCGAGATGGAGCGCGAGCGGCACGACGTTGTCGGCGCGCACGCGGCGCGGCGTCCAATTGGACGTCTCCTGGCCGAGGCGCATCCGAATCTCGTGGCGGACGGCTTCCTGCTCATCCGAGCCCGTCGTGGCCGTGTGGCCCGGCATCATCAGGTTCGCCGCGACGTTGTAAGGCTTGAGTTCCTGCGCGAGGTAGATCGTCATCGAGCCCATCGCGGCTTTCGCGGGCTGGTACGCGCCCTCGCGGCTGAGCCCGTAGAAGACGGCCTCGCCCTGTCCGGCGGCGTGCGCGTTGAGCAGCATACTCGACGAAGAGTTGATGATGCTCCCGCTGCGCTTCTCCAGCATCGGCTGAACGAACCGCTTGATGACGCGGAAGTTGCCGAACACGTGCGTGCTGAACATCCGCTCCCACTCGCTCACGTCGGTTTCCAGCACCGTGATGCTTCCGTGCGTATCGAGGTAGAGGTCGCGCTGGCGGGTTCCGCCGTTGTTGACGATGACGTCCACCGTGCCGAACCACTCGATCGTCTTCTCGTACACGGCGTCCACGTGCGACTGCAGCGTGATGTCCATCGTCGCGGCGAGCGCGTTGGGGTTGCCCTTGATCTCCTCGAGGAAGTCGTAGTCGTCGTTGGAGACGCCGGTGGGCGCCCACGAGAGGTCGGTCGCCACGACTTTGGCGCCCTCGTTGAGGAAGGCGCGAACCAACTCGCGGCCCATTCCCCGCGCGCCGCCGGTGATCAGCGCAACTTTGCCTGCCACGGACATCGCCTGCCTCCTTGCCGTCTTGAGGTTCCGCCGCTTCCAGCGCCTATCGTATCGGGGCGGACGCTCCGGCGCAACGGCGCGCGGCGCGATCCCGCGTTCGCCTCACTCCTCGAACCGAACCGTCGTCTCCCAAATCTCCCCGTCGCCGCGAATCCATTGCCCTGTTCGGACGCTTGCAATCGGATAGTTGGGCAATGGAACTTGCGCCGCGCACTTGCCGTCGAACACGGCGCCGAGGAAACGGAAAACGAAGTCTAGGTTGTCGAAGCCGAATTCCCGCCGGTCTTGGGGCAGGTCGCTCTCGCGCTCCGGATCGACGTGCAGAAAGAATTTCCTCTCGACGTCGGACACGGCGCACGGCTCCTTGACGTAGGTCAGCATGCGCTGATATTTGTCGAGATAAATATCGAAGGCGGCGCGGGCGTCCGGCTCGCGGGATGCGGCGGAGTCGTAGGCTGCGCGGAGAAGTTCCACCGGTTCGGCCTGCGCGTGAAGGAACAGGATTTCGTTTTCCGGCGTAAGCAGACGCAACCGCTCATCGCGGTGAGGCAAGATAACGAAGCGCTGTAGAGGCAAGGCGTCGCCTTGGCGCTGGATAAGGCTTCCCGAAAGGGTGAAAAGCAACGGTCCGATGTGGACCCCAAGAACGGGATCGGGTCTAAACCCTGCTCGGATAGCGACAATGTTCCCACGAGCCGCCTTGCGGATGTTTGTCATATCGGAGAATAGCGCTTCTTGGCGCGCAACCGTCTCCGCCGGGCGCGGCGCGAACGCTTGGAAAGCCGAGAGCGCGAAAACGAGCAACGCAAGAGCGGCCGCGCCCGGAAGAAAGCGAGCCGCTCCCAGCCTGCCCGCTCCTAGCAGAAGCAGCGTGACGAGCGCGAGAGGGATCCCGACGTAATAGAGAGCATCGAAATCATGAGTCGGCAGGAATGCATGGTTGCGCATAGGCAATGCCCAGAAGAACCCCGACAGCGCAAGGGCAGCCAGCGGAAGCCTGTGGCGTCTGACGAACAGCAGGCCGGCGACGGATGCTCCGGCCAAGAGGACACCAGCGGCCACGAGCGGAAGCGGCGGGCTGTTTGGAGGCTCCTCCAGCGAGGCTCCCGGCCAGTCCGCGATCGCCTCAGGGATACTGGCTCCAGTGACGCGGTAGAATTGACGCGGAAGGAAGAGTCCCCAAGCGCGCGTGGCGCGCGGGCCCACCACGGGGTAGGACGCACTATCCGCATCCAAACCGGTGCGTCTGAGCATTGATTGGAAGGTAGGCAATTCGTTCAGAGGGAGTTCCCCGTTGAATGCGTCATATTCGCTGATCAAGTTGAAAGCGAGGACTGCGGCGCCGAACAGCAGCGCGGCGGCTCCGAGCCTCATGTAACGGCTGCGTATGAGAATCGAAGCGATTCTTCTCCTGGCTGAATGGCTAAACCCTGGCGCTGAAGATTCACGGCGCGCTTTCATGGCCGTGATGAGTTCGCCCGCAAAGCCGAAAAGCACGAACGGAGCGATAAGCGCGTAGACAGGCCAGTTGATCAGCAGCGCGACGCAGGTTTTGATCAACAATTGGCGGAACCGTCCCTCTTGGACGAACACGGCCATCCCGTGGAACGTCAGCATCAGGGCGAAGATGGTCATCATAGTTTCAATGTCAATCTTCTTGCTGTAATGCAGAACATAATACGACGAAAAGGCGACGAGCGTCGCGGTGACGGCGATCCATTTGTTGGAGGCGATTCGCGCGATAGCGTGATAGGCCAAGAATGCGGCTGCGCTGAGGAACGCCAGCATCAGCATTCGCGCCGCGAAGACTTTCAAGGCGAGGTCGTCGCCGAAAGGAAGGATGGCCAACTTGATCAGCACGAAGCCGCCGATGGGGAAGCGGTTGTACATCTCGTAGGCCGTTGCGCCGTCGCCGGTCAGATACGCCCGCAAGAACATTCGGAAATTATGCTGGGGAGAGAGGTTCTCGGCAATCGCCAACTTTCTGCCGCTGTCCCCTTCTAGTTCGGCGTAGAAACTCTCCCTGTCGCTATTGAGCGCGAACGCCGCCGCCATAGCCAGCGCGAGGAGCGCCATCGGCGTCCAGGCGCGGAACTTCCCCGCCAGCGAAGGAGGGCGAGGGGGGGACGGGTTGCCTGCCACAGACATCGCCTGCCTCCTTGTCGTCTTGAGATTCCGCCTGCTTCCGACGCCTATCTTATCGGGGCGGACGCTCCGGGGCAACGGCGCGAGGCGCTTACCTTACTCTCCCAACCGGACCACGGCTCCCCATAGTTCGCCCCCGCCCCGCACCCATTGTCCGGTTCGGACGCTGGAAACCGCGTACTCCGGCAGCGGAACTTGCGCCGCGCACTTGCCGTCGAACACTGCGCCGCGGAGGCGGAAGTCGAAGTCCAGGTTGTCGAAGCCGAATTCCCGCCGGTCTTGGGGCAGGTCGTCCACTCGCTCCGGAGCGACGTGCAGGAAGAAAGGGCGCTCGACATCGGACGCCGCGCACGGCTCCTTGACGTAGGTCAGCATGCGCTGATCTTTATCGAGATAGATATCGAAGGCGGCGCGAGCGTCCGGCTCGCGGGATGCGGCGGAGTCGAAGGCTGCGCGGTAAGCGTCGGGGTCCAACGGGAAGGCCGCATTCCATAGTTCGCCGTCCTCGCCGAACTGTCCTGTTCTGACGCTCCTAATCGCGTAGTCGGGCAGCGGAACCGACGCCGCGCACGCGCCCTCGATCGAGACGCCCCACAGCGGGAACTCGAAGTCCAGGTTGTCGTAGCCGTGCCGCTTGCGCCAGTCGGGCAAGTCGTCCGCGCTTTCAGGGAAGGCGTGCAGGAAGAATTCCCTCTCGACGTCGGCGGCGCCGCACGGTCGTTTGAGGTAGACCAGCGCGGAGCCTGAAGGGGAGACGGAGACGTCGTAGACGGACCGTGCGGCGGGCTCGTCCGAAGCGCTCGACGCGATGGAATCGAACTGCGCGCGCAGGAGGTCGGCGGGGTCGGCGTCGCCGTAGAGGAACACGATCTTGTTGCCGGGCGTGAGCGAAGGGGCCGTTTCGCCGCGGTGGGGGATGAGAACGAAGTCATAGCCGTCCGGCGAATCCTCGGCGTATTGCAGGCGGCTTCCGGCGAGATGGAAGTCTAAGGCTTGGGCGTCTCCGTACAAGAGGTCCCTCGCCTCCATTCTCTGGGCGACAAAAACGTTTTGCTCCCCGGTGATCTTTCTGATGGCCGCTAAGTCGGCGAACACCGCTTGCTGGCGGTCGGCTTCCCGTTCGGCTTCGGAGCCTCTCACGATTATCTGGGAAGCCGAGAGCGCGAAGACGACCAATGCGGCGACGGCCACGCCAGGGAGAACGCGCTCGGCTCCAAACCGGCGCGCTCCGACCAGGAGCAGGGTGACGAGCGTGAGCGGAACGCCGACGTAGTAGATGGCCTCGAATTGATGGCCGGGGAAGAACGTGTTGTTGCGAACAAGCAGCGTCCAGCAGAAGCCGGACGCCGCCAGCGTTCCGAGGAGAAGCCTGCCGCGGCGGATGAACAGCAGTCCGGCCAGGGACGCGCCGGCCGCGAGGACTCCGACGATGACGAGCGGGAGGGGCGGGCTGTTCGGGGGCTCCTCCAACCGAATTCCAGGCCAGCCTGACAACGCAGGCGAAACGGATCCCGCGACCCGGTAGAATTGCGCGCGCAGGAAATCGCCCCAGGGAAAGCCGCCGTCACCATCGGACCCGAAACTCAATTTGCCTGTTATGGAATTGACGGACGGCAACTCGGTCAGCGGCGTCTCGCCGTTCAGCGCGTCGTATTCGCTGATGACGTTGAAAGCCAAAATCGCCATGCCGAACAGCAGCGCGGTTGCGCCAAGCCTCAGATAGCGGCTCCGCAGCGGAACCAACAGCAGCGCTTTCGTTCCGGCGCGCGTCATTTCCCGGCGCCGGAACGCTATTGCGTTGACGAGTTCACGCCCGAACCCCAAGGCGATGAAGGGCAGCAGGAATGCGTACACATGCCAGCCGATCAGCAGCGCGACGCAGGTCTTGATCAACAATTGGCGGAAGCGCCCCTCTTGGACGAATACGACCATCCCGTGGAACGTGAGCATCACGCCGAATAGATCCATCATAAATTCGTTGGAGACCTCGTTGTGGTAATAGAGGACGTAGTACGTCGAGAAGGCGGTCAGCGCCGCCGCCGCCGCGATCCATCCGTTGGAGACGACCCGCGCGATGGCGTGATACGCCAAGAATGCGGCGGCGGCGAGGAAGGCCAACATCAGCATTCGCGCCGCGAAGACTTTCAAGGCGAGGTCGCCGCCGAAAGGAAGGATGGCCAACTTGATCAGCGCGAAGCCGCCGACAGGGAAGCGACTATAGGGCTCGTAGGCCGGCTCGCCGTCTTCTCCGAAGGACAGCCGGGTGAACATACGGAAGTTATGCTGCGGGGAGAGGTTCGCGGCGATTGAGAGATTCTTCGCAGTGTCGTGCAGAAGAGGCGCATAGTAGCGCTCGCGGTCGCTGTTGAACAGGAACAATGCCGCCATAGCCAGCGCGAGGAGCGCCATCGGCGTCCAGGCGCGGAACTTTCCCGCCAGCGAGGGAGGGCGCGGGGCGGCGTCCGGGGCGGAGGGGTCGCCAGGCGAGGCGCGCATCGCCCTAGCGGGGCGCTGCTGTCAGAGCGGGCGCCCGCATCCCCAAGCGCCCCAGCGGAGCGCTGTCGGGGCGGACGCTGCGGCCCCCGCGGCGCGCTACACCGCGCACTCGCCCTCTCCGCGCTCCACCTTGTAGAGGATCGTCTTGCCCCAGTCTATGTAGGAGTCGAGGTTCTCTTTGTTCAGCGCGCCCACCTCGCGGTATTTGGCCGCGATCTCCTCGAACGGCGCCGTGCCGGAGCGGTCGACGAAGTCGTTGAACGTCTCGCCGTCCCCCCGGTTGGACCGGTAATGCGAGAGAACGTCGTTGAGGAACGCCGGCGCGCGCTTGGCGGGCACTTTGCTCTTGACGCGGTGGCCAAACCTCGCCGGGTCCTGGTTCCCGTAGTTGCCCGCGAGAAACACTTCGTAGGCGGGCGCCTGGTTGCCGTCGCCCTTCATCGCCGCGCCGTGGAAGCCGATGTTGGCGATGTGATGCCGCGAGCATCCGTTGGGGCAGCCGCTCACCTTGACGTGCAGATTCTTGACGAGCGGGTCGTCCGCGCCGTACTCGCGGATGCTCTTCCTCAGCGCCTCCGCGACGCCCATCGAGGAGGTGATGCCCATCTTGCAACTGTCCGTGCCGGGGCAGGCGACGACGTCGGTGATGGAGTTCGCGCCGTCCTCGGCGAGGCCGATGGCCTTGAGTTCCGTCCAAACGTCGTGCAGTCGCCCCTCGGGAACCCAGCGGTAGAGCAGGTTCTGCTCCGTCGTGGCGCGGACGCCGCCCGCGCGCTTCCGCGCGATCTCCGCGAGAACGGGGAACTGGCGCTCGTAAATGTCGCCGAGCGGCAGCGTCACGTAGACGACGCAGTAGCCCTCCTGCTGCTGCGGCCGGACGTTGGACTCGCGCCACGCCAGGAAATCCGGCTCGTCATGGGAGGCGTCCACGGGAACGAGCGGCGGCGGCTGGTCGATCATCTCCGGCGGCAACTCCATCCAAGGCGCGGGGTCGAAGTCGGCGTTCGCCCACTCGCCCTCCAGTTCCTTCTCGACTTCGGCGCGGAAGGCTTCGATGCCGACGCGGTCGACGTAAAACTTGATGCGGGCGCGCATCCGGTTTTTGCGGAGTTCGTCGGTGCGGTGGAACACCCGGATGGCGGCCTCCGCGACTTTCAGGTACTCGGTGACCGGAACGAACTCGTAGAGCGTCCAGGCGAGGCGCGGCATTATGGAGGTGCCGCCGCCGATGCGGATTTCGAAGCCCTTCTCCGGCGGGCTGCCGTCCTCGGGGTCACGCAGTTTGGGAATGAACGCGAGGTCGTGGATGTCGGCCACCACCTCGTCGTCGCCGCCGCTGGAGAACGACGTCTTCCATTTGCGGGGGAGCGCTTGCGTGTACTCGTGGCGCAGGAAGTAGCGGGCGTAGGCGGCGAGGTAGGGCGCGACGTAGAAGGGCTCCTCGGGCTTCACGCCGGAGAGCGGGTCGCCCGCGACGTTTCGCACCGTGTTGCCGCACGCCTCGCGCGTGACCAGCCCGGCGTCGCCGAGGATTCGCATCACGTCGGGGGTGTCGGCGAGCGGGATGAAGTGAATTTGCATATTCTCCCGCGTCGTGATGTGCCCCTTCTTCAGCGGGGCGTGCTTGGCGACGACCTCGCCGAAAGCGTCGAGTTGGTCCGCGGTGAGCGCGCCGCCGGGGACCTTGATCCGCATCATCTGGACGTCGGGCTGCCGCTGTCCGTACACGCCCCGCACGAGGCGGTACATAATGAACTGCTCTTCGGTGGGCCACTCGCCGTTGAGGAAGCGGGTCGCCTCCGTCTCGAAGTCGTCGGCCTCCTCCGGCAGGTAGGGGAGAACGCTCTTGGCGTAGTCGTAGGTTTTCTTTTCCGCCGGGGATTTCACGCCCCTAATGATGGGGCCAACGGGCGCGGTGGTGGTCATCTGCTGCTCCTGCGCGACATCGTTGGTCAAGCATACCACGCCTCGCTTCCGCGCGCCACGCGGCGCGGCGCCGTCATTCCCGCACAGGCGGGAATGGGCGCTTCCAGTAGGTTCCCGCTTTCGCGGGAATGACGACTATTGGACGGCGCGGCGCCGGACGGCGAATGCGAGTCGTCGTCCGCAGGCGAGGCGTTATGGGATGCGAGATTCCCGCCTGCGCGGGAATGACGGCAGAGGGGGGCGATATGGAGACGATGCGCTCACGCGCATCGTCCGGCGCTTGCGCGCCGCTAGATTCCCGCCTTCGCGGGAATGACGACTATTGGACGGCGCGGCACCGGGCGGCGAATGCGAGTCGTCGTCCGCAGGCGAGGCGTTATGGGATGCGGGATTCCCGCCTTCGCGGGAATGACGATGGGGAAGGGGATGGGAAGGGCGCTGCGCTGCGCGCTAGGACGCCGCTATCTGCGCGGGAGAATCTCGTGCCCGTTCGTTGCCCTGAGGAATATCCTGAAGCCCGCCCGGTAATTCCAAGTGAGGCGATGGCTCCACGTGACGTAGGATTCCCACACCTGCGCGCCGCCTTCTCCCGAATTTGCTCCCCGAACCTTGTGCGAGCGCAGGCTAGGATGGCTTGGCCCCGAGGCCGCTAGGAAACGCAGCGCGGCGTCAAGTTCCCGCTGAACGGCGGGAGTCTTCCGCGTCGTCAAGGGCGGCGACGCCGGGCAACTCCTTCCCCTCCAGGAACTCCAGCGACGCCCCGCCGCCGGTGGAGACGTGCGACATTCGCTCCGCGAAGCCGAACCGGGCGACGGCTTCCGCCGTGGAGCCCCCGCCAATGACGGTGACGGCGCCTGACGCGGCGAGCGCTTCCGCGACGGCTTGCGTTCCGCGATGAAACGGCTCGACCTCGAACACGCCCATCGGCCCGTTCCATACGACCGACCCCATCGCGGCGAGGCGGCGGGCGTAGCGTTCCGCCGCGCGCGGCCCAATGTCGAGAATCATCGCGCCTGGCGGGATCGCGCCGACCGGCACGGCTTCCGTAGGGGCGCCCTCCTCGATGCGCTCCGCGACGACGACGTCCTCCGGCAGCGTGATCGGCGTCGACGCGGCGGCGGCGCGCTCCATCGTCTCCGCGCAGAAGCCGGTGAGATTCTCCTCGAGCAGCGACGCGCCGATCTCGCAGCCCTGCGCCTTGAGGAACGTTCCCGCCATTCCGCCGCCGACGAACAACTCGTCCGCGTGGCCGATCAGCCGCCCCAGCACCTGCAGTTTGTCGCTGACTTTCGCTCCGCCGAGCAAGGCGGCGAGCGGGCGCGCGGGGGACTCCAAGATTCCGCCGAGGAAGGCGATCTCCTTCTCCATCAGCAGCCCCGCCATCGCCGGAAGATGATGCGCCGCGCCCTCCGTCGAGGCGTGCGCGCGGTGCGCCGTCCCGAAAGCGTCGTTGACGTAAGCGTCGGCGAGAGAGGCGAGCGCGGCGGCGAACGCGGGATCGTTGCGCTCCTCCTCGGGCCAGAAGCGAACGTTTTCGAGGAGCAGAACGCCGCCGGGCTCGAGGGTTTCGGCCGCGGCGCGGGCCTCGTCCCCAACGGCGTCGTTCACGTAGGGGACGGGCGCGCCCAGCAGTTCGCTCAGCCGCTCGGCGACCGGCTCCAGTTGGAGATTCGCGTCGCGCTTGCCGTCGGGCCGCCCCAGGTGAGCGCAAAGGACGACCGAGGCGCCTTGCTCCCGCAGGTAGGCGATCGTCGGCAGCGCCTCCCTGATGCGGACGTCGTCGGAGATGCGGCGCGTCCCCCGCTCGAACGGAACGTTGAAGTCGACGCGGACGAGCGCGCGCTTGCCCCGCCAGTCGAAGTCTCGAACGGTTCGCTTCGTCATCGCCGTTCTCCGATGATGCCGTGGAACACGTGGGCCCACTCGTCCATCGCAAGGATGGTCAGGTCGTGCTCTATCGCTTGGAACACACCGCGCGCTTCATGGTCCATCACGTCCTGCATCCGGCGCAGGATTTCCTCCTCATCCAGGATGGCGCGCACGCCCTCCATATCGCCGGGCTCCATAACGCGCTTGAAGTAGTAGGCGCCGAGCGCCCGTTTCTGTTTCAGGGTTCCGTGCTGCAAGCCGACGACGACCGGAAAGAGTTTGCTTTTGTTCAGCGCGCGCCCGGATTCGGCTTCTCCCTTGCCCCAGACCTCCCGGTAGTCGCGCGCCATCGCCGCCGCGGCGCCAAGCGCGACGCCCGAGGCGCGCCATCTCGCGGCGAGCGGCTCGTCGGCGCCGCCGGCCAGCGCGCCCATCGCCATCGCCGCGCCGACGAGCGCGCCGTGCTTGCCCCGCGCCATCATCAGGTATTGCTCCTCTGTGACGTCCACGCGCTCTTGCATCTGCAGATCCTGATGCTGCCCCTGGTAGTACGCCAGCGCCGCGCCGTCCAACTCCGCCAGCGCCGCGAGCGTCAGCGCGACGTCCGCGCCCTCTTGCGAGGCGTTGAGAAGCGTTAGGCGGGCGAGCGCGTGGAGCCCGTCGCCCGCGTTGATCGCCTGCGCGGGGCCCCACACGCCCCAGAGCGCGTCTTGCCCGTTGCGGCGTTGCGCCGCCGTTTGCAAATCCTCGTGCGCGGCGACGGACGCGCCCATCAACTCAATGGCCGCCGCGCACGCGAGGCTGCGCTCCGCCCCTTCCTTCTGCAAGCGCTCGGCTTCCTCTTGCGAGCCCTCCGGCTCCCAATCGAAGGCGTCGCGGATCTGAGCGGATGCGGCCTCGACGCAGAGCATCCCCAGCACGCGGTCGGGGCTAGGCGCGGCGCGCTCCTCGCCCGCGGCGTCAACCCAGCCCAGGTGATAGCGCATCATCCTGTAGAGCGGCAAGGACGGGTCGCCCGGCAGATCGAAACTCGCCCGCAGCGCCTCCTCGACCGCCGGCTGACGCCGTTGGATGCGTTCGGGAAGCCACGGCTCGCGGTCGGGGAACGGGAGTATCTTGTCCGGCGCGCGCTCCAGATGAATAGGCTTGCTCGTCATCGCAACTCCTCTCCCGCCTGCGCTTCGACGTTCCATGCTTCGCGCAAGGCTTCCAGCGAAATGCCCCCCTGCCGGAGAACGCGGGGCGGGCTCTGCGTCGCGTCCACAATGGTGGAGGGAACCGACGCGGGGCTTTCGCCGCCGTCGAGGATGATGCTCAGGCGGTTGCCGATCTGCCGCTGGACTTCCGCCGCGCTCGTGGGCTCCGGCCCGTTGTGGCGGTTCGCGCTCGTGCCGGTGATCGGCCCGCCGACGGCTTGGACGAGCGTCTGCGGGCAGGGGTGGTCGGGGAAACGGACGGCTATCGTGGGGCCGTGCCCGGCTACGAGCGCGGGGACGTTCGGGTTGCGCGGCAAAACGAGCGTCAGCCCGCCAGGCCAGAAGCGCTCGGCGAGCGCGTAGGCGGCGTCGGGCACGTCGGACGCCACCTCGCTCAACTGCGACTCCGACGCGATCAGCGCGGGCACGCCCTGGTCGCGGCTGCGGTTCTTGATGACGAACAGCGTCGAAACCGCCGCGTGGTTGTAGACCGACGCGCCTAGCCCGTAGACCGTGTCGGTCGGAAACGCGACGACGCCCCCCTCGCGCAGCAAGATGGACGCGACGGAGCGGTAGTTGGGATTGTCGGGCGCAAGCGGCATCAGGAACCTCCAGGAGGCGCAAGTATACCCCGCTCCCGCCGCCACCCCGTAAGCGCCCGCTGTCCGATCGCTCTCCATCCGCCCTGCCCTCCCGTCGTCCCCGCCCCCTGCCCGCGCAGGCGGGAACCTCGCCCCCTGTCCCCTACTGCTATACTCTGCGCGCTATGCGGTCAGCCCTCGCTTCGCTATTCACGGCCTGCGCCGCCCGGCTGCGCTCCGCCCTGCATCGTCCCGACGGGTTCACGCTTCTGATCGCCGGCGCGGCGCTGCTGGGCGTCGCGCTCGTGATGGCGCGGCAAGTTGAGTATGGGGTTGGACTACCGTGGGATTCGGTCAACTACATCGGCGTCGCCAGGAATTTGCTCGACGGAGCAGGTTTCGTTGAAATTACCGGAAGGGCATACACCTACTGGGCCCCGCTTTACCCTGTTCTGCTCGCCGGGGCAAGTCTCCCGGCGCTCGACCCTCAGGACGTGGCCGGTCCGCTCAACGCCGCGGCGTTCGGCTTGGCCATAGTCATATCCGGCGCATGGCTGCGGAACAGGACGCAATCGCGTTTCTTGGCGGCTTGGGGCGTCTTCGCCGTCGCGCTTTCGCTCCCTTTGGCTTGGGGGGCTTCCGTCGCCTTGGTCACTATTCCGTTCAGCGTATTGATCGTGCTTGCGCTGGTTCAACTAGAGCGATTTCTCCATACGCACCGGATGCGGCATCTGATTCTTGCATCGTTGTTTTCCGCTCTTGCTTGGGCGACGCACTATACAGGCATCGCGCTGGTTGTTTTCGCGGCGGCTCTGCTTGCGCTTCAGCCCGAAGTTCCGCTTTCAGCAAGAGTGAAACGCCTAGGCGCATACGGAGTAATCGCCTCGCTGCCGATAGGACTATGGATGACGAGGAATTTTCTGCTAACCGGGTTTGTCGCCGGCGAGCGAGCGTTGGAGACTGAGTCTGTTCTTGCTTTGATGGGCGACACTATCGCCAGGATGAGTCAGTGGGCGTTCGTTAATTTATTCGTGGACAGCCGTTACTTGGGAATTAATCAATGGCCCGTCGCCACTGTTCTCACGGCGATCGCCCTTCCGTTGCTTGCGCTGGGAACGGCTTACACGTTCGCGCGGGCGGCGCGGAACAAGGAACTGTGGGTGAAGTGGTCATCTATTTACGTTTTCGCCGGTTTCTCGCTAACCTACGCGGCGCTGCTAACGCTTGCAATCGGGTTGGGGAACGTCTCCGGAGGGAATGACCGATTTCTTCTGCCTGCGTATATTCCTCTTCTGCTGGGCGGCGTCTCCGCGTTGGACAAACTTTTCATTTTCGCCCGCAGCCGTGGAACGCTTTACGCAAGGCGTCTGCGTATTGGAGCGTCGGCGGGGCTTTGCGCTTGGCTGGCGCTTAGCGCGGGGCTGCACCCGCTTGCGGCGCGCGAAGCGAACACCTATGGAATTGGACGTTACGATGCGATCAGGGACTCGGAGATTCTGCAATACGTCTCGGAAAACCTGATTGGGAGCGAGACGTACAGCAACGATACGTGGGCGGTCTACGTTCGCACGCGCGGACGGCTGGCGCCTGAGTGGAAGTTTAGGCTCGACGACGACGGGGCTTTCATTATCTGGTTCCACGACATCCGGCGCGCGGAGCACGACGCCGCAGACCTCCGCGCAACGCCGGGCCTGCGAACCGTCGCGGAATTGGCCGACGGGGCGGTGTTCAGGATCGACACGGCGCACGACCCGCGCCTCGCCTATCAGTCCGCCTACGACTCCTTCGCCGCCCGCGAGCCTTCCGCCCGCGCCGCCTACGACCTCTATCTCGACGGGCGAACGCTTGCCTACGCCAAGTCGCCGTGCGCCCGCGAGGACACCGCCGCGCGCTTCTTCCTGCACGTCATCCCCGCTGACGTGAACGACCTGCCGGACGAACGCAAGCGGTACGGATTCGACAATCTCAATTTCTCGTTCGTGGACAACGGCGCGCGCTGGGAAGGGAAGTGCTTGGTGGAGCGCAGCCTTCCCAATTATCCCGCTGCGGCGGTCAAAACCGGTCAGTTCGGGGGCGGCGCGCGCTCGTGGGAGGCGAACATTCCCTTTCCCTGACGGGCAAAGGGGGCGAGATTCCCGCCTGCGCGGGAATGACGGGGCAAGGGGGCGCCTGCTACAATCCCTCCGCTATGCGCCCTAACGCAGCCTCGCCGCTCACTGCCCGCCTTGTCGGCCACATCCGCGCCAATCGTCTCACGCTGCTCATCACCGCCGCCGGCTTGCTCGGCGCGACGCTCGTTCTCGCCCGGCAAGTTACGTACGGAGTAACCATTGGCTACGACGGCGTGCAGTACATCGCCGCGGCCCGAAGTCTTTTGGAGGGAAACGGGTTCACGAATTACGACGGACGGGCGTTCATTCTCCATCCTCCGCTGTACTCTTCCACGCTTGCCGGAGCGAGTCTCGGCCTGTTCGATATACGGAACATCGCGGGGCCGCTGAACGCGGCGGCGTTCGGATTGACCATTTTCGTTATGGGGCAATGGCTGCGGCGCAAGGGCGTGTCGCATTGGCTGATCGCGTGGGCATGCCTCGCCGTCGCGTTCGCAGCCTCGCTTACTCGCTTCGCGTCAGACGTTCTTTCTGAGGCGTTCTTCATCTTATTCACAGTAGCCGTCTTGGCGCAGACGGATAGTTATATGAGCGCGAATAAAAAATCATCGCTAGTGTGGATGGGAACGCTCACCAGCCTTGCTTGGCTAACTCGCTACATAGGCGTCGTCGTTCCCATGGTTATAGCGGTGTTTCTCGCGCTCCAACCTGGGGTCAAATTGTCCGGCAAAGCAAAGCGCATAGTTGTCTACTGCCTGATTGCGTTCGCGCCTATGGCGATTTGGCTGACGCGAAATGCGCTCGTCGCAGGGTCGCCCACAGGCGTCAGGCGTTCGGCGGATTACGAAACGGCCGAAATTTTGACGCGGATCATGGAAGTTATAGGCGGGTGGCTCATCCCCGGACCCCCTGAATTGGTTTACCGCTTCGTCGCTCCACTCGCGGCAGGAGCGTTTTTGCTCGCGCTTGCCCTGGCGGCGTTGAGAGCCGTTAGGCGAACGCGCAAGGATTGCGGCCAAGACGAATGGCTTCCGTTCGCGCTGAACGTCGGATTCGCTCTTGCATTCATAATTACGCACGTCTCGCTAATTCTTTACAGAAACCCGCATGGCATCCAGGAGCGGCATTTGCTTCCGATATACATCCCGCTTTTATTCGCATCGGTCTTGGCCATAGATAAGTTTTACAAGCGCGCGCAAGCGAAAAGTTCGCTCAGGAGCGCCGGCAATCCGGCGTCGGGCGGAAGTTTGCTTCCCAGGAAAGCGCGCGAAGCCGGAGCCGCAACCGTTTTGGTTGGCTTGATTCTTCTCTCGTGGTCGGCCTGCAACGCCGCGCTCACCATCGAACAGATACGGGACAACAACGAGGGCGTCGATATCGGTTATTCGGCTCCGGCATATGTGAAGTCCGAACTAATCCGATATGTGAAAGATACCCCTCTTACAGGCGGAATGGTAAGCAATGAAGCCTACGCTGTCTATATCCATACGGAAAAACCTGCCCTGTGGATAGGTTATCCGGTGGGCGGGGATACTCTTGCGAAGGTCGCCTCCGATTTGGACGATGGGACGCACATCGCTTTCTTCTACTTCGGGAATTATCCTTATACGGCGAGCCAATTCAGAGCACACTCGGGCTTTGAGACGGTCGCCAATTTCAACGACGGAATTCTTCTGCGGGTGAACAAACAAGCGCAGAGCAATTTCTCATCCGTCTACGCGGCCTTCGCCGCCCGCGAGCCCGCCGCCCGCTCCTTCTACGACCTGTATCTTGATGGCCGAACGCTCACTTACGCCAAGTCGCCGTGCGCCCGCGAGGACGCCGCCGCGCGCTTCTTCCTGCACGTCACGCCCGTCAACGCGGACGACTTGCCCAACGACCGCAAGCGTCACGGCTTCGATAACCTCGACTTCTCCTTCGAGCGCGGGGGCGTTCGATTAGACGACGCCTGCCTGGTCAGCGCTGCTCTCCCCCCCTACCCCATCACCGAGATCAGAACCGGCCAGTTCGCGGACGGCGCGCGCTTGTGGGAGGCGAACATTCCATTCCGCTGACGGGCAAAGGGGGCGAGATTCCCGCCTACGCGGGAATGACGGGCAACGGGATACGAGATTCCCGCCTGCGCGGGAATGACGGGGCAATGGGATACGAGATTCCCGCCTACGCGGGAATGACGGTAGAGGGCAGGAATGACGGGGCCCGTAGGTTCCTGCTTTCGCAGGAATGACGCGGCGCGTGGGGCGCTTTGGAGACGGGGCGCATTGCGCCCCGTCCGGGGGCGGGGTTCCCGCCTACGCAGGAATGACGGTAGAGGGCAGGAATGACGGGGCCCGTAGGTTCCTGCTTTCGCAGGAATGACGCGGCGCGCGGGGCGCTTTGGAGACGGGGCGCGTTGCGCCCCGTCCGGCGCTTGGGCGCCTCTGGATTCCCGCCTACGCGGGAATGACGGCAGGAGGAAGCATCGTCGTTCCCGCGCAGGCGGGAACCTCGCCCCTGCTGCTATACTCGCCCGCGCTATGAACAACATCCTCCCGCGCCTTCGTCCCGGCCACCCCGCGCTCTTCATCATCGCCGCCGCCTTTCTCGGCGCTGCGCTCACGCTCGCCCGGGAGGTTTCCTACGGGCCAGGATTCGGCCCCGATCAGTCCATCTACGTCGAAACCGCCCGCAACCTCCTCAGAGGCGAAGCCTTTACGCAACTCGACGGAAACCCTTACGTGCTTTATGCCCCGCTCTATCCCGTGCTGCTGGCCGCCGCAAGCATCTCCGTATTCGACCCCAGAGACGTCGCCGGCCCGCTCAACGCCGCAGGGTTTGGGTTACTCATTATTGTCGCCGGCAAGTGGCTCTGGAACCGCCTAGAGTCGCGCTTCCTCGCCGTATGGAGCGTCCTCGCCGTCGCTCTTTCCCTTCCCCTCGCCCACGCCGCATCCATTGTGTTCCCCATCGTTTTTTTTACGCTGTTCGCAACGCTCGCGCTCATCAACACAGACAACTTTTTTCGAGAGAATCGACGTTCCTCTCTCATATTGGCCGCAATGTTTTCCGCCCTTGCCTGGCTCACGCACTACACGGGACTCGCGGTTGTCGTCAGCGTATCCGCGCTGCTGGCCGCTCATCCGCAATCGCCGCTCTCCGAAAAGGCCAAGCGCATCGCTTCCTATGGACTTGCAGGTTCGACGCCAATAGCAATTTGGGCGCTGTGGATCTTTTACCGAACCGGAGAATTCACAGCGAACAGGCGGCCTGTGGACTACTACTTGCCAGAGTTGGCGCGCGACGTCATCGCGGAAATGAGCGAATGGGCGTTCATCAACCTTTACGTCGGCAATCTCCGCCCGCAATCGGAGATTGAGCGGTGGCCAATTGCGTTCGCGCTCACCGCCGCCGCCCTCATTGCGCTCTTCAGCGGCGTCTGCTGCGGAATAGCGCGCGCTTCCATCCTACGCCGACCTTTGCATAACCCGCCGTCATCTCCCCGCAGGCAGGGTTCCGGCGAACTCGCAGCGCCGCCTCTCATGAACAGCGGCATGGAAACATGGGCGCGCTGGAGCGCGCTTTTCGTATTCGGCGGATTCGCTGTGACCTACCTCTGCCTCTATCTCGTCGCGCTTATGGCAGGCAGCACGTGGAGCGGAGCGCAACCCAGGCACCTCCTTCCCATCTACCTCCCGCTTCTCATCGCGGCGACGATCGCTCTCGACAGATTCCTGCTCTTCCTGCGTAACAACAAACGCCCATTCGCTCTTGGCGCGCTGCCCTTTCCTTTCTCTCTCGCAAGCCTTGCGATGGCGGTTCCGGCGCTGTGGCTTGCCCTCGCCGCCGCCTTGCAGCCGGTCGCCATACGCAACGCCAACGCCTACGGCATAGCCAAGTGGGACATAGGCTTCTACAGCCTGCCGCGTTACGTGAATTCAGAACTCATCGAGCATGTCCGCGATCAGCCGCCAGGGGCCAACGTCTACTCCAACGCGCCATGGACGCTCAACCTCTACGCTCCGCGCAGGCCGCCTCCGCGGCGTCTCCTTCGTATGATCACCTCCTTCCCCCCGTGGATAGCGACCGCGCCCGACGGCGCATCCGTCGCCTGGTTCCACGCCACCGGAGGGCCTCGCGATTACGACGCCGCCGACCTCCGGGCGACTCCCGGCCTGGAAGTCGTTGCGGAACTGACCGACGGCGTCCTGCTCAGCGTCAACAGAACGCACGACCCGCGCCCCGCCCGCCAAGCCGCCTACGACGCTCTCGCCGCCCGCGAGCCCGTCGCCCGCTCCGCCTACGACCTCTATCTCGACGGGCGAACGCTCGCCTACGTCAAGTCGCCTTGCGCCCGCGAGGACGCCGCCGCACGCTTCTTCCTGCACGTCGTCCCGGTCAACGCTGACGACTTGCCCAGCGACCGCAAGCTCCACGGCTTCGACAACCTCGACTTCTTCTTCGAGCACGACGGCATTCGATTCAACGAGGTCTGCATGGTCAGCGCCGCTTTGCCCCCCTACCCCGTCGCCGAGATCAGAACCGGCCAATTCGACGGCAACGAACGCGTATGGGAGGCGAACATTCCCATTCCATGACGGGCAAGGGGGGACGGGCAAGGAGGCGAGATTCCCGCCTACGCGGGAATGACGGGGCAAGGGGGCGCTTGCACGCCTCTGGATTCCCGCCTACGCGGGAATGACGGTAGAGGGGCGCTTGCGCGCCGACTGGATTCCCGCCTACGCGGGAATGACGGTAGAGGGGCGCTTGCGCGCCGACTGGATTCCCGCCTATGCGGGAATGACGGGACGGGGGGGGGCTCCCAGTAGGTTCCTGCTTCCGCGGTCTAGGGCGTGGCGCGTGGGGTGATTTGGAGACGGGGCGCCGCGCGCTGCGTATGAGGGCGCGCTTCCCCCAGGCAGCGCGCCGTTCGCCCCGCAGCGCAGTGGGGTATCCTCAAGCCCGCCCCGCACGCACGCAAACCCTACACGGAGACTGCCGATGTCCGTCCCCTACGCCTCTAAAGTGTTTCCCGCGACAACCGCCGTCAACGACGCCGGACGCCTCGAAATCGGCGGGTGCGACGTCGCCGACCTCGCCCGCGACTTCGGAACGCCGCTGTACGTGTTCGACGAGGCGACCCTGCGCGGCCAGGCGGAGGGGTTCCTCCGCGAGTTCCGCTCACGCTACGCCAACAGCCGCGTTGTCTACGCCTGCAAGGCGTTCATCAACGTTCCGCTCGCGCGCTACCTCGCGGGGCTGGGGCTCGGCTTCGACGTCGTGTCGGGCGGCGAGGCCGCGGTTCTGCGCGCCGCCGGAGCGGACATGGCGACGGTGGACTTCCACGGCAACAACAAGACGCCGCAGGAGATCGCGCAGGCGGTCGAGTGGGGCGTCGGCCATTTCGTGATCGACAGTTTCCACGAATTGCGTCTGCTGAACGAGACGGCGGGCGCGGCGGGGCGCGTTCAGCCCGTTCTCATCCGCGTCTCGCCTTCCATCGACCCGCATACGCACCGCCTCACCACCACCGGCGTGCTGGACAGCAAGTTCGGCTTCCCCATCGAGACGGGCGACGCGGAGGAGGCCGTCCGGCAGGCGATGGCCGCCGCGAACCTCGACCTGCAGGGGCTCCACTTTCATCTCGGCTCTCCGATCTTCGAATTGGAGCCGTACACGGAGGCGACGGAGCGCGTTCTGCGGTTCGCGGCGCGGATGCGCGAACACGGGATGGAACTCCGGCGGTTCAGCCCCGGGGGTGGGTTCGCCATCGCTTACACGGAGGACGACGAGCCGCCGTCCATCGCCGCCTATGCGGAGGCCATCGCCGGCGCGCTGACGGAGGGCTGCGCCGCCAACGGCCTCCCGCCGCCGGAACTGACGATCGAGCCGGGGCGCTCGCTCTCCGGCCCGGCGGGCGTCGCGCTCTACACGGTCGGCGCGATCAAGCGCGTGCCCGGCGTCCGCACCTACGTATCGGTGGACGGCGGAATGGGCGACAACATCCGTCCCGCGCTCTACGGCTCACGCTACGTCGCGGTCGCGGCGAACCGCGCGAACGCCCCGGCGACGGAGACCGTCACCATCGCGGGCAAGTATTGCGAATCCGGCGACGTGCTGATTCACGACGCGCGACTCGCGCCCGTGCAGGCGGACGACCTCATCGCCATCCCCGCGTCCGGCGCCTACGCGCCTTCTATGGCGAGCGTCTACAACCTGAACGGACGCCCGGCCATCGTTATGACGTCGGAGGGCGAGGCGGCGCTGCTCCGCCGCCGCGAAACCTACGAAGACCTTATCGCGCAAGACGCGCTCTGATCGATGCTGCGGCTTCACGGCCAGGAACTCGCCGTCCGAACGCTGGAGCGCTCCCTCGCCGAGGGGCGGGTGCATCACGCCTATCTCTTCGCAGGCCCCGCGCATTTGGGAAAGACGGCGCTCGCGCTGCAACTCGCTCAAGCGCTTAACTGCACGGGCGAGGATCCGCCTTGCGGGGCGTGCGCGGCCTGCAAGCGCATCGCGGCGGGAACGCACGCCGACGTCCGCGTCGTCGCAGTGGATCCGCAAGCGGCGGAGGGCCCGCGCACGCTCATCGGCATCGGCGCGGTGCGCGAAATCATCAACTCCGCGCATCTCCGCCCCTACGAAGGCCGCGCCCGCGTGTTCATCATCGCCGACGCTCACCTGCTGAGCAACGAGGCCGCCAACGCGCTCCTGAAAGTTCTGGAGGAGCCCCCGCCCGACGTCGCGCTCATTCTCCTCTCGAGCGCGCCTGACGGCGTGCTCCCCACCGTGCAATCGCGCTGCCAAACGCTCGCGTTCCGTCCGCTGCCGACGAGCGACGTCGCGCGCGTTCTGCGCGAGGAGCGCGGGGTCGGCGCGGAGCAGGCGGAGACGCTGGCGCGCCTCTCGCGAGGCTGCGTCGGCTGGGCCATCGCCGCCGCGCAGGACGAGACGCTCTACGCCGCGACGCATCAGCGCATAGAGCAGATCGCGGACGCCATCGAGGGCGGCTTGGAGGCGCGGTTCGCCTACGCCGCCGAACTCGCCCGCCGCGCCGAGCGCGACCGCGCCGCTGGCCGCGACGAACTGCTCCTATGGCTCCGCTGGCTCCGCGACGTGATGCTGGTTCAGCAAGGGCAAGGCGAGCGCGTCGTCAACCTCTCGTGGAAAGACGCGCTCGAACGGCACGCGGCGGCGTTGCAGCCGGCGGACGCAGTCCGGTGGGCGCGGGGCGTCATTCGGGCAATCGAGGCGATGGAGCGCAACGCCAACGTCCGCCTCGCCATCGAGTCGCTGATGCTCGATGCGCCCGCGCTGGCGGCGTGAGGACGGCGGTCGCGCAAGGCTGCATCCATGGATGGCTAGGGCGCAGGCGGCTCGCCGCCGAGCGCGAACTCCGCGCTCCACAGTTCGCCTTGCGGCCCGAACTGCCCCGTTTGGACGCTTACGACGGGATACTCCGGCAACGAAACCGACACAACGCACTTCCCGTCGAACAACGCGCCGTTGAGAAAGAAATCAAAGTCCAAGTTGTCGAAGCCGCGCTCGCGCCGCTCCTGCGGCAAGTCGTCCGCCCGCTCAGGGGTAATATGCAAGAAGAAGCGATGCCCCGTATCTTCCTGATCGCACTCCTCTTTGACGTACGTCAACTGGCCGTCCGTCACGTAAAGATCGAATACGGAGCGCGCAACCGGCACGCCCGCCGCAGCGGCGCGGTAGGCTGCTCGGTAGGGTTCGAGATTCAGCCGGACGTTCTCGCTCCACAGTTCGCCTTGCGGCCCAAACTGCCCCATTCGGACGCTTACGGCGGGGTACTCCGGCAACGAAACCAACACAACGCATTTCCCGTCGAACAACGCGCCGTTGAGAAAGAAATCAAAGTCCAAGTTGTCGAAGCCGTGCTCGCGCCGCTCCTGCGGCAAGTCGTCCGCCCGCTCAGGGACGATATGCAAGAAGAAGCGCTGCTCCGTATCTTCCTGATCGCACTCCTCTTTGACGTACGTCAACTGTCCGTCCGTCACGTAGAGATCGAATACGGAGCGCGCAACCGGCTCGCCCGCCGCGGCGGCGCGGTAGGCTGCTCGGAAGGGTTCGAGATTCAGCCGGACGTTCTCGCTCCACACGAAATTCGCGATCCACAGGCCGCTCTCGACCTGCGGGTTCCACTGTCCCGTGCGGAAGGCGGCGACGGGGTGGTCGGGCAGAGGAAAGCGCGCAACGCACACGCCGTCGAACAGCGCCCCGTAGTGGGAGAATTGGAAGCCCAAGTTGTAGTGGCCGGACTCACGCCGTTCCTGCGGCAAGTCGGTCGCCCGCTCCGGGACGATATGCAAAAAGAAAGGACTCCCTGTGTCTTTTTGATCGCACTCTTCTTTGACGTACACCACCTGTCCGTCCGTCACGTAAAGATCGAATACGGAGCGCGCGACCGGCTCGCTCGCCGCAGCGGCGCGGTAGGCCGTCAGGTGGTAGGGCGTCAAGTCCAGCCCTCGGAGCCCCGGATGGTCAGGCGCGTAACGATAGGCGCGATAGACCCGGTCGTAGCCCGCCGTGGGATGCACGAATTCCCAAACCGTCTCGCCTGCCTGCGTGACCTCGAAAATCCGTCCGGCCTGCCCGTCTGTGATCAGCGTGCCGCCGTTCGGCAGCCGTTGCGCGCTCGATCCTCCATGAGCGTAAAAGGAATCGGGCGGATCGGCGGCGTATCGCCAAATGCGCTCATTAGGGCCGTAGACGAAGCCTTCGTCCAAGCGGTAGTTGTAGCCGTCGGCGGGCAAGGATATCTCGTCCACGGACGAGTAGCCGCGCTTCATTCCTTGGTATTCGGCTCCGTTATTGAATATGAGGACGTTGCCTGCGCCCGGCGACCCTTCCGGGATCCAGTGGGCGTCGTGCGGCCAGAAGAGGCGCTGATCGGCTAATGTTCCCCTTTGGTAAGCGCGGGGGTTGCCCCAGCGGTAGAGCAGATCGCCGCCTTCGCCGCCGTTCCCACCGGCGCTCCCTGCGGCCTCTTCCGCGCTCGTGGAGTGGTCAATGATCCATATCTCGCTGAAATGCCGGACGGTGATCATAACCTGATCCAAGTCCTCGTTGTAGTCCAATGCATTGGCATGATGCCAATCGAGTCGGAGGTTATCCCGGCACGGCGTATTGGCGAGCGTGAAATTGATGTCTATGCGTTCAGGATGGTCGGCGACCACTCCGTAGTTGGGTTTCTCCGGGTCGAAGTCCTGGATGAGGTGATCGAGCGCCGACCATTGCCAGACGATCTCGCCGCCTATCGGTCCCGTAGGCCGGATTTCGACGATATGCGTCGCCCGTAAGGCAGGGCAAGCAATCGAGTCGGGGTTGGCGCCGAGCGCAATGGCCTCCTCGGGCGGAATGACAACTCCGGACAGGCTGAGTATGTTCCCATTCGGCATTTCGAGGAGGTCGTGATGCTGGAGGTAACGATAATTCCAGACGGCGTTCCCGTCAGCGTCAAATATCCTGTTGGCGCTTGTCAGCAAGTTTCCATTATCGAGCAGTTTCACCAGAGGAGGCCTATTCCTCAACGTCCACATGTGAATGACTCGCCCGTGGTTGTCGATCAAGTAGGCAAGGCCTGAGTGCTCTGGCGTGAACAGCGTGTAGCCATCGAACGCCTCCGGTTCGTTGACGAGCAGCCCCGTTGCCCGAAGGGTTGGCTCCGGGGCGAGCGCAGGCGTCGGCGATGGAGCGCAGGCAGCGAGCAGCGCAAGCAGGAGCGCCGATGCGATTCCGCTCCAAACGCGCATCGGAATGTGAAATTCGCAACGGAGGGGGGTAACGGAACTCAGAGCCATTATTACGGTGACGCCTGACGCATTTCGTAATCCGCAGGCGCTGGGGCCGCCTGCGGCGTTGGCCATTATAGCACGGCGGTCAGCGCGGGAAGGTGTAGGGGACGGGATTCCCGCTTTCGCGGGAATGACGGGGCGCGTGGGGTGGTTTGGAGACCGGGGCGCGTTGCGCCCCGTCCGAGAGGCAAGATTCCCGCATGCGCGGGAATGACGAGGCAAGGGGCGGGATTCGCGGCTCACTTGTCTCCCGCCGTCTCGCGCAGGTCCCGCAGGCGCCGCATCTGCTTGCTGCGCCATCCATAGCCCAGCGCGAACGCCAAGAGCGCGGACGCTCCGATCATGACGGACAGGGGCGCGGACAGCAGCCAGGCGACTCCGCCGAATTGCAATTCGCCCAGGGGCCGCACGCTCGTGTGCACCATGCTCCACACTCCCATCACCCGCCCGCGAAACTCGTTCGCCACGAGCATCTGCAGGTTCGTCTGCACGGCGACGTTCAGCGTGGAGGCGCCCGCCCCCACCGCGAACAGCAGGCCCAGGGACAGCCAGTACTGCTGGGACAGCGCGAACCCGAGCATAAACGCCCCCATCGCCGCCGGCCCGCCGGTCAGCAGCGTCCGTTGCTGACGCGGGCTCGTCATTCCGGACGCGATGAACACGCCCGTCACGCTGCCGACGCCCGTGGCTGCCCACATAAGCCCCAGCCCCTCCGGCCCGACGCCGAGCACGTCCTTTGCGAACACGGGGAAGAGCACGCTCACGGATATGCCGAACGTCGCGTTGTAGTACGCCGTTCCGATGAGGAACGCGAACACGCGCTCGCCCGAAATGTAGCGCACCGCGGCGCCCATATCCGCCAGCACGCTCCGGCTGCGCGACCGGGCGACCGCAGGCAGCCGCACGCGCAGCAGCATCGCGGCGTACACGCCCACCGCCAGCGCGGTCAGCCCGAACACCACGCCGCCCGCGACGCTCGCCGACCCGGAGTAGTCCAGCGCGAACGCGCTCACCAAACCTCCGGCGACCGGAGCGACCGCCCGCGTCACCGGATGGATCATCGCGTTGAGCGCCACTGCGCTCGGCATCGCCTCGCGGGGCACGAGGTGCGGGAACATCGCCTGCCGCGCCGGGCCTTCGAACGATCCGATCGCCGATAGGACAAATCCGCCTGCGATCACGTGCCACGCCGTCATCAGCCCGAGAATTCCCACCGCCGCGAGCGTTCCCAGCACGGCGATGAACAGCAATTGCACGGCGATCAGCAGGCGGCGCTGGTCGAACTTGTCGGCCAGCGCGCCGCCGAACAGCGTCAACGCTGTGGACGGAATGAATTGGGCGGCTCCGTTCACGCCCAGCAGGAACGCCGACCCGGAGAGTTGATAGATCAGCCACCCCTCCACCATCCACTGCATCTGCTGCCCGAACACGGACACGACGAATCCTACCCAGTACAGGCGGAAATCGCGGCGGCGCAGCGCGTCGAACCTGCTCGTCATAGACGAGGAGTGTATACCCCTCGCGCTCGACCGCCGCGCAGCGGCGACGCAGAGGGGCGGCGCGCGCCCCGCCGCCGCGTTTTGTAGTAGGCTTGCCCCAACATCGGGCGCTAGGGAGGGCATGCCAATGACCACCGCCGTTGCGACGCGAGTGATAGACGCCGATTGCCACGTGATCGAGACGCCGCGCACGTTCGACTATATGCGCGAGGAGGACGAGAAACTCAAGCCGGTCGTGCTGGTTCGGGAGGAGGGCGCGAACGACGAGAAGTACTGGTTCCTCGAGGGGCGCGCCTGGCGGATGAACCAGAACGTCGGCCCGGAGTTCCCCACCGCGGCGCGGGAGGCGGCGGACATTCAGGCGCGGCTGGCGCATATGGACGAGTTGGGCGTGGACACCCACATTCTCTACCCCACGATGTTCCTCCGCCCGCTGACGCGCCACGCGGACACCGACTACGCGCTTTCCCGCGCCTACAACCGCTGGCTCGCCGACGTTTGGGCGCAGGGCGGCGGGCGCCTCCGCTGGGCCGTCATTCCCCCGCTGATGAGCATAGACAAGGCGATAGAGGAGATCAACATCGGCAAGGAGCACGGGGCTTGCGCCGTATTCTTCCGGGGCCACGAGCAGGGCATGCTGCTCTCCGACTCGTACTTCCATCCGATCTACGCGGAGGCGCAGCGCCTCGACTTGCCCATCGCGGTGCACGCCGCCACCGGGGACTTCGCGGCGATGGACCTCAACGACCGCAGTTTCGGGCTGCCGACGTTCAAGTTCCCGACGGTGGGGGCGTTTAGCGACCTCGTGCTGCACAAGACGCCGGAGAAGTTCCCCGACCTGCGCTGGGCGTTCATCGAGGTCACCTCGCAGTGGCTGCCCTACGTGCTGAACGACCTCGTGCTGCGGAACCGCAAACTCGTTCCCGGCTCGTATCCCCGCGACGCGCAACTGATGGAGGAGTACCGCCTCTACGTCGGCTGCCAGACGATAGACGACCTCGCCTACGTGGTCGACCGGGTGGGGGACGACCATCTCGTCATCGGAACGGACTACGGGCACGCGGACACGACGGCGGAGATGAACGCGCTCAGCAAAGTGCGCGACGAGGGCAAAGCGTCGGAGGCCAGCCTGGCCAAGTTCCTCTACGACAACCCCAAGCGCCTCTACGGGCTGTAGGCGAGGGCCTCGCTTACCCCTATGCCGGACGACGCAGTAACCATCCGAGTCCCCGCGACCACCGCCAATCTCGGCCCGGGCTTCGATTGCTTGGGCATGGCGCTGTCGCTTTGGAACACGCTGCGCCTCGCTTGGGCCGAGGAGCCCGCCGTCCGGCTCCACGGGTTGGGGGCGGACAGCCTGCCCCGCGACGCGGGCAACCTGATCCTCCGCTCCGCGCAGCGCGTGCTGGACGAGACGGGCAACGGAGCGCGCGGCGTCTCCATCGAGGCTTGGCAAGAGATCCCGCTCAGCCGGGGGCTCGGCAGCAGTTCCGCCGCCATCGTCGGGGGCGTCTACGGCGCCAACGCGCTGCTCGGCCATCCGCTTCCGCCCTCCCGCCTGCTGGAGATCGCCGCCGAAATCGAGGGGCATCCCGACAATGTCGCGCCCGCGCTGATGGGCGGCCTCAGCATCGCAATCGCCGGCGAGGACGGCGGCGTCCAAGCGGCGCCCGTTCCTTTGCCCGCCGATCTGCAATGCGTCGTCTACGCGCCCGACGCGCCGATGCCGACCCACGAGGCGCGGAGCGTTCTGCCGCCGGAGGTTCCGCGCGCCGACGCGGTGTTCAACACGGGGCGCGCCGCCCTCCTGATCGCCGCGCTCGCGCTCGACAGGCCGGAGTACTTGCGCCTGGCGACGCAAGACAGGCTGCACCAGCCGCAGCGCCAGCGCGTCTTCCGGCAGATGAAAGTAATTTTCGATCACGCGCTCGCCGCCGGAGCGCTCGGCGTCTTCCTGTCGGGCGCGGGCTCGTCCGTCGTCGCGCTCACAAAGCGGAGCGAGAACCGCGCATTCACCATCGGCTACGAGATGGCGGACGCGGGCGACAAGTCCGGCCTCACGGGGACGTTCCTCGTGCTGGAGCCCGCTCCGAACGGAGCGGAGCCGGCTGCGGCGCCGCCGGAGGCCGCCTGATGGCCGCCGTCGTCGTCCAGAAGTACGGGGGCACGTCCGTCGGCGACGCCGAAAAGATACGCCGCGCCGCCGAGCGCGTCGCCACGACCCGCCGAGGGGGCGCCGCCGTCGTCGTGGTCGTCTCGGCGATGGGCGACGCGACGGACCGGCTCATCGAACTCGCGGAGTCGGTGACCGCCGCGCCCGACCCCCGCGAACTGGATATGCTGCTCTCCACCGGCGAACTCGTCTCTTGCGCGCTGATGGCGATGGCGCTCCGCGACATCGGCGAGGAGGCCGTCAGCATGAGCGGCGCGCAGGCGGGCATCCGCACCGACGCGGCGCACGGGCGCGCGTCCATCATCGGGTTCGACCCGGCGCCCGTGCGCCGCGCGCTCGACGCCGGACGCATCGTCATCGTCGCGGGCTTTCAGGGCGTCACGGAGGACAGCGACGTCACGACGCTTGGGCGGGGCGGGTCGGACACGACCGCCGTCGCGCTCGCCGCCGCGCTCGAGGCGGAGCGCTGCGAGGTCTACACCGACGTCGACGGCATTTACACCGCCGACCCGCGCGTCGTGCCCGACGCCCGCAAGTTGGCGCGGATCGGCTGCGAGGAGATGCTGGAACTCGCCAGTTACGGGGCGAAGATGCATCCTCGGTCCATTGAACTCGCCGCTTGGCGCAACGTTCCCATACTCGTCGCGTCCAGCGCCGGCGGCGTTCCCGGAACCCTGATTCACGACGCGGAGACGGAGGCGGAAAGCATGGAAGTCGCCAACAAAGTGCGGGGGGTAACCTACGAGCGCGGGGTGGCGCGCATCACGCTTCGCGCAGTGCCCGACCGCCCGGGCGTCGCGGCCGCCGTCTTTCAGCCGCTCGCGGAGGCCAACGTCAGCGTGGACACGATCGTCCAGAACGCCAGCGGCGAGCGCCTCACCGATCTGTCGTTCACCGTGGCGCGCGCCGATCTCCGGGCTGCGCTGGAGGTCACCCGCCGCGTCTCGGAGTCCGTCGGCGCGCAGCAGTGCGTCTCCAACGACGGACTTGGGCAGGTAAGCATCGTCGGCGCGGGAATGCAGAACGCGCCGGGCGTCGCCGCTTTGATGTTCTCCGCGCTCGCGGATGCGGGCGTCAACATAGAAATGATCACCACCTCTCAAATCCGCATCACGTGCATAGTGGACGAGCCTAAGGTGGACGCCGCCGTCCGCGCGCTCCACGCCGCGTTCGAGTTGGCGGACGATTAGGGCGCTGCGCGCCCCGTCCGGCGCTTGCGCGCCGCTGGATTCCCGCCTGCGCGGGCAGGGCGGCAAAGGGGGGCGGGATTCCCGCCTACGCGGGCAGGGCGGGACAGGGGCGGGCGAGGTTCCCGCCTACGCGGGCAGGGCGGACAATGGGGGCGAGGTTCCCGCCTACGCGGGGGAATGACGGGAGAGGGGGCGGGGTTCCCGCCTTCGCGGGAATGACGATGCGCTGCGCGCTCCGTCACGGGGGCGGGATTCTCGCCTGCGCGGGCAGGGCGGCAAGGGGGGGCGAGGTTCCCGCCTACGCGGGAACGACGATAGGGGGCAAGGGGCGGGATTCCCGCCTACGCGGGAATGACGATAGGGGGCAAGGGGCGGGATTCCCGCCTACGCGGGCAGGGCGGCAAGGGGGGGCGAGGTTCCCGCCTACGCGGGAACGACGATAGGGGGCAAGGGGCGGGATTCCCGCCTACGCGGGAATGACGATAGGGGGCAAGGGGCGGGATTCCCGCCTACGCGGGCAGGGCGAGACAATGGGGGCGAGATTCCCGCCTATGCGGGCAGGGCGGGGCAATGGGGGCGAGGCAACGCAAGGCTGTCCCGGTTCGCCTGCGGGAGGCAAGGCGGCGGATCGCCCAATGCGCTACAATCCCCCCAACGAACGGACGCAGGAGGCGCGATTATGCTCAGCGTTGCGGAGAACGAGCAACTGACGCGGGTGAGCGCGGGGACGCCGATGGGCGATCTGATGCGCCGCTACTGGCACCCCGTCGCCGCGGCCGCCGAACTCGACGACCGCCCCACCAAAGCCGTGCGGCTCCTCGGCGAAGACCTCGTCCTCTACAAGGACAAGTCGGGGACGATGGGGTTGATCGAGCGCTTCTGCCCCCACCGCCGCGTCGACCTCTCCTACGGCATCCCCGAGGAGCACGGCCTGCGCTGTATGTACCACGGCTGGATGATGGACGAGACCGGCCAGTGCATCGAGCAGCCGTTCGAGGAGACCGTCCATCCCGACGGGCGCTTCAAAGAGAAGGTGAAGATCGCGGGCTACCCCGTTCAGGAGATGGCGGGGCTGGTGTTCGCGTATCTCGGCCCCGCGCCCGCGCCGCTGCTCCCGCGCTGGGAGCACTTGCTGTGGGACAACGCCGTCCGCGACATCGCCATCACGGAGATTCCGTGCAACTGGCTGCAATGCCAGGAGAACTCGCTCGATCCCGTGCACGTCGAGTGGCTGCACGCCTATATGGGCGAGCGCCGCAACACCGACCGGATCGCCGTCTCCCAGCAGGGGTCGTCGCGCCGGCATCAGCGCATCGGCTTTGACGAGTTCGAGTTCGGCGTCATCAAGCGGCGCGTGCTGGAAGGGAAAGACGAGACAGACGAGGAATGGGCGGAGGGGCACCCCGTGCTCTTCCCCAACATTCTGCTCGTGGGCAACGAGGCTCGCGCGACGTTCCAGTTCCGCGTGCCGGCGGACGACGCGAACACGCTGCACGTCTCGGTCTACAACTACCGGGCCGCTCCGGGCGCGCCCGCCCCGACGCAGGAGCACGTGCCTTACCGCTACGTGCCGCTGAAAGACGACGCCGGACGCTACATCCTCGACTGGACGTTCAATCAGGACTATATGGCATGGGCGACGCAAGGCCCGATCGCCAAGCGCCACTTGGAGCGGCTTGGGCAGTCGGACGTCGGGATCATCCTGTTCCGCAAGCAGTTGCAGCGCAACATCGCCGTGATGCAGGACGGCGGCGACCCGATGAACGTGTTCCGCGGCGACCGCGGCCTGCTCCCCGCGCCGGTCGAGAAAGTGAAGTTCGGAATGCGCGCGCAGGCCCGCTACATTCCCCCGGAGGCCGGCGACACCTCGGCGGTGGAGGACATCGAAGAGGTGATGCGCTCGTGGACGGACTACCTCGGCGCGGAGGCGACGCTGGGGCGGTAAGGGGGGCGGGCGCCTCTTCCGCGCGCAGCGACCAGCGGCGAACCGGCTTGTCCGCGCCTCGCTTGCCGGTCTCGCTCGCCTACGCGATAGGAGGATCGCTGAATTCCGCGTTGGCGAGGGACGAGATTCCCGCCTACGCGGGAATGACGGGGCAAGGGACGAGATTCCCGCCGGCTGCGCCAGAGGCCATCCGCGCTCGCGGTTGGTTGTCGCAACGACCTCGCCTCGCGGGGCGTTCGCCCAGTCGTCCTCTACTCTCGCCGCGCCGCCTCCGCCGCGATGCGCGCGGCGATCTCCGGCAGGGGCGTCAGGCCGAGGTTTTCGCCGGAGCGCAGGCGCGCCGCGGCCCCGCCCGCCTCCGCCTCCTTGTCGCCCACCACGAGCATATAGGGCGTCTTCTGCAATTGCGCGTCGCGTATCTTCGCGTTCATCCGCTCGCTACGGGCGTCGACGTGAGCGCGGACGCCCGCAGCCTCTAGGCGCTCGCGCGCCTGCTCCGCGTAGGCCAGGTGGCGGTCGGCGATGGGGATGATCTCGGCTTGCACCGGCGCGAGCCAAACGGGGAACGCGCCGCCGTAGTGCTCGATGATCACGCCCAGAAAACGCTCGAGGCTGCCCAGCATCGCCCGATGAATCACGACCGGGCGCTTGCGCGCGCCGTCGGAGTCCACGAACTCGAGATCGAAGCGCTCCGGCAAGTTGTAGTCGAGTTGCACGGTGCTCAACTGCCACTCGCGCCCGATGGCGTCGGCGACGAAGAAGTCGATCTTGGGACCGTAGAACGCGCCTTCGCCCTGCGCGAGTTCGTACTCCATGCCCCGCCCGTCCAGCGCCGAGGCGAGCGCGCCCTCCGCCGCGTCCCACAAATCGTCGGCGCCGATGCGCTGCTCGGGCCGGAGCGACAGCGCGACGCGGACGTCGTCGAATCCGAACACGCCGAACGTCTCTTGCGTCATTCCGATGAACGACGCGACCTCGCTCTCGACCTGCTCGGGCGCGCAGAAGATGTGCGCGTCGTCCTGCGAGAACGTCCGCACGCGGGTGAGGCCATGCGTCACGCCGGAGCGTTCGTAGCGGTGGAGGCGTCCGAAGTCGGCGTAGCGGAGGGGCAACTCGCGGTAGGAATGGAGTTGCGAGCCGTAGAGGAGCGCCGCCGCCGGGCAGTTCATCGGCTTCACGGCGAACTCCTGATCGTCCACGTAGGTGAAATACATATTCTCGCGGTAGTTGTCGTAGTGGCCGGAGCGCTTCCACAACTCCGCGTCGAACACCTGCGGCGTGATGACTTCCTGATAGCCATAGCGCTCGTAGAGGCCGCGCACGTAGGCGGTGAGCGCGTTGGCGAGCGCCGCGCCTTTCGGCAGAAAGAACGGGCTCGCCGGAGCGAGCCGGTCGAAGAAGAACAGCCCCAATTCCTGGCCGAGCCGCCGGTGATCGCGCCGCGCCGCCTCCTCCAAACGCCGCAGATGCGCGTCCAGCGCCTCTTGCGACTCCCACGCGGTTCCGTAGATTCGCTGCAGCATTTCATTGCGCTCGTCGCCGCGCCAGTACGCGCCCGCCACGCTCGTCAACTTGAACGCCGCCGCCTCGCCGGTCGAGTCCACGTGCGGGCCCCGGCAAAGGTCAACGAACCCGTCGTGCTCGTAAGTCGTGATCGCCTCGCCGGCAGGGATGCCCGCGATGATCTCCAACTTGAAGGGCTGACCGGCGAATCGCGCCTCCGCCTCGTCCCGCGTCAACTCCTTTGCCCGGAACGGCGCGTTCGCCGCGATCGTCTCGCGCATCCGCTCCTCGATGCGGACGAGGTCGTCGGGCGAGAACGGGCGCTCGACGGAGAAGTCGTAGTAGAAGCCGTCGGCGATGGGCGGCCCGACGGCGAACTTGGCGCCGGGGAAAAGATCGAGCGTCGCCTGCGCCATAACGTGCGCCGCCGAGTGGCGGATGCGGAACCGCAGGTCGTCGAGCCGTTGCTGTTCGGGAGACTTCTGCTTGACGGGCATAGCGTGATTCTACCAGCAACGCCGCCAGGCGGCGCGCGGCGAAGTTGACGCCGATGCAGCGCGACAGCAGCCCATTGCGCCGTCCGCCCCTTGTCGCGGAGACTGCGTTTAGGCGGCCTCGACGCCGCCCGACAACAACTCGCAGGGAGTCCCGAAATGCAGGCCAGCGACGCCATCGCCCCGCAGTCCGGCGGAACCGCCGAGCGCAGAGAGTCCATCTGGAGCGTCAACGAGCGCTGGCGGGGGCTCTACTTCGCCTTCTTCCTGTTGCTGATGAGCGCGGGCTCCGTGTTCGTCGCGTGGCACGAGGCGCTCGGCGCGGGAGCGGGCGGCGGGGTGGTACAATGGGTCGTGGACGTTCTCGCGGGCGAGGCGTCCGCGGCAGTGGCCTCGGCGGGGCTGTCCCTGTGCATAACGGAGGTTGTGATGCTCTCAACGCTGCTGGGCAGGAAACTGGACGAGCGCAAGACGCGCCTTCTCAACGAAGGCCGACGCGAAGGGCGGCGCGAAGGTCGGCGCGAGGGGCGCGCAGAGGGGCGCAACGAAGGCCGCCTCAGGGAGCGCGCCGTGCGGGACGCCGCATGGGACGCCTGGCTGGAGCGGATGATGGCCGCTCAGTCGAAAGGCGAGCCCTTCACGGAACCGCCGCCCTCCCGCCGCGCCGACGACGCCAACGGCGCGGCGTAGCGCCTCGATGCTCTCAACGCTGCTGGGCAGGAAACTGGACGAGCGCAAGACGCGCCTTCTCAACGAAGGCCGCGTGGAAGGTCGGCGCGAAGGCCGCAACGAAGGTCGCGCGGAAGGCCGCCTCAGGGAGCGCGCCGCGTGGGACGCCTGGCTGGAGCGGATGATGGCCGCTCAGGCGAAAGGCGAGCCCTTCACGGAACCGCCGCCCTCCCGCCGCGCGGACGACGCCAACGGCGCGGCGTAGCGACAGCGGCTGCGGGAGAATTCCTAAGTCTGCGACGACGGGACAGGGGGCGAGATTCCCGCCTACGCGGGAATGACGGGGCAGGGGGCGAGGTTCCCGCCTGCGCGGGAATGACGGGACAGGGGGGCGGGGTTCCCGCCTGCGCGGGAATGACGGGACAGGGGGGCGAGATTCCCGCCTACGCGGGAATGACGGGGATGACGATGAGGGCAGGGGCGACGGGGGAGCCTGCTCTCATCCGTCGAGCGCGGCGAGGTCGGATAGTTGGCGGCGCAGCCAGTCAACGATGTCCTCGCGCTCGATGCAGTCGCGCATTAGGTTGGCGCGGCGTTCGCGTTCCTCCGGGGGCATCGTGAGCGCTTGATGCAGCGCCCGCGCCGCCCCTTCCACGTCCGCCGGAGCGACCGGCAGCGCGCCGACGCGCAACTGCTCGTAGGCGCCCGCCGTCTCCGAAAGAATTAGCACGCCGTTCTTGCGGTTGACGATGGGGCCTTCCTTCGCAACGAGGTTCATGCCGTCAATGACCGCGTTGACCAGCAGGGCGTCGTAGCGCCGCATTCCCGCGATGGCCTGCGCGTAGTTGTTCTCGTAGAAAACCTGAATCGGCGTCCAATCCGGCGTTCCGAACCGCTCGTTGACGCGCCGGACGGCCGCGTCCGTCTCCTCGACGTAGCGCTGATATTGCCGGATGTGCGTGCGGGAGGGGACGAGAAACGCGAGGAAGCGCACCTCGCCTTGAAACTCGGGATGACGGTCGAGCAGCGTCTCGTAGGCCAAGAAGCCGCGGATGATGTTCTTGCTGGGCTCGGCGCGGTCCACCCGGACGATGGTTTGCTTGCCCAACAGCGGACGGATGCGCTCGTCGTGCTCGATGGCGCGGGGGGAATCGGCGATCTGGCGCACCTCGTTCACGTCGATGGAGATGGGGTAGTTGCGGACGAGGGTCACGCGCCCGTTGTAGGTCACCGAGCGCTCGCGGTAGTCCACTGAGGCGTTGTCTAGGAAGGCGTCGCAACTGCCGAGGAACGAGCGGACGTCGCGCCCCGCTTGGAAGCCCACGATGTCGGCGCTGCAGAGGCTTTCGCAAATGGCGGAGCGGATCATCGCGGGCAGGAGTTCCCAGTAACTCGCGGTCGGCCAGGGAATATGCACGAACTGGTGGATGCGGGCATGCGGCAACCGCTTCCGCACCATTCCTGGGACGAGGTACAACTGATAGTCGTGCACCATCACGAGCGGCCTGTCGTCCGAGCGGTTCGCCTCCTCCACGGCGGCCTCCGCGAATTGGCGGTTGACCTCCACGTAGCCGTTCTCCCAGGCGTCGTAGACGGCGGCGTCGACCCGCGGGGTGTAGGGCGAACTCCACATATAGTGCTGAATGAACCACAGCAGCGGGTTGCAGATGATGTTGTAGTGCTTGTGGTAGGCGCGGCGCGGGGTGTTGATGAAGCGGACGGAGACGCGCTGCCCCGGGAGGGGCGAGGGGACGGCCCGCCCTTCGTTGGCGACTGCGGCGCGGCGGTCGCCGTCGCTCATCGCCGAGGCGATCCACGTGAAGTCGACGTGATTCGTCAGGCCGCTGAGCGCGGTGACCACGCCGCCGCTGCCTCGCCGCGCCTGCAGCGCTCCGCCTGCGGCGGCGTGATACTCCATCGGGCCGCGGTTGGAGACGAGAATCAGGCGCTGGCCGCGCAGAAGATCGGCGGCGAGCGATTGCAAGGAGTTCTGCTCGGCGGAGCCGGGGGCGCGTTCAGTCATCGGCCATCCTCCGCGCCCCGCCGCGCCGCGTGCGTTCGGATGTAGGCCATGCGCTCACGCTACCACACGAACGCGGGCGGGTCAAACGCGCGGGGCGTCTGCGGAGGGGGAGGGGGCGCCCCTCTTACCGTCATTCCCGCGCAGGCGGGAATGACGCCCCCTGTCCTCTGACCTGCCCTGACAGCGCAGGCGGGAACCTACCCCCCGGCGCAAAACCCGTTCCCCGCCTTGCCCAAGCCGATCCCTCAATTATGACACGCGCTCGTTGCGCCGCGCTGTCACGCCCTGCTACGATGGATCCGCCGCCTGCCTGCAACCCTCTCAACGGCGCGGCCGACGCCCCAACTCAACGGAGGAATGAGCGCAAATGAGCGCTTTTGAGCGCTTTTCCACGGAAACCGGCCTTCCCGCCGCCCATCGGGACCCTTGCATAACTGTCCGTCCTGACCGCGAAAGCGGGAACCTCCTGGGGCATAGGCGGGAACCTCGCCTGCTCTCTTCTCCCGATGGGCGAAAGGGATAGAGCGGTGACGGAGGCAAAGCGAGGAGCGGCCAATGCGCTCCGCCTCGCGCTGCCGCTGATCGCCGCGCTCGCGCTCGCCGCGTGCGGGGATGCGTCGGCTACGCCTACGGCGACCCCAACGCCTAGCGCAGCGCCTACCCTCGCGGCCATCCCGACGTCGCCCGCCGCGACCCCTACCCTACCCGCAACGCCCCCCGCGCCTGCTCCTCCAGCAACCTCAACCCCTACCCCAACGCTTACGCCTGCTCCCGCCGCGACGCCGACTCCGACGTCCGTCCCGACGGCGCCCGCCGCGCCTACGCCAACCTCTATACCCACGCCCACCCTCACGCCCATCGCCACGCCTGCGCCGACTTCTCCGCCCGCTCCTGAGCCTACACTCGCGCCTACGCCCACCGCCGCACTTGCGCCGACCTCTCCCCCCACGCCTGGGCCTACGCTCGCGCCCGGCTATGATCAGGTTGACGTCGTCGTGGGGGGGTTCACGTTTAGGGCTGACGTAGCGGACACCCCCAGCCTGCGGACGCTTGGGCTCGGCGGCCGCGATTCCCTCGCGCCGGACAGAGCGATGTGGTTCGTGTTCGACCGCGCCGCGCCCCGATCGTTCTGGATGCGCGGCATGCGCTTTCCTCTCGACATCGTGTGGGTTTCGGACGGCTACGTGGTGACGGGCGTCGCCGAGCGCGTTCCTCATCCCGAACCCGGGACGCCCTCCAGGGAACTTCCCACCTACTACTCCATCGTCCCCGCGCGCTACGTGCTGGAGATCAACGCCGGACTCGCCAGCGAATTGGGCATCGTCCCTGGCTCGCGGATAACCGTCGCGCCCCGCTGACACCCCGTTGCGCTATCCTTCGCCGGACTCGCCCCGTTCCGGCGGACTCGGCTTGTCCGCTCCGCCTGCACAGGCAGGAATCCAAGAGGCGGGAACTCAAGAGGCGCGTCAGGAGGCTGCCCGATGATCTACGAAATGCGAACCTACGAGGCGCTGCCCGGCAAACTCCGCACCCTCGTTGCCCGATTCGCCGGCGTCACGCATCCGCTCTTCCTCAAGCACGGCTTCCGCCCGGTGGGCTATTGGACGGAAGCCGTCGGCGAGAACAACAAACTGCACTATATGCTGGCATGGCGGGACGACGCTGAGCGGGGCGAGAAGTGGGCCGCGTTCCGCGACGACCCGGAGCGCGTCCGCGCGTTCGCCGAATCCGAAAAGGACGGACTCCTCGTCGCCAAGATCTCCAACCGCATCTGGGAGGCGACGGCGTTCTCTCCGCCCATTCCGTTCCCCAACGACTCCTAGCCGCGCCGCGCGCGTCTCCGGGGTTCCGGGGGCGCGCTCTCTAACGGCGGCATGCGCTACAATAGAGGGAGCGAAGGCGCATCAATGCCCCGTAGTGCAGCGGTAGCACAGCAGACTTTGGATCTGTTGGCCCTGGTTCGAATCCAGGCGGGGCAGCCAGCCGCCTTGTTATCCGACGCTGCAGACATTCGCGTAACTTCCATGCCCCAATGGAACGATGGGGCAAGGGGCGAGGTTCCCGCCTGCGCGGGAACGACGGGGCAAGGGGGGCGAGGTTCCCGCCTGCGCGGGAACGACGGGGCAAGGGGGGCGAGGTTCCCGCCTGCGCGGGAACGACGGGGCAAGGGGCGAGGTTCCCGCCTGCGCGGGAACGACGGGGCAAGGGGGGCGAGGTTCCCGCCTCGCGGGAACGACGCAGGGCAAGGGGCGAGATTCCCGCATGCGCGGGAACGATGGGGCAAAGGGGCGAGGTTTCCGCCTGCGCGGGAACGACGCAGGGCAAGGGGCGAGATTCCCGCATGCGCGGGAACGACGGGGCAAGGGGCGAGATTCCCGCATGCGCGGGAACGTCGGGGCAAGGGGCGGGGTTCCCGCCTGCGCGGGAACGACGGGGCAAGGGGCGAGGTTCCCGCCTCGCGGGAACGACGGGGGGCGGCAGGCTCCAGTTTGCGGTACTATAACGCCGCCATTCCCACGCGCCGGAGGAACCGAACCCGATGATCATAGACGCGCACGGCCACTACACCACCGCGCCGGCGGGCGTGCAGATTTTCCGCGCCACCCAGATCGCCTCGATGGGCGCGCCGGTCAAGCACCCCGTCAACGTCAGCGACGACCAGATACGCGCCTCGCTGGAGAACGGCCAACTCAAACTGCAGAACGAGCGCGGCACGGACGTCGCCTTCTTCTCGCCGCGCGCCTCCTGGATGGGGCACCACTTCGGCGGGCCGCTCGTCAGCCGCTATTGGACGGAGGTCAACAACGACGTCATCAAGCGCGTCTGCGACCTCTACCCCGACAGATTCATCGGCGTCTGCTCCCTCCCCCAGTCGCCCGGCGTCCCCCCGGAGAAGGGCGTCGTCCAGGAACTCGAGCGCGCCGTCAACGACCTCGGCTTCGTCGGATGCAACCTCAACCCCGACCCCTCCGGCGGCTACTGGACCGACCCGCCGCTCGGCGACCGCTACTGGTATCCCCTCTACGAGAAGATGGTCGAATTGGACGTTCCCGCGATGATTCACGGCTCCGCCACGTGCAACCGCGCATTCACGACCACCGGCTCCCACTATATGAACGTGGACAACACCGGCTTCGTCCAGTTGCTGGACTCCAGCGTCTACAAAGACTTTCCCACGATCAAGTTCGTTATGCCGCACGGCGGCGGGGCGATCCCCTACCAGTACGCCCGTTTCAAGGGGCTGAGCATTATGGCCAAGCGCGAGCCGTTCGACGAGTTCCTCAGCCGGATGTTCTTCGACACGGCGATTTACAGCCAGGCCGCGATGGAATATCTGCTCAAGACCATCGGCGTGGACAACGTGCTCTTCGCGTCCGAAATGATCGGCGGCGTGCAGGCCGAGGATCCGCTCACGGGCCGTCAGTACGACGACAACAAGCCTTACCTCGACGCCATCGAGTGGCTCACGGACGACGACAAGAGCAAACTCTTCCGCGGCAACGCCCTCCGCGCCTATCCCCGCGCCCGCGCCCGAATCGAGCGCATCGAGAGCGGAGGATAGGGGCGCAAGCGCCGCGCCTACGCCGCGTCCCGCACGGTGACGGCGACGACTCCCTGCGACTCCCGCGTCTTGTAGAGATCGGGCCGCATAGACGGCGGGAACGCATCCCGAACCCGCTGCGCGTCCACCGCCGTCACCGTGCTGGGCTTCCGCCACTGGAAGAGCACGCCCGCCTCGAACGCGCGACCCCTCTCGCCGGCGCCGCCCTCCAGCCGGGGCTGCATCCCCGCCCTCGCCGCTCCCGTCAGCGTCGCGCCGACGCTGCTGAACGCCGCGCCCAGCCGCGCCAGTTGCCCGCACGTGAATCGGGCGTTCGGCTCGGCCAGCAGTCCGGCCAGACTCTCCAGCGCGTCGCCGGGCAGAAGCGCGCCCAACTCTTCTATGGGATTGACATTCGGATTCGCAGTCGCCATTGTCCGCCTCCTTGCGAAGTTCGCTGGCGTCCACTCTACAGGGGGGAGCGGGGCGCCGCGCAAGGGGCGGGTGTCCGCCTTCCTAATGCCCCCTACCCCGGAAACATCCCCACGATCTCGCCTATCGCCGGGTTGTACCGCTGATGGCCGTGATAGATCATCCGCGCCTGATTGCGGTCGGGCGTGTAGTACACCTTCTCCTGCGTCATCTCCAGGCATTCGTTCGACGCCGGATCCCGGAACACGTTCATCGGATCGCCGCCGTCCGCCACCGTCGCCATCGCTTCGTTCAGCATCCGGCGCAGTTGAATCACGCCCACGTCCGACTCCCCAAGCCGCTCCCGCGTCCTGTCGGCCACCGGCCCTTGCGTGACCCACGCCATAAAGTCCTGCGGCAGCGGCACCTCCACGTTCAACTCTCCGTTCCGGTAGAGCGGAATCTCGTAGTACGGAACGCGCTCCTGCGGCGGAACCTCCGCCTCCGGCGGAAACTGATAGCGCGTGTACACCACGTGCAGCGTGTGCTCGTCGTCCACCGGCACGCGATACTGAAACTCCGTGCTCGTCGTGCCGGTCGTCGAGCGCAGAATGTTCGGAAACACCCACGGATGCCCAACCTTCCAAATGTCGTCGTCCTCGCTCGTCCCCTCCACAACGCGGCGCTTGAAAACCCCGTGCGCGAACTCGGTGAATCCGATGCGCTTGTGCGGACGCATCATCGCCTTCCGCCACGGCGGAACCTCCTCGCCCGACCGCTGCGCCAGCCACCAGCCGTACACGCCGTGCAGCCACTCCGCGTGCACCGGATCCGCCGAGTTCTCCTGACACTGCAGCCAGTTGCAAGGCAGCATCGTAAAGCCGATGTCCCGCCAGGCGTGCTCTGTGACGAACAAGTCCCAGCGCGGCGTGAGGGGCGCCGGCGACGGGCCCAGGTACGCGAACAGCAGCCCGCCCAGTTCCTCGACGGGGTAGCCCGCGATTTTCACTTTCTCCTTGAACCGCCCGTCCGGGCGCACCGTCTCCTCGAACGGTTGCTCGACGCACTGCCCCGTCTCGTCCATCATCCAGCCGTGATACATACAGCGCAGCCCGCGCTCCTCCGGGATCCCGTAGGAGAGGTCGACGCGCCGGTGCGGACAGAACCGCTCGATCAGGCCCAGCGTGCCGGACTTGTCCTTGTAGAGCACGAGGTCCTCGCCGAGCAGCCGCACCGCTTTCGTGGGGCGGTCGTCGAGTTCCGCCGCCGCGGCGACGGGATGCCAGTAGCGGCGCATCAACTCGCCCATCGGCGTCCCCGGCCCGACCTGCGTAAGCCGTTCGTTCTCCTCTTGCGTCAGCATCGCGCGCCTCCTGTGTGGGCGAGGATATGGGCAATGGTAGCGGATTTGGGGGGGAGGGGAGGTTGACGGATAGCCCGACCTCCGGTATATGTAAGATAGAGGAGGGTTGCACGATGCGCTTTGACATGCTGCCAGTGGCGGACTTGGAACTTGATGTCTCCAATCCCAGAGTCGCTAGGGTCGTCGAGATGTACGGCGACGAGGTTACCTACGACCGCATGCGGTTGGCGCTGGGCGTATCCGCTAGCGACGACTCCAACAACGGCACGACCTTCTACAGCCTGCGGGAATCTATACGCACGAATGGGGGGATCATCCACCCCATCATCGTTAACGACCTCAGTGGCCGGATGGTCGTGATTGAGGGGAATACGCGAGCGATGATCTACAAGGAATTCGTCGACTCTGACCTGGACGGCGACTGGAGCGTCATTCCCGCCGTCGTTCACCCGAACTTGGGGCAGGCGGAAATTGACGCGATTCGCTTGCAATCCCACCTCGTGGGCCCTCGGGAATGGGACCCTTACTCCAAGGCTAAGTACTTGGAGCACTTGAGGAATTCTCAGCACCTGACCTTCAGCCAGATCGTCGACTTTTGTGGAGGGCAACAACAAGAAGTTGCTCGCTACATTGATGCTTACAACGACATGGAGCGATATTATCGGCCTATCCTCGCAGATGACCACAGTTTTGACCATACTCGATTTAGCGCGTTTGTAGAATTGCAGCGAGGTCAAGTAGCCGAAGCCTTGTCGCAGGCTGGATTTTCGAAATCCGCCTTTGCCCAATGGGTAGATGACAAGCGAGTGTACCCATTGAATCTCGTCCGCAGTTTGCCTCGGATACTCAGGAACCCCAAAGCTAAAGAGGTTTTCTTGACGGACGGAGCGCAGGAAGCAGTCAAAGCGCTAGATTCTCCTTTGCCTGAGGAATCGTTGAAGAGCGCGAGCCTGTCTCAATTGCTCAACGAAGTGAAGCGTCGGATATGGGAAATGCCCTACGCCCAGTTGCGGCAACTTAAGGAGCAAGTTGGTTCAGCGGAGGGCGAGAGCATTGTAGAGACTCGCTATGCCTTGGACCAGCTGTGCCAAGACATAGCGTCCGACGAGTAATGTCCTATGCCGGAATCCCGTGCCCACATGAACCTTGTCAAGCATTTGCTGGACTACGTCGTCAGCGTATGGATGAATGGCGATAAAGGATTGGTTTTCCTAGACTCCCCGGATAGCCCTAGGCAGATGAAGCCCCCTTTGGTCAACGGCTTCACCCCCGACCTTTTTGCGCGTAACGCTCACACGGGAGTCACTATCATAGGAGAAGCAAAGACGGCGCGTGACCTGCAAAGCCCGCATACGGAGAACCAGATCAGAGGTTTCCTAGCCAAATGCGTAGAAGAAACGCCATCAACCTTCGTGCTGGCCGTTCCTTGGGATATGGTGCGCCACGCACGTTGGATCTTGCGAATAATTCAAAAGGATGCTAGTGTGGCGGAAGCCCAAACCATCGTACTGGAGGAATTGGAAGGATAGCATGCAACGTCCGTCCTCAGCGCAGCGCTCTCTTCCTTTGCGCCTTGGCAGGGAACCTGTGGTTACGCCTAAGCTGGAGGCGTTCCCTTATCAGTTGGACGCGGTGGAGGCTATCAGAGACCTCGAGTACGCTGCTGTTTTCCACGAGCAAGGACTGGGGAAGACGAAGATCGCCATCGATGTCTTGTTGTATTGGCTTCGGACCAAGGTTATCGATACGGTGATGCTTGTCACCAAGAAGGGGCTAATTGCGAATTGGGAACGCGAGTTTGCCGTCCATGCCTATGTCAGGCCTCGCTTGCTGACCTTAAACGCAAAGGCGAACTACTACGTTTTCAACAGCCCTGTGAGGGTGATATTGACTCATTTTGAGGCAATTCAGAAAGAAGAGAAGCGTATAGAAATCTTTTGCAGAACTCGTAAATTGGGCATAATTATAGATGAATCTGCGCGCCTAAAGAATCCTGATACAGGCTTAACTCAGTCTTTCATCCGTTTATCGGCCGGCTTCATACGCCGCATTATTATGACAGGAACCCCTGTCGCCAACAGGCCAGAAGACGTGTGGTCGCAAATATGCTTTCTCGACCATGGGGTGAGCCTTGGCGAAAACTTCAAGGAATTCCGCGCTCGAGTCCAGTTGCAAAAAGGCTTGGAGGGAAACGCTGAGGGACAGCAACGGTTTCAATATGAACTCGAGGACGTGCAGCAAAGAATCGCCCCTTTTTCTGTCAGAGAAACGAAAAACAGCGGAGTCATTACTTTGCCAAATAAACTCATTCACGCAGTCCCAACCGAATGGGAGCGCATCCAGTTCGATATGTACCGACAAGTTCGGAATGACTTGAGAGCAGTTCTCATTAGAGACGGACAGCCCGTCGAAGAAAATGAAGAACCTGTGCTGAGGCGACTTGTCCGTTTGATTCAGATCGCTTCTAATCCGAGAATGTTGGACACTACTTACGCGGGAGAACCCGGTAAAATGGCGGCATTGCAAGACATTCTGTACACTGCTCACGACCAAAACGAGAAGGCTATCGTATGGACGTCGTTCACGGATAACGTTGACTGGCTCACACGTGAACTGCGAAATTTTGGAGCACGGCGCGTTCATGGCAAGCTTGGGATAGAAGCGCGGGAACGCTCCCTATCCGCATTTCTCACCGACTCTCGCGTCGAAGTGCTCGTTGCCACTCCCGCGTCAGCCAAAGAAGGCTTGACTCTAACCGTCGCCAACCACGTCATTTTCTACGACCGCACCTTCAGCCTTGATGACTACTTGCAAGCCCAAGACCGTATCCACCGAATTTCCCAAGAGAAAATCTGCCACGTCCACAACTTAATTATGACCGACTCGATTGACGAGTGGGTCGCCGTGCTCCTCGAGGCTAAGCACACGGCGGCTCAACTTGCCCAAGGCGATCTCTCCCCCCTTGACTTCCAGGCGAAGATGCGTTATGACTTTGGACAGGTTCTTGCGGGAATCCTAGGAACAGGCTGACAGAGGAGGGCCAGATGCCGTTTGTGCAGGAAGGTGCAGAGAGCAGCATCCCGCTTAGGGGGGAACAGGTTCTCGTCCACCAAGGCGTCATGCCTCACAGCGACCTGCGGTTCTACGCCGACAACCCTCGGATCTACACGCTCGTTGGGCGCAATGAGTCAATTCCTTCCCAAGAGGAGATAGAGGCAACCCTGTGCGAGATGGACCACGTGAACGGGCTTATCCAGTCTATCCGCGCCCACGGAGGCTTGATTGACCCCGTGCTGGTGAGAGACGGTGACTACGTGGTGCTTGAAGGGAACAGCCGCCTCGCTGCCTACCGAAAGCTGGCGCGTCTCGACCCGATCAGATGGGGTAGGATGCGCGTAACCTTGCTGCCAGCCGACATAAGGGATGACTTGGTGTTCGCATTGCTTGGACAATACCACCTCGTAGGCAAAAAGGATTGGCAGCCTTACGAGCAGGCCGGATACTACTATCGGCGGCATATGGATCACAATGTTCCAATCACTACAATCGCCTCAGAGATGGCCATACCCAGCCAGAGAGTCCGACGTCTCATAGACACGTATGACTTCATGGTCAGACACAACGAATCCAGCATTGACCGCTGGAGTTATTATGAGGAGTACCTGAAGAACCCCGCCATTAAGCAGGCGAGACGTGACAATCCTACAATGGACGAAGTGGTGGTTCGGAAAATCCGCAGCGGAGAGATACCGCGTGCAATCGAAATCAGGGACAACTTGTCGGTTGTTGCCAAGTCGGGAGGAAGGGCACTGAATAAATTCTTGCGAGAAGAAAATTCGTTCGAAGAGGCCGTTGAAATGACCGCGGACCGCAGCGATTGGTACAAAAGAATCAATCGTTTCAAGAAACAGCTGGCAAGTTCTGAACAGGAATTGCGTAGCCTTTCTGACGAACAGCGTAAGAAGTGTGTCTATGAGTTGAGGCAAATTCAGCGAATCCTCAACGGGATACTCCCTAAGATACAAGGCCCAGGATGAAAATCCTTCTCGTCCAACCCGCTTACTACACGCGCTACCCGCCTTTGGGGTTGCTCAAATTGGCCGCCATGCACAAGAACAAGGGAGACGAAGTCCTCTTTGTGCGCGGCCTAGAGCATCCCGAATTGCGGCCTGACGTCGTCTACGTCACAAGCCTCTTTACGTATGCGTGGAAGCACGTCCACAACACCGTGGCCTATTACAGAGCGCTCTACCCGGAGGCCAAGGTTGTGCTGGGCGGCATATACGCAACCCTGATGCCTGAGCACGCTAGGTTGTCAGGAGCGCACGAGGTTCACACGGGATTGGTAACCGAAGCCGAGGGCTACCGCCCCGACTACTCCCTTGTCCCCGAATGGGACTCCAGCATAATGTTTTCGATGCGGGGTTGCATCCGTAAGTGCGCTTTCTGTGCGGTTCCTCGACTCGAAGGCAAGACGAGTGGGAAGGCGCAAACAGTCCGTGACTTGATAGAGCCAGGTCACAAAAAGGCCATTCTATGGGATAACAACGTCTTGGGTGTTCCCAATTGGTCAGACGTGGTTGACGAATTGAAGGATGCAGGCGTAAGCGTGGACTTTAATCAGGGATTAGACGCTCGCCTTATCACTGATGATATAGCACGAAAATTGCGCGAAATTCGGGTCAATCCTATACGCCTTGCCTACGACATACCTAGCGAAAAACCTGCAGTGGAATCCGCGATAGAGTCACTGCATTCCGCAGGGTTCAGTCGGCGCAGAATTATTGTCTACACCTTGTATAATTTCACTGACACGCCGGAGCAGTTTTGGGGCCGAGTCACCGACCTTATCTCTTGGGGGTCAGTGTCGTACCCAATGCGCTACGAACCTCTCAATTCCTTGACAAAAAACCGCTATGTTTCTCCGCATTGGACCGCCGAACAACTTGAGATGGTGGCCGCTGCCCGTCGTGTAATCGGGGCAGGAGGAGCCTTCCCTCCATACCAAGCACTCATAGACAAGATGACCCAGGCCAGCAGTTTCGAGGACGCGTTTAGCCTTCGAGGAACATCGCGGCGTACCAAGATAGGAATTGCTGGAACCATTGAGGAACCCACCCCTAACCTGTCCCCGGAGCGCACATTGTTCCGTGACCTCTTCAATGACCCTGCTACGCTTCAGTCTGGTGTCCATTGCGCGGAGTGTGGGTCTTGCCTTGCAGTCAGCGATAGGGCTTTCGCCATACAGGACTATGCGGGGCGCTACGTTGCCTACCTTTGCCCAGACTGCCATCCCAACAAGAAGTGGATCAACGGGCTGTGGCGTTCTACCCTGGGCGACGGGTTCACACTGAACGGAGAGGCAAGCCCACTGACGATCCCCGTGCTTGCCAGCACAGTCCATTAGGCTATGCCTCCCCCTCCCTCCCCTACCCCACGGCGCGAATCCGTTCCTCGCCTTGCCCGCCGCCCCGCCTGCTATCCTGACTCCCAATGCGCCTCCGGCAACCGGCCTTAACGAACGAAATGAGCGCTTTTGAGCGCTTTATCCACGAAAACGCGCCCCATCGGAGTACAATAGCCCCCGGCGCGCGAGGGGTTGCGCCGGACGAGAGCGCGAGACGAGAGGAGACGCGAGATGGCGACCGACTACGGGTTCGAAGACCACTGCTGGCAAGACGTCGTGAGCCCCGAAGACTTGGAGTTGTACAAGCACTACGAGCGCGACCTCTACGTTGGGCGTCGCCCCGCGCTGCTGGCGATAGACCTCTACAACATGGCCTATCAGGGCGGCGCGCGCCCCGTCCACGAGGTGGCGAAGGAGTTCCCCAGCGCCTGCGGCGAGTACGCTTGGAACGCCATCGAGCCCACCAAGCAGTTGTTCGCAATGGCGCGGGCGCGCGGCTTCCCCGTCGTCTACACCACCGGCGAGGACCGGACCGAGGCGCGCCCCAACCGCGTCCGCGCCACGAACCGCCGCCCCGCCAACGGCGGCGAGGAGCCGTTCGGCATCTTCGAGGCGTTCGCCCCGCAGCCCGAAGACCTGATCATCTACAAGCAGCGCGCCAGCGGCTTCTACGGCACGCCGCTCGCCGCCCACCTCACGCAGGCCGGCGTCGACACGCTGCTCGTCTGCGGCGAAAGCGTCAGCGGATGCGTGCGCGCCTCCGTCGTCGACGCCTACTCCTGCGGCTTCCACGTCGTCGTCGCTGAGGAGTGCGTGTACGACCGCAGCCTCCTGTCGTGCAAGGTCAACCTCTTCGATATGCACCACAAGTACGCCGACGTGATGCGCCTCGGTCAACTCGCCGAGCACCTCGAAGCCTTCCCCGAAGCGTAAGCCTGGATTCCCGCCTACGCGGGAATGGCGGGGCAGAGGGCGGGATGGCGATGAGGGCGAGGTTCCCGCCTACGCGGGAATGACGGGGCAAGGGGGCGGGATTCCCGCCTTCGCGGGAATGACGGGGCAAGGGGCGGGGTTCCCGCCTTCGCGGGAATGGCGGGGCAGAGGGCGGGAGTGACGATGAAGGGCGAGGTTCCCGCCTTCGCGGGAATGACGATGTGGGGCGCGCGGGAATCCCGCCCCCCTCTGCCGTAGGGGAGAGCCGGCGCGCCCTTGACGCTACCCTCCTTCTTCGTATAATTGACGCATGAGACTTGCGCCCATCCGCGTCATCCTCGGCGCGGCGCTTTTCGCCGCCGCCGCTTGCCAGACGGCCTCCCCCGACCCGACTCCCACGCCGACGGCCACGCCTGTTCCGCCCCGCGTAACGAGCCATTCCGCCGCGATCAGCGAGGCGAACTCGCTCATCGCCGAGGTGAAGGTCGCGCTGACGGAGCCCGCGCGCGTCGTCATCGAGTACGCGAACCCGGAGGCGGGGCGGTTCCGAACGGCGGCGAGCGGCCCGGCGGCGGAGCACGCGATTCCCGTCGTCCGCCTGCGCGCCGAAACCGCCTACTCCTACGCCGTCGGCGTCGAGGGGGCGGACGGTTTCGCGTTCGGGCCGGAGGTTGGCTCGTTCACGACCGGCCCGCTGCCCGACGGCCTCGCCCGCGCCCGGCGGACCGTCTCCGGCCGGAGCACGCAGCCGCTCATCCTCACGGACTACACGCAAGGCATCGAATATCCCGACGTCGCGTCCTACGTCGTGGTCTTGGACGACGAAGGGCGCATCGTCTGGCACTACAAGGACGTCCACGTGGCCCCGCCCCTCGGTCGCTCCGGCGTCAAAGGGGTCAAGCAAACCCCCGACGGCAACTTCGCTTACGCCATCAATAGTTGCTGCATCAAGGAGGTCACTCCGCTGGGGCGCCAGGTGGATCAGATCGTGGGCAACGCGGTTGACGGCGTGATGCACCACGGCTTCCTCTATCTGGACGACGACCGCGTCCTCTACCTCGCGGACAGAGAGATCGTGTTCGACGATTCAGCCAACGGCGGAGATGCGGAGACCGCCGCCATCGTGGAAACGCTCCGCGTCTGGGATCAAAGCAGCGGACGGACGGATGAGGTCTGGAACGCGACCGACTTCTGGGACATCGCCTCTCCCGACCAGCGCGTGCAATGGAACGCCGCCCGCCCGCCGGTGCGCTGGACGCACGTCAACTCCCTCAACCGCGGGCCCCGAGGCTCCTTCATCCTCTCATCAAGGAACCGCAACCAGGTCTTCTCGGTCAGCCCCGACTTCAGCGCGGTGGAGCGGCTCCTCAACGGCCCCGACAGCGACTACGTTTTCTCCGACCCGAACGACCTGTTCCACCGGCAGCACTCGGCGAGCGAACTGGCCAACGGGAACATCCTGCTCTTCGACAACGGCGCCACGCGCCCCGACGAAGAGGGCGGAGCGTACTCGCGCGCGCTGGAACTGCGCCTCGACGACGCTAACGGAACGGCGGAGAAGGTTTGGGAATTCCGCGCCGACCCCGACATCTACTCGCGCAATCTCGGCGACGTCCAACGCCTCGCCAACGGCAATACGCTCGTCAATTTCGGCAGATCAGAGGACGCCCTCCAAATTCCCATTGCGCTGATCGAGACGACGCCCGCAGGCGAAGAAGTGTTCCGCCTAGAGGCAGTCAGCCTCGCCGGCGAGCATCTGCGCTCCTTCGCCCATACGGACATACCCAGCATTATGGGCGAGACCAAGATTGAGTAGGAGTTTGCGGGGCGGTCCGCACCGCTCGTCATTCCCGCGCAGGCGGGAATCCAGGAATCCTGACGCGGACGCCGCAGCAGCAGCCTACGCCGAGGAGACCGCGCGGCTCGTCATTCCCGCGCAGGCGGGAATCCAGGAATCCTGACGCGGACGCGGAGGCAGCAGCAGCCTACGCCGAGGAGACCCCTGCGACCACGTCGTTCCCGGGTAGGCGGGAACCTACTGGGCATAGGGCGCGATTCCCCGCTGCCCGCCCCTCCACGGAAGCGGGGCCTACTTCTGCCTCCCGCGAAGCCCGGACAGCAGACCGATCAGAATGCCCATTCCGTTGGCGAAAGACGCCGCTTTGCTTTCGTTCCCGGGCGCCGTCATAAACTTGATCGCCGACTCCGAGGCCTTGTTCACGTTCTCGGCGGCCTTGTTGACGTTGTCAGCCGCGCTCGTCATTGCGCCAAGCAACCGGCGGAGCGCCTTGAAGAGCAGGCACGCCGCCACGAGGAGAAAAAGCGACAGCAGCACGCCCACCGCCAAGTAGGAGCTGAGCAGGATGTCCCGGACTACCGCTACGGTCGTTTCGTCTAGCAAGGCTCTCTCCATCTCCTTCGGGCGCGGGCGCCCGTCGCGCTTCGTCGCGCGCTATTCTACCGCACTCTCTCCACCGCCCGTCTATGCGGGCAGGGCGGGGCAATGGGGGGGCGCTGCGCGCCGACTGGATTCCCGCCTATGCGGGAATGACGGCAACGGGGAATGACGGGCAACGGGGGGGGCGACTAGCCCGCCCGCGCCGGAACGGCCACCGCGCCCCGGTAGACGCCGCGCAGAACGCCGAGCGCGAGGCTCGCCGCCACGACGACGACGAACCCCATTCCCAGCGCCCAGAGGACGCTCGGCGCTCCGAAGGCGTCCGCCGCGAAGCCGTTGGCCAAGTTCACCGCCGCCATCGTTCCGCCCACGTTCACCTGATTCAGCCCGGTCAATCTCCCGCGCATTCCGTCCGGCGCGAGCGATTGCACCATCGCTTGGCCCGTCGCCATAAACGCCGCTTGCGCGCATCCCATCGCGGCCATTCCCAGCAGCATTCCGGGGATCGAGCCTGCCATCGCCACGAGGAGCATCGCGGCGCCGCTGACCGCCCCCGTGATGAGCAGGAGCCTCCCCCTTGCGGCGGCACTCCGCACTCCTGCGATGCCGATCACGCCCACGAGCGCGCCCGCGCCGACCCCCATCATTAGGTAGGTCGCGCCGCCCTCCGTGTCTCCCAGAACGTCGCGGGCGAGCACAGGCAGCATAGACTCGAACGACATCGTCATCGCGCAGTGGAGCGCGATCAGGACGAACAGCGCCCGCAGGCGCGCGTCCGACCAGGCGTATCGCACCGCCGCCCACAGGCTCGCGCCCACCTTGTCGCCGCGGGTGAGTTCGCCGGTCGAGCGCGTGCGGACGGCGAAGATGCAGGCGATGCCGATAGCGTAGAACGCCGTGCTCGCCAGGAACGCCGCGCTTGGGCCGACGTGGATCAGCGCGGGCGCGATAAGCCCCGGCCCGAAGAGCCGCGCGCCTTGCAGCGACATCTGATTCAGCGCAATTGCGTTGAGCCAGCGCTCGCGCGGCACGAGATTCGGAATCAGCGTCTGCGTCGCCGTCATTTGGAACGCGCGGAAACTCCCGTTGAGGAACGAGAGGACGATGACGTGCCACACCGTGAGCGCGTCGGAGAAGGCGAGCGCCGTGAGCGCGACGGCGTGGCCGAGTTGCAGCGTGTAGCCGGCGGCCAGCACCGTGCGGCGGTCGAAGCGGTCGGCCACGTACCCGGCCAGCGGCGGCATCAGGAATCGGGGGGCCATCGCGGCGAACGTGGTTATGCCGACCAGCGCGGACGAACCGGTCATCTCCAGGACGAGCACGCCGCGCGCGACGATGAGCGCCCAGTACGCCGATTGTCCGCTGAGGCTTCCGAGCCACACCCAGCGGAAGTCCCTGTGCTGGAGCGCCGCGCCGTAGCGGTCCCAAGCGGCTCTGAGGAGAGGAGATCGCATCGCGCCGGGAGTATACGCCTACACGGAGCGCGCCGAATGAACGCGCGGGCGCGAACCTCGCCCCCTGTCGTCCTTCCCGCCCCCATCCCCCCCCTCGCCCGCCCCTTACCCCCGCGATTGTTGCGATTCCGTTACAAATGCCCCCGCGCCGCCCGCGCCCCCTTGCCCCCGCGCCCGCTAGCGCATAACCTTAACCCCAATGAAACTGCGTTTCCGCGCAACCATCGCCGCGCTCGTTTTAGGAGCCGCGCTTTCAGCCGCTTGCGGCGCCGAGAGCGCGGCGACGCCCACTCCCGCCCCAACCGCGACGCCGGCCCCGCAGTCCCAGCCGACCGCCGCCCCAACGCCAGCGACCACAGGAGCGACAATGCCGCAGCAGTACGACGCGCCCCCGCCTCTGACGATAGACCCGGCCAAGCGCTACACCGCCACGTTCGTGACCGGAAAGGGCGACATCGTCGTCTCCCTCTTCGCCGACAAAGCCCCCAACACGGTCAACAACTTCGTCTTCCTCGCCCGCGAAGGCTTCTACGACAACACGACCTTCCACCGCGTCATCCCCGGCTTTATGGCGCAAGGCGGCGACCCCGACGGCACAGGCAGAGGAGGCCCCGGCTACCGCTTCGCCGACGAATTCGCCCCCGGCCTCAAGCACGACAAGCCCGGCGTCCTCTCGATGGCCAACGCGGGGCCCAACACCAACGGCAGCCAATTCTTCCTGACCTTCGTCCCCACGCCCCACCTGGACGGCAGGCACGCCGTCTTCGGCGAGGTCGTCGAAGGAATGGACGTCCTGCTCAGCGTCAGCCCACGCGACCCGCAGTCCGCGGCCGCCCCGGGCGACGCGATTGAGACGATCAGCATCGCGGAGGAGTAACATTCGCCTTGCGCCGCCATCCGGCACAGGGCGGCGGCGACCTCCGCGGAGAGCGGAAGGAACACGGAACACAGGAGGAGAACGATGATCCGCGCGGAATACATTTGGGTGGACGGCTCCCAGCCGACCGCGAAGTTGCGCTCGAAGACGAAGATCGTCGAGAGCGCCGAACTCGCCGACCTGCCGATCTGGGGATTCGACGGCTCGTCCACGAACCAGGCCCCCGGCGACCAGTCCGACTGCGTGCTCCGGCCCGTCTTCGTGTGCCCCGATCCCATCCGGGGCGGCGACGACGTGCTCGTGATGTGCGACGTCCTCCTCGCCGATATGAGCCCGCACCCCACCAACACCCGCGACGCCTGCGCCGCCGCCGCCGAAAAGTACGCCTCCCTCGAGTTCATCTTCGGCATCGAGCAGGAGTACACCTTCTTCAAAGGCTCCCGGCCCCTCGGCTTCCCCTCCGAAGGCTTCGCCGCGCCCCAGGGCGGCTACTACTGCGGCGTCGGCGCCGACGAGGTCTTCGGACGCGAGGTCGTCGAAGACCACCTCGAGGCCTGCCTCGACGCCGAACTCCTCATCTCCGGCATCAACGCCGAGGTGATGCCCGGCCAGTGGGAGTTCCAAGTCGGCCCGCTCCCCGCGCTCGAGGTCTCCGACCAACTGTGGATCGCCCGCTGGCTCCTCTACCGCATTGGCGAGGAGCACGAAATCAGCGCCACGCTCTACCCCAAGCCGGCGCGCGGCGACTGGAACGGCGCGGGCGCCCACACCAACTTCTCCACGAGCGCTATGCGCTCCTCCTACCAGCCCAACATTGACGCCGCCGAAGCCCTCGGCACGCGCCACGACCTCCACATCGCCAACTACGGCTTCGGCATCGAAGAGCGCCTCACCGGCCGCCACGAGACCGCCTCCTACAAGGAGTTCAAGTACGGCGTCTCCGACCGCGGCGCCTCCATCCGCATCCCCTGGCAAGTCGAGCGCGAAGGCAAGGGCTACATCGAAGACCGCCGCCCCAACGCCAACATGGAGCCCTACACCGTCACCCGCCTCATTATGGAGACGGTCGGCGACGCCGCGATGGCCCAGCAGTAGCGCGCCCCGCCCGCGTCCTCCGGCGGCTGCGGCGACCGAACGGCGGTCGCCGCAGAGGTCTCACAACGGAGAAAAGCCCCCGCACGCAATGCGCGCGGGGGCTTCTTCTCGCTATCGCCGCTGGCGACCCGGACCGGATTTGAACCGGCGATCTCCGCCTTGACAGGGCGGTGTGTTAAACCAGGCTACACCACCGGGCCGCGGTAGCGATGCCCCGGCTCCGCCGGGGCGTCAGAACGCTCAGCCGATCCCATGATACCCCACGATGACGAGGCTGCCCTCCACCATCACAGGCGTCACACGCTCGCCGCCCGTCAGCCGCTCCAACTCCCCAACCAGGTCGGGGCGCTCCTCCAAGTCAACTTGCCGGTACTCGACCCCGTCCTTGTCGAGGTCGTGCAACAGCGCGTCCGAGTAGGAGCAATCGGGGCGCGTATAGACGACGAGCGCAGGTTCGCTGACCATCTCGCCGACTAGCATAACACACCGCGCCGCGCTACGCCATGCGCTCGTTCAACGCATATGAGACAGCGGGGTCGCGGGGGCGCCTCTATGCGCTGCATGGCAAGATGCTCCGCCGGCGGCGGACTGCGGGACATATGCTATCCTCAAATGGGCAAGGAGCGTGCGATGGCAAGGCGGTTCGAGCCTCTGGGAGGCGTCATAACGAGCGTCGAAGTCGACGAGGACGGCTTCGCTCTCGTCGGAGTCGCCCATCCGGCGTGCGGCGCAAGCGCGTCATACGCATCGGGCCCGCTGGACGACGGGCGAGAACCGGTCTCCTGCGGCAAGTGCGGCGAGCCGCTGTTGATGTATCGGGGAGAAGAGAGCGAATTGACGGCGGACGCCACGTTGTGAGCGCGAGCGTCCTTGCTCAGCAAGGCGCGGAGGACTCGGCATGGTGCAAATTATCAGCAGCGGCTGGCGGGATGACCTCGCTGACATCGCCGCTTCCGCGCGTCGTTCCGTTCTGGTCGTCGCGCCTTTTATCAAATACAAGGAAGCCGATTGGCTTTGCGGCCTTCTGCGTTCGGGCGTTGAGGTCGTTACGCTAGCGAACATTGACGCCGAGGCGGTCAGCGCGTCGGCGTTGGATATTGCTGCGCTGCGCCGCCTCGTGGAAGCATCTCCTACTTCCCGCCTAGTCGCGTTATCCAACCTCCACGCAAAAGTATTCGTCGCCGACGCGAAGGCGGCGATTGTCACGTCCGGCAACCTCACGAGGGCAGGCTTGGATGACAATATTGAATGTGGCGTCTTGATCCGCCAACCCAAATTGGCGAGGGAATTGCGCGAGAGGATGCTAGCCTTCGCTCGCCTGGGGAGCCCTATGGACGCTCAAGCAATTGGCCAATTCGCGCCTCTGGAAGCCGAACTACGGGAAACGCGCGCCCAAGTCAGCCATTCCGCCACGCCAACTGCGATGAAACGTTTCGCAGCGTTGATGAAGGACGCCCGGCAGAAGTTCGCCGCCGCGCAGGTCGGCGACCGCAGCCCGCATGCCGTATTCGCGGACGCCATCCAATTCATCCTCGCTCGGGGGCCGCAGAAAACCAAAGCAATTGAGGCGGAAACGCAACGACTTATGCCGCACCTCTGCGACGACAATGAGTACTTTGAGATCAAAGGGGAGCCGTACGGAAGAACGTGGAAACGCCGTCTGCGCCACGCCCAATTACACCTCAAGCGAAGAGGAATTATTGTATACGACGGGAAGGATCAGAATTGGGCGTTGACGCAAGGTTTCGCGCCTGAGTAAAGGCAGGTCCCCCCCACTCCCCTCCTACCCCAAAACCGAAAACCCCTCGCCGAGCGGGGCGCGGCCCGTCGCGGCGAGCGCCAGTTGCGCGCCGCGCCCCGACTCCAGCGCGAGGTCGGCCAGCGTCCGCAGCGTGAGAGCGAGCGCCTCGCGCGGAGGCTGCGCCTCGACGCCAATCGCGTTCGCCAGGTCGAGCGCGTGAATCGTCAACTCGAAGACGCGCGTCTCCAGGTAGTCGCCGAAGCGGATGCCGCCGTTGTCGTAGGCGATGATTTCGTCTTCGGAAGTCGCACCGAGAATCCGCTCCGCGCGGGCCCAGTCCTCCCGCATCGCGGCCAACGGGTCGCCGCCGAGCGCCTTCGCCGCCTCGCGCCCGCGCTCCGCGACCTGCTCGTTTGCGTTGGGACGCCCGAGCGACCGCCGGTAGTGATCAGCAGCGGACGCGACATCGACGGCGGAGGCGCGGCGCGCCCCGAACTCCTCGATCCGCGTGATGGAGCGGCTCGCGTGCCCGACGAGGTCGCGGACGCTCCATACGCCCAGCGCGGGCGCGTCCCACTGCTCAGGCCGAACTTTGCCTGCGGCGTCCAGAAAGAACGCGACGGCCTGGCGGCAAGCGGCCTTGCTCATCGCTTTCTCCGCATCTCCTTCGCCGCGGCGACCATATTCCGCAGCGACGGCTCGACCTCTTCCCAGCGGCGCGTCTTCAGACCGCAGTCCGGGTTGACCCACAAGCGGTCTTTCGGGATCACCTCCACGGCGCGGCGAAGCAGCGCGACCGCCTCCGCGCGCTCCACGACCCGGGGCGAGTGAATGTCGTAGACGCCCGGCCCGATCTCGTTCGGGTAGGGATGCTTCTTGAACGTTTCCAGCAGCGCGCCGTCCGACCGCGAGTTCTCCATCGAAATCACGTCCGCGTCCATCGCGGCCACCGCGTCTATGATGTCGTCGTAGGCCGCGTAGCACATATGCGTGTGCATCTGCGTGCGGTCTTCCACGCCGGAGGAAGCGATGCGGAAGCACTCCACCGCCCACTCGAGGTAGGAGTCCCAGTCCTCGCGGCGCAGCGGCAGCCCCTCGCGGATGGCGGGCTCGTCCACTTGAATGACGCGAATGCCGGCGCGCTCCAGATCGCCCGCCTCGTCGCGGATGGCGAGCGCCAGTTGGCGGCACGTCTCGGAACGCGGCTGATCGTCCCGAGCGAACGACCACTGCAGCATCGTCACCGGCCCCGTGAGCATTCCCTTGACCGGCGAATTCGTCAGCGACTGCGCGTAGCCGATCCAGCCGACCGTCATCGGCGCTGGGCGGCTCACGTCGCCGAAAATGATCGGGGGCTTGACCGCCCGCGAGCCGTAGGACTGCACCCAGCCGTTGGAGGTGGAGGCGTAGCCCTTCAACTGCTCGCCGAAGTACTCCACCATATCGTTGCGCTCCGGCTCGCCGTGCACCAGCACGTCCAGCCCCGTCTTCTCCTGGAATCGGACGGAGCGCGCGACCTCCTCGCGGATGAATCCCTCGTACTCCTCGGCGGTCAGTTCGCCCCGGTTGCGGCTCGCCCGCGCCTTGCGAATCTCCGCCGTCTGCGGAAACGAGCCGATCGTCGTCGTCGGGTAGGCCGGAAGCCGGAGCGCCTGCTGCTGCGCCTTCCGCCGCTCCGGATAAGGGCTGGCGCGCTCCGCCATCTCCGGCGTCACGGCGGCGCTGCGCTCCTTCACTTTCGGATCGTGGACGCGCTTGGACGCCCGCCGCGCCGCGACCGCCGCCGCGTTCGCCTCCAACTCGCTCCGCGCCGACGAGTCGCCGTTCACCGCCGCCGTGACGACCGCGATCTCGCGCGCCTTCTGCTTGGCGAACGCCATCCACGACTTCATCTCCGCGTCCATCCCCGTCTCCGCGTCCAGGTCCACCGGCGAATGAATGAGCGAGCACGAGGGAGCGATCAGCACGCGGTCGGGGCCGAGCGCGGAGGTCGCCTTGCGGGCGGTCGCAACCGCCTCCGCGAGGTCGGTCTTCCAGACGTTGCGCCCGTCAACGAGCCCCAGCGAAAGCGTCATATCCTGCCGCAGTTTCGGCAGCAGGTTCTCCAAATCGCCCCTGCCGCGGACAAGGTCTATGTGCAAGCCCTGCGTCGGGAGCGCGAGCGCGGCTTTCGTGTTCTCCCGCAAGTCGCTGAAATAGACGGCGGCCAGTATCTTGAGCGTAGGCGAGGCGGCCACCAGCCGCGCGTAGGCCCGCCCGAACGCCGACCGCTGCCGGTTGTCCAGCGTCAGCCCCAGCGCGGGCTCGTCCATCTGCACCCAGTCCGCGCCCGCCGCCGCGAGTTGCCGCAGCACGGACTCGTAGACGTCCACCAGCCCCTCCAGCAGCGTGAGCGGATCGAACGCGGGGTCGGCGGACTTGGAGAGCAGCAGGAACGTGACCGGCCCCAGGAGCACGGGGCGCGTGTGAATCCCCAGCGCCTTCGCCTCGCGGAACTCGTCCACCGGCTTCTCGGAGCGGATGGTGAATATCTGCCCTTTGTTGATCTCCGGCACGATGTAGTGGTAGTTCGTGTCGAACCACTTCGTCATTTCCATCGCGGCGACGCCCGGCCTGTCAGGCGAGGCCGTCCGGCCCCGCGCCATTGCGAAGTAGGAGTCGAGCCCGGTCGTCCCGTCCGGCTCCTCGTAGCGCTCCGGGATCGCCCCCACCATCACGCTCGTGTCGAGCACATGGTCGTAGAGGGAGAAATCGTTGGAGGGGACGTGCGTTATGCCGGCGTCGCGCTGCAGCGCCCAGTTCGCGCGGCGTATCTCGGCCGCCCGGCGCAGCAACTCCCGCCGGTCGACCTTTCCGGCCCAGTAGGCTTCGACTGCCCACTTCAGTTCGCGGTTCGCGCCGATGCGCGGAAACCCGAGGTTCGTCGACGTGGCCAACGGCGTTCTCCTCTGCGCCGAGGGAAGGCGCGGCGCCTCCGCCCGTCCGCGGATTGGCGCTCCGTGCGGACGAGGGTCAGGGCGCGGGCCTATTGTACCCCGGAAGGCGCCCCGCCCGCTACTGCCCGCCGGCGTTCACCGCCGATAGAGAACTCGCCCTTCCGCCCTTCCCGCGTAGGCGGGAACGACGCCCCCTCGGACAAGGCGCCCCGCCTCCTCCTCCTACTTCCTCCCGCCCCGCAGCCATAGCGAGGGAACGACGGCCAGCGCGCTGAGGGCCGCGCCAACCCAAAAGAAGAGGCGTATCGCCGCGAACGACGCTCCCGACAGCCCAGCCTCGTAGGCCGCGACCCGCTCCGCGAACGCGAACGCGCTCTCATCGGGCAACCGGATGGGCGTCGGCAGCCCTCCCGCGAGCGATTGGAAGTAGTCCACGCCCGCCGCCGCCATGCCCGCTAGCCCCAGCGTCATTCCGAACGTGCGCGCCGCCGTAACCCACGCCGCCGCCGTCGCGCGGTACTCCTCGCGGGCGGCGTCCACCGCGGCGGCGGTGAACGGCGCGATCAGCAGCCCGAATCCGAACCCGCCCAGCGCCAAGTGCAGCGTGAGGCGCGGCTCCGCGATGGCCTCGTCCCAAGTCGTGAGCAGCAGGAAGCAGGCGACGGCGAGCGCAAGCCCGGCAACCGCCGGAGGGCGGACGCCGATTCGTGCGGACGCCCAGCCGCCGATCAGCGCGCCGGCCGGAATCGCGCTGGTGAAGCGCATCAGCCGCAGCCCGCCCTCGAACGCGCTCTCGCCCAGCACGGCCGTGGTCATCAGCGGAATCGCCGCGAGGATCAGCACGAGCGCCGCGCCCGCGAGCGTCTGCGCGCTCATCGCCGCCGCGAATCCCCGCGCCCGGAACAGCGCCGCGCTTACGATGGGCGCCGCTGTCCGCTGCTCCGCGAAAGCCAGCGCGGCGAGCGCGGCGCATCCGCCGCCGATGAGAGCGTAAGGCGGCAGCGCGCCTCCGCTGAAGAGCGAGCGCTGCGCGAGCCCCGCCGTGAGCAGCGACAACCCCGCCGCCAGCAGCGCGCCGCCCGCAACGTCCAACCTTCCGCCGGAGCGTCCGGCTTCCCGCGCTCCGATCAGCCCGAAGGCCAGCGCGCCGACCGCCGGCAGGTTGCTCCAAAATATCCAGCGCCAGCCCAGCCACTCGGCGAGCGCGCCGCCGTAGAGCGGCCCCATCACGCCCCCGGCTTCCGCCGACGCGCCGACGACGCCGAAAATGATCGCCCTGCGCCCCGACGGCAGCCCCGCTCCCGCGAGCGCGAGCGCCGCCGGAATCAGCGCTCCGCCGCCCACCGCTTGCGCCGCCCGCGCCGCGATCAGCCAGCCAAGCCCGTCGGCGAGCGCGACGGCGGCGGAGCCCGCCCCGAACAGCGCGAGCGCTCCAACGTACAGGCGGCGGTAGCCGTAGACGTCCCCTGCCCGCCCCAGCAGCGGCATCGCCGCCGTGAAGCCCAGCAGATAGGCCGTCACCACCCAGGCCATATCGTCCAGGCGGTCTATGCTGACGCCGACGTCCGTCATCATCGCGGGCAGCGCGGTCACGACCGACGTCTGGTCGAGCGACGCCAGGAAAACGCCCGCGCACAGAACGGCGAGCGTGAACGCAGGAGGCGGACGGCGCGGCGCGCGCGCGGCCACGGCGCAGGCCGCCTAGACCGGCGGCTCGACGGCGACCGGGGCGTCGAAGCGCGAAAGTTCCAGCGTCCGCGTGATGTCCGGCGGGTCGCTCGGGAAGAGGGCGCCGGCGACCTTGACCTTCCGCGTGAGGAAGTCCTCGCGCCCCACCCAGAGCGTCACGTCCAGCGTTCCGCCCTCGGGCGCGCTCGGGACGAAGCCGCGCAACGACTCCGCGTCCGCGACGCCGCTGAGCAAGTGGACGTCCGCGCCGCCGCCGTCGCTGATCGTTGCGCCGCGGATGGACGCGAGCGCGTCGGCGATGCTTCCGGCGACGTTGGAGAACTCTATGCCGAGCGTTCCGGCGGGAAGCGTTTGCCATTGCTGGCTGATGGCGTCGCGCAGATAGGTCGTCTCGCCTATCTGGATGACGTCGATCTCCAGCGTGGCGTTGCGGAAGAGCGCGGCGGAGGCTTGCACGGTGAACCGCGCGCGGTCGGGGAAGAGGCCGTCGCCTTCGGCTTCCATCAGAGACGCGAATCCGATGTCCGTGCTGGCGCCGTCCTCGTGCGTCACGCGGAAATGCGCGGAGGACAGGCCGCGCAGCGCTTCCGCCGCCTTGTCGCGCAACTCTTCCGGCGTAACGGCGGGCGCCGGCGCCGGCTGGGAGCCGCAACCGGCGGCGAAGAGCGCGGCGGCGCCCGCGCAGAGCAGCGCCCGCGCCAGGGCCCGCGCCCGCAACGCCGTCAACTGGGTTGCTCCCGCGTCTGCTCGCCGCCGCCGGACGGCGCGGCGTTTTGCGCGCTCCGTATGAACGGCTCCAGCATCGAGGTGAACTCCATCGGAAAGATGAACTTCGTGGCGGGGCTGCCGCCCATATCTTTCAGCGTGTCGAAGTACTGCAGGCTCATCGTGCGGGGGTCGGCTTGCATCGCGGCCTCGTTAATGCGCTCCATGCCCAGGCTGAACCCTTCGGCGCGGAGGATTGCGGCCTCGCGCTGACCCTGCGCTTCCAGAATGGCCGCCTGCTTGGAGCCCTCGGCGCGGAGCACCGCCGCCTGACGCTCGCCCTCGGCGAGGTTGATCTCCGCGTCGCGCTGTCCCTCCGCCTCGGTGACGGCGGCGCGGCGCGTGCGCTCGGCGGAGAGTTGCCGGTTCATCGCGTCCTGCACGTCGCGCGGCGGCTCCACCTCCTTGATCTCGACACGGGTGACCTTCACCCCCCAGTTGGCCGTCACCTCGTCGAGTTTCACCTGCAACTGCGCGTTGATCCGCTCGCGCTTGGAGAGAACGTCGTCCAAGTCCATCTCGCCGACCACGGCGCGGAGCGTCGTCATCGCCAGCGCCTGCGCCGCCGCCTGAAAGTTGCTCACGTTCAGGATCGTGTCCTGGGGGCGGTTTTCGATCACGCGCATATAGACGAAGAAGTCGATGTCTATCGGCGCGTTGTCGCGGGTGATGCTCGTCTGGCGCGGAATCGGCACCGGCGCTTCCCGCAAGTCCACGGTCGTCGTTCCGTTGTTCACGAACGGCCACAGCCAGCGCAAGCCCGGCCCGCGCGTCCCCGTGTACGACCCGAAAGTGAAAATGACCAGCCGCTGGTACTGCTTGACGACGTTGAGTCCCCAGTTCGCCATTGTGTGCTTGCGCTCCTTGCTCCGCCCCGTATTCAGCCGCGCCCCGTGCTCGGGCGCGCTCATCGTAGGGCAAAGGGCAAGGATCGGCAAGGGGCGGATGCGCTTGCCCCGTCATTCCCGCGCAGGCGGGAACCTCGCCTCCTCCCTCCCCCGTCGGGCGTAGTACAATGCGCCGACGGAGGGCGCAAGCGCATGGCCGAACGCATCTACATTCGTGACGGAGACAACTTGGAGCCGATGGAAGAGCAGCCGTTCGCGTTGGAAGACGACCTGCAGGAACTGCTCGCCAAACATCCTCACTTGCTGGACGGGGAGCGAGTGAGTCCGGGCAACCCCCGCCGGTGGCTGCTCGTCAAGCGCGAAGTGGGCGTCCCCGCCGCCGCAGGCGAGTCCGCCCGCTTTTCGCTCGACCACCTGCTCGTAGACCAAGACGCCAGGCCGACGCTCGTCGAAGTGAAGCGCGGTTCGGACACGCGGATACGGCGCGAGGTCGTCGGCCAAATGCTGGACTACGCCGCCAACGCCTCGCTGTTCTGGGACGCCGGAACCTTGCGCCGGTCCTTTAAAGAGACTTGGAAGGACGGAGCCAATAAGGCTCTGTATAACCTGCTCCAGCCCGAGGACGAAGAGGTGGATGAAGAAGCGTTTTGGGGTGAAGTCGCCACCAACCTCGCCGCCAAGAACCTGCGCTTGCTGTTCGTGGCCGACGCCATCCCCATCGAACTCGCCCGCATCGTGGAGTTCCTAAACGCGCAAATGCGCGACAACATTGAGGTCCTGGCCGTTGAGGTCAAGCAGTTCAAGAGCAAGTCCGAGACGCGCAGCGCGCTCGTGCCGAACGTCATTGGGCACACGGCTGCTCCGCCAGGAGGCAAGAGCGCCGCCGGGTCGCGCATCCGCTCCAAGATCTCCATTGAGGCTTTCATGGCTCTGTTGCCTAGCGATGAAGTACGCGAGGCAACACAAAGACTCTTTGGCATTGCCAGAGAGCGTGGCGCCAAAATTGAACCAGGCGATAGGGGGTTCTCCATCAGGGTGAAACTTCCCGAAGAGACCTACCACTACCTCGTGACAGTGGCGTGGCTCTATCCTCCAGGCGGCTCCTTCTGGATGGGCCTACGCAACTACGCATTCGGAGAAAGCGTCACCGATGACTCCAACCTGCCTCCACGTCGGCGGGAAAAACTGAACGCTTGGGTCAGTCAGTTCGAACGGGACTCTTTCGGCGAGCAGCACCAGAGTGACGCCGTGCGGGCTCGGGTAATCACGCACCAAGACGTGGCGACGCACGCAGACACGCTGGCGAAGCGGCTCGGCCAAGCGCTTGACGACTTGCAAGCCCCATAGCGGTCGAGGGCCCTCAAGAGCGCGCTCAGCGAAGCGGATGAACGGGAAGCAGCGCGCGTCATCGCGCCATAAGTCTATGCGCGGCGCATCGATGACCGCCCCTTGCGCGCTCCCCCGCCGCCGCCTGCGATGATTCCATGCGCTCGCCCGCCGGGTAGAATACCGCCGACCCGCCCGCATCGGAGGAGACTCGTGGACAACAGCGTCTTCCGGCAGAACCTTGACCCGTTCACGTTCTTGGAGCGCAGCGCGTTCGTCTATCCCGACAAGCCCGCCGTTGTCTACAAGGAGCGCGTCTACACCTACCGCGAACTGCGCGAGCGCGTCAACCGCTTCGCAGGCGCCCTCCGCGCCGCAGGCGTGGGGCCCGGCGACCGCGTGGCGTTCATCGTTCCGAATCTCCCGCCGCTGCTGGAGGGCCACTACGCCCCGATGAGCATCGGCGCCGCTCTCGTCGCGGTCAACACGCGCCTCTCCGCAAGGGAGATCGCCTATATCCTCAACCACTCCAAAGCGAAGGTTGTCGTGTTCGATTCCGAGTTCGCCCCCGTCGTCCGCGAGATTCGCGGCGAGGCGCCGGGCGTCGAGTTGTTCGTGCAGGTCGTGGACGAGGCGCCGAAGGCCGGCGACGTCCCCGGCCCGGAGTACGAGGAGTTCCTCGCGTCCGCCCCCGAGGGCGAGCATCGCGTTCCCATCGCATCCGAAATGGACGTCATCGCCGTCAACTACACCTCCGGCACGACCGGAACGCCGAAAGGCGTGCAATATCACGCGCGCGGCGCCTACCTCAACGCGCTGGGGGAAGTGATCGAGACGGGGCTGAACTGGCGCAGCGTCTACCTCTGGACGCTCCCGATGTTCCATTGCAACGGCTGGTGCAACACGTGGGCGGTCACGGCGGTCGGCGGAACGCACGTCTGCCTTCGCCGCGTCGAGCCCGCCGAGGTCTACGCGCTCATCGAGCGGCATCGCGTGACGAATATGTGCGGCGCGCCCACCGTTCTCACCGCAATGTACGCCTCGCCCGCCGCCGAGGGGCGCGACCTCTCCGGCCTGACCATCGCCACGGGCGGCGCGCCCCCGGCTCCGCAGGTCGTGCGGACGATGGAAGCGATGGGCGCGTCCGTCATTCACCTCTACGGCCTCACGGAGACCTACGGGCCGATCACGCTCTGCGTTCCGCAGCCGTCGTGGGACGCGATGAGCGCGGAGGAGCGCGCGTTCGCCAAGGCGCCGCAAGGCGTGCCCTACGTCCACGCCGGCGCCGGCGTCCGCGTCGTGGACGAGCGGATGCGCGACGTTCCCCGCGACGGCGAGACGATGGGCGAGGTCGTGATGCGCTCCAACGGCGTGATGTCGGGCTACCTCGACGACCCGGAGGCGACGGCGGCGGCGTTCGCGGGCGGCTGGTTCCACTCCGGCGACCTCGGCGTATGGCGCCCCGACGGTCAGATCGAACTGAAGGACCGCGCCAAGGACGTCATCATCTCCGGCGGCGAGAACATCTCCAGCCAGGAGGTCGAGAAGGTGATTATGGAGCACCCGGGCGTGCTGGAGGTCTCCGTCGTCGCGGTTCCCGACGACCGCTGGGGCGAGACGCCGAAGGCGTTCGTGACGCCCCGCGACGGCGCGGCGCTCACGGCGGAGGAGGTCACCGCCTTTTGCCGCGAGCGCCTCGCTCATTTCAAGGCGCCGCGCCTCGTCGAATTCGGCTCGCTCCCCAAGACCGCCACCGGCAAGATCCAGAAATACGTTCTCCGTGAGCGCGAATGGGCGGGCCGCGAGTCCCGCATTCAAGGCTCGCAGGGGTAGACAGATCCTGGGGCGTTTCCAGTAGGTTCCCGCCTACGCGGGAATGACGTGGCGCGTGGGGGGCTTTGGAGACGGGGCGCTGCGCGCCCCATCCGGGGATGCGAGATTCCCGCCTGCGCGGGAATGACGGAGATGGGGGCGCCCTCCCCTGCCCCACTGCGACATTCGCCCCTTGCGCCGACGGCGGCGCGGTTCCCCGCCTACGCCCGCCGAGAGGAGCCAACCCCCCTATTGACAAATGCGGCGGCTTGTGTCGACATCGAGGCATACCGAGCGTAGCCCTCTATGCAGTAGAGGCCAACGCCCTAGGAGGATGCACTATGATGCGCACGACAAGCACAGCCGACATAACGATGAGCGACGCCGTAGCCAACGGCGTCAGCGGAGTCATCTTCACATTCCTCGACCCGGGGCCTCTCGCTTGGGCTCGCATCCATATGGCTGGACGCGCTTGGCTGGACGACGACATCCTGTGGGTCACCGACGACGAAGCCTCGGACACTGGGGAAATGTTTGAGGACGAGGGCTACAAAGTGCTCTACTTGCACGACATGGAGCGGTTCACTATGATGGGGATTGAGCGCGAAGCCCGCAGGAAGCAGGCAGAGGAAGAGAGCAAAGGGGCGAGCAACCCCAACCCTTCCAAGCTCAGTCGGTTCTTGTGGTTCCGAAGGAGGTAGAGCGGCATGGCTAGGTCCGACCATGCGTACAGACAAACCGCATTAGCGCAATTGGGGGAGACTGGCCAACACGAAACTGGCCACTGTCCGCTGTGCGTAATCCCGGTCCGCAAGGTCGCTGAGGGGAAGACGCGAACCCCCGTCTATGGAGTCATCGCGGAGTTCGTGCAAAGGCGCAACTGCGTGACGATGAATGAGGCGGTGAGCGCACTCCTCGGTAAAGTCTGGAACTTGAACGGCAAGATGGCCTCTCGAGGCTACATCCGCTGGGGTCTGGAAGATCTGTCCATAGCCGGATACCTCGGCAGGCACAAAGTGGGTAACCACGTGTTCTTCTTCTCTGCTTTTAACGGCGATGCCTTCGAGACGCTAGGCATCGTGCCTCGTAAAGATGACGAACGCTACCAAGCCGCGCTCGCCCAGAAGCGCACGACCATCCCCAAATGGTTGCGCGACAAGAAGATTGACGCGACGGACGGATGCTGCCCCCTGTGCATACGAGAGGGATTTTGGCGGATTGACTTTGAGATTGACCACATACTCGCTTGGAGCAAAGGAGGTCCGGATGACGAGGAGAACCTCCAAGCCCTCTGCCGGACGTGCAACCACGTCAAGTCAACGCTGTCTATGGCAGAGGCGCGCTTGCGCCTCCAAGTCTTGGAACCCGATAAGGGGTTGCCTGCTTGGGAAGAAGGCGCTGTTATCCTCTAATGCGCTACGTGACCACTGCCCAGGACGCCTGAGGAATGCCAATACGGAAATGTCTAAAATCCAAGAGGAGATGCGGTTGCATGTCGTAGGAAATACGTTTTCCGATCGCAAAATAAGAGGCATGAACATCGGTCGTTTTGGGCCAGATAGCAAAGAGGGATCATTGGCAGAAATGCGCCTATTTAGCGCAGCCACGCCAACGCACTATGGCTCTGCGAAGGATATAATGGAACCCCAGAGAGGCTGAAAGACAGGCATTCACAGGAGGCGATCTATGACGACGGAACTGCAAATGGACACCGAACAGCAGGCGTCACCCAAGACCCCTTGGGTCTTCGTTGACAAGCATGAGAACTTGATCACCTGCGGCCCGGGGATTCTGTTCGTCTACCCGTTTATGGTTCCCGAAGCCTACGGTGAGTTCTTCAAGGACTGCGGCGGCTACGTCAACACGGACGACTACGACGCCATAGAGAAACTCCACGAGGCGGTTCAGAAGTTCGTGGACGAGTGGGAACGGGAAAGGGCAGCCGAACGGGAAGCCGAGGGTGGAACGGCATAGCCGGTCCCCTACCCTTCCCTTACCCGTCGCGCGCGGGCCTCACGCGAAGGCGAAGAGCAGCCCGGCGGCGGCGAGGGCGAGGTAGGCGGCGGCGAAGGCGAGCGCTTGACGCGGAGGCCAACGCTCGGCTAGGCTGTCCCTCACCAATTACAGAAGGGGGACGATATGACCAACCAGCCGAAAAAGCGCGTTTTCTCCAGTTTCGCCCACGAGGATCTTGCCCAAGTCAACGGGTTGCGCGGACTCATGCAGAACCCGAATCACGAGTTGGAGGCGTATGACGAGTCCGTGCGTGAGGCCATCCACAGCAAGAACGCGGGGTACATCAAGCAGCGGATCGGAGAGAAGATCAAGCGCTCGTCGGTGACCCTCTGCTTGATCAGCGCAACAACGCACAAGAGCGGATGGGTTGAATGGGAATTGGAGGAGAGCGCGCGGCAGGGCAAAACGATCATCGCAATGGCGCTGAAGGGCGTCAACCATGCCACCGCTCCGAAATTGATTCGGGAGCGGAACATTAAGTTCCATGGCTGGGATCCGTCCCGCTTGCACATGCTGATCGCAACGGCTAAGTAGGGAACCCCGATGATGGACGAGCAAGGCTACGGCCGGCTGGAAGACCAGATTGCCTGGTATGACCGGCGAAGCGCGAGCAACAAGCTCCTGCATCACGCGCTCAAAATCATCGTCATCGTTGCGGGCGCGCTAATTCCGTTCTTCACAGGTTTCCTGTGGTCAGTGCAAGGGGCGGAGGTTGGCAGGTGGGGCGCCGCCATCGCAGGCGTCATTGTCGTCATACTTGAGAGCATGCAGCACCTCTTTCAGTTCCAATGGAACTGGCTCCGGTACCGCGCGACGGCCGAGGCGTTGAAGCGTGAGAAGCATTTGTTCCTCGGAAAGGCAGGGCCCTACGCGGACGCTGACGATCCGAGGAAAATGCTCGTGGAGAGAACCGAGGCGTGCATTTCGCAAGAGCACGGCGCTTGGGTCGCGACGCATAAGCGCGGCGATCAGGGCAAGTAGCCCTCCTGCGCCACTCTCCTCTTGCGCGCCGCCGCCCGTACCGCCTACGCGGGGATGACGATGGGGGCGAGGTTCCCGCCTGCGCGGGAATGACGGCAAAGGGGTGGGATGACGATGAGGGCGGGAATCCCGGGGCGCGAGCGCGAGGGAGAGGGCGGTGCGGGCGCGAGGGAGAGGCACGGCGCGGGCGCGCCTGCCCTATACTAGCCTGCGCGGCCCGCCCCTCGCCGGGAGGCGCGGGCGGCGGACAACGCAATGCAACGCTACATCGTCATACGGCTCTTTCAGGCAGCGATCGCGCTCGTCGGCGTCAGCGTCATCGTGTTCACGCTCGCGCGAATCTCAGGGAATCCGCTGGACGCGCTCGCGCCGGTCGACGCCACGCCGGAAGACCTCGACCGCCTCAAAGCGCTTTGGGGCTTCGATCAGCCCCTCCACCAGCAGTACTTCGTGTTTTTGGGCAACGCCCTCACGCTGGACTTCGGCGACTCCATCAAGTTTCAGGGGCAGAGCGCGGCGGCGCTCATTCTGGATTCGCTTCCCGCGAGCCTGCAACTCGCGGGCTTCGCGCTCTTCGTCAGCGCGCTGATGGCGGTTCCCATCGGCGTCGTCTCCGCCGTCAAGAAGGGCACGCTCATCGACATCGCCGGCAAGTTCGTCGCGCTGCTCGGTCAATCGCTCCCGCCGTTTTGGTTGGGCATCGTGCTGATCTGGATATTCTCGGTCAACCTCGGCTGGCTGCCGGTCTCCGGGCGCGGAGGCTTCACGCACATCATTCTGCCGGGCGTCGCGCTCGGCTGGTTTTCGGTCGCCGCGTTTATGCGGCTCACGCGGTCGGCGATGCTGAACGTGCTGGACAGCGAGTACGTGAAGTTCGCGCGGATCAAGGGCGCGCCGGAGTGGAAGGTCATTTGGAAGCACGCGCTGAAAAACGCGGCGATACCGCCGCTCACGCTGTTCGGCATCATCGCGGGGATTATGGTGACGGGCGTAGTGACGCTGGAGACGGTGTTCGCGTGGCCCGGCATCGGCCAGTTGTCGCTCGCCGCCGTGCTCTCGCGCGACTACGCGGTCGTGCAGGCGCTCGTAATGATGATCTCCGCAATGTTCATCGCCATTAATCTGGTGGTGGACATCCTCTACGCCTACATTGACCCGCGCGTCCGCTACGGCGGAGGGAGGGGGTAGGCGATGGCGGCCACGACGGCGAACCCCGCGCTCGACCGGGCGCCGACGGCCGGAGCGCTCCGCCGCGTCTGGACGCTTCTGCGCCGCTACCCCGTCGTTCCCGTCGGCGTCCTGCTCATCGTCCTCGTCATTCCCGCCGTTTTCGCCGAGGTCGCCGCGCCGCACGACCCGATAGACGGCGACTTGCGCGCCCGCCTTCTGCCGCCCGCGTGGACGGACGGCGGCGAGTGGAGCCATCCGCTCGGCACCGACCGGCTGGGGCGCGATATCCTGAGCCGGATGATCCACGGCGCGCGCACGGCGGCGCTCGTCTCGCTCGCGGCGCTCGCCGTGGGGGGGACGATAGGCTCGCTGCTCGGCCTTCTCGCGGGCTATTTCGGCGGGTGGTGGGACCACGTGATTATGCGGCTGGTGGACATCAATCTCTCGCTGCCGCTGATCTTGCTCGCGCTCGTGCTCGTCGTGCTTTTCGAGCCGGGGACAGCGACGACCGTGGCCGTCGTCGCGCTTTTGCTGTGGTCGCGGTACGCTCGGCAGGTGCGCGCGGAGGCTCTCACGCTCAAGGAGATGGACTTCGTGGCGCGGGCGCGCGTCGCGGGCGCGTCCAACCTCCGCATCATCTTCCGCCATATCTTTCCGAACGTCGTCAACACGATCATCGTGCTGGCGACGCTGCAGGTCGGCAACGTCATTCTGCTGGAGGCGTCGCTGAGTTTCCTGGGCGCGGGCATTCCGCCGCCGAACCCGGCTTGGGGCGTGATGATCGCGGAAGGCCGCGACTACATCACGACCTCGTGGTGGCTGTCGGTCATCCCTGGGCTCGCCATAATGCTCACCGTGCTCTCGATGAACCTCTTCGGCGATTGGCTCCGCGACCGCCTCGACCCCAAACTGCGCCAGTTGTAGGGAGCGAGGCCGCCCCCTGCCCCCGTCATTCCCGCGAAGGCGGGAATCCCGCCTCCCTGCCTCCCCTCCCTCCCGCTAGGCGGGCGCGGCGTAGAGGCGGGCGGCGTTGCGCCAGAGGATCGCGTCCAAGTCGTCGTCGGACAATTCGGGGTTCTCCGCCATCTCGCGCAACTCGTCGCCGCAGGTCCGCACGTTCACCTCGTGGGGGAAGTCGCTCGACCACACAAACGCCTCGCTGCCCACCGTCCGCACGGCATGCGCGAGGTCGGGCTCGTCGCCCTCGACGCCGACGTACAGCCGCCCTTCCTTGACGTTGCGCGCGATGTAGCCGCGGACGGACTCGCCGTCCTGCAAACGGACGTACTCGCCGCGCGGGTCGAGGGGCGTGAACGCTTTGTAGGAGCCGTCGGCCCGCTCCAGCGCCATCAGAAACCAGCCCACGCCGCCCTCCATAAACCCGTATCGGACATTCGGAAATTTGTCGAAAACGCCGTTGAACAGGAGCGACATAAAGCCGATGGTGATGCCGAACGGGTGCCCCATCGCGTGGATGGCCGCGAACACGTTGAGGTCGTTGAAGCCCAGGTTGGGGTAGGCGCCGCCGTGAATGGAGAGGCAGCAGCCGAGCCGGTCGGCTTCCTCGTAGACGGGCCAGTACGTCTTGGCCCCGTGGTGCTGAGGCAGCCCCGTCGCGGGGAGCATCGCGCCGCGCATGCCCAAGTCCTCGACGGCGCGCCGCAACTCGCGCACTGCGGCGTCCGGCTCCTGCATCGGGATGAGCGCGAGCCCCTGCAAGCGGGCGTCGCGGGCGAGATATTCCTCGGCGAGCCAGTCGTTGTACGCCCTCGTGAGGGCGATGGCCTGGTCGCGGTCGACCATCCTGCCGACGGAGAGGGCGTCCGTGGGGTAGAGCGCCGCGCCTCCGATGGAGAGTTCGTCCATAAAGCGCGCCCAGCCCGCCGCGCCGTCCGGGTTGGAGAACGACCCCTCCGGCGTGATGCTGAGCAGGCCGTGGTAGTTGTCCAGTTCGGGGATGGGGCCGATGCGGCTGACGGCGCGCGCCTCGCGCCACGCGCGCGGCATCCGTGAGACGATGCCCTCCCGGTCTTCGAAGATGTGGCCGTCGCCGTCGTAGATGGGGCCGCTGCGCGTCCGCTCCATAACGAACCTCCTCCCTCGCTCGCGCCTGCGGCGCCGCGCCGGAGCCTGCCGGCGGTCAGTCGTACCACTGGCCGGTCACGGTTTTGCCGTCGGCGACGCCGGGGTCGACGATGGTCGTCTTGAACGGAGGGAAGAGGACGTCGACGATGATTCGGGGCGCGGGGGCGGGGCGCGTCCGCCGCTCCACAATCTCGTCCACGCGCTTGACGTGCGCCTCGAGCGCCCCGGCGATGAGCCGCGCGAATTCAGGGTTGCCCGACGCTTTGATCGCCTCTTCGTCGATCAGCCCCTCGACCGCCGCCGCGACCGGATTCGCCGGCCCGGGGACGCCGCCATGCACCTCGCCCGGCGGATTCCAGGTCACTTCCGGGCGCATCTCGTCCGAGAAGTGAATGGAGAGTTCGCCGGACTCGTGCGAGTGGCGAATGCCGACTTCTCCGGGTATGAGCAGCAAGGCTGTGACGAGGCACTTGTCGTTTTCGACGAGCGTGTACCACTTGCGCTTGTGCGCGCCGGGAATCGTCTCGCCCCGCCAGCCCTGCAGGTCCGCCGGAAGCGTATAGGGATTGATCGCCATCGCATTCTCCTCGCGCTTATGCCGCAAGAGGCCCCGGCCTCCCGCGCCGCTCCCGCCCGCAAGCGGAAGCCGTCTACCACAACTGATCGACCTGATTCGCCCCTTCCTCGGATGCGTCTATCTCCTCCGCGCTCATCACCTTCACCTGATCCGAGACGACCTGCCCGTAGGTGGGATAGGAGGAGCGCTCGATCTGGGCGTCCGGATCCCACAGCCTCGAGCGGATGAACGCCCGCCCGCAGTGGAGGAACGCCTCTTTCACCGTCACGCGCAGGCCGGAGAGCGGGAGTCTGCCGTTGACGGACAGCGGCGCGAGCAATTCCGGGTCGGTGACGATCTCCGCCGTCCCGCTCACGCGCAGCGTCTCGTTCATCCCGGGAACGAAGAAGAGCAGGCCGACTTCCGGGTTGCCGACGACGTTCTGGAGCGTGTCGACTTGGTTGTTGCCGGGGCGGTCGGGGATCAGCAGCGTTCGCTCGTCGGGCGCCGCGACGAATCCGGGCGGGTCGCCTCGCGGGGAGGTGTCCATCATGCCGTCCGCTCCGACCGACGTCAGCACGCAGAACGGCGAGATGGCGATGAAGTTGCGCGAGTGCTCGTCGAGCCGGGACAACACCTTCTGATGGGCCAAGGGTTTGGGCTCCCGGTAGGCCGTCCGCAATTCAGGCATATTGGAAATGACCATCGCAACGCCTCCTTGCGCGTCCCGTCCGGTTGGAGCGCGGGAGCGCGATTCGCCGCGTATTGATGGTACTATAACGCATATCGCTCCGCAGGCAAGGCCGCGCAAGGAGGCGCCGTTATGTTGAGCGCGTCGGACAACGAAATGCTGACCGGAGTCGGCAAGGGAACGCCGATGGGCGCCCTGATGCGCCGCTACTGGCTTCCGGTGATGCCCGTCGAGGAACTCGGCGAACCCGACTCGCCTCCGCAGCGCTTCCGCCTTCTCGGAGAAGACCTCGTGCTTTTCAGGGACTCCAACGGCGACGTCGGAGTGTTCGCGGAAGCCTGCCCCCACCGCGGCGTCTCGCTCTTTTTCGGGCGCAACGAGAACGCCGGCCTCCGCTGCGTCTACCACGGCTGGAAGTACGACGTTTCCGGCCAGTGCGTGGATATGCCCAACGAGCCCGGCGAGAGCCAGTTCAAGCACAAGATGCGCGCCGGCGCCTACCGGGGCGCGATTCACGGCGGAGTCGTCTGGGCCTACCTCGGCGAGGGCGACCCGCCCGGCCTGCCCGAGTTCGAGTGGGCGCTCGTCCCGGAAGACCAACGCAAGTTCGCTTTGGCGCAGCGCGAATGCAACTGGATGCAGGGGCTGGAAGGCGACATAGACACGAGCCACCTCTTCTTTCTGCACGGGCGCCTCAACCCGGACGACCCGCCTTCCGCCGGCGTGTGGCACGACGACAAGCATCCCACGCTCGACGTCATCCCCACGAAGTACGGAGTCGTCTACGGCGCGAACCGCGAGGAGCGCCACGGCCTCGCCTACTGGCGCGTCACGCAGTTCCTCTTTCCCGTGTTCACATTCTTTCCGGCCAACCCCGACGGCACGGTGCCCGGCCACATTTGGGTTCCGCTGGACGACGGCCACACGATGGTTTGGACCGTGGCGTGGCATCCGGCGGCGCCCCTTTCGGCGTCCACCGCGATGTTCGGCTTCGGCCCCGGCAACCATCCGGCGGGCGAATTGCTGCCCGACGCCGCGGGCCCGCTCGGACGCTTCCGCCCGCGCGCCAACCGCGCCAACGACTACCTGATAGACCGCGAGATGCAGCGCGAGGTCAACTTCACCGGCATCCCCAGCGTCTTTCTGCAAGACCAGGCCGTAACGGAGAGCATGGGCGCCGTCCAAAACCGGGCGTCCGAGCACCTCGGCAGATCCGACGCGATGATCATTCAGGTGCGGCGGCGCATCTTGGACGCCGCCCGCGCGCTGCTGTACGACGACGTCACGCCGCCGTGCGTCGAAAACCCCGAGTGGTACCGCGTCCGCTCCGCCATCGGCACGCTCCCCGAGGGCGAGCCGTGGCACGAGCGGATGCGCGATTGGCTCTATGCCGAATCCGACGAGAAGCCGCCGCTCGATCTGGCCATCGTCCGCTAGGGCAGCGTTAGGGGCGCAGCGCCCCGTCTCCAAAGCGCCCCACGCGCCACGTCATTCCTGCGTAGGCGGGAACCTACTGGGAGCGCCCCTATTCCCGTCGTTCCCGCGTAGGCGGGAATCTCGCCCCTCTTGCCCAGTCATTCCTCGAAGAGGAGAGTCGCTTCCCATACCTCGCCCTCGCCGCGAACCCACTGCCCCGTGCGAACGCCGGCGACGGCGTAGTCCGGCAACGGAATCTGCGCGAAGCATTTCCCGTCGAACAGGATGCCGCGCAGCCGGAAATCAAAGCCTCTGGTATCGAAACCGAGGCTCCGCCGCTCCTCCGGCAGGTCGCTCAGGCGCTTCGGCTCGACGTGCAGGAAGAAGGGAAGTTCGACGTCGGACGAAACGCACGGCTCGCGCGTGTAGGTAAGCGTTCGCCGTTGCTCGTCAAGGCGCAGGTCGAACACGGCGCGAACCTCCGGCTCGCGGGACGCCGCGCGCTCGTAAGCCGTTCGGTAGACATCGGGATCCGTGAAAAGGAACGTCGATTCCCAGGGAGATACCGGATCAAAGGCTCCTGTCTGGCCTGTTCTGATCGCCGCGATGTCGTAGTCGGGCAAAGGAACAACCGCCGCGCACTTCCCGTCGAATTCATCCCCGTATTCTTGGAAATAGAAACTGATGTTGGCGCGTCCAAGGCTCCGCTCGGCTTCCGGCAAATCGCTCGTCCGCTCCGGGTAGACGAGGAGATAGAAGAGTCCTTCCGGGTCAGGGATGACGCAAGGCTCCTTGGCGTAGGTCAGCGAACGCTCGTCGCGGTTCAAGTAAAGGTCGTACTCGGAACGGGCGATTGGTTCGGAGGAGCGCGCGGCCTCATACGCGGCGGGGTAGGGATTATCCCCGGGCGTCTTCTCCGCGAGGAACGCAATCGCGTTGTTGTAGACGCTCCACGTTCCCAGCGTTTTCCCTGTGGAATTCGGACGCTCTCTGGTGAGCGAGAATCTCGCGAGGTCCGCGTTCACGATGCGCATCCTCGCTCTATCCGATTGAGGGAAACCGCCACGGGTTTTCACGATGTTGATGTCATATTCCAGCGCCACCGGCCCTGAAGGTTGCCCCGCAAGGACCTGCTCCAGTCCCAGTTTTCCCCAAACGCCCGTTAGGTGCATTGAGTACTGCGTCTTGAGGCGTTCCGGGGTTGTCCGGTCAACCAAGAAATTGAATGAGGCGTATTGGAACGGGTGGATCAACGCCATAGCAGTCAGCGCCGCGCCTGCGCCCGCGCCCGCAGCCCCGTAGACCGCAGCCCGCAGCCGCGTTCGTGTGAGAATTGAGAGCAGCCATTTCAACCCGAACGCCGCAATCAGCGAAAACGGCGCGTAGATGAAGAACATATGCCGCAATCCGTAGATGCTGGAGTCCAGAAGGACCACCGTTGCAACCGGCAGAGCGAAACAGCCGATGAGGAGAAAGCCGAAGCGCAATCGGGTGTTCCGAACAACCTGCATCGGGCGCGCGGCGCCGCGCTGAAGCAGCGCGGCCGCGCCTATGCCGCCAAGCAGCAGCGCGAACGGCGGAGTCGTGATGGAGAACCACGTGAGGATGTAGTCCGCCGGAAGATTCGCGGAGGTGAACAACGATCCTCTGAACAGGCGGACCGGATCATAGGGGAAGCGGGCCATATGGGCGAACGACTCCGCGAACCGTCCGACAGGGTCGACCCAGAGGTGCGGCCACGTCGCGTAGAGAGCAAGCGCCGCCGCCGCCGTGAAGACGCCTGCGCTTATCAGGATGCGCTTCCGCTCCGCCCCGGTCGCGGCGAATCGGAGGTCGAATCCCCGCATAGCGAGAACCGCCGGCACGAGCATGACGCCCATAATGCGAATGTTCGTAAGGACGCCCACTGCGGCGCCAAGCAGCGCGAACGCCCACAGGTTGTCTCTTTTAAACGCCCGGTGCGTGAGGAACAACGCGATCATAAACATACTCAAGAACGGGACGTCTTTGCTGTTGAAGAACGAGTGGCCGTATATCCTCGGATGGATGAGAAACAGCAGCAGAACGGCTAGCGCAAGCGCCCCGGAGCCGAACAGCCGGCGCGCCAGCAGATACGCGAACAGCCCCCCCGCAAGGAGGAAGAGGCGCGTCATCAGGTGGCGAGTCAGGTAGATGTGGCGGCTGTCCTCCAGCCTGAACGCGCGCTCAACGAGCGTAAGCGGCCACTCGAACCCGACGCCGTACGCCCTATCGGGAAAATGCGAAAGCGCGTCGTCGGAACCCAAGACGTAATCGAGCGTTAGACCGCCGCGAAAGCGCTCGCGGTTATCGTCGAAAGACAACCCGTAATCATCGAGAACCGCGAGGCTGGCCGCGAGGAACAACGCGAGCGCGACGAGCGCGGCCCGGTGCGGAAGCAGCGCGGCGGCCACGGCGGATAGGCGGAAATGGCTAGCGTGCTTGCCCAGAACGTCGTCCCTCTCCGTAGATATGCGGACGCAATCGTACCACGCAGGAAGGTTCCCTACGCGGGAATGACGGGGCAAGAGGGCGGGGGCTACGCGCTCCGTCGGGGGGCGAGATTCCCGCCTACGCGGGAATGACGGGGCAAGGGGGCGAGGTTCCCGCCTACGCGGGAATGACGGGGCAAGGGGGCGAGAACGGCGCTGCGCGCTGCGCGCTGCGGACGGGGGCGAGATTCCCGCCTGCGCGGGAATGACGGATACAAGGGGACGGGAATGACGGGGCAAGGGGGCGGGGGCGGCGCTGCGCGCTGCGCCCCGCTGCGCGAAAAATTGCGTCAAGAGGGCCTATAAGCCGGATTCTGTACGCGGCGCGAACGCCGCGCGGCGGCCATCTCTCTGGTCCCGCCGTCGCCGACGGGATCGTGCAGCCTACCCGGGGACTGCGGCCGGGCACCGCGCTCCGTTCCGAAGAGCGGAAACGTCCCTCTATTTGGCCTTGCTCCGAGCGGGGCTTGCCAGCATTCCGGCTTGCGCCGGAACCTGGTGCGCTCTTACCGCACCTTTTCACCCTTGCCTGCGCCCCGCGCGAACGCGAGGCCATCGGCGATCTGGTCTCTGTGGCGCTTTCCGTCGCATCGCTGCGCCTGGGCGTTACCCAGCGCTCTGCCCGGCGGAGTCCGGACTTTCCTCCCCGGCGCGAGCGCCGGAGCGGCCGCCCGGCCCTCTTGACGCCCCCAGCATACCACGCGCTCTAGCGCAGCGTAACCGCCGCCTTCTTCCCCCGCAGCGCGACTTTCGAAACGAGCGTCCGCAGCAGGTCGCGCCGCGCCGCCTCCGGAAGGCCGTCCCACTCGCTCAAGAATTTCGCCGCGTTCGCCTCGGCGTCGTTCCGCGAGGCCGAGCCCGCCTCCGCCTGGGCGATTTTCTCCGCCAACTCCCGTTTCACCGCCTGCAACTGCTCCAAGCCGCCGCGCAGCCGCGCCAGCGACAAACTGCCGCTCGCGGCGCGCTGCACGCCATCTCGGAACTGCCGGTCGAGCGACTCCATATCGGCGAGCGCCTTCGCCTTCTCCGCGTCCTCGCGCCCCGCGCCGACGTCCGCGCCCGGCCCGCGCTCGCCGCTTTCGAGGAGGCTTCGCGTCGCCCGCGCCGCCTCTTCCTCTATGTCCGCCGCTTTCACCGTCCGGTAGGCGCACTGATTGCGGTTGATGCGCGACTGGCATTGATAGTAGCGATATTCGGCCCGCATCCGCTCGCCGTCCTTTCGCCGCCACGTTTGACGCCGCGACACGCCCATCATCCGGCGGCCGCAGTAGCCGCAGACGAGCAGCCCCGAAAGCAGAAAGACCGACGGCGGGCGCGATTCCAGCCGCTGCGCCGGCCCCCGCTCCAGCAGACGATCTTGCGCTTGCCGGAACACCGACGGCGAAACGATCGGCTCGTAACTCGACGGAATCCGCAGCCCGAACCGCCGGTACGTTCCGATGTAGGCGGGGTTCCGCAGCACGTCCCGCACGGCGACGACGCCCCACCGTCCGCCGCTCCGCGTGCGCTTCCGCCGCGCGTTCAGGCCCGCCGCCACGCTCCGCATGCTCCCGTCCGGCTCCAAGTAGCCGTTGAAAATGGATGCGACGACCTCCGCCTCCGCCGGCACGACGTGGAACGCCCCGTCGAACGTCAGCCGGTAGCCGTAGGGGGGCTTGCCCAAGCCAAGCCCTTTCGCCGCCTTCGCCATCATTCCCGCCCGGACGCGCTCGCCGCGCTGCGCCGTCTTGTTGGAGATGCGGAGCGCATTCTGCAGCGGGTCGGGGAAGTCCCGGTCGTCGCACACGACTTGCGAGGAGAGCGCGTCCATCTCCAGCACGCGCGCCGCCTGCTCCTCCAGCCCCGCGCCCAAATGCTCCGCGCCGGGAACGACCACCAAGTATCCGAGCCGGCTGTCCCGAATGTGGTCGGCCATCGCGCGCCATCCGGCGCGCCCGCCCTCGCCCCTCGGATCCGCGTATGTCCCGTGCGGAGTGTGCAGCCGCTCCTCGCAGTACGCCGCGAACGCCGCCTGCAATTCGGCGCGCCCGAAGCGTCCGCCCCGCGCGTTTTCGTCCACGGTGAAATAGCCCACTGCCCGCATCGCCCTACTCCGGCAAGAGAATTCGCCCGCAGTTCGGGCACCGCGTCGGCGACGGGGAGGAGCGCACCTCTTGCGCCGTCCGCGACGGAACGCCCACTTTGCACGCTCCGCAGGCGCTGTTATGCATTCGCGCCACCGGCTGCGGCCGCGACTTCCGAACCTGCTCGTACAGCGCCGTTTCCGGGGGCGGCGTCCGCGCGACCAACCCGCCGCGGCGCTCGACCAGCGCCGCCGTTTCGGCGCGCAGGCGCTCCTGCTCCGCCGCGAGCGACTTCTGCTCCGCCTTCCACGACTCCTTTAATGTCTCCAACTGCTGCGCCGAGGCGTCGCGGCTGCTCCGCGCCAAGTCCAACCCCACCAGCGTCTCCAGCAGCGCCTCTTCCTGCGTCCACCGCTGACGCTTGAGCATCTCGACGTCCGCCTGCAGATCGCGCAACTCGCGGGGATTCATAATGACCCCGGCGTAGAGTTTCGTCTCCGCCGCGTTCACTTTCTCCGTGAATCCCGCGACCGCCGCGTCCAACTCTTGCTGACGGGACAGCCCCGCGTCCACCTCCGCCTGCTCCCGCCTTAATCGCCTCGCGAGCGCGCGGAGCGCGGAATCGTCCCCGAGCAAGGCGTCGATCTCCGTGAGCCGCGCGCTTCTTGCGGCGAGATCGCCGTCCACCTCTTGCAATTCCAACAACTCGCGGGATGCGGGCATCGCTCGCCTCGACGAAAACTGCCGCGATTCTACGGACGAGGCGCCTCGTCTGTATAGGAAGAATCTATGCGGGTTAGCGCGGGGCGCGGGCGTAATGGGCGAGTGGCGCCGCCCGAACCTACGCCCTGCCCTGCTCCCAGCGCCACGCGATCCCCAGCGCGCCGCCCAATGCCGCCGCCGCCGCGTCCGCCGCCGCGCGGACCCCCGGGGCGCGCCCCAGCAACGCCGCCATTGACGTCACCGGCCTGTCCGCGACGCCGCATGGGACGATGGCGCGGTATGCGCGCAGGTCGGTCGAGACGTTCAGCGCGAAGCCATGCATGGCGACTCCGCGCGCGACTTTGAGGCCAATCGCCGCGACCTTCCCGCCGTCCGTCCATACGCCGGTGAGCCCCTCCTCGCGCCAAGCCTCGACCCCGAACTCCGACAGCGCGGCGATCAGCGCCTGCTCGATGGCCGCCGCGTACCGCCTCGGCCCCCAGCCCATCGCCGCGAGCGACACGATGGGATAGCCCACGAGTTGCCCCGGCCCGTGATAGGTCGTCTGCCCGCCCCGGTCGGTCTCAACGAGCGGCGCGCCCAGTTCCTCGATCACGTGCTCCGGCAGCGAGCGGCGCCCCGCCGTGTACACGGGCGCGTGCTCCAACAGCAACAGCGCGTCGTCAGTCTCTCCGTCGGCCCGCGCAGCCGCCAAACTTCGCTGCAACTCCCACGCCCAAGCGTAGTCAACGCCGGCGCCCAACCAGCGCGCCGCGCCGTTTCTGAGCGCCGGGGCAGGAGCCGCGCCGGCGCTCGCTTCCTCGACATCCTGCTCCCGAAGCAGCCCCAGCGGGGAGCGCGTCACGCCGCCTGCTCCCGCAACGCCTGCAACTGCGCGCCGTCCGTCATAACGGAATGCTACCACGCGGGGGTTAGGTAGGCTGCAGTCTGCGGGCTACGCCGTCATTCCCCCCTGGCCCCGTCATTCCCGCGTAGGCGGGAACCTCGCCCCATTGTCCGGGGCGCCCTGGCCCCCGCCTCCGCCGCGAATGGACGCCGCCTGCTTCCCGTTGGGGTTCGCGCGAGGCTAGAATCTTGCCCGTGGCCAGCGCAATCCGCAAACAGTACTTGGAGATCAAGGCGCGCCATCCCGACGCGCTGCTGCTCTACCGACTCGGCGATTTCTACGAGATGTTCGACGACGACGCCCGAACGGCGGCGCGCGACTTGGAGATCGTGCTGACGCAGCGCGATATGGGGCAGGGCGAGGTCGTTCCGCTCGCGGGGATTCCCTATCACGCGCTGGACGGCTACCTGGCGAAACTCGTCCGCAAGGGGCATCGCGTCGCCATCGCCGAGCAGATCACGGAGCCCGACGGCAAGAGCATCGTCGGGCGGGAGGTCGCGCGCGTGGTGACGCCCGGCACGGTGATCGAGCCGGGGATGCTGGAGTCCGGGGCGAACAACTATCTCGCGGCGGTCGCGGCGGGCGGCGCGCAAGCGGGAATCGCGTTCGCCGACGTCACGACGGGGGAGTTCGCGGTCACGCAGTTGCCCGCGGGGGCGGTCGCGCAGGAACTCGCCCGCCTGTCGCCCGCGGAGGTCATTCTCGCGGAGTCGGACGCATCGAGCGTTGACGCGGACTCGCCGGAGTGGAGCGTGACGCGGGCGCCCGACGCGCGGTTCGCGCCGAACGCGGCGCGGCGGCGCGTGCTCGACCATTTCGGCGCCCGCTCGCTGGACGCCTACGGCTGCGAGGGGCTCGACCTGGCGACGGCGGCGGCGGCGGTCGTGCTGGACTACCTCGGACGAACGCATCAGGCCGTTCTGTCGCAGTTGACGGGCCTGCGGACGTACTCGACGGACGCTTATATGGCGCTCGATCCGCAGACGCGGCGGAACCTGGAACTGTTCGAGGGCGGGCGCTGGGGCGCGAAAGACCAGTCGCTGCTGAGCGCGCTCGACCTCACGGAGACGCCGATGGGCGCGCGAATGCTCCGCCGCTGGCTTGGGCAGCCGCTGCTCGATCTGGCCGCCATCGAAAGGCGGCTCGACGCGGCGTCGTGGCTGCGCGAGTCGGACGCGCGGCGGCAGCGGATTCGCGTGGAACTGCGGGAGGTGTCGGACATCGAGCGGATGATGCAGCGCGTCGGGGCCGGCGTCGCGTTTCCCCGCGAACTCGCCGGACTGCGGCGCTCGCTGGAGCGCGTCCCCGCGCTGCGGGAGATGACGTCGGACGCCGGCGCCGCGCTCGCGTGGCTGACCGACGGCCTGCGGCCTTGCGCCCCCATCGTGGAGCGCGTGCGGGAGGCCATCGTTGACGATCCGCAGGGGGAGCCGGGGCAAGGCAGGATCATCCGCGAGGGCTATTCGAGGGAGATGGACGAGGCGCGGACGGCGGCGCAGGAGGCGCGCTCTTACATCGCGGGGCTGGAGCGCAGGGAGCGCGAGAGATCCGGAATTCCAAGCCTCAAGGTCGGCTACAACAAGGTGTTCGGCTACTACATCGAGGTCTCCAACGCGCACCGCGCCCGCGTGCCGGACGACTATGTCCGGCGGCAGACGCTGGCCAACGCCGAGCGGTTCTACACGCAAGAGTTGAAAGAGCACGAGAGCCGCGCGCTTGGGGCGGGCGACCAGTTGGAGGAGTTGGAGACGGCGCTCTACCGGCGAACGCTCAAGGACGTCGCGGCGCACACGGCGGAAGCGCTGGAGACGGCGTCCGCGCTCGCCGCGCTGGACGCGCTCCTCTCGCTCGCCGAGGCGGCGGCGCGCTACGGCTACGTCCGCCCGACGCTGGACGACGGGGAGCGAATCGCGCTGCGCGACGCGCGCCACCCGGTCGTCGAGCGGTTCCTGCCGAGCGGGGCGTTCGTGCCGAACGACGCCGACCTCTCGACGGACGACGCGCAACTGATCGTGCTCACGGGCCCGAATATGGCGGGAAAGTCAACGTATCTCCGGCAAACGGCGGTCGCGGTTCTGATGGCGCAGATCGGCTCGTTCGTTCCGGCTGCGGAAGCCCGCATCGGGCTGGTCGACCGCATCTTCACCCGCGTCGGCCTGCAGGACGACCTCGCGTCGGGGCAGTCCACGTTTATGGTGGAGATGGTGGAGACGGCGGCGATTCTGCATCACGCGACGCGGCGGTCGCTCGTGATCCTCGACGAGATCGGGCGCGGCACCTCGACGTTCGACGGGCTGTCCATCGCGCAGGCGGTCGCGGAGCACATCCACAACGCGCCGAACCTCGGCTGCCGCACGCTGTTCGCCACGCACTACCATGAACTGACGGCTCTGGCGGAGCGGCTTCCGCGCGCGCGGAACTGCAGCGTGGCCGTGTCGGAGCGCGACGGAGATGTCGTGTTTCTGCATCGCATCGTCCCCGGCGGAGCCGACCGGAGTTACGGCGTGCACGTCGCGCAACTCGCGGGGCTGCCGAGGCCGCTGATCGCGCGGGCGCGGGAACTGCTGGCGGAGCACGAGGGAACGCAGCGGGAGGGGCGCGTTCGCGGGAAGCGTCCGCTGCCCGGCGCGCCGCCGCAAGGGGCGATGCCGCTTTTCGACGGCGCCCCGCCGGACGGCGGCGGCGTTCTCGCCGCGCTGCGGAGCCTCGACTTGGACAATCTCACGCCCCGCCAAGCGCTCGACAAACTCGCGGAGTTGCGCGAGCAGGCGGGAGGCGCGTGAGATGCCGGACGAAATGCATCCTCCGGCGCAGGCGTTCGTGGACGGGAACAACGTGATGGGCTCGCGCCCTGACGGCTGGTGGCGCGACCGCCCCGCCGCGCAACTCCGCCTCGCCGCCGACGTGGGAGCCGCCGCGCAAGCGTCGGAGCGCGAGTGGACGGTCGTGTTCGACGGCGCGCCGCCAATCCCACAGCCGCCGCCCGCCTCGCCGGAGCGCGTCCGCGTGGAATACGCCGACCGCAAAGGCGCGAACGCGGCGGACGACCGCATCGTCGAACTGCTGGCCGCGCTGCCGGAGGGGACGGACGCCGTCGTCTATACGTCCGACCGCCGTCTGCGGGAGCGGGCGGCCGCGCTCGGCGCGCGGGTCGAGGGCGCGGGCGCGCTGCTCCGCCGGACGGCGGCGGCGAACGCGGAGCGGCGCCCGAACAGGGACAGCGCCTCGTTGCATCCCAACCCCGGCGGCTCTACCATTCCCGCCGACGAACTTGCGAGCGGCGCGCCCGCATTGACGAAGGAAACGGTATGAGCGCAATGGCGGCGCCCCACCCGCTGAACAGAAACCTCTTCATCGCGGACAACCTCTCGTTGCTCCGACGGCTCGACAACGAGAGCATTGACCTCGTGTGCATCGATCCGCCGTTCGCCAAGAAAAAGACGTGGAAGGGCGCGCTGAAGCCGCCCCTGACGAAAGCGGAGTTGGCCGACGAGCGCGCGATGCTGCGGGATTGGGGCATCCGCAACGCAGCGGATGCGGAGACGGCGGGCGTCGTTTGGCCGGACGGGGCGGACTCCACGTACAAAGACATTTGGGAGTGGGACAAGGACGTCCACGAGGATTGGATCGCCAAGATGAACTCCGACTGGCCGGCCTTGTCCAAGGCGATAGAAGCCACCCGGTCGGCCCACGACGAGGGGCACGCGGCGTACCTTGCCTATATGTCCGTCAGGCTTATTGAGATTCACCGCATCCTGAAGCCGACGGGCAGCCTCTATCTGCACTGCGACTACGAGGTCAACTCCTACGTCCGCATAATGCTGGATGGCATATTCGGCTGGTCCAATATACGAAATGAATTGGTTTGGTCATACCAGCGGTGGACGGGGGCGACGAACCGCTTCCAAAGAATGCACGACACGATCTACTTCTACGCGAAAGACGCCGCTAAAACGAATTTCAACCGGCTCACCGAGCCGTACAGCGAGAAGTCCCAGCACAAAGGACGGCGGCGCACTACGTTTACGCCGGAAGGCAAGATCGAGCAGACCTACACCGACGACACGACGCGCGAAAAGGCAATGCGCGACGTGTGGGAGATTTCCTACCTCAATTCGCAAGCGCGGGAACGCGCCGGCTACCCCACGCAGAAGCCCGTCGCTCTCGCGGAGCGCATCATCAAGGCGAGCACGAACCCCGGCGACGTCGTGCTGGACTGCTTCGCAGGATGCGCTTACGTCCCCGTCGCCGCCGAACGCAACGGGCGCCAGTGGATCGCCTGCGACGTCAGCCCCCGCGCGCTCACCGTGCTGCGCCGCCAATTCGCCAAGTTCCGCTACTCCGTGAACGGCGAGGCGCAAGGCGAGAGCCCCGCGCTCATCGCCGCCGCCGACGTCACGCTGCGCTCCCCAAGCGACCTGCCGGAGCGAACCGACGAAGACCCCGTTCCCGCGCAAGACATCAAGCCTCTGCCGGAGCGCCGCTACAAAGTTCCCGCCTCGAAAATCCCCGAACCAACAATGAAAAAATTCCTGCTGGAGTCGCTCGGCTACAACTGCTGGGGCTGCGGATTCAACCCGCCTCAGAACGACGAGCGCTACTTCCAACTCGATCACCGCGAGTCGCGCTGGTCGAGCGGCTCCAACGAACTGCCGAACCGCGCCATCCTCTGCCAGCCGTGCAACTTGGAGAAGCAGCACAAGATGACGCTGCAGGAATTGCGCGACCGCAACACGACCCAGGGGCGAAACTACGGCCCGCTCGTCAACTTGGCGAAAGCCTCCGCCGCGGCCCAAGCCGAGTACGACAAGCATGTCGCGCAGTCGTACCAGTCCGCGCTTACGAAGGGCTAGGGTGAGGGGGAAGGGTGGGGCGTCGTCGCGGAGGCTACGTAGCCCTACTGCGATCCACGCCAAACGAACCCTTGAATTTTGTGAATGTCCTCTCCGCAGAAGGGCGCGATGATGTCAGACGTGATTTGCCAAGCGTCACTGCAGAGTTCATCCGGAGCATAACTCTTCTCATATTGCTCATTGTATGGAACGGAGATTCCTTCGATGTTTGTTGGAATGAAACTCCCTTTGTGTTGCTGGCAATATAGGGACGTATGGCGAATAATTGACAATAGGAACTCTCCGCTACTCTGCGAACTCACTTCGGAAGTAAGCCCAACGATATTGCGAAGCAACTCCATAATGGCCTCAACCGTGGCGTCTGCAGTATCTAATTCAAACCCCCCCGGAATGAAATAGGCGTAGTAATACTTCATTTCGTTGGATAGGAACCAGTAGGGCGCTATGGACGGAGGGAGACACTCGATTTCGGTCGCATTGACTCCATTAGCCTGAATTCCATATGAAGGCGATAGCCACTTGAGCCAGTCATGGACACGGCTCCGCATGTGGGTATGCGCGACTTGGAAGACCGGTGTGGGGTTGATGAGAGGAACCAGCGGAGTCAGCGCGAACTCCACGTATCCCAAGCCACTCCGGATCTGTTCTTCGTAGAGGGACTCGTAGCGAGCGCGCCGCTCGTACACCCAAGCAGGGACGACAGCTGTCGCGTTCATCAGCATCAGTTTTATCGCCATGTCTATCTCCTTGCCTTGGTCGTAGTCTCGCGCTCGCGGTCGGCGCCGCTCCCCTGTCGCGCAATAATAGAATATCCGTTCTGCAATGTCAACCCTCCCCCTGCGAAACGAGTGGGCAACTCGTCGTACCAGTCCGCGCGTGCCGAGGGCAAGCCTAGAACGGAGGCTTGAAGCCGTCTTTCCCCTCTCCCAATTCCGCCCCGTCCTTCTCGAGTTTCGCTTTCAAAACGGCGTATGCCTCGTTGTAATGCGCGAGGTATCGCTCACGGAACACGGCGCGGTCGCAGTCGAGTTTTCGCGCCATAAGGTCAACGGCCTTCTCCCGGGTGGACGCCACGAATTTGCCGCGCTGGTAGTGAAACGGCTGAATGATGAACTTGCGGACGCCGGTCGCCAGCAACCTGTCGGCGAAAGCGCGCGGGTCGCTCGTCCACAGCAGCGGCGTCATCGTGACGCAGGCGGCGACGCCTTCGGCCTGCGCTTTGGCGGCTGCGCGCAGCCGCGCCTCGTTCGGCGGACAAGACGGCTCGAATGTCCGTCGCACCTCCTCGTCGTCGGTCGTCACGGTTATATTCACCTGCGCGCATCCGCCGTTCTCCTCGATCCGGCGGAACAAGCCCCAGTCGCGCGCGACGTCGGGGCTGCGCGTTTGGACGACGAGTTTGGGTTTGTGCGGCTCGGTCAGCAACCGCGGATATTCAGGAGAGGGTTCGCCTGCGAGAATCTCCAGCAACTTGCGTGTGAGGCGCAGTTTCCGCTCGATAGGCTGGTACGGGTCGGTGACGCTGCCCATATAGATGCGCTTGCCGTCCAGCGAGCCATGCTTGCGCTTGGAGAGCAAGTCAACCGCGTTCTCCTTGACGCGAACCCATTGCCCCCAGGCGTCGCGGTTCTCTTGCGACGGACTGAAGAAAGCGGCGTAGCAGTAAGAGCATCCGAACGAGCACCCGCTGTACGGGTTCAGCGTGAAGTCGTACTCGCTCATAAAGCCGGTGGCTTTGGTGAGCACGCTGCGGGCCGGGGCGGAGGTCACCTCGGCTCCGCCGGCGCGGGAAGGAATTTGCGCGGCGAGGGCGGCGGTCATACGTTCTTTCCTGGCCTGAGGTAAAGCCTGCATGCCGCATCCGCCCAACGCCAATAACCCGCGCCCTGCAAGGCCGCGCCGTCTCCGCGCTTCTCCAATAGCCCGAGTTCCTTTTGCAAATCTCTCCACCATTCAGACGTTCTGCGAAGCGGGTAGTCGTCTGGGATACGCACCGAATGCTCGTATTTCTGAGGAAACTCCGCCCAAAGTCTCTTATCGAATGGACCCAAGCCGCGCATAAGGCTTTTCTTGCTGTTGTGCGTCGTCATAAAAGCCGCGTCGGGGTCCGGGTTGGCGGCGAACGCCCGCGCGAGCGAATCTCGGACGTCGCTCTTGTTGTCGTCGTACAGCGCGTGGATTGCGCTAATCCAGCAATCTTCATCCTGCCGCGCTTCGGGGAACGGGGCTGACGCCCGCTCGAAGCAGTCGGCGTGAATTCGCTCGACGGCCTCTTGCAGGCTCGCAAGAGCGGAATCGTCCTTCACGGCCAATTTGAATTCTTTCCACATCTTCCAACCGAGGGCGGGCATCGAGGGGTTATTGTCGCGTGAGGCGACGCTAATCGCGGCGACGCGCTCGCCCGCCTCGATTGCGTCCGCCGCCGCCAGCGCCGCCGCGAATTGGGTTGCGAGCGCGCCGCATCCGACGTCTATGATTCGCAGCCTTCCGCCGCCGCTCGTCGTCAGGCCGCAGGCGTTCCGGCCCAGCGCTCTGCGGTAGAGCGTCATTCGCTTGATGACGCTGTAGACGAGGTTGATCTGCTTGGCCTGGTATTGAAGCAGGTAGAGCAAAGGCACGCACTCGCTGTGGTAGGCGGGCTGTTTGCCCGCCCGGAGTTTGAGCGTCTCGTCAATGGCGCGCTGAACCACGTCCTGCTTGGCGGAGGAGCCGAGACCGGCGGTCAGCCGCGCGAACTCGGCCTCCGCCGTCGCCGCCGTCGCCGCGTCAATGGCGTTGGCGGCGGCTTTGGCGGTCGCCGCCGCCATGCCGTTCGCGGGGTCCATCGCGCCGCAGGAGCCGCTGACGCTACGCCACGAGCACGCCCGCCTCCGAGGGGAACTGATCGAAGATCTTGGCGTTGCCGTATTCCGCGTGGACGGGCACCTGATGGCGGAGGTCGACCAGCGCGCCGGTCTTCGCCGACTCGATGACCGCGAGCGTCGCCTCGAGCGTCGCCATCCCCCACTCGGGCGTGTGGTAGACCGGCGCGCCGTTGACGACGGCGTCGTAGAGTTCCTTGAGTTCGGCGCGGCGGTTCATCGCCCAGCCCGACGGCGGCTTGAGGTCTATCGTGTGATGGCCGTCGTTGTCGTAGATCGTGATGCCGTAGGGCGAGCGCGTGATGTCGCCGCGCTCGCACGAGACGACGACGAAGCCGGGCTCGCCGGGAACCCACGGCTCGCCGCCGGGATCGCGGTTCTGCCCCTCGCGCTTGAATATCTCGACCTCGCGCTCGCCGCCGATGCGTATCGCCTGCTTGTCCGACTCCTCGTCGCGCGTTCCGCCGATCATGCCGTCGCGGACTTTGATGCGCTCCGCCTCGTCGTAGCGCTGGCGGTCGTGGCCCCAGGGAACGAGTTGCGCGCCCATAAAGTAGCCGTGCGCGTTGTGGACAATGGTGGAGACGGCGCCGTTCTCGAACTCGAAGAGCGCGGAGTAGTAGCCGGGGATGGGGCGCTCCGGCATCCACTGGCCGACGGCGCCCCGGACGTTCTTGACGAGGCCGCCGCCCAGCAGACGGACGGTGTCGATCTGATGCGGGCCCTGCCGGTAGACGAGGCCGCCGCCCTGCGCGAGGTCGAGTTCCTCGGCGACGCGGGGGCGCAGCAGCCAGTCGGTGTAGGCCATAAAGTTGATCGCCCGCACCGCGCCCAGTTGGCCGGACTGAATGACGCTGTGCATCTTGCGGAAGGGCGGAATGAAGGAGCGCGTGTGCCCGGCGATGAGCACGTTGCCCGTGCGCTTGGCGGCGTCGCACATCGCCTGCGCCTCGTCGAGGTTCAGCGCCATCGGCTTCTCGACCACGACGTGCTTGCCGTGCTCGAGGGCGTAGACCGTCATCGGCGCGTGGAACTTGTTGGGAGTGGAGATCCAGACCGCCTCGACCTCGGGGTCGGCGCAGAGTTCCTCGATGGAGGCGTAGGCTTTGGCCTCGTAGCGCGCCTGGAAGCGCTCGCGGGTGAGCGGGTTGATGTCCGCGCCCGCGATGAGGTCTATCTCCTCCATCTGCTCGAAGGCGGGGAGCATCTCCGTGCCGCCCACGCCGATGCCCGCCATCGCCACGCCGAGAGTCCGCTTGCTGGTCATACGTTTTCTCCTTACGCTGTCGTTGGGTTGGGGCGCTCGCTGGGAGCGCGGCCTGTCAATGCCCGCTGCCGATTAGATGGCTTCCCATTCATCCTTGCTGATCCTCGCCTCCCGCAGGATAGTCATCAAGAGAGGGCGGGGAATCTCGCTCCTGTGGGGATTTGGCAACGGAACGCGAATGCGGCCTTTCCTCATAAATTCGTGTCGTCCTCCGGTTCGCGGTCCGGTGAATCCTGCTTGGCGCATACCGGCAATCAATTCACGGCGGGAGATAGGACCTAGGCGAGGCATCAGGCGCTATGCGCCAAGTTCAAGGCTACGCCGTCCAGGTCAGGAAGGTCGTCTCCCTCGCGGAGCGCGAGAAGAAGCCAATCCTCGAACACGCTCCGCAACTCCTCACGGCAGGCATCGAGCGAATCCCCGTCCGCCCAGAGCCCTTGAAAGCCGTCAATCGTTCCGACGAACGCGCCGTCCTCCAGGGTCTCATAGCGCGCTCGGCGCATCCCCGCCTCTATGTAGTCCGTCAACATGCCTGTTCCTCGATTCCCGCTTGCGCCCGATTATGACACATTGGGCTCGCGGACGCGCAAGCGCCTAATGGCAGGGCCGACATGGGGCCGTTCCCCGACGGAGAAGCTCCGCATAACTTCCCATGCCCCAGTAGGTTCCCGCTTTCGCGGGAATGACGTGGCTCTGGGGTGAGCGTGGAGCGGCGCTTCGCGCCGCCTGCCGAATTCCCCGTCTATGCGCGTTTATTGGGCGCCCTCTTAGCCCCCGTAGCCGTTGAGGGTCGCCTGAATCGAGGTCAACCTGGCGGCGACGCGGCTCAGTTTTCTCTTGTTCGCGTTGACCATCCGCTGCGCCTCGCGCGCCTGCTCCTCCAAGTCCATTTCCTCGGCGGACATTCGCAGCGGCGTCCGGCCCCGCGTCAACTCGCGCACGACATCGCCCACCTCGTACACGCGCTCCCGCAAGTCGTTGGCCTCTTCCGACGAACTCATTCGCAACTTCTCCTCGACGGGCATGCTTCCTCAACAGGCAATGAAGCCGGGCGCGGCGGCCCGCGGCGCTGACGATAGGCGGGATTATAGGAGGATGGGGACGGCTGCGTCAGCGGAGGTTGGCGCAGGGCGCTCGCGTGAAGCGAATCCGGCGAGCGTTGGGGCGCCTCGCCGATCGCGGTTGGGAATCTCCTAGTCCGGCGCGCGGCTGGGCGCAGCGATTCGCGGAGGCGGGGCGGTCAGCGCGCCCACCACGAATCGTCGGGGAACACGTTGGCGCACACGTGGCGCACGGGCTCCTCGGCGTAGATGTCCGCCGTGGCCTCGCGGTAGCGCAGGAAGTGAGGCGTCGCCCGGTGCGCCTCCAGCGCCGCCTCGTCCCGGTAGACCTCGAACAGGAAGAAGCGGTCGGGGTCGGCTTGGTCGCGGGCGACGGAGAACTGGAAATTGCCTTCCTCGTTCGCCGTCGTCCCCTCGCCGTCGGCCTGCGCCGCCGCGATGAAGTCGTCGGCGCGTCCGGGCTTCACTTTCAGACTCACTACGAGAACGAGCATCGCTGCGCCTCCATTCGGGGCTCGCCGCCTGGCCTGCGCGAGCGGAGCGGCAGGCGAGGCGACGCCTCCGTCGCGTTGGAATCGGGGCGATTCTACTCCGTTCCTCAGACGCCGGTGACCGCGCTGAGGCCGATGACCGCCGCGACGGTCACGCCTGCGCCCGCCCATTGCAAGGAGCGGGGACGCTCGCGCAGGACGGCGACGGCCAGCGCGACGGTTACGACGGGGTGCGCCGCCGCGATGGGGGCGACCAGGGCGACGGGCGCGGCGTCCACGCCGAGGTTGTAGGCGGCGTAGCCGGCCGCGTCCAGTCCCGCGGCCGCGAGCAGCAGCGTCCAGCCCCGCCGCCCGCCGGGCAAGCGGACGGCTTCGCGGCGCGAGCGGATCAGGATGAACGTTGGAATCGCTGAAAGCGCGCGCACGATGAGCACGGCCAGCATCGGCTCCGACGCCTCGGTTACGCGGTCGAGGAACGCGAGCGCGAGCCCGAGTCCGGCCATCGCGCCGAGCCCCCACGGCAGCCCGGCGCCGGCGCCGGCGCGGGTGGTCGGCTGCGCGGAGAGCATCAGGATTCCGGCGAGAGCGCCCGCCATGAGCGCCGCCTGCCAAGCCGACACGCGCTCGCCGAAGAGCGCAACCGCCGTGACGACCGTCACGGCGAGCCATGCCGACGCTGAACTCGTTACGACGGAGACGGCGCCGCGTTGGAGTCCGGTGTAGTAGCAGAGGTAGCCCGCGCTGAGGAACCCCGCGCTCAGCGCGCCCCAGAGCGCCGCCGCTCCCCAGTCGGCGTCGAGGCCGCCTCCGGCGATCTCGGCGAGAACGAACGGGAGGGGCAGCGCGAGGCCGAGCGTTTGGATGAGGAAGGCGGCGCTGAGGCTGCCGGCGCGCAGCGAGACGGCCCGCGCAAGGTAGTCGGCGACGCCCCATGAGAGGAGTCCGGCGCCGCCCCAGAAGATGCCCTCCGCCGCGTTGATGGCTCCGCCTAGATGAGGTAGACGCCTTCGCGGAGGCGGAGGTCTTCCAGCGCGCGGATGGCGCGCGCCTGCGCGGCGAAATCCGCCGGAGAGACGTCGGCGAGGAGTCCCGCCTCGGTGAGCAGCGCGCGCAAGGCGGGAAAGAGCCGCTCCGCTGTGGGATCGACGTTGAGGAAGTCGCCCGCGAAATGGTAGGGCAGGAACTCCGGCCTGAAGTACGAAAAATTCTCGCCAAGAATTCGCCGCTCCTCGCCTTGCGCGGCGGCGCATCGCGCCTCGACGTAGGCGTCCGTGAGCGGCGGCGAGAAATCGACGTATTGCAACTTCCCGCCTTCGCCGACGAAGTTCTTGACGTGGGGGTCTATAGGCAGCCCGGCTTGGACGGCACTCCCGATGATCGCGGCGACGCCCATAAGCGCCTCCGCTTGCTCGGGATCGCTCGGGTCCGGGGCGGCGTAGCGCTCGACGAGGTTCGGGCCGCCGTCCTCGCAGAGGTAGACGATGCCCTCGCCGTCCTCCCATTGGCCGGCTATGGAAGGCATCGGAACGCCTGCGCCGGCCAACGCCGCGCAGTAAGCGTCCATCTCGCGCATCAGTTCGGCGGGGGAGAGGGGCAGCGGCGTGTTGGGGCGTATCGTCTTTTCGACGAAGGGGGCGCCGTTGACGGTTCGCCTGCGTATGCGGGTGTTGTGGACGGAGAAGCGGTCTGCGCCGAGCATACGGGGCATTGTACGCGAGCGGAGGGAACGAGGGCAGGGAGGACGGAGCCTCGCGCCGCTTACGCGGCGACGAAGCGAGCGAATGCTTCGTCGCCGAGGAGGCGCGTTCTCTTCGGCCTTTCCGCTCTACGCTCCCGCCCCCACCGGCTGCAACTGCGCCACGAATTTCTTGGTCGAGACGAGGTGCCGCGAGAGGCCCAGTTCCTTCGGATCCATGCCGAGCGCGAGGCCGACCACTTGCGGCACGTGCAGAATGGGCAGGTCGATCTTGCGTCCGGCGGCTTTCGCCGCGTCGCGCTGCTCGCCGTCCATCTCCAGGTGGCAGAGCGGGCACGGGACGACCATCGCGTCCGCGCCTTTGTCCACCGCCTCGCCAGTGTGCTTGGCGGTCATCGCCAGCGAGTTCTCTTCGTTGATCGTGAGTGTGGGGAATCCGCAGCACTTGCCTTTGCCGGCGATGTCCACGTTCGTTCCGCCCAGCGCCTCGGTGACCTGCTCCAGGTACGTCTTGCGCTCAGGCCGCTGAATCACGTCTATGGGGCGGCGGAGGTAGCAGCCGTAGAACGGCGAGAAGCCGAGCCCGGCGAGCGGGCGCTTCACTTTGCCGCGCACCACGTCGAGCCCGACGTCTTCGACCATCGCCCAGAGGAAGTGCTTCACGTCGGTCGTTCCGGCGTACTCCAACCCTTCTTCGGCGAGGTGCTCGCGGTTGACGCGCTCCCGGTGCGCGGGGTCGCTCAGGCGGAGCGCGCTGCCCCCGATGACGCCCTGGCAGGTGCTGCAGATCGTGAGGAGCGGCAGCCCCATCGCCTCGGCTTTGGCGAGGGTGCGCGCGTTGATCGGGTCGGACAACTCGGCGGGGAGCACGCCTGCGCCGCTGCATCCCACGTCCTCGAGTTCCTCCAACTCCATGCCGAACTCGGCGGCGACGCGCACGAACGACTCGTAGAGTTCGGGGCAGAAGCCTTTGGAAACGCAACCGGGGTAGAAGGCGAACCGGGTCATGCCTGCTTCTCCTTTCGCAGCGCCTCCGTGGAGCGGTGATAGCGCTCGAAGATCTTGCGTATCTCCCTGGCGCCGGGACGCTTGTGGTGGGGCTTGAGCGACGCCTTGCCTTTCCGCAGCGCGCGCAGCCCTGCGGGCAGCATCCGAATGCCTCCGCGCACGAGGCCGCCGTAACTCGCCAGGGCCACCGCGCGCTCGTCCAGCCAGCCGCTCTTTTCGACGGACTGCTCGAACGAGTCGTAGTGCCGCTGAGCGGACTTGTTGCCGTAGCCCGACTTCACGCCGTGCGCCACGGCGCGGTCGCGCGTCTCCATAATCAGGTGCGTCGGCTCCAACCCGAACGGGCAATGCTCCGTCGCCTCCCAGCAGTGCACGCAGTCCCAGATGCCGTTGACTTCGCTGCCCTCGCGCAGCCGCTCGGCGGTCACGCCGTCGCGGGGGTCGAACGCGAACCGGTAGAGTTTCGTGAGCGCGGCGGGCCCGTGGAAATTGAGGTTCACGTCGATCACGGTGCAGCCCTCGTCGCAGAGGCCGCAGGTCGTGCAGCGCATCGCCTTCCGCACCGGACGCAATTCCTCGTCGGCGACGGGGCCGTGTCCGTTCGGAACGACGCCTCTGGCGAAGACGTTGACCTTGTCCCAGAGGAACTTGCGGACGTCGTGCATCACGTCTTTCTCGACCGGCGCGTAGCGGATGGGCTGGACGGCGATCACGCCGTCCTTCTGCGTTTTGCCGACGGTTTCGAGGCAGGTCGCCTTCTGCGCGCCGTTGACGCTGAGCGTGCAGTCGCCGCAGAAGCCGACGGAGCAGTTGCCGCGGAACGCGAGGGAGCCGTCCTGCGTCTCCCGCACGCCGACGAGGGCGTCGAACACGGACGTTTCCGGATCGACGTCCATCTCGTATTCGGAGTAGACGGGCTTGGCTCGCGTGCCCTCGCGCTGGAACTTGAACGTGATTTGCATCTGCGCGTTCTCCTCTTGCTCCGCCGAATCCGCGTTCCCGGCCCGTTAGGGCTCGTCAGGAAGCCTCGGCGGGGTGCTTCTCGACTTTCGGGCCGTCGGCGCTCATCGTAACCCGCAGGCGCGAGGCTTGCGCCGGGTCTTGCTTCGGGTAATCCGTTCGGGTATGGACGCCCCGGCTCTCCTTGCGTTTGAGCGCGCTCGCCGCCATCGCCTCCGCCGCGTCCAGCAGCCAACCCAGTTCCATGTACTGGACGAGCCCGAAGTTGTAGTCTTTCGCGGCCGAGCCGGCGCCCAGTTGCGCGCGCTCCGCCCGCATGCTTGAGATGCGCTGCAGCGCGCTCGTCAGCCCTGCGGCACTGCGGCTCGCGCCGGCGTTCGCGTGCATCAGCGAGGCGAGTTCCTCGCGGAGCGCGGCGACCGGGGCGCCGCCGGGCCGGCTCAGCGCGGCCTCGACCGCTTCGCGCTCCTCCGCGGCCTGCGCGCCTCCGCCCGCGCCTCCGCTTGCGTTCCCGTAGGCCGCCGCGGCCGCGCCCGCGCTTTTGCCCGACGCGACCGAAACGAGGAGGAAGTTGCCGTCCAGCCCCTCCGCGCCGTGGAATCCGTTGCCCGCGCACTCGCCCGCGGCGTACAGCCCGGGGATGGACGACTCGCCTTGCGCGGTCACGTCGACTCCGCCGAGCAGCCGGTGCATCGCGGGCTGCACGGGCGCGGCATCCTGCAGCAAATCAACGCCGGACAGCGCTTTCACGCGGTGCAGCGTGTCGGGGAATCGGGACTCGATCTCGGCTTTGTCCGCGCCGTTCAGCCGGACGCTTCCGTTCTCCATAGCCGCGCCCGCGCCGAGCAGCAGGGGCGACAGGGCGAGGCGCCTTCCTTGCAGGGTCAGGGGGCAGTACTGCGCGAACTCCATATCCACGAGCGCGGCGCCCGCGCGGTAGGCCAGCGCGACGCCGGAGCCGCTGCAGTGCAGCGACGCCGTGCTCGGCTCGTAGGCGCGGCGCGCTCCGCCTGCGGCGAGCACGACGGCTTTCGCGTCGAACGCTTGCACGAGGCCGGTCGCCAGTTGCAAGGCGACGACGCCCTCGCATTGGCCGTCGTTCACGACGAGCGAAACGGCGATCCATTCGTCGTAGACGGGGATGCCCGCGCCGACGGCCTGCTCGTACAGGGTCTGCGTGAGGGCGAGGCCGGTGATGTCGTTGACGTAGGCGGCGCGCGGCGCGCCGTCGGGGGAGACGCGCGCCCGGGCGATCACGGAGCCGTTGCGGTTGAACGGCGCGCCGAAACGGTCGAGTTCCACGACGAGGTTCGCGGCGTCGTAGCAGACGCTCTCCACCACGGCGGCGGGGCTGATCCCCGCGCCTTTCGCCGCCGTCTCTTGCGCGAGCGCGCGGCGGCCCTCCGCGCTCTCCGGCGCGTTGATCCCGTCTTGCACCGTCACGGAGTAACTGCGCGCGGGGTGCGATTGCGCGAGCAAGGCGGCGGACGCTCCGGCGGCTTTGGCCGCTAGAGCGGCGCGCAGCCCCGCAATCCCTCCCCCAACGACGAGCATGTCATACATGCGCCTTTGCCTCCCTGCGCTGATGCGCCTGCGTTATGCGCGATAGGGCGCGGCGGCGCCGTCCGGCGCGCCGCCCGCGCTTACTTTATCACGCCGCCCGCGTCGGCGGGTAGGCTTAGGCATCCTCGTCAATCGCCTGATCCATTGCGCCAGCGCCGCCGTCAACGATAGGGAAGCGCGCCGTTCGGCGCAATGGCCGTCTGTCATAGGCGTTCGCCCGATTAGGGTAGAATCTTCAGGCGGCGCGCCCGCCGCTAGGGAATTCGCGGAGCGGCAGGAGATCAGGATCAATGACGGCAACCGACTGGATGGCCGAGGAGTCCGCCTACTATATGCATACGTTCAACCGCCAGCCCATCGTGGTGGAGCGGGGCGAGGGCGCCCGCGTCTGGGACGTGGACGGCAAGGAGTATTTGGACTTCACCGCCGGGCTCGCAGTGGCGAATCTGGGGCACGCCCATCCCGCCGTCGCGGACGCCGTGAGCGCGCAGGCGCGGACGCTCCTGCAGATGTCCAACCTCTACTACACCACGCCGCAACTGGAACTGGCGCGGCTGCTCGTGGAGAATTCCTGCATGGACAAGGCGTTCTTCGCCAACAGCGGAACGGAGGCGAATGAGGGCGCGGTGAAACTCGCCCGCAAGCACGGCAGGCTCCACCGCAACGGCGCGCAAGGAATCATCACGGCGCTCAACTCGTTCCACGGGCGGACGACGGCGATGATCGCGGCCACCGGCCAGCCCGCGTACCAGGAGGCATGGCTTCCGCTCGCCTCCGGCTTCACGAACGTTCCTTACGACGACCTCGACGCCGTCCGCGACGCGACGACGGACGACACGTGCGCGGTGATGGTGGAGGTTCTGCAGGGCGAGGGCGGCGTCAACGTTCCGACGGAGGGCTATCTGAAAGGGCTCCGCGAGTGGTGCGACGAGCAAGGCCTGCTGCTGATCTTCGACGAGGTGCAGACGGGGATGGGGCGGCTCGGAACGCTCTGGGGCTACGAGCAGTCGGGCGTGGAGCCGGACGTAATGACCATCGCCAAGGGGCTGGGCAACGGCGTGCCGGTGGGCGCGTTTCTGTGCAAGGAGCGCTGCAACGTTCTGGAGCCCGGCGATCACGGCAGCACCTTCGGCGGCAACGTGCTCGCCACCGCCGCCGCCGCCGCGACGCTGCGCTGCATGCTGGACGAGGACGTCCCGGGCAATGCGGCGCGGGTCGGAGCGTATCTGCGGTCGCGGCTCGAATCGTTCGCGGCCGAGCGCGCGCCGGTGACCGTCGGGGCGCGGGGAACCGGGCTGCTGCAGGCGCTCCTGTTCGAGGAGCCCATCGCCCGGGAGGTCGTCAGCGCGGCGAACGCGGAAGGCGTTTTGCTCAACCCCGTGCTCCCGCGCGCGATCCGCTTTATGCCGCCGCTCATCATTAGCGAGGCGGACGTGGACGAGTGCATCGAAAAATTGGACGCGGCGTTCGTCAAAGCGACCGCCGGATAAGCGACACGCGAACGCAGCGGAGGATTGCCGCCCTATGACCGATACGATCGTTCTCGCCTACAGCGGAGGGCTGGACACCTCCGTCGCCATCCGCTGGCTTCAGGAGCGCTACGGGGCGGACGTCGCCACGCTCACGATGGACCTCGGCGGCGCGGTTGACCTGGAGGCCGCGCGCCGCCGCGCCCTCGAGATCGGCGCCGTCCGCGCCGACGTGGTGGACGCGCGGGAGGAGTTCGTCCGCGAGTACGTCTGGCCCGCTCTGCGGGCGGGCGCGCTCTACGAGGGCGTCTATCCGCTCGCCACGGCGCTCGGCAGGCCGCTCATCGCCGAGCGGCTCGTCCGAATCGCGCAGGAAGAGGGCGCGTTCGCCATCGCGCACGGCTGCACGGGCAAAGGCAACGATCAGGTGCGGTTCGACGTGAGCGCGGCGGCGCTCGCCCCGAGCGTCAAGGTCGTCGCGCCCGCGCGCGAGTGGGGCATGACGCGCGACGACGAAATCGCCTACGCGAAAGAGCGCGGCGTCCCGATAGACCTCAACAAGCGCAGTTCCTACTCGGTGGACGAAAACCTCTGGGGGCGCAGCATCGAGGCCGGCGACTTGGAAGACCCGTGGGCGGAGCCGCCGGAAGAGGCGTTCGGCTGGACGGTTTCGGCGGACGCCGCGCCCGACGCGCCGCGCTGCGTGGAGATTCGCTTCGCGCAAGGCGTTCCCGTCGCGCTGGACGGCCAAGAGATGGACGGCCCCGCGCTGATCGAAACCCTCAACGCGGCGGCGGGCGAGCACGGCGTGGGGCGCATAGACCACGTGGAGAACCGGCTCGTCGGCATCAAGTCGCGGGAGGTCTACGAGGCGCCCGCCGCCGTCACGCTGCATCTGGCGCGCCGCGCGCTCGAGCAGATGTGCCTCGCAAAGGAGCAGGCGCGCTTCAAGGAGCGGCTGGCGCAAGAGTACGCCGACCTCGTCTACAACGGGCTGTGGTTCACCGCGCACCGCCGCGACCTCGACGCCTACGTCGACAGCGTGACGCGGCGGGTCAGCGGCACCGTCCGCGTCCGTCTGCACAAGGGCGCGGCGACGGTGACGGGGCGCGAGAGCGCCGAGTCGCTCTACCGCCACGACCTCGCCACCTACGACGCGGGCGACGCTTTCGATCACCAAGCGTCGGCGGGGTTCATCAAGGTGTTCGGCCTGCCCGCGCGGACGCAGGCGCAAGCGCAGGGCGGGGAAGCGCAGCGGAGGTGAGCGGCGCGCTCCTCGCGCTCGCCGGGGCCGCGATGCTCGGCCTCAACACCGCCGTCGTGCGCCGGGGCGTGCTCCGCGCCTCCGCCTACAACGGCATCGTCATCTCCATTCTGCTCTCCGTGCCCGTGTTCGCGCTGCTCGCGCTCTTCTCAGGCCAGATCGCCCGCGCCGGAGAGTTCACGCGCCTCGACTACGCCGCGCTCGCCGCCGGGGGCGTTCTCAACTTCCTCGGCGGACGCTTCTCGCAGTTCCTGGCGATTCAGGCCGTGGGAGCGAACCTCACCGCGCCGATGCGCGTTCTCTCCGCGTTGTTCGGCGCGGCGCTGGGCGTGACGCTGCTCGGCGAGCAAGTCGGGCCGCTGCGGGGCGCGGGCATTGCGCTGCTCATCGCCGCGCCGCTCATCGCGTTCGCGCGTCCGCCCACCGTCAAACTCGGCGCGCTGCAAATCACGCGGGGCGTCGTCTTCGGCCTCTCCGCCGCCGTAACCTACGGCGGCTCCACGTTCCTCTTGCGCTGGACGCTCGCCGACTCCGGCCTCACGCTTTTGGGGGCGCTCGTCGCGCATGGGGCGGCGGCGCTCGTGCTCGCCGCCTCGCTCGGCCTGCCGGGGCGGGCGCGCGGCCTGCGCGAGATAGACCGCTCGGCGGCGAAACTCTTTCTCCTCGTCACGGCGATTATGACGCTGGCGCAAGTCTTCCGGTTCGCCGCGCTCGAATCGGCGGACGCCGCGGTCGTCGCGCCGCTCACGGAGACGATGACGTTTTTCGGCCTTGCGTTCGCCTTTACGCTCAACCGCGAAACCGAATCGTTCAACCCGCTCGTGCTGCTGGGGATGGCGCTCGCCGCGGCGGGCGCGGTCGCCATAGCGCTTTGAGTGGACGCGAAAACAACAGGAGGGGCGCGCAATGCGTATCGGATGGATCGGCTTGGGGCGGATGGGCAGGCCAATGGCCGAGAATCTCCGCCAGAAGGCTTGCGCGAGCGCAGTGAACAAAACGCAAGGTCTTGACTTTTGCCTATGCATTCGCCTAGTATAGGAGGCGGCGACCGGGAGCGGGCCGCTCCATCAGCGACCCCTTCGCCCTACGGGGCGGCTCGGCCGCCACTTTCTTGAATCCCGTCCAAGCCCCAGCCCCCATAGGCGCGCCACATCCCATCCGTCTCTACCTGTTCCAATTGGATATCGAGACCCTTGAATAAATGCTCAGTGGCTGGGTTGGGCTTGTCAGGGTGACTAATACGGCGTCGAATGAGATACGCTGCGGCGTCAGCAAGTTGGATGCCGAACGACCGATGCGAATCCTCAAATTGCAAGGAGCCTAGGATGTGCGTGAGTTGCCGCCCTGAGAACGGGTCAATTGGCGGAACCGCAACCATGAAATTGAAGTGTCTTATCCACCTGTCTATGCTCTTGGGCGGTATAGAAGCGCGATCTCCAATGAGTATGGCGTGTTTTGAACCTGCGCTTCTCGATGCAATAAGATTCAAGTCCAAGTATAGGCGCGTCAATAGGACGTCATCAATGGCGACGCTAGGCATCGCCTTCTGCGAGTAGAGATCAATGATGCTTGGCGCCCGCGCCTTCTCAATGTAAATCCCTGCTATAGGAAGCCGATGGCGAACAATAACGCTGGCGATGTCGAGCAAGACTTCCAAGCGTTCCGAGAAACCCATGCCTCTGAACGCGCGCGTTCCCTGATAGATGTCCCCAGCGTGCAACTCGAAAGAACCTGAGATGAGGTACTCTCCGGTTTCGTTGGGGAAGCGCTTGGCCACCACCGAACGGCAGTCTTGTTCGACGGATCTCCATATGGCCTCATCTATGGATACAGAGCATATCCCCTGAACCCGCTGCTGCGGGTCGGAGTAGTTCTGGCCAGTGCCGCCAGTGTCGTCAAAGTACGTCAAGTACATACCGTCTCCTTATGATAATGATATGATGCGACCCTAACATATAACCTCGGACCCCGCAAGGAGACTCGAACATAGGGAGTCCAACTGACGCGCCTGCCTCGCCTTGAAATCGGCCATCCGGTTGCGGAGCCGCCAACGGGGGAGAGCGCAATAATCGCAAGGAGGGCGCGCAATGCGTATCGGATGGATCGGCTTGGGACGGATGGGGAGGCCAATGGCCGAGAATCTCGTTCGCAAGGGATTCGACGTCGCCGTTCAGAACCGCAGCCAGGGCAAGGTTCGGGAACTCGTTGCGATGGGCGCGGCGGCGGGCGAGTCGTTCGCGGCGATGGGCGCGGAACTCGACGCCGTGCACACCTGCCTGCCCCACACCGGCGTCGCGCGGGAAGTAATCGCCGGGCCCGGCGGCGTGCTCGAGCGCGCCCGCGAGGGGCTGATCATCGTTGACCACACCACCATCCACCCGGACGCCGCCCGCGAGTTCGCGGCGACCGCCCGCGAGCGCGGCGCGGCCTACCTCGACGCCCCCGTCTCCGGATCCGGCCCCGTCGCCGAGCGCGGCGAACTCACCATTATGTGCGGCGGCGACCCCGAGGCGTTCGCCGCCGTCCGCCCCAACCTCGAGGCGATGGGCAAGACAATTGAGTTGATGGGCGAATCGGGCTCCGGCGCGGCGGCGAAAGTCGTCAACAACGTGCTGATGGCCGCGAACCTCGCGGTTGCGATGGAGGCGCTCATCCTCGCGTCCCAGGCCGGCCTCGACTTGGAGCGGCTCTTCGCCGTCGTCCGAACGGCCTCCGGGGCGAGCCGCGCGTGGGAGCGGAACGCCCCCCGCATCCTCAGCGGCGAGTTCGGCAAGGACGGCTCCGCGTGGCTCACGATGCACGATCAGGATACGGCGCAGGAGATGGCGGACGAGTTCGGCCTCGCCTTGCCCGTGTTCGCGGAGTCGCGCCGGTTCTGGCGCGCCGTCGTGGACGCGGGGCTCGGCGAGGAAGACCCCTCGCACGGCGTAACCGCGCTGGAGCGGCGCCTCGGCGTCTCGCTGCGCGGGTAGTGTAAGATGTTCGGCGCCCCTCATACGGAGAACGCCTAACGATGCCGCGCCTCATCGCAACCTACCGCTGGGAACTGCTGATCATCGTCGGTCTCGTCGGGTCGTATGCTGCTATACAGGCGGCCTTGTCCGTTTCGCTGAAGGAGTTGGCGGATGCGACGGCTGGCGTCGTCGCCCTCATGGGGCTGCGCGCAGTTCTGATGGGCGCCCTCTACTTCAGGTTGCGCCGCTTGGGATACGGCTTGGAGTTCGCGCTCCTCGCCGCCGTTCCCTTCACCGCCGGATTGGCGTCGCTAGGTTATCTCCTTGCATTTCCTGTCGAATTGCTGGGTTCCGAGAATCCAATCTCTCTCCTTTTCCTCAGGCCTCTCATTGAGCCGTTGACGACGGCGATACTCCTATCCGTCTTGTACGGCTACGTCCGGCGCACGCAAGGCGGCTTCCTCGGACTCGTATGCGGGTTGATGCTCGCCGCCGCCGCCGCCGAATCCGCAATCGTCGCGCACGAAATTGCGCCTTCGTTCATGATCCCCAATCTCTATGTAACGGCGGCTTTTCTGTTCGGCGGCGCCTTGTATGCTTGGCGATTGCGACTCGGTTTCACGAGGCCGGTTTGGGCGGCGGCGTTCGCAGCCGTGCTCGTCCATCTCGTGTTCACCGCCGCGCTAGACAGGGCATCCCTATTCCTCTTCTTCTACAGAACCCCTGGCGCCTTCATCATCGAATTCTCAACGATGCTTCTGGCTCTGTGGTTCGCCCGCCGCGCGTCCCGGGTCAGCCTCGCTCACGCATTCTTCATCGTCGCGCTCATTTTCTCCTTCCCGTTCGTTGGTCTTTTCGAGATTGTTGCGTTCCAAAGCGACGCCGAAACGCCGTTGCGCGTCCTCGCATCCCCAGCGGCCAGCAGGGTATTGGGTGCCCTCGGGATCAGCGCAACCCTTGCCGCCGTCTGGATGCTCAGGAACTTCGACCGCCGGGACGCGGCGTTCCGCAAGCGCGCGGCGGTGGCGCTTTTCGGAATAAGGGCGGCGTTTGGGATCGCCGGAGCCGTCATGTTCGCGGCGCGAAGCAACGTAGCGTTTGCCCTAGACGCGCGCGCGGCCGTCGTCATCATTGGTTGGGGCGCAACAATTGCCCTCGTCTACTTCATCCGCGAGCGGCGGGCGGCCATATCTGTCCGCGATGCTGCGCCGCCCGGCGGCGCGTGAGAGAATGCGCCCTATGCTGCGCCTCATCGCAACCTACCGCTGGGAACTGCTGATCGTCGTCGGTCTCGTCGGGACGTATGCTGCTACACGGACGGCCTTGTCCGTTTCGCGCGACCCGACGGATGCGACGGCTGGCGTCGTTGCCCTCCTGGGGCTGCGCGCAGTTCTGATGGGCGCTCTCTACCTCAGGTTGCGCCGCTTGGGGTACGGCTTGGAGTTCGCGCTTCTCGCCGCCGTTCCCTTCACCGCCGGATTAGCGTCGCTAGGTTACTTCCTTGCATTTTCTTATCTAGCCGAATGGTCTCTCTTCTTCGCCGGGCCTCTCGTCGCGCCGTTGACGACAGCGGCGCTGCTATCCGTCCTGTACGGCTACGTCCGGCGCGCGCAAGGCGGCTTCCTCGGACTCGTATGCGGGTTGATGCTCGCCGTCGCCGCCGCCGAGTCCGCAATCGTCGCGCACCAACTGGCGCCTGAGTTCGGGATCCCCAATCTCTATGTAACGGCGGCTTTTCTGTTGGGCGGCTCCTTGTATGCTTGGCGATTGCGATTCGGTTTCACGAGGCCGGTTTGGGCGGCGGCGTTCGCAGCCGTGCTCATCCATCTTGTGGTCGCCGCCGCGCTAGACAGGCCATCCGCATTCTTCGTCCACAGCAGCCCCGGCTCCTTCTTCATCACCGAATTCTTGACGATGCTTCTCGTTCTGTGGTTCGCCCGCCGCGCATCCCGGATCAGCCTCGCTCATGCGTTCTTCATCGTCGCGCTCGTCATCTCCTTCCCCTTCGCTCGTCTTTTCGAGTTGGTTGCGTTCCTCGCATCCGCAGCGGCCAGCGGAGCGTCATCTGCCCTCTGGATCAGCGAAACCCTTGCCGCCGTCTGGATGCTCGGGAACTTCGACCACCGGGGCGCGGCGTTCCGCAAGCGCGCGGCGGCGGCGCTTTTCGGAATAAAGGCGGCGTTTGTGATCGCCGAAATCGTCATTCTCGCGGTGCGAAGCAACGGGGCGTTTGCCCAAGACGCGCCGCTCGAGGCCCTCGTCATCGTTGGTTGGGGCGCAACGATCGCCCTCGTCTACCTCCTCCGCGACCGGCGGCCCGCCATATCTGTCCGCGATGCTGCGCCGCCCGGCGGCGCGTGAGAGAATGCGCCTGATGCTGCGCCTCATCGCAACCTACCGCTGGGAACTGCTGATCGTCGTCGGTCTCGTCGGGACGTATGCTGCTACACGGACGGTCTTGTCCGTTTCGGGCGTTCCGACGGATGCGACGGCTGGCGTCGTCGCCCTCCTGGGGCTGCGCGCAGTTCTGATGGGCGCCCTCTACTTCAGGTTGCGCCGCTTGGGATACGGCTTGGAGTTCGCGCTTCTCGCCGCCGTTCCCTTCACCGCCGGATTGGCGTCGCTAGGTTACTTCCTTGCATTTCCTTATCTAGCCGAATTGCTGGGTTTCGAGTATACCTTCTTTGCCGCGCGTCTCATTGAGCCGTTGACGACGGCGATACTTCTATCCGTCCTGTACGGCTACGTCCGGCGCGCGCAAGGCGGCTTCCTCGGACTCGTATGCGGGTTGATGCTCGCCGCCGCCGCCGCCGAGTCCGCAATCGTCGCGCACCAACTTGCGCCTCAGTTCAGTATCCCCAATCTCTACGTGACGGCGGCTTTTCTGGTGAGCGGCTCCTTGTATGCTTGGCGATTGCGCCTCGGTTTCACGAGGCCGGTTTGGGTTGCGGTGTTCGCAGCCGTGCTCATCCATCTTGTGTTCACCGCCGCGCTAGACAGGCCATCCCTATTCATCTTCTTCGACAGAATCCCCGGCTTCTTCTTCATCAGCGAATGCTTGACGATGCTTCTCGCTCTGTGGTTCGCCCGCCGCGCGTCCCGGGTCAGCCTCGCTCACGCATTCTTCATCGTCGCGCTCGTCATCTCCTTCCCGTTCGCTCGTCTTTTCGAGCCGGTTGCGTTCCAAAGCGACGCCGAAACGCCGTTGCGCGTCCTCGCATTCGCAGCGACCATCGGAGCATTGCATGCCCTCTCCATCAGCGCAACCCTTGCCGCCGTCTGGATGCTCGGGAACTTCGACCGGCGGGGCGCGGCGTTCCGCAAGCGCGCGGCGGCGGCGCTTTTCGGAATAAGGGCGGCGGTTGGGATCGCTGGAGCCGTCATTCTCGCGGCGCGAAGCAACGGGGCGTTTGCCCAAGACGCGCCGCTCGAGGCCGCCGTCATCGTTGGGTGGGGCGCAACGGTCGCCCTCGTCTACTTCGTCCGCGACCGGCGGGCGGCCATATCTGTCCGCGATGCTGCGCCGCCCGGCGGCGCGTGAGAGAATGCGCCTGATGCCGCGCCTCATCGCAACCTACCGCTGGGAGTTGTGGCTGCTGGCGGGCATTCCCGCCATCGCGCAGGCGACGCGAATTCTGACGGGCGTCTTGGCCTTTGGCGTTTTCCGCTTCAGCGATTCGAACGCGTCCTTTTACGTTGCGGACATTGGAGCCACGGTCTCCGTCATTCTTCTCTTGGCGCTCTCCTATCCGCGCGTCCGGGGCTTGGGGCGCGAATTCCTCGCTCTCCTCTGGGGCTACCTGATAGCGGCGGAGGTCTTGGCGGCGGCCGTTCAGAGCGTTGCGTTCCTAGTGGATTTCGCTTCTTCCGGAGACGAATCTTCGGCGTTCCTCTCCACCGGCGAAAGGCTTCTCGTTTACCTAGCGGCTGCGCCCATAGAAATCGGCGTCCTGCTCTGGTTCGGGCGCCAGGCGTCGCGGCTCAGCCTGCCTCATGCATTTTTCCTCGTCGCCTTCGCATCGTTCGCCGCGCCCCTGGGCTCGCGCGGGAGCCCGGATGCCGCGCTCGCGTTGGCGCTCGTGTTGGCGGCGGGAGCCGTCATCGTCGTATTTCTTGCGCTCGCCAAGGCGTGGCTGCTTGGGAACTTCGACCGGCGAGACGCCGTGTTCCGGAGAAACGCAGTCGCAGCGCTAGTCGCCGCGGTATTACTGAGCGGCTGGGCGCGGTCCGTCATCGCCTTGCTGCTGAGCGGCGGGGACGACTCGGCGCTGCAAGCGTATGCGCCTTTCGCCGGATTGATCACGGGAGGCATAGCCTTCGTCTACCAAGCCGGGGCCGAACTCGCGCTGCTCCTCGTGTATTTCGCCCTCGTCTACTTCTTCCGCGACCGGCGGGCGGCCATCGTTCCCCCGCAAGAGGTTCGCGTACAATAGACGCGCAATGACCGGCTACGCCACCCATCACTTCGAGGCGGCCTCGCGCTACACCGTCTCCGTGGGCTACGACCGCCGCCTCTACGCCTACGACCTCGCGGGCTCCGCAGTCCATGCGCGGATGCTCGCGCGTCAAGGGATCATCCCGCAGGCCGACGCCGACGCCATCGCGCGCGGGCTGGAGGACGTCCGCCGCGAGATCGAAGACGGCTCGTTTCCCTGGCGCGAGGAGCACGAAGACCTGCATATGAACATAGAGGCGCGCCTGCGCGAACTGATCGGCGAGCCCGCCGCGCGCCTCCACACCGCCCGCTCCCGCAACGATCAGGTGGCCACGGCCACCCGCCTCTATGTCCGCGACGCGGCGGACCGCGCCGTCCGCTCGCTGCGGGCGCTGCAAGGCGCGCTGCTCGCCCTCGCGGAGCGCGAACAGGGCGCGATAATGCCGGGCTACACGCATCTGCAGCGCGCTCAGCCTGTGCCTTTCGCCCACCACCTGCTCGCCTACTTCGAAATGTTCGACCGCGACGCCGCCCGCTTCGCCGACGCCCGCAAGCGCGTCAACGTCCTGCCCCTCGGATCGGGCGCGCTCGCCGGCGTTCCCTACCCCATCGACCGCGAGTGGGCGGCGCGCGAACTCGGCTTCGACGCCCTGACCGCCAACTCGATGGACGCGGTGTCCGACCGCGACTACGCCGTCGAATATCTCGCCGCCGCCGCCGCCGCGATGATGCACTGCTCCCGCCTCGCCGAGGAGATCGTGCTCTGGTCGTCGCAGGAATTCGGCTTCATCCAACTTGGACGCCAGTGGGTGACGGGCTCGTCCATAATGCCGCAGAAGCGCAACCCGGACTTCGCGGAGATTGCGCGCGGCAAGACGGGGCGCGTCTACGGCAGCCTGATCGGCCTGCTCACGACGCTCAAGGGATTGCCCCTCGCGTACAACCGCGACTTGCAAGAGGACAAGGAGGGGCTCTTCGACGCCGTCGACACGCTGGAGGCGACGCTGGAGGCGATGCGCGGAATGCTCGGCGGCTGCGCGGTGAACGCGGAGCGTATGCGCGAGGCAGCGGAGGACAGCGCGCTGCTGGCGACCGACCTCGCCGACTACCTCGTCGGCAAGGGCGCGCCGTTCCGCGAGGCGCACGCGGCGGTGAGCGCGCTCTGCGAAATCGCGGCGGAGCGCGGCGTCCCCCTCATGGCGTTGCCGCTGGAGGAGATGCGCGCCCTGCGCCCCGAGTTCGACGAGGACGCGCGGCGCATCACCGCCGAGGCGAGCGCCGCCGCCCGAGACGTTCCCGGCGGCGCGGCGCCCGTCCGCGTCCGCGAGGCGCTCGCCCAGGCGAAGGCGCGGCTGGAGGCCGCCGGTGGCTGAGGCGCGCCGCGTCAAGATCGCCCCGTCCATCCTCTCGGCGGACTTCGCGCGCCTCGGCGAGGTCGTCCGCGAGACGGAGCAGGCGGGCGCCGACTACATCCACGTGGACGTGATGGACGGGCGCTTCGTGCCGAACCTCACCATCGGCCCCATCGTCGTGGACGCCGTCCGCGCCCACACGAGCCTCCCGCTCGACGTTCACCTGATGGTCGTGGAGGCGGAGCGCCTCATCCCCGATTTCGTTTCGGCGGGGGCGGACAGGATCACCGTGCATCAGGAAGCGGCGCCGCATCTCCATCGCGCCGTTCATCAGATCAAGGAACTGGGCGCGTCAGCGGGCGCCGCGATCAATCCCGCCACGCCGGACGCCGCGCTCGCCGAAATTCTGCCCGACCTCGACCTCGCGCTCGTGATGTCCGTCAACCCCGGCTTCGGCGGCCAGCAATTCATCCAAAGCGCGCTGCCCAAGATCGATCGGCTGCGCGCCGCCATCGACCGGCTCGGCCTCGCCGTGGAGTTGGAGGTGGACGGCGGCGTCAAGCCGGAGAACGCGGGGCGCGTTGCGGGCGCGGGCGCGAGCGTCATCGTCGCGGGCTCCGCCGTCTACAACGACCGCGTGAGCGTCGCCGAAGCCGTCGCCGCCCTCCGCGCCGCGGCGGACGCAGGCTAATCGTCCGCCGCGCCCGTCTGCTCGCGGCTCCAGCGGCAAATATCGGACGCCGTCATCGGAATCGCCCCCGGCGTGTTTTTGATCAACTCCAGAATCTTGACGAAGTAAGGAAAGCGGTGCGGTTGCCCCATCACGAACGGGTGCAGGCCAACCGCCATGACCCGGGCCGTCTCCGGGTCGTCGCCGATGAGCGTGTCCAAGTGGTCCTCCACGCGGTCGAGGAGCGCCCGCCCAGGCTGGCCTTGCCGCACGTAGACGCCGATGTCGTTCAGTTCGTTGGAGTACGGAATGGAGAGCAGCCTGCCGTTGGCGACGTTCAATTCGTAGGGTTGGTCGTCGTTCACCCAGTCCAGCACGAACTCGACGCCCTCGTCCACCAGCAACTCCGGGGTGTCGGCGGTCTCGGCGAGCGCGGGGCCCAGCCATCCCTTCGGACGCGAGCCGGTGAACGCTTCGATGGCGTCCAGCGCGCGGCGTATCGCGGCGCGCTCGTCATCCTCGGCGGGCAGCGGGCGCTGGTGGTAGCCGTGCCCCACGACGTCCCATCCCGCGTCCACGGCCGCGCGCGCGACTTGCGGATAGGAATCGCAGACGGAACCGTTGAGCGCCATCGTCACCGGCATGTCCATCCGGCGGCAGGCGGCGAGCATCCGCCAGAACCCAACGCGCAGGCCGTACTCGAACCACGAGAAGTTCGGCACGTCCGGCAGGCGCTCGCGGCCCGGCGGCTGCGGGTTCAGCGGACGCCCGACGAACTGGTCGAACTCGTTCTGCTCCACGTTCATCACCAGCATCGCCGCCACGCGCGCGCCGCGCGGCAACTCCAGACGGGGCCGCTGCGTGATGGGGATGAAATCCGCTCTCGGGTTGCCCATTCAATGGCTCCTCGCCGCCCGGGGGGCGTCCGTTCCTGCGCGTGAATCGTAGCGGGCGGCGGCGGAACGGGCAAGGGTTCGAAGCCGCGCGCGCTTTGCAGGAAATTGCAAAAATCGCCCGCCGAGAGAGGCAATCTGAGCGCAATCCCCGCTTTGCGCGGGCAAATGAGGCGGCGCGGGGTTGCGAATCCCGCCCGCTAAGCGCACCATTAGGATATGCGAATCGGCGAATTCGAAATCAAAGAGCCGCTGCCCGCCCTCCGCGAACCCCACGTCATCGCGTCCCTCACGCCGTGGATAGACGCAGGGAGCGTCGGCTCGCTCAGCATCGAGCGCCTCGAGCGCTATATGCGCGCCGACGACCTCGGCGGGCTCGTCACCCCGGGGAAGCACTTCGACTTCACTCGCTACCGCCCCGTCGTCTATATGGAGGATGGCGCCCGCAAAATGCGGATCCCCAACGCCGACGTGCGCTGGGCCGTCGGCCAGGGGCGCCACGACTTCATCTTCCTCCATATGCTGGAGCCCCACGCCAACGCCGAGGAGTACGTCGACTCCGTCGTCGAGGTCATCGCTCAGCTCGGCGTCAAACGCTTCTGCCGCATCGGCGCAATGTACGACGCCGTGCCCCACACGCGCCCCCTCCTCCTGATGGGCACCCTCAACGGCGAGCCGCTCGACGGCGTGCCCGGCATCGACGGCAACCGCCGCCGCCCTTACCAAGGCCCCACCTCCATAATGAACCTCGTCGGCGACCGGCTCAGCGAGCGCGGCGTCGAGAATATGATGCTGATGTGCCGCCTCCCCCACTACGTGGAACTCGAGGCGGACTTCGCAGGCCGCGCCAAGATGCTGCAAGCCCTCTGCGAAATCTACGCCTTCCCCAGCGAGTACGCCGCCAGCCGCCGCGACACGCAGCAATACGCCCGCGTCACCGCCGAAATGCAGCGCAACCCGCAAGTCAAGTCGCTCGTGGAGCGCCTCGAGTCCGAATACGACCGGCGGAGTTCCCGCCGCGCCGCGTCCCGCCCCGAGCCCAAAGACCTCCCGCCCCTCCCCCCTTCCGTCGAAGAGTTCCTCGGCAAACTCACCGGCCCCAGCGACGAAGAGAGCGCCTAGTTTCGTGGCGCAACCGCCCGGAACCGGCGGACGCCGCTTCCCCCGCCCCTTCTACGGATGGATCATCGTCGCCGCGCTTGGCTTCGCCGGCGGCGTCAGCACGTTTATGGGCATCGGCAACTTCGGCATCTTCGTCGCGCCGATGAGCGAGGACTTGGGCGTCGGCAACAGCGCTTTCGGATGGGCGCTCTCCGCCAGGCTGCTCGGCTTCGCCGTCTCCGGCCCTCTCATCGGACGGCTGATCGACCAACGGGGCTCCCGCGTCCCCCTCGCCGTCGCAGGCGTTCTCTTCGGCGGAAGCGCGGCGGCGATGAGCCTCGTCGACGCCGGATGGCAAATGATCGGCCTCACGCTCTTCGCCGGGCTCTCCGGCTTCTGGGGCAGCAGCACCCTCTACCTCACCATCCCCATCGCCAAGTGGTTCATCCGCAAACGCGGACGCGCGATGTCGCTCTTCTTCCCCGGCGTCCCCTTCGGCATCGGCGTCGCAAGCCCGCTCACGCAACTCCTCGTCGACGCCGTCGGCTGGCGCGCCTCTTGGGTCGTGCTCGGCGCCGCAGGCGGGCTCACGATCGCCGCGCTCTCCCTCATTCTCATTCGCAACCGCCCCGAAGACATTGGCCTCCTCCCTGACGGCGACTCCGGCCCAACCGGCTCCGCAGGCAGGCCGCAGCGCCCGCCGGAACGCTCATGGACCGTCCGCGAGGCGATGCGGACAGGGACGTTCTGGCGCGTCAGCGCCGCCTATGGGCTGCTCATGGCCGCGATGGGAACCATCGGCGTCTTCTGGGTCGCCTTCCTGCTCTCGCTCGGCGTCGCCCCCGGAATCGCCGCCGTCGCCTTCTCCACGCAAGCCTTCACGCAGGTCGCCGCCGCAATGGCCGTCGGCCCTTGGATAGACCGCCTGCAGCCCCGCTACGTCGCGATGGCCGGATTCTCGTGCGTCGCAGCCGCGATGATCGTCGCCGCGGGCGCAAGCGCCGCATGGCACGGATTCGCGGGCGCCGTCCTCGCCGGACTCGGACTCGGCATGGGAATGCTGATGCAAACGCACATCTGGCCCGCCTACTACGGACGCGACCACATCGGCGCGGTGCGCGGCGCGGCGACTCCGCTCACGCTCCTGATGACCGGACTCGGCGCGCCTGCGCTCGGAATGCTCTTCGACTACGCCGGATTCAGCGCCGGATGGCTCGCCGCCGCAGGCGGCCTCGCCGTCGGCCTCGTCCTCCTCGCCCTCTCCCCGAAACCGCAACCCTCGCGCCCTTAGCCTGCCCCCGTTTTTCCCGCGCTCTCTGCCCCGTCGTTCCTGCCCCCCCTATCGTCATTCCCGCGCAGGCGGGATCCAGTCGGCGCGCAGCGCCCCCCCATGTCCCGTCGTTCCCGCGCAGGCGGGAATCTCGCCCGCTGACGCGGACGGCACAGCGCATCGTATAGAGGCGGCCTTGCGCCCCCCGGCTGCTTCCCTGTGTATTGACAAGCGCGCCGGCTGCCGCGCGGCGGGCGAAAGCGGTAGAATTGGCCGTCGTGCGAGCAGGCGAGACCATAGAGAAGCCGTGGGGCAGCGAGTTCATCGTTGACCTCTGCGGCGCCTATTGCATCAAGCATTTGCGCGTGCGGCGCGGCCACCGCCTCAGCCTGCAGTATCACGAGCGCAAGCGCGAGACGCTGATGCTGCTGAGCGGCGAGGCGTCGCTCACGCTCTCCGGCGACGGCGGCCCGGCGAACATTCCGATGGCGCCCGGCGCCCCCTACGTCATCGAGCCGGGCGTGATACACCGCATCGCAGGCGTCTCCGAGGAAGACGCCGTCATCCTGGAGGTCAGCACGACGGAGTTGGACGACGTCGTGCGCCTGCAGGACGACTACGGGCGCTGAGTTCACCGTCCGGATTCGCAGGATGCGGCGCAACCCCGCGTTTCTTGATCTTGGACGAGGCAAGTTGATCTTGGATGAGGCGAATTGATGCCCGCAGCGCGGCGCCCCGTCCGGTCAAGTCGCTACGAGCGGGATGGGAGCGCGACGACGGCCTCGCCGGTGGTTGTGCGGACGCCGGCGCCGTTCTCGATCCAAATTTCGCAGCGCGCCGTTCCCGCCGCCTCGTCCTTCTCCTTAACGACGCCCCGGCAGGCGAGCGTATCGCCCGGAACGTCCATCTCGCGGTAGCGGACGGAGAGCGAGAGCAGCCGTCCCTCCGGGCCCGCCCAGTCGGTCATCAACTGGCCGAGGAAGGCGCTCTTCAGCGCGCCGTGCAGGATGACGCCCGGGAGTCCTTGCGCGTTGGCGAAATCCTTGTCGTAGTGGATCTCGTAGAAGTCGCCCGACGCGCCGGCGTACATCGCGAGTTGCCGCGTCGTGGGCCGCTTCGTCAGCGTCGGAATCTCCGCGCCGACGGCCATGTCGTCAATGGAGGTCTGATCGCTCATAAGGCGGGCATCCTAATCACCGTATTGCGCTGCGTCGCGGCGAGTTCCCCGCGCTGGTTCGTGTAGCGCGTCAGGTAAGTTGCGATGAGCATCGGCCCCATCCGCCCCTCGCGCTCGACGAGCGACTCCATTTGCGTGACGAACGTAATCACGTCGCCCGGCCGCGCGGGCTCGCCGTAGGTCCACTCGCTGCCGCCGTCCAGGGCGCGGGGCGCGGTCTCGGCGTCGGGCAACGGCGGAATGGCGCGCCCGACGCTTCGCAGGAACGTGGGCGGCGCGACGTCCGGGTACGCGGGGTTGGCGTCGCCGATGGCGGCGGCGAACCGCTCGACCGCGCCCCGCTCGACGAGGGCGGACTGCGGCTCGCCGTCCTTCCCGACGGCGGCCTCCATTGCGGGCGTGAGAATCGAAGCCATCGCGTTTCCTTACCTCGTCTCTTTAGGCGCGTGCCGCGCGAAGCGCAGGCTATTGCGGCGCAGGAGGAATGTCAACGCGCGGGCGCGCGTTCAATACATAAGAGACAACGGGAACGAGGCGGCGCCCAGAGGTCGGACCCCGCGCCGCTTCGTTCCCGCGCATCTTGCTATGCCCACCCCGCTTGCGGCGCGGCGCGCGGCGCGGTATAGTGAGATGCGCGGCGTTGGCCGCGAGCGGCCTTTAATCCAGTCCCGCGAGGCTGGCAAGGTCAGGCTCCGTTGAGCGCGAAGACGGGCGCGGGCGCGTCCGCCGCGCGGAGCGCGACCTCTTGCCGGCGGCAGGCGAGAGGTCTTTTCTTGACCGGCGAACGGCGGATTCTGAGCGGCGGGGACATTCGGCGGGCGCTGACGCGCATCGCCCACGAGATCGTCGAGGCCAACAAAGGGCTCGACGGGCTGCTGCTTGTGGGGGTCTTGCGGCGCGGCGCGCCCCTTGCCCGGCGAATCGCGCAGGCGGTCGCGTCGTTCGAGGGCGCGAGCGTCCCCGTGGGCGCGCTGGACATCAATCTGTACCGCGACGACTTGACGAGCCGCCCTCAGCCGCTGGTGCGCCCGACCGAGTTGCCCGTGTCCGTCGATGGCCGGGCGGTCGTGCTCGTGGACGACGTGTTCTTCACGGGGCGGACGGCGCGCGCGGCGCTGAACGCGCTGATGGACTTGGGCAGGCCGCGCGTCGTGCAACTCGCCGCGCTGGTCGACCGGGGGCATCACGAATTGCCGATTTGCGCCGACTACGTCGGCAAAAACATCCCCACGTCGCTCGGCGAGATCGTTCAGGTTCGGGTGAGCGAAGTGGACGGCGTGGACGAAGTGGCGGTCGTGGACCGCGCCGAAGCGAGGGAGGCATGACGACGGCGCTCGCGGAGGAACGTCGAGATGCGCGGGCGGATGGCGCGGCCCCGCCCCGGCGCAGGCACGCGCTCGATCTCGACGATTTCTCCCGGGACGAGATAACGGGGCTGCTGGACTCCGCCGACGCGATGCGGGAGTTGCTGCGCCGGAGCATCAAGAAAGCGCCCTCGCTGCGGGGCAAGGTGATCCTGACCCTGTTCCTGGAGCCGAGCACGCGGACGCGGGTGTCGTTCGAGCAGGCGGGAAAGATGCTGAGCGCCGACGTGATCAACATCAGCGGCTCCGGCAGCAGCGCGGAGAAGGGCGAGTCGCTGCTGAACACGGCCCTGACGCTGCAGGCGATGCGCGCCGATCTGCTCGTCGTCCGCAGCCCGCATTCCGGCGCGCCGTACTTCCTGGCGCGGAACCTCGACAGGATGGGCGTGGTGAACGCGGGCGACGGACGCCACGCCCATCCGACGCAGGCGCTGCTCGATCTCATGACGATGCGCCGGAGCCTCGGCGACTTGGCGGGCAAGCGGGTCGTGATCGTCGGCGACGCGCTCCACAGCCGCGTCGCGCGGTCCGACGTGTTCGGGCTGCGCGCGCTGGGCGCGTCCGTGACGCTGTGCGGGCCGCCGACGCTCTTGCCGCTCGATCTGCTGCGCGGCGGCGGCGCCGGCGTTCCCGCCGCCGGCATTCCCGGGGTGAGCGTGGAGCACGACCTCGACCGGGCGATAGCGGACGCGGACGCGGTCATCGCGCTGCGGATTCAGCAAGAGCGTCAGGAAGCGGGCGCGCTCCCCGGAATGCGGGAGTACACGCGGCGGTGGCAGGTTACGGAGGCGCGTTACCGCAAAGCGAAGCCCGGAGCGTTGCTGATGCATCCGGGCCCGATGAATGAGGGGATTGAAATCGCATCGTCGCTGGCGCACGCGCCCGGCGCGCTGATAGAGGAGCAGGTGACGAACGGCGTAGCGGTTCGGATGGCGCTGCTCTACCAACTGCTCACCGGGGAGCGGGAAGGCGGCGAGGCGTGAGCGCGGCGATATGCATACGCGGCGCGCGCGTCATAGACCCGGCCTCCGGCGAGGACTCGGTCCGCGACCTGTTCATCAGGGACGGGCTGATCGCCGGCGCGCCGGAGACGCCGCCCGACGGCGCCGTCACGCTGGAGGGCGCAGGGCTCGTCGCGTCCCCCGGGTTCATTGATCTGCACGCCCACCTGCGGGAGCCCGGGTTCGAGGACAAGGAGTCTATCGAGACCGGAACGGCGGCGGCGGCGGCGGGAGGCTTCACCACGGTCTGCGCGATGCCGAACACGTCGCCCGCTATAGATTCCGCCGCGGTGGTCGAGTTCATCGCGCGGCGCGCGCGGGAGGCGGGGCCCGTCCGCGTGCTGGCGTTCGGCGCGGTCTCCAAAGGCCGCGCCGGTTTGGAACTGACGGATATGGAGGAACTGGCGCGGGCGGGAGTCGTGGGGTTCACCGACGACGGCAGCCCCGTGGCGACGGGGCGGCTTATGCAGGCGGCGCTCTTGTACGCCGGAGAACTCGGCTTGCCGGTGATGGACCACTGCGAGGACCACTCCATCACGGCGGGGCTGGGGATAAACGAGGGGCCGACCGCCTCGCGGCTCGGGCTCGCGGGGTATCCGTCGGCGGGCGAGGAGTCCATCATCGCACGGGACATCGCGCTGCTCAGCCTCGTCGGGGGGCGCTTTCACGCGGCGCACGTGAGCACGGCGGGCGGCGTGGAGATGATTCGCGCCGCCAAACGCCGCGGGCTCGCCGTTACGGCGGAGGTCACGCCGCATCACCTCACGATGACCGACGAATGGGCGCTGGGAGCGGGAGCGGCCACCGCAGGAGTCGCCGCGCCGCTGACCGCCGCCGCCTACGACGCGCGCGCGAAAGTGAGCCCGCCCTTGCGCTCCGCCGCCGACCGCGACGCGCTCGCGGAGGGCCTGCGCGACGGAACGCTGGACGCCGTGGCGACGGACCACGCGCCGCATACGTTCGGCGACAAAGCGGTTCCGTTCGACGAGGCCGCGGTTGGCCTATCGGGGCTGGAGACGGCGTTCGGGTCGCTGATGAGCCTCGTTCGCGTCGGCGCGCTGGACCTGCCGGCGCTCATTGCGCGGCTCACGGTCGGGCCCGCGTCCGTGCTGGGAGAGCGGTTCGCGGGGCTTGCCTCGCTGGCTGTAGGGTCGCCCGCCGACGTCGTTCTGTTCGACCCCGACGAGCGCTGGGAAGTGGACGCGAGCCGTTTCGCGTCGAAAGGGAAGAACACGCCGCTGGACGGCTTGACGCTACAGGGAAGAGTGAAGGCGACGATAGCCGGAGGCGAGATTGCGTTCGGAGGGCCTGCGCGATGACGGCGGCCTATCTCGCGCTGAGCGACGGAACGGTGTACGAAGGAGCCGCGTTTGGAGCGGAGGCTCCGGCGTTCGGAGAAGTCGTTTTCAACACCAGCATGATGGGCTATCAGGAAATGCTGACCGATCCGTCCTACGCAGGGCAAATCCTCGTGCCGACGTATCCGATGCAGGGGAACTACGGCGTCAACGCGACGGACGCGGAGTCGGCGGGAATCAAGGTCGCGGCGTTCGTCGTGCGGGAGCATTCGGTTACCCCGAGCCACTACGACGCGGCGTGGACGCTGGACGAGCATCTCGCGGACGAGGGCGTCCCCGGGATATGGGGAGTGGACACGCGGGCGATTACCCGGCGCATCCGTTCGCGCGGCGTGATGATGGGCGCGCTGACCACCGGCGACCCCCAAGCCGCGCTGCGGGAGTTGGCCGCGCGTCCGGCCTACGACGCGGTGAACTTCGTGGAGCGCGTGACGGCGGACGCGCCTTACGTGTGGAGCGCGGAGGGCGGCAAGCGCATCGCCGTGGTGGATTGCGGCGTGAAGCGCAACATCCTGCGGCTGCTGGCGCGGCGCGGCTGCCAAGTCCGCGTCTATCCGGCTGCTGCGGCGGCGGACGAAGTGCTCCGCGGCGCGCCCGACGGCGTCGTGTTCTCCCCGGGGCCCGGCGACCCGGCCCACAACGCGCCGACGGTGGAGACGGCGCGGCGAATCATCGAGCGCGCGCCGACGATGGGAATCTGCCTGGGGCATCAGATCATCGCGCGCGCGCTGGGGGCGCGAACGTACAAACTGAAGTTCGGGCACCGCGGCGGGAATCATCCCGTGCAGGAACTCGCGACGGGGCGCGTGTCCATCACGGCGCAGAACCACGGATTCGCCGTGTCCGACGACGGCCTGCCGGGCGCGCTGGAGGTTACGCACCGCAATCTGAACGACGGAACGATAGAAGGGCTGCGGCATAGGAGCGCGCCCGTGCTGACGATTCAGCACCACTCCGAAGCGTCGCCCGGCCCGCTGGACAACGAGTTCCTCTTCGACAAGTTCTTGGAGATGCTGTGACCCCCCTCCTCCCCCGCCCCCGTCGTTCCCGCGTAGGCGGGAACCTTGCCCCCATCGGACACGCCCCCGTTGCTACTCCAACCCAACGGGCTGGAAACGGTCAAACTCCGAGGGCAACAGCGGCAGCAACTGCTCCGCAGTCATTCCGTAGACGTCATAGGTCATAGACAACTGGTTCAGCACCTCTATCAGCCGGGGGAGGCTGCCCGCAGGAGCGCTTGCTCTGCTCGTCCCGAGCGCGCCGCGCCGCAGGCTGCCCGCTGACCTGTCGGCGTAGAGCATATGCATAAGGCGGACAAGGTCTCTTGACCGAAAGATCTCAGGGGAATTGACGATCCTGAGGGTGAACTGCCCCATAGAGTTGGCCGGTTCGTTCAACAGCAGCCAAGCGTCCTCTCCCCATTGCGTCCAAACGTCGTAGGCCATCAGCAAGCGGTGATGCGAACGGCTGCGGGAATCATGCGGCTGCGGGTCTATCAAGTACGCCGCCTCAGGGTATTCGCCCGTCCTGCGCGTCGCCTCTTGCGTCATCCGCTCGAGGTAGAATATCCCCAACCACGACCAGAGGTAGGGCATTGTCGCGATGCCGGGCCCCAGCGGTTCCAGTTGCGCGGCGAGATACTGGCCTGCCTCGCGCCTGTTGGCGAAAGCGCGCTCCTCGACGTGCACATCCGGCTCCACGGGATGCGAGTACGTGTGATCAGTAAGCAACCCGCTCGGAAGCGGCATCCACCTGCCGGCGCGTAGCCCCGTTAGGTAGTTCCGCGCTATCTGCATCCCATCCGGCGTGAATTCGCAGACTTCGACCTGCTCGCTCATAACCATCACCCTCGTGCAGCCTCGTAGGCGTCGCTGGCGCGGAATCGTTTCTGCGTGAACGCCGCCACGGCCGCGTCTATCCATGTCATTCGGGCGGCGTGGCCGCCGTCATCGGATAGCAAGGGTTCGTCGTGGAATGAGCGCACGAACGCCAGCCATTCGCCCCAATCGCCTCCATCGTCTTCCACGTCCGCGTCCTCAGTGATGAGCGCCCGAATCAGAACTGCGCGCAGCGCTTCGGGAAACACCAGCCCGCGAAACGCGCCATCGTTTAGCGCCGCGCTCTCAATCCCGCGCACGTTGCGGTTGAGCAGCAGCGTCGGATTGCCGTCGCCGAACTCCAGCCGCCAGACTTCTTTCCCCAGAGCGTCGCTCTGCTTCAGTCGGATCAACGCTCCGTGTCGCTCTTCCTTGCGCGGCCTAATACGGTTCGCCATCGCCAGCAACGCGCCCGACCCGTCCGCCGCCACTACTTTCACACGGAACGAGGGGTTGTCCGGCATATTGACGAGGCGACGGTCCAGAGGAGGCGCTAGCGCGCCCACCACGCCCCACGGAAAGCGCATCGCCATCCGTCCGCGGTAAGCCTCGATTGTGACGGGCGCGTCGGCTGGCAGCCCCATCCCATCGAAATTGAGCGTCGCATTGAACGAGGACGACTCGCCGTCAGTCGCCTCGGCAACCTCGAGCTCAACGCGCTCCTGCTCAATGCGCTTCCGCTCCGTGAAGTTAAACCGACGGATCATCGCCCGATCCTTCCTCTTGCGCCGTATCGGCAAGCCGCTCCACTCGCACGATCAGATCCCGATGCTTGTCAAATCCGCGCACGGCTAATGAGAACCGCTCCGGCTCGTCGACCTCCAAGAGGAGTTCGTTGCCGCCGCCCCCGGGGATCGCCTGACAGCCTTCGGCGCGGACATCGAGCGCGTCTGCGCCGTGCAAGCGGAAATCGTGCGGGCTATAACCATTCATAGGGTTGCCGCGAGGCGCTTCATACGCTGCCCTGAGCCGGACGCGCCGCGGCGGAGCGGAGACGCCGGAGACGAACCGCACGCGAAATCCCGTTCCCGTCTGGTGGATGTCAAAATCCGGGTGGGAGGGCGGCGGAACCGGATGCACCGGCTTAACGGCGGGCTTGCCTTCTCTTCCTCTGCGCCGCGCCGCGCCATGGCCGCCTGCAGGGAAAATGTCGGCGAGCGCGTCCTGTTGCAACTCCACCGGCGCGGCGTCCCAGATGGACAGCAGGTTATCCGCCGTTTTGCGAACCTCGGTAATCCGATTCCGAGCCGACACCCAGCGTTTCGCCACTCGTTCGCTTTGGGGATACCACGTCGTATGCGCGGGAGGCTCCGAGTCCCGCAGCAACGCAGCCAACGGCTCTGATTCGTCGACCACAAGGAGCGTCCGCGCCTTGTGTCGTCTGATGAAATCCATATCCGTTATGGAAAGCGCGCCGCGCACGTAGAAATCGTGCCCCTGCGTCAGCGAGCCGTCGTGCTGGACATAGAGGCGGAAACTCGTCGCCTCCTTGCGACCCGTTCCCTTCCGTTCCACGCTCATCCTAACGCGGAACGCCAGCGTTTCCCCTCTATCATACCGGGAGCGCAGCCCAGCGAGCATCGCGTGATGCTCATAAAACGCGACATTCCGGGGCGGCGCGTTCAGTTCAATGTGCCCGCGCTCAGGAAGCGTAGCCGCTTCGCGGCACATATCGAAAAGCCGCAGATAACTGCCCATGCTCCGCTCCCCGTTGTCTTCCAACGTGAGATGGGTTAGGACGTCGTCAATCGTGTCCGCCGTCACTCTGGCGGCGTCGCCGCCGCCGTCGTCAACGGTCACTTCCAGCCCGCCCGCGATGATGGGATAGAAATAATTGTGAACGACCGCCGCGAGAATTTGCTGCCTGTCTATTGGAGGGTCTCCGTCCACGCGGGGGAAGGGAATGATCACTGACAAACCCGGCTCTTCCAGGAACCGCAGGCCGAAGTCTTCGGCGCACTGCTCGATGAATGGCCGGTGCGCGGGGTTGGACAAGGAAAGAGGCAGTTTCAAACCGTGCTCGCCCTCTTCTCCGAAATACCCGTATGGGTCATATCGCCGCCCGTCAACGTTGTGCTTTGTCAGCACCGCCTGCCCCATCAACAGCGTCTCGCCGTCTGAACGGCGTCGAGTGACTGCGATGTACGCGCTCAGGCGCGAGGCGTCCGGGAACACCCATTTGCCCAAGCCCCATGAGCCGCCGTCGAGATCAGACTTGCCGGAACGCCCTACGTTGCGGAAGAACCAGTAGAAGTGGTTGTTGTCCGCAGGCTCTCCGTCGGAATCGTCAAATTGACGCCAGTCTCCTTCCAATCCAACCGTGCCCGCGTCTTCGATCACCAAGTACGGCATCCCGCTGTTGCCAAGTCCTCGCAGAGCCACTTGCCGACGGAAGTCATCGCTCGGGTCGAGCCCCGTTAGCAGATGTTCCTCCAACCCCTCGACGTATGCGGATGCGCTGAACGTATCCAGCGGAGAGTGAACACCCTCCAGCGAGAAGCGCATGCGAACGGGCTCGCCGAGACTTCCGTCCGCCCGCGATAGGGCTGCGTCCAGCGAGTTCTGCACTGCCTCGCGGACGAGCCGCTCGTTGATCGTCTCAGTGGCGAACAGCTCCCGTTCCATCGGGTCGTGGTTGATCTCCCCGGGCGCCATCGGACGGAAATGCCAGAGTGCTTCGGCCATCGTAGGTTCCTCTGAGGGCAGGTCGCGGGATAATAACACGTCACGCCGTATCTGTCCATCGCGCCCTCCCCGCCCTCCCCGACTGCCCCTAGCGGCGCCCCCCTCTCCCCCAACGCGCTATACTCGCGGGCAGGCGATTTCTTGGGGGCGAGGGGGTTCGATGGGGCTGAGCGAGGGTCAGCGTGAGGCGGGGCGGCGCGCTCCGCCAAACGCTTGACAACGGAGTTGCGCGTAGGTAGTATGAAATGCACATCCGCCCCTTGGCAGTACGTCACGCTCCCGGCGATTGCGTCGGCGATCATGAGCGAGGCCGACCCCATGGGGCTTTTTTCTTTGCCGACGCGCTAGGAGGCGGCGATGCCCAGGGCGGCGATTTTGATAGATGGAGGCTACCTCCTCAAACGTCTGCCGCGGGTTCGCCCCGATGTGAACGTTATGGAGGCGATGGGCGTAGTCCAGGCTATTGAGCGGCTCGTGCACAGCCACCTGCGCCAGTTGAACCAAATTCACCAAGCCGCCAATCTGTGGAGTCTCCTCTACCGCTGCTTCTATTACGACGCGGTTCCCTACGCCAACAGGTTACATCGGCCGGTGAGCGGGGCAGCGGTTGACTACGCGAAGTCGGACATTGCGTATTTCCGCAGCCGCCTGTTCGCAGCCATTCGGAAGCAACCGAACTTTGCCTTACGGCTAGGGGAAGTTAGAAAGCCGAGCGACAGGTCGTGGGTTCTAAAACCCGAAGCGCAGAAACTTCTCCTCAACGGCGGCAAAGGCGTAGATGATCTCAAGGACGCTGACTTCACGCCCGACTTGCGGCAGAAGGGCGTTGATATGCGGATTGGGCTGGACATCGCCGCGATCACCTTGAAGAAGCAAGCCGACACGATCATTCTCGTGTCCGGCGACAGCGATTTCGTGCCCGCCGCCAAACTCGCCAGACGCGAGGGCGTCACCTTCATTCTCGACCCGCTGTGGCGGGGCGTCTCCCCGGATCTGCTCGAGCACATCGACCGGCTCGCCAGCGGATTCTACAACCCCAATTCCAAAGACAAACCGGATGGCGATGGCTAGGCCGCCGCATCCGGCGTCCCGCCTGCGCGGGAACGGCGAGCGCGAGGCGGGGCGATGACCGCGCCGCTTGCGGACGCGCGCGTTCTGGAGTTGACGTCGGTGCTCGGCGGGCCGCTGGCCGCGCGGCTGCTCGCCGACCTGGGCGCGGACGTCATCAAGATCGAGCAGCCCGGAGCCGGCGACGCCTCGCGCAAACTGGGGCCGTACTTCCTGGGCGGCGAGAGCGCGTACTTCCTGGGGTTCAACCGCAACAAGCGGAGCGTCGCGCTCGACTTGCGGTCGGACGCGGGGCGCGAGGCGTTCTACACGCTCGCGGCGAAATCGGACGTCGTGTTGGACAACTTCCGCCCCGGCGTGCTGGAGCGCTTGCGGATAGACCACGAGACGCTGCGGAAGATCAACCCGTCCATCATATCGGCGTCGCTCTCCGGCTTCGGGCAAGACGGGCCTTACGCGCGGCGGCCCGCGTTCGACGGCGTCGTGCAGGCGCTCGGCGGGGCGATGAGCGTCACCGGCAACCCGGGCGACGATCCGGTGTATATGGGGTTTCCGATGGGCGACGTCGGCGGCGGCTGGGGACTCGCGTTCGGAACGCTGGCGGCGCTGCACGAGCGGTCGCGCACGGGCGAAGGGAAGCGCGTGGACGTGAGCATGCTGGATATGCAAGTGTCGTTTCAGGCGCACTTGGGCGCGTTCTACTTGGCGTCGGGCGAGACGCCGCAGCCGATAGGCTCCGGCCATCCGAGCAACATTCCGGCCAAAGCGTTCCGAACCCAGGACGGGCGCTGGGCGCAGATTCATTGCAGCACGGAGCCGTTCTGGTTCAAGACGGCGGAGATGATGGCCGCCGTGATTCCCGGGATGGAGCGGCTGCCGGACGATCCGCGGTTCAAGACGGCGGAGGGGCGGATGGCGCATCGCGGAGAGTTGGAGGCGATCTTGGCGGAGGCCGTTCTCGCCAAGACGCAGGAGGAGTGGAGCGCGTTGTTCGTCGAGTGGGACGTGCCGGGCGCGCCGATCAACGACATCGCGGCGGTGTACGAAGATCCGCAGGTGCGGCATAGGCGCATGGTCACGGAAATAGACCATCCGACGGCGGGGCGGTTCCGCGCGTCGGGCAATCCGATCAAGATGGGGCAGGAGGAGCGGTTCGCGCCTCCGCCGACGCTGGGAGAGCACACGCGCGAGGTGCTGCGGGAGGTGGCGGGATACTCGGACGCGATGGTGGACGCGCTGGAAGCGGCGCAGGCGGGCTAGGGCCGCCGGAATGAGCCGGGAGGACGCCGCAGCGGACGTGTCGCGCTTGGCCGCGCCCATCGTCGTCATCTTCTTTATGTGGGGCTTCGGCACGGGAGCGCTGTGGGTGGCGCGCCCGCTCTTCGTGGACTCGCTGGGCGGATCGCTCTTCCAGATCGGCCTCGTCTCGTCGTTCAGCGCGATGCCGCGCCTCCTCTCCGGCCCGGTGACGGGCCTGCTGTCCGACCGCTGGGGAAGGCGTCCGATGCTGATCCTCGGCGCGGCGGCGCACGGAGCCATCCTCGTGGCGCAGTTCTTCAGCGGCGGCTACGTCCAGTTCGCGCTGCTGGAGTTGCTGGCGGGCGTGGGCATCGCGTTTTGGACGGTGAGTTCGGGGATTCTCATCGCCGACCTCACGAAAGTCGCCAATCGGGGGCGCGGCGTGGGGCTGCGGGACACGGCGATGCGGCTTGGGATGCTCGGGGGGCCGCTCGTCGGCGGGCTCATCGCGGCGCAGTTCGAGTTGCGCTGGGTGTTCATTTTCATCGCGTCCACGAAGATTCCCGCCATCTTCGTCGTATTGTTCATCATCCCGGAGACGCGGCCGCGGCCGGCGCCCCGCCCCGCTCCAGCCCACGGGGCGGCAGGCGAGATTCCCGCCTACGCGGTCAGGACAGGCTCCGGCGGGAGCGGGCGCGAGTCCGCGCAAACGGGCGCGGCGGAGGCGGGCGGAGGCGCTCCGCGAACGGCGAAGGGCGAAAGAGGGCGGGCGTTCGGGATTCCGTGGGGGATGTTCCGGAGCAAGGAGTTCGGCGCGCTGGCGGTCGCCACATTCTCGTTCGGAATGATCGGGCTTGGGCCGGGGATATTCCGCACGTACTACCCCATTCACGCGCAGGACACGCTGATGCTCGCGCCGGACGTGATCGGGAACCTCGTGGCGGCGGGCGGCGTCCTGACGATGCTGACGGCGATGCCGACGGGAATGGCGGTCGACCGTTTCGGAAGGCGGGGCCCGCTCGTGGCGGGTTTGCTGCTGCTCGGCGCCGCCGTCTATCTGCTGGGCGCGTCGGAGGCGTTCGTCGCCGTCGCCGTGGCGGTCGGCGTCTTTGCGGCGGCGGAGGGGATGAACACGAACACGCTGCAGACCTACGCGATGGACCTCGCGCCTGCGGACAGGCGGGGCGTGTTCTTGAGCGCGTTTCACGTAGCGATGAACTTGGGGATGATGACGGGGCCGCTCGTTGCGGGATTGCTCGCGGGACGACTGGGCTTGCCGACGACGCTGCTCGTCTTCGCGGGGCTGGTCGCGGGCGCGGCGCTGCTGTTCGCGCTCACGGCGCGGGAGACGCTGCGTCGGGAGTGAGCGGCGGGAGGCTTGGAACAACCGACCGCCAAGCGCCCGTCTGTCCCGCGCCGGACGAAACGCTGTGATAGCATCCCGGTTAGCCGGACGGCGCAGGAGGAGCGATATGGCGAACGCTGCGGTTAGGCTTATGGACTCCGACGGCCACCTCATCGAGTCGAACGCCGAGTTGGGCGCCTATGTGGACGACTCCATCAAGGCCGTCGCCACCGGGCAAGTCCCCGCGCAGGACGGCCCCTTCCCCACGCTCGACGGCATCCACAACTTCTTCAAGGGCAAGGGCGGAAGTTTCGGCGGCCCCCGCCAAATGGCCAGCGAGGAGCGCGCGGGCTCCGGCGAGGACTGGTCCGTCTTCCTCGATAAGACCGGCATCGAGCGCACCGTCATCTTCCCCACGCGCGGCCTCGCCGTCGGCTTCATCCAAACGCCGGAGTACGCCTCCCGCCTCTGCCGCGCCTACAACGACTACGTGTTCGACCGCTACCGCAAAGTGGACGAGCGCATCCATCCCGTCGGCCTCATTCCGATGCAGAGCCCGCAGGAGGCCGTCGCCGAACTGCGCCGCGTCGTCCGCGATCTGGGAATGCCCGGCGCGATGCTTCCGACCACCGGCCTCCCGCTCACGCTCGCCCACGAGTACTACTGGCCGGTCTACGAGGAAGCCGCCTCGCTCGGGTGCGTCCTCGCCTTGCACGGCGGCTCCAACCGGGGCATCGGCATAGACACCTTCACCGACTTCGTCGGCTCCCACATTCTCCATCACCCCGTGCCGCTAATGTACGCCCTCGTCTCTTTCGTCTATCAGGGCGTGTTGGACAGGTTCCCCGGCCTCAAACTCGCCTTCCTCGAGGGCGGCCCCGGCTGGCTCGTTCCCGTGCTCGACCGCGCCATCCGCGACGACGAATTCTTCGGCAAAGTCGCGGAGCGTCCGTTCGACGAATACCTCACGAGCGGCGACGTGCTCATCGGCTGCGAGGGCAACGACGTCAGCCTTCCCTACGTCGCGTCGCGCATCGGCATCGAGCCCTTCGCCTACTCCTCCGACTACCCGCACGAGGTTGACCTCGCCGCCGCGATGCACGAGATAGACGAGACGCTCGAATCCGAAACGCTCAGCGAAGCGCAGAAGCGCGCCGTCCTCTACGACAACGCCAAGCGTTTCTACGGCTTCTAACGGGCGGCGCCTGCGTAGCGTATACTCTCCGCCGCGCGGCGCGCCGCCCCGACGCGGCCGGCCCGAACGGAGGCTCCGTGAAGATAGACGTCTTCAACCACATCCTGCCCAAGCCCTACTTCGACAAGATGACCGAGATGAGCGCGGAGGGCGCCTATATGATGAAGCGCGTCTCCGCCATCCCGATGCTCTACGACGTCGAGGCCCGCTTCGAGAAGATCAACCAGTTCGGCGAGGACTACAAGCAGGTCTTCTCCCTCAACCTCCCGCCCATCGAGGTCGTCGCCGGCCCCGAGGACAGCCCCGAACTCGCCCAGATCGCCAACGACGGCATGGCCGAAGTCGCCGCCAAGCATCCCGACCGCTTCCCCGGCTTCGTCGCCGCCCTCCCGATGAACAACGTGGAGGCTGCCCTCGCCGAGACCGACCGCGCCGTCAACGAACTCGGCGCGAAGGGCATTCAGATATTCAGCAACGTCAACGGACGCCCCCTCGACGACCCCGAACTCGCGCCGATCTTCGACAAGATGGCCGAGCACGACCTCCCGATATGGCTGCACCCCACGCGCTCCGCCGAGTTCCCCGACTACGCGACCGAAGACCGCTCTTGGTACGATATGTGGTGGGCGTTCGGCTGGCCCTACGAGACCAGCGTGGCGATGGGGCGCATCGTTATGTCCGGCCTCTTCGACAAGCATCCGGACATCAAGATCATCGCGCACCACCTCGGCGGAATGGTTCCCTACTTCGAGGGGCGCGTCGGCCCCGGGCTCGACCAGTTGGGCCGCCGAAGCGACGACCCCCACGAGGCCGGAACCCTCGCCCGCCTCGCCAAGCGCCCCTACGACTACTTCCGTATGTTCTACGCCGACACCGCCACCTTCGGCTCCGTCCCCGCCACTGAGTGCGGCCTCGCCTTCTTCGGCGCCGACCGCGTCCTCTTCGCGTCCGACGCCCCCTTCGACCCGGAGAAAGGCTCAGGCTACATACGCTCCACCCTCGCCGCGATGGACGGCGTCACCGCCTCCATAGAGGACAAGCAGAAGATCTACGAAGGCAACGCCCGCCGCCTGCTGAAGTTGGACGGGTAGCCCCGCCCTACCCCAGCCCGTAGTACCGCGCCGGGTTGTCGGCCAAAATCTTCCGCACGACGCGCGGGTCGAGGTCGTCGCGCCGCTCCATCACGCCCACCATTCCGTTGTCCCTCGACTGATCCTGGTGCCCGTAGTCCGACCCCATAATGATGTTGTCCTCGCCGATGGCGCCGATCAGGTACGGAATGTCCTCGTCCGTTTCGGCGGCGACGTAGAGGCGGTAGTCGCGGAACAGGCTCGGCCCGAAGTCCATCGCGGCGTCCGGGTTGCCGCGCGAGTTCGTCCGCGTCGAGCGCCGCAGGTGATGCACGACGTAAGGAACCCACGACGCCGACGCCTCGATGAATCCGAAGCGCAGCCCGGGGAAGCGCTCCGGCACCTTGTGCGCCACCAAGTCGCGGAACGCGAACAGCGGCAGCGACCGCACGTGCGGCAGGTTGTGCGACACCGAGCGGTCGAACACCTGCAGCATCCCCGGCGACCCGCCTCCCGTGTGGACGCTGATCGCCATATCCAGCCGCTCAGCCGCCGCGTACACGGGGAAGAAGTACGACTCCGCAAGGGAGCGGTCGCCTTCCACGCCACGGAAGAAGACGCCCACCGCGCCGTTCTCCCGCGCTATCTCGATCTCCCGAAGCGACGCCTCGATGTCGCGCAACGGCGGCGCGACGACCCAGCGCAGGCGGTCGCCCGCCACGCGCCAAGCGTTCGCCATATAGCGGTTGTAACTGCGGCAAATCGCCGTCTCCAACTCCACGTCGTCGGTGATGTAGGCCAGCAGCACGGTGGGGAACACGACTTCCGCGTCCACGCCCCGCTTGTCCATATCCTCCACGCGGGCGGCGGGATCCGTGATGTACCGCACCTCCTTGCGGATGTCCGCGCGCTTCTCCTCCGACTCCGAGCCGCCCACCGCGACCGCGTAACTCCCCTTCCCGTGGCGTTTCGGCACCGCGTTCCCGTTGATCATCCAAACGTAATCGCGGGCGCCGTCCGCCTCCGGCGGCGCGACCGAGGCCAGCAGCGGCCTGCGGTCGTACAGCGCGGGATCGAAGTGCTCCCATACGCCGGGGTGCTCAATGATGTGCGTGTCCGCGTCCACGATGCCTGGCATTGCCGTCCTCCTGCGCGCTCCTGCGCCGTCCGCCGCGAGTATACGCCTCCCGCCGCCATCCGCGCCGCGTTATACTCTTGCGCCGATGCGCCGCAAGCGCAAGGAGCGTTGCGACCCGTATGGCGAATGCGAAGTTCAGAGAGCAGGCCGAGCGCCTTTTGGCGCGCGCCGAAGTGACGGTGAACGGGCAGGCCCCGTGGGACATTCAGGCGCACGACGAGCGGGTCTTCGCCCGCGTGTTCGCGGAAGGCTCCATCGGCCTCGGCGAATCGTATATGGACGGCTGGTGGGACGCCGCCCAGTTGGACGAGACGATGGCCCGCATCCTCGGCGCGGGCGTCCAGCATCTCCTGCCCCGCAACCTCGGCGCCGCCAAACTCGCCCTCGCCGCCCGCTGGACGAACCGCCAGAACAAGAAGCGCGCGTGGGTCGTCGGCGATCAGCACTACAACCTCGGCAACGACCTCTTCGCCGCCACCTTCGACTCCCGGCTCACCGGCAGTTGCGGCTACTGGAAGGACGCCCAAGACCTCGACGCCGCGCAGGACGCGAAACTCGACCTCATCTGCCGAAAGATCGGCCTCCGCGCCGGGCAGTCCGTATTCGACATCGGCTGCGGATGGGGCGCGTTTATGGGCTTCGCCGCCGAGAAATACGGCGCGTCCTGCGAGGGCGTCACGATCTCCGAGGAGCAGGTCAAGCACATCCGCGAACGCTACGCCGGCCTGCCCGTGACCGGCCATCTGAAGGACTACCGCGACGCGCGGGGAACGTTCGACCACGTCGTCTCGATGGGCATGTTCGAGCACGTCGGCCCCCGCAACTACCCCGCCTACTTCGCAACGGCGGAGCGCCTTCTGAAAGACGGCGGACTCTTCCTTTTGCACACCATCGGCGCGAACAAGTCCATCAACGCCATAGACCCGTGGATGGACAAGTACATCTTCGTCAACGGCGCGCTCCCTTCCGTCGCTCAGATCGGGCGCGCCGTCGAAGGCCGATTCATCGTGGAGGATTGGCACAACTTCGGCCCCGACTACGACAAGACGCTCGTGGCGTGGCGCAACAAGTTCGAATCCAACTGGCCTTCGCTCAAAGAGAAGTACGGCGAGCGCTTCCGCCGAATGTGGAATTTCTACCTGCTCTCCTGCGCCGGCGGCTTCCGCTCCCGCAACATCCAACTCTGGCAGGTCGTCCTCTCCAAGCGGGGCGTCCCCGGCGGCTACGCCGCCGTGCGCTGAGGCGCGGCGTTGTAATAGGCCTCTTCTAAAGCGCCTCGCCCCGCGCCTGCTAGAATGGCGGGAATGGCGATTTCTATCGAGCAACGCTTGGCGCGCGGGCCTCTTCTCTGCGACGGCGCGACCGGCACGCAACTCTACGCTCTCGGCGTCACCGGCGCTCCGCTGGAGGCGGCGAACGTTTCGCGGCCCGACGCCGTGCGCGCAGTGCATCTGGGCTACCTCAGGGCGGGCGCGGAACTCATCGAGACCAACACGTTCGGCGCGAACGCGGCGCGGCTGGGCGCCCGCGGCATGGCCGGCCGAGTCGAGGAGTTGAACCGCGCGGGCGTCGCGCTGGCGCGGGAGGCCGCGAGGCTGCACGGGCAGCGAGTCTGGGTCGCCGGCGCGATGGGGCCCCTGGGCGACGGCGCCGACGCCGGACTCCTCGGCCCGGGCGAGGCGCGCAACCTGTTCGCCGAGCAGGCCGACGCGCTCGCCAACGCCGGCGCCGACCTCATCCTGCTCGAGACGTTCGCCTCGCTCGCGCAGTTGCGGCTCGCAATAGACGCCGCGCGCTCCGTCTGCGGCTTGCCCGTGATCGCGCAACTCACTTTCACGAGCGAGGGGCTGACGCCCGACGGCGATTCCCCGGAAGACGCCGCCGCCGGCCTCGACGGGCAGGGGCTGCTCGCGGCGGGCGCGAACTGCAGCGTCGGCCCCGACCTCCTGCGAAGCGTCGTCGAGCGCATGGCGCCGTTGTCCGGCCTCCCCCTCATCGTCCAGCCCAACGCCGGCCTGCCCGCCTACGTGAACGGACGGCTGGAGTACGCGGCCTCGCCGGAGTACTTCGGCGAGGCGATGAGGGAAATCGTCAGGGCGGGCGCGTCGGCGGTCGGCGGTTGCTGCGGCACGACGCCGGAGCACGTCGAGGCGGCGCGCGGCGCGCTGCGGGGCGCGCGAACAACCCGTCCGCGCCCCGCCTCCTCGCCCCGGAAGGCGGAAGGGGCAACGCCCGGAGCGCCGGAGTCCCCGATCCGCGCCGAGGCCGTCCCCGCGCCCCCAACGGGGCTTGCGGAGCGCATCGCGCGCGGCGATTTCGTCGTCACCGTGGAGGTCTCGCCGCCGCTCGGATTCGACTTCGGCGAGACGATGGAGAAATTGCGCGCCGCCCTGGGTCACGCGCACGCCGTCAACGTCGCGGACTCGCCCCGCGCGCAGGGGCGCATGAGCGCGCTCGCCGCAGCCAGCCTCGCGCAGTCGCGGATGGGCGTCGAAACCGTGCTCCACGTCGCCGTCCGCCACCGCAACCTCCTCGCGCTGCACTCCGATCTGCTCGGCGCGCACGCGCTCGGACTCCGCAACGTCTTCACCGTGATGGGCGACGTTCCGCTCACCGGCGACTATCCGCAGGCGACGCCGGTGGCCGACATAACCGCGTCCGGCCTCATCCGGCTGATGGCGCGGTTCAACGAGGGCGTCGGCGCGAACGGCAAAGACTTGGACCAGCCGACGTCGTTCTTCATCGGCGCGGCGCTCAACTTCAACGCGCCGAACCCCGACGCCGAGTTGCGCGCGCTGGAGCGCAAGGTTCGCGCCGGAGCGCACTTCCTCCTCACCCAGCCCGTCTCCTCGCCGGAGCCCGTCGAGCGGATGCGGTCGCTGCTGGGCGGCTTCCCCTTGCCCGTCGTGATGGGCGCGCTGCCGTTCCGCAGCGTCCGCCACGCGCGCTATCTGCATAACGAAGTGCCCGGCATCGTCGCGCCGCCCGACGTCATCGAGCGCCTCGAGCGCGCAGGCGACGGCGCCGCCGAGGAGGGGACGGCCATCGTCCGCGAGTTGCTGTCGGCGCTCGCGGGACAAATCGCGGGCGCGTACTTCATCCCGCCCTTCGGCAGATTCAGCGTCGTCGCCGAAACGATGGACGGCCTCGCCCTTCCGGGCCTGCGCTCGCCGGAGGCGTAGGGAGCGCGGCGCGGCGCAGAGGCGCGTCTGTCCGTGAGCGCAGGAGAGTGGGATATACTGAGCGGGAGCGCGGGGCCGTAGCTCAGTCGGGAGAGCGCCTGCTTTGCAAGCAGGAAGTCAGGGGTTCGAGTCCCCTCGGCTCCACCACTTTGCGAACCCTAATGCTCTAATCAACCGCCGCGCGCCTCACGAGGGAAAGCGTCAAACGAGATTTCCCGCCTGCGCGGGAACGGCGTACCGGGGACGGGATAGCGATAGGCTACGCAAGTCGCCGTGAGACAATGACCTTCCTATGAGCAGGCCATTGTCGTTCCGGCGCGGCGGACGCGCTCCGCTCTTCTACGGATGGCGGATCGTCGCCGTCTCCTTCCTGTCGCTCTTTATTCACGGCGCAGCGACCAGTTACCTCTTCGGGCTCCTCGTCGTTCCGATGGAGCGCGACCTCGGATGGAGCCGCGCGACGCTCGTCGGCGCGCTGACGCTGGCGACGTTCGTGACCGCCGGGCTGGGGATGCTGATTGGACCGATGTTCGACCGGCGCGGCGCGCGGGCGGGAATGACGCTGAGCGCGCTGCTGGGCGGCGCATGCCTCATTCTGCTGGCGTTCGCCTCGACGCCGTGGCAGTACTACGCCTTGCTGGGAGTCGGCGTCGGCGCGGCGCGGACAGGGCTCGAGAATCTGGGGCCGCGCACGGCCATCGCAAACTGGTTCACGCGGCGGCGCGCGGCGGCGTTCGCCTGGTCGAGCGGCGGGCGCGCCGTGTTCGGCTTCACGATGGTTCCGCTCTTCGCCATCCTCGTCGACCAAACGTCGTGGCGGGCCGGATGGGGCGTTCTAGGGGCGGCCGAGGCGCTCATTCTCGCGCCGCTGGCATGGCTGATCATCCGGCGCAGGCCGGAAGACCACGGGCTGCTGCCCGACGGCGACCCGCCCGCCGCGTCCGCTCCGGCTGCGGCGCGGGCAGGCGCCCCCCCCGAATCAGAAACGCAGTGGACGCGCGGAGAGGCGCTGCGGACGCGGACGCTCTGGCTCATCGTGCTTGGCCTCGTGCTCACGGGCTTTCCGGCGACGGGCATCATCGCCAATATGGTCCCCTATTTCGTGGACGAGGGGCTTTCGCTGGGGTTCGCGTCGGGCGCGTTCGCGTTCTTCGGATTCGGCGCGATGTTCGGGCGTCCGTTCTGGGGCTACGTCGCGGGGCGCTTCGGCGTGCACGTGGGGCTGACGCTCTACGGATTCGGCTACGCGCTGGTCATCGCGCTGTACGCGCTCGCAGACTCGCAGTGGACGCTCTTCGCCGCCGCGTGGCCGGTGGGGCTGGTCGTCGGCGGAGCGCAGCAACTGCAGTCGCAGGCGTGGCCGGACTACTACGGGCGCAGGCACGTCGGCGCGATCACCGGGCTGACGATCCTGCTGGTGACGCCTGCGATGGCGGCGGGGCCGCTCGTGATGGCGGCGGCGTTCGAGGCCGCGGGGAGTTACGGGCCCGTGCTGAGCGTCTACGCGGCGGGGTCGTTCCTAGCGGGCTTCTGCTTCCTGCTGGCGAAGCGTCCGCGCAAGCGCGGGTGAAGGGGAGGCGGAGAATCTCGTATTGACGTCAGGAGAGGCGGAATTCCGTGCGCGAATGACACGGAGGCCCGGCGCTGAATAATTCACTGACCGCCCTAATCAAGCCGCCCGCGCCCGTCACGCGCGCCCGCGACGGACGAACCATTCGACGGCTTCCTCGAACGCTTGGCGGACGGGCGTTTGCGGCAATCCGAGTTCACGGACGCTGCGGCTTGGGTCAACCCACATTCGTTTGGAGGCCATGCGCGCCGCCTCCGGGGGAATGGGGGGCGGACGGCGGAGCGCGGCGGCGACGGCGGCGCTTGCGCGGGAGGCCGCGAGCGCCGCGGCGTAGGGAACGCGGACGCGGGGCGCGGGCACGCCGGAAGCGGCGGAGAGCATTTGGAACGCCTCGGCGAGCGTGAGGTTGCCGTCGCTGTTTCCGAGGAGATAGCGCGCTCCGGGGGCGCCGCGCTCCAACGCCAGCAAGTGCCCTTCCGCGACGTCGCGCGCGTGGACGAAGTTGAGGCCGGTGTCCACGTAGGCCGGCAGCCTGCGGCGCAGGAAGTCGAGCACGATTTTGCCCGTGGGCGTGGGCTTCTCGTCGCCGGGGCCGATGGGAGCGGTCGGGCAGACGGTGACGATGGGCGCGCCCTGCGCCGCCATTCGCCGGACGACGCGCTCGGCCTCGAATTTGGAGCGTTTGTAGGGGCCGTGCATCGCGCCGGGCCCGGCGAGGTCGGCCTCGGTGGGCAAGCGGTCGTCGAAGAAGGCCGCGCCGCCGACGGTGCCGGTGTAGACGATCCGCTCGACGCCGGCGTCGAGCGCTTGGCGCAGGACGTTGCGCGTTCCGCCGACGTTGACCTCGCGCATCAGCGCGGCGTTGGCCGGATCGAAGGAGTACATTCCGGCGATATGGAGGACGGCGGCGCATCCCTCGAGGGCGGAGCGCACGGCGGCGGGATCGCGCGCGTCGCCCTCCGCGACGATGACGGGATGATCGGGCAGCCGGTACGCTTGGCTGTCGCGGACGAGGGCGACGACCTCGTAGCCGCGCTCGGCGGCGGCGGCGGCGGCGAGCCGTCCGATGAAGCCTGACGCTCCGGTTACGAGGATGCGCGTCACAGGCGCTCCGGCGGGGCGGCGAGAATGGCGTCCGCCGCCCGGCGCAGGCTTTTGGCGGCCTTCCGGGCGCGCAAGGCGAGGGGGATGAGACGGCGGGCCGTGAGCGGGTTGGCCGCCGCCCGAAGCGCGCGCGCCCATTCGCGGCGTCCTCCGTCGGCGGCGACGGCGGCGGCGAACGGCGGAAGGGCCAAGTCCGCCTCGTCCAGCGCGGCGCGGACGCTGATGAGCGGAACGCCCCGCGCCGCCGCCGCGTCCGCTATCCAACGCCCTTCCATATCCACGGCCAGGGCGCCGCTCGCGGCCCGCGCACGGCGCTTGGCTGCGGGCGTGAGGAGCGGCGCGTCCGCCGTCAGCATTGCGCCGACGCGGACGGAGAGCCCCGCGCTGCGGAGCGCCGTTGCTCCGTCCCGACTGCGTAGGCGGGAATCCGTGTCGGCGCTCTCTCCCGTTGGGCGAGAGAGGGATGACGCGAGGGCGGGAGCGCCGGGGGGCGCGTCCGCGTAGAGGAAGGCGTCGGCGACGATGAGGTCGCCCGGGCGGAGCAGGGGATCGAGCGCGCCCGCGAATCCGAGGGAGACGAGGAGCGTGCGCGGGGCGGCGTCCAGCAGCGCGGCGGCGCGCGCTCCGGCATCGCGCCCGACTCCGCAGAGCGCGGTTCGATGGCCGCCGCGCCCTTCGCGCAAGCCGCCCAGTTCGCGCCGGGTCGGAGCGATGATCAGGATTGCGGAGGTCATTGCCCGGCGCGGCGGCGTTGGAAGGCTTCGAAATGCTTGCCGGAGGCCGTGTCGCGTCCGGTGAAGCGAATGCCGGTTATGGCGGCGTAGGGAAAAGAGAGGTCGCGTCCGCCGCCGGCCTCGAAGAGTTGGACGTAGGGCTCGGGGGCTGCGGCGTCGCGGTTGTAGAGATAGCCGGTCGTCTCGCCGCCGTCGGCCGTCGTTAGGGTGACGTCGCCGCGGAAGCGGAAGGCGCGCTCGACGAGGGCGGCGACGCCGGGGGTTTCGCGTTCTCGCATTGCCTAACCTTACTCCTCAGGAGAGGTTCCCCCTTGCCCCCCGGACGAGGCGCGTAGCGCATTCGTCTCCTTAGCGCCCCACGCGCCGCGTCATTCCTGCGCAGGCGGGAATCCCCCCGGACGAGGCGCGTAGCGCATCGTCTCCAAGATCACCCACGCGCCACGTCATTCCTGCGAAAGCAGGAACCTACTGGCGCCCCGTCGTTCCCGCGCAGGCGGGAATCTACGGGAAGATGGAAGTGACGACCTCCATCACGCTCGCCTGCGTCTCGTGGTCGTCGGTCAGCCCCCAAACGACGGCGACCTCGCAGGCGCGCCGCGCCGGGATGCCCTCGCGCATCAGTTTGCCCGCGTAGATCAGCAGGCGCGTGCTCACGCCCTCCTGCAGCCCCTGCCCGACGAGATTCCGCACCTTCTCGCCGAGCAGCGCGAGTTGCTGCGCCGTCGTGCGGTCAATGCCGCTCTCGTGCTCGATGATCGGCCCCTCCAAGTCGCGCGGGGGAAAGTCGAACTCAATGGCGACGAACCGCTGCCGGGTGGAGTGCTTGAGGTCTTTCAACGCGCTCTGGTAGCCGGGGTTGTAGGAGATGACGAGCAGGAAGTTCGGGTGCGACTCCACCACCTCCCCGATCTTTTCGATGTGGAGCAGGCGTCGGTGGTCGGAGAGAGGGTGAATGAGGACGGTGGTGTCCTTCCGCGCCTCGACCACCTCGTCGAGGTAGCAGATGCCGCCGTGCTTCACCGCCCGCGTGAGGGGGCCGTCTATCCAGCGCGTGCCTTCCGGCTCGAGCAGGTAGCGCCCGACGAGGTCGCTGGCGGTGAGGTCTTCGTGGCAGGCGACGGTCACGAGGGGGGAGATCTGCTCGGCGCGCCCGTTCCGCTTGCGGGCGTCGTTCAGACGCCACGACATATACTCCACGAAGCGCGTCTTGCCGGAGCCGGTCGGCCCCTTCAGCAGAATGGGCACGCGCTGCGCGTAGGCGGCCTCGAAAATGTCCACCTCGTCGGCGACCGCCAAGTAGAAAGGCTCGTCGCTGACGAAGTACTCCTCGATGCTGTGCCGCTGGTAGAGTTCGTTGGTCCGGTTCGCCATATACCCCGCTATCTATCCTAGTGACAGGATTCTCTCTTCCCATGCCCGCCGGATGTTCGCTTCCAGATCGTCCGGCGAGCCCGTGTTTTCGATGATCAGGTCCGCTCTGCGGAGCGCCTCTCCGGGGTCGCCCTGCGCGGCGGCGCGCTTGCGCGCGTCCTCTTCGCTCATTCCTCGCGCCGCCAGGCGCGCCATCGCCAGTTCGGGCGGCGCGGAGACGGCCCAGACCTCGTCGGCGAGGTCGTCCCACTTCGCCTGGTAGAGCAGCGCGGCGTCCACCACGGCGACCGCCGTTCCCTGCGCTCCGCGCTCCGCGAGCGCCTGCGTCACGCGGTCGCGGATGAGCGGATGAATCGCGGCGTTCAGCCATGCGAGCGCCTGCGGATTGGCGAAGACGAGGCCGCCAAGCCGGGCCCTGTCTATCTCATCCTCCTCGTCGAGTATGCCGCTGCTGAAGAGTTCGACGAGCCTTCTCCAGCCGATGGTTCCTTTGGCGTAGGCGCGCCGCCCCTCGGCGTCGGCGTCAATGACGGCGGCGCCCAGTCCCGCGAGGATGCGGGCGGCCTCGCTCTTGCCCGCGCCGATCGCCCCCGTCAGCCCGATGACCCGCACGATGCTGCCTGTCCTCCGTCTCCGCGAACGCGCCGGGGGCAGTCGGGCGCGATTCGGGGCAGTTTAGCACACTGCGCCGCGCTCTGCGCTTGCCAGGGGCGAGGTTCCCGCCCACGCGGGCAGGGCGAGGCAGGGCGGGAATAGCCGTTGGCGCTTCCTCGTCGAGCAACGCGTCCGCTACCGCCGCCTTCCCAGCAAGCGCGAGAGTTCCGCCATCGCCGGATGTTCAGCGGACGCGGCGGAAGGCATGCGCTCATACCGCTCCAGCAGATCCGCTTCCGATTGCTGCGGCCAGTCCAAATTGACGGCGATGCGCTCGCCGCTCAGCGCGATTGCGGACAGTTCCAGCAACCCGATGAGGTCGCGGAGCAGCGCGCGCTCCGCGAATTTGAGATGCCTGTAGTGGACGGAAGCCTGATCGGTTAGGGTTGGCAGGTCGAGCGGGCCGCCGTCCAGCAGCAGGTTGAGAATCCGCAATTGCCTATCCGCCAACAGCCGGCGGCGGGGGCTGCGGAGCCGTCCGAACAGCGACGTTGCGAATTGGCGGTACAGCGTCCGCTTCGTGTTCTCGATGATCTGCTCGGCGAGCGCGTTGCACCGGTCGGCGACCGCCGGCAGCGCGAACGTGAGGAACGGCGTGAGGTTATGCCCGCTCAGGCGGGATTCGCGCAGCGCCGCGAGGTATTCGTCCTTGCGCTCGTAGTAGTAGTTGGAGAGGCTGACCATCACCATATTGTTGACGCCCGCAGCCCGCAGCATAAACGCCTCTAGCGCGCGGGCCGCGCGCCCGTTGCCGTCGTCGAATGGGTGCATCGCGCCGATGTGGTAATGGGCGGCCATCGCCTGGACGATGCGGTCATGCCGGCGAAATTCTCCGTTGGCGGCTTCGACGAGCGCGTTGAAGGCGGCGCTGCATTCTCCGCCCCCCTCGACGCCTCGGCAGCGCGGCATTCCAAATGTGACGTTGGCGCCGGCGGAGCGTATCGCGCCCGGCTCGCAGTGGTCGTCGTCGCAGCCGGTGACCATGCGCCGGTGAATGCCGAGAATCAGGTCGGACGTCACCGGCCGGTCCGCCGGGAGTTCGCCAAGCCTGCGGTAGGCGGCGTTGGCCGACCGCAACTGCCGCTGCGAGCGCGTCAAGTCAACCCTTGATTCGGCTCCGGGGGCGAGCGCCTCTTCCTGCTCGCGCTCGGTGAACTCGGCGCCTTCGATGCGGGACGTGCCAACGGCCTCCAAGCGAAGTTGCTCCTCGTGGGCTTGCTCGATCCACTGCGGCAGGCGCGGCATCCGGTTGAGAACGCTTGCGGCGGACTTGGCCTCGATCAGCAGGCCGGAGACGGCTGCGAGGTCGTATCTCGCCCACTGCCGCGGGAGAGCGTCATGGCTTATTCGCGGGGATGTCATATACGGCTCGTTTCCGGGTTCATTTCGCAATTCCACTCCTAAATTTACGAGGTCTAGCCGTTTCATTTCAAGTTCATTTCCGCATCGTTTCGCATTTCGCGCATCCCGCCCGCAGCAGGGACGACGGGCGGCAGGCGTCTCCTCGAGGCAAGCGCGAAGGGAGGCAAGCGCGAAGGCCGAAGCGGGACGCCGCTCACCAGCCTTGCTTGCGGTAGGGGGAAAAGTCCGGCGGGCGCTTCTCGTTGAACGCGCGGGCGCCTTCCTCGGCCTCGTCCGTGTTGTAGAAGAGGTGGACGGCGCCGTGCGCCATCTGCTGCAGGCCGTAGGCGTAGTCGGTGTCCTGATTGAAAGCGGCCTTGAGGAAGCGGATGGCGGTGGGGCTCATCTCCAGAATGCGCTCCGCCCACTCGCGGGCCTCGTCCATCAGCCGCTCTTGCGGGACGACCTTGTTGACGAGGCCCATCTCCAGCGCATCCTGCGCGGAGTACTGGCGGCAGAGATACCATATCTCGCGGGCTTTCTTCTCGCCGACGGCGCGGGCGAGGAAGACCGCGCCGAATCCGGCGTCGAAACTGCCGACGCGCGGGCCGGTCTGCCCGAACACGGCGTTTTCGGACGCGATGGAGAGGTCGCAGATGACGTGGAGGACGTGGCCGCCGCCGATAGCGTAGCCGTTGACGGCGGCGATGACGGGCTTGGGGATCATCCGCACGGCTGCGTGGAGTTCGGTGATGCGGAGTTTGGCGCCGCCCGGGCCGTCGGGGTCGTCGCGGTAGCCGTCCTTTCCTCGCGCCTTCTGGTCGCCGCCGGACGAGAACGCCTTATCGCCGGCGCCGGTGAGGATGACGGCGCCGATGCCGTCGTCGTCCCATGCGTCGCGGAAAGCGGCGATCATCTCGTCCACCGTGCGCGGCCGGAATGCGTTGCGGACTTGCGGGCGGTTGATGGTGACGACGGCGACGCCGCCGCTCTTTTCGTAGAGGATGTCGGTGTAGGGCATAGGCGTAGTCTACGCGATGACGATGGGGCGCGTAGCGCGCCCGTCCGGCGCTTGCGCGCCGCTGGGTTCCCGCATGCGCGGGCAGGACGTGGCAGGGGGCGAGGGCGCCGGCGGCGCGCAGTTGTGGTAGCATTCCTGCGCGAGCGCGCTATGACGACGACCTCAGAGCAACAACCCGCCAACGCGGCGCTGGACGAACTCCGCCGCCGGAAGCGGATCATCAGCGAGCCGGAGAGCGACGCCCGCGTCGAGCAGCAGCACGCGAGAGGCAAACTCACCGCCCGCGAACGCATCGGCCATCTCCTCGACAAAGGCTCCTTCGAGGAACTCGGCGCGTTCGTAACGCACCGCTCCAGCGAATTCGGCCTCGCCGACAAGAGGTATCCCGGCGACTCCGTGATCACGGGCTACGGGAAGATCAACGGCAAGCCCGCCTACGTCTACTCCCAGGATTTCACCGTGCTCGGCGGCTCGCTCTCGGAAGTCGCCGCCGAGAAGATCTGCAAGGTGATGGACCTCGCAATGCGGAACGGGGCGCCGATCATCGGCATCTCCGACTCCGGCGGAGCGCGCATCCAAGAAGGCGTCTCTAGCCTCGCGGGCTACGGCGAAATCTTTATGCGGAACACCCTCGCGTCCGGCGTCGTTCCTCAAATATCCGCCATCCTCGGCCCGTCCGCGGGCGGCGCCGTCTACTCCCCCGCCATCACCGACTTCACGCTGATGGTGCGCGGCATCTCCCAAATGTTCATCACCGGCCCCGACGTGATTAAAGCGGTCACCGGCGAGGAGATCACGCACGAGGCGCTCGGCGGCGCCGACGCCCACGCCGTCCACTCAGGCGTCTCCCACTTCACGCTCGACTCCGAACTGGAGTGCATGGAGACCATCCGCCAACTGCTGAGCTACCTTCCCCCGAACAACCTCGACGATCCGCCGATGGGGGAGCAGGACGACGATCCGGAGCGCGCCGACGACGGCCTGCGGGAGGTCGTGCCGCAGGAGTCCAACCGCCCCTACGATATGCTAGACGTCATCGCCCGCATCCTCGACCACGGCGACTTCCTCAACATTCAGCGCGAGTTCGCCCCCAACATCATCATCGGATTCGGACGCCTCCACGGGCGCAGCGTCGGCGTCGTCGCGCAGCAGCCCGCCCACCTCGCAGGCGTGATAGACATTCACGCCTCCGTCAAGGCCGCCCGCTTCGTCCGCTTCTGCGACGCTTTCAACATTCCCATCATCACCTTCGCCGACGTGCCCGGCTATATGCCCGGCCGAGATCAGGAGCACCGGGGCATCATCCGGCAAGGCGCGAAACTCCTCTACGCCTACGCCGAGGCGACCGTCCCGAAAATCACCGTCGTAACCCGCAAAGCCTACGGCGGCGCCTACGTCGTGATGGGCAGCAAGCACCTCCGCACCGACATCAACCTCGCATGGCCGTCCGCCGAAATCGCCGTGATGGGCTCGGACGCCGCCGTCAACATCATCCATCGCCGCGAACTCGCCGACTCCAAAGACCCCGAAGCCGCGCGCGCCGAACTCATCGAAGACTACCGCGTGAGTTTCGCCAACCCCTATCAGGCCGCCGAGCGCGGTTTCATTGACGACGTGATAGACCCGGCGAGAACCAGGCCGCTGCTCATCCACGCGCTCGACGCCCTCCAAAACAAGCGCGACACGCTTCCCCCCAAGAAGCACGGCAACATCCCCCTCTAGCCTCTCCACGTTCCAGTAGGTTCCCGCTTTCACGGGAATGACGTGGCGCGTGGGGTGGTTTGGAGACGATGCGCTGCGCGCATCGTCCGGCGCTTGCGCGCCGACTGGATTCCCGCCTACGCGGGAATGACGGGGCAAGGGGGGGAGATTCCCGCCTGCGCGGGAATGACGGGACAAGGGGGGCGCCGACTGGATTCCCGCCTACGCGGGAATGACGATGCCAAGGGGGGCGAGGTTCCCGCCTTCGCGGGGAGGGCGGGGCAAGGGGGCGCCCGCTGCGGGACGGCGCGCAACGGAGTATGATGCGCGTAGAACGCAGCCCCCAAAGGAGGCGCCCCGATGGCCAAGAACGGCTTCCTCGTCTTCGACAGCGATATGCACATTATGGAGCCCCCCGACCTGTGGGAGCGCTACATAGACGAGCGCTACAAGAGCGCCGCCCCCGTCGGCGTGACGTCGGAGAACGTGCGCGACCTCCGCATCCAGTGGCCCGACCTCGCCGAGGTCCGCGACGGCACGGGCGCGACCGGCATCAACCGCAAAGGCCGCAACTACGAGAAGAACCAGGTTCTCTACCGCGGCCACGCCTCGCGCGGGTGGGACTCCTCTTGCCAGATGGAGGCGATGGAGACCGAGGGCATAGACGCCGCCGTGATGTTCCCCAGCCGCGGCCTCAGCGTCCTCACGCGGCCCGACACGGACCCCGGCCTCGCCGCCGCCATCGCCCGCGCCTACAACGACTGGATGTACGACTTCTGCGCGCTCGACCCCAACCGGATGTTCGGCGCGGGGATGATCTCGGTCTACGACGTCAACGACGCTGTCGCCGAAGCGCGCCGCGCCGTCCGCGAACTCGGCTTCAAGGCCGTCTTCGTCCGCTCCAACGTCGTCAACGGCAAGAACTGGCACGACCCGTGCTACGAACCGCTGTGGGACGCGCTGGAGGAACTGGACGTCCCCATCGGCTTCCACGAAGCGTCCGGCTCGATGTCCAAGCAGGCCGGGGAGCATTTCGACAACTTTATGCTCCGCCGCGTCTACGCCCAGCCATTCGAGCAGATGATGGGAATGGGCAGTTTCATCGGCGGCGGCGTTTTGGAGCGCCACCCCAACCTGCGCGCCGCGTTCCTCGAGGCCAACTGCGCCTGGCTCCCCTGGCTCCTCTGGCGCATCGAGGAGATGCACGAACTGGAGTTGGACGCCTATATGCCCGAACTGCGCGAGTCGCCGATGGACTTGTTCAAGCGTCAGTGCTGGGTCTCCATCGAGCCCGACGAGACGCCCGCCAAGTACGCCATTGACTACGCCGGCAACGACCAACTCGTCTTTTCGACCGACTACCCCCACGGCGACTCGCGCTACCCCAACGCGGTCAACGCCTTCCTGGAACTCGACATCTCCGACGAGGACAAGCGCAAGATCCTCTGGGACAACTGCGCCCGCTTCTACAAAGTCGAGTCGCCTGCGGCGGTCTTAGCCGGACGGTAAGAGGGGATGGAATAGAGGACGGCAAGAGGCGCGGCGCCGGGGAGCCCCCGGGCGCCGCGCCGTTACGAAAACGGGCGCGTTCCGTCCTTATGGCGCAGGCGATTCGCTTGCTTTCACGGCTTTGCTTGACAATTCGCGCCGCTCATAAGTAGTCTTGCCGCAAATTCCGCGCGACGGAGGCGCCGCAGGCGCGCATCCGCGGGGGAGGACTGACGTGAGAAAGGTTGCTCTGACCCTGCTGATCGCTCCCGCGCTGCTTGCGGCGGCTGCGGCTTGCGGCTCCGACCCAACGCCCGCGCCGACCGCGACGCCGGCCCCGACGGCCACGCCGCAGGCGATGCCCGCAGCCACGCCCACGGCGATGCCCGCCGCCACGCCGACGCCGGAGCCGAGCGGGTTCGAGGCGGAGTGGCAGGCGCTCATCGAGGCCGCCCAGGCCGAAGGCGAGATGATCGACTTCATCTGCTGCGCTTTCGGCAGAGTCGCGGACAACGCCGTTCTCCCGTTCTTCGAGGACAAGTTCGGCGTGCGCGTCGTTTCGTCCACCGGGTCTTCGCGGCAGAACGCCGACCGCGTGCTCGCGGAGCGCGAGGCGAACGTCCACACGCTGGATATGTGGCACGGCGGCATCACGACGTCCAACACGCGGCTGGTTCCGAACGGCGTGCTCGCCAACCTCCAAGACGCGCTCATTCACCCCGAAGCGCTCGACCCGGACGCTTGGTACGGCGGCGGGCTGCCGGTGATGGACGCCAACCAGGAAGGGCTGATCATCGGCTACGTGGGCAACGCGAGCGCGGCGGAGCTCAGTTTCAACACGGATCTGTTCGATCCGACGGAGTTGACGTCGTACTGGGACTTGCTCGATCCGAAGTACGCGGGGCAGATCGTGATGCGCGACCCGCGGGAGGCGGGCGTGGGGCAAAGCACGGCGTTCTACTACTCGAACGAGGCGCTGGGGCCGGACTTCCTGGGGCGGCTGCTCGCCGAGCAGGAGTACACCATCGCGCCGGACGCGCGCACCGCCGCCGAATGGCTTGCGCTGGGGCAATACTCCATCTGCCTCTTCGCGTGCGGCACGGAGGTCGAGAACGCGAAGGATCAGGGTCTGCCGGTCGAGCACGTCTTTCCGCATCAGTTGAAAGAAGGCTCCCGCATATCCGTTGGCGGAAACGCGCTGATGCTGGTGGACAGCGGGCCGAACCCGAACGCGGCCAAGTTGTTCGCCAACTGGTTCCTCAGCCGCGAGGGGCAGCGAATGTTCCAAGAGGAGACGGGGGACAACTCGCTCCGGGTGGACATCTCCAAAGACAACGTGGACGAGGAGAATCAGCGGCTGGAGGGCGTGCCCTACGTCTTCTCCGACCGCGAGCCGGAGTTCCAATCCATCTTGGAGAACGCGCTCGGGTTCGCGCGCGACACGCTGCGGGAAGCGGGCAAGTAAGCCGGAGCGCATCCCTGCGCGAGGCGCCTTCCGCAAGGCGCCCCGCGCGGGGACGAGTCCCGGGGCGAGGATGCGTGACCGGTGCTGGGCATACGGAGAAAGCCCGCCTTGACGCTTCCGGCGCGGATGCCCTCCGCCGGGGGATACGTCATCGCGGTTCTCATCTTCGTGTTCGGGCTCTACATTCTCTATCCGGTCGTCCTCATCTTCATCAACAGTTTCAACGGGGCGACGCTCATCCGCGAGCCGTTCACGTTCACATTCGAGAACTGGCGCGCGGCCTTCACGGAGCCGGGCATCTCCGAGGTGATCCGCAACACTTTCTTTATCTACTTCCTCTACACCGTCATCAGTTTCCCCATCGCCATCGGCATCGCGTGGCTCCTCGCCCGCACGCGAATGCGGTTCAGTTACGGATTGGAGTTTATGTTTTGGGTCTCCTTTATGATGCCGACGATAGCGACCACCATCGGCTGGACGTACCTGCTGGACCCGAACGTGGGGCTGATCAACCGCATCGTCTCGTGGCTGCCGTTCGTGGACAAAGGGCCGTTCAACATCTACAGCATCCCCGGCATCGTCTGGGCGCACCTGATGGCGAACGCCGTTTCGCAGAAAGTGATGCTGCTCACTCCCGCCTTTCGCAATATGAATGTGGCGCTGGAGGAGGCGGCGCGGGTGTCCGGCGCGTCGAACTGGCGCACGATGCTGCGCGTCACGCTGCCCGTGATGATCCCCGCGATGACGGTCGTCTTTATGCTGAACGTCGTCCGCGTGTTCCAATCGTTCGAACTGGAGCAGATCCTGGGGCGCCCAATCGGGTTCTACGTCTACTCGACCAAGATATTCCAGTTCGTGCGCGACTTCGAGCCTCCGCGCTACGGCTCCGCGACGGCGCTGGCGAGCCTCACGCTCATCATCATCGCCGTGGCGATACCCCTGCAGCGATGGCTGCTCAGCAGGCGCCAGTACACGACCGTGACCGGCCAATTCAAGCCCGGCCTCATAGACCTGGGCAAGTGGCAGCCGGCGGCGTGGGCCGCGGTCGCGGCGCTGGCGGCGCTGCTCACCATCGTGCCGATTCTCACGCTGCTGGGCGGCAGTTTTATGACGCGCGTCGGATGGTTCAACGTCACGCCCGTCTTCACGCTGCGGCACTGGACGGAGGTGCTGGGCGACCGCTACTTTATGCAGGCGCTCCGAACGACGATAACGCTGAGTTTGACGACGGCGATTCTCTCGCCCGTTCTCTTCTCGATGGTCGCCTACGTGCTGGTGCGGACGCGCTGGCGGGGCAGGGTGATCCTCGACTCGCTCTTCTGGATGTCGGCGTCCATCCCCGGAATGCTCGCCGGGCTGGGGCTGCTGTGGGCATTCCTCAGAACGCCGTTTCTCACGCCGCTCTTCGGCACGATCTACGCCTTGCTGCTCGTCGTCATTCTGCAGGGCAAGTTGACCAGCACGCAGTTGATCAAGGGGGCGTTCCTGCAATTGGGCGGCGACCTCGAGGAAGCGTCCCGCGTGTCCGGCGCGGGATGGCTGCGGACGTACTTCCGCATCTGGCTGCCGCTTCTGATGCCGACGCTCGTGCTGATCGGCACCATCAACTTCGTGCTCTCGGCGCAGGCGACGGCGAGCATTATCCTCATCGCCAGCCGCGACACCACCACGCTCTCCATCCTGGCGTTGGAGAAGATGACGCACGCCGACGGCATTCTCCTTGAGCAGGCGGGCATCGTGAGCCTCTTCATCGTGGGGATGACGGTTGTGGTAGCGTTAGCGGCGCGGAGGTTCGGCCTCCGCATAGGCGTGAGCCACGAAATGCGCGAGTCGCGGGCGGGCGAACGGCGAGGCGCGGAGACAGCCGCCGCGGCGACGGCCCAAACAGGCATAAGGTGACGTAATGACGGATTCGAACGCAACGACGGCGGGGCGAAGCGCGGCTTCCGCGCGCGAACCCGCAGTGCGGTTGGAAGGGCTGAGCAAAACCTACCCCGGAGGCCAAGCGCGCGCCGTGGACGCTCTCTCGCTGGACGTGCAGGACGGGGAGGTCTTCACGCTGCTCGGCCCGTCGGGCTGCGGGAAGACCACGACGCTGCGGATGGTCGCCGGCCTGGAAGTCCCCGACGAGGGCGACATCCACTTCGGCGGGCGCGAAATCGTCGTCTCGAGCAAACGCCTCCGCCTGCCGCCGGACAAGCGCGACGTGGGCATGGTGTTCCAGTCCTACGCCATCTGGCCGCATATGACCGTCGAGGAGAACATCGCGTTCCCGCTTGCGACGCGCCACGTCAAGCGCTCGGAGATGCGGGAGCGCGTGGCGCACGCGCTCGACCTCGTGAACCTCCCGGGCCTCCAGAAGCGCCCCGCTCCGCTGCTCAGCGGAGGCCAGCAGCAGCGGGTCGCGCTCGCCCGCGCGCTCGTGATCGAGCCGAAAGTTCTCCTGCTCGACGAGCCGTTCAGCAACTTGGACGCCAAACTCCGCGAGCAGATGCGCGTGGAATTGAAACTCCTCCAGAAACGGCTGAACATCGCCATCCTGTTCGTCACTCACGATCAGATCGAGGCGCTGAGCCTCTCCGGCCGCATCGCCCTGATGGACCTCGGCGTCGTGCAGCAGCAGGGGCCGCCGCAGTTGCTCTACGAGGAGCCCGCCAACGAGTTCGTCCGCGACTTCATCGGCAAGACGGCGCTTTTGCGCGGCGAGGTGACGTCCGGCAATCCGTCCGGGCAAGTGGCCGTCGCCGTTCACGGCGGGGCGGACTGCGTCATTTTCGGGCGCTCTTACGACCCCGACGGGCTCGCCGCGGGCCAAGAGGTGTTCATTGCGATACGGCCCGAAGACATCGACGTGCGTCCCGCGGAGAACGGCGGCGTTCCGGCGGGCGCGATCGGCGGCGTCGTGAGCGCGGCGCTCTTCACCGGCGAGCGCGTCGAGTATCAGGTGGAGGCGGAAGGGCAGGGGACGCTGCAAGTGTTCGGCGAGCGCCACGCCCCCGCGTCCGAAGGCAGCATGGTATGCCTCACGCCGCGCCCCGACGGGCACAGCGTTTGGTCGTCCAACTGGACGCGCGCGCCCGACGACGAAGGCGCGTAGGCGCCTCGCGGGGCAAGCGCGGACGCGCTTATAGCAGGCGGCCTGCCGACCCTGCGCCTCATCGCGTCGGCCGCTTGGATGCGGTATCCTAATCAAAGCATCGCTAGGAGAAGAGGGGCGCCCCAATGCAAATACTCCCACAGATGGCGCTGAAGCGCTTGCGCCTAACCGGACTGCGCCGGAGTTCGATTGGCCTGCGGACGGCGGGACGGACCCGCCCGGGCGCAAAGGTCCCTCCCTTCGCGATCAAAGGCAAGCCCCTCTCCGAGACGATCATTGAGGAGCGCCGCTGATTCGTGGCCCTGTACTACCTTGACGCGAGCGCGCTGGCGAAACTCTACATCCGCGAGCCTGGATTCGAAACAATGCGGAGCCTCGTGGACGAGGGGGGTTCCGATTCGTTCATCGTGCAAGCGATTTCGCTAGCCGAGATATGGTCGGCGGTATGCAGACGCGCCCGGGAAGGCAGCATCAGCGAAAGCGGGGCGCTGCTCAGGACATTCGCCGAAGACATGCGCTCATTCTTCATCAGGCAGCCGATAGACGACGCCGTTCTCAATCTGGCCTGCGAAATTGTCGAGCGCCGCCCGCTGAAGGCGTCCGATGCCATCCAACTTGCGGGCTGCCTAGCGATCAAGGCCGAAGCACCGATCTTCACCTGCGCGGACCGTAGGCTGCTGCTTGCCGCCCAATCCGAAGGCCTGACGGCGATGGACCCCACGACTTAGACATGCGGGAGTCCCCCCCGCATTGTGCGCCCGCCGCCCGCGCCGCTAGACTAGACGCACTACCGTCGCCGGAGGTTCCGATGCCGCTTTCGCAGGACGAACTGCACGAACTCGCGCACGCGCTGATGGAGGCCGAGCACAACGCCGCCCCCATTCCGCCGCTGACGGAGCAGCGCCCCGATCTCGCGCCGGAGGACGCCTACGCCGTCGCCGCCCTCGTGCTGGGGCACGAACTGGAGCACGGCCACCGCATCGTCGGGCGGAAGGTCGGCCTCACGAGCAAGCCGATGCAGATCGCGCTCGGCATAGACACGCCGGACTTCGGCACGATTCTCGACGATATGACGGTTCGGGACGGCGGGCGCGTCGAGACGGCGGAACTGATCAGCCCGAAGGCGGAGCCGGAGTTGGCGTTCCGCCTCAAGGCGCCGCTGCGCGGGCCGGGCGCGACGGCGCAGGACGTCATCGCCGCGACGGACTACGTGTTCCCGGCGCTGGAGATCATAGACAGCCGCATCGCGGATTGGCGGATCAAGGAGCAGGACACCATCGCCGACAACGGCTCGTCGGCGCGGGTCGTGATCGGAAGCGCGCGGCTGCCGGTCGAGGCGCTCGACCTCGCGGACGAGGAGGTCGTTCTCTATCACAACGGCGAGGAGCGCGGGCGCGCCAGATCGTCGGAAGTTTTGGGGAATCCCGCGAACGCGGTGGCGTGGTGCGCGAACAAACTCGCGGAGTTCGGCGAGGAGTTGCGGGCGGGCGATTTCGTGATGCCGGGCTCCATCACCGCCGCAGTGGACGTTCGAGCGGGCGACGCCGTGCGCGCCGAGTTCGCGTCGCTGGGCGCCGTGAGCGCGCGCTTCGTCTAGTCGCGCGGGGCAATCTTCCGCCGCGCCCCGACCGCGCCCTCTCTTCCGTCGTTCCCGCGCAGGCGGGAACCTTGTCCCCTATCCCGTCATTCCCGCGCAGGCGGGAATCTCGCCCCTTGTCCCGTCATTCCCGCGCAGGCCGGAACCTCGCCCCCCTGCCCCGTCATTCCCGCGCAGGCGGGAATCTCGCCCCTTGTCCCGTCATTCCCGCGCAGGCGGGAATCTCGCCCCTTGTCCCGTCATTCCCGCGCAGGCGGGAATCTCGCCCCTTGTCCCGTCATTCCCGCGTAGGCGGGAATCTCGCTTGCGCGCCGAGTTCGCGTCGCTGGGCGCCGTGAGCGCGCGCTTCGTCTAGTCGCGCGGGTCCAGCCTGCGGAGCAGGGCGCGCGGGTCGCCGAGGGCCGCGAGATAGCAGCCCGCCGCGAGCAGCCCCGCCGCTCCCGCGATGACGAACGCCGCGCCTGCGGCGGCGCCGCCGATCGAGAGCGCGGCGGCCGCCAGCAGCAGAGCGTTCCTCGGTTTGCCCCGGGGCTTCCGCGCCGCCCACTCCGCGAGCAGCCCGCCTGCGATCAGCAGCAGCGGCGCGGTGGCGAACAGCATCGAGTCTTCGACGGCCATGATGTCGTGGACGCCGGCGTAGACGGACAGCCCGAACGTCACCGCGCCGATGCCTGCGCCGAGGACCGCGCCGCCCCGCGCAAGGGCGTTCGCGTCGCCTCCGCGCCGCCAAACGGGAACCGCCGCCCCTGCGACGACGAGGAGCACGGCGATAATGACGATCTGCGCCGCCATGCCTTGGCGCTACGGTTCGTAGCGGTGGGCGACGCGGAGGTCGGCGGGGTTGGTTACGTTGGGGTCGGCGTGCTCGTAGAGGATGACGCGGCCGGCGCCGCAGTCGCCGAACACGTCGCAGCGGACGGGGCCGGTGAGGCCGTCGAAGTCGCGGGATACGTCGGTGACGGCGGCGCGGACGGCGCCGCGGTCTATTCGCAGGCGGCCTTCGTCGGCCAGGCCGATTCTGCGGGTGAAGGCGTTGCCGTCGTCGCGGACGGCGGCGCGCTGAATCGCGGCGAGGAGGAGCGTGGCGGCGTCGTAGGCGTGCGCCCAGTAGGGGGTGTGGGGCGGCCCGTCATAGGCGGCTTCGTAGCGCGCGAGCACGGACGACGCGCTCTGTTGGGTGTAGGTGTTCACGTTGTCCCCGAATTGCGTCTCCGGGCCGCTGAAGTAGACGCCGACCGATTCGGGCTTCTCGAGGAATTCCTGCACGAGCGAGGCGCCGCCGGTGATGAGCGTCACGCCTTCCAATCCGTCGAACGCCCGCGCCTGCCGGACGAATTGGGTGGCGTCGGCGCGGAACAGGGGGAAGAAGACCGCATCCGGCCCTGCGGCGGCGAACTGAGCGAGGATGGGGGTCATATCCGTTTCGCCCTTTTCGATGACGGCTTCGGCGGGAACTTCTCCGCCGAGCGCGCGGAACGCGCCGGCGAACGCGGCGGAGAGCGCGCTCGTGTACGGGTCGCCGTCGTGGAGGGCGACCACGCGCCGCAGGCCGAGGTCGTTCCACGCGAAGTCGGCGACCGCCGCGCCCTGGTAGAGGTCGTTGTTCGAGACGCGGAAGTATCCCTCGTGGTGGTCGCTCCCGACGTTGCCCATAAGGTCGGACGTGAGGACGGGCGAGGTGTTGGAAGGAGCGATCATCACGAGTCCGGAGGCGCTGATGAGGGGGGCGGCCGCGACGGCGGCGGCGGAGCAGGACGTGCCGACGACGCCCAGCGCTTGGGGGTCGGCGATGACGATTCTGGCGGCGGCGGCGCCGCCGTCCGGCGAGCACATGCTGTCGAGGGCGTCGCCGAGTTCCACCGGGTGGCCGTGAACGCGATTGAAGTCTTCGGCGGCGAGTTCGACGCTGTTGCGGAGGGGCGCGCCGAGGGCCGACGCGCCGGTCAGGGAGAACATCGTTCGGATGCGGACGGGAGCGTCCGGCTCGACGGTGACGACGTCGCCCGTCGATCCGGGCGCGTCGGCGCCGCCGCCGCACGCGGCGAGAGCGCCTGCGGCGCACGCAGTCAGCAGAACGGACGTCAACTTCCGGGGCGAGACGATTTTCATACGCACTCCCTGCGCTCGCGGCGCGCCGTTCATTCTACCAGACGCTGCCCTGCAGGCCGGGGCTGGTGATCGCGCCCTCGCTGGCGGAGGCGACGCTGCGGGCGTACTTGGCGAAGACGCCCGCCGTGTAGCGCGGCGGCGGGGCGCTCCATTCGGCGCGGCGGCGCGCCAGTTCCTCGTCGGCGACTTCCAAGTCGAGGGCGCGCCGCTCCACGTCCAGCGTGACGACGTCGCCGTCGCGCGCGAGGGCGAGGGGGCCGCCGTTGGCGGCCTCGGGCGTTACGTGGCCGACCATAAAGCCGTGCGTCGCGCCGGAGAAGCGCCCGTCGGTGACGAGCGCCACGCTGTCGCCGAGCCCCGCGCCCTGAATGGCGGCGGTGACGCCCAGCATTTCGCGCATCCCGGGCCCGCCGACCGGGCCCTCGTAGCGGATCACGACGACGTCGCCGTCGCGCACCTGGCCGCGCTGAACGGCGGCGAAGCAGTCCTCTTCGCGGTCGAACACGCGGGCGGGGCCGCGATGATGGCGGCGTCCGTGCCCGGCGAGTTTGACGACGCAGCCGCCGGGGGCGAGGTTGCCGCGGAGGATGGCGACGCCTCCGCTTGGGCTGATGGGGTCGCGGGCGGAGACGACGACGCGCTGGCCGGGCTCGGCGACCGCGGCTTGGGCGACTTCGCCGAAACTGCGGCCGCTCACGTTCGGCGTTTCCGCGTGCGCCAGCCCCGCGCCGACGAGTTCCTTCGAGACGAGGCCGTAGCCTCCGGCGTTGTAGAGGTCTTCCGCGACGTATTCGCCGCCCGGCTTCATATTCGCGACGACGGGCGTGCGGCGGGCGATGACGTCGAAATCGTCAATGGAGAGCGCGACGCCCGCCTCGCGCGCGATGGCGAGCAGATGCAGCACGGCGTTCGTGGAGCCGGCGGTGGCCGCGACGCCCGCGATGGCGTTCTCGAACGCCTCGCGCGTCATTACGTCGCGGGGCGCGACGCCGCCGCGGAGCAGCGCCATCGCCTGGCGCCCGGCCTCCCGCGCCGCCTCCGCCTTCGCGCCCGCGACCGCCGGGACGGCGTTCGCTCCCGCCGGGCTGACGCCGAGGAACTCCAGCGCCATCGCCATTGTGTTGGCGGTGAACTGCCCGCCGCAGGCGCCCGCGCCGGGGCAGGCGGCGTCCTCCACCGCCTTCAGGCGGGCGTCGTCAATGCGTCCCGCCCCATGCGCGCCGACCGCCTCGAACACGTCGAGAATCGTGATGTCGCGCCCGTCTATGCGCCCGGGGGCGATGGAGCCGTTGTAGAAGGCGAGGCCCGGGAGGTTCAGGCGGGCGAGCGCCATCGCGCCCGCCGGAAGCGTTTTGTCGCAGCCGACGAGGACGACCAGGCCGTCGAACGAGTGCCCGCGCGCGACCGTTTCGATGGAGTCGGCGATGACCTCGCGGCTCACGAGCGACCCGCGCATGCCCTCGGTGCCCATCGCCACGCCGTCGGAGACGGAGATGGTGTTGAACTCCATCGGCGTGCCGCCGGCCTCGCGTATGCCTTCCTTGACGTGGATGGCGAGGTCGCGCTGGTTGTAGTTGCAGGGCATCGTCTCGATCCAGGTCGTGGCGACGCCGATGATGGGTTTGGCGAGATCGTCGTCGGTGAAGCCGATCGCCTTGAGCATCGCGCGCGCCGGAGCGCGGGACGGGCCGTCGGTCATTTCGGCGGAGTGGCGCTTGAGGGGGTCGGCGGGCATAGGCGGCTCCTTTGCGGGCGGCGCTTTGGGCAAGCGGCGCGCGAATTATAGCGCAGGCGGCGGGCGCGGAGGGGCACGGCAACGGGCCATCCCGCCGTCCCCGCCTCCCGCGTCTGCTACCATTCGGCCTATGAGCGTCGACGTCATCACGCAGGAAGTCATCCGCGCGCGGCTCGACGGCGTCGTCCGCGAAATGCAGGCCGCCGTCCTCCGCACGGGCTTCTCCACCATTATCCGCGAATCCCACGACTTCTCGGCGGGCATCACCGACGTCTCCGGCGCCGTCGTCGGCCAGTACTCCCCCCTTCCCACCCACCTCGGCGCCTACCCCGACTGCGTGCAGGGACTCCTCGACTTCTACGCCCTCGACGAAATGCAGGACGGCGATTGCTATCTGGCGAGCCATCCCTATCACTCCGGCTGCCCTCACCCGAACGATATGGTCGTCACGCTGCCCGTGTTCGCCGGCGGCGAGGTCATCGCGTTCTGCGCCTCGATGGGGCACAAAGCCGACATCGGGGGGCAATCGCCCGGCTCGCGCAACACCATCGCCCGCGACGTCTTCGGCGACGGCCTGCAAATTATGCCCGTGCTCTTCCAGCGCGGCGGCGCGATGAACAAGGAGGTCGCCCAGTTCCTCCGCGCCAACAGCCGCGCGCCCGAACTCGTCATCGGCGACCTCGCGGCGCAAGCCGGAGCGCTCCGGAGCATCGGCGCGGCGCGCCTCAAAGCGCTCGCCGCCGAGTACGGGCCCGCCGTCCTCACGGCCTCGTTCGACGACATCGTCCGCCGCGTCGAGGCTCGTGTCCGCAGTCATTTCGCGGAGTGGCCCGACGGCGTGTCCGAGGCGGAGGCGTTCATTGACGACATCGTGGATCCGTCAACGACCATTCGTCTGCACGTCGCCGCCGTCAAGGAAGGCGACCGCCTTATGCTCGATTTCTCCGGCTCCGGCGATCAGAGCGAGGGGCCAATCAACGCGCGCCCGCCGTTCATTCGCGGCATGGCCTACTTCGCCGCCATTGCAATGATGGACCCCAGCGTCCCGAACAACGGGGGGCTGGCCCGCGCCGTCGAGTGCCGCTTCCGCGAGGGCAGCGTGACGAACCCGCGCTTCCCCGGCCCGGTCGGTTTCTACTCCACCACGATGGCCACGATAGAGGACGTCGTTTTCGAGGCGATGAGCAAGGCCGCGGGCAAGCCCGCCGTCGCCCACAACGCGGCGTCCTCGATGGTCGTGCTCGGAACGTCCGGCGCGGGCCGCGCCCGCTACGTCCAATACGAACTCTTGCGCTCCGGCAACGGCGCCCACGCCGGAGGCGACGGTTTCACCGGAACCGGCCATTCGTGGGCCGGCGGCTCCAAGTTCACCAGCGTCGAGATTTTGGAATCGGAGTTCGACGTGGAACTGCGGCGCTTCGCGCTCATCCCCGACTCCGGCGGGGCGGGCGCCAACCGGGGAGGCGGCGGCCTGCGCCGCGAGTACAAAGCGCTCAAAGAGAGCAAGTACTCCGGCGGAACCGCCCGTCAGAACGATCCGCCTCACGGGGTGGAAGGCGGCTTGCCCGGACGCCCCGGCGTCATCACCATCAACCCCGGCTCCGCCGCTCCCGACGAGCGGCGCGGCCTCGTCTCCAACCTGCTCCTCGCCGAGGGCGACGTCATTCGCATAGACACCGGCAGTTCCGGCGGCGCCGGCGACCCGCGCGACCGCGACCCCGCCCGCGTCGCATCCGACCTCCGCAACGGCTACATCTCGCCGGAGCAAGCGGTGAACGTCTACGGCCTTCCGCCCGCCGAAGCCGAGCGCGCCCTGTCGCTGGAGTAAGGCGCCGCAGGGAGCGCCAAGCGGACTCCGCATCCGGTTCGTGGTATCGTTGACGCGCCGCGCAAGGCGGCGGGAGGCCGCGCGATGCTCAGCGCCGAGGACAACGCTCTGCTCACAGCGACCTCGCGCGGAACGGCGATGGGCGACCTGCTCCGCCGCTTCTGGGCGCCGTTCCTCCTCTCCTCCGAACTCCCGAAGCCGGACTGCCCGCCCATCCGCGTCCGGCTGATGGGCGAAGACCTCGTCGCGTTCCGCGACACGTCGGGGCGCGTCGGCTTGCTCGCCGAGCGCTGCCCGCACCGCCGCGCCAGCCTCTTCTTTGGGCGGAACGAGGAGCACGGCCTGCGCTGCGTCTACCACGGCTGGAAATTCGACGCCGACGGCCAGTGCGTGGATATGCCGTCGGAGCCGGAGACGAGCGCCTACAAAGCGAAAGTGCGCCAGCCTGCCTACTCCGCAGTCGAGGCCGGGGGCGTCGTCTGGGCGCACCTTGGACCGCGCGGGGAGACGCCCGCGATGCCGGACTTCCCGTGGTTGCGCCTCCCGCCGTCCCGCGTCCACGTAACGAAACGGCTGGAGCGCGTGAACTGGGTTCAGGCGCTCGAGGGCGGCGTGGATTCGGCGCACTCCAACTTCTTGCACGCAACGGTGGATTCGTTCCGCCGGACGCCGGAGTGGATGGAGCGCGCCCGCGCGTCCGATGACCTCCGCGCCCGCTATCACGCGCTCGACCGCTCCCCCGTCTTCCTGCCGGAAGAGACGCGCTACGGACTCCGCATCGGGGCGCGGCGCAGCGTCGGCGAGGGCCAATGCTACTGGCGGTTCACGCACTGGATGATGCCGTTCTACAACCTCTTCAAAGAGGGCGCGCCCAAGCCCGGCGTCAACAGCCAGGGCATTGCGTGGACGCCGATAGACGACCGCAATTGCTGGACGCTCGTCGCAACTTGGAACGAGCATCGCCCTCTGAGCGGCGAAGACATCGAGACGGCGGAGGATTTCGCCGGGCCGGCCATCCCGGGCACGTTCCTCCCTATGCGGAACGCGGAGAACGATTACCTCGTAGACCGCGACCTGCAAGCGTCCGGGACGTTCACGGGCATCGCCGGAACGCAGGCGCAGGATATGGCCGTGCAAGAGAGCATGGGGCCGGTGACCGCCCGCAGCGAGGAGCATCTGGGCACGAGCGACGCCGCGATCATAGCGATGCGCCGCAGCCTGCTGCGCCACGCCCGCGCGCTTGCGGACGGCGCCGCCGCTCCGCTGCCCGCCCGCGACGGCTCCGTCTACCGCGTCCGCTTCGCTGAAACGCTCGCCGCATCCGGGGACGCGCTCGACGCGGCGGCGCGGGAGCGCCTCTGCTCGGCGGGCGCCTGAGGGCGCCGGAGCGTAATCCGAGAACCACGCGGGCGAGCGGTTCGAGCGCTACGCGACCGCCCTCAGCGCATCCTCCCGGACGGCTAGCCCCAGCCCCGGCGCGGCGGCGACCGCTCCCGGCGCGAGCAGGCCGCCGTCGCCGAACGTTAGGCTCTCCGACGTCAAATCCTCGCGCAGCAGATGCGTGCCGAACGCGCCCTCCGACGCCGCGAGCGCGGAGCCTGCGGCCTGCATCACGCTCAGCCCCGCCCGCGTGAGGATGCTCGTCTCGCCGACTTGCGCGCCCACGATCACGCCTATTCCCAGTTCCGCGGCCTTCTCCACAACCTCCATCGACCGCCGGACGCCGCCCATTTTGGAAACGCGAACGTTCGCAATCCACTTGCCGGAGACATTCGCGCCATCGTCCCCGCGCAACCTACCGTCATCCCCGCGTACTTTCCCGTCATTCCCGCGTAGGCGGGAATCTCGCCCCCTTTGCGCCATAGTTCCCGCGTACTTTCCCGCCCTGCCCGCGTAGGCGGGAATCTCGCCTGCCCCCCTCTCCCGCTCAGCGGGAGAAGGACGCGGCGCCCCCGGCGCGCCGAGGCTGTCCAGTTGCGCGGCGCGCAGCAAACTCTCGTCCAGAATGATCCGAACGCCCAACTCCTCGCTCACGCGCTCGAATCCGGCGAGATCGCCCGCCCTCAGCGGCTCCTCGACTGCGAACGGAGCGCCGCCAATCGCGGCGAGATGACGGATGCAATCGTCCGCGTCCGTCCACAGGTTGTTGGCGTCGAGGCGCAGACGCAGGCCGCGCTCCCTGCCACCTGCGGACGCGCCTCCGCCCCCGAACAAGCCGCCGCTTCCGAACAAGCCTCCGCCCGTGAACAGGCGCATCTTGCGGCGGTCGCGCCCCAAGTCGCCGGAGACTTTGACCTTGAAGTCCGTGAACCCGCGCCTGCGGTAGCGGCGAAACTGCCACCAGTAAGCAGGGTAGGGCGCATCGCCCAGCACGGCGGAGTAGGCGAACGCCCCCGCGAGGCGCGGCAGGCCGAGAACGTCCTCGATGGGAACGCCCGCCGTCTTGCCCAGCAGATCGAGCACGGCGAGTTCCACCGCGCAGAACGCGGCAGGATGCTCGTCTATCTCGCTCCGATGCGCCTCGGCCCAGGCGCGCAGCCCCGGCTCGTCGCGCGCGGCGTCCGCGACGGCGGGAGCATGCTTCCGGACGAACGCTGCGGCGCTTTCCGCCGTCTCGCCGGTGACGTAGGAGCGCGGGCAGCCCTCGCCGTAGCCCGTGAGCCCGTCCGCCGACCTCGCGGCGACGATGAGATTCTCCGTGCTCGACCGGCTCGCCGACGCATGGCGGAAGACCGCGCGGAACGGCGCGGGATAGGAGTAGACCTCCAGCGACGCGATAGGCGCGGGCATACCCCTACTCCTGCCCCTCCGCGTCGTCGTCGCCTTCCGCGGCGAGGGACTCGGCGGCGGCGGCGAAATCGAACGGGCACTCGCGGACGTACTGCAGATGCAAATGCTTGAACTGCGCGTCTCGCTGGCCGGACGCGACCATCCGCTCGCGGTAGCGCGCGCCCTCGCCCGGCGGAAGGCGGCGAACGCGGAGCGGAGCGAGCCGTCCGCTGCGCCGCTTGGCGTCGTACTCGACGTTCGCCTCGCTGAGGAGGCGGTCGACTTCGGCGGCGTCCCCGCGCAAAGCGCCGTCGGTTTCCGCGTAGAGCGTGTAGCCCGCCGTGCGCTCGTCCGCGAGCATAATGAAGAACGCGGGCGGCGGGCGCCCGTTCGCGGAGAAGGCGGCGGTTACCGCGGCGAGCGTCTGCGATTCCGTCACCTTCTCGCCGGTGACGTTCGTCACGCCCTTGCCCTTCTGCGCGAACTCCAGCGCGGGCGTGTTCCCGATTCGTCCGTTCACGCGAACCACGTCGTTGATGTCGTAGCGGTAGAGGCCGTCGCCGGTCGTGGCGAACACGTAGTACTCGCGCCCCTCCTCCAGTTCCGGCAGGCCGAGGAATTCGCCCCCGCCCGCCTCCCATGCCGCCCGCTCCGCGAACTCGAAGAACACGCGCGTGAGCGCGGGCAGGCAAGCGTTCCGCCGCGCGTCCACGTTGAGCGTTCCGCGGAACTCGCTCGACGAGTAGCCCCACTCGATGACTTGCGCGCCGCCGGGCAGCAAGGGCGTCAGGTTGGCGAGCGCGATGGCGCAACTGCCGCCCGTCCAAGTGACGACCGCCCGCAGGCGCGGCCATATATCCGCGAAGGCGAGGCGCCCCGACGCGGCGAGGCGCCGCTCCAACTCACGGGCGCGTTCCGGGCGCGGCGGAGGCGGGGGACAGCGGGCCGCGTCCGGCAAACGCCCCGACGCGACGGCGGCGAGCGCGGCCTCCGGGGCGTCGTTCACAACCTCCAGCAGCCGCAGAAACGTGGACGGATTCGCCGTGGCGATGCCCGTCACCTCCGGCTCGCCCAGTCCGTAGACCGCCATTGCGAAGTAGCGCGCGGCGTAGTCCTCGATCTCCGCGACTTCCGGGGGCAGCACGTAACGCGAGCGCACGAACCGCGACTGGCTCCGGTAGAGCAGGCCCGACGCCGACCCGAACGGCGCGCCTCCGGCCATCCTGCCCTCGACCGCCGCGCCGCTCACGGCGAGAACCTTGCCCTCCAGCGCGCCCGAATCCCGCGTCCAAACGTAGGCGGAGAGCCGCTGGTCGCGCTTCATCTGCGCGAGGCCGGACGGCGTTACGGGGATGTGCTTCGGCGCGCCCAGCGTCCCGCTCGTGCGGTGATAGTAGACGGGCCGCTCTTGCGTCAGGCGCCGCTCGCCGGTCAGTTCCTGCCGCTCGATGTCGGCGCGGAGGTCTTCGTAGGTTTGGACGGGGGCGGCGTTGCGGTAATCGCTCACGCTGCGGATGCTCGAGAAGTTATGCCGCCTGCCGAAATCGGCGTCGGCGTTCGCGGCGAGGATGCGGCGCAGCAGCGCCTCCTGCGTCGTCCCCGGAGCGTCGGCGGCCCGCATCAAGCGCCGGTGGCGCGGCGCCTGCGCCGCCGTCAGCGCGGCCTTGAGCGCTTTGTAGGCGAGGCCGCTCACCGCTCCAGTCCTTTCACGAACGGCGTCCGCATCTGCGCGAGAAACCCCGGCGGATACGCGCGGTTCCGCAGCCCCAGCGCGCCCACCTCACGGCCCTGCGGCAGGAAGCGCGTGCCGAACAGAACGTCCCAAACGATCAGATTGTTGCCGAAGTTGCGGTCGGACTCCTCGGGAAGCATCGAGTGATGCCAGCGATGAAGTTCGGGCCCGCTGACGAGGTAATTCAGCGGCCCGAGCCGCACCTCGCAGTTGGAGTGCTGAAAGAACCCGTTGACGGCGTAGAAGACGAAGTAGACGGCCAAAACCTCCGGCGCCACGCCCAGCAGCGCGAACGGAAGCGTGTCCGCCGCGTACTGCATCGCCTTCTCTATAGGATGGAACCTCCCGACGTTGAGCCAGTAGAGCCGGAGCGGAGAGTGGTGGACGGCGTGCAGGCGCCACATCCAAGAGAAGCGGTGAAAGGCGCGATGCAGCCAGTAGCGGGGGAAGTCCGCCGCCGCGAGCAGCAGCGCGGCCTGCGCCGCGACAGGCCAATCGCCCGGCCAAAGGCCGCTCGCCTGCCAGCCCCGCCGCTCCAACAGTCCCGCGAGCGCGGCGACGAGCGTGAAAGACAGCAGCAGCGGAAGCGCGGCCTGCACTGCGGCGAGATAGGCGGCGTCGGCGCGGACGTCGCCCACCGAGGGGCGCCACTCGCGCCGGTGGGGCAGCCGCGCCTCGTGCAGCGTGACCAGCGCCGCCCCCATGACGACGGCGGCGTAGGAGGCGGGGCGAACGTCCCAGCCCAGGCTCGTCAACGCCGCGTAGACCGCGAACCCCGCGCCGACGACCGCCGGATACGACGCGGCGGCGCCGATTCGGGAGACCGCCGACACGGATCGCTGATCGCTCATCGCGGCCTCCGGCGTATGACTCCCCCCTGTCCCGTCATTCCCGCGCAATCCACCGTCATTCCCGCGAAGGCGGGAACCCAGTCGGCGCGATGCATGCCCCTCTGCCCCCGTCATTCCCGCGAAGGCGGGAATCTCGCCCCCACGCCCCTGTCGTTCCCGCGAAGGCGGGAATCTCGTCCCCTTGCCCCGTCATTCCCGCCCACCCTATCATCATTCTGCATATGTTAGGCGTTCGGCAAGGCGCTGTGCACCGCGTCCGAGGGCGGGATTCCCGCCTTCGCGGGAATGACGACCATGGGGAGCATGCGGGACCTGCCGGAGCGCATCCATGCATAGGCAGGCGTCACGCCCCGCGCGACAGAATCGCCGCCGCCTCATCATCGGGCACGCCAAACGCGCGCAGCACGCTCTCCGTGTGCTGGCCGAGCGTCGGCGCAGGCGTCCGAACCCGCCCGGGCGTCGCGGAGAGTTTGACCGGAACGCCCAAGTTGTTCACGCGCCCCGCCGACGGATGCTCCAGCGGCGCGACCATCTCCCGGGCCCGGACTTGCGCGTCGGCGAGCGCCTCGTCCGTCCCATGAATCGGCCCGGCGGGAACGCCCGCGCCCTGAAGAACGGCCAGCCATTCGGCGGAGGTTCGCGTCCGCGTCGTCCGCTGAATCTCCTCCGCGAGTTCGACGTAGTGGCGGACGCGCTGCGGATTGTCCGCGAAGCGCGGGTCGGCGAGCAGATCGGGGCGCTCCAGCGCGGCGCAAAGCCGTTCGTAATTCGCCTGATTGGCGACCCCGATGTTGAAGTGGCCGTCCGCGCTCTCCATCGCCTGGTAGGGGGCGACGAGGCGGTGCGCCGACCCGCGCGGGCCGGGAACCGCGCCGGAGCCCCAGAACTCCGCGGCCTCCCACACGGTCAGCGCCACGGCGGCCTCCAGCAGCGACGTGTCCACGACCTGCCCCTCGCCCGTCTTGAGCCGGTGGATATAGGCGGCCAGAACGCCGTTGGCCGCGAACATTCCCGCCCCAAGATCGGCCACCGGCGCGCTGATCTTCACCGGCGGGGAATCGGGATAGCCCGTCGCGCTCATCATTCCCGACACGCCTTGCGCGATGAGGTCGTAGCCGGGCCGGTCGGCGTAAGGCCCGGTCTGCCCGAAGCCGGATATGGAGACGTAGATCAGTTCGGGGCGCTCCCGCCGCAAGTCGTCCGGCCCCAAGCCAAGCCGCGCCATCGTCCCGGGCCTGAAGTTTTCGGCGACGACGTCGGCCTGCGCCGCCATCCGCCGAAAGACGCCGCGGTCGAGTTCGCTCTTGAGATCGAGGACGACGCTCTTCTTGTTGCGGTTCACGCCCAGGAAGGCGGCGGACTCGCCCCCGATAAACGGCGGCCCCATCCGGCGCGCGTCGTCGCCGCCGGGCTTCTCGACCTTGATCACCTCCGCGCCCATATCGGCGAGGAGCATCGTGCAGAAGGGGCCCGCCATCACCTGGGTGCAATCCAGGACGACGACGCCCTCCAGCGGCCCAGGCGACGGCGTCATCGTCCCCGTCGTCGTCTCCGTCATCGTCCCCAGTCATCGTCCCAGGAAAATAGGAGGCCGCTTCTCGAGAAAGGCGCGGTAGCCCTCGCGCGCGTCCTCCGTGTCGAAAACCGCGAGCGGCAATTCGCGCTCCTCGTCCGTCAGGCCGGAGAGCGCCGGGTCGCGGAGCGTGGTCTGAATGATGCGCTTGTGTCCGGACTGCGTGAGCGGGGCGTAGGCGGCCATTTCGCGGGCGAGACTGGCCACGCGCTCGTCGAGGCGCTCCGGCGGAACGGCCTCGCTGATGAGGCCGATGCGGAGCGCTTCATCCGCCTCGACGCGGCGGGCGGTGAGCAGAAGGTCGGCGGCGCGCCCCGGCCCGACGAGCCGCAGCAGGCGGCGCATCTCGTTGTAGCCGAGCAGCACGCCGATCTTGGCGACGGGGATGGCGAAGTAACTATCGTCGGACGCGACGCGGATGTCGGCGGCGGTGGCGAGTTCGCAGCCGCCCCCGACGCATATCCCGCGTATCTTGCAGATCACGGGCTTCGGCGTCCGCTCGACGGCGTCGAGCGCGCCCTCGAACGCCTCCGCGTACTCGCGGGCGAGCGCGCCGCTGCTGCGATGCGCCGGAAAGTCCGCGATGTCGGCTCCCGCGGAGAACGCCTGCCCGCCGGCGCCCGTCAGAACGACGACGCGGACGGCGGGGTCGCCGCCCAGCCGCAGCGCGGCGTCGCGGAGCAGCCCCCACGTCTCAAAGTCAACTGCGTTGCGCTTCTCGGGCCGGTTGAGCGTAATCGTCCCAACGCCGTCGCCCGTCGTCTCGACGAGGAGTTTGGGGTTCATAGCGCAAGTATACGCGCTGGGAAGGCTAGGCGTTCGCCAAGCGTTCGCGCGCTTCCTGCGCCGTGAGGATGGGCACGGAGAACGCCGGAGCAAGAACGAGCAAGTCTTGGTCGCCGGTGACGATGGCGTCCGCCTCGCCGGACAAGGCCAACTGAAGGAACGGAACGTCGGACGGGTCCCGGCACTCGGGAATGTCGGCGTCCTCGCGAACGTTCACGATTTCACATTGCGTGATGTAGTCCTCGAGCAATCTGTCGCGCTCGTCCGGCGTCAAGCGGAATTTCGGATAGGCGAGCACGCGGTTCAGTTCGCGTATTGTGGCGAGGCTAATGAGAGGAACGATCCGCTTTGCTCGCCAAGCCTCCCGCGCCCACGCCAGCGCTCCGCCGGAGCGCAATGCGGAGACAACGACATTCGTGTCTAGAACGAACCGGAGAGGAGGCATTAGCCGCGGCGCGCCCATTCCACGGCGTCGGCGATGTCCTGCTCGGTGATGCCCAGCCGCTCTATTTTCTCCCACACGGCGTCCGCTTCGGCAGGGTCAGGCCGGCGCTCCCGCGCCAACGCCACGATGTCAACGAGGTCTTGGCGCGTGAGCCCCGGCTTGGCCAACCTCTCCGAGATGGACTCCGCTCGGTCGGTGGAAGGAGCCTCGGCGGGGCCGACGCTCACGGGAGCCAAGACGATGCGCCCGTCGTCCTCCGCGACGTCAAAGTACTCCGTGCCCTCGAAGGCGGAGATGACGGACTTGGGGATAGTGATCTGGTTCTTCGACGTGAGTTTGGCGAGCATCGCGGCTCTTCCCCTTGCAAGGATTCCTTGCCTATGCTATCGCCTTGCGCGGGGTTGTCAATTTCCGGCTGGGGCGGGGCACCGGAATGGAGGGCGCTTGCCGCTGTTGGGTGACGGCAAACGCGCTGGGCAGGCTAGGCGTTCACCAAGCGTTCGCGCGCTTCCTGCGCCGTGAGGATGGGCACGGAGAACGCCGGAGCAAGGACGAGCAGGTCTTGGTCGCCGGTGACGATGGCGTCCGCCTCGCCGGACAAGGCCAACTGAAGGAAGGGGACGTCGGATGGGAGCGGAGGCATCAGCCTCGCCGCGCCCATTCCACGGCGTCGGCGACGTCTTGTTCGGTGATGCCAAGCCGCTCTATTTTCTCCCACACGGCGTCCGCTTCGGCAGGGTCAGGCCGGCGCTCCCGCGCCAACGCCACGATGTCAAGGAGGTCTTGGCGCGTGAGCCCCGGCTTGGCCAATTTCTCCGAAATGGACTCGGCGAGGCTGACGGAAGCCGTCTCGGCGGGGCCGACGTTGACCGGGGCAACGCCTGACGGAGAGTCGTTATCCACTTGCCCTACATATCCGCGCTGACGAGTTCCGTGTAGTACTTCCAGACGCCGCCGACGGTCACCGGAGGCATGCTGGCGAAGGGGCCGGCGAGGTGCGGGGCCTTGCCCATCGCGGCGTAGCCCGCGGCGAACTCGTCCATATTCTCGGCGGGGATGCCTTTGTAGTCGGGGCCGAACGCGGCGTAGGCGACCCAGTTGAGGCGCGCCTGCTCCTCGAGGTGCAGCATATGCATCACGGACTGCTCGAGGTTGCGCCCAGTCGTTACGGCGCCGTGCCCGCGCAGCAGAAGGGCGGGGCCGTCGCCGATGGCCTCGGCGACTTGCATGCCGTCCTCCTCCGTGATGATGAGTTTGGAGTGCGGGAAGACGGGGATGTCGCCGCGGACGAGTTGGTGGCCCTCGTTGGACATCGGCTTGAGTTTGACGTCGTTGAGGCCGAGGACGTTCGTGTAGCGGGGGTGCGTGTGGACGATGGACTGGACGTCCGGGCGCTCGCGGTAGATGCAGGAGTGCATTTTGACTTCGTAGCACTGCGAGGTTCCGCGCGGGCCGTCCACGTAGCCGCCGTCGAGGTCGACGACGATCATTTCCTCGGGGCGCGCGACCCGGAGGGCGTCGGTGGGGTAGCCGCGCCCCTTGACGACGAAGAGGCCAGGCTGGTTGGGGACGCGCATGCTGGCGTGCCCCAACGAGGCGAGGATGTGGGCGGCGAGCCCGGTTTCCGCGAGGATGCGGTTGGCGACGGCGACTTCCCTCTTGACTTCGTCTATCTCGCGCGGCATAGCGTTCCTCCATTGCGGGCGGCGTGGTTCCGTGCTTGTGTATCACGCGCGGCGGGGCGCGTCAAATGGCGGCGCCCCGTGCCAACAGCGCGTCAACGAGGAACGCGAGCCCGCGGCGGCGCATAAGGGACGCCGACCCGCTGCTCATATGCGCTCCTGTCGCATCCGTCGGCTAGCGCGCGCGGGCGCGCGGGGCATGCCAGTCGTGGGTTTCGGCGGCGGCGGCGGCTTCGGCGACGAGGGCGGGAACATCGAGGCGCGCCTCGACGTCGGCGATTTCGTCCGGCGTTACGGCGGTGGAGGGGGAGCGCGGCGTGAACAGCGCGCAGCAGTCCTCGTCGGGAAGTATGGAGGTTTCGAACGAGCCGATGGCTTTCGCTTGGGCGATGATTTCGGTTTTGTCCATTCCGACGAGCGGGCGGAGGATCGGCATCGCGGCGGCCTGATCTATCGCGGCGATGTTGCGGAGCGTTTGCGATGCGACCTGCCCGAGGCTTTCGCCGGTTACGAGGGCGTGGGCGCCTTCTTTGGCGGCGAGCGCCTCGGCGATGCGGATCATAAAGCGGCGGTAGGCGACGACCCGGAGCGGGCCGGGCGTTTCGAGGATGACGCGGCGCTGGACGCCGGCGAGCGGGACGAGATGGAGGCGCGTGTCGTATTGCCATGCGTTGAGGAGCGCGGCGAGTTCCTTCGCCTTGTCGCGGGAGCGGCCCTCGACGAGCGGGAAGGAATGGAAGTGGATGAGGACGGCCTTGCAGCCGCGGCGCATCATCCGCCAAGCGGCGACGGGGGAGTCTATGCCGCCGGACAGCAGCGCGGCGACTCTGCCTCCGGCGCCGACGGGGAGTCCGCCCGCGCCGGGGACCTCTCCGGTGTAGACGAATGCGTCCTCGCGCCCCACTTCCACGCGGAAGTCCACGTCGGGGCGGACGAGATCGACGCGGGCGCCGGAGGCTTCGCGCACGGCGTCGCCGAGGCGGACATTGAGGTCGTGGGAGGTGAGGGGGAAGCGCTTGTCGGAACGGTTGGCGGAGACGCGAAACGAGGAGAAGGCGCGGTCGCGGGCGGTTTCGAGCAAGAGGCGCTCGATTGCGTCGTAGGCGGGTTCGGCGCGGGCTGCGAGGCTGAATTTGACGGCGCCGAACACTTGGGCGGCGCGGCGGCTGACGTCGCTCCAGTCGGCGGCGGGGGCGAGGCGCATCCGCACCATCATTCGAGCCGCCCAGACGCTTTCGACGCCGGCGCCGGCGGTGGCGCGCTGCAGATTCTCGACGAGGCGGCGCGTGAAGACGGGCTGGTTGCGGCCTTTAAGCCCGATTTCATGGAATCGGACGAGCACGTCGCGCGGGGGGTTCATCGGGCGCGCCTCCTTGATGGCGCTTGGGATTGTACAGGGGCGGGAGGCTCCCGCCTGCGCGGGAACGATGGGACAAGGGGGCGAGGTTCCCGCCTTCGCGGGAACGACGGGACAAAGGGGCGAGGCTCCCGCCTACGCGGGAATGACGGTTACTGTCCGGCGCGGCGCTCATCCGACGAAGAACCTGTTGCGGGCGATTTCGTCGGCGTAGGCGGCGCTTCCGGTAGGTTCTCGCTTTCGCGGCGCCCCCGGCCGCGGCTCAGTCCCGGATGTCTTGCAGGAACCACTCCGTCGGCAGTTCGTGGCCGAGCCCTCTCGCCTTGGCGAGTTCGTAGGCGCGGCCCGCCACTGCGAAGAACTGCGCGCCCTGAATGTTCCCGCGCTCGGAATACGTCACGGCGGACGGCCCGGGACGGCCCTCCGCGCCGTCGAGCAACTGGCGCAGGAAGACCACCCGGTCCTCCGCGATGACCCCGTGCGCGCGTCCGCTGCGCGAGCGCGACTGCCGGGCCGACGCCGGCGAGCCGTCGGCGTTGTTCGCCTCGTAGGCGATGTATTCGTCGTGAAGCGCCATTTCGGGGATGCCGACGGGCGCGGGCGCGGACCCGAGCCGCAGCGAGCGGTCTATGCGCTCCAGCGCCTCGCCGTCTATCGTTCCGCCCACGCAAGTGAGATGCGCGCCGTCCTCGATGTCCTTGCCGAAGACGACCGGCTCCACGGCGTCCGTGCAGCCCGCGACGATGTGCGCGCCTTTGCACGCCTCGGCGGCGGACGCGACGGGAATCGTTTCGATGCCGAGGTTGGCCTGGATCTCGGCGGCGTAGGCTTCGCGGTTGGCGGGCGTGGGGCTATAGACCTGAATGCGGCGGATGTTCCGCACGGCGGCGAACGATTCGGCGTGCGTCCGCGCCATGCCGCCGGAGCCGATCATCGCCACGACGGATGCGTCCTCGCGCGCCATATACGACGCCCCGATGCCGGAGTCCGCCCCGACGCGGACGTGCTGCAAGTGGCCGTCGTTCATAATGGCGAGCGGCTCGCCGTTCTCCACGCTCATCAGCAAGATGAGGCCGCAGAAGAGGCCGGGGCGCACGCAGTACTTCTCCTCCGTGCGCGTGCCGCCGTACTCCCGCTCGTAGACCACGTCCGACTTCATGCGGATGGCGAAATAGCCCGCCGCCGACCCGCCCTCCATCGTGCCCCACTGGTACATTTTGGCCGGGTCGGAGGTGGGGATGCGGATGTCAATGCGCGGGCGGCAAACCGCCTCCGTTCGCGCGAGTTCCTCGTAGGCGGCGGTCAGCGCGTCTATCGTGTCGCGCATCGTCAGCACGGATGCGATATCGTCGTTGTTGAGGATCAGCGTCATGGGGTTTTGCTCCTGGCCGATTTCACGCCGTGTCCAATCCGGCAGTCGGCGATGTCCATCATATCAGCAGGCTTCTTCGTGAGTTTATGCGTAACGCTCTGCCCTTCCGCCATCCGGACGAGCGTTCCCGCGCCGCCCTCGGACACGTCTCCTTTGCGCCAAGCGTTGAAGAGGATTGCGGAGGGGCGAACGCCGAGACAGAGAAGGTAATCGTATGCCCTGTCGAGGCGGATGTGATTGAACTGAAACGCCCCGTCCGTGTCTTCCGAGGCGGTCTTGACCTCGAAGTGCTTGCCGTTGACGAGCAAGTCCCACTCTCCGACGCGGGAGGCCCCCTTGCTCACTGCGGCGCCTGCGTCGCGCAAGTAGCGGAAGACGAACTCTTCTCCGATGTCGCCCCGGTTCGTGTTGGCGACTCGACGGAACGATTCCAGCGGAGCGTTCGTCCAGATGGAGTCGGGAGTGTGCTCGAGGATGACTTCCCGCATCAGTTCAACCGGGTTCATTTCGGCGGATTCCATACGGCGCCGGAGCGTTCGCTTTTCCAGAATACGATGAAGTAGGAATGGTTTTTTCGCGCGTGAACCTGCTTCACGGCGCGGCTGACGCCCGGACGGTTGTTCCTCATCACGACGAACAAATCCTCGGCGACGAACCCTTTCCGTTGATACGCCTGCATAACCTCCACGTGAGTGAAACGCTGACGGTTGGCGCATACCTCGTCCTGGCACTTGACGATCATCACGCCGCGCTCGCGCAGCGCTCGCCATGCCTCGTCCCCGGCTTTGTCGTAGAGGTCGAGCACGGCTTCATGATACTTGCGCTGCGTCGTGTTTCCCGTGCCGTTGTTGCGGTAGTACGCCTCGTATGGATAGTGCAGGGAGTGGGCCGTTCCGCCCGGGGAGTGCATATAGGGCGGGTCGAAGACCACGCAGTCCAGCGAGTCGTCCTCATAGGGGAGGCTCCGGCAGTCCACGCCTTCCGCGATGTCGGTCGCCATCAGCCGGTAGCGGTCAGGAGGAACGTTTTTCCAAAACACGCCCTTCCCGAATGTGACGTCGGCCACGACGCTCCCAGGCTCAACGTAGAGGTCAAGGATGCGAGGGAAGACGCTCTCGTTGCTGGCGCTGTACGCGCTGAGGACGAGGTCGTTGGTGGGGCTGCCGTTGCGAACCACTCGCTTGCGCGGCGAGTCCCGCCCTGCGCCGGACGCAAGGCCGTTGGATGTGAAAGGAGCAGACTCTTGGACGATTCCGGATGGCGCCGTCGGCATCAGCGCAGCCCGTAGAGCACGGACGCGGGGAGCGTGACAGGGCCTTCGCCAACCCGCCGAATGAGGTAGGGGCCGCGCCCGAAGCGACGCCGGGCGGTCAGAGCCGCGTCCTCGAAAACGCCGTACGTTCCGATGAGTTCGCCGTCGTGGACGACGACCCACTCGCCGAAGTGGTCGGTTTCGAGCAAGTCTTGCATCCGCTCGTAGGCGGCGATTTCCTCGCTCAACTTGGCCATTCGCGCCTCTCCCGCCGCGCGCCCCGCTACCTTACGGCGGCGGCCTCTTCCCGCCGGTCGAGGATCGGCGAGTACATCGTCGCCGCGCCTTGCCGCGTGGAGGTGTCCACGTAGTTGTGCTGCTCCGTCATAAACGGAATGTACAGGTTCTGCGCGGGGTCGCGGTAGACCTCCATCGGGTCGCCCCCGTCCTCCACGATGCGGATGTTGTCCTCCAGCATCTGCCGGAACATAATGATGCCCTTGTCGGAGCGGCCGAGGTGCTCGCCGGTGCGGTCGGCGATGGCCCCTTGCGTGATCCACGCGGCGGGGTCTTGCGCCGAGTTGCTGCGGAGTTCCGGGTAGACCGGCTGGTCGTTCTCGTCCAATTGCGGAACGGGCGGGCGGTAGAAGGGGATGTCCTCCGGCGTCTGCGCCGCGTCGCCTTCGATCATCGGGTAGCACGCGACCCACCAGTGGCCGGTGCGGACGTCGTCAATGGGCGTGCGGATCTGGAACGCCGGCCCCATCGAGAAGTTGCCCCGGTACGTTCCGGCGGAGAGGTTGAAGCCGTCGCCGCCCTGCCGCAGGTAGTTGGGGAACACGATGGGGTGGCCGTCCTTCCATTCGGTGTCTTCCTCGGAGCCGCCTTCCCATATCCGGCGCTTGATGATGCCGTGCTCGAAGGCGTCGAAGTGAATCACTTTGTGCGGGCGGCGGGTCCGCCGCTCCTTGTCGCCGTTCATCTCGCGGATGAAGTTCGCCCAAGCGACGTGCAGCCACTCCAGGTGCACCGGGTCGAGCGAGTTCTCCTGGCACTGCAGCCAGTTGCAGTCGAGTTCCGCGTAGCCGATGTCGCGGAGAACGCCGTCCGCCGCGAAGACGTCGTAGTTCGGCACGAGCGGCGCGGGCGCGGGGCCCAGGTACGCGAACACCAGCCCCGCCTTCACCTCAACGGGGTACGCGCGCATCTTGACCTTGTCCTTGAAACGCGCCTCCGGGTCCTCCGTCTCCTCGTAGGGCTGCTCGATGCACTGCCCCGTCTCGTCGTAGAGCCAGCCGTGGTAGGGGCAGCGGACGCCGTGCTCCTCCGGGATGCCGTAGATCATATTCATGCGGCGGTGGGCGCAGTGGGGCTCGATGAGGCCGAACGCGCCGGAGCGGTCTTTGTAGAGGATGAGGTCTTCGCCGAGGAGGCGGGTCTTCATCGTCCACTTGTCCTTCATTTGCGAGACGGCTGCGACGGGGTGCCAGTAGCGGCGCATCAGTTCGCCCATCGGCGTGCCGGGGCCGACCTTCGTGTAGCGGTCGTTCGCTTCCTGCGTCAGCATGGCGTTCTCCTTATGCCGGATTACGTAGCGTCCCTGCGCTATGCCCGCATTATAGCAAGCCGCGCGTTTGTCAAGCGGCAGGCGGGGGCGAGGTTCCCGCCTTCGCGGGAACGACGGAAACGGGGGCGAGATTCCCGCCTACGCGGGAATGACGGGGGCAGGGGGCGGGCTAGCGGATGCCCAGTTGCCAGGAGGCGAGGTCCCAGACGGCGAGGAAGGCGAGCAGGATGAGGAGGAAGACGGCGAGGCCGAACTTCGCTTTGGCCCAGAAGCCGACGAGTTCGACTTTCTCTTCGTCGGCGCCGGTGAGCCAGTTTTTCGCTTTGGCTCGGAAGCCGAGGGGTTCGACGCGCTCTGGGGCGTCGTTGGCTTGGGCGGGTCTGCTCTCTTGCATTCGGAATCTCCGTTGCGGGAGGAAGGGCTACGCGCTTCGCGCCGCGTCCGCGGCGCCGCGCAAACTGCGCCGCCCTTCCCAACTCTCCAGCGTTTCGTTCACCACGTCGGCCACGTCCGGCTCTCCGGCCTCGACGAGCGTGTAGCCCATCTTGCGCCGGTTGCCGAACTTCACGCGCTCCAGCGGCAAGCCGACGGCGTCGTTGCTCGCGGAGTCGCGGAAGGTGTTCATCGGGTCGCCGCCGTCGGCGACGAGTTGCGCCTGCTCGCGCAGCAGTTTGCGGAAGAGGATGACCCCTTTGTCCGACTCGCCCAGTTTCTCCAAGTGGCGTTTGGCGACCGGCCCCTGGGTTACCCAGGCGAGGTAGTCCTGATTGAAGAGGACGTCGTTGATGTAGCGCCCGTCGCCGCGCGTGAGCGGAACGTAGCGGTAAGGAACGCTCTCTTGACGCGGGGCCTGCGCGCCGGGCGCGGGACGCCACACGTAGTAGGAGACGTGGTAGGTGTGCTCGTCGTCCACCGGAACGCGGAATTGGAAGGTGGAGCGCACTTCGTCGCCGACGAGGAGGATGTTGGGGAACAGGATGGGGTGCCCCTCCCGCCAGTCGTCGTCTTCCTCCGTGTATCCGGCCTCGACGCGGCGCTTGATTATGCCGTGCTCGAACACGTCGAACCCGATCTTGAGGTGCGTGCCGCGCAGTTCGGGCAGCGCGTGGACGCCGTTGCGGAGGACGTTCGTGTAGTAGGCGTGCAGCCACTCGTTGTGCACGGGGTCGAGCGAGTTCTCCTGGCATTGGAGCCAGTTGCAGGGGAGTTCCGAAATGCAGATCTCGCGGACGGCGTTGTCCCAGGTCAGTTGCTCCCAGCGCGGGAGGAGCGGCGCGGGCGACGGGCCGAGGTACGCGAACACCAGCCCGCCCAACTCCTGAACGGGATAGCCCGCGATCTTCACTTTCTCCTTGAACCGCCCGTCCGGGTGAACCGTTTCCTCAAAGGGCTGCTCGATGCACTGGCCGGTTTCGTCCATCATCCAGCCGTGGTACATACAGCGCAGGCCGTGCTCCTCCGGGATGCCGTAGGAGAGGTCCACGCGGCGGTGGGGACAGAAGCGCTCGATGAGGCCGAGCGTCCCGGACTTGTCGCGGTAGAGGACGAGGTCTTCGCCGAGCAGCCGCACGGGCTTCGTGGGGCGCTCGTCGAGTTCGGCGGCTGCGGCGACGGGGTGCCAGTAGCGGCGCATCAGTTCGCCCATCGGCGCGCCTGCGCTCACCTGGGTGAGTTCCTCGTTAGCCTTGACGCTGAGCATAGCGGGCCGCTCCTTCGCGCGCGTCGTTCGTTGATGCGGAGGCGCGTTGGTTTTGAGGCAAGGGTAGCGGGGGACGCGGCGCAGGTCAAGCGGAGCGAGGGGCGAGGTTGCCGAGTAGGCGGTCAGTAGGGCAGGGACATCCTCGTCTTCGATGCTGCATCAGAGATGCTCCACTAGCGAACAGGGTTACGCAAAGCCTTCGCGGGGGTTAGGATAAGGCTAGGAGGAGGAACAGCGCGATGACTCCCGAAATCAATCCGTTCGAACTGCCGGACGACCGCAAGGGCTGGCGGGGGCTGGAGGTCTCCGGACGCCCGCGCAGGCGCGTCTACACCGTGCTGGAGACGGAGCACGCGCTGGTGACGGCGCTGCTGCAGATTCCGGGCGAGCCCGGGGTGCGCCACAACCACGAGAGCGGCGAACTCTCCTTCCGCTGGGGCGGCGATATGACGCCGTTCATCACGTGGCATCCCCCCGGCGAGTGGCACGGCGGCGCGGCGGAGGCGAAAGCGGACAAGTCGAAGGAAGTGGCGGAAGGCGTCGCGCTGCTGCGCTCGCAACTCAAAACCGGCGCGGCGGAGGTCAAGGCGCTCCTCGACGTCGCCGAGACGCTGCAGGAGCAGATAGACGCGCTGCAGCGCCAGGCGCGCAACGCGAAAGGCCCGGCGGGAGGCCCCGGCCTACTGGTGGACATCCTCTTTCCGCCGTTCCGCACCACGATAGACGACCCCGCGTATCCGGAGCCCCGCGTGATCACCGGCCAGTGGTACGACTGAGCCGGCGCGTTCGCAGTGGCCGCCTCAGTCCGGTCGCTCCTCGCGGGGCGCAGCCGCCTCTACTACGGATGGCGCATCGTCATCGGCGCGTTCTTCAGCCAGATTATGCACTCCTCGCTCCTCTTTCTCTCGCAGGGGCTGTACGTCGTCCAGTTCGAGGCGGCGTTCGGATGGAGCCGGGGAGCGATTTCGTGGGCGTTCGGGCTCCTTCGCATCGAGACGGGGCTGCTCGGCCCCATCCAAGGCTGGATGATCGACCGCTTCGGCCCGCGCCCCGTGATGCGGCTCGGCTCGCTGCTGTTCGGCGGCGGCCTCGTTTTGCTCGGGCAGATCCAGGATCTGTGGCATCTCTTCGCGGCGCTCACGGTCATAGCGATGGGCACGAGCCTCGCGGGGTTCCTCACGGTCAACACCGCGCTCGCCCACTGGTTCGTCCGCAAACGCGCGCGGGCGATGTCGGTGACGTCCATTGGATTCGCCAGCGGCGCGCTCGTGACGCCCGTCATCGCGTGGAGCATCACCACGTTCGGCTGGCGGGAGACCGCGGCGTTCTCCGGGATCGTCGCGACCTGCGTCGGCCTGCTGGCCGCGCAGTTCTTCCGCCGCCGCCCTGAGGATATGGGGCTCAACGCGGACGGAGTCAGCGACGAGGAGGCCGCCCGCCGCGCGGCGGCACAGCGCGCCGCCGGAACCGACTACGACTTCACCGTCCGCGAGGCGGCGCGCGACCGCTCGTTTTGGCTCATCTCGTCGGGGCACGGCCTCGCGCTGCTGGTCGTCGGGACGATTCCCGTGCATCTCGTCCCGCATCTCGTCGAGCGCAACGGCTGGGACGTCGCGCAAGCGTCGCTCCTTTTTCCGGGGCTGATGGCGGCGCAGATCGCCGGGCAGGTCAGCGGCGGGATAATGGGCGACCGCTACTCCAAGCGGATGCTGGCAGGCGCGGCGATGCTGGGGCACGGCGCGGGCATCGCCGTTCTCGCCTTCTCCACGAGCCTGCCTGCGGTCGCGTGCGCGGTCGCGCTGCACGGCGCGGCGTGGGGCATGCGCGGGCCGCTGATGATGGCGCTCCGCGCCGACTACTTCGGGCGCCGCCGATTAGGGCAAATCGCGGGCTGGTCGAACACGATCACCGCAGGAGGAAGCATCGTCGGGCCCGTCTACGCCGGCCTTCTCTACGACGCGCGCGGGGACTACACGCTCGCCTTTCTGACGCTCGGCGCGGCGACGGCGGCGGGGTCGCTGACGTTCTTCTTCGCCCGTCGTCCGCCCCCGCCCGTCCGCAGCGCCGCCTCTTCCTGAAAGCCGTTATCCCGCAACCGAAACGCCTGCCATTTGGAGCGGGAACCCCGGACAATTAGCGTTCGGCTAACGTTCGGCGCAAGGGCGCGCCGGAGACGCGAGCGCCGCCCGGATGAGCAGGAAGCCGGGAGCGGGAGGGAACGATGATTATGCAGGTAACGCTCGGCGAAGCCTTATCGGTGGGAGCGATGAACGTGACGCCGCGGGTCCGCGAACGCGCGCCCGCCCCGCAGTGGGCGAGCCGCCAGTGCCCCGCGTGCGGGCAGAGCGTCGAGTTGCGCGGCGGCGTGTTCGCCTTCCACAACGCGGGGGCGTTCCCCTGCGACGCGAGCGGCAGCCCGGGCGAGATCGGCGGCTAGCCGCGCCGCGATTCGCGGCTCCGTTCCGGCGTCTTCCCGCTACGATTTCCCGTAGCAGGCGGGGCAAAGCGGCCTGGCGTAGGTCGTTTGGGACGGCTCGCCGCACTTGTGGCAGAAGCGCTCGCCGTAGTTGGGGTTCTTGAAGCGGTTCCATTCGGCGTAATGCCATTCGCACAACGGCGCCGCCGGAGCGTACTTGACGATCTTCTGACAGCGGACGCAATGCCCTCGCTTCAGCAATGCCTTCGCCTGCTTCGCCGCCTCGCGCGGCAACTCCGCCTTGATCCGGTCTAGCCTGTCTCTGATGGGGCCGCCGCCGCGGACGGGGAAGCCGCTCTCCGCAGCCGGGGGCGCGTCCGTTCCGTTTGGCCGCTCCACGCGCTCCGCGAGGCGAACCAGGCGCGTTGCGTAGTTCCGCAAGGATTCGTAGGCGTCGCCGCCCCGAACCAGCATTCCGACGTCCATAGAGTTCCTGCTGGAGCCCGCCAGCAGATTCATTGACGACAGGAGCGCGGAGGATTCGTTGAGGTACAATTTCGCGTGGAGGTTCGGCAACTTGTAGACCGTCGCCTCCGCCTCCACGAGCCACTCGTTGCCGTCGCCTCGCGCATAGCCCGACGGGTTGTAGATTGCGGTGACGCGCACGCCCCTTTGGACGGCCACCGTGATCTCGTTCTTGAGATGCGTCCAGAAAGCGTTGTAGGGCGAGACTAGGACTACGTACTCTTTCGCGTCTCTGATGATGTCGAGGACGGACGACGCGACGGCGTCGTCGGTGACCACCTGGATTGTTTCCCGCGCCATCGGCCTGCGCCTCTCGCCTCTCCCTGCGTTGCGGCGATTATAGCCTACCGCCTCGCCTCATAACTTCCATGCCCCAGGAGGTTCCCGTCTGCGCGGGCAGGGCGGGGCGCTGCGCGCTCCGTCACGGGGGCGAGATTCCCGCCTTCGCGGGAATGACGGGGCAAGGGGGGCGCTTGCGCGCCGACTGGATTCCCGCCTGCGCGAGCGCAGGGCGGCAGTCGCCTACTCTAACGCATCCGCGCTTGCGCGGATGCGCTCCATTACCTCCCGGGGCCTCGTCATTCCCGCGAAAGCGGGAACCTACTGGGAACGCCTCCGCGTAGGGGGGAACGACGAGCAAAGGAGGGAGCGACGAGGCGCTGCGCGCCGACTGGATTCCCGCCTGCGCGGGAATGACGGGGCAAGGGGGGGCGCTTGCGCGCCGACTGGATTCCCGCCTACGCGGGAATGACGGGGCGGGGGGGGGGTGCTTGCGCGCCGACTGGATTCCCGCCTACGCGGGAATGACGGGGGAGGGGGGCGCTTGCGCGCCGACTGGATTCCCGCCTGCGCGGGAATGACGGGGCAAGGGGGGGCGCTTGCGCGCCGACTGGATTCCCGCCTACGCGGGAATGACGGGGGAGGGGGGCGCTTGCGCGCCGACTGGATTCCCGCCTGCGCGGGAATGACGGGGCAAGGGGGGGCGCTTGCGCGCCGACTGGATTCCCGCCTACGCGGGAATGACGGGGGAGGGGGGCGCTTGCGCGCCGACTGGATTCCCGCCTGCGCGGGAATGACGGGGCAAGGGGGGGCGCTTGCGCGCCGACTGGATTCCCGCCTACGCGGGAATGACGGGGGAGGGGGGCGCTTGCGCGCCGACTGGATTCCCGCCTGCGCGGGAATGACGGGGCAAGGGGGGGCGCTTGCGCGCCGACTGGATTCCCGCCTACGCGAGCGCAGGGCGGCAGGCCGCCTACTCTAAGCGCATCCGTGCTTGCACGGATGCGCTCCATTACCTCCGGGGCCACGTCATTCCCGCGAAAGCGGGAACCTACTGGGAACGCCTCCGCGTAGGGGGAACGACGAGCAAAGGAGGGAGCGACGAGGCGCTTGCGCGCCGACTGGATTCCCGCCTACGCGGGAATGACGAGGGAGGGCAGGGCTTAGCGCGCGACGCCTTGCGCGGTTCGATCGTCGCCTTGCTCGACGAGGCGGGCGGCGGCGGACGCGATGAGGCTTCCCATCGCCGTCTCCGACCAGAACCACCGCTGGCGGTCGTTCTCGCTTTCGCCGGGGAGCCGGCTGAGGCGCGCCTCCAGGAAGAACGCCTTGAGGTCGTCGCAGGCGAGGCGGAGGAAACGCGCGGGCGCCATTCCTTCGGGCGCGTCGGGATACGGGGCGTCGTCTCCGGCGGCGAACGCCTGCATCCAGCGGACGAGCCCGCGGAAGCGGCGCTGCGGCGCTCCGCTGAGGCCGACCATCGTGCGGCCCTGATGCTCCTCGACCCAGCGCTCGTAGTAGCCGCGCAGTGCGGTGACCTCGTCGGCGGGGTCGCCCTCGCGGTTGGCGGCGCCGGCCTGCGCCGCGCTCGCTTGCAGCAACAGGGGCGGCGCGTCGGCGTCTTCGGGGAACTCGGCGAGCGCGGGGACGGCCTGCTCGGGCAGCAACCCCAGCGCGGCGGCGATGACTTTATGCTGAAAGGCGGCGTCGTCCGGCTTGCCGAGCGCGAATCCGAAGGGGAACGGCGCCCAAAGCGCGCGGGGCGGCTTCACGCGCAGCGCGTGCTCCTTAACGAGCGCGATGGCGACGGTGGGCAACCCCGTCTCTTCGATGGCCCGCGCCAGCACACTGACCGTGTGCGTGCAGTTCGGTCAGGTCGGCGTGAGCAGCGCGGCGTCCGCGCCCTCCTCGAGCAGCAGGCGCCCGACCTCCGGGCCCGTTTCGCTCTCGATGCGGCGCGGGCTGCGCTGCGCGCCCATAAACGAGTAGAAGCGCTCCGTGAGCGAGCCGGCGTCTCCGCGCTCGACGAGTTCCCGCAGGCGGTCTATCGGAAACGTGACGTTCACGTCGCGCATAATGCCGGTGCGGTCGAACCCGATGCTCATATGGCTTTGGATGATGTCGGCGGCGCGGGCGGCGGACGGGATGACGCGGTAGGATTCATCGCCGGACGAGAAAGGCGCGTCGCCGCGCAAGTGCAGCCCCGCGGTGGTGACCAGCGCGGTCTTCGCCTCGGCGAGGGGCTTCGTGAACGGCGCGAACGGCGCGTCGTCGTGATCGAACGCGGGGAAGTTGAGCATCCCCTGCCGTGCTGCGTCGGGCAGGTCTTCCAATCGCGGCATTGCGGTTTCTCCTCAGAGGCGGCGGTCGGCGGGCCGGGGACATTGTAGCGGGTTGGGCGGGGCGCGCTCGGCGCCGGCGGAACGCTCTGCGTCATCGTCGTCCGCTGGGCGCGCTATACTCGCGGGCGCGATTCCGTTGGGGCAGGGGTATAATCGTCGCCGCCAAACCAAGCGCAGCGCTGAATTTGTGACGCTCATACGGCATACCCCACCACCTCCGAAAAATTGCGGCGCCCGCTTGCGGATGACGATGAAGACGCTCGCGCCGCACTGGGGCGCGCTCCTCGCGCTCGCGCTGTTCTTGGCCGCGGGTCTCGCCGTCCTCGACGACTACGGGGTTACGTTGGACGAGACGAAGCAGAGAAGACTCGCAGCAGCGACGCTCACGCATTTGCAAGGAGACGCCGACGCGCTGCCCGACGCCAGCGACAGATTCTACGGGATGGCGTTCGAGGCGCCGCTTCTGCTCGTTGAGCGCGCTTTCGGTATGCAGGACACCCGGGAGATTTACCTCTCCCGCCATCTGCTAACCCATTTGGTCTTTCTGACAGGCGGACTGTTCGCGTATCTTCTCGCCCGCCGGCTGCTCAACCATAACGTGCTTGCGCTCATCGCAATGCTCTTTTTCCTCTTGCATCCGCGCCTTTACGCGCACTCGTTTTTCAATAGTAAAGACGTTCCGTTTCTCGTGATGTTCATCATCGCGCTTTATCTGGCGCATCGGGCGTTCAGAAGAGACAGGGTTTCCGCGTTCGTTCTGCTGGGCGCTGGGGTTGGGGCGCTCATCAACCTGCGGATCATGGGAGTCGTCTTGCTCGCGGCGATTCCTGCGATGCGGGCGCTCGACCTGGCGTTCGCGCAAGGGTGGGCGGAGCGCAAGCGCATCGTCTTGACGACGGGGGCGTTCACGCTGGCGGGCGGCCTCACAGCCTATGTTCTATCGCCGTACCTCTGGGGCGACCCGGCCGGACGCTCCATTGAGTGGTGGACAACGTTCTCCAATCATCCAAATATCCTGCGCGGGTTATTCCGCGGGATGTTGTATCCGAGCGATCTCATCCCTTCGGACTACATCCCGGTTTGGTTCTCCATCACGAGTCTCCCGTTCAGTCTGCTGCTGGGCGTGATTGGCGCCGCCGCGGTCATCGCGGGATGCGTTAGGGCGCCCGTTCGGGCGCTTCGGAACACGCGCATGCGCTTCGGCTTGCTCACGGCTGGTTGCTTCATCTTGCCTATCCTCGTCGTGATTCTGCTGGATGCCAACGTCTACGACGGATGGCGGCAGATGTACTTTTTGTGGGCGCCGTTTTCCCTCCTCGCCGCGTTCGGGCTGCGATGGATCGCCGCAGCGCTTGGTCAAGCGCGCCTGCGGGCGGCGGTCTACGGGGCGGCGGGGGCGGGGTTAGCCGCGACTCTCCTATCAATGGCGTTGATTCATCCGAATCAGCATATCTACTTCAACTTCTTCGTGGACAGAACAACCCCGGAACATCTCGGCGCTCAGTACACGATGGACTACTGGAAGCATCCGACGCGGCAAGCGCTCGAATGGCTGCTCGACCAAAACCCATCCGCTCCGGTGAAGGTGAATCATTCCGGCTTCAGTAGACTGGTGGGACGCAACGCGGAGATTCTGCCCGAAGCGGCCAGGGAGCGCGTGTTCACCGCGCCGGACGCCGAGGCGCTCATTATCGCGTACGGGCCTGTGGCGGACGAGTATCGAGCGCTCTACGCGCTGAAAGTCTACGGCAGCACGGTCGCGTCCCTCTATGAGAAAGCCGACCTGCGGGCAGCCTACGCTGCGGTCAGGGCGAGCGAGCCGGCGCTCCGCTCCGTTTTCGACGTCCATCACGTGAACGGCGCGCTCGTCTACGTTAAGGAACCTTGCAGCGAGGCCGATGCAACCGGCGGCTACTTCCAGTTGTGGGTCGTTCCTGAGCATGAATCCGATCTGACCGGCGTATGGGTGCGGCGCGGATACGAGGACCGCAGTTTCCTCTTTTCCGGGCACGGCGCGGTTTTCGACGGGAAGTGCGTCGCTTCCGTTCCTCTGCCATCCTATTCCGTCGCCTCCGTCCGGTTGGGGCAATGGCCGCTGGGGTCGACGGGCGACGAAACGCCGTTATGGGAGTCCAGCGCCGTGTTGGAGCCGGACGCGTGGCGGGCGGCGCATCGGGCCGCCGTCGCCGGAGAGCCGCTGGCGCGCTCGGTGTTCGATCTGTATCTCAACGACGGCGCGCTGGTCTACGTGAAGGAGCCGTGCGGGCAAGCGGACACGGAGACGCGATTCTTCCTGCACGTCGTTCCTGAGCGGGTGGACGATTTGCCGGAAGAACGCCGCCGGCACGGCTTCGATAATCTGGATTTCGACTTCTTTCTGCGCGGCGGGCATTTCGACGGCAAGTGCCTGGCTCGCGTCCCGCTCCCCGGCTACTCCATCGCGTCCATCCGAACCGGGCAGTTCGTCGGCGGAGAAGGCGAATTGTGGAGCGCAAAGGTTGCGGGTGGCGGAGAGGTTCGCGGCGGCGGATGAGCCCCGCGCTCGGGGTGCGCTGCTCGCCACGACATGGGGCGAGGTTCCCGCCTACGCGGGAACGACGGGGCGTGAGGGGCGACGGGGGCGCTGCGCGCCCCGTCTGATGGGGCAGGGGGCGCCCCACTTGACATTGCGCCCGCGTCAATGTAGAAACCGCCTATCGCAGCGAGGCCGCGCCGGAACGCCGGCCCATTATGCACAGGAGGACAGCATGCTCGACGGACAGCGGATCATAGATATGCACGCCCATACGGTGGCCCCGCCTGAGCTCTACGCCTTCAAGGCCACCCTCCTCTCCGGGCGCGGCTACCACGGCAAGGGCGCGCTCAACTGCTCGGACGAGCGGATTGAGCAGTTCGCCCAGAACAACCTGAATATCATGGACAGGGTCCAGACGGACGTTCAGTTCCTCTCCCCCCGCCCGTTCCAGTTGATGCACTCCGAGAAGCCGGAGACGATCGTCCACTGGTGGTGCGAGGCGAACAACGACGTCATCGCCAAGCAGGTGAAGTCGCACCCCGACCGCTTCCAGGGCATCGCGGGCCTTCCGCACGTCTCCGGGGCGAAGGACTCCTCGCACGTCGTCCCCGAACTGGAGCGCGCGGTCAACGACCTGGGCTTCATCGGCTGCCTGATCAACCCCGACCCGGAGGAAGGGCAGGGCGACCCGACCGGCCCCAACCACACGCCGCCGATGGACCACGAGTACTGGTTCCCTCTCTACGAGGCGATGGTGAAACTCGACGTTCCGGGGCTGATTCACTCGGCGGCGTGCAAGAACCCGCACGAGTCGTACAGCGCGCACTTCATCACCACGGAGACGCAGACCGTCTTGAACCTGGCGCGGCCGTCAAGCAAGGTCTTCTCGACCTTCCCGAACCTGAAGATCATCGTCGCGCACGGCGGCGGCTCGGTGCCCTACCAGATCGGGCGCTGGCGCGTTCGCCGCTACAACGACATGAAGGCGAACCCGAACCTGGAGGACTTCGACACGAGCCTCCGCAAGATGTACTACGACTCCAACCTGTACACGAAGGAGTCGCTGGACTACTGCTTCCAGATCTGCGGCCCGGACCGCGTGATGTTCGGAACGGAGAACCCGGGCAGCGGCTCGTCCGTCCACCCGGACACGAAGTGGGAGAAGGGCAAGAAGGTCGCCGCCGGAAACTTGGAGGGCTGGGAGACGGACGACCTCGCGCCCGTGATCAACGAGATCGAGTGGCTCTCCGCCGAGGACAAGAAGAACATCTTCGAGGACAACGCCCGCCGGGTCTTCACCCGCGGCGAGTTCTAGCCTGTTTCGCTCTTGCGCCGGGGCCGAGCGGTCCCGGCGCAAGGAGCGGCTCGACGCAAAACCTACGCACCATTAGGAAGGCGCACAGCAATGGCAGACAGGGAACTGATCACCGTCATCGAGGGCCCGAAGGGGCGCGCGGAGGTCTACGAGGTCTCTGAGGGCGCGTCCACGACTTCCGCCACTTCCGGCGTGATGTCGTCGACCTACGAGGTTGTGATGGGCGGAACGACCGAGTCCGTGATGACGCTCGGGGAGGCGTCCATCGTCGCGCACGAACTCTCCGGCGCCGACCAGTAGCCCGATTCGCGGCCAGGACGGGACGGGGCGAGATTCCCGCCTTCGCGGGAATGACGAGGGCAGAGGGGCGCTTGCGCGCCGACTGGATTCCCGCCTACGCGGGAATGACGGGGGTGGGGCGCTGCGCCGGGCTGCTCCGCGCCGCGACGTCTTGAGCGGCGCCTAGCCTCGTGGGGACGAATTCGTCTATGCAGCGTCTCGCCCGTCTCCTCCGCCCCCACAGCGGAGCGCTCGTCGCGCTTGCGCTCTTCCTGGCGGCGGGGCTGGCCGTCCTCGACGACTATGGGGTGGCGATAGACGAGAACCTGCAGCGCGTCATCACTGGGTACAACCTTGACTACGTTCTGAGATCCGACGAGAGCAATATCATAGATAGCGACAGATTCTACGGGGTCGCGTATGAGGCGCCGCTCTTGCTGGTTGAGCGCGCCCTGGGCTTGCAGGACACGCGCGGCGTCTATCTCGTTCGTCATCTGCTCACGCACCTCTTCTTTCTGACCGGCGGCCTCTTCGCCTACCTCCTCGCCCGCAGGTTGTTCCGCAGCCGACTCCTTGCAACTGCGGCCATGCTTCTGTTCCTGCTGTCTCCCCGCATGTACGCGCACTCGTTCTTCAACAGCAAGGACATTCCGTTCCTCGTGATGTTTATGATCACGCTATTCCTCGCGCACCGGGCTTTTCGGAGAGACACGCTTTGGAGTTTCGCGCTCTTGGGCGTCGGCGCTGGGCTGCTCGTGAACCTTCGCATAATGGGGGTCGTCTTGTTCGCGGCCGTTCCGGCGATGCGGGCGGTTGATCTGCTCATGGCGTCAGGATGGGCGGAGCGCAAGCGGACGCTCGTCGCGACCGGGGCGTTCGCGCTGGCGGGCGCTGGCGCCGTCTACGCAACGATGCCTCATCTTTGGGCCAACCCGGTTGGCCAATCCATCGAATGGTGGACAACGCTCTCCAACCACCCCCTTGTGCTATGGGAGTTGCTGGGAGGCGAGCCGATTGTCACCAACCACGTTCCCGCCCGCTACTTGCCCGTATGGTTCTCTATTACGAATATCCCCGCCGCATTGCTGCTGGGCGGCATTGGAGCGCTCGCAGTATGCGGTCAGGGGGCGGCCCGCCCTCGGAGTCTGCTTCGCAACACGCGCCTGCGGTTCCTCGCGTTCATCGCCGCCTGCTTCGGGGCGCCCGTCCTCGCCGTCGTCTTGCTGAGCCCCAACACCTACAACGGATGGCGGCAAACGTACTTCCTCTACGCTCCGTTCTCGTTGCTGGCGATCTTTGGCCTGCAATGGCTGGCGTCCGCCTTTCGTCAAAGGCGTCTGCGGGCGGCGGTCTACGGGGGGGCGGCAATAGCCGCAAGCGCGGCGGCCGTTTCACTGATCCTCCTCCACCCTTACCAGGAGGCCTATTTCAACGTCCTCGTGGATAGAACGACTCCGGAGCGACTTCGCGCACAGTACAATATAGCCCCGTGGAGAGTCGCCGCAGGCTTGCAAGCCTTGCGATTCCTCTTGCAAGATCCCGCCGAAACCATTCCGGTCAGCGGACTGCTGCGGAGGAGCGCGCAGTTGCTCCCGAAATTCGAGGTCGAGGGACGGGTCATCAGGTCGGACAGTTTCGAAGCCTTCCATCTGAGCGATTCTCTTGGCGGTTGGAGCATAGGCGAAGCCGTCAGCCCTTCGCATATTCCTCTAACGTATAGGAGGCAAGTGTACGGCAGCACGCTCTACTGGGTCTCACGCTTCGCCGTGGACGGCGCCGCCGCGGTTCCCTACCGCGCAACCTACGATGCGTTCGTCTCCACGAAGCCGGCGATCGATTCCGTCTTTGACGTCTATTACGACGCGGATTCGCTGGTCTACATAAAGGATCGCTGCGTTCCGCCGGATGTAGAGGAGCGCGTGTTCTTGCACGTTTATCCGAAAACGCCCGAGCATCGCTCGTCAGCGGTGCAGGCGTATGGTTTTCAGAACTTGCACTTCGTTTTCCGACACCGCGGGGCAGCGTTCGACGGCAAATGCCTCGCGGTCGTTCCTCTTCCCGACTACCCCATCGCCCGCATCGTAACCGGACAGTCGGGAGGCGCGAGCGCGTGGAAAGGCGAGTTCGTCATCCCCCAGTAGATTCCCGCCTACGCGGGAATGACGGGGCAGAGGGGCGCTTGCGCGCCGACTGGATTCCCGCCTACGCGGGAACGACGAGGGCAGAGGGGCGAGGTTCCCGCCTTCGCGGGAATGACGGAGCCACGGGGGGAATGGAGCGGCGCTTCGCGCCGTCCGCCGAATTCTGTCCACCGCGCGTGAATTGGACATCCTCTCAGACAGTAGGGGATGCGGGAGGTTGACGCCTACCCAAGCAGGCGTCCGTTGGCGGCGCCCCGCTATAATCTCCTTCGTTGACAGCCTATGCAGCCTTCCCCTGAAACAACCGCGCCCGCGCCCGCCGCGTCCTCAGGCGGACGCAAGCCCCTCTTCCAACTTCTCATCAGAAGGCTGATCCCTCATAGCGCGGCTTTGGCCGCGCTTGCGCTCTTCTTGGCGGCGGGGCTCGCCGTCCTTGATGACTATGGGGTGGCGATAGACGAGAACCTGCAGCGCGTCATCACTGCGTACAACCTTGACTACGTTCTGAGATCCGACAAGAGCAATATCATAGATAGCGACAGATTCTACGGGGTCGCGTATGAGGCTCCGCTCCTGCTGGTTGAGCGCGCCCTGGGCTTGCAGGACACGCGCGGCGTCCACCTCGTCCGTCATCTGCTCACGCACCTCTTCTTTCTGACCGGCGGACTCTTCGCCTACCTCCTCGCCCGCAGGCTGTTCCGCAGCCGACTCCTTGCAACCGCGGCCATGCTTCTGTTCCTGCTGTCTCCCCGCCTGTACGCGCACTCGTTCTTCAACAGCAAGGACGTTCCGTTCCTCGTGATGTTTATGATCACGCTATTCCTCGCGCACCGGGCTTTTCGGAGAGACACGCTTTGGAGTTTCGCGCTCTTGGGCGTTGGCGCTGGGCTGCTCGTGAACCTTCGCATAATGGGGGTCGTCTTGTTCGCGGCCGTTCCGGCGATGCGGGCGGTTGATCTGCTCATGGCGTCAGGGTGGGAGGAGCGCAAGCGGACGCTCGTCGCGACCGGGGTGTTCGCGCTGGCGGGCGCGGGCGCCGTCTACGCAACGATGCCATTCCTTTGGGCAGACCCGCTTGGGCGCGCCGTCGAGTGGTGGGCGACGTTCTCCAACCATCCCACGGTCATTTGGCAGTTGCTTGGAGGCGAGCCGATTGTCACGAGCAACCCTCCTGCCCGTTACGCGCCGGTTTGGTTCTCGATGACGAACTCCCCGGCCGTCCTGTTGCTGGGATGCGTCGGCGCGCTTGCGGCATGCGTGATGGGGGCGGCCCGGCCTCGCAGCCTGCTTCGCAACACGAGATTGCGTTTCCTGTGCTTGATCGCGGCTTGCTTCCTAGCGTCCGTTCTTGCCGTTGTCTTGCTGAAGCCAACTATCTACAACGGGTGGCGGCAGATGTACTTTCTGCACGCTCCGTTCTCGTTGCTGGCGGCCTTCGGCTTGCAATGGCTTGCGTCCGCCGTTCGTCAAAGGCGTCTGCGGGGGGCGGTCTACGGGGCGGCGGGGATAGGAGCGGGCGCGATAGTCTTGTCAATGGCGCTCATCCATCCTCATCAGCAGGTCTACTTCAATTTTCTCGTGGACAGGACGACTTCGGAGCGTCTGCGGACGCAGTACGAGATGGACTACTGGGGCGCCTCGGGCTTGGAAGCCTTGCGCCACCTTCTACGGGAGCGCCCCGGCGCAACCGTTCCGATCGCCTCAGGCGCGATGGAGGCAAATGAGCGGATGCTTCTCGAATCCGAGCGCGAGCGGGTAGTTCTAACAGAGGATTTCTCAGCCTTCCACCTCTCCGACTTCCGCAGCCTTTGGGGCGCTGGAGCGGCGATCACTGACCCTTACGCGCCTCCGGCGTATACGAGGCAGTTGTACGGCAGCGCGCTCTATTCCACCGTAAGGTTCGCTGTAGACGAGGACGCCGAAGCGCCCTACCGGGCAACCTACGACGCGCTCGCCTCCCGCGACCCGGCGATCAGATCGGTTTTCGACGTCTATTTGGCCGGGAACTCGCTGGTCTATATGAAAGAGCAGTGCGCCCCCCCGGACATAAGGCCGCGCATCTTCCTGCACGCCTATCCGAAAACGTTCTCCAATATCCCGTCGGGAGTTCGGGCGTTGGGGTTCCAGAACTTGGACTTTCTATTCCGATACCGGGGCGCGTCGTTCGACGGCAAGTGCATCGCGGTCGTTCCTCTTCCCGACTATCCCATCGCCCGCATCGTAACCGGCCAACCGGGAGGCGCGAGCGCGTGGGAGGGCGAGTTCGCTATCCCTGACGAGGCGGCGTTCGCCCCCAGTAGATTCCCGTTTTCGCGGGAATGACGGGACGGGGGCGAGATTCCCGCCTTCGCGGGAATGACGGAACAGGGCGAGGTTCCCGCCCTCTTGGCGGCGCCCCGCTATAATCTCCTTCGTTGACAGCCTATGCAGCCTTCCCCTGAAACAACCGCGCCCGCGCCCGCCGCGTCCTCAGGCGGACGCAAGCCCCTCTTCCAACTTCTCATCAGAAGGCTGATCCCTCATAGCGCGGCTTTGGCCGCGCTTGCGCTCTTTCTGGCGGCGGGGCTCGCCGTCCTCGACGACTACGGAGCGGGGATTGACGAGGATTGGCAGCGGGCAATCGCCGCCGCGAATGTTGACTACATCCTCAAAGGCGGCGGCCTTCCCACAGACCACAATAAATTCTACGGGGTCGCGTATGAGGCGCCGCTCCTGCTGGCGGAGCGCGCCCTGGGCTTGCAAGACACGCGCGGCGTCTATCTCGTCCGTCATCTGCTCACGCACCTCTTCTTTCTGACCGGCGGACTCTTCGCCTACCTCCTCGCCAGCAGGCTGTTCCGCAGCCGACTCCTTGCAACCGCGGCCCTGCTTCTGTTCCTGCTGTCTCCCCGCTTGTACGCGCACTCGTTCTTCAACAGCAAGGACATTCCGTTCCTCGTGATGTTTATGATCACGCTATTCCTCGCGCACCGGGCTTTTCGGAGAGACACGCTTTGGAGTTTCGCGCTCTTGGGCGTTGGCGCTGGGCTGCTCGTGAACCTTCGCATAATGGGGGTCGTCTTGTTCGCAGCCGTTCCGGCGATGCGGGCGGTTGATCTGCTCATGGCGTCAGGGTGGGAGGAGCGCAAGCGGACGCTCGTCGCGACCGGGGTGTTCGCGCTGGCGGGCGCGGGCGCCGTCTACGCAACGACGCCGTATCTCTGGGCCGATCCGCTCGCGCGCTTCGTCGAATGGTGGGCGACGCTTTCCAGCCACCCTTCGATCACGTGGCAGTTGCTTGGAGGCGAGCCGGTTGTCACGAGCAACCCTCCTGCCCGTTACGTGCCGGTTTGGTTCTCGATAACGAATTCCCCGGCCGTCCTGTTGCTGGGATGCGTCGGCGCGCTTGCGGCATGCGCGATGGGGGCGGGTCGGCCTCGCAGCCTGCTTCGCAATACGAGGCTGCGTTTCCTGTGCTTGATCGCGGCTTGCTTCCTAGCGTCTGTTCTTGCCGTTGTCTTGCTGAAGCCAACTATCTACAACGGGTGGCGGCAGATGTACTTTCTGCACGCTCCGTTCTCGTTGCTGGCGGCCTTCGGCTTGCAATGGCTGGCCTCCTCGTTTCGCCGAGAGCGTCTGCGGGCGGCGGTCTACGGGGCGACGGGGATAGGAGCGGGCGCGATAGTCTTGTCAATGGCGCTCATCCATCCTCATCAGCAGGTCTACTTCAATTTTCTCGTGGACAGGACGACTTCGGAGCGTCTGCGGACGCAGTACGAGATGGACTACTGGGGCGCCTCGGGCTTGGAAGCCTTGCGCCACCTTCTGCAGGAGCGCCCCGACGCAACCGTTCCGGTGTTCACCACCGTGCTGAAGAGGAACGCGCGGCTGCTTTCTCAGTCCGAACTTCGACGGGTAGCGTTTACAGAGGATTTCGCGGCCTTCCACCTCTCCGACTCCGGCAGCCTTTGGGGCAGCGGGGCGACGGTCACCGACCCTTACGCGCCTCCGGCGCATACGAGGCGATTGTACGGCAGCGCGCTCTATTCCATCGTAAGGTTCGCTGTGGACGAGGACGCCGAAGCGCCCTACCGGGCAACCTACGACGCGCTCGCCTCCCGCGATCCGGCGATCAGATCGGTTTTCAATGTCTACTTGGAGGGGAACTCGCTGGTCTACACGAAAGAGCAGTGCGCGCCCCCGGACATACAGCGGATTGTGTTTCTGCACGCCTATCCGAAAAATTCCGCTGGCCTCTCGTCGGGAGTCCGGGCGTTGGGATTCCAAAATTTGGACTTCCTTTTCCGGTACAGGGGCGCGTCGTTCGACGGCAAGTGCATCGCGGTCGTTCCTCTTCCCGACTACCCCATCGCCCGCATCGTAACCGGACAACCGGGCGCGAGGTCGTGGAAGGGCGAATTCACGGTCCCCGATGAGGCGGCGCCCAATTAAGTCAAGCGCAAGCGTGGGAGACGCCTCTCCAAACCCTGCGGGATCTGTCAACGGATTCGTTGACTTCCGCAAGAATGACGGAATAAGGGGATTCCCGCCTGCGCGGGAGCGGCCGGAGGTTACTCTTCGGTTTGAGTCGTGGCCGCGCCTTTGCGGGTTACGGTGATGTGAGCGAACGTCTCGCCGGGGAGGGCGCCGTGCCAGTGCTTTTCGCCCGCAGGCGCGAAGACGACGTCGCCCTCGGCGACTTCCGCTCGCTCGGTTTCGGTGGCCACCACGCCGCGCCCCTCGGTTACGACGAGAATCTGATCGCTCTCGTGGTAATGGAACTTGTTGCGGACCCCTTCGCCGAAACTGACGACGCTGACGTTGAAGTCGGCGCTTTCAGGCGCAAGAGGCTGACGCGCGACCTCGGGGCCGGTGAAGAGGGGGCTGGCGGCCTGCTCTTTGGGGACTTCGCTGATCTTGCGGACTTGCATTGCGTCGCTCCTCCGGCGCGCGCGGGCGCCGCTCCGGAGTTTACCGGATTTTCCGCTTACGCGGGACGAATTTATGCGGAGACGGGGCCGGCGAAGCGAAGCGCGGGCTACTGCCGGACGGCGCGGTGTGATAGGGTAGCGGCGCGCCGCCGAGCGCGATGCGCCGCAGGCGCGGGAGGAACGAATGAAGGCTGCCGTTCTCGTGGAAGCGAATGAGCCGCTCCGAATAGAAGAGGTGGAACTCGATCCGCCCAAAGCGCATGAAGTCCGCGTCCGCATCGCCGCGGCGGGCGTCTGCCGCAGCGACCTCCACTATATGCGCGGCGACGCCATCATCGCCAAGCCCGCCGTGCTCGGCCACGAAGGGTCGGCGGTCGTCGAGGAGATCGGCGAGGGCGTGACGCGCGTCGCCCCGGGCGACCGCGTGATCCTGTCGTTCGTGCCGTTCTGCGGGCATTGCGCCGCCTGCCTCGGCGGCCGCGCCAACCTCTGCGACACCCACGCCGCCACCGGCCCGAATATGTTCGACGGCACGCGCCGCCTCCATTGGAACGGGCGCGACTTGGCGCATATGGGGAAGGTCGCGTGCTTCGCGGAAGAGGCCGTCGTCCCCGAAACGGGATGCGTGAAAATCGCGCCCGACTTCCCTCTTCCGCAAGCCGCCCTCATCGGCTGCAGCGTGACGACGGGACTCGGATCGGCGATGTTCAGCGCGAAAGTGGAGCCCGGCAGTTCCGTCGCCGTCATCGGCTGCGGAGGCGTCGGGCTGAACGTCGTGCAAGGCGCCAGGCTCGCCGGCGCCGGACGGATCATCGCAGTGGACGTGAACGACGCCGCTTTGGAGTTCGCAACGAAATTCGGCGCGACCGACACGATCAACGCTCGCGGCGCCGACGCGCTCAAGGCCGTCCGCGCCCTCACCGGCGGCGGCGCCGACTACGCCTTCGAAGCCTACGGCTCATCCGAAACGATCACGCTCGCGTTCGATATGGCGCGCAGAGGCGGAACGGCGATCATCGTCGGCCTCGCCCCCGTGGACGACTTCCCCTCCATAGACCCGGTCGCCCTCGTGCGGCAGGAGAAGACGCTGAAGGGCGCCTACTACGGCGCGTCCCGTCCGGCGATAGACTTCCAGCGGATGGTCGACCTCTACGCAAGCGGCAAAATAGACGTGGATAGCCTCATCACCCGCACCTACGCCCTCGACCAAATCAACGAAGCCTATGAAGAGTTGGAGCGCGGCGTCGTGGGGCGCGGCGTCATCGCCTTCCTGTGAGGTTCCTATGAGACAGGTCACGCTCACAGTCAACGGGCGCAGACGGTCGGCGGAAGTCGAAGACCGCGACTTGCTCGTGGACCTCCTGCGCGAGAAGTTGCGCCTCACCGGAACGCACGTCGGCTGCGACACGAGCCAGTGCGGCGCCTGCACCGTCCTGCTGAACGGCGCGGCGGTCAAATCCTGCGCGGTCTTCGCGGCGCAGGCCGAAGGCGCGAAAGTCACGACCATCGAAGGGCTCGCCAAACCCGGCGGCCCGCTCCACCCCATCCAGCAAGCGTTTCACGAGGAGCACGGCCTGCAGTGCGGATTCTGCACGCCCGGAATGGCGCTGACGCTGCATGAGTTCCTCCGCCGCAACCCCGACCCCGCCGACCACGAGGTTCGGGCGGCGCTCGGCGGCAATATGTGCCGTTGCACCGGCTACCAGAACATCGTCGCCTCCGCGCTGAACGCGGCGCGCAAAATGCGGGGGACGGCGTGATCCCGGCCCCGTTCGCCTACCACGCCCCGCAGTCCCTGCGCGAGGCGCTCCGTCTGCTGCGCGCGCATGAGGGCGAGGCGCGGGTCGTCGCCGGCGGAATGAGCCTCATCCCTGCGATGAAACTCCGGCTCGCCCAGCCCGAGCATCTCGTGGACATCGGCGGGCTCAGCGAACTGAGCGGCGTCCGCCGAACGGACGACGGCGGCGTCGCGGTCGGCGCGTGCGTCACGTACCGCCGCCTCGAAACGTCGCGGAGCGCGCGGGCCGCCGCGCCTCTCCTCGCGGAGACGGTCGCGCAGGTCGGCGACTTGCAAGTGCGGAACCGCGGGACGCTGGGCGGAAGCGCCGCCCACGCCGACCCGGCCGCCGACGCCCCCGCCGCCTTGCTCGCGCTTGACGCCGCCCTGCGCGCGACCGGCGGAGCGAGACCCCGCGTCATTCCGGCGGCGCGCTTCTTCCTCGACGCCTACGAAACCGCCCTCGCCCCGACGGAGATTCTCACCGAGATCCTCATTCCCAAGCAGCCGCCCCGCACCGGAGCGGCGTATCTGAAGTTCGCCAACAAAGCGTCGCGCTTCGCCATCGTGGGAGTCGCCGCCGCGCTCACGCTCGACCGGCGGGGCGTGTGCTCCCGGGCGCGCGTCGCGGTTACGGGCGCGGGCCCTCGCCCCGTTCGGGCAAGCGCCACCGAGCGCTGGCTGACCGGGCGTCAGCCGTCCCAAACGGCCATCGGCGAGGCCGCCGCCCGCGCATCGAGAGGAATGGAGTTCATCGAAGACGTCCACGGCTCCGAGGAGTACCGCGAGCATCTGACGCGCGTCATTACGCGCCGCGCCCTGGAAGAAGCCGCCCGCCGCGCCGGAGCCTAAAAGCGCGAGCGCCCCGCTCCTTCCCGATGGGGGAGAAGAGCGGGGCGCTTTTGGATACGGAGCGGCGCGCGGGCGCGCTAGACGGCGGTCTCTCCGCGCTCGCCGGTGCGGACGCGGACGACCTCCGTGACCGGCGTCACGAAGATCTTGCCGTCGCCGATCTCGCCCTTGTCGCCCGTGCGCGCGGCCTCGATGATGGCGGTGATGACCGCCTCCTGCATATCGTCGACGACGACGGTGCGGACGATCGTCTTGGGGACGGAGTGGCGGCTCGCCATCGCGCCGCCGCGCCCGACGAACACCTCGACGCCGCGCTGGCGCCCCTCGCCGGTGACGTTGCTGTAGTAGAACCCCTGGCAGCCGACGGACTCCAGCGCCTCCGTGACGTGGTGGATGCGCTCGGGCCGGACGACCGCCTCTATGCTGATCATTGTCATGTTGTGCCTCCGGTTCTCCGGGGGCGGCGGCGAACCGCGCGCCCCCGTCTGTCGCTATGCGTATGCTAGTCCGCTCCGTCGCTCACGTAGGCGCGCTCGCCGTGCGCCGCGACGTCCAACCCAACGTCCTCGTCGCGGTCGCTCACGCGCAGGCCCAAGCCCGGAATGAGGTCGAGAACCTTGAGGATGATGAACGTGGCGATGAACGAGTAGGCGAGCGTCGCAACGATGCCCACCGCCTGAATGCCGAGTTGCTCCACGTCGCCCTCGATCAGGCCGGGGACGCCGGCGAACGCCGACACCGTGAAGATGCCGGTGGCGAGCGCCCCCCAGATGCCGCCGACGCCGTGCACGGCGAAGACGTCGAGCGAGTCGTCCACAGCGATCTTGGGGCGGATGAGGACGGCGGCGTAGCAGAAGACGCCCGCGCCGAGTCCGATGGCGAGCGCGCCCATTACACCGACCGCGCCCGCCGCCGGAGTGATGGCGACGAGTCCGCCGACGGCGCCGGTGGCGACGCCCGCCGCGCTCATCTTCTTGTTCTGGATCTGCGAGAGAACGCCCCACGTGAGGGCGGCCGTCGCGGCGGCGGCGTTGGTCACCAGGAAGGCGTTGACCGCCACGCCGTCGGCTGCGAGGCCGGAGCCGGCGTTGAATCCGAACCATCCGAACCAGAGCAGCGCCGCGCCGATGACGACGTAGGGCAAGTTGCCCGGCTCGAGGCCGGGGTTGCGCCGCTTGCCGACGAGGATGGCGGCGGCGACGGCGGCGACGGCGGCGTTGATGTGGACGACTGTGCCGCCCGCGAAGTCGAGCGCGCCCATCTCAAAGAGCCAGCCGTTTGGCGCCCAGACCCAGTGCGCGATAGGGGCGTAGACCACCGTGATCCAGATCACGAGGAACACGAGGTAGGTGGTGAACTTGAAACGCTCGACGATCGCGCCCGTGATCAGCGCGGGGGTGATGATGGCGAACATCATCTGGAACACGGCGAACAGCATATCGTCGCCGGGCTCGATTCCCCTAAGGCCGAGGAACGAAAGGTCGCCCACCCAGGCGTTGCCATCGCCGAACGCGACGCTGTAGCCCCAGAGGATCCAGACGACGCTCACGACGGCCATGCTCATAAACGAGAGCATTATCGTGCTGATGACGTTGCGGCTGCGGACGAGCCCTCCGTAGAAGAAGGCGAGGCCCGGCGTCATCAGCAACACCAGAGCCGAAGCCGTCAGCAACCATGCGGTATTCCCACTGTCCATATGCGGCGCTCCTTCCCAATGGAATGTCCGTCTACGCTATCACGCGCCGCCGCGCTCGCTCGTTGCGTATCGTTTACGAATTTTTTACGAATCTGTTACGGACGGCCCGCGCCTTGCTCCGGCCTGCCCCGCAGGTGAATGAACCAGTGGGCGAGCCCCACGATCACGCCGCCTCCGACGATGTTGCCCAGGCTGGCGGCGGCCAGGTTGTGGGCGGCCCACGGGACGGTCAGCCGTCCGGCGTCGGAGGCGGTTAGCCCGGCGGCGGCCAGCGTCTCCGGCTCGGCGGCGGCGAGCAGCACGCCTATGGGGATGAAATACATATTGGCGACGCTGTGCTCGAACCCCGCCGCGACGAAAGCGCAGACGGGCAGAAGCAGCCCCGCCAGTTTGTCTATCGCCGTGCGCCCTGCCATCGCCATCCATACGGCGAGGCATACGAGCATATTGGCGAGGATTCCCCGGACGAACGCCGTTTCAAAGGAGAGGTTGACCTTCGCGTCGGCGGTCGCCACCGCCGCGCCCCCGAAGGCGAAGTCGCTCTGCGTCCACCATCCGCCGGCGTAGATCAGAAAGACGATGATGAGCGACCCGATGAGATTCCCCGCGTAGGCGAGCGCCCAATTGCGCCCCAGCGAAAGAGCGCTGATGCGGCGCGTGAACAGCCCCATCAGCATCAGGTTGTTGCCCGTGAACAACTCCGCTCCGGTGATCACCACCATAAACAGGCCCATAGCGAGCCCGACGCCCATCAGGAGTTTCGTGGGGCCGACGCCGAGTTCCGAGCCGACGCTGATCGTGCCGGCGAGCATCGACCCAAGCGCGATGAAGACGCCGGCCATCACGCCCAGCGCCAGCGTCGCGGCGACGCCTGTCCGCGTCTTGGCGACTCCCGCCGCCTCCACTCTGCGCGCGATGTCCGCCGGAGAGAACGCCTCCACCATCGGGATCGCCTGATTCTCGCCGCTCATACCGCGCCTCCCTTACGCCTTCGACACAGGACTTTGCCGGAGCACGCGGTCGGGTCAGAGCGCGGCGGCCTCCGGCAGCGGCGCTCCGTTGAGGGTGAAGGACGAGGCGACCTCCACGTTTTGGATGAGCGATTGCAAGGCGAAGCAACTCGCCTCCGCCATATCCACGAGACGGCGGACGCGCTCAGGCGGCTCGCCGGATTGCACGTCAACCTCGGTTTCGAGGCCGACCGGCCCGCCGGTGATCGTGCCCGCGAGCGCGGAGCCGTCGCGGTAGAAGCGCGCCGTCTGGCGCAAACTCGCTTTGTCGTAGCGGATCTTGGTCATCTCGCTCAACCGAGCGAGTTGCGTGAGCAGTCAGAAGGCGACGCCTGCGGAGAAGTACGCGAGCGGAGGCGGCGCGGTGTCGTCCCCCCCGAGGTAGACGCCTTCGTCGCAGACCATCTCGAACGCGCTGCCGCGTCCGGCGTGCACGCGGGCGCGTTTGCGCTGACGCTCCAGCGTCTCGGCCTCGACCGTGATGACGATCTCGCGGCGGCTTCCGTCGGCTCCGCCGAGCCCCGGCGCCGCCTCTTTCGTCTCGACTTTCCGAACGATCTCTTCCATGCGCCTGCCGCTTCCCGCTCCTAGCCGCCGCTCTCTAACCCTCGCTCCCGCACGGGCAGGAGACTCGCCCTTTCCGGCGGCGCCGTCTCCCTGTTCCTATCTCCTCTGGGAGAGGGAAGGGTAGGGCGGCCCCGCGGCGCGGAGGAAATCTTGGAGGCGACGGGCGGAATCGAACCGCCGGATAGAGGTTTTGCAGACCTCCGCCTTAACCACTTGGCTACGTCGCCCTTCCTCATTAGGTTACCCACGGGAGCGTGGTTCGTCAACGGCGAAGCGCAGCGCGCCCGTCTCCTTATCTCCCTCTCTGTCCCATCATCCCCCCTTGTCCCGTCATTCCCGCGCCCCTTGTCCCGTCATTCCCGCATAGGCGGGAACCTCGCCCCCGTCGGTTCGTTCGCGCCCCGCGCCGCGCGCGTGCGCGCCTTCCGCGGCGCGAAGACCAGCCACAGAATGGGAACGAGGAGCCCGAGTCCTGCGACGACGGCCGTCCAGGGAATCGCCGCGCGCTGCGCCGGAATGGTTACGGAAACGGCGAGCGAGGCGCTCCCCAATCGGGAGTCTATGGCGACGTGGATCTCCCACTCGCCCGCCGATTCGGGAGCGAAAACGGCGGCGTATTCGTTGGGCCCCGTTCGGACGGCGGACTCGGGGCCGAGGCGCTCGCCGCCGCGCTGAGCGGAGACCGCGGCGCGGGGGGCGTAGGGCAAAGGATCGCCAAGGGCGTCGGGCTCGAAGATAAGGGTTATTTCGAGGAAGCCGACGCTTGGGACGGCCTCGATGAGGAGGTCGTAGGGCCCGGCCATCCCGCGATGGATTTCGACGCTTCCTTCGTGGCGGCTGTGCGCGCTCGCCGCAGGAGCGGCGGCGAGAAGCGAAACGAGAACGCAGGCGGCGAGGAGAAGGAGAACCGCTCGCGCGTGCAGGGCGGAAGGAGCCTTGCGGCGAGGAGCGTCATCATGAGAGGGAGTCGGGCGAGATTCCCGCCTGCGCGGGAATGACGATAGGCTATGAGACGTCGGCGAGGCAGAGAGCGTCATCGGGGCTATGAGGCGTCGGCGAGGCGGAGGACGGCGTCGAATTCGTCTTCGGTGACGGGGGTAATGGAGAAGCGGTTGCCGCGCCTCAGCACGATCATATCGGCGAGGGCGGGCTCTTGCCGGAGGTCGTCGGGCGTGAGAAGGCGGGGGAACTTGCGCTCGGCCTTGAGATCGACCATATACCAGACGGGCCTTTCGGGCGTGCTCTTCGGGTCGGGGTGGTCGGAGTCCGGGTCCCATGCGGTGTGGTCGGGGTAGCCCTCGCTGACGACGACGGCGGTTCCGGCGACGCCGATGGGGTTGGCGCTGGAATGCCAAAAGAGAACGCGGTCGCCGGGCTTGATGTCGTCGCGGAGCCAGTTCCGCACTTGGAAGTTGCGAACGCCGTCCCACTCGCCGACGCCGTCGCGGACGAGGTCGTCGTAGGAGTAGGTCGTGGGTTCCGACTTGAAGAGCCAGTGGCGGGGCATTTCGTCTCTCTCATCGCGGGGTTCCGCCTGCGCGGGCGGGCGAACCGGTAAGCAGGGCTAGGCTACGCGAAATGAGGGGCGACCTCTTTCGCGAAGCGTTCGGCGACGCGGCGGTCGAAGGGGCGCGGGGTCATCAGGATGAAGTGCGTGACGCCGATGTCCGTCCAGCGCCCCAACTGCTCAACGATCTCTTCGGGAGAGCCGAGGAGCATGCTGTCGCGCGCCTGGGCCTCGGGGGTCGCGTAGTAGGCGGTTTGCTGAGTGGCGAGGGTCGCGCCGCGCTCGACGGCGGCGGCGATTTCCGATGCGTCGTCGCTCATCTTGATCTGGATTTGCACGGAGCGGCGCATCGCCGAGAAGTCGCGCCCGGCCTCGTCGCAGACGGCCTGCATTCGGGCGAGGTTGACTTTCGCCTCCTCCAGCGGAGCGATCTGGTTGTAGTCGTCGGCGTGCTTGGCGGCGATTTGGAGCGTGCGGTCGCCGCGCCCGCCGACGATGATCGGGGGATGGGGCCGTTGCACGGGCTTGGGCATCTGGGGCGCCTCGTTCAGAGAGTAATAGGTTCCGCTGAAGGATGCGGGCTCGTCCGTCCAGATCGCCTTGATGACGGAAAGCGCCTCGTCGAGGCGGGCGGCGCGCTCCTTGAACGGAGGGAACGGCATACCGTGGACGTCGAACTCCTCGCGGACGTTGCCGCTGCCGATGCCCATTTCGGCGCGCCCCCCGGAGACGTGATCGAGCGTGTTGATCATCTTGGCGGTGATGACGGGGTGGCGGAAGTTGTTGTTGATGACGAGCATCCCCAGCCGGAGGCTCTTGGTGTGGCCGGCCATCGCCGCCATCACGGTGAGGCCGTCGAGCCGCGCCGGGGTCGTTCCCCTGCCCGCGTAGATCTGCATCAGGTGGTCGGACGGGTAGAAGCCGTGAAAGCCGAGTTCGTCGCACGTCTGGCAGATATCGAGGAAGTCGCTCCACTCGAGGCCGGAACTGCCGCCCATACTGAAGAGGATGTTGGTCATACGCCGCTCCTAATGCGCGCAAAGGCGCCGCCGCGCATTGTACAACGCGAGGTGGCGGGGGGGGGGGGAGCCGTATCCGCGACGCTCAGGCCTGGCTGCGGCGCGCCGCGTCTTCCGCCTGCTCGACCGGAACCTCTTGCTGCTCGCCTGTGGCCATATCGCGGTAGGCGACCGCTCCGCGCTCGAGTTCCGCGTCGCCGAGGATGAAGACGCCCCTCGCGCCGACTGCCGAGGCGTAGCGCAGTTGCCCCTTGAGGCTGCGCTCCGGCGCGACGACGACGGGCGCGCCGGTCGCGGAGCGGACGCGGGCGGCGAGGCGCGCGGCTTCGGTCTTCGCCCTCGCCCCCCGGTAGGCGGCCACGAGCGGCGCAGCGGCGGCGTCCGGCGGCTCGGCGCCCTGCTCGCGCATATTGAGGATGAGGCGCTCAATTCCCGCCGCGAAGCCAATGCCCGGCGTGGGGCGCCCGCCGATTTCAGCGATGAGGCCGTCGTAGCGCCCGCCGGCGCACACCGCGCTCTGGCCGCCTTCCCGCGCGGGATGAACCTCGAAGACGGTGCGCGTGTAGTAGTCCAATCCGCGCACGAGCGTATGGTCGAGCCGGTAAGGGACGCCGAGCGCGTCCAGGGAGCCGAGCAGTTCCTCCCAGTGGGCGCGGGCGGCGTCGCCGAGGTAGTCCGCGCTCCGGGGGGCGGACGCCGTGAACGACTCGTCCGCGAGTTCTTTGGAGTCCAGCAGGCGCAGCGGATTCGTCTCGAAGCGCCGCCGGTCGTCCTGTCCGAGATGCGCGAGGTGCGGGCGGAAATGCTCGCGGAGGGCGGCGGCGTAGCGCGGCCTGTCTTCGGCGTCGCCGATGCTGTTCAGCGCGAGCGTCATCTCGCCGAGCCCGAGCCGCTCCATGCTGGCCGCCGCCAGTTGCAGCACCTCCAAATCCACCGCCGCGTCGGAGTCGCCGATGGCCTCGACGCCGAACTGATGGAATTGCCGGAAGCGTCCGGCCTGCGGGCGGTCGTACCGGAACATCGGGCAGACGTAGTACAGGCGGACGGGCAGCGGGAGGTTTTGCATGCCGTGCTCGATGTACGCCCGGCAGACCGCCGCCGTTCCCTCGGGGCGGAGCGTAACTTCCTGCCCTCCCCTGTCGAGGAAACGGTACATTTCCTTCTGGACGACGTCGGTTTCCTCGCCGACGGCGCGGGCGAAGAGCGCGGCGTCCTCGAAGATGGGCGTGTCTATGCGGGCGTAGCCGAACGATTGCGCGGCGGCGGCGAGGGCGGTTCGCGCGAACTCCCAGAATCGCTGCTGCTCCGGCAGAATGTCCGCCGTTCCCCGAGGCGCTCGATGCATTTCTTCTCTCTGCCTTCTCCGCCCGCTGCGTTCCCGGCGAACGGGGACTTGCGCGCGAGCGTGCATTATAGGCCACGCTAGGCTGCGCGGCGCGCCCGATGGGCTACGAGGTTCCCGCCTGCGCGGGGAGGGCGGGGCGATGGGGGGCGAGATTCCCGCCTACGCGGGAATGACGATTACATGGGGGACGATGCGCTGCGCGGGAATGATGGGGCAAGGGGGCGCTTGCGCGCCGACTGGATTCCCGCCTACACGGGAATGACGAATTGGGGGGCGAGGTTCCCGCCTGCGCTGGAACGACGGGGCGGGGGGCGGGATTCCCGCGTACGTGGGAACGAGAATTGGGGGGCGAGGTTCCCGCCTACGCGGGAACGACGAGGCGGGGGGGGCGAGATTCCCGCCTACGCGGGAATGACGATGCGCTGCGCGCCCCGTCACGGGCAATGGGGCGTTGACACGGCGCGGCGCGCGGCTTACCTTACGCGGCGGCATAGGAGGACGCGATGCTCACGCGCGAGCAGAACGACTTGCTGCATAAGGTCGGCCCCGGGTCTCCGATGGGCGAACTGATGCGCCGCTACTGGCACCCGGTCGCGGCGGTCGGCGAGTTGGACGACGAGCCCGTCAAGGCCGTCCGCCTGATGGGGGAAGACCTCGTTCTGTTCAAGGTCGGCCCAAACGGCGCGAATGGCGACAGCATCGGCGGCGGCGTGGATGGCAGCAGTAAGGACGGTGGCGCGAATGGCGGCGTGGACGGCTACGGTTTGCTGGAGCGTCATTGCCCCCACCGGCGCGCCGACCTCTCCTACGGCTGGACGGAGGAGGGCGGGCTGCGGTGCTCCTACCACGGCTGGCTGTTCGACGCGGCGGGCCGTTGCATCGCGCAGCCGTTCGAGCAGACGGCGCATCCCGACGCGGCGTTCAAGGACAAGGTTCAGGCGCGCGCCTACCGAGCGCAGGCGAAGGCCGGGCTGATCTGGGCGTACATCGGCCCCGACCCCTCGCCGGAGTTGTGGGATTGGGACCGCTACTACGACCGGGGCTACAAGCAGGTCGTCTTTTCCGACGTGCCGTGCAACTGGCTGCAGTGTCAGGAGAACTCGATAGACCCGGTGCATTTCGAGTGGCTGCACTCCAACTGGTCGCTCCGGCGGAAGGGAGACGCGGGCTACTCGCCGACGCATACGCGGCTGGGATTCGACGAGTTCGAGTTCGGGATTCGCTATCTGCGCGTGCGGTCGGACACGGACGAGGAGAACGAGTTGTGGACGGTGGGGCGGGTGTGCCTTTGGCCGAACGCGCTCTACACCGGCCATTTCGAGTGGCGCGTGCCGGTGGACGACGAGAACACGCTGAGCGTCGGGTGGTTCATAGACCCGATTCCGGGGGATGAGCCGTTCGAGCAGGAGCGCATTCCGCACTGGCGTTCGCCCGCCCTCGACGAGCGCACGGGGCGCTGGATAACGAGCCACATCATGAATCAGGATTTCACGGCGTGGACGGGGCAAGGGGCGGTGTCCGACCGCTGGAACGAGCATCTCGGCGAGAGCGACCGGGGCGTCATTCTTCTGCGGAAGCGGCTGACGGAGGACTTGGCCATCGTCGAGGACGGGGGCGATCCGAAGGGCGTTCTGCGGGACGCGGCGCGCAACGTGAAGACGCCGCTGCCGCGCATTCGCGCCGAGATTGGGCAGTTCGCGCCGACGGCGCATCCGCCGCGCTTTCCGTTCCTCGCGGGCCAGCCGCCGGAGGTCGCCGCGGAGTATCACGGGCTCTGGAAGGCGCACGGCGGCGCGCTCCCGGGGGATTAGGGGGCGCCCAAGCGCCGGACGGGGCGCAACGCGCCCGTCTCCAAAGCGCCCCGTGCGCCACGTGATTCCTGCGAAAGCAGGAACCTACTGGGGCGCTTCCCTCCCCCGTCGCCGTTCCCGCCTACATCATCGTTCCCGCGAAAGCGGGAACCTACTGCCCCAGGCCGCGCCATGACGGTGGCGGGAACCTATACCGGGTCGCGGAAGGGTTATGCCGCGCTCCGCGCCATCCAGCCGCCGACGGGGACGAGGCGTTTGCCGACGGGGTCGACGCCCATAAAGACGCCCTCGAGGGCGTGAGCGCCGAGGAGCGGCGTCGTTCCTTCCTCATTGAAGAGCACGAGCGTGATGACCTCGCGGCCGGCGATGCGTATCCACGTTTGGCCGATGTCCATCTCGCGCGTCTCCCCTTGCGCGAAAGTGAAGCGCTCCGTTCGCATCGGCTCCACGCCGAGGCCGCGCAGAACGGACGCGGGGACGGATGCGATGGATGCGCCCGTGTCGACGAGGGCGTCGAGCGGCGTCCAGCGTTGGCCGTCCGGGCTGCCTATGCTGATTGGCGCGCTGAACGTTCCCATAACTACGTCTCCTTCCTTCTGCCTTCCCTAGTCCGCCGCCCTGCCCGCGAAGGCGGGAATCCAAGAGTCTCCTGCAGCAGCGCGGAATGGCTACGGCGCGGGCGCGGCGAGAATGTCGCCGATTCTCCGAATCTGGCTTACCACGTCGTAGAGCACGGCATTGTACTCAACGCCGGTGGGCAGGTAGATGGGCAAGATGTCTTTACCCGCCACCAGGTCGGCTTGGAGTCTTTCTCGCACCGTATCAAGTTTTGTGGAGCCGGTGTTGGTGAACCAAAGCCATAGAGGAGTCTCCCTCTCTTTAGCCCAGTGGCGGTAGTTGATGTGAAGCAGAGCCGTGGCTCCTGCAATGGTTACCCAAATCCCGTGGCTCTCTAGTGCTGAAGCCCACACACCCGGTTTAATGAGAATCCCTTCGGACTTCCCACGATTCACGGCATCCCCGACGAGATTGACCAGATGCATTTGGAAGCGCGGGAAATCCGGGCTAAGCTCGTTTCCGCGCAACGGACGGAAGGCTTCCGAATCCTCTTGTTCGCAGAGCGCGTTCAATTGGAGGATGTCCCGTTCCGCCGACGAATCCCCGTCAACGCTTGCGCGCGACGCCATCGCGCCAAGCATCGCCCGCCAACTAGTAAGCATCAGGTTGCTGTTGCTTCCGGCGATGGCCGCAGTTCGCAGGTTGCCGGTTTCGGAACCGCTGCCTATGGTGAAGCCCCCGTCCTTTGCTCGGCGCAGGACTTCCGGCCAGAACGCCTCTAGGCGCGACTCCGGCGCGACGAACAGCAGAACGGCAGGTTCGCCATCGTCGGGGAGGCGGTTCAGGTACTCTGCAGGCTGATTGCCGGTGAGTTCGGCCCAGAACTTGACCTCGATGAGGACGCGCTCCTCGTCGGCCGCGTTGTAGGCGGAGAGGTCGATGCGCTCCATCTTCTTGCCGATGACCTCGGTTTCCACCCGCGCAATCGGGCCGACGTCCGCGCCGCCGGTTTTCAGCGTGTCGCGCAAGGCGTTCCGCGCCGCCTCCGAACGGGAGAGGATGTAGCCGAGCGCCTCCGTCGCGGTCGTCTCCGTTTGGCCGGAGAACTTGTAGGCGAGGTGCGCAAGCAGGGAGTTGTTGTCGTTGGCGGTCATTCGGGTTGGGCGCTCCGTCGGGATGATGGGCAAGTCTACCAGCAAGCGGCGCGTGGTATCCTGTGGGGGCAGTTACGCTTGGAGAGGAGCATGAGATGACGGAGTTGCGGAGCGTTTCGACGGAGATGATCGGGTTGCTGGAGGGGGCGCGGTATCAGTTCGCTCGCACAATGGCGGATTGCCCGCACTCCTACACGCATCAGCGGATGTGGAACGGGGAAGACCACGCGGTCGGCCGGGAGCGCGGGTGGACAGACGAGGAGGGGCAGGCGGCGTTCGAGCGCGTGTGCGCGGAGATGCGCCCGCTGATGCAGCAGAGGTTCTTCGACGACCCGCGCAAGACGGAAGAGGTGGGGTGGTTCAACTGGTATTTCGATATGAACGGCTACCGCTACTTCAACATCGGCCCGCCTGCCCCAGGCTGGACGCTCATCAACCGGGCTCCGAGGCAGTATCGGACGGCGTTCGCGGGCGATCCGCAGACCTACGACGACCTTTTCGGGCAGCCGCCGCTCGCGGGGCGGATCAAGGCGTTCTACGCGCACGCCGCTCCCGCAGGCCGCGTGCTGGACGTCGGCTGCGGCACGGGGCGGACCGTGGACTACTGCTGGAAGACGCTCGCCGCCGACCCGGGCCTGTACACGGGGATCGATCCGTCGCCGGGGGCGCTGGGCTGGCTCGCGCTGAAGCATCCCGCCTTCCGCGAGCGTCTGATCCGGACGACGCTGGAGGAGTACGAGACGGCGGAGCGGCACGACGTCATCGTTATGGCGAACGTCGGCCCCGAGGAGGTCGCGCCGGGCTATCCGCTCGACGAGAAGTTGCGGTCGCTCCTTGCGCCCGGCGGTCGCGCCGTGATTTGGAACGGCGACGCGCCCCGGGAGATTCGCGCGTAGGGCAAGGGGGCGAAGCGGAAGCGGGCGGAGGCGCGGCGCCGCCGTGCTTCACGTTCTTCCTGCCGCAACGCAACGCCAACGCCAACATTGACCTGCGCGCGCTTTCGGCGTAGCGTGCGGAGCGCAATGTCGAGCGCCTCCGTCGAGGGGCGGAGGAGGCAGGATGGCGTCCGGTTCCCCGCAAGCCCCGAAAACCGACCTCAAACGCCTCCTGCTCACGCTGCACCTCCCCGCGATCTCGATGGGGCTGGGGCTGGGCATCACAGTGCCCGTGCTGCCGGAACTCACGAAGGAACTCGGGGTCGGACTCGAGGTCGCGTCGCTCGTTTTCGTGGCGCAACTCGTTGGAACGCTCGCCGCGCCGCTCCCCACCGGCTACCTGATAGACCGGCTCGGCCGCCGCCGCGTCCTGCTCGCCGGCCCGCTCGTCACGGCGGCGGCCTCGCTCCTCGTGGCGAAAGTCGCCATAGACGGCTCATACTACGAACTGCTGATCTACCGTTTCATCGCCGGCTGGGGCGAGCAGATGTGGATGCTCAGCCGCATCACGGTCATCGCCGACACCGGCGCGTCGTCTCAGCGCGGCAAGCAGGTCACGAGCATGTTCGGCGTGCAGCAGATCGGCAACCTCACCGGCCCCGTCATCGGCGGAATCGCGGCGGTCGCATGGGGATTGTGGTCGCCGTTCGTCATGCACGCCGCCATCGTGCTCATCGCCATCATTCCCAGTTTTCTCCTCCTCCGCGAATCCGCCCCGGACCGGCGCGGGCAAACCCCCGCCGCCGGATCCCCCGCGCCCGCCGGAAGCCCCGCCCCCGGCGCGCGCCCGGAGGACGGCGTCTGGCGGCGCCTGCTCGTTCCGCCGCTTCCTGCAGTGTTCGCCGTTCAGTTTCTCGCCAACGTAACGCGCGGCGGCATCTTCGGCGGCGGCGTCATCGTGCTCTACGCCGCCTACGCCTACAACCTCGAGCCCGACGAACTCGGCTACCTGCGCGGCGCGATGGCCGCAGTGGGCATTCCCATCATCTTCGCGGGCGGATTCGTAATGGACAGGTTCGGGCGGAAATACACCATCGTCCCCGGCCTCATCCTCTCGGCCTCCGCGATGGGCTTCCTCGCGGCGACCGCCTACTTCGACGCGTCCTACGCATGGTTCATCGCCGCCTTCACCGCCGTCCACATGGCCGTCAACGTCATCTCCGGCAATATGCAGACGCTGGGAACGGACGTCGCGCCGGTCAACGCGCGGGGGATGTTCTTCGGCGTTTCGCGCACCGTCGCGCAGGGCGGCGCCGCGCTCAGCCCCGCCAGTTTCAGCGCGCTCACCTCCATCGCCGGGTCGGCGGCGGCCTTCTCTTTCCTCGGCGGAGCCGCGTTCCTGGGCGCGATCATCGTCATCTTCCTCGTGCCGGAAACGCTCCGGCGCGTGGAGTCCGCCAAGAACGCCCCTGCCCCCTGACGTGGCGCGCAGCGCATCGTCTCCAATCACCCCTACCGGGCATGGAAGGAAGAGGACGCGAGCAATGGACTACCTGGACGCCCAAAACCGCCTGATCGCCGCGCCGGAGCCGCTGTGGATACGCAGCCCCAAGCGCATCCGCGTCCGCTTCGGCGGCGAGACGGTCGCCGACTCCACGGATGCGCGCCTTTTCCGGCCCGGCGGCCCGCCCGTCTACTACTTCCCCCGCGCCGACGTCCGGCAAGACGCGCTCGCCTCCGCCGGAGGAACGGAGGCCGACGCGCGCGGAACGCGGACGCGCTACGACGTCCGCGCGGGCGGGCGCTCCGCCGAGGGCGCCGCCTGGACATACGCCGAGCCCGCCGACGGGTTCGCGTTCCTCGAGGGAATGGTCGCCTTCGAGTGGAGCGCGATGGATGGGTGGTTCGAGGAAGAGGAAGAGGTGTTCGTTCACGCCCGCGACCCGTTCAAGCGCGTCGAGGCGCTCAAGTCCGCCCGCCGGGTCGAGATCTACGCCGCCGGAGAGAAGGTCGCCGACAGCCCTGCGCCGTCGCTGCTGATCGAGCCCGGCCATCCGGTGCGCTACTACCTCCCGAAAACGCATATCCGTATGGACTTGCTGCGCCCGAGCGCGACGGTTAGCCGCTGCGCCTACAAAGGCGAGGCCGACTACTACTCCGTGCGAACGCCCAACGGCGCGGCGGAGGACGCCGCATGGGGCTACAAGCGCCCGATGGCGGAGGTCGCGGGAATCGCCGGCATGCTCTGCTTCTTCAACGAGCGCGTGGACGCCGTCCTCGTGGACGGGGAGGAGCAGCCCAAGCCCGCCACCGCATGGCGCCGGTAAAACCTGCTAGCAGCGCCGCGCCGCGAAAGCGAGAACGTCGCCCCTTGTCCGGGGCGCGCAGCGCATCGCCCTGCCCCCCCTGCCCCGCCCTGCCCGCGCAGGCGGGAATCCAGGAAGCGCGCCTCGCCCTAATACTTCGAAACGCGGCCCGGGTCGACGTGCTTCCCCGTCACCAGATAGATCACCTGCTCCGCGATGTTCGTCGCGCGGTCGGCGATCCGCTCCAAGTCGTGCGCCGTCCACAGCAGATACGTCCCGCGCTCGATCACCTTCGGATCCTGCACCATAATCAGCAGCAACTCGCGGTACACCTGATCGTAGAGCGCGTCCACCTCGTCGTCGTCCGCCAGCACCTGATGCGCCCGCTCGACGTCGTGATTCACGAGCGCGTCCAGCGACGCCCTGAGCATCGCCGTCGCCTTCTCCGCCATGCGCGGAATGTCCACCAGCGGCTTCACCGGCGGCTGGTCGCCCATCATCAGGCTGATCTTCCCGATGCCCTCCGCGTAGTCGCCGATGCGCTCCAACTCCATCGAAACGTGCAGCGCCGCGATCAGCATCCGCAGGTCGGACGCCACCGGCTGCTGAATCGCGATCAAGTCCACCGCGCGGTCCTCCAACTCCGCCCGCTTCCTGTCTATCGCGTCGTCGTCGCGCACCACCTGCCGCGACATCTCCAAGTCGCGCGTTCGGAGCGCGTCCACCGCCTTGACGACCGCCTTCTCCGCCATGCTCCCCAGCGCGAGAAGTTCGTCCTGGAGTTGCCGCAAATCGCGGTCGAACTCCGCTCGCGGATGCTTCCCGTAGACGCTCGTCATCGTCGGCCTCCTCTCGACGCTCTCGCGCAACCTATCATAATCGTAACCACCGGCTCCCGCCGCCTGCGCGGGCAGGGCGCGCCGGACGGGCAAAGGCGCCCCCGGCTAGCCGAACCGCCCCGTGATGTACCCCTCCGTGCGCTCGTCTTGCGGATTCGTGAAGATCTGCTGCGTCGAGCCCACTTCCACCAGATGCCCCGCGCGGTCCTCGCCCATCGTCATAAACGCCGTCCAATCCGACGCCCGCGCCGCCTGCTGCATATTGTGCGTGACCACCACGATCGTATAGTCGCGGCACAGTTCGCGCATCAACTCCTCTATCGCCAGCGTCGAGATCGGATCGAGCGCCGAGGCAGGCTCGTCCATCAGAATCACGTCCGGCTGCACCGCGACCGCCCGCGCGATGCACAGCCGTTGCTGCTGCCCGCCCGAAAGCGCCAGCCCGCTCTGCTTCAGCCGGTCTTTCACCTCGTCCCACAGCGCCGCCCGCCGCAGCGACCGCTCCACCGCATCGTCCATATTCCCCTTGAACCCGTTGATCCGCAGCCCGAACGCCACATTGTCGTACACCGACTTCGGAAACGGATTCGGCTTCTGAAACACCATCCCCACGCGCAGACGGACCTCCGTCGGGTCAACGCTCGGATGGTAGATGTCCTCCCCGTTGAAGAGCACCTGCCCCTCCACGCGCGCGCCCGGCACGAGATCGTTCATCCGGTTGAAGCACCGCAGCAGCGTGCTCTTCCCGGAGCCGGAGGGCCCAATGAGCGCGGTGACGGCGTGGCGCTTCACCTCCAGATTGATGCCCCGCAGCGCGCGGAACGCCCCGTAGTGCATATCCAGGTTCGTCACGCTCAGCGTCGTGTCCGCCGACACCGCCGCGGGCGCCGCCGCCGTCGCATGGGGCGTCGTCATCGCCGTCGTCGCGGTCGTCATTCCTCTGACCTCTTCTGCGTGCGGTTGCGAATGTAGATCGCCACGGCGTTCATCGTCAGCAGAACGCCCAGCAAGATGATGATCCCCGCCGCCGCGATGCCCCGGAAGCCCGCCTGCGGCTGGCTCACCCAATTGAATATCTGTATCGGCATCACCGTGAACTTGTCCAGCGGATCGGTCGGAACGAACGTCAGAAACACCAGCGCGCTGATCGCAATCATCGGCGCCGCCTCTCCAATCGCCCGCGACATCGCCAAAATCGTCCCCGTCATTATCCCCGGCGTCGCGTGCGGCAGCACCACGTCCCGAACCGTCTGAAACTTCGTCGCCCCTAGCCCATAGGACGCCTCCCTATAGGTGGACGGCACTGCGCGAATCGCCTCCCGCGACGCGATGATCACGATGGGCATCACCAGCAGCGACATCGTCAGCGCCCCCGCGAGAACCGTCCGGCCCAGCGAGAGAATCTGCACGAACACCGCAAGCCCCAGCAGCCCGTACACGATGGACGGCACTCCCGCCAAATTGGAAATGTTCACCTCGATGATCCGCGTCAGCCAATTCTTCGGCGCGTACTCCTCCAGATACACCGCCGCCCCCACGCCCACCGGAACCGTGAACAGAAACGTCAGCCCCATTATCCAGAGCGTTCCGAAAATCGCCGACAGCATCCCCGCCTGCTCCGGGAACCGCGACGGGTACTCCGTGACGAAATGCCAACTCAGCCACGGAACGCCTTCCCACAGCACGCGGACGAGCAGCGACGCAAGCCCCGCAAGCCCGAGGAAGATCGCCAGAACGAACGCAACGTAGGCTGCGCCCCCGATCCGCTTCCGAAGCGCGAGGCGCGGATGCAGCAGCGCCGTAACGGCGGCTTTCGCCATCGCTAGTACTCCTCGCGGAAGCGGCGCACCAAAAACTGCCCCAGCACGTTCATTCCCAGCGTGAACGCGAACAGCAGCAGGCCCACCGCGAAGATCGTGTTGTACTCCAGCGTCCCGCGAGGCGTCTCCCCCAGCGCGAGTTGCACGATGAACGCCGTCATCGCCTGTATGCTCTCTATCGGATTGAACGTCAGTCGCGGCGTCGCGCCCGCGGCGAGCGTCACCAGCATCGTCTCCCCAATCGCCCGCGAGAACGCCAAAATAAACGACGCGACGATCCCCGAAAGCGCCGCCGGAACCACGATGCGCAGCGACACCTCCAGCCGCGTCGCCCCCAGCGCGTAGGCCGCGCTCCGCAGCGAACGCGGAACCGCCACCATCGCGTCCTCGCTCAGCGACGACACCATCGGAATGATCATCAGCCCCATCACCAAGCCCGCGCTCAGCGCGTTGAACACCAGCAAGTCCTCCTGAAACGGACGCAACGGAATGCGCTGCAGCATCGGAGTCACGAACGTCAGCGCGAAATAGCCGTACACCACCGTCGGAATCCCCGCCAGCACCTCCAAAATCGGCTTGATCGTCCGCCGAATCTTGTCCGGCGCGTACTCCGCCAGATAGATCGCAATCGCCAGCCCCGCCGGAACCGCCACCGCCGCCGCCAGCGCCGCCACCAAAACCGTCCCGCTCACGAGGGGCAGCACGCCGTAATGCCGGTTGCCTTCCGCGTCCCTCAGAATCGGCGACCACGTCGTCCCGAACAGGAAATCCCACAGCGGAATCTCCCGGAAGAACCCCAGCGACTGGCTCAGCAGGCTCGCCACGATCCCGAACGTCGTGACGATGGACATCACCGCGCACGCGAAGAAGAGCCAATGCACGAGGCGCCCCTGCAGCGCCCCGCGCTTGCGGTTGCGGCTCAACTGCATCGCGGCGTCGGCCCGGTTCGTCCGTCTCGCAATCCCATCGCGCGCCATAGTGTCCGCTAACAACCCTCTCTTCGTCTACCCCTCGCGCCTTGCCCGTCGTTCCCGCCCCTGTATCGTCATTCCCGCGCAGGCGGGAATCTCGCGCCTCTGTATCGTCATTCCCGCGCAGGCGGGAATCTCGCGCCTCTGTATCGTCATTCCCGCGCAGGCGGGAATCCAGTCGGCGCGCAAGCGCCCCCTGTCCCGTCATTCCCGCGCAGGCGGGAATCCAGCCGGCGCCCCGCCATTCCCGCGCAGGCGGGAATCCAGCCGGCGCGCAGCGCCCCCTTGCCCGTCATTCCCGCGCAGGCGGGAATCCAGTCGGCGCGCAGCGCCCCCTGTCCCGTCATTCCCGCGCAGGCGGGAATCCCGCCCCCTGTATCGTCATTCCTGCGGAGGCGGGAATCTCGCCCTCTTGCCCGTCATTCCCGCGCAGGCGGGAATCTCGCCCCCTCGCCGCCTCGGGAGACCCCCTACGTGCCGTTCGCTTCCCTGACTGCGGCGGCCTTGTTCGCCGCGTAGACGCTCCGCGCGACGGGCACGTACCCAACCTCGGCGGTCAGTTCGTAGCCGTTGTCCATGTAGTACTCGACGAACGCCTGAACCTCGGGCCGTCGCAGGCTCGCCGTATTCACGTAGATGAACATCGGACGCGAGAGCGGCGAGTACGAGCCGTCCTCGATCGTCGCAGTCTCAGGCTCGACGCACCCGTCGCCGCCGTCCACCCCGACCGCCTTCAACATGCCCTGGTTCTCCTGATAGTAGGCGTAGCCGAAATACCCCAGCGCGCCGCGGTCCCCCGCGATGCCCTGCACCAGCACGTTGTCGTCCGCCGACGCCGTGTAGTCGGAGCGCGAGACCTGCGCGTCCCCGTTGATCTCCTCGGTGAAGTAGTCGAATGTGCCGGAGTCAGTGTCGGGGCCGTAGAGACGCAGCCGCTGATCGGGGAACCCTGCGCGGACTTGCGACCAGTTGTTGACGTCCGAGCCCGGCTTCCAGATGGCGTTGAGTTCCTCGACGGAGAGGCACTCGACGAAATCATTGGCCGGATTGACCATCACGGAGAGGCCGTCCGTGCCAACGCGCAATTCGATGAACCGGACGTTGTTCGCGGCGGCGGCCTCGCGCTCCCCATCCTTGATGGGGCGGGACGCGTCGGAGATGTCGGTTTCGCCGGTGGTGAAGCGCTTGAATCCGCCGCCGGTGCCGGAGACGCCGACGTTGATCTGAACGCCGGGCTGTCCCTTGCGGAACTCCTCGGCGACCGCCTGCGTGATGGGGAACACCGTCGATGAGCCGTCAACCTCTATCGTCCCGCTCAAACGCGCCGCCGGCGCCGTGGGCGCCGTCCCCGCAGACTGCGCTCCGCTGCTCGAAGAAGCCTGCGTCGGATCCGGCGTCGGCGCCGCGGAACTGCATGCCGCCGCGAAAACGGCGAACGCCGCCGCCGCCGACAACAGCGCGCCTATGCTGATGGGGCTCGTCAACCTCATTCCGCCTCCTTCTGCGTGGGGGTCCTCTATGTGAGGATTCCCCTGTGTGGGGATTCCTCGCGCCGAGGCATCCGGGCGCGAGTATGCGCCATCCAGCGTAGACAACGGAGATTAACGCCAACCCGCCGCGCCGCTTATCGGAACGTTAACGTCGCCCGCCCCATCATCATTCCCGCGCAGGCGGGAATGTGGATTCACATTTGAAGTGCAACAGTTCCGGCTGACTCCAGAATACCTCAGCTGGCGTCCGGTAGCCCAACACTCCACGCGGCGTGTTGTTGTACCGCAGCGCGCACACCGCCAACTCCTCGTCCGTAACCTCCTTCAAGTTCGTCTTCCGCGGCAGCGACCGCCGCAGTCGACCTATCGCGTTCTCCACTCCTCCCTTCTGCCACGGCGACCTCACGTCGCAGAAGAACGTCTCAACCCCCAGCGCGTGCAACTCGTGATGCCGCGCAAACTCCGTCCCGTTGTCGAACGTCACGCTCCTCCGCATCTCCACAGGCAGCGTCCCCAGCACGCCCAACATCGCCTGCGCCACCGGCCCAGCCCCCTTGCTCTCCGGCCTCTGCACGATCGTCAGCCGCGACGCACGCTCGTGCAGAATCAGCAGCGCCTGCTTCCTCACCCCGAACAGCATCGTGTCCGCCTCCCAGTGCCCGAACTCAACCCGGTCCGCCGCCTCCACAGGCCGCTCCGACAGCGGGCGCCGGGCCTTGATGAACGCGGCGGAACTCCGCCCCTTGCGCGAACGCAGCCCCCTCTTCGCCTTCTGCTTCGGCAGGAAGTTCCGCCAGTCGTAGTCCTTCTTCCTCTTCACCTGGGCGTAGACGAACCGGTAGATGCTCTCGTAGGAGATCACCGGCCTCTCCATCTCCAACGCCAAGCGCCCGGCCACTTGGGGCGGCGACGCTCCCCACACGAGCCGCCACAGCACGCTCTCCCGCAGCAGGTCGTCGCGGTCGAGGCGGGAGCCCCGCCACCGCCGCGCCTGCGCCTTCTCGTCCGCCTTGACGGGGTCGTACGCGCCTGTGCTCAACCGGTTGCGCTTGATCTCGCGAGCAATCGTCGGTGGCGAGCGACCCAGATCTGTAGCGATCGACCTGATCGAGTCGCCCTTTTCGCGTAGGCGGGCAATCTCACGCCGCTCTTCGATTCCGATATGGCTGTATCCCATGGCAGCGCCTTACTCTGGTGTTGCACTTCGTTTGTGAATCCGGTGAACCTCGCCCCCTGCCCCCGTCATTCCTGCGAAAGCAGGAACCTACTGGGGCCCGTCGTTCCCGCGCAGGCGGGAACCTCGTCCCTTGCGGCGCGCCACGCTCCGCGTGGGAGTAGAATGCGCCCGTTATGCTCGAACGCAACTTCTGGTTCAGAACCGCGATCGTCGTCGTCGCCTTCAGCGCGACCGTCTTCCTTGTCGACACGCTTCGCCGCGTCTGGGACTTCCTCGGCGACCTCCTCCTCATCTTCTTCCTCGCCTACCTCGTGGGGTCGCTGATCATCCACACCGTACGGTCGCTGATGCGCGTGCCGGGGATGAAACGCCCTCTCGCCATCGCGCTCGTCTACGCGGTCCTCACCGGCATCGCCTCCGTGATGGGCTTCGTCGTCATTCCCGCCACCATCACCCAAGCCGTCGAACTGGCCAACCTCGTCCCCACCTACATCGAACGCCTGCCGCAACTCGTCGACCGCGTAGAGGCGTACCTCGCCGGCTTCAACATCAACGTAGACCTCGCGACGCTGATCCAGTACGACGCGCTCTCCAACTGGGGCGGCGCGCTGGGAGGCATCGTTCAGGACAACGCCGTCAACATCGCCCGGAACGTCGTCTCCATCGTCTTCTCAGTCTCGCTGGTGGTCGTCATCTCCTTCTACGTAGTGCTGGACGGCGGGCGCCGCCTGAACGAGGCGCTGAAAGTGCTGCCCCGCCGCGCCGAGCGCGAGACCCGCTTCGTCCTGCTGACTATCGACGAAACGTTCCGAGGCTACCTGCGCGGAATGGTGCTCGTCTCGATGATCTACGGCGTCGGAACCGCCACCGTGATGCTCGCCACCGGGTTGCCCGCCGCGCTGCCCGTCGCGTTCGTCTCCAGCATCCTCCTCGCCGTCCCCTTCATCGGCGACTGGCTCGCGCTCGCGCTCCCGCTCATCGTCGCGGCGGCCTCCGGCAACTTCATCACTCTGCTCACCGTGCTGCTCACGCTCCTGTTCGTCCAGCAAGTGATGCTGAACCTGCTGACGCCCCGCATTCTCGGACGCGCCGTGCGAATGCCCGCGATGCTCGTCGTCATCGCCGTGGTGCTAGGGGCGCGCCTCGCGGGCATCTCCGGAGCGCTGCTGGGCGTGCCGACGATGGGCGTCATCTACGCGCTCGCCGTGCACTACGGAATGATCATCCGCAAGCGGCGGGAAGTGCGCGAGCACGCGCGCATCCGGCAAAACCGCGCCGCGTCCGCCGCCCGCCAGCGCGCAACGGCGCAAGAAGCGCCTGCCGAGACGCCGCCGAACCGCAGCCTTCCCCAGTCGGGCGCATTCGCTCCCGCAGGCGCCGCGCCCGAGCCCGGCGAGCAGCCGTCCGACGGCGACGGCGATGAGGATGGCGATGAGAGAGGTAGGTTCCCGCCTACGCGGGAATGACGGTAGGGCAGGGAGGGCGGAATGGCGGGGCAGAGGGGAATGACGATGCGCTGCGCGCTCCGTCCGGCGCTTGCGCGCCACTGGATTCCCGCCTGCGCGGGAATGACGGGGCAGGGGCGAGGTTCCCGCCTGCGCGGGAATGACGAATTTTCTCTACGCCGCGACGGGACGGCGACGGGGGGCGGGCGAAGGCTTGAGGGCGATGGTGCCGCGCAGGTCGCGGAGGCTGACGGCGCCGCTTTCGAGAAGCGCCCCGCGCACCCCGGGGCGGCGGCGCGGGCGAACGTCCACCGCGACGAGCGAATAGCCCTCCGCGAGCAACTCCTCGTATTCGGCGGCGCGCTCGTCGTCCAGCCCTTGCTCTCCGGCGGACATTGCGCCGATCCACGCGCCGAAGCCCGCGCCGAACTTCCAGAGCGTCGCGCCCAGCAGAACCTTCACGTTGATGTCCAACGGAAAGACGAGCAACGCAATGAGCGTCGGAATCTCCACGATGAGCGACCCATAGACGCACCACTTGACGGCGGCGCGCAGCATCCGCTCGCCGCGCCGCGTCAGCGACGGCGGAGCGCCGGACGGCGGATGCGTCACGCTCATCCGGTCGGCGAAGCCCGCGTCCTCCAGCAGGGTCTGCGCGGCCCCGGCCCCGGCGCGGTCGTCGAACACGCCCACGACGGCGGTCATCGGGCGGCCTCCCGCGCTTTGAGCGCGCCGTCGAAGAAAGCGATGAGTTTCGGCCAGGAGTCGGCGGAGACGTCCGGGTCGTAGCGGACGGGGTTGTACGGGTCGTTGAAAGCGTGCTGGGCGTTGGGGTAGCGGTGGAACGTGAACGGCTTGCCGCGCTCGCGCAGGGCGGCCTCGAGTTTGTCGACGTCGGGAGGCGCGGGGTTGGCGTCCAGGTCGCCGAAGAAACCCGCGAGCGCGCAATCGAGGTTCGCGGTGAGGCTGAGCGGGTCGGGCTCGCCCTCGCCCCAGGGCAGATCGACGTCAACGCCGTAGAAGTCGGCGCAGGCGGCGAACTCGCGCGTCCGAACGGCCATCAGATAGGCGATGCGCCCGCCGATGCAGAAGCCGGTGACGCCGAACGGGCCGGCGACTTCCGGCAAGGCGCGGAGGGCGTCGAGCGCGGCGAGCATATCGGCGATCAGTTCGCCGTCGCGCAGGCCGTCTTTGAGGGGCATCGCCGTCTCACGGCGCGCCGGGTCTTCGAAGGCGTAGCCGGCGAGTTGGGCGTTGGAGACGGGGGCGCGGTGGAAGAGGTAGGGCGCGATGGCCGCGTAGCCCGCCTCGGCGAGTTCGTCGCACTTGCCCTGCACGAAGCGGTCTATTCCGAAGACGTGCATCGCCACGACGACTCCCGGGTGCGGCCCGGGGCCGTCCGGCAGCGCGAGGTAAGCGTCCGCCGGGGCGCCGTCAACGTTGATCTGGATCCATTGCGAAGCCATAGGTCTATAGTAGCGGCGCGGGGCGCGGGCGGCAAGCGGAGCGCGGGCGGTCGACGCTTCCGGCTCCAACGTCGCGCCGCCCGCCGCTTGACATACGCGGGTAGGGGAGTAGAGTAGCGGCAAGCGAGGAACCAGGACGGAGGCGCGCGATGCTGACCCAGCAAGAGAACGACCTGCTGACGAGAGTGGGCCCCGGCACGCCGGCCGGCGAACTGCTGCGCCGCTACTGGCACCCCATCGCCGTCGCGTCCGACCTGACGGACGACCGCCCGACGAAGGCGGTGCGCGTCCTCGGCGAAGACCTCGTGCTCTTCCGCGACAAGTCCGGGCGCGTCGGGCTGCTCGCCGACCACTGCTCCCACCGCAGCGCGTCGCTTCTCTACGGGCGCGTCGAGGAGCGCGGCATCTCCTGCGCCTACCACGGCTGGCTCTACGACTGCGACGGCAACATCCTCGAGACGCCGCCGGAGAAGAACGAGGCGATTATGCGCTCCGTGAAGCAGACGGCCTACGCCGTGCAGGAGCACGTCGGCCTCTTCTTCGCCTATATGGGCCCCGCCCCCGTTCCGCCGATGGCCCCCTACGACACAATGTTCCGCAAGGACGGAACCCGAATGGTGCGGATCCACCCCCCGCTCAACTGCAACTGGCTCCAAGCGATGGAGAACTCGATGGACCCGGCGCACCTGCAGGTGCTGCATCAGGAGTTCACTAGCGGCGGGCGCCAGCCTGTCAACACGACGCGCGGCTTCACCGACGACGTCGCGCATTTCGAGTTCTACGTCACCGACTACGGCGGACTGATGAAGAAGCGCACCTACAAGAACGGCATGGTGGACGAGCACCCGGTGCTGTTCCCGAACATCCTGCGGCAAGGCTCCAGCACGCAGTTCCGCACGCCGATAGACGACACGCACACGTGGCACGTCCGCATGCACTTCTACCCCTGCGAAGACGGCAGGGACAACCCCGACGCTTTCACGCCGGAGTTCCGGTACGACCCGCCGATCAAGGAAGACCCCGGCAAAGACCACCCGTTCACGCGCTTCATCCTGCGCGACGTCAATTCGCAGGATCAGATGGCGTGGGAGACGCAGGGGCCGATCACCGACCGCTCGGTCGAGCATTTGTCGTACTCCGACCGGGGCGTCGTGCTGCTGCGGCGCGTCCTGAAAGAGCAGATCGAGCGCGTGCAGCGCGGCGAAGACCCCATCGGCGTGTTCCGCGACCCCTATCACCCGCTCATCGACACGAACGTCGACGAAGGCGTCGCGCAGATCGGCGCTAACCGCTCCCCCGACGCCGTCACGGTGGGCGCCTAGCCCCCGTCGCGTCATTCCCGTGCGGGCGGGAATCTCGCCCCCGTGTCCCGTCATTCCCGCATAGGCGGGAATCTCGCCCCCGTTCCGTCGCTCCCGCGCAGGCGGGAATCCCGCCCCCGGACAGGTGCTGCGCCCTTCCCCCCGCCCCTACATCGCCTCAGGCGCCGACATCCCCATCAGCCCCAGCGCCCGCGAGAGCGCGATGCGGGCCGCGTCCGTCAGCAGCAGGCGCGCCTTCGTCAGTTCGGCGTCCGCCGGATCGGACGAGAGCACGCGGCAGTGGTCGTAGAACCAGTGGAACGCCGTGGCGAGTTCGACCGCGTAGTGCGGCAGCGCGTGCGGCGCGAGCGTAACCGCAATGGAGTCCACCACTTCCGGCAGTTGCAGCATCTTGCGGATCAGCGCGAGTTCCGCATCGTCCGTCAGCAGCGCGGCGTCCGCGTCGTCCCAGACGGCGCCGCGCTCGGCGGCCTGCCGCAGAATGCCCGCGATGCGCGCGTGCGCGTACTGCACGTAATAGACGGGGTTGTCGGCGGATTGCTTCTTCGCCAATTCCAGATCGAACTCCATCTGGCTCTCGGCGGCGCGGGCAAGGAAGAAGAAGCGGCAAGCGTCCGCGCCCACCTCGTCCACGAGCCCGCCGAGCGTGATGATCCGCCCCGTGCGCTTGGACGCCCGAACAATGTCTTCGCCGTCCTTGAGCGTCACCAGTTGCGCGATGAGGATGGTCAGGCGGTCGGGATCGAGTTCGAGCGCGCGCATCACCGCCTTCATTCGCGGAACGTGCCCCTGGTGGTCGGCGCCCCAGACGTTGATCACGCGGTCGAACCCCCGCCGCCCGAACTTGTCGCGGTGATAGGCGATGTCCGACGCGAAATAGGTCGGCGCGCCCGTGCCGCGGACGATCACGTTGTCTTTCTCGTCCCCCAGCGCGGACGACGCGAACCACTCCGCGCCGTCGCGGCGGGAGGTGTGGCCGCGCTCTCGCAGGAACGCCATCGTCTCCTCGTAGCGCCCGTCGGCGTACAGGTCGCGCTCGCGGAACCACACGTCGAACTCGACGCCGATGCTGTCAAGGTCGGCGCGAATGACGTCCAGCATTCGGTTGAGCGCTTCCTCGCCCAGTTCCGCCTTCGCCTTCGCCTCGTCCGCCTCCAGATAGCGCGAACCGTGCCGCTCCGCCAACTCCGCGCCCAACTCCGTGAGGTACGCTCCCCGGTAGCCGTCCTCCGGCAGCGGAGCCTCTTTGCCCAGCGCCTGCGCGTAGCGCGCGAACACCGAGCGGTAAAACAAGTCCATCTGCGCGCCCGCGTCGTTCACGTAGTACTCGCGCGTCACCTCGAATCCGGCGGCGGCGAGCGTCCGGGCGAGCGCGCTGCCCAGCACAGCGCCCCGCGCGTGCCCGACGTGAACGGGGCCGGTGGGGTTGACGCTCACGAACTCGACCTGCACGCGCCTCCCCGCGCCCGCGTCAACGTCGCCGAACGCGGCTCCCGCCTCGCGGATGGCCCGCGCCTGCCCGCGCAGCCAGCCCGCGCTCAGCCGGAAGTTGACGAACCCCGGCGGCGCGGCGTAGACCTCGCCGACCGGCCCGCCGTCGCCGTCCGGGGCGATGGCGTTCGCCAGCGCGGACGCGATCTCCATCGGAGAGCGGCGCGCGGCTTTGGCGGCGCGCAACGGCAAGCCGGAAGCGAAGTCGCCGTGCTCCGCCTTCTGCGGACGCTCCACCAGCCCGGAGGCGGGCAAGTCAAACGGCGGAAGCGTTCCGTCGCGCTGCGCCTGCGCTGCGGCCTCGCGCAAGCGGTCGGCTATGTGGTCTCGGACGAGCATAGGGATGCATCATAGCAGGCGCGGGCGGGCCCGGGGCAGGAGGGATCGGTCTCTCTCGCGGCGCGCGTCCCCCGCTCACAGCCCCACGATCTCGCCGGCGGCGTTCACGTCGAGCGCGCGGGGCGTCTTCGGCAGGCCGGGCATCGTGACGATGTTCCCCGCGACGGGATAGACGAACCCCGCCCCCGTCGAGGCGCGGACGTCGGAAATCTCGAACGTGTAGCCGGAAGGACGGTTCTTCAGAGCCGGGTCGTGCGAGATGGAGAGCGGCGTCTTGGCCATGCACAACGGCAGGACGCCGAGCCCCTGCTGCTCGAAGCGGTCGAGCCGGCGCGCCGCCTCCGGGCTCCAATGGACGTCCGCCGCCCCGTAGACCGTCGAGGCGAGCGCGCGCGCCTTCTCGCGGATGGGCGCGTCCAGCGGATAGAGATACGTCGCCTTCGGCGGAGGGCCCTCGGCGGCGCGGCAAACCGCCTCCGCGAGTTCCACCGCGCCCTCGCCGCCGTTGGCGAAGCCCGAGCAGACGACGGCGGCCGACGCCCCGGCCTCGATGGCCACGTCTTGCATAATCACCGTCTCCTCCGGCGTGTCCGTCGGGAACTGGTTGACGGCCACGACGACGGGAAGCCCGAGCGCGCGGACGATCCCGACCATATGCTGGAGGTTCGCGGTTCCGATTCGGACGGAGAAGGGGTCGGGGCGGTTGAGGCTGCTCGCGGGGACGCCGCCGTGATGCTTCATCGCGCGCACGGTGCCCACCAGCACGGCGGCGCTGGGGCGCAGGCCCGAGCCGCGGCATTTGATGTGCATAAACTTCTCGAAGCCCAAGTCGGCTCCGAATCCCGCCTCCGTCACCACGTAGTCCGCGTAGCCCAGCGCAAGCCGGTCGGCCACGACGGAACTGCATCCGTGCGCGATGTTGCCGAATGGGCCGGTATGCACGAACACGGGCTGCCCCTCCAGCGTCTGAACCAGATTCGGAATCAGCGCGTGACGCAGCAGAGCCATCAGCGAGCCGACCGCCCCTACGTCGCCGGCGGTCACGCGCTTGCCCTCCGCGCCGGACGCGACCGTGATCGCGCCAAGCCGGGCGCGCAGGTCGGCGAGTCCCGACGAGAGGGCGAGCACGGCCATAATCTCCGACGCGGTCACGATGTCGAACCCGCTCTCGCGCAGCGGGGCGTTCGCCGCGCCGCCTAGCCCGGAGACGATGCTGCGGAGCGCGCGGTCTTCGATGTCCACGACGCGCCGCCATGTGATGTCTTGCGGCAGGACGCCCGGGATGAGCCCGCGCTGCGCCGCGTTCTCCGTGATCGCGCCCAGCAGGTTGTGCGCCGAGCCGACGGCGTGCGCGTCGCCCGTGAAATGAATGTTGATCTCGTCCTCGGGGGCGATGCGCGACTTGCCCCCGCCGGTTCCGCCGCCCTTGATCCCGAAGATCGGGCCCAGCGACGGCTCGCGCAGCGTCGCCGCGGCTTTCTTGCCGATCTTCCCCAACCCTTGCGTCAGCGCGATGGAGGTGGTCGTCTTGCCCTCGCCCGCCGGAGTCGGCGTCACGCCCGTCACGACGATCAGTTTGCCCGTCTGCTCCGGCGGGATGGCGTCGAGCGCGACCTTCGCCTTCGCGGCGCCGTAGGGAATGAGATGCTTGGGCGCGACGCCGATACCGCGAGCGACGTCGGCGATGGGGCGCAATTCGTCCATTAGGCGCGCTCGCTCATCAGGCGTTTTGGAGGGCGGCGCGCACTTTCTCGGCGGTCGCCGGCAGGTCGCGCACGCGAACCCCCACCGCGTCGGCGATGGCGTTGGCGATGGCCGCGGCGGTCGGCGCGTTCGGGCTTTCCCCAATCGCCTTGATGTTGTACGGGCCGACCCCTTTCGCGGGCTCGTCCAAAATCACCGTCTCCAGTTCCGGGATGTCCGCGATGTTCGGAATCTTGTAGTCCGCGAACGAAAGCGTGGAGACGAACCCGTTCTCCCGAACGAGTTCCTCCTGCAGCCCGAAGCCGATGCCCATCATCGCGCCGCCGTTGATCTGCCCCTGATGGCCGATGGGGTTGATGATCGTGCCCGTGTCGTGAGCGGTGGTCAGTTTCGTAAGGCGGATCTGGCCGGTTTCCGCGTCCACCTCCACCTCCGCCACCTGCGCGCAGTAGCCCGTGACCGGGTTCTCGTAGCCGCCCGACGCCACGCCGCGCCCGACGACCGGCGCGCCCACGCGGGCGATGAGATTGCTCCACGGCTGCGACTCGCCCGTGTCCGTCCGCGTGAGCATCGCGCCTTGAATGGCCAATTGCTCCTCCGGCCAGTTCTGCAGTTCGGCGGCGAGTTTGAAGAGTTCGCCCTGCGCCTGCTCCACCGCCTCATGCGTCGCCACGGTGCCCAGGTTCGTCACGCGGCTTCCGCCCACGCCCTGGTCCATATCGAACAGCCCCGTGTCCGCCACCACGATGCGGACGCCGTCGGGGGGCAGCCCCAAGTCCTCCGCGACCACCTGCTGCAGGACGGTGTACGCCCCCGCGCCTTGCTCGAAGAGCGGCGTCGTGATGACGACCGACCCGTCCGCCTCGAGCGACACTTGCGAGTTGATGCGCCCGCCGCCCGGGGGACGCTCGCCGACCGAAACGCCGCGCCCCACGCCCGCCGCTTTGGGCCTGCGGAAGCCCGAGGCGTCCACGGCCGCCTCCAGCGCGGCGGAGGCGCGGTTCTCCACGAACACGTCTCCCAGCGCCGTCGGCTCCCCGTCGGTCACGAGGTTCATCAGCCGGAACTCGACCGGATCCATGCCGAGCGCGTTGGCCACCTCGTCAATGTGCGATTCCAGCGCGAACACGGCCTGCGGCTCGCCCGGGCCGCGCATATGGCCGCAAGGCGTGTTGTGCGTGTAGACCATATCCTCCACGACGCGGGCGTTCGGCGTGCGGTACGGCCCGCCGGCGGCTTTCGCGCCGCCCAAGTGCCCGGCGGGCTTGAATCCGGCGTAGGCGCCGCTGTCGAACAGGATGCGCGCCTCGTGCGCCGTGATCGAGCCGTCCCTTCTGACGCCCGTCCGCATCCGCAGTTTGGAGTAATGCCGCGGGTTCGCCGCCAGAAACTCCTCGCTGTAGTCGAACACCATCTTCACCGGGCGGCCGCCTGCGGCTTTGGACAGCAGATAGCCCAGCGCGACGTTCATCGGCGAGCCCTTCCCTCCGAAATCCCCCCCAATCGTCACCGGATGGAACACGATGCTCTCCGGCTCCACGCCCAGCGGCCCCGAAATCTGGGAGCGCACGGCGTAGGGCGCCTTGCCGGGCGTCCAAACGTCCGCCGTGCCGTCCGGGTTGACGCGCACCGTCGCGTTGTGCGCCTCCATATAGGTCTGATGCTGCGATGGCGTCGTGTACGTGTTCTCGACGACGAGGTCGGCCTCCTGCATGCCGGCGTCCACGTCGCCTTTGCTCCATTCCCAATGCACGACGACGTTGGTCGGCTCCGGCGTCTCGTACAGCAGCCCCTTGAACGCAGCCATACCCGGGTTGACCAGCAGTTCGTTCCGCATCGCCTCTTCCGGGTCGGTCACGGCGGGCAACTCCTCGTACTCCACCCGCACGAGTTCGACGGCGCGCTGCGCGATCTCCTCGTCGTCCGCGACGACCGCCGCGACCTGTTCGCCCACGAAGCGCGCCTCGCCTTGCGCGAGCACGGGCACGTCCACGATGCGGCGCCCCCAGCGCATGCCGTCGGGGATGTCCGCCCCCGTGAGGACGGCGTGAACGCCGGGAAGCGCGCGCGCAGCCGATGCGTCCACGGAGACGATGCGGGCGCGCGGATACGGGCTGCGGACGGTCTTGGCCCAGAGCGTCCCGGGAATGTCGACGTCGGCGCCGTAGTTGGCCGCGCCGGTCACCTTGTCGCGCCCGTCAACGCGCGGCACGGGCATCCCGACGACGCTAGGCTGGGCGGCGCTTGGCTGAGTGGTCATCTGCTGGCTCCTCCGTCCGATTCGGGGATTGGAGCGCCTAGCATAGCAGAGCGGGCGCGCGGCGGGGAACCTGCGGGGTTAGGCCGCGCATGCGCGGGCGGAACGCCTATTCCCGCCCTGCCCGCGAAGGCGGGAACCTCGCCCCCTGTTCCGTCGTTCCCGCGTAGGCGGGAACCTCGCCCCCTCTGTTCCGTCATTCCCGCGTAGGCGGGAATCTCGCCCCCTCTGTTCCGTCATTCCCGCGTAGGCGGGAATCTCGCCCCTTCCCGTCGTTCCCGCGTAGGCGGGAATCCCGCCTCCCTGTCCCGTCATTCCTTGCATAATCACCTCCGACCGCGTAGAACCTATCAGCGTAATAGACGAGCAGAGGACGAAAATTGCTCAAGATCGGCGACGAAGCCCCCGATTTCACCATCATCCTCGACTCCGGCGAGGCGTTCACGCTGTCGGAGCAGCGCGGGCGAAGCGTCGTGCTCTTCTTCTTCCCGAATGCCGGAACGCCCGGCTGTACGCGGGAGGCCGCCGGATTCCATCGCGCCCATCAGGATTTCGCCGAGCGGAACGCTGTCGTCGTCGGCATTGGCCCGAACAGCGCGGACGCTGTTCGGCGGTTCGCCGAGCGCGACGGCCTGCCTTTCCGCCTCGCCGCCGACCCCGGCGGCGCCGTCCGCCGCCTCTACGAGTCCGAGCGCAGATTCGGGCTCGGGACCTCGCGCATCACCTACGTAGTGGACCCTGCCGGAATCGTGCGCGGCGCCTTCCACAACGAACTGCTGATGGGCAGCCACGCCCGCAACGCCCTCAAATCCCTCGCGGCCACGCCCCTTCTCCCTGGGTAGATTCCCGCCTACGCGGGCAGGGCGGGGCCGCAGTAGATTCCCGCCTACGCGGGAACCCAGAGGCGCGCAAGCGCCGGACAGGGCGCGCAGCGCCCCGTCTCCAAACCACCCCATGGGCCACGCCCTGACTGCGAAAACAGGAACCTACTGGCGCCTCGTTGTTACCGGGCGCCCTAATCGCCGTTCCCGCGCTTGCGGGGCGGGGAGGCGAAGAGCATGAGGACGAGCATTAGGACGGCGACGCCCGCGAAGAGGCCGAACGCGAGGCCGTAGGAGCCGGTTTCGTCGCTGATCCAGCCCGCGAGCACGGGGCCGAGCGGGCTCGCGGCGCGGAACGGAGCGGTGAAGCCTTTGATGGCGCCCAGCGACCCGCGCCCGAAGTAGTTGGCGACGAGCATCACCTCGATCACGTTCCGCATTCCGGCGCCGACGCCGAAGATGAGCGCCCAGACGACGGCGAGCGGGTAGTCGTCGGCGATGAAGAGCAGCAGCATCGCGGCCAGCACGAACACGGCTTGCGCCATCGCGCCGATCCGCACGCGCACGCGCTCCAGCACGAATCCCACGGGAACGATGGAGAGCGCCGACGTCGCCGCGAAGATGGAGACGATGGACACCGCCTGCGCGTCGCTCAGCCCTTTGTCCTGAAAGATGGGCGCCATATGCAGATTCGTCGCGCCCTGCACGAACGGCGTGCACATAAGGAAGGCCGTGATCAGCCAGAACGCGCGCGTCCGCCGCGCCTCGCTGAGCGTCCAGGATTCTTCGTCCATGTCGACGCGGACGGCGCCAGAGGCTGCGCTCTCTCGCGCCGGGGCGGGCGTGGGCGCGCCGTCGGGGAGGAGTCCGTGGTCTTCCGGCTTGGCCCGCAAGAGGAGGAGGGCGGGGACGACGATGACGACGCCGGAGAATCCGGCGAGCGCGACGAAGGCGGTTCGCCAGTCGGACGCGGCCATCACCGCGTAGATCAGAATCGGCAGGAGGGCTTGGCCGGAGCGCTGGCCGACCGACTTGAACGCGAGCGCGCGCCCGCGCCGGCGCACGAACCACTTGGCGACGGCGACGGACGTTCCGATTTCGACGCCTGCGATGGCCGACCCTCGCGCAAGCCCAAAGAACGTCCAGAAATGCCACCGCTCCTCGATGGCGGAGAGGCCGAGCAGGGCGCCGGCGATGCAGACGCCCGCCGCCGCGACGACGACGCGCGGTCCGTAGCGGTCGACCAGCCGTCCGGTGACGCCGGATGCGAGCGCGCCGGACGCGCTTCCGATGAGGAAGCCCGTCGAGATGGCCGTCCGCGACCAGCCGAGTTCGTCCTGAATCGGCTTGATGAAGATGGTGAAGACGGGGCCGAAGCCCGGCACTTCGGCGAAGGTGGCGAGGAACGAGGCCGCGACGATGGCCCAGCCGTAGTTGACGCGCCGCAGCGGCCAGAAGCGCGGGATGCCCGGCGGATGCTGAGGCGGGAGGCGGGGCGGCTGCTCGCGGGCGGGGGAGTTACGCAGCGCCGAACGCCTTTCGCAACTCGCCGGCGGCCTCCTCAATGGCGGTCCGCGTCCGCGCGACGGGCAGCCCCGCGTTGAAGAAGGCGTGAATCATTCCGTCGTAGCGCGTCAGGCGCGTGGGGACGCCCGCAGCGCGCAGGCGCTCCGCGTAGGCTTCTCCCTCGTCGCGCAGCGGGTCGTACTCCGCCGTCAGCACGAGCGCGGGGGGCAGGCCGGAGAGGTCGGCGGCGCGCATCGGAACGGCGTAGGGGTTGGCGGCGTCCGCCTCGCCGGAGAGGTAGCAGTCCCAGAAGTAGCGCATCGTGTCGTAGGAGAGGCCGTAGCCATCGCGGTTCTCCTGATAGGAAGGCCGCTCGAAGTCGGTGTCGGTCACGGGGTAGATGAGGGTTTGGTGGAGGATGCGGGGGCCGCCGTCGTCGCGGGCGCGGAGGGCGACCGCGGCCGCGAGGTTGCCGCCGGCGCTCGCGCCCGCGACGGCGAGCCGAGAGGGGTCGCCGCCGAAGGACGCGGCGTTCTCCGCCGCCCATAGCGTTGCGGCGTAGGAATCGTCGAAGGCCGCCGGAAACTTATGCTCGGGCGCGAGCCGGTAGTCGGCGTAGACGATGACGGCGCCCGCCGCGTTGGCGAGCGACCGGCAAGTGGCGTCGTTCGACGTCCGGCTGCCGACGACCCATCCGCCGCCGTGGAGCCACAGGCAGACGGGAAGCGGGCCGGGGGCGTCAGGCCGGTAGACGACGAGGGGGACGTCCCCGTGCGGGCCGGGCGCGGCGGCCTCCCGAATCTCGGCGACTTCCGGCCCCGGCTGATAGGGGAGGGCGTCTTGCATCGCCCGCGCCTCTTGGGGGCTGACCTCGTGCTGGGCCGGAACGCCGGCGGCTGCCCGCCGCTCCAGCAACTCTTTCGCTTCGGGATCGAGCGGCATCGCGCGCCTCCTGGGGGAATGCGGCGATTATACGCGGATGGGCAGGGGAGAGGGGGCGAGGTTCCCGCCTACGGGGAATGACGGGAGGGGGAATCAGAGACGCGCAGCGCCCCGTGCGCCACGGGACTCAGGCGAGCCCGTGCGCGGGGAAGACGAGCCGCCGCAATTCGGCGGCCTGCTGTTGCGCGTAGGCCCGCGTCTTCTCCCGCAGCGCCGGGTCTTCGGGCGGCGGAGCCGCGTCGCGCAGGCGAGGGCTTTGCAGAAAAGCGTCCGATCCCTCGGGCAACTCGTCCGGCCACTCGCGCCCCAGCATCGCGCCGTAGGCGAGCGCCCAGCAGCGCGGCACGGCGTCGAGGTCGTACCCGCCTCCGCCGAACGCGAGCCACGGACGCCCCATCGCGCCCAAGCGCTCCACGACCGCCGCGTATCCCTGCGCGCTGAGCGCAAGATGCGTCAGCGGGTCGTTCGCGTAAGCGTCCGCGCCCAGTTGCGTCGCCAGAACGTCCGGCGCGAACGCTTCGATCAGCGGCGGAACGATCTGATCGAACGCTTCCAAATACACGTCGTCGCCGGTGTAGGGAAAGAGCGGCAGATTCACGGAATAGCCCGCGCCGTCGCCGGCGCCTATCTCCGACGCCGCGCCCGTGCCGGGGAAGAGCCACCGCCCGCCCTCGTGGATGGAAATCGTCAGCGTGTCCGCGTCCCTGTAAAAGGCGGCTTGCACGCCGTCGCCGTGATGCGCGTCAATGTCAATATAGGCGACGCGGAGTCCGCGCTTGCGGAGCGCGTTGATCGCAATCACCGGGTCGTTGAATATGCAGAAGCCGGACGCCCAGCCGCGCATCGCGTGATGCAGACCGCCCGCCGGAGCGAACGCCGCCTGCGCCGCGCCGTCGGCGATCAGTTCCGCCGCCTGAACCGACGCGCCGGTGGAGAGCAGCGCCGCCTCGTGCATCCCCGCGTAGACGGGATTGTCCCCGTTCGCCGAGAAGCCGTGCCGCTCTCCCGCCTCAGCGTCCTCCTCGCCGCCGCTGAGCCGCCGCACGGCCTCGACGTATTCCTCCGTGTGGAACGTGGTCAACTCCTCGACCGTCGCGGGGCGCGGAGGAACGAGCATCGCGCGCTCGTCCTCGAACGCGCCGTAAGCGTCGAGGAGAGCGTAGGCGTAGCGGAGGCGCGCCGGGCGCATCGGATGGCCGTCGCGCAAGACGTGACGCGAAAGCGCGTCGGCGTAGACATAGGCCGCTTTGCCGCCCGGGCGAGTCATTGCGGAGCGCAGTCTAGCAGAGGCGCGGCGGCCCGCCGTGCTACACTATCCGCCTATGCGCCGCGCCGCCCGCGTTCTTTTCTCCCTCGCCCTCCTCGCTTTCACGCTCGCCGCTTGCCAAAGCGCGCCTGCGCCTACTCCCACGTTCACGCCCGCGCCGCCGCCTGCTCCTACCCTCACGCCCACGCCTACCCTTACTCCTACGCCTACGCTCACGCCTACCCCGTCCCCTGTCCCCACGCTCACGCCTACCCCGTCGCCTACTCCCACCCTCACGCCTACCCCGTCGCCTACTCCCACGCTCACGCCTACCCCGTCGCCCACCCCCACGCTCACGCCCACCCCGTCGCCTACTCCCACGCTCACGCCCACCCCGTCGCCTACTCCCACGCTCACGCCCACCCCGTCGCCTACTCCCACGCTCACGCCTACCCCGTCGCCCACTCCTGCCCCAATGCCGATATACGCCGCGAAACGCGCGTGGAATTGCTTCTTCGACAGGCCGGCTGACGGATCCGACGGAGACTGCGGATGGCGTTCGGAGAGCGTGCTGAAGTGGCCCGGGCCAATAGCGATTCACTTCTACACGGAGGTCGGTTTCCAAAACAGACTCGAGGACGCGCTGGCGCAGTTGACCGAACTGCTGGGCTACGAATTCGCTGTGATCGACGCGAACGGAATGTCGGCGTCCGACAGGAACAACTACAACGAGGTTCTCGGCGACAACGCCATACTGGTGGAGTTGCGCGCCGACGACCTCGTCGGGAGCGACCGCTTGGGCTACGCGCAGACGTGGTGTTACTGCGCCCAGCACACGTATGCGGTCGCGCGCGTCGTCGTGGCCGGACAGAGCAGCAACCTGAACGCGACGATTATGCACGAGATGGTGCACGCGCTAACAGGAATGGGGCACGTCGTCGGGAGCAGCCTGATGGCGCGGTACAGCAGTTACAACCGCAGGACGCTCAGCGATTCCGACAGAGAGCAGTTCGCCATCTACAAGCAAATCCCCCGCGGTATGCACGTGGACGAGGTGAAGGAGTTCGCCTACATCGCCGAGTCCGGGGAGTTGTGGATCAACACCGTTCCCGTCTACGAGCGGTAAGCCGGACGGAAGAGCGGACGCGCTCCGCTCGCCGCGACTCTTGCTCGGCGGGGCCCTCTTGCTCGGCGGGGCGAAGCGCTGCCCTGGGCCCGCGAGGATGCGGCGCGCCAACGATCAGGACGCGGCCACTTCGAAGAGCGACTCCACCTCGACCGCCGCCCCGCCCGGCAGCGAGCCCGCGCCGTAGGCGACCCTCGCGTGGCGCCCCGCTTCCCCGAACACATTGACCATCAGGTCGGAGAAGCCGTTGATCACCTGCGGTTGCTGGGCGAATTCCGGCGTGGCGTTCACCAACCCCATCACGCGCACGACCCGCGCGACCTTGTCGAGGCCGCCGATCTCCGCTTTCGCGGCGGCGAGCGCGTACAGCCCGCAGATTTGCGCGGCCGCGTAGGCCGCCTCAACGTCCATATCCGCGCCGACCTTGCCCGTGATCATCGCGCCCGACGCATCGCGAGGCACCTGCCCCGCCACGAACAGCAGGTTGCCTGTCCGCGCGGCGGGAACGTAGTTGGCGACAGGCGTTGAAACCTCCGGCAACGTCAACCCTAACGCTTGCAATCGCTCTTCGGCAGTGGCCACGTGAACGCTCCTTTGAACGGGGGGTTGCCGAGCATACTACCACGCTTCCGCGCCCGCCTCGCAGGCGCAGGCGGCGGATCCATGAGGTCTCGGCGCGGCAGTCCGTCTCTCATCCTGCCCTCCGGTTCCCGCCTGCCCTCCGGTTCCCGCCTGCCCTCCGGTTCCCGCCTGCGCGCCAGTTCCCGCCTGCCCTCCGGTTCCCGCCTGCGCGCCAGTTCCCGCCTGCGCGAGAAATCACGGCTGGTTATGCAAGACTTCTAGGTCGAAGCGCCGAATGCTCAACGCCGGGCTGGGGTTGCCGAGCGCGGCGGGATCGAGGGAGCGGCGGCGAGAAGGGTATAATCGCCGGCGAGTTGATGCGATGAGACAGCCCCGAACCCCCTTGCCCTACCTTCCTCCTATAGACGCCCGCGAGCTCGCGACGGCTGGGAAAGCGCTCGCGGCGCATTGGGGCGCGGTCGCCGCGCTGGCGCTCTTCCTAATCATTGGGCTCGCTATTCTGGACGACTACGGCATGGCGGCGGACGAGACTTCTCAACGCAACTTAGCCATGATGAACCTCGCGCACGTTCGCGGAGACGCCGGGAGCCTTCCCGTCGACCATGACAGGTTCTACGGTGCCGTATTCGAGGCGCCTCTTCTCTTGGCTGAGAACGCGCTTGGGATTGAACGTCTACGGGGAATCCACCTCTCCCGGCATTTGCTCACTTACCTGTTCTTCCTCGCGGGCGGACTTGCCGCCTACGTTCTCGCCTGCCGGCTGACCTCCAACCGTATCGTCGCGCTTTTTGCAATGCTGCTGTTCCTTTTGCACCCACGCCTGTACGCGCATTCATTTTTCAACAGCAAAGACATTCCGTTTCTCGTTACGTTCATGATCGCGCTTTTCCTGGCGCATCGCGCATTCACGAAAGGCGGTCTTTCGTCGTTCGCGCTGGCGGGCATAAGCATTGGAGCGCTCGTCAACCTGCGTATTCTCGGCGTTGTCTTGCTCGCGGCGATCCTTGCGATGCAAGGGCTGGACTTCGCCTTGGCGCAAGGACGCTCTGAACGCAAGCGCGCGCTCCTGACGGCGGGGACGTTCGTACTGGCGGGCGCGCTGACGGCCTACGCAGCAATGCCGTACCTATGGAGCGACCCGATTGGACGAGCCGTTGAATGGTGGTCGACGCTGTCGAACCATCCGTTCCTCGTCTATGAGATTTTCCGTGGAACAGTTTACCGGAGCAATGCTTTCCCGGCCGAATACCTTCCCGTATGGTTCTCCATCACGGCGCCGCCGTTCGCGCTGGCGCTGGGCCTCGCGGGAGCGGGGGCGTTCGTCCTGCGGGGAATCCGGGCGCCCTTGTCCGCTCTTCGGAACGGAGGGCTGCGATTCGGGCTGCTGCTGGTTGGCTGCGTCGCGGCGCCCGCCTCAGCCGTTGCGCTGCTGGACGTCAATATCTACAACGGCTGGCGGCAAATGTACTTCCTCTGGGCGCCGTTCTCCTTGCTCGGAGCATTGGGGCTCGCATGGATGGCTTCCGCGCTCAAGCGGAGGCGTTTGCGGGCCGCGGCCTACGCGGCAGGCGGCGCGGGCTTGGCCGCGACCTTCATTGCGATGGCGCTTATTCATCCAAACCAGCAAGTGTTCTTCAACTTCTTCGTGGACAGGACGACGCCGGAATACCTGCGGACGCAGTACATTATGGATTACTGGGGGCATCCCGCGCGGGAAGCGTGGGAGCGGCTGCTCAGCGAGCGCCCGTCGTCATTGGCGGAGGCGAATACGGTTACGCATTACGGAAGGCATGTGCTCGAAGAAAACAAACGCATTCTGCCGAAAGCGGCGCTGGAAAGGACGTCAATGTCCGTAACGGAGAGCGCTTCGGCGTTCGTGTATTTGAATGCGCCGCGAACGCTTGCGGAGCGCGCGGCGGACACGCTGCGCGTGACGCACCGGCTTCAGGTGTACGACAACACGATATACGCGCTCGCCGAAAAACTCGACGCGCGCGCGGCCTACCGGGCGGCCGCGCCCGAAGAGCCGCTTGACCGCCCCGTCTTCCGCGCGTCCGTTGAAAACGGCTCGCCCGATTACGCCTTGGTTCGCTTCGGGCGTCAAGTCTACGTTCGAAACGGCGCGGCGCTTTACGCTCAGGAGCCGTGCTCAGAGGACGAGGCGCTGCGGACTCGTTTCAGTTTGAAGTTGGTTCCGCAAGACATAAACGATCTGCCGGAGCATCGGAGAAGCGACGGCGGCGAGTGGCTGGACTTCTACTTCTCCGGGTACGGAGCGCTCGACGGAGACAAGTGCATCGCGTTCATTCCGCTCCCCGATTACGCGATAGACGGGTTCAGGCTCAGCCAAGACGTCCCGGTGGGCGGCTCCATTTGGGTGGCGGAGATCAACCCTCGGAGGGAGGGAAAACTGGAGTCCTTATTCGACTTCCGTTTGGCCGACGGCTCTCTCGTATACGTCAAGGAGCCATGCGGCCAAGCCGACACGGAGCCTCGCTTCTTCCTGCACGTCATTCCTGAGCGCGTCCAGGACCTGCCGGAGGGCCGGCGGGGGATCGGATCCGACAACTTAGATTTTGGTTTCGCCTCGAACGGCGAATTGCTCGACGGCGGGTGCGCCGTGTCGGCGGCTCTGCCGGATTATCCGATAATCGGCCTTCGAACGGGGCAACACGCCGGTGGGAAGGGACTCTGGAACGCGGCGTTTGAGTTTGGGCGGCCTTTGCCCTAGCAAGTTGGAAGCCACCGGCGCCGCGCCTTGTCCGCCCGACGCCCGGGCGATCCGGCGGGCGCGGCGACTTGAGCCGTCCGCTTAATCGGCGCCACTCGCCTGATGCCACTCGCCTGATGCCACTCGCCTGATGAAGGAATTGGCGTAAAATTGAGCGGGCGATGGCGCCGCGAAGCGCCTGCGGGACGGAGCCGTATGACGACGAGCCGGTCGGTGTTGGTGATCGAGGACGAGGAGAATCTGCTCGAGGCGCTTCGGTACAACTTGGAGCACGGCGGGTACTCCGCGCTCACGGCGGCGGACGGGGCGAAGGGGCTGGAGACGGCGCGCGCGGCGCAGCCCGACCTGATCATTCTGGACGTGATGCTGCCGGGACTGGACGGGCTGGAGGCGTGCCGCATTCTGCGCCGCGAGACCGACGCGCCAATTCTGATGCTGACCGCGAAGGGCGAGGAGATCGACCGGGTAGTGGGGCTGGAGTTGGGGGCGGACGATTACGTGACGAAGCCATTCAGCATGCGCGAGTTGATGGCGCGCGTGCGCGCGCTGATGCGGCGCCCGCGCAAGCAAGCGGCGGCGGAGCCGCTGCGGTCAGGGCTGCTGACGCTGGACCCGGAGGCGCACTCGGCCTGGCTGGGAGGCGACGAGTTGCGGCTGAAGCCCCGAGAGTTCGATCTGCTTGCGCTGTTTATGCGGAACCCGGGGCGGGCGTTCACCCGCGATCAGATTCTGGAGCGGCTGTGGGGGCGCGACTACATCGGAGACGTCCGGACGGTGGACGTGCACGTGCGGTGGCTGCGTGAGAAGATAGAGGCGGAGCCCTCGACGCCCGCCCGCATCATCACAATTCGCGGAGTGGGCTACCGCTTCGAAGGGTGAGGCGAGAGCCGATGGGAGCGCCCGTAGTCCCCGCAATTGCGCTGACGCTCCTCGCGGCGCTCGCCGGAGCGCTCGCGCTGGCCGGGCAAGCCTCGCTGGCGGCGGGCGCGGCGTTCGCCGCCGCGCTGGGCCTGCTCGCCGCGCTCGGCGTCAGGATGCGGCGGGCGGCGGGCGCGGAGCGCGAGAGCCGCGCGTTCGCGCAGGCGATGGAGCGGGCCGCCGATGGCGATTTTTCGCTGCGTCCCGGGCCGGCGTCCGCGCCGCCGCTGACGGCGCTGGAGGGGCCGTTCAACACGATGGCGGACGCCCTCGCGTCGCTGATCGGGGAACTCTCGGAGGAGCGGGCGCAACTCTCGTCCGCGCTGGACGGGATGGCCGACGGCGTGCTGCTCGTCGACCGTGACTACCGCGTCACGCTGTTCAATCGCGCGGCGGGGGATCTGCTGGCGTTCGACGGATCGGGGGCGCAGGCGCTGCGCGACTACGAGTTGCGGGAACTCGCGGCGCGATGCCGCACATCGGGCGAAGCGGAGCGAACGGAGTTGTCGCTGGGAGCGCCGCGCCGGACCGTGAGCGCGGCGGCCACGCCCATCGGCGGAGCCTCGGACGGCTCTGCGCTGCTGACGCTCCGCGACCTGACGGCGCAGCGGCGCTTGGAGACGACCCGCCGCGAGTTCGTGGCGAATGTGTCGCACGAGTTGCGGAGTCCGCTCGCGTCGGTGAAGGCGATGGTGGAGACGCTGGAGGGCGGGGCGGCGGGCGACCCCGCGGCGGCGGCGGACTTCCTGGCGCGCGTCAACCGCGAAGTCGACCGGATGACCGCGCTGGTGAACGACCTGCTGGAGTTGTCGCGCATCGAGAGCGGCCAGGCGGCGCCGAAGCGCGAGCCCGTGGACGCGGCGGGCGTGGCCGCGAGCGTTCAGGCGGATTTGGAGCGCCGCATCGCGGAGGCGGGCGTGTCGGTTGCAGTGGAGCGCGCGGGAGATACGACGGTTTTGGGAGACGCAGGGCAGTTGCATCAAGTCCTGCTGAATCTGCTGGACAACGCGCTGCGGTTCACGCCTCGCGGAGGAGAGATCGCGGCGGACGTGGACGGCGCGTCGCGCGCGGACGCAGTGACGGTTCGCGTTCGGGACGACGGGCCCGGCGTCGCAGCGGAGCATTTGCCGCACCTGTTCGAGCGCTTCTACAAAGCGGACCGCTCGCGGCGGGATCAGGGAACCGGGCTGGGCCTGGCGATCGCCAAGCGCGCCGTGGAGGCGCACGGCGGAGAGATAGGCGTGGAGAGCGCGGAGGGCGCCGGCGCAACGTTCTGGTTCACGATTCCTCGCTAGCGCCCCCTATCGTCATTCCCGCGTAGGCGGGAACCCCGCCCCTTGCCCCCAGTGTCCCGTCATTCCCGCGTACTTTGACCGCCATTCCCGCGCAGGCGGGAATCTCGCGCCCATTGCCCCCTATCGTCATTCCCGCGCAGGCGGGAACCTTGCCCCCAGTGTCCCGTCATTCCCGCGTAGGCGGGAATCCCGCCCCTTGCCCCTATCGTCATTCCCGCGTAGGCGGGAATCTCGCCCCCGGTGTCCCGAGATTCCCGCGAAGGCGGGAATCTCGCCCCTTGCCCCCTATCGTCATTCCCGCGCAGGCGGGACGGCGGGCGGGCGGCTTCAGCGTTCGTTCCAGAAGATTTCGCGGCGCTCGTCTTCGGAGAGTTCGTTCGCGCGCATCAGGGTTTGCGTGCGGATGACGTATTGCTCCTGGTGGGCGGCGCCGTTGGCGTCCCGGAAGTAGACGCTGACGGGGACGGGCTTTCCCGGCGGGGCGCTGGACGGCGGAACGAAATGCTCGCGCTCAGCGTGGGGCTCCATCAGGCCGATGTTCACGAACGCGGCGTCGCCCCCGGTTTCCTCGTCGCCGCCGACGAGGGCGTGGGCGTCTATCGCCGGGCTTCCGCCGAGGTTCTTGAACTTGAGCGCGTAGCCGGACTCGCGCAGTTCCTTCCACGCGATCACGTCAGGGCGCGCCATGCGCTGCTGGCGGCGCTTGTCCCAGACCATCTTGCGGTAGACGAGGACGACGATGCCGATGGTGGAGAACGAGACGATGAGTTCGCCGATGGTGTCCATCAGCGACGCGGTGGTCCAGAAGAGGCTCATCGCTTGTCGATCCGGCGGCCAATGCCGCGCGACGGTTTGATTTCATGGTGCTCCTCGCCCACGATGCTCACGGCGTTGGCGGCGCGGGGGCTGAGGACGAAGTCGTAGTGATGCGCTACGTCGTCGGAGTCGCGGTAGTACAGCGCCACCTTGAACGACGCTCCGAACGTTCCATCGATCGGGCCGAGGGACTGCGCGTGCTCGCCGTGGGGGTGCATTAGCCCTAAGTCGATCATGCGGGCGCGAGGCTTATCGTCGTCCACGTCGCCGAGGAGGGCATGAACGTCCACCGCCGTCCCGCCTCCCCAGTTGGTGAAGTGAATCATCACGTCGTTCTCGCCTGTCTCCGCGTTGACGACGATCGCCGGCTGGGTGGCGCTGCGGCGCTGCCGCCGGTCATTCCTGTTCTGCCTCAGAATGAGAATGACCAAGACGGCGGTCGAGATGGCGAGCATATACTCCCCGAACAGGTCGAGGACGAGCGTGACGATTTCGAACGGGGTCATCGCGCGGCTCTCCGGCGCGCCGCGCTTCGCAGTTTCCTCGTTTCCTGGTGCTCTTCCCCGACGACGCTCACGGCGGTTGGGATGCGCGGATTCACGACGAAGTCGTAGAAGTGCGCGACGTCTTCGCGGTCGCTGTAGTAGAGGGCGACTCTGAACGGGAACGCGAACGCTCCCTCGAGGGGGCCGAGCGATTCCACGCGCTCGCCGGACGGAGGAATCAACCCGATATCGACCGCCCACGCGCCGCCCTCGTCGTCATCGTCGCCGACAAGCGCGCGGACGTCCAGCGCGGGCCCGCCTCCGCCGTTTTTGAAGCGGATGAAGAGGTTCTCGCTGCGATTTTCCGTGTTGACGATGATGGTCGGGCGGGCGAGCCGCTTGTAGTGCGCCTCGTCTTCTCTGCTCCGCCGAAGGATGAGAATGGCCATCGCGGCCGAGGCTACGGCGAGCAGCTCCTCGCCGAACAGGTCGATGATTGTGATGACGACCGCGGCGTCCATCGCCGGTTCCCGGTCAGCGCCCGGCTGCGGCCGGCGCCAGCGCCTCGCTTAGGGCGGCCTCGTCGAGGCCGTAGACCCCGACGGCGGCGCCGGCGGTGACGTAGCCGTTGCGGAGGTCGCCGATCACGCGCTCGCGGCTGCGGCTCCTGGGGTCGCCCGCGCCGCCGGCGCTGCCGGTTTCGACGCGGACGACGTCGCCTTCCTCCAGCATCACGTTGGAGATGATGCCGACGTAGCGCCGCTCCTCTTGGGCGCCGGGGTTGACGATGACCGCGCCCGCGACTCCGTCGAGTCCGCCTGCGACGCCATGGGCGGGGGCGAGGTTGCGAGGGCTGCCTCCGGCGTAGCGGCTGGGCTGTTTGACGAGATATTCGCGGCGCATCGCCAGGCCGCCCCGGTATTCGCCGGGCCCGCCGGAGTCGGGAACGAGTTCGAACCGGCGCATTTCGACGTCGAATTCGGACTCCAGGATTTCGGCGCTCGTGATCTTGCTGCCGCCGCCCCAGGAGTGGCCGGTGCCTGTCCAGCCGTCGCCGCCGTAGTGCGCGCCGTTGCCCGACATCATTAGTTCGTATTGCACGTAGCGCCTGCCGCCTCCGACGGTTCCCATCACGACCATGCCGCTGCTGGCGTTGTGGGCCACGGCGGGGCGGCCGGCCGCCCGGCTCAGCGCCTCGAAGATGACGTCTTCCACGGTGGAGAGCGTCATTGAGTAGAAGCCGACGGGGGTGGGGAAGGAGGGGTCGAGCACGGAGCCTTGCCGGAAGCGGCATTCGACGGCGCGCGCGAGGCCGAAGTTGTTCGGCACGCCCGGGTCGATCATTGCGATGACGGCGTAGTAGGCCATTCCGCGCACGAAGGGCGGGCGGGCGTTGATCGGGCCGAGGCTTTGGTCGTCCGTGCCGGAGAAGTCGATGACGAGGGAGTCGCCGTTTTTTATGACGGCGGCGTGAAGGCGGAGTTTGCGCTGGGGGTCGACGATGTCGTCAGTGAACGCTTCCGCTTCGTAGACGCCGTCGGGCCACTGCCGGACGGCTTGGCGGACGCGGGCCTCGGCGCGGAGGCCAATCTGCTCGAACGCCTCTATGACGATAGGCTGGCCGTATTCGTCCATTAGGCGCTTGAGGCGCGCCGCGCCGATGCTCCAGAGGGCGCCGGCCTGCGCGCCGAGGTCGCCGAGCACGAGTTCGGGGGCGCGGCTGTTCGCCCGCAGCATCTGATGCGTCTCGCGGACGGGCTCGCGGCGGGAATGGAACTTGACCGGCATAATCTGCAAGCCTTCGCCGAAGACGTCGCGGGCGAGCGTGTTGCGGCTGCCCGGCGACTGCCCGCCGATGTCGCTCTTGTGCCCCATCGAGGCGCAGAAGGCGGCGACGCGCCCTTCGTGGAACACGGGCAGCACGACGACCATATCGTTGGGGTGGGGGCAGCCGGAGTAGTACGGGTGATTGATGAGGAAGCAGTCGCCGTCCTCCATCTCCTCGTAGGCGTAGAACCGGAGGACGCCCTTGACGCACTCCGGGTAGGCGCCGAGGTGGGGCGGGAGCGGGGAGTATTGCCCGATGACGTTGCCTTCGCGGTCGGTGATGCCCGCGGAGAAGTCGTGGGACTCGCGGATGATGGTGGAGAAGCCGGTGCGGAGGACGGCGGCCTGCATTTCGCGGACGATGCCGTCGAGCCGCGCGCGGATGACTTCTTGGGTGATGACGTCTGCGGTTGCCATAGGAGCGCTCGCCTTGTCGCGATCTCACGTCGCGGCGCCTAGTTTATCACGAGCGGGGCGCTGCGCGCCCGTCCAGCGCTTGCGGGGTTCCCGCGTAGGGCGGGAAGGGTGGGGGCCCAGGCCGATTCTGCGGAAAAGCGCTCAAAAGCGCTCATTTGCGCTCACTCCCTCCGTCGAGTTGGGTTGCGGGGCGCGCCGCCGAGGGGGTTGGGAGCGGCGACGGAACCATCGTAGCAAGGCGGCGTAAGGCCGCGCAATGGGCTCGTGTCATAATTAGAGGGATGGCTTGGGCAAGGCGGGGAACGGTTCGCGCCGGGGTGGGAGTAGGTTCCTGCTTTCGCAGTCAGGGCGTGGCGCGTGGGGCGCTTTGGAGACGAGGCGGCTGCGCGCCGTCTGGGGGAGAGGTTCCCGCCTACGCGGGAACGACGACAGGGGACAGTGAGCGCTCCGTGAGCGCCGAATGAGCGCTTTGCGAGCGCCAATTGAGCATTCCGTGAGCGCCGAATGAGCGCTTTGGGAGCGCCGAATGAGCGCAAATGAGCGCTAGGGTCTAGGGGCGAGATTCCCGCCTACGCGGGAACGACGGGACACTGGGGCGGAGTTCCCGCCTGCGCGGAAAGGGCGGGAGGGGCGGCTACTCGACCGTCACGCTCTTGGCGAGGTTGCGCGGCTGGTCTATGTCGTTGCCCAGGAGGTCGGCGGTGCGGTAGGCGAGGAGTTGCACGGGGACGGTCGCCACGACGGGCTGCAGCAGGGAAGGCGTTTCCGGCGTCCAGATCACGTCGTCCGCGAGTTCCGTGACCTCCTTGCTGCCCTCCGTGGCGACGGCGATGACGGGCCCGCCCCGAGCGCGAACCTGCGCGACCGCGTTCAGCATCTTCGGGTAGAGCGAGTTGCGGAGCGCGAGCGCGACCACCGGCGTGTCGCCGCCGATCAGCGCGATGGGGCCGTGCTTCATCTCCGCCGCCGACAAGCCGTCCGCGTGGATGTAACTCGTCTCCTTCATCTTCAGCGCGCCTTCGCGGGCGATGGGCTCCAGCAGTCCGCGCCCGATGAAGAGGAACGAGCGGGACTTGAAGCAGCGCTCCGCGATGGCCTCCACGCTCGCGTCCGCCATCTCTAGGCTCGCGCCCAGCAGCGCGGGCAGGCGCGCGATGTCGTCCACTCGCTTCGCCGCGCGTTCTCCGGATAGCGTTCCGCGCCCCTGCCCCAGCGCGCAGGCGATCAGGTACGCCGTGACCATCGAGGACACCATCGTCTTCGTGGAGGCGACGCCCACCTCGGCGCCCGCGTGCACCAGCAGCGCGCATTCGGCGGCGCGGGTCGCCTCGCTGCCCGGCGCGTTGGTGATGCACGCCGTCCGCGCTCCTTGCGCCCGCGCCTCGCGCAGCGCGTGGAGCGTGTCCGCCGTCTCTCCCGACTGCGTGATGCCGATTACGAGCGTCCGCTCGTCCAGCGCCGGGTCGCGGTGCGAGAACTCCGCCGCGATTTCGAACGACGCGGGCGTCCGCGCAAGCGTCTCGACGTAGCGCGCGCCGACCTGTCCCGCGTGCAGACTCGTTCCCATTCCAATGAACAGAACGCGGTTGAGCGCGGCCATTTCCGCCTTGCTCAGCGGCAACTCGCTCAGCGCGACCTCGTCGGACTCGAACGCTATGCGCTCGTGCAGCGCGCGCTGCGCCGCGTCCGGCTGCTCGTGAATCTCTTTCAGCGTGAAATGCTTGTACGCCCCGCGCTCCAGAATGCTGCGCGGCACGTCCACGTAGTGCACTGAGCGCGACGCCCTCCGCCCCTCCATCGTCCGCAACTCGAATCCCTCCGGTCGGACGATGACGAGTTCCTCGGGCTCCATAAAGAGAACGCGGGAGGTGTGCGGAATCAGCGCGGGCAGGTCGCTTGCGATGAACGCCTCGCCGGTTCCCGCGCCGACGGCGACGCCGCCCGCGTTTCCGCGCCGCGCCGCGACGATCAGCCCCGGCTCCTTCGCGTGCATGCAGGCGATGGCGTGCGCTCCGTGAATCCGCCCCGCCGCGAGGCGCACCGCCTCTTCGAACGGCGCGCCATCCGCAAGCAACTCCTGAATCAGATGCGGAATGACCTCGCTGTCCGTCTCCGAGAGAAAGGCGTGGCCATTGGCGGCCAGCCTCGCCTTCAGTTCCGCGTAGTTCTCCACGATTCCGTTGTGGACGACGACGATCTCTCCCGCGCCGTCCGCGTGCGGGTGCGCGTTGGCCGCCGACGGAGGGCCGTGCGTGGCCCAGCGCGTGTGGCCGATGCCGCGGCTTCCTCTCACGGGCTCGCTCCCCACGAGTTGGAGGAGGTTGTCCAGTTTGCCCGCCGCCTTGCGGAGAAAGAGGTTGCCGTCGTCGTCCGCCACGGCCATGCCCGCGCTGTCGTAGCCCCGATAGGCGAGATGGACGAGCCCGTCCAGCACGACGCCGGCGGCGTCGCGCGTTCCCGTGTATCCGACTATTCCGCACATACGCGGCTCCTCTTGGAACCTTCGCCTAATTCATCGCCCTGCGCGCCCGCTGCTTGCCTTGACCGCGCAAGCGGCGACCCGGAGGCGGGCAAGCGCGCCGCCGCGGAGAGGGCGGCAGGGTTCCGCAAACGCCCCGCCGGACGCTCTTCGCTATGCATAAGACGCGCCCATCATTGTACGCCCGCCTTTGCGCCCGCGCCGAGCGATCCGGCGGCGAGTTCGTTCGCTTTCGCCGCCGCCTCGCGGTCGAGCAGCCACGTGACCGCGCCGTCCTCCGGCGCGACGAGCGCGGCGGGAACGGGCGGCGCGCCTTCCGCGGGACGGAGCGCATCGCGGACGGCGTCCGCCTTGCCGCGCCCCTGCGCGAGGAAGACGACCCGCCGCGCCGCGTTGATCAGCCGCAGCGTCGCCGTTACGCGCCACTCCCCCAACTGCGGAACCCAGTTCGCCGCGAACAGGCGCTCGGAGTCCTCGAGCGCGCCCGTCCCTGCGAAAAGCGACGCCGTGTGCCCGTCGCTCCCGACGCCCAGCAGCAGCAGGTCGGGGCGCGGCGGCTCGCCGCCGAACAAGCGGCGCAGGCCGCTCTCGGCGGCGGCGGCGGACTCTGCGGGCGTTGCGTTCTCCGTCGGAATCGGAATGACGCTCGCGGGAGCGACGGCGCCGAGCAGCGCCTCGCGGGCCATCCGCCGGTTGCTGTCCGGGTGGTCCGCGGGAACCCAGCGCTCGTCGCCCCAGAAGACGTGAACCGCAGCCCACGGCATCGCGCCGGCGTAGGGAGGCGCGGCCAGCGCCTCGTATAGCGCGCGCGGCGTGCTTCCTCCCGAAAGCCCCCAGACGAAACGCCCCCGCTCCCGAACGGACTCTTCCGCCAATTCCAGCGTGAGGCTCGCCGCCGCCCTAACGAGCGGCGCGGGCGCGTCCAGGACGCGGACGTCCGGCTGCATCCGGGCCTACGCCCGCCGCCGAACGGCGTGCCCGCCGAACTGGTTCCGCATCGCCGCCAGCAACTTGAACCCGAACTGATCCTCGCTCCGCGAGCGGAACCGCGCCTGCAGCGCGAGGGAGATCACCGGAATCGGCGTCGCCAGTTGCATAGACTCCTCGACCGCCCACCGCCCCTCGCCCGAATCGTCCACCCAGGGAACGACCTCCGCGAGGTCTTCGTCCTCGCTCAGCGCCGCCGCCGTCAGGTCGAGCAGCCACGAGCGGATGACGCTGCCGTGCCGCCACAATTCGGCGATTTGGGGCAGATCCAAACCGAGCGACTGCTTCGCCTTCATCAATTCGAAGCCCTCGGCGTAGGCTTGCATCACGCCGTACTCAATTCCGTTGTGCACCATCTTCACGAAGTGCCCCGCCCCGAGCGGCCCGACGCGCGCGTACCCCTTCTCCGGCGACGGCGCGAGCGTGCGGAAGACCGGCTCGACTTGCGCGACCGCATCCGGCTCGCCGCCCACCATCAGGCAGTAGCCCTCCGTGAGCCCCCAAACGCCGCCGCTCACGCCCGCGTCCAGCATTCGCACGCCTCTGTGCTGCAGCGCCGCCCCGCGCCGCATCGTGTCGTTGTAGTTGGAGTTGCCGCCGTCCACCACCACGTCCCCCGGCTCCAGCGACTCGCCCAGCGCGCCCACCGTCGCCTCCGTCGGATCGCCCGACGGCACCATCACCCAGACGACGCGGGGAGCGGGGAGCGCGTCCGCCAAATGCTCCAGCGCGTCCACGACTTCGCAGCCCGCGTCCGCCGCCGCCTTGCGCGCGTCCGGGTCGCGGTCATAAGAGACGACGCGATGCCCGCCCCGGCGCAGGCGCTCCGACATATTCCCTCCCATGCGCCCCAGCCCCACCATGCCGACGTCCATCGCGCTCCTCCTACGCCCGCGTATGCCCGGGCCGCTATGCCCGCGCTTCCGTTTTCGTCAAGCGGCTGATCTTCGCCTCGATGCTTTCCAGCGCCTTCCGGTAGGACGCGGCGAACGCCTCGACGCCGTCCGCCAGCAGTTTGTCCGTGACGGCGGCCATATCCACGCCCGCGTCCGACAGCGCGGCGAGCGCCGCCTGCGGGTCCGCTTCCGGGGCGTCCACCGTTCGCGCCGACACGCCGTGATCGAGCGCCGCATCCAGCGTCTCCGGCGGCATCGTGTTCACCGTGCGCGGCCCGATCAGGCTGTCGACATAGAGCGTGTCGGGATAGGCGGGATTCTTCACGCTGGTGCTCGCCCACAGCGGGCGTTGGACTCGCGCCCCTTGCGCCTGCAGCGCGGCGAAATCGGCCCGAGCGAACCGCTCGCTGAAGAGCGCGTAGGCCGCCCGCGCGTTCGCCGCCGCCGCCGTCCCGCGCAGCCCCGAATGCCCCTCGTCCAGCGCGCCGTCCACTGCTGTGTCCACGCGGCTCACGAAAAACGACGCCACCGACGCCGCGCGGTCGAGCGGCGCGCCGCTCTCCGTGAGCGCCCGAAGCCCCGCGACGTAGGCGTCCATCACGCCCTCGTAGGCGGCGAGCGAGAAGATCAGCGTGACGTTGACGTTCAAGCCCTCGCCGATGAGCCGGCCGACCGCCGGAATCCCTTGCGGCGTCGCCGGAACCTTGATCATCAGATTCGGCTCGTCCGCCGCCGCCCACAGACGCCGCGCCTCGCGGACGGTGGCGTCCGTATCGTAGGCGAGCGCAGGGGAGACCTCCAGCGAAACGTAGCCGTCGAGCCCGTCCGTCGCGTCGTAGACCGGGCGCAGCGCATGCGCCGCGTCCTTGATGTCCGCCAGCGCGAGCGCCTCGAAAACGCGCTCCGGGTCGCTCTCGCGTTCGGCGAGCGCCGCGAGCGCGGAATCGTAGGCTCCGCCGCCCGAAATCGCCTTCTCGAAGATCGTCGGATTGGACGTCAACCCGGTTACGCCCACGTTCACGAGTCGCTCGATCTCGCCGCCGGTCAGCATCTCCCGGTGGATATAGTCAATCCACGTGGACTGCCCAAGAGCGAGGTTCCGGCGAACGGCGTTATCCACGATGAGCCTCCTGCGCCTGCGCGCCTCTCTCGCCCGTCTCTTCCCAAGCGGATTCCCGGGCGGACGCCTCCAGCGCCTGCACTTTGGCGAGCCTGCGGCGGTGGCGCTCTTCTCCGGTGAACCGCGCGCCGAGGAACGCCGCCAGCGCCTCCCGCGCCGTCTCCGGCCCGATGACGCGCGCCCCGACGCACAGCACGTTCATATCGTCGTGCTCCACGCCTTGCCGCGCCGAGTACGTGTCGTGGCACATCGCCGCCCGCGCCCCGGCGACTTTGTTCGCGGCGATGCTCGCGCCTACGCCGCTCCCGCAAACGACCACCCCGCGCTCCGCCGCGCCTTCCGCGACGGCGCGCGCGACGGCGGCCGCGAAGTCCGGGTAATCGTCGTCGGCGTCGTAGGCCCACGCGCCGAGGTCGAGCGTCTCGTGCCCCCACTCGCGCGCGAGACGGACGGCCTCGCCCTTCAACGCGAACCCGGCGTGATCGGCTCCTATCGCTACGCGCAACGCTTCATCCTCAACTCCGAGGCCCGTTCCGCCCCGCGCCCCTATGAACCGTCATTCCCGCCTTCGCGGGAATCCAGCATCCCCGTCGGACGCCGACGGAGCAGGGAATCCCCTCGCCTAATAAGGCGAGGGAGCCAAACCTACGGACGAGACAGGGCTGCGCCCTGTCTCCCTAGTCCACAAAGGCCAACGCCTGACTGCGGAAGCAGGAGCCTACAGGAGCGCGAATTTGCGCGCGTTGGGCCGCGATGAGCCCCGCGGCAGGCTACTCGGCTTCGGCCTCGACTTCGACCTTCGGGCGCCGGCCCCGGCGCCTGCCGTTCGACGTCCAGAAGAAGATCGTGTTGCCGCTGCGCTTGACTTCCAAGGACGTTCCCAGCGCCTCGGACGCGAGCGTGAGCCGGCGGCGGATAGCCTGCGTCGTCTCGCCTTCGCCCGGCTCCAGAACGCCGGCCTCTCCCGCCGCCCGCTGGACGTACTGGATGTACTCCTGCAGCAGAGCAGCCCGCTTGCCCGTCGCGCTTTTCGCCCGAGCCTCGCTTATCGGAACCGTGCTAAACGTCGGCATTCGCATACCTCGATACGGGGGCGCCTGAATTGGCCTAGCCGCGCCCTTGCCGTGCATTCTAAACGCAATTCCCCGTGCTTGTCTACACCCATTCCCCCGAAACGAATTCGCCGCGAATTGCATCCCAAAAATCGCCCGAGTTACTCATTCCCGATGGCGACCGTTGCATAACTTCCCATCCTGACCGCCGTTGTTCCAACCGCATTCCCGCCTAGCCGGGATCGAGGATGCGCGGGAGCGCTGAATTCAACGCATTCGGAGACTTTGCATAACTGCCGCTGACCGAATGACAGGAATCCGGCGGGACGGCGCGGAGCGCCGCTCCACTACGCGAAACGAGTCCACGCCCTGCCCGCGATGCGGAACTGCCTGATGTCGTCGTGAAATGGCATAGGGCTCCACTGACGCGAGCGGAACGCTCCCGCGAGTGTAGATGTCAACTAATTCGTTGACAGATCTTGCAGGGCGTCCTCCTAATGCGTGCTATGCTTGCCCGCAACTCCGAACGCCGAGGCTTCCCGATGACCACCGTGACCGCTGCGCTAGGCGACGTCGTCCAATCGGACGCGGACGCCGTCGTCGTCAATCTTTTCGAGGGCGTGACCTCGCCCGCCGGGGGAACCGGCGCAGTGGACGCGGCCCTCGGCGGGGCGGTCTCCGCCCTCATCGCCGACAAGGAGATCACGGGCAAACTCGGCGAAATCGCCGTGATTCACACGCTAGGCAAACTGCCCACGAAACGTGCGCTCGTCGTCGGCTTGGGCAAGCGCGAGAAATTCGACGCGGACGCCGCGCGCTCCGCATCGGCGGCCGCGGCGCGCCGCTTGCGGCAACTTGGCGCGAAGCGCGCCGCGACCATCGCGCACGGCGCGGGCATCGGCGGCCTCGAACCAAGCGAGTCGGCGCAGGCGACGGCGGAAGGAACGCTGCTCGGACTCTACGAATTCAAGCGCTACCGCAACTCGCGGGGCGCTGGCGAGGAAGGCGGCGGCGGGAAAACGCTCGACGAACTCGTCATCCTGGAGCGCGACGAGCATCGCCTGCGGGCGCTCGCCGACGGCGCGGCGAAAGGGTCGCTGCTCGCGGAGTGCGCCATCCTCGCCCGCGATCTGGTCAACGAGCCCGCCAACGTGGTCACCCCGGAGCGCATGGCGCAGGCCGCGTCGGAGGTCGCCCGCGACGCCGGACTCGACATAACAATTCTCGGACGCGAGGATATGGCGATCCATAAGATGGGCGCGATGCTCGCGGTCGCGCAAGGCAGCGCCAACGACCCCCGCCTCATCGTGATGGACTACCGGGGCGACCCGGAGCGCCCGGAGAATAACGTCGCGCTCGTCGGCAAGGGCGTCACGTTCGACTCCGGCGGCGTCTCCATCAAGCCGTCCGCCGGTATGTGGGAGATGAAAGGCGATATGAGCGGGGGCGCGTCGGTTATCGGCGCGATGAAAGGCATCGCCGCGCTGCAGCCGAAGATCAACGTCTTCGGAGTCGTCCCCGCCGTCGAGAATATGCCGTCGGGGACGGCGCAGCGGCCCGGCGACATCATCAGGGCGATGAACGGCAAGACGATCGAGGTGGACAACACGGACGCCGAAGGGCGGCTGATCCTCGCGGACGCGATCTGCTACGTGAAGGAAGCGCGCGGGGCGCGCCGCGTCGTGGACGCCGCGACGCTCACGAGCGCGGTCGTCGTCGCGCTGGGGCACGTCGCGAGCGGAGTGATGGGAACGTCGCAGCCGCTCGTGGACGCCGTGCTCGCCGCCTCGAAAGCGACCGGCGAGAAGATGTGGCAACTCCCGCTCTTCGACGAGTACAAACGGCAGAACCGCTCCGAATACGCCGACGTGAAAAACACGGGCGGACGGCCCGCCGGCAGCATTACCGCCGCGCTCTTCATCGGCGAGTTCACCGACGGCGTCGAGTGGGCGCACATGGACATCGCGGGAACGTTCCTCTCGGAGCGCGTCAACGGCCACCTCGTGAAAGGCGCGACGGGCGTCCCGACGCGAACGCTGATCCGCCTAGCGGAAGACTTGGCGCGGGCGGGCTAGGCTACGCGCCCTTGGATCAATCGCATGCTTACGAAACTCATCGCCCGCAACTTCAAACGCTTCAACGAGATCGAAGTCGAGTTGGGCAATCCGGTCGTGTTCGTCGGGCCCAACAACTCCGGCAAGACCTCCGCAATGCAGGCGCTCGCGCTCTGGGACATTGGGCTCAAGCGCTGGCTGGAGCGGCGGGGCGGCGCCGAGCGGGGAGGACGCCGAGAACGCGGGGTGGCGGTCAACCGAAGAGACTTGGTCGCCGTGCCTGTTCCTGAGGCTAACTTGCTCTGGCGCAACCTCCGCGTGCGCAACGCGGGCAAGAACGCGGACGGCAAGCCCACGACGACGAACGTTCGGATTGACGTGATCGTCGAAGGCGTAACCGACGGCCGGTCATGGAAGTGCGGGTTGGAGTTCGATTTCGCCAACCGCGAATCGTTCTTCTGCCGACCGCTGCGCTTGCCTAACGGCGGATCGATGGTGGTTCCCCCCGAGGCCGGCGAGGCGAAAGTCGCTTTCCTTCCGCCAATGTCCGGGCTGGCTGCCACGGAGACATTGCTCACGGAAGGCGCGGTGAACGTTCGCGTTGGCGAAGGGCGAACTGCGGAAACGCTGCGAAACCTGTGCTACGCCATCTTCACCGAGCAGCCCGGTCGCTGGCAAACCCTCGTTGGCCACATACGTGGATTGTTCGGCGCCGACTTGGACGAACCGCGCTATGTCGCCGAACGAGGCGAGATCACGATGGGTTACCGTGAGCGAGGAGTGTTGCTAGACCTCTCTTCGAGCGGGCGCGGCTTGCAGCAAACCCTCCTCTTGCTCGCTTACCTCTACGCCAACGACGGCGCGGTTCTGCTGCTTGACGAGCCGGACGCGCACTTGGAAATTCTGCGTCAGCGGGAGATATACCGCCTCATCACGAACGCGGCGCAGGAAAGCGGAAGCCAAATCATCGTTGCCAGCCATTCCGAGGCGCTCATGGAGGAGGCGGGAGAAAAAGATTTGCTTATCGCTTTCGTAGGCCAGCCCCACCGTATAGACGACCGGAGCGGCCGCAGCCAAACGATGAAAGCGCTCCGAGAGATAGGCTTCGCCGACTACCACCAAGCGGAACGGACCGGCTGGGTCCTGTATCTCGAAGGATCAACCGACCTTGCCGTCCTGCAATCTTTCGCGGAGCGGCTGGAGCGCACGGAAGCCAAGCGCGCGCTCGAACGGCCTCTTGCGCGTTACGTCGGTAATCAACCCGCCAGTGCCAGCAAACATTACTATGGCCTCAGAGAGGCTATGCCCAACTTGAAAGGCGTAGCCTTGTTTGACCGGCTTGAGGTTCCGGCGGAGGGACCCGGCCTCAGGATGCTCGCTTGGAAGCGGCGCGAGATCGAGAACTACCTCTGCTCGCAGGCGACCCTGGAAGCCTATGCAAAGGGAACCGCCGAGGGAGAATTGCCCGGCCCCCTCTTCGCTGTCCATGACGCGGGGCGCAGAGTCGGCGTTATGCGGGAATCCATAACGGAAGTCCAAAGCGCAATGGAGACGCTTGGCAAAGGTTCTCCGTGGAGCGAAGACGCCAAAGTGAGCGACGAGTTCCTCACCCCGCTCTTCGAGAAATACTTCGCCAAACTGGGACTGCCCAACCTGATGAGCAAGAGCGCGTTCCACTCGCTTGCAGGGTATGTGCCGCTAGAGGAGATTGACCCGGAGGTGAGCGAGAAACTCGACGCCATCGCGGAAGTCGCCGAGTCCGCCGACCCCGCCCCGCTCCCATAGCCCGCCCTACGCCCCTCGTTGACCCGCGCCCGCGCGTCCCGTACAATGGGCCTCCAGCGCGGTGGGCGTGGTCGAGGGGTTAAGACGCCAGGTTGTGGCCCTGGAGATCGAGGGTTCGATTCCCTCCGCTCACCCCAGCGCTCGTCCGCGAGGCGCGCTCGCGCGGCGGCTAGCCCCCCTCCCGCGCCCTTTGCCGCTCTTCCTAATTCGCGTCCGTTCGCGTAGAATCGGCGCGCCATCACCGGCATACGAGAGGAGGGCGCGTTATGGGCAGACTCGACGACAAAGTGGCCGTGATCGTGGGCGGGGGCAGGAACATTGGCCGCGCCTCGGCCAAACTCTTCGCTTCCGAAGGCGCCAAAATCGCCATATTCGATATGGACGAGGAGCGCGCGGCGGGCGTCACCGAAGAAGTCGCGGAGCAGGGCGGCGAGTGCGTCTACGCGCTCGGCGAGGTGCAGAACGTCGACGACATCAAGGCGATGATCGCCACAGTCGTCGACCGCTACGGGCGGATCGACGTTCTCCTCAACTGCGCGGCGATCTCCGACCGCAGCCCCATGCTCGAACTCGACGACGACGAGTACCGCAAGATCATCGACGTCACGATGAACGGCACCTACTTCACCTGCAAGTACGTCGCGGAGCAGATGGTGAAGCAGGGAACCGGCGGCTCCATCGTCAACTTCTCGTCCGGCTCCGCCTATCAGGGCAACACGCGCCGCGTCGCCTACGATATGGCGAAAGGCGCCATCGTGACGCTCACGATGGATATGGCGGCGCAACTCGCCCAGTACGGCATCCGCACCAACGCCATCGCCCCCGGCATCACCGGGTCGCAGGTCGGCGGAATGATCGCGTTCGAAGACCGCCAGACCAACAACCTCGTCGGCGGACGCGCGGGCTACCCGGAGGAGCAGGCGAGCGTCGCCCTCTTCCTCGCCAGCGACGACGCCCGCCACCTCTACGGCCAAACCCTCAGAAACGACGGCGGCGGCTCCGTCGTCTAGCCCCGCCGCCGGCAGGAGAACTCCGATGCCCGAGAGTTACGAAACGGTCGCCGACCGCGGCGAGGTTCGCCCCAACGAACTGAAGGTCGTGCAGGTCGGCGAAAACCAGGTCATCCTCACCGAACTCGGCGGCGAGGTCGTCGCATTCGACAATATGTGCACGCACGAGGAGTGCGACCTCTTCTACGGGGCGGTGGACGAGGACGACGAGATCGAGTGCGACTGCCACGGGGCGCGCTTCAACGTCCTCACCGGCGCGGTCGCCGCTCCGCCCGCCGAGATCCCGCTGCCCGTCTACGAGGTTCGCGTCGAGGACGGGCGGGTGGCGGTCGGCCCCCGCAAGAACTAGCGCGCCCCGTGCGGGAGCCGCGAAAGCGCAAGGCGTGGTGGCGCGACCCGTCGCTCATCGTGATGGCCGTCCTGCTGGCCGCCGTCTCCGCCGCCGCGTTCGTCCAAAGCGGGCTCGACGGCCTGCGCGAAGGCGGAGAAGGGTCGCTGCGGCTGGTTCGGCAGGCCGCGCCCGCCCTCGCGCTCGGCTTCGTGCTTGCGGGGCTGCTCACGGTCCTCTTCCCGCCGGGCGTCGTCGGGCGCTGGATGGGCGACGAGGCCGGCGCGAAAGGGCTGCTCATCGGCGCGGCGGCCGGCGTCCTCTCGCCGGGCGGGCCCTACGTGATGTACCCCATCGCCGCTGCGCTGATGCACGGCGGGGCGGGCGTCGCCTCCATCTCCGCGTTCGCGGCGGCGCGCAACATATTCACCGCCAACCGCTTCCTCGTCTACGAACTCCCCTTCCTCGGCGTGCCCCTCGCGCTCGCCAAAACGCTCTCCACCATCTGGCTCATCGCCGCCGGAACGCTGCTGACGCCCATCGTGTTCCGGCTGATGCCGAAGGGAGCGCAGGAAGCGGCCCGCAAGCGCATCGGCGCGGACGGCGAGCGCGGAGCGAGCGAATGACGCTCGCGCTCCTCGCCGGAATCACCGCGCTCGCGGCGGCGCTCGTCATTCGCAAAGAAGGCGTCTCCGGCCTGCGCGCGGGCATGAAAACGAGCGCGCTGCTCTTGCGCTCCGTCTCCCGAATGCTCTTGCTTGGTATGCTGCTCGCGGCGATGACGCAAGTGATTCTCCCCGCCGAACTCATCACCCGGTGGATGGGCGCCGAGTCCGGCTTCACCGGCATCCTCATCGGAATGGCGGTCGGCGCCCTGATCCCGGGCGGGCCTTACGTCGTCATCCCGCTCGCGGCGTCCGTCTTCCTGGCGGGGGCGGGCGCGGGGCCCGTGGCGGCGCTCATCACCTCTTGGAACACGATTCCGCTCACGCGCACCGTGATGTGGGAATTGCCCTTCCTCGGCGGAGCCTTCACCGCGAGCCGCATCATCGTCAACCTCCCGTTCCCCATCGCCGCGGGGCTGCTCACCCCGCCCATCTACCGCCTGCTGACGTGATCCGCGCCGCCGCGCCTCGCGCTCTGCCCGCCTACCCCCGCCGGCGCCGCCAGCCAAGCGCGGCCAGCGCGACCCCGGGCAGGCCGAACACCGCCGCCGAAAGCACCGCCACGAGCAACTGCCCGCTCGCGGGCTCCGCGATCAACCCCGCTTCCGCCGCGCCCGTCGCGCCCCGAAACAGCAGCAGCGTAACCCCCGCCGTCACGGCGACCCACGCCACCCCCGCCGCGATCTGCAGGCGCCACATCGCCTAATGCCTCGCCGCCGGGTCTATCGGAACGCTCCCGGCCAGCCCGGCGGCCTCCTCGAACGCCGCCGCCGCCGACAGCAGCGCCGCCTCTCCCGCTCGCGGCGCCGTCAGTTGCAAACCCACCGGCAGCCCCGCCTGCGTGAACCCGCACGGCACGGAGATGGACGGGCATGCCGTCAGCGTCAGCGCGAACGACATCAGCAGCCAGCCCGTGTACGTGGCGAACCGGACGCCGCCCGCCTCCGCGACGTAGCGCTCGTTGACGTCGAACGGCGGAACCAGCACGGTGGGGCACGCCAGCAGATCGTAACGCTCGAAGAACGCCGCCGTTCGGTAGTACAGCGCGCCCCGCGCCGCGTCCGCCGCGCTCACCTCCCCGGCGGAGAACGCCAGCCCTTGCTCGATGTTCGCCCGCAACTCCGGCTTGATCAGGTCGCCGTTGTCTTGCAGATGCTTGCCGTACAGCGCGGCGAACTGCGCCGCCCGCAGCGTCTGAAAAATGGGCTCCGCGTCCGACAAGTCAGGCGCGTCCTCCGCGACGCCTGCCCCCATCGCCTCGAACAGCGCGACCGCCCGCCCGCAAACCTCCCGAACCTCCGCGTCCACCGGCGCGATTCCCAGATCGGGCGAGTACGCCACCCGCCCAGGCGCGCGCGGCGCGTCCGCCGCCTCCACGAACGGACGCTCCGGGCGCGGCAGGCTGATCGGGTCCACAGGCTGCGCGCCGCTCGCTTGCGTGTCGAGAAACAGCGCCGTGTCTCCCACAGTCCGGCCCATCGGCCCCTCGACCGAGAGATTTGCGAACGGCATATCCTTCGGCCCGTGGGGCACGCGCCCCGGCGTCGGGCGCAACCCGACCACTGAGCAGAAACTCGCCGGAATCCGCAAACTCCCGCCCAAGTCGCTTCCCGTCGCCAGCCAAACCTGCCCCGTCGCCAGCGCGACCGCCGCCCCGCCCGACGAGCCCCCGCACGTCATCCGCGTGTCCCACGGATTCCGCGTCTTGCCGAACACGTCGTTGAACGTGTTGGCCCCCGCTCCGAACTCCGGCGTGTTGGACTTCGCCAGCGTGATCCCGCCCATCGCCTCGATGTTCTCGACCAAGTAGTCCGACCGCTCAGGGACGTAGTCTTTGTAGATCAGCGACCCTCGCGTGGAGCGCACGCCCGCCACGTCCTTCAGGTCTTTCACGGCGACGGGAAGCCCGTGCAGATACCCCGGCGGCGGGTCGGAAGGCGGCCCCGAGGCCGTCAGCCGCGCGGCGTGCTCCCGCGCCCGCTCCAGCGCGAGCGTCGGCAGCGCGTTCACCGCGCCGTCCGTCTCCGCGATGCGCTCCGCCGCCGCGTCCACCAACTCCACCGGCGACACTTCCCGCGCCGCCAGCCGCCGCGTCGCTTCCCGCGCCGTGAGCCTCACGAGGTCGTTCATATCCGCGCCTCCTATCCGCGCTCGCTCCGAATCGCCGGAGCCAAACCGTCAACGGCGGGACGAGCGCCGGAGGCGGAGCCCCCGGCGCGAACGCCCAGCCGCCTCCTCGTCACGTCCGGATCTCCACGCCCGCCCGCTCCTCCGCGAGCATAAACGTCGAGAGATTGTCCCAGTCGCCCCAGCCGCGCCGGACGCCTTCCTCCTGAACGCGGAGCGCCATCGCCGCGAGTTCCATCGGCGCGCCGGCCTCCTCCGCGAGTTCTTGCCCCAAGCGCAGGTCCTTCCGCGCCAGATTCAACGTGAAGCGCGGCGTCTCGAAATCCCGCCCGAACACGACGTCCGGTATCTGCCGCAGCAGCGTCTGCTTCCCGAACGCCGCTTCCCGCAGCGCTTGCAGCATCACCTCCGGCCTGACGCCCGCCTTCGCCGCGAGCGCCATTCCCTCCTGCACGACGATCCGCGTCGTCAGCGATATGGAGTTGTGCGCGAGTTTGGCGACCGTCCCCGCGCCGATGGGCCCCGCGTGGATGATTCCCTCGCCTATCGCCTCGAACACGGGCCGCAGCGCGTGGAACGTCTCCTCGTCGCCGCCCACCATCACCGCGAGCGTTCCCGCCTCCGCGCCGATCGTTCCGCCGCTCACCGGAGCGTCCAGCATTCGCGCCCCGGTGGCTTCGATGCGCTCCGCCAACTTCCGAATCCGCGACGGCGACCCCGTGGACGTGTCAATGTAGACGGAGCCCGGCCCAAGCCCTTGCGCGAGCCCCTGCGGGCCGAGCGCGACCGCCTCCACCTCGTCGGGCCCGGGGAGCGACGTCAGCACGACCGGCGCGCGGCGAGCGACCTCCTCCGGCGACTCCGCCCACTCCGCCCCCGCCTCGCGGTGGGGCGCGGTCTTCGCCTCGTCGAGGTCGTGCGCCACGAGGTCGTGCCCCGCCTTCATCAGATTGCGCGCCATCGGCCCGCCCATATTCCCCAGCCCAATGAATCCGATTCGCATAGCCTCTCCTCCCGCGCAACGGACGCCCCGCGCAACGGATCTCTCGGCAATGGAGCGGCGCGGAACAATCGCAAAGCAGTCTAGGCCGCCCGCGCCCGCGCGGTCAACGCCGGAGAAGATTGCGCAACGCGGGGCGCCCGGCTCTTGCGTCTTGCCCGCCCTAACCTTCTCCTAGCGGACGCTGCGGCGCGCCGCTGTTCCCAAGCGAGGCGCCCCGCAGCGTCCTGTATGATCTTATGATCTAATGACGCGGCGCCGAGGCGGGAGTAGCGCGATGGCCGATAGCGGAAACGGCATAGAGGAGCGCGTCGCGGAGTGGCACCGACGCGCCGAAGCCGACGCCTCCGGCGAGGCCGAACTCCGCGAGCGGACGGCGGCGCTGATGGAGGCCGGGCTCAGCCTCGATGAGGCGTTCCTGATCGCGGTCGGGCGAATGGGAGAGCGCGACGCGGCGTCGCGGGAGTTCGCGGCCCTGCGCGCCCAGCGCCTGTGGGGACGGGCGGGCGAATCGTCTCCGCTCGCCCCGGCGGACCCCTCCCGCGCAGGGCTCCGCGAATTCGTCGTCGCCTTTCTCCTAGCGGTCGCCGCCGGAGCCGTCGTGGCGATTCCCAACGTGTTCGACCCCATCGGCGACGACGCCTTCTACTACCGCAACGCGGTCATCATCATCCCCGCGCTGCTCGCCGGATACTTTGTCTGGAAGCGCGCGACGAGCAAGGCCAAATGGCTGTGGATTGCGGCGCCGTTCGCCGCCGCCGCGATCTTCGCCAACTCCTACCCCTACTCGTTCGCCTCCGGCAGCGATTCCGGCGACCTCGCCACGCTCCACCTGCCCATCGCGTTGTGGGTCGTGGTGGGGGCCGCCTACGCCGGAAGCCGATGGCGGACGGTCGACGGGCGGATGGCGTTCGTGCGCTTCTCAGGCGGATGGTTCATCACCTACGTTCTCATCGCGCTCGGCGGAGGCGCGCTCGTCGCCGTCGCGTTGGGAATGTTCGGCGCCATAGACGTCGACGCCGGCAATTTCCTGTTCAGTTGGGTCGTGCCGTCCGGCGCGGCGGGCGCCGTTCTGATTAGCGCGTGGCTAGTGGAGACTTGGGGCAAAGCGATAGAGCAAGCCGCGCCGATGCTCGCGCGCGTCTTCACCCCGCTCGTCGCCGCCGTGCTCCTCGTCTTCCTCGCGGCGATGGCGTGGACGGGCAGAGGAATCGGCGCCGACAGAGACGTGCTCATCGCTTTCGACCTCCTGCTGGCGCTCGTGCTCGGCTTGCTGATCTACGTCGTCGCGTCCCGCGACCCGAACGCGCCGCCCAACGCTTTCGACTGGCTCTCGGCGGCGCTCGTGGCCAGCGCGCTGATCGTCGACGCGGTCGCGCTCGCCGGAATCGCGTCCCGCATCTCCGACTTCGGATTCAGCCCGAACAAGACGGCGGCGCTGGGCGAGAACCTCGTCATCCTGGCCAACCTCGCATGGTCGGCCTGGCTCTACGGACGGTTCCTGCTCCGCAAAGGCTCGTTCCGCGCGCTGGAGCGCTGGCAAACCTCCTACCTGCCCGTGTACGCCGTCTGGGCTGCGGTCGTGGTGGTCGTCTTCCCGCCCCTGTTCGGCTTCGCGTAGGGAATTCGCGTAGGGAAGGTGAGGACGAGCGCGAGACAAGATGCGCGCATCCGCGCCGCATGCGCGGCTCTCCCCCGCCCCGCGCCAGCGCCCCGTTGACCAACGACCGCCCCGCCCCTCATACTTGCCTGCGGGCCGCCGCTCGGCGCGGCCTGCCCAACTCTATGGAACCTCGGAAGGAGGACTCGATGGCAATCACCAGATCGGCCCATGTGACGTGGGACGGCGACCTTATGTCCGGCGGCGGCGCGGTCAGCGCGACGACGTCGGGCGCGTTCGACGGCGTTCCCGTTTCCTGGAAGACGCGCTCGGCGGAGGGCGGCGCCAATGCCAGCCCGGAGGAACTCGTCGCGGCCGCGCACGCTTCCTGCTTCGCAATGGCCTTCTCCGCCGCGCTCGGCGGCAGGGGCGCCCCTCCCGGCCATTTGGAGGTGGACGCGACCGTCACCTTCGAGCAGGTCGAGAACGGCTGGAAAGTCGCGTCCAGCGCGCTCAAGGTCGTCGGCCAAGTGGAGGGCATAGACGCCGACGGCTTCCGCGAGGCGGCGGAGGGCGCCAAGAACGGCTGCCCCATCTCCGCGATGATGACCGGCAACGTCGCCCTCAGCGTCGAGGCGGACCTCGCCTAGTCCGCGCTGCCCGTCTCCGCCTGCCCTCATTTCCGCCCTGCCCGCGTAGGCGGGAATCTCGCCTGCGCGGGCAGGGCGGAGTCGGGCGCAAGAGAACGCAAGAGAGAGAGAAGGGGCGCTCCCGTTGGGAGCGCCCCTTCTCCATTCCTATGCCGTGTCGCGGTTGCGCCTCGTTCTAGTCCACGCCCGCGAGGATGATGAACCCCTCGCGCAGTTCCGCGTCCTGAAGCGCGGCCGCGCCGTCCGCCAGCACCTGCACGATCTCCTCCGGCCCGGCGTAGCCCACCTCGCGCCCTTCCAACGCCGCCGCCGCAAGGAAATCGGGATCGCTCGCCGTCTTGCGGAACGCCTCCAGCCATATCTGATAGATATGCTCTGGCGTGTCCGGGTGCGTAATGAACAGCCGCGACATCTTGTCGTTGATCGTCTCCGTAACCTGGAACAACGCCTTCTGCGAGTCCGTCAGTTCGATAATGTCGAACAGGTGCGGCGGAATCTCCGCTCCCAAGTCGCGCGTGACGTACTCGAAGAACTCGCGGTCGTCCGCAGGATCCGCGCCCCAGCGGAAGAGCGGCGCGATCTGCTGATTCTCCACCCATTCGGGGAAGAGGCTGCGCGCGGTGTCGGGCGACCCACGGTTGGTGATGTCAACCTCGCGCCGGTCGAACGCCGCCGCAATGTCCGCCGAGCCGCCGTAGCCGTAGACGTTCTTGATTGGCCCGCCGATCAGTTCGATGAACGCCGCCGCGATGCCGCCCGAGTCCCCCGGCGCCGTGCCCCCGACCGTGATCGGCCTGCCGAGCGCCACGACGTCCTCCCACGACGTGGCGAAATCGCGGAAGGCGTACATCGCGTTCGTCGTGCTCACCGCCGACGCCGTCCCGATGATGCGGACGGTGTCGGGATCGAGGTCGTCCACGTCCGTCCCCACGAGTTCGCGCTTGAAGAAGCGCGGATGCGCGACGCCGATGGTCAGGCCGTCGGGCTCGGGGTCGCTCAGCGTTGCGCGGAACACGCGTTCCCCGCCTCCGCCCGGAATGTTCCGCACGACGAAACTTGGAGAGCCGGGCAGATGCTTCGGCAAATATCGCCCCATCAGCCGCGCGAACGTGTCGTAGCCGCCGCCGGGCGAGAACCCCACGTTGATGACGATGCGCCGGTTGCCGAAGTGCTCGTCCGCGTCGAAGCCGGGGAGGGGAGTGGCCGTCGGGCGCGGCGTCGGCGTCGCGGTCGCCGGCGCGCGCGTCGCTCCCGGGGCCATCGCCGTCGGCGTCGGCGCAGCCGTGGGCTGGGGCGCGGGCGCGCCGGGCGTTGGGGTCGCCGCCGGCGCCGGCGGAACAGGCGTCGACGTCGGGTCGGGGTCGCCGCCTCCGCAGGCGGCGGCCAGCGCCGCGCACCCCAGGGCCGTAGTCAGGCTGATCAGTCGCGTCATCCGCATCGGATACCTCCCGGCGCCGCGAATCCCCTCGCCGCGCCTCAGGCGATTCGTCGTCTATTCCACTCCCGCGAGGATGATGAATCCCTCCCGCAGCGCAGGGTCTTCCAACGCGCGCTTCCCGTTCTCCAGCGCATCGAGCAAGACGTCCGGGCCGGCGTACCCGACCTCGCGCCCCAGCAGCGCCGCCGACGCGATGAAATCCGGGTCGGCGGCCGTCTTGCGGAACGCCTCCACCCAGATCTGATAGATGTGCTCCGGCGTGTCCGGGTGCATCACGAACAGACGGTTCATCCGGTCGTTGATCGACTCCGTCAGCGCGAACAGCGCCTTCTGATCGTCGGTCAGGCTGATGATGTCGAACAGGTGCGGCGGAATCTCCGCCCCCAAATCGTTGGTCACGTAGTCGCTGAACTCCTGATCATCCGAAGGGTCCGCTCCCCAATGGAAAAGCGGAACGATTTCCCGGTTCGTTATCCAGTCGGGGTTGAGGCTGCGCGCGCTGTCGGGGCCGCCCCGGTCGGACACGTCCAACTCGCGGCGGTCGAACGCGGCGACGATCTCGGAGGTGCCGTCGTAGCCGTAAATGACGTTGATCGGCGCCCCCACCAGTTCGAGAAACGCCGCGCCGATGCCCCCGGCGTCTCCCGGCGCGGTCGCCCCGTAGCGCGCGGCCCTGTCCTTCGCCATAACGTCGTCCCAAGTGAGCGCGTAGTCGCGGAAGGCGTACATTGCGCTCGTGTCGGAGAACGCCGAGGCCGTGCCGACGATCTTCACCGTGTCGAGGTCGAAGTCGGGAACGTCGTCCCCGACGAGTTCGCGCTTGATGAACCGCGGATGCATCACCGCGACCGCCAGCCCCTCCGGGTCGGTCTCGATCAGCGTCTCGCGGAAGATGCGCGCGCCGCCGGCTCCCGTAATGTTCCGCACGACGAACGACTGGTCGCCGGGCAGATGCTTCGGCAGATGCGCCGCCATAAGCCGCGCGTATGTGTCGTAGCCGCCCCCGGGCGTGTAGCCGACGTTGACGACGATGCGCCTGTTGCCGAAGTACTCATCCGCGTCGAAGCCGGGGAGGGGAGTGGCCGTCGGGCGCGGCGTCGGCGTCGCGGTCGCCGGCGCGCGCGTCGCTCCCGGAACCGTCGCCGTCGGCGTCGGCGCGGCGGTGGCCGACATCGAGGGCGCAGTGGTCGGCGCAGCCGTGGCCGGTTGCGGAACCGGCGTCGCCGTCGGATCAGGGTCGCCGCTCCCGCAGGCGGCGGCCAGCGCCGCGCATGCCAGGGCAGTAGTCAGGCTAATCAGTCGCGTCATCCGCATCGGATACCTCCCTGCGCCGCGAATCGCCTCGCCGCGTGGCGCAACGATAGCAGGCGCAAGCCATCCGCGCCATACCCCTGCGCCCTGCGGACATCCTCAGCTTGCGCCGCCCGGCGGCTCAGCTATACGCTACGCGGGCTATGGCGACTACACGAAACGTCAATGTCCGCGGCGCGGCGAGTCCGAACGGCCTCGCGCCGTCGGATCCGTCCGCCGTAGACGGCTGCGCGGCGGAGAGCGCGGCGGCGGGCGGGCAGCTGAGGACGGAGCCGGACTACCTAGACTCGATTCGCTTGGGGGATTGCGTGACGCTGATGGCCGAGTTGCCCCCCCGGTGCGTTGATCTCGTCATCACCGACCCTCCGTTCGCCATTGACTTCAAAGCCGCGAGAACCAACTACAACCGGACGGGAAGCCGCGTCATCGATGGCTACAGCGAGATCGAAGAGAACGATTACCAAGCCTTCACGAACGCTTGGCTTTCGCAAGCCGCCCGCGTCTTGAAAGACTCCGGGAGTATGTACATTTTCTCGGGATGGAATCACTTGAAAGACTTGCTCATAGCAATAGATTCGCGCGGTTTGACCACCGTGAACCACGTGATATGGAAGTATCAGTTCGGCGTAGTGACGACCCGTAAGTACGTGACGTCGCACTACCATTGCCTTTACGTCTGCAAAGACGACGCGGCGCGGAAATTCCGCCCTTACGCGAGGTTCGACAAAGACGCCAAGAACGGGCATTCCGGCTCGGCCCACTACAAGGACAAAGAAGACGTCTGGGAGATCAAGAGGGAATACTGGCACGGAGACCTCAAGACTCCCACCAAACTTCCGGCGGAAATCATCCGGAAGATGCTCGCCTACTCCAGCGACGAGGGAGACGTAGTGCTGGACCCCTTCCTCGGCTCCGGGCAAGTCGCGGTCGTCAGCAAGATGGAGGGCCGCCGCTACATCGGCTTTGAGATAGCCCCTGAGTACTATGATTTCGCGCTGGATAGGCTGGAGTCCGGCAGGTACCGGATAAAGGAGCAATCGGCTGGCAACGCCGACCGAGAACAGGCGGCGTTGCTATGAGCCGCATCATGGATTTGGCGATCGCCATTGCCCACGTTGGCGCGAACGCGAAGATGACGCCTCCGCTCGAGGCCGTCAACGCATTCAGCCATTTCTTCGTGGACGGCGCGCTCGACGTTTCACGGCTCGATGAGCGGGACGGCGGCTGCACACGCCGGGAACTGCTGCTGCGCGCCTTGCTGCTGAACGCCGTCCTCGACCAGGGCCCGGACATTGCCGGAGTGCGAGACTTAATGGTCAGATCAATCAATAAGTTCTACGAGGACGAAATCCGCATCTTTCATACGCCATTGGACTTTTTCAAGGAGATCAACGTCGCCGTGAACGAAATCTGGAGCGCGCATGAGCGGGTCAAGGCTGCGCGCGCGGCTCAGTGGGCCGAAGAGAATCAGTCAACGGCTTCCAAGTACAACCTCTATATGGACAACACCAAACAGACTTTGAACTACGCCGTGTTCCGGTGGGGCGTTCCGCTCGCCTTGCCTTACCTCTTGAGCCAGTCGAGCGACGAATTGCGGCGACCCACCGCGTTGTTGGACTACATGGAATCCTATCCGTCCGCAGAGGAAATGAGCCGCGGCGTCAAAGACCATGAACTCTTCGGTTTGGGTAAGGCAATCGGAGACAAGGCGTGCCATCTGTTCGCCAAATGGATGGTTTCCACCTTCAACCTTTCGAGAATAAACGAGTCTTCATGGGGCGAGTATTCCTACGAAGTTCCTTTCGACTCCAATGCTGGCCGTGTCTTGTGGAGGACAGGCTACCTCCTCGCGCTTTCGGATATCGAAGCGTATCGGAAAGCGCAAGTTGTGCAGCCTGCGGCGGGGAAGGGCGGAACGGATTACATCAGAGTCACCAACTTGCGAGGCATGGCCGTTAGCGGGCAAGTTGACGAAGAAGTGCGGAATGCCTATAAAGTCTTGTGTGTCGGTCACTTGCGTTCACACAAGAACGCGCCTCGGAAAATAGAGATTCAGCGATTCCAGCATCCAATTCTGTATCTGAACAAGCAGCGCGTATCGGATTTCGACGACGGCCTCATTGAAATTGGCCGCAACTACTGCTACAACCACGAAAACCCTGACTGCGCCGGATGCCCTATCAACCAGCATTGCCAGGGCTACCAGTCTGACAGAAGCCTGATAACGGGGTACAGAACCTAGCTGACCCCCCCTCTCAGCCCCTCTCAGCCCGATGCGTCGCCCTTCCCATCGCCGGAGCGCGAGGGCTTCCCCGCCTCCTCGCGCACGTTGTTCAGGTTGTTGATGATGATGGCGATGAAGAGGTTGAGCACGACGAACGTGGCGATGATCACGAAACTCACGAAATAGAGCCACGCGAACGGGATTTCCGCGACCACCCGGTGCATCAGATTTCCCCAGTCGTCCAACGTCATCAATTGCAGCATAGACAGCGACGCGAGCCCCAGACTTCCCCAATTCTCCGGGTCGGCCTCGTTGAAGAGGTAGTAGCCGGTGACCGAGTACACGTAGATGAGGATGCTCATCAGAATGATGATGTAGCCGACGCTCGGAACGGAGCGGAGGAGGGCGGTTACGATCAGCCGGAGCCCGCGCACCGACGAGATGAGGTGCAGCACGCGCAGCAGGCGCCCCACCCGCGCCGCTATTGCGAACGAGCCCGTCACCGGAAGGAGCGACAAAAGGATGATGGTGAAATCGAAAACGTTCCACCAATCGCGGAAGTAGCGCAGAGGACGCGGCGCCCGCGCGGTCATCTTCAGCGCGGCCTCCAGAATGAACACGACGACGACGATCTGGTTGCCGAGCATCAGCCACGCGCCGTACCGCTCCTCCGCGTCGGGCGACGTGCCCAAGCCGATCATCGTCGCCCCCGCGAGGATGACGGCGATGATGAAGTAATCGAACGCGCGCGCGCCGACTATGCGGCCCGCTATCTCCGGCAAACGACGCATCCCGAAATCTCTCCTCTGCGCTTCTTGCTCCGCCGTGCCATTCTTCTTGCCCCGCCGGACCATCGAGCCTCGCATGAGGCGCAAGGCCCGGCTCCGTGGGAAATGATACAACACGCGCCCCAGCGGGCGCCCGCCCCTTGCCCCGCCCTGCCCGCGCAGGCGGAAATCCCGTCGGCGCGCAGCGCCCCCTTGGCAATCGTCATTCCCGCGTAGGCGGGAATCCAGTCGGCGCGCAGCGCCCCCCCTCTGCCGTCATTCCCGCGCAGGCGGGAATCCAGAGGCGCGCAAGCGCCCCCCTTGCCCCCGTCATTCCCGCGCAGGCGGGAACCTCGCCCCCCTTGCCCCGCCTTCCCCGCGCAGCGCCTCCCATTGGCATCGTCATTCCCGCGCCGCCGCGAATCCTCGCCCCCTTGGACGAGGCGCGCAGCGCATCGTCTCCAAATCACCCCGCGCGCCACGTCATTCCCGCGAAAGCGGGAACCCGCTGGGCCCCGTCATTCCCGCGTAGGCGGGAATCCAGTGGCGCGCAAGCGCCGGACGAATGCGCGCAGCGCGTCGTCTCCAATCACCCCATGCGCCACGTCATTCCCGCGAAAGCGGGAACCTACTGGGTGCCCCGTCATTCCCGCGTAGGCGGGAATCTCGCCCCTCTGTCCCCCCATCCCACAATGCGACACTTGCCCCTATTGCATTCCGCCATTAGTTGCGATACTGTCAACTATGAGTCTCATCGCCAAACTCTTCAACCGCCATCCGCGCGACGCCTCCCCCAAGCCTTCCAAAGGCCGCGACGCCACGCGCTGCGCCTCCTGCGGCGCCCAGCCGCCCCGCCCTGACCGCGAACGCGGGAAGGACGCCGCCCCCGCCCTCGCCCAGTTCCGCGACGACCCTGCCGGATTCATCGCGCACGCCCTCCCCAACGCCGGAACCCCCTACCCCAAACAGATCGAAATGCTCGACCTCGTCGCCAACCACCGCCGCGTCTCCATCGTCGGTTGCAACGGCTCCGGCAAGGACTGGGCAGCGGCGCGCATCATCCTCTGGTGGCTCGAAACCCGACCCGCCGCGAAAGTCGTCGTCCTCGCGCCGACCCAGCGCCAAATCGAATACATCCTCTGGCCCGAAATCGCCACCGCAGTCGCAAACGCCGACATCCCCCTCTCCGGCAAACTCACCAAAAGCCGCTACACCATCTCCCCCGACCGCTTCGGCGTCGCCTTCTCCACGAACAAACCCGACCGCGTTCAGGGCTTCCATTCGCCCCAGTTGCTCGTCATCGTAGACGAAGCGCACGGCGTCGAGCAACCCTACATTGACGCGGCGATCCGCCTCAACCCGACGAAATTCCTGATGATCGGCAACGCCCTCTCACGCCCCGGCGAGTTCTACGATTCGCACCACGCGAAGCAGGTGGCCTACGCCCGCCTCCGCATCTCCGCTCTCGACACGCCCAACTTGATAGACGGCGCCGAGCCCGTCCCCGGCCTCATCACGCCGGAGGATATCGCCGACAAAGCCCTCATCTGGGGCGAAGACCATCCCTTGTTCCGCTCCTCCGTCTACGCGGAGTTCCCTGACGCGGAGGACAACTCGCTCGTCGGACGCAAGGCGGTCGAGACTGCGATGGCCGAGTCCGCCCCTTCCGGCGCGGGCGCCCCCACTCAAGAAGAGGACGAGCGCGAGCCTGTCTACATCGGCGTGGACGTGGCCCGATTCGGCGCCGACAAGTCCGTGCTGATCGCGCGGCGCGGCCAGCGCGTCATCGCGACGAAATCGCTCGACCGCGAGATGGACACGATGCGCGTCGCGGGCGAGACGGCGCTGATGGCGAACGACCTCAACGCCGAGGCGGTGTTCGTTGACGAGAACGGCGTCGGCGGAGGCGTGTGCGATCGCCTCAAGGAAGTCGGCGCGCCCGTCCACGGCGTGCAATTCGGGCGCCGCGCGCCGCATCCGACGCGGTTCGCCAACCTGCGCTCCGAGATCTTCTGGGAGTTGCGCCGCCTGATGAACGACCACCTCATCGCCCTCCCGCAAGACGAAATCCTCGCCGCGCAACTCCTGTCCTTGCGCTACGACGTCACGAGTTCCGGGCAAGTGAAATTGGAGAGCAAGCGCGAAACGCGCAAGAAAGGCGTTCCCTCGCCTGACCGCGCCGACGCTTTGGCCCTCGCGTTTATGCGCCCGCCGTCCCTCCAGATTTGGACGGGCAACGAGCCCTTCCTGCGCGCCCGCGCCCCTGCCGGCGTCCCCCTCCCGCCCCCCGCCGCCGCCGATGATGCCGCCGACGATGACGACCCTGATCCGCCGTCCGGCGCAAGCGCCGGCGGCGCCTACGGAGACCGTCATTCCCGCGAAGGCGGGAATCTCGCATCCCCGTCGTCCGAAGGCGCCAATGCCGCCGCCTATAGGGACCGTCATTCCCGCGAAGGCGGGAATCCCGCATCCCATGACGCGGAGGCGAACGCAGACGCCGCCTACGCCGAAGAAATCGCCCGCAACAGGTTCTTCGTCGGATGAGCGCCGCGATGAAAACTACGCCCTGCCCGCGCAGGCGGGAACCTACTGGAAGCGCCCCACGCGCATGCGGCTCCCCATCGCGCCCCGACGGGGGCGAGATTCCCGCCTACGCGGGAATGACGACCATGGGGAGCAGGCGGGACGCTGGGGGCGGGAACCTACTGGAAGCGCCGCCCGCGAAAGCGGGACCCCGCCGATGCGCCCGGGCAGGAGCGGCGATAGGATGGCGGCGAAGATAAGCGCGGCAGGCGGCGGGGCGGCCTCACTCGGAGCGCAGGCGGAACGCGCGGCGCAGCATCGCCCAGCGCAGCGACTCCCACGCCCGCTCCGCGTCGCGCAGCGCGCCGAGCGGGACGCGCCCCGGAGCGTAGCGGCGCAATTCGTAGGCGGCGGCGACTTGCCCGATCTCGCGGGCGCGCGACGGCGCCTCCGCCGCCAGCGCGTCCGCGTACTCCCGCGGCGTCTGCTGCGGGCGTTTCTGCACGCCGGCCGCCGCCCCCAGCCGCGCCATCTTGGCGAACAGTTCGTCGGCGCGCGGCAGCCTTCCCAACTTCCACCACCACTGCCGCCAGGCGGCCACCGGCGCGGCGGCGGCCAGCGCGGCGGCGATTCCCAGCAGGCCGATGACCCACGCGGGAATTTCGCGGCGCGGCGCGAAGTCGACCGCGAACCCGGCCTCATCCTCGTCCTCCGGGATCTCGCCGAATTCGATCTCCGGCTGCTCCGCGAGGACGGGCGGCGGGCCGAGTCCCTGCCCGCCGAACTCAATGGCGCTCGGCGGAGTCGGCTCGAACGGAATCCAGCCGTAGCCCGGGAAGTGCGCCTCCACCCAAGCGTGATAGTTGAGGCCGGTCACCTCGTATGCGCCGGACGCCGGATCGAAAGCGCCCGTCGCGTAGCCCAGCACGTAGCGGCTGGGGATTCCGGCGGCGCGCAGCAGCACAGCGGCGGCGGATGCGTGATAGTCGCAGTAGCCCTCCCGCGACTCGAACAGGAAGTGGTCAACGCCGTCCGCGCCCTCCGGCGGCGGCCCGATGTCCAGCCGGTACGGCACGCCGATCACGTAATCGCGGACAGCGAGCGCGGCGTCGTAGGGATTCTCCGCGCCCTCCGTGATGCTGGCGGCGAGGCCGCGCACGCGACTGGGCAGCGTCTCCGGCAGTTGCAGATAGGCGTCCGTCCACGCGGGATACTCCTCTCCGGCGCGGCGCAACTGAAACGGCGAGGCGGTGGACTCCAGCCCCGTGCTGACGTAACTCAGATTGACGCGCGTCGGGAAGTACTCGCGCCCCTCGGAGAAGCGCGCCTGCATCGCGCCGGGGCCCGCGCCCTCCGCCGTCATCCCCTCGGCGGGGCGGTCGAACGCGGCGGGCAAGCCGCCCGTGAAGAGCGTGTCCGTCGCCGCCGCGACGCGGAAGGCGTGGGTTTGGCGCGCGCGGGAGATTCCTTCCGGCGCGGGCACGTCCTGAAACGGCGCATAGTCCGCCCCCGGCGCGGTCGCCCAGCCCTCGCCGGTGTAGACGGCGTAGGTTCGCGCGCGCCAATACGTCGGCGGGCCTTGCACGGTGAACAGCAACTCCTCGTAGAAATTCGGCTCGCCCTGGAAACGGGTGCGCTCCTCGAACGTGATGGTGTGGTAGTCGCGCCGCGCCGGAAGCGCGCTGAAGAGGCGGGCGAACTGCGCGCTCGCCGTCTGCGCCGCCCCGTCCAGGGCGCGGGCCGCCGCTCCAAGCGGCGCGGCGGACGGCGCGGGGAGAACCGCCGCGAACGCCGTGACCGTCAGCCCCAGCCCCAAGATCACGCCGGAGTGGGCGAGCGTCGAGCGGGAATCGAACGCCGCGCCCCGCGCCCGCCATCCGGCCATCCGCCGCGCCGCGCTCAGGTGAATCAGCAGCGCCGCCGACGCCGTCATAAACACCGCGAGCCGCAAAACGAGCCATCCCCCCAAGTGCGACAGCGCGAACGCCGTCATTACGCCCCCCAGCAGAACCGTCGTCCATCCGTGCGCCCGCCGCAGCGCGAGCCACGCGCCGGAGACGGCGAATCCCCACGCGACGAGCGTGAGGAACATTGCGAACTCGACGAGCCCCGCGCGCGTCTCGTCCGTCGGAACGGCGGCGGCCCAATCCGCGAGGTCGGCGAAAGCGTTGGCCAGCCGCGCCGGAACGCCCGCCCCCTCCGCGACCGACGCTCCGGCGACAACCGCCAGCGCCAGCCCCGCGCCGGCGCCCGCGAGCGACGTCCGCAGCCCGCTCCAGCCGAGCCGGTTCATCGCGTAGCCCGACGCTCCGCCCAGCGCCGCGACGAGCAGCGGCGGCGGCATCCCCGGCGCCCAATTGCCTTGCTGCAGCGGCAGCGCGACGGAGAACAGCGCGAGGCTCAGCAGCGTCAGCGTCAGCCCGTCTCCGCCGACGAACCGCTCCCAGAGGAGGACGGCGCGGGCGCCCCGCGCTCCGGCGCCTCGCGTTCCGGCCCGGGATGTTTCGTGGCTGGGCGTTCCGGCGGCGGGCGCGGTCATCGCGGGGCGGCCTGCAAGTCCGGCGCGGGCGCTCCGCGGTTGGGCGTTCCGGCGGCGGACGTAGTCATCGCGGGGCGGCCTGCAAGTCCGGCGCGGGCGCTCCGCGGTTGGGCGTTCCTGCGGCGGGCGCGGTCATCGCGGGGCGGCCTGCAAGTCCGGCGCGGGCGCGGCCAGCCCCGGCGGAGCGGAGCGGTAGTCCAACCGCCTGCCGATCTCGTCGCCTTTGCGGATCACGTAGGCGTCGAGCCCTCCCGCGCTCATAGGCGGCGCGCCGCGGAAACTCCCCGCGTCCACGAGCACGGGCACGACCGCCGCGCCCGCGGCGCGCAATCTGTTGGCGGGCGGCGCGACGGCGGCGGGCGGCGACGCCGAGATCAGCACGACGCACGCCCCTGCGCTCAGCGCGCCCAGCGCCGCCTCCGACGCCGCGTCGGGGCCGGCGCCGGGGCCCGGCTCGATGAGCGCGAGCGCCTGAAAGACGCGCCCCAATTGCGCGACCCCAGTCGCGGGCTGAATCAAGACGCTCTCGCGGCCTGCGAGCGCTGCGCCAACCGTCCGCCCCGCGTCCAAAAAACGCTTGGCGACCGACGCGGCGACCGTCACGGCGTACTCCTCCGCGCTCTCCGCGCCTTCTCCCGCCTGCGCCTGCTCGTTCAGGTTGAGCGCGACCCACACCGCGTCGGCGGGGCCGGACGGCTCGCGGTCGAATTCCTTGACCATCAGCCTGCCGGTGTGGGCGGTCGCGGGCCAGTGCACGCGGCTCACCGCGTCGGCGGACGTGTGCTCGCGCACGCCGGAGGCGATGGGGCTCGGGGTGAACGCGCGCCCGCGCATCACGCCCTCCGTCCATCCTTTGCCCGACGGCACGAAGAAGCCGGACAAGTCCACCGTGGCGGGATAGATCAGCGCGGTCTGCTTGCGCCCCAGCCGCATCGTTCTGCTGAACAGGCCGAACGGGTCGCGGCTGGTGATCTCCAACTCGCCGAACGTGTAGACGCCGCGCCGCTCGCACCGGCGGGAGTCCGTCCATTCGGCTGCGCGGAACGGCCAGAGCGTCACGATCCGCCCGGAGCGTCCGAACGGCTCCGTGTCGTGCTGCGCCTCCAGCAGCAGTTTCGGCCACCAGTGCGTGTTGCGGAGGGTTACGCGCTCCTCCAACCGGTCGCCGACTTGCAGGTAGGCGGTGAGGCGCCGGACGCCGCCCTCGATGCGCCGCGCCGCGAGCACGCTCGCCAGGTAGCCCAGCAAGGGCACGGCGAGCATTCCGAGCGTCAGGCGGTAGTAGAGCGCGTTGCCTGTGGCGAGGGCGAGCGCGAGCAGCGCCAATCCCAACGCGAGCCACGCGGCGCTTCCGCTCGCCGCGATTCGGAGCGCGCGCGTCATCGCGCCGCCCCGCCGGGTTCCCGCTTGCCTGCCGCGTCCGCGCTCATAGCGGGAAATGCTAGCAGACGGCGGAAGAGGAGGGGGGAGGGGCGTGGATGCGCTCCCAGTAGGTTCCCGCTTTCGCGGGAATGACGGGGGAGGGGGCGGGATTCCCGCCTGCGCGGGAATGACGGCAGGGGGCGAGATTCCCGCCTACGCGGGAATGACGATGAGGGGGAGGGAGCGACGGAGGGTCCAGAGGGCGAGGGCGCGGCTGCCCGCCACGTCTGGGCTGCGGGATTCCCGCCTACGCGGGAATGACGATAGGGGGGAGGGGGGAGTACGGGGTGAGATTCCCGCCTACGCGGGAATGACGGGGGGGGGGCGGGATTCCCGCCTACGCGGGAATGACGGAGGAAGGGGGCGGGATTCCCGCCTACGCGGGAATGACGGAAGGGGAGGGAGCGGGGAGGCAAGGGGGGCGGGAGGGGCGGGGGAGGAGGGGGGGTTAGGCGGCGGGGAGGGAGCCGGGGACGGGGGTTTGCTCCAGCGCTTCGGCGATGGCCTCCGCCGCCGTGGCGCCCTGGATCCGCGCCGCCGAGCCGAGGATGACGCGGTGCCCCAGCGCGGGATACGCCAGCGCCTTCACGTCGTCGGGCAGCGCGTGCTCGCGGTCGTCCAGAACGGCTTTGGCCTGCGCCAGCCGAAAGAGGGCGAGCGAGCCTCGCGGCGACGCGCCGAGGTACAGGCTGGGGTGGTTCCGCGTCGCCTCCGCGACGGCGACGATGTACTCCTTCACGTCGTCGGAGACGTGGACGCGGCGGACGGCGTCCTGCAGGGCGGCGAGGCCGCGCTCGTCAACGACGGGCTCCAGCAGGTCAATGGGATGGGCGTAGCGCTGCGCCTCCAGCATTTGGATCTCGCGCTCCTTGTCGGGGTAGCCCAAATGGAGGCGCGCGATGAACCTGTCCAACTCGGTTTCCGGCAGGGGGAAGGTGCCCTCGTACTCGATGGGGTTTTGCGTGGCCATGACGATGAACGGCTCCGGCATCGGGTGGGGGACGCCGTCGACTGTGACCTGCCGCTCCTCCATCGCCTCGAGCAGCGCGGCTTGCGTTTTGGGGGATGCGCGGTTGATTTCGTCGGCGAGCACGACTTGGGCGACGATGGGGCCCTCGCGGTACTCGAACGCGCCGTCGCGCTGGTTGTAGACGGAGACGCCGGTGATGTCGGCGGGGAGGAGGTCGGGCGTGAACTGAATGCGGCGGAAGGAGCCGCCGATGGAGCGGGCGATGGAGCGGGCGAGCATTGTCTTGCCGACGCCGGGGACGTCTTCGATGAGCAGGTGGCCGCGGCACATCAGCGCCATCACAGCGAGGCGCTGCTCCTCCTCTTTGCCGAGGATCACTGCGCCGAGGTTGGCGAGCAGCCGCTCCGCCGTCTCCCGGGCCTCGCGGAGCGTCAAGGTTCGTTCCGAAACCGCCAAGCCGTCTCCTTCCGCCGCGCCGACGTTCCGCCGCGCGCTCGCCGGGGCGATTATAGGCAAGGCGGGGCGGGCGGGGGAAGGGGGGCGAGATTCCCGCCTGCGCGGGAATGACGGGGCAATGGGGGCGGGATTCCCGCCTGCGCGGGAATGACGGTAAAGGGGGGTGGGATTCCCGCCTACGCGGGAATGACGGGCCGATGGGGGAACGAGGGGGGCGGCGCCTGCTAGCGCCGCATCATGGGGGCGAGATTCCCGCCTACGCGGGAATGACGGAGATGGGGGCGAGATTCCCGCCTGCGCGGGAATGACGTGGCGCGTGGGGGGACTTGGAGACGATGCGCTACGCGCATCGTCAGGGGGGGCGAGGATTCGCGGCTGCGCGGGCAGGGCGGGGCAATGGGGGGCGAGGGGGGCGGTTACGTCGTTATAGAGGTCGCCTGCGCCGCAGGGGGCGCCAAATCCCGCAGGCCAATCTCCACTTCCACAAGCGCGGCTTTCGTCTCCGGCGTCGGCGGCGCTTTGCCCGCCTCGGCCAGAGCGAGAGCGTGGTGGTCCATCGCTTGCCGAACGGACATGCGCGGCTCGGGGATGGGGTCGCCGTCCTCTTGCATCCCTTCGATATGGAAGGCGGCCGCCTCGCGGATGTTTTCCTGAACTTCTTGCCACGTCGCGCCGACGCCAATGCAACCCGGCAAATCGGGCAAGTAGGCGGAGTAGTTGTTCGACGCTCGCTCGTAGACGACGGCGTAAGTCAACTTCATCGCTCCTCCCGAAGCCCTGCCTGATGCAGGATGCTCAGCCAAGTCCCCGGCGCCACGTCCTCTCCAGGTTGACCGTGAATGGTCACTCTCCCCGGTTTCACCGGATGTTTGAACTGCCGGTGGCTCCCGCGCGTCCTCACCAGCCTCCAGCCGTCCCGTTCCACTAAACGGACGGCTTCCCTTACCTTATGCGTCATAGCCTCTTCGCGGCGGGCGGCGGCCCACCGGATCTGAGTATAGCGCTGATGCCTCGCGGGTCAGGGACGGGGGAAGGGGGGCGGGATTCCCGCCTGCGCGGGAATGACGGGGAAGGGGGGAACGAGGGGGGCGGGGCGCTTACGCGCCCCGCCCCGTCGTTCGTTCGCGGGCGGCGCCTGCCAGCAAGCGCCACGTCAGGGGGCGAGATTCCCGCCTTCGCGGGAATGACGATGCGCTGCGCGCCTCGTCCGGGGGCGAGATTCCCGCCTGCGCGGGAATGACGATGCGTTGCGCGCCACGTCAGGGGGCGAGATTCCCGCCTTCGCGGGAATGACGGAGGAAGGGGGGGAACGAGGGGGGCGGGGCGCTTACGCGCCCCGCCCCGTCGTTTCGTTCGTGGCGGCGCCTGCTAGCAAGCGCCGCATCACGCAGGGGCGAGATTCCCGCCTACGCGGGAATGACGGCCCGGGGGTTAGCGGCGGCGCCGCATGAGGAGGGCGACTGCGCCGACAATGACGACGCTGCCGACGACGAAGCCAATGACGATCGAGAGGAAGGCGTTGGGGCCGCCGGAAGGCGCAGGCGGAGCGGCGGTGGGCGCGGGCGGAGGCATCACGGTGGGCGTGGCCGTCGGCTGCGGAGCAGGCGTCGCCGTGGGCGCGGCAGTAGGCGCAGGCGTCGGCGTCGCCGTGGGTTTGGGCGTCGCAGTGGGGACGTAGACCGGCGGCGCGAGCGTCGGGGCCGCCGTAGGCGTAGGCGTAGGCACCGTTGGGGGCGGCGGGACGGTGGGCGGCGTAGTCGGGGGCGCAGTGGGCGCGGGCGTAGGCGGCGCGGTGGGGGCAGGCGTAGGCGGCGCGGTGGGGGCAGGCGTCGGCGGCGCGGTGGGCGCAGGCGTCGGCGGCGCGGTGGGGGCGGGCGTCGGCGGCGCAGTGGGCGCGGGCGTCGGCGCAGGCGTGGGGCTCGGCGTGGGCGACGGGGTAGGCGTGGGCGTCGGGGCGGGCGTGGAGATCGGCGCAGGGGCGCCGCCTCCGCCGCCGGTGGGCGCGGACGCCCGCCCGCGCGTCACGGTGATGATGTAGGTCGAGGGGTCTTTGTAGCCTTCGTCGCCGGGGCGGCCCTTCGAGACGACGACTCTGATGACGTTGACGCCGACGCTCAGGGGGATGCGGGCTTGCGCGCCCGCCGCGAGGGGCTCGCCGTTGACGCTGATCGCCGCGCCGGCCTCCGCCGACGCGCTCACGAACGACGCGCTCACCGCGTTCAGCGTGCTCACCGTGTAGCGGAGCGTTTGGGAGGCGAAGCCGCGGCCGGCGCCCTCCTTCACGAGCGCGCCGCCGGTCACCGAGAGGCCGCGCAGGAAGACCGGGTCGCCCGCCCGCTGCGCCTGCACGAGGTAGGTGTTCCTGGTCGTGCCGTCGCGCGCGGTGACGACGACGACGAAGTAGTTGTCGCCTGCGCGCAACTCCAGGCTGGCGCGCAGAATGTTCGGGTCGGTCGAGTCGGGCGTCAGCCGCAGCGCCCGTCCGCCGGACGGGATCATTCCGTCTTCGTCGGAGCGGAAGACGCGGACTGCGGGAACGCCCTGTGGCCGGGCGCCCGCGTCGCTGAGGCGCAGCGCGAGGACGAGGGGCCCTGCGGTGCGGGGGAAGGCGGCGGTCGCCGCGGAGTATCGCGCGAGGTAGAGGCGGGTGGCGATGTCGGCCGGGTCTTCGGGGCCGAGCGGGGGCAGCAGGTTCGGGCCGCCCGCGCTCTCGGCGACTTCGAGCGTTCGGACGTCGGCGTTCGCGGGGCCGGGCTTGACGACGGTCACGCTGTAGACGCGGGCGACGGGGGAAGCGCCCGCCCCCGACGCGGCGTTGCCTGTCGAGGAGATCGCGAGGCGGTTCTCGCCGTCCGTGAGCGTGAGGGTTTGCGGAGAAGCGGGGGCGACGACGGGGCCGGCGTATGTGACTTCGGCGGACGCGGCGTTGGAGCCGTCCGCGAGTTCGAGGCGGTAGGCGTCGTCGGTCGCGCTGAACGCGGGGGCGAGCGTGGGCGCCGGAGTCGGCGCGGGGGAGATCGTCACCGCGAGCGAGGTCAAGTTGGAGGACGAGCCGGTCACCACGCGGTCCGCGCTGCCGGCGAGCGTCGCCGTCGCGGAGGCCGTCAGGTCGGCGGCGGGTCCCTCGGCCAGCGTGTGCCTGATCGTCGCGCCGTTGAGCGCGAGGGCGTCGGCGGCGATGCTGATCCCGTCGGCGTCGGCGTCGGCGGGGGCGACCGTGTAAGAGCAGACGACCGGGTTGAGGCTGCGGCCCGCCGCGCACGACGCTTGCCGCGTTTCGGGGCCGTCCAGGATGATGGCGACCGTGGGCAAGTCGCCGTTCGGAGCGGCGGCGACGGCCACCGGAACGTTGAAGGCGAGGTTGACGATGATGTTTTCGCCGTAGCCGACGGCGCCGTCGGGCGACGAGTAACTTGCGAACACGGGCGTGAGCAGACTTTCGCCGTTCACTTTGTGGCCCGGTTGGGCGAAGGGGAACGAGGAGGAGTCAGGGGCGGGGAGCGTGAGGACTGCGGCGCGGGCGGTCGTCCGGCCTTGCGTCCCCGCAGGCTCCTCGATCGTCGCGCCGTTCAGCGTCAGCGCGTTGAGCGCGACGCTGATCCCGTCCGCGTCCAAGTCGGCGCGCTGCACGTCGTAGTTGAACTTGAGCGCCGTCACGGCGGCGGTCGGGTCCGACGGCGTCTCGTACTCCGCGATGCGGGTCGCGCTTCCGACGCGAATCGCCAAGCGCGGAGCGCCCGTCACCACGACGCTGCGGTTGTACGTCACGGTCGCCGTGATGCGCTCGCCGCGCGTGTACGTGTCGAGGTTCGGGTCGCCGGAGGCGGTGGTCCCGGGCGAGGAGGAGATCGCCGCCGCCGAGACGGCCGGACGGTCCCTGCTGCTGAACTCGAGGAGCAACGACAGGTTGTTGTAGTCGTTGTCGCCGGAGGAGGTTCGATGGCGGACGTAGCCGGGGGTGCTGGCGACGCTGCCCTCGTCGTAGGCGTCGGCGTCAGCGTACGAGACCGTGACGGTCTGCGGCACGCTCCACAACGTCGCGCCCGCCGCGCGTTCGTCCGCGTCCGGCGCGTCGTTGGTGAACGTGAGCGAGTGCGTCGCCGCGATGGCGACGGGCGGGCCTGCGTCCGTCACGAACCGGATGTCCTCGATTTGGACATTCAGATCCAGATTTACCGTGACGTTGGCGGACGGCTCGGTGTTCAGCCGAACGCGGTACGCGACGACGAGCGGGCCCTCGTCGACGATGAAGCCGGGGCGGAGGGCGACGGCGTTGCCCGCCGCGTCGAGGAACGTCAGGCCGGGCGTGTCGTTGTCCGTGATGGTCGCGTCGACGGCGCCGACGGTGAGGCCGGCGTAGTTGGCGCCGCTGACGGCGTGCGTGATTTGCCCTCCGCTGTTCGCGCTGTCGGCGTCGTCCAGTCCGTAGACGGTGACCGTCTTCGGGCTGTTCCAGTTGGACGCGGTGAAGCCGACGCTCGTGGTCAAGAGTTCCCGCCCCTGGGTGAAGGAGAGGCCGGTTCCCGTGGGGGCGGTCGCTGTGACTGTGACCGGCCCCGTGGGTTGGGCGTCGAGGACGATGGTGTAGGTTCCGGAACTTTCCTCGACCAGCGTGATGGCGTTGGCCGAAAGCGTGACGCCGTTGGCGTCGCTTTCGGCGACGGCGAGTTTGATCTTCACGTCGTCAAGGCCGTTGTACGTCAATCCGGACGTGCTGACTTCGCTGAAGTCGTGGTTGATTTCGGCGGTTTCCTCGACGGCGTCGTCGTCGTTGGCGGCGCGGACGGTGATCGTCTGCGGGGCGTTCCACTGCGTGGCGCCCGCCGGGTCGGAGGACGTCGGCGCGTCGCGGGTGAAGGTGAGCGAGCGCGTCGCCGTGGTCACGACAGGCGGGCCTGCATCCACGAACTCGAAGTTCGCGCCGCTGCTGGGGTTGACGAAGGAGAGGTCGACGGTGACCGTGCTGGCGGGCGCATAGGTGAGGACGACGGTGTAGTCCTTCGTCTCCGCCGCGCCGGCGCCATCGTCTTCGGGCACTTCCAGGGCGACGGGAGGATCCGCGACCAGGGTGGCCGGGGTGAACGCGACGCCCGGCCGGTCGTCGTCTCTCGTGCTCAGCGCGACCTGGGCGTAGTTGACGACCCGGGCGTAGTTGTTGTCAGTGGCGACGGTGACGGAGGTGCGGTGCCGGATGACGATCCGCTCGTTGCTGTCCGTGTTCGCGTCCGCGCCGACCCGGACGCAGAACGTCTGCGGCGTCGCCCAGTCGCCCGACGTGAAACCGACCCCCGCTCGCGGGGTCGTGCAGTCCGACGCGTAGAAGGAGACGGCTCCGTCCGTTTGAGACGACGCGATGATGGGGGTGACGGCCACGGTGGCGCCGGTGGCGGGCGGCGCGCCCAGCCTGACCTTGTAGATCGCGGCGCCGGCGGCGGCGGTCGTCGCTTGTTCCGTGACGGGCAGGGATGTCTGCGCGGTGACGGCGGCGTCGGAGGAGTCGAAGGCGAGGACGCCGACCGCGTCGTCGTCGGCGATAACGTAAGCGAGGGTAGGCGCGTCCGCCCCCGTAAAGGCGGCGTAGTTCGCATCCGTGCCCGTCACGGCGACGGTGTGGGAGATATTGCCTGCGACGTCGGCGGTGTCGTCGTCCGCCGCGGCGTCCGCGTAGATGGTCTGCGCCGTGTCCCAGTTCATCGAATCGAAGTCGAGGAAGGCGGCGCCTGATCCGTCGGACATCGTGTTGAAGGTTAGGCCGGTGGCGGTGGGCGTCACGCGGATGTCCGTGGCGGTCGCCTGGGGCTGGGATGCGAGTTTGATCGTGTAGGACGCTTCGGCGCCTTCGGGGACGGCGAGCGAGTCGACGTTGAAGGTTAGGCCGGCGGCGTCGTCCTCGGCGATCGTCACGGTCACGACGACGTCGGTGGCGATTGGGACGCCTGCGGTGAGCGTGTGGGTGACGGAGGCGGTTCGGGTCGCGGCGTTTTCTCTGTCGTCGTCGGCGGCGGTCACTGCGACGCGCTGCTCGGCGGCCCAGTTGGTCGAGTTGAAGGTGAGGGATGAGGGGTTGAAAGTTAGGCCGTCGCACGCGGGGGGGGCGGCAGTGCACTGGGGGGTCACGACGTTGGGGTCGGAGGGCTGGGAGAGCAGGCTGATGGTGTAGTAGCCGGTTTCGCCTTCGTTAATCGCGAGGGCGGCGGGGGAGCGCCCGACGCCGGCGACTTGGGCGTCGGCGACGTTCACCGTCAGCGTCTCGGAGGAGAGGGCTTGGTAGTCCGCGTCGACGCTGCTCGTGAACGCGATGGCGATTTCGGGCGCCGCTGAGTTCGAGTCGGCGTCTTCGGTTCCGAAGAGCGTCACGGTTTGGGCGGAGTTCCAGTTGGCGGGGGTGAACACGAGGGAGAGGGAGTCCGACCGGGCTTGGGCGCCGGATTGGGGGTAGGCGACGAATTGGGCGCCGGACGATGCGGGGAGCGAGAGGCTGGCCGTCACGTCGTTCGCGGGCTCGGAGTCGAGGACGAGGGAGAACTGGGCGGTCGCGCCTTCGTCGAGGTCGAGGGGGCCGGGCTCGGCGGTCGAGGTTGTGCTGACGTCGGCGTCGAGCGTGACGCCGGGGGAGGCGGCGCCGATCGTGAGGGTGATGTCGCCTGCGGCGAGTTGCCTCTGATGGTAGCCTTCGCCGAAGGTGACGTCCCCTATTGTCGGGCGGATGTTGCGCGTTCGATGGACGATCGTGGTTGTTTGGAGCGACGCATCCGTCACGGTGACGTTGAAGCGCAGCGCGGTGGTCTCGTTGGGTCCATTGAAAGTTTGGAAACTGGGGCTGAACGAGAGCCCCGGGGCGTACGGCGTGACTGCGATCTGGTCGCCTGACCTGGCATCTACGCCCGGATCCCGCATTGTCGACGATAGGCGAACGGTGTACGTGGCCGTCGTCGCTCCCGAGGCAAGGTTTATCGTCGTCGTGGAGGGGATAACCGCGTAGAGGAACGATTGCAACCGGCTCCACAGGAGAGGCGCGCGGGGTGAGCCCGAGTACGGCGAGCCACCCTGTACAAGGGCTTCAGCGCTTGATCGAAAGTCGTGGCTGATGACGTCCGGAGCGTTTGAGATTACCTCGTAAGGGAAAGTCGGCTCGTTGTAGGTGCCGCCCGCAAATTCAATCACCCGAGTGACGGGGGCCCTCACGTAGGAGGGCTGCGGGATGTGCCAAGTCGCTGCCTTGGGGGGCGTCGCGGTGGGTTCCGCAGGGCGGAGTTGCGATATTCTGCCGTCGGCGTTGCCCAAGCCGTCGCTCTGCCTGTTGCGAATAAGGTTGAGATAGTATCGGCCCGAGCGCACGTGGGAGGGGACCGCCTGCACGCGGCTGAGGGGCTCTTGGGTGAGCCTTATCGTGTAGGAGGCGTAGCCGTCGGCCCAAGACGCGGTTTCGGGAATGAGCAGGTGGGGAGGGTTGAGGACGAAACTTTTCACGTCGTCGTCGCCGGCCATAATGTGGAATGGGTGCGCGGGGACGGCGCCGCTGTAGTTGCCGCTGGAGGCGGACGCGGTGTGGGTGAGGGCGCCGGTGTCGTTCGCTTCGTTTGCGTCGGTGTCTTGGGCGGCGAAGAGGTAGACGGTTTGGGGAGAGTTCCAGTTGGACGTGGTGAACGTGAGGGTGAGGGAGTTCGCGTTGGTTCCGCCGGCGGAGGAGCGGAGTTGGAAGTCGGCGGACGTGCCGGAGGTTTTGGCGACGGCGATCGAGACGCTGGAGGAGGGCCGGGAGCCGAGTTTGACCGTGTAGGAGCCTTCGGTTCCCTCGAGGATGCCGAGTCCGCCGGAGGAGAGGATGATTTCCGCGGCGTTGATGGTGAACGTCAGGGAGTCGGAGAAGCCGTTGGCGTCGGTGGCGGTGTAGGTGACGGTGACGTCGGAGAAAGCGTTTTCGGGGATGCCGCCCCATCTGCGGGTGGGCTGGTAGAAGGATAAGCCGAGGGGCAGTTTGCCTGCGACTTCGCGGTTGGGGAGGGTCCCGCCTGCGAAGTTGCTGGCGGAGAGGTTTGTGCTGACGCTGTAGGTGATTGTTCCCGTGCCGCCGGTCGCCGCGGGGAGATTGGAGTTGGCGACTCGCTTATGCTTCACGTAGCGCCCGTTGTCCACGGACGCTGAGCCGAAGGAGGGGCCCGAGGACGCCGTGATGGTGATGGTGAACGACGACGTGGCTGAGTCGCCGTCGGCGTCGGTGGCGGTCAGCGTGACCGTCGTCGCGGCGGCCATAGTCGTGCCGTCGCCGATGGCGATGCGCCCGCCGTCGCCCGGGGCGGCGGCTTTGTAGGTCAATCCGTCGGGAAGGCCGGAGACGCTGTAGGAGATGGGCGTGTTGCCTGCGGTCGCCGCGGGCAAGACGAGGTCGGGGTGGCCGCCGTGGCCCGCGGTGTAGGTTTGGGCGCTGATCGAGCCGATAGTGGGCAAGACGTCGTTTTGGACGGCGATGGCGAACGTTTGGGTGGCGGTCTTTGGCGTGGCGGAGCTGTCGGTCGCGGTGACCGTGATGTTGTACGTGAGGTTCGTGGTGATGCCGACCGCTCCGCCGAGGCCGTCGGAGGTGGTCGAGACCGCGCCGGTGGACGAATCGATCTGAAGCCCGGCGGTGGCCGCGGGGATCGTGCCGGCTTGCCCGACTTGGCGGACGGCCATTGTGTAGGTGACCGCTCCGGTGGCGCCGGTGAGGGCGGGCATTGCGATTGCGGGCGAGATTTGCTGGTCTTCGACGTGGCTGCGGTCGAAGACGGAAGGAACGCCGAATTGCAGGCCGGCGGCGGCGACGCCCGGGATGGGCGTGTTTTCGATGGTGATGGTGAACGTCGCGGTCGCCGTGTCTCCGTCCGCGTCCGTGACGGTCACGGTGACGCTGGACGGCGTATCGGCGACGACCGCCGCGGGCGTCCCGGAGATGACGCCGGCCGGGTTGATGACGAGGCCGTCAGGCAGGCCGGCGGCGCTGTAGGTCAGCGTCCCGTTGCCATTTTCGACGTTGCCAACCGACGAGGAAGGAACGTCGAGGGGCGTGATCGCCACCAACTCCGGGTAGGTCTGAGCCGCAACGGTCGAACTGAAAACGGGCGGCTCGTCGTCCTCGATCCTGAGCGTGAACGACTGCGTGTCCGTGTCGGCGCCCGCCAAGTCGCTGTCGGTGACGGTCACGACGATGGAGTACGTCAGGTCGGCGGCCACTCCGTCGGAGCCGCCCGCGCCGTCCGCAGTGCTCGTGATGCGGCCCGTCGCCGAATCGAACGCGAGCCCGATGCCGGCGATGTCGTTCAGCACCGTGGACAAGGAACTGGTGACGACCATAGAGTAGACGAGAGGCGCGTCGCCGCCGCGCACCGGGGGCATAGCGATGTCAATGCTCTCGCCTTCGGTGACCGTCTGAGCGCCGACGGCGGGCGGGAGGAACTCGGGGCCGGAGTCGGCGATAGGCGCCGCGGAGGCGACGTCCGACGCGGCGCTGTTCCCTGTGCTGTTGACGGCGCGAACCTGGAAATTGTGGGTGGTTCCCACCGTTCGGCCGGTGGCGTCGAAGTAGTGGGAGAGCGACCCGCCGGCGGACGTGAGGGTGGCGACGGCGATGGTGGAGCCCCAACTGTTGTTGCAAAGGCCCGTGCTCCAGCAGACCTGGTAGCCCGTGATGGACGAGTCCGTCGCGGTCACGTCCGGCCAGGTCAGCGTGATGTAGCCGGAGTAGGCGGTCGCGGAGAGGCTTGCGGGTTTGGCGGGCGCGGTCGGCGTCTGCGCGAAGGACGGCGTGACGGCCAAGACGGCCGCGGCGGCCAGCCCAACGGCGGCGATGAGCGCTTTTCTGAGGCTCCAAGCGTGAGTCATGCGTTTATCCTCGCAGGCGTAGGCAGCGCGAATTATGGGCGAATTATAGGGTATGGGGGCATCGCGCGTAATGATAGAGACAAGGCGCGCCGAACGCAACCCGTTCCGTGGGCGGGATGGGGGGGGGGGGAGGGGGGGAGGATGGGGGCGAGATTCCCGCCTACGCGGGAATGACGGAGGAGGGAGGCGGGCAGGGCGTGGCCTACAGCCTCGTCAGGGGGCGAGATTCCCGCCTACGCGGGAATGACGATGAAGAGGGGGGTAGGTTCCCGCCTACGCGGGCAGGGCGTGGCCTACAGCCTCGTCAGGATGGCGATGGCGCCGCCGATGATGGCGCTGAACTGCGCGACGAGCACGGCGATGAGCACGTTGAACCGGCTGTTCATCTCGGCGCGGAGCGCCTCCGTCGCCGCCGTCTGCGCCGCCGACTGCGCGGCCATCGCCGCGCGCTGCTCCGCGTGGTTCGCGTTCATCTCGGCGCGGAGCGCCATAGCGCCTACATCCTCGTCAGGATGGCGATGGTTCCGCCGATGATCGCGCCGAACTGGGCGACGAGCACCGTCGCGGCGACTATCATCAGCGTGTTGAAGCGGCTATTGAAATGCGCCGTTTGCTCCGCGAACCTCACGTTCATCTCGGCGCGGATGCTCTCCTCTTGCGCCTTCATCGCCGCCGTCTGCGCCGCGTGGTTCGCGTTCATCTCGGCGCGGAGCGCCTCCGTCGCCGCCGACTGCGCGGCCGACTGCGCGGCTATCTGCGTGGCCATCTCGACGCGGAGCGCCTCCGTCGCCGCCGACTGCGCGGCCATCTGCGCGGCCACCTCGACGCGGATGCTGTCGACCGAATGGACGAGGTCGCCCAAGCGTTCGCTCACCTGCCCGTAGGAGCCTTCCAAGCGGCTCACGCGCTCCTCGATCCGTTCGACCCGTTCCGGCGCTTGCGGGGTCTGCGTCGTCATAGCCATGCCTCCTGGCGCCATAGTATAGCGCAAGACGCAGGGTAGAAAGCGCCTGCGCGAACGCGCAAGGGGCGGATGTCGCATGCGAGGGCGGGGCGAGGGCTCGCGCCTGCGAAATGACGATAGGACGATAGGGTGGGGGGCGCGTCAGGGGGCGGGATTCCCGCCTACGCGGGAATGACGGGAGGAGGAGGGGGGCGGGACGGGCGGGACGATGCGCTGCGCGCCGCGTCAGGGGGCGAGATTCCCGCCTACGCGGGAATGACGATGAGGAGGGGGCGGGACGCGGGGAGGGCGGGCAAGGGGGCGAGATTCCCGCCTACGCGGGAATGACGGGACTGTGGGGGCGGCGCCTACCCCTCAAAGACCTCGCGGACGGGGCAGGAGAAGCCAGGGAGGACGTCCAGGCCGTCGAGCGCGCCGCTCTCATCGAGCGTTACAGCGGGATGGCCGTCGCGCTGGACGTCGACGAGGCGCTCCTCCGGGCGGACGACCCACACAAGGCGGACGCCGTAGCGCAGCCACATCAGCGCCTTGTCGTTGACGGCGACGAGGCGGTCGGTCGGCGAGACGATCTCGACCACGAGGTCGGGGGCGACTTCCGCGTAGCCGGTGACGCGCTCGTCCGGCGGAACCTTCTCCGCTGAGAAGAAGGCGACGTCGGGCTCGCGGACGGTGTCGGGGTCGCGCTCCAGCCAAACGCCGGAGTCGGAGGCGGTAAGGATGCCCAGTTTCCGAGGCTCAACGAAGTTGCCCAGCCGCAACACCAACTTCACTACGATTTGGCCGTGTTCGCGTCCGGTAGGCATCGTTTCGCTCAACGCTCCTCTGATCAATTCGCCGCGGACGCCCTCGGAGGAGAGGCGCAGCAAGTCGTCCGCTGTGAGGAGTTCGCGCGCCGTCTCGCGCCCGGTTTGGGTTGCCGTTGCCGCCTGAGTTGCCGTTGCGGTGGTCATATTCGCGCCTTCGCCAAGGTCTGCGGGCAGTATAGCACGGGCGGCGCATAGCGCGGGAATGGCGATGCAGGGGGGCGGGGCGATGCGCTGCGCGCCATGTCCGGGGGGCGAGATTCCCGCCTGCGCGGGAATGACGAAACAGGGGGGGTGCGCGGGGAGGGCGGGATGGGTAGGTTCCCGCTTCGCGGGAATGACGTGGCGCGTGGGGCGCTTTGGAGACGAGGCGCGTAGGGGCCACGTCAGGGGGCGTCATTCCCGCCTACGCGGGAATGACGGAACAAGGGGGGCGCTACGCGCCACGTCAGGGGGCGAGATTCCCGCCTACGCGGGAATGACGGGACATGTGGGGGTGGTTTGGAGACGATGCGCGTGCGCCATGTCCGGGGGCGAGATTCCCGCGCCTACGCAGCGCATCGCCCCTTTCGCAAACGCCCCGTCTGCGGTACCCTGTCCCCGCAAGCGCCATCGGCAGGCCCGGCGCCGGAAGCGAACAGGAGAACGACGATGCCCCCCGAACGCCCAGACGATCTCCAGGAAGCCGCGCTCGCCCACCTGTGGATGCCCACGCAGGACTGGAGCGACCTCGCGGAGAACGGCGTGACCTTCTTCAGCGAGGCCGACGGCGTTCGCATTAAGAGCGCGGACGGGCGCTGGGGCTACGACGGCATGGCCGGGCTGATGCTGGTCAACGTCGGGCACGGGCGGCGCGAAATCGTGGACGCCGTCGCCGAGCAGTTGGGCAGGCTGCACTACGCCAACACGTTCAAGTACGGCTCGGAGCCGGTCGCGCGGTTCGCGGCCAAAGTCGCATCCCTGACGCCGGGCGACCTTAACCGCGTCTACTTCACGAGCGGCGGCTCGGAGGCCGTCGAAACCGCGCTGAAGATCGCCTACCGCTACCACTACAACCGGGGCGAGCCGAACCGGCGCAAGTTCATCGGACGCGAGGGCTCGTATCACGGCACGACGCGCGGCGCGCTGAGCGTCTCGACCTCGCCCGCGCTGGGCAGAAGCGAATACGACGCCATTCTGCCCGACAACTTCCGCCTCGCGCCGCAGCCCGCGTACTACCGCCGCGCCGACGAATCGCTCTCGCTGTCGGAGTTCAGCCTCCGGTGCGCCGAGGCCGTGGAGGAGATCATCATCGAGGAAGGGCCGGAGACGGTGGCCGCCGTCATCGCCGAGCCCGTCTCCTTCTCGGCGGGCGTCGCCGTGCCCGCGCCGGAGTACTGGCCGGCGCTCCGCGATATCTGCGACCGGCACGGCGCGCTCCTCATCGCCGACGAGGTGATCACGGGCTGGGGACGCACCGGCAGATGGTTCGGAATGGAGCATTGGGGCGTGACCCCCGACCTGATGACGATGGCCAAAGGCATCACGAGCGGCTACTTCCCCGTCGGGGCGTGCGTCGCTCGGGACGCGGTGTTCGAGGAGTTCAAGGGCGGGCCGGAGAAGACGTACAAGCATGGCATCACCTACGGCGGACACCCGGCCGGCGGCGCGGCGGGGCTGGCGAACGCGGCGATTATGGAGCGCGAGGATCTGGTCGGCGCGAGCGAGCGCCTGGGCAAGCGGCTGCTGGAGCGCCTAGAGGCGATGCGCGAGCATCCCGCAGTGGGCGACGTTCGCGGGCTCGGCCTGATGTGCGCCGTGGAACTCGTCTCCGACAAGCAAGCCAAGACCCCGCTGGCGGACACGCCGGGCGCGGTCGAGACGCTGGCCCGGCGCCTCGACCAGGGCGGGCTGCATATTCGCGCGGGGAAGCAGGCGTTCTTCGCGCCCCCGCTCACCGTCAGCGAGGAGGAAGTGGACGATATGACGGCGATCTTCGAGCAAGCGCTCACGGCTACGGAGCGCGAAATCGGCCTCGCCTGACACTACCGTCATTCCCGCGTAGGCGGGAATCTCGCCTCCCAGCGAACGGGCGGCGCGAAAGGAGGCCCGCTCTGGCGCTCACGTTCGAGATCGGCGACCCGTCCCGCCCGCGCGGGCACGCGATGCTCTATTTCGGCAGCCCGTCAACGGGGCTGCTCGCCACCTACCTCGTGCTCCTGCCCGTGAAGATGGACGTGAGCAAGTACCTCCCGCCGATGCTCGCCGCGCAACTCGGAACGCTCGCGGGCGAAATGCTCGCCGAAGGCGGAGGCTCGTTCGCCGCGCCGCCCATCCCCGAGAGCGTGGAGACCGTGGAGCCCCTGCGGCGGCTCGCTGAAGTTCGCGGCGACGACATGCTCTGGGGCGGCGACGTCGTCCTCGGCGATATGCAAGCCGCGATGCGCCAAACCGCCGAAGCGCTGAGCGAGTACGAGTCGCTCTACCGGAGCCGCGTGGACGCGGCGCCTGCGGCGGCGTCCGCGCCTCCGCGAATTGAGGGCCCCGCCGATTCGGGCGGAAGCGTGCAGCACGTCCTCTACGAACTGATGAGCGACCGCGACCGCCTCGCCGAACTCTCCAAACTGGTCGGAACGATGCGGTTCGCGCTCGAATCGCAGGACAAGGCGCTCGCGGGCGAGACGGACGCATCGCTTGATGCGTTGGCCCGAACGCTGCCCGACCACTACTGGGGAGAGCGCGTCCGCAAGGCGGCGGGCGATTCGTCGGGCGGCGGCGCGCGCCTCGCGCAACTCTACGTGGAGCGCTGCTACAAACTGCTGGACGAGGAGTTCGCGGAAGTCGCCGCCCTCGAGCGCGCGATAGAAGCCGTCCCTCAAGACCCCGGCGACGCCCCGCCCCGCAGCGACCTGCGGGGATAAGGCGCGCCTGCGCGCCAACGCGACCTACCTGCGGATCGCTCCCCATCCCCGTCGTTCCCGCGTAGGCGGGAACCTACTGGGAGCGCCTCACGCGCATGCGGCTCCCCGCCGGGGCGCGACGGGGGCGAGATTCCCGCCTACGCGGGAATGACGACCATGGGGGCAGGCGGGACGCTGGGGGCGAGAGCCTCGCCTCCTCGTGTTGCCGAACGGCGGCGCAAGGCATAAGATGCCGCTTGCCGGAATCCGAACGCCGAGAGGTGAGCCGCCGTGAGCGCTCTAATCAGCAAGTCGCACAGCCCCGTCTACACGACGCGCGGCCTCGTGGGCTCCGCGTCGCCGCAGGCGGGCGCAGCCGGCGCGCGCGCGCTCCGCGAGGGCGGCAACGCCTTCGACGCCGCCGTCGCCGTCGCGGCCGCGGAGTCCGTCACGCTCCCAATGATGTGCGGCATAGGCGGCGAAGTCTTCGCCCTCCTCTATCACGCCGCATCCGGCAAACTCTACGGCGTCTCCGGATCCGGCCGGGCGCCGATGGGCGCGACCCGCGACTACTTCGTCAGCCGCGGCTACGTCAAAATGCCCTTCGACGGCCCCCTCACCCCCGCCGTCCCCGGCGAAGTCCGCGCATGGCAGACGATCCTCGACAACTTCGGCTCCCGCTCCCTCGCCTCCCTCATCGAGCCCGCCGTCGAACTCGCCGAAGAGGGGTTTCCCTTGCCCCCGCGCGCCGCGAGTTACTTCACCAACCACTACGACAAGGTCGCCAAGCATCCCGCCGCCGCCCGAACGTTCATCAAGCCCGACGGATCGGCCTACCGCGTCGGCGACGTGCTCGCGCAGCCGAACCTCGCCCGCTCCCTCTGCCGCATCGCCGACAACGGCCCAGACGAGTTCTACGAAGGCGCGCTGGGCAGGGAAATCGCCGAAGCCGTGCAGGAAGCCGGCGGGCTCATCACCGAATCCGACCTCGCCGCGCAGCGAACCGCGCTCTACGACGACCCGCCCTCCGTCCGCTACCGCGGGCATGCCGTCCACGCGACCGGCCTGCCCTCGCAAGGAGCGCTCACGCTGGAGTTGCTGAGCCTGCTCGACGGCTTCGACCTCGCCGCGCTCGGCCACAACACTCCCGCTTGCATCCATACGATGGTCGAAGCGAAGCGCCTCGCGTTCGCCGACCGGCTCGCCTACCTCGGCGACCCGGAATTCGTGCGCGTTCCGCTGGACGAACTGCTCTCGCCGGAGTACGCGGCGGAGCGGCGCAAACTGATCGACCCGGAGCGCACGGCGAAGAACGTCGTCCGGGCCGGGGAACTCGCCCACTCCGCCGCGCCGTCCCCCAGCACCTCCTACTTCAACGTCGTGGACAGGGAAGGCAACGCCGTCTCCTTCATTCACAGCCTCTCCGTCTACTTCGGCAGCGGATTCGTCGCCGGCGACACCGGCGTCCTCCTCAACGACCGCGCCGGCCGCGGCTTCTACCTGGACGAAGGCCACGTCAACGTCGTCGCCCCGGGCAAGCGCACGATCAACACCATTCACGCCTATATGGTCTTCGCGGACGGCAAGCCCATCCTCGTGGGCGGCACCCCGGGCGGCGACAACCAGCCCCAATGGAACGCGCAGGCCATAGCCAACGTCCTCGACCATGGCATGGACGTCCAGCAGGCCGCCGACGCCCCGCGATGGGCGCACTTCCCCAGCGCCGACCCTCGGACGATAGACGAGCCGGTGGTCTTGCGGATGGAGGAGGAATTCGACGAGGAAACGAAGCAGGCGCTGCGGGAGCGCGGGCACGACGTAACCGCCTACCCCGCCGTCGGCACCCCCGGCGCGGTGCAACTGATAGCGATAGACCACGAGCGGGGCGTCCGCTCCGGCGGAACCGACTGCCGGTCGGACGGCTACCCCATACCGGAGTAAACGCAATGCCGATCACGCTGATGGCCGATCACGAATACGCCGCCGAACATCTCGCCAACGGGGCGGTCAACGTCCAGGGCTTCGACGTCCAAATCGTTTGGCCGGAGAGCGGCTCGGCGGCGGTCTACGCCCAACTCTTCACCGACCCGCCCTACGACGTGATGGTCGTGCCGATGACCAACTTCCTCATCGCCCTTGACCGGGGCTGTCCGCTCACCGGCCTTCCCGTGTTCCCCGACGTCTCCTTCCCCCACGTAGGCGGGCAGGTCAACGCCGTGGCCGGAATCGCCTCCCCGAACGATTTGGAGGGCAAGCGCGTCGGCGTGCGCGGCTGGGGATTCAACCCCGGAACGTGGATGCGCGGCGCCATCGCCGACGTCTACGGCGTGGACCTGACGAAAATCCACTGGGTCGAGGCGGAGCCGAACTCCCTGATGAGCGTGGACTACCCCCGCGACCCGCGGTTTTCGATTAGCAAAGGCGGCGCCCAGCAAGACGAATTGGAAAGCGGCGCGCTCGACGCCGTTTTCTTCGACCGCTCCGGCCCGCCGCTGGGCGGCTCCCGCGCCCTGCTCTTCGACGATCCGCTCGAAGCCGCGCTGACCTACCACCGGCGAACCGGCGTCTTCCCGGTCAACGTGATGCTCGCCGCCAAGAGCGCGGCGCTCGAGGCTAACCCCGGGCTCGCGCAGGCCATCGTTGACGCTTGCGGCGAGGCGCGCCGCCTCTACGACGCCAACGCCCGGGACGACGACGAGCATATGGGCCTGCCCATCGGCTGGCTGCGAAAGAACGGCCTCTTCCCCCATCGGAACGGCTTGGAGAACAACCGCGCGGCGGTGGAGACGATCATCCGCTACGCCGCTGATCTCGGCCTCATTAGCCGCCGCTTCGCACCCGAGGAACTCTTCTTCGCAGGCGCGGCATAAGAACGGCGAACACGGAACGGCTGACGCGCGCAGGGAGGGTGTAGAGGAAGGCGTCAGCCCGCCTGCGCGCCCAGCGGAACGAGTTTGCGGTGAAAGGGTTGGACGATGGCCTCCGCTTGCAGACGCATCTGATCCGGCATTTCGTCCGCCCCGCACGCCGGATTGAAGACGAATTTCGTCGCCCCCGCGTCCACGTACTCGCGCATACGCGCCATAACTTCGTCCGGCGTCCCCAGCAGGTTGATGCGCTCCGGCGCGACGCCCGGGCGGCGGTTCAGCAGATGGCGCTCCTTGACGTAATCGGGGACGCTTCCGCGCTCCACGAGATAACTGCTGATCTGCAGGCCGAAGTGGTCGTCGGGGATGGCCCGGCCGGCCTCGGCGGCGTGCTCCTTGATGCGCGCGACGCCCGCCGCGACCTCCTCCGGCGTGAGTTGCGTGGGCAGCCAGCCGTCGCCGAGCCGCCCGGTCCGGCGGAGCCCCGCCTCCGACCTGCTGCCGATCCAGATGGGAATGTTCGCCTGCTTGGGGCGCACGCCGATGCCCGCGTCCGTGAGTTTCAGAAACGCGCTCTCGTAGGTGACGCGCTCCTCCGTCCAGAGGCGCCGCATCACGATGATCGCCTCGTCGAGCCTGCGCCCCCGGTCGCTCTTGCGGACGCCCATCGCCTCGTATTCGGCGGGCGACTCCTGCCCGACGCCCACGCCGAGCACGAGGCGCCCGTTGGAGAGGAGGTCTATGGTCGCGAGTTCGCGGGCCGCGGTCACCGGGCTCCGCATAGACATCAGCAGCACGCCTGTGCCGAACTTCAGCTTCTCCGTCCGCCCGGCGACCATCGCCATTCCGGCGATGGGGTCCATTCGCCAGACGGGCCCGACGATGCGGTCGGAGAACCATACGGAGTCCCATCCGAGTTGCTCGGCGGCGTCCACGTAGCGCAGAAACGACTCGCGCCCTTGCTTCGCCATAACCGACGCGCCGGACAAGCCTATTTTGACGGACATTCGCGCCTCGCAGCGGAGGAGGAAGTAGGGAGGGCATTGTAGCAGGCGCCGCGCGGCCTTCGGAAGGCTTGGGGGCGAGATTCCCGCCTTCGCGGGGAGGGCGAGGGCAGGGGGCGGGAATGACGATTACATTGGGGACGATGCGCTGCGCGGGGAGGGCGAGGCGAGGGGGGCGAGATTCCCGCCTTCGCGGGAATGACGGGGGCAGGGGGGATGAAGGAGCGCGGGGGGCGGGACGACGGGGCGCGTCCGAGGGCGCTTAATTCGGCGGGGCGGACGCGGCGGGCAGCGTTTCGTCCCACTCCATTCCGCCGCGCTTCCACTCGTAGCCCCAACCGATGACCATTACGGCGGTGAAGAAGAGCACGGCGCCGAACGCGGCCCAGCCCAGCGCGCTCGCCTGCGACGCCCAGGGGAAGAGGAACACGACCTCGACGTCGAACAGCAGGAAGAGGATGGCGAAGCGGTAGTAGCGGACGTTGAACCGCTCCCAGCGTCCGCGCTCCGGCTCCATGCCGCACTCGTAGGGCATTTGCTTGAGCGGGTTGGGCCGGAACGGGCGGGCTTTGATCTTCGCGCTCAACTGCGAAAGCAGCAGCACGCCGCCCGGCAAGGCGACCGCGACGACGGAGAGCATTAGGACGAATCCGTATTGCCGGAGGTAGTCTTCCATAGCGCTCATCGTACCTGCATACGGCGGAAAATAGCAAGCGCGCGCTTGCGGACGGGGGGCGAGATTCCCGCCTACGCGGGAATGACGGGACAAAGGGCTGGATTCCCGCCTGCGCGGGAACGACGGAGAGAGGGGGCGAGGTCAAGAGGCAGAGGCCATTTCATCCGCGTATGCTAGTGCCGGGCGGGGGCGCGTTGGTGGAACTTGGATAGGTAGGCGGCGGCGTCTCGGCGGTAGGCTCGGTCGGTCGGAGGCTCCGCCTCGTCGGGGATCGCTTTGTCCGCCTCCCGGAAGAGCGCGAGGAAACGGCGGAGGCGCATCCGCGCCGTGGCGATTTGCGTGGGGGAGAGGCGATCGTCGTAGAAGTTCCGATGCAAGGTCTCCATCGCGTTGAAGAGCAGGCCGACGTCGTCGTTGCCGACGCACTGCCCCACATAGTCCGCGATATGCCCCAGCGCGAAGTGGGAGTGGTGGGGCCACCCCCTGCGGCGCGCGGCGGCCTTCACGGCGTGCGCGGCTGCGCCCCAAATTTCTTCCGAGGAGGTCAGCCACTCTCCTTCCCGCAGCGTCCGGCCCGAGCGGGCTTGCAGCCGCCGGCTGTTGGCGAGATGCGTCTCATGAGGCGGCTCCTTGTCGAGCCATTCCTCGAACGGCGGCGCGAACGGTTTCGGTTTCGTTGTCATTGGCGCAGGTCTCCCGCCTTGCATATTAGCCTGCACGGGATTCCTCGCGCAACAAGGGGCGAGATTCCCGCCTACGCGGGAATGACGGGGCAAGGGGCGCTTGCGCGCCGACTGGATTCCCGCCTACGCGGGAATGACGGGGCATGGGGGCGCTTGCGCGCCGACTGGATTCCCGCCTACGCGGGAATGACGGGGCATGGGGGCGCTTGCGCGCCGACTGGATTCCCGCCTACGCGGGAATGACGTGGCAAGGGGCGCTTGCGCGCCGACTGGCTTCCTGCCTGCGCGGGAACGACGTGGCAAGGGCGCTTGCGCGCCGACTGGATTCCCGCGTAGGCGGGAATGACGGGACAGAGGGGCGTTACGCGCGACTTCGAGCGCCGCGTCACGGCGCGCTCCCGGTGCTGCAGTCGCCCACGGTGGCCGGGCCGTAGGGGAGGTGGTCCACGATAAATTGCATATTGGCGTTGGCGGCCCGCGCCATAGAGCCGGGGCCGTTGGCGCGGTGGTCGTCCACAAAGGCTTGCATCGCGGCGACGGCGTCCGGCGCGACGGTGTCCGTCCAGCCCCAGGCGGCGAGGGAGACGCTGCCCTCAGGGACGGCGGAGTGCGGCTGCATTACGTAGCAGTCGGGGTAGTTGGCGAGCCCCTCGACGAAAGACTGCAGATCAGCGACGGCGGCCTCGTCGGAGAGGGCGTAGTTGAAAACGATTGCGCCGTTGCGGAGGTTGCGGACGACGGCCTCGTTGGGCTGCTGCTCCGCGTTGACGCCCCAGGGCGCGCCCTCCACCCAACTGGGGCCGGAGGTTGGGGGGTCCGTGTCGTACTGCGCGGTCTCGCCCGGCGCGAGCGTGCCGCCGTCCTGAACGGCGAGTTGCGTTCCGGCGCGCGGCTCCGCCTGGGGCACGTCCGTCGTCTGGTTGACGATGCCGAACGAGGGCAGCGCGAGGCCGGCGATGAGGGCGAGCGCGATGACGAGGCCGCCGGCCATATAGAAGCGGCGTTTGCGGGCGCGGCGGGACGCGGCGCGATTCCGGCGCTCTTCGCGGGATGCGGTGCGGCGCGAGGGGCCGCGACGGTCGTCTGCGGCGCGCTGGGCGGCGCTGTCGGAGTTGGGCTGCTTTTCGTTGTTGTCGGTGGTCATGGTTGCGCTCTCATTCGCTCTCGTTCGGGGGGAGCGAGTTTTCTGCGTTGGGCTTGGTTGCGCGGGCAGGCGGCGCGAACGCCGTTCGGGGCTCAGTTGTCTCCGGCGAGGCGGCGGTAGGCTTCCCAGTAGCGTTCGGTCGTCTTTTGGACGATGTCGTCGGGGAGGGATGGGGCGGGCGGGGTTCGGTTCCAGTCTTTTTGCGTGAGGAGCCAGTCGCGGACGAATTGCTTGTCGAAATTGGGCTGCGACTTGCCCGGGGCGTAGCCTTCGGCGTCCCAGAACCGGCTGGAGTCGGGGGTGAGAACTTCATCTATGAGGATGATTTCGCCGTCGCGGACGCCGAACTCGAATTTCGTGTCGGCGATGATGATGCCGCGCTCGGCGGCGATGTCGTGGGCGCGCTGGAAGACGGCGAACGAGAGGCTGCGGAGCGTCTCGGCCGTATCGGCGCCGACGAGGCCGGCGAGTTCCTCTGCGGTCAGCGGCTCGTCGTGGCCGACCTCCGCTTTCGTCGTGGGCGTGAACATTAGGCCGGGGAACTTGCTGCCGTCCACGAGGCCGGGGGGCATCGGCTCGCCGAAGACCGTTCCGGTCGCGTTGTAGTCGGCGAGGGCGGAGCCGGTGAGGTAGGCGCGGACGACGCATTCGGCGTCGATGCGCTCGGCGCGTTGGACGACCATCGCTTGCCGCGCGACCTCGGTCGGAAGGCTTTGGATCACGGGGTGGCCGGCGAGCGACCCCAGCGCGCCGGGGTCGTCGGCGAGCGCGACGAAGTGGTTGGGGACGATTTCGCGCGTTTGCTCGAACCAGAATTTGGAGAGGAGGGAGAGGACGCGGCCTTTGTCGGGCACGCCGTTGGGGAGGACGACGTCGAAGGCGGAGATGCGGTCGGTGGCGACCATCAGGAGCAGGCCGCCGCCGAGGTCGTAGGTGTCGCGGACTTTGCCCCGGTAGAGGCGGTTGGGAAGCGGCGTGTCAAGCAACGGCATTGGAGGTCTCCTTGTCCGCGAGGCCGGCGCGGTCCGCGAGGCCGGCGCGGTCCGCGAGGCCGACGCGCCGGAAGAGGGCGTCGACGTTCGCGGTGTAGTAAGCGTAGTCGAAGAGGGCGGCGATTTGGGCGCCGCTGAGTTGGGCTTGGGCGTCGGGGTCGGCGGCGACGCTTTCGCGGAAGTCGGCGCCGTTCTCCCATGCGGCGGCGGCGTGGCGCTGGGCGAGGCGGTAGGCGGTTTCGCGGGGCGCTCCGGCTTCCACGAGGGCGAGGAGGACGCGCTGGGAGAAGACGAGGCCGCGCGTGGACTCGATGTTGGCCATCATTCGTTCGGGGAAGACGCGCAGGCCGCGCATTACGCCGTTGAACAGATCGAGGATGTAGTCGAGCGCGGCGCAGGAGTCGGGGAGGATGACGCGCTCGGCGGAGGAGTGGGAGATGTCGCGTTCGTGCCAGAGGGCGACGTTCTCCAGCGCGGCGATGGCGTTGCCTCGGATGAGGCGGGCGAGGCCGCAGACGCGCTCGGAGAGGTCGGGGTTGCGTTTGTGGGGCATCGCGGAGGAGCCGGTTTGGCCTTCGCCGAAGGGCTCTTCGACTTCGTGGATTTCGGTGCGCTGCAGCCCGCGGATCTCGGTTGCGAATTTTTCCAAAGACGCGGCGACGACGGCGAGGGTGGTCATAAAGTGGGCGTGGCGGTCGCGCTGGACGATTTGGTTGGAGAGCGGAGCGTAGGGAATGGCGAGCGCTTCGCAGGCGTAGACCTCGATCTCCAGGGGGACGGAGGCGTGGGTTCCGACGACGCCGGAGATTTTGCCGACGGCGGCTTCGGCGGCGGCGCTTCGCAGGCGTTCGCGGTTGCGGCGCATCTCCTCGCGCCACAGGGCGAGTTTGAGGCCGAACGTTGTGGGTTCGGCGTGGACGCCGTGCGTGCGGCCCATCATCAGCGTGTTCTTGTGCTTGACGGCGCGTTCGGCGAGCGTTTCGATGAGCGCGTCCACGCCTTCGAGGAGGATGGCGGATGCGTCGCGGATCTGGAGGCCGGTGGCGGTGTCCCAGACGTCGTTGGAGGTGAGGCCGTAGTGCACCCAGCGGCCTTCCGGCCCGAGGCCGGAGGTTACGGAGTGGAGGAAGGCGGTGACGTCGTGGCGGGTCTCCGCGAACTTGGCTTCCAGCGCGGCGGCGCTCCACGAGGCTTGGCGGATGCGCGCCATATCCTCGGGGGGGACGACGCCGAGCCGGGTCCAGGCTTCGCAGACGGCGATTTCGACGGCGAGCCAGCGGTCGTGCTTGCCTTCGTCGGACCAGATGCGCTTCATCGGCTCGCGGGAGTAGCGGTCAATCATCGGCCGGCCTCGGCGCGCGCTTTGGCGTAGGCGAGCACGGCGTGAAAGTCGGTGAGGAGGGCGTGGGGGACGCCGCGCTCGCGGCAGACGCCGGCGAGGGGCTCGCGGGCGAACACGAAGTCGGCGCGCATCGCGGGGCAAGCGTCGGAGCGCCCGTCGCCGGCGTAGACGACGCGCTCGCCGCCGCGCTTGCAGCGCTCGACGGCCTTGCACTTGCAGTTGCCGGGGAACCAGGCGCAGTCGGGGTCGGCGAAGGAATACTCGAAGGTTTTGCCGTCGGCGCCGCTCGTTCGGACGCAGTGAAAGGGGACGCTGACGCGCTGTTCGTCGAGGAGTGCGCCGACGTAATAGTCGAGGCCGTGGCTGACGACCTCGAGGGGGACGTCGTTGGCCGCGCACCATTCGGCGAGTTCGGCGAAGCCGGGGCGGAGTTGCGCGTTGGCGCGGACGTAGGCGGTCTGCTCGGCGACGGGGGCGGTCATTTGGCGGAAGGCGATTTCCTGGTATTCGGCGAGCGATATTTCGCCGTCGGCGTAGCGTTGGAGGATGGCGCGCCAGGGGACGACGCCGGGAGCGGCGTCGGGCTGGAAGCGCTCCAAGAGCATCCTGCCGACGTTTTGGACGGCGGCGGTGTCGTCGAAGTCCGTGAGGATGATCATCGGCAGGGAGGAGGGCCTCGGTTAGCGCTGGCGGAGGCGTTCGCGCTGCGACTCCACCGCATCCCTTATCCTAGCATATTTGAGGCCGAGGATTTGGGCGGCGAGGAGGGCGGCGTTTCGGGCGCCCCACGCGCCGACGGCGACCGTCGCGACGGGGATGCCCGGGGGCATTTGGACGATGGAGTAGAGAGCGTCGACGCCGCCGAGTTCGCTGGAGGCGATGGGGACGCCGATGACGGGGAGCGTCGTGAGGGATGCGACCACGCCTGGGAGCGCGGCGGCGCCTCCGGCGGCGGCGATGAACACCTCGACGCCGCTCGCGGGGGCGCTCTCCACGTAGTCCTGCACTTTGCGCGGGTTGCGATGGGCGGACGCGACGATGAGTTCGGCCTCGACGCCCAGGTCGGCGAGGGTTTTGAGCGTGTCCTCCATCACGGGCTGGTCGGTCGCGCTTCCGACGATGACGCCTACGAGGGGCATAGGTTCTCTCCTGTGGGGGATTCGGGGATTAGTTTATACGCTTCGCCGCCGGGTAGGTTCCGCCCCATGCGCGGGGGGATGGGGGCAGGGGGCGAGGTTCCCGCCTGCGCGGGAACGACGGGACAAGGGGGCGAGATTCCCGCCTTCGCGGGAACGACGTGGCCAGTAGGTTCCCGCTTTCGCGGGAATGACGTGGCGCGTGGGGTGGTTTGGAGACGATGCGCTGCGCGCATCGTCCGGCGCTTGCGCGCCGCTGGGTTCCCGCCTATGCGGGAATGACGGGGGGATCCTAGCAGTCGCTCGCGGCGAAGGCGGCGATGTCGGAGCGGAATTGCTTGCCGCGGAAGGCGGCGGCGTTCGCGGCGGCGTAGGCTTTGGCGCGGGCGCCGGCCATTGTGGGGGCTACGCCTACGAGCGTCAGGACGCGCCCGCCGTCGGAGACGGGCGGCGCGGCGCGAATGTCGGTTGCGGCGCGAATGTCGGTTGCGTCGGGGTTGGCGGCTTGGTCGTGGTTGGGCGATGCGGCGCGGCTGGCGGTTCCGGCGTGAAAGACGAGAGCGGACTCTGCGGCTTCGCGGAGTCCGCTGATGGGGAAGCCGGTTTCGTAGGGGCCTGGGTAGCCGCCGGAGGCGAGGACGACGCCGACGGCGCAGTCGCCGCTCCAGCGGAGGTCGAGCGCGGGGAGTCCGCCGTCGAGGGCGGCGTCAACGACGTCGAGGAGGTCGTTGGCGAGGCGCGGGAGGATCAGTTCGGCCTCGGGGTCGCCGAAGCGGGCGTTGAATTCGATGACGGCGGGGCCGTCGTTGGTGAGCATCAGGCCGCCGTAGAGCACGCCGACGTAGGGGGCGCCTTGCCGGGCCAAGTGGCGGATGACGGGCTCGATGCAGGTTTCGCGGACGCGCCGCTCGAGGTCGGCGCTCCACCAGGGGGGCGGGCTGTAGCCGCCCATTCCGCCGGTGTTGGGGCCGTGGTCGCCGTCGAAAATGCGTTTGTAGTCGCAGGCGGCGGCGAGGGGAGTCGCGTATTCGCCGTCGGTGAAGCAGAAGACGCTGACTTCCGGCCCGCTGAGGCAATCCTCTAATACGACGCGCTCTCCGGCGTGGCCGAACGCGCCGCCGGTCATCGCGGCGTCGACTGCGGCGAGCGCTTCGTTCAGGGTTTGCGCGACGGCGACGCCTTTGCCGGCGGCGAGGCCGTCGGCTTTGACGACGATGGGGGCGCCATGCGAGCGGACGTAGGCGCGGGCTTCGGCAGGGTCGTCGAAGACGGCGAACGGGGCGGTGGGGACTCCGGCGTCGCGCATCAGGCGCTTGGCGAACGCTTTGCTGCCTTCGATTTGGGCGGCGGCGGCGGTCGGGCCGAATATCCGCAAGTTTTCGGCATGGAAGCGGTCTGCGACGCCGAGCGCGAGGGGAATCTCCGGGCCGACGATGGTCAGGTCTATCGCGTAGTCGCGGGCGGCGTCGGCGAGCGCGTCGAGGTCGTCGGCGGGCACGGGGAGGTTCTCGGCGAGGGAGGCGGTTCCGGCGTTGCCGGGGGCGGCGAAGAGTTGCGGGCGGCGCGGGCTTTGGGCGAGTTTCCAGAGGATGGCGTGCTCGCGGGCGCCGCCGCCCACGACGAGAACGCGCATTTTAGGCGTCTCCCGGCCGGCGGAGCATTGCGACGGCGACGATGAGGGACGCGCCGCCGATTCCTATCGCAGCCGCGGCGGCCGGCGAACTCCAGCCGCGCGCGGCGCCGACGGCCACGCCGCCCACGAGGAAGGCGGCGGCCAGCGCCGCGAACGCGAAACGGATTGCGTGGCGCAAGATCGCGACCATTGGGTCACTCCCACTCTATCGTTCCGGGGGGTTTGCTGGTGATGTCGTAGACGACGCGGTTGACGCTGGGCGATTCGTTGACGATGCGGTTGGCGATGCGGGCGAGGACGTCGTAGGGGAGGCGCGCCCAGTCGGCGGTCATCGCGTCCTCGCTGGTGACGGCGCGGAGGGCGACGACGTGCTGGTAGGTGCGCTGATCGCCCATCACGCCGACGGTTCGGGTGTCGGTGAGGACGGCGAAACTCTGCCAGAGTTTGTCGTAGAGGCCGTCGGCCTTGATTTCGTCCATCACGATCCAATCGGCTGCCCGGAGGATTTCGAGTTTTTCGGCGGTCACTTCGCCGATGATGCGGATGGCGAGGCCGGGGCCGGGGAAGGGCTGGCGGTAGAGCATTTCGGGCGGCAGGCCGAGTTCCGCGCCTGCGAGCCGCACTTCGTCTTTGAAGAGGTAGCGCAGGGGCTCGACGAGGCGGAGCCGCATCCGCTCGGGCAAGCCGCCGACGTTGTGGTGGGTCTTGATTTTGTGGGACGCGGTTTGCTCGGAGGTTTCGCTTTCGATGACGTCGGGGTAGAGGGTGCCCTGCGCGAGGAAGTCGACGGCGCCGAGCGAGCGCGCCTGTTGCTCGAAGACGTTGATGAACTCCGCACCGATGATTCTGCGCTTCTTTTCGGGGTCGGTTACGCCTCGCAGGGCGGAGACGAAGCGTTCGGCGGCGTCGACGTAGATGAGGTTGAGGCCGAGGTTGCGCTCGAAGACGGCGCGGACGCGCTCCGGCTCCTCGCGGCGGAGGAGGCCGTTGTTGACGAAGATGCAGGAGAGTTGGCCGCCGACGGCTTCGTGGACGAGTTTGGCGGTCACGGCGGAGTCCACGCCGCCGGAGAGGGCGCAGATGACGCGGCCGCGTCCGACTTGCTCGCGGATGCGGCGGACGCTTTCGGCGACGAAGTTGCCGGGCGTCCAGGATCCGGACGCGCCGCACACTTTGTAGGCGAAGTTGCGGATGATCTGGGCGCCGTGGGGGGTGTGGGCGACTTCCGGGTGAAATTGGATGCCGTACATTCCGGCGTCGTTGGCCATCGCGGCGACGGGGGAGTTGTCGGAGTAGGCGACGGCGCGGAAGCCGGGGGGGAGGGCGCCGACGCGGTCGCCGTGGCTCATCCAGACGCCGATCTCGCCGTCGAGTCCGTCGAAGAGGTCGCTGGGGGCGTTTTTGCGGACGACGGCGAATCCGTACTCGCGCTCGCTCGCGGGCTCGACGCTTCCGCCAAGTTGGTGGGCGAGGAGTTGCATGCCGTAGCAGATGCCGAGGACGGGGACGCCGCTGTCGAAGACCCAGGGCTGGGCGAGCGGGGCGCCGCCGGAGTAGACGGAGGCAGGGCCGCCGGAGAGGATGACGCCTTTGAGGTCGAGGCCGGCGACGGCTTCGCGTGGCGCGTCGGGGGGGATGAGTTCGCAGTAGACGTTCTGCTCGCGGACGCGGCGGGCGATGAGCCTGCTGTATTGGGAGCCGTAGTCGACGACGGCGACGGCCTCGGGCTTGAGGGGCGGGGGGCCGCCTTCGGGCGGGCGCTGGGGCGAGGCGCTCTCGCGCTCCTGGGCGATGCCGAGGTAAGCGGCGACTTCCACGTCGCCGCTGGCGCGGCGGGCGCCGGGCGGGAGGAGCGCGGCGGGATTGTCGTCGGGAGCGTCCATAGGGATTGAGCGTATCGCAGAGCGGGGCTGTCGGTCAACGATGGGGGGCGTGGGGGCGAGAATGATGGGGCAAAGGGGCGGGGTTCCCGCCTACGCGGGAATGACGGGGCAAAGGGGGGCGAGATTCCCGCCTACGCGGGAATGACGGGGCAAGGGGGTTCCCGCTTTCGCGGGAATGACGAGGCAAGGGGGGCGAGATTCCCGCCTACGCGGGAATGACGGGGCAGGAGGCGAGGTTCCCGCCTGCGCGGGAACGACGGGGCAAGGGGGGCGGGATTCCCGCCTACGCGGGAATGACGGGGCAGAGGGGGCGAGATTCCCGACTACGCGGGAACGACATGGCAAAGGGGCGGGGTTCCCGCCTACGCGGGAATGACGGGGCAAGGGAGGCGAGATTCCCGCCTACGCGGGAATGACGAACAAGGGGGGGAATGGACGGGGCAAGGGGGGGCAGGATTCCCGCCTACGCGGGAATGACGGGCATGGGGTGAGTTTCCAGTAGGTTCCCGCTTTCGCGGGAACGCCGTCAGGCGAGCGAGAGCAAGGCGAGCCCGGCGGCGAGAAGGCCAATGACAATGACGGCGCCGGTTGCGAATTCGGAGCCTCCGGCGCGGCGAAGCGGCTCGCGGGCGGCGCGAGTGGTTACTGCGGCGGCGACCGCCCCGACGAGGCCCAGCCAGAAGCCGGCGATTGCGCCGTTGACGGCGGCGGTGACGCGGTCTACGTCGGCGCCCGCTCCCCAGTAGGCGGAGACGCCTGCGCCCGCCGCCGCGCCGAGGGGAACGGCGGCGAGCGTCCAGGCGATGAGGCGTTTCAGCAAGCCCATGCGCTGCGGCTCCGTTTCGAGGGAGTTGGACGGTCTGCGCGGGCCAGCGGCGCTGACGCGCAGCAAAGCGGCGACGCAGCGAACGCTATCTTGGAGATTCGCGCGACGGGCGCTAGGACGTCAACCGTCAGCGGCGAGGCGCGCCTAATGCCCCCCGGATACGCGCTCCTCCCGGTAGAAAACCTCCTCCGGGAAGATCTCCTCCCACGCCTGCTTGCGCGGGCTGAGCCCCTGCTCCACGGAGAACGTCTGCGCCATATCCAACGCCTTCGCGTTCGCGGCGATGCCGTAGGCGAACGGGTCGGGCCCGAACACGCCGTCCACCTCCTGCTGGAACTGGCGCCCGAACACGAGCAGCGTCGGCGGCATATTCCGCAGCCGCTCGACGGCGATGCGCTTCGCCGACTCGAACGCCTCCATCAAACTCACGGCGACCCACGGATGCGCCTCGAGCACGCTCTCGCGGACGACGGTCACGTGATGCGGCGGATAGACGCCGTGCTTGCGGAAGAAGCGGACGGCTTCCGCCTTCGGGTCGGAGAAGAGCGTGGGGAAGTCCGGGTTGCCGATGAGATTCGTGCTCTGCTGGCGGTCGATGCCGGAGCCGCGCGTGGAGCCGATGCCGATGGAGGCGTCCAAGTCGCCGTTGAGGTACATCGAACTGAAGTCGGTCGAGGCGTGGCGCAGGTCGAGGTCGTCCGGCAAGCCTAGCCCCGCCTCTTTGGACGCGCCCGTGTGGCTGTAGTGCTCGCTCCGCTCCATATACCACGTCATATCCTGCGGCTCGACTCCCCACTCTAACTTGAATATCCCGCGCGTCCACAGCCCAACCGACTGCTGATAGTCGCCGATGCCGAACCGCTTGCCTTTGAGGTCTTCGGGGTGGTCTTGCCGGACGCCGGACGCCTTGCGGACATAGACGTTGGTGTATGAGAAGATCCGGTTGTGGAAGACGGGCAGCATCCGGTAGGGAAAGCCCAGCGGTCGCATCCGCAGATACGACGACATGGACATCTCCGAAACGTCGTAGCGCTGGAACTTGATCTGCTCGTAGAACACGCGCGGCACGGCGCCAGGCATGCCCTGGTAGTCGAGCGTGACGCCGTCGGGCTTCACCTCGCCGGTGATGAGCGGGGTCACGCGGTCGTAGGCGGTGATGGCGAACGAGAGTTCCAGATCGGGCATAGCGTCCCTCCGCGCAGGCAAGTTGCCGATGATGATACCGCAAGGCGAGGGCGGGCGTTGCGGCTCGTCCGGAGGCGAGGTTCCCGCCTACGCGGGAATGACGGGGCAGGGGGGCGAGGTTCTCGCCTACGCGGGCAGGGCGTGGCAAGGGGGCGGGGTTCCCGTCTACGCGGGAATTGACGGGACAGGGGGGCGAGGTTCCCGCCTACGCGGGAATGACAGGACAGGGGGGCGAGGTTCCCGCCTACGCGGGCAGGGCGTGGCAAGGGGGGTGGGATTCCCGCCTACGCGGGAAGACGGGCAAGGGGGGCGAGGTTCCCGCCTACGCGGGCAGGGCGGGGCAAGGGGGGCGAGGTTCCCGCCTACGCGGGAATGACGGACAAGGGGGGCGAGGTTCCCGCCTACGCGGGAATGACGGGGCAAGGGGGGCGAGGTTCCTGCCTACGCGGGAATGACGAACAAGGGGGCGAGATTCCCGCCTACGCGGGAATGATGGGGCAAGGGGGGGCGAGGTTCCCGCCTACGCGGAATGACGGGGCAAGGGGGGCGGGATTCCCGCCCCTGCCTGCGCTATGCAGTGGAGGTATCCGCCCTCACTGACTGCCGAACTCCTCCGCAGTCGCCGTTCCGTCGCCGTTGATGTCCGCCCGAAGCCTCGGATAATCGCCCGCCGACCCGAAGTCCCATAGGCTTCCCTCGCGGCGCCAACCCGCGTAGACGCCCGCGTAACCCGTAGGCGACTGCAACTCGGCGGTCGTCTTGCCCTCCGCCCCGGCGGACGGCCCGTAGCCGACGCCCTTCGTCAGGCCAGAAGCCTCGACGTCCCAGTAACTTGCGGCGAACGCGCCGGTGTTCTCGCCGACGAATCCTCCGACGTCCCGCATCCCCGACACGGCGCCGGTGGCGTAACTCTCCCACACCTCGCCGTGGTTCCATCCCAGCAGGCCGCCGGACTCGAAATCGCCCCTCACGTCGCCGGTCGCATAGGTTGCAGCGACCGTTCCCGTCGTGTCGTTGTACCCGACGAGCCCGCCCACGCGGTGATAGCCGGACGCCCGCCCCGTCGCGTAACTGTCCCACACCTCGCCCAGGTTCCTCCCCACCAGGCCGCCCATATCGTCTCCGATTCCCTCGACCTCGCCCGTCGCGTACGCGCTCCTGATCACCCCGACGTTCCATCCGGCGAGTCCGCCGGAGCCGATGAAGCCATCCACGTTCCCCGTGGCGTAACTCTCCGTGATTGTTCCAATCGCCTCGCCCGAGCGCATATTGACGCCGACCAGCCCGCCGATGCGGTGCCAGCCCGACACGTCGCCCGTGCTGTAACTCCGCGTGATCGGGCTGTAGTTGGATCCCGCAAGCCCGCCGACGTCGTCGGTGACTCCCTCGACTAGGCCCGTGTTGTAACTCGCGCTGATCGGGCCCTGATTGAGGCCGACCAGCCCGCCGACCACGGCGCCCGACGATACTGCGGCGGCGTTGCGGCTCCCGCTGATCTCGCCGAAATTGAGGCCGGCCAGCCCGCCCGCCACACGTCCGCGGCCCCGCGTCTCCCCCACCGCGTAACTATCCTCGATGCGCCCGCCGCTGTAGTTCGCGGCCGCGAAGCCGCCGACCACGTTCACGCCAGACACCACGACGTCGGAGTAACTCCTGCGGATCGTTCCGATGTTCACCCCGGCGAACCCCCCCGCGTCGCGGAAGGATTCCACCTCGCCTGTGACGTAACTCCCGCTGATCGTTCCTCTGTTCGCTCCCACGAACGCTCCCGACGGCGCGCCGCCCCTGACGCGGACGTTCTCCAACCCAAGATCGCGAGCCTCTCCCGTAATCTCCCCGAACAGGCCAACATGGGCCATATCGGGGTGATCCATGAAGAGATTGGCGACGACTCCGCCTCCGCCGTCGAACACGCCCGTGAACGGCGATTTGTGGAGGCCGATGGGCAGCCAGCCGCTCTCCTGCGTCCACGCCGCGTTCACCGCGCCCGCCGCGTAACTCCCGCCGTCCTCGAAGTCGAGGCTCCGCGCCAGTTCGTAGCCCGCGCATCCGTCGTCCGGGCAGCCCATGCCGTCCGCCGCGTCCTCGAACGCCGATGCGTAGGCGTCGGCGTCCGCTCCCGCGTCCGGCGCGCCGTCTCCGTTCAGGTCCCAGCGGACGGCGTCCAGTTGCTCCAAGAAGGAGATTTCGATGAGCCCGTCGTCGTCCACGTCGTAATCGCCCGACGGCGCGGACGAGCAGCCCGCCGCCAGCGCGAGCGCGGCCAGCAGCGCAAGGGCAAGGGACGCGGCGGGAGTTCGCATAGCAGTCGCTCCTGTGGGGCAAAACGTGCGCGATATGCTACCACTTCCGGCGGCGGCGTTGCGGCGTTGGGGTAGGCGCCTCGCGGACGGGGCGCAACCCTCGGCGTCATTCCCGCCCCTTACTTTGTCGTTCTCGCCCCCTCCGTCATTCCCGCGAAGGCGGGAATCCACGCGGGCGCGCAAGCGCCCCATCCGCGCTGGGGCTCACTGCGCCGCGGCGGACTTCGCGTCGAGCGCCTCGAGGATTTTGTGGGGAAGGAGGGGCATTTCATGGAAGAGGACGCCGGTGGCGTCGTAGACGGCGTTGAGGACGGCGCCGGGGACGACGACCGCGCCGACCTCGCCCATTCCTTTCGCGCCGAACGGGCCGCCCTCGAACGGATGGTCAACGTAGCGCGGCTCGTAGCGGGGCATCGTCTCCATCGTGGGCAAGGGGTAGTCGAGCAGCGCGGCGTTGAGGAGTTGCCCGCTTTCGTCCCACGTCATTTGCTCGAAGAGCGTGGGGCCGAGTTCCTGGCCGACGCCGCCCTCCAGTTGCGTTTCGATGGAGCGCGGGTTGATCGCCGTGCCGGTGGTCGCCGCCGCCGCCGCCTGGACGATTCGCGCCTGGCCGGTTTCGGCGTCGACTTCGACCTCGGCGGCGCAGGAGGCGAACGTCCAAAAGGTGGACGCGATGGGGTAGGTCTTGCCGTCGGGCGCGTCGTAGGTTCCGCCGACGATGCACTCGCCTTGCGCGGCGAGGGGCGATCCGACGCGGCGGGCGAGTTCGGCGTAGGACACGCCGCCGCCATCGCCGCCGCCATCCTCCGGCTCCACGCCTTCGCTCGTGAGCGCGAGGCTGTCCGCGCCGCGTTCGAGGAGTTGCGCCGCCGCCTCGAGGATCCGGCCTTTGAGGACGCCGGCGGCCTCCACGACCGCGCGCCCCATATGGTAGGTGGAGCGGCTGGCGGTGGTGGAGCTGTCCACGGGCACGCGGGCGGTGTCACTGTGCACGACGCGGAGCGCGTCCAATCCGACGCCGAGCGCGTCGCCCGCGATCTGCGCCATCACGGTGTCGGAGCCTTGCCCGATGTTGACGGTGCCGATCCGAATCTCGAACACGCCGTCCTGTCCCAGCGCGATTTCGGCGCCGTTCTCCGACATTTGGCGCGCCGGGGTCAGGGTGTACTTGATCGTGCAGGAGACGCCGCGACCGCGCAGCGTCTTGCCGTCCGGCGAGGCGGGCAAGGGAGCGTCCCAGCCGATGGCGGCGGCGGCCTTCTCCATGCACTCGCGCGCGTGGGCGGAGCGCAGGTAGTCGCCGGTGACGTGCGTGTCGCCGTCGCGGACGAGATTCTTGCGGCGGATCTCCAGCCGGTCCATCCCGAGATCGCGGGCGATGCGGTCGAGTTGGGCCTCGTAGGCCATCGTGTGCTGGGTGGTCGGGAGGCCGCGGTAGGGAGAGGAGGGCGGCTTGTTGGTGTAGACGGCGTAGCAGTTGACCTCGGCGTGAGGAATGCGGTAGGGGCCAGTGGCGACCTTGAGCGTGTTGTTGGCGCTGCGCGCGCCGCTGATGGCGTAGCCGCCGACGTCGACGTAGAAGGTGTTGCGCCGCGCCACGATGGTTCCGTCGCGCTTCACGCCGGTTTGGATGCGGTTGGCGTAGGCCGGGCGAATGAACGTCATAAACGTCTCTTCCTGCGAGAGGACGCAACGGACGGGGCGCCCGGCCAATTTCGCCGCCGCCGTGATCACGCACTCGAGGCGGTCGCGGCTCTTGCTGCCGAATCCGCCCCCGACGTAGGGGACGATGACGCGCGCCGGCATCTTGAACATCCGCTCCAGTTCGCGCCCCAGCGGGAATGGCGACTGGCAATTCGTCCACACGGTGATCTGGCCGTCCTCCACCTGCGCGACGACGGCGTGGAGGTCGAGCGCGCAGTGCTGGACGGGCGGCGCGGAGAATTCGTCCTCGTAGACGAAGTCGGCCTCCGCGAACCCGCGCGCTATGTCGCCGCAGCCGATGGTGGCGTGATGGCAGATGTTCGTGCCGGCCTGCGGGCGCAGTTCGGGCGCGATGGGGAAGAACTCTTCGTGCACGCGGGGCGCGCCGTCGGCCAGCGCCTCCCGAACGTTCATCACGGCGGGAAGTTCCTCGTAGTCGACGTCCACGAGTTCCGCCGCTTCCTCGGCGGTCGCGGCGTCCTCCGCGACGACGACGGCCACGATGTCGCCTTGGTGGCGCGCCTTGTCTATCGCCACGAGCGGCGCGTCGCGGTAGACGAATCCGTAGATTTCCTCCATATCGGGGTCGGCGCGCACTTCGTCGCGGGTGAGGACGCAGACGACGCCCGGCAAGGCCCGCGCGGCTTCGGCGTCAATGGCGACGATGCGGGCGTGCGGCAGCGGGCTGCGGACGATCTTGGCATGCGCCATTCCGGGGATCACGAGATCGCCCATATAGGCGACGCGGCCCGCAGCCTTGTCGGCGGCTTCCAGCGTCGGCATCGAACGTCCGACGAGAGGGGTTACGCTTGGGCTCGCTGCGTCGCGCATAGCAGGGCTCGCTCCACAAGAACTTTCAGGACGCGGCGTTTGTGCCAAACGGGGCCGCGCAGGTCTTCCATCGGGTCGGCCTCTTCCGCCGCCGCCGCCGCGACTTCGGCGATTCGCTCCGGAGAAGGGAATTCGCCGAGGAGTCCCTCCGCCGCCTGCGCCGCGACCGGAGTCGGCCCCGCCGCGCCCATTGCGGCGCGCGCGCCCGCGCACTTGCCGGACGCGGGGTCGAGCGTCACGAGCGCGGATGCATTGGCCACCGGCTTGTTTTCGGGCGAGCCGATGGTGAACTTGAGATGCGCTCCGCCGGTATGGGGCGGCGGTTCGGGAACGTCCACGCCAACGACGATTTCCCCGGGGGCGAGGACGGTTTCGTAGGGGCCGAGGTAAAACTCGCCGATGGGGACGGCGCGCTCGCCCTTCGCGCTTGCGGCGCGAACGCTCGCGCCCAGCGCCGTGAGCGCGGTCGGCGTGTCGGTTTGCGGTTCGCCGTAGGCGACGGCGCCGCCGACGGTGGCGGCGTTGCGGACGCGGACATTCGCCACTTGCGAGGCGGCTTCCGCCAGCAACCCCCACCGGGAGCGCGCGCCGCCGTCGAGTTCGAGCGCGCGGATGGGCGTGAGCGCTCCGATTCGCAGCGCGCCGTTGGCCTCGATTCCCCGCAGGCCGGCGACGCCGCCCAAGTCCACGACGCATTCCGGGCGCACCACGCCGAGGCGCAGCATCACGACCGCGGCGCTGCCTCCGCCGATGAGGAACGCGCCGTCTCCGCGCTCCGCCAGGATCTGCGACGCCTCGCCGACCGCGCCGGGCCGTATGTACTCGAACGGGCGCATACCTACGGCGAGCGCCGCGCCACGTCCTCCGCGAAACGCTGCAGGTACTCTTTGCGCGCCTCCAGCGTTTTCGGAAGGTTGTAGAACGTTATTCCGACGTAATCTACGCCGTGCTCCGCGAGCGCGCCGAACTGCCGCAGGCAATCGTCGCCGTCGCCGGTTACGGCCCAATCCTCGACTTGGGAGTCGGCGCCAATGTTGATCTTCAGCATCGTGTCTTCCTGCATATTCCACGTGCTGTACATTCGGTAGGACGAGGCGGCGGCTTCCTGCGCCTCGGCGGCGGCGGTCGCTTTGTCTTTGCCGAAAGCGACGCCGCGCGTGATCGCGAGCCGCCCCGGGCCGTTCCCCGACGCTTCGCGCTCCTCGCGGTAGGCGGCCGCGAGCGTTCCGACGTCGCCGAATCCGACCTGCGGGGCGATGTAGCAGGCGTCGGCGATGCGGGCGGAGCGCCGAACCGCGCCGTCGCTCTGGCAGGCGATCCAGACCGGCGGATGCGGGCGCTGCACAGGCGTGAATCCCATCCGCGCCTCGCGCACCTGCCAGTAGCGCCCCTCGTAGTCGACCTCCTCGCCGCTCCAGAGGCGCTTCATTATCTCCAGCGACTCGACGAGCCGGGGCACGCGGTCTTTGCGCGCGGCGCCCACGGCGCCGAGTTCGGTTTCGCGGTAGCCGATGCCGACTCCGAAAGTGAAGCGCCCCCTGCAGACGTGGTCGAGCGTCGCGACGTCCTCGGCGACCTGCACGGGATTGTGGAGCGGCAGCAGCAGGATGCCGGTGAGCAGCCGCATATCGCCGGTTTCGGGGGCGAGGCGGGCCAGCAACTGAAAGGGCTGCGGCCAAATCGTCGGATGCGAGACCCAGTGCTGCGGCATCGCGACGGCGGAGAAGCCGGAGTCGCGCGCGACGTGGCACACCTCTACGAGGTCGTCTATCTGCTCGTAGAGCGGGCGCGAGCGGTCGGTGAGGAATGAGCGAAGGTAAAGGCCGAATTCCATAAGCATCCTGTGTCGCGGCGAGTTGCGGGAAGCATATCAGACAAGCGGGCTGTTCGCAGCCGCCGGAAGCCGCGGGGAGGAACAACGGGTTAGGCCGGGCTGGGAACGCGCCGTAGCATGCTCATACTCCGGCGCCGCCTCGCCCAATGTCGGTTCCGTAGTCTTTGCGTATGGGCGCGCAAAAGAGACGTTACGGTTGCGTTCCACTGGATACCCCGCTTAGGATTCTCTTATGCGTTCGCAGCAATCGCCCCTGTCTCCTCACGCCGGCGTCCGTGCAGTCGCCGCTTACGAAGAGGCGCTCCGCCGCCTGTTGAGCCTCGCCGATTTCGAGCGGACGGCCGGGCTCGCCGCGCCCGCGTTCAAATACGACTTGGGGCGGATGCGCGAACTTGCGGAGCGGATGGAGTTGCTGCGCGGGGGCGCGCCGGTCATTCACGTGGCGGGCACGAAAGGGAAGGGCAGCGTGGCGGCGATGACGGAGAGCGCGCTGCGGGCGCAGGGGCTCCGCACGGGGCTGTACACGTCGCCGCACCTGCACTCGTTCCGCGAGCGCATCCGGCTGAACGGCGCGCCGCTGAGCGGGGACGCCTTCGCGGCGGCGGTCGAGCGGGCGTGGCCAAGCGTGGAGGCGATGGCGCGAAGCGACTGGGGCGCGCCGACCACGTTCGAGGCGCTCACCGCGATGGCGCTGGACGTGTTCCGCGAGGAGCGCGCCGACGCGGTCGTGCTGGAGGTCGGGCTCGGCGGGCGGCTGGACGCGACGAACGTCGCGGAGTCGAGCGTCGCCGTGATCACGTCCATCAGCCTGGATCACACGGCGATTCTGGGATCGACGCTTCGGGAAATCGCCGGGGAGAAAGCGGGCATTATCAAGGGGCGGCAGCCCGTCGTGTCCGCTCCGCAGGCGCCGGACGCGACGGACGTGGTCGCGGAGCGGGCGGCGGCGATGGGCGCGCCGCTCACGGTCGCGGGGAAAGACGCCGCTTACGCGCGGGAAGGGGGCGGCATCCGCGAGCAGCGCGTAACCGTTTCGACCAAACGGAACGTCTACCGCTTGCGGCTGCCTCTTCTGGGAGCGCACCAGGCGGAGAACGCTGCCGTGGCGGTCGCCGCGCTGGAGGCCGCGCCGTTCGGCGTTTCGCGGAGCGCGGTGGAGGCGGGACTCGCGGAAGTGCGCTGGGACGGGCGATTCCAACTACTCCGCGAGACGCCGCGCCTCGTAGTGGACGGGGCGCACAACCCGCATTCGATGGCGCGGCTGGGCGAGACGGCGCGGGAGCGCCCGACGGAAGGGCGGACGCTCCTCGTGTTCGGCGCGTCGGCGGACAAGCAGATCGAGGCGCTCGCCGACGAGGCCGCCGCTTTCGCGGACGAGGTTTGGACGGCGGAATCGCGGCATCCTCGAGCGGCCGACCCTAGCGCGCTGGCGGCGCTTTTCGCGGAGCGCGGGATACGGGCGCGGAGCGCAGGGAGCGTTGCGGAGGCTATGGAGCAGGCGCTGAGCGCGGCGGACGGCGGCGACCTCGTGCTGGTCACCGGCTCGCTGTTCGTAGTCGCGGAGGCGCTGCAGCATCACTTTGGGATTCCGGCGGAGCATTACCCGGAGTTCGATCCGCAGGCGTTCGCGTTGGGGGGAGTTCGATGAACGAGGCCGTTCGAGCGCGCGACGGGCGCAGGCGGGTCGTGGTGACGGGAATCGGGGCGGTCACCCCGCTGGGGGAGAGCGCGGCGGAGTTTTGGGAAGGGCTGAAGGCGGGGCGCTCCGGGGTTGGGCCAATGACGCTGGCCGACCCCACGGACTACCCGTGCCGCATCGCGGGGGAGGTCTCCGGCTTCGACGCGGAGCGTTACGTTGAAAAGCGCGAGGCGCGGCGGCTCGCGCGGTTCTCGCAACTGGCGATAGCCGCCGCCGCCGAGGCGATGGCGGCTGCGGGGCTATCCGCCGCGAACGTGGACGCGGAGCGCATGGGCGTCTACTTGGGCAACGGGAACGGCGGCTTCCCGACGATAGACGAGAGCATGCGCGTGCTGATGGAGCGGGGCGGAATGCGGATGTCGCCGTTCTTCTTTCCGATGGTTCTGCCGAATATGGCGGCGGGGAACGTGAGCCGTCTCTTCGGGGCGCGCGGACCGAGCAGCACGATCACGACGGCGTGCGCGGCGTCCACGCAGTCCATCGGCGACGCGGCGGAGGTCATTCGCCGGGGCGCGGCGGACATAATGATCGCCGGAGGGGCGGAGGCGGGGATCAGCCAGTTGGGGCTGGCGGGGTTCTGCGTGATGCGCGCGCTGAGCGTTCGCAACGACGACCCGCAAGGCGCGAGCCGTCCGTTCGACGCCGGACGGGACGGGTTCGTGCCGGCGGAGGGCGCGGGGATTCTCGTGCTGGAGGCGCTGGAGCGCGCGCTGCGGCGGGGCGCGCCGATTCTGGCGGAGGTCGCAGGCTACGGGGCGTCGTCGGACGCGAGCCACCAGTTTCAGCCGGACGAGGACGGCGCAGGGGCGGCGCGGGCGATCCGCTGGGCGCTGGAGGACGCCGGCGCCGCGCCGAACGAGGTGGACTACATCAACGCGCACGGCACCTCGACGCCGCTGAACGACGCTTCCGAGACGCTGGCGATCAAGCGGGCGTTCGGAGACGCCGCCTACGCGATTCCCATCAGTTCCACGAAATCAATGATCGGGCACGCGCTTGGCGGGGCGGGCGGCATGGAGGCGGTCGCCTGCGTGCAGACGATCAGGGACGGCGTAATTCACCCGACGGTCAACTACGCGGACCCCGATCCGGCCTGCGATTTGGACTACACGCCGAACGAGGCTCGCCGGGCGGACGTGAAGGTCGCGCTCTCCAATAGTTTCGGCTTCGGCGGGCAGAACGCCTGCCTCGTGCTGCGCCGCTACGAGGAGTGAGCGGAGGCGGTCGCGCGTTGGCGGAACAGGCGGGCATAGCGGGGTGGATTCCGCTTCACGGGAGGGCGGCGTCCGGTAGGATTCCCGCATGCTGAGCGAATTGCGATAGGTTAACGCTGAGGACTCCGCGCCGCTTGGGGCGGCGCGTTAGTCGAATGCAAAATGCAATAGGAGGAGCGCGATGCTGAATGGGAAATCGGTGATCGTTACGGGCGGGGCGAAGGGAATCGGGCGGTACATCGCTCACGGATTCGCGCGCGAGGGCGCGAAAGTCGCCATCGCCGACGTGGACGAGGCGCGGCTGCAGCAAACGCTCGGCGAGTTGGGCGAATTGGGCGCGGACGCGATGGCCGTCCGGACGGACGTCACGAACGAGGACGCGGTGGCGTCGCTGATGGCGCAGGTCGCCGAGCGGTTCGGCGGGATAGACGTGCTGGTGAACGACGCGGCGGTGGTTCCGCACTTTATGTGGGGCGACAAGGCGCGCTGGCCGAAGGTTCAGGATATGGACGTCTCGTTCTTCTGGGACACCGTGATGGGCGCGGCGCTGCGCGGGACGTTCTTGGCGTCGAAGCACGCGGTTCCGTATATGGAGCGCGGGGGCGGCGGGCGCATCGTGAATCTGCACGGCGGGGGCGGCGTCACGCCGCCGGGCGCGCTCGCCTACGCGACGGCGAAGGACTCGCTCGTGACGTTCACGAAGTTCCACGCGGAGGAGGTGCGCGACGCCAACATCGGCGTCGTGATCATCTCGCCCGGCGCGGCGATCGCCACCGACGAGGCGCCGCAGGAGGCGCAGGAGCGGATGCCGGGGCCGGACTACGCGGGGCCGCGCTTTTTGCTGTGCGCGGAAGCGCCGATGGAGTTGTCGGGGCGTCTGCTCGACTATCAGGACGGCGAACTCGTCGTGCTGCGGTAGGCGCGATGCTGACCGTCACGGAAGCGGCGCAAGCGGAGTTGCTGCGAATTGCGGAGGCGCGCGGGCTCGAGCCGGGGCGTCTCCTGCGGCTGGCGGTTCCGCCCGTGTGGACGGGCGAGGGCGACTGGGGCATCGTCGTGGATCAGCGCGGGGCGGCGGACGTCGCGTTCGCGCGCGAAGGCGCGACGGCGTTGGTGGTGGAGCGGGAGACGGCGGACGCGCTGTCGAATGCGACGTTGGACTTCAAGACGGAGGGCGTCCCCAGCCCGCGCTTCACGCTGGACATTTATTAGCGGAGACCTGGTACAATCGGCTTGGGAGCGCGAGGGATGCCGAAGATAGACACCATAGAGGAACTGATGCTGGTTCTGGACGAGCGCCCGCAGTGGCTCGAGGCCTTGCGGATGCGCTTGCTCACGCGCGAACTCATCGAACTGCCGCGCCGCTTCGCCGAGTTCGCTGCCTCCGTCGATCAGAACTTCGCGCAGGCGGAGCGCCGCATGGACGGGATGGAGCAAACCATCGGCGGGACGGGGAAACGCATAGACGGGATGGAGCAAACCATCGGCGGGATGGGGAAACGCATAGACGGGATGGAGCAAACCATCGGCGGGATGGGGAAACGCATAGACGGGATGGAGCAAACCATCGGCGGGATGGGGAAACGCATGGACGGGATGGAGCAAACCATCGGCGGGATGGGGAAACGCATGGACGGGATGGAGCGGACGATGGGGGAGATGAACGAGCGGATGGATTCCTTCGCCACGAAAGACCAGCAGCAGAAAATCGTTGACAGCGTGGGGAACCTCAAAGGGTTCATGGCCGAACGACCAGCGCGCAGGGACGCTTACGCCATTGCCGTGGACATGGGGTTTAAGACGGCGCGGCGCCTCACGCCCGAAGAGACGGTTGACCTCGCGCGCTCGCCTGCGCTTGCGCGCCTTCCCCGCGGCGAACGCCTCAGTTTCCGCAAGGCCGACGTCCTGATAGAGGCGGTGGACGAGGCGGGCGAGACCTCCTACGTCGCAGTCGAGGCATCCTACACCGCCGACGAGCGCGACACTGCGCGGGCGCTCCGCAATGCGGACTTGCTGCGCCGCGCCACAGGCCGCCCGGCTCGCGCGGCCGTCGCTTGCGTCCACGCGGACGACCGCGTCCGCTCCGCCGCCGAGTCGGGCGAGGTCTATTGCCATGAACTCCCCGACTATCGAGACTCCGCCGACTTTGAGTAGCGGAGCGTGAATCCCCCCGCGCTCCTGCATCGCCCCTCGCAAAGCGCTTGCAATTGACAGAGCCGCCGCGCTGGGGTAGAGTTGCGCGCTGCAGGAAGAGCGACGCTCTTCGCTTGCCTCAGCCATTGCTTTCAAGCGCGGCGCAGGAGGAACTTCACGTGAAGACGATCAGGAAGATAGGAGTCATCGGCGCGCTGAGCCTTGCGCTCTCCGCCGTTCTCGCCGCGTGCGGCGGGGCCGACCCAACGGACACGCCGCGCCCGACGAACACGCCTATGCCGACGGTGATGGCGATGGAACCGACGCCCACGCCAACGGCGATGGCGCCGAGCGATGGCGGCGCCGCTCCGACGCCTCGCCCGACCGCGACGCCTCGCCCGACTTCGACGCCGCTGCCGGTCGACCCGGCGTTTGACGCCGAGGCGTACTTCGAGGGCAAGACGATCAGCATGATGGTCGGCTTCAACCCCGGCGGCGGGACGGACGCGCAGGCGCGCTTTATGTCCCGCGCCTGGCCGAAGTTCATCCCCGGCGAGCCGCGCATCATCGTGCGGAACCTGACCCCGGTCGTCGTCGAGCGCAACTTCGTTTGGAACGCCAAACCCGACGGCCTCACGATCGCAGTCGAGGCGACGGCGGGCATCTTCGACCAGGTTACGCCGCAAGCGCAGTACGATATGCGCGACGTCTCGATGATCGGCGTCACCTCCGGCAAAGACCAGTTCTGGATGATTCGCGGGAACTTGCCCTACGGCTGCATAGACTCCGCTTTCAACGCGACCGACCCGGTGCTGACGATCGGCACGGCCGCGCCGACGCCCGCCGACCTCGGCTCCATCGTCTCCATTCCGTGGCTTGCGGACAGGTTCAACATTCCGTTGGAGATACGGAACGTAGCGGCGGCGGGCTCCGCCGAGCAGTACCTGATGCTGGAGCGCGGCGACGTCAACTCATGGACGTCCTCCACCGTTTGGAGCCAGTTGCCGATAACCCGGCCGGGCTGGATCGCGGACGGGTTCTTGCGCCCGTTCGCCGACCTCTCCTTCCCCGGCTACGAATTGGGGTCGAACGCGGAAGGGCCTTACGATTGCCCGAAGGTGGAGACGTTCTTCACGAGCGACGACATGCTCGCCGAGTGGGTGGCGATCACCGGCCCGCGCACTTACGCCGCGAAGAACATCGTCGGCCCGCCCGGTATCCCGAACGGCCCGCTGACCGCCCTGCGGGACGCGCTGTCCGCCGCGATGAACGACCAGGAGTTCGCGGAGAGCATGACGCGCTTCACCGGCATCCCGAACAACTTCACCGACGGCGCGACCGCCCAGTCAGAACTGATCGAGACGACGCAGCAGTTCTTGGACAACCAGGACCTGATCAACGCCGTTCAGCAGAACGCGTTCGAAAAGTACGTCAAGTAACGCGCAATCACTGGGGGAATGCGCAAAGGCCGCTCCGCCGCTGTGGCGGGGCGGTCTTGCGTTGCACGGTTGACAAGCCGCTCGCGGGTAAGATAGGGTTAGGCGCCAAGCCTGTGAGTTGTCCTCGCGGGCTCTATTAGACAGCCGCCGTGGGAAGTCGGCGGCCGGGAGGAATGACCAGTGCGTAAGATGAAGAAGATAGGAGTCGTCGGGGCTCTGTGCCTTGCGCTCTCCGCCGTTCTCGTCGCGTGCGGCGGGGCCGACCCGACGGACACGCCGCGCCCGACGAACACGCCTGTGCCGACGGTGGCGGCGATGGAAGCGACGGCCACGCCGACGGCGATGGCGCCCGCCGACGGCGGCGCGACCGCTGAGCCCTCGCGCCCGACCGCCACGCCTCGCCCAACCGCGACGCCGTTGCCCGTCGACCCGGGCTTCGACGCCGAAGCCTACTTCAGGGGCAAGACAATCAGCCTGATGGTCGGCTTCAACCCCGGCGGCGGGACGGACGCGCAGGCGCGCTATATGTCGAGGGCCTGGCCGAAGTTCATCCCCGGCGAGCCGCGCATCATCGTGCGGAACCTGACCCCGGTCGTCGTCGAGCGAAACTTCGTCTGGAACTCCAAGCCCGACGGCCTCACGCTCGCCATCGAGGCGACCCCGGGCGTCGCCGATATGTTCACGCCGCAGGCGCAGTTCGACATACGGGAATCCACGATGATCGGCGTCACCTCCGGCGGCGAGGGCGCCTGGTTCATTCGCGGCACGCTCCCCTACGACTGCATTGACGACGCTTTCGGCGCGACCGACCCGGTGCTGACCGTCGGGTGGAGCGCGCCCACGCCCGCAGACCTGAGCGCGAACGTCTCCATCGGCTGGCTCGCCGACAAGTTCAACGTGCCTCTGGAGATCCGCAACGTCTCCGCCGCAGGCTCGGCGGAACAGTACGTAATGATCGAGCGCGGCGACGTCAACTCCTGGGTCTCCGGCACGCTCTGGGACCAGTTCCCCGTAACGCGGCCCGGCTGGATTGCTGACGGTTTCCTACGCCCGTTCGCCGACCTCTCGGTGCCGGGCTTTGACATCGGCGACAACGGCGAGGGCGACTTCCACTGCCCGAACTTCCACGACACCTACCTCGAGGAGCAGGCCGACCGGGAACTCTGGGTTGCGATGCGGCCCCGCGCCACCATCGCCAAGAACATCATCGGCCCGCCCGGGATACCCGCAGGGGTGACGCAAGCGCTGCGCGACGCGCTTGCGGATGCGATGGCGGACGAAGAGTTCGCTGCCTCGATGCAGGGGTTCACCGGCATCAAGAACCTGTTCACTGACGGCGCGACCGCCCAGCAGGTCGTCACCGATATGGTCAACGGCTTCGAGGCGAACAGCGACAAGATCGACCAGTTGCTCAGCGACGTCTACTCGAAGTACGTGAAATAGAACGGACGGGGCGGCTTGCGGACGCAAGCCGCCCCCGCTTTGGTGTAGAATCGCGCCGCCCCGCAAGGAGCCGCAGCGAACGGCCCTTACGGGGCGGGCGTTCGCGTACCGGGTGAACCCGCACAGCGCGAGGGAGGCAAGGTCTTGGCCGAACTCTATTCGGAACTGGGGCAGGCGCTGGCCTACCTGACCCAACCGGTCTACTGGATCGCGGTCATTGTCGCCGTCTTCTTCGCGGGCATCACCGGAATGGTGCCCGGCGCGTCCGGCGTCATCATTATGGCGCTCTCCATACCGTTCATCGTCGAGTTCTTCCGAGAAGAAGATATGCGCGCCATCGGCTTGGTCGCGCTCGCCTCGATGACCGGCGTGAACAACACGCTCGACTCCATCCCCGCCGTTCTCTTCGGCCAGCCTTCCGCCGCGACGCAGGTCACCTTCTTGGAAGGCCATCAACTCGCGCGCCAGGGGAAAGCCGCGCATACGCTGGGCGCGGTCTACGCCGTCTCCGCGATGGGCGGACTCATCGGCGCGGTCGTGCTCGCCATCCTCATACCCGTCATCAAACCGGTCATTCTCTCCTTCAGTTTCCCCGAGATCGCGGCGGTGGCGTTCTTCGGCATCGCAATGGTTTCCGCGCTCAGCGCGGGCGCGATGGTGAAGGGCCTTGCGGCGGGCGCTCTCGGGATTATGTTCGGCACCGTCGGCATCAACGCCATCACCGGCGACGTGCGTTTCGTGTTCCAGCAGCCGAGCCTGTGGGAAGGCTTGCCTCTCATCGTCGTAACGCTCGGCTTCTTCGCGCTGCCGGAGATGGTGGACCTCGCTATAGCGCGTCGTCCCGTCGCCCCCCCTGATTCCGTTGTCAGCACAAAGGAGGTGTTGCGCGGTGCGCGACATGGCTTCTCCCGCTGGCCGATGAGTATTCGGCAGTCCGTGTTCGGCGTGCTTATGGGCATGATTCCAGGGGTCGGCGCGGCGGTCATAGACTGGCTTTCCTACGCCTTCGGCATCTTCTGGACGAAAGACAAGAGCCAGTTCGGAAAAGGATCGCTGGACGGCGTGCTGTTCGCGGAGTCGGCCCAGAACTCCAAAGAAGCGGGGCAAGCGCTTCCGACGCTCGCGCTCGGGGTCCCGGGCGGTCTCGCTTGGGCGATCGTCCTCGTGGCGATGATCGCTCTCGGACTCACCCCTGGCCCCCGGCTGCTCGGCGACCTCGCGGACGTAACCATCCTGTTCGTGTTGACGCTCGCCATCGGCAACTTCATCGTAACGATGTTCGGCATCGTCGCCACCGGCCAACTGGCGAAACTCACGCGCGTTCCTTATCCGCTCATTGGCGGCATATTCATCCCTATCTCCATCCTCGCAGGTTTCCTCAACTGGATAAACTGGCTGGCGCTTCCTGTGATAGGCGTCTTTATGGGCATCGGCATCATTATGAAACTCTTCCAGTGGCCGAGGCCGCCGCTCCTGCTTGGCATCATCCTCGGCCCCATCATTGAAGAGAATTTCCTCTCTGCGCTGGATATCGTAGACCCTGTTCGGATCGGCGGATGGGAGAGCGATGTCCTCGGCATACTGACGCGGCCGATCACGGTTGCGCTGATCGTGATCGCAATCGCAACCGCCTTTCTGTTCGCCCGCTCGACCCGGAGCCAATCCCATGCTTCCGAGAAGCCTTCCCCCGCGGGAGCATCGGACACCGCTCTGGCCGCTCCGAGTTTTGTGGAGCGGCTCTTCCAATGGAAGAACTTCCCTATCCTCTTGCTCATCGGCGGAGCGATGGCCTTCTGGGCCGGCAGCCTCGGCTTCGGCTCCGCTGATGCGTGGTTCCTCACTCGCCTGATGGCCGGCTTGGCGATTGCGCTTGGGCTCTTGCAGTTGGTGTTCCACATGCGGGAGAGCGGGCGCCGCCACGCGGACATTATGGATTTGGGGATGCACAGCCTCTCCCTCCCTGGGGCAAAACAAGCGATGTGGCTTATCGCCGTCGGCTTCCTAATGTTCACAATGCTCAGCGGCACGATGGGGCTGCGCTGGGCAGTGATCGCGTTTGCGGGTTATCTCCCGTTCACCCTGCTCGGAGGGGCCGGAATGCCTCTCTCTAAGGGCGTCTTGATGGGGCTGATGGCCGGGGCGTTTTCCGGCGTCGTAGCAAGTCTCATAGGCATAACAGGCGTTTCGGAAATCTTCGCCTTGAACACTGACGCAGTTGCTGACCCCGGACGAATCATTGCTACGAGCGCAACCGTGGCAATAGCGGCTACAGTTGCGTTTACGGTGAATGCACAGGGCGTAGGGGGGATGCCGGCTTCCCCGGGGATTATGGGTGTCGTAGCGCTCGCATTCGTTGTAACGGTAGGAGTCGCAGCAGGGATAACAAGAGACGGGTTCGCTAGTAACGCCTTCTTGGCAGGGCTCGGGATGCTGACTCTGGCGCTGCTTTTCATCCGCCCGGTGCGAGAATTCCGCCCCGCGCCTCAACTGGAGTGGCTCTTCTCGTGGCGTTTGCTGGCGGCGGTCACCACAATGTGTTTCGTCCAACTCTTTATTTATGGGATGGTGGATAACGTGCTCTTTACAATCTGGCCGCAGGCTGGGCTGTTGGAATGGATTGGCCGGGAGATACTCGTTCCGCTGGGGCTGCAGAGCGCATAGGCAAGCCTCGTCCGCCTGCGCCGGACGCGACACGCGCCCCTTGCGGGCGTCGCGGGGCGTCGGATACAACCGGGAGGCTATGCCTTTCGATTGGGATCCCGAACTTCAGAGAGGCGGGAATCTATGCTGGCGAAAGGTGAGCGGCGCGTCGTTGCGAACACGCCGGCGGGCAAGCGGCTGATGGTCCTCCCGTCGCCCGAAGAGGATGCGGCGATCAGCGCGGCCATCGCGTCGGACCCGGACACGGTCGAGTTGACGGACGAGGAGTTCGAAGGGCTGCGTCCCGTGGCGGAGACGTCGCCGGACATTATCGAATGGAGCCGCGCCGTCCAGGCGCGGCGGGCTCGCGAGGCCCGCGTCGCCCAAGCGTAAGCGCCGCCTCCTGCGACATACGCCCCTTGCGCTCTCGCCCTGCGCTCCGGATATCATTGCTTCATCCCGCTCGTAGGAGGATGAGATGACCTCGCCCGACCGGATGCAGTTGATGGAGGAGCGCACGGCGAGGCTCGCCAACTTGCTGCGCGACTTGGCGCAAGCCGAGTTGGAAGACCGTGAGCGCATGCTCGTTCACGAGGGATGGATGCGTATGCACGAGGAACGCATGCAGAGAATGGAAGCGCAAAGGCGGGAGAGCGATGAGCGCATGCTCGTTCACGAGGGGTGGATGCGTATGCACGAGGAACGCATGCAGGGAATGGAAGCGCAAAGGCGGGAGAGCGATGAGCGCGTGCGTGCGGTCATCACAACGCTGACGGAAATGCAGGCGGACCTCGCGCGCATTGACGCGGGCGAGTAAGCCGCCCCGCGCGGCGCGCAAAGCCGGGCGCGCGGCGCTATACTGCGCTCCGTGGCGCGAAGACGCGGATCCTCCTCAAACTCGCGGCGTTACTCCGGCAGGCCCCAAGCCGGGGCAAGGCGGCGAGGCCCCCAAACGCCCAAACCCAAGTTCAGGGCGGCGTTCTGCGCGACCTGCCTCGTCGACCAGTTCTACCCGGAGGTCGGCGCCGCCGCCGTCAAAACGCTCCGCCGCGCAGGCGTGGACGTCTCGTTCCCCGAAGAGCAGACGTGCTGCGGGCAGATCGCGTTCAACGGCGGCTTCCGCTCTCACGCCGCCGAGGTCGCGCGCCGCTTCCTCGACGTGTTCGAGAGCGAGGAGCAGGTCGTCGTGCCGTCGGGCTCGTGCGCGAGCATGATCAAGGTCTACTACCCCGAACTGTTCGAGGACGACCCGGAAACGCAGGGGCGGGCGCGGGCCGTCGGAGAGAAGACGCGCGAGTTCTCGGACTACCTCGTCAACGTCGTTGGCGCGGCGGACGCGGGAAGCGCGGCGGGGAGCGCGCCCCATCAGGGGCTGGTGACCTACCACGACGCCTGCCACTTGCTGCGCGAGTTGCGAATTTCGGACGCGCCGCGCGCGCTGATCGGCTCGATTCCCGGCGTCGAACTGCAAGAGATGGCCGACGCGGACGCCTGCTGCGGGTTCGGCGGCCTCTTCTCCGTGAAGTTCCCGGAGATTTCGACCGCGATTCTGGACGAGAAGTTGAAGAACATCGCGGAGTCCGGCGCGAGCGCGGTCGTCGCCAACGATTGCGGCTGCCTGATGCACATCCGGGGCGCGATGGAGCGGCGCGGCATGGAGGCGCGTGCGATGCACCTCGCGGAACTGCTGGCCGGGGACGGCGTGTAATGGCGGAGGTCAAAAGCGCCGAATTCAAGAGCGCGTCGGGCCAAGCCCTGCGCGACGCCAAACTCCAGCGCTCGCTCGAGCACGTAATGGAGCACTTCGTGGACGCGCGCGCCTCCGTCATCGAAAACGACTTCGGCGGCGAGAGTTGGGATGCGATGCGCGAGCGCGCGGCGGCGATCAAGCAGTCCACGCTGGATCATCTCGACTACTACCTCGACCTCGTGGACAAGAACGTCCGCCGCAACGGCGGCCACGTCCATTTCGCCGACGACGCGGCGCAGGCGAACGCCATCGTGCTCGACATCGCGCGGCGCAACGGCGTCAAGACCGTCATCAAGAGCAAGTCAATGGTCTCCGAGGAGATGGGCGTCAACCACGTCCTCGAGCGCGCGGGCATCGAGCCCGTCGAGACCGACCTCGGCGAATACATCATCCAACTCGCGGGCGAAACGCCGTTTCACATCATCGCGCCGGCGATGCACAAGACGCGGGACGAGGTGTCCGACCTCTTCCGGCAATGGCTGAAAACCGCGCCGACGCAGGACATCAAACGCCTCTGCGAGTACGCCCGCGACGCGCTGCGCGAGAAGTTCGCGGCGGCGGATATGGGCATCAGCGGCGCGAACTTCGTCGTCGCCGAAACCGGGTCGGTCTGCCTCGTGACGAACGAGGGCAACGGACGGATGACGACCTCCGCGCCCCGCGTCCACGTCGCGCTCGCGGGAATGGAGAAGATCATCCCCGCGTGGGAAGACCTCGCGCTCTACCTCCGCCTGCTGCCGCGCTCCGCCACCGGCCAGCGCATCACCAGTTACAACACGTTCGTCGGAGGCCCCCGCGCGGCGAGCGACGAGGACGGCCCGGAGGAGTTCCACCTCGTCATCGTGGACAACGGACGCCTCAATCTGCTGCGCGACGAGGTTCTGCGGGAGGCGCTCCGCTGCATCCGGTGCGGCGCCTGCCTCAACCACTGCCCCGTCTACCGCAAGGTCGGCGGCCACGCCTACGGATGGGTCTACTCCGGCCCCATCGGCGCCATCGTGACGCCCCCGATGACGAATATGAAAGCCGCCAAAGACTTGCCCTACGCCTCCACGCTCTGCGGAACGTGCCGCGACGTCTGCCCCGTGAAGATAGACATCCCGCGCCTGCTGCTGCATCTGCGCCATAAGATCGCCGAGGGCTCCGAGGACGAGCGCGGCGCGACGTGGATGGAGCGTTTGTTCGTCGAGCGCTGGGGCAAGGCGATGCGCGACCGCAAGTCGCTCGAGGGGCAGGCGCGGCTCGGCAGGCTGCTTACGAAGCCGCTGACGCGCGGCGGCAAAATCCGCAAATTGCCCGCCCCGATGGTCGGCGGCTGGACGGCGAGCCGCGACTTTCCCGCGCCCGCCCCCCGCTCGTTCGCGCAAATCTGGCGCGACGAACTCGCTGCGGACGTCGGGCGCGCCCCGGAGCCGCAGGAGTAGCCGGTGCCCGCCCCGGAAGAGCATCCGAACAAAGCCGCGTTCCTCAAGCGCGTCCGCGAGGCGCTGGGGCGGAGCGAGCCCGTCCTCCATCCGCCCGACCACCCCCCGCTCAGAGCGAACGCCGTCCGGCAGCAGGAGAAGATTCGCACCGTCGTCGCGCGCAACGAGGCGCGCCGCGCGCAGACGCTCGACCGTCTCGCGCAGACCGCCGCCGCCGCGTCGTGGAGCGTCCGCAGAGCGCGCGACGCCGCGGACGCCGCGGACGCCGTCGCGCAAATCGCTCAGCGAACCGGCGCGAAGAACGTCGTCCGCTCGGCGGAAGACATATTCAAGCGGGTCGACGTGGACGGCGCGCTGCGCTCCGTCGGCGCCTCGCCCGCCGTGCTCGCATCCGGCAGGTCGCGGCGCAAAGACCAACTGCGCGAGGCGGCGTTCCGCGCCGATATGGGCGTCACGGGCGTTGCCTACGCCGTCGCCGAGACCGCCAGTTGCGTCGTCGTCCCCCGACGAGGCGTCGCCCGCCTCGCCTCGCTCGCCCCGCCGTCGCTCGCGCTCATCGTGGAGCCGGAGCAAGTCCTCGAAACGCTGGACGACTTCTTCGCGCTCACCCGGCTCGAGCGGATGCAGTCTCGCAGCCGCAGCCCCAACTACGTCAACTTCATCTCCGGCCCGTCCCGCACCGCCGACATCGAGCAAACGCTCACCATCGGCGTCCACGGCCCCGGAGACGTCCATCTGATCATCATCGGCTAACTGGGCGCCCCGCGCCACGTCGTTCCCGCGAAGGCGGGAACCTCGCCCCCGGACGGGGCGCGCAGCGCCATCGTCGTTCCCGTCCCATGTCCCGTCATTCCCGCGAAGGCGGGAACCTACTGGAAGCGCCCCGGCGTAGGCGGGCACTAGAGACGCGCAAGCGCGCGAACGCGACGCAGGCCCGTAGACAGCGGAATCGGCGGCTGATATGCATAATGGGGCAAGAGGCCGCGAGGACGATGATGGACGCTCAATCAAAATTGCCCGGCTTGGGGCAAGCCGGGCTCCTGCACGAAATGAACTTCAACTATCTGCTGGCCGACGCCCTCAGGCGGAAGCGGAAGGCTTGGCGCGAGGATCCGCAGACGGTCACGGTCGAGCGGACGCAGGTCGTCGAAGGCGCCAAGCGCGAGCGCCCCGACCTCCTGGTGTCCGCTCCCGACGCTTACCCCGTGGCGATCGAGACGGAGTGGGACAAGCCTGCCGTCGATGACGCGAAAAACCGTCTGGGCAAGCGGATGGGCGTCTCCGCGCTTCCGGTGCGCTCCGCCGTCGCAGTGGGCGCGCCTTCGGAAATCAGAGCGTGGCCGGACGAGGAACTCGCCGCCCAAATGGATGAGTTGCAACTGCGGTTCGTCGTCCTTACCGCGAGCGTGACCGGCGAGACCGACGTCGCATTGCACGAAGAGGACATCGCGGTCTGGCCCGCGCAGCACTACGTGACGGGGACGATTGACGACTTGGCGTGCCTCTGCGAGTACGCCACGGCTCCGCCTGAACTCGTTTCGCGGTTCGCGGAGCAAGTGGCCGAGCGCATCGATCTCGTCGGAGGCGCGCTGCATCAGCAATTGTCTCCGAGCGTCGCCCGGGCGATGGCCGACGGCTTGGGGCAGCACGACACGGCGCAAGGCGTCCGCCTCGCCTGCTGCATCTGGCTCACGTCGCTGCGCCTGCAAACGCTCCTCGCCGAACGCTCCCCAAGCCTCAGGGAGCAAGGTCTGCGCTCCGTGCCGCAACTCCGGATCAGCGGACTCGGCGACACGATTGTCGTGAGCGAACTGCGGCGGGAGTGGGCGAAGATCCTAGAGGTCAACTACGGCGCGATCTTCCAAACCGCCCGGGACGCCTTGCATATCCAATTGCCGACGGCCGCCGGCGCTACATTGAACGACCTTTCCGACTTGGCGGAGCGCATCTCCACGCTCCGCTTGGGCAACCGGGTGGAATTCGCGGGCGAACTCTTTCCGAAGTTGCTGGCCGACCGCAAGGAGACCGCCGCCAACTACACGCTGCCCGAAACCGCCGAACTGCTGGCGTCCCTCGCCGTCGAACGCCTCCAACTGCCGGACTGGGCGGATTCGTCCGCCGTCGCCGGGCTGCGCGTCGCCGATATGGCCTGCGGAACGGGAACGCTCCTCCGCGCCGCCTGCCAAAACATTCGCCGCAGGCACGAGGCGGCGGGCGGATCAGCCGGCGGGCTGCACCAAACAATGATGGAGGAGAGCATCACCGGCTTGGACATCAACGCGCACGCCGCGCATATGACCGCCGCCGCCCTCTCGTCCAACGAGTTAGGCTCCGAATACCACAAGAGCAATATCGGGTTGGCCGCCGTCATCGGCGGAAAAACCGGCTCGCTGGAACTCATCGAGTCCGACCAACTGACCGACATCACCGGCGAAGGAGCCGCCAGCGCCGCGAAAGCCCGGCAAGGCTCGGTCAACATCGTCGTTCCGCACGGCAGCCAGGACTTAGTGATTCAGAATCCTCCGTACTCGCGCACCCGAGGGGGGCGCAAGGCGTTCGACGTCGCCGGCATCAGCGAAGCGCAGCGCGAAAACAGCGTCAACCGCTTGAACGGCATACGCGGCAGGCTGCATAAAGCCGGCGACGAAATGGCGAACGGGAAGGCCGGATTCGGCTCCGACTTCTCCGCTCTCGCCGACAAGAAACTGAAGCCGGGCGGCGTTCTTGCCACCGTGCTGCCGCTCACGGCCGCCCACGCCGAGTCATGGGAGGGCTTCCGCCGGTCCATCGAGACGGGATACGAACGGATCACAGCCATATCTTTCACCGGCCACGCGAGCGCGATGATGTCCGCCGACACGCATATGAACGAAATGCTGCTCGTCGCGACGAAGCGAACGGAGCCGAAGACGGACGCGGAGGCGGCGGTCGTGACGTGCGTCAACCTGAGCCGCCCGCCGCAGTCGCTGGCGGAGGCGTTTTGGCACGGCAAGCACGTCGCAGGCATATCCGGCGTGGAAGGCTGCAGCGGCTTCCTCAACGAAGGAGACCGGATTGGTATCCGGATTGGTAACTGGATACGCATCAAAGTCCCGCCGGTAGGCTTCCCCTGGTTCCCTTTGGGGATGCAAAGCCACACCATCTCGGCGACTGCCGCCTCTTTGCTTGACGGAGAATTTTATTCTGTGCGCGATGAGCGGCATTGGAAACTCAACCTGGATTTAACCTCTCTTGGAGGCATAGTCAATGTCGGGCCAACGCATCATCTAGTCGGCCATCGCCGGGGTTACCAGCCCATTGGAGCCTTCGAGTTCCTGCCGGTCCAGCCAGGCGAATTGCCCGATCACCCCTCCCTGTGGGCGGCGAACGGCGCGACCCAGACGCGGATAAAGACGCGCCCGACCCACAGCGGATTTCCCGTCACTGGGCGGCAAGAGCAAGCGAAGCGAATGTTGGACGCGAGGAGCGATCTGTTCATTTCCCGCAACTTGCGAATGACTTCCCAAGCGCTCGCCGCCGCGACAACATCCGAGCCAGTGATGGGCGGGAATGCTTGGACGGCTTTGCTGTCCGACGACGACGGCGTGAAGTCCGCTTTGGCGATTTGGCTGAACTCCACGCTTGGGGCAATGATCATCACCGGATACGGGCAGACCACGCAGCCTGGGCGCGCTTTGATGAAAATCAGAGCGCTGCGCGGACTCCCCGTCCCCAATTTCGCCGCCGACTCCCCGGCGGGAGAGCATGCGCGGAGCGTCGCGCAAGAGCGGTTCGCGGAACTGGCGGAGTTGGAACTCGAGCCGCTCGCCTACGCCTTCCGCGACGCCAACCGGCGACGGATCGACGCTGCGGCTCTGGATATGCTCGGGCTGGGCGGCGACCCCGACGCGGCCCGCGCGCTCGACCACTTGAGGAACGTCTGGTGCCGCGAGCCGTCCGTCCACGGCGACACGTCCGACATAACGCGCGCGCTCGGCATCGAATAGCGCTAGGGCGGCGGCGGGAAGCGGCGGCGGCGCCGCTCCGCCTCCGCGCCCCGCCTGCCTTCGCGCCGGACTCGCCCGTCGGGTAGAATCGGCGGGCCGAACCCGGTCAGCAGGAGATTCCCTATGCCAGGCCCCCTCGACGGCGTCCGCGTCATAGACCTCACCCGCATCCTCGCGGGGCCGTTCGCCACGATGCTGATGGCCGATCTCGGCGCCGACGTGATCAAGGTCGAGCAGCCCGGAACCGGGGATCCGGCGCGGGGCAACGGCCCGTTCCTCTCGCCGTCCGGCGGGGAGTCCGACGAGCAGGAGTTCAGTTCCTACTTTATGAGCATCAACCGGGGCAAGCGCAGCATCGCCCTCGATCTCGCCAACCCCAAGGGGCGCGGGGTCCTCCTGCGCCTCGTCGAGACCGCCGACGTTCTGATGGAGAATTTCCGACCGGGCGCGATGGCGCGCTTGGGGCTCGACTACGAGGCCGTCCGGGCGCGCAATCCCCGCGTCGTGATGTGCTCCGTCTCCGGCTTCGGGCAGACGGGCCCATACGCTCAGCGGCCGGCGCTCGACGTGATCGTTCAGGGCATGGGCGGAATGCTCAGCATCACGGGCGAGCCGGGAGGCGGCCCCGTCCGTCCGGGCGCGAGCATCGGCGACATCACCGCCGCCCTTTTCGCAACCGTCGCCGTCCAGAGCGCGCTCTTGGAGCGCGAGCGCTCCGGCGAGGGCCAGCACTTGGACATTGGAATGCTGGACTGCCAGGTCGCCATTATGGAGAACGCCTTTATGCGCTACTTCGCGCTTGGCCAGATTCCGCAGCCGCTCGGCACGCGGCACCCGTCCTCGACGCCGTTTCAAGCGTTCCCCACCGCCGACGGCCACGTCGTCGTCGCCATTATGGGGGGCTCGACCGATCAGTGGCCGCTCTTCTGCGCCGCCATTGACCACGTGGAGTTGATCGACGACGAGCGCTACGCGACCGGCTGGTCGCGCACGCAAAACTACGACGCGCTGATTCCCGTCATCGCGGAGGCGATGCTGACCAAGACGACCGCCGAGTGGGCGGACGTTCTGAACGGGATGGGCGTGCCGGCGGGCCCCGTGCAGAACATCGCGCAGGTCGCCGCCGACCCGCAGGTGAATCACCGCGGTATGTTCGTCGAACTGCCGCACCCGGCGCTCGGCCCTGTGAAATTCACGGGCAACCCGATCAAACTCTCGCGGACGCCATCCGGCCCCGCGCGCGTTCCGCCGGAACTTGGCGGGCAGACCGACGAGATTCTCGCTGAGATCGGCGTTTCGCCGGACGAGGCCGCCGCCCTTCGCAGCGAGGGGGTGGCCGCGTGATCGCAGGCGCGCTGCTCGCGCTCGGATCCGCGTTTTCGTTCAGCGTCAACTCCATTCTCGTGCGGCGCGGGTTCGCCGACGCGGGCGCGACGGCGGCGCAGGGCGCGTTCATCACCGTGCTGCTCGGCGTTCCGTTCGGGCTGGCGGCGGTCTTGGCGACCGGCCAGATCCTCAACTTCGGGCTGATCTCGCTGAACGGCTACCTGCTGCTGTCGGGCGCGGGAATCGTCCACTTCGGCATCGGGAGATACTGCAACTACCGCGGCATCGCCGCCATCGGCGCGTCGCGCGCCGTCACCGTGCAGGCCGTCGCCGTCCCCTACAGCATTCTTATGGCCGTCGTTCTCCTCGGCGAGCGCCCCACGCTGCTGATGTACCTCGCCATCGCGCTCATTCTCATCGGCCCCTCGCTGATGATCGAGCGCCGCCCGAAACGTCCCGCCGCATCGTCTTCCTCTTCTCCGCAGGGGGCGCAGGGAACGCCGGCGGGCGGAGGCGAATCGCCCCGCGTGGAGATACGCCAGTTGGAGGGGTACGTCTTCTCGCTGCTCGCCGCGCTCGCCTACGGGACGAGCCCCATCCTCATCCGCGCCGCCGTGCAGGACGGCAGCGGGACGGCGGCGATCGGCACGTTCGTCGCCTACGTCGCGGCGTCCGCCGTGCTGACCGCCGGGCTGGCCCTGCCCGCACAGCGCGAACTCGTCCACGCGATCAACTTCCGCTATATGCGGCTGTTCGGCGGCGCGGGCTTCTCCGTGTTCCTCGCCCAACTGCTGCGCTTCTTCGCGCTTTCGCTCGCCGACGTGAGCATCGTCAACCCGCTGATGCGGACGGTCGGCGTCTTCACGCTCATCCTCTCCTACTTGCTGAACCGCAGGCTGGAGCAGATCACGCTTGGCGTCGTGCTGGGCGTGCTCGTGTCGTTCGGCGGCGCGGTGCTGCTCATCATCGGCGCCGCGCTGGGCTGACGCGCCCGCGCTCCGCGCAGGGCGGGAACGACGGGACATGGGGGCGCGCGCGAATCCACGCCAGACACGGGATTCCCGCCTACGCGGGCAGGGCGATGCACCCAGTAGGTTCCCGCCTGCGCAGGAATGACGGGGCGCGTGGGGAGATTTGGAGACGAGGCGCTACGCGCCCCGTCCGGCGCTTGCGCGCCACTGGATTCCCGCCTGCGCGGGAATGACGGGGCAAGGGGGGCGCTACGCGCCGACTGGATTCCCGCCTACGCGGGCAGGGCGGGGCAAGGGGGCGAGATTCCCGCCTGCGCGGGAATGACGGGGCGAGGGGGGCGCTTTGCGCGCCACTGGGATTCACGCCTACGCGGGAATGACGGTGCGCTACGCGCTCCGTGCGGCGCTGCGCTCTGCCCAGTGGCGGGCGCTCCGCGTTTGCAGTATAGTGTCGCTGCGATCACCCACACCACGCCGAAAAGGAAAACGGCGCGGCGCAATAGCAGGCGCAAGCGGGGCTCCCCGCCCCCTTGTCGTTCCGCGCCGGTGGGTGATCGCAAAATCCTGTCTTGCGCCAGGCAAGGGGGTTCTTGTATGCAAGCGATTCGCTTCGGATTGGCGGCGCTCCTCATAACCGCGCTCGCGCTCCTCGCCCTCGCCGCCTGTCAGGACGGCGCCGCCCTTGCGCCCGTCGAGTCCGTCGCCCGCCCAACCCCAACTCTCGCGCAGCCCTCCCCAACCCCCGCCCCCGCCTCGCCTACCGCTCCCACTGCGGCCCCAACGCCGACTCCAACGCCCAGCCCAACGCCTACCGCAACGCCCATCCCCGCGCCCACGTCCACCCCTACGCCTACTCCCACGCCCGCGCCCACCGCTACGCCTATTCCAACCCCAACGCCCACGCCTACCCTTGCGCCAACGCCAACCCCGACTCCGACGCCCCTGCCTACAGCATCGGCGGCTCCGTCCTCCCAGCAACTCCCGTCCTCCAGTTCCCAAGCGCCCGCTTCCACGCCGGAGCCTGCCGGCTCCACGACGCTTGCCCCCACGCCCACGCCGCCCCCAGGGATACCGTTCGCGCAACTGCTCCCGCCTCCCTACATCCCTGGCTCCACGCCGACCGGCTCCGCGACGCTTGCCCCCACGCCTACGCCGCCCGCGGGAATACCGTTCGCGCAACTGCTCCCGCCTCCCTACATCCCCGGCTCCACGCCAACGGGCTCCGCGACGCCTAACCCCACGCCGAATCCCAGCGCAGTTCCCGCGCTCCCCGTCATCTTCCACGGCGCTTTGACGGTGGGCGGCGCGCCCGCCGCCGCCGGAACGCGCCTGTACGCCAAGATCAGCAAGGCGGGGATGCCCAACGTCTGGCAGACGCTGGACACCGCTGCGAGCGGAAAGTACAACTTCCCGGTGACCGCCGCCCCCGGATACGACGGCGGAACGATCGAGTTCTGGATGCACGGGAATGCGCGAACGGTCGCGGCTGTCTACAACGCCAACTCCCAAACCCCAACCGTCGCGTTGGACCTCGCGTTTCCTCAAATCGCCGCGACCCCCGCCGCGACGCCAACTCCGCAGCCTACCCGCGCTCCCGCGACCCCGCAATCAACGCTGACTCCCACGCCTACGCCCGCGCCCTCCGCAACTCCTCAGGGAGACCCCGGCGCAGTCCCTGCGTTCCCCGTCATCTTCCACGGCGCTTTGACGGTGGGCGGCAAGGCCGCCGCCGCCGGAACGCGCCTGTACGCCAAGATCAGCAAGGCGGGGATGACGCCGCTCCAAGAAACGCTGACTACCAGGGCGAACGGAAGGTACGACTTCCCCATTGCCGCGTCCGGGTACGACGGCGGAACGGTCGAGTTTTCGATGCAGGGCCAACCGCGGAAGGTCACCGCCGCCTACCGAGCGAATTCCATCGCCGTCGCGTTAGACCTGGACTTCTGATCGCGCCATAAGGCGCGTTCCCGCGTAGGCGGGAACGACGGGGCCAGTAGGTTCCTGCTTTCGCAGGAATGTCGGGACAGGGGGGCGAGGTTCCCGCCTACGCGGGAATGACGAGGCAAGGGGGCGGGAATGACGGGATAAGGGGGGCGCTTGCGCGCCGACTGGATTCCCGCCTACGCGGGCAGGGCGATGCAAGGGGGAGCGCGCAGTCACCGCATGGCGGGAACGGCCCGAACGCGGAACGCGGCGGGCTCGGACGTCTTGTCCGCGAAGGCGGTCACTACGAGCGTGACCGGGCCGTCGGCGCGGAAGGCGGCGGCGCCGTCCGTCAGGGCGAGCGGCCTCGCGAGCGCCGCCTCGCCGCTTCCCTCCACGAGGCGGAGCGCGAACCGCTGCTCGACGCTCCCCCCGCCGGCGCGGACGAATCCGTCCGCAGTCCATTCGCCCGCGGTTTCCGCGTCGTCGAAAAGGCCAATCTCCGGCACGGCCACGTCGTCAATGCACCAGCCCGGACGGGTGACCGCGTCGTCGGTCACGTAGTCGAAGCGGAGAAGGACGCGGCGCCCCGCGAACCGCGCAAGGTCGGCGCGCTCCAGCCGCCAGCCCCCCGACGCGCCGGTGTAGGAGGGGCCGTAGGCGGCGCGGTAGGGGTCGTAAGCATCGGCGCTCGTCGCGGACAGAATCTCCCAAGAGGCGCCTCCGTCGGCGGAGACCGAAACGTAGCCGTGATCCCAGTGGGGCTCGATGTCCCACCAGGCGCGGAACTCCAGCGCGGGAGCGCTCGCGCCCGTGAGGTCGAGGGAACGGGTGAGCGCCGCGTTGATGGAGTCGCCTCGGTTGCTCCACCAGCAGGATTCGCCGCTGAACGGCGCGACGGGCAGGATGGGCGCGGCGCCCGCGCCGGTGAACGTCACATCCAGCGGCTGATCGGGCAGCGGCTGATCGGGCTCGATGGCGAGGAGCCACGCGCCGAACTGGTCGACCTGCCCGTTGACGACTCCCGGCCCGTCGATCTCGCGGCGCGCCCGAATGCGGGGCGAGGCGTTCGCGTAGCCGTAGGGAGGCGACTCGCCGCCTGCGGCGTTGGCGGCGGCCCAGTCCGCGAAGACCGCCTCGAAATCCAGACCGGGCTCCGTCCCGTCCAGCGCGGCCTGAACGCCCGCCGCGCCGTCCGCAGGGTTCGCGGCGATTCGCGCGATGACTCCGGCGCCGAAGCGCTCGGCGAGATAAGCGGAGAAGAGCGACGCGGCGGCGTAATGAGGGAGGACGTCTCCGGAGAGCGGCGGCCAGTCCCGCAAGGAGACGCCCGGATCGCGGCGGTAAGCGTCGAACGGCGCGCCGCCGTAGCCGAGCGAGCGCGCCGCGAATTCGGCGAATCCCTCGTGCGTCCATGCGGACTCCGTTGGGTCGGCGAGCCAGTGAACGAGGTGCTGCAGTTCGTGCGTCAGCGTCCCGAGATAGGCGCGGCTTCCGACGGGGGCGCTCAGGCTGAGGTAGAGGCCGACGCGCTCGTTGCTGTGGGGGCGAACGGCGGAAGGCAAGGCGTCGCCCGCGTTGAAATAGCCTCCCACCCCGGGGAAATGGCCGTGCACGAGAGCGATCCGCCCGGGCAATTCTCGGCCCGGAGCGATCAGCGCGACAACGCCGGGGAGCGCCTCGCGCTCGAATGTCTCGGCGGCCTCGGCGAGCGCTTGCTCGTCCACCTCGGCGGAAATTGGGAAATGCCAGACGGCGTTGGGGCTGACGAGGCGAACGACAGACTGAAACTGAAACAGGCTTTCGCCGAGCAGATTGAAAGCATGGAAGCGGCGCGTGGAGCCGATGCGCTCGTTCGCGTAGAGCGTCTCGTTGGACAGAGGAACGGCGTTCACGCCGGAGAAGCGGCGCGCGAGGGCGAAGTCGTCGCGGGGCGGCGCGTCCGCGATAGGCGGGAGCGGCTCCTCCGCAGCGAGGTCGGGAGTCGCGGGAGTCGCGGAGAGAGGCGCAGGCGCGGAACTTTGCGCTTGCGTTGGGGCGGGAGGCGGCGGAGCGAAAGTCGGCGTTGGAGCATCGCCCGCGCAAGCGGCGAACGCGCCGGCGACGGCGGCGGCGAGAGCCAGAGCGAGAGCGAAGCGCGCGAAACGCATCGCCTAATTGAAATGGTCCATCGCGTAGCCGACGCCGTGGGCGATCCACGCCTCGGCGGCGGCGGCGGCCCGGCCTATCGCGTCCCGCGCCGCCGTCCGCTCCTCCGGCGTGAACGCGCCCAGCACGTAGCCGACCGTCTCACCGTCCGGCCTGCCGATGCCGACGCGCAGGCGGGCGTAGTCGCTCGTTCCAAGCGCGGCGTTGATGGAGTTGAGGCCGTTGTGCCCGCCGGATCCGCCGCGCTCGCGCAGCCGTATCTTCCCCAGCGGCAGGTCGAGGTCGTCCAAAACCACGAGCGCGGCGTCGGCGCGGACGCGGTAGCGGTCGAGAGCGTAGCGAACCGCCTCGCCGGAGAGATTCATAAACGTGCGCGGCTTGACCAGCGCGACGCGCCTGCCGCCGACGCGCCCCTCGCCCAGCAGCGCCGCCTTGCGCTTGTCGTTCAGCGCGACGCCGTGCCGGGACGCCAACTCGTCGATGCAGAGGTAGCCCGCGTTGTGGCGCGTGTTGGCGTACTTCGGCCCGGGGTTGCCTAGCCCAACGACGATGAGCGGCGCGTCGCGCTCTTCCCGGCGGCGCAGGATGCGGCTGACGAGCCCCCCGCTCACAGAAGCGCTCCGGCGATGGGAACGTCCGGAGCCTCGCCGCTTTCCGCGAACGCCGTCAACTGCTCCTCGCTGATGATGGGCACGCCGAGCCGCTCCGCGTCGTCGCGCTTGGATCCCGCCTCTTCTCCCGCCACGACAAAGTTCGTCTTCTTGCTGACGCTCCCGCTGACTTGCCCGCCGCGCTCCTTAATGAACGCCTCCGCCTGCGAGCGCGTGAAGCCCTCCATCCGTCCGGTGACCACGAACCGCTTGCCCGTGAATGATTGCGGAAGGTCGCCAGTTCCTCCTGCGTCCGCCGGAGGCTCCGCGTCAATCGCCTCCACTCCCGCCTGCGCGAGACGGTCGACGATGTCGCGGTTGCCCGCGTTGGCGAAATGCGCGGCGATGGCCGCGGCGACGATCGGGCCGACTCCTGGGACAGCCTCCAGTTCCTCCTGCCCCGCATCCATCAGCCTGCGGACGTTTCCGAAGCGCCGCGCGAGCAGGTCGGCGGTCTCCGCGCCGACGTGCAAAACGCCGAGCCCGGAGAGAATGGCCGGGACGGAGCGGCTCTTGCTCGCCGCTATCGCGGCGGCGAGGTTGGCGGCGGACTTCTCGCCCATCCGCTCCAGCCCGGCGAGTCGCTCTTTCGTCAGGTCGTAGAGGTCGGGCAAGTCGCGGATGATCGCCGCGCCCAGCAATTGCGCGACGAGTTTCTCGCCGAGCCCCTCGATGTCCATCGCCGCCCGCGAAGCGAAATGGCGGACGCGCTCGTAGCGCTGGGCCGGGCACGCGGCGTTGACGCAGCGATGCGCCGCCGCCCCCTCGTCTCTTGCGACGGGCGAGCCGCACGAAGGGCAGACGCTGGGCATCTCGAACGGCGTCTCATCGCCGGTGCGCCGCTCCAAAACCGGGCCGACGACCTGCGGAATGACCTCGCCCGCCCGCTCCACGATCACGTAGTCGCCGACGCGGACGTCCTTGCGGCGGATGTCGTCCTCGTTATGGAGCGTCGCTTGCCGCACCGTGACGCCGCTCACCTGCACGGGATCCAGCATGGCGTAGGGATTCAGCGCGCCGGTGCGCCCGACGTTGACGCCGATGGCGGTCAGTCGCGTCACGGCTTGCTCCGCCGGGAACTTCCGGGCGACCGCCCAGCGCGGCTCGCGCCCCACGAAGCCGAGATGCCGCTGATAGTCCAGCCGGTCTATCTTCACGACCACGCCGTCGGTCTGATAGTTCTTCGCGTCCCGCTCGCGCTCCCACTTTTCGCAGTACGCCGCCGCGCCCTCCAGCGACGCGAACCGCTCGATCTCCTGCAGATTGACGCGGAAGCCGAGTTCGCGCAGCCATTCCAGCGTCTCGTAGTGCGTCGGCGGCGTCTCCGCGCCCTCCGCCCAGCCCAACTGATAAACCCAAATGGCGAGGCTCCGTCCGGCGGTCACCCGAGGATCCAACTGGCGGAGGGAGCCGGCGGCGGCGTTGCGCGGATTGGCGAACGGCGGCTCGCCGTTGGCCTCCCGCTCCTCGTTCAGACGGCGGAAAGCGTCGCGCGGAAAGTACACCTCGCCCCGAACCTCCATGCGGGGCGGGGCGCCCTCCGGCGACTGCAGCGCGAGCGGCACGGACTTGATCGTGCGGACATTGAGCGTCACGTCTTCGCCGCGCGAGCCGTCGCCCCGAGTGGCCGCCTGCGCCAGACGCCCCGCCTCGTAGGTCAGAGCGATGGCGAGGCCGTCTATCTTGGGCTCGCAGACGAGGTCGAAGTCGTCGCGCTCCAGCAGCCCGGCGGCGCGGTTCCGCCACGCGGCGAGTTCGCCCTCGTTGAAAGCGTTGCCCAAGCTGAGCATCGGCCGGGGATGAACGACCTCCGCGAACTGGGGCGTCGGCTCCGCCCCGACGCGCTGCGTAGGCGAGGCCGGGTCGGCGAGTTCCGGGCGGGCGGCCTCCAGCGCCTGCAACTCGCGGAAGAGCGCGTCATACTCGCCGTCCGCGATGATCGGATCGTCGAGAACGTGATAGCGGTAGTTGTGGAGGCGCAACTGCTCGCGCAAGTCGCCAATGCGTCGGGCGGCGTCGGTCATGCGCGATAGTATAAGGCCAGCCGCGCCGCCCCCTTGACATCTACAGGAATGACGGACAAGGGGGCGAGATTCCCGCCTGCGCGGGAATGACGGGGCAAGGGGCGAGGTTCCCGCCTGCGCGGGAACGACGGGGCAGGAGGGGCAGGGTTAGCCGACGGCGGTGCCGGTGAGCGAGCCGCTGAGCCAGGCGGGGAGCGCGCCGGGGCGCGTTCCGTTGATGACGGCGGCCCGCGACCCCGCGCGCGCCGCCGCGAGGCACGCCTCTAGTTTCGGGATCATTCCGCCTTTGACGACGCCAGAGCGCAGCAGGCTCTCCCCTGTGTCCACCGGAACGCGCCGGATGACGCGCCCGTCCGCGTTCAGAACGCCGTCGACGTCGGTCAGGAAGATGAGGCGTTGCGCGGCGAGCGCGGCGGCGAGCGTTCCCGCCGCCGAATCCGCGTTCACGTTCAGCAGTTGGCGCGGCTCTTGGGCGCTGACGGCGACGGGGGCGACGACCGGAACGCAGCCCGCGCCCGCCAGCGCCTCGATGACGCGAACGTCGGCCTCGACCGCTCCCGCGACGAAGCCGAGTTCCGGGTCGGTGATCGTTCCGCGCAGCAGGCCGCCGTCCACGCCGGAGATTCCGACGGCGTCCACGCCCGCGCTCCGCAGTTCCGCGACCAGGCGTTTGTTGATGAGGCCGATCACGGCGACCACGATCTCCAGGCTAGGGGCGTCGGTTACGCGCAAGCCTCGGGTGAACTGGGCGCGGACGCCGAGTTTCGCCATCCATGAGGTGATCGCGGGGCCGCCGCCGTGCACGACGACGGGGCGCGCGCCGTCGCGTTGCAAGGCGGCGATGTCCGCGAACGACGTGTCGCCGGCGCCGAGCGTGCTGCCGCCGATTTTGACGACGATGACGGGGCTTTCGATCTCCATCGGGGCTAGGTCGTGTACGCGCTGTTGAATTGCACGTACTCTTCGGTCAGTTCGCATCCCCAAGCCGTGGCCTCGTGCTCGCCCAAGCCGAGTTTCACGGTCAGCGAGACTTCGTCGCGGCTCATAATGGCGATGACGCTCTCGCGGTGGAAGGGGATGGGGACGCCGGCCTCCATAATCGCCACGTCGTTGATGAAGAAACTCACTTTGCTCACGTCGAGTTCTGCGCCGCTGTATCCGGCGGCGCAGACGACGCGCCCCCAGTTGGGGTCGTTGCCGTGAATCGCCGATTTCACGAGGGACGACGCTGCGATGGCGCGGGCGGCGAGGCGGGCGTCGCTCCGGCTGAGGGCGCCTTCGACGCGCGCGGAGAATATCTTGGCGGAGCCCTCCGCGTCGCGGACGAGTTGGCGGGAGAGATGCGAGCAGAGCGCGCGCAAGGCGGCGGTGAACGCCTCCGCGTCCGGCGACCCCGCGCGTATCTCTTGATTCTCCGCCGCGCCGTTGGCGAGCAAGAGAACCATATCGTTCGTGCTCGTGTCCCCGTCTATCGTGACCATATTAAACGTGTCGTCCGCGCAATCGCGCAGGGCCGCGTCGAGAAACGCCGCGTCCACCGCCGCGTCCGTCGTAAGGAACGCGAGCATCGTCGCCATATTCGGGTGAATCATCCCGGAGCCTTTGACGCATCCGCCGATGGACGCGGTTCCCTGCCCGCAGCGGAACGTCACGGCGGCGGACTTGGGCCCGCGGTCGGTCGTCATAATGGCGCGGGCGAAGGCGGAGCCTCCGTTCGCGTCGGCGCTGACGGAGACCTCCGGCATCGCGCTGCGGATGAGCGCCATCGGCAACTCCACGCCGATGACGCCGGTCGTGCCGATGGCGAGTTGGGCGGGCTCGACGCCGACGCGGCGCGCGGCCAGATCGAGGCACTCGCGCGCGTCTATCATCCCTTGCTCGCCCACGCCCGCGTTGGCGATGCCGCTCGTCACGAACGCGCCGCGCACGCCTCCCGCCGCGACGTTTTCCCGCGTAAGCGTCACCGACGGGGAGACGAACTTGTTGGTCGTGTAGACGCCCGCCGCGCTGCAGGGCCGCGCCGACAGCAGGACGCCGACGTCCATTTTGTCCTGCGCGTAGGTCTTGATGCCCGCGTAGGTCGCTCCGGCGGAGAATCCTTTGGGGCTCGTGACGAGACCGTCCTCCTGAATCTGGGGAGCGTTGGCCTGGATCTGGGGAGCGTTGGCGTTCATATCGCGGCCTCGCTGAGGGTTTGAGCGTAGAGAGCGGCGCGCCTGGGCCCGCAAACCCGGGCGAGTGGGCGGCCCCGGTAGCGGACGCCAAGCGCGCCTCGTTGAGTATAGCAGATTCCATCAGGGGGCGGGAAGGGGGGGTTCCCTGGTTCAGCCGCCATTCGCAGGGCCGGGTTTCCCGCCCGTCAGTTTCACGTCGCCGCGCTTGTAGACGTGCGTCCCAGCAAGCCGCTTGGCGGCTGTTCGCAGACCGAACGTGTGGGTTCGCCCTCCTCCGCTCGCTCCCGCCTTGCTCCCCTCGTACTTCCAGTCGTCTTTTCGCAAAAAGACAACGTCCACGCGCCAGACAATGACGGGATGGTCCGGCTCGAACGACGCGGTGGGGTCAACGAGGTAACGCCAAACGACGTACCATCCGGCGTGGTCGTAGTGGGATTGCAACTCCCACGGGCGTTTGCTGGCTTTGGACTCGAGGCTGTGCTCAGGCGGCGGAGGATCAGGGCTGCCTCTGCGCTTGAGGTCGGGGAACCGCTGCTGGGCCAAGTCGGCGTGGCGGCTCTTCTCGTAGACGCTGACGGAGTCGAGCGCTTTCGCGCCGTAGATGCCGACGAGCGCGCTGAACACATTGGCCTGCTCGTAGTAGATGTCAACGAGGTCGGCGAGTTCCTTCTCGATATACGAGACCGCCCTGCCGACGGCCTGCGCGGTAAGCCCGGGAGGCAGGGGAACGCGATGGTCGAAGTCTTGACTGTTCGGCATTGGCCGCCTCAGACGCGGAGGGCGCTGAGCTCGGGGATCGCTTGCTCCGCCATAGCGAAGAACTCTTCATTGATTTCCAATCCGACGCTGCTCAGCCCAAGCGCGTCGGCTGCGGCGATAGTGGACCCGGCGCCCATAAAAGGATCGAGGATCACGCCTTCTCCGAGCGGGAGGGCGGCATGCGCGACTTGCCGCATAAAGCGCTGGGGCTTGAGCGATGGATGCGGCGCTATGGCGCGCTCCCGCGCCGGCGTTGGCGAAGATGGTATGAGATCGCGGAAGGGCGAACTGGGAGAAGGCCGCCGCAGCGCGCCGGTCTTCCACTTCCGCAGATTGTCCTGCACGCGCCCCTCGATGGGTTTTCGGAAGAGTCCCCACGGCTCCCACGCCGACCTGGGAATAACGGTGACGCCCGCGAACTCGTCGTGCGCGTTCTTTGGCCTGTCTCCGCCTCTGAGCGTCGTAACCGCGCGAATGACCTCTCCTCGCTTTTCGAATCCTCCGCTTATGAAGGGTTCGTAGACGAGATAAGAGACGAGCGGGTTGGCGGCGATGAAGACGTGCGCTCCGGGCGTCAGGACGCGGAAGAGCGCACGGGCGAGCCGGTCGAAGAAGCATCGCAGTCTCTCTTTGTCGGCGTCCGAGAGCACGGTGAAGCGGGGCACGGGCCGCCGCCGGTAGCCGTCCAGCGCGGGGGGCATTCGCCAAACGCCGCCGTTCCCCGACCTCAGTTTGGCCAGTTGGCCGTCCGTGTACTCCACGAGGCCATACGGCGGGTCGGTGACCACCGCGTGAAAGGAATTCGGCGGAGCGTCTTCGAGGTAGCGGAACGCGTCGGTTCGGTGAATCGCGTGCAGGCCGGAGCAAAGCGGCTCAGGCGCGCCGTTTTCGAGCGCGGGCGGCGGTTCCAAGAGTTGCGTCATGCCTATACCCTACGCGCCGCGCCGCCAATCTTACAAGCCCCGCTTGTCGCGCCTGCCGCGAGCGGGAACCTAAAATGGGGCGCCGAAGGCTACGCAAGGTCGCTCGGTGGAGCGCGAAATCCTGCGCCGACACTCGCCGACGCGCGGGAGCGCGTTATTCGCGCATCGCGGCGACGGTTCGTGCGATGCCTTCGGCGAACGGGACGGCGGCGCGCCAGCCCAATTCGCGCTCGGCGCGGCGAACGTCCAGCCGGATGCGGCGGACGTCGCCCGGACGCTCCGGGGCGTGCTGCGGCTCTCCGTCGTAGCCCGCCGCGTCCGCGATTGCGCGGAAGACCTCCGCGACGGTCGTTCCCACTCCCGTTCCGGCGTTGTAGACGCCGTTTCCCTCCTGCCGGAGCGCGAGAACGTTCGCTTCGACGATGTCGTCCACGTGGACGTAGTCGCGCTCGTGGAGTCCGTCGCCGAAGATGACGGGGCGCTCGCCGCGCAGCATCGCCGCCGTGAAAATGGCGACGACGCCGGCCTCGCCGAACGGATCCTGGCGCGGGCCGTAGACGTTGCCGTAGCGGAGAATCGTATACGCGGTTCCCGATGATCCGCAGAGCGTCCGTATGTAGGTTTCGCCCGCCGCCTTCGACGCGCCGTAAGGAGAGAGGGGCAGGACGGGGTGGTCTTCGTCCGCCGGAAGCCGCTGGGGCTCGCCGTAGAGCGCGCCGCCGGTGGAACTGAACACGACGCGCCGGACGCGATGCGCGGCGCACAGCCGCAGGACGTTGACCGTGCCCAGCACGTTCGCCTCCGCGTCTTGCATCGGGTCGCGGACGGACTCGCTGACGCTGGCGTGCGCCGCAGCGTGAAAGACGGCCTCGGGCTGCGCCGCCTCGAACGCCGCCGCGAGCCCCTCGCCGCGAATATCCGCGTCGTGGAGCGCGGCGCGCGGGTTGACGTGCGCCCGCTTGCCGGTGGCGAACGAGTCCACGACCGCGACGCGGTGGCCGTCCGCCGCGAGCCTGTCCACGAGATGCGAGCCGATAAAGCCCGCCCCGCCCGTTACGAGGATGTTCATCTCAAGCCGCGCTTGCCCGCCGCCCCCGCGCCGCCGCAAGGGAGAGGATTAGAAGAGCGCTAGTATAGAGTCCGCGCCGCGTTTCGGAGGGGATGCGTCCCGCTCCCGCGCGGCTCGGCCTATCTTACAAGCAAATCACCCCGGAGGCGCGATGACTTGGGTTACGGCGGCGTTGATCAGCACGTCGCTCTTCGCCGTCGTAACGGTTCTCGACAAGCGGCTGACCACCAATCTCTTTCCGAGCGCGGGGTCGTTCAACGTCGGATTCGGCGTGATGCAGGTTTGCGTCGGCGTCGTCTACTTCGCGGCGGTCATCCCCACCGTGGGGTTCGACGGAGGCGCGGGCGTTCCCTGGGCGGTGGCGAGCGGGCTGCTGTGGGCGCTGGGCCTCTCGCTCTTCTTTCACGGCTTGCGTCTGGAGGAGGTCTCCCGCGCCGTTCCTCTGCAGCAGATCGGGCCGGTGTTCACGGCGGCGGCGGGCGTGCTCCTGCTGGGCGAAACGCTCTCCGCCGTCCAGTGGGGGGCGGTGCTGCTCGTCGTCGCCGGGGCGATGCTCGTGTCGGCGAGGCCGGAGTCCGGGCTGTTCCGTCTGGCGCGCGGGCGTGCGTTTTTCATTCTAGTGGGCGGGAGTTTCTCGCTGGGGATGGCGTTCGCCGCGAGCGAGCAAGCGACGCGGGAGATGAACGTATGGGCGATTCAGGCGGTGCGCGCCGCGACGATGAGCGTGGGGGTTTTCTTGCTGTCGGCGCGCCCGCGGACCTTGCGCGAGTTCCGCCTCGCGGCATGGAATCTGCGGACGCTCGCCACGCTCTTCCTCGCCGAGGGGCTGCTGGCGCCGCTGGCCGCGCTGATGTTCATCGTCGCGCTCGACCTCGGGCCGGTGTCGTCGGTCAGCGCGGTGACGTCGTCGCGCCCGTTCTTCACGCTCGCGCTCGGCGCGGCGTTGAGCACGCGCTACTGGAACGCGCTGAACGAGCCGCTGGATCGGAAGACGCTGGGCTGGAAGACGCTCGCCGTGGGGATGATCGTGGCGGGCGTCGCCGCGCTGAGCCTGGGATGAGGGGGCGGCTACGCCTGCGCGGGGACGGGGACGCTTCCAACCGCTGCGGCCGGCTCGGCGGGGCGCCGCTGCGCCATCCACGGCAAGTAGATGCTCCATTCGTCGGGCAGCGGGCGGTGCATCAGGTGGTAGTACGGATTCGCCCTGGGGGGCAAGGGCTCGCGCTGCAAACGCATCCGCGCCTGCACGGGCGTCCGCCCCGCCTTGCGATGGTTGCAGGGCACGCACGCCGCCACGACGTTCTCCCACGTGTGGGGGCCGTTCAGCACGCGCGGCACCACGTGGTCGAGCGTCAACTCCCGCGTCTGCTTCCCGCAGTACTGGCAGGTGAACTGGTCGCGCCAGAACACCTCCCGCCGCGAGAGGCGCCGCGTGAACAGCGGGCGCTTCACCAGGTACAGCAGCCGGATGACCGACGGAACCGCGAACACGTTGGACACGGAGCGGTACTCGCCTTCGCCCAGTTCCAGCGCCTGCGCCTTCTGGCCGAGCACGAGCAGCAGGGCGCGGCGAACGCCGCAAACGTTCAACGGCTCGTAATTCTGATTCAGGATGAGGACTCCCTCGCTCAGAGCGTCTCCTCCTGCGCGCGTCCGAATACCATCCCCGGACGGCGGCTCGTTCGCCTTTAATGATACGGGTATGATACGGGCGGGGAGCCGCCGGCGGCAACCGCCGCGCCCTAATCCTGCGCCCCCGCCTAGCCGAACAGCGACCCCACCGACCGGAAGTCCGCAGGCATCAGCGCCCGCAGGAACCCCGTCGCGCTCAGCAACTGCTCCGCCAGCCGCGACTCCCGCACCGCATCCTGCAGCGACTCCGACGGAACGACGCCCGCCGCCGCGATGATCGCCGACGCGGCCAGCGCGCCTACGAGCAGGCCGACCGCCGTTCCTGCGGCCTTGTCCGCCCAGCCCAGCATCAGCATGCTCATCGTCGTCTTCAGGACGCGGGCCAAAATCCACGAGGCCACGAGCGCGATGATCAGAATGGCCGCGAACGCGATCAATTGCCGCGCGCCCTCGCTCTCCGCGACGGGAACGAGAGCGTCGAGCGTCTTGTAGAACCTGCCGGCCAGAAACACGCCGACGGCCAGCCCGGCGAGCGTGAAGAGCCAACTGATCACGCCGTTGCGGAAGCCGAGGAAGCCCCCGCCGACCAACAGCGCGAGAATGACGAAGTCCACCCAGCCCATTGGTTGCGGCGCGCCCCCTATCGGCGAAGTCGCCCGCGAACGCTCTGGGCGCCGACGAGCGAAGCCCACTATGCCACTCCCGCGCCGCCTCCGGCAACGCCTTATCCCGGCGGACTTGCGCCCAACCGCGACAGCGGCCGCCCCGTCCCGCCCCTTGCCCCGTCATTCCCGCCCCGTTGCCGTCATTCCCGCGTGGGCGGGAATCTCGCCCACATTTGCCCCGTCATTCCGCCCCGTTGCCGTCATTCCCGCGTAGGCGGGAATCGCACCCCCCTTGTCCCGTCGTTCCCGCGCAGGCGGGAAACTCGCCCCCATGCCCCGTCATTCCCGCGAAGGCGGGAATCCAGTGGCGCGCAAGCGCCGGACAGGCGCAACGCGCCCTGTCTCCAAATCTCGCTCCATGCCCCGTCGTTCCCGCGCAGGCGGGAATCTCGCCCCCCCGTCGTTCCCGCGCAGGCGGGAATCCCGCCCCCTTGCAATCGTCATCCCCGCGCGCCCGCCGGCGCTGGTAGAATTGGCGCGGACTACGAGGGAATGTCCGCCGAAAGGAGCGCTATGGGCCGCCGCGTAACCAAGCCGGTATGGGTCGGCGACGTCAAGGTGGGCGGAGACGCTCCGGTGAGCGTTCAGTCTATGACCAAGACGGACACCCGCGACGTCGAGGCGACCGTCCGCCAGATACGCGGGCTCGAGGAGGCGGGCTGCGAGATCATCCGCTGCGCCGTCCCCGATATGGAGGCCGCGCAGGCGCTGGGCCCGATCAAGCGGCAGGCGGGCATCCCCGTCGTCGCGGACATTCACTTTCACCACCAACTCGCGCTGGAGGCGCTGCGTCAGGGCGTGGATTGCCTGCGGCTGAACCCGGGGAACATCCGCGACCCGGAGAAGGTGCGCCTCGTTGTCCGCGAGGCGAAAGCGCGGGAGACGCCCATCCGCATCGGCGTGAACTTCGGCAGCCTGCCTCCCGTCGGCGCCATCGGGGTGACGCGCGGGCAGCATCGCCACGCCGACGGCGTGAACCGGCTCGTCAAGGGCGCGTCCGTCTCCGGCGAGGGCGAGGCCGTCTCCGCCGTCGACCATATGGTCGCCACCGGCCTCTGGGAAATTCAACTGCTTGAGGACTTGGACTTCGATCTGATCAAGATCTCGCTGAAAGCCTACGACGTGGACACGACCGTCGAGGCCTACCGCAAACTCGCGCGAATGGTTCCCTATCCGTTTCACTTGGGCATCACGGAGGCCGGCACCGCCCGCTCCGGCTCCATCCGCAGCGCCATCGGGCTTGGCGTGCTGCTCTACGAGGGCATCGGCGACACGATCCGCGTCTCCCTGAGCGATGATTCGCGGGAGGAGGTGGAGGCCGGCTACGAGATTCTGAAGGCGCTCGACCTCCGCAAGAAGGGCGCGCAAATGGTCGCATGCCCCTCGTGCGGGCGCGCCGACGTGGACATCCGCAAACTCGCCAACACGGTGGACGGGATGCTGAAAGGGATGGACACGCCGGTGAAAGTCGCGGTGATGGGCTGCGAGGTGAACGGCCCCGGCGAAGCGAAAGACGCCGACGTGGGCATCGCGGCGGGGAACGGGCGCGCCGTCATCTTCCGCAAAGGCCGCAAGACGCGCGTCGTCGAGGAGGCGGATATGCTGTCCGCGCTCATAGAGGAAGTCGAGGCGGCGACCGCGGCGGGGGGGGAGTAGGGGAATGCGATGGTTTGGGTCATCACACCGAACAGGGCGCTAATCCTCGCCAAAAGGGTGCGGGCGAGGCAAAACTTGGCGGCCGACGCATCCGAGTTGTTCTGGGCGTTTTTCACGGAGGCTTACCCCTCTCGCGAAGCCTATCTGGACAGGATGCGTTTCTTGGGTGAAACCCTTGCCGAACGCCCCGACAGTTTCACAGAGGAAGTCCGTGAGACGCTGGAGGTGGCTGTCAGAGATCCGGATTTCGGCATTGCCTTCGTTGTCAACGAGATAGAGCAACTCCGCCAAGAGTTCGACCTGCCTTACGCGCCTGATGGCGTGGGCGATGACGAGGAGACCCTCGTCGCGGCCATCCATATTCACGCGATTCACCTGGTGCGGACATACCGCCTCCACGACGGGCTGCTCAGCGAGGACGTCCGCGCGCTCGTCCAGAAATTGACAAGCCTCCGCATGCGCTTATGGAACCTGCAAGGCAAGCCCAACCTAATGGAGGAAGGCAGCGACGTGCTCGCCCCTGACTTGGTGGTCGCCCGGGTGGATGTGGAGATAGCCGCGCAGGACGGCGAGTACGAGCGAGCGTTGCGGCTGATGGCGGACAACCTCCCGAAAGAGTTGTTTGCCGAGGTGCGGCTAGGCGCCAACGCGCCGGATGAAGCGCGATGGACGTTCAACGGGATCGCGCAGCGCATCGTCAACTGGATAAACGCGCTCAAAAGTAACCGGAACACCGACTGGGACGCGATACTTGAGATGTTCAATCAGTTTGCCCTCGGCAGTATGCACGGCGGCGAAATTGTGACCGACGACGATGGCTTTTCCGGCTTCTTGATTGACTATGATCAGATGCTAAAAGCATGGGTCCGAGGCTCGCTCTCGTTGCCGGAAATCCGCAGCATCTTCGAGGAGCGCGAGGACGCCGCCGCCGAGCGCAGGCTGCAGGTCTACTATTTCGCTGACGGCCTCTGGCAGGCGCTGCCCAACCGTGCGCGAGCGGCATTGGTGTCCGCCGACCGCGCATTCGTGTCAGGCGGCGCAGGCAGGGCTTCGGGCATCCTCAACGAACTGCGTATCGCTGCAGAGGAACTGCTGCGCTATCGCCTATGGGAGCCGCTCATCCTATGGATGGAAAGGCAGCCGGATTACCTGACAAGCCCCGACTTCGTTGAGATACGCTATGCTCGTGAGCGAGCCCATAGGGGAAGCCCTAGTTTGGAGACGCACGAACGCCTCCTTCGCGACGGCATAGGAGTTGGCCGCTTCCTTCGGGAGCGGGTCGTCGGGGACAAGACAGGGTTGCAGTTCATCACGCAGCAGGCGGCGAAGCATCTAGGGCGGCTTCGGCAAGCGCGCAACGCTGCGGAGCACGAGCCGGGCTACGAGGCCGACTCCGCCGCGATCCGCGACCTCTATGCGGAGGCGGTCGGCGTCGGGCGGAAGGGCGTTCTGCCCGAAATGGCGCGGCTGCTGGGGAGTAGGCGCGGAACGTAGCCGCGCTACGCTTCCGCGTTCCCCCAGCGGTCGTAGTAAGTGATCTCGGCGACGGGCTTGCGGCGGCTCCCGCCGAGGTGGTCGGGATCCTGGGGGTAGCCCATCGGAATGAGCGCCATCATCTCCCAGCCGTCGGGGACGCCGAGCAGTTCGGCGACTTCGTCGTAGCAGTGCTGCCAGATCGTGGTGAGGCGCGTGCCGAGCCCCATCGCGGCGGCGGCGAGCATCAGGTTCTGGACGGCGGGGTAGATCGACGCGCCCCGGTACGCCTCGCCTCCGGTGATGGGCCACCGCTCGACGCAGGCCATCACGACGACGGGCACGTCGGCCATCGCCTCGCTGAAGTGGGGCGGCTCGTCCGCCGGACGCGGCGGGGGCGCGCTCCCGCGTGAGCGGCGCTGGCCTTCGACGTACAACTCGCCGAGGCGCCGCTTCGTCTCGTGGTCGCGCGCGACGATGAAGCGCCACGGCTGGCGGTTGCTTCCGGATGGCGCGCGGGTCGCGGCCTCGATGACGCGCTCGACCGCGCCCTCCGGCAGCGGGTCGGGCTTGTAGTGGGCGATTCCCCTCTGGCTGCGGACGACGTCGAAGAAATCAGGCATCGGAGCCTCCCCGTGAATGAGTGCGAGCGTATTCTACGGGATTCCCGGCGCGGAAGGAGCGCCGTCTACAATATCCTAATCGGAAGACGGAGGTCACCTATGTCAATCGGCCTCGAGGCCAACCTCGGCGCTGAGCAGTTGGAGATAGACGCGCTCATGCTCGTGGACTGGGCGGAGACGATCAACGGAAAACTCTACGTCCAGGGGGGCGGCTGGGACCGCTGGATGCTCGCCCCGAACCGCCCTGTCGAGTTCGCCATCGCCGCCTCCATCCTCACCCCGTGGAACCTTGCGAACCAAGAGCAGGAGTTCTCCATCGCCATCGAAAGCGAGGACGGCGCGACCGTCGCCCCGCTGTTGACCGGCTCCTTCACCGTGGGGCGCCCTCCCACCGCGCGCCCGGGCCAATTGTTCCGCTCGCCCATCACCGCCCGCGTCGCAATGCCGAAGTTGACCGCAGGCGTCTACCGCGTGGTGATGAACGCGCGGGGAGCGGCCCCAAAATCCGTGGCCTTCTACGCCGTGGATGTTAGGTAATTCGTTGACCCCGGCGCGCTCCTCCCCGCCAAGCGCGGCCCGCGCTGGCGAACACGCCGCACCCTCCCCTTCATCGAGCAGCTCGTCCTCGCCCACCGGCGCATGGGCAACAACCGCTACGAAATCTTCGCTATCCTCAAGCCCACACTTGGCGCCCATACGCCGAAGCCCACCACCATCTACGCCATCTGCGAACGCCACGGCCTCAACAAGTTGACTCCTCCGATGCAGCAGTCCAAACGCCGGATCATCAATACCCGCGCCGGGGAGTTGGGGCATCTCGACTGCCACTACCTGGGCAAAGACCAGATCGTGGGGAGCGCGCGGCGGCGCTACATCGTGTGCGTGCTGGACTCCTGCACGCGGCTGGCCTGGGCGGAGGTGGTGGACGATCTGCGGAGTCTGAGCGTGATGTTCGCGGCGCTCAAGGGGCTGAACGCGCTGAACGCGGAGTACGGGGTTCGGTTCGAGGCGCTGCTGACGGACAACGGGCCGGAGGTGGCGTCGCGGGCGAACGCGGCGGGGCATCCGATGGAGCGTCTGCTCGTGGAGTTGGGGATCAAGCATCGGTACACGCGGCCGTATCGCCCGCAGACGAATGGGAAGGTGGAGCGGTTTTGGCGGACGCTGAACGAGGACGTGCTGGAGGGGACGACGTTCGAGACGGCGGAGGAGTTGAAGGAGGAGTTGGGGCTGTACCTGTTGTACTACAACACGGAGAGGCCGCATCAGGGTCTGGGGGGCAGGACGCCCCTCCAAGCCCTGCAGGATCTGTCAACGAATTAGTTGACATCTACAGGAATGACGGTAGGAGGTAGATTCCCGCCTACGCGGGAATGACGAATGCAAGGGGGCGGGAATGACGACGAGGGGGCGCGCCCCGTCAAGGGGCGAGATTCCCGCCTACGCGGGAATGACGATGCTCGATGCTCCCAGTAGGTTCCCGCATTCGCGGGAATGACGTGGCGGGTGGGGTGATTTGGAGACGATACGCTTAGCGGGGAGGGCAGGGCTTGACGTTTCGCGCTCAGAAAGGTAGCGTTCCCGCTAACTATGCGCCGGGGCGCGTTCGCAACCGCTCCGGGCGACCGAGGGAGGATGGTCGTGAAGAAGTTGACACTCGCGTTGAGCGCAATGCTCGCGCTTCTCGTTATCGCCGCTTGCGGGGCGGACCCCACCCCAACGCCCCGGCCCACCGCGACGCCTATGCCCACTCCGACCCAGGCGATGATGGAGCAGCCCACGGCCGCGCCCACCGCAATGCCCGCCAAGAGCCTCGAGGAAATGCTCTACGAAGAGGCGCTCGCCACGAACGACGGCAAGATAGCCTGGGTGTTCCCGACTCGCGCGTCTCAGGGCGACCCCATTATGGAGGCGTTCGAGGACGAGTACCCCGGACTCGACGTGGAACTCACGACCAAGAGCACGAGCGAGGTCACCGAAGGCTTGCTCCTCGAGAATCAGTTGGGCACGCTCACCGCCGACGTCTCCGACCCCGGCCGCGACAGCCGCTTGCTGGACAGAGGCATCTTCGCCGACAGCACGGACATCTTCGACGACGTGGGCATTCCCGAGCAGGCGCGCTACGCCGACGGCCTGGCGACGCTCTACGTGCCGCTCGCGCACGGCGTTATGTACAACACTGATGAAGTGACCGGCGACGACATCCCCCAGACTTACGATGACCTGCTCGATCCGAAATGGAACGGCCTGATGGTGCTGGAGGACCGGCTCAAGGGCTTCATCTACCTGACCGACTTGCCCGAGTACAACGGGCGCTACGAGAACCTGTGGCCGGAAGAGGACGTTCTCGCGTACTTGACGGAACTGGAGAAGCAAGACGTTCTCATTCAGCACGGCAACACGACCGTCTCCAACACCGTCGCGAGCGGCGAGCGGCCCATCAGCCCGGACGTGAACGTGGCGTCGATCGGAAACGCCATCGCGCAGGGGCATCCGGTGGAACTAGCGCCCGTGACGCCGAACGCCATTGAGCAATGGCTCATCGGCGCGGTGGCGGACGGGCCGAACCCCGCCGGCGGCAGGCTGTTCTTCCGCTGGCTGCTGAGCGCCGACCAGGGCATTCCCGTCCGCGTCTCCGTCCAGCCCGGCACGAGCCTCGACCCCGCATCCGGCGACATCATCGGGGAGCGCGCGGCGCGGTTGAACCTCCAGATCGGCTACACCGGCATCGAGATGGCGGACAACTTCTCGCGCCTGCAGGCGGTCTACCGCGAGGCGCTTGGGATCCCGACCAGTTAGCGCAAGGGCCAAGAGCGGGAGGGCAGGCTTCGCGCAAGCCTGCCCTCCCGACGTTCCCAACGCTTCTCCGCTACGGCGGAGCGTTGGATATACGCAATTCAGCGGAGGAGCGGGATCGTGGCGACCGCCGCGCAAACAGTTCGCAGGTTCGCGCCCGGGCGTCTTGCGAACTTGGAACCTCAGTACGTCATCTTGGTTGGCGGACTGGGGCTGATTCTTGCGCTCCTGGTTCTCGCGCCGCTCGCCATCCTCCTCTTCTACAGCCTCTGGAGCGTGGGGCCGGTGGATGACGGCGGCTCATTCACGCTGGAGAACTACCGCAAGACGTTTCTCGCCGGCTCGACCTACCGCCTGCTCTTCAACACCGCCGTCTTCGGCATAGGCTCCGTCGCGCTTGGCCTCGTGTTCGGCGTCTCGCTCGCGTGGGTCGTCGAGCGCACGAACGCGCCGTTCCGCAACTTCGCGTTCGTCGTCGCCATCATCACGGCGGGCATTCCGCCTCTGCTCTACGCGATGGCGTGGGTTTTCTTGCTCAACGAGCGCACGGGGGTGTTCAACATTCCCTTCACGCAGTGGCTCGGATGGAACAAGGGGATATTCAGCCCGTACACGCTGGGGACGCTCGTCGTGGTCGAGGCGTTCCGCCTCACGCCCACCATCTTCCTCATGGTCGTCGGCCTCTTTCGCAGTATGGATCCGGCGCTGGAGGAAGCCGCCGCGACCTCCGGCGCGGATATGCGGACGACCGTCCGGCGCGTGACGCTGCCCGTAATGCTGCCGGGGCTGCTGGGCGTCATCATCTTCGTCGGCACGGCCACGATCGGCCTCTTCGAATTGCCCGCGATTCTCGGAATGCCCGGCGGCATTCACGTGTTCGCCACGCGCATCTACCTGGCGATGGACACGACGCCCCGCGACTACGGCTTGGCCACGAGCCTCGGAACCGTCGCCGCGCTCATCGGCATCGTCGGCATCTACTACTACCACCGCGTCACCCGCGTGCAGCAGAAGTTCGCCACGATCACGGGCAAAGGCTACCGGCCCCGCCGCATAGACCTGGGGCGGTTCCGCAAGTGGGCGGGAGCGGCCATCATCTTCTACTTCTTCCTGATGGTCGTGCTGCCCTCCGTCGTCCTCATCTATGCAAGCACGCAGCCCTTCTTCAAGCCTCCGTCCATCTCCGCGTTCGAGAACGCCAACCTCGACGCCTACCGCGAGATATTCGGGCAGGAAGGGTTTTGGATCGGCTTGCGGAACTCTCTCACGCTCATCGCCACCGTTCCCATCGCCACGATGCTCGTCTCGGCCATCGTTTCTTGGGTCGTCGTCCGGTCAAAGGCGCGCGGGCGCGGGCTGTTGGACACGCTCGCGTTCATCCCCTTCACCGCGCCGAGCATCGTGTTCGGCCTCGCCTTCCTGCTCATCGCGTTCTGGATAGACTGGATACCCGTCTACGGCACGATATGGCTCATCGTCATCGTCCACGTCGCCCGCTTCCTCGCTTACGGCACGCGGGCGACGAACGGCGCGATGTTCCAATTGCACAAGGAACTGGAGGAGGCCGGATCGGTGAGCGGCGTGGGCTGGCTCACGGTGTTCCGGCAAATAACGCTGCGCCTGCTCGTGCCCTCGCTCATCGCGGGCTGGCTCTGGGTCGCCATCCACAGCGGGCGCGAACTCTCGATGGCGCTCCTCCTCAGCACGCGCGACAGCCAGATACTGTCGCTCGTGGCATGGGGCGCTTGGGAGAACGGACGCTCCTCGGAGGCGGCGGCGGTCGGCATGATTCTGATGGTGATGATGACCGTCATCGTCATCCTCGCGCGGATCGTCACCGTCCGCCTCACGAGAGAACACGGATAGGGGAAGCATATGGCCGTTGCGGTTCGGGTCGAAGGTTTGGAGAAGCGGTACGCCACGGACGAGGGCGCGGTCAACGCCGTGCGCGGCGTGTCGTTCGAGGTCGAGGACGGCGAGTTCTTCACGCTCCTCGGCCCGTCGGGCTGCGGAAAGTCCACGACGCTGCGCTGCATCGCCGGGCTGGAGAAAGCCGACGGCGGAGAGATCGCCATCGGCGATATGGTGGTCGTCTCGCAGAGCGGCGCGCAGGTTCCCGCGCACCAGCGCCCCATCGGCATGGTCTTTCAGTCCTACGCCATCTGGCCGCATATGGACGTGTTCGACAACGTCGCGTTTCCCATCTCGCGCGGCAAGGGCAAACTTCCGAAGGCGGAGGTGCGCGAGCGCGTGCTGGAGGCGCTCAGCCTCGTGCGGCTCGACGGCCTCGAGCGGCGGCCCGCGCCCCAACTCTCCGGCGGCCAGCAGCAGCGCCTCGCGCTCGCCCGCGCGCTCGTCCGCCAGCCGAAAGCGCTTTTGCTCGACGAGCCCCTCTCCAACCTCGACGCCAAACTCCGCGACGATATGCGCGTGGAACTCAAAACCCTCACCGAGCGCCTCAACATCACCACCCTCTTCGTAACGCATGACCAATTGGAGGCGCTCACGCTCTCCGACAAGATCGCCGTGATGCGCGACGGGCTCATCGTCCAACTCGGCGGCCCCAAAGACATCTACGACGATCCCAACTCTCGCTTCACCGCCGAGTTCATCGGCACGACCAACCTCCTCGAGGGAACCGTCGCCTCCCGCGACGGAGACGTAATGCGCGTCGAAACGCCGCAAGGAACGCTCGTCTGCGCCGCGCTCGACTCGCTCGGCCCCGGCGACCGCGCCGCGATCGCCGTCCGCCCCGCCAACATCGGCGTCTCCGCCGAACCTCCGAACGCGGATAACGTACTGGAGGGCAGCATCGAAACCGTCGTTTTCCTCGGCGACTCCCACGATTGCCGGGTGGACGTCGGCGGCGAACTGATCCGCGCGTTCGTTCACGCATCCCGCTCGGTCGAGCGCGGCGACAAGGTCTACCTGGCGATGAGCGCGGCGGACTGCCGCCTGCTTCCGCCCGAGGCAGCCTTCGTCGAGCGCGAGGATGGCGGCGGCGCGTCCCTGCGCCTGGGCGCGGGCGCCTCGCCCGCCGTCGCCTAGGCTTGCCGACGCCCCGGCCGACGGGGGCGGGGTTCCCGCCTGCGCGGGAATGACGGGGCAAGGGGGCGGGATTCCCGCCTGCGCGGGAATGACGGGACAAGGGGGCGAGGTTCCCGCCTACGCGGGAATGACGGACAAGGGGCGAGGTCCCGCCTGCGCGGGAATGACGGGACAAGGGGGCGAGGTTCCCGTCTGCGCGGGAATGACGGGGCAAGGGGGCGAGGTTCCCGCCTACGCGGGAACGACGGGACAAGGGGGGCGAGGTTCCGCCTACGCGGGAACGACGGGACAAGGGGGCGAGGGAACGACGATGCGCTACGCGCCCCGTCCGGCGCTTGCGCGCCCCTGGATTCCCGCCTACGCGGGAATGACGGACAAGGGGACGAGGGAACGACGATGCGCTACGCGCCCCGTCCGGCGCTTGCGCGCCCCTGGATTCCCGCCTACGCGGGAATGACGGGGCAAGGGGGCAGGAATGACGGGGCAGGGGGCGCCTAGTGGCGCTTGCGGAGGTAGCGGAGGATTTCCATCAGCGCTTTGCAGTCCACTTCGTTGTAGTCGCGGATGTCGCTCATCAGTTCAGTGTCCGCGAGGCGGACGCCCCGCTCGGCGGCTTCCGCGTCGCATCGCCACGCGCCGACCATCGCGCCCATGCCGTCCACTTTGGAGTCGCCCCAGGAGGTTTTGATCAGGCCGTGGGCGTGGAACGCGCGGGCGACGGGCTTGAGTCCGAACCCCATCGCGCCGCGAACGACGACGGGCTCCGCGCGGACGACCTTCCGGAGCAAGTCGAACCAGTTGACCTCCGGCCATCCTTTCTCCGGATGCCGCTTGCGCGCCGAATTCCACGCGGTTTCGTAGTTCGTCTCTTCGGCGGGGGCCCAGTGAAAGACGTTCGCCTCGCTTCCGTCGCCGAGCCGCGCCTGCGTCTCGCGCATATGCGCGAGCCACTCGTCTATCGCGCGCGCCTCGCTGTCCGGGTCCAGCCGGTCGGCGATGAAGCAGCGGAACGCCCATTTCTCGTTCTCCACGTGCCCGCAGCCGATCATAAAGATGACCGGGTCGGCGTCGGATTCCGGGAATTTGGAGAAGTCGTCGTCGAGCGCGGACACGTACTCGAAGTCCACGAAGAATTCGACGGGGGGCTCCGTTCCCCATTCGTCGCGGGCGGCGTTGACGCGCTCGGGACGGACGGCGGGGCCGCCGTCGCGGTGCGCGTCCAGTATCCGCTGCAGCGTGCGCCGGTAGGCGAACCCGTTGACGCCGAGCGCCTCAGGCGTGGCGCGCGGGTCTTTCCAAGACGTTACGCCGGCCCGAACGGCGGCGTCGCGCTTCTCTTGCCCCACTTGCCAAAGTTGGATGGGGTCCTCCAGCCGCTCGATGATCTCGTTCACGGCGGCGGCCCAGGGCCAGTCCGCGGTGTTCGGCCTGAGTTCGGGGACGGTGGGGGAGGGGTAGACTTCCCAGCCCGCGCCTTCGGTTCGCAATTTGCGCGTCCACTCCGCCGCGGCCACGACGCGCTGGCGCAAGTCCGCCGCCATCGTCACGGGGCCGAGCCGCTCCATCGCGTTGTTGCCGAATCCTTGCCCGCTTTGGACCCATCGCCGTCCGAGCAGGAACGCCCGGGGCGGAGCGTAGCCCTGGATGCGCGCCAGCGCGTCGTTGTAGACGTACAACTGCGCCTTGTAGGCGGGCGCGGAGCCGCTGGAGCCGACCTCGCCCGCCGCGTCGAGGCGGACGGTGGTGTATTTCGCGTCGATCACGACGTAGTGCCAGGGCGCGCCGATCCCCGGAGCGGGGCGCGCGGCTTCTCCCGGCGGCAGATGCCCCGGAAACAGCGCGTCCAGAATGTCGGAGCGCACGAGAAAGTCGGCGACGCCGTAGGTGCGCGTTTCGGCGTTCCAGAGCACCGCCTGATGCAGAATCGGGCGCCCCTCGCGCAGCGCCTCGACCGTCCGCATCGCCGCCGCGAGGTCGCGCACGTCGTGCCTGTCCTGCGAAATCAGCGTGACGTCGTGCAACGACTCCAGGCGCTTGACGACGGCCTCTTCGAACTCGCTGCCCTTCTGCATAATGAAAATGGGGAACAGCAAGCGCTCGTCGTAGCCGGGCAACTCCGTGTCGCGGACGAAGCCCTTGTCGGCGCCGTAGGCTTCCAGCCAATCGGAAAGCGTCGCTTTGAGGAGGTAGCCGCGCAGCCGCGTGGCGGACACCCAATCGCTCCATGCTTCGGAGTCGGGCCCGGCGGGCGCGGTCGGAACTCCCGAGTCGTTGCGCGTAAGCGCGTCCGGCCCCACGAGTCCGCTTACCAATCCGGCTGCGTGGCGGGGGCGCCCGAAGTCAGCCTCCGCTGCCCCTGGCCGTTGGACTCCATCACGAACAGATCGGTGTCGCCCTCCGGGCCCGAGGGGAACAGCAGCAGCCCCGTCGGCCCCCACTGCACGGACAACTCGTCAACGGCGTTGCGCGTGAGCCGCGTCGCGGGCTCCTGCGTCTGGCTCGACGAGGCGGTGTAGACCTCGGCGTTGCCGTCGCGGTCGCTTATGAACGCGATGCTCGCGCCGTCCGGCGACCAGACCGGGGCGTAGTCGCGGGCGGCGGAAGACGTCACGCGGAACGGCTCGACCGTCCAACCCGCCGCGCTGACTCCGACGATGTAGATGTCCTCTTGCTCGTCGATTTGGGTGGAGACGTAGGCCAGCCGGTCGCCGGACGGCGACCAAACGGGGAAGCGGTGCGGTCCGGCGGTCAGTTGGACGTCGTTCACGTTGGTCGGGTCGCGGAGGTAGATGCCGATGGACTCGCCTTGCGCGTTGAGTTTGGCGAACACGACCACGTGCTCGCGCGGCGACCATGCGGGGTCGGTCTCGCCCTCGCTTCCGAAGATGACCGGCGTCGGCGTGAGATTGGAGAAAGAGACGTGGTGAACGCTGCGCTTGCCGTCGAGATCCTCCGAAGTGTAGGCGATGGAGTTCCCGTTGGCCGACCAGGATATCTGGTTCTCCATGAATTCCGAGTTGGTCACCCGGGTGGAGGCCGACCCGTCGGCGAGCATCGAGTAGATTTCGACGTTGCCGTCGCGGTCGCTCAGGAAGGCGACTCGCTGGCGCGCGGGATCCCACAGGGGCTCGTAGTTGTCCGCCCCCTGCCATTCCGTGCCTGCGGTGAGGGTGAACGAGTCTTCGCCGTTCGGGCGGGTGATGACGATGTCCCGGGCGCCGGGTTCGCCTATGGAGTAGACGATGTAGTTCGGCTCCGTGAAGAGGCCGCACGCGGCCGGAACCGACGCGGCGAGCGCGGCGGCGGCGAGGACGAATAGGCGAACGCGGAGCGGAAGGTGGCGCATACGAAACTTCTCTCCTACAGCATACTACGGATTCGCGGGCGGGCGCGACTCCCTACGGATGGCAGTTGCGCGGAATCCGCGTCATCGGAGACCTTCGCGCAACCCCCGTCTCCCGTTAGGCGAATGTCTCCCTCAGAACGGCAGCCACCGCCGCTCGGCGTCGCGGGAGGCGCGGCGGCCAGGCGCGGCGGCCGCCCAGTTCAATCCGCCGCCCCCTAGCGCAGGCGTGTAGGCAAGCGTGTAGGGGGCGCTGGAGTCAATAGCGCCGGGGGGGCCCCGCCTCCCCGCTCTGATGAAGACGCCGCGCCTATAGCGCTATAATCTCCGTATGGAAGAGTTGCGGCAGCGCCTCGCCGATCTCGCCGGCCACGTGGCCGGCATTATGGTGCGGCTTTGACCTCCCCGCGCAGGAACGGGAAGCCGAGCGTCTAGAGGCGCTCGCCGCCGCGCCCGGCTTCTGGGACGCTCCTCAGCAAGCCCAGTCGCTGATGCGGAGGCTCGCCCGCTTGCGGAGCGACGCCGCAGGCTGGCGCGGATTCGAGTCGCGCGTTCGCTCCACCATCGAACTGCTCGATATGGCCATCGAGGCGGACGATTCCTCGGTCGAGGCCGATCTCGCCGCCGAGGGCGCGGCGCTTTTCGCGGAGGCCGAGGAGCGGGAACTGCGGCTCGTGCTCTCCGGCGAGTACGACGAGCGCAGCGCGGTCCTCGCCATTCACGCCCGCGAGGGCGGGGCCGACGCGCAGGATTGGGCGGAGATGCTTCTGCGGATGTACACGCGCTGGGCCGCGCAACGCGGATTCGAGGCCCGCATCCTCGACCTCTCGCCTGGCGAGGAGGCGGGCGTCAAGAGCGTCACGCTCGAGATCACGGGGGAGTACGCCTACGGGCATGCGAAAGCGGAGCGCGGCGTGCACCGGCTCGTTCGCGTCTCGCCCTACGACGCCTCGCGCGCGCGCCACACGTCGTTCGCCCTCGTCGAGGCGCTCCCCGAGGCGGAGGACGCCGCGGACGTCGCGATCAGCCCGGACGACATCGAGATGGACGTGTTCAAGGCGAGCGGCGCGGGCGGGCAGCACGTGCAGAAGAACTCGACCGCCGTCCGCATCCGGCATATCCCGTCGGGCGTCGTTGTCGCCTGTCAAAACGAGCGGTCGCAGTTGCAGAACCGCGAGGTTGCGATGCGGATTCTTCGCGCGCGGCTGACCGAGATCGAAATGCGGAAGCGCGCCGAGGAGCGCGCCGCGCTCAAGGGGGAGCACGTCTCCGCCGGATGGGGCAGCCAGATCAGGAGTTACGTCCTCCATCCCTACAAGATGGTGAAAGACCACCGGACGGGCTACGAGTCCACCAGCCCCGACCTCATCCTCGGCGGCGACCTCGACGGCCTGATGCGCGCGTATCTGCTCTCCAACGTGGGCGAGTAGACGGAGCCGCTGCGCGGGGGAACGACGGGACAGGGGCGCTCCCAGTAGGTTCCTGCTTTCGCAGGAATGACGGCAATGGGGGCGAGGTTCCGCCTACACGGGCAGGGCGGCAATGGGGGCGCTCCCAGTAGGTTCCTGCTTTCGCAGGAATGACGGCAATGGGGGCGAGGTTCCGCCTACACGGGCAGGGCGGCAATGGGGGCGCTCCCAGTAGGTTCCTGCTTTCGCAGGCAGGGCGTGGCGCGTGGGGCGCTTTGGAGACGAGGCGCTACGCGCCTCGTCCAGGGGGCGAGATTCCCGCCTACGCGGGAATGACGGCAAGGGGGCGGGAACGACGGCAAGGGGGGCGAGGTTCCGCCTACGCAGGCAGGGCGGCAAGGGGGGCGCTCCCAGTAGGTTCCTGCTTTCGCAGGAATGACGTGGCGCGTGGGGCGCTTTGGAGACGAGGCGCTACGCGCCTCGTCCGGCGCTTGCGCGCCACTGGATTCCCGCCTACATTGGGATGACGGAGATGGGGACGGGAGCGATGCCGCCCTACCCCGCGCTGAGCGGGGCGACGCTGAAGACGACCTGGAACGGGCGGCAGTAGATGACGACCGAGCCGTAATCGTCGGGCGAGACGTCCGGCGGAATCGGGTAGTTCTGACTGCCGACGTTGCCCTTGAGCCGGTCGAGTTCCACGCTCGCGCTGTTCTGGACGTCGCTCCGCCCCTGCGGATCGGGATGCGCGACGAGCAGCACGCGCAGGTCGGGGCCGTTCGTCACCCGGAAGTCCTCGAACCGCAGCACGCGGGAGCCGTCCGCGAGGCGGTAGATCGTCGCGGAGCCCTCGCCGCGATGAAAGCCGTCGGCGTCGCGGAACATTCCGCGCTTCACGGACACGGGCGCGTCCGCGGGCGGAGCGGTCGCCGCCGGAGCGTGGGGCGTCGCGTCGGCCATCGCGGACGTTGCGCTCGACATCGCGTCGGCCATCGCGGGCATCGCCTCGTCCATCGTCTCGCCGTCGAGCATCGCTATCGTCGCCATGGTTTGCTCGACCTGCGCCTGCGTCATTCCGGCGGGAATGGCGGCGTTCGCGCTGAGCGGAAACTCCTCGTCCACGGCGCGGTCGATGAAGAGGGGCGAGCCGAGCCACCACGCGAGCGCGAGCGCGGGCACGGCGAGGACGGCGGCGGCGATGAGGATGCGCTTGCGCGTCATGCGGGTTCTCCTAGCGTTGGCCGAGGTCGTGGATAAGGTCGCGCGCCCAGTCCTTCACTTCAGGGTACTCGTCAAGGTTGAGGACGAACTCTTGGCCTCGTCCTACGCTCTGGAGGTAGGCGTGTTCGCCGTCGCCTCGCCTAAGCGTCCAGCGGTTGAACTTCGTGCGATTGGGATCGTGGTATGTCAGGGCTGGCTTCCCATCATCAGGGTAAAACGAACGCGGCAACTTCCAGCGCGTCACCGATTGTCCCGACTCTGTCAGCACAAGGCGGTCATCGAGTTTCGGGAACACGCCCGCTCCCGGGGCAGCAAACCTGTTGCCTATCGTCAATTTCTCTGACGCGACGTAGAGCGTGTTGTTGGGATTATCGAAATTCAAGTGCGAGTGGTAGCGCGCCCACCGGAGTTCCTTCTCTTTGACCTCCCTAACTAGGCGGGCTGCGTCGACTTGAAGCCAGCCCCACAAGATATGCTGGCGGGGCGCATCCGGGTCGAAACGCCAGCCTTGCCCGTTGGAAGGTTCTTTGACCTTCCGGTAGAGGCCGAAGAACAGGAATAAGTCTCCCGTTCCCACCTCGTGCTTTCGGAGATGGTCTTGGGCTATGTCAACTTGCCCAAACAGCCCCCGCCAGTTCTTCGCTTGCTTCGCAACCTTTGGGTAGGTCTTGATGTTGACGTGAGGGTCGAGGTGAGCGCCGTGATCTGCCCCAATCCGGTTGTCAGGGTAGCGTCTGCAAGTCAAGTCGGCGACAACCTCGCCGATGTTGATCTCGCCGAGGCTATCGCTGTAGTGGCGCAGTTCTCCATAAGTGATCTTGTCACCGCTGGGGATTGGCAAGGAGAACAGCGTGCCGTCGGGGAAGATGGGGCTAGGGCCACGGCCCGATTTGGCTCCGCTGTCAAAGCCTTTTCTGCTGAGGATGAGTTTCATCGTGTGCTCCGCGCGCTGGGCGCGAGCGGCATCATACGCCTCGTTGGGGCGTTGCGCTAGGCGGCTAGATTTCGCAGGGAACGCCGGATTCGGCGCAGACGCCGCGGAGCCAGGCGACGACCTCCCGGTGCAGCGGAACGCCGTTCTTGGAGCGGTCGGCGAACGCCTCCCGTTCCGGGTCGCCCGCGACGAGCACGCGGTCGTGGCCTGCGGCGGGCGGAGTCGCGCGGAGGTCGCGGATGAAGTCGTCCATGCGCGCCTTGAATTCGCCCAGGTCGCTGAAAGCGTCTATGTCGTATGCGGCGACGTAGTGGCGGTAGTTTTGCCGCCCGGCGCGTATGCCGTAGTCCGCCCCCGCGAGCACGGAGCAGAGGATGTCCACCGCCATCGCAAGCCCGTAGCCTTTGTGCGACCCGGACTCGCGCGCGGTGCCCAGGGGCAGAAGGCGGAAGTCGTCCGGAACGGGGGCGCGCTCCATTATGGGCGTTCCGTCCGCCGCGCCGATGACGCCGGGAGGAAGCAGCGCCCCCATGCGCCGCGCGTTCCGCACTTTGTTGACGGGGACGACGCTGGTGGCCATATCGAATATCCACGGGGGCTCGTCGAGCGCGGGGACGGCTATGGCGATGGGGTTGGTGCCGAGGCGGGGAATCCGCCCGAACGTCGGGAGCGCGTCGGGGCCGGTGGCCGTCATGCAGACGCCGATCATATCGCGCGGCAGGGCCAGCATCGCGTGGTAGGCGGCCATTCCGACGTGCCCGCCGTTGAACATCGTCGCGACGCCCACGCCGCAGGCGCGGGCTTTTTCCATTGCGATCTCCATCGCCTTCGGAGCGATGATCACGCCGAGCCCGCGGTCGCAATCTATGTTCGCCGACGCGGGGCGTTCGCGGACGACGCGCCAGTTGGGGGTCGGGTTCTGAACGCCGTTGGCGTAGCGCTCCAGGTAGACGCGGAGCATATTGGAGACGCCGTGGCTGTCCACGCCGCGCAGGTCGGCGGTCACGAGGACGTCGGCGGCGAGCCAAGCGTCGCCGGGCGGCGCGCCCTGCTTCTCGATGAGGGCGGCGGCCGCGTCGCGCAACGGGTCGGCGGGAACGCGGACGGCGTCCTCTTCCGGCACGTGGAAGGGATTAGACGTCATCGGATTCGCTCAGGGCGGCGAGGCCGGCGGCGGCGACCGCCTCGTCCTCGGCGGGGCGTGCGCCGCTGACGCCTATCGCGCCGATCATCGCGCCGTCGGGCCTGCGGACGGGCAGCGCGCCCTGCCAGGGAATGAGGCGGCCCTGCTCCATCATCGCCAGGGCGCGGACGACGGGCTGATCCCATCTTTCGGCCAGATCGCCGCTGGGCGCGTCCCACGCGGCGGACGCGGCGGCCTTGCCCTGCGAGATGGGGACGCTGCGCCAAAGCGCGCCGTCCATCCGGTGAAGCGCGACGAGGTCGCCGCGCGGATCGAGAACGGCGATAGTCACGCGCGCGCCGATTTCGGCGGCCTTGGCGCGCCCCGCCTCGATCATCCGCACGGCTTCGTCCAGCGCAAGGGGGTTCATAGCGGGCTCCTCCGTGAGGCTTTGCGTAATGCTATCGTTCAATGACGAAGAGCGCCGGGCCGGGCGAGGGCGCAGGCGGCGCGGGCGCAAAAAAGAGTCCCGAGCGACCGGGGCGCCCGAGCTCGCCGCCGGATCCGGCATTCCCCCAGTCCCCCGGGGCCGCCTCGTCCCGCAACTTGCCCAACCACGGTCACTCAGGACGGGGCAAGTATAGTCAAGCGCTCCTCAGCGTTGTCAAGCGATTTTCAAGCGAATCTGAGCGCCAATCCGCAGACTCGGCGGATGCGCCGCCTGCGGGGGAATGACGGGACAAGGGGCGAGATTCCCGCCTACGCGGGAATGACGGGACAAGGGGCGGGGTTCCCGCCTACGCGGGAATGACGGGACAAGGGGCGGGATTCCCGCCTGCGCGGGAATGACGGGACAAGGGGCGGGATTCCCGCCTGCGCGGGCAGGGCGGGACACGGGAGCGGCGCCGTCCGGCGGCTAGGTATACTGCCCCCCGAGCCGCGCGCGATATGCGGCTGGGAGAATGCTTCGTGAAAGCCGCGCTCGCGGGCTTGTTGGCGTTCCTGACGATGGCGGCGACGGCGGCGTGCGGGGAGGAGGCTGCGCCAACGCCGGCCCCGACGGCCACGCCAACGCCGGCGCCGGCTGCGTCCGTTGCGCCAACGCCGGCCCCGGCCTCCACGGCAACGCCGCCGCCAACTCCTGCGCCGGAGAGCCCCGAAGATTTCTTGGACGCAACGCTGGAGCGGATGGCGGACGCGGGCAGCGCCGCCTTCGATCTCCGGATGGAGATGAGCGTCGAGACGGACGACGGCGCGCGGAGCGTATCGGCCACATACTCGGGAGATATGAGCCGGTTCGTCTATACGACGGGGACTCTCGCCGTTGACGGCCTCTCGGGCGCGACCGAGTCCCGAATCGTCACGTTCAACTACGGTTTACGCCAGGCTCGATACGTCTTGGACGACGGCGATCGGGGGTGGCGCCCCAGGGAGCCGTTGCCGGAAGTTATGGATATCGCGCATTTCTTGAACCCGGGCAGTCTCGTTGACGAGGGGTTTTTGCCTCCGCAGACGCTGAACGGCGTAGCGATGCGGGGGGCGGCGGGGAGATACCGGAGCGGATCGCCCGGGATCGAGGGAGATTTCGACGTGACGTACTGGGTCGGCGCGGAGGACGGCCTGCTGCATAGGCTGTCGGCGACCGCGCCCAATATGAGCGTGAGCGGTTGGGCGAAACTGGGCGGCCTCAGCGGGCGGTCCGGCGCGGTCAAACTGACGCTCGACCTGTCCGATTACGGGAAGCCGGTCGCGCTTGCTTTGCCGGGTTTCGCATTGCCGATTTTTTCTCACGCCGCAACGCCGCTGATGGACGGGCGCGTTCTGGTGACCGGAGGATTCACCGGAGTCGCTAATAACAATTTCATCGCGCCGTTCCCGGTGGGAATCACGCAGATTTACGACGCGGAAACGGAAACTTGGACATTGCTCGATCCTCTGGACGGACACTCCATGCTGAATTCCGCAGCGCGGTTGCAGGACGGCAGAGTCCTCATCGTGGGGCTTGGCCTCGACGAAGAGGGCGCGGCGAGCATCTTCGATCCCGCCGACGATTCATGGGAACTGCTGCCGAATCGCCCGGCGGCGCGTGGTTTTCCGAACATTGTTCTTCTCGACGACGGGCGCGCGCTGGCGGTCGGAGGCGCGGATTTGACCGGCTCGGGCTACGCCCCCGATCCCGCCGCCGCCGTGGAGGTCTTCGATCCGGAGACGGGCGAATGGCGCGAGGCCGCTCGTATGACTCGGGCCGCTATAGACCAAGCGCTCGTCGCGCTGCCGGGCGGGCTCGCGCTCGCCATGCAGCCGGGGAGCGACGAAAGGAGATCGCCGTTCGCGGAGGTCTACGATTCCACGGCGGACGTTTGGAGGCCAACCACGCCGAGGCAAGCCCTGAATTTCTATTCCGAGCGTCCGCCGGAAGCGATTGCCCTGCGGGACGGCAGAGCGCTGGTCACTGGCTGGTCCAACATCGCGGGCGCCTTCGGCGACGATGAACAATGCGACCCGGCGTCGGCCTCCGCGCTGGGAATTCCCACCCCCGAGCCGTGCGATTGGACAGGATACGAACTCTACGACCCTGTCACGGACGAATGGACGCTGGCTGCCCCGATGACGCAGCCGCGCACTGGCCACACGCTGACCTTGCTGCCGGACGGGCGAGTTCTCGCGGCGGGAGGGGAACTCATCCAAGCGGACTACCTAGCGCAATATGAAACCGTCGTGCTCGCCACGACTGAACTCTTCGATCCGTCCTCCAACTCGTGGGCGCCCGGCCCCGACCTCGCGAAAGCGCGGACGCATCACACGGCGACGCTTCTGCCCGACGGACGAGTCCTGTTCGTCGGCGGCATATCGCAAGAGGTCGAGCCTAATCCGCCGGATTCGGAAGTGGAGATCTATCCGACCAATTCCGTCGAGACGCTCGATTTCTCCGGGTGAGCCCGCCGTCCGCCTATTCCGTCAGGGGCGAGGTTCCCGCCTATGTGGGAATGACGATAGGGGGCGAGATTCCCGCTCTACGCGGGGATGACGATGGGGGGCGTCATTCCCGCCTACGCGGGAATGACGGAGGAGGAGGAGGAGGGGATGACGGGGGCAGGGGGTAGAAGGCGTTTAAGGGAAGAAGTTTGGGGCGGCGAGGGCGCTTTTGGCGGCGGCTTGCTCGGCTTCGGATTTTCGGCGGCCTTCGCCAACGCCGGCCTCGCGGCCATCCACGAGCACGCGGACGGCGAAGGTTTTGGCGTGCGGCATCCCTTCGTCGGCGACGACTTCGTAGACGGGGAGAGGAAGCCCCCGGCTCTGCGCGAGTTCCTGCAAGGCGGTTTTCGCGTCGCGTTCGGCGTCGGCGCGGCCTTCGGGCTCGAGCATAGGGGCAAGCCATCGGAGAACGAAGGCGCGGGCGGCGTCTTCTCCGGCGTCGAGGAGCACCGCGCCGGTGACGGCCTCGAGAGCGGCGGCGAGGTTGCGGTCGCGGTCGCGTCCGCCGCCGCGCTCCTCTCCCTGCCCCAGCAGGAGATGCTCGCCGAGCCGCATTGCCCGCGCCGCTTCCGCGAGCGTTTCGCCTCGGACGAGGGCGGCGCGGGCGCGGGTCAGTTCGCCTTCGCCGTAGCGGGGGAATCGCGCGTAGAGTTCGCGGGCGGCGACCCAGCCGAGGAAGGCGTCGCCGAGATACTCGAGGCGGTCGTAACTGGCGAGCGCGGGGTCGGGCTGCTCGTTGAGGTAGGAGCGGTGGACGAGCGCCTGCCGGAGCAAGCGCTCGTCGTTGAATTGCGCGCCGAGCGAGCGTTGGAGGGCCTCGAGCGCCTGCGGGCCGGGGTTAGTCAAAGACGCCCTTGGGCCAGGGGGGTTGCGGGCGCTTGACCTCGCCGACGAACGCCTCGTCGCGCATCAGCCCCAGCAGGGAGTTGAACGCGCTGAGGGCTTGCTGCGGCTCGCGCGGCCTGATGAGTTTGAGGAAAGCGGAGCCGCCGCCCTCGAACACGAACGTAGGCGTTCCGAACACGCCGACGGCGTCAACGGCGTGGGCGTGGCTCGCGGCGATCTCGTCGAGCGTGGAGCGGTCGCGCAGGTCGGCGTCGAAGAGGTCGGCGTCCAGCCCGGCCTCTTCCGCGAGCGTTCGGAGGACGGCCTCGTCGTTGAGTTCGACCCGGTCTTGGTGGCGCGCCCGGAGGAGGAGGAGGAGAAACGAGCGGAGGGCGTCCTCGCCTTGCCGTCGCGCGGCCTGCCCGGCGCGGAGCCCCCAGAGGCTGGGGTCGAGGCCGTCGTCGGGCTCGTCCCAAGCGCGGTAGTCGGGCCCGTTCTTCTGGTTCACCTGCGCGAGGGAGAAGGGTCTCCAGGTGACTTCCAGCGGCGTCTCGCCGCCCATCGCGTCTTTCACCATATCCAGCCACACGGCTGCATTGAAGACGAAGGGTCAGCGGAAGTCGTAATAGACGTCGGCCTTCGGCGTCGCCATAGGCGCTCCTCCTCGAAGTTGCTGCGCGCATTGTACGCGCCCGCTATACTTGCGGGCAAACGATTTTGGGGGAGCGCCGTGGTGGATTTTCGCCCGTTCCGAGCAGTGCGGTACGCCGAGAGCGCCGGCCGGCTGGACGACCTGATTTGTCCGCCGTATGACGTTATTGGGCCTGACGCGGAGCGCGACCTGCTGGCGCGGAGCCCGCGCAATATGGTTCGGCTGGAGTTGGCGGAGCCGCGCGGGGAGGTCTCCCCGTCGGGCCACGAAGCGCGCTACGAGGGCGCGGCGGCGGCGCTGCGGGAGATGCTGGCGTCCGGCGCGCTGACGCGGGACGAGGAGCCGGGCTACTATCTGCTGCGGCAGCGGTTCTCCATAGGCGGGGCGGAGCGCGAGAGGCATTGCCTGCTGGGGGCGCTGCGGCTTGAGGAGTTCGGCGCGGGCGTGCTGCCGCACGAGGATACGGCGCCGGGTCCGAAAGCGGACCGGCTGGCGCTGATGCGGGCGTGCCGCGCGAACTTCAGCCCGCTGATGATGCTCTACAACGACGCGGCGGGCGCGGTGGGCCGGACGCTCGGCGAGGCGGCCGCGGGCGCTCCCGACGCGGAGTTCGCGGCGGACGGGCAGCAATTCGCGCTTTGGACGATTCGGGACGCCTCGGCGGCGGGCGCCATCGCGGAGGCGCTGGCCGACGAGCCGGCGTACATCGCGGACGGGCATCACCGTTATGAGACATCGCTGGCCTACCGCGCCGAGGCGGGCGAGGGCGCCGATTTCACGCTGACGGGACTCATCGCGTTCGACGACCCGGGGCTGCTGATTCAGCCGTACTACCGCGTCGTGCACGGCGCGACGGCGGCGCAGACGGCGAAGATGAACGAGTTGCTGTCGCTGTATTTCGTGTCGCGGCCTTCGGGGACGCCCCCAGGAGACGCCGGGCAGTTGGACGCGGTGACGGCGGCGCTGGGGCAGGGGCAGGCGGCGCTGGGGGTGGTCGAGCGCGGGAAGCCGCCCCGCGTGCTGACGCCCGCCAACGACATTATCCCCGAGCCGGACGCGGACGCGCCGCCGGAGACGCAGGCGCGGTCGGTGGAGGCGTTCGCGCTGCAGGAGATGCTGCTGCGCCCCGTGTTCGGCGACGGATTCGCGGAGCGCGTGGCCTACGTTCACGACGGGGCGGAGGCGATGGCGATGGCGGAGGAGAGCGAGGGGCGGACGGCGTTTTTTATGAAAGGCGTTCCGCCGGACGTGTTCCGCGCGATCGTGGGGGCGGGGCTGCGGCTGCCGCGCAAGAGCACGTACTTCCATCCGAAGTTGCCGAGCGGCGTGGCGATCAACCTGCTGGACGGAGACTCCCTGTAGCGCGCAGCGCCGTTAGGCGTCCTCGACCGCTATGCGGAGGCGCTTGTTGATCCGCCCTTTGCTCTCGTGCCCGACGACGCGGATGCGCCCCACTTCCGAGGTGTCGGCGACGTGCGTGCCGCCGTCGGCCTGCACGTCCAGCCCCGCGATGTCCACGACGCGCACCTCGGCGATGCCTTCCGGCAGCAGGTTGATCTTCGTGCGGATGAGGTCGGGGTGGGCGAGCGCCTCCTCGCGGGGGAGGAAGCGGACGCTGATCGGGCGCGCCATGCGGATTTCCGCGTTGGCCAGTTCCTCGACGCGCTCCGCGAAGTCCGCGCTCATACGCTCCAACTCGAAGTCCATCCGGGCGGCGAGCGGCGTCATATTCCCGCCGGTCACATACGCTCCGAAGTCGCGCCATACGACGCCGCAGAGAATATGGAGGGCGGTGTGCGTCCGCATCAGTTTGCGGCGGTTGTCCCAATCCAATTCGCCGCGAACCGCCGCGCCGGGGGCGGGCGGCGGGCCGTCCACCTCGTGCCGGATTTCGCCGTCGCGCCGGCGGACAGCGGCGACGCGCAGGGTCGGGCCGTCCGACGGCGCGAGGGTTCCGACGTCGCAGGGCTGGCCGCCGCCTCCGGGGAAGAAGGCGGTGCGGTCGAGGACGACGGACGCGCCGTCGACGGCGGTCACGCGAGCGTCGAACGTTCGGACGTAGGCGTCGTGGTGGAAAATCGGCTCGGTCAAGCGGCTATGCTCCTTTCGATCCGGCGTTGCGCGGCGGCGCTTGCGCGCCTCTGGATTCCCGCCTTCGCGGGAATGACGGGGCAGGGGGCGGGATTCCCGCCTTCGCGGGAATGACGGGACGGGGCGGGATTCCCGCTTGCGCGGTCAGGGCGGGACAAGGGGCGGGATTCCCGCCTACGCGGGCGGGCGCTTGCGCGCCTCTGGATTCCCGCTTGCGCGGGCGGGCGCGCTCTTTACCCGCGCGATTACCGTAGATTACGACGCGGCCTGTTTCGCCATAAGGCGGGCGACTTTCTCGACGCTGGGGGCGGCGTCGAGTTCCCAGACCGCCGCGAGCAACTCTTCGGCCTGCGCCGCAGGGAGAACCTCGTAGGCGAGCGAGCGGTACTTCGCCTCGAGGGCGGCGTCGGTCATCGGATTCTCCGGCGAGCCGGTCGCGTGCTCGACGTAGCGGCTGAGCGCCGCGCCGCCGCGCAACGTGATGGAGAGGCGGACCTCGTCCTCGCGCAGCGTATCGTCCACGACCGCGCTGACTTTCGCCCGCAGCGCGGCGATCACAGGGTCGGCGACGCGCTCGTCGGAGAACTGGGCGTCGTGGCCTGCGCCGTCCACGAGCGCGGCGGCGGCGCAGTGCTGGAACGAGAACTTGCCCTCCAGCCCGCGCCGGGGCTCCGGGCGGTTCATTAACTCCAGCACGAGCGGGCTGACCTCCGCGTTTATGGCTTCGACGTCCTCCGGCGCAATCCGGTGCTCGTTGCGGAGGGCGATCACGGCGTCCTGAATCGGGTGAGAGACGACGCCGTTGGCGTAGGGCTTGAGGCCGTTGTTGGCGAGTTCCCATCGCTCGCCGAATCCGCCCAGCAGCGCTTCTTCGCTGTGTCCGTTGGGCGAGAGCACCTCCCAGAAGCCTCTGCGCCCGCCGATGACGTCGTCGGCGCCGGTGAAGCCGCGCTCGGCGAGGAACGCCGCTTGCAAGCCGTTGGCGGCGGCCTTCGCCGGATGCATCGCCTTCGCGTGGCTGCCGAACACCTCGCGGACGCCGGATGCGAACGTTCCGGCGATTCCGACGGCCATATTCGCCTCGTCCGCGCCGAGCCCGAGCATTCTGGCGGCCGCAGCCGCCGCGCCGAACACGCCCGCCGTTCCCGTGATATGCCAGCCCATTTCGTAGTGCCACGGGTGAACGGACATCGCCACGCGGCAGGCGGCCTCCGCGCCCAGCGCGAACGCGGCGAGCGCGTCCTTGCCGGATGCGCCCCGCTCTTCGGCTGCGGCCAGCGCGGCGGGCCACACGGGCGCCGTCGGATGCAGAACGGTGGGGAAGTGCGTGTCGTCGTAGTCCTGCAAGTGCGCGAGGAAGCCGTTGAGCATCGCCGCGCCGCACGGGCTCGTCCTGAGCGGAGAGCCGATGACGGACGCGCGCGGAGCGGCGCCCTCGCCTTCCGCCCAATCAAGCAGGATGCGGCTGCCGGAGTTGGCCGACGCCGACAGGGCGACCGCCAGCATATTGACGAGCGTGCGTTTCGCTTCGTGGAGCGTCCATGCGGGGAGGTCGCCGGCGTCGGCGCGGACGACGGCGCTTGCGAGCGTGTGCGTTGCGGACATATTGCGATTCCTCCTGCGGCGGAGAGCGGCGCAGGCAAGCATAACAGGCGCAGGCCGCGCTTGCCGGACGATTCAGCGCCTTGCGTAGACGGACTCTAACGCGACGCCCCTGCGCCATCGAGAATGGCCAGCGCTTCCGGCAGATTGCTGATTGTGAAAGCGCCCGGCGCGTTCAACCCGGCAAACAGGCCGCCCGCCGCCTCCGCCGCCCGCCGGTCGGACTCCGTGGCTCCGATGACGAGGGATTCCCAAGGAGGGACGCCCAGAACCTCACAGGCGCGGAACAGCAAGTCGGGGGCAGGGCGCGGCTTTGCGACGTCATCGGCCCCTACTAGCACATGGGGGATTATTCCCAACGCCTCCAGCAGAGCCCGCGCCGGAGCCGACGGCCCGTCCGTAAGCGCAGCGGACGCGACTCCGCGCTCGTCCAGCGCGGCGATGAGTTCCGCCGCGCCCGGCCCTGCCGCCTCGCCGTCCGCCAGCACGCCCTCAACGGAGATGAGCGCCGCATTCAACTGCATAGACCGGAAGGATACCACCCGCGTCGACCAAGCCGTGGGCGACATGCGCGCCGCGCTCGCCCGCGCACGCTCAGAGGGGGCCGCCGCCGGCGCTTGGGCGGCGCGGAGCGCGGCGTAGCGCAAGATTAGGCGCCAGCCCCTTGTTGACAACTCCCCCCTGATCCGATCAACGATCAGGGTATGGAGATTCCTCTCGCAATCGGGCGCGCCCCCGCTTGGGCGTCGGCCAGCGGCGGCGCCGCGCTCTACGCGGGCGATATGCTGCGCGTTCTCGCGGAGATGCCGGAGGCGTCGGTGGATTGCGTATGGACGGACCCGCCGTACAAGTTGTCCAACGGCGGCGTCACCTGCGTCGCGGGGCGCATGGTCAGCGTGGACAAGGGAGAGTGGGACAAGAGCGCCGGCTTGGAACTCGACCATCAGTTCAATTTGGACTGGATCGCCGCCTGCCGCCGCGTGCTCAGGCCGGCGGGCACGATTTGGGTGTCCGGCACGCTGCACCTCTACCCCAGCGTCGGGATGGCGCTGCTGCAAAACGGCTTCCGCCTGCTCAATGACATCGTCTGGGAGAAGCCCAATCCGCCTCCGAACCTGGGCCGCCGAACGTTCACGCACTCCACCGAAGTCGTGCTGTGGGCGAGCAAGGCGCAGAAGGGAGAGCCGCACAGGTACACGTTCAACTACGACGCGATGCGGCGCGAGAACGGCGATAAGCAGATGAAAACCGTCTGGCGGGTCGCCGCGCCCGGCCACGACGAGAAACGCTTGGGCAAGCATCCTACGCAGAAGCCGGTCGCGCTGATTGCGCGCTGCATCCGCGCGAGCACTCACGCGGGAGACGTCGTGCTCGACCCATTCGCGGGCTCGGGCAGCGCAGGCGTCGCCGCGCTGCGGGAAGGCCGCCGGTTCATCGGCGTCGAGGCGGACGCGAAGTTTGTCGAGACCGCCCGTCTGCGCCTCGAAGATGCCGCGCTTTCTTACCCCCCCCCCCCCCCCCCCCCCCCCCCCCCCGATCTTTCCCGTCGTGGCGCGGCGCAGGGCTCATACCGGCGGGCGCGTGGCTAGCCATGGATAAGGGCATAGCGCTGGGGAAACTGCAGGCTTTGGTGGGGCGCGACCTCCGCCAAGTCGCCGAAGAGCATGGCGTAACCGTTTGGGACGGCGGAAAGATGAACAAGGGCTGGGCAGGCCACGCGGTGGAGCGTTACTTGGGGCTTCCGCTCAATTCGTCGCAGAACCCGAACCTGGGCTCGTGGGAACTGAAGGTCGTGCCGCTCACCGTGTCGCCGGACGGCGCTTGCGCCGTGAAGGAGACGATGGCCATCACGATGCTCGACCCCAAAGAAGTTTGGGCCAAACCCTTCGAGGAGAGCCACCTGTTCACGAAACTTCGCAAGATCATCGCCGTGGCGCGGACGCGGGAGGACGCGGCGGAGTCGCGCTCCATCTGCAAGAGCGTTCACGCTTTCGACTTGGAGGAGACCGCTCTCTACGCGCAGGTCGCGGACGACTACGAAACTATCCGCCGCGTCGTGAGAACGGACGGCTTTGACGCGCTCACGGGGGGACTCGGCGTGTACGTGCAACCGCGAACGAAAGGCCCGGGGCGCGGCAGCGTGTCCCGCGCCTTCTACGCGCGAAAGGAGTTCGTCGAGTACATCGCAGGCTTGAAGGCCAGCCCGCGCTTGGCCAGCCGACTCGCCTCTTCCGATTGTCCGCTGCACGCCGGGCACGAGAACGCCGCCGCGCGCCAACCGCTGGACGAGCGCATGGCGCGTTTGGCGCGCAATCAATCGGGAGCGGGCAGGCACAAGTGCCCTTACTGCGCCTACGAGCAAGGCTACCGGCAGGCGATAGACGACATCTTGGCGTCGGCTTCCGAACGGCGGGGATGAATTCCGCGGATGTTTACGCTATGATGCGGTAGCGCCCACCGCCTTCGAACGAGAGGATATTTTTGTTCCGAAGAAACTGCAATTGCTGGCGAATTTTCGCCTTTATGTTGCGGTTTCTCGGGTAAAGCGCCGCTAGTTCCACCGCAAACCGCTCATGGAACGCTTGCGCGTTGAACGACCGGGAATTCGTTTCCGTCTCTATAATTCGCACGCGAGATAGAATGGCCTCTTCCCAACCCCCGGCCGGAAGCCCTTGCTGATTTTCGAGTTGTTTGATTGCTTGATAATCAGCGGCAAGGCCATCGGGAGGTTCGGGGAAAAAGGGAACGGACATAGCTTTGCGCCGCAGTTCTCTGTAGGCGTCAACATATTCCATGGTCGGCGTGAAGCAGCCAGCGTGCGTAACTGCGGCGTTGAACCTGTTGCCCGCCTGAATGATCACAGGGTCGTTGAGCGTTCCTGATATGACGGCGTTCACCTCGAAATTGCGCCACAGCCCGCCTCGCGTCAGGTTGGACGATCCCATCAGCACGCGGGCGCTTCCTTCCGAAGCCGCGCAAACGTAGAGTTTCGGATGGAAGACGTGGCTTATCGCCAAGCCCCAGTCCGAATAGGCGTAGTGTTTCACGGAATCGGGGTTGCCGTCGGCGAGGCTGAGGATCTCTTCTATGGCCTCGGGATCGGTGATGCGGAAGTCCAATCCGTAGACGACCTGAATTTCGCCGCCTCTGGAAAGGACGCGCTTCAAAGAGTCCGACAATTTGGCCACGCCCGACCCCTTGACGAACGCGGTTGCGATGCGAACGTCCGACGCCCATTCCAAACTCTCCAAGAGTTCGTCGCCGGCCGGCCGCGTGGCATTGTCTATGATCCGTATCTCCACCATAACGAGGCACAGAGTACAATTCCGCCGATCCGGCGTCAAGGATGCGAGGTTCCCGCCTACGCGGGAATGACAAGGAAGCCCCCCTCCGCGCTGCGCCATTCGCCCCTTCCGGGTTCGCTCCCTTCCGCGCTAGGCTGACGGGAGACGTCGCCGCGCTATAATCGTGGCGGGCGCAGAGGAGGGACGCAGCAATGATGTCGCCGGACCGGATAGCGATGATGGAGAGGCGGATGAACGAACTCGCGGAGATCTCGCGCCGCTTGGAGGAGCAGGAGGAGCAGGACCGGGAGTGGCTGATGCGGAGCGAGGCGCGGGCGCATGAGACGCGTATCCGCGAATCCGAATCTCGCATCCTCGAGAGCGAGGCGCGGATTCAGGCGAGCGATAACCGGATCAAGGCCAGCGACGCGCAGTTGAGCGAGATCAACGCTTGGATGCGGATGCACACGGAGCGCGTGCGCGTCTCGACCGGCGGGTTCCTCTATGCCATCATCGCCACGCTGACGGAGATGCAGGCCGACATCGCGCGGATAGACGCGGAGTCGTGAGCGCGGCGCGGCGCGTTGGGGGCGCCTCGCTTCGCAAGCGTCTGGGACAGCATTTCCTGACCGACCGCAACATTCTCGGCGCGATAGCGGACGCGGCGGAGGCGGGGCCTGCGGACGCCGTGATCGAGGTCGGCCCCGGGCGAGGGTCGCTCACCGCCGTGCTTGCGGAGCGCGCCGCGCGCGTCGTGGCGATTGAGTTGGACGCGGCGCTCGCCGGCGCTTTGGCGGAATCCGCGCCGCCGAACGTCCGCGTCGTGCAGGGAGACGCCCGCGAAGCCGACCCTGCCGCGCTGCTGGAGGGCTGCGCGCCTTACAAGATGCTGGGCAATCTGCCCTACTACGCCGCGATGCCGATTCTGCGGGCGTTTCTCGAATCCGGCTGTCCGCCGTCGCGGGCGGCGGTTCTCGTTCAACGGGAGGTGGCGGAGCAGATATGCGCGGAGCCGGGCGCGATGTCGCTGGCCTCGCTGGCCGTGCAACTCTTCGGGAGCGCGCGCATCGTCCGCGTCGTGCGGCCCGGCTCGTTCAACCCTCCGCCGAAGGTGACGTCGGCGGTCGTGGCGATCACGGCGCGGGGCGCGTTGCCGGACGGAGTGGACGACGCGGCGCGGTTCTTCACGCTGGCGCGGGCAGGGTTCAGCGCGCCGCGCAAGCAGTTGCGGAACGCGCTCGCCGGCGGGCTGGGGGTCGCGCCCGCCGAGGCGGAGGCGCTGCTGGGCGCGGCGGGCGTCGAGGCGTCGCGGCGGGCGCAGACGCTCGCGGTCGAGGAGTGGGCGGCGCTCTACCGCGCGTGGCGAGGGGAGGCGCGATGAGCGGGGTGACGCTGCGCGACGACGGCGGGGCGCTGCGGATGGATCCGCCATGCGAGCAGTGCGGCGCGTCGCGGGTGCGGGAGGCGCCGTATTCGGATCGCGGCGCGCTCCTGCTGCCGACGGAGTTGGACGCGCTCGCGTGGACGGACTACCTATGCGATTGCGGCGTCGTGCGGCTGCGGATCGGGCGCCGGCGGGAGTAGGGCGCGCGCCGTCCGGGGGCGAGGGGGCGAGGTTCCCGCCTACGCGGGAATGACGTGGCAGGGGGCGAGGTTCCCGCCTACGCGGGAACGACGGGGCAGGGGCGAGGTTCCCGCCTACGCGGGAACGACGGAGCAGGTGGCGAGGTTCCCGCCTACGCGGGAATGACGTGGCAGGGGGCGAGGTTCCCGCGCCTACTGGCTTGCCGCGCTGTCGCTGTCCGTGAAACTGGGCACGAGGTCGGCGTGGCGCTCCATGCAGGCGGCGACGGCGGGCGGGAAGGCGCCCGTAGTGAAGGCGCGGTCTAGGTCTTCGGCGCTTGCGGCTTCTTCCAGGCAGTCGATTAGCGTCTGCGTTTCAGGGTTGTATTGGAGCCAGAGGCCCTTGACTTGCGCGAACGACCCTCTATCGCCGTCCGAATCGCCGAACGGAGAATCTCCCGGGGGCAGGGCGCCTCCCGCGCCGAAACCTTGAATGGGGTCAATGCCGCAGGCTTGGGCGGCGTCGGCGACGCCCGCCAACCGCTGCATCAGTTCGGGCGAGGCTTGCGTCTGGCCGCTCGAGAGCCCTTGCGTCAGGTCGACGAAGACGGCGATGAACTCCTCGACGCCGGTTTCGTCCGCGATGCAGCGGAGGTCGGAGGGGGCGAAGAAGTCGCCGTCGCCGCCCATGCCGCCGGGCTGGTTCGAGAGCGCCTCGGCCTCTTCGTCCGTGACGCAGAGGAGGAAGCGGATTGCGAACGCGAGGGCCTCGGGGTCGCTGCTGACGCCTGAGGGGAATTGCCGCGCCGGGTCGTCGGCTTCGGCGTAGAGTCCGCGCAGGCAAGATTCGCTTTCGCTTGCGAGCCCGCCCACGACCTGCGAAAGCGAGGCCACGCTGATCTCCGCGTACCGCTCGTTCGTCAAGCAATCGAACGGGAATTCCAGCCCGGCGACGGACGCTGCGGGGCTCTCGAGGAGCCTGTCGTAGGCGGCGTCGCCGACTGCGGCGCGCGCGCATGCTTCTTCGTCGCCGGTGAGCATCGCGAGGAGGTCGCGGCCGGCGGCCATGCCGTCGTCGGGGACGGGGGTGGGCGTCGCCGTGGGCGCGGGGGTTGGCGAGGGAGTCGGAGTCGGGGTTGGCGTAGGCGTGGGGCTGGCGCAGGCGGCCGCGAGCGCGGCGAGGAGCAGGGATGCGCCGATGAGCAGGAACAGAGGCTTGAGGGGATTCGTCAGGGCGAGCGGCGGCATCGTGCAGTCTCCTTGCGCGTCGAGCGCATTAACACGGTATAGGAGCGCGGGAACGCGGTCAACGAGTTGCGCGCGCCCGTTCGGGGCGCTCCTGCGCGGAACGCTCACAGGGACAACGCCGAAGGGCGCTATGATTCAAGCGTTCCAGAGCGCGGGCTGGTTGGCCGCGATTCTGGCGGGAGGCGCGATGCCGAGGTGGTCGTAGGCGGCGCGGGTGAGCGTTCGTCCGCGGGGCGTGCGGTTCAGGAAGCCCAACTGCATCAGATAGGGCTCGTAGACGTCCATAATCGTGTCGGCCTCTTCTCCGGCGGACGCGGCGATTGCGTCCAGCCCCGCAGGGCCGCCGTCGTACTTCTCGGCGACCGTTCGCAGGATTCGGTGGTCGACCTCGTCGAGGCCGAGCGCGTCCACTTCCATAAGGCTGAGCGCGGCGGCGGCGACCTTGCGCGTGACGCGGCCGTCGGCCCGAACTTGGGCGAAGTCGCGCACGCGGCGCAGCAGGCGGTTCGCCACGCGGGGCGTTCCTCGCGCGCGGCGCGCGACCTCCTCGACGCCGCCCGCGTCGGCCTCCAGCCGCATAATGCGCGCCGAGCGCTCGACGATGGCCCGCATCGCCTCTTCGTCGTAGAAGTCGAGTCGGTAGACTGCGCCGAATCTGTCGCGCAGCGGCGCGCTGAGCATCGAGTAGCGCGTCGTCGCTCCGATGAGCGTGAACGGCTTGACCTCCAGTTTCATGCTTTGCGCCTGCAGCCCTTTGCCCATCACCCACGAGAGCGAGTAGTCCTCCATCGCCGGATAGAGGATCTCCTCCACGAGTTTGCTGAGGCGGTGGATTTCGTCGATGAAGAGCGCGTCGCCGGCCTTGAGCGAGGTGAGCATCGAGGCGATGTCGCCGGGGCGCTCGATGGCGGGGCCCGCCGTTTCGCGGATGTTCGCCCCCATTTCGGAAGCGATGATGGCGGCGAGCGTCGTTTTTCCCAATCCGGGCGGGCCGTAGAGGAGCACGTGGTCGAGGGGCTCGCCGCGCTCGAGGGCGGCGTCCATCGAGATCGTGAGCGTCTCCTTGACGCGCTCCTGCCCGATGTAGTCCGTGAGCCGACGCGGGCGCAGCCCACCCTCCGAGCCTCGGTCTTCGTCGCGCGGCGCGCCCGATACGATGCGTTCCTTCGCCATTGCGGGGATTCTATCCGATGGCGCGCCCTTCCCGCAGTTTCGTCCGGCGCGCGGCGCGACAGCGCCCAGTTGCGCGCTCCGCGTCCGGCGGCGCTATGCTGCTATCGACCCTACAATGCGTTGCGGGGCAGGGAGACGGCGAAAGCCGCTCCCCGCCGCGAGGAGACCGATGCTGACGGAAGAGGAACGCGCCCAACTCGACGCGGACGAACTTGTCTATGGCAAGCATATCCGCAACCGCACGATCTTCACCGGCGACAACCTCGACGTGCTCCGCGGGATGAACGACGATTGCGTTGATCTGATCTACCTCGACCCGCCCTTCAACTCCAACGCGGAGTACGAGAATCCGTTCGACAAGGGCGTGAAGTTCCACGACATCTGGTCGTGGAGCAAGGTGAGCCAGGATTGGCTGAACACGATCGCGTGGAATCAGCCCGCCTTGCACGCCATCATCGCGGCGGCGAGTTTCACGGCGGGCGAGCATATGCAGGCGTACCTCGCCTATATGGTCGTCCGGCTCATTGAAATGCGCCGCGTGCTGAAAAAAGACACGGGCTCCATCTACCTGCACTGCGACGACAACGCGATGCACTACCTCAAGCCGTGCATGGACTTCATCTTTCACGAGCGCAACTACCAGGCGACCATCGTCTGGAAGCGAACGTCCGCCCACAACGACGCGAAGACGTGGGGCAGGGTGACGGACTTCATCCTGCACTACGGCGCGCCTCCGAAAAATATCAGGAAAGTCCGTGTGGAACTGGAGCGGGGTTATCAGTCGTGGTTCTACCGGTTCGGCAACCCGAAGAATGGTTTCGGCAAGTGGAGCGAGGGCGACCTCACGGGGCCTATGCACGGCGCGAGCGGCGGCGAGTCCGGCCAGCCGTGGCGCGGCATTGATCCCGTCGCGCGGGCGGGACGATGCTGGTCCGTGCCCCGCACCGGCGACTACGCCGAATGGGTGGAGCAGAACCTCATCTCCGGCTACACGAGCATCGAGAGCGTGCACGCCCGATTGGACGCGCTCGACGCCGCAGGGCTTATCCTGCGCCCCGACAAGCCCGACGGCGTCCCGAGACTCAAGCGCTATCTCGCCGGAAGCCGGGGCCGGATTCCCACCAACAACTGGGCGGACATACGCCCCGTCCCGCGCAGCGAGGACACGGGCTACCCCACGCAAAAGCCGATCGCGCTCCTGCGGCGCATCATCGCGGCGTCCACCGACGAAGGCGACACCGTGCTCGACCCGTTCTGCGGCTGCGCCACCGCCTGCGTCGCGGCGGAGACGATGCTCTCTCCGTCCGGCGCCTACCACGAGCGCCGCAAATGGATCGGCATCGACGTGTCGGCGGAAGCCTACAGCCAAGTCATCGAACGCTTGGAGAAAACGGCCAAACTGACGGACGAGGCGAACGGGGACGCAAGTTGGCGGCTTGGCCTCGCGCATCACAAAACGCTCGAATACGAGCCGCTCATCACGGAAACCAAGCGGCGGCGGGGCGTCGAGAAGGTCATTGTTCATCAGTGGAGCCTCGTCGGCGGGGACGCGCCAGTCCGCTCGGACAACCTCGTCGAGGGGGGGCGGCCCGGCTATCAACGAGACGGCGAGGACGCCTTCGCGCTGCAAACGAAACTCCATCGCTCGCCGGACGAGCGCATCAAGGCCGCCCGCTACTTTCAGCAGAACGGGCGCTGCGCCGCCGACGGCGAAATCCTGCCGGAGCGTCACCTCAATATCGAGCACGTCGTGGCGAAGGCCAACGGTGGGCCGGACGTCGACGCGAACATTCAGTTGATGTGTCAAGTGCACAACAGCAAGAAGCGGGACGGCTCGATGGCGGACTTGGACGCGCGCATGCGGCGTGACAAGGAGACGCCCTGGGCTGACCGCCCCGCCTTCATCGCGCAGGCGGAAGAGTGGTTTCTGCCTCCGCATCTGCGGAAGCCGCTGCCGCTGCGGGGCATGCCCGGGAGCGAGTAGCGCAAGAGGGCACTCGGGATCCCAGGGTAAGAGCATGCGGCAGGCGAGGGACTGGGCGAGGCGCTACACCAGCCGCGCGCGCCGCCGCTTGCGCTCCGGCTGCGCGAAATCGCGCTCCGCCTCGGCGACGCGCAGCGGGCGGTTGTCCCACGGCGTTTCGCCGTAGCCGCGCATACGCCGGTCCAAGTCCGCCATCGTGCCGTTGTTCTTCATCGTGTTGTGCCAGTGGCAGAGCAACTGCAGATTGTCGTCCACGTCCGGCCCGCCCTTCGAGACCGGCACGATGTGGTCCATTGAGAAATGCTTCTTGGCGAGCGGCTCCGCGTCCGCGTTGCACTTCCCGCCCTGCATTTCGTAGAGTTTGTCCTTGATGTCCGCCGACCGGCGGCGCAAACGCTGCTCCAAGTCCGTGCGCTTCGGAATGTCGCCGCCGATCAGAACACGGTCGTCGTCGGGCCCCTCGTACTCCAGCGTGAGATGCCGAACTTCGCCCGTGTGCGTTACGTTCGCGCTCTCCTTGCCTCTCTCCTTGAGTCCGATGTCCCGCCGCTGCAGACGCCGCAGCACAAGTTCGTAGGCGAGCGGGCTGACGTCTATTCCGATCCAGCGCCGCTTCTCGGGCAACTCCGCATTCTTGAGGTTCGTCATCGTCTCAGCGGCGACGCACGCCGTCGCGCATCCGCAGAACGGATCGAGCACGACGTCGCCGGGATTCGTGGACGCGCGAATGATGCGCTCCAGCAGCGCAAGCGGCTTCTGCGTCGGGTAGCCCGTGCGCTCCTTCCGGCTCGGTATCGAGACGTCCGTCCAAACATCGTCTAAGTCAATCCCGTTCATTTCATCAAGGTAGCGGATGAACTGTGGGAACTTCCCGCCCTTCGCCAGGTACATACGCCCTTCCGCGTCCAGGCGCGCCCAGCCTTCCGTTGTCGTCTCGCCATCCTTCCTACCCCGAGGAACGCGCCAGTGCCGGTTGGCGGGCGGCTCGTAGACCACGCCTCTGAACGTTGCGGGCTGTCCGCTGTCGCCGTGGACGGTGGCCCCGTCAGCGTACAATGGAGACAAGGCGTAGTACCGCCCTGCCTTCTTATCCAACTGGTAGCCTCCGGGTATCTCGCTTGCCCCGAACGGCCGCACTGCCTGTTCTTTATTGAACGTCCACTTGACTTTGGAGTAGGCCAATATGACATCGTGGTTGCTGCCGTACCGGGTGGTCAACGCATTCTTGCTATGCGTCCGCCGCCACACGATCTCGTTGCGGAAATTCGCTGCCCCGAACACGGAGTCCATCACGCCCTTGAGGTAGTGGCTCGCCGTCGGGTCGCAGTGCAGGTAGATTGAGCCGGAGGGCTTCAGGACGCGCCGCATCTCGATCAGGCGCACCGCCATAAACGTCAGGTAGCCCTGCATCGCCTCGCCGTGAATCAACCCCGCCGACCTGATCAGCAGGTTGAGCGAGGCGTGGCTCTCCTCGATGGAGTCCACCCACTCATCCTTCGCGTCGTCCATCGTCCACTCGTCGCGGAACGCGCCCTGTATCGGGTTGCCGTACTGCTTGTTGCTGTTGAAGGGCGGATCGAGGTAGATGAGGTCAACGCAGTCGCTGTTGATCCTGCGCAGCACGTCGAGGTTGTCCCCTGTGTAGATTGCGCTCGTGGGGACGTTCAACTCTGGGAGTTGCAGTTGGGGCTCGCCGGTCATCGCGCCCGGCCCCGGCGCGCCGTCGCTGCCGGAGACGGAGGGAGCGGCCAGGAGCGAGGGCGAGGCGAACGGTCGGCGCGAACCGCAACGCGGCAACGCCTCGCCGTCGCAAGCAACCGTCGCAGAGCCATAGCGCCGAAGAACCCCCTGCAGCACGCGGACGAAGTTACGTGCTACGGTGCCTTCGGCTCCACGAGTGAATCCGCAGGGGGCGCGCGGCGTTTCGACCGCGCGCCATGCGAATCACTCATTCGGAGCTCGCAAGAGCGCCGCACGCGCCGCAGGGCGCGTATAGATGTGCCGAGGCACCGTAGCGCCTCTACTCTTACCTAATACGGCGGGGATAGTCAATAGCCGGGTGTCGCGCAAGGGCGCCCTTGCGCCCCCGAGCCTTCCGAACGGCGCAGGCGCAAGGGCTTGCAATCGGCGCCCCAAGCGCTACACTCTCCCTATGACGATCACGGAGCAACCCCCGCAGGAGCGGCCCGCGGGCGAGCGCAAGGGCTGCAACTAGCGAGACGAGAGATGATCACACGCATCGCGCTTAGTGGGTTCAAGTCGTTCGATGGGCTCGATTATTCGTTCGCCCCGATGCAAGCGCTCGTCGGCGTCAACGCGGCGGGCAAATCCAATGTCTTCGACGCGCTGCTTCTGCTGCGGCAAACCGCCCAGCAGGACCTGATGTCGGCGTTCGCCGTGGGCCGCGGCGACGTTCAGGAGTATTTCACGCAGACAGCGAACGACTACGCGGAGCAGATGAAGATCGAGGTCGATCTGCTGCTTCCACGCAAGATCCAAGACGATTGGGGTGGGAAGGCACCGATAAAATTCAACCGGCTGACCTACTCCATCGCCATCCGCCGTCAGACTGATCAGTCAGGGCGTATGACGCTTGCGGTTGAACGCGAGGAACTTAAGCCCATCAAACGCAACGACGACCATTGGGCAAAGACTTACCTTGCGAGAGACCCTGAAGGATGGATCCCAACCCTCACTGGCGGACGTTCCGCGCCGTTCATTTCAACTAATAGATCAGGCGACATTCTGCTGCACCAGGACGGACACGGAGGAAAACAAACACGCGCTCCTGGTCCAACACGCTCAATTCTTTCCGGCGTTTCCAACGCGGAATTCCCGCACGCCCTAGCGGTCAAGCAGGCGCTTGGCAAGATAACGTTGCTGCAACTCGACCCGAACCGTATGCGAAACCCGTCGTCCTTTAACGCTCCAGAAACGCTCGACCCCGGAGGCGAAAACCTGGCATCCACGCTCGCAAGGCTGGATCGAGACGCGCCCCGTTCGCTCAGGGACATCAGCACGGAGGTCGGCGCGGTCGTAGAAGGTTTCGGAAGTCTGCACGTCGATAAAGACGACAGCCACAGGCTCTACACCATCTGGGCGCGGCAAGGAGAAGAAGAGCATTCCGCTCAGGTTCTGAGCGACGGGACGCTGCGAATCATCGCGCTCGCCGCCCTGAAGTACGACCCGCTGTATGGCGGAACGCTCCTTTTCGAGGAGCCGGAGAACGGCGTGCATCCGAGCAGATTAGGAAGAATCGCCTCGTTGTTGAAGGCGTTGCCTTCCAACTTGAGCGTGGACGGTCCTTATGCGTGGCCGCGCCAAGTCATCGTCAACACGCACTCCCCGAAGTTTATGGCTGAGGTGATGGACGAGGATCTGGCGCTCGTTATGCCTGTGAGCGCCATCGCGGACCGCAAGAAAGCGCGCCGCTCCAGACTGATGTCCGTAAAAACGAATTTTATGCCGCTGACCAACGACGAATCGGAGGCTATAGTCGCACGTCACGAAATCGAGCGGATGTTGGAGACGGAGGCGCTCGACCTCGCGCGCCGAACTCTCCGGGCAGTTTCCTGATATGCCGCAACAGGTCGTTATAGCGTTCTGCGGCGAGGGCAAGACCGACCATTACGCGCTCCCTCATCTTCTGCGCCGTGTCGTGGAGGACATTCTGATCTCCCGAAACGCCGCTTTCGAAGTTGTTCAGCCTCTGGACTACCGGCTTTCCGAACTCAACGGGCAAGGCGTGGCGAATCAGTACCCTATGCTTGCAAGCAGGGCGGCGGGAGCGCATCTGATCTGCGTTCACCACGATGCAGGGAATCTCTCGCTCCAAGAGCGCCGAAGGCAGAATTTCGAGCAGGGGGTCGCCGCCGTCGCGGTGCACGGAGGGAGGCGGAGCCCCGTGTTCATCCCCGTCATCCCCGTGCAGGAAATGGAGGCGTGGCTTCTTGTGGACGCTAGCGCGGTTAAGAACATCATCGGCGACATTCCTGCTGAAGCGGGTCTCTCATCAAAGCCTCAAGAGATCGAAGCGCTGCTCGACCCCAAGAGCGTGCTTGATGCGATCATCAGGGCGCAGACCCGTAAAATGTCAGAACGCTCCGTTCTACTGGAGGCGCTCGCCGGAGAATTGGACTTGCAGGCGCTCTCCGCTCTTCCCGCCGTCCAGTCGCTGCGCCGCGAATTGGAAGAGGGTCTGACGCGGCAGGGATTTCTGCGCCCCGAATCCTAGAACGAGAGCCCGGCTCCCGCCCCCTCCTCCCTCGCCCTAGTACACTACCCCTATGACCGACGCCGAACGCAGCCGATGGGAGCGCGAGACCTACGAGCCCGCCGTCCGGCGCGCGCCGGAGCGCAAGCCCGCCTTCCGCACGGAGTCCGGCATCGAGGCCGCCCCGCTCTACGGCCCGCGCGGCGCCGATGCGGACGCCTACGCGGAGCGTCTCGGCTACCCGGGGGAGTATCCGTTCACGCGGGGCGTCCACCCCACGATGCACCGCGGGCGGCTCTGGACAATGCGCCAGTACGCGGGCTTCTCCACCCCGGAGGACTCCAACGCCCGCTACCGCTTTCTTCTTTCGCAAGGGCAGACCGGCCTGTCGGTCGCGTTCGACCTGCCGACGCAGACGGGCTACGACGCCGATCACGAGATGGCGCGCGCCGAAATCGGCAAGGTCGGCGTGCCCGTGTCCAGCCTCGCCGATATGGACGCGCTCTTCGACGGCATTCCGCTGGCGGACGTCACCACGTCGATGACGATCAACGCCACCGCGCCGATGCTGCTCGCGCTCTATCTGGCGGTGGCGCGGAAGCAGGGCGCGGCGCTCGCGGAGATCGGCGGCACCACGCAGAACGACGTCCTCAAGGAGTACATCGCGCGCGGCACGCACGTCTTTCCGCCGGGGCCGTCGCTGCGTTTGGCGACGGATATGTTCGCCTATTGCGCGGCGGAGGTTCCGCGTTGGAACACGATCAGCATCAGCGGCTACCATATGCGCGAGGCGGGGGCGACGGCCCCGCAGGAGGTCGCGTTCACGCTGGCCAACGGCGTCGCCTACGCGCAGGCGGCGGTGGACGCCGGGCTGGACGTGGACGCTTTCGCCGGACGCCTTTCGTTCTTTTTCGCGTCGCACAACAACCTGTTCGAGGAGGCGGCGAAGTTCCGCGCGGCGCGGCGCATGTGGGCGGCGATTATGCGCCGCCGCTTCGAGGCGAAAGAGCCGAGGTCGTGGATGCTGCGCTTCCATACGCAGACCGCCGGCGTGACGCTGCAGGCGCAGCAGCCCGAAGTGAACGTCGTCCGCGCGACGGTGCAGGCGCTCGCGGCGGTCCTCGGCGGCGCGCAGTCGCTCCACGTCAATTCGAAGGACGAGGCGCTGGGGCTGCCCACTGAGGAGTCGGCCACGCTCGCGCTCCGCACGCAGCAGACGCTGGCCAACGAATCCGGCGTGGCCGACGCTATTGACCCGCTGGGCGGCTCGTACTACGTGGAGCATCTGACCGACGTCATCGAGGCGCAGGCGTGGGAATACATCGAGCGCATTGACGCGATGGGCGGCGCGGTCGCGGCGGTGGAGGCGGGCTTCCAGCGCGGCGAGATCGAGGAAGCCGCGCACCGCCACTTCCAGATGGTCGAGAGCGGCGAGCGCGTCATCGTCGGCGTCAACGCCTTCACGTCGGACGCCGAGGAGCGCATCGCCTTGCAGACCATTCCGCCGGAGGCTGCGGAGCGCCAGATCGCCCGCCTCGAGCGCGTGCGCCGCGAGCGCGACGCATCCGCGAGCGAGGCCGCCCTGCGGCGCCTTTCCGAAGCGGCGCGCTCGCCTTCCGAGAATCTGATGCCGCCGATTCTGGAGTGCGTCGAGTCCTACGCCACGCTTGGCGAGATATGCGACGCCCTGCGCGACGTCTTCGGCGTCTTCCGTCCACCGGAGTAGGCCGCCGGAGTAGGATTGCATCAGCGCTTCGGCAGCGGAGCGAACGCTAACCGCAAGCGCTAACCGTAAACCGAAGGAGACAACCAATGCCGCGTATGACGATTGCCGATTTGCAGAGGATGAAGGACGACGGACGGAAGATCGCCGCCGGGGTCTGCTACGACGTGCAGATGACGCGCATTCTGGAGCGCGCGGGCGTGGATCTGCTCTCCGTCGGCGACAGCGTGAGCCGGACGTTCCTCGGAATGGAGAGCGAGGACGAGTTCTCTCTGGACGCGATGCTGCTGTTCGGGAAAGCGGTGAGCCGCGTCGCGGAGCGCGCCGTCGTCAACGTGGATATGCCGACCGCCGTCTGCGGCGCGGGGCCGTCCGCAGTCGCGGAGGCGGCGCGGCGCATCCGCGAGGAGACGGGCGCGGATATGACGAAGGTGGACATCCGCACGCAGGAAGAAGCGCTGTTCGACTGCGTGCTCGCCGTCGTTGAATCCGGCCTCCCCGTCTACCCGCAGATCGGCTTTCCCGTGGGGGAGCCGCGCCACGGCGGGCCGGAGACGCGGGAGCACGTAATGAAGTGGGCGAACGCCGTTCAAGACGCGGGCGCGGTGATGATAGACCTCACGAACGTGACGCTGGACATCTACGCGGAGGCGTCGGCTGCAATGCGCGTCCCCGTCATCGGCGGGCAGACGGGGCCGGAGTCGGACGGGCGGATATACGTGAGTTACGCCCTGGCGGGCTACCGCGCCGATACGATAGACCGCGCGGACGATGCGCCAAGCGCGGCGCGCTACATCTACGACGTCGCGCGGGATGCGGTGGCCGCCGTCCACGCCGGAACGTGGCGCGCCCCATAGGGATCTTCCCGCTGACAGGTCGGACAGGACAATAGCGGGAACCGGAGGCGCGAGCGCAAGCGCGAGGCCGCTGCGGAACGGCCATAGCGTAGAATGAGCCCGTTGGAGAGAGCATTGGAGGAGACGTGGCGCGCTACTACCCTGCGTTCCTGAACGTCGACGGACTGCGGGCGGTCGTCGTCGGCGGCGGAGCCGTCGCGGAGCGGAAGGCCGCGCAGTTGCTCGCGTCGGGCGCGGACGTGACGCTCGTGAGCCCCGATGCGACGCCGGAACTGGAGCGTTTGGCCGGCGAAGGGCGCGTCCGCCTGATCCGGCGCGCCTACGCTCCGGGCGACCTCGCCGGGGCATGGCTCGCCGTCGCGGCGACGGACGACGCCGAAACGCAGCGCAACGTCCGCGATGAGGCCAGCCGGGAGAAGACGCTGCTCAACGTCGTGGACGCGCCCGACCTCTGCGGTTTCATCGCGCCGTCCATCGTCGAGCGCGGGCCGGTCACCGTCGCGGTCTCCACCGGCGGGGAGAGCCCGGCGCTCGCCCGCAGACTGCGCGAACTGATGGGCGGCGAGCGCGGCGCCCAAGGCTCCGGCGGCGAGCCGTTCTGCCGGTGCCTCCAGTGGGCGGACGCCGCGGAAGACCTGGCGGCGGTTCGGGCGGAGTTGCGGGCGGAAGGGAAGAGCGCCTCGCCGGAGGCGTGGCAAGAGGCGATGGACGAGGAGTTGCTGCGTCTGTCGCTCGCGGGCAAGAGCGAGGAGGCGCGCCGCCGTCTGCGGGCGGCGCTGCCGGAGCGCGGAGAGGCGTAGGCGATGCGGATCGTGCTGACGGGCGTGAGCCGCCGCGCCGCGCCCCTGGATGTCCGCGAGGAGCTGAGCGTCACGAGCGAAACGCTCCCGGCGGCGTTGGACGCGCTGCAGGAGCACGCGGGGCGCGGCGTGATCGTCGGCACCTGCAACCGCATGGAGGTCTACACGCTCGCGCCGACCGCCAAGCGGGGCGCGGCGGCCATCGAGCGGTTCATCGAGGCGCACTTCCGGGTGGACGCGAGCGAGCGCCGCCCTCATCTCCGCACGCTGGAGCAGGACGAGGCCGTGGAGCACCTCTTCCGCGTGGCGTCCGGGCTGGAGTCTCAGATCATCGGCGAGTCCGAGGTTTTGGGACAGGTGCGGGACGCTTTCAGCGCGGCGAGGCGGCGAGGCGGCGCGGGCGGGGCGCTGGCGCATCTGTTTCACAGCGCGCTCCGAACCGGCAAGCGGGCGCGAACGGAGACGGCGATAGGCCGCAACGCGCTTTCGGCGAGCCGCGCGTGCGCCGCCCTTGCGCGCCGCGCGCTGGGGTCGTTGGAAGGCGCCCGCGTTCTGATCATCGGCGCAGGCGAGGCGTCGCGGCTTGCGGGCGTTGCGCTGCGCGACGCCGGCGCGGGAGAGATCGTCGTCGCAAACCGGACGCCCGCGAACGCGGCGGCGCTGGCGCGGGAACTCGATGCGGAAATCGCCCCGCTCAACGACCTCGCGGCGCTGCTTGCGAACGCCGACGTTGCCGTAACGGCGACCGCCGCGCCGGACTTCGTCATCGGCAGGGACGTCGCCGCGGAGGCTGCGGCGCGGCGCGGGGGCAGGCCGCTCGTGATAATGGACCTGGCCGTTCCGCGCGACGTCGACCCGTCGGCGGAAGAAGCGGAAGGCGTCCGCCTCTTCACGCTGGACGACTTGGACGCGCTGACGGAAGCGAACCGGCTGGAGCGTCAGGCCGAGGCGGCCCGCGTGGAGGAGATCGTCGCCGAGGAGACGGCGCGGTTCCGCGAGTGGTGGAAGGCGCGGGCGGTGACGCCCACGATCGCGGCGATGCGCCTCGAAGCCGAGCGTCTGCGCGCCGCCGAGACCTCCCGGACGCTGGCGCGGATGACCGGCCTCTCCGACGAGGATGCGGAGCGCGTCGAGAAGATGACGAAAGCGCTGGTGAAGAAGATGCTGCACCATCCGACGAGCCGTCTGCACGCCCGCAACGATGAGTCGCTGACGCAATCCGCCCGCGAACTCTTCGGGCTGGACGAGTAGCGCGGGGCCGCCGTGTCCCGCCCGGTCGTCATCGGCGCGCGAGGCGGCAAACTGTCGCTCGTCCAGGCGCGGGCGGTGGCCGCCGCGCTCGCAGGCGCCGCGCCCGGCCTCAGCGTTCGGGTCGAGGCGGTCGCCTCGGCGGGCGACGAGCAGCCGGATGCGCCGCTGGCGTCGCTCGGCAGAGGCGTTTTCACCTCCGCTTTGGAGCGCGCGCTGCTCGATGGGCGCATAGACCTGGCCGTGCACAGCCTAAAAGACCTCCCTACTCTGCAGCCGGACGGCCTCGCCGCCGTTCCCGTGCTGGAGCGCGAGGACGCGCGCGACGTTCTGGTGAACCGTTGGGGCGCCACGCTGCTGGACTTGCCTGCTGGCGCGCGCATTGGGACGAGCAGCCCGCGCCGCGCCGCGCAACTCGCGCACGGGAGAAAAGACATCGCGCTGCTCCCCATTCGCGGCAACGTGGAGACGCGCATCGCCAAGTCGGAGGGGCCGGACTACGACGGCGTCGCGCTCGCGGCGGCGGGCGTCAACCGACTGGGAATGACCGGCCGCGTGGCGGAGTTTCTCTCGCCCTACGTTTGCGCGCCCGCGCCGGGGCAGGGCGCGCTGGCCGTCGAGGCGCGCTCGGACGACGCCGACCTGCTCGCGCTCGCGCGGCGGCTCATTCATCCGCCTACGGCGGCGGCGGTCGCGGCGGAGCGCGAATTGCTCCGCGCGGCGGGAAGCGGCTGCGCCTTGCCCATCGGAGCGTTCGCCGAAGCGCACGGAGAGGAGATGCGGCTGTTCGCATGCGCCGCGCCCGCCGACGGCTCGGCGAGTTACCGCGTCGAGGTCACCGGAGACTCGTCCGACCCGGAGGTTCTGGGGCGCGCGGCCTATCGCGCGCTACTGGAGCAAGGGGCGTCCGCGCTGCTGGATGCGCCCGAATGACGGCGAACGAGGGCGTCGTCTCCATCATCGGCGCCGGGCCGGGCGACCCGGGCCTCATCACCGCGAAAGGCGCTGAACTGCTGCGGAAGGCGGACGCGGTCGTCTACGACCGGCTCGTCTCGCCCGCGCTGCTGAGCCTGGCGGCGAACGCGGAACTCGTCTACGCGGGCAAAGAGCCGGACACGCCTGCGGATTCGCAGGAGTTCATCAACAGCCGACTCGTCGCGCTGGCGCGGCAGGGAAAACGAGTCGCGCGGCTCAAGGGAGGCGATCCGTTCGTATTCGGGCGCGGCGGCGAGGAAGCGCTCGCGCTCACGGAGGCCGGCGTCCGATTCGAGGTTGTCCCGGGCGTGACGTCCGCCATCGCGGCGCCCGCCTACGCCGGCGTGCCGGTCACGCACCGGGGGGTCGCGTCCGCGTTCACGGTCGTCACGGGTTCGGAAGACTCCGCGAACCCCGGCGCAGGGTTGGATTGGAGCGCGCTCGCCAAAACGCCCGGAACGCTCGTCGTTCTGATGGGTTGGCGCAACCTGCCCGCCGTCGCGGACGCGCTGATGCGCGGGGGGCGCGCGCCTGAAACCCCTGTTTGCGTAACGCAGTGGGGCACGCTCCCGCAGCAGCGGACGGTGAGCGCAACGCTGGCCGACGTCGCTGCGAAAACGGCGGAGGCGGGACTCACGGCGCCGGTGGTCGCCGTGATCGGCGAAACCGCCACCCTCCGGCCTTCCCTCCGCTGGTTCGACAAGGGGCCGCTGTTCGGCAAGCGCGTGCTGGTGACGCGCTCGAGGGCGCAGGCAAGCGCGCTCAGCCGCTTGCTCGCCGAGCGCGGCGCGGAGCCGGTCGAACTGCCCGCGATAGCGGTACGCCCCCTCGCGGACGCATCCGCGCTGGACGCCGCGCTGTCGGAACTGGGCGGCTTCGACTGGGTTGCGTTTACGAGCGCGAACGCCGTCGAGGCCGTGTTCGAGCGGCTCGCGGCGCAAGGGAGAGACGCGCGCTCGTTCGCAACGGCGAAAGTCGCGGCCATCGGCCCGGCGACAGCGGAGGCGCTCCGCGAGCGCGGCATAGCCGCCGACCTGGTTCCGTCGGCCTCGACCGGGCAATCGGTGGCGGAGTCGTTCGCCGAGCGGAGCGTTCGCGGTGCGCGGATGCTCCTCCCGCGCGCGGACATCGCGTCGCCCGCGCTGCCCGACGGCTTGCGGCTGCTGGGAGCGGCGGTGACGGAGGTCGCGGCTTACCGCACGGCGGCGCCTGCGGACGCGGCGGCGCAGGCACGGGAGACGCTCGCGTCCGGTATGCTGGACGCCGTCACGTTCACGAGCGCGTCGGCGGCGCGCAACCTCGTCGGTCTGCTTGGCGGCGACGCGGGCTTGGTGAACCGGAGCAAGGTCGTCTCCATTGGGCCGGTCACGAGCGCGGCGGCGGAGCAATTGGGAGTGCGCGTGTCGGCGGAGGCGCGGGAGCACACCGCGCAGGGCGTCGTGGACGCGGCGCTGGAGGCTATGAGCGATGGTTGACCCGTTCGCGCTCGGGCGCGCAGACGCTGAAACCGCGCGCTTCCCGCAGGCGCGCCCGCGAAGGCTGCGGCGCATGCCCGCGCTCCGCGATATGATGCGCGAGACGTCGCTCCGCCCCGCCGACTTCGTCTACCCCGTGTTCGTAACGCCCGGGCGGGACGCGCGCATCCCCATCGGCCCGATGCCCGGGCAGGCGCAAGTCTCCGTGGACAACCTCGTCCGGGAGGGGGAGGAAGCGGCGTCGCTGGGGATTCGCGCCTTGCTGCTGTTCGGCCTTCCGCCCCGCAAAGACGCGCTCGGAACGGGCGCCTACGCGCCGGACGGTATCGTTCAGGAGGCCGTCGCCGCTCTGAAGAGCGCCCTCCCCGGTCTGGTCGTGATCACGGACGTCTGCCTCTGCGAATACACCGATCACGGACACTGCGGAACGCTGCGCGCGGACGGCTCCATCGCCAACGACGAGACGCTCGATCTGCTCGCGCGGACGGCCGTCTCGCACGCGGAGGCGGGAGCGGACGTCGTCGCGCCGTCGGCGATGATGGACGGCCAAGTGGCCGCCCTCCGCAGCGCGCTGGATGCGGGAGGATGGACGGACGTCGCGGTGATGGCCTACGCATCCAAGATGGCGTCGGCTTTCTACGGGCCGTTCCGCGCCGCGGCGGACTCCGCTCCGCAGTCCGGCGACCGCAAGTCGCATCAAATGGACGGCGCGAACGCGCGGGAAGCGATGCGCGAACTGCGGCAGGACGCCGCCGAGGGAGCGGACATCCTCATGGTCAAGCCCGCGCTCGCGTACTTGGACATAATCGCCCGCGCCCGCGGCGCATTCGATCTGCCTATCGCGGCCTACAACGTCTCCGGCGAGTACGCTATGCTGCGCGCCGCCGCCGCCAACGGCTGGCTGGACGAGCGCGCCGCGATGCTAGAGACGCTTACGAGCATCAAGCGCGCGGGCGCGGACGTCATCATCACTTATTTCGCAAAGGACGCGGCGCGGCTGCTGCGGGAAGAGGCGTAGCGTTATGACGGGGCAAGACGCGAAACGGCGCGCCGTAGCCGAACTCGTCCAACGGGGAGCCGCCGTGTTCGAGCCGGTCGGCGGGCCTGCGGGCGTTGACCTCGCCGTGCGGACGGGCGACGGCCAGTACGTGGAGGTCGTCGTTATGGAGCCTGCGTCTCCGGACAACGGGCGCGCTTTCGTAACGCGGCGGTTCCGCCCGCGCCCGCATTTGTTCATTCTGTGCGTAACGGCGGACGGCGAGGCTTGGCCGCTTCCTTCCGCCGTGTTCGAGCGGTTCGCGGCGGGCGCGCCCGGCGAGCCCGAATGGACGCTCGATCTCGCCGCTCCCATGGACGAGCCGCTCGCCGACCGGCTAGCCGTCTACCGCGAACGCTGGGCGCTCATCGCCGACTACAACGCCTACCGCTCGACGTTGGCCGACCCGCTGGCCTTGCAAGTGCGGCTTGCAATGGGATAGAATGTATGTTATGATGTTTGTCGGAGGCCGCAATGAATATGTTCGCCGCGAGCGCCGCTAAGGTCGCGGATCAGGTGTGGATTGCGCTCGCGCTTCTCACGCGCGAGAACCCGGCGCGCTTCGGCTTCAGCGGCGCGGAGGTGCGCGAGCGCGTCAGGGAGGAGTTCGGAAGCGTTCCGCCCGGAGTGGTGTCGCACATCTCGCAGCACTGCGTCGCCACCAAGCCGGTGAGCCCCAGCAGGAACCGTATGATCACCAAGCGGGGCGCGTTGAATTCCCTCTACCGAGAGGGAGACCCGTGCCACCCTGACCGGGCGCGGGGCAAGACGCAGCCCAAACGGCACGAGATTCCCGAGCAGTTCCATGACCTCCTCGCCTGGTATGAGGAGTCCTACGCCGGCGAAATGCGGGAGTTCGGGCTGAGCGACGCTTTCCTTCGGTACAAGCCCGCCGCATCCAGCGGGCTGCGTGACGTTGCCGCCCTCCACGACGAATACCTGGGGCAGCCTCGCAGGCCGGCGCTCCGGGTGGCGGAAGAGCGCGCGCCGTACTACGCTATGAGTTCCTTCAATGAGAACTGGGAAAATGACGGCTAACGGCCCGGCCCGCTTCCTGTTCGTGGACACCTCGGCGTTTTACGCGAGGCTGGACCCAAGCGACCAATACCATCAGAAGGCGATCAACGGCTTCGTCGAATTGGCGAACCGTCGGGCGGCGCTCATCACTACCAACCTAGTGGTGGCGGAAACGCACCAGTTGGCGTATCAGCGTTTGGGGTTCCCTGCGGCGCGGGATTGGCTCACGCTGCTGGGCGGCTTCAACCTGCGTTTCCAAACTGAGGAGGAACACCGGCGAACGGAGCAGATACTGACGTCTCCTATCGGACCGCACCTCTCTTACGTTGACGCGGCGTCAATGGCGGCGATGGAGGCGAGGGCTGTTTCGACCGTCTTCTCTTTCGACGGCGACTTCGCGCTCGGAGGGTTCGAGCTCTTCCCGGGCGACTTCGTTCGGCCTTACCGGATTGGCCGCTGAGCGCAACGCGATGCGGCTCGATAAATCCGAAAGGCTCTTCTCGCGGGCGCGGCGGATCATTCCCGGCGGGGTGAACAGCCCGGTGCGGTCGTTCGGCGCCGTCGGCGGGACGCCTCCGTTCATCGTCCGCGGCGGCGGCTCCCGCATTTGGGACGCCGACGGCAACGAATACGTGGACTTCGTCGGTTCGTGGGGGCCGCTCATTCTGGGGCACGCGCACCCCGCCGTCGTGGAGGCCGCGCAAAAGGCGGCGGCGGACGGCGCGAGTTTCGGCGCGCCGACGGAGCGGGAACTGGAAATCGCGGAGATGATCGCCCGCGCGATGCCCGCGATGGAGATGCTGCGGCTCGTGAACTCGGGAACGGAGGCCGCGATGAGCGCCGTCCGCGCGGCGCGGGCTTACACCGGACGGAGCAAAATCGTCAAATTCAACGGCGCCTACCACGGGCACGCGGACGGCTTCCTCGTGAAGGCGGGGTCGGGCGCGGCCGCGCACGGCGTTCCCACGAGCGCGGGCGTTCCGCTTGGCTACGCGGCGGAGACGCTCATCGCCGAATACAACGATCCGCCGTCGGTCGAGGCCGCGTTCGACGCGAACGTGAATCAGGTCGCGGCGGTCATCGTCGAGCCCATCGCTGGGAATATGGGCGTCGTCCCTCCGGCGGACGGGTTCCTCGAGGGGCTGCGGACGCTGTGCGACGACAACGGCGCGCTGCTCATTTTCGACGAAGTGATCACGGGCTTCCGCGTCGCGCGCGGGGGAGCGCAGGAGCGCTGCGGCGTAACGCCCGACCTCACGTGCTTGGGGAAGATCATCGGCGGAGGGCTGCCGGTGGGCGCCTACGGCGGGCGCGCGGACATAATGCGGATGATGTCGCCGCTGGGGCCGGCGTACCAAGCCGGCACGCTCTCCGGCAATCCTATCGCCGTCGCCGCCGGCATTGCCTGCCTGCGCGAACTGGAGAAGCCCGGCGTCTACGAGACGCTGGAGGCGCTGGGGGCGCAGGCGGAGGTCGGGCTGCGCGCCGCGGCCGGCGCATCGGACGTCCCGCTCGCCGTCAACCGCGTCGGCTCGATGCTCACGGCGTTCTTCACCAGCGCTCCTGTCGCGTCGTGGGATGGCGCGGCGGGCTCGGACGCCGAACGCTACGCCGCGTTCTTTCACGGACTGCTCGAGCGCGGAGTCTACGCCGCGCCGTCGCAGTTCGAGGCGGCGTTCGTATCGCTCGCGCACACGCCGAACGACCTCGCCTTCGCGGGCGAGCAAGCGCGGCTGGCGATGGAGGCCCTATAGAGGGCGATAGAGGGCGATAGAGGGCGATAGAGCGCGCGCGCGACGCGCACTCACCCCGCCTGCGCTCGTCGTAGAACATGGCGAAATTTACGCAATCCGTAGGGGCGCAGCCTATTCCCGCGCCCCGTTTATGGTAGAATAGTATCGCCGCTTCGGCATTTCTTCCGTTCTAGAGGAGTCAACCGCGCATGGTCGTTCAGGAAGCGTCCCAGTACACGGCAAGCGACATCCAGGTGCTCGAGGGGCTGGAGGCCGTCCGCCGACGCCCCGGTATGTACATCGGGAGCACGGATCAGCGCGGGCTGCATCACCTCGTCTACGAAATCGTGGACAACGCCGTGGACGAGGCGATGGCGGGCTACTGCGACCGGGTGTTCGTTACGCTGCACGCCGACAACACCGTGTCGGTGCGCGACAACGGGCGCGGCATTCCGACCGACACGCACGCGACGACGGGGAGGCCGGCGCTCGAGACGATTATGACCACGCTGCACGCGGGCGGCAAGTTCGGCGGCGGCGCCTACAAAGTGTCCGGCGGGCTGCACGGCGTCGGCGCCTCGGTCGTGAACGCGCTCTCGGAGCGTATGCGGGTCGAGGCGCGGCGCGACGGGCGCGTCCACTCGCAAGAGTACACCCGGGGCGTCCCCGACGGCGACGTCGTTGACGAGGGCCTCGTCGCCGAGGGCGACGCCTTCACGGAAGGAACGGTCGTGCGCTTTCTGGCCGACGGAGAGATCTTCGGCCCGGCCAACTACGACCGCGACACGCTGATCCAGCGGTTCCGCGAGATGGCGTACCTGAACAAGGGGATTTGGCTCTCGTTCGCGTCGGAGGCCCACCCGGACGCCGACCGCGCGTTCTACTTCGAGGGAGGAATCGCCAGTTTCGTCAAGCAACTGAATCAGAGCCGCGAGTCGCTGCAGGACGAGCCGTTCTACTTCGAGCAGAAGACCGACCACGCGATGGTGGAGGTCGCCCTGCAGTACAACACCGGCTTCTACGAACAGACGCTGGCGTTCGCCAACTGCATCAACACCGCCGACGGGGGAACGCACCTCGTAGGATTCCGCGCCGGGCTCACCCGCGCCATCAACAACTACGCCAAGAAAAGCAAACTGGTCAAAGAGGACACGGGCAACTTCAGCGGCGACGACGTCCGCGAGGGGCTCACGGCCATCGTGAGCGTCCGCCTCGAGGAGCCGCAGTTCGAGGGGCAGACGAAAGGCAAACTGGGAAACGCCGAAACGAAAACCGCCGTCGAGCAGACGCTCGTGCAGCATTTGGAGTTCTACCTGGAGGAGCATCCGCACGAGGGCAGGCGGATCGTCGAGAAGTGCCTCACGTCGCAGAAGGCGCGGGATGCGGCGCGGAAGGCGCGCGATCTCGTGATACGCAAAAACGCGATGGACGGCGGCTCGCTGCCCGGCAAACTCGCGGACTGCTCGGAGCGCAACCCCGAACTCTGCGAGTTGTACGTGGTCGAGGGCGACTCCGCCGGAGGCTCGGCGAAAGGCGGACGCGACCGGCGCACGCAGGCCATTCTGCCCCTGCGGGGCAAGATCCTCAACGTGGAGAAGGCGCGCCCCGACAAAATGCTCGCCCACGAGGAGATCCGAGCCCTCATCACCGCGCTCGGCGCCGGGCTCGGCGAAGACTTCAACCTCGCCAAACTGCGCTACCACATGGTCATCATAATGACCGACGCCGACGTGGACGGCGCGCACATCCGCACGCTGCTGCTCACGTTCTTCTTCCGCAATATGCGCGAATTGATAGACGCGGGGCACCTCTACATCGCCCAGCCGCCGCTCTACCGCGCCTCACGCGGCAGGTCCGTCCAATACCAGTACTCCGAAGCCGAGAAGGAAGGCTGGCTCGCCAAGCAACTCTACGGCAGGCTCGCCGTCAAGACGGAAGACGGAACGGCGCTGCTCTCCGGCGCGAAAATCCAGGGCCTCGTGGAGCGGCTCAAGGAGTTCCAGAACTGGACGAAGCCGCTCTCCAACCTCGGCCTCGCGCCGGAACTGGTCGGCCCGTTTATGCAGGGCGCGGAGAAAGGCATGTACCGCCTTGCGTTCGAAGGCGAGGGCTCGGTGGACGCCGTAGGGGAGTGGCTGACCGCGCAGGGATTCGAATGCCGCAAGGTCGTTGACGCGGAGCGGGGCGAGTACTTCATCGAGGTTTCGGGGCACGGCACGATCAACGTCCCCCGCGTGCTGGAGTCCGCCTTCGTGCACCGCGCGCAGCAACTCTTCCCCCCGGTCGCGGAGTGGGTGAACGGCCACGTCTACGCGGTGTCGCGCCGCGACAACGAAGTCGCCGGCGGCGTGCCCTGGCACGAACTCGCCGCCGCGCTGGAGCGCAACTCCGAGCGGCAAGGCATCGGCCTGCAGCGGTACAAAGGACTCGGCGAGATGAACCCGGAGCAACTCTGGGAGACGACGATGGACCCGGCGTCGCGGACGCTGCTGCGGGTGTCCGTCGAGGACGCCGCCGCCGCCGACCGCGCCTTCACGGAACTGATGGGCGACCTCGTGCAGCCGCGCAAGGAGTGGATTCAGGCGCACGCCCGCCAGGTGAAGAACCTCGACGTCTAAGGGTGGGGAGGAGCGAGCAGCAACGCTGCCTCCCGAACAGAGATTGCATAACGGCTCTTGTACGGATGAGGCGCCGCACATTCGATGGGCGTTGGTGAGCCATCTCCCCCTCGCCCTCTCCCGCCTCCTCTGTGCGCGGCAGCACGCCAGCGACGGGTTACGCCACGCGGATCTCCAAACTGATGTCGAGCGCCTGGGCGGAGTGGGTTACGGAGCCGGTGGAGAGAAAGTCCACGCCCGTTTCGGCGACGGCGCGGACGTTGGCGAGCGTGATGCCGCCGGACGCCTCGGTGAGCGCGCGGCCTTTGCAGAGCGCGACGCCCTCGCGCATCTGATCAGGCGTCATATTGTCGAAGAGCACGATGTCGGCGCCGGCGTCCAGCGCCTCGCGCACTTGATCGAGCGTGTCGCACTCGACTTCGACGCGGATAGTGTGGGCGGCCTCGCGCTTGGCGCGTTGAATGAGGGCGGTCATCGTCTCGCCTCGCGTGGCCATCGCCGCAATGTGGTTGTCCTTGATGAGGATGCCGTCGCCTGCGCTCATCCGGTGGTTGCGGCCGCCGCCCATACGGACGGCGTACTTATCGAGCAGCCGCCAGCCGGGGAGCGTTTTGCGCGTGTCTATGACTTGCGCGGGAAGCCCCTCGACGGCGCGGACGAACTCGCCGACGGCGGTGGCGACGCCGCTCATCCGCTGGGCGAAGTTGAGGGCGACGCGCTCGGCGCGCAGGATGCTGGACATCCGCCCGCGAATGGCGGCGACGTACATACCGCGCTCGACCGGGGAGCCGTCGTTCACGAGGCGCTCGGTCTCGAGGGCGGGGTCGAGTTCGCGGAAGACGGCGAGGGCGACGTCGACGCCGGCGAGGACGCCGTTCGCCTTCGGCATCATCAGCGCCTCGCTCGCCAGGTCGTCGGGGAGGAGGGAGGATGTGGGGTCGTAGGCGGCCTCGTCCTCGGCGAGCGCCATGCGGATCAGTTCGAGCGTTCCGTGCCAGTGGTGAAGCATCGCCGCGCTCCCGCGTAGGTGATTAGGGAAATTTTACGGCGGCGCGGGGAGGCGATTGTGAAGAATTGCACAATGAGGCGCGGGGCGCAAGAGGCGGCGCGGCGCGGCTGCGCCAAAGGCGGGGCCCTATGCCGGCGGCTTCTGCCTAGCGAGCCAAGCCTCGAAATCGCGCCACGGCCGCATCCGATGTTCATACGGCTGGCGCGAGGGGTGCGGAGGGTGGCCGCCGTCCGTCAGGTCGCCCAGCGTTCGCAGTTTCTTCCGGCGGTCCGCCGCTAAAAGCATCTCTCCGACCGCGATCACCTGCGGGTTTGCCCGGCCCCCCCAGTTTCCCCAAGCGCACACGATAGCATCGGCTTGCCGGGCCGCCTCGCGGATGTGCGCGTCATTGTCCGGGCCGACAGGGTCATTGACGACCCCGCGCACGTTCGGGACGGCGGAGCGAAGGGCGCGCAGGTTGACGATCACCAGCCTGCCGTAGCCGTCCCGCTCAGCGAACCCCATGCACCTGCGCACCGTGTGGTCGGATGCGTTTTCGTCAGCCGTGATCGGGTTGAGCATCAAAAACGCGCACGTTTTCGCGGGGTCGCCGTTTGGGGTTTCGACTTCCAGCCAGTAGCGGTACGCCCGATCCGCGGAGAAGCAGACGTCGTGCATTCCGCCGGCCAGCGGCCGGCCGCACGCCGGGCAGGGTTTGCTCATCGCCATGCGCTCCTTCTCTCGGCGACTGCGGCGGGGCTGTCCGCCCTTGCATCGTCCAGGGCGCCGTTCTCCGGCGCGCGCCCTTGCAGCGACCAGGGCGTCGTTTTCGTGACGCGGACGTTCACGAGGTCGCCGAGGGCGACGGGCGCCGACGGGGCGTCGTCGAAGAAGACGAGTTTGTCGGTTCGCGCGCGGCCTTGCCAGCGGTCTTTGTTCCGGCCGTCCACGAGGATTTCCTGCGTGGAGCCGAAGCAGCCGGCGTTGATTTCGGAGAGGATGGCTTCCTGCGCGGCTTCAACGGCCTTGAGGCGGCGGCGCTTCTCCTCTTGCGGGACGTCGTCGTCGAGTTTGCGCGCGGCGTAGGTGTTGGGGCGAACGGAGTACATCGCGGCGTGCGTTTTGTCGAAGCGCAGGTCGCGGACCATATCCAGCGTGTCTTCGAATTGGGCGTCGGTTTCGCCCGGGAAGCCGACGATGAGGTCGGTGACCATCGCCACGCCGGGGACGGTTTCGCGGACGCGGGCGACGAGTTCGCGGTACTGCGCGTTGGTGTAGCCGCGCCGCATATTGGCGAGCGTCTCGTCGTTGCCGGCCTGGAAGGGCAGGTTGACGCACTCCATTACGCGGGGGAGTCCGGCGACGGCCTCGATGATGCGGTCGCTCATATCGTTGGGGTGCGAGGTGAGGAAGCGGATGCGGGCGATTTCGGGGACGCGGTCGTGCACGGCCTCGAGGAGATCGGCGAGGTCGGGCTCGCCCGGGAGGTCGTGGCCGTAGGAGTCGACGTTTTGGCCGAGGAGCGTCACCTCGCGGACGCCGCGCGCGGCGAGCATTTTGCATTCCTCGACGAGTTCCGCGACGGGGCGGGAGACCTCGCGCCCGCGCCGATAGGGGATGATGCAGAACGTGCAGAACTTGTCGCAGCCGTGAATGACGGGGACGTGCGTGGTCACGGAGGGATGGCCTGGGACGAACGGCCCGGCGCAGCCGTCGGGGTCGACGCCGAACTTGTCGCCGACCATCTCGATGAGGGGCTCGAACTGCTGGGGCTGCATAAAGACGTCGACGTAGGGGTGGCGCTTGCGGAGGTCGTCTTGCTTGGGGCCGACCATGCAGCCCATCAGCGCGAGCGTCTTTTCGGGGAAGCGCTGCTTCCAGGGCTTGAGGGAGGTGAGCATGCCGGTTACGCGGTCTTCGGCCTGCTGACGGACGACGCAACTGTTGAGGACGATGACGTCGGCCTGCTTGGGATTGTCCGTCCAATCGAGGCCGAGTTGCTCCAAGCCCGCGCCCATGCGCTCGGAGTCGGCCTTGTTCATTTGGCATCCGACGGTCCAGACGTGATAGGTGGGCATAGCGTCGCGTTCTCCGTCCGGCCTTATCTCAACTGGCCGGGGATTGGGATGAGCCGCTTCCGGACAGGGTCGACCACTAGATGGAATATCTCGAGCATCGTCGCGCCGAGGATGGCGCGCGCACTGTCGGAGTTGAAAACGACGGGCACGGTTTTCCTGCGTCCTTCGAACTCCACCAACGCCTCCCCCGTCTCCAGTTCCACGAGTTCCTCATTGGCCGTTCTGAACAGGCTGGCTTCCTGCGGAACGACGCCCAGCCTCCGCAAGAGGCCAACGGGGAGCGCGGTGCGGTTCGCGCCGATATCCACGAGGGCGTCAAGGTCCTCCGCGAGGCCATTCGCGCCGATGACCCGGATATTTACGGTGAACATTCCCATGTCGCCGCCTTCTTCAGGAGGGCGTCCACCGGCGTAAGGCGTTCGTTCCGCATATCCACGGCGAGGCTGAGGTTCTCCAAAGCCGTGGCCCCCAACAGAGGAGAGGAAGCGTCGTCGCCGAAAACGACTAGCACAGGCACGCCTTCCCCTTCGTAGCGGAGGTTGACGGGCCCAACCTCGTACTCAATGCGAGTATCGTCGGCCAGACGGAATCCTCGCCGCCCCGACGGCCTCACGCCGATAGAGCGGAGGGCTTGGCTAGGTATGACTGAGTAGGTTGCGCCGGTGTCCACGAGGGCGTCGCAATCCAATTGCCCCTGCGGGCCCTCGAAGGTCACGCGCACGCTGAAGGTTCCCATTACTTCTTCACGCCGCCGGCAAGTCGTGGCGGAGGGAGCGGGATTCGAACCCGCGAGGGGGCTCATCACCCCCAACCCGCTTAGCAGGCGGGCGCACTAGGCCACTATGCGATCCCTCCGCATCGCTTGCAGGATAGCAGAACGGAGGGCGGCCTTCCATACCTGCGGCTGCGCGGGACGGCGCGGGCTAACGCTCCAGCGGCGGAACGCTCAGTTCAGCCGCTCGAATATCGTCGAGACGCCCTGCCCGCCGCCGACGCACATCGTGACGAGGCCGTACTGCCCGTCGCTCCGCGTCAACTCCTCCATCAACTTCACGGTCATAATCGCGCCCGTCGCCCCCACCGGATGGCCCAGCGAGATGCCGCTCCCGTTGACGTTCGTCCGCTCCCAGTCCATATCCAACTCGCGGATCACGTGCAGCGCCTGCGCCGCGAACGCCTCGTTCAACTCGATCAGGTCCAAGTCGCCGACCGCCATTCCTGTCTTCTCCAGAACCTTCCGCGTGGACGGCACCGGACCGATGCCCATCACCGCCGGGTCCACGCCGGAGACGCCGCGCCCCACCCAGCGCAGCCGCGCCTCGATCCCCTCGGCCTCCGCGCGCTCCCGCGACATCACGACCACCGCCGCCGCGCCATCGTTCACTCCCGCCGAGTTGCCCGCCGTCACCGTCCCGCCTTCCTTGAACACCGGCCGCAACTTGCCCAGCCCCTCCGCCGTCGTGTCGGCGCGCGGGTGCTCGTCCAGCGTTGCGGCCACCGGGTCGCCGCGCCGCTGCGGAACGCTCACCGGAACGATCTGCCCGTCGAACCGGCCCTCCGCCTGCGCCCGAACCGCCCGCTGATGGCTGGCCGCCGCCAACTCGTCCTGCGCCTCGCGGCTCACCTCGAAACGCTCCGCCACGTTCTCCGCCGTAACGCCCATGTGGTAGTCGTAAATCGGGCAGTTCAGCCCCATCGTCAGCCCGTCCGTAACGGCGTAATCGCCCATCCGCGGCCCCTCGAACCGAACCCCCCGCATCAGATACGGGACGCGGCTCATGCTGTCCGCGCCCCCCGCGACGACGATCTCCGACTCCCCCGCAGCGATGGATTGGACGGCCAGGTTGATCGCCTCCAGCCCCGACGAGCAGGCGCGGTTCACCGTCATCGCCGGAACGTAGTCGGGGAGCCCCGCCTTCAGCATCGCCCGCCGCGCGACGTAGCCCGTCTCGTCGGCCTGCAGGACGTTCCCCATAATCACTTCGTCCACGTCCTCCGGGCGGACGCCGGCCCGCTCCACCGCCGCGCGGATGGCCGCCGCACCCAAGTCCGACGCCGGAACGTCCTTGAACGCCCCGCCGAATCTGCCGACGGGCGTCCGCGCCCCGCTCACGATCACAACGTCCTGCATCATCATCATCGCCGCTCCTCTCTCTTCTCTCGCCATCCCTCGCCGTTCTCGCCGTCCGCGCCGATTCTCCCGCCTTCCCTTGCTCATGTCAAACCATACCGGCGCGACTGGCGCGCGGGGTGGTAGCCTTGCGTCTCCAACTCCGCAAGCAGGACGCCTTCCGATGAACCCCTCCTACGAAAGCCTTATCCGCGCCGTCCCCGACTTTCCGCAGCCCGGCGTTCTCTTCCGCGACATCACGCCGCTCCTCGCCGATCCGGACGCGCTCCGCGAAGCCGCGCTCGCACTCGCCGAGCCTTTTCGCGGCAAAGGCGTGGACCGGGTGGCCGCCATCGAAGCGCGGGGCTACATCCTCGGCGCGCCCGTCGCCCTCGAACTCGGCGCGGGATTCATTCCCTTGCGGAAGGCGGGCAAACTCCCCCGCGCAACCTTCTCCGCCGCCTACGAACTGGAATACGCGCAGGCTGAAATCGAAATGCACGCCGACGCGCTCCTCGCGCACCATAACGTTCTGATCGTGGACGACGTCATCGCCACCGGAGGAACGCTGGCCGCCGCGGTGGACCTCGTCCGGCAGGCGGGCGCCGCCGTCGCCGGCATCGCCGCCCTCATCGAACTCACCGCCCTCGACGGACGCGCCCGCCTCCCCGGCCAGGAAATCGCGTCTCTCGTCCGCTATTAGGCGGGACGAAGCGGCCGGGGTCACTCCACGTGGACGGGGTCCACGTCCACGCGCCAGGCGGGGGGGACGGCGATTTTGTCCAGCAGGATGCGCGGCTCCGGGGCGCGGACGATGATTCGCCACCGCCATGCGTTGCGGACGCGCGGAGGGTAGGACGGCGCAGGGCCGATGACGTCCGTATCGCTCATTCCCCATTCCCGCGCCGTCCGGCGGAGCAGTCCGGCGAGCCGCTCCGCCTCGCGCGCCGCCGTCCGGTTGTCCGAGTGGCCGAAGAGCAGGCGGATGAGTTTGCTGAACGGCGGATTCCGCAACTCGCGGCGGCGCTCCATTTCTTCGGCGTAGAACGCCTCGTAGTCCTGCGCGGCGGCGGCCTGCACCGCGTAATGATCCGGCGCGTAGGTTTGGATCACGGCGCAGCCGGGCCGCGCGCCTCTGCCCGCCCGCCCCGCGACTTGCGTCAGCAGTTGGAACGTTCGCTCCGGCGCGCGGAAGTCGGGCGCGTGCAGGCCAATGTCCGCCAGCACGACGCCCACGAGGTCGACGGTGGGGACGTCCAATCCTTTGGCGATCATCTGGGTGCCGACGAGCACGTCGGCTTCGCGGGCGGCGAAAGTTCGCAGCAGGCGTTCGTGGGCGCGGGCGTCGGTTACGGCGTCGCTGTCCCACCGGAGCACGCGGGCGCCGGGGGCGACGCGGCGCGCTTCGTCCACGAGGCGCTGCGCGCCGAGCCCGAGGTAGCGGATGCGCGCGCTGCGGCACTTTGGGCAGCGGGCGGGCGCGCCCCGCGCCCTGCCGCAATGGTGGCAGCGCAGCCGCCCCGCGCCCTTGCCGTCCGGCGGCTCGTGGTAGGCGAGGGAGGCGGAGCATCGAGCGCACCGCATCGCATGCCCGCAGTTGCGGCACACGACCGCGCTCGCGGCGCCGCGCCGGTTGAGGAAGAGCACGGCTTGCCTCTCCGCCGCGAGCGTCTCCTCCAACCGCTCGCGGAGAAGACGGCTGAAGACGCTGCGGTTGCCCTCGCGCAACTCATCCCGCATATCCACGACGTTCACCGGCGCGAGGCCGGTGGGCGCGCCGGAGCGTTCGATGCGCGTGGGGAGGCTGAGTTCGCCGATTGCGCCACGTTCGGCGCGCCAGGAGGTGACGACGTCGGGGGTGGCGCTCCCCAACGCGACGACGGCGCCCGTGATCGCCGCAAGCCGCTCCGCGGCGTCGCGGGCGTGGTAGCGCGGATGGGCGTCCTCCTGCTTGTACGTCCACTCGTGCTCCTCGTCCAGCACGATCAGCCCCAAGTTGTCCATCGGAGCGAACAAGGCGCTTCGCGGGCCGATGATCACTCCGCGCTCGCCGTCGAGCGCTCGCCGCCACTCCGCGCTCGCTTGCGCGGGAGTCAGCCTGCCGTGCAGCAGGCCCACTTTCCCCGGGAAGCGCTCCTCAAAGCGCTGGGTCATCTGCGGCGTGAGCGCGACCTCCGGCACGAGGACGACGGCTCGCCGCCCCTGCGCGAGGCAGTGCGCGACGGCTTGCAGATAGACCTCCGTCTTGCCGCTGCCGGTCGCCCCGCGCAGGAGGAGGACGCGCGGCTCGACGGAGGGGTCGTCCATCGCCTTCTTGAGCGCCGCGAGCGCCGCTTGCTGGTCGGCCGTCGGCAGCAGCGGCACGGGATTCGCGGGAGGGTTCGCCGCAACCGCGGCCAGCCCATCGCGGACGATAGCGGCGACGACCGACCGGCCGAACCGTTTGCGGGCTTCCGCCGCGCCCAATCCTGCGGGGGAGCGCGCCAGTTCCCGCAAGAGTTCGGCTTGGCGGGGCCGCTCGGCGGCGCGAGCGCGCAGGTCGGACGCTGAAGCGGCGGGAACGAGCAGCGGCTTCCGCGCCTGGGGGGTTGGGGGAGGAGGCCGCTTGCGGGAGGGCGGCGGCTTGGGCTCCGGCTCGCTTATCCACTCGCGCGCGAGTTTCGCCTCGATCAAGGCGCGGGCGGCGTTCGCCGTCCACGGGCCGAGCGACGCGGTGAGCGCGGCCATGCGCTGCCTCCCCGGGTTCGCTCGGAGATGGGCGAGGAGTTTTCGCGCGCCGTTTGGGATGCGGTCCTCCGCGTCCGGCGGGGCGTCGTCCGCCGCTTGCAGATAGCGCTGCGCGCCGCCGCGCATTCCGGGAGGCAGCATCAGCGCAAGCGCCTCGAACGCGGAGGTCAGGTAGTAGTCCGCGATCCATCGCGCCAGTTCGACGCGCTCCGGCGAAATCAGGGGCCGGTCGTCCACGAGGGACGCGATCTCGCGGGTGTAGTCCACGTTCGGCGTCTCGCGCAGGCCGGTCACGACGCCGTGGAGCGTCCGACGGCCAAAGGGAACGCGGACGAGATGCCCGGGGCGGGCGTCCATTCCCTGAGGGACGGCGTAAGTGAACACGTCGCCGGGCTTGCCGGTCGGCGCGTCCACGACCACGTCGGCGTAGCGTAGCGCACCGCCCGCGCCTTCCCCTCGCTCCGTCCCGCCGCAGCGAGGAAGGCGCGCCTCGGGTTCGCTGATTTGCGCCGAAAAGCGCTCAAAAGCGCTCATTTGCGCTCATTTACTCCTGATTCCGAGGGCGGGAGCCGCCGCCCCGCGCCTCCGATTCGAGACCATCGTAGCAGGAGCGGGCTAGGAGCGGCTACGGGCTGATGTCATAATTGAGCAGGCGCGCGCCGGGGCGGCATTTTGAGGGCGCCGCCGGAGCCCGTCGAGGGCGGGCGTCGGCGCGCCGGGACGGGTTTGGGGGAGGGAGGGCGTGAGCGATCCGTGAGCGCTGAATGAGCGCTTTATGAGCATCGAATGAGCGATCCGTGAGCGCTGAATGAGCATTCCGTGAGCGCTGAATGAGCGCAAATGAGCGCTGGGGGCAGGGGGAGGTTCCTTACGCGGGCAGGGCGATGGGCTGCGCGCCGTTGGGGGCACGGGAGGCGAAGTTCCGCCTACGCGGGAATGACGTGGCGCCTGGGGCGCTTTGGAGACGGGGCGCTGCGGCGCCCCGTCTGGGGGCGCGCATACTCCCGTCGTCCCGCCCCCAGCGTCCCGCTTGCTCATCATGGTCTTGGACGTATGCTCATGGCCGACCCTACTCCGTTGGGAGGGCGTCGGCAGATTCGGATGAGCGACAATCTGGAGGCCAGGGCCCGCGAGTTGGAGGGTTGGGTTACGGGGCGCCCGTTCCGTCTATGCGCGTGACGGGGTAGTCGGGGAAGCGCTTGTTCCATGACGCGATGTTGAATATCCCGCAGCCCTGCACGAACGGGCGAGGCCAATCAACTCCTCTCGGCCCTCGGACAGGCAGTTGCGACTCCAATGCATGGCTTCTACGGATAAGCAAAGCGCTATCAAGCGTTTCATCAGCGAAGAGAACGTAGTAATAGATAGGTTTTTCTGCTCGGTCTGATGCCCATTCATAGAGGAAAGAGTCTCGATATTTGCACTTGAAGTCAGCATCCAATTCACCTCTCTTGAACTGAGCGACGAACGCCATGTTCTCCTTCTCCGTGTGCGACCGATCCCCTTGAGGGTCTTTGACCTCGATGAACAAGTACTTATCCTCGAATTCGACGATGCGGTCGACCGCCTTCATGCAGTGCGACAGCGCATGTCCGTAGGCTCCTTTCTCGTCGAACTTCCGCTCGCTTACGGCGTTCACAAAAAGGAAACGGATGGCGCCTTCTACGAACTCTATGACAGCCGCCATCGTTACGCTCGTCCTCGTATACTGCGCTCTATTTGCCGGTCATAAAGATCGTCATAAGCCTCTGTGATGGGATTCGGCTCTATGGCGAGGTAGTCCGTCGTGCTGTTGCAGGCGATCTCGCCCTCTTCCGTTCGGTAAAACGAATGGAACAGGACGTTGTCGGACTTTTGCATTCGCAGGTCGAACTCTTTGAGGACGACGTAGTTATGCGTGGCGAGGAACACCTGAACGCCTTGCCGCTGCAGTTCCAGCAGTACGTCCACCACCACGCCGAAGAGCGTTGGGTTGAGGTTTGTCTCCGGCTCGTCCCAGAACAGAACGGAGCCTTCACGGAGCGATCCGTTCCGTATCAACAGCCAAAGCAGCCCCAGTTTGCGAAATCCTTCCGCAAGCAACGTGAATTCGATGTCCATCGCAGTCGAACGGACAATTGAATTTGAAAGGTAGAACTCTTCATCTACTCGTCGTATCTTCCCTCCCATGCTTTCTTCTATAGCCGTAAGCATTCCTTGACGATTCTTGTCCGGCTCAGCGCGAGGGAATGCTCGATATGCGCGGAGCAATATGTCGTTATAGACTTCTTCAAAATGGATTTCTCGCTCGGCGTAAAGCGACAAGAAGCCTGGCGCGTTAGACAACATTTCTTTGACAGGAATGTAGACGCTCTCAATTGGAGCGCCATTAGTAGGAAGCCGCTCTCCACGGAAGCCGCGTATAGGTATCACCGTCCGGATGGAGAAATTGTCTCCGAATACGTTCACGGAGACCTTTGGCGACGCTGGTGCCCCTTCGCGCATCCATTCCCGTCTGGCCGGTCCGTTTATCAACCTCCATGCACGTCGGCCTGAAGGGAGAAAGACATTCATGAGTTTCTGGTGGAAAAGCGGCGCGCCGGGCTTGGAAGCCTCGCAGGCGGCGTAGCAGACTTTCATCACGTGCGTCTTGCCCGTGCCGTTCGCGCCGACGAGGATGTTGACGCCGGGCGAGAACGCCAAGTCCAACTCGGCGAACGCGGTGAAGTTTTGGAGTTGCAGGCTCGTGAGCGGCATCGCGGCCTTCTCTCTTGCGACCTCTCTTCCCTGCCCTCCCCCCCTACAGCGGCCAGTTGTCCTTGATGCCGGCCACGGCGCCCTCGCCGGAGACGCGGGCGACGATTTCGTCCTCGGACTCGGCGGGGGCTTTGTCGGGGAGTTCGTCCCACGTCTGCAGGACGCGGTTGATCAGTTCGCCGTCGCGGGAGTAGCCGGCCTCGCCGGGGATGTACTTCTTGGCGCGCTTCATGCCGAACTTGACGCGCTCCAGCGGCGCGACGATCCCGCCTTCCGGCGAGGGCGTTCGGAACACGTTCATCGGGTCGCCGCCGTCGGCCACGACCGCCATCTGCTCGCGCAGCAGTTTGCGGTAGAGGATGACGCCGCGGTCGGACTCGCCGAGGTGCTCCAAATTGCGCTTGGCGATCGGCCCTTGCGTGACCCACATCGTGTAGTCCTGATTGAACACGACGTCGACGATCCAGCGGCCGTTTTCGTCGATGAGGGGCACCTCGCGGTAGGGGACGGACTCCTGCGTGGGGACGGGCTGCCCCGGCGCGCCGCGCCACGTGTAGAGCGACACGTGCATCGTGTGCTCGTCGTCCACCGGCACGCGGAACTGCATTGTGACGGAGACCTCGGAGCCAACGAGGAGGATGTTCGGCACGAACACGGGATGCCCGTGCTTCCAGTCGTCGTCCTCCTCCGTGTAGCCCTTGAACACGCGCCGCTTGACGACGCCGTTCTCGAAGATGTCGAAGCCGATCTTCTCGTGCGTCGGAAGGTCGAGCAGCGCGCCCTTGAAGCCCGGCCCCTGCTGGACGTATTGCCCCCAGTAGGAGTGCGCCCACTCGACGTGCACGGGGTCGAGCGAGTTCTCCTGGCATTGCAGCCAGTTGCAGGGGAGGGGCGCGATGGCGATGTCGCGCACGGCGTTTTCCCATACGAGCGGCTCCCACAGCGGGAGGTACGGGGCGGGCTGCGGGCCGAGGTAGGCGAACACGAGGCCGCCGGCGGTCTGCACGGGGTAGCCCGCGATCTTCACTTTCTCCTTGAAACGCCCATCCGGGTGAACGGTTTCCTCGAACGGCTGCTCGATGCACTGGCCGGTCTCATCCATCATCCAGCCGTGGTACATACAGCGGAGGCCGCGCTCCTCGGGGATGCCGTAGGAGAGGTCGACGCGGCGGTGGGGGCAGAAGCGCTCGATGAGCCCCATCGTCCCCGACTTGTCGCGGTAGAGGACGAGGTCTTCGCCGAGGAGCCGGACGGCCTTGGTGGGGCGGTCGTCGAGTTCGGCGGCCGCGGCGACGGGGTGCCAGTAGCGGCGCATCAGTTCGCCCATCGGCGTGCCGGGTCCGACCTGCGTGAGTTCCTGATTGGCCTTGACGGTGAGCATAGCGGCGTCTCCTCGCGTGCGCGTTGTCCGTGGGCGTGGATGTTCGTATGCGTAAGGTAGCGCCCGCGCCCGCGCCGGTCAAGCGCGGCGGAGAGCGGGGTTAGGGGCGGAGGTTAACTTGCGTCACGCCTTCTCCCCCGCGATCAGGCGAGGCATAGAAGAAGGCGGCGACGTATTGCCGCACGCCCTCATCCTGTTGCAGCAGCCGCCGGACTTCTTGGCGGACCGGCCCCGTTCCGTCGCCGCCCTGCCCTTTGCCGTGAATGATGAACACGCGGAAGTGGCCGGCTCTGCACGCTCTGTCGAGGAACGCGACGACTATGCCGCGCACGTCGTCCACGCGGGCTCTCATCCGCAGGTTGAGTTCGTCGGGCGCCTTGCGCGTCAAGCGATTCTCCTTGCCGCGGCCCCACTAACTGCTCTGCAGGCCAGGCGCCTCCGTTCCGGCGTTGTACTGACGGAGCGTGTCGAGCACCGACGCGGCCGAAGGGCGGTCGCCGATGCTCTGCCCCACTTGAATGGCGACCACCCGCTCGGAGTCCACCAGAATCGTCGCGGGCGCGGCCACGCCGTCGCCGAGCAGATCGAACACGCCGTAAGCCTCGGCGGTCGAGCGGGTCGGGTCGGCGAGGATGGGGTAACTCGCGCCGACGGTCTGCTGCATCCGCTGCGCTCCGGTGATGTCGTCCACGCTGATCGCAAGCAGTTCCGCGCCCTCCCCCCGGATCTCTTCGTAGGCGTCTTCCAACTCGCCGAGTTGGGTGCGGCAAGTCCCTCAGAAAAAGCCGCGGTAGAAGACGATGACGACGATCTTGTTCTCGGCGAGCGAGCCGGAGAGGCTGACGAGGCCGCCCTGCGCTGCGGCGAGTTGGAACTCGGGGGCGGGCAGCCCGGACGCGGAGTCGGGCGCCGGAGAAGGCGCCTGTTCCCCGTTCCCCCCGCACGAAAGCGCGAAGATGGGAACGAGAAACGCTAGGACGACGAGGAGCGAGAAAGCGACGAACACGCGCCGCCACAAAGGGCGCTGCAGAAAGGGAACGTGGTCGTCCGGCAGGCGGTTGAGTTCCTCGATCTCCGCCAGTTCCCGCTCGGTGAACCCCTGATCGTTGCCGTGGTGGTCGCGCATCGGTCCCGCGGAGTTAGGCCGCGCCTCCCGCGACGGCGGGGACAATGCTCACCTCGTCTCCGGCGTTCACCGGAGTGGCGAGGCCGTCGAGGAAACGGACGTCCTCGTTGTTGAGGTAGAGGTTGACGAAGTAGCGCAGCGCGCCGTTCTCGTCGAGGACGCGCTCCTGAATGCCCGGGTAGACGGCCTCGAGTTCGGCGATGACGCCGCCGAGCGTGTCGGCGGTCACGGACGCCTTGTCGACCCCGTTGGTGATCCGGCGCAGCGGGCCGGGAATGCGGACGGTGACGCTCATGCTTATCGGTTCCTCCCTGCCCCGGCGGGAGACGCCGGGCGCTTGCGGATGCGGTTGCGCGCCGCCCCCGCCCCCATAGAATACCAGAGCGCGGAGCGGAACGGCGCGCCGGTTACGGTTCGATGAGGTCGCCCAGCGCCGGGTCCACCCGCACGCCGAGCGAGCGCACCCACTCCAGCCCCCGCTCGATCTCGTCGGCCTCGCCCTCCACTTCCAAGATCACCCAGCCCACGCCTTCCTGCACGTCGGCGCGCCGGATGTTGGTCGCCACGTCGAAGTTCCGCCCCATGCGGTAGACGACCGGCTCCTTGATCATCCGGTCGAGGAAGGTCAGGCGGACGCGCTGCATCGTGAGAGCCACGGCGTTCACGCGCGGACGGCGGCGCGCTCCTCGAACGCCGCCACCGTGCCCTCGATCAGGATCGGACGCGCCACGTCGCTCACGATCTCCGTCGTCTTGAGCCCGTTGCCCGTAATGTAGACCACCGTGGATTCGTCGCGCCGGATCACGCCCCGCTCGACGAGCCGCCTCAGCCCCGCGACGGCGACGCCTCCCGCGCTCTCCGTGAAAATCCCCTCCGTCTGCGCCAGCAGTTTGATGCCCTCCGCCACCTCGTGCTCCTCCGCGATGACGGCGGAGCCCTCCGACGCCTCGATCGTCTTCAGCGCGTAGTACCCGTCCGCCGGATTCCCGATGCCGAGCGACTTGGCGATGGTCGCCGGCTTCACCGGACGGATGACGAACCGCTCCTCCTCATACGCCGTTGCGATAGGCGAGCAGCCGCGCGCCTGCGCGCAGTGCATCCGCGTCTCCACCGGGCCGATGATGCCGGTCTGCTCGAACTCCTTGAACCCCTGGTAAATCTTCGTGAACATTGCGCCGGACGCCGACGGCGCCACCGCGTGCTTCGGAGCGCGCCAGCCCAACTGCTCCGCCGCCTCGTAGCCCAGCGTCTTGCTGCCCTCCGCGTAGAACGGGCGCACGTTGATGTTCACGAACGCCCACGCGTACTGATCGGCGAGTTCGCTGCAAAGGCGGTTCACATCGTCGTAACTGCCGTCCACGGCGATCATCGTCGGATTGTAGATCGCCGCGCCCAGCACCTTCCCGTGCTCCAAGTCGGAGGGAATGAACACGTAGGCGGTCATTCCGGCGCGCGCGGCGTGGGCGGCGACGGAGCACGCGAGGTTCCCCGTCGAGGCGCACGCCAGCGTGTCGAACCCCAGTTCAATCGCTTTGGCGGCCGCCACGGCGACGACGCGGTCTTTGAACGAGTACGACGGGTTGACGCTGTCGTTCTTGATCCAGAGTTCGTCGAGGCCGAGCCGTTCGGCGAGCCCCCGCGAGCGGATGAGCGGCGTGAATCCGGCGTTGATGTCCACGGCCGGGTTGTGTTCGGCGGGCAGGAAATCCTGATACCGCCACAGGCTCGGCGGCCCGGCCTGAATCCGTTCGCGGGACGCGATGTCCGCGATGGCCTCGAAGTCGTAGACGACCTCCAGCGGCCCAAAGCAGAAATCGCAGACGTTGAACGCGCTGACGGGGTATTCCCTAGAGCATTCCTTGCAGCGAAGCGCGGCGACGTTCACCATTGGCAACCTCCTCGCGTGCGAGCGCTCAACGCGCGCGGCGGTTCGCCTACTCCGCGCGCGCTGCCCGAAACCCTCCGCGTCCGCGCAGGCCGGGCGGCGCATCGTTCACGCGGAGCATAGGGTAGCAGACTCAAGGGATTGCGTCAAAGGCCGAATGGCGCGCCCGCGGCATGGGCGGGCAGGCCCCTAACCGCCCGGCTGCACGCTATGTCCAGGGGCGAGGTTCCCGCCTGCGCGGGAACGACGGATAAGGAGGGACGGGAACGACGATGCGCTGCGCTCCATGTCCCGGGGGCGAGGTTCCCGCCTACGCGCAAGCGGGCGCGCTGCGCCTGCTACAATCTTCCTGTGAATCCCATCGCCATCATTGACTACGGCGCGGGCAACCTCCGAAGCGTGAAGAAAGCGTTCGAGCGGCTCGGCCACCCCGCGCGGTTCGCGTCGGAGCCGGACGCGCTCTCGGACGCATCCGCCGTCGTGTTTCCCGGGCAAGGAGCGTCGCCCCACGCAATCGCCGCGCTCGACGCGCACGGCATGGCCGCTCCGCTGCGCGAATGGATCGCGCAAGGGAAGCCGTTCTTCGGCGTGTGCCTGGGGCTGCAACTGCTGCTCGATCACTCGGAAGAGGGCGACACGCCGGGGCTGGGCGTCGTTCCGGGCCGCGTCAAGCGCTTCCCTCCGGGCCTCAAGGCACCGCATATGGGCTGGAACTCCGTCAGACTCAAGGCGCCGCACCCGCTGTTCGAGGGAGCGCCGGAGGAGAGTTATTTCTACTTCGCGCACTCCTACTACGCGCTGCCGGACGACGCCTCGTGGGTCGCCGGAGAGACGCGCTACGGCCTCGATTTCCCCAGCGTGCTGGCGCGGGAGAACGTGGTGGCCACGCAGTTCCATCCGGAGAAGAGCGGCGCGGCCGGGCTCGCCGTGTACGACAACTTCGCGCGCCGGTTCGTAAAGAGGCGCTGACCGATGGAGATCATTCCCGCGATAGACCTGCGCGGCGGAGCGGTCGTCCGCCTGCTGCAAGGCAACTACGACCGGCAGACGACGTTCGACGACGACCCGGTCCGCGTGGCGCGGCGGTTCGAGGCGGACGGCGCCCCGCGCATCCACGTCGTTGATCTCGACGGCGCGCGCGAGGGGCGGCGGACGCAGGCGGGCGAAGTCCGGGCGTTGGCCGCCGCCGTGAGCGTTCCCGTGCAACTGGGCGGAGGTCTGCGCTCGCCCGCCGACGTCGCGGAGGCGTTCGCCGACGGCGTTGGCCGCGTCGTGCTCGGCACTGCGGCGGTCGAGGAGCCGGCGCTCGTCGAGCAGGCGCTCGCGGCGCACGGGGCGGAGCGCGTCGTCGTGGGCATAGACGCACGCGACGGGATGGCGTCGGTGGCGGGGTGGACGGAGGGGAGCGAAATCGCGGCGGCCGACCTCCTCGACCGGATGGCCGACCTGGGCGTGCGGCGTTTCGTCTACACCGACATCACGCGCGACGGCACGCTCACCTCGCCGAACTTCGCCGCGGTGCGCGAGATGGTGGAGCGGGCGGACGCTGCGGGCGGGGCGCGGATCATCGCGTCGGGCGGCATTGCCGAAATCGCGCACCTACGGACGCTGGCGGAGTTGGGAGCGGAGGGCGCGATCGTGGGCTCCGCTATCTACCGCAACGCGCTCGACCTCGCCGCGGCCGTCGCGGAGTTGGGGTAGCGGGGGCGGGGCGGCGCCGTCCCGACAAGGGGCGAGTTTCCCGCCTACGCGGGAATGACGGGAGCAAGGGGGCGCTTGCGCGCCGACTGGACAGGGGGCGAGGTTCCCGCCTACGCGGGAACGACGGGGCAAGGGGGCGAGATTCCCGCCTGCGCAGGAATTACGGCAAAGGGGCAGGATTCCCGCCTGCGCGGGGAGGGCGGAGCGCAGGGGGCGCGCCGTGATAACCTTAGGCGCGCGCGCCAGGAGGCGCTATCCCCGCCGGAGGACGATGACTATGGCCGCTCCCCTCGTTGATTCGACGCCCGCGTTCGTGGAGGAGGCGTACCGCAAGATGGAGCGCAGGCTGCAGGCCGCGCGCGACCGGCTGGGCCGCCCTCTTACCTACGCCGAGAAAATCCTTCTCGGTCACCTCGACGACCCGGCGGAGGCGGAACTGCTCCCCGGCGAGAGTTACCTCAATCTGCGCCCCGACCGCGTGGGTTTGCAGGACGTCACCGGGCAGATGGCGATCCTGCAGTTTATGCAGGCGGGAAAGCCGGCGGCGGCGGTTCCGACGACCGTCCACTGCGACCATCTGATCACGGCGTTCGAGGGGGCGCAGGCCGACACGAGCCTGGCGCAATCGGAGAGCAGCGAGGTGTACGGCTTCCTGCGGTCGTCCGCGTCCAAGTACGGACTCGGCTTTTGGGGGCCGGGCTCCGGCATCATCCATCAGGTGATACTGGAGAACTACGCCTTCCCCGGGCTGATGATCATCGGGACGGACTCGCACACGCCGAACGCGGGCGGGATGGGAGCGTTCGCGTCGGGCGTCGGCGGCGCGGACGCGGTGGACGTGATGGCGGGCTTTCCGTGGGAGGTGCTGTACCCGCGCCTCATCGGCGTGCGCCTCACGGGGGAGTTGAACGGCTGGACGGCGCCGAAGGACGTGATCCTGAAACTCGCGGGCATTCTCACCGTCTCCGGCGGAACGAACGCGGTCGTGGAGTACTTCGGGCCGGGGACGGCGTCGATCAGCGCGACGGGGAAGGCGACGATCTGCAATATGGGCGCCGAACTGGGCGCGACGACCTCCATCTTCCCCTACGACGCGCGCGCGGCCGCCTATCTGCGGGCGACTGGCCGCCCGGAACTCGCCGAACTCGCCGACCGCTGCGCGCATCTGCTCACGGCGGACGCGGAGGTCGAGGCGGACGCGGAGCGCTATTTCGACCGCGTGATCGAGATTGACCTCTCGACGCTGGAGCCGCACGTCGTGGGGCCGCACACGCCCGACCTCGCCCGCCCCATCTCCGAACTGGCGGACGCGGCGGCGAAAGAGAACTACCCGGACAAACTCTCGGCGGCGCTGATCGGCTCGTGCACGAATTCGTCCTACGAGGACGCGTCGCGGGCGGCAAGCGTGGCGCGGCAGGCGGCTGAGCGCGGCGTCAAGGCGGCGGTGGACTTCCTCGTCACGCCCGGCTCGGAAGCCGTCAACGCGACGATCAAGCGCGACGGCCAAATGGCCGACCTCGAGGCCGTCGGCGCGAGCGTGATGGCGAACGCCTGCGGGCCGTGCATCGGCCAGTGGAAGCGCCCCGCGATACGGCAGGGCGACGTCAACGCCATCGTAACCTCGTTCAACCGCAACTTCCCCGCGCGCAACGACGCGAATCCGTCGACGATGAATTTCATCGCCAGCCCGGAAATCGTGACGGCGTTCGCCATCGCGGGGCGGCTGTCGTTCAATCCGTTGACGGACACGCTGACGGGCGCCGACGGGCAGCCGTTCCGCCTCGATCCGCCAGGCGCGGCGCCGGAGGTTCCGGCGGACGGCTTCACAGGCCGGGGGTTCGGCTACGAGCCGCCCGCCGATGACGGAAGCGCCGTCGCCGTCAGCGTCGACCCCGCCTCCACGCGCCTGCAGACGCTCTCGCCCTTCCCCAAGTGGGACGGCGCGGACTTCGACCATCTGCGGACGCTCGTGAAGGCGCAGGGGAAGTGCACGACCGACCACATCTCGCCCGCCGGGCCCTGGCTGCGGTTCCGGGGGCATCTCGACCGGCTGAGCGATAACGCCTTTCTGGGGGCGGTCAACGCCTTCACGGGCGAGCGCGGCGAGGGGCTAAACCAGATCACGGGCGAGCGGGCGGCGTTCCCGAAAGTCGCGCGCGACTACAAAGAGCGCGGCGTCGGATGGGCCGCGGTCGGCGATTTCAACTACGGCGAGGGCAGTTCGCGAGAGCACGCCGCGATGTCGCCGCGCCTGCTGGGCTGCAAAGCGGTGATCGTCCGCAGTTTCGCGCGCATCCATGAGACGAACCTGAAGAAGCAGGGCGTCCTCCCGCTGACGTTCCGCGACCCGGACGACTACGACAAGATTCTGGAGGCGGACACGATCAGCGTGACCGGCCTCTCGGACTTGCGGCCTGGGGAGCCGGTGCGCGCCGTCATTCATCACTTCGAGGGCGGCGACGAGGAGATCGAACTCGCGCACACGATGAGCGAGGAGCAGATCGAGTGGTTCCGCGCGGGCGCCGCGCTCAACATCTTGGGGAAGTAGGGGGGGATATGAGCGTACCCACGAGAATAGAACTGACCAACCCGACGCTTCAGGCGATCCACGAGGCGGGGGGAAGCGCGTCCATAAACGAGATCACCGAGCGCGTGATCAAGAAACTCGGCATATCCGACGATGACGCCAACGAGACTCGTGGAACAGGGCATCGGACCACCCTTGAGCACCGGTTGGGCTGGGCAAGGACAGACCTTAGGCTGCGCGGGCTGATCACCAACTCCGTCCGAGGAGTTTGGTCGCTGACGCCGGAAGGCCAAAAGGAGACCAGCATAGCCCGCCGGGGGGCGGCTTCGGCGGAGAACGAAACCGTCGCCGAGAACGACGACGCAGAAGAGCCCGCTTGGCAAGAGCAAATCTTGGATGCGCTCATGGGGATGGATCCGAGCGCTTTCGAACGCTTGTGCCAGCGCATGCTGCGGGAGTCAGGGTTCATCGAGGTGAAAGTGACAGGGCGGCCGGGAGACGGCGGGATTGACGGGCACGGCATCTTCCGAATGGGCGGGCTCATCAGTTTCCCTGTGCTCTTCCAGTGCAAACGCTACCAGGGCAGTGTCGGACCCGACGTCGTCCAAAAGTTCCGGGGGGCGATGCAAGGCCGCAGCGACAAAGGGGCTGCTGATCACGACCGGCGGCTTCACTCGCGACGCCAAAGCGGAGGCCACGCGGGACGGGGCGCCGCCTATTGACCTGATTGACGGCGCCTTGCTTGCTGACAAACTGAAGGAACTCGGCTTGGGCGTCAAGACCGAGATGGTGGAGCAGGTCACGGTGGACGCGGCCTTTTTCGATGGCATCTGATCTCCGCCCCCACCTCTTCCTCAGTAGCGTGATAGCGTACACGGAATGAGCGTTGAACGCGGCGAGGAACCGGCGGGCGCGGAGGCGGCCCCATCGAGCGGGTGGGGCGCGCTGGCGTTCCGCGACTTTCAGTTTTACTGGGCGCACGGGCTGCTGCAGGGCGTCGCCCGCAATATGCGGGATATGCTCACCTTCTACCTCGTGTACGACCTGTCCGGCTCCGCGCTGCAACTGGGGATAACCGGGCTCTTTCAGGGCGCGCCGATCATTCTGTTCGGGCTCGTGGGCGGGGCGCTGGCGGACGCGCTCAACCGCAAGACGCTGCTGGTCGTCTCGCAGGCGGCGAATCTCGTTTCGATGATCGCGCTGGCCGCGCTCGTGTTCACGGGGCTCGTCGAGGTGTGGCACCTGTGGCTCTTCACGAGTTTCTGGTCGGCGGTGAACGCGCTGGGGCGGCCGGCGCAGCGGGCGTACCTGCCCCGCCTCGTGCCTCGCGCCCACATAATGAACGCGATCACGTGGTTCGGCGCGCTGAGCCAGGGGACGCTGTTCGCGGGGCCGATTCTCGGCGGGCTCCTCATCGCCTTCGTCGGCGTGGGGTGGGCTTACGCCGTGAACTCGGCGCTGCTGTTCTTCGCGGTCGCCGCGACGGTTGCGATTCGCGCGTCCGGCGAGCAGGAAGGCGGCTCGCGGCAGCCCTCGCTCCGGTCGATCTGGGACGGCGTGCTGTTCCTGAAGTCGCGGGAGGTTCTGCTGTCCTCGTATCTGCTGGACTTCGGCGTGATGTCGTTCGGCTTCTTCCGTCCGCTGATGCCGATTCTGGCGCTCGACGTCTACGAAGTGGGCGAGATTGGGCTGGGAGCGCTCAATTCGGCTCCGGCGGTGGGCTCCATCATCGGCTCGATCACGCTGCTGCTGATGGGCGACCCGCCGAGGAAGGGGATCATCATCGTGCTGTCGTACACGGCCTACGCGCTGGGGCTGATCTGGCTGGGGATTTCGCCGTGGTTTTGGCTCGCGCTCGCGGCGCTGGTCGCGCTGGGGCTGATGGACGTGCTGAGTTTCACGGCGAAGCAGGCGCTCATTCAACTAGTCGCGCCCGATCGCTTCCGCGGCCGCGCGGGGAGTCTGTCCACGATAACGGCGGGCGTAGGCAACTCGACGGGGTCGGCGGAGATGGGCGGGCTGGCGGACGTTGCGGGAGCGCCGGGCGCGCTGATCATCAACGGGTTCATCGGGCTGGGCATCACCGCCGCCGCCGCGCTGAAGTGGAAGGGGCTATGGCGTTACGATCAGCGCAAGGAGCCGCCCAGCGACTAGGAGGGCGTTTAGCCATCGGCGAGTTTCTTGTCCACGGCGGCGAGGAAGGCGTCGGCGGCCTCGAGGATTTGGTTCGTCGCGGCGACCATATCGTCGCGCTCTCTCGGCCTGAGGTTGACTGGAGCCTGCGCGCGGTCGGCATCCACGAGCAATAATGTGCGCGTGGAGCAGCACCTGCCAAGGCCCTCGCCAACCTGCGGGATTGGGGAGCGTTCGGGATATCAAGCAACTCACGCGCCGGGGGCTGGCTAGTCACACGAGCACCAACTTGCGGTCGATGTCGTAGGCCATGGCCGGCGGATAGCCTTTCTCTATGGGTCCGGAGTAGCCGCCCGGATAGCCCTGGTAGCCCGGGTCCTCTGTCTCCCCGGGGTAGCCCCGGTACTCCGCGTCGTTGAAGCGGTACAGGCGTTCGCCGAGGTAAACCGTGCCGAGGTAGTGGCCTCGCGTGTCCACGGCGTAGTCGTCGCCCCACGGGAACCAGCCGAGCCACGTGCCCATAGGGGTGAACAGGTAGTCTCCCTGACGAAAGGCTATCCACTTGCCTTCGGAGTCGAACAGGTACTGCACTTTCATCTCGGCCTCCGTCACGGCGGTGGCGCAGGGCCTCGCCGCTCGCAGCAATTGTATCACGCCCCGCCCGCCTCTCTTAGCGCGTTCCGCCGAGGCGGTGCAGTTCCTCCGGCAGCGTGGGCAGCTGGACGGCGACGACGGCGGGGAAGCCGTCGCGCGCTGCGGCGAGGCCGCGCTCCAGCGCAGGGGCGATCTGAGCGGGGTCGGCGACGCTCTCGCCGTAGCCGTTGGCGGCCTCTGCGAGTTTGGCGAAGTCCGGCGGCGGGTCGAAGAGGCCGCCCTCGTAGCCCGCCGACGCCGCGTAGCCGCCGGGATAGGCGGCGTCCAAACCGGACGTGCCCGTGCTGTACGACTTGTTGACGAACACGACCGTTAGGAACGGCGCGCCGTGCCGCCCCGCCGCCCAGAGCGCGGCCAGCGGGCTGCCGAACATAAAGTAGCCGTCGCCGGTGACGAGCACGACGTCGCGGTCGGGGGCGGCGACTTTCGCGCCGAACGCCGCGCCCGCGCCCCAGCCTCCCGCGCTGCCCCCGCTCTTGAAGTACGAGCCCGGCAGGCTGCGCCCGTGATAGGGACGGAACGCGGCGGTCGAACTCAGCGTGTCGTCCAGAACGATGGCTTGCTCCGGCAGCATCCGCCCGATCTGATAGCCCGCCCAGCGCGGGCTGACGGGGTTCCTCGACGCGACGCTCAGGGCGGCATCCTCCGCCTGCTGCGTCAGTTCCCGCTTGCGCTGGGCGAGCCGCTCGCGCCGGTCGGCGATGCGCCCCATATCGGCTTTCGAGAGCATCGCCTCGGCCTGCTGCAGAACGGCCGCCGCGAACGGGCCCGCCGCGACGGGCAGCCACAGGTCGGCGCGGAACTCCATCGTCTTGTAGCGCGACTGCGCGGGGTCGGGGTCGGTCCAGACGATTTTCGCGCCGGGGCGCGGAACGTTCGGCGGCATATACGGAACGGGCGTCTCGATGACCACGACGACGTCGGCGTTCGCGGGCGACGGCCCCGTGCCGGAGAGCGGATGCGTCGTGGGGAAGTTCAGCGTCATCGTGCGGTCGGAGTCCGTCATTGGGAGCGCGAGAAGTTCGGCGAGGCGGACGAGCGGCTCGACGGACGCGCTGTTGCGCCCGGACTGGCCGAGGATGCAAAGGGGATTGTCGGCCTCTATGAGCCATTGGGCTACGCGCTTGGCGTCGGCGGGGTCGGGCCAAGCGGGGCGCGCCGTTCCGAGTTCAGCGGCGGTTGGGAAGCGCGTCTTGCCGGGGAGCGGAAACATCGCCGCCTCCTGCGGAACGCTCATATAGACGGGGCCTTTCGGCTCGCTCATCGCCACCTGAAGGAGGCGGCTCACGATGAGGCCGGGGTTGTCGGTATGGTCGAGGCGGTGGTCGAGTTTGGTGTATTGGCGGACGATTTCGCCCTGGTCGCGGGGCTCCTGCACCCACTGGACGGAGTTCGTCCGCGCGCCCCGCATCGAGCCGGGGTAGGCGCGGGGGCCCGCGCCCGCAGTGATGAGAACGGGATGCGCGGCGCGCCAGGCCGTGTGAATGCCGGCGCCGTAGTTGAACGTGCCGACGTCGACGTGGACGGCGGTGGCGGCGGGCTGCTCGCGCACCATCGCGGAGCCGAGCGCGGCGTTGAGCGCGGCGCCCTCGTGCGTGACGGTGAGCAGACGCGGGGCCGGCCAGCCTTTCGCCTCCGCCCGGGCGACGGCCTCCTGAAAGAACGAGATCTCGGAGCCGGAGACGAAGAAGAAGTGCTCCACGCCGCCGAGTTTCATCGCGGTCGTGAGCGCGTCGGCCCACTCCTCGCCCTCGTGCTCGCTCCAAGCGGGATCCGCCGCGATAGCGCGCGCCTCAACCATTAGGGCCCTCCTTGCCTTGCGCGGAGCCGAAAGCGACTCGTCCAAGATTCTTGGAATGGAGCCGGCGTGCCCGTGACCGCGCTGCTTCAGCATATCGTCAACGGCGCTGGGAAATCATAGTAATCGTCGCCAGGCTCGGCGGTATCCGTCTATGGAGACCTTGAGGAACCCCAATTCCGAGTCGGCGAGCCTCATTTTACTCCTAACCGAAGGTCGCTCGCCGCTTGAAATGGAATTATGCAATGTCTCCGTTGAGGAGCGCCGCCTACCCGCGCTGCGCCTTAATTGGGAAATTGGGACGCGCCCTAACGCGGAATTCACCACCAATGGACTTCGTCCAGCGACTCGGCGTCCGCGTCCGAGCCGCTCCACGGGCGGGCGGGCAGATACTTCCACGCCCCGTCGGAGAACATCATCACGACGTTGCCCTCCTCCATCCCTTCCGCGACCCGGAGAGCGGCGTGCAGAACCGCCCCGGACGAAACCCCCGCGAAAATTCCCTCGGCGCGCATCGCGTCGCGGGCGGCGGCTATCGCGCTCGCGCTGTCCACGAGAAAACGCCGGCTCAGCGTTCCGAGGTCGAGCAGCGGCGGAACGTAGCCCTCCGAAAGGCTCCGCAGCCCCTGCAAGCGGTCGCCGAGCCTGGGCTCGACGCCGACCGCCTGCATCTCCGGCCACCGCTCGCGCAGGCGCCGGGTCACCCCCATAATCGTGCCGCCGGTGCCGATCCCCGCGACGAATGCGTCCACGCGCTCCATCGCCGCCGCGATTTCGGCGCCGGTGGTCGCATAGTGGCACGCCGCGTTCGCCGCGTCGGTGAACTGCCCGAGCGCGTAGTGGCCGGGCCGCGCGGCGATCTCCTGGGCGCGCCTCACCGGCCCGCGCATTCCCGCCTCCGGCTCATGCCATTCGATGCGCGCCCCGTAAAGGTCGAGAATGTCCGCGACGCTGGGGACGACGCCTCGCGGAAGCACGACGCGGACTTCGTGCCCCCGGCGCGGGGCGAGCGCGGCGAGCGCGATGGCCGTGTTGCCCGTGCTCGCCTCGACCAGCGTCGCCCCGGGACGGAGCGCGCCCCGCCGTTCGGCGGCGTCCAGCATTGCGAGAACGATGCGGTCTTTGACGCTTCCGCTCGGGTTTTGCCCTTCGAGTTTGGCGAAAAAACGAACGCCCGGCTTGGGGCTGAGCCGCGTCAGTTCGACGAGAGGCGTGCCGCCGACGAGCGACGCGAGCGTTTGCGGGCTGGTTTCGGTCATGCCCCGATTGTAGCGCGAGGCGGCGTGATTTCCGCAGTAAGCGCTCAAAAGCGGCGCGGCGCGAGGGGATTGCCCGTCGCCTGCGCGGAAGGCTAGACTCGTCGCGGCGCCGCAGTCCGCAAGGGAGAAGACAATGAACATCACACTGCCCTTTCGCCGCAAGAGCGTGGGGGAGCGCGGCGGAGCAATCTACCGCAAGAAGGTGCGCCCGTTCGTCTACCCGCAGGAGACGGGCAAAATCGTCGTGATAGACGTTCGCACCGGCGACTACGAGATGGCGGCGAATCCGCGGGACGAAGTTCCTGCGGAGAGGCGGCTTCTCGCGCGTTGCCCCGACGCCGTGATCTGGAGGAAGCGCGTCGGCTTCCAAACCGTTCACGCCTTCGGCGGGCTGCAGGTGGACAAGGATGGTTAGCGGCGTTGTTAGGAGCCTCGTCCCTATCGTGCCTTTGACCGTTATGGGGCGGGACGGCGGCCCGCAGCGATTTCAGGCAATTCTAGACACCGGCTTCACGGGGACGGTCGCGTTGCCCGCGTCCGATGTTCAGCGGCTAGGTCTGACCAACCCTCGGCCGGAGATGGTCAGATTCGCAAACGGGGAGTCGGGCAATTGCGACGTCTACCTCGCCGACGTAATCTGGGATGGAGAAGAGCGGACTACGCGAGTGTACGCAATCGGCAACGAGCCGCTGGTTGGCATGTATCTGCTCGATGGCGCTCGGGTGACGATAGACGTCGCGGAGGGCGGGGCGGTTGCGGTCGAGCCGCTCTAGCGTGTTCGCGCCGCGCGGTTGCGTCGCGGAGGGCGGCCGCATCCCGCCGCCCGAAGGCGTTGGCCGTCCGCCCGGCTGCTGCTAGAATTCGCGCCGCTTTGCCGAACCTCGACGCGCCCCGCCTCAACGCTCGCTCTGGCCCTCGCGCAGGGGAGCCTTTGCTTAACCCCGCCGCCCCTCGTTCCGACGCCCTCTCCCGCCTACGCGGGAATGACGGTAGGTTGCCCAGGCTGGGCGGCGAGTTGCGCGGCGGGAATGACGTGGGCGTGGCGTGCGGAGAGGATGAGGGCGGAATGAGGGCAGGCGCGAGATGAGGGCGAACGGCTGGCGCGCGCGGCCCGGCGACCGCGTAGCGCGGCGACCCCGTCAGCGGGAGACTGCGCCCGTGCGCGTGCGGCCCCCGCGCCTGCGCCGCCGGATAACGCTGCCCGCCGCGTCGAGCGCGCTGCTGTCGCTCGCGGGGGGGTTCGCGCTGCTCATCACGGTGGGCGCGGGGCTCCTGATGCTGCCCTGGGCGACGGCGGCGAGCGAGTCCGCCCCGTTCGTGACGGCGCTCTTCACCGCGACCTCGGCGGTCTGCGTCACCGGGCTCGTCTTGGAGTCCAGCGCGGCCTACTGGAGCGGATTCGGGCAGGCCGTGCTCGCGGCGCTGATGTTCGCGGGCGGGCTTGGCATTATGAGCGCCGGCCTCGTGATGCTGGCGGCGGGCGGGCGGCGCATCACGCTCAACCAGCGGCTGCTCGTGCGGGAGACGCTGGGAGGGGCGGCGCTCGGAAGCGCGTTCCGCCTCGTGCGGTGGATTCTCATCTTCGCGGTCGCCGCGCAGGCGCTGGGGTTCGCGCTGCTGTTCGCCCGCCTCATATTCTCCTACCCCGCGCCGCAAGCGCTCTGGCAGAGTCTGTTTCACAGCATTTCAGCGTTCAACAACGCGGGATTCACGATCTTCCCCGATTCCGACAGCCTTTCCGCGTTCCGCTCCGACCCGGCGCTGCTGGCGATCATCGGCGGCGGCATCGTGCTGGGCGCGCTGAGTTTCTCCGTGGTCAACGAGGTCGCGCGGCGCAGAGGCGTCAGCAGATGGACGCTCGACACGCGGCTGGTGGTGATCGGAACGCTGGGACTGTGGGGAGTGGGCGCGCTCGCAATGCTGGCGTTCGAGGCGGGCAATCCGTCCACGCTCGGCGGAATGCCGCTGCTCGACCGCCTCGTCAACGGGGCGTTTCAGGCAACGACGGCGCGGACGGCGGGGTTCAGTTCCATTGATTTCGGGCAGGCTGAGGCAGGCTCCAGTTTCCTCTATATGATTATGATGTTCGTGGGCGGAGCGTCGGGATCGGTCGCCGGCGGCATCAAGATCAACACGGTGATGGTGGTCGTCGTGGCGACGCTGGCGGTGGTGGGCGGGCGTCCGCGCGCCGAGTTCGACCGGCGGGAGATTCCTCGCTCGCAGGTGGCGCGGGCGCTGGCGCTGCTCGTGCTGGGCGCGCTGGGAGTCGCGCTGTTCATCGCGGCGCTCGCGTGGACGGAGCGCGGAAGCATCCGGTCGGGCGAGTTCGCGTTCGTCGACGTGATGTTCGAGGCGGTGTCCGCGTTCGGAACCGTGGGGCTTTCCCACGGCGTCACGCCCGACCTGTCCACGCCCGGGAAGATAATCGTTACGCTTGCGATGTACGTCGGGCGTCTTGGGCCGCTGACCATCGCGCTCGGTTTGGCGCTGCGCGAGCGGCGCGCGGTGTACCGCTACGCGGAAGAACGGGTTAGAATCGGGTGAGAGGAGCGCTATGCCGCATCAGGTGGCCGTCATCGGCATGGGCAGGTTCGGAATCAGCCTGGCGCAAGAGTTGTACCGGGTCGGGCACGACGTGCTCGCCGTCGACCGCAACGAGTCGTTGTCCCAGATGATGATGGGGCAGGTGACCTACTCCGTCACCGGCGACTCCACCTCCATGGAGTTCCTGGAAGAAGTGGGCATCCGCAACTTCGACACGGTGGCCATCGCCATCGGAACGGACATTCAGTCGAGCGTGCTGACGACGGTTCTGGTGAAGCAGACGTTCGAGGCGCCGCAGGTGCTGGCGCGCGCCAGCAGCGAAATTCACGGCAAGACGCTCTCCGCGGTCGGTGCCGACCGCGTCGTGTATCCGGAGCAAGAGACCGGAGTGCGCGCCGCCCACAGCCTGTTTCAGCGCGGCGTGCTGGAATATATGGAGTTGTCGGCGGGCTTCGGATTCAGCAAGATGAACGTTCCGCAAGCCCTGATTGGAATGACGCTGGAGCAGGCGGGGCTGAGCACGGCGCGCGACAAATACGGCGCGGCCGTCGTGGCGATCCGAAGAGGCCGCGAGCCCATCCTGTCGCCGTCGAAAGACGAAACGCTCCGCGAGGGCGACGTGCTCGTCCTGGCGGGAAGCGATGGAACGCTGGAGCGTTTGGGGCTGCGGTAGGCTATGGATAAGATCGAGAGCGTGCTCGCCCTTGTTTCCGGGACGCCGACGGACAGGCAGGTCGTTTCGGTGGCGTGCGATTTGGCGCGCCCGTGCAAGGGCCGGGTTTCGGCGCTCTACGTCATCGAGGTTCCTCCCACCCTGCCGATCGACGCCGAGACGCCGAACGCGACCTCGCGCGGCGAGCGCGTGCTGGAGCGCATGGAGGAGCACGGGCGCGCGCTCAAGAGCAAAGTCGAGGGCTACATTCTGCAGGCGCGGGACGTCGGCGCCGCCGTCGTCAGAGAGGCGGTCGAGCGCGGGACGGACGTTATCGTCATCGGAATGCCGTACACCGAGCGCTACGGCAGCCCCTCGCTCGGCGAGACGGTTCCCTACGCGCTGCGCTACAGCCCCTGCCGCGTCGTCGTGTGCCGCGACCGGCAACCGGCCCCGGAGGGCGCGTAGCGATGCCGCGCCGCGTGATGATCGTCGGCTGCGGGCGGCTCGGCGCGAGCATGGCGGCGGCGCTGATCGAGCGCGGCGACCACGTTGCGATATTGGACACGGACGCGGAGAACTTCCGCCGCCTCCGCGCCCACCCCCGCCTGAAAATGTACGTCGGCGACGGCGTCTCGCACGAGACGCTGCGAAGCGCGGGGATCGAGTCGGCGGAGGCGTTCATCGCCGCGACGGGCCAAGACACGACGAACGCGCTCGCGGCGCAGTCCGCCCGCGCGACGTTCGGCATCGCCCACGTCGTCTGCCGCATCAACGACCCGGTGAGGAGCGAAATGTACGAAAGCCTCGGACTGACGACGGTCAATGCGAACCGCCTCGTCCTCGACCTGGCGCTCAAGGCGATGGAGCCGTAGCGATGTACGTCATCGTCGTCGGGGCCGGCAAAATCGGGTTCTATCTGACGCGCGCGCTCCTCTCCGCAAGCCACGAAGTCACGCTGATCGAGCGCGACGCGCATATCAGCGCCGCCGCCGCCGAGGAGTTCGGCTCCATCGTCATCACCAGCGACGGAACCGAGCCGTCCGTGCTCGAAGAGGCCGGGGCGAACCGCTGCGACATTCTGATCTCCACCAGCGGGCGCGACGCGACGAATCTGACGGCCTGCCAGGTGGCGAAGTACTCCTTCAACACGCCCCGCACGGTCGCCGTGGTCACCGACCCCGACCACGTGCCGCTCTTCCGCGAGTTGGGCGTGGACGTCACAATCAGCACCACCGAACTCATCCTCTCGCACCTCGAAGAGGAGTTGACCGGCGGGCCGTTCGTGCACGTTTTGCCGATGCAGGGCGGAAGCAAAGGCATCGTCGTCATCCGCGCACCCTACGGCTCCCCGGTCGTCGGGCAAACCGTCTCGCGGCTCAAACTGCCGGAAGGAACGCTCTTGGTCGCCGTCATCCAAAAGAACGGCGACCTCCAGCCCGCGCTCGCCGACCCCGAAATCGCGCCCGACGACGAGATCGTGGCGATCACTCCGCCGGAGAAAGAAGACGAACTATGGCGCGCGCTCACAGGAGAGGCGAAACGATGAAAGTGGCCTACCTCGGCCCTCGCGGGACATTCTCGGAGCAGGCCGCGCTGAACTACGCGGCGGACGCGGAACTCGTGGAGCGCTCCTCCATCACCGCCGCCGCCCACGCCGTGCTCTCCGAAGACGCCGACGAGGCCGTGTGCCCCATCGAGAACAGCCTGCAAGGCGCCGTCACCGATACGCTGGACGCGCTGCTCTACGAGGACGGCCTGCGGATCCGCCAGGAACTGAGCCTCGATATCGTGCACGACCTGATGGTGAAGCCGGGGACGGCGATCGCCTCCGTGAAGCGCGTCTACTCGCATCCGCAGGCGCTCGGCCAGTGCCGCCGCTACCTGGAGCGGCATCTGCCCAACGCCGAACTCGCCGCCGCGCTCAGCACTGCGGGCGCGGTGGAGCAAGCGATGGCCTCCGATGAGCCGGCGGCGGCCATCGCCCCCGCCCGCGCCGCCGAACTCTACGGCGCCCAAGTGGTCGCCCCCGGCGTTCAGGACGACGACAACAACGTCACGCGGTTCGTCGTCCTCGCCAAAGACGACCATCCCCCCACCGGAGACGACCTGACGTCCGCCGCGATGGCGTTCTCGCACGACCGCCCCGGCCAGTTGTTCGGCGTGCTGGGCGAGTTCGCGGAGCGCAATCTCAACCTCACGAAAATAGAGTCGCGCCCGACGCGGCTGGGGCTGGGCAAGTACTACATCCTGGTGGACATCGAGGGACATCGGAGCGACCCCGTGCTCGCGTCCGCGCTCGACCGCATTCGGGAGCGCGCGTCCCGGCTCGTCGTGTTCGGCTCCTACCCGCGTATGAACATCAAGGCGTATCTGTCGGCGCTGGCGCGGGAGAGCGCCGCGCTGCACCGGTTCCGCTCCGAGGAGCAAGCGATGCGCGCGGGCGTCCACGTGGACGTGCTGCTGCAAGACGGCGAGCGCGAGGTCGGCGTGGCCATCTGCGCGGGCTCATCCTACGGGCGAACGCGCGAAACGGCGGAGGAGTTCCGCGAGGCGGGGCTGGCGCGGGCGATTTTCGTATTCGCGGACCCTGCGGTCGCGGCGCGGGCGCAAGCGGCGGCGGGCGAATGGCCGGATGACCTGGCGGCGTTCTCCGCCTTCACCCTCGCCGACCGGGTCGGCGCCTTGCTCTAGCGCGCGGAAGCCTTCCCGCTGCCCGCCCCTCCGGTGGATACTGGGGGCATGGCAGGCGGCGCAAAGCGCCGCGCCGAACAGTAACCGAGATTCCCGCGAAGGCGGGAACCTCGTCCCCTGCCCCGTCATTCCCGCGTAGGCGGGAATCCAGTCGGCGCGCAAGCGCCGGACGAATGCGCGCAGCGCATCGTCTCCAAATCACCCCACCCGCCACGTCATTCCCGCGTAGGCGGGAATCTCGCCCCCTGTCCCGTCATTCCCGCGTAGGCAGGAACCTCGCCCTCACAGAGAGGGGCGGGGCGCGTTCGCGCCCCGCCCCCTTCCGTTGCGTTGCGGCGCCCCGCCGCTACTTGGCGGCGAGCCCCTCCAAGTTGTCCACCGGCGCGCCGGAGACCATGCCGGAGAAGACGAAGTCCGCGATGACGTCCGGGTCGGCCACGACCTCGTTGGGCAGGTAGAAGAGCGGAATGTCCTGATGGAGGTCGTAGTAGAGGTCGCCGACCTCGCGGAGGATGTCGTCCCGATCCTGCGGCGTGTTGGTGTCGAGAGCCACGCGCATCAGCGCCTCGGCGTCCGGATCCTGCAGCCCGATGTAGAGCACCGGAATGATGGAGGAGCCGTAGACCTGCACGGTGACGAGTTGCGCGCCGCTCGTGGCGATCGGGACGACGTGGTTGTCCCACTGCATCGCGCGCTGCTTCGTGCGGTACTCGTTCGGATCGACGCGCTGCTCGATCACCTCCACGCCGATGTCGCGCCAGTAGTTGGCGATCGCCTGCATCACGTCCACCCCGGCCGGAACGGCGGGCAGATCGGTCAACTGCAGCGTCGTCGTCAGTTGCTCTATCCCCAACTCTTGCAACCCCTGCGCGAGCAGTTCCCGCGCGGCGTCCGGGTCGTACCCGTACTCGTCGGGGAACCGCGTCACCCACTCAGGGTTCCAGCCGACGCGCTGAGGGTTGTTGGGGAGGTAGTGGTTCTTGTGCATCGTCAGGCCCTTGCCGTCGAAGAAGGCCGCGTTGATCGTCTCGCGGTCTATCGCCTTGTTGAGCGCCTTGCGGACGTTCAGGTTGGCGAGCGGCGTGTCGGGGTAGGCGGGGTACTCCTTCTGAGCGAGGGCTCCGCTCCATTCCCCGATGCGGTCGTTCGCCTTGCTTGGCCCCGCCGGAACGTAGACGCCTTGCCAGGCGAGGAAGTAGCGCGCGGCGGGCACCTTCGCGGTGAACCGGACGAACCCGTCCTCTTCCGCCCGCGCGCTGAGCTCCTCCGGCAGTTTGGAAAGATGAACTTCCCCGGCGAGCAGTTTCGCCAGCCGCGTGGACGCCTCAGGGATGAACTGGAACTCGAACTCCGGGAAATCGGGGGTTGCGCGCCAGTGATCCTCCACGCGCCGGTAGACCACCCCGGTCTGCTCGTCCATCTCGACGATCTCGTAGGGGGCGGTGCCCGCCAACGGAGGCTCCGTCGCGGCGGGGTCGCTCGCCCCGACCAGTTCGGCGAGGCGCGGGTCATCCTCATACGACGCCCATTCCGCCGTCGGCTTGCCCGCGAGCATGCCGAACGTTCGGGAGAAGGCGTCCGCTCTGCTGGCGATCTCCATTCCCCCCTGGATTTCGGAGATGACCTCGAACACGTCCGCGTTGGGCTCGGTGGTGCGGAAGACGACCTCGTAGGGGCCGACGATCTCGACGTCGGTCACAATGACGCGCATCGTCCGCGCCTCGCTGCCCACGTCGTCCGGCAGAATGTTCATCAGCCAGGAGAAACGCACGTCGTCGGCGGTGAATTCGCCGTTTCCGCCGTGGAACTGCACGCCCTCGCGCAGTTGGAACCGCCACGAGTGGCCGTCCGGCTCCAGGCTCCATTCGGTGGCCAGTTGCGGAATGTACGCGCCGGTGGTTTTCTCGAAGCCGACCAGATACTCGTAGTGCGGGCGGATGTACCAGTTGCTCGACTGCCCCGGGATGCGGCGGAGGTTGCTGAAGTCGACCGGCGGCGCGACCGCCGCGACGACGCGCTCGACCGCAGGCCCCGCCGGCTCCGGCGTCGGCGTGCTCGTCGCGGGCGCAGCCGTCGCGCCCGGGGCGGGCGTGTTGGTCGGCGGGACGGGCGTCGCCGTCGGATCAGGGCTGCTCGTGCATGCCGCCGCCGCGAGCAGCGCGGCAAGCGACCCCGCGGCGATGAGGCGGACGCGGCTTCGTATCGCGCTCATAGGTTCCTCCTCTTCCCGCCTTCGCGGGGATTGCGTTGCTCGGGCCGTTCCGATTGTCTTGCCCGCGCCTGCGGCGAGGGGTAGGGTTAAGGTGTATCGTATGGCGTGGACGGCGGAGCGGATTATACCCGCGCGCGCGCCAAGCGCAAGAAGGCGGCGAGTCGAGCGTCCGGCCCCCGGGAACGGATCGGAGAACGAACAGGGAACGGGGCGGCGCCGGAGCGGATAGGAGGCGCGGAATGTTGAGCCACGCTGACAATGAACTGGTGACGCGCACGGGGAAGGGGACGCTGATGGGCGCGCTCTTCCGCCGCTACTGGCTGCCCGCGCTCATCTCCTCCGAACTGGAGGCCGACGGCGCGCCCGTCCGCTTCCGCCTGCTCAACGAAGACCTCGTCGCCTTCCGCGACACCGACGGCGAGGTCGGGATCCTCCCCGAGCGCTGCCCCCATCGCGGCGTCTCCCTCGCGCTCGCCCGCAACGAGCGGAACGGCCTCCGCTGCCTCTACCACGGCTGGAAGTTCGACCGGGAGGGCGTCTGCGTCGACCTCCCGACGGAGCCGCCCGAAAGCGGGTTCCGCCGCAAAGTGCGGGCGGGCGCCTACGCCGTTCAGGAGCGCGGCGGCGCCGTCTGGGTCTATATGGGCGACCCGGAAAGCGAGCCGCCCTTCCCCGCTTACCTCTGGACGACCGTGCCCGACTCCAACCGCATTATGGCGAAATGGATTCAGGACGCGAACTGGCTCCAGAGTCTGGAAGGCGGCATAGACACCGTCCACGCCTCGTTCCTCCACAACACGGCGGCGGGGCCGATGACCGCCCCCGGCGCCCAACGCTCCGCCCTGTTGTTCAACGACACGACGCCCGTGCTGGAGTTCGAGCCGACCGCCTACGGCTTCCGCTACGCCGCCATACGCCGCAGCGACCGCGAGGACGAGCGCTACGTGCGGATCACACCCCACATTATGCCCGCATCCTCCTACCCCCCGGGCTCCGTCGGCGAAAACCGGATATGGAATATGTGGGCGCCCCGCGACGACGAATCCTGCTGGGCATGGGACGTCTGCTTCAACGAAGTGACCCCGATGTCCGACGAATTGAAGGAGGAGTTGCGCGACTACCGCGGCTACTACGCCTTCGACCCCAAAACGTTCGTCAAGTACGCCGGGCCCCAGAATATGTGGCTCCAAGACCGCGAACTGATGCGGACGGAGAGTTGGTCGGGCATTCGCGGCCTCTTCGTGCAAGACAACGCCGTGCAGGAGAGCATGGGGCCCATCGTCGACCGCACAATGGAGCGCCTGGGGACGACGGACGCCGCGATCATCGCGGCGCGCAAACTCTACATCAAGGCCGCGGTCGCGCTCGCCGAGGAAGGCGTCGACCCGCCCGGCGTGTGGGAGCAGCGCGACTACGACCTCATACGCTCGGAGGCGTACCGCCAGTCCGCCGACCGCGCCTGGCGCGACGAGCGCCCGCTCGACGCGCGGTTCGCGGCGCGCTGAAGGCCGGGGAGCGCAAGGCAGGTGAGCGGCGGAAACGGAACGGCCGGCATCGGCGGCGGAATGGCCGCCCGCGTCCCCGAAACAGCGGGCCGCGCCGCCGAAACGGACGCCGGCGGCGCCCCCGTGCTGGACGTGCAGGGTCTGCGGACGCATCTGTTCACGCGGTGGGGCGTGACGCGGGCCGTGGACGGCGTGAGTTTCGCTATCCGCGAGGGCGAGACGCTCGGCCTCGTCGGCGAATCGGGCTCCGGCAAGAGCATGACGGCGCTCTCGCTCCTGCGGCTGCTGCCCGACGCGGCGCGCATCGTCGGGGGGCGCATCATGCTCGACGGCGAGGACGTCGCGGCGGCGAGCGCGGCGCGCGTCCGGGAGTTGCGCGGACGGAAAATCTCCATGATTCTCCAAGATCCGCAGACCGCGCTGAACCCCGTTTTCACCGTCGGCAACCAGTTGCGGGAGTCCATCGCGGAGCGGTCGCGGCGCGGCGGCGAGCGGCGGTCGGGCGCGGCGGTTCAGGAGCGCGCCCTCGAGGTCTTGCGGATGATGCGGGTGGCCGCGCCGGAGCGCCGCCTGTCGGACTACCCCCATCAGATGAGCGGGGGGATGAAGCAGCGCGTCGTCGGCGGCATCGCCATCGAGAGTCATCCCCGCCTCCTCATCGCCGACGAGCCGACGACGGCGCTGGACGTCACCATCCAGGCGCAGTACCTGAGCCTGCTCAAGGAGATCCAACGCGAGACGGGCGTCGCCATTCTCTTCATCACGCACGATATGGGCGTCGTGGCGCGAATGTGCGACCGCGTCGCCGTGATGTACGCCGGACGGATCGTGGAGCAGGGCGGCATCCGCGAGTTGTTCGACAATCCGTCGCATCCGTACACGCAGGCGCTGCTGGGCTCCATTCCGCGAATGGAGGAGCGCGCCGAGCGGCTGACGGCCATCGAAGGGCAGCCCCCCGCGCTGTTCGCGCTGCCGCCGGGCTGCCGGTTCGCCCCGCGATGCCCGCGCGCTTGGGAGAAGTGCGAGGCCGAGTATCCGCCGGAGTTCGCCAGCGCGGACGGGCAGACGGCGGCTTGCTGGACGCTGGAGGAGACGTGGAAGCCGACGTCCTGCTGAGGGCGAAGAATCTCCGGAAGCATTTCCCCGTCACCGAGGGGCTGGTTCTGATGAAGACCGTCGGCTGGGTGCGGGCGGTCGACGGCGTCAGTTTCGAGGCGAGGCGCGGCCAAACGCTCGCGCTCGTGGGAGAGTCGGGCTGCGGCAAGACGACCACCGCCAAACTCGCGCTGCGGTTGGAGACGCCGACGAGCGGGAGCGTCGAGATCGAGGGGCGCGACGTGCACGCGCTGCGAGGCAAGGAACTGCGCGATTTCCGCGCGCAGGCGCAAGCGGTGTTTCAGGACCCGTGGAGTTCGCTGAGCCCGCGTATGCGCGTGCGCGACATCATCGCCGAGCCGCTCGTCGTCAACAAGCGCGTGGGCAAGCGCGAGGCGCGGGAGCGCGTCGCGGAGTTGCTGGAGGACGTCGGGCTCAGGCCGGAGCAGGCCGACCTCTTCCCGCACGAGTTCAGCGGCGGCCAGCGGCAGCGCATCGCAGTGGCCAGCGCGCTGAGCGTCTCGCCGCAACTCATCGTGCTGGACGAGCCCGTCTCCGCGCTGGACGTCTCCGTGCAGGCGCAGATTCTGAATCTGCTGCGCGACCTGCAAGAGCGGCGCGGCGTGAGTTACCTGATGGTCTCTCACAACCTGGCGACGGTGCGCTATCTCGCGCACGAGGTGGCGGTGATGTACCTCGGCGAGATCGTCGAGCGGGCGGAGACGGACGCGCTGTTCAGGCGTCCCTTGCATCCGTACACGCAGGCGCTGTTCTCGGCGGCGCTTCCCGCTCGGCCCGGCGCGCGGCGCGACGACGAGATCATTCTGCAAGGCGAGGCGCCGAGTCCGCTGAATCCGCCGTCCGGCTGCCGCTTCCATCCGCGCTGCCCGTTCGCAATGGACGTCTGCGCGGAGACGGCGCCGGAGTGGAAAGAGGCGTCGCCGGGCCGGTTCGTGGCCTGCCACTTGCATTAGGGGCCTCCTTCCTGCGCTATGCCCCTTCATTCCCGCCCCCATCGTCATTCCCGCGAAGGCGGGAATCCAGTCGGCGCGCAGCGCCCCCTTGCCCCGTCATTCCCGCGTAGGCGGGAACCTCGCCCTCTGCCCCGTCATTCCCGCGTAGGCGGGAACCTCGCCCTCTGCCCCGTCATTCCCGCGCAGGCGGGAATCCCGCGCCCCCCGGGGCCGCGGGTCGCCCGCGCGACGCGGCGTAGAGCAGCGGCGTGAGCAGCGCCGCCCCAAACATCAGCGCCCCCGCCGCCGTCACCGACGCGGCCAGGCTCGACGCCTCCGCGAGCGGCCCGAACACCAGCGGGCCCAGCATCTGCCCCGCCGCCCAATAGATGCCCACCACCGCCATGAACACCCCGCGCTGCTCCGGCCTGCTCGCCGCCGCCGTAAGGCTCACATTGAGCACGCGCCCCGCGTTGAACGCGAGGCCAAGCGTGAACATCAGCGCGAGCGCCGCGGAGTACGCCCCGCCCCACGCCGCGGCGCCGATCAGCAGCAGCCCGTGCGTCCCCATCGTGAGCGCGTAGGTCGGCCGCTGCCCCGCCCGGCCCAGAAACCGCGCGAACGCGAACCCAGCGATGATCGCTCCTCCCGCGTGAACCGCCAGCAGCGAGCCGTAGGCGTCGTCGCCGAATCCGCGCTCCTTGAACAGCGCCGCCCCCACCGACGTAAGCACGGAAATCTGCAGCGAGGTCGCCAGCGCCATCACGGCGGGAAGAATCGTCTCCCGCTTGCGGAACACGCCCGGAACCGGAGCGAGGATTTCCCGCAAGGTCAGCGCGGCCCTGCGCGGCAGTTGAGGCATCACGGCCACGACCCCCATCGCCGCAACGGAGACGCCCGCCGCGATCAGAAAGCCCTCCGCGTAGCCCAACTTGACCGCAATTACGCCGCCGCCCGCGTTCCCCGCCAGCCCGCCCACCGCCGCGAATCCGAAGAACCGGCCCACCAGCGCCGGCGTGCGCGACTCGTCTATCCGGCTCCCGTAAGACTGCGCCGACGTCCAGTAGATCGCGCGCGAGCCCCCGTACAGCGCCTGCGCGAGCAGCAGCGACCCCAGCGACGAGGAGAACGCGAGCGCGAGCGACCCCAGCGCAAGCGCGGCGAAACTCGCCTGAATCACCCACCGCTCGCCGATGCGGTCGGAGATGACGCCTCCGAACAGCCGCAGCGCGACCTGAAAGAGCCCCTGTCCGGCGATGATCACCCCGAGCCAGCCCGGGTGATACCCCAGCGAGATAATGTACAGCGGAACGAGGACGATAACGCCCCCCAGCACGATGCTGTACGCGGTCGTGTGAAAGTAAAGGCCGGTCTCGGCGGCGCGCGCCCGGGGCGAAGAAGCCATCGCCCCGCATACTACCAGCGCCCCGCTCGTTCGGCGCGAGCCCTTGCGCAACCCGCCGCCTCGCCGAGGCGCCGCCGCCCGCCGTCGTCGCGGCGGCCTTGCGCTATGAGCGACCGGGTGAAATTGGCGCTCCGCGCCTGCCCCATCCCCGCCTCGCGGAATTGAACGGCGTGGGTTGCGCCTCACCGCTCGCGGTTGACGTGGCGCGCGACGGATTGCGCGAGGGCGGCGACGCCGCGCTGGGCGCAGGTGATGACGTGCGGGCCGCGTATCGCCTGCGTCATCTTGTGGTCTATTTGCGTGGAGCCCCAGATCGCGACGACGTCCGCCCAGGCCACGTGGCTGTCCGACGTTCTGCGGCCCGGCCGGTCGTCTTTCGTGAGGAAGCGCAGTTCGCAACCTTGTCCGCAGAGGCTCTTCAACTCGTCACGGGAGTTGGGGGCGCCGCCGACCACGAGGAGTTTCGTTCGGTTGGCGCGTTGCATCGCGGCGAGCATCTCCTCGACCGCCGCGCGGTTGTCCTCGCCGCCGCAGCCGTCGCAATGCTCCGCCGCCGTCTCGACGACGGCGCGCCCGTCGCGTTGGGCCTTCTCGCGGCACGCGGGCTTATGGCAAGCGCGGACAAACGCGGCGCGGAGGGCGCTCTGCGCCGCCGCGATCTTGTTTTCGGCGATTCGCGTCTTGCCGGGGCGGGTCAGCCCCGCGCCGCAAAGCGCGGCGAATCCGCGTTCGGCGTTGGCGCCGCCCAGCCCGGCGCGGGCCAGCGCGTCTGCGATGGGAACATCTTGCATAGCGCGTCTATGCTACCGCAGAGACAAAGCGCGCGGGAACGGCGGTCTTTCCAATGAGCGCTTGACATCCGCGCGGGAGCGCTACAATCGCGGCAACCGGCCCGCGCAGGGAGGACGATATGCTGAGCCAGCAGGAGAACGAACGCCTGACGCAGGTGAGCGCGGGGACGCCGATGGGCGAACTGATGCGCCGCTACTGGCATCCCGTCGCCGCGACCGCCGAACTCGACGACCGCCCAACGAAAGCCGTCAAGATCCTCGGCGAGGACCTCGTCCTCTACAAGGACAAGTCGGGGACGCTCGGCCTCATCGAGCGCTTCTGCCCCCACCGCCGCGTGGATCTCTCCTACGGCATCCCCGAGGAGCACGGCCTGCGCTGTATGTACCACGGCTGGATGATGGACGAGACCGGCCAGTGCATCGAGCAGCCCTTCGAGGAGACCGTCCATCCCGACGGGCGGTTCAAGGAGAAAGTGAAGATCGCGGGCTACCCCGTTCAGGAGATGGGCGGGCTGATCTTCGCGTACCTCGGCCCCGCGCCCACGCCGTTCCTTCCCGTGTGGGACCCGTTCCAATGGGACGACGCGGTTCACGACGTAGGCATCACGACGCTGGATTGCAACTGGCTGCAGTGCATGGAGAACTCGCTCGACCCCGTGCATGTCGAGTGGCTGCACCGCTTCTACACGAACTACCAGCAGGCGATCTCCCCCGACCTCATCGCCTCGATGCCCCCGCGCATTCCGCATCAGGAGATCGGGTTCGACGTGTTCGAGCACGGCGTCATCAAGCGGCGCGTGCTGGAGGGCTACACGAAAGAGCACGACGACTGGAAGATCGGCCACCCGATTCTGTTCCCGCAAATCCTCTATGTCGGCGGGTTCCAGTCCAAGACGCTGCAGTACCGCGTGCCGATAGACGACGAGCACACGCTGCACTTCATCTACTACTCGTGGCGCGTCGCGCCCGGGCAGCCCGTGCCGCGGCAGGAGCGCATCCCCTACAAGTACGTTCCGCACCGCGACGCCTCCGGCAGATACGACACGACCTTCACCGTCGATCAGGACAAGATGGCGTGGGAGACGCAAGGCCCGGTCGCCAAGCGCTATATGGAGCGGCTAGGCAAGTCCGACGTCGGCGTCATTCTCTACCGCAGGCTGCTGACCGAGCAGATGCAAATCGCCGCGGACGGCGGGGAGCCGATGAACGTCTTCCGCAGCCGGGAGGCGGCGGAGAACGTCGCCGTGCCCACCGAGCACATGGCGCTGGGGCGCGACCGCGTGCCGCGCGTGAAGTTCGTGCCGCTCGAGGCCGGAATCAGCGGCGCCGAAGACGACATCCGTTACGCTGTGGAATCCTGGTACGTCGGGGAGCCGGCGGCGGTGTAGCCGCGCCAGGCGAGGCGGCGTAGGCGCTCCGCCCTGGGCCGAAAGAGCCGTGCCCGCCGAAACGGAGTCGGCGGGCGGCCTACTCTTCGTCCTCGTCGTCCGGCGCGAGCGAGCGCGCTTTCTTGGCGCCGCTTCTGCGCCGCTTCTCCTCCAAGCGCCGAGACTCCGCAGCCTCAGAGGGGCGCGTTGGGCGGCGCGGGGACGGAGGCTCGGCGGCGCGCCGCAGAAGGTTTGCGAGACGCTCCACGGCGTCGTCGCGGTTGCGCTCCTGGCTCCGGTAGCGCTGCGCCTTGATGACGAGCGTTCCGGACGGCGTGAGCCTGCGTCCGGCGACGCTCCGCAGCCGCCGTTTCACGTCGTCCGGCAGCGAGGGGGAGTTCGCGGCGTCGAAGTGGAGGTGCGCGGCGGTGGCGACGCGGTTCACGTTCTGGCCGCCGGGCCCGGCGGATGTTACGTAGCGGAACTCCAACTCGCGCTCGGCGAGGCTGATGGCGTCGGTTACGCGGATCATCGCTCAAGGATAGCGGAGAGAGGCGTTCTCCGTCTGCCTACTCAGTCGTTCAACTCCCCGCGAACGGTCAGCGCGAACTCCTCTTCGGGGGAGCGGACGAGGCGTTTGCGGCCAACAGCCGCGAACCAGGCCAGCCCGGCCGCGAACCAGACCGCGCAGCCGTAGACGCCCATGCGGTAATCCGCGTTCACGAAGAGGAAAATCAGAGTGACGAAGGCGATGACGCCCGCCGCCGCCGCGCCCGCCTTGCCGAACGGGCTGACGTAGGGGCGCTCCATCTTCGGGAAGCGGCTCCGCAGCCGGACGAAGGCGATCATTTGCATAACGTAGGCGATGACCGCGCCGAACACCGCCATATTTAGCAGCACGGCCACGACGGGAACGTCGCCGAACCAGTCGCCGCCGAACTCGATGAGGAGCGCGACGGCGTAGCCGATCGCGGCGCCCGTCACCAACGCCGCGTGGGGCGTCTTCGTCTTGGAGTGCGTGAGCGAGAGCCAGCGCGGGAAGTAGCCCGCCCGCGACAGCGCGTAGATGCGGCGTCCGTAGGCGTAGATGATCGTATGGAAACTTGCGGCCAAGCCGACGACCGCCAGCAGCGACAGAACGGACGCGCCGACGCCGCTTCCGAAGATCGTCCTGAACGCGAGGAAGATCGGCTCTTCGCTTTCTCCGACGACCGCCGCGCCGGGGGCGATGCCCGCGTTGAGGAACAGCGTCAAGACCGAGGCGGCGATCAGCGTGAGGATGCCCCAGCGCAACGCTTTCGGCATATCCCGTTTCGGTTCGCGCGACTCTTCCGCCGCCAGCGGAACCTCTTCAATGGCGAGGTAGAACCAGATGGCGAACGGCAGCGCGTAGGCCACGCCGATCCAGCCAAAGGGGAGGAACCGCGAGGCGCCCTCTTCCGGCGCGATGTTCAACGCCATATCCCAGTCAAAGAGGGGAATCGCTCCGATCCAGAACACGGCTAGGATGCCGAGCGCGAGGAACGTAATGACAACCGCCAGGCGGAACGCCGCCCGCGCTCCCATAACGTTGACTCCTACGAAAACGGCGTAGAACAGCAGCCACCACACCGGCGCGGGAACGTCGAGGCCGAACAGGTCGTTGATCGCATGGCCGGCGTAGGTCCCGATTGCGACTACGATGACCGCCGGGGTCAGCACGTACTCTATCGTCTCGGCCAGCCCGGTTACGAAGCCGCCCCACGGCCCCATCGCGGTTCGGGCGAAGGAGTACGCGCCGCCCGTGTGCGGCAAGGCGGGCGACATCTCCGCGATGGAGTAGGCTATGAAGAGGTACATCAGCGCGATGATGCCTGTCGCTATGAGCAGGCCGCCGAAGCCTCCGGCGGACAGGCCGAAGTTCCAGCCGAAGAAGTCGCCTGAGATAACCGCGCCTACGCCCAGCGCCCACAGCGACCACGCTCCCGCGTAGCGGCGCAGTCCGCGTTTTTCGAAGTACGCGCCGTCAACGGCCTGATACTGAACCGAGCCGACTTTCGTTCCGTCCGCGCCGCTCATTCCGCCTCCGCTCGAAAAGATTGAGCGCGATTCTACCACGCGCAAATTCCGCAAGCCGCGCCCGCCTGCGGCGACGCGGAGCCCACGAGGCCGCGCGTCGTGTAGACGGGGCTGTGCGACTTGCTGATCAGGGCGCTCACGGCGGCTCACCTCTCGGCGTTCGGATTCCGGCAAGCGGCATCTTATGCCTTGCGCCGCCGTTCGACAACACGAGGAGGCGAGTCCCGCCTGCGCGGGGCGCTTCCAGTAGGTTCCCGCTTCGCGGGAATGACGTGGCGGGGGAGGCTCCTGCCTGCGTGAGGCGCTTCCAGTAGGTTCCCCGCTTCGGGACAGGGGGCGGGATTCCCGCCTACGCGGGAATGACGGGGCAAAGGGGAGGCGGGATTCCCGCCTACGCGGGAATGACGGGGCAAAGGGGAGGCGGGATTCCCGCCTACGCGGGAATGACGGGGCAAAGGGGAGGCGGGATTCCCGCCTACGCGGGAATGACGGGGCAAAGGGGAGGCGGGAATCCCGCCTACGCGGGAATGACGATAAGGGGCCTAGTAGGTTCCCGCTTTCGCGGGAATGACGGGGCAAGGGGCGGGACGATGCGCTGCGCGCCACGTCAGGGGCGAGATTCCCGCCTACGCGGGAATGACGGTAGGGGGCGGGAATGACGGGACATGGGGGCGAGATTCCCTCCTACGCGGGAATCTCGGACGCAAGGGCGGGAATGATGGGACATGGGGGCGGACGGCGGGGTTAGGCTGCGTAGGCGAAGTAGGCGGACGCGAGCAGGCCGTGCAGTTCGAGCGACTGGTCGCTCGCGGCGCGCAGCAAGGCGAGGCGGTCGCCGCTGTCCGGCCAGTGATGCTTGACGAGCGCGCTGAGCCGTCCGGCGGCGCGGCGCGCCGCGGCGCCCGCGTCCGCGGCGGGGCCGGCGGCGAGCGCCTCGGTCTCCCCTTCGAGCGCGTCGAAGAGGCGGGCGAGCGAGCCGGGCAGCAGCGGGTCGGTTACGATGAGGTCGAGCGCGGCGCCGGGCTCGACGGCGACGCCGTAGCGCAACTGATAGGGCTCGAGCGCGTGCAGCGCTTTCAGCAGGCAGCCCCAATCCGTATCGGCGTCCGCCGTTCCGGCTTCCTCGTCGATCTCGGTCTGCGCCAGCAGCAGCGCGCAGGAGGACTGCGCCCGCTCCAGGGCGCGCCCGAGCGCGAGGAACCGCCAGCCCTCGTCGCGGTAAATCGTCGCGGAGGCCGCGCCTTCTATCGCGGCGACTTCGGCGGTCATTCCCGCGTAGAACTTCTCCGGCGACTCCGCCCAGATGTCGGGCTCGTCCATATCCCGGATACGGAGGTACGCGAGGTTCAGGCGCTGCCACACCTCGGCGCTGACGCAGTGGCGCATCTGGCGGGCGTTCTCGCGGCTCTGCGCGAAGCAGTTCCACACGGAGTCGGGGTTGGAGCGCTCGAACGTGAGGTCGCCCGCGAGCGTGTAGGAGTCGGCGAGCGTGAAGTCGTCGCTTTCGGCGTCGCCGAGGTCGCCGCCCGGGGGCTCGCGGCCGATGCTCGCGTAGAGCCTGCGCCATCCGGCGTGGATGTCGCGGGCGGGCCTGTCCACGAGCGCCTCCGCTTGGAGTTGCAGGAGGCGGCAGATGAACCCCGTCCGCTCCAAGTAGCGGCCCATCCAGTACAAACCTTCCGCGCTGCGCGAGAGCATAGGCGCCTACTCCTCCAAAACCCAGACGTCTTTGCCGCCGCCGCCCTGGCTGGAGTTCACGACGAGGCTTCCCCGCCGCAGGGCGACGCGGGAGAAGGCTCCTGCGACGACGCGCGTCTCGCGCCCTTGCATAACGAACGGGCGCAAGTCGACGTGGCGGGGCTCCATCGCTCCCTCGACGAGGCACGGCGCGCGGGAGAACGCGAGCACGGGCTGGGAGATGAAGTCCGCCGGATTCATGCGCACCTGCTTCGCGTAGTCGTCGCGCTCCTCCGGCGTCGCGTGCGGGCCGACGAGCATTCCGTAGCCGCCGGACTCGCCCACCTTCTTGACGACGAGTTTGTCCAGGTTGTCCAGCGTGTACTCCAGGTCTTCCTGGCGGCGGCAGAGGCGGGTCTCCACGTTCGCCAGCATCGGCTCCTCGCTCAGGTAGTAGCGGATCATATCGGGCACGTAGGGATAGACGCTCTTGTCGTCGGCGACGCCGGACCCGGGCGTGTTGATCAGCGTGAGGTTCCCGCGCTTGCAGGCGTCCAGCAGACCGGGGACGCCGAGCGAGGAGTCGGGGCGGAAGACGTTGGGGTCGAGGAAGAGATCGTCTATGCGGCGGTAGAGAACGTCCACGCGGCGGAGGCCCTGGGTCGTCCGCATATAGAGGAACCCGTCGCGCGTCAGGAGGTCGCGTCCCTCGACGAGTTCGGCGCCGATTTCGCGGGCAAGGAACACGTGCTCGTAGAACGCGGCGTTGTGCACGCCGGGCGTGAGGAGCGCGACGGTTGGGTCGGGGCGGCCTTGCGGGTCGAGTTCGCGGAACGTCGCGCGCAGCAAGCGCCCGCAGTCCGCGACCTCCCGCACGCGGGAGGCGCGGTATAGCCGGCGGAAGCCCGCCTTCACCGCGTTTCGCGTGGCGACCATATACGACATCCCTGACGGCGAGCGGAGGTTGTCCTCGAGCACGCGGAATCCTTCCGCCGTCCGCACGATGTCGCTTCCGCAGAGCGTCGCCCACGATCCCTCGGGGCCCGCGTAGCCTTGCATCTCCGGGCGGAACTGGGGGCACTCGTAGACGAGGTCGGCGGGAATCACGCCGTCGGCGATGACGCGCGCCTCGCCGTAGATGTCGTGCAGGAACTTGTTGAGCGCGTTCAGCCGCTGCGTCAGTCCTTGCTCGATATGGCGCCACTCGGCGGCCGGGACGACGCGGGGGACGCAGTCCACCGGCATAATGCGCTCCTGCGACACCTCGTCGCCGTAGACCATAAAGAAGATGCCCTCGTGCAGGAACGCGCGCGACACGCCGTCCTGGATGCTCTTCATCCGCTCCGGCGAGAGTTCGCGCAGCGCGTCGTAGAGGGGGCGGCAGTGCTCCCGAGGCGAGCCGTCCGGCAGCAGCATCTCGTCGTAGAAGTCCAGGTTGTAGCCGTCGAAGTCCAATGCAGCCCTTCCCGCGGTCAGCCTTCGTCTTCCCCATCCGGCCCCGGCGACTCCTCCGGAGCGGCGGGTTCCTCGTCCTCGGCCGTGCTCCCCGCGTGCTCCGGGGGCGAGAGCGGCAAGGTGACGACCATTTCCGTGTAGGCGCCGGGCTCGGATTCTACCTCAATTGCGCCTCCGTGTTTCCGCACGATGTCGTTCGAGAGCGCGAGACCCAGCCCGGTGCCCTTGTCGGTCGGCTTCGTCGTGAAGAAGGGGTTGAATATCTTCTCTTTGATCTCGTCGGGGATGCCGCCGCCGTTGTCGCGGATGCGGATCACGATTGCGTCCTCTCCGCGCTGCGTGCCCAGCGTCAGCGTGGGCATATAGGGTTCGCCTTGCGCCGCGCCGCGCCGCTCGCGCCGCATCTGGTCCGTCGCGTAGCAGGCGTTGGACACCATATTGAGGAAGACGCGCCCCATATCCTCGGGGACGACCTCGATCTCTCCCGCGTCCGCGTCGAGTTCCTCGCGCAGGTCCAGTTGGAAGTCCGGGTCGAGCGCCCGCGCGCTGTGATAGGCGAGCAGGGCGTGCTCGTGGAGGAGGTCGTTGATGACGATGGGGCGCGACTCGCCGCCGCCGCGGCCCATCATCAGCATATCCTGCACGATGCGGTTCGCCCGTTCGCCGTGCGAACGGATGCGCTCCAGGTTGCCGATGAGGTCTTGGGAGATGTCATCGATGTCTTTGCGCTGCTTCTCCGTCAACTGTTCGCTGCCCTCCTGGAGAATCTCGTTCAACTCCTCCAGCAGTTCCGCGGACGACTCGGAGAAGTTTTTGACGAAGTTGAGGGGATTGCGGATTTCGTGGGCGACGCCCGCCGTGAGCGAGCCCAGTTCCGCGAGTTTTTCGCGCATCACGATCTGATCCTGCGCCTTGCCCAGTTCGGCGAGCGCTTCCTCCAGGGCGTCCTTCTGCTGGTCGAGCGTCGCGTTCTTCTCTTCGAGTTCCTTCGCCATCAGTTCCACGAGGTTGAGCCGCTGCACCTCCAGCGCGTTCTGGCGGAACTTCTCGAGCGCGGTCGCCATATCCGCAATTTCGTCGCGCCCCTTCACCTCCACCTCTTCCTCGAGGTCGCCGCCGGCCATGCGCCGCATACGGTCGGACAGAGACGCCAGGCGCCTCAGCAGCACGCGGTACACGAAGAGCCAGTCCACCAGCAGCGCGCCGCCGATGCTGAGGGAGCCGATGACGAGCAGCCACACGAGCCCCGAGCGCACCGCTTGCCCCGATGCGAGCGTCGCGTCCGCCGCGCGCGCGTTGGCCGCGCTCACGAGCGTCTCCACTTCCTCCGTCAACTGCAGCGCGAGGTCGTTGTTCCGCGCCAGCAGTTCGCGCTGACTCGCGGCCAGCGTGAGTTGCCGCTCCACGAGGTTGAACGCGCTCCCGTCGCCGGATCCCAATTGGATGAGGCTGTCCAAGATCGGGACGAGTTCGAACTGCGCCGCCGGGTCTTGATAAACGGCGAACGTGTTCTGAATGCGGCCCGCCGCCGCCTCGAACCGCTCCCTCAGCGGTTCGACCTGCGCGGCGTCCGACACCGTGAACGCGCTCGCCAGCACCTGCGCGGCGGACGTCGCGTCCGTGTGCAGATCGGACAGATGCCGGAAGCGGTTCAACTGCTCCGCCGTGAAATAGTCCTCGCTCGCGTCTTGCGGCTCGTCGATCGCGCGGTATCCCGTAACCAGGTAGAAGAACTGATCGTCTATGGAGGGAATCAGCGCCGCGTCCACTGCGTCCTGCGCGGCGGTCAAGCCGACCCGGAGCGTCTCTTCCCGCGCCGCCAGATCGAACGTCTCCGGGGTCGCGCTCTCTATTTCGTTGATGCTGGATATGAGCGTGTCGCCGTACCCGCGAATGCGGCTCACGCGCTCCGCGTTTCCTTCGGCGCCGCTTCCTTCCAAAACCGCCAGTTGCTCCTCGAACGCCCGGTATTGGCGGTCAATGTCCGCGGCGACTAGGTCCAAGTCCGGCTGCGCCGCCGCCGTGGTGAGGCGCGGCGCCGCCGCCACGAGCCCTGCGGCGTACTCCGTGACGAGGAACGCCGCCGTGATCTCCGGCAGACTCCCCTCGTTCACCCGGCTCTGCACGTCGCTCACGCGGTTGATGGAGAACCATCCGACGAGGCTCGCGGCCAGCGTCAGCGCCGCCGCCCCGCCGATCACCAGTTGGAACTGGGTGGACATCCGGGAGAAGACGTTGGATACCCAGCGAATCATGGATGCCAGTCTCCCATCCGCTCTATCGGATAGTAGCGTCCGTCCGACCCGATCACCGTCAGGAACACCTGATCGGATCCCTGGTTGTCCTGCTCGCCGTAGCGGAGTTCGAATCCGTCCAAGTCCACGCTTTCCGAACTTCGCAGGCTCTTCAGGAAGCAATCGCGCGAGAGGCGGGGCCCGCAGGCTTGCAGCCCCGCTATGGCGAGCCGCCCGGCCAAGTAGCCCTCCAGCGACACGAACCCGGCGGTCGAACTCGGATCATACGCGGCGAGCGTCCGCCGGTAGGACGCTACGATGTCTTGCGAGCGGTCCCACGGGAAGGGCACCACCTGCGTGACGAACACGCCTGCGCCATCCGGCCCCAGTTCCTGCGCCAGCGCGTTGCTGCCCACGAACGAAATGTTGACGAACTCCGTGTCCAGCCCCAGCCGCCGCGCCCACAGAATGAGCGACGAAAGCGGCCCGTACGCTCCGACCAGAATCACGGCTTCCGGCTCCACGCGCTGAATGTCCAGCAGCGCCACTTTCACCGCCGTCGTGTTGCGGGGGTAGAGCCCCACCGCGACCGGCTCCAAGTCGCGCCGCTCCAGCGCCGCGAGCGCGCCAGCGTACCCCGCTCGCCCGAACGAGTCGTCTTGATAGAGCACCGCGATACGCAGAATGCCCAAGTCTTCCGTTAGCCGGGCGACCATCTCCTCGGTCTCTTGGTTATAGGACGCGCGAAGATTGACGACGCTGCTCAGATCGGGGTTCCGCAGAAATCCGGCGCCCGTGAACGGCGCGATGTAGGGCGCGCCCGCCGCCTGCGCCACCGGAACCGCCGAGCGCGAGGTCGGCGTCCCAACGGCGCCCAGCAGCATAAAGACGCCCTCGTCCTCGATGAGCGTCCGGGTGTTCGCTATGGCGAGTTCCGGCTCGTAGGAATCGTCCAGCGAACGCAGTTCCAGCGCGCGCCCGTGAATTCCTCCCTCTTCGTTCGCTTCGTGGAACGCCGCCTGAATCCCCATACGCATATTGACGCCCAGTTCCCCCGCCGGGCCGGAGAACGCGGCGGACTGGCCGATGAGGATGCGGTCGTCGCCGACGCCCGGATCCTGCGGCTCGGCGGTGGGCTCGGCGGTGGGGGACGGAACGGGAACCGGCGTTGGGGTGGACGCGGGCTCGCCCGCGCAACCGACGAGGCTCAGCGCGGCTCCCAGCGCCGCGAGAATTCCGAGCGCGCCGCGAATTCGCAAGCCCCCCCGCGAGCGCCGCGTCCGTCTCATTCACCCCTCGCCAGCGTCAGCGTCAGGCAATTCTTCCCATCCTCGCGCCGGTAACGCATCTCCGACGTCATCGAGCGCGTGAGGTGAATCCCCAGCCCTCCGATGCGCCGGTCTTCCACCGATGCGTCCAAGTCGGGCGCGGCGGCGTCCGTGAGCGGATCGAAAGGCCGCCCGTCGTCCGTCATCTCAATCGTCAATCCGTCGGCGCGGGAGACGATGCGGATGTCCACCTCGTGCAGCCCTTCCTCGTCGTGCCCGTAGCGAATGACGTTGAGCGCCAACTCCTCGAGGATGAGGTTGACCTTGAAAGCGAGGCTTTCGGGCCAGCCGTCATCCGCGGCCAAGCGGTCAACGGCGGAGGCGAGCCGTTGCAACTCCTCCTCCCGCGTCTCCATTGTGATTTCCAGCCGCGCGGTCAACGCCTATCCTTTGCGGCGCAACACGAGGCAGGTGATGTCGTCGGACTGCTTAATGCCTCCGGCGAAGGCGTGCACGGCCTCGAACACGGCGCGCGCCGCCGACTGCGGATCCCGGGGGGGCGACTGCCTGAAGACCTCCTGCAGCCGCGCCTCTCCGAACAGTTCGTCCGCCGCGTTCATCGCCTCGGTGACCCCGTCCGTGTACATAATCACCGCGTCCCCCGGCGCGAGCGTCACCGTCCGCTCGTCGTAGGACATGCCCGGCGCGACGCCCAGCGCGATGCCCCCCGTCGTCGCCAGATACTCGGAGCCGCCGTCGGAGTGAACGAGCAGCGGCGGGTTGTGCCCCCCGTTGGCGTAGGTGAAGTTCCCGGTGACCGGGTCGTAGACCGCGTAAACGAGCGTGACGAACATCGCCGTCGCGTTGTCCTGCCCGAGCAGGTCGTTGACCTCTTTCAGAACCGCGCCGGGCTGGCCCAGCCCAAGCGCCGTCCCCTTCAGAAGCGTCCGGCTGGACATCATAAACAACGCCGCCGGGACACCCTTGTCCGAGACGTCCGCCGCCGCGAGTCCGACGAGCCCGTTGCCCAGCCGCACCACGTCGAAGAAGTCCCCCCCCACGTTGCGCGCCGGCTCCATGCTCCCGAACGTCTCGTACTGCTCGGTCTGCGGAAACTGCGTGGGCAAGATGGACTGCTGCATCGAACTCGCCACGTCCAGTTCCTTCTGAATGGAGACCAGCATATCGCGCGAACTCAACGCCTCCTTCCACGCCTCCATATTGTCCAGCGTGCGGTCTATCGTGAGTTGCAGGTCCTCGAAATCCAGAGGCTTGGTGACGAAGTCGAACGCCCCGCGGTTCATCGCCGTGCGGATGTTCTTCATATCGCCGTAGGCCGAGATGATCACGGAGCGGATGTTCGGGTCCACCTTCGGGATCTGCTCCAAAAGCGTGAGCCCGTCCATCAGCGGCATATTGATGTCCGAGACGACCATGTCGATGTCCTGGTCGTCGCTCAGCGCCTTCAGCGCCTCCACCCCGTTGCGCGCGAAAACGAACTCGTACCGCCCGTCCCGAATCTGCCGGCGCATGCGCTGCAGCACCAGCGGCTCCACGTCGGCCTCGTCGTCCACCACAAGGATTTTGTACTTTTCCGCCATCGGGCCCGCTGCTCCTTATCTCTCCCCGCCGCCGCGGCGTCCGCCGCCCCCGCGAACGCGGACGCTCCCCGCTACGACGCCTCGAGCGCTTCTTGGCGCGTGCCGTGCACGGGGATGATCTTGTCGAACCCGCTGATCGTGAACACCTCTTTCACGGTGTCCGAGAGCGAGCAGACCGCCAGTTTCGCGCTCTGCCGCTGGAGTTCCTTGGCGACCAGCAGCACGACCCGGAGCCCCGCGCTGCTGACGTAGGACAGCGCGCCCAAGTCGAGCACCACCAGCCTGTCGCTCTCCTCGATCACGCCTTCGAGAGCCTCCTGGAACTCGCTGGCGTTCGTGCCGTCCACGCGCCCGTCCACCGCGATGAACAGGTTGGCCCCCTCTCGTGTGGCATTGCATTCCATGGCTTCTTCTCCTCGCCGATTATCCGGCGCGCCCCCGCCGGGGATCGCCTCTAGGGTACTCTATCTAATCGCAAGCGGGAGTTGCAACCGCCGGACGGCTAATCCCGCGCGCGGGACCGCCACGCCTCTTCCCCCTCCCCCATTAGTCCGCCGGCGCCAGGCCGCCAAGTTCTCCGTCCGCGCCTCGCCTGCGGACCTTTCCGCTCTGAGCAGCGCGGAAGCGAATTACGGCAAGGCGGCGCCTGTCTTCCGGCGCGGCCCATTCACGAAATCGCGTTGAGCCCCGTGAGGTGACGGCCCAGGATCAGTTGGTGCATATGCTCCGTGCCTTCGTAGGTGTGCACCGTTTCCAGATTCATCGCGTGGCGCATCGGAGGGAGGTCGTCCGTGATGCCCGCGGCGCCCAGCAAGTCGCGGGAGGTTCGCGCAATCTCCAGCGCGGCGCGCGTGTTGCCTTGCTTCGCCATGCTGACGTGCGACCAGTGGAGCGCGCCCGCCGCTTTGAGGCGGCCCAGTTGCAGCGCGAGGAGTTGGGCTTTCGAGAGCGCCGTCGCCATATCCGCGAGTTTCTGCTGCACGAGTTGGAACGACGCCAGCGGGCGTCCGAATTGCTCGCGCTCTTTCGTGTACTCAATGGCGGTATGGAGGCAATCGCCCGCCGCGCCGCAGACGCCCCACGCGATGCTGTAGCGCGCCGCGTTCAGGCATTCCAGCGCGGAGCCGAGCCCCCGCGTCCCGGGCAGCAGCGCGTCTCCGCCGACCTCCACGCCGTCGAGAAAGAGCGCGCTCGTCACGCTCATCCGCATCGAGAGTTTGTTGCGGATGTCCTCCGTCCGCACGCCGGGCAGCGACGCGTCGACGAGGAAGCCGCGCACGGCGCCGTCCAATTTGGCCCAGACGACGATCACGCCGGCGACGCCCGCGTTCGTGATCCACATTTTGCCGCCGTCGAGGACGTAGCCGCCGCTCGACGTTCTGGCGCGCGTCTCCATCGCGCCCGCGTCGGAGCCGTGGTCGGCTTCCGTGAGGCCGAACGCGCCGAGCAGGCGCCCCGCCGCCATATCGGGCAGATAGCGCTCGCGCTGCTCCTCCGTTCCGAACGAGTGAATCGCGGTCATCGCCAGCGACGATTGGACGGACGCGAACGAGCGGAAGCCGGAGTCGGCGCGCTCCAGTTCCTGCATAATGAGGCCGTAGGCGACGGGGCCGACGCCCGCGCAGCCGTAGCCCTCCAGGTGCGCTCCGAATATCCCCAGTTCGCCCATGCGCGGGATGAGCGCGGCGGGGAACGTTCCCTCGCGGAAGCACGGAATCACGGCGGGCAGCGCCTCGGCCTCGACGAACGCGCGGACGGCGTCGCGCGCTTGCCGCTCCTCGTCGGTGAGTTGCGCTTCGATGTTCAGCAGGTCTATGCCGCGGTAGGGTTGCATTTACGGACGACTCCTAGCCGCCCGCCTTCGGGCAACGTTCGCTATGCGCCGCTTCATCCCGCGCTCATTATTCGGTTGCGCCTCCGCCGTCATTTCCTTCCCATTCGCGGCGGGCGGCAGGCAGCGTTAGCCCTTCCGCCCTAGTCCCAAGCCTTGAGTTCCCCCTTCTTGTTTTCGGGGCCGGGGACGCCCGTGCAGCCCGCGACGAGGTTCTTCATCCGGCATTCCTGCCCGTGCTTCGCCAGATCCTCCTCGAAGATGCGGTGCACGCGAGGGTCCTCGTCTTCGTACTCCAACTGGATGCCGCCCTCTTTGATGCTCACCATCGCGCGAATCTCGCCCTGCTTCGCCGGGTCGTTGATCCCGCGCCGGTAGGCGTACTTCCGCGAGTTGGAGGGGCTCATATTGATGTAGCGCGCGGGCGTCGTGCCGACGTTGAAGTGCTGGTGGAAGTACTCGTTCTCCGAGTCCTGCGTCGGCAGGTAGAGGCTCCCGCGCTGCCAGTCCGCCTTCACGAGGTCGGACATATCCTCTTCTTTCCAGACGAGCGCGAAGCCGACGCCGCCCGTGATGAGCAGGTGCGCGCCGGGGCCGTGCCGGTGCGCCTTCTTGTAAGTGCCCACCGGGAATTCCGAGATGTGCGACGACACCGTGTTGTCGGCCAGCGAGAGCATAATGTTCGTGCCGCCCGCCCCGCGCTCGTGCCAGTCCGGCATCGGCATATTCGCCGCGTCCGGCAAGAAGTTCGTCTCCCACACCCGCCCCTTGTACATCGAGCCGGATCCCGCGGCCCAGCCCTCCTCTGCGGTCAGCCGGTCGGGGAAGACGAACGGGTTGTCCCAGATGAACTCGGGCGCGATGAAGCGGCGGGCCATCCCGGGCAGGTTGGTTACGGACACCATCCGCGTCGGCTCCGAGCCGCTGCCGTTGAAGTGCTGGTACCAGGCGTTCATCGGAATGGAGAAGTACGCGCCCTCGTTCCACTCGAACGTCTGCTTGCGCTCGTCGTCGTACCACACGGAAGTCGCGCCGCGCCCGTTGAGAATGTAGATCACCTCGTTGTACATGTGCCTGCAGGGGTTCGTCTTGCCCGCCGGGCCGATCTCGAACACGTGCTCGTCGGTCTCCTCGTCGCCGTCGAGGTAGACGACGGCCCCGTCGCAGCCGAAGCGGGGCCAGGGCTCCAACTCCAGCGCGTAGAGGTCGCGGATGTAGAGGCCGCCGTGGAGTTTCACGTCCTCGTTCTTCTGCCACTCCTCGTAGGCGTCTATGCGCTCGAAAACGGGCGCGTGAGCCGGGTCGTAGTTCATCGTCATCGCGTCTCCTCCTTGCCGAATCGCCGCATTGCCGGGTCGCCGGGTCGCCGCGCAATGAACGCGCCGCGCGGGTCAGAGCGCAAAGGTACGCTTGCGCGCGCGCGCCGTCAATGGGGGGAGCGTTCCGCGAAGCGCGCGGGCGTGAGCCCTCACCGCCCCGCCGGCGCTTCCGGCGGATCGCCGCCGCCGTCCGAGGCGGAGCGGGGCAGCACGCGGGCGCGCAGCCACCTGTCGGTGAAATAGTAGCCCCCGTAGAGCGCGAATCGGGCGACCATCGCGGCGGCGATGGCGACGGCGACGCCCAATTCCGCGAGCGGCGTCCAGCGCGATAGCGCGAACGCCAGCGGTATCTCCAGCAGCCACATACTGAGGAACGTCACCAGCATCGGCGCCAGCGTGTCGCCCGCGACGTTGAACGATTGCTGGAAAACTTGCCCGCCGCCGAGAAACACGCCCGAGACCGCTTGTATCCGCAGCCAGACGACGGCGGCGGCGATGAACGCAAGGTCGCCGGAAAATAGGCCGATGAAGAAGGCGGGGAAGGCGATGAGCAGCGCCCCCGCAAAGCCGCGTATGACCAGCACGTACCCGACCGCCCATTTCACCGTGCTGCGGGCGCGCTCCGGCTGCCCCGCGCCGAGGTTCTGCCCCACCAGCGCTCCGGACGCGCGCCCCATCCCCTGGCTGCCGATGTTGGTGAGCCGCTCCAGCCGCCGCGTCAGCGCGTAGGCGGCGAGCGCGGCGTCGCCGAACGGCGAGACCAGCCGGATGAGCGCCATCTCCGATACTCCCCGCTCCATCTGCGTCGCGGTGGCGGGCCCGCCGATGCGGATGATGCGCCCCATCAACGGAAAGTCGAGGCGGTAGCCGCGAAGCGAGAGCCGCAGCCGCGACGAGCCGGACGCGAGAACTTGGAAGTTCCAAACGACGCCCACGACCTGCGCCGCAGCGTTCGCCGCCGCCGCCCCCGCGATACCCATCTCCGGCAAGCCCAGCCATCCGAAGATCAGGAACGGCGTGATGACCAGATGCAGCACGCGCGACGCAATGGTGGACTTCATAGGCGTGAGCGAGTCGCCCGACGCCTGCAAGGCCGCGCCCGTCGTCTGCCGGAAACTCTGCACGCCCGCGGAGACGAATTGATATTGCAGATACGACGCCGCGACCGCCGTCGCCGCCTCGCTCACACCGACGAGGCGCAGCAAGAGCGGAGCGAACGCCACCCCGAGAGCCGTGAGCGCGACCGACAGCAGCGCGGTGAGCGTGAACGCCTGGAGCATCGCGTGATTGGCGAGGGCGATGTCCCGCGCTCCGACGGCGCGGGCGATGACGGCCTGCATGCCGACGTCCAGCCCCATCCGCGCCATCATGATGAGTTGGCCGTAAGCCTGCGCGACGCCAATGCCGCCGATCGCCCCGAATCCGGCGACGCGCCCCGCCCAGAAGATGTCGACGATCTGATCGGATGCGTTGAAGAGCCCGGCCACCATTTGCGGCCAGGCGAGGAACCACAGGTTGCGCCGCGCGTCCCCCGTCGTGAGGTCGCGCGTCGCGTAGGCCGACCGCCGCGTTCCGCCGCGCCGCACGACGCTCGCTCAGCGCGCCTGCGCGTCCGGCGGGCGGCCGGGGGCGCTGGCGGAACGCGGCGGGGAACGGCGCGTCCAAAGGGACGCCTCTGCGAACGATGCGGCGGTAGATGAAGTCATAAGCGCACCGCCCTGTTTACCGCAAAGCGCGCCGCCGCGCAACCGCGCGCCTTTCACGAGCCGTGAGCGCGGGGGCGAAACAGCGAAAGCGGGCGCAGCGGGCGGACGAGGCGGGGAAGGCGGGCTAGTCAAACGCCCCGCTATAGGCGATAATAGCCCCCAAACGCCCGGAAGATCGGCGCGCGCAGGGAGTGTTATGCCAGCGATAAAGACAGCCAGAGTTCAGGAACGCCGCCGCCTCGTCAATCGCCGCGTGCGATCCATCACGCGCACTGCGGTGAAGAAAGCGCTCCGCGCGCTTCGGAGCGGCGGAGACGAGGCCGGTCCAGCCGTCCACGCGGCGGCCAGCAAACTCGACCGCGCCGTCACCAAAGGCATTCTCCATCGCAACGCCGCCGCGCGCGGCAAGTCGCGCCTGATGAAGCGGCTCAACGCCGCCGCTCAGTAGCCCCGCTTCCCCTGCTTTCCCGGCGGTGAGCGGCGTATCATCGCGGCGCGATGAATGCCGCGACGCCCCGCCTCTACGACGACCTCGCCTATCTGTGGCCGCTGATGAGCCCGCCGGAGGATTACGCGGACGAAGGCGAGCGCTGGCGGCGGGAACTGCGCGCGCGGCTCGGCCCGGGGCGAATCCGCTTTCTCGATCTGGGAACGGGAGGCGGGCATCACCTCCATCAGATCATCGGAGGCGAGGGAGATCGGTTCGACGCGGCGGCGGTCGACCTCTCCGAGACGATGCTCGGCCATTCGCGCCGTCTGAACCCGGGCGTTTCGCATCACGTTGGCGATATGCGCTCCGTCCGATTGGACGAGACGTTCGACGCCGTTCTCATCCACGACGCGATTTCCTATATGACGACGGAGGCCGACCTGCTGGCGGCGTTCGCAACGGCGCGGGCGCATCTCCGACCGGGCGGCTTGCTGCTGGCGGCGCCCGACGACTACGCGGAAACGTTCGATCCCCCGCGCGTCCGCCACGAAACGCGGCGCGCGGCCGGCAGGGAACTGACCTACGTCGAGTGCTCGACCGACGCCGATCCAACGGACACGCGAGCCGAGACCGCCAAGGAACTGACCTACGTCGAGTGCTCGACCGACGCCGATCCGACGGACACGCGAGCCGAGACCGCCAAGGAACTGACCTACGTCGAGTACTCGACCGACGCCGATCCGACGGACACGCGAGCCGAGACCGCCTATGTGTTCTTTCTCAACGAGGGCGGAGAACTGCGCGTGGAGGTCGATCAGCACGTGACGGGCCTGTTCCCCATCGCGGCGTGGGAGCGGCTGCTGCGCGAGGCGGGATTCGCTTCCCAGCGCGTTGACTACCCCTACGCCGATGACGACCGCCCAATGTTCCTGTGGGTCTGCGCCCTGCGAGCGTGACGCCGGCCCAAGCGCGGCGGAGTACAATGGCGGCGGCGCGAATCGAGAGCAAGGGAGAGCAACGAATGGTGGAAGGCATCGCAGGCCGCGTGGCCATCGTAACCGGGGCGGGGCGCGGCATCGGGCAAGGGGTCGCCCTCCGGCTGGCGAAAGAGGGCGCCAGCGTCGTGGCGAACGACCTCGAGCAAGGGCCGCTGGACGAGACGCTGCGGCTGATCGAGGAGGCGGGAGGGAACGCCGCCGGGCTCGCGGCGTCCGTCGCCGACGCCGACGTAGGGGAGCGGCTGGCCGCGCTCGCCGTTGAGCGTTTCGGCGGTCTGCACGTCGTGGTCACTGCGGCGGGCTTCCTCTGGGACGGCATGATCCACCGGATGACGGACGAGCAGTTCCATGCGGTCGTGAACGTGCACCTCGGGGGGACGTTCCGGGTCGCGCGGGACGCTTTCAAGGTGATGCGGGAGCACGCGCGGCAAGAGAAGGAGCGCGGCGAGGAGGTTCCGGCGCGCCGGATCGTAACGATCTCCTCGCTGTCAGGGTTCGGCAACCTGGGGCAGGCAAACTACTCGGCGGCGAAGGCGGGCATCGCCGGGCTGACGCGCACGCTGGCGCTGGAAGGGGCGATGTTCAACGTGCTGGCCAACTCGCTGGCGTTCGGATTCATAGACACCCGGATGACGCGGGCGATGGAGTCCCAGAGCGAGTACGTCGGCGGGGCGCCGCAGGGCATACCGGATGCGGCGCGGAACAAAGCGCTGGACCTGATTCCGCTGAAGCGCGCGGCGGCGGTCGAGGAAGCCGTCGGGCCCATCGTCTTCTTCTGCTCCGATCTCTCCACCTACGCGACGGGGGCGCTGCTGGAAGTCAACGGCGGCGTCCATATGTCGTAGCGCACAGGAGCGCGGCGCTGGTTCAGTCGTTCGAATCCTACGAAGCGAAGCCGCGGGTGCACGTCGTGGAGTACGTGCGCTTGCGGAGTTGCGCCCAAACGCTGCCGTTTATGCGCCTCTCAATGCGCCTCTACCATCAGGCGCGGGAGGCGGAGGGGTACTACGCCGGCGGCATCCGGGCGAAATGGTGGAGCGGCAAGTTCTACTCCTACACCGTCTGGGACGACCGGAACGCGATGCTCGCGTTCGCAGGCTCCGCCGCGCGTCCCGAAGCCGAAGCCCGCGCGATGCGGTTCGCCGCGCCCGGCTCCTGCTACGTGGAATTCGTCAGCGACGACCCGCCGGACTGGGACGCGGCGCAGGCCAGGCTCGCGCAGCCCACCAAATACTTCGTTCAGCCGTTCGGAGGCGACCTCCGCAGCCGGTGAGGCGAGAATTCTTTCGCAAGCGCAGCGCAGGGAACGCGGAGCGAGGCTGCTATAATTCCGGCGCGTCCAAGAAGGCCCTTGCATAATTGGCCGTCTTGTCCCCGTAGGCGGGATCCACCCTAACCGTCATTCCCGCGTAGGCGGGAATCCACCCCCCCTGCCCCCCTCCCGGCAAGGCCAAAGCGGGAGCGCCGAGGTTGCCGAAGTCTCCAAGAAGCAAGAGGAACGAGTATGACGACCGCAACCAAGCCGAAAACGAAACTGGCGCGAAAACTGCTGACGGCGGACGACCTGCTGCGGCTCGACGCGCAGGGCGTTCGCGGCGAACTCATCCGGGGAGCGTTGATCAAGACGATGCCAGCAGGACACAGGCACGGCAAAATCGTAATGAAATTGGCGATCTGCCTCGGCAATTTCGTTCAGCCCGGAAACTCGGAACGTTAGTGGGCTCCGACTCCGGCGTTTGGCTGGAGCGCGACCCGGACACTGTGCGCGAGCCCGACATCGCCTACTTCTCCGCCGAGAAGATCCCGCTCGACGCGGACATCCCCGGCTACGCCGAAGTAGTCCCCGATCTGGTGGTGGAGGTCGTCTCGCCAAGCGACAGCCGGGCGGCGGTCAACGACAAGGCGCTGATGTGGCTGCGCTACGGCGCGCGTCTCGTATGGGTCGTGCATCCCGACGCTCGAGTCGTGGACGTTCACCGCGAGGGCCATCCCGTCGCCGCGCTTGGGGAGAACGACGCGCTCGACGGCTTGGACGCGCTGCCGGGCTTCTCCTGCCCCGCGCGGGAGATTTTCGAGTAGCCCCGCCTTCACACGCTCGCCGCGCGCGGGGGAACGCGCTCCCGCTCCCGCTCGATGACGCGGACGATTTGCTGCGCCGCAGCCTCTATTCCGCCGGTTTCGTTGACTACGACGGCGTCGAACCATGCGGCGTCGCGCATCTCCCGGCGGGCGGTCTCGACGCGGACTGCGACATTCGCCGCAGTCTCCGTGCCGCGGTCGCGCAGGCGGCGCTCCAATTCCTCGAGCGACGGCGGCGCGATGAAGATCAGCAGCGCGTCCGGGGCAAGCGCCCTAATGGACGCCGCGCCCTGCACGTCGGCGCGGACGATGGCGTCGCGCCCCTCCGCGAGCGCGGCGCGAACAGGCGCCTTCGGCGCCCCGTACAGGTTCCCGTACACCTCGGCGCGCTCCAGCAACTCGCCGCTCGCCCAAAGTTTCTCCATCTCCTCCCGCGTGTGAAAGTAGTGATGGACGCCGTGCTCCTCGCCGGGGCGCGGCGGGCGCGTGGTGGCGGTTATGGCGAAGAAAACGTTGGGCAGCAGTTCGCGGACGCGGCTGAGCACGGCGTCCTTTCCCGCGCCGGACGGGCCGGAGGCGACGATCAGCATCGGGCGGCGCCCGGCGGCGGTCACTACGCTTCGCCGAGCGACGCGAGGTCGTCCCAGAAAGTCGGGTACGACACGGCGGCGGTCTCGGCTGCGCGGATGGTCGTTTCGCCTTCGGCGAGCAGGCCGGCGACGCCCGCCGTCATTGCGATGCGGTGGTCGCCGTAGGTTTTGTGCGCCGCGCCGCGCAATTTGCGCCCGCCCGTGATCCGCAAGCCGTCGTCCAGTTCCTCGACTTGCGCCCCGAGGCGCGAAAGTTCCACGCGCGTGGCCGTCAGGCGGTCGGACTCTTTCACGCGCAATTCGGCGGCGTCGCGGATCACGGTCGTCCCTTCCGCGAAGCAGGCCGCCAGCGCAATCACGGGGACTTCGTCCACGAGGCGCGGGATGAGGTCGCCGCCGATTTCGACGGCGCGCAACGCGCTCGACCGCGCCACGAGGTCGGCGACGGGCTCGCCTCCCTCCTCGCGCCGGTTCTCGACGCGGACGTCCGCGCCCATCATCGCCAGCGCGTCGAGGATGCCGGTGCGCGTCGGATTCACGCCGACGTTCCGCGCGCGCGCCTCCGCGTCAGGGTGGCAGACGCCCGCGACGAGCCAGTAGGCGGCGGACGATATGTCGGCGGGCACGCGCACATCCATCGCAGTCAGGCGTCCGGGGCTCACGCGCGCGGTCAGTCCGTCTTCCACGACGGGAACACCCATTGCGCGGAACATCAATTCCGTATGGTCGCGGGAGACGGCGGGCTGATCGAGAATCGTTTCGCCTTCCGCGAACAGCCCCGCGAGCAGCAGCGCGCTCTTCACTTGCGCCGACGCCACCGGCATCCGGTAGCGGACGCCGCGCAGCGCGCCGCCCCGAAACGCGAGCGGGGCGAGCCTGCCGCCATCGCGCCCGTCCACTTGCGCGCCCATTAGGCGGAGCGGCTCCACGATGCGCGCCATCGGGCGGGAGCGTATGGAGCGGTCGCCCGTCAGCACGGAGAGAAACGGCTGACCCGCGAGCACGCCGGCCATAAGGCGCGTCGTCGTGCCGCTGTTGCCGGCGTTCAGCGTGTCCTGCGGTTCGGCGAGGGCGCCGCCGTGAATCGTGAACGCGCCGTCGTTATGCCGTTCGATCCGCGCGCCCAAGCCGCGCAGCACGCGGAGCGTCGAGGCGAGGTCGGCGCCGGAGCCGTAGTTTTCGATGCGGGCTTCGCCGTCGGCGATGGCGTTGAAAATCGCCGCGCGATGCGATATTGACTTGTCTCCCGGCGGCGTGAGGTCGCCGCGCAGTCGCTTGGGCCGCCGCACCGTCTTCTGCATTGGGAACCGCTCCTGCCGGAAGGGGCAGGGCTATTCTAGCCCATCGCGCCGGGGGAGGCTGCCGCGCTTGCACCCGCTCGTATTACAACGGACTGCCCGCCTGTCCCTCGCCGCCTTGCGTTATCATCTCCTCCGCACTTTCCGGCAAGAGGTTCCTTGCAATGGCGCTCACCACTCCCACCGACCGCTCGCTCGTCAACGTCATCGCCGCCTACGAGCGCGAGATTATGGGCCCGCGTCTCTCCGCGAACGACCTGACGCGCATCGCCGAGTCAATGAAGCGAATGATGATGGACGAGATCCACTCGGCCAAGTCCGCTCGGTGAGCGCGGCGGACTTCCTAACCCGCGTCGCTTGGCGAGAGAACAGCGTCAACCAGCGGCGCGTTCCTCAGCCTCTCGCTCTCTCGCATCGCATTCCTTTACGAAATCCGCCCAGGGAATGCCCTTGCCCTCGTCCAATTCGCGCGCGCCCTGGAGCGTGCGCTCCAGCAGAAGCCGCGAATTCTGCATTTGCCGGAACGCTTCCGGGCCCACCGCATGCTTGCCCTTCTCGTAGGGGGGCTTCGTAGGGGCGGGAGTCTTCTGAGATGCCATCGCCGCGTCTCCTCTCTCTCTCAATACGGGACGCCGCTGACAGCATACCGCCGCCGCGCCTCATCCGCCGATGAGCGCGCCCGCGACCGTGTTGACCGGACGGAAGATGAAGCCCAGCGGGTTGAGATTCGTGGCGATGGATACGGCGATCACGCCGATGAGCGCGATGGGGCCGTAGCGCTGCAGTTGCGCGATTGCGGGCCGACAACTGCGCGGCGCGGTTCCCTCTAGAATGCCTCCGCCGTCCAGCGGCGGCACGGGCAGGAGGTTGAAAACCGCGAGGACGAGGTTCAGCAGAACGCTGTACGCCGCGATCCAACTAGCCCACGCCAGCGGATCGAACGATTGCAACGCCGAACGGGTGAAGGAGTCGGCGTCGAGGACGCCGACGCGGAAGAGCAGCGCGAACCCGAGCGCGAGCGCGACGTTCGCCGCGGGCCCCGCCGCCGAGACGACCGCCATATCCGTCATTCCGCTCCGCAAGCGGTGGGGATTCACGGGCACGGGCTTGCCCCAGCCGAACCCCGCGACCAGCAGCATCACCGTGCCCGCCGGATCGAGATGCCGCTTGGGGTTGAGGCTCACGCGCCCCAGACGCGCCGCCGTGTCGTCCCCCAGCCGTTGAGCGGAGACCGCGTGCGCCGCCTCGTGGAACGTGATGGCGATGAGCAGCGAAACCGCGATGGCCGTGAACAACGCGAACGCGGCGAACGGGTCGTCGAAGAGGCCGTTTATTCCCGCCAGCAGCATCTTCCGCCTCGTCCCGAACGCCCGACGGAGCGCGCCGCCGTCCGGCTAATCGTCGTCCCAGTCGTCGTCATCGTCGTCGTCCGGGGGAGGCGCGGCGCCCGCCGCCTCTGTCCGCCCGGGCTGGGGAATCGTCGCCCCTGAGCGGTCGCGGCCGCGAGGAGACCTGCGGGGCAGTTCCCGCAGCATAGCGAGCGTCTCGCGGAACGCATCCGCGCTCCGCCCCTTCGCGTCAACGACGAGCGCCGAGGCGCCGACGTCGCGCAACTGCTCGGCTTCCGCTTTCGACGGCGGCGCGGGCAAATGCGCGAACACGCGCCGCGAGGTCGCGCCCCGCACGCGGCCAAAGCGCATCAGTTCCGCGACGGTGAGCGGCGCGGCGAGCGTCACGAGGAAAGCGTCCACGGGCAGCAGGCCAATCGTCCGCAGCAAGCCGTCGTCCAGTTCCGGCTCCACGCGCATCGCGATAGTGCGGCCTTCCCCGGCGATTGCCTCCGCAAGCGTCGCAGGGGAGGAGAAAACCTCGAAGTCCGCCCCGGCGTGCGCCGCGTCGCGCCCCTCTTCCGTCCACACGCCGAACGTCATCTCGCCCAGCGCTTTGGCCGACTTCTCGACGGCGGCCTTCCGCTGAGCGCCGAGCGCGGCGATCAGCGCGCCGTCTATCCCCGACGCGGCGACCGCCTTCGCCTGCGCAGCGTCGCCCGCCTCGACCGCGCCCAGCAACAGCACGGGCGCGACGCTCTGGCGTTTGGCGGCGCCACCGAAGCCGAGCGGCTGCGCGGCCCCTCGCTCGGCGCGTTCCAGTTTCTCGATCAGTTGACCCATTGGCCGGGCGATTCTATCAGCCGCGCCGCGCGTGTGCTACCCTACTCCTTGTAATGGCCGGAAGCATCATTGCCGGAAGCGCGCATCGGGGCGGCTCTACGCCGCTGGTTAAGCGGCTCGTCTCGAGCGGCATGGGCTCGCGCCGCCGCGCCGCCGCGCTCATTATGCAGGGCGCCGTAACCGTGAACGGCGAGCCCGCCCTCGCCATCAGCCGCCCCGTCGGCCCGGGCGACGCGGTGTCCGTGAACGGCAAGCCCCTTCCGCAGAGCGAGGCGGGCCTCGTCTATCTCATCCTCAACAAACCGCCCGGCTACATCTCCGCCGTGAGCGACGACCGCGGACGCGTCGTCGTCCTCGATCTCGTGCCCGAGGCGCTCCGCGCGCCCGGCCTCGTCCCCGTCGGACGCCTGGACGCCGCGAGCACGGGGCTTCTTCTGCTCTCCAACGACGGCGCGTTCGTCGAGCGCGTCACGCATCCCCGCTACGGCGTCGTCAAAGAGTACAACGTCCTCCTGGACGACGCGCTTTCCCCTCGCGACCGCGACCGTCTGCTGCGCGGCGTCCCCATCGAAGGCGGCATGGCGACCGCCCGCGCCGTCTCCCCCGCGAGCAAGCGGGAGCCGCGCTACGCCGTCGAGTTGGCGGAGGGGAAGAAGAGGGAAGTGCGCCTGATGATGCAAGCGGTGGGGCGCAGAACGCTCCGCCTCGAGCGCGTGCGCGTCGGCGGGCTGCGGCTCGGCGGGCTGCCGTCCGGCGCGGTGCGCCGGCTCTCGGCGCGGGAAGCGCGGATGGCCTCGCATGGCTAACTCCGGCAGGCTCGTTTGGATAGATATGGAGATGACCGGACTCGACCCCGAACGCCACGTCGCGCTCGAGATCGCCACCATCGTCACCGACGCCGACTTGGAGGTCCTCGCCGAAGGCCCCGTGATCGCCGTCGCCCGCGCGGACGAGGAGATGGCCCGCATAGACGAGTGGAGCCTCCGCGTGCATACCGAGAGCGGCCTGCTGGAGCGCGTCAGCCTATCTTCGGTGAGCGTCGCGGAGGCGGAGCGGCGCACGCTGGAGTTCCTGCGCGACTGGGTCGGCGAAAAGGAAGCCCCCCTCTGCGGCAACTCCGTCCATCAGGACAGGCTCTTCCTGCGCGCCGAAATGCCGGACTTGGAAGCCTACCTCAACTACCGCATCGTGGACGTCAGTTCCATCAAGGAACTCGTCAAACGCTGGTATCCGCGCCTGCCCCCCCTAATCAAACGCCGCTCCCACCTCGCGCTCGACGACATCCACGAGAGCATCGAGGAGTTGCGCTACTACCGCGAGCGCATCTTCCGCAGCGCCTGACCCCCCGCGCCGCTTGCGGGGCGGACGGCTCAGTCCCGCGCAGGCTTGTATTTCGGCGGAGCGTGTCCGATCAAGCCGGTCGAGGGCGGGCAGGCGGCGGCAGGCCGGTTTCCGCCCGCATATCCCGCCGCTTGCGTTACGTTCTTGGACAACCTCTCATACTTAATCTGAGCGATTGCCTTAATGCGTTGAACGAGCGCAAGCCGTTGACCTTCCGCCGTTCGGGGCGTAGGATGGCGGCGGCCGTGCTAGACGGGGAGCCAGCGGTGCCCTGCACCCGAAATCCGCTTCAGCGGGGTTGAACTCCTCCTAGAGGGCCGGACTCGCCGCCTCTGGTCAGGCCAGCGGATGTTGAGAGCCGGGCCCTGCGCGGCGGAGCCCCGTGAACCGCGTCAGGTCCGGAAGGAAGCAGCGCTTAGCGGCGCGCTCCGGGCGCCGCAGACAAGCCTGGCTCGAGTTCGCCAGCCTAACGGCTATGCGCGCGGGCGCCCGGCTCGACGGGAGGTGCACGGCCGCTCCCTTTTTCTCGTTGGCGGACGCTGCTTGCGCCGGCGCTTCGCCGGAACAACAATTTGTTCGCCAGGCAATCCTGTCAACTTGCCTGCGTCCACCAGGACTGACGCATCACCCGGCGCCGACTCTCGGCCTGAAGAGGGCGAACGAACTGGTGTAGCCGTGCAGGTAGGTCGTTCCGGCGACGGGGCCGATTTCGCCGTTGCAGAAGAAGCCGCCGAGCGGAAGGGAGCCGAGCGCGTCGCGGAAGAGGTCGGTGTCGTGGTCGGGTCTGCCGTAGAGGTGGCGCCCGCGTCCGGTGCAGGAGAAGAGCAGGGCGCCCGCCGCTCCGCGCTCGCCGGCGGCGGTCGCGTAGCCTTCGAGCGAGCCGCGCAAGTCGTCCGCCGAGGTCTCGGCGTCGCGCACGTGGAATTGGACGAGTTGCCCCTCGCGGACGGACGCGGCGACGGCGACGGCGCCCGCGCGCGGGTCTATGCCCATCACGTTGCGGATGAGGAACTCCCCTCCGCCGACGCGCTCCGCGAGCGGGTCCATCGCTATGCCCATAAAGAGGTTGCGCCGGATGAGTTCCTGGTCGCGGGGAGGGAGCGAATCGTAGACGCGGCGGAGGCGGTCGAGCGAGGATTCGCCGTCGAGCGTGTAGAGCATATTGCCCTCCGCGCCGGTTACGCGCATCGGCGAGCCGATGGGGCGGCATCCCTGCGCGACGACGCTGTCTATGACGACGTTGCCGGAGAGGGCGGCGCCGACCGCGCCCTCGCGGTGCGTTTCGCCGTTGCGGAAGAGGGCGTGCGGGGCGAGTTGGTTGCCGCCGCTGGCGAGCCCGCCGATCTTGACGGCGCGCGGGTAGGCGTAGTCGAGCCCTGCGAGCAGCGCTTCGCCGTCCATCGAGAAAGGCTCGGCGAGCACGACGAAGTGGGGGTCGGCCTCCGGGGGCGCGCCGATGAGGGCGCTCCAAGCGTCGGGCGGCGCGTCGGGAGAGGGCAGGTCTTCGGCGCGGATGTGGAAGGTCGTGAGCGACACGTCGGGGAGGGCGCCGGCGGTGATGGAAAGCGCGGCTTGGTCCTCTTCCTCACGCCCGGAGCCGATGACGCCTGCGGCGGAGCAGCCGATGACGGCGGCGTTGGGGAACCGGGCTGCGGCGCCCGCCGCGAGCGCGCCCGCCTGCCGGTTGAAGCGCGGCGACGCGAACACGGCCGCGAAGTCGGCGGCGTCCGTCCCGCCGAGCGACGCGCCGATGACGGCGGCGCACTCGTCCAGCGCGGCGTCGAGGTCATTATGGCGCGAGAGGCTCGATTCCCAGCGCATCGGTCGTTCTCCCCGCCCCGTTGCAAGGGGCCGCGCGCCGCCTAGCCTTGCACGCGCTTCGTCAGGTTGCGCCCGAACTCCTGCATAATGCCGTCCGTCTTGCGCTTGATGATGCCCTGCCCGAACTCGCCCAGTTTGCCCATAATGTTCGCGTCGGAGCGCACTACGAGGTTGCTCGCGCCGCCGCCCGCGTCCTCCACCGCCATCTCGATCTTCACGCGCACGTTGCCCGGCACCTTGCGGTCCGCGCCCTCGCCGGTCATCGAGACGCGCATCGCCGCGTCGTCGCGCGAATCCACCGACAGCCTGCCCGCGAGCCCTAGCGCCACCGGCCCGACGCGCACTTTCACCGTGCCCGTGTACGCTCCGCCGCTCTCCGCGACGTCCGACGCGCCGGGAATGCACGCGCCGACCGACGGAATGTCGGTGACGAACGCCCACAGCGCGTCCGGGGCCGCGCTCACTTTGTACGTGTAGTTGAAATCCATGCGGCGCCTTTTCGGGAGAATTCCCGCCGCTCGCGGCGGGACGCTCTTATGATAGCAGCGGGCGCCGCCTTGCGCTAACGGGCCCTGCAGTTGCGCTAGCGGCGCGCCGCTAGCGCTAATGCGCGGATGGCCTCGCCGCTTCGGATAACCTTCCCCTAGGCGCTTCGCCGCTCCGCTATACTACGCCCCGCCCGCGCAAGGGCGAGGAGGCTCGCGCCTATGGCTCCCTACACCCGCATCTCCGGCGACTCCCACCTGGAAGTTCCCAACGAGCGGTGGACGCACCGCGTCGAGCCCGCCTACCGCGACCGCGCGCCCCGCACCATCAAACTCGACACAGGCGCCGACGCGACCCAGTTGGAAGACTTGCGCCCCGCCCAAAACCCGATGGACCTCTACGGCGGCAAAGGGCGCGACGTCTGGTATCCCGGCGGGCAGACCTACGAGTCCACCCCAGGCACGGGGCCCCCGCAGCAGCGCGTTCAGGAGCAGCGCATGGACGGGCTGGACGCCGAGATCCTCTATCCGGCGGTCGTCTGCGGCCCCCGCCTCTGGGTGCAGGTGAAAGACGACGGCCTGCACAAAGCCCTCTTCCGCGGCTGGAACGCCTGGCTCGGCGAGGAGTACTGCGCCGAGGCCCCGGACAGGCTTCTCGGCATCGGCGCCATCCCCGCCACCGGCCTCGACGACGCCGTCGCCGAACTGGAGCATTGCAAGGCCGCCGGCCTCACCGGCGTGCAACTGCTCGCGTTCCCCAACGGCGGCGGACGCCCCTTGCCGGAGGACGACCGCTTCTGGGCCGCGTCGCTCGACCTCCAAATGCCCGTCTCCATTCACGTGGAGTTGGAGCGGAGCGGTCCGCGCGGCGGCAGGCTGCTCGACTACCCCAAAGAGGACGACCGCGTCACCACCGAACTCGCGTTTCAGGTGCAACGCTTCGCGGCGCGCGGCGGAGGAACCAACGCCGTCCAACTCCTTCTCTCCGGCCTCTTCGACCGCTTCCCCGACTTGCGCGTCTGCCTCGCCGAGACCTCCATCGGATGGGTTCCGTTCTTCCTCGAAATCGCCGACGTCCGCTACAACCGCCACATCCATTGGGCGGAGGCGATGAACGGCTTCACGCCGCTCAAGGCGATGCCCAGCGAGTTGATCAACGAGTGCTTCTACTGGGGCTTCCAGCAAGACCGCTCCGGCGTCGAACTGCGCCACCGGATGAACGTCGACCGCCTCATCTGGGCCGCCGACTTCCCGCATCAGGAGTCCGACTGGCCCAATTCCGATATGGTGATGGAGCACAACTTCGCCGGCGTTCCGGAGGACGAGGTCTACAAGATGATCGTCCGGAACGCCGTGGACTTCTTCCACCTCCCCGAGCGGAACTAGCCCGTGGCCGCAAGCCCGCCCGTCCGGCGGCCCGCCCGCTTCCTCTGGCCGTTCGACGCCTACTACGGCTGGGCGATCGCCGGAACCGCGCTCGTCGTCTCGTTCGCCTCGTCCGTCTTCTACGGCCCCGTGCTCAGCGTCTGGGTCGAGCCGATCCGCGAGGCGACGGGCTGGAAAGTCTGGGAAGTCTCCGCCTCGTTCACTATCGGCAGTTTCGCGGGCTCCATCCTCACGGCGGTCGTCGGCAGAGCGATGGACCGCTACGGGGCGCGGACGCTGATGGCGCTCTCTGGAATGATCCTCGCGGGCTGTATGCTCGGCCTCGCGTTCGTCCAAGCCCCCTGGCAAATGTGGCTGTTCTTCGGAACGGGCAGAGCGTTCGCCATCGCGGGCGTGCAACTCGGCACGACCGTCGCCATCGCAAACTGGTTCATCCGCAGACGAGGGCGCGCGACGTCGTTCGCCGGGCTCGGCCTGCGCGCCGGGCAGGCCGTCGTTCCGCTCGCGGCGGCGGCGCTCATCGTGCTGCTCAGCTGGCGCTGGGCATACGGCCTGCTCGCCGTCTCCGCGCTTCTGCTCATCACCGTTCCCGCCCTCGTCTACGTCCGCCGGCGCCCCGAGGACTACGGCCTGCTGCCCGACGGCGACGCGGCCTCGCGCGACGGCTCCGCCGCCGGAGCAAGGCCGGACGCTCCGCCGGAAGCCGCGTGGACGGCCGCCGCCGCGCGCCGGACGCCCGCCTTCTGGCTCATCCTCCTCACGATGTCCACGATGTTCTTCGCGCAGACCGCGACCAATCTCCACGCCGCCCCGCACTTCCAAACGCGCGGCGTTCCGTTCGAGAGTTCCGTGCTCGTCGTGTTCACCTTCGCCGCGGTCTCCGCCGTAATGACCATTCCCTGGGGCTGGGTGATGGACCGCGTCCACGTGCGCTACGTCATCGCCGCCGTGGCCCTGATCTACTTCGCTTCGATGCTCATCATCGTCAACGCCTACACGCTTCCCGCCGCGATTGCGTTCGGCGTCGTCTTCGGCGTCGCGCAGGGGGGATGGACGCTCTGCCAGCGGCTTGTCGTGCCGAACTACTTCGGGCGGCGCTCCGTCGGCGCCATACGCGGGCAGATGGGTCTGATGACCGCCTTCATCAACCCGGTCGGGCCGCTCGCCGCCGGTTGGATACGGGACGTGAGCGGCGATTACGAAATCGCCTTCACGACATTCGCCGGACTCTTCCTCGCCGCCGCGGCGATGATGCTGGCCGCGAGGCCGCCGAAACTCCGCGCCGCGCGGGCCGGGCTCCGCTCCGTCGCCGCGTGGGCGCTCGCCTGGGCCGCGTTCGCCGTCGGCCGCCGCTGGCTGCGGAAGCGCGGGATATTGGAGTAGGCGGCGGAGGGGGCGCAGCCGTCTTGCCCGCGCGCACTAATCGCCATGCCCGCCCCTGCCCCGTCATTCCTGTAGATGTTAGGTAATTCGTTGACAGAATTGGCCTGGCGAACAGGCCGATCTGGAGACGACCATGCGAGACAACCGCAACGACCGGACCATCAAGCGCAACTACACTCAGAAGTGGCGCTTCCTCATCAGCGAATACCTCCTCGTCAAGGCCAAGAAGTACCCTAAGTTCCGCTTCCTCCAGGACTTCTACGCCTTCCACGGCGTCAACCGCCAGACCTTCGCCAAGCACATGCAACCGCTACCTCGACTCCGGCGGTGGCGTCGCGGAGGAACGCGGCGGGGCATCCGATGGAGCGGCTGCTCGTGGAGTTGGGGATCAAGCATCGCTACACGCGGCCGTATCGTCCGCAGACGAACGGGAAGGTGGAGCGGTTCTGGCGGACGCTGAACGAGGACGTGCTGGAGGGGACGACGTTTGAGACGGCGGAGGAGTTGAAGGAGGAGTTGGGGCAGTACCTGCTGTACTACAACACGGAGAGGCCGCATCAGGGTCTGGGTGGCAGGACGCCCCTCCAAGCCTTGCAGGATCTGTCAACGAATTAGTTGACATCTACAATTCCCGCGTAGGCGGGAACCTCGCCCCCTTGTTCCCGTCATTCCCGCGTAGGCGGGAATCTCGCCCCCCCCTATGTCCCCGTCATTCCCGCGCGGGCGGGAATCCATAAGAGGCGCGCGCAGGATACGCGGAGGGCGCCGATGCGCTACAATCCCCGCCTATGCCGAATCCGAAACGCTCCGCCGAAGAGCAAGCCATGCTCGACCGGGCCGCCGTCGCGCTGCCCGGAGGGACGCTCGGCAACCTGCGCCTCGACGACGATCACGCCTTCGTCGCGCGCGACGGCGCAGGCTCGCGCATCCGCGACCTCAGCGGCAACGAGTACATTGACTACCTCCTCGGCTCCGGCCCGATGGTTCTCGGCCACGCGCATCCGAAGGTCATTGAGGCCGCCACAGCCGCGATGGCGAAGGGAACGACGTTCTTCACACAGAACGCCTACGCCGTCGAACTCGCGGAGCGCGTCGTCCAAGCCGTGCCGTGCGCCGAGCAAGTCCGCTTCGTCAGCACGGGGTCGGAAGCGACCTACAACGCGCTCAAACTCGCCCGCGCCTTCCGCAAACGCGACAAGATCGTCAAGTTCGAGGGCGGCTTTCACGGAATGCACGACTACTCGCTGATGAGCCTCGCGCCGTCGGGCGCCGCGCCGTTCCCGCAGCCCGAGCCCAGTTCGGCGGGCGTTCCGAAAGCCGTTCAAGAAACCGTCCTCGTCGCGCCGTTCAACGACCTCAACGCCGTTGAAGACATCCTCGACCGCCATCACGACGAAATCGCCGCGATCATCGCCGAGCCCGTCCAGCGCGTCATCGCGCCGCTGCCGGGATTCCTGCAGGGGCTGCGGGAACTCGCCGACCGCTACGGCGTCCTGCTCGTGTTCGACGAAGTGGTTACCGGCTTCCGCCTCGCCTACGGGGGCGCGCAGGAATACTACGGCGTAACCCCCGACATCGCCGCATTCGGGAAGATCGTCGGCGGAGGGTTCCCGCTCGCCGCCGTCGCCGCCCGCCGCGAGATTATGGACGCCTACGACCCCGCCTCCGCGCGCGAAGACCACATCCCCCAGATCGGCACGCTGAGCGGCAACCCCGTCGCCTGCGCCGCCGGACTCGCCACGCTCGATATCCTCCGCGAGCCCGGGGTCTACGAGGCGTACCACCGGCGCGCCGCGACACTCCGCGACGCCCTGCAGCGCCTCTGCGACGAAGCCGAACTTCCGGCGGTCGTCAGCGGCGTGGACGTAATGTTCGACGTCTACTTCACCGATCAGCCGATTCTCGACTACCGCTCGACGCTCGTGGACAAAGCCCCGAACCGCGTTTTCGACAACGCCTTGCTCGACTGCGGCGTGTTCAAGCCGCCGGGCAAGTTGTACGTCGGCGTCTGCCATACGGACGACGACATAGCGCAGACGGTGGATGCGTTCCGCCGCGCGGTCGCCGCCGTCCGCGACCGTTAGTCCGGTCACGTTATGCAGGCTGCGCGGAAGCGGTTGCGATGGATCTGAGCGATTTGGAGCCCGGACAAACGCTGATGGAGCGCCGCGTCGCCGTTACGGCGGAGCGGGCGGCGGCCTACGCCAAAGCCGCCGGCGACGGTTGCGCGCTCTACGCGGAGGAAGGCGTCGTTCCGCCGATGGCGGTGGCCGCGCTCGCGCTGGCCGAGGCGATGACGGCGATGCGTCTGCCCGCAGGCGCCGTCCATACGGGGCAGGAGTTCGCGTTTCCGCGTCCGGTGGCGGCGGGCTCGCAGGCGAGCGTCTCCGCGTCGGTGTCGGCGAACAGCGTTCGGCGGGGAACGCGGTTCCTCGCGCTCGACCTGCGCGTGGAGGTCGGCGGCGAGACCGCGCTGGAGGGCAAAACGTCGCTTGCGATTCCGGAGGGCGCCGAATGAGCAGCGCGCCGGAGCGGCTGGAGACGCCGCCGCGCCTGATCACTCAGGGGCAAGTGGTAGAGTATGCGGACGCCAGCGGCGACCACAACCCGCTGCACTTGGACGAGGAGTTCGCCAGGGGCTCGCCCTACGGCAGGCCAATCGTTCACGGCATGCTCGCGCTGGCGATGCTGTCGGAGATGATGACCGCGTCGTTCGGCATAGCGTGGCTGAGCGGCGGGCGGCTGAAGGCGCGCTTTCGCGCTCCGGTGTTCCCGGGCGACGCGATTCGGGCGTCGGGGACACTGAAGCGCATAGAGGGCGGCGCCGCGGTCTACGAGGCGGTCGTTGCGAATCAGGACGGAGCGAGCGTGATCACAGGCGAGGCGGAGGTTCCGCTGAGCGGCTGAGCGCCGGAGGATTTGCGTGCCGGAATATACGATTGCGGTCGACGCGATGGGGGGCGACTTCGCGCCCGCCGTCCCTGTGGAGGGCGCGGTTATCGCGGCCCGGGAGGGCGGCGCGGCGGTGACGCTCGTCGGCGACGAGGCGGCGGTGGAGGCGGAACTGGCGAAGCACGGCGCAAGCGGCCTGCCGATCAGCGTCGCGCCGTCGGAGGGCGTCGTTTCGGAGGCGGAGCCGCCCGCGCTTGCGCTGCGGAGCAAACCGCGCGCGTCCATCGCGGTCGCCGTCGGGCTGGTGCGGGCGGGGCGGGCGCATGCCGCCGTGAGCATGGGCTCCACGGGCGCGACGATGGCGGCGTCGGCGCTGGCGCTGGGGCTGTTCCCGGGGCTGGAGCGCCCGACGCTTGGCGGGCCGTTCATTGGCCTCGCGCCGGAGACGACGATCATAGACTTGGGCGCGAACGTGGACTGCAAGCCGTCGCAGTTGCTGAGTTTCGGCGCGCTGGGAGCCTCGTTCGAACGGTTTTACCGGGGCAAGGAGTCGCCGCGCGTCGGCCTGCTCAGCGTCGGTTCGGAAGACGGCAAGGGGAGCAGGCAGGTGAAGGAGGCTTTTTCGCTGTTCCGGTCGAGCGGCCTCAATTTCGTGGGGAACGTCGAGGGGCACGAGATTTTCGAGGGGAAGGCGGACGTCGTCGTGTGCGACGGGTTCGTGGGGAACGTGCTGTTGAAGTACACGGAAGGGCTCGCCGCGGCGGCGGGCCGCCACCTCGCCTCGCGGTTGGGGGCGGACAACCCGGCGGCGCAAGCGATAGCCGGGCTCGCGGCGGCGGCGGAAGGCGGCGGCGGGCCGCTCTTCGGCGTCAACGGCGTCGTCATCGCTGGACACGGGCGCTCCGGCGCGGCGAGCATCGCGGCCTCCGTCGCCCTCGCGCGCTTCGCGCTCGACCGCAACCTCGTGGAGACGATGCGCGGCGACCTCGCGTCCGCGCTCGCCCGGGCGGAGGCCGCCGGGTGAGCCGGCTCGCCGGCAAGCGCGCGCTGGTGACCGGCGCGAGCCGCGGCATCGGACGGGCGGTCGCCCTGCGGCTCGCGGCGGAGGGGGCGAGCGTCGCGCTGAACTACCGCGCCGGACGCGAGGAGGCGGAGGCCGTCGCGTCGGAGATCGCGTCGGCGGGCGGCCACGCCGTCGTCCTGCAGGGCGACGTGTCGCTCGCGGCGGAGGCGGACGCGCTCGTGAACGGGGCGGCGGAGTCGCTCGGCGGGTTGGACATTCTCGTGAACAACGCGGGCGTCACGCGCGACAACCTGCTGATGCGCCTCTCGGAGGAGGACTGGGACGCGGCGCTGAACACGAATCTCAAGGGCGCGTTCCTCTGCGCGAAGGCGGCGATCCGCCCGATGCTGCGCCAGCGATTCGGGCGAATCGTCAATATGTCGTCGGTCGTCGCGCTCACGGGCAACCCGGGGCAGGCGAACTACACAGCGGCGAAGGCCGGGCTCATCGGCTTCACGCGCACCGTCGCGCGGGAGGTCGCCTCGCGGGGCATCACGGTGAACGCGCTCGCCCCCGGATTCATCGAAACGCAGATGATCGATTCCATCCCCGCCGACCTGCGCGGCCAAATCCTCGAGCGTATTCCGCTCGGCAAGTTCGGCGCGCCGGAGGACGTCGCGGCCTGCGCCGCGTTTCTATGCAGCGAAGACGGCGCGTACATCACGGGGCAAACGATCAGCATAGACGGAGGTCTGGGACTGTAATGGCGGATTGGCCGGAAGATCACGAGGGGCCGGGGCCGAAGATTCTGGTGGTCGTCGCGCACCCGGACGACGCGGAGTTTATGTGCGCGGGAAGCGTGGCGCGCTGGACGTCGGAGGGGCGCGAGGTCGTCTACGGACTCGTGACCTCCGGCGACAAGGGCACGCCAGACCCCAGCATCGCGCCCGCCGACCTAGCGAAATTGCGCGAAGGGGAGCAGCGCGAGGTTTGCCGCATCCTCGGCGTGAAAGAAGTGGAGTTTCTGCGCTACGAGGACGGGATGGTGCAAAACACGCTGGAGTTGCGGAAGGACATCGCGCGCTTGATTCGCCGGCATAAGCCGAGCGCCGTCGTCACGCAGAACCCCACGGTGCGCTGGTCGGGGCATTACATCAATCATCCCGATCACCGGAACACCGGCGACGCGACGCTCGACGCCGTGTTCCCGTCGGCGCGCGACGTCCATATGTTCCCCGACCTCGCCCGCGACGAAGGGCTGGACGCGCACGTCGTGGAGCACCTGTACTTGGGCGCGCGCGACGCCGCGGCGGACGTGTTCTTCGACGTGACCGCCACCGTCGAGACGAAACTCCGCGCCCTGAAAGCGCACGCCAGCCAGATGCGGTTCGTCCAATCGGAAGACGGCGGCCCAATGCAGGAGGAGCGCGAGTTCGACGCGCGCATATCCGGCTGGCTGAAAGAGCGCGGCGAGGCGAAAGGCATTCCCTACGCCGAGTCGTTCAAGTACTTTCGGCTGGGATGAGGGCTTTCGCCGCCGCCGTCCTGCTGCTTCTTGCGGCGTTCGCCGCCGCGTGCGGGAGCCCCGAACCCACGCCGACCGCGACCGCAACGCCCATGGCGACGCCCTCGCCCGTCCCAACCGCCGCGCCGCCCACGCCAACCGCCATTCCGACGCCGACGCCCTCGCCGACTCCTACGCCTGCGCCGACGCCAACCGCGACGCCTACTCCGACGCCCTCGCCGACTCCGACGCCTGCGCCGACGCCAACTCCGACGCCCGCCCCCACCGCGACCCCCACGCCAACCCCCACCGCCACGCCGACCGCGACTCCCGTCCCGATGAGATGGACGTTCAGCGACGTAGGGGCGGACGCATGGACGGTGAGGCTTGCGGAGGGCGTCTACGCCGTTACGCTGGACGTCCGCGGCAACCGGGTCTGCGTCGCGCCGGGGAATTACTGCTTTCCGCGCGTGTTCACCCTGCGCGTCGTCGATGCGCCGTGGGAGGCTCGCGTCACGGAAGAGTCCGCCTTGCTCACGCGAATGCTGGAGGTCGGCGGGGCCGGCGGTCAAATCGCCCCGGGGCACGTTCCGCTGGAGATTGTGGCGGACGCTCCGGCGATATGGAAGGTGACGATTCAGCCCGCGCAGTAGACGGCGGCGTGAATGATCGTTGTCTACGGCCCCGGCCGGCTCCGGCGCGCGGCGCGTCCGCCAATGAGGCCCCGAATTCGCTTCCTGCCGTCCCCCGCCGCGCCCCGCTTCCCAAAGGTTGCGCCGTTGGGCGTATAATCGCCTAACTAAACCGCGAGGTCGAGGCAGCCGATGTCCGTTCCCGAAGACCGCCGCTACTCCAAAGAGCACGAGTGGGCGCTCGCCGAGCCCGACGGCCTCATCCTCGTCGGCATAACCGACGTCGCCCAGCACGAGTTGGGCGACGTCGTCTACGTCGAACTTCCCGCCATCGGCGAGCGCGTCGCTCAGCACGCCAAGATGGGCGAGATCGAGTCCGTCAAGGCCGTCTCCGAACTCTTCTCTCCCCTCTCCGGCGAGGTGGCCGACGTGAACGCCGATCTGAAGGACAACCCGGAACTCGTCAATGAGAGCCCTTACGAGAACGGCTGGATCATCCGCGTCAAGCCCGACGACGTTTCCGAACTCGGCGCGCTCTTGGACGCGCCCGCCTACGCCGCTCTCACGGAATAGCCCTACCTATGTCCGGCGCTCCCTTCACCTCGCCCTTCATTCCCAACACCGGCGACGACCGCGCCGCGATGCTCGCCGCCGTAGGCGCGGCTTCCGTCGAGGATCTCTTCGCGGACATCCCTGAGGCGTTCCGCCATCCCGGGCTTGGCCTGCCGGCGCCGACGCCGGAGATGGGTCTCCGCGCCGAGATGGAGGCGCTGGCGCAGCGCAACTTTCACGCGGGCGAGCATCCGATATTCCTCGGCGCGGGGGTCTACCGCCATTTCTGCCCCGCCGTCGTCGCCCCGCTCGTCACGCGCGGCGAGTTCCTGACGTCCTACACGCCCTATCAGCCGGAGGTTTCGCAGGGGACGCTGCAAGGGACGTTCGAATTCCAGACGCTGACGGCGCAACTCTTCGGAATGGAGGTCTCCAACGCCGGAATGTACGACGGCGCGACGAGTTTGGCGGAGGCCGTGCTGATGGCGTGCCGCGTCACGAAGCGCGCCCGAGCCGCCGTGCTCGACACCGTCAACCCCAACTACCTCGCCGTGATCCGCGCCTACGCCCAGCCCCACGGAATCGAGGTCTACGAAACCGATCCGGCGGCGCCTCAACTTCTCCCTGAGACGGCGTGCCTCGTCTCGCAGTACCCCAACTTTTTCGGCTGCTTCGAGGATTCGCAAGCGTTCGCCGACCTCGCGCACGAGCAGGGCGCGCTTTGCGTTATGTCGTGCGACCCGACGGCGCTCGCGCTGTTCCGTCCCCCGGGCGACTTCGGCGCGGACATCGCCACGGGCGAGGGGCAGGCGCTTGGCGTCCCTCCCAGTTTCGGCGGGCCTTACGTCGGCATTTTCACTTGCCGACAGGAGCACGTCCGCCAACTCCCGGGGCGCATCGCCGGACGAACCGTCGACGCGGAGGGGCGCGTCGGCTACGTGCTCACGCTCCAGCCCCGGGAGCAGCACATCCGGCGGGAGCGCGCCACCTCCAACATCTGCACGAGCACGGCGCTCGTCGCGCTCTGGGCCGCCGTCTACCTCGCGTTGATGGGCAAGCATGGCCTGCGCCGCGTCGCCGAACTTTGCTGGCAGAAGTCCCATTACGCCGCGTCCCGCATCGCCGATTTGCCCGGCTACTCGCTCCCGCTGACCGGAACGTTCTTTCAGGAGTTCGTCGTCTCCTGCCCTGCGCCGCCGTCCGAGATCGGCGCCGCGCTGGAGCGAGCCGGCATCATCGGCGGTCTGGACGTGAGCGACCGTTTCCCCAACGGAATGCTGCTCTGCGTGACCGAAACCAACACGCGCGCCGAGATAGACCGTCTCGTGGACGCGCTCGCGGAGGCCGCCCGATGACGCCGGACGGCGCGCCTCCCCTGCGCGAGGCGGCCCATAACCGCCGCCGGCTGCTGATGGAGCGCAGCCGCCCCGGGCGCGAGGGCGTAACGCTTCCCGCGTCCGACGCGCCGCCGCAGCCGATGCCCGACGCCGCCATGCTGCGGGACGGCTTGGAACTGCCGGAGGTCACCGAGGGCGAGGTCGTCCGCTACTTCACGCATCTCAGTCAGTTGAACTTCTCCGTGGACACGAACTTCTATCCGCTCGGCAGTTGCACGATGAAGTACAACCCGAAGGTGAACGAGGCCGTCGCCGCCCTTCCGGGCTTCGCGCTCGCGCACCCCGCCCAGCCGGAGCGGCAGGTTCAGGGCGCGCTGGAGGCGCTGTTCCGGCTCCAAACCTTCCTGCAGGAAGTGAGCGGCTTGCCAGCCGTGAGCCTCGCTCCGCTCGCGGGGGCGCAAGGAGAACTCGCCGGGGTTCTCACGCTCCGGGCCGCGCTCGAAGCCCGGGGGGAAGGCCGGCGCCGCAAGATGCTCATCCCCGACACCGCGCACGGCACGAATCCCGCGTCGGCGGCGATGGCGGGCTTTCAGGTCGTTCACGTCCCGTCCGACTCCGGCGGCGACATAGACCTCGGGGCCGTGCGCGCCGAGGCGGACGGCGACATCGCGGGCGTGATGTTCACGCAGCCCACGACGCTCGGCCTCTTCGACCGCAACGCTCTCGAAATGTGCCGCGTCGTCCATGAGGCGGGCGGGCTGGTCTACGCGGACGGCGCGAATATGAACGCCCTGCTCGGGCGCGCCAAACTCGGACAGATGGGCTTCGACGTCGTCCATATGAACTTGCACAAGACGTTCAGCACGCCCCACGGCGGAGGCGGCCCCGGCGCGGGTCCGATCTGCGTGAGCGCCGAACTCGCTCCCTTCCTGCCCGGACCCGTCGCCGTTCGTCGGGACGACGGCTCCTACGGCAGCGAGACGCCGGCGCGGAGCATCGGGCGCGTCGGCGGCGCGCAAGGCAACTTCGGCGTGCTCATCCGCGCCCTCTCCTACATAACGCTCTTGGGCGCGGACGGCATGCTGGACGTCAGCGGCAACGCCGTTCTCAACGCGAACTACCTTCTCGCCAAACTCCGCCCGCTCTACGATCTGCCTTTCGACCGTCCGGTGATGCACGAGGTCGTCTTCTCCGCCCGCAAGCGGCCTGGGGCGACTGCGCTGGACGTCTCCAAACGCTTGCTCGACCACGGCTTCCATGCCCCCACGATGTACTTTCCGCTCGTCGTCCCCGAGGCGCTGATGATCGAGCCCACCGAAACGGAGTCGAAAGAGACGCTCGACGCTTTCGTGGAAGCGCTCCATCGCATAGACGCGGAGGCGGCGGCGGACGAATCGTTCCTGCATGGGGCGCCCTATGACGCGCCCGTCTCACGCCTCGACGAGGCGCGCGCGGCGCGCCGCCCCGAACTGCGCTGGCGCGAGCCTGAGGCGTAGGGGATGGGATCGGCGCGCAACGCGCCTTCTGGATTCCCGCCTTCGCGGGAGCGGTGGGCAAGGGGATTCCCGCCTGATTACACCCCCTCTTGTTTGCGCGAAATCCGTCTTACCCTTCAACAACGAGCGAGAGCGATATGAGGAAAGCAAACGCTGTTGAGCGTTGCGCTGATTGACGATAACGCCCGGCGAGTGGTAGCGTCTCCCCTCGGTTTGACAGCATTGAACAGGGAGAGTCTGATGAACCATCGCATAGTGCGGAACATGTCGCTCGCGCTGCTTGCAGCGCTGCTGGGTCTGCTGGCGGCTGCGTGCAGCGGCGCGGACGGCGCTCGCGGCCCCGCAGGCCCGCAAGGCTCCGCAGGCCCCGTCGGACCGGCCGGCTCGCAAGGCCCGGCAGGCCCTGTCGGCGCCGCAGGCGAGCGCGGCCCGCAAGGCCCCGTTGGCGCCACGGGCGAGCGCGGCCCGCAAGGCCCCGCAGGCGCAGGCGGCGAAACGGGCGCGTCGGGACTCCCCGGAACGCCGGGATCCCCCGGACAAGACGGCGGCGCGCGAGCGGTTATGCTCACGCAAAACACGTTTATGGCCAACCGCCCCGTGACTTCCACCGCGGCCTTCACCGGCTTCGGGGCAGGCGAGGAGATCGGCGTGGCGCTCATATCCGAAGATGGAACGCGACTCGACCTCGGCTCCGTAACCGCCAACGGCGGCGGCATAGCCTCTCTCGACGTCAGCCTCGACAGGCTCGACGCGGGCGTGTACGCCGTCGCCGGAGGCCCGGCCGCCGCCGCGCTCGTGATCAACCCCGCCCCTCTTCCACCTGCAAACCCCGCCTCCTGCGACGGCGTCTCGCAGCCGCTCACGTTCGGCTTCTACGCCTTCTTCAAACCGATGAGTTACAGCGCCAACGAGGAAGACCTCGACTCGCCGGGCTTCCGTGAACACCGCGGCTACGAGGCCGACCTCGTGAGCGCGCTGGCGGCGATGAACGGCGCGAGGCTCTCCTTCGAGCGCTCCCCCATCGCCGAGTGGGACGGCATCTGGCTGCGCTCCGACGGAGAATTCGACGTCGTGGGCGGCGGCATCACGATCCTGGCGTCCCGCACGCGCGACGCATCCGGCGCCGTCAAAGTCGCCTTCACCAACGGACACGTCGCCTTCCGCCAGTCGCTCCTCACGCGGATGGACGACGCGGCCCGCTGGCCGACCCACGCCGACCTCTCGAGCAGCGTTCGCGTCGGCGCGCTCGCCGGCACCACGGGCGAAGCCCGCCTGCTGCAGTTGACCGGCCTCGCCGACGGCGCGGGGACGCTGGCCGCCGGAACCCGCGTCGCCACGCCCTCAGGCGAAGTCGTCGCCGACGGGACTTCGGCCTACGCGATCACTGCGGCCTCGGCGTCGCCCGCGCTAGAGGGCAGAACCGCCCTCACGCCGCCGGACGACGGCAAACCCCAAGTGATTTACCTCGGCGACGAACTGGGAGAAAACGAACTGCTGGACGCGCTCCGCAACGGCGAGATAGACGCCATCGCGCGCGGCGAGATCGGCAACCAGGACGCGGCGCAGGCGTCCAATCGCGAGTTCGCGGTGACCGCCCTCGACCCGGCCTCCGAATACGGCGGCTTCACGGTCGCGGCCTCGAGGACGGGCTTGCTCGCCTGCCTGAACGACGCCCTCGACTGGCTGACCGACAACCGGAGCATCGGCTACGCTGAGTGGCTCGCCAACCCCAATGTCTTTATGGAGCGCGCCCGCCGGTGGGGAAGGTAGGATTCACAGAGGACGGCTCTAGGTCGGAGTGAAGAGGTCAAGCGAGGCGCAGTCTCCCTCCTCTTCCTCCGATGCCCTGCGCCGCCGCCGTTTTTTGACAGGGGCGGGGCGGGGAGGTATACTTTGCGCTTGGGCTTTTCGCCCGAAGCGGGAGGGGTCGCGCAGTCGTGCCCAAGCGTACTTGGCAACCGAAGAAGCGCCGCCGTCAGCGGCGGCACGGGTTCATGGCGCGTATGCATACGCCGGGGGGGCGGCGCGTGCTGAGCGCGCGGCGGCTCAAAGGCCGCCGCCGCCTTGCGGCCTAGGGCGCAGGGGCTTGGCTTTGCGGGATTCGCCGCTCTATGACCGGGCAAGCGACCGGACGGACGGGGCAAGGGCTCGGCCGCGAACGGAGGCTCCGCCGCCGGAAGGACTTCGAGGCGCTGCGCGAGCGCGCCGACTCGCGGGCGCATCCGCTGCTGGTGATGCGGACCCGGGCCAACGCGCTTCCGCATTCGCGCTTCGGGTTCATCGTGAGCAAGCGGGTCTCCCCGCTCGCCGTAACGCGGAACAAGGTGCGCCGGCGGCTGAAGGAAGCCGTCCGCGCCGTCGCGTTTCAGAAGGGATTGGACGTGCTCGTCATCGCGCGCAAGGACTCGCCGAACGTCTCCTACGACGCGCTGCGGAGCACCGTGGCGTCGCTGGCGCGGAGGCTGCGCGCGCTGGACGGGCAGGAGCGTCCGCCGGAAGCGGAGGCAGGGGGCGGTGATGCGTAAAGCCGCATTGGGGCTGATCACGCTCTATCAGCGGGCGCTCTCCCCCTACTGGCCGGCGTCGTGCCGCTACACGCCCACGTGCTCCCATTACGCGCGGGAAGCGGTGAGCGCGCACGGAACGGCGCGGGGCGGATGGCTCGCGGCGAAGCGGCTCGTCCGCTGCGGGCCCTGGGGAGGCTCCGGCTACGACCCCGTTCCGCTCGCGCCCTCGGGCGAGCCTTCCATAGAGCAAGAGAACGCCGGAGCAGGCTTGGCGTAAGGCCGCCGCTCCGATTTGGCCGAGACGGACTTGCGGCGCGCCGCGCCGGATGCTCCGCAGTAAGGATGCAGAGGTTGAACCGAACTGGCCCTGACGCCAGCCGGACGGGGCGCGCTCCCGCGCTCGCGGCGCTGGCGCTCGTCATCGCCGCCGCGCTGCTGGCCGGATGCACGCAGAGCAGAAACGCCGCCACGCAGAGTTGGTCGGGCGTCGCCGTCGCGGGAGAGTCCGTCTTCGTCGGCAACCGCGAGGGGCGCCTCGTCCAACTCTCGGTGGACGGCGGCGTGACGCAACTCGCCCCGTATCAGGCGCCGCAGCCAAGCCAGGAGCAAGGCTTCCCCGCAATCTACGGCTCGCCCGTGGTGAGCGGCGGGCGCATCTTCGCGGGCACCTACAACGGCATCGTCTTCTCGCTCGACGCGGAGAGCCTGGGCGACGCGCGAACCTTCGAGATAGACGGCAACGACTTGGCGAAAGGCATCGCCGGAAGCGTCGCGGCGGAAGGCGGAGCCATCGCGGTCGCGGCGGCGGAAGACGCGGGCGAGGGCAGGCTCTACGTCCTCGAGGCGGCGAGCCTCGCCGAACGCTGCCGCTACCCCGCGCGCAACGAGCGCCCCACGGGCCAACTCTGGACGACGCCGGTCATCCGCGAGGGAATCGCCTACTTCGGCGACCTCAGCCACCAACTGCACGCCGTTTCGCTCTCGAACTGCCGCCCCGTATGGGACGCGCCCGCGAAGTTGGGCGGCGCAATCGTCGCGCCCCCGGTCATCGTCGGCAGGCGGCTTTATATGGGGGCGTTCGACCGCGAGTTCTACGCGGTGGACGCCGCGACGGGGGCGTCCGAGCGGCTCTTCGAGGCGGGAGGCTGGTTCTGGGGCGCCGCCGCGACGGACGGCGCGAGGCTGTACGTCCCGAATATGGACGGCAACATCTACGCCTACGACGTCTCCGCAGGGCGCGTCGTTTGGACGTATCCGGGCGGCGAGGAGCGGAACGAGCCCGTGCTCGCCGCCCCTGCGGTCGTCGGCGACAGCCTCGTCTACGCCTCGGACTCCGGCGTGCTGTCGGTCTTGGACGCGCGTTCGGGCAATCGCCTTTGGGACAGGCGCGTGCGGAACGAAGTCCGCGCTCCCCTCACGACGGACGGCTCGCTCGTCTTCCTGCACTCCCTCGACGAGACGATTTCGGCCATCGATCTGGACACGAAGCAACTCGTCTGGGAACGCAGCCTGGACGACGTACGGTAGAAGAGGGGCGGAGCGTCAATGGAATTCCTGTCGCTGCTCTGGAATGAGGTCATCACCAAGCCGATGACGAACAGCCTGCTCGTGCTGTACGTCGCGCTGGGCGCCAACCTCGGCTTCGCCATCATCGCGTTCACCGTCATCGTGCGCGGCCTCACCTACCCGCTCGTCGTGCGCCAGTTGCGCCAGACGCGCAAACTGCAGGGGCTTCAGCCGCGCATCAAAGACATCAACGAGAAGCACAAGAACAACCCGCAGTTGCGCGGCCAAGAGGTGATGAAACTCTACAAGGAGATGGGCGTGAATCCGGTGGGCTGCCTCGGCCCGCTCGTCATTCAGATGCCTATCTTCATCGGCCTCTTCTGGGCGATCAACGGCGTGCTGCCTTTCACGCCGGAGAATCTCGCCGGCCTATCGGGCAGGCTCTACAGTTGGTTGCCCTTCCTCGACAGCGTCGTGCCCGTCGACCGCGCCTTCCTCGGTATGGACCTCGCGCTGGAGCCGATGCGCGCGGGCAGCATCCTCGGCTACATCCTCGTCGCCCTCTCCGGCCTCAGTATGTTCGTGCAGCAGAAGATGAGCCAAGTGGCCTCGGCGGATCCGCAACAGCAGAGCACTCAGCGGATGATGCTCTTTATGTTCCCCGTTATGTTCGGAATGTTCAGCCTCTTCTTCCCGCTGGGGCTCGTCGTCTACTGGGTGGCGTCCACCCTCATCGGCATCGTGATGCAGTATTTCGTCACCGGATGGGGAGGCCTGTTCCCCCAGCGAGAGGAAGCGAAGAGCGCGGCCGCGCCGAGACTCGGCCCCACGCTCAGCGCCGCCCCGTCCGGCAAGGAGGAGAGCGATGGAAGAGGAGAGCCTCGTCCGGTCAGCGAAGACGGTGGAGGAGGCGATCGAACTCGCAACCCTGGAACTCGGCGTCGGCCGCGACGAAATCGAAATCGACGTCGTTAGCCCCGGCCGCGCCGGCATCCTGGGCATCGGCGCCGAAGACGCGAAAGTCCGCGTCCGGCGGATCTCCGGCGGCGCCGCAGCCGCTACCGCCATGAGCATCGTCGAGCGGTTCCTCGACTGGCTCAACGTGGACGCCGACCCGACCATCCGAAGCGCCGGCGGCGAGGATCCGGACGACTTGCCCGTCATCGACATTCACGGCGAGGACGCGGGGCTGCTGATCGGCCACCGCGGGGAGACGCTCCGCGCCCTCCAGTTCCTCGTCAACATCTCGCTCGGCAGAGGCGAGGGGCAGACGACCCGCGTCGCGCTGGACGTGGAAGGCTACCGCGAGCGGCGCGCGCGCCAGCTCAGCGCTCTCGCCAACCGCGCGGCGCAGCGCGTCGTCTCCGGCGGCGGCGCAATCGCGCTCGACCCGATGTCCCCCGCCGACCGCCGCGTGATTCACGCCGCGCTCGCCGACTACGACGGCGTCGAGACGCAGAGCGAGGGGGAGGGCGCCGGTCGGCGCGTCGTCGTCAGCGCGACCGGGGCCGCGCGGGAGTCGCGCAGAGGGCGCGGCCGCCGCCGCGCCTAGCCCGCCGATGGCGCGCGCCGCCCCGCGCCTCGCCGACCGGCGCAGGCTGCTGCTCACGCTGGGCGCCCCCTACGCGCTTCTGCTGCTCGCGTCCCTCGTCGAATGGCCGTGGCGCGCGCTTGGCGCGCCGGGCGTCGTCGTCGCGCTCACCCCGCCGAGTTTCATTCTCCTCGCCTTCTCCGTCGGCGCCTCCACCTACGCCCTCCGCCGGAAACTGCCCCTCTCGATGATCACGTGGCTTCCCGCCGGGCAAGGAGCCATCGTGTTGCTCGCCACAGGTTTTTTCGCGGGCGGCGCGCAAGACCAACTTACCGGCCTCGCGTTTATCATCGCCTACGGCTTCATCTTTCTCATCGTTCTCGCCGTCGCCACCGCGATAGCGTCCAACGGCGCGCCTGTCGCCGTCGCGTTCGTCGCCTTCTTCGCGCTCACGCAGGCCGCGCGCTTCCCCGTCTTCGGCGCGGACGGCGAGGCGACGGTTCCCTACGCGGGGCTGCTCACGCTCGCCGCTTTCCTCCGGGCCGGCGTCGAGTTGGCCGTCCTCGCATGGCTCGCCCGCCGTCTCGTCGAGGCCGCGGACTCCTCCGCGATGCCCACCGCGCTCTGGATCGTCGCGCTCACGCTCGGGCACGGCGCGCTCGCCGGATGGGAAGACCCGGCGCTCCGCGGCGCGCTGACCTTAGGGGAATACGTCGAGCAGATCACTCGCTGGCTGATGCTCGCGTGCATCCAACTGGGAATGGCCGCCGTGCTCATTCGCTTCCGGCGGGCGCAATTCCGCGATCAGGAAGCGCAGCCGCGGACTGCGGAGCCGGAGCGTTCGGAGCCTCCCGCGTAGAACGCAGCGCTAAGGGCCCCTACTCCGCCTTTGCGATGATCAGTTCCCCGAACGCGGCGATCTGCTCTATGATGATGTCGTTTTGGAACTGCACGTGGAACGTGTCCACGCCCGCCTCGCGGTAGCGCGCCACGATCTCCAGCGCCTGCTCCGCCGTGCCCATCACGCCGCCCGGGTTGCCGAACGTCGTCGCCAATTTCGCCGCCGGGTCCTCGTCTCCGACGTAGGCGTTGCAATTGACGACGCGCCGGAGCGCCGCGGGGTCGCGTCCGGCGGCCTCCGCCGCATCCTCGACCGCCGCCGCTTGCGCGCCGTAGGCGTCCAAGTCGGACGGCCATCCGCCGTTGCGAATCCAGCCGTCGGCGACCTGCCCCGTCAGCCGCAGCATGCGCGGCTGCGCCGCCCCGATGAAGATCGGAATCGTCCCGCCGACCGGCTTCGGCTTCACGGCGGCGTCCCGAACGCCGTAGCGCTTGCCCTCGTAGGTGAACCGCTCGTTCGCCCACGTGCCGCGCAGGATTTCGACGGCGTCCCGCAAGCCGTCCACGCGCTCGCCGGCGGAGCCGAACGCAACGCCGTAGGAAGAGAAGTGCTCCTCTTGCCCGCCCGCGCCCAGCGTGAGGATGAGCCGTCCGCCTCCCGTCATCGCGTCGAGCGCCGTCGCCATTTTGGAGAGCAGCGCGGGATTGCGGAACGGAACGTTGAGCGTCGAGTGCGTCACGCGAATGCGGCTCGTTTGCACGGCGACGGCGGTGGCGAGCGTCCAGCCCTCCAGATTCTCCTCCGGCGGCCTGTCGCTGAACGCAATCGTCGCGAACCCCGCAGCCTCGGCGGCCTGCGCGACCTCCACGATGCGGTCGTAGGGAAGACCTCGCGGGTTGAGCCCGAACCTAACGCCGTTGCCGCTGCGCCCCATTGCTCCTCCTTGCGCGGCGCGTCCGCCGCTCCGTGAGGATACATCAGCGGAGCGGCGGCGCAAGTTCGGAAGGGGCGGCGCGGCGCTCCTATGCGGCAGGCGGGGACTTCCGCCGCCGCGCCCCGGTCGCGCGCTTGACTATCGCGGGCGACAGGCGCACACTCGCAGCATACAGGTCGCCGCGCGCGACGGAGGTGCAGGACATGGTCACTGCGACAAGGACCCGAACGGCCCTCGACCGGTTCGTGGAGAAGGCACGGGAGTTGTTCGCCCAAGAGGACGACCTCGACCGGCGGTGGGAGGCGCTCGCGCCGGCCCTGGCCGAACTGCTCGCCGACCCCTCCGTGGTGGAGGCGTCGCAGTCGTGGCCGGACTGCGTGCCCGCCGACGGGCGGGCGGAGAACCTCCTCTTCTACGAGGACCCGGACTACGGCTTCGCCGTGAACGGGCTGACGAAGGGGCAGGCGCGGCAGGGCGTCCGCTCGCGCATCCACGACCACGCGCATATCTACACGCTCTACGGCGTGCTGGACGGCCGCGAGCGCATCGAGCGCTACGACCGGCTGGACGACCGCTCCCGCCCGGACTACGCGGAGATCAGCCTGGCGTCCGACAAATTGGTCGGCCCCGGCGAGATCGACCTCGTGAAGCCCTACGAAATCCACACGGAGAACACGGTGGGCGAGCGGACGGTGGCCGTGATCATCCGCAGCGAGAAGTCGGGCGGCTTCAACCAGGGGCGCTACAACCCGGAGACGAACGAGTACTGGGAGAGCCTCGGCCCGCGCCAGACCCCGGTCTCGATGTTCGGCGAGTAGCGGCGAGCGAGCCTCGTTGGACAGGGGGCTGCTCGGCGGCCCCCTATCTGTTCCGCGTCCGGGCCGTTCCGATAAGAGGCTAGGAGAACGGCAATGACCGCGCCGTCGTTCGTGAGGAGCGCGCCGCCTAAGCGTCCTGCTGTTCCCGCAGCGCCCGCCAGACGCGCTCCGGCGTGAGCGGCAGCGACGAGACGCGCGCGCCGGTCGCGTCGAAGACGGCGTTGGCGACCGCCGGAGCGACGCAGACGATGCCGCCTTCCCCCACTCCTTTCGCGCCGTACGGCCCGGGGCCGTTGCCGGTTTCCAGCAGCACGGTCTCGAACTCGCCGGGCAGGTCGGTGAAGAGAGGAACGCGGTAGTCCACGAGGTTCGGGTTCAGCAATTGGCCGTCCTCGTAGAGCATCTCCTCGAGCAGCGTGTGGCCGATAGCCTGCATCGCGGCGCCCTCGTCCTGCCCTTCCACCTGTTTCGGGTTGATCGCTTTGCCGGGGTCGGAGACCGAGTAGTAGCGGAGCAAGCGAACCTCGCCGGTCGCCGTGTCCACCTCGACCTCCGCCGCGCCGATGCTGACCTCCCAGAAGACGGGATCCTGGCGCAGTTTGCCGCTGGGGTGTTTCGGCGTGACGTAGCCCCGCCCGATGAGTTCGCCGCCGGAGCCGCCGAACATTTCGCGGACGAGCGCGGAGAACGCGACCGTCTCGCCCTTGAACGACGCCTGGCCGTCCTCCGCATCGATCTCGTCGGGAAACGCCTCGAAATGCTCGGCGGCGAGGCGCAGCAGTTGCTCGCGGATATCCGCCCCCGCGCCCTGAACGGCGAGCCCCATCAACGTCGTGGAGCGCGACGATCCGGTCGAGCGGTCCCACGGCACGGCGGCGGTGTCGGACGCGACGACGCGGACTTTCTCGTAAGGAATTCGCATCTCCTCGGCGGCGATCTGAGCCATTGCGGAGCGCGAACCCTGCCCCATCTCCGCGCTGCCGATGAAAACAGTCGCGCTGCCGTCGGCGTGCAAGCGGGCGAGCGAGGTGGACGTCGGGCTCGCGCCGGAGTTGGTGACGGCGCACGCAAAGCCGACGCCGCGCTTCACGCCGCCGTCCGCGGGGCCGGACGTCCGCTCCGACGCCGCGCGTTCACGCGATGCCTCCCAGCCGAAAGCGTCCGCCACGCTGCGGAGCGCGGCTTCCAAGTCGCCTTCGATGGGGCGCTTGCCCCGCCGAACCTCCTCGCCTTGCGGCACGAGGTTCTTGACGCGGAACTCGAACGGGTCGAGGCCGAGCGCGTGGGCGATGACGTCCATCTGCGACTCGCACGCCCAAACCGCCTGCGGCCCGCCGATGGAGCGGTAGGAGCCCGCAGGCGTGGAGTTCGTGAAGAGGCCGTAGGACTTCACCCGAACGTGGGGAATCGCGTAGGGGCCGGGCATCCGGTCGGCTAGGCGCTCGGTCACGCGAACGCCGTTGTCGGTGTAGCCGCCCGTGTCAACGTAGCCGACGCAGTCGCGCGCGATGATCGTCCCGTCGTTCATCACGCCGGTGCGGATGGTCGCTTTGGCGGCGTGGCGGCGCACCGTCCGCATCGCCTCCTCGACGCTCAGCGCGAGGCGCGCCGGCCTGCCCGCCTCGCGGCTCAACGCCGCAACGAGCGGCTCTATCTTCGTGTACGACTTGCTGCCGTAGCCTCCGCCGACGAACGGAACGACGACTTGCACCTGATCGAGTTGCAAGCGGAACAGGCGCGCGATTTCCGCCTGCACGAGGAACGGATGCTGCGCCGACGTCCAGAGGCGGATGCGGCCCGGCTCGTAACTTGCGATGCAAACGTGCGGCTCCATCGCGTAGTGGTACACCATCGGAAACGTGAACGTGTCCTCGAACACGCGGTCGCAGTTGCGGAAGGCGGCGTCGACGTCGCCCCACTCGTAGCCGTATTCGTGGCAGAGGTTGGACTCGTGAACGGGCTCGCCCCGCCAATCCAACGCGGCGTCTATGCCGGAGACGACGGGCAACTCCTCGTACTCGACCTCGACGAGTTCGGCGGCGGCTTCGGCGGTCGCCAAATCAACGGCGGCGACGGCGGCGACGGGCTCGCCCTGAAAGCGAACCTTGTCCATCGCCACGACGGGCCTGTCCTTTTTGTCGGAGCCGTAGCGCGTCTCCATATTGACGAGTTCGTCGGCGGTGAGGACGGCGTAGACGCCCGGCATAGCGCGCGCCCGAGCCGCGTCCACCCGGACGATGCGGGCGTGCGGAAGCGGGCTGGGCACGAGTTTGGCGAACGCCATGCCGGGGACGCTCATATCGCCGGTGAACTGAGCGCGCCCGGAGAGTTTGTCGTCGGCGTCCACGCGGCGGACGGCCTTGCCCACGGTTCGGAATTCGCGCTCCGTCATCGCATCGCCTCCGCCGCTTCTTCCACGGCCTCCACGATCTTCTTGTAGCCGGTGCAGCGGCAGACGTTCCCGCTCAGCGCGTCCTTGATCGTCTCCTCCGACGGCGCGGGGTCGGCGTCGAGCAGCGCTTTCGCGGCGAGCAGCATCCCCGGCGTGCAGAACCCGCACTGGAACGCCGCGTTGTTCACGAACGCCTCCGTGAGCGGAGCCGACCGCTCGTCCGCCGCAAGCCCCTCAACGGTGAGCACGGCCTTCCCCCGCGCCTCGAACGCCGGAAGCGTGCAGGAACTCACCGGCTGGCCGTCCAGCAGCACGGCGCAGGCGCCGCACACTTGCGCATCGCAGGAGCGCTTCGTTCCGGTCAAGCCGAACTCGCCGCGCAGCAGGTCTATGAGCGGCATGCGCGGCGCGACGGCGGCCTCCGCCTCCGCTCCGTTCAGCGTGAACCGCACCGGAATCTCCGTCATCCCGTCAGGCATCGCCGCCGCTCCCGTTCCGCCCCAGCGCGCGCAGAAGCGTCCGCTCCAAAAACACGCGCGCCAGATGCGCTTTGTAGTCCGCCTCGCCGTGCAGATCGGCGACCGCGTCCGCGTCCTCGGCGGCGAGACGGCAAGCCTCCCGGAGCGCCGGAGCGTCTGCGGCGAGCCCGTCCACGCGCTCGCCGCGCAGAACGTCCTCCGAGCGCGGAAGGCGGCGCGCCACCGGCGAGACGCAGCCAATGGCGATCCTGACGTCCGCGACGCGCCCGTCCTCGACGGCGACCGCCGCCGCAACGCCGAGCGTCGGGCGGTGATGCCGCCCGAACTTGGAGTACGCGCCGCTCATTCCGGCGGGGAACGGCGGAACGCGGACAGCGGTGACCATTTCGTCGGGCGCCAGCGAAGTCTCGTAGGAGTTCGTCTGCAACTCGCCCACCGGAATGCGGCGCGAGGCGGACGGCCCCTGCGCGTCCAACTCCGCCTCGTAAATCAGCAGAAGAGTCGCAGGATCGGAGTGCGGCTCCGCGAAGCAGAGGTTGCCCGCAAGCGTGCCGACGTTCCGCACCCGCGCGTTCGCCACGCTATGCTCAACCTCGGCGAGCAGCGGCAAGCGCTCGCGTGCGAGCGCATCGCGCTCGACTGCGCTGTGCGTCGCGCTTGCGCCGATGACGACGCCCCTGTCGTCCGCGGCGACGGCGTCCAGCCCCGCGATGCTCTTCACGTTGATCAGCGCGTCGTAGGCGAGCAGCCCCGACTTCATCGCGAGCAGCAGTTCGGTGCCGCCCGCGTACAGCGCCGCCGCTCCGCTCTCCTGAGCGAGCAGCATGGCGGCCTCCCGCGGCGTGGACGGCTCATGCAAGCGAAAAGGCTTCATCGCGCAGGGATGCTACCTTGCTCAGCGAGCGAGGGCAAGCCACACCGCCACGTCATTCCCGCGTAGGCGGGAATCCAGAGGCGCGCCCCCGGACGCTGCGCGCAGCGCATCGTCTCCAAGTCCCCTCACGCGCCACGTCATTCCCGCGCAGGCGGGAACCTACTGGAAGCGCCCCACGCGCATGCGGCTCCCCGCCGGGGCGCGACGGGGGCGAGATTCCCGCCTACGCGGGCAGGGCGGGGAACCGCTGTCTGCTAGCATTCGCGCTATGAGCCCGGACGTCATTACGCAAGAGGTGATCCGCGCGCGGGTGGACGGGATTATGCGAGAGATGCAAGCCGCCGTGATGCGGACAGGCTTCTCGACCATCATCCGCGAATCCCACGACTTCTCCGCCGGGATCACCGACCGCGACGGAAACACCGTCGGGCAGCATTCCGCCCTGCTCCAGCATCGCGGCGCGTACCCCGATTGCATCGCAGGCGTCCTCCGCCATTACCCGCTCGACGAGATGGAGGACGGCGACTGCTTCCTCGTCTCCGACCCCTACTCGTCCGGCTGCCCGCACCCGAACGATATGGCCGTCGTGACCCCCGTCGTCTCCGAGGGCGAGATCATCGCGTTCTGCTCTTCGATGGGGCACAAGAGCGACATCGGCGGGCAGTCGCCGGGCAGCCGCAACGCCATCGCCCGCGACGTTTTCGGGGAAGGGTTGAACATTCCGCCCGTCCGCTTTCACGCGCGCCACGAGCCCGTCAAAGAGGTCGTCCAACTCCTCACGGCCAACAGCCGCGCGCCGGAACTCGTCATCGGCGACTTGAACGCGCAGGCCGGGGCGATGCACGCCATAGGAGCGCGCCGCCTCAAGGAACTGGCCGCGCAGTTCGGCGCGGGAACCGTGACCGCCGCGTTCGACGACGTCGCCCGCCGCACCGAAGCGCGCGTCCGCACCGCCATCCGCGAGTGGCCCGACGGCGCGGCGGAGGCCGAAGGCTTCGTGGACGACATCGTCGACAAAACGCAGGCCGTCCGCATCCATGTCCGCGTCGAGAAGGCAGGCGATGCGCTGACCGCCGACTTCTCCGGCTCCGACGATCAGAGCCCCGGCCCCATCAACGTCCGCCCGCCCTTCATCTACGGCATGGCGCACTTCGCCCTCATCGCAATGATCGACCCGAATCTGCCCGGCAACGCGGGGCTCGCCCGCTGCGTCGAGTTCCGGTTCCGCCCGGGCAGCGTCGTCAACCCGACCTACCCCGCCCCCACCGGCTTCTACTCGATGACGATTCCGGTTGTCGAGGACGTTCTCTTCGAGGCGATGAGCAAAGTGGCCGGTCGCCCGCTGGTCGCGCACAACGCGCCGCCGAATCTCGTCGTCATCGGCGGCGCCGCGGGCTCGGGCAAGCGTTACGTTCAGTACGAACTGCTGCGCTCCGGCAACGGCGCCTACGACGGCGGGGACGGCTGGACGGGAACGGCGCACTCCGCGAGCGGCGGCTCCAAATTCACGAGCGTCGAGATCATCGAGAGCGAGTTCGACGCGGAGGTCGAGCGGTTCGAGATCATTCCCGACTCCGGCGGCGCGGGGAAGCACCGGGGCGGCGCCGGTCTGCGGCGCGTCTACCGCGTGCATACCGAGAGCAGATTCGCGGGAGGCAATCCGCGCAACCTCCGCCCGCCCCACGGCCTCGCGGGAGGCGGAGACGGCGCGCCCGGCGGCGTGACGATAATCCATCCGCCCGCCGACGAACCCCGCGGCGCCGGCATTCCGTCAATCAGCGCCGCCTCATCCGGCGCTCCGGCGGGGACGAACGCCGAAACGCACGTCGGCCTCGTCTCCAACGTTCCGCTGCCCGCGGGGTGCGTTCTCGAGGCGCGCACGAGCGGGGCGGGAGGCGTCGGCGACCCAAAGGAGCGCTACCGCGCCAAAGTGGTCCGCGACCTCCGCAACGGCCTCATCACGGAGCGCGCTGCCGTCGAGGTGTACGGGCTCGACGCGCAGTCCGCCGCCGAGGCGCGAAGCATCCAGTAGATTCCCGCCTACGCGGGAATGACGGGGCAAGGGGGCGAGGTTCCCGCCTACGCGGGAATGACGGCAAGCCCGGCGCGCCGCCCCTGAGCGTATACTCTCCGCGCAAGATGCCCGCAGGAGGCCGCGCGATGCCCGTCGTTGACGCCGATACGCACGTGGACGAGAACGAAGAGACATGGGCGTTCCTTCTGCCGGAGCACGAGCGCTTCCGCCCGCTCACCATATCGCCGCCCGACGGCTGGGTGGACCCGGCGCTGGCGCCGAAAGGCTACAACCGCTTCTGGAGCATTGACGGCGCGCTCCGCATCCGCCGCAACCGCGACGACGTCCGCACCGGCACGACGGTCGAGACGCGCGAACTGACGGACGTGCCCGCCCGCCTCCGCGATATGGACCGGCTGGGCGTGGACGCGCAGGTGATGTACCCCACGCTCTTCCTGACCGCCGTCACCGCGAAGCCCGACGTCGAGTACGCGCTCGTCCGCTCCTACAACCGCTGGCTCGGCGCGAAGTCGGAGGAGAGCGGCGGACGCCTCCGCTGGGCCGCCGTTCCGCCCATCCTGAGTATGGAGAAGGCCGCCGAGGAGTTGGAGTGGGCGCGGGCGCACGGGGCGTGCGGCGTGTTCAAGCGCGGCGTCGAGGCGGGCGGCAGGTCGGCGAGCGATCCGTACTTCTTCCCGCTCTACGAGGCCGCCCAGCGGTTGGATATGCCCATCTGCATCCATATCGCGGCGGGCGACCCTGCGGTCACCGACACGCTCTCGTCGCACCTCACGATGTACAACTTCAGCCTCTCGCCCATTGACGCCTTCATCTCAATGGTTACGGCGGGCCTGCCCGCCAAGTTCCCAAGCCTGCGGGTGGGCTTCATCGAAACGATGTCGTCTTGGGTTCCCTACGCGATGGCGGAACTGCAGGCGCGGCATGAGCGCTCCGGCTGGATGGGCGCGTTCGAGTTGGGGCAAGACCTCATCCGGCAAGGGCGTTTCTACATCGCCTGCCAGACGCACGAAGACCTCCCCTATGTTCTGAAGACGACGGGCGAGGACAACCTCATCCTCGGGACGGACTACACGCACGCCGACCACTCCGCTGAGATCGAGGCGCACGCCATCCTGCGCCGCCGCGAGGATCTGCCCCCGCAAGCGGCGGAGAAGATCGTCCGCGACAACCCTTCGCGGTTCTACGCGCTCGATTAGGGCGCGTGGCGGCGCGGTAGCCGCCTGCGCGGGGCGCTTCCAGTAGTTCCCGCTTTCGCGGGAATGACGTGGCGGTGTGGAGTGACTTGGAGACGGGGCGCTGCGGCGCCCGTCCGGGGGCGAGGTTCCCGCATGCAAGTGGGGGCGCTCCGAGTAGGTTCCTGCTTTCGCGGGAATGACGGCAAAGGAGGGGCGGGTAATTTGGAGACGGGGCGCGTTGCGCCCGTTCGGCGGCGAGGTTCCCGCCTACGCGGGAATGACGTGGCCAACAGGTTCCCCGCGTGCGCGTGAGGACGCTCCCAGTAGGTTCCCGCCTACGCGGGAATAACGTGGCGCGTGGGGTGGTTGGAGACGATGCGTTGCGCGCATCGTCCGGCGCTTGCGCGCCGACTGGATTCCCGCCTGCGCGGGAACCTACTGGGGCAGGGGGCGCTGCGCTGCGCGCCGCGTCTGGGGCGAGGTTCCCGCCTACGCGGGAATGACGGGGCAAGGGGGCGAGGTTCCCGCCTACGCGGGAATGACGGGGCCAGTAGGGGCGGGGATGGCGATGCGCTGCGCGCCCCGTCAAGGAGTGAGGATTCGCGGCGGCGCGGGAATGACGGAGATGAGGGCGCTTGCGCGCCGACTGGATTCCCGCCTACGCGGGAACGACGATTGCAAGAGGGCGGGGATTCCCGCCTGCGCAGGGATGACGAGCCCGATGGGGCGCCTGCCGCCCCGTTTATGCGGCCCGCCTGCGCCCGTTCACGGAACGCGGGGACGATGCGGGGCGCCCGCGCTTGCCGAGCGGCGGGCGGAGCGCTACTATGCTTGTTGCGCTCTTGCTCAATTCCCATTCCCTGCCGCTCAATTCCCTGCCGCAAGCCGCCCGCGAACGGGCGCGAGGTTATCGCGTAGATGCCCCTTCACATCGTCGTTACGGCCAAGCAGACGCTCGACCCGGAGACGCCGCTCTCGGCCTTCCAAATCGTGGACAACGCCGTCTCGACCGTCGGCAATATGCCGCCGGTGATCAACGGCTACGACGAGCAGGCCGTCGAGGCCGCGCTCCGCATCAAGGAGGCGAGCGGCGGCGAGGCGCGAGTCACCGTGCTCTCGTGCGGCACGGACTTCGCGCTGGACGTGATCAAGAAGCCGCTGGCGATGGGCGCGGACGAACTCGTGCTCCTGCAGGACGCGGCGTTCGACAACGCGATAGACCCCACGCTGACGGTCGCGGCGCTCGCCGCCGCCATCCGCAAACTGGGGAGCGTTGACCTCGTGATCTCCGGCAGGCAGGCGAGCGACTGGGACAACGCGCAGGTTCCGCTCGGCGTGGCCGAGGCGCTCGGCTGGCCGGTCGCCACGATTGGGCGGAAGGTGGAGATTCTCGACGGGTCGGTGCGCGTGGAGCGCGTTTTGCCGGACGGCCACGAGGTGGTCGAGGCGCCGCTTCCCGCCGTCGTCACCGTGTCGAACGAACTGGGGCAGGCGCGCTACCCGAATATGCGCGGCATTATGGCCGCCCGCCGCGTGCAGCCCACCGTGTGGAGCGCGGCCGACCTCGGCGTAGAGGCGGGGCGTCCCGCGTTCGAACTCCTCTCGCTCGCCAAGCCCGAGCGGGCCGCGCGGACGGAGATGATCGAGGGGGATTCGGAGGAAGAGGCGGGGCGCAAACTCGCGCTGCGCCTCAGAGAGGAGCGGATTCTCTGATGGCGGACGCGCTGATCATCGGAGAGGCGGCGGGCGGAGCGCCCGCGTCGGCGGCGCTGGAGTGCATCGCGGCGGCGCGCTCGCTCGGCGTCGAGCGCGTGCATGCGCTGCTGACGGGCCCGGCGGCGGCAGCAGCAGCCCCGGGAGCCATCGCCGGGGGCGCGGACGCGGTCTATACGGCGGCGGACGCGGAGGAACTCGACGCTCAATTGGACGCGGCGCAGGCGGCGGCGGCGCAATCTGGCGCGCGCTACGTGCTCGGCGCGAAAACGCTCGCGGGGCGCGACGTGATGCCCCGGCTGGCGTTCCGGCTCGGGACGGCGCTCGCATCCGACTGCTCCTCCGTCGCGCTGGACGGCGAGGGGCGGCTCATTGCGACACGCCCCGTCTACGGCGGCGCCGCGGAGGCGGCGGTCGCCTGCCTGGGCGACCCGGCGGTCGCGTCGCTGCGCCCCAAGAGCGTTGACCCGCTGCCGCCGGACGCCTCGCGTTCGGGCGAGACGACGCCTCTGGCGTTCGAGGCGAACGTCCGGACGCGGACGCTGGAGCGCGTCGAGGAAGCCGGCGAGGGAGTCCGCATGGAGAACGCGCGGGTCGTCGTGTCGGGCGGGCGCGGGCTGGGCGGGCCGGAGCCGTTCGAGAACGAACTGCGGGAATTGGCGGATATGCTGGGCGGCGCGGTGGGCGCGTCGCGGGCGGCGTGCGACGCCGGGTGGGTTCCGGCGGGCTATCAGGTCGGCCTCACGGGCAAGACGGTGACGCCCGACCTCTACGTCGCGGTGGGCATATCGGGCGCGAGCCAGCATATGGCGGGGTGCGGGAACGCGAAGACGCTCGTGGCGATCAACAAAGACGCGGGGGCCAACATCTTCAAGGAGGCGCGGTTCGGCGTCGCCGGAGACTGGCGGAAGGTTCTGCCCGCGTTCATTGAGCAGTTGCACGAACTGATGGGGTAAGATAGAAGGAGCGCGGGCTTATATGGCGCGCGCCCTCCAAATGGCGAGCGGAGGCAGCGAAATGGCGGACTACGACTACGACCGCGAAATGGCGGAGGCGATAGAGCACGCCGAGACGGCGGAGGTGGTCTGCGTCATTCTCCCGCAGATCAACCAGTGCCTCGTCTACGACGGGCGGAGCGCGGCGAACGACCCGCCCCGTATCTCCGTTTCGCCTCCGCTGGGGTCGGGCGAGCGCAGGCTGCGCCACGTGAACCGCGCGCGCCCGAATATGCCCAACGCCCGCGAACTCGCCGTGCTGCCTTGGGTCAACTCCATCCGCAGTTTCGAGGAGTCCGGGGTCTGGGAGATGCTGCGGGGGCGTATGCGCGCCTCCGGTTTCAAGGGGACGGAAGCGCAGTGCGGCGAGGCGATGGACGAGATGCGGCAGTGGGAGCGGCGCTCCAACGTGGCGATGATTCGCGGGCAGGGCCCCTACCACACTCTCTGGTCGCGCAACGGCTCCTAGCCGGGGCGCCGGCCCGCGAATGCGGGATTTCCGCCCGCGCGCGGGCGTGAATGTGAGCGCGCCGAGTGGTACAATGCCATTGCTCGAGGAGGCCGCTGCCGACGGTCCTAACCGCGTGGACGGGAACCGAGCAAGCGCCGAAGCGCCTCTCTAGCGAGGCCGCCGCAAGGTCTCCTCATACAGGACACGGCTATGGTGATTTCCGAAACGCCCATTGAGAGCCACGCGGTTCACCGCGACCGCTTGCTAGACCACGCGCGGCGAATGCTCCGCGACGGCGACAGGCTGCAGGCGTCCGAGAAGATCTGGGGCGCGGCGTCGCACGGACTGAAAGTCGTGGCGGACAGCCGCGACTGGCCGTACACCTTGCACGCGGACGGCAGAGTCATCGCCGCGCATCTGGGCAAATTGACGAACAACAGGAACATTCCCCTGCTGTTCAGCCACATGGAGGGGCTGCACCGGAACTTCTACTCGGACTCGTTCTCGCTGCAAGAGATCGAAGATCGTTTGCCGTATGCCGACGAGTTCCTGCGGCTCATCGAAGCCGCCGACCTCGGCGTCGCGCCGGACGCGCCGTCGCCGGACGACCCTCAGTACCTCCGCCGCCACCCGCGGCGAACGCAAGACTAAACAAACCAACATCCGCGCGCGGCGGCGCGCTCAGGCTAGGCAATCTCACGACGCGGCGGGGCGGACCCGCCGAGGCAGGCAAAATGGCGTATCAGGTCTACTTCGCAAACCTCTCCGAGGAGAACAAAGCCCTCTCGCTCGCGCTCCTCCGGCTCAAAGAGGAGGCGGGCGGCATCGAGCCCGACGAGGCGAAACTCCTCGAAGAGTTGCGCGGCTCCCCCACTCCCTGGCCGCAGGCGCCCGACGAGCCTGCGCCCCGCCACTACGGGCGCAACAACCGCAACCGCAGCCCTCGCCGCGGCCCCCAAAACGGCCGCGCGCACCGGATGGACGTGTAGGAAGTCGCGGCGGCGGCGGCGCTTCCGCCAACTTCAGGCGCTCGTCCGCGTTCATCTTCACCAGTTCCGGAACGCCTGCGGCGATGACCTGCGGGCGCGCTCCGCCCTTCCGTCGTAGTTCCATCGGCAGGTCGCCGCCGGATGATAAGGCGCGCTTACGCGCAGGCGAATCCGCTTCCTCGCGCTTAGGCGGACGCCTAAACTTTGGACGGAAACGCCAATTGCCTGCCGGATTAGGCCCGCAAGGCGCCCGTTGCGCGCCGCGTGAGGCGTCCGGCCTCGGAGGGCGCGCCTTATGAAGATCACGCAAATCGCCGATTACAGCCTGCCCGCGCAAGGGGGGCTTCCGCCAACGCAGAATATGGTGTACGAGGAACTGATGCGCCGGCCCGACGAGGTGTTCGAGTATCAGGGCGAGGAACTCATCCGCACGTTCCCCCGAATGAAGCGCTCCGCGCTCAACTGGTCGCTATGGCTGCTCGCCAAGACGGGGCATATCGGCAAGTTGCGCGTGCGCGTGGACGGGCGGCTCACGACGGTCTACGGCGCCCACGAGGCGATTCTCGCCCTCAAGGAGCGCGTGGGGCTCGACAACTAGCCCGCGCCGCCGCCGAGTTCGCGCAGCAGTTTGTAGGGATAGATTCCCGTCTCGTGAAGGTCGCTGAAGAGCAGGCCGACGGCGTAGCGCCCCATCTCGAGGCAATCCTCCACCGTGACGTCCGACGGAACGTCTTCCACGCCGACGCGCCGCGCGCGGGTCATCTCGTCCACGCACTGAGCGCAGCCGCAATGCCCCCGCAGGTAGCGGTGCGGCAGCAGCGACTCGACGCCGTCTTTCCAGACGATATGCAATCCGTCCGGCGTGATGTCCAGCGATTGGGGTTCGTACTGATCTTCCGCCATTCCGGTTCTCTCACGATGACCGTATTTTACCATGTTGCAGCAGCGAGAATTTCCCGCCCGCGCCGCAGCGCCGCAATCCCTTCCCTACAGGTGGTAGCCTTGCGCTGATGACCGACGCCCCGCTCATTCCAACCGTCCTACACGCGGAACACGTTGCGCTCGGCGCGCGCATCGTTCCGTTCGCGGGCTACACGATGCCCGTGCAGTACGCGGGAACGCTCGCCGAGGCGCGGGCCGTGCGCTCCGCCGCGGGCGTGTTCGACGTTTCGCATATGGGGCGGCTCTTCGTCGAGGGGCCGGACGCGCGCGCGCTCTTGGATTGGGTTCACACGGCCGGCGCCGCGGAGACGACGCCCTTTGGCCGCGCGCGCTACGGCCTTATCTGCAACGAGGCCGGGGGCATTATTGACGACGCGATCGTCTACCGGCTCGGCGAGGAGCGTTTTATGCTCGTCGCCAACGCCGCGAACGCCGCCCGCGTATGCGCGTGGGTGGAGTGTTGGCGCGCCGGCCGATTCCCCAACGCCGCGCTCACCGACCGTTCGGCCGGCATTGCGATGATCGCTCTGCAGGGGCCGGACGCGATCCGCATCGCCGGGGAGGCCGCCAGATTCGACCCGGCCGCCACTCGCCCGTTCAACGTCGCGGAGGCGCATTTTATGGACGCGCCGACGCTGATCGCCCGCACCGGCTACACGGGCGAGGACGGCGTGGAACTGATGCCGCCGTCGGAACAAGCGCCGGCGCTTTGGCGCGCGCTTCTCGCGGCGGGGGCGGCGCCTTGCGGGCTCGGCGCGCGCGACACGCTGCGGCTGGAGGCGGGGCTGCTTCTCCACGGCGCGGATATGGACGAGACCGTCAATCCCATCGAGGCCGGACTGCAGCGGTTCGTCCGCCTCGACCGGGATTTCTGCGGGGCGGACGCCTTGCGACCCGCCGTCGAGCGCGGGGTCGAGCGAACGCTGACGGGCTTTCTCGCGGCGGAGCGCGGCCCGGCGCCGCGGGCGCATTACGCCATCCTCAGCGGCGGCGAGCGGGTCGGCGAGGTTACGAGCGGCGGCTACTCGCCGTCTCTCAACGCGAACATCGGGCTGGGCTACGTTCCCACGCCCCTCGCCGAGCCGGGCACGCCCCTGACGGTGGACGTCCGAGGGCGGGAGATTTCGGTCGAGACGACGGCGCTTCCTTTTTACGTTAGGGGGAAGTAAGCCGCATGCACACGGGCCAAACGCCTAGCGGATGACGCGGTTGCGGTTGGAGACGTAGTCGGAGACGACGTAGGAGCCGAGGCTGTGGGGGCTTGCGACGAAGGCCCGCCCTTTGTTGATCTTGGTCATCAGTTGCACGAAGCGCAGCAGCGTCGGGTTCTGATCGAGCATAAAGGTGTTGATCGTGATGTTGTCGCGCGTGCAGCGCATCACCTCGCGCATCGTCGCCTCCAAGAGTCCCCCCTCCCGCCGCCCGCGCCGCCCGTAGCCCCCGGAGCGCGAGCCGTCGGCCCAGTTGTAGGTGGTCGGCTCGCCGTCCGTGATGAGGATGATCTGCTTGTTCGTTCCGCCCTGCCTGCCCAGGATGCGGCGGGATTGCCGGAGCGCCTCCTCGAAGTTCGTGCCCCCGCCGAACTCGACCCAGTAGGTGTCGAGCAGCATATTGGACTGCAGCGGCAGCACGAAGTAGGAGAACGCGACGACCGAGACCTGGTCTTTGGGGAACTTGGAGCGGATCAGCGTGTCGAGCGCGAGGCCGACGCGCTGGCCGGCCTGAAACGCGCCGTCCCAGAACATCGAGTACGACATATCTATGGCGATGACGGTGGAGGCGCGCGTCTGGGCGATGGTCCGGTCTATCTCGAAGTCGTCCGGCCTGATGCGGACGGGCGTCCCTTGCCCCTCGCGCATCACGGCGTTGCTCACGGTGCGGAGCGTGTTGAGGTGGAGCGGGTCGCCGAACTCCCAGCGTTTCGTCTCGTCCGTGATCTCGACGCCTATGCCGCTCTTGTCGCGGTTGTGGTCGCCGATGCCGCTGCCGCGTATGCGGTTGAAAATGTCCGTGAGGGCTTTGTCGCCGATCTTCCGCATCGCCTGCGGCGTCAGTTCCCAGCCGTGCCCGCCCTTGCGAATGAGGCCGGCGTCCTCGAGTTCCTTCGTGAGGCGCTGGAGTTCCTGCGCGTAGCGGCGCGCCTCGTCGCCAAGCGCGTCGCCAAGCGCGTCGGCGTCTATCTGCGTCGCGTCGTTGGAGCGGATGGCGCGGCGCACCTGGCCCTCCAACTCCTCCATATCGTTCAACTCGCCCATCAGCCGCAGCGCTTCCTGCAGCGTCACCGGCTCGTCGCCGAACATTCGGAAGTCATTGTCGGGGAAAGCGCTGGGATTCAGACGCTCCAGATTCACGCCTAACTCGAACATATCCCACGCGAGGCGGTTGTCCTGCATCAGGCCGTCCATCATCTCTTCCAACTGACGGCGCATCTCCGGAGTCATCGAGTTCATCAGCGACTGCATCTGCGCCATCTGGCGGGACATATAGTCCATCAGTTGGTCGAACGTCTCGATGCCCGGCGGAAACATAGCCCCCCACTTGGCCATAAAGGGAGCGATGTCAGGGTCTTCCCCTTGCAGTTTGCGCTTCACGAGTTCGTTGAGGTCGCGCACCATCTCGGCGATCTGGGAGAGGTCGGCCTGCGTCAGATTCTGCAGGCTTTCCTGCATGCCTTGGAAGTACTGCTGCAGCAGTTGCCCCTGCAGTTCCTTCATCAGCGCGTCGAAATCCTCCCGCGCTCCGCCGTCCATAAAGTCGTAGTCGCGCAACTGCTTGATGCGGCCTCCCGCGCCCGGGGGCAGCGCGTCGAGTTGCTCGAGGCGGCGGTTCGCCATCCGGCGCAGCATATCCGCGAGGTCGTCCGGGGGCGCCTCGCCGCCCGCCGACTGCGGAGCGCCGCCGCCTTGCGGCGCGTCAGGGTCGCCGGCGGGCGGGTCGACGCTGCGGAGGCGCTCCGCGATCCCGTCGCGCTCTTTGCCGACGATCTCGTCGAGCCGCTCCTGAATGCCGTCGAACATCGAGGAGAGGTTGTAGCGGTCGAGGTTGCGCTCGCGCGCCTCGCGCAGGCGTTCGAGGAGTTCCTGCAGCCCCGCCCCGCGCTGGCCTTCGCCGCGCATCCCGTGGCGCATCATCCGGTTGAGCGCGCCGCGCAAGTCGTCGCCCTGCAGGATCTGCTCGGAGAGGCGGTCGAACAGATCGTCGGCGGAGGGGAGCGCGACGTCCTGCGACCCGTCCCATTGGGAGTAGCGGTAGATGGCCATAGCGGGAGTGTAGGCGCGCCCAGGCCTGCGGTCAACTTTGCGCTACAAGAGGAACGAGCGCTGGGTCTGGGATGGGTTCCCGCCTGCGCGGGCAAGAGGGAGGTTATGCAAGGTTTGTCACAGGCTCGCCGCGTAGAGTCCGGCGGCTAGCGACAGCCCCGTCCACCCGTGGAGTTTGGCGGTTCGGACGAGCAGACGGTTCATCGCGGCGCGGTCACCGGCGGCGAAGAGCGCCCGCGACGCGCCAACCGCCCAGGGCGCGGGGGCGAGCGCGAGCAGCGCCCACGCGCTCAGCGCGCCGAACGCGACCGCCCCCGCGACGCTGACGTAGGCCGCCGCCAGCATCCCCGCGTACAGCCAACGCGACGCCCGAACGCCCACCGCCGACGCGATGCTGCGCTTCCCCGCATCCCGATCCTCTTCTATGTCGCGCAGATTATTGACGTGTAAAATCGCAGTGACGACGAAGGCCACGGGCAGCGCGGCGTAGAACGGCGCGGCGGCGAGCGTCTCGCGCTGCACGTAGTACGACGCCGCCACCATCAGCAAACCCATAAACACGAACACGACCGGCTCGCCGAGCCCGAGCGTCCCCAGCGGCTTCGGCCCCCCCGCGTAGAAATACGCCGCCGCGACGCTCGCCAGCCCCGCCGCGAGGATCGGCCAGCCCGTCTGCGCGACGATGATCAGCCCCGCGGCGACGCCGTAGCCAAACGCGACCGCCATCCCCACGGCGACCGCGCGCTCCGAGAGCAGTCCGCGCTGAATGACTTTGTGGGGCGCGAGGAACTTGCCCGCGCCCCCGCCCTTCCGGTGGTCGGCGTACTCGTCGGTGAGATTCGTTCCGATCTGAATGGCGACGGAGCCGGTGAGCGCCAGCGCGAACAGCAGCCAGTCGAGCGGGCCGTCTCCCGCCGCCAGCGCCGTCCCCACCAGCACGGGCGCAACCGCCGCCGACAGCGAGAACGGGCGCGCCGCCCAAAACCAAGAAACGACGGGGTTTTGCGTTGCGGGGAGCGTGGTCATAGGCGAAATCGGCCAATCAAGTCAGAGGCTCGAATTCTTCGCAGAACCACGCCGCTTCGTTGCTGGGTATGGCAACGCTCGTAAGCGATAACGCTACTGCTATGCCCCGGACCACCTTCCTATCAGAGACGAGACGGGCAGGAACCCACGCCGTGTAACTTTCCAGATGGTCGGCCTCGGAGACCTCGGAGTGGACAGTTATTTTGCCGATCGGCTCTTGCCACCTCTCGCCGAGCAACGCCCAGGTCATATCGGTGTCCGGCAAGCCGAATGCTTTTAGCGGGTCGGCTTCGCTGGCGATTTCCCTGAGCGCGCCGATCACTTGCTTGCCGCCGGAGGCAGGGGCTTCGACTCTTTGGATCGGGTTGCGCTGTTCCTTGCGCGCCCGCCGACGGCCTTTCTCAACGATGGCGGGCTCGACGGCGAAATCCACGGCTGGCCGAATGAAGGTGACCTTGTTCTTCCACGCGACGCTTATGCTTCCGTTGGCCAGCGTGGTCTTGGGGAGGTTTTTCGCCCACTTGGCGGCGTCGCAATCGTGGACTGGCCACGGGGGGCCTAACTCGTCAAACAAAACGAGTGAACCGCAGTTGCACCGGAGGAGGAAGATGTCCGATTGGCATTCCCTACACTTGGTGGGAAACGTAATGGTCTGACACCACTCGCCGTGGGTGGGAATCATAGCGTCCCCTCATGCCGCCCGCGCCCGGATGCGCGACGCCACGTCCATCCCCAATGAGACGCGCTCCCCCGCGCAGGTAACGTCCACCACGCGCCGATAGTCGGCGACCTCCTCGACCCGGATGCGCTCGCCGGGCAGCATCTTGCTATTCACCAGATAGGAGAGCAGAGGGAATTCCTCGTCGGGTATGCGCGTAATGCGGTACACGCTTCCTTCCTGCGCCTCGCTCAGCCGGATCGTGCCCGGGTCGGCCGTCCGCAGTTCCTTGTCGGTCGACTTGTAGATGGGGCGTCCGTAGGGGCAAGCGTCGGGGTAGCCCAGTTTCTCCTCGATCCGGCCAAGCAGAGCGGGCGAGATGCCGTGCTCCAGGCTGTGCGCCTCCGACTCCGCGAGTTCCAGCGGCACCCCCAACACGTCCACCAGCAGCCGCTCGGAGAGCCGGTGACGCCGCGCCACGTCGCGCGCCCGCGCCTCGCCCACCGGCGTCAGGTCTATCCGCTTCTCCTTCGTGACCTGCAGCAGCCCCTCTTTCGCCATCCGCTGCACCATGCCGGAGACGGACGCCAGCGTCGTGCCGATTTCCTCCCCCTCGGGAATCCGGCGCAGATACGAGGCGAGTTCGCTCATATGCGGCCTCAGGCCGTCCTCCCGCAGAATGGCGAGCGAGAGCAAGTAGTTCTCCGCCGTATGCGAGATGCGCTGCGATCCGACCGGGCGGTTGCGCGTTCGCGTCGTCATACCCCGCATTATAGCGCGCCTGCCCGCCGACGCGGACGGACGGCGCGCGGCGGCCGGAATCAACGCCACCGGCGGGCGACGAGCGCACAGGCCGCAGACGCGGCGGCAGCGCTACAACTGCTCGAGCGCGGCGTCCACCACCGCCAGCGGGATTCCCTGGTAGTCGCTGAGTTCCCGCCGAAAGTCGGCTTCGGGGATGCCGCCTTGTCCGCCTTGGGGAAAGGAAAGCGTCACGAGAACCTCGTACCCGCTCAGGTCATACCGATAGGTTACGGCTTGGCCCTGCTCCAGGTGAACGGAGTACCCCATCTCCTTCATGACGAAGTCGGCGGCGGCTCGGCTGATGAACTCAGGCATGTCGGAGCCTACGCAGGGACGAGGGCTTCCTGCTGGATGCTGATACGGCGCGGCGGAAGGCGCCCCTCGCCGGGAGAGACGATGCGGTAGCCGACGCCCCGCCGGTCGAAGTAGTCGGTCATCTCCTCCCGCGATGCGAAACTGCTCGCGAGCAAGCGCATGGCCTCGTCCGCCCGAGGGCGTAACCCCTCGAACGTGTCCGCGTACACAAACGTGCCCATCTGCTCGATCATCCCCGCCCAGTACGTCCCGCGGTCGTAGGCGGTCACATCCATGGAGAAAGAGATTCCTGCGCCGTTCATGCTGACTCCTCCTAACCCCGTCGCCGTGCGCTGGCTTGGGGCTCCAGCACAGCCTAGGAGCGACATAATCTTAACAGAAAGCAACATAATCCTAACAGAAAGCAATATAATCCTAACAGAAACCTAACATATTGTCAAGACTTGTCAAGGAGGGGCCGGGCGCGGCAGCCTCCCTTGCCTGCCGGAGGGCGCAGCGAACGGGAATGGTCGACTTTCGCGTGATGAACCGCATAGCGCTGGACGAGCCCCGCGTCGTCTCCGAGCCGCCGCGACGGCAGCCGGGGCAGTGGGACGCCGGAGCGCGGGACGCCTTCCTCGCCTCGCTGCGAAGCAACGGGCGTTACAAGTACAGCCGCTACAACGGCCTCCCCTTGCGCTACGCCGGAGGCAAGAGCCTCGCCGTCGGACACGTCGTCGAGAACCTCCCACGACGCATCTCGAGGGTCGTCTCGCCGTTCATCGGCGGGGGCTCGGTCGAAATCGCCTGCGCTAGGGAACTGGGCGTTCCCGTGCAGGGCTACGACGTCTTCGACATCCTCGCGAACTACTGGGAAGTCCAATTGCGCGATCCCAAGCGCCTCGCCGAGCGCATCAGGCAGTGGGAGCCGACGCAGCAGCGCTACCGGCAGGTGAAGCAGCGCCTCAAGGAGCACTGGACGCGGACTCGCCCTATCGCGGACGCGCTCGAACTGGCCGCGCACTACTGGTTCAACCACAACCTCTCCTACGGGCCGGGGTTCCTCGGCTGGATGTCCAATATCTACGAGGACGAAGTCCGCTACGAGCGGCTCGTCGCCAAAGTGGAGCGCTTCTCTTGCCCGACGCTCTCCGTGACGCGCGGAAGTTTCGAGGAGACGATCCCCGCTCACTCCAACGATTTCCTCTACTGCGACCCGCCCTACTACCTCAACGGCGACAGCAAAATGTTCCGGGGCATCTACCCGCAGCGCAACTTCCCCGTCCATCACGCGAACTTTCCTCACGACCGCCTCCGCGACCTGCTGCGCCTGCACAGGGGAGGCTTCGTCCTCTCCTACAACGACTGCGAAACGATCCGTGAGTGGTACGCCGACTGCAAGATCATCGAGGTCGCATGGCAGTACACGCTTGGGCAAGGCGAGACGCGCATCGGCAAGAACCGCATCGAGAACGGAACGAACAACCACGTCAAAGCGTCGCACGAACTCCTCATCGTGAAAGAGGCTTGCAATGGCTAGGCGGCGCGCAATGACGACCGAGCATGCCAGCGAAGTGAAACGCGCGGGACATTGGAACGAGGACGATTTCGCAGCCTTGATCGGCGGGCAGGTCAATCGCGGCTCGCACACCGACAAGAAGGACGTGATTGACCAGCAGGATCGCTCGCACTCCGTGAAGGCCGGAACCTGGTGGCAGGTATTCCTCTACGGCAGGGAGCGGTTGCGGACGAACACCATCTTTCAGGGACTTGGGCAGGTGGCGAACATTATGATCGCCTGCCTTGACGCCTACCCGCCCACCTATGCCGACTACTTGCGAGACAAGCCTGCGGCCAAGCGGCGGCTCCAGCCGGAAATGCGGAATCTGCTCGCCGAACTCCGAAAGCCGGTCATCTTCCGCGCGTTCCTCGACAAAGCGTTGTTCGACGGCGGCAACGCGGAGTACCTCACGGTGTTCCCCGGCCCCGCCGCTGCCCCCGCGCACCAGAAAGTGTTCCACGTGTTCCACAAAGCCGACGTGGTGCAGACGCTCACCAACGCTGTGACGCTGCGGAACTCAAAAGCGCGCAAGGCGAGCGAAACGGACGATCAGAAAGTGACTTTCTGGTCCAGCCTGCAAGGGAAAACTATCGGCGAGATAGAAGACCGGCACGACGGCCCAGTCCACTACAAGGAGATGAAATTCAGGCTCAACGCGAAGGGCGTCTTCGAAATTCTGACGAATCAGATAGCGGGCAAGAGCCAGCCCCGCCCGCGAGTCTTCGCCTACGGGCGCGCCGCGCGACTCTTCAAGTAGCACCGCTTCCGCGGCAAGCGGTCGGCGGCCCCCCTCCCTCCGTCATTCCCGCGCAGGCGGGAATCTGCTGCAATCGTCAACCCCCTCCCCCCCCCTTTGCGGTATGCTAAGCCGCGCCCTTTGGATCAGGAGGAACCGAATTGCCCACCCTCGCAGGCCCGTTCCGAGAACCGCTCGCCGGCGGAGCGCCCAACGCGCTCGTGACGCTGCTGCACGGCATCGGCGCGAACGGCGAAGACCTCATCGGCCTCGCCGACGCGCTCGCGCCCCGGTTCCCGCATGCCGCCTTCCACGCGCCCGACGCTCCGCATCCCTACGCCGAGGCGGGCTTCGGCTATCAGTGGTTCCCCCGCGAGCCGGAGCCGGCGAGGCGCGAAGGCGTCCGCGCGGCGTCGGGCGCCGTCAACGCCCACATCGCCGGCTTGCTGGCCGAGCACGCGTTGGACTCGCGGCGCTGCGTCCTCGTCGGCTTCTCGCAAGGCTGTATGACCGCGCTCCACGCCGCGCCGAGGATGGAGCCCCAACTCGCGGGCGTCGTCGGCTTCAGCGGCGCGCTGCTCGACGCCGAAACGCTGCCGGACGAGACGCGCAGCAAGCCGCCGTTCCTGCTCGCGCACGGCGGCGCGGACACGGTCGTCCCCCCAACCGCCACTGCCGAGGCCGCCCAAACGCTCGCCGGACTCGGCTTCGAGGTCGAGGCGCATATCATTCCCGGGCTTGGCCACGGCATAGACCAGCGCGGGCTGGAGTTGGCGACGCAGTTTATGGAGCGCGTTCTGGGGTAGGCGGCGCGTCTTGCCTACGGAGCGCGGCTGTCCGCTTGCCCCTCCTGCAGAAGCGACGTAATGCGTCGGTCTATCCGCTGGCGTTCGAGGATGGCGTTGCACATTTGGCGCGCCATTTCGATCCGGTCTTCCGAAAGGTTGCGGTCGAGAACGGCCTCGTCAATGACCGTTCCCTTCAGATACTTAGCGTTAAGCGTAGGGTAAGTTTTGCCCCACCGCGACAGCGACGAGAGAAATGCGCGGAAGTCCCCGCGCAGCATCAGAAACAGCGCCGAAGTCGCTATTCCGTCGTCATCGCCGCAGGCTGAAAGCAGCCTTTCGCCTGGGCGAAATGGGTGCAATTTCGTCGTGAAATAGCAATCCTCTTCCCCTGTGACGATCGTGAATTTCCCGAGGTAAACGCGCGTAGTTGGGACGAGGACGTGCCAGTCGTCAAGCGACATGATGTCCCCTTTCCGAGTTTTGCTTCGGACTCGGCCGGTCTGCTTGCCGTCTCCGGCGTCATCGCCCGACTCTTGCTGGCTGGGGTCTATGAACCGCGGGGAAATGCGCCCCATCCGATCTATGTCGCCAATCTCGCAGTAGCGGTACGCCGTGTCCGGCTCGGCCGGCTCGTGGTCTACGTCCGCAATGAAAAACGCCTCCGACGCGGGGATAGGAGAGGCTATCCTCGACTGCGCGAGCGCGTAGTCGACGTCCAGCCGCAAGCCCGGCCCCCGCAGGAGGTCTGCCGGAGCTATAGCGCGGACTTCCATAACCGCTCCCTCCGAAAGTAATCTAAGATGCCCGCGAGGTCGTTCCGGTCGTCCGGTCGCTCGTTCTTCGCGGTGCGCTGATACCCTAAGTAATTCGCCCGCGCGAACAAGATATGCTTGTGAGACTGAAGATGCTCGCTTGCCGTCTCGTTGTAATGGTCGGCCAATTCGCTCGGCGCCTTCTTCTGCGCGAAAACTAAAGAGGTTTTCGTGGAAGTGTAAGGATAGAAAGCGTCAGCGGGGAGAGACACCACCGCTTTGATCCAAAAATGCCGCAGAAGGTGGTCGCGGGCCGCGCTCTTCACCCCATCGAGCAAACTATTCGGAACGACGACACCCAATCTCCCGCCCGGCTTGAGCAGTTGGAACCAGCGGTCGAGGAACAACGCTTCGCTCGCTTTCGTTTGCGCGACTATAGCCAAAGATTTCGCGTATCTGGCAAGTTCGTCGTCGGTGTATTTGACTGAAAAAGGAGGATTGGAGATAACTGCGTCAAAATGTTCGGAAACATCCCTGGGGTAGATTCCATGCGGAGCGGAGCCGGACAGTTCAGGGCAAGCGGAAGAGTACTGGGAAAACGCCGCCAAACCGTCGCCTTGCTGCGGCCCCGAAAAGATGCAGGACGATCCATCCGCATGCAACAGCATGTTGATCTGGGCGGCCAAACCAAGGTCTGAGTTGATTTCCAATCCATAGCAATGGTCGCCTGCCCAGGCGTGACGACGCTCCTGATTGAGGGTTTTGTTGATTATTTCCCTGGCGCCGCTGTTCAACTTGTCCCATTCCGTGTCGCGCAGCGTTTGCACCGCCGCGAAAATGCGCTCCATCGCCTTGACTAGGAATGTGCCTGACCCCGCGGACGGGTCAATGACCACCGGAGGAGCCTCTCCTTTCCTGACGCGCTCAGTTGTCCAGTTTTCTATGTCCAACGCTTGCACGACGAAGTCGGCGATGTTGGCGTGCGTGAAGAATTGACCTTTGTTTTGCTTGAATCCTTGCCGCATAATGCGCTCGAAGAAATCCCCCAGCATATCCGCGCCGCTTTCGGAATTCGCAAGCGAAAACAGGTCGTACCGCTCGAGTCGCTCTACTGCGTAACGAATCTGCGCGTCCGTCCCCTTGCCTGCGTCGCGGACATTTTTCTCATCCGCCTGCTCTCTCGAGAAATTCAGCCTAGTCGTCAAACCGTCGCGGTAGAGACCGTTAATCCGCTTCAACGAAGCGTCCAAAGACTCGCCTTCCAGCGTCTGGAATCCGTATTTTTCACCCGGCGTCGCGGTGCGTTCGTCGGTGATCTTCGCCAAGATAAGCCTCGTCAGAAGATTGAACACGTCCGTGTCCGTCGAACCGCCGCCTCCCCAGAGAACGTCGTGCAGCGTCATCCGGAGGCTGTCTAACTCGCCAACAGTGACTTCCCGCCGCAGGTCTTTTTTCCCGCCCTTAACGTAAGGCTCTTTGCTCGGTTTGCCGTAGTTGGGGCTAATGGCGTCGGCTGCGATAATTTGCCCGTTGTCTTTCCAATCACGGTAGTCACGGCGCTGAGACGCATCCACAACCTGCGCTTCCAAACTAACGGTCCCGAATTCGGCATGCGCCGTTCCATAGACGAGAACGTCAGGTCTGGGCGTTTCGAACTGCGCCAGCCCGAACAGTTGCGACTCCCACGCCTCGTTCCGCTCCGCCCCGTAGCGGTCCTCGGTCTTGAGTTCCACCAGCGCATACGCCGACTCCGTTCTGTTCTCTTTGCGCGCGATGGCGATGTCCGCGTATTTGTCTCCCGCTCCCCGTCCCGCGCGGGCGCGGACCGGGTACTCGATCCACACCAACTCAGGCGCGTATTTCAAGTCGTGAACAATATGGATGACGAACAACGCCCGGACCGCTTCCTCCGGATCCGTCACGCTCGTGAGCCTTCCCCTGCGAATCGCGTTGTCGTAGGCGGGGTATCCGCCGACGAGCGACACCACGCATTCGGGCACGCTCTCTATTCTGCGCCGCAACGCTTCGCGGAGGCCGGATATGCCTCCGAGTTCCGGCGTATTCCCGTCTGATGAAACCATCGCCTGCGCTGCCCCCCTCGTTGCCGGCAGGAAGCCGTCCTGCCCGCAGGTTGCCGCATCCCGGATGCGTTGTCAACCGGCGGGCGTCTTGCCCGCCATCAGCCTGCTCTCCTGAACTCCCGCAGCGAGGGCGAGACGACCAGCCGCGCGTCCGTCGCCGCCTGCACGTCGCTGGGGGCGTAGCCCGGCGCGATCTCCTCCAGGACGAACCCCTCCGGCGCGACGCGGAAGAGGCCAAGATTCGTGACGACGAGCGTTACGACGCCGCGCGCCGTCACCGGCAGCGCGCAGCGCTCGACGAGCCGCGGCTTGCCCTCTTTCGTCGTGTGCTCCATCAGCAGAAAAACGTTCTTCGCGCCGACGGCCAAGTCCATTGCGCCGCCGATGCCCCCTCCCCGCGCTCCCGCCACCTTCCAATTGGCGAAATCGCCGTTCGCCGCCGCCTCGTAGGCGCCCAGCGCGGTCACGTCCACGTACCCGCCCCGTATCAGCGCGAACGAGTCCGCGTGATCCTGCACGGCCATCCCCGCCATCTCCACCACGTACTGCCCGCCCGCGTTCACCAGATTCGGGTCTTCCTCGCCCTCGGCCGCCAGCGGGCCGTAATTCACCAGCCCGTTCTCCGACTGATAGATAACCCGCCGGTCGGGGTGGACGAAATTCGAACAGAGCGTCGGAATCCCGATGCCGAGGTTGACCACCCAGCCGTCCTGAAACTCCATAGCGGCGCGGTTGGCCATCGTCTGCCTGTCGAGCGGGCGCTGCTCCGTCATCGGTTGGGCGGCTCCTCGCGTATCCCGTCCGGCGGAACGACGACAATGCGGTCGACGAACAGCCCGGGCGTATGCACGTGATCCGGGTCTATCGCCCCCTCCTCGACGACGGGCTCGTCCACCTCGACGATGGTGACGGTCGCGGCGCGGGCCATCACGGGGCCGAAGTTGCGCTGCGAGCGGTGGTACTGCAGATTGCCGAAGCGGTCGGCGCGGCGGGCGCGGATGAGGGCGTAGTCGGCGGGAAGGGCGGTCTCCATTACGTGCTCCCTGCCCCCGAAGACCCGCGTCTCCTTGCCTAGCGCCGTTTCCGTTCCTGCGCCAGCCGGGGTGTAGAAGGCGGGAATGCCTGCTCCGGCGGCGCGGATGCGCTCCGCCAGCGTCCCTTGCGGCATCAGTTCCGCCTCAATTTCGCCCGCCTCGTAGAGTTCCGTGAACGGAGACGCCGCCGACGGATGCGGCGACGCCGTGAACGCCGCGCGCACCATCGCCACGCGCCCTTGCTCGATCAGCGCCCCGCCGTCTATGCGCCCGTCTCCCCATCGCCCCGGCGTATTGGCGATGAGCGTGAGGCGCGACGCGCCCTGCCGGAGGAGCGCCGCGATCAGATTCCGCGCCGTGCCGGGCCCCGCGAAGCCTGAGAGCATCACCGACGCTCCGTCCGGCACGTCGGCCACCGCGTCGTCGAACGTGGGATAGACCTTGTTCCGCATAGCGGGAACATTATCCGAAAGCCCGCGTCTCCGCCACCACGCCGACGCTTGCGTAGCCCTGCAGATCTCCGCCGCCCTTCCCTCGCCCCCTGCCCCGTCATTCCCGCGTAGGCGGGAATCTCGCCCCCTGGCGGGAGCGCATCGCATCGCCCTTCCCGCCCCTTGCCGTCATTCCCGCGTAGGCGGGAATCCAGTCGGCGCGCAGCGCCCCCCTGCCCCGTCATTCCCGCGTAGGCGGGAACCTCGTCCCCTGACGTGGCGCGTAGCGCAATCGCCCTGCCCGCCCACCTCATCGTCATTCCCGCGTAGGCGGGAATCTCGCTCCCCTGATGGGAGCGCATCGCATCGCCCTTCCCGCGCCCCCACCTTGTCGTCATTCCCGCGTAGGCGGGAATCCAGTCGGCGCGCAAGCGCCGGACGGGGCCGCAACGCGCCCCGTCTCCAAAGCGCCCCACCCGCCACGTCATTCCTGCGAAAGCAGGAACCTACTGGTGCAATCGTCATTCCCGCGTAGGCGGGAACCTCGCCCCTGGCGGGAGCGCGTCGCATCGCCCTTCCCGCGTCCCCCTTGCCGTCATTCCCGCCCACCTCATCGCCCTGCCCGCCTACGCGGGAACCCAGGCGGCGCGCCGCCCCGATTCGCCCCAATGCGACACTTGCCCCTTCCGCAATAAACGCCTCGTTCCCTAACCTCGCCTGCGACCTGGCGGAACAGCCGAAAACGAAGGAGGCGAACAATGCTGACGAAAGTGAAGACGTGCGCGCTGACCGGACTGGACGGACAGATCATCGAAGTGGAGGTGGACGTCGCGCCCGGACTCCCACACTTCGTAGTCGTGGGCTTGCCCGACGCGGCGGTGCAAGAGTCGCGGGAGCGCGTGCGCGCGGCGGTGCGGAACTCCGGCTTCGAATTCCCAATGCGCCGCATCACCGTCAGCCTCGCTCCGGCGGACTTGCGAAAGGAAGGGCCCTCCTACGACCTTCCCATCGCCGTGGGCATCCTGGCCAGCAGCGGGCAGGTCGACATTATGCTCGGCGAGACCGTGCTCATCGGCGAACTCTCCCTCGAAGGCCACTTGCGCCACACCGACGGCATCCTCCCGATGATCGGCCTCGCCCGCGACAGAGGCATGCGGACGGCCGTCGTCCCCTCGACGAACGCCGACGAAGCCGCGCTCGTGGAAGGCGTCGACGTGCTCGGCGCGCGCACCCTGCGGGAACTCGTGGAGCACATCCGCGGCGACGCCCCCATCCTCACCCACTCCCCCATCGTCGAATTGCAATCCATCGCCCCGGAGGAGCACACGGTGGATATGGCCGACATCCGCGGGCAAGACCAAGCGAAGCGCGCGATCGAGATCGCCGCCGCCGGAGGCCACAACATCCTGATGACCGGACCGCCCGGCAGCGGCAAGACGCTCCTCGCCCGCGCGATGGCGTCCATTCTCCCGCCGCTCACCTCCGTCGAGGCGCTGGAGACGACGAAAGTCTACAGCGTCGCCGGAATGCTCCACGCCAACGCCCCGCTCGTCTCCACGCGCCCCTTCCGCTCGCCTCATCACACCATCTCGCACGCCGGACTCGTGGGCGGCGGCAGGATTCCCAAGCCCGGCGAGGTCTCCCTCAGCCACCGCGGCGTCCTCTTCCTCGACGAACTGCCCGAATTCGGCCACAGCGTCCTCGAGGTGCTGCGCCAGCCCATAGAGGACAAAATGGTGACCATCAGCCGCGCCAACGGATCCGTCACCTACCCCGCCAACTTTATGCTCGTCGGCGCGATGAACCCCTGCTTCTGCGGCAACCTCGGCGACCCCAAGAAGCCGTGCTCCTGCTCGCAGCAACTCCTAAGCCGCTACCAAAAGCGCATATCCGGCCCCCTCCTCGACCGGATGGACATCTTCATAGACGTGCCGCGCGTCGAATACGAGAAACTCACCGGCGACGCCACCGGCGAGCCCTCCGTCAGCATCCGCGAGCGCGTCTGCCTCGCCCGGCAGGCGCAGCAAGCCCGGTTCCGCGGTTCCTGCGCCCAAGCGAACACCGATATGGGGCCGTCCGACGTCTGGACGCACTGCCGCCTCGACAACGCGGCGGAGGAGTTCGCCCGCGCCGTGATGGAGCGGCTCCACTTCTCCGCTCGCGCCTTCCACCGCACCCTCAAACTCGCCCGCACCATCGCCGACCTCGCGGGCGCCGACGTCATCGGAATGCCCCACCTCGCGGAGGCAGTCCAATACCGGCAGCGCGGCTCCCAGGAATAGCCGAATAACCGCCATCGCCTGCCCGCGGGATTCCGGCAGGCGCTTAGAGCTGAAGGCAGCCCCCTTTCCCTTGTATGGGAACGTCAGGAATGGGCGGCGGGCGATGGCGGAGCGTCAGCGTGCGGTCCATGCGAGGTCTATCGCATAGGCGGTGGCTGCTTGCCTACGCGGGATTGACGGCGAGGCGCGCGCGTGGCGTTCCGCTAGTGGGCGCCCCAGACGTCCCAGTGGGTGACCTCGGATGCGGGGCGGCGGGTGGTCGGGCCATAGCCGTGCCCCTCTTGCGGCCAGCCAAGAGGAATCATGGCGGCTGTAGCCCAGTCGTCCGGCAGCCCAATCGCCTCGCGGATCTGCGGCTCGAAGCCCCGCCGGACACGCGTCGTGAGGACGCTGCCGAGTCCCAGCGCGCGGGCGGCGAGCAACATATTCTGCACGGCGGGGTAGATGGACGCGCCGTGGTGGATGTCCGTGCCCGGGTGCCGCGTCACCGCGAGAATCCACACCGGAACGTCCATCGCGCGCTGAGCGAGGTGGTCCGCGGACTCCGCAGCGCGGCGTTCGGATGGGGTCGCGGGCTCTCCGTGGCTGGGGCGCGCCGTCGCGGGGTAATGCTCCGCGATGATCCGCTTCGTCGCCTCGTCTTTGATGACGACGAAGCCCCACTGCTGGGAGTTCCCTCCGTTCGGGGCGCGCACCCCGGCCTCAACGACCTTCCGAATCAAGTCGTCCGGCACCGGGTCGGGCTTCAGGTAACGCAGCGCCCGCTGAGAGTAGATCGCCTCGAACAGCCCAATCTCTTCGCTCATCGCTCCTCCTTACGCAGCATTAGGAACGCAGCCGTTTGCGTGGAATCCGGCGCCGCGAGCGGCCAGTCCGCCTCTAATCGCTGCCCTGCCTGCCTTAGTCACGCAGCTGCGGTAGTTTTACGCAAGGTCTCCTTGGGGAATTATGGCCAGCAGGGATGCTCAGCCTGGTCTTAAGAGGCGAAGAGCCCGGACGCGCCGGGCTCTTCGTATGCCTGGCAGTGACCTATTTTCCCAGCAAGTCGCCCTGCCAGTATCGTCGGCGCTGGAACGTTTCACTTCCGTGTTCGGGATGGGAACGGGTGGGGCCGCTCCGCTCCAACCACCAGGCAGGTTGATCATAGCGCCGCGCCGCCCGCGCGTCAATACCTGCGCTCGTTCAATGCATACCTGCCGCCGCGCGGAAACGGCGGGCTAACGCTCTAGCGGCGGAACGCGCCGCAGTCTCAGCAACGCCCGCCTGCCGCAGTTGAGGAACGGGTAGGCGAGCCATGCGGCGCTGGGCGAACTGAAGAGGAGCCGGTTCGCCGCGCCGAAGACGCCGCGCCGCGATGAGAGGAGCGCCAGCGTGTTGAGCGCGTCGCTCCCGAAGCGCCAGCGTCCGCCTATTTTCAGCGCCATGCCGTCGTCGAGGTCGTAGTGGAGCGCGCGAACCTCCTCGACGAGCGGGCCGCCGCCGCGCGCATTGACGAGGGTCAGTTCGCCGACGGACTCGCGCAGATTGAGGAGCCGGGCGTAGTTGCGGCAAAAGTAGCACTCGCCGTCGTAGACGAGCCACGCCTTGCCGTCGCCGCGCTTCGAGCGTTTGTAGGCTCCGGCGATTCGGAAGGGGACGCCGAAGACGGGCAGCGACTTGATTAGCCCCGTCAGTGAGAATCTGCCTTGCGCGAACGGCGAGAACACGAGGAATATCCCCAGGTAGACAAGGTTGTGAAAGAAGACGTTGAGCAGGTAGTCGGTTCCGAAGTGGAAGGCGATCAGCGCGGCGCCGAGCGGACGGTGCAGATGCGGCCTGAAAAGCGCGAGGAGCGCGAACACCTGCGCGTAGACTGCGCCGAGGAAGAGAAACTGCGCCAAGAGCGGCTGCGACGCGAAAAACGGCAGCAGCCACGGTATCTCGTTAGTCTCTTCGAGCGCGCGCGCCACCATAATCCGAACGAATCCGTCGGGAGCGAGCAATTCGAAACGGCTGCCGTAGATTTTATACAAGCCCGACAGCGTGTAAGGGAGGAGAACGAGGCTCTGAGCGAACCAGAAGACCATTATGGCCGCCATCGCGTCCTTGCGTCTCATCCGCTCATGGGAAGCGATCGCGGAGGGCAGGAACAGCAGCGCGAAACTAACGTAGAGCGCGACGTGGCCGTGGTGGTTGATCGAGCCGTAAGAGTTCGCCAGCGCCACCGCGAACAGCAGATACAAGAACACGCCCAGACGGAAGACAAACTTGCCCGGGAAGAGAACCGCCAGTAAACCGGCCGCCGCCCCAACGACCGCCAGCGGCATTTCGTAGGCGAGCCGCTCCGCTCCCGTCGCGCTGACGACGAGGCTGACAGGCCAGAGCGCATCGGTGGGCGGCCCGTCGTAGGCGTACTCGTAACTGAGGCGCGTCGCCATCCAGTACGCCGTGAACAGGTAGAAGAATCGGACGAGCCAGGAGACGCCAACCGCCGCCCGCGAAAAGTCGGCGGGCGTCCGCATCGTCCCGTAGTCCGCTTGCAGGAAGAGCCGGCGGATATGTCGCGCGGCGGATAAGACGCGCCGCGTCCTCATTCGCTCATCGTCCAGCGGCCTATCTCGGCCTCGGGCCGGAAGAAGTCGGTTTCGTGGGCTTCGCCGTCGGCGAGCCGCTGCATCTCGCGCTGCGCCGCCCGCAAGTCAACGCGCGTCCTGACGATGCTGAACTCGGCGTTGCCTCCGCCGGCGAGACGTCTTACAACTGGAAAGAGCAACCGCTCCGCCGCCGCGTCGCAACCGGGCGGGCTCCCGCAAGCGTCGACCGTCAGTTCGAGAACCTTGCGGTCTCTAATGGAGTCGTTCGGAATCAGGAAGCGGACGCCGCTCACCGGCTCGCCGTCCAGCGTATGCAGGATGACGGCGTGATCGGTCCGCTCCCACCCGGGCGTCGTTGAGAAGAGCGACCACTTGGAGAACGGGTATATCTCAGTCTGGCGGAAGTCCACCGCCCAGTGCAGCAGAATCATCAGCAGGTAGAACGCCAGGAAGAGGGGAATCAGGGCTTTCACGAACCGGTAGCGGCTGATGGAAACGCGCACTGCTGCCTCCCGGACGACAAGGCGGAGCGCAATCTCCCCCCGCCTCCGCATCATAGCAGAGAAGGACGCGGCGCCGCCCAGTAGGGGCGGGGTTGCCCTCCCTGCGTCCTCATCAGACATCGCTAGCGCTCCGTTGACTCGGGGCGCGACGCGACGCCGCTACGGGCGGGTAGGAGAAGCATACCGTCAGGCGCGGGCGAATCGCGCCCCGGAATCGAGGCGCAACGCCGGGGGCTATACTAGGCGAATCCGACGGTTCCCGCTTGGGGAGGCATGCGACTCAACACGGACTACCTCAACCGCAGTGTCCGAGCGTTGGAAAGCGCGTTCGCTCTGCTTCAGGAGCAAGAGACTGGGAGCGTCGCGTCCGACGTCTATCGGGCCGCGTGCGTCAAAGAGTTCGAGATCGTCGAGGAACTGTGCGGCAGCCTTCTCAAGAAGCGGCTCGCGCCGTTTTTGGGGAGCAACCGCGAGGCCGACCGGCTCTCGTTCAAAGACGTTTTCCGGCACGCGGCCAAACACGTTCTGATCACGGCGGACGAGGCCGAGCGATGGATACGCTATCGTGACGCGCGGAACGACGCGGCGCACCGCTGCGGAGCGCGCTACGCGGACGACGCCCTCGCCGTGATTCCTTCGTTCATAGGAGACGCCAAGTCGGTCGCGCGGGTCGCGGGCGAGGAGTTCGAGTGAATCTCCGGCTCGACGTCCAGCCCCGGCATCTGGAGCAACTGGAGCGGCTGCTGCGCGAGCGCCTGCCGGGGGTGGAGGCGTGGGCCTACGGCAGCCGCGTCAACGGCAAGGGGCATGAGGGGAGCGACCTCGACCTCGCGCTGCGCGGGCCCGGCCTGCGCCCGATTCCGTTCGATGCCCTCAGCGGCCTGCGGGAGGCGCTGAGCGATTCGACGATTCCGTTTCTCGTGGAGGCGCGGGATTGGGCGCGGATGCCGGAGCATTTCCACGACGAGATCGAGCGCAGCCACGTTGTCGTCGCGGCGGGCGGGGGCGCGCCCCCTTCAGGCGAGGGCGGGCGCGGTTAGGAGCGAGCGTTGGCGGAGCAACGAGCGTTGGCGGAGCAAAAGGGAACCGCGGAGAGCGGGCGCGGCGTCTTCTACGGCTGGTACGTCGTGGGCGCGGCGTTCTTTATGGTGTTCGTCTCCGCCGGATTCCGGCAGGGCTACGGCCTGTTCGTGCCCGCTTGGGGAGACCATTTCGGGGCGTCCGTCGCGGTTTTCTCGTTCATCGCCTCGGCGGGGTGGGTGGTGAACGGCGTCGCGCAGCCTGTGGTCGGCATGCTCGCCGACACGCACGGCGCGAAGAGGGTGACGGCGTGGAGTTTGGCCGTTCTCGGCGCGAGCGTGGCGGGGATGGCGGTCGCGCCGAACGTTTGGACGCTGGCGTTCTTCTACATAACGTTCGCCTCGTTCGCCATCGCGGGGGCGCAGTTCACGCCGGTGACGCCGCTCATTGCGCGGTGGTTCGTTCGGAAGCGCGGCGCCGCCCTCAGCGTTCTGACCGCCGGAGGGTCGGCGGGGGCGATGCTGCTCATTCCTCTGGCCGCGAATATCGAAGCGTTGTGGAACTGGCGCGCGGCCATCGGCGCCATCGCGGGGATGACGCTTCTGCTCGCGCTGCCCCTCGTGCTCATCGTGCTCCGCGACAGCCCTTCCGAGATGGGGCTGGCGCCCGACGGCGACGCCGCGGACGCCGTGAGCGCGGCGCGGCGCGGGCCGATTCCCGAGGGCCCGCTGACCGTCGACCGCTGGCGCAACGCCTACCGCTCCGCTCCGATGTGGCAACTGACGCTCACCTACGTTGTCTGCGGGGTGACCACCGCCATCATCTCCGTTCATTTCGTGACGTTCGCCAAGACTGAGGGCGTGCCGGAGACGACGGCCGCCTACGCCTTCGGGCTGCTGAGTTTTATGAATATGACGTGCGTGCTGGCGTTGGGCGTCGTCTCCGACCGCTTTCTGCGGAAGAACGCCCTTGCGGTCATCTACGCCGCGCGGGGCGTCGGCTTCCTCGCGCTGCTCGTGCTGCCGGTGTCGAGCGGGTTGTGGGCGTTCGCGGTCATCGCGGGGAGTTCATGGCTGGCGACGGTGCCGCAGACGAGCGCGCTGGCGGCGGAGATTTACGGCATCCGCAACGCGGGGGCGATCACGGGAATGCTGACGATGGTGCATATGCTCGCGGGGGCGGTCGCGGTGCTCGCGGCGGGGCTCGCCTACTCCCTCCTCGGCTCCTACGACGTTGTTTGGCTCGCGTCGGCGGCGATGCTGGCGGCGGCGGCGTTCCTCTCCTGGCTTCTGCGGGAGCGCGAACTATCGGCGCGCTTCAGTCCGGTCCGCCCGGCGGAGGCGTGATGAGCGTCCGCCGCGGCTGCGTCCGCTTGGGCGATGTGTAGGAATCGGCGATGGGCATTCGCGCGCACCACTCCGAACCCACCGACCCGGAACTGCTGACGTGGCTCGTCCACGCGCTGGACGGCGTTATCGGGCAGGGGCCGGTCGTGATGGTCGCCGTCATTGGATTCGTGGCCATCGTCATTCCGCTCGCGCTGGCCGTCCTCGCGCTCAGGCGCCTGCGTCGGCGGTAGGCGCAGCGCGCTCCGTCCAGAGGGCGGGGTTCCCGCTTTCGCGGGAATGACGTGGCGCGTGGGGTGGTTTGGAGACGAGGCGCGTTGCGCCTCGTCCGTGCGAGGGGCGAGATTCCCGCCTGCGCGGGAATGACGGGGCCAGTAGGTTCCTGCTTTCGCAGGAATGACGTGGCGTGTGGGGCGCTTTGGAGACGATGCGCTACGCGCCTCGTCCGGCGCTTGCGCGCCGACTGGATTCCCGCCTACGCGGGAATGACGGAATTGGGGGGCGGATCGCGCCTGCGCGGGAACGACGGGACAGGGGGCAGGGTTCCCGCCTACGCCAGCCGGTCTATCGCCAGCGTCGCAAGCCCCAGGAAGAGCAAGAAGCCCATCACGTCCGTCGCGGTCGTTACGACGACCGCCGAAGAGACCGCCGGATCTTGCCCCAGGCGGCGCAGCGCGAGCGGAACGCCCGCCCCGACGACGCCGGCCACGATCATATTGCCGAACATCGCCAGGCCGAGAATCAGCCCGAGCAGCGGGCTGCCCTGCCAGAGCGCCGCGCCCAGCGCCACGAGCGCGCCGAGGAACGCGCCGTTGAATACGCCCAACGCCGCCTCGCGGACGAGCAGCCGCCTCCCGCGCCGCGCGCCGATCTCTCCCAGCGCCATTCCCCGCACTGCGAGCGTCAGCGTTTGCGTGCCTCCGATGCCTCCCTGCCCCGCGACCACCGGAAGGAAAACCGCGAGCGCGGCCACGCGCGCGATGGTGGACTCGAACATGCTGATCACGCCCGCCGCCGCGAACGTCGTGAGGAGATTCAGCGCCAGCCACGGGGCGCGACTCCGCACCGACCGGCGAAACGAGGACAGCGGGCGCTCTTTGCCCATTCCCGCCATGCGGAACATATCTTCCGACGCTTCGGCTACTGCTACGTCCCGCAGGTCCTCGGCGTCTATCACGCCCACGAGCGCGCCCGATGCGTTGGTGACCGCCAGTTCCGAGAGGTCGTACCGCTCGACGAGGCGGGCGCACTCCTCCTGGTCCGCTCCTGTGTCCACCGACGCCTGCAGCGGGCGCATCAAGTCGGCGACGAGGGCGCGGGGCCGGGCGAGGGCGATCCGGCGGATGCTCACGTAGCCGACCGGGCGGCCGTCGTCGTCCACCGCGAACACGACGTTCGTGGCGCCGCGCTCCTCCGAAGCCATGAGCCGCAGGAGGTCGAGCGCCATCTCCGCCGTCGCGTCCGCCCGCGCGCCGGACACGCGGGACATCAGCCCGCCCGCCGTCTCGTCCGGGTACTGCAGCAGCGGAATGACCTCTTCCGCCTCGCTCATTCCGGCGAGCGCCGCCTCCGCTTGGTCGGAGGGAAGCGCGTGCAGAATATCCGCCGCCACGTCGGGCGCGAGTTCGTCGAGCGCGCTCGCCACGTCTTCCGGCGCGAGGAGCCGCGCGACTTCGGCGGCGTCCTCCGGCTCCAACTCCTCCAGCACCGGGGCGACGGCGGCGGCGTCCATCGCCTCCAAGAGCGCCCCGCGCTCCTCGCCCGTGGCGTCGAGCACGACGTCGGCTTGGTCGGCCGGGTGCAGCGTGAGCAAGGCGCGAACGGCCTCGCCGACGCGCTCCCCTTCCAGGAACCCGCGCACCGCCTCGGCGGTGTCCTCGACCATTTGGCCGGAGACGACCGCAGGCCCTGCCTCTTCTATTCGTTCGCGCTCGCTTTCGGGCGTCTCCGCCATCGTCAACCCTCCTTCAGGCGCTTACATCGTTGCGGACGGCGCCGCATCGCGGGCAATTAGCGCCGCCCGCCGGAGCGCGACTCCGGATCAATCGAGCGACCAGACTTGCAGGTCGTAGCCCGTGCCGTAGCCGGGGACTTCGTTGCCTTCGTAGAAGCCCGTCCCCACCCAGACGCCGCCCCTCCGCTCAGGTCGAGCGCGTCGGCCTGCTCGCGGTTCACAGAAAGAACGCCCGCGCCGCCAACCGCCATCAGCCATAACGTGTTCTCGGCGTCCGCGCCCAGGTTCACCTGCGCCCGGCCATAGTCGCGGTAGACGGAGGAAATGCCGCCGCCGCGCCGGAAATGCTCCCACGAGCCGTCGCTGCCGACCGTGACGGCGTCGAAGGCGTTGCTTCTGTTCGGGTCGTCTCTGAACGCGATCCCGTAATCCCAACTCCCCACGCCGGAGGAGTAGGGATTGGTGAACGTGGCCACGACGATGAAATCGCCTACGCCGCCAGTCACCGAATGCGATTTGATGAGGCCGTCGTTCGTATGCGCAAGTTCGCCGGACGCCGTCTCCGCTAAGCGCGGCTCACGGACGGAGAATCCCCGGAATTGGGTTGTGCTCCCCGGGCTCTCCGCGCCCTGATGATAGCCGGTCATCACGGCGACGTCGCCCGTCGAGGCGCCGCCCTCCAAGTCCAACCCTGTTACGAATTCCCCATTGACGAAGAGCCAGCCTATGGAGACGGCCGCGACGAGGCGCACTTCATTGGACGCGCCCGCCTGCGTTCGCAGCGCGCCTGTCCATCCCCTGTCCATGTCTCTCGATTCCGCGCTGCCGTCTCGTAAGTAATGGAACCATCGCCCGTCGTCGGTCAGCGCCACCACATGGAACCTGTTCTCGCCTGCGCTGCGAAACAGGAACCCATAGTCCCAACCGGCGGATGAGGGGTTGACGAATGTTGCGGCTGCGCTGAAGTCGGAGACGTGAACGTTCGCCTCGTATTCCTCTATGTAGCCGTCGTTGTCGTGCGGCATTGCGGCGTCCGCCGGGCCGAAACTGTTGCGCGCGCCGCGCCACGGGGTGGGCGTCGGTTGGACGCGAGGGGTTGGCGTGGGAGTCGCATTTCCTATCACGCGCCCCGCTTTCAGCACGGGCAGAAGGTCGATGACGGTTTCGGACGCGACGGCGAAGCCGTAGCCCTCGATGTTCAGTCCGCCGGCCGTCTCTCGCTGGATAAAGGCGTTGACGCCGACCACCTCGCCGCTCAATGCGAAGAGCGGGCCGCCGCTGTTGCCGGGGTTGATCTCGGCGTTGGTTTGCACGAGCCAGCGCTTCCCTTCCGTGTCGAGGAACACGCGGGAGACGACGCCGTCCGTGAGCGAGGCGACCCCGGAATCGAATGCGTCCAGCGGGTAGCCCATTGCGAAAACGCTCGCGCCTTGCGGGGCGCGGGCGCCGCTGAGGCTCGCCGCCATGAAGTCTTGGGAGCAGCAAATGGAGAGGACGGCCAGGTCTCGCGCGGCGTCGGAGCCGAGGACGGTCGCGTTATGCCACGATCTGTCCTCGACTTGCACGCGGACGCTGCGCGGGGACTCTTCGATGACGTGATGGTTCGTTACGACGATCGCCCTGCCTGACGAGTCCGCCTCGACGATGACGCCGGAGCCGGCGCTGCGCCCCGCCGTCACCTGGACGACGCTGGGCCGGACGCGGTCGGCGACCGCCTCGAGGCTTCCTTGCGCCGGCGCCGGACGCGGCGCAGGCGTCGCGGTTGGCGCAGGCGTGGGCGGCGGAGTAGGCGCGCTGACCGAAGTTGCGCCGTCCGGCGAAGCGGGCGTTGGCGTCCAAGTCGGGGCGGGCGTCCATGTTGGGTTGGGTGTCGGCGAAGGCGTTGGAGTCCAGGTTGGGGCGGGCGTCCAAGTGGGGTTCGGCGTCCAGGTGGGAGCGCCGTCGGGCATAGGCGCGCGGGTAGGGCGCGGCGTGGCCGTGGGGTTAGGCGCGGAGACGAACTGATGCGTCGGGGTCGGAGCGGCGGCGGCGGGTATGGACGCTGTAGACGGCGTTTCCTGGTTCAAGTAGACCACCACGGCGACGATGGCGATGACGGCGGCGAGCGCCCAGAACCATCCCCGTCCGCCTCCGCCCGAAGAGCCGCCGCCCGCTCCCGTTTGCCCCCCGGCGCCGGCGCCGCCGGCGCCGCTCGCGCCCCTGCCTGCAGGCTCGCGCTCCCGCTCCCCGTGTTGCGCTTGCCCTTGCCGCGGCTGCTCGGATGCGACCGCGCCCCGCCCATTGCAAAGGGAGCACTCCGCGCCTGCGCGAATGCTCTCGGACCCGACGACCAAGGCGCGCGCTTCGGACACTTCCTGCATTCGCAAGGTGGCGTCCGGAGCCTTGTTCCGGTCGGGGTGATATTGCATCGCCTTCCGGCGGAACGCCTGCGTTATCTCCTCAGAAGAAGCGCCTAACGGAATGTCCAACACCCGGTGATATTTTGTGGCGACTTTGCCTGATCCTCCGCACGACGGGCATTGCGCCGCCGCCGCTCGCCCCGCGTATCCGCTCCAGGGCGGGCTCGCCTCTTGGCGGCGGCGGCTCTCTTCCGCCTCCTTACGCGCTTTCTCCTCGCGGCGGCTCTGCTCGTCCGCCGCCCTGCGGGCTTCCTCTGAGCGGCGGCGGGCTTCCTCCGCGGCGCGGCGATTCTCCTCGCGGCGGCGCGTCTCTTTCTCTTCTTGGCGCGCCCGCTCGCGCCGCCGTTCGAAGACGTCCTCGTTTTCGTAGCCGGCGCCGGAGCACTGCGGGCAGCGCCCCCATTCGCCCGTATGCGAGGCGGTCTGTCCATGCCCGTCGCAGACGGAGCAGACGCCGCCGTCCACGAATCGGACGTCGTGCCCCTGTCGGCGGTGGCGCATCAGATGCTCGCCGCAGAGCGGGCCGAGCCCGGTGGCGAACGGCGCCTCCGAGCAGTAGCCGACGCCGCGCTCCTGGCATCCGGCCTCGCCGCAATGCGCTTGCTGCGGGTTGTGGACGTGCATCCGCCAGAGCGTCGTCGGGAAGGACCTGCCGCACCGGGGGCAGGTCCTGATAAAGCCGGCGCCGGACGCGCCGCCTCCGTCGCGGTGATAGTCGCGGTCATCGACGCCCATAGGCCGCTCAGTATAAGCGAGGCAGGGCGCTCACGGCGATGCGGGATGCGCTGCGCGCTGCGTGCGGGGGCGAGGTTCCCGCCTGCGCGTGAACGACGGAGATGGGGGGGGGGACGGCGGCGGCAGGGGCGAGATTCCCGCCTACGCGGGAATGACGGAGATGGGGGGCGGGAACGGCACCGTCAGGGGGCGAGGTTCCCGCCTACGCGGGAATGACGATGGAGTGCGGGAACGACGGAAGGAAGGGGACGGGCGCTAGACCTCCAGCGGCGTGTCGTCGCGGTTCGCCCATTCGCCCATCGAGCCGTCGTACATCCGAACGGACGGATGGCCGATGAGCGTGAGCGCGAGCGTTGCGTGCGCCGCACGCACCCCGCCCTGTCAGTAGACGTGCACTTGCTTCTCCGGCGCGATGCCGAGCCCGCGCGCGATTTCCTCGATCTCCTCGCGCGGCTTGAACGTTCCGTCCTCGGCGACGAGCGCTGTCCACTCCAAGTGGCGCGCGCCCGGCACGCGGCCGACGCGGGCGTTGCCCCGCGAGTTCGCTCCCGTGTGCTCGTCGAGCGAGCGCACGTCCCAGATCACGGCGCCGGGGTCGCCAATCGCCGCCCGCAGCGACTCGACGTCGGACGCGATAGCGCGATTCGGAGGCTTCGGCGTGAAGGCCGCGCCCCCGCCGGAGACGGACGGCGGCCCAGCCGCGACCGGCCTGTCCTCGGCGGCCCACTTCCGCCATCCGCCGTTCAGCACGCGGACATCGGCGTGGCCGTAGTACGTCAGAACCCACCAGAGGCGCGCCGCGTCGCGGCTGTTGAAGCGGTCGTAGCCGACGACGAGCGCATCGTCGCCGATTCCGACGGACTCGAACCACGCCTTCGCCTCGTCGGGCGGGGCGACGAGCCTGGGGTTGGCGGAGCCTTTGATCTGCCAGGTGGGGGAGAGCGCGGCGCCCGGGATATGGCCGGACTCGAAGGCGGCGCCGTCCTGCGCCATTTCGATCACGCGCAGGTTGGGGTCGCCCAAATGCTCCGCGAGCCAGTCCGTCTCGACGAGCAAGTCAGTTCGGGGGTAGCCGCTCATCACGCGCCTCCTCTTCCTATGGAACGCCTCGCCGGAGGTTACAAGCCCTGCGGGGGCGGCGGCAACCTTTCACGCCCTCCGCCTACCGCCCGCGCCTCGGGGCGATGGGAAGCGTTCCGGCGCGGGCGACCATTTCGGTCAGCGCCAGTTCGTCGGACGAGCCGGACTTCAGCGCAAGGTCGGTCTGCAAGAGCAGGCGGTAGAGCGCCGCGACCGCCTCGCGGGAGAAGCGCCGCGCCTGCTCCGAGGCTTTCCCCACCGCGAAGTCGGACGCGGTGCCCAGCCGCGGGCCCCACTCCTCGCGAGGAGCGTTGCGCGCCGCCAGTTCCTGCGCGAGCGCGATTCGCCGCGCCTGCCCCGTGATCAGCGCGATGAGATTCAGCCCCGTTTTCCCCTCGTCCAGCAACTGCTGCATCGTGGAGAGCGCCGCGTCCGGCCTGCGCTCCATAATCGCGTCCACGAGATCGAAGACGTTGGCCTCTTTCGCGCTGCTCACGAGCGCGCGAACGTCGTCCTCGCCGATGGCTCGATCGCCGCAGTAGATGGCGAGTTTCTCCAACTCGGAGTCCATCGTCCAAAGGTTGCCGCCGACCTGCTCCGCCAGCAGCGCGACGGCGCGGCGGTCTATGGCCGCGCCCTTCTGATCGGCGCGCTCCGCTATCCACGCGGCGAGTTGCGGCCCGCGCAGCAGAGGAAACTCCCGCGTTCGCGTCTGCCCGCCTCCGCCGACCGCAGCGACCGCTTTCAAGAACGGGTTGGCGGTGGAGAGTTTGCCTTCGAAGAAGACGACGTCCGAGGTGGGGGGAAGTTCGCCGAGAAGCGCGGCGAGTTCCGGCGGAGGCTTCGCCTGCGGGTTGTCCTGCCCGCGCCTGCCGCGCCGCTGCCCCGCTTCCGCCATCCCCATCAGCCCGCGCACGACGACGACCCGCCGGTCGGCGAGAAAAGGAACCACCATCGCCGCCGCGCCGAGTTTCTCGACGGAGAACGCGCCCGCTTCCAGCGTGGACACGTTGGAGTCGCGGACGTCGGGTGGCCCGACGGCGTCGAGCAACTCGCGCAGCGCCTCCGTCGCCGAGAACGAATCGTCGCCGTGCAGAACGTAGATCACTGCGCGCCGCCGCGCCGCCGCAGGCGTATAATTGCAATTGCGTAGGGAGAGCAAGTCATGGCGTTGCTGATGCTGCTGAGGCGGCTCCTCACCGTAGTCTACCTGATGACGCATCCGGCGGTTCCGCTCCGCCTGAAGGCGCTGCCCGTGCTCGCGCTGCTCTACGTGCTCTTCCCCCGCGACGCCGTGTTCGACTTCCGCCCGTTCGGATTCCTCGACGATTTCGTCGTCGCGGGCCTGCTGGTCGGCGTGTTCACCTCCAAAGGATGGGAGCGCGTGCTGAACGCCAAGAACAAGCGCGAGGACGTCATCCCCGCCGACTTCCACGTGCTCGACCCCGACGCCCCGCCGTCAGCCGACCCGCCCTCATCCGGGCCCGACGCCCCGCCCTCAGCCGCGCCTGACGCTCCTCCCTCAGCCGACCTGCGGGCATAGGCAACCCCCATCGTTCCCGCCCCCTGCCCCGTCATTCCCGCGTAGGCGGGAACCTCGCCCCCGCTCCGTCATTCCCGCGAAGCAGGAACCTATTGGCCCCGTCATTCCCGCGTAGGCGGGAATCTCGCCCCCTGCTCCGTCATTCCTGCGAAGCAGGAACCTCCCACCCCGTCATTCCCGCGCAGGCGGGAACCCGCCGCAGGGCGCTATAATGGCCTCGCGCCTGTGGGCGGCGGGGCCCGCACGCGCGCTACGAGAATGCGCAACGCCTAATGACCACGAATCTTCGCCTTCGCTCCCCAACGCGCGCTTGGCGGAGCATAGCCGCCGCAGCGCCGCTCGCGCTGCTCGCCGCGTGCTCCGGCGCCGACGAGCCGTCTGCCACGCCCGCCGAAACGCCCGCGTCCACGCCGACCCAGTCAGCGGTTGCGGCGCCCGCGCCCACGCCGACCCGGTCAGCGGTTGCGGCGCCCGCGCCGACCGCCGCCCCCCTAGAGCGGACGGTGGGGCTGCTGCTCAACGAGCCCGAATCGTTCGCAGGCTACACGCTCTTCTCCAAAGAGGACTCCGCGAGCGGCGCGAACGCTTATCTGATCGACCATCAGGGGCGGCTCGTCCATCGGTGGCCGCTGGGCGAACGGTTGCGTCCGGTGAACTTGCTCCCCAACGGCAACTTGCTCGCGGGGCGCGACGGCGCAGCCGAAATCGCCCCGGACGGCAGCGTCGTTTGGGAGTACGCTGACGAGGAGCAACACCACGACCTGCTGAAGTTGCCGAACGGGAACGTCTTGCTGCTTACGCGGCGAACGTTGACGAAAGACGAGGCCGTCGCCGCCGGCGCGAATCCCGACCTCGTCGGCGAGCAAGGCTTGCCCGGCGCGCGCGTGATCGAAGTTCGGCCAACCGGAGCCGCCGGCGGCGAAATCGTCTGGGAGTGGTCGGTCTTCGATCATCTCATTCAGGATTTCGATTCGTCCAAGCCCAACTACGACGCCGTCGAAGAGCATCCCGAACTCGTCGACCTCAACTTTACGCTGGCCGAGAGCGCCGCCGTCGCGCGCGAAGCCGCCCGGGAAACGTGGACGCACGCCAATTCGCTGGACTACAACGCGGAACTCGATCAGATAATGATCTCCGTCCGCCACTTCAGCGAGGTTTGGATCATCGACCACAGCGCGAGCGCGGAGGAGTCCGCCGGGCATAGCGGAGGCAACGCCGGCAAAGGCGGCGACCTCCTCTACCGCTGGGGCAACCCGCGCGCCCACCGCGCCGGAACGTTCGCCGATCAGCGGCTTTTCTGGCAACACGACGCGCACTGGATTCCCGACGGCCTGCCCGGAGCGGGCAATATGCTCGTGTTCAACAACGGAAACGAATTTCTGCGGGACAGCCGCCGGTTCTATTCGACGGTGGACGAGGTCGCTCTCCCGGGCGAGGGCGCCGCCTACCGGCTGGAGCCTGGCTCCGCCTACGGGCCTTCCGGCCCCGCGTGGACCTACGCAGCCGGCCCGCCCCGCAGTTTCTACTCGCCCAACTTCTCCGGCGCGCAGCGGCTTCCGAACGGCAATACGCTGATCGCCAACGGCAACTTCGGCGTCATCTTCGAGGTCACGCCGGACGGAAGGAAGGTATGGGAGTACGTCAACCCCGTCGCCGACCACGGCCCATTGCGTCAGGGAGAGACCGCGCCAATCGTGCAAGTCCGTAGGAGAGGAGTCGAGCGGCCCAGCAATCAGATGTACCGGGCGTACCGCTACGCTCCCGACTACCCCGGCCTGCAGGGGTTGGACCTCGCCTCGGGCGGCCTGATCGAACTGCCCGCCGCGCCGTAACTCGCCCCGCCCGCAACGACGGCTCCCCCCTGTCCTGTCATTCCCGTAGGTGGGAATCTCGCCCCCTGTCCCGTCATTCCCGCGTAGGCGGGAATCCAGCGGCGCGCCAGCGCCGGACGAGGCGCGTAGCGCCTCGTCTCCAAATTCACCCCAGGCGCCACGTCATTCCCGCGAAAGCGGGAACCTACTGCCGCGCCCCTGCGAAAGCGGGATCCTACCGGATAACGCCATTCCTCCCATCGCCGTCCCCGCCCCCCATCGTCATTCCCGCGTAGGCGGGAATCTCGCCCCCGGATCAGCCCGACCCGACGCCCTCGACGGCGAACCGCTCCTCCTCAGGAGGCGAGGCTTGCTCGCGCTCGTTCCATCCCCAGCAGGCGGCTGCTCCGTCGGCGCCGAGCGCGCAGGAGAAGGCTCCGCCGCTGCTGACGGCGGAGAAGTTCCGGCCTTGCGGAGGCGACGTCTGGCCATATGGGTCGTCTCCCCAGCAGACGGGCGAACCGTCGGGGCGGAGCGCGCAAGTGTGCGCCCCGCCTGCGCTGACGGACGCGAACCGCTCGCTCTCCGGCGGCGACGCCTGCCCCCATAAGTCCCGTCCCCAACACACGGGCGCGCCGTCGGGACGGAGCGCGCACGTGTGCTCCCCGCCTGCGCTGACGGACGCGAACCGCTCGCCTTCCGGCGGCGACGCTTGGCCGGAGGTATCGTCTCCCCAGCAGACCGGCGAGCCGTCAGGGCGGAGCGCGCACGTATGCGAGTCGCCTGCGCTGATGGCCGCAAACTGCTCGCCCTTCGGCGGCGACGCTTGGCCGAATTGGTCGTCCCCCCAGCAAACGGGAACGCCGTTGAGCCGGATCGCGCAGGAGTGCCCCAAGCCGCCTCTGACGTCTGCGAACCGCTCGCCTTCCGGCGGCGACGCCTGGCCGGAGCCATCGTCTCCCCAGCAGACCGGCGAGCCGTCGGCAAGAAGCGCGCACGTGTGGAAACCGCCGACGCTGACGGACACGAACTTTTGCCCCTGCGGGGGCGCCGTTTGGCCGAATTCGCTGTCTCCCCAGCAGACGGGCGAGCCGTCGGGAAGGAGCGCGCAGGCGTGCAACCCGCCGGCGCCGATGGCCGAGCGCCTGAGCGGCGCGCGGTACGAAGAGGGCGTCGGCGTCGAGTCAGGCGCCGGACCCGGCGTGGAAGTCGGCGCGGAGGCGGAGGTTGGCGTCGGAGTCAACGCCTGCGTGGTTGCGGAGGTTGGCGTCGGAGTCAACGCCTGCGCGGTTGCAGAGGTTGGCGTCGGCGCGGTTGCGGAAGTCGGCGCGATGGTTGGCGTCGGAGTGGGCGTAGGTTCCGACCGGCAAGCGGCGAACGCCGACAGCGAAGCGGCAGCGAAAAGCAAGAAGGCGGCGAGGCCGAGCATATTGCCTAGCATAGCCCAGCCGGGGGCGGCGCTGCGAGGCAATTCATCAGCGGCGAAGGAACGATTTGGAGCGCGGATTTCGCGGTGAGAAGATAGCCGCGCCGCGCTGGTGCGCCTCCGATTCCCGCCTACGCGGTCAAGGTGGAAATTATGCAAGGCTCCGCATGCGGAAAGGTTCTACATGCGGAAAATGCGACACGCGCCCCTTGCGCGGTCGGCGCTCGCCCGGCGACGATAGGCGTATGACGCGCAACACGCTCACGAAAACGACCTTTCTCTGCCGGGATTGCGGCCACTCCTCGCCGAAGTGGAACGGACGCTGCGCGGCCTGCGGCGCTTGGGGAACGCTCGCCGAATTCGCCGAGCCCAAAGCCCGCGCCGCCCGCCGCGCTCCCTCCTTCCGCGCCTGCGCCGACGCTGCCCCCGCTCCCGCTCCCCTCCTCGAGCAGCCCTCCTCCGACGGCGCGCGCATGAGTTCCGGCCTCGCCGAGACCGACCGGCTGCTCGGCGGCGGCTTCGTCGCGGGCTCCGCCGTTCTGCTCGCGGGCGACCCCGGCATCGGCAAGTCCACGATCCTTATGCAAGCGGCGGGCTTCATCGCGGAATCGGGGAACGACGTCCTCTACGTGTCGGGCGAGGAGTCCGGGGCGCAGGTGCGGCTCCGCGCCGAGCGGCTCGGCGTCCGCAGCCCCCGCGTGCTCTTCTCCGACGAAACCGACGCCCTGACGATAGCCGCGATGCTCGAGCGCGAACGCCCCGCGCTCCTCATCGTGGACTCCATCCAAACGCTCTCCTCGCCGGACGCTCAGTCGGCGGCGGGCAGCGTCGCCCAGACCCGCGAGTGCGCCCAAATCCTCATCGGCGCCGCCAAACGGACGAACGTTCCCCTCGTGATGACCGGCCACGTGACGAAAGACGGGAACATCGCAGGGCCGCGCGTGCTCGAGCATATGGTGGACGTCGTGCTGGCGATGGAGGGCGAGCCCGCAGGCGCGCTCCGCGTTCTGCGCTGCCCCAAGAACCGCTTCGGCGCGGCCAACGGCGTCGCCCTCTTCGAAATGCGGAACGACGGCCTCGCCGAAGTGCGCGACCCCTCCGCCCTCCTCGTCGCCGAGCGCGACCTTTCCGCCCCGGGCTCGGCGGTCGCCGTCACGATGCAAGGCAGCCGGCCCCTCCTCTGCGAAGTGCAGGCGCTGACGAATCCGTCCGCGTTCAGCCCGCCCCGACGCGCCGCCACCGGCGTCGACTTCAACCGGATGGCGATGCTGACCGCCGTCCTCTCGCGCCGAGCGAGAATCGCGGTGGGCAATCAAGACGTGCTCGTGAACGTCCCCAGCGGCCTCCACGCCGCCGAGCCCGCCCTCGACCTCGCCATAGCGGCCGCCATCGCCTCCAGTTATATGGACGCGCCCATCCATCCGGCGACCGTCGTCATCGGCGAGGTCGGGCTGAACAGCGAAACCCGCAGCGTCTCCCATTTGGAGCGGCGGCTGGAGGAGGCGGCGCGGCACGGCTACGAGCGCGCCGTCGTTCCCGAGGCCGCGCTGCGCTCGCTCGCGCCTCAGCCCGGCGTCGAGGCCATAGGCGCCGCGAATGTCCGCGCAGCCCTCGCCGCCGCCATCCCCGCGTCCGGCTAGGCGCTGTTCGCGCAGGATGCGAGATCACAAGTAGGCGAGACAATCCTGCGAAAGGCGTCCGCCCGCCCGAAAGCCGGCTAGCGCCTCGCGGCGCCCGCCGATCCGCACACGAGCGTCACCCAATCGTCGTCCCGATGCTCCTCGATGATAGCGAGCCCCGCTGCGGCGAAAGCGTCCACGACCTGGCCGCGCCGCTCCTGCAAGACGCCGGAGGCGACGAGCCGCCCGCCGTCCGCCGCCGCGCGGCGCAACTCCGGCGCGAGGTTGGCGAGCGCGACGGAGTTGACGTTGGCGAGCGTGAGATTCGCCCAGCCGGGAGGCACGCGCTCGTTGGGGAGCGTCCCCGCGTAGAGGCGAACGGCCCCGGAGACGCCGTTGGCCCGAACGTTGGCGCGCCCCGCCTTGAGCGCCACGCGGTCGATCTCCACGCCAAGAACGCGCGACGCCCCCAACTTCGCCGCGCCGATGCTCAGCACGCCGGAGCCCGCGCCGACGTCCAGCACGGCGTCCCCGGGGCGCAGCAATTGCTCCATGCAGGCGAGCGTCCGGTTCGTCGTGGGGTGGTGGCCGGTGCCGAACGCGAGGCCGGGGTCTATCTCGATGACGACGTCGCCGGGCCCGGCCTCGTCGCGCAGCCAGGGCGGCTGCACCAGCAAACGCTCGCCGACGCGCAGCGGTGTGAAATGCGCCTTCCACGCCTCCTCCCACTCGCGCTCCTGAATCTCGCGCTCCTCCAGCGGCGGCAGGTCGGTGAGTTTGCCCACGAGTTGTAGGCCGATGTGGACGAGTTCGCGGTTGCGCCGGTAGGCGGCGGTCTGCGGCATATAGGCGCGGATGATCGCGCTCTGACGCGGAGGCGGAGACTCGCCCTCGTCCGGGTTCCACCCGCCCGCCTCCTCGATGGCGACGCCGCCCTTTCCGTAGCGACGGAAAAGTTCCGCGACCGGCTCCACGAACTCGAAAGGAACGCGGACTTTCAGTTCCAGCCAGGAGCGGGGGGTCATGGGACGGCCCTCGGCGTCACGATTGGCGCGCCGCCGTCTACCGCATCGAGCAATTCTATCAGCGCATGCTCCATCCGGCGGAAGGAACGTGATCGGCGAGCAATCATTTCAAGGTCGACAACAGCCGCTAGAGCGGGTTGATCTGTGGGCTCGGTATAGGAACTGGAACGCTCCATATTCCTTTGCAGCCATCCCTTCGGGTTTCTTGTTGCGTCGGGGTCATCAGGGCCGCGAACACCAGAGGTCAACTGCAGTTTCACGCGAACAGGGTTGTCAGGGCTCTCGTCCAACGCGGCGATGAACCAGGCTTCGAACTCGTAATGAGGAACCACAGTAGCGATGGGGACTTGCAAACCCAACGCGGCTGCTCGAGCGGACAGACTCTTCGCCAAATCAACCGGGCAGTCGTGGTCGGCGTCAACGACCACCAGGATGGCGCAGCAGTCCTTGTCGAAGCGTGCGTACTGGACGAAGTCCTCGAATCGCTTCAGGAGAGTCGACTTCCCCCCTGTGTTCTGGATCCGGCCCATCCGCACATCCCAGCGCGTATGAGAATTCAACAGGCGATCCGCCAGTATGCGGACTGACGGCGCATCCCCTTGGCCTTCAACGATTGCGCTAATCTTCATCATTTGTCAGCTCTGGCTCAAGCCCTTCCCTCTGGTGCAGTTCGCCAAGCGTGAAGAGTTCTTCCCGCATAGCCCTAAGTTGACGGTTAGACACAGTACCAACCTGAGTGGTTCCGTCCTCAAATTTGACGGCGCGAATAGATTGGGGGGGCAACGGATCTATAAGGTCAGGGCTGTGCGTTGTGATCAGCACTTGCGTCTCCGGCGTTACTGACTGCAGATAATGCGCCAATTTGGAAGCGGCGCCCGGGTGCACGTTCAATTCCGGTTCCTCTAGCGCAACGAATCGGGGAGCAGGGCGCTGGTGGATTGCCAGCAGAATGCCGAGGAGGCGAAGCGTGCCATCCGACTCTTGGTCGCCACCTATCCATGAAGGGGTCTCGTGTCCACCGGCGTCACGACGCTGAATTCGAGTAACCAAATAGCCGGTTGAAAGCCGGACGTCAACGCCGACGACGCCGGGGACAAGCAATCCTAACGCTTCCACAACCTGATGGAATTGATCAGGCGAACCTTTCTTGAGTTGGTGCAGCAACGATGCCGAATTTTCACCATTCTCACTCAGCGGATAGGGCGTGACTTGCTTCTGAATCCCTCCAATGGCCGCAGGCGATATGCTGTAGAAGCGCAGATCTTGCATTCGCCGTAGGAACGATCTCACCGCCATGCCGCGCGGATCACGGATGGTCAACCGAGGAGGCAACGAACGCAAAACCAGTTCAGTCGGCTCGAATTCAACATCATCTCGTACAAGGTCTCTGGGGTGCGTCAACTTTCCGTTTTTGACCCGGTATTCAAAGGGGGCGCGCTCTCTGGGCAACTGGAATTTCCCGCACTCCTGGCTCACCGCATAGGTTCCGCCCGGCTTCGCGGCTAGGGTGAACCTGTACTCGACGTTGGCAGGGGTCTGCATTGTCAGCCCGACTTCAATGTTGCGTGGGCGGCTAGGCGACCAACGGCGGATCGCTTCTATGCCCCCGCGGCTGGAGACTGCCCGGTCAAGATCTATCGTGAGCGCGTCGGATATGAACCTGGGAATGTCCACCAAGTTGCTTTTGCCCGCCGCGTTGCGCCCCACAAGCGCTGTGATCGGGCCGAGTTCAAGGCGCGCTTCGCCGATGGAACGATAGTTCCTCGCGTGGACGGCGCTGATGAACGGATCTTGCATGCTTATGGCCTCAGGCGGAAGTCTACCACAGGCTCGCCCGCGCCCTAGTTCTTCTCGAACGAGCGCTGCAACTCCTCGAGCAGACGCTTCTGATCTTTCGAGAGTTTCTCCGGCGTGCGGACGCGGACGGTGACGAGTTGGTCGCCGCGGCGACCGTCGCGCCCGAGGTGCGGAATGCCTTTGCCTTTCATACGGAAAACGCTCCCGGGCTGCGTTCCGGCGGGAACCTTCAATTTCGCGTCGCCGTCTAGCGTCGGAACCTCCGCCTCGATTCCCATCGCCGCCGCCGGAAACGTGACGTCTAGGTCGAAGAGCACGTCGGCGCTGTTCTCGCGCCGCCGGAACGCGGGGTGCTTCTGCACGTTGACGGTCACCAGCAGGCTTCCCGGAGGGCCGCCGTCCGGTCCCGCGTCGCCCTGCCCGCGCAACTCCAGCGTGGCGCCGTCGTAGACGCCTGCGGGCACGGCGACCTGGATGCGGCGCTTCGATTCCTCGCGCCCCAGCCCCCGGCACTGCTTGCACGGATTGACGATGCGCTGGCCGCCGCCGCCGCAAACGTTGCAGTACGCCTCCGTCACGAACTGGCCGAACACCGAACGCTGCGAGCGGCGGACGCGCCCGCTGCCCCGGCAGTTTCCGCAAGTCTCCGGCTCCGTGCCGGGCTCCGACTTGGAGCCTTTGCACGCTCCGCACTGCTCGACGCGCCCCACCGACACCTCGCGGTTGGCTCCGAACGCCGCCTCCTCGAACGTGACGCTCACCTCGACGTGGCGGTCGCTCCCCGCCCGCGTCCGCGAGCGCGCGCCGGCAGCGCCTCCGAAGAACGAGTCGAAAATCGTGCCGAATCCGCCGAACAGGTCGGAGCCGTCGAAGCCGCCGGGCCTCGGCCCTCCGCCGTTCCCCGCCGCGTGTCCGAAGCGGTCGTAGGCGTTCCGCCGCTCCGGATCGCTCAGCGTCTGATACGCCTCGTTGACTTCCTTGAAACGTTCGGACGCGTCGCTCGCCTTGTTGCGGTCGGGGTGATATTCCATCGCCTTCTTGCGGAAGGCTTTGCGAATTTCCTCCTCTGACGCTTGCCGGCTGACGCCGAGCGCCTCGTAGTAGTCGCGCTTGGTCGTCACAGCGGGGCCGCCTGCCCCGAAGCGGGCGCTTCCAACGCTTGCACGAACTCGCTCAGGAACGCCGCGAGATAGCGGACGCTGGACATCGCGCGGACGTAGTCCATTCGCGTCGGCCCCATCGCCCCGACGACCCCCGTCGCCCCGTCCGGCGCGCCGTAGGTGGCGTAGACCACGCTGTAGGGGCGCAGATGCTCGTCGCGGCTTTCCCGCCCGATGACGACGCGCACCTCGGCGGGCTCCGCCGACTCCGAGAAGAGGCGCGTGAGCGAATCGTCGTCCAGGAACTCGGCGGCGTCCTGCGCGCTCTTGCTCGACTGGAACTCCGGCTGATTCAGCATCAGGCTGAGCCCGTTCAAGTAACGCTCCTGCGTCTCGCTGCCCTCCTCGTCCAAGAGAATGCGGACCGTCTCCGCGAGCGCGGTGGCGACGACGAGCGGCAGCGGCCGGCCGGAGTCGGCGAGCGATTGCAGTTCGGCGGCGCTCTTGCCCGCGGCGATCCGGTTGAGGCGGACCGCCGCCTCCGTGAGCGCGTCTTGCGCCGCGTCCTCTTCCAAGTGAATGATGCGCTGCCGGAGCCTGGCCTCTTGCATCACGACGACCAGCAGCGCCTCGCGGTCGTGCAAGTGAACCAGTTGCGCTTGCTTGACGCGGGCGACGGCGGGCTTGACCGTCGTCGCGATAGCGAGGTTCCCCACTGCGCCGGCCAGCAAGCGGGCGGCGCTGCGCGCCCATCCGGCGGGGTCCGCCTCGTCGAAGTTGATCGCCCCGCGCACCTGCTCCTGAAAGCGGCGCGGGGGGCGCGCTCCCGCCGCGCGGTCCACGTAGAAGCGGTAGCCGGGGTCGGAGGGCGCCGCCCCGGCGGAGGAGTGCGGGCGCGAGATGTACCCCATCTCCTCCAATTCGGCCATATCGTTGCGGATCGTCGCCGGACTCAGACGCAGTTCGTAGCGGCGGGCGAGTTGCCGTGACGCGACGGGAACGGCGGTCTCGATGTAGTCGCTGACGATGATCTCCAGCAACGTCTGCCTGCGCGCGTTGAGCGCCGGCGCGGGATGAGTGGCGGTTGGCTTGTTCAAGCGCTCGCTCCTGTGTGCGGCGCATTATAGCGCAGCGCGCCCGCGTGGTCTGCCCTGCCCGCCGCCGGGCTGGTATAGTGCGCGCATGAACGACGAACGCGATGCGCTGTTGGTGGAGCGCGACGGGGCGGTCGCGACGCTGACGCTGAACCGCCCCGAGCGGCGCAACGCCATCTCCTACGCGATGTGGCTGCGCCTGCCGGAATTGCTGGCCCGCTTGGATGCGGACGACGCCGTTCGAGTCGTGATCGTAACCGGCGCGGGAGAGCAGGCGTTTTCCGCAGGAGCCGACATCAAGGATTTCGAGGAGACTCGGAGCGACCCGGCGCGCGCGCGGGAGTACCGGCGGGCGGTTCACGCGGCGTGCGACGCGCTGGCCGGCCTCTCGAAGCCGACGATCGCCGCGGCGCGAGGCCATTGCCTCGGCGGAGGCTTGGAACTCGCGCTCTGCGCCGACGTCCGAATAGCGTCAATGGACGCCTCGTTCGGGCTGCCCGCCGCGAAGCGCGGAATCGTAATCTCGCATGCTCACGTCGACCGTCTGCTGCGGCTCGCGGGGCCGGGGGAAACGGCCTACCTGCTCCTGAGCGGGCGCGCGATTCCCGCCGTCCGGGCGGCGGCGACCGGCGTGATCAGCATGGCGGTGCAAAGCGAGAACTTAGCCGAGCGGGCCCGCGAACTGGCGGAGGAGATCGCGTCGCTCTCGCCCGTGTCGCACCGGATGCACAAGCGCGTCCTGCGCGACTTGCTGGAGTTCGGCGCGGCTGAGCAAGTCCCGCCCGAACGCCTCGCCGCGCCGGACGAAACGGAAGCGAGCGAGGATTTCCTCGAGGGGGTGCGGGCGTTCCGCGAGAAGCGCGCCCCGCAGTTTCCGGGGCGGTAATTTCCGGTTGGGGTCGCCGACATTGCATCCGCCGGCGATGCGCGCGCGGAACGGGAAAGCCCGAACTCGCTCTGGGCCTAGCCCGCATTGCGCGTTTGACGCATGAATACGCCGCCGATGGGGGTAGCAAACCGCGCCGCGCTCCCGTACAATGCCACTGACTCGCATCCTTCGGAGTTATCGTGACCGAGCAGACCGCCGCCGGCAGCCCCGGCGAACCCACAATGGCCGAACTTCTGCAGGAGGAGACCCTTCCCCAGGAACTGCGGCGCGGAGACATCGTTCAAGGCCAGGTGATGGGGGTGGACCAAGACGGCATCCTCGTCTCCGTCGGCTACAAATCGGAAGGGGTCGTTCCCGCCCGCGAGATGCGGACGCTGACGCCCGACCCTGCGGCGCACTACAGCGTCGGCGACTCCATCCACGTCTACGTGATGGACTCTTCGGGAACGGAGGGGCAGGCGCGCCTCTCGGTTGACCGCGCCCGCGCCTACGGCGCATGGACGCAACTCGAGGAGGCCGAGCGGGGCGACGGATTCATCACGGGCAAGATCTCCGGGCACAACAAGGGCGGCGCGGTCGTTGACTTGGACGGCCTGCAAGGCTTCGTTCCGCTCTCGCAGGTGGTCATCTCCCCCGGAGGCGACCCCGCCGCCGAATTGACCGCCCGCGTCGGCGAGGAGGTGCGCCTCAAGATCGTCGAGGTCAACCGCAAGCGCAACCGCGTCGTCCTCTCGGAGCGCGGCGCGCTCAAAGAGCAGCGCGAGGGGCTGAAGGATCAGTTGCTGGACACGCTGCAGGAAGGCGACGTCCGGCACGGGCGCGTCTCCGGCATATCCAACTTCGGCGCATTCGTCGACATCGGCGGCGCGGACGGCCTCGTCCACGTGTCCGAAGTCTCATGGTCGCCTGTGAGCAACGTCGCCGACGCGCTGAGCGTGGGGCAGGAAGTGGACGTTCAGGTGCTGCGCGTCGACCGTGAGAACCGGCGCATCGCCCTCAGCATCCGGCGCCTCGCCCCGACGCCCTGGGAGGCGGCGGCGCGGAGCCTCAGCGTCGGCCAACTGGTGACCGGAACCATCACCAACTTCGCCGACTTCGGCGCGTTCGCCCGCGTGGAGGACGGCATCGAGGGGCTCATTCACGTCTCGGAACTTTCGGACGCGCACGTCCGCCATCCGCGCGAAGTCGTCAACATCGGTGATACTATGACCTTGCAGGTCGTCAGCATCGATCCGGAGCGCCACCGATTAGGGCTCAGCCTGCGGCGCGTGGAGGAGGCCGAGACGCCGACCGAGCACCGCGACCCGGAGGAGCCCCGCTCCTTCATAGACTTCGGGCAGGACAGCGGGCTCGCGGAATAAGCCGGGTTGTGATTACATAGGGACTGCGGAGACGGACATGGCCAGCAGATTCGAAAAGTTCTCGGAACGCGCCCGTCGGGTGTTGTCGCTCGCCCAGGAAGAGGCGCAGCGCTTCAACCACAACTACATCGGCACGGAGCACATCCTGCTGGGGCTCGTCCGCGAGACCGACGGCGTCGCCGCCCGCGTTCTCAACAGCCTCAACGTGGAGTTGCCGAAGGTGCGCTCCGCCGTCGAGTTCATCATCGGGCGCGGCGAGCGCCCGGCCCCCGGCGATATGGGGCTCACCCCCCGCGCCAAGAAGGTCATCGAACTCGCCGTCGACGAGGCGCGCCGCCTCTCCCACCACTACATCGGCACCGAGCACATCCTCATCGGCATTATGCGCGAGGGCGAGGGCGTCGCCGCAGGCGTGCTCGAAAGCCTCGGCGTAACGCTCGACAAGTCCCGGGCGGAGACGACGCGCATCCTCAATCAGAGCGTCTCCCAGAGCCAGGGGCGCGGCCGCTCCGCTCAGCGCACTCCCGTGCTCGACCAACTCGGCATAGACCTGACCGCCTACGCGCGCGACGGCAAACTCGACAACGTCGTCGGCCGCAGCAGTGAAATCGCCCGCGTGGTGCAAGTGCTCAGCCGCCGCAGGAAGAACAACCCCGTGCTCGTCGGCCCGCCGGGCGTCGGCAAGACCGCCATCGTGGAGGCGCTCGCCCAGCAGATCACCTCCGGCGAAGCGCCCGACCACCTCAGCGGCCGCCGCGTGGTGACGCTGGATATGGGCGCGCTCGTCGCCGGCACCAAGTACCGGGGCGAGTTCGAGGAGCGCCTCAAGAAGATCGTCGAGGAGATCAAGTCCTCCGGCAACTGCATCCTCTTCATAGACGAGATGCACACGATGGTCGGAGCGGGCGCCGCCGAGGGCGCGGTGGACGCCGCCAACATCCTCAAGCCCTCCCTCGCGCGCGGCGAACTCCAATGCATCGGCGCGACCACGCTCGACGACTACCGCAAGTACGTCGAGCGCGACCCCGCCCTCGAGCGCAGGTTCCAGCCCGTCTCCGTCGAAGAGCCCTCCGTCGAGGAGACCGTCGAAATCCTGAAGGGCATCCGCCCGAAGTTCGCGGAGCACCACGGCGTTCAGATCAGCGACGAAGCCCTGCAGGCCGCCGCCAGCCTCTCGTCCCGCTACATCGCGGACAGGCGCCTCCCCGACAAAGCGATAGACCTGATGGACGAGGCCGGCTCGCGCGTCCGCATACGAATGAGCGGCACGCCGCTGTCCGTCAAGGAGTCTATGAAGGGGCTGGAGACCGTCCGCCGCGAGAAGGACGAGGCGATCGCCCAGCAGCAGTACGAGTACGCCGCCGAACTGCGCGACCGCGAGGTCAAACTCGCCGACAAACTCCGGCAGTTGCAAACGGATATGGAGTCCTCGTCGGCGGACGACCGCGCCTCCGTGACCGAGGAGGAGATCGCCGAAGTCGTCAGTATGTGGACGGGCATCCCCGTGACCCACATGGCGGTCGAGGAGATCGAGCGCCTCCTGCATATGGAGGAGAACATCCATCGCCGCATCGTCGGCCAGGAAGAGGCGATCATCGCCGTCGCCAAGGCCGTGCGCCGCGCCCGCGCCGGGCTGAAAGACCCGCGCCGCCCCATCGGCAGTTTCCTCTTCCTCGGCCCCACCGGCGTCGGCAAGACGGAACTGGTGAAAGCGCTCGCCGAGTTTATGTTCGGCTCCGAGGACGCGATGGTGCGCCTCGATATGTCCGAATTCGCGGAGCGCCACACCGTCGCGCGGCTCATCGGCTCCCCGCCGGGCTACATCGGCTCCGACGAGGGCGGGCAACTGACCAACGCCGTCCGCCGCCGCAGTTACACCTGCATCCTCCTCGACGAGATCGAGAAGGCGCACCCCGAGGTGTTCAACATCCTCCTCCAACTCTTCGACGACGGCCACCTCACCGACGCCAAGGGCCACAAGGTGGACTTCCGCAACACCATCATCGTGATGACCTCCAACATCGGCTCCGACCTCATCCGGCGCGACTCCTCCTTCGGCTTCGCAACCGCCAATCAGTCCAAGATGGAGGAGAACGCCTACGAGAAGATGAAGGGCAAGGTCGAGGACGAGGTCAAACGCTTCTTCCGCCCCGAGTTCCTCAACCGCGTGGACGGCCAGATCGTCTTCCACGCCCTCAGCAAGGAGCACATCGTCAGCATCGTCGACCTGATGCTGAACGACGTCCGCAAGCCGCTTCTGGAGAAGGGGCTCAGCCTCGAAGTGGCGACGGCGGCGAAGGAGTGGCTCGGCGACAAGGGATTCGACCCGCTCTTCGGCGCCCGCCCGCTCCGCAGGCTCATCGAGCGCGAACTCGAAGACCCCCTCTCCGAGGAAGTCATCGCCGGCCGCTACGAGCCGGGGCAGACCGTCCGCGTCGACCTGGACGGCGAGAGCGGCAAGTTGGCCGTCCGCATCGCCGCGGACGCCGCCGTTCCCGACGACGCGCCCGAGCCGCCTCCCGCGCCGCGCCGCCGGAAGGCCGTGGCCGCGGCGAAGTAGGCCGCGCCTCCGCCTCCCCTTAGCCGGACGCCCCCAACTGGCGCTCGAGCGCCGCCTCCATGCGCTCTTGCCGCGCCGCGACGTCGGCGGTGAAGGTCGTCTGCGGCGCGAGCCGCAGCATCGCGTCCACGTGCGCCCGCGCCGCGCCCAACAGCCGCGCGTCCCGCAAGGCCGCCGCCTGGTGGAACTGCGCGAGATTCGCGTGAATCCACCAGTTCCGCGGCTCCAGCGCGAGCGCCCGCTCCCCCTCCGCGGCCGCCCAATCCACCGCCCCGACGAACTCGGCGTCCGTGAGGCTGTCGAATCGCTCCAGCGCGTGGCGCATCATATAGACGCGGGGGTAGTTGGCGAGCGGCGGGAACCCCTCGATGGCGCGCTCGAAATGCTCCGCCGACTCCCCCCACGCACCCGATGCGTCCGCCCGGGCCGTGTCCACCGCGGCGGCGTAGGGCCGGAACGCGAAAAAGAGCACGGAAAACGCCGTCAGCGCAATGATCAACGCCGTCAGGAGCATGCGCCCCGCGCCGCCCAGCGCGACGATGCGGCCCCAGCGCCCCGGCAGCCAGCACCCGTTCGTCCCTGCGCGCGCCTGCCCCTCCTCCCACGCCGCGAACGCCGCCAGCATAGCGAACAGCATAACCGTGACCGGGCTGTCGAAGAGAAACAGGTTCTGCGCGAAATAGGCGGCGGCGGCGGCGGCTACCCCCAGCGCGAGCATTCGGTCGCCGCCTTCTCTGCGCCGCGCCGCGCGCAACAGCGCCCACCCCATCGCCCCCCACAGCGACAGATAGATCAGCAGCCCGGCGCCTCCTGTGGTGACGAGCGCCTCCAGCGCCTTGTTGTGCGCCTGATCGTAGATCTCGATCGCCTCGTCGAACGTGGAGTGCAGCCCCCAAGCGACGAGATAATTCTCCGGGCCCCAGCCCAGCAGCGGCCTCGCCAGGAAGGCGTCCGACGCCGTCTCGACGGCCTCGATCCGCCCTAGAATGCTCGTCTCTTGCGCGCTGATGGATGCGAGCCTTTGCAGCGTCGGGGCGGCGTTGAACGCCGGCTCGAGGAACGAAGGCACGCCGCTCGTGAGCAACGCCGCGGTCAGCAAGCCTCCCGCCGCGAACGCCGCCGCCCCGCCCGCCAGCAGCGCCCGCCTCACCCGCCGCGACGCGCCCCAGAGGGCGTATCCCGCGACGAAGACCACCCCGCCCGCGGCGAGCCCCGCCATCGCGCCGCGCGACCCCGTGAACCACATTGCCCAGAACGAGAAGACGACGGACGCCGCCCAGAGCGCGCGCAGCCACGGCAGCGAATCGAACCCGCCGCCTGCGTCCGTCCGGTTGCGCGCTCGCCGCGAACGCCGGGCCGCCCGGTTGCCCGCTTCCCGCCGCTCTTGCGGCGCGGAAGGCGTCCGCCCGCGTCCGCAAGACTGCAGCAGCATCCCCAGCCCGATCAGCAGGCTCGCGACCGTGTACGCGCCGAGGAACGTCGCGTTGCCCAGCAGCGACTCGATCCGCCCCTCGCGCACCGTCGCAAGCGCCCAATCCGTCAGCCCGTAGTAGCGCGCCAGCCCCAGCGCGGACACGGCCCCGCAGACGGCGAGGTTCACCGTGAAGAGCAGCCGCCAGTCCGCCAGCGTTCGGAAAACCGACGCCGCCGCGAGCGCGAACGCGAACCAATGCGCCAGATCGACCACGCCCTGCATCCGCTCGTAACTCGACCAGAGGCTCCGCGTCAGGCTGACGCCTGCGAACGACGCCGCGAGCGAGACGAGCAGCCACCCCGCGAACGCCGCCACGACCCACGATTTCGCGGGGCGGTAGGCCGGGTTGCGGATCAGCAGAATGAGCCAGAGCGCGAACGCCGCCTCGATGGCGGCGCGGGCGAACAGCGCCTTCCCCACGACGTAGGGAAACATACTGTTCGTGGTCACCAGCAGCGGAATGAGAAAAACGGCGAGGAGCGCGGCGCGCGCGCCCCACAGCAGGCCTGTGTCGGCGGCCGCCCGCTCGCCGGACGGCGGGGATTGCGTTCGAGGGGCTGATGCAACCGGGCCGCGCCCGCCGACGGCTCTCCGCAATTCGCAACCCCTCCCAAGCGTTCGCGCAATTATACAACGCGCCTGTGAAGCGCAAGCGGAAGTTGATTACGACGCTGAACACGCTGCTGATGAGGCGTGTAGCGCATTGTCTTCAAATTACCCCCTCGCCCCTCCGTCATTCCCGCGCAGGCGGGAATCTCGCCCCTTGCCCCCGTCGTTCCCTCCCCCTGCCCGTCATTCCCGCGCAGGCGGGAATCCAGAGGCGCGCAAGCGCCGGACGATGCGCGTAGCGCATCGTCTCCAGATCACCCCGCGCGCCACGTCATTCCCGCGAAAGCGGGAACCTACTGGAAGCGCCCCACGCGCGTGCGGGGAACCTCGCCCCAGGACGTGGCTCCGCAGCGCCCCGTCCCCAAGTCCCCCCACGCGCCACGTCATTCCCGCGAAAGCGGGAACCTACTGGAAGCGCCGCCCGCGCATGCGGAACCTCGCCCCCAGACAATCCGCGCATGGGCGACCGGCAAGGTATACTCAACGCGAAGAAAGGAGGCGCGCCAATGCTTACGCAGGAGATGAACGACCGCCTCACGCAAGTCGGCCCCGGCGCTCCGATGGGCGAACTGATGCGCCGCTACTGGCACCCCGTCGCGGGCAGCCCTCAGCTCACTCCCGACAACCCCACGAAAGAAGTCCGGCTTCTCGGCGAAGACCTCGTGCTCTACCGCGACGCCTCCGGCGCGCTCGGCTGCGTCGAGCCCTCCTGCGCCCACCGCAAAGCGAACCTCGCCTACGGCGTGCCGGAGCCCAACGGCCTCCGCTGCGCCTACCACGGCTGGGTCTTCAACGAGAACGGCCAGTGCGTTGACCAGCCGTCCGAGCCCGAAGGCTCCAAGTTCAAGGACAAAGTCCGCATCAAGTCCTACCCCGTTCAGGAACTCGGCGGCCTCGTCTGGATCTATATGGGCCCCGCGCCCGCGCCCGCCCTGCCCAAGTGGGACGTGCTCTCCTGGGAAGGCCATAAGGACAACTGGGGCACGATGCTCCCCTGCAACTGGCTGCAGTGCATGGAGAACTCGCTCGACCCGCTGCACTTCCAATGGCTCCACCGCTACTGGGGCGGATGGCAGATGAACCGCATCAAGCCCCCCGAAGAGCGCGACGCTTGGAACGCCATCATGGGCTCGCGCGGCGCCGACCACCGCAAGATCGGCTTCGAGGTCACCGACTACGGCGTCATCAAGCGCAGACTCGTCGGCGACGAAACCGAGTCCGACGACCACTGGGCCATCGGCCACCCCATCCTCTTCCCCAACATCCTCCGCGTCAGCCACGGCCTCGAGATCCGCGTCCCCGTGGACGACACGCACACCCTCCACATCATCACCAACTACCGCCAGTACAACGAGGGCGAATCCCCGCAGGCCGAAATCCCCTACGACGACCGCCCCCTCTACGACGAGAACGGGCGCATCGTCCGCGACTACGTCGCCGCGCAGGATCAGGTCGCTTGGGTGATCCAGGGCCCCGTCTCCGACCGGACGACCGAGCGGCTCGGCGTAACCGACGTCGGCGTCATTATGTTCCGCCGGATGCTCGACGAGCAGATGGCGGTCGTCGCGGACGGGGGCGAGCCCGTGAACGTCCGCCGCGAGGACGAGGGAACCATCGTTCTGCCCTGCGAGTCGTACTACTACCCCGGCTACGAGGAGATGGGCGGCCCCTTCCGGGGAACCGTCCCGCGCAAGCCCGACGTCGAGGCCGTGCTCTCCGGCGCGGGCGCCCGCCTCAGCGAATGGGACGGCGTCGCGGCGAAGCCGCAGACCTGGGGCAAACAGGCCGACTCCGGCGGAACCCAAGCCTCCGGCGCCTGGTACTCCGACGGCCGCGAGCACTAACCGACGGCGGCCTCGTCCTAGCGGGAATCTCCGCAAAGCGGCGATAAGCGCGCCAAGAGCGGCCACGCCTCACGGCAAGCGGACGCGGCCCCCCTCGCGCCTCACGAGTCCGTCGCGCTCCAGCGCCGCGAGCAGTTCCTGCGCGGAGCGCGGCGGCGGCGCGCCCGACGCGGCTTCGGCGGCGCGCATCGCGGCCTCGACCTCCCGCTCCGTCGCGCATCCGCCCGGCTGCGCCCGCAGGAAGTCCACGATCCGCCCCCGGAAGTAGCGCGCCGACCCGTGAAACTTGGATTGGCGCGGCGCGTAGGGAATGGACGCCCGCGCAAGCGCCGCGTTCCCCGGCGGCTGCAGGAACGGAGCCGCGGCGCAGCGCTCGCGGAACGGGCAGCGCGGGCAGTCCGGTCGGCGCGCGTCGCAGACCGTCGCGCCCACGTCCATCAGCGCCTGATGCCAATCCGAAGGCGTCATGGCTGCGCCCTCCGGCGGAAGCAGCGACTCGGCGAGCGGCGCGACGGCGACGCGGGCCGGCGCGTTCACACCGTGGACGACGCGGCTCAGCACGCGGTAAACGTTCGTGTCCAGCACGGCGGCGCGCTCCCCGAACGCGAAGCACGCAATGGCCGCCGCCGTGTAGGGGCCGATTCCCGGCAGTTCCCTGAGCTCAGCCGCCGTCTCCGGCAGCCGCCCTCCGCGCTCCTCGACGACGCGGCGGGCGAGGGCGCTCAGATGAACGGCGCGACGGTTGTACCCCATCCCAGCCCACTGACGGATGACGGCGGCGGGCTCGGCGGCGGCGAGGGCGCGCAGCGTCGGGAACGCCGCCAAGAACGCCTCGTATTGGGGAATGACGCGCTCCACCTGCGTCTGCTGCAGCATCACTTCCGCAACGAGCGCCGCGTAGGGGTCGGGGACGCCGCGCCACGGCAGAACGCGGGCGTTCGCCGCGTACCAGCGGGCCGCGGCATCGTGCAACGCGCCGGCGTCCGGCCAGGCGGAGGGCGGCGGCGCGCTGACTGCGGATGCGCGCGGCATCGGCTAGGAGGCCGCGAGGACGTCGTCCACTGCGGAGCGAAGGCCGTCCGCTGAGACGGGGCCGATGACCTTCCGAACGATGCGCCCGTCCGCGTCCAAGAAGAACTTTTCAGGCACGCCGCGCACGCCGTAGGCGACGGCGGACGAGCCGTCCGGATCGAGAATGTTGAGGTACGCCGCGTCGTAACGCCGAATATGCGCCAGCGCGTCATCCGCGTCGTCCCAAATGGCGACGCCGACGAACTCGACGGGCGCGCCCGCCTGCGCGTACTCCCGGTGAACCTCCGCGAGGACGCGGGCTTCGGCGCGGCAGGCCGCGCACCACGACGACCAAAAGTCGAGCACGACGACCCGCCCGCGCAACGCTTCGGCGTTCACCGGCGCGCCGGTTGCGAGATCGAACCCCGCGAAGTCCGGCGCGTCGCGGAGGGCGGTTTCCGCCTCGGCGGGGTCGTTGTGCTCCAGCAGCCCGCCCGGGTTGACGTCGGGGCGGAGTTGCCCCCAGAGAAGCAAGGCCAAGAGCGCCGCGACCGGCGTCATGCTGGCGAGGAAATAGAAGAGGCGCTTGCGTCCGCCTGAGGACGCGGCGGCGGGCGCGGGCGGGGTTGTTTCGGAGGAAGGCTGCATAGGCTGTCGACGAATGAGATTATAGCGGCGCGCCGCCAAGAGGGGGCGGGATTCCCGCCTGCGCGGGGAGGGCCGGGGCAGGGGGCGAGGTTCCCGCCTGCGCGGGCAGGGCGGGGCAGGGGGGGTGGGCAGGGCTACTCGAGGGTGGCCATGCGGTAGGTCAGGCTGCGGGCGCGGCACCAGGCTTCGGCGGCGGAGCGTTTGCGGAGGACGGCGGGAGAGTCCATCAGCGCGGGGTTCTTGACCTCGATGATCTCCTTGCGCCCGTCGGCGTACTCGATGAGGAAGTCGGGGCGGTAGTTGCATTTGCGGCCTTGCGCGTCTATCCAGGGGATGGAGACGCCGTGCCGCTTCTGCCACTTGGCGACTTCCGGGTCGCGCTCCAATTTGGCCATCATCATGCGCTCCATATCGCTATCGTAGCGCTCGAAACTGTAGGGGCTCTTCTTCGGAGCCTCGTAGACGCCCCGCTTACTGATCGCCATATTTCACCATTCCTTCGACGAGGCCCGGGACGCCGCCTACGGACTCCTCGACTTTGGAGAGCGTGCGCTGAGCGGCCTCGAGATGATGCTGTTGGGCGAGGCGGAGGGACGCGCCGTCGAGGAACTTCGTTCGGACGTGCCGGAGCAGAATTTCGTAGATTCGGCCCTTGAACTGGGACGAATGGCCGGCCTCGGCGAGGAGCCTCTCGGCCATAGCGAGCAACTCTTGCTGAACGCCGTCCGCGATTTTCTCCGCCTCGACGTCGATATGGCTCATCGCAGTGTAGGGGGCGTCGTGGGACTCGCGCATCATCCAGCCGCCGTCCGTGAGTTCGCGGCTCTCGACGTCGGTGATGGTTTGGCCGGTGATTTCGACGGTCTGCGTCGGGTAGGCGATTCCTTCCAAGACCTCGCGCCAATTCTTGAGCGGGGCGGCGGACTGCGCCGCGACCGCGATTTCGAATTCGCCCTCCAATTCGCCGGAGGGCTCCGGGAGGTCAATGACGTTCTCGGGCTGCGTCAACTCCTGGCGGGGCGGCGGCTCCGGCAAGTCCTCCAACTCGTCGAACTCGTCGTCGAGGCCGACGTCCGTTCGGATTTTGCCGCCGAAGATGCTCCAGAGCCACTGATGCTCCAGTTTGGGGTGGTCCACCGCGGCGCAGATCTGCTGCTCGTCCGACTTGACGCTGGAGAGGCGGACGCGGCGGAGGCCGCGCCCGACGACCTGCTGGCCGTAGACTTTGCTGCTGAACTTGCGGAGGAGGAGAATGACGCCGACCTCCGGCACGTCCCAGCCCTCGCGGAGCATCAGCACGCTGACGACGGCCTTGTAGGGCTCGCCGGCGCGCCGCGCGCTGCGGATTTGGGTCGCCTTGCGCCGCTCCTCGTCGGAACTGTCCTCGGTGACGAGGAGGGTTTTGACGCCGAACCGGCGCTCCAGCGTTTTCGCGGCCTTTTCCGCGTCTAGTTTGCAGACGGCGACGACGAAGAGGATGGGCTGGTAGCGGCCTTTGGCGCGGCGCTCCTGCTCCTCGAGGCGGCGCAAGGCGATGCCCATCTGCTGTTGCATCGGCTTGGCGTCGGTCACCCACCGCGTGGCGCTGATGCCAAGACGGTCGACCTCGGCCCAATCGATCTCCTCGACGCCGCGCGTCTCGCCGGTGCGGGCGTCAGTGTAGGTCAACTCCACGGTGCTGATGTTCGGCTGATAGACGACGGGCGACTTGACGAGCCGGTCGGCGAGCGCGTCGCCGATGAGATACTCGTAGATCATCTTGCTGCCGGGCGCCTGGTTGTCGGCGCGGTCGGGGGTGGCGGTGGTGTCTATCCGCAGGAGGGTTTTGGGGCGCATCTTTTCCAGCGTCTCGTCCCACTCGGGCGCGGGCGTGTTGTGCGCCTCGTCGTTGAAAACGACGAATTCGGGGCCGTTCATCAGCGCGGCGAGGTTGGCCTGCCCGCTCGCGTTGGTCGCGTAGAACTGGTGAATGTTGCCGAGCACGACGCTCGATCCGAGCAGGTTCGCCCATCCGCGCGGGCGGTCGCTGCCGAGCGTGGAGAGCGCGAAGTCGTCGGCCCTGAACGGCGCATCCGGCGGGATGAGGCCGCGGTCGGCGAACACTTTGCCGTCCTGAAAGTCCTCCTCGAGGCGGTCACGGACGATGAGGTTGGGGCAGAGAAGAACGAATTGCTTGACGTCGTGCGCGAGCCGGAGCCATGCCATCGCCGCCGCGATGATCGCCGTCTTGCCGCCGCCGGTGACGACGTTGAGGAGCAGGCCGTTGGGCTGCGCGAGCGCATCGCGCTCGATCTCGTAGGCGTAGATGATGCGGAGGAGCGAATCCCACTGATGCGGCCAGAGCGTTCCCTCGCGGGGGCGCGCGTCGTCTTGCGGGTCGCTCAGATGGCGCAAGTACTCGACCGTCTCCGCCTTCGCGCCCGGGAAGTCGCCCTTGACCCACTGGTCGAACGCCGCCTCGTGCCTGCCGAATTCATTGAACACGGCCTACTTCACCTCCACCTCGCCCGCCCAGATCCCCTCGCCGCCGCCGCTGTCCTGCACGCGGCAGGCGACGCGGATCTTGCCCGTCCGCCCGAACTTGTGCGTCACCTGCTTTTGCGGCTTCTTGTCCTTGTCCCGTTGGAGCGAGTAGCCGGGCGTGGCCGCGAACCGGATCCCGTCGTAGGCGAAGTCCCACTGGACGTTGACGATCTTGGCGCCCGGGTTGACGACGACGGAGTCGCCCGCGTCCAGCGTGACCGCGCGTCCGCCGAGCGCTTTGTAGCCGACGGAGACGATGGGTGGCTTGACGAATGTGAGGAAGTCGCTGTAGTCGGCTTTGTCGGTGGAACTTCCGACGATATGCTCGCGGAAGTCGTCGTCGCCGATGCTGAGTTGGCGCAGGCGGACGAAATTGACGTCGATATGCTCGCGCTCGCGCAGTTCGCGGGCGGCCTCCCGCGCGCCGCGGTCGAATCCCCAAGCGAGCATCACGCCGTCGCGCAAGTCCGCCTGCTGGTACTCCGTCGTCCGGCGGATAGCGTTGGCGAATGCTTGCACGTCGGCCGCCGACGCTTGCGAGTCGAGCGCGGCGTCGCCGACCCAGACCGGCAGGCGGTTATGCCAGCCGTGAATCCCGTCGTATTCCGACGACGAACGGGCGCGGTAGGCGCGGAGAACGAATTCGCGGAATCCGTCGGGCGGCGTCTTGGAGAGGCGGTCGGCCTCGTAGATCCCCCACTGCTCGATGATGAAGTCCGGGTAAGGCTCGGTCTCCATCGCTCGGACGACGGCGGCCTGTTTCAGCCGCTCCGAGGTCACCGCTATGGCGACGCGGGACTGATCGCAGGCGATGAACCGTCTGCCGAGCCGCTGCGCGACGGCGGCGGTCGTGCCCCCGCCGATGAAGAAATCGGCGACGACGTCGCCCGCATTGGACGACGCTTTTATGATGCGCTCCAACAGCGCCTCGGGCTTCTGCGTGGGGTAGCCGATACGCTCTTTGTTATGAGGCCCTCCAAGTATCTTGATATCCTCCCACCATGAACCAAGAGGAGCCCCTTGGTCATTAAAATATGACTCACGCATCCCAGAAGGTATCTTACCTTCCTTGACTGCTGCCCTGTATTTCTCTTCGTCAAAGATTGTCACCATCATCCGTGAGTTATTTGCATTATACCCGCGCCGCATTGCACTCTCATAGGTTCGACGCGACCCTTCCGTCAATTCACCCCGAAGAACATGGAATGTGTACGTGCTCGACTTGGAATAGAAAAATAGCGTGTCGTGCTTCGCTTGCCATTTCCTGGATCCGGAAGGCATCCCTCTGTAGCACCAGGCAATCTCATTCCTGAAATTGTCCGCTCCAAAGATTTTGTCCATTTCGACTTTGATGTAGTGGCTGGCGTGCCAGTCGCAGTGGACGTAAATGGAGCCGGTGGGCTTGAGGAGGCGTTTCATTTCGTAGAGGCGGGCGTTGAGATAGATGAGGTAGCCGTCCATCCCGCCCTCCCAAGTGTCGGGGAAGGAACGCCGCTCGTTGTTGTCGCCCCAGATGATGTTGTAGTCCCTGCCGGAGAAGAAAGGCGGGTCGATGTAGATGAGGTCGAGGGAGCGGGAGGGGAGTTGACGCATCACGTGGAGGCAATCGCCCCAGATGAGGCGGTTGGGCTCGAGGTCGGGGGCGCCGAGTTCCACGCGCTCGATGATTTGGGTGGGGAGGTCTATGCGCGGGTAGTGTTTGCGGAAGCCCCGGTAGCGGTCCCAGCCTTTGGGCTCGTCGTCGACGGGGATGGAGCCGAATCTTGCCGGGGCGCGCCAGTACTCCTCTTGCTGGGGGAGGGGCTCGGCGGCGGGGGCGTCGTCCTGGGGGATGGGTTCGTCGTCGGGGGCGGTCATAGCGCGGGAGGGTAGCATAGGGCGGGGTTGGGGGGCAAGGGGGCGAGGATTCCCGCTTTCGCGGGAATGACGGCAAGGGGGCGGGAATGACGATTGGGGCGGGAATGACGTGGCGCGTGGGGCGCTTTGGAGACGAGGCGCTACGCGCATCGTCCGTGGGCGAGGATTCGCGGCGGCGCGGGAATGATGATGGAGGCAGGGGGCGAGATTCCCGCCTGCGCGGGAATGACGGCAGGGGGCGGGAATGGCGGCAAGGGGGGGGGGAGATTCCCGCCTACGCGGGAATGACGTGGCAAGGGGGAATGACGGCAAGGGCCCAGTAGGTTCCCGCCTACGCGGGAATGACGGCAAGGGGCGGGAATGACGGACAGGGGGGGCGCGGGCGTTGCTCTTGACGAATGCGCCGCGAGTTGCGAAAGTCTACCTGCGCGATTTCCGCGCCTCAGGAGGAATCATGGCGCAGCAGACTGACGTGGTACGGCTGGAGAAGACCATCACGATAGACACGGACGCCCGCGCGCGCCTGCTGCCCTACGATCAGTGGGTGGAGTCGCTCGGCTTGCCGGTGCACAAGGGCTACTACGTGGAGGATGTCCGCAAGTTGGAGGTCGCGCCGTGGCCGGAGATGGGGTGCGACGCGGCGTTCATCCAACTCGCGGGAATGGAAGGCGTGGCGGACGCGCGGGTCACGGAGATTCCGCCTGGCGGGACGACCAACCCCGTTCGCTTCGCCCTGGACGAGGTCGTGTTCGTCGCCGACGGACAGGGGCTGGCGACGGTTTGGGCGGAGGGGGTGGCGCGCAAGACGTTCGAGTTCGGTCCGCGCAGTCTTTTCGTGATTCCGCGGGGAGCGGTGCGGCAGTTCGCCAACGCGCGCGGCGACCGTCCGGTGCGGCTGGTCGCCAACACGCACTTGCCGGTCGGGATGTCGCTCATTCCCGATCCGACGTATTTCTTCAACAATCCCTATGAGGATCCGGGGTTGCTGGAGAGCGCGGAGGACGAACTCTACTCGGTCGCCAAGCGGTCGCCGGGCGGGCGGGGGGCGAGTTGGTTCGGCAACTTCTTCACCGACCTCGCCGCGTGGAGCGGGCTGGTTCCGCACCGGCAGCGGGGCGGCGGCGGGCACGTCGTGGACATTCAGTTTCCGCATTCCGAGATGGGGGGGCATATGTCGGTGTTTCCGCCGGGGACGTATAAGAAGGCGCACCGGCACGGCCCCGGGGTCGTCATCATCATTCCGGCGGGAGAGGGCTACTCCATTATGTGGCCGGAGGGCGAGGAGAAGGTCATCGTGCCGTGGCACGAGTCCAGCATGTTCGTGCCGCCCAATCGGTGGTTCCATCAGCATTTCAACGTGAGCGTGGAGCCTGCGCGCTACCTTGCGCTTTCGCCGATGAAGCAGGTGCGCGGGCTTGGCGACCAGCAGTCGAGCCGGTTGCTCGATCAGGTGGAGTACCCGGACGAGGAGTCGTGGATCCGGGAGATGTTCGAGGAGGAATTGGGCAAGCGGGGGCTGGAGTCGCTGATGCCTGAGGGCGCCTACCTGGACGCGCATTTCAAGTGGGAGTACGACGCGTCGGAGGAGCAGGGCGCGGTGCTCGACGCGACGGCGGGCCGGGGGCTGTAGGCGCGAGGGGCGCTTTGGAGACGGGGCGCGTTGCGCCCCGTCCGGCGCTGGGGCGCCTCTGGATTCCCGCCTGCGCGGGAATGACGGCCCAGTAGGTTCCCGCTTTCGCGGGAATGACGTGGCTCGTAGGGTAATGTGGAGACGATGCGCTACGCGCCTCGTCCGGCGGCGCTGCGCGCCGACTGGATTCCCGCCTGCGCGGGAATGACGGCGGGGGCGAGATTCCCGCCTACGCGGGAATGACGGGGCAGTAGGGCGAGATTCCCGCCTACGCGGGAATGACGGGACAGGAGGGCGCCCTCTAAGGGGAGTCCACGGCGTAGAAGGCCACGGATTTCGGGGCCGCTCCTCGCGCGTTCATCACCACGCGGTAGACGCCCGCGGTCAACTTCGGCATTGCGACGCGGGCGGTGATGGGCGAGCGGAACAACTGGCCCGGGCGCGCGGTGGGAGGGCGCCCCACGGTGAAGGAGCCGGTCAACAGCGGGGCGACGGTCGCGCCGTCCTCGCTTTCGATGGCGATGGAGAACTCCTGCTCTTGGTTCGCAAGGTTCCACGGGGTGAGGATGGAGGCGGCGATGGCGAACTCGACAGGGCGGTTCGGGGCGAGCAGCCAGCGGTCCCAGCCGCCCCCCTGGACGTAGAGTTTTCCGTTGATCGTCTCCGCCCAGTCCGCGAGCATGAGCGCGTCTATCTCCAACTGCTCAACGCCGAGGTTGGCCTCGAGGCCGGTTGACATAGGTGACCTCCGTCTCCGATGTAGGATATTGTAGACGGCGGGACGACGATGAGGGGGGGCGCGTCGCCCGACGCTTGCGCGCCGACTGGATTCCCGCCTGCGCGGGAATGACGGACAAGGGGGGCGCGAGATTCCCGCCTGCGCGGGAATGACGGGGCACGGGGCGCTTGCGCGCCGACTGGATTCCCGCCTGCGCGGGAATGACGGGGCACGGGGCGCTTGCGCGCCGACTGGATTCCCGCCTATGCGGGAATGACGGGACAAGGGGGCAGGGGGCTAGCCGCTCTCCAGACGGGCGCGGCGCAGCGACGTTCCGCGCAGCGCCGTCGCGGCGACGGCGGCGAGGAGGGCGGCGGCGAATCCGGCGACGGCCAGCGGCGCGCCTACCCATTCCGCCGCGCCGTTCATCATCGCGCCGCCCACGGGCAGCAGCGCCCAGTGCACGCCGTAGAGCGCCATCACGCGCCCCCGCAGGCCGTCGTCCACCAGCGTCTGCAGAATCACTTGCCCCGTCGTGATTTGCGCCGCGCCCGCCGCGCCGACGAAGAACAGCAGCGCCAGCGCTCCGGCGAACCACGGCGTGAGCGCGAACGCGAGTATGCCCGCGGCGAACGATCCAGCCGCGCCGAGCAGCACGCGCCCCGCTCCGCGTCGCCGCAGGTGGCGCGAGTAGACGTACAACCCCGCGACCGCCCCGACGCCGAGCGTCGAGTACATTAGCCCAAGCCCGCGCGAATCCACGCGCAAAACCTCCGCTTGGAACACGGGCAGCGTGAGCATATAGCCTTGCCCGAACGCGGAGCCCGCCATCGCCAGCAGCACGAGCGGGCGGAACACCGGATGCGCCCACACGTAGGCCGCGCCCGCTTTCAGATCGCCCAGCATCGTCCCCCGGCTCCGCGCCGCCTCGCGCGGGCGCACGAGCCGCATCATCGCGATCATCGCCGCCCCTCCCGACGCCGCCAAGAAGAAACTCAGGCCGGCGCCGGACGCGGCGATGACGAATCCCGCCACGGACGGCGCGACGATCCGCGTCCCCGACCACGCCACGGACGTCAGCGGCGCCGCCAGCGGAATGAGCGACTTGTCCGGCAGCAGACGCGGGAAGAGCGACGCGCGGCTCGGCTCGTCGAATGATTGCGCGACGCCCAGCAGCAGCGCCGCGACCGCGAGATTCCACGTCTCCGCCCGGCCGGTCAGCGTCAGCAGCGCGAGCGCCGTGAGCGCGGCGACCGACGCGGTTTGCGCTCCGATGATGAGCGCGCGCGGATCGAAGCGGTCGGCCAGCACGCCGCCCGCGAGGTTCACGACGATGCGCGGCGCCGCGCTCACGAGGTTGATGAAGCCCAGCGCGAGCGGCGACCCGGTGAGGTGAAACGCTAGCCATCCCAGCGTGACGATGGCCATCTGCTGGCCCGTCACCTGCGCGACGAGCCCTATCCAGAAGAGGCGGAAATCGCGGTAGCGCAGCGCGGAGAAGAACTCGGCGAGGCCGGACGCCGGCCTCATTCGGCGCCCGCCGCATCCTCCGCGTCCGTCCGGCGCGCCTGCAAGCGCTCGTGAAAGAAGGCGGACGTCCGCTCCAGCGACTGCGCGGCGGCCTCCGCGCGCCGGGGCGAAGCGTCCTGATTCGGATTGAGGAACGAGTGCCCCACGCCCTCGTACAGGAACAACTCGTATTCCTTCCCATAGCCGTCGAGGGCGGAGCGGAACGCCTCGACTTCCGAAAGCGGCGTCGTGTGGTCGGCGGTTCCGTAGTGGCACTGCATCGGGGCGCGGATGCGCTCCAACTCCGCCTCGTCGGGGAAGAGGCTGTGGTAGTAGACCACGCCCGCCCCGAAGGCGTCCGAGCGCGCCAGCGCGAGCAGCGCGAGCCCTCCGCCCAGGCAAAAGCCGACCACGCCCACCGGCGCGCCGTCGTCCGTCGTCCACGGCAGCGCGCGCAGGAAGTCCGCCCCCGCCGCGATGTTCTCCACCGCGCGGCCGACGTCCAGCGCGTTCTTGTAGAAGAGTTGCTGCGTCCGTCCCTGCGGCAAAACGCCGTCGAACAGGTCGGGCGAGACCGCCGCGAATCCCGCCCGGGCGAATGTCCGCGTCATCTCCCGTTGGAACTGGTTGAGGCCGCCCATGCCGGATATGACGACGAGCCCCGGGCGCGGAACGCCGTCCGCCGGGCGCGCCGTGTAAGCGTCAACGAACCCCGACGGCGCGTCGTAGCCCGCATGCAGCGAAAGAACGCGATGCTCCATAATGCCCTCCCCCTGCCGCAATCATAGGGCGCGCCGCCGATTGCGGCAACCCGTTGGCGTCACGGCGCGGGCGGGGGAGGGGGGAGGGGGAGGGGGTTGCCGACCGCCACGCTAATGAGGTGCAGGCGCAGTTCGCTTTGGCCGGAGGGAGTCATTGAGTTGATGGTCACTCCTGAGAGGCCTCTCCTGTGCGTGCCCTATCTGCGTACTCTTGGTTGACCGCCTGCGCCGATTCTACGAGTCCAGGGAACAGCCTTTCACGAGTGAAACCCAAATTCTTGAGTGTCTTCAGCAAACCAGGCTTTCGCTCGTCAGGCACTGTTAAGGTATAATGGCGATAGAGGTCGATTTTTGGAGTCGAGCCTGATGGGTTTACTTCTTCGGGCTCGAAACGTAGGTGGCGCGCAGAGACAATGTATGCTGATTCTTGCGCCCTAATACGCTGGGATGAATGCTGTGGTTCCACGATAAAGACTCGACGAAGGTCGTCTTTATTTATTCTGTCCTCAAAGTACGGCTTCTCAATTTGAATTAATTGGATAAGCCGGTAACGTGCGTTCTTCTCTTTCTCTGTATCTGGCCCTTCTAAAATTGCATCTTGGTCATCGCGGCGCAATCTGAAGAAGTTAGAGATGATGCTGATCGCGTCGCTGTCGTACTGCTTGATCAGCCTTCCAGGCACAGCGAACACATGCACGCGGCCATCCGGGGATACATTCACATGTTCCCGTTCTCGGACATCTAGCATAGATTTCTCGTTGCTCTCGCATGCGAAGAAGAGAGCGACGAGAGAATTCCGTGTAATGTCAAGGAGCCTGGTGTGCAAGCCATGGTGCTGAGCGATACCCCATTGAGTGATTGCCGGGAGCCTGTCGGCAAACTCTTCAGGACGCCGCGACATCAAGTCTCGGAGCATTTCGCTCTCGTGGTTAACTAGGCTGTCTTTGCGCGCCACGGAGGGCATCAAACTATCGTAGATGCAAGGTTCGCCGCGGAAGTACAACCGCATAGATTGCTCTTGGTTGAGGATATAATTTTCTATAGTATTGATTTCGCTTAGCAAGGTTTCGACTTCCGTTATAGGTTTGGTGATGTTGGCGGCTATGCGCACAGAGTCTGCGATGATGAAACGGGCTTTGTCGTCAAGAATCGCGTTGGTGAAGGTCGCGTTGGTGAGGTCTGCGTTGGTGAGGTCTGCGTTGGTGAGGTCTGCGTTGGTGAGGTCTGCGCCAGTGAGGTCTGCTTCGGCGAGGTCTGCTTCGGCGAGGTTAGCGCCGATGAGGTTGGCGCTGGTGAGGTTCGCGCTGGTAAGGTTCGCATCAGCAAGGATGACACCGGGGAGGTCGGCGCTAGTGAGGTCGGCGCCAGTGAGGTCGGCGCCAGTGAGGTAGGCGCCATTGAGGTCGGCGCCATTGAAGTAGGCGCCATTGAGGTCGGCGCCATTGAGGTCGGCGCCATTGAGGTCGGCGCCATTGAGGTCGGCGCCATTGAGGTTGGCGCCAGAGAGGTTGGCGCCAGAGAGGTTGGCATCGGTGAGGTTGGCGCCAGAGAGGTTGGCGCCAGAGAGGTTGGCATCGGTGAGGTTGGCGCCAGAGAGGTTGGCGCCAGAGAGGTTGGCGCCAGAGAGGTCGACGCCAGAGAGGTCGGCGCCAGAGAGGTCCGGCACGAAGTCATCCTGCAGCCGTCGGGCGTTCCAAGCCTCCACGCCCTCCTGCAGCCATTCTATGTGCTGTTCGTTAGCCATGTCGTTCGCTACTCGGGGCGGAGTTCGGGAGGGAGGTACTTGCGCTCGGCGGATCGGATGAACGGAGGGCGTTCCGTCCAGGGCGTTTCGCCTTTCTCCCGCATCCGTGCGTCAAGGTCGGCCATCGTGCCCTCGCCTTTTATGCTGTTGTGGCTCTGGCACATCAGTTGAATGTTGCCGTCCACGTTCGGGCCGTTGTACCGCTTTTGGGAGACGATATGCTCCGTGTTGAGGCAGCGAAGGGCGAGTTTCTCGCCGTCGGCGGCGCAGCAGCCCTCCTGCTGGATGTAGCGGATTTCGAGGATATTCGGCGAGCGCGTCTCGCTCTCTTGGAGTTCGGCGGCTTTTTCAGGACTGAAGTCGGTGCGCTCGGGAATGTCGCCGCCGACGAGTTTCCAGAGGTGGCCTTTGACATCCTCTTTGGCGTAGCGCAGGACTTTGTGCGTCACCTCGCCGGCGCGCGTGAGCAGCCGCCCGTCCGCGCCACGCTCTGTGACACCGAGTTCGGACTCCATACGCCGGAGCACCATCTCGTAGGCAGTGGGGCTGACGTCCACACCGATCCAGAGGCGGGGCGCAGGCAGCAGCGACCATTCGCCGTTCGACTTGAGCGTCGTCATTCCTTCCGCCGCGACGCAGGCGGTGGCGCAGCCGCAGAAGGGGTCGAGCACGACGTCGCCCGGGTCGGTGGAGATGCTGATAATGCGCTCCAAGAGCGCGCGCGGCTTTTGGGTCGGGAAGCCCGTCTCTTCCTGCCTCCTCTTGACCAGATGATAAGCGTACAACTGCCTCAGGTCCGACCAGACGTTGGAGAGCGGAACGCCTCTAGACTCGTCGAGGTATTGCCGTTCAACGCGGTCGGGCGCTCGTTTGCGCGTGCGGTAGGCGCGCCCGGCCTCATCGGTGTAGGTGAACCGCTCTCTCACGTACTTCTCGGAATACCCCAAATGCTGCATATTGTAGGTGTGCTTGCCGTAGGACTTGGCGTAGACCAGCAGCGTGTCGTGCGCTTTGACGGGCTTCCGGCCTGCGGCGCGTCCGCCGGAGGGCGTGCCGTAGTTCCAGACGACCTCGTCGATAAAGTTGCGATACCCGAAGATGTAGTCCAGCGCGGTCTTAAGGTAGTGGCTCGCGGTGGGATCGCAGTGGAGGTAGATAGAGCCGGTGTCCTTCAGAACGCGATGCATTTCCACGAGGCGGATGCTCATATAGGCGAGATACGCCTGCATAGACTCGTCGTGCGTAATGGCTGCCGCCGTAATGACGTGGCTGAGGGCGGGCTGCTTCCGCTGGAGATCTCTGATCCATTCCCTCCGCACTTTGTCCATCGTCCAGTCGTCATGGAAGCGCACTTCGCGGTCAAAAGGGTTCTGATATTCGGCGTTGCTGTTGAAGGGCGGGTCGAGGTATATGAGGTCAATGCAGTCGCTGTTCATTCCCCGGAGCACGTCGAGGTTGTCGGCGGTGAAGATCGTGCTAGGCGCGATGCCTTTGCCGAATATGCGGTCGGTTTCGCTGAGGGTTTCGGTTGCCGTCGTCATCGCGTCATCCCTATGGGCTGTTCGTTCAGCCTACCGTACATCGAAAGAAGGCGCTTCGCAAGGGGGCAAAGCCTCCCTCCCTCTTCCTCCCTACCGCAGGGCGTAGCGGTCGCCTTCTTCCGAGGCGGCGGCGCCGTCCGCGATCAGTTTGACGAGCGTCGTCACGAGTTGACGCTCCGCGAGCCGCTCCCGCGCCTCGGGCAAGCCCGCGTAGATGCGAACGCGCAGTTCGGCGGGCGTCAACGGGCCGTCCCGCAGGGCGTCGAGGATTGCGCGCTCCCGCTCCTCGCGGTGGCGGATGAGCGCCTCGAGGCGGCGCGGCGGGTCGTTCACCGGCCCGCCGTGCCCCGCGTACATAATTCGCGCGTCGACGTCCTGCAGCATCCGCAGCGTGCTCATATAGTCCGAGAGGTCGCCGTCCTGCGGGGCGATGCTCGTGGTCGAGACGGCCATCACGGTGTCGCTGGTGAAAAGCGCCTTGCGTTCGGGGGAGAAGAGCGCGATGCATCCGGCGGTGTGCCCCGGCGCGAACACGGCTTCCAGGGAGATTCCGCCGAGGTCGCGCTTGTCGCCGTGCCGCATCTCGCGGGCGACGGTCATCTCTCCGTGCAGACGCTCTTGCTCTATCGCCTCGCGGTCGTTGGGGTGGCAGGCGATGGGCGCGCCGGTTTCGCGGTGCATATGGAGCGCGCCGCCGCCGTGGTCGGGGTGCCGGTGGGTGACGATGATCTCGGAAATAGGAGGGGCGTTGACCTCGCGGAGGTAGGCGGCGCGGGCGCGGTGGTCGTCCTCGCTCTCCCAGCCTGCGTCTATCAGCGCGGCGGACTCGCTTCCGCAAACGAGGAAGGCGTTGGGGGGCGGAAAGCCGGGGAGCGGCTCTCTGCCGAACGCGAGTTGGTGTATGCCCGGCTCCAGTTCCATGCGCGCCCCATTCTAGCCGACTGCGGCACGGCGAGGGGCAACGCGCCGCCCCCTATAGCGCGGCGATGACGTGGTATTGGACGCGGGAGCGGCGCTGGACGCCCATTTTCATTATCTGGCGGGCGGGGCGGTCGTCCGGGTTGGGGAACGCGGCGGCCCAGGCGGCGTCTATCGCGGGGAGGTCGGCGTAGTCTTGCACGAGCAGCGTGAGCAGGCCGGCGTTTTCCAACCCGCCGCCCGCGGCGCGCAGCAGCGACTCAACGTTGCGAACGCCGTGGCGCGCCTGCCCCTCGGCGCCTTCGACGGGCTCGAGTTTGTCGTCTCCCGCCGTGTCCACGCCGGAGACGCCCGACGAGCAGACGAGGCCGCCGATGCGCGCGCCCATAGGAATGGGGTCGTGATGGCCATGCCCCTCGATCTCGTGGTTGGCGCGCTCCCCGCCGATCTTGCCGATGACTTGCATCTGAATCTGCCCGCCCATCGGGTAGCGGAACGTCTTGCGCGCCGCCTGATAAGAGCCCTCCGGCCACGCCTCCAGGTAGACGTCCACCATATAGGGCTGGTAGGCGAAGTCGTTGAGATAGACCCATTGGAGAACCACGTCGTCCGCCGATCCGCCCGCCGCCTCCATCACGGCCCGCATATTGTCGAAGCATTGGTCGGTCTGCGCGTCCTCGCCGACGACGGGCTGGGAGGTTTCGAGGTCCCAGGGGACGATGACGGACGAGAAAACGTAGTCGCCGATGCGAACGGCGTTGGGGAGCGGGTCGCGGTGCGTGAGGCCGGGGACTTCGACCCGCCGCCGCTCTCCGGCGACGCCGATGGCCTGCAACTGGACGCCTTCGCCCGGGGGCAGCGGGTAGGAGGTCGTCTTGCGCGCCGGGCGGTTGTCCGCGTCGGGGAACAGTTCCAGCCAGCCGTCGTTGATGTGGGCGCGGAAATCCTGGCTGTCTATGAAGTTCGTGACGACGCCGACCTCGTCCATCGAGCGTCCGGCGGCTTCGATCAGCGTTCGCAGGTTGCGCCAGGCGTTGCGGAACTGCGCGGCGGGGTTGCGCGGAATCTCGCCTGTTTGGAGGTCGACGCCGCGAACGCCGGACGTGAAGAAGAGACCGCCGACCTCCGCGAAGTCGGGCGCGGGCGCGTCCGGCGCGCTGAGGCCTGGCAGCCGGAACGCTCTGCGTCCGCCGCCGCCGCTCCGCCCCGGAGCGGATCTGAGGGCGGGCGCGGGCCCGCTGCGGAACCGGGGGCGGATGGCGGCGTTGCGGAGCCGCTCGTCTCCCGCCGGCTTGACCATCGCCTCCGCGCCCGCAGTCGCCAAGCGCTCGTCGCGGTCTTCGTCGCCCGTTCCGCTGACGCCGATACCGCCGACGACCTGGCTCGCCCGGTGGAGAGTGAGGCCGCCGTGCAGCGTGGTTACGCGGTCGTTGGACCAGTCCGCGACGGCGCGCCCGTCGTGGGCGATCTGCTGGCGGTACACGGCGGTGTCGCGCCCGATGAACGCGGCGGTGTACGCCTTGCGCTCGGCGTTCCGAACGTCGGTCGCCGACGCGCCGTCCTTGCGGACGAGGCAGACGAGTTCGCCGCTTTCGTCCACGACGGCGACCGCGAACGGGCGCTCGCCGGGGCGGGCGGCGGCCATCGCCGCGTCCGCCGCGCGCTCCGCGTCTTCCAATCCGAGCGATTCGCGGGTGGCCATCGGCTACGCCGTTCCCTCGACGGCGACGACGGATGCTTCGGCGGACGCCCACCGGACGCCCACGATGCTCTGATAGCCGTCGGATGCGTACCAGTTCCGCAGCGCGGCGATGTCCGGGAACTCCAGGACGACGACGCGGCGCGGCGTCCATTCGCCTTCGATGACTTCGCTCGCGCCGCCGCGAACGAGAAATCGTCCGCCGTAGGGCTCGAGCGTCGCGGGAACCTGCGCGCCGTAGGCGGCGTAGGCGTCCGGGTCGCGCACGTCGACGTCGGCGATGAGATAGGCCGCCATCAGCGCGCCCCCGCCGCTTCGACGCCCATCGCTTCGAGTCCGGCGCGGGCCAGCGCCTCGTCGCGGATCGTCGAGTTTCCGCTCATCGCTATGCCTCCTACAACCTCGCCGCCGGAGCGGACGGCCAGCCCGCCTTGCAGCGCCGTGAGTTTGGGGTCGCCCCAATCGTCGAGCGTCCGCCCCGCCGCTTTGACGGCCTCGTCGCGGAAGGCGACGGTGTCCATTCCGACGCGGGCGGCGGTGTAGGCTTTCGCCCGAGCGCGCCCCAGCATGCGGGCGGGCGCGCCGTCTTGCCGGGCGCACAGAATCTCGACGCCGTGCGCGTCCACGATTGCGAGCGCGCCGGGGTTGTCGGCGGACGTGAAGGCGGCGAAGACGGCGTTCTTCGCCCGCCGCGCCTCCTCCAGCCCGATGCTGATCGTCTCGAACATCCGCGCGTCCTTCGTCCTTGCTGGACGGCGCGAAGTGTAGCACGCGCGGCGGTTGCGCGGGGAAAGGGAGCGGCGGGCTAGGTCACGCACCGGAGCCTATCGCCGTCTCGCCGCGCGGCGCGCTTTCTTCTCCGGCGCAACCGCTCGTGGGATTCGCAGGAAGAGGAGCGCGGGCGGGCGCTTGGCCAATTCCCCGCAAATTGCCCCAAGCGCAGGCGCGGCGCCAATTGGACGCGGCGCCGGAAAGGGAGTAGGATAAGGGCGATGAGAGTGGGCGGCGCCCACTCTTATGCTTTCTACGAACCGGCGCGCAAGGCAACAGACGACGACGGACGAGCCGGGGAGGCGGGGAGCAACCGGACAAACGACGAACGCGGAGGCATAGGGCAGCGATGAAGAGCGAATTCCTTATCGCCGTTACACAACTCGCGGCTGAGCGGAACCTGCCGCAGGATATGGTGGTTTCCGCCGTGGAGGCCGCGCTCGCTTCCGCATACCGCAGAGACACCCCCTCGGGCGGCCAGACGAACGTGCGCGTCCGCCTCGACCCCGGCACCGGCGAGGTCGAGGTCTACGAGATCAAGACGGTCGTCGAGGAGGTCACGGACGACCTCGTCGAGATCGCGCTCGCGGACGCCAAGCGGCACGCGAACGGCGTCCCCCTCGGCGTCGGCGCGACGGTGGAGTTTCCGATGCCCGCGCACGCGGCGGGCCGCATCGCCGCGCAGACGGCCAAGCAGGTCGTGTTTCAGCGCCTGCGCGAGGCGGAGCGCGAACTGGTCTACGCGGAGTTCGCGGAGAAGTCGGGAGAGGTCTACACGGCCACGGTGCAACGGGGATTCGGCGCGCTCACGGTCGACTTGAACGGCCGCGCGACCGCCGTGCTCCCGTCGGAGGAGCAGTCGCCGACCGAGCGCTACCGGCCCGGGATGAAGATGAAGGTCATCATCACCGAGGTGAACCGCACCCAGAAAGGGCCGGAGATCATCGTCTCCCGAACGCACCCGGACTTGCTGCGGCGGCTGTTCGAGATGGAGGTGCCGGAGATCTACAACGGCATCGTGGAGATACGCGGCATCGCGCGGGAGCCAGGCTCGCGCTCCAAAGTCGCGGTGCACGCCAGGCAGGACGGCGTCGACCCGGTGGGGGCGTGCGTCGGGCTGCGCGGCATCCGCATTCAGAACATCGTCAACGAACTGCAGGGCGAGAAGATCGACGTCATCCAATGGTCGCGCGATATGGCGGTGTTCGCCTCGCACGCGCTCAGCCCGGCGCAGCCGCTGCGCGTCGACCTGCGCGAGGCGGAGCAGGCCGCCATCGTCATCGTCCCCGACCGCCAGTTGTCGCTCGCTATCGGGCGCGAAGGCCAGAACGCGCGGCTCGCGGCGCGGCTGACGAACTGGAAGATCGACATCAAGAGTTCGACCGAAATCGAGATCGAACGGATGAAGGTGCAGATAGAGGGCGCGGTCGCCGAGCGCGAGTCAGCGGAGGCGGTCGAGGTTCCGGAGCCCGCCGCCGCGGAAGAGACGGCGGAAGAGGCGGCGGCCCGCGCCGCAGCCGCGGCGGCGGAAGAAGCCGCGATTATGGCGGAACTGGAGGCGGAGCAGGCGGCGGCCGCGGCGGAAGCCGACGACGAGCAAGAGGCCGAAGCCCCGGAGCCAAGCGCCGCGCTGAGCGCCGAGGAACTGCTCGCGCTCGAGTCGCTCAACGACCTCGCCGGAGAAGGCGAGGAGATCGTCGTCGAGGAGACGGTGGAAGGCGACCTCTTCGAGCAGGACGCTTGGCAGGCGCCGACGCCCGTCGGAGGCGGCGGAGCCATACGTTTCGCGGAGGACATCCTCGGGTCGCCGCAAGGCCCGCGTCGGGGCGGCGCGCGGCGGCGAGGCGGCGGCGGCGCGCGCCGGCTGGGCCCGCCGAACCGGGGCGGCGGACGCCCCGCTCCCCGCCCTGGAAACGCTCCTCGCGGAGGGGGCGGAGGCGGAGGGAACAGCGCCTAGCCTGCGCGGAGGAGACGATAGATGCCGAACCGCAGCGCGCCGCAGCGCTCCTGCGTGAGTTGCGGCCTCAAGGCCGATAAGCGCGGCCTCATCCGCGTTGTGCGGACGCCTGAAGGCGAGTGCGCGGCGGACGAGTCAGGGAAGCGCGCGGGGCGCGGCGCCTATGTCTGCCGCCGCCCGGGGTGCTTGGGCGGCGCGCTGCGCTCAGGGCGCCTCTCCCGCGCGTTGCGCGGCGAGATCGGAGACGATGACCGCGAGCGGCTGGCCGCGCTCGCGGAGCGCTTGCGAACCGCGAGCGCAGTGGGATAGGAGGGCCGATGACCGAACAAACGCCAGGAGCCGCCGCGACCGCAACGCGGAGAGTGACGCTGCGCGCCCTCCCCATCGGGGAGGCCGTCGCCGTCGGGACGCTCGCGGAACGGATGCGGGTGGAGCCGGTTCAGGTCATCAAGCAGTTGATGCGCGCCGGAGTGTTCGCCAGCATCAACCAGATCGTTGACTTCGAAACGGCGGCGGGAGTCGCCCGCGCGTTCGGCTACGCCGCCCGCAAAGTCGAGGACGCGGCGAGCGCCGCCGGAAGCGTGGCCGAGGACGAGTCCGCCGATCTGGAGACGCGCCCGCCGGTGGTGACCGTGCTGGGGCACGTCGACCACGGCAAGACGACGCTGCTGGACGCGGTGCGCCGCACGAACGTCGTGGCGAAAGAGGCCGGCGGCATCACGCAGCACATCGGCGCGTATCAGGTGGCGCATAACGGCGCGCCCATCACGTTCATAGACACGCCGGGCCACGAGGCGTTCACGGCGATGCGGGCGCGCGGCGCCCAGGTCACCGACATCGCCGTCCTCGTCGTCGCCGCCGACGACGGCGTGATGCCCCAGACCGTGGAGGCGATAGACCACATCAAGGCCGCCGACGTGCCGATCATCGTGGCCATCAACAAGATGGACTCGCCGAACGCCGACCCGGAGCGCGTCCGCCGCCAGTTGTCCGAGCACGAATTCGTCGTGGAGAAGTGGGGCGGCGACGTGGTCGACGTGGAGGTCTCCGCGAAGCAAGGCGAAGGCATAGACGCGCTGCTGGAGAGCATCGAACTCGTCGCGGAGATCGCGGAACTGAAAGCCAACCCGCGCCGCGCCGGGGTCGGCGTCATCGTCGAGGCGGAACTCGACCGCACCCGGGGCGCGCTGGCGCGGGCGCTCGTGCAAACGGGGTCGCTGAAGGTCGGCGATCACGTCGTCGCAGGCGTCGCGCGCGGGCGCGTGAAGGCGCTGGTCAACGAGGAGGGCAAGCGCGTCCAGAGCGCCGGGCCGTCCACCCCCGTGGAGATCTTGGGGCTCGCCGGCCTGCCGGAGGCGGGCGACCGCCTGGTCGTCGTGGCGGACGAAAGGGCCGCCCGCGCCGCAGTCGCCGAGCGTATGCGGCGCGACGACCTGAACCGCTCGCGGGGCACGACGCTCGAGGAAATGGGCGCGCGCATATCCTCCGGCAAAGCGAAGGAACTGCGGATCATCCTCAAAACGGACGTGCAAGGGAGCGTCGCCGCCGTCAAGCGCGCGCTGGAGCAGTTGAGCGCTCCGCAGGCGCAAGTGCGCCTCATCCACACGGGAACGGGGGCGGTCACGGAGACCGACGTGCTGCTCGCCGTCGCGTCGGAGGCGATCATTATCGGATTCAACGTCCGCCCCGATCAGGGAGCGCAGCGCCTCGCCGATCAGGACAACGTTCAGGTGCGCCTCTACAACATCATCTACCGGCTGACGGAGGACGTTGAGAAAGCGCTGCATGGCTTGCTGGAGCCCGTTGTGGAGGACGTTACGGAGGGCTCGGCGGAGGTTCGCGCCGTGTTCTCGCTGGGGCGGAACCGCAAGAGCGCGGGCTGCTACGTGACGGACGGGCGCATCGCGCGCGGCGCGCGCGGGCGCGTGCTGCGCGGCGGAGCGGAGATCTTCGACGGGCCAATCGGCGGGCTGCGCCGTTTCAAGGACGACGTGCGGGAGGTCGCCTCCGGCTACGAATGCGGCGTTTCCCTGGACGGTTTCAACGACTTCCGAGAGGGCGACGTCATCCAGGCGCACCGGCAGCGGACGACGGGCGCGTAGCCTGCGGAGCGGCGTATGGGCCGGAGAAGCGACCGCGTCGCGGGACTGCTGCAGCGCGAAATCGGCTGGCTCGCGTCGGCGCGGCTGAAAGACCCGCGCCTTGCGCGGATGGTCACGCTCGCCCGCGTCGAAGTCAGCGACGACCTCTCCGTCGCCACGGTCGCGGTCACCGTCGGAGGAACGGATGAAGACGCGGAGGATGCGCTGCGAGGGCTGCGCTCCGCCGCCGGGTACGTCAAACGCGAGTTGGGGCGGCGCCTCGACCTGAAGCGCGCGCCCGACCTGCGGTTCGTGCTGGACGCTTCCATCGCCCAGGGCGACCGCGTCCTCGGCCTGCTGGACAGCATAAAAGAGGAGGAAGCGTGAGCGAGCGGCCCGAGGCGCACGGCGTCATCGTCGTCAACAAGCCCCGCGAAATCACGTCTATGGACGCGGTGCGGGCGGTGCGGCGCGTCACCCGCGTGAAGCGCGTCGGCCACGCCGGAACGCTCGACCCCATCGCGGAGGGCGTGCTTCCGGTCTGCCTCGGGCAGGCCACCCGCTATATGGACTACCTCGTGGACAGCGGCAAGACCTACCTCGGCGAAATCACGTTCGGAACCGCGACCGACACCTACGACGCGTCCGGATCGGAGACGGCGTCCGGCGATCCGGCGGCCCTCTCCCGCGAGCGAATTGAGGCGCAACTGCCCGCGTTCTCCGGCGTCGTGATGCAGCGTCCCCCGATGTACTCCGCCGTGAAGCACGAGGGGAAGCGTCTCTACGACCTCGCCCGAGCAGGCGTGGAGGTGGAGCGCGAGCCCCGCGAGGTGGTCGTCCATCGCATCGCGCTCCGCGAGTGGAGCCCGCCGAAGGCGGCGATAGAGGTGGATTGCGGCAAAGGCTTCTATATGCGGGGGCTTGCCCACGACCTCGGCGCGGCTGTCGGCTGCCCCGCGCACCTCAGCGCGCTGACCCGCTCCCGCGTCGGGCCTTTCACGCTCGACGACGCGATCACGCCCGCCGAACTGGAGGCGGAGGAGGACTGGGAAGCGCGGCTCGAGCCGCCCGACGCCGCGCTCCGGCGGATGGATGCGCTGCTCCTCCCTCCGGCGGCGGAGCGCCACGTTCGCAACGGGCAGGCCGTAACGCTGCCCGCGATGGCTCCCTACGCGAAGCATTTGGAAGTCCGCCGCGCCTACGCCGAGGGCGGACGCTTCCTCGGCGTCGTCCGCTTCAACCGCGCCGAATCTTCCTGGCAGCCGGAGAAGATGCTGGCGAGGCCCATCGTCTCGCGCTACGCCCCCGAGGGCTAGCGCCGCGCCACGCCCGCCGCCGGATAAAGGGCGGGAGCGCGCGGTTCAGCCGCGCCGGTTCCGCAACTCCGCCCAGACGTCCTCCGGCGAGAGGCCGGCGTCGGCGAGCAGCACGAGCGCGTGATAGAAGAGGTCGGCGACCTCGCCGGGGAGGCTCGCCGTCTCTTTCGTGGCGGCGGCGAGCGCGACTTCGGCGCCCTCTTCGGCGACTTTCTGCGCGATGCGGGTCGTTCCGCTCTCGAACAGCGCGGTCGTGTAACTGCCCGCAGGCGCCTCCGCCTGCCGTTGCCGGATGACCTGGAAGATTTCGCTGAGCACGCCGGGGCCGGACGAGGCGCGCTCGTATTCCGGCGATTCGGGGAGCGGCGTGAAGAAACAGGATCGCTCTCCCGTGTGGCAGGCGGGGCCGTCCGCCCGCACGTTGAAGAGCAGCGCGTCGCCGTCGCAGTCCACCGCTGCGGATGAGACGCGGAGGAACGCGCCGGACGTTTCGCCCTTGCGCCACAACGCTTGGCGCGAGCGACTGTAGAAGTGCATTTCGCCCGACTCCAGCGTGCGCGCGAGCGCCTCCGGGTTCATATAGGCGACCATCAGCGTCTCGCCGGTGGCGTCGTCCTGGCAGATCGCCGTAACGAGGCCCTGCGCGTCCAACTTGATGCGCGCGTTTTCCGCGGTCATAATGCCTGCCTCCCAATTTGCGCGGCGGGGTTCATTCGAAAAGCGCGGGAATCTCGGTCAGTTCCCGCACGGCGTAGTCCGGAGGCAGCAGGGCGGCGCCGGAGGGCGGGGGCGTGCGCCCCGGCGTCGTTTGATCGCGCTGCACGAGCGCGGCTTGCATGCCCGCGAGTTTCGCGCCGTGCGCGTCGTCGTAAGGCGAGTCGCCCACGTACAGCACGGCCTCCGGGGGCAGGCCGGCGCTTTGCAGAAAGCGGACGAAGATGCGCGGGTCGGGCTTGTAGGCGCGCGCCTCCTCCGACGATACGACGCGCGAGAATTCCCAGTTGTTGCGGGCGATCGTTCCGTAGAGGAAGCGGTCGTCGGCGTTGGAGAGCACGGCGAGCGGGCGCATCGCTCCGAGCGCGTCCAGCGCCTCTTGCGCCTCGGGGAAAGCGTCCCGCGAGGCGAGCGCGTCCACGCAGCGCGACGCCGCGGCTTCGGCGTCGCCCGCAATTTTCATCTCGGCGAACGTCTCCGTGAAGGCGTCGCGCCACGCTTCCCAATACGACCGGAACGGCGGGCTCGCGGCGGGGTTCGCCATATTCGTGCGCGTCTTGCGGAATTCGACGTCGTAGCGGCTCCAGACGGCCCAGAATTCGCCCGGGTCCACAGGCATCTCCTGCTCGCGAACGACTTCCTCCATCGTTGGCCGCCAGTCGTCGGTTCCGTTCCGCGCGAGCGTGCCGAACATATCGAAGGCGATGAGTTCCACGCGGTCGAGGTTGCCCATAGCGCTCCTTTGGCCGTTCGCGGTCATTCGCGGACGGGAATGCCTTCCGCCCGGAACGCGCGCTTCGCGTCGGCGATGGAGCGCCGCCCGTAGTGAAATATGGATGCGGCGAGCGCGGCGTCGGCGCGCCCTTCCGTGACCGCCTGCGCGAGGTGCGCGACGCCGCCCGCCCCGCCGCTGGCGATGACGGGCACGGGCACGGCGTCCGCCACTGCGCGCGTGAGTTCGAGATCATAGCCGTCCTGATGGCCGTCGGCGTCCATGCTGGTCAGCAGAACCTCGCCCGCGCCGAGTTCGGCGGCGTAGACGGCCCAGCGAACGGCGTCCATTCCGGTGGGCGTTCGGCCTCCGTGGACGAACACCTCCCATCGAGAGCCCGGGCCAAGCGCGAGATCGCCCTTGCCCGGGTGGCCGCCGGGCAGAAGCGCGGGGTCCGCTTGCGGCGCGTCCGGCGCGGCGCGGCGGGCGTCTATGGCGATGACGAGGCACTGGCCGCCGAACGCCGCCGCCGCCGCCGCGAACGCATCGGGGTTCAGCGCCGCCGCCGTGTTCATCGAGACTTTGTCCGCGCCGGCGTTGAGCAGTTTGCGGACGTCCTCCGCGCCGCGGACGCCGCCGCCGACGGTGAGAGGAATGAACACTTCCTCCGAGACGCGCTCCACGACGTCGATGATCGTGCCGCGCCCGTCGGAACTGGCCGTGATGTCGAGGAACACGAGTTCGTCCGCGCCCTCGCGGTCGTAGAAGGCGGCGAGTTCCACCGGGTCGCCCGCGTCGCGGAGGTTGACGAACGACGCGCCCTTGACGACGCGCCCGCCCGCAACGTCGAGGCACGGAATGATGCGCTTGGTGAGCATAGCCGTCACAGGATACCGGACGAGCGCATCGGGCGGCGCGCCGCGCTCGGCGGCGACCTGTCACGCTTCTGCGCCGTCCGCCCCTTGCGCGTTTCCGCCCGTCACGCCTACGATGATTCCCGCGTTCGGCGCCGCGCCGCGCATCCCCAATCCCCCCAGCGAAAGGAACCCCGAACCTATGCATGACGAGCCCTGGGCGCATATCCATGACCCCGACGAGGAGCGGCTGGCCAAGCTCAGCATCGAACTCAACAACCCCGACCACGACTTCTACCACCACGAGGTCATCGAACTGAAAACGGTGGGGATAGACGTCGGGTCGTCCACCTCGCACCTGATGTTCTCCAATATCACGCTGCAGCGCGTGCAAGAGTTGCATTCCAGCCGCTACGAGGTGGTGGATAGGCAAACCCTCCATAAGTCGCCGATTCTCCTGACGCCCTACACGAGCGACAACCTGATCAACACGGCGCGCCTCGAGGCGTTCATCGCCGAATCCTACGCGGAGGCGGGCGTGAAGCCGGAGGACGTCGACAGCGGAGCGATCATCCTCACGGGCGAGGCGATCAAGCGGCGGAACGCCCACGCCATCGCCGACCTGTTCGCCGGAGAAGCGGGCAAGTTCGTCTGCGCGTCGGCGGGCCACAACTTGGAATCCGTGCTCGCGGCCAACGGCTCCGGCGCGGTCAAACTCTCGCGCAACCCGAAGCAGACCGTGCTGAACGTGGACATCGGAGGCGGCACGACGAAGTTCGCGCTCGCGCAGGCCGGACGCATCATCCAAACCGCCGCGCTGAACGTCGGCGGACGTCTTGCGGCAGTGGACGCCGCCGGGCGCGTGAACCGCGTCGAGGACGCGGGGCGCTTGGCGGCCGACAGCGTCGGGGCGCGCCTCGCGCTCGGCAAGCCCCTGACGGACGGCGACCGCGACGCCATCGCGGACGCGCTCGCGGATTGCCTGTTGGACGTAATGCTGGGCCGTCCGCGCTCGGAACTCGCCCAACGCCTGCTGCTGACGCCCGATATGCCGCGGAGCCTGACCTACGACGCGCTCGTGTTCTCCGGCGGCGTCTCCGAATATGTCTACGACAACGAGACGCGCGAATTCGGCGACCTGGCGGCGGCGCTCGCGTCGTCCCTGCGCCGCAAGATGGCGGAGAGCGCCCTCCCCGCGCCCGTGCAGCCCGCGACGGAGCGCATCCGCGCCACAGTCATCGGCGCGTCGCAGTTCACCGTGCAATTGAGCGGCAACACGCTCTCGATCTCCGACCCGTCGCTTCTCCCGCGCCGGAACGTGCCCGTGCTCCTCTCCAGACTGCCGGAAGACCGCGAGGTTCAGGCGGAGGAGGTCGCCGCGCTCATCGCCCAGGCGTTCGAGCGGCAAGACCTCGCGGAAGGCGAGCAGCAGGTCGCGCTCGCGTTCGAGTGGGACGGCCTGCCGCGTTACGCGCAACTGCGGAAGATCGCCGACGGCGTCGTGGCCGCGTCGCCGCGCTCGCTCGCCGGCGGCGCCCCGCTGATGCTCGTGTTCACCGGCGACTTCGCCAAGATCGTCGGCGACACCATTACGAAAGACATCGGCGTCCCCAATCCGGTGATCTCCATAGACAACTTGCGCCTGCAAGAGTTCGACTACATAGACGTGGGAGAGATGATTTACCCCGCGCGCGTGGTTCCGGTTGTGGTGAAATCGCTCCTGTTCCCCGAGGTGGAGCGCCAAACCGCCGAGTTGTTGGATTAGCCAGCGGGCCGCCGTCTTCCGGCGAGAAAACTTGCCGCGGCGCTAGTCCTCGGCGGCGGGGGAGCGATCGCCCGCCGCCGCCGGAGGGCGCAGGCGTTTGTACCACGGCGACGTGAACCATAGCCACAGAAGCGAGAAGATGCCGGCGGCGACGCCGCTCCAAAGGAGGAGCGTCGGCGCGTAGCCGCCGGGCGGCGTCGAGCCGAACCACGTTCGCGCCGGATTCGCGGAGTCGTAGGAGAGGAGGACTTCGTCGCCGTCGGCGTAGAACGCGACGCACGCGCGGCTGGGAGGCTTCTCGTAGAACTTGCAGCGGTCGGCCTGCGGAACGGCGACGGTTTCGCCCTCGCCGGTCGTGAAAGCGAGCGTTCCGTTTTGGTAGACGGCCATCGCTTGCGCGCTCCGGTCGGCGAGGGATTCGACGCGCCCAACCCATACCCATCCCGCGGCAATGGCGAGCGCGGCGATCAAGAGACCTGCGAAAGCCGTTCGCATGCTCATTCGCAAGCCTCCTTCCGGCTCATTCTTCTTTGAAGAGATTCTCTCCGGCGTCGGCCCACATCGGAACGATCTTCAGGAGGGCGACGAACAGGATGATGAACAGACCGACGATCGAGACGATGACGACCACGACGCCGAACCGTCCCCAGTCGCCCTCCAGCAGCGGCGTGATCAGCCTAATGAGCCAGTAGATTCCCGCGAGCGCAGCGAGCGACAGCGCAAGCGCTCCGCCGATGTTCCAAACCGCCCGGCCAACGTTCATCGCGCCTCTCCGCCGCGTCTCATCAGAATCCCAAGACGCCCCGGGCTTGCAGCCAGTCGAGGAGGAAGGGCTGCGGCCAGATAAGCGCCACGAGGAAGTCGAAGAAGATCATCACGAGCACGAGGATGATGGCGCCGGAGATGACGCCGCCGATGACGCCCGTCCGGTTTTGCATCATCACCATTGGGCCGAGCGTGGCGATGAAGACGGAGCCCCACTTGAGCCCTTCTTCGAAGAAGCCGGTGATGAGGAGCATCCCCGCCAGCATAACGAGGAAGATGAGCCCGGCGGCGCGGGCGCCCGCCATCCCCCGGCTGCGAATGCCGATGTCCATAATCTCGCCCGTCTTGGAGCCGAACCCCTCGCGGAAGAATTGGATGATGACGAGGGGGAAGGCGATCCACGCGAGCGTGACGGGGAACCAGCGCCCGCTGCTGGAGAAGCCGCCTTCGCCCAGCGGGAATCCCGGGAAGAACCCGATCAGCGAGAAGCGCGACGCCTCCCATATCGCGTACGCCAGCGCCACGATGATGATCGCCGAGAACCACTGATCCTCGCCCCACCGCCAGCGCATGCCGCTCATCCGCGACGACAGGGAGCGCCTCGCTCTTCGCGGTTCGTCGCCGGAGCCGCCCGCGGGCGGCGGCGTCCCCGCGGGAACGGGCTCCATCGCCTGCGGCGCGCTCATAAACCTGGTGAAGAGCGCGGCGACGATGAGGGCGACGACCACGAGCACGATGAATATCGGCCGGGTGAACGTGCCGACCCAGCCGTAGAGGGATGCGGAGTCGCGCAGGTTCGTTTCGATGATGGGGCCGAGGATGAAGCCGATCAGCATCGGGGGACGCGGCCAGCGGTAGCGCTTCATAAACATGCCGAGCCCCGCGCCCGCCAGCACGATGGTGATCGCGCTCATTTCGACCAGCCGCAGGTAGGCGGCCAGAATGGAGACGGCGACGACGAGGAAGCCGAGCACGGGGTAGGGAATGAGCGTGAGGCGCGCCATTTGCCGCGTGAAAAGCAGACCAAGCATCGTGACGAAGAGGTTCCCCAGCCCGAGGCTGAGGACGATCATTATGGTGATGTCGCCGCGTTCGGCGAGCATTCGGGGGCCCGGGGCGATGCCGTAGGCGGCGAGCGCGATGATGACGAACGCCCAGGCGCGCCCGCCCGGGATGCCGAGCGCGAGCGTCGGTATGGCCTGCCCGGCCTCCTTCGAGTTTTGCGCCGATTCGGCGAACAGCACGCCGTCGAGCGAGCCTTTGCCGAACTGGCTTTTGTCTTTCGTCCAGAAGATGCCGAAGGCGTAGGCCATCCAGTCGACGACGCCGCTGCCGATGCCGGGCACCGCGCCGAGGAAAACGCCGAAGATAGACTGGCGGATGGCCATCGGCCAGCGCGCGAAGCCGTAGCGCGCGCCCCGGAAGATTTCGTTGTAACTGATCTTGGCGTCCTTCGGCGCGAGCGGCTTGCGCGTCATCGTTAGGTCAATGATCTCCGGCAGCGCGAACACGCCGATGCTCACTACGATGAGGTCGAGCCGGGCGAACTGGAGCCAACTTTGCCCGAAGGCGTAGCGGATATCGAGCCCGGTGGGGCCGATGGAACTCATCAGGAGCCCCAAGATGGCGGCGACGAATCCCTTAATGAGGGCGCCGCCGCTCAGCGCGGCGACCATCGCGACGCCGAAGATCGCCATCGCTGCCTTCTCCGCGAACTCGAAGGCGAGCACGAAGGGCGCAATGACCGGAACGATGATGGCGAGCGAGATCGCGCCGACCACGCCGCCCACGGCGGAGACCGCGTAGACCGCGCCCAGCGTATGGGCGGCCTCGCCGCGCTGCGCCAATTGGTTCCCCTCAAGGAACGTCACCTGCGTCGCGCCGCCCGGGATGCCGAGCAGAATCGAGGGGATGGAGTCGAGCGTGTTGTCTATGCCGGTGAGCGTCGCCAGCATCACGATGCCGACGACCGGGTCGTCCACTGAGATGACGATGAAGGGGATCATCACGGCCATCACAAGGGTGGCCGATATGCCCGGGAGCAGCGCGATGGGCACCGTGATGAAGACGGCGAGCAGGAACGCCGCCCAGTAGCCCCACGATCCGAGGTAGGAAAGCCCTGCGCCGAAGTCGCTGAGGATGCCTCCTATGACCTCCACGCGGCTCCCTCCCTTATGTTCGCTCGTTCCATCCCGTCCTCATCCCTCATCCCGCCTACTGGATTCCCGCCTGCGCGGGAATGACGGTCAGTTTCCGTCTGCGCGGTCATAGGGCGCCGCGCGTCTGTCTTGCGCTGTCCGGATTCCCGCCTACGCGGGAATGACGGTCAGCGAGGCGCTTCTGTCAACCCTCGCGTCGCTGGATTTCCGCCTGCGCGGGAATGACGGTTGGCGGGAGCGGAGCGTTGCGCTCCGCCCCCGCCAATAACCCTCAGCGGGAGGTCTAGCCGCCGACGTACTGGGGGAAGTACTTCGCCACGAGCCGCTCGGCCTGCTCTGAGATGACGGCCTGCGAGCCCGCGTAGAGGCCTTCGTTCTCCAGCGTCGCGGCCTGCAGTTCCGCCCGGCCAACCCAGCCTGGCGACTCGCCCGCGACGTTCGCGTACTTCGTGATCAGTTCATCGTCGGTCGTCAGCGCTTCCTCAAAGGCGGCCGTGAGCGCGTCCGCGATGTGGTCCGGCGAGCCCGGGGGCAGCCAGAGCGTCTTGGATGCGTAGTTCGTCGGCCCCATCATCGAGTTGAAGATGAACTTCTGGTCGTCGTTGAACTGATCGCGGACGTCGCCGCAATGCGGCGGGCCCCACGAGTTCGCCTTCAGTTGGCCGGGGCCCATTCCGGCCATCACGCGCATCAGGCCGTTCGGCAGCCACTCGGGGTTCTCGACGGGGAACCTGTACCAGAGGCTGGAGCGCACGGTGCTGTTGATGATGCCCTGCGCCCACATCGTCCGCACGGCGTTGGTGTCCACCGTCTCGAAAGCGTAGTAGTCGAACGGGATGTCCAACTGCTCCGCGGCGTAGACGTTCCCCAGGAACGTGGGGTTGCCTTCGCGGACATCGCTGATTTCGTCGGCCAGGCGGAATTCGCCGTGCTCGCCGCCGCCGGTGCTGCTTTGGCCGGCGTAGTCCCAGAGGCAACTGTCCGCGGCGCTGGGGCCGAGGTTGCCGACCGGGTCGTAGAGGTACCAGCCGCGGGTGGAGTCAATCGTGGAGCCGATGGCTTGGAACGTGCTGCGCTTGATGTTCTGCGTGCTCTCGTTGAACCCGAAGTCCAACTGCGGCGTGCTGTTCCAAGAGATGTAGGTGCCGTCTTTCGGCGCCTGCGTCGCGGCGAAGAGGTACTCCAGCGGTTTGTTCGGCTGGTTGGTGAACACCACGCGCGGGTTGCCGGGGATGTACCGCTGCATAAACGCGGCCATCACGCGGCCCTGCGTGTCGGTGCCGCCGCCGGGCGAGGAGTTCGCCACGATGCGGACCGTCTTGCCGGAGAAGTACTCCGCGGCGTCGAATCCGGGCGGAGGCGTGGGTGTGGGGGGCCTCGGGGTCGCTGTGGGGCTCACGGCGACCGGGCGCGGCGTGGGCGTGGCCGCGGGGGCGGCATCCTCCGTCATCGCCGTGGGCGTGGGAGCGGCCTCCTCCATCATCGCCGTAGGCGGAGGCGTCGCCGTCGGCCTGGGCGTGTCGGTCGGGTCGGCCCCGCCGCACGCGACGAGCGCGGTGAGCGCTCCCGCCATCAGGCCGGCCCCGGCCAGCCATCGGGTCAATCCGGTTCGCATTTCTCCCTCCCTCTCAAACGCTCCGCGCAATTTATGAGCGCGGGCGCCGCTTGAACGCAGCCGGTGATTTCACAGCGCAACGCCGCAAGATACGGGCGCGCGCATAGACTCTGCAGGTATTTATCACGGCGGCGCAATGAGGAATCTCAATTGCATTGCAAATCGCCGGATTGAATGTTGTAATGCCGTTTTACTATTGCGAAGACGAAGGCTGCGAAGACGCTTTTGCGAAGACGAAGGGAAGATAGGGAACCGCTTTCGGCGGACAACGGATAAGGAGCCGCGATGCTGGGCCTCATTCTGAAGGAACGCCACATCTCGCGCGCGAGCCTCGCGCACGGCTTGGGAGTCTCGACGCAGACCGTGCACAACTGGTGCAGCGGGCGCGTCCGCGTTCCCGTCGGGCAACTGGGCCCGCTTTGCGACTGGCTGGAGGGGTTCGGCGTCCCTTCCGGGGAACTCGCCCAGATGACGGCGCTCGAGTTGGAGCGCCGCGGGCTGCGGGAGGAGCGGTTCGCCCGAAAGACGCGCGGCGCGCAGCCCGTCGTGATGCTGATGACGTGGAATCTGATGAGCCCCAGCCTCTTCGGGCCGACGTCGCAAGTGGCGCGGGAGGCGCTGGAGGGCGCGGGCTTTCAGTGCGTCGTCACGGACTGCGGCGCGGAGCCCCGCCTCATCCGCTCCTACGTCGCATGGGCCGTCTCCTCCGGCGTGGAGGGCTTGCTGCTGTGCGGCGTCCCCGGGGAGCCTCCCGACCCGGACAACGCTCTCTTCTCCTCGCTCCGTCCGGCGACCGCGGCGCGCATTCCCGTCGTGCTGCTGAAGCCGTGGACGGGAGCGTCCGTCGCAATGCCGGAGGGCGTGGGAAGCATTGGGTGGGATTCCCTCGCGGCGGTGGAGCGGGCGGGGGGACTGCTGCTCGACGCGGGGCATACGCGGATTCGGGCGGTTTTGGCGGGCGCGGGCGCGGGCTTCGGCGGGCGCTACCGGGGACTCGATAAGGCATGGGCGAATTTGGGCCTGCCGTTCGACGAGGAGTCCGTGATCTGGGCGGAGGACGGCGAGACGCCGGAGGAGGTCGCGGACGCGCTCGCCGGGGCGACCGCCGTTTTCGCGCCGCCGTCGCACTTGCCGACGATAGCGCGGGCGTGCTTCGCGGCGGGGCTGCGCTGGCCGGAGGAGTTGAGCATCGTTTCGCTCGGCAACCGGCAATTCGTTCCGCAACTCGACCGCCGCCCGTTCACGTTCGTGACGATCCCCATCGGCAAGGTCGGGCGCGGCGCGGCGCAACTGCTCGCCGGAATGATCCGGGGGGAGCGCTTCCAGACGGGGCAGGAATCGGTGATCTACGGCGCGAGCGCGATGTCGGTCGAGAATCTGGAGGGCGGCTCCATCGCTCCGCCGCGCGCGGCGCCCCTCGCTTCTTCTCCCCTCATCCCCGCGCCGGGGCCGGCCGTCTCCCTGTCCGGGCCGATGTCCGGGTCCGGGCCGATGTCCGGGCCATTGTCCGAGCCAATTGAGGCCGCGTCCGGCGCCGTCCGCTAGCGCGGCGGGCGGTCTTTGCCCAGCGTCTCGCGGAGGAGCAGCGCGACCATCAGCGACGCGGCGACGGCGAAGCCGCCCATCGTTCCGAAGGCCGCCGCGAATCCTCCCGCGCCCGCTATCGCCGCCGTCCCGACGATGAACACGCCCGGGTTGCCCATCGAGCCCGCCTCCGCGACGAGGCGGTTGACGCCGAAGAACTTGCCTCGCGCCTCCGGGGGCGCGACGTCCGCCCCCAGCGTTTGCATCGAGCCCGCCATAAACGACACGGCGAGGTTGATGACGACGAATCCGCCGATGAAGAACGGCAGCCCCAAGCCGCCCCAGGCGACGCCCGCCATCATCCATAGGCCGACGCCGAGCAGCGCGCTCGCGGGGACGACGGTGCGTTTGCGCCCGAATCTGTCCATCACCTGACCGGCCATAAGCGTTACGGGAATGCTCACGACCCCCATCGCGGAACTGACGCCGCCGAGCGCGCCGGCGCCCAACCCGTAGGCGTAGGCCGCGAATATGACGTAGATGCCCCCTTGCCCTTGCGCGCCGCCGCGCCCGACGTTCGCCATAAACTGCGCCGCGAAAAGCGTGAGCGCCGGGCGCGTGATGAGCCGTCCCCAAGAGACGTCGACTTTCGGCGCGGCGGCGCCTCCCGCGCGCTTGGCGAGCACCGCGGGCGCCGTCTCCCGCACGAGCAGGTAGGCCGGAATGGTGGCCAAGAACGCCGCTATGCCGAACAGCAGGAACGGGGCGCGCAGGCCGAAGAACTCGGCGACGATGCCGCCGAGCACGGGGCCGGCCATAATGCCGCCCCGGTTCACGCCGGCCATTCCGGTGATCATCCGCCCGCGTTGATTCTGCGCGCCGGAGTCGGCGATGACGGTGAGCCTGCTCATCTGCCATATCTGCTGCGCGGCGCCGCTCACGCCGAGGTAGGCCAGCATCTCCGCGTAACTTTGCGCGCGCAGCACGAGCAGCGTGGAGACGGACATCAGAAGCGTGCTGAAGATGAGCAGTTTGCGGCGGCCAACGCGGTCCATCAGGTAGCCCGCAGGCAAGGTGGAGCAGACCGCCCCCAGCATTGGGATGAACACCGTCAGCCCCGCCCGGGAAGCGTTCGCGCCGAACTCCATCGCCAGAAGAGGCAGAACCGGCACGGCGAATCCGCGCCCCAGCCCCAGCAAGAACGCGGGAAGCATCAGCGAAAGAATGGCGTCGTTGCCGCGCCAGCCTCCCGCCCGCCCTTGCCCTTGCTCCTGCCCGCCGCCGGCCATTGGCTAGCCGATCGCGTCGGTCAGCCGCTCGAGTTGCTCCAAGTCCGGCGTCACGGGGCGGAAGATGACCTCGTCCGATCCCAATTCCTCGTGCATCCGCAAGGCGTTGCGAATGACCTCGGGCGAGGTGGGCTGCGCCCGGCCTTGCCTTGCCGCGCCGGGCGTGCCCGCGCCTCCGTAGTAGTCGGCGAGCGCTCCGGCGACCGCGTCGTCCGCGCCGGGGCCGAGCGCGCAGGGGAGCGTTACGACGATGCGCGGCCTGCCCTCCCGCCCGTGCGCGGCCCAGGACTCCTCGACCTGCGTGATGACGCCTTTGGCCCACTCCGCCTCCAGCGCGCGCCCGCCCATCACGTAGCCGTTGGCGAACTTGCCGACGCGGTCCATCGCTTTCGGATGCGTTCCGCCGATGAGAATCTCCGGCCCGCCGGGCTGGACGGGCGCGGGGCCCACCGGGCGCTCCGCGCCCTCGAGAATCTCGCCCGCCCATATCCGCCGCATCATCCGCAGTTGCTCCTCGAACCGCTTGCCCCGGTCGCGGAAGTTGGCGGGCGCGACCACCGCGTCGTCCTCCCGCCCTCCGACGGCGAGGCCGAGCGACAGCCTGCCGTTCGAGATCGCGTCTATTGTCGCGGCCTGCTTGGCGAGCACGCCCGCGTTGCGGAGGGGCGCGAGGAGGATCGTCGTGACGAGGCGCAGCCGCTGCGTGACCGCCGCCACCGCCGCGAGTTCCGCCATCGCCTCGTAGTTGTCGTAGGCCAGCCGGTCGAGCGCCGCGAACGACGAGTACGGCCCCGCGTCGGCGCGGCGCGCCAGTTCCGATATGTAGCCCCAACTCTCCGTCGGCATCTTGAACGGGAGCCCAACGCCTACCTTCATTCCGCTCACCTTCCCTTGAACTCGGGCTTCCGCTTCTCCAGAAACGCCCGCACCGCTTCTTTATGGTCGCCGGAGCGCCGCGCCAACTCCTGCGCGGTCTGCGCGAGGCGCAAACTCTCCTCGAACCCCATTCCGAACGATTGCTGCACGAGGTATTTCGTCAGCGACATTGCGTAGGTCGCGCCCCCTGCGAGCCGCCGCGCCAGTTCCATCGCGGCGGGCAGCAGGTCGGCATGGGGCAGCGTCTTGCTCACGAGCCCCATCCGATAGGCGTCGTCCGCGCCGATCCGGTCGCCCGTGTACTGCATATAGTACGTGTTGCTGAGGCCGATGAGGCGGGGCAACTGCCAGCACGAGCCGTCGCCGGGCACGAGCCCCATCCTGACGAACGCCTCCGCGAACTCCGCGCGCTCCGACGCGAGCCGGACGTCGCAGGAGAGCGCGAGGCCCAGCCCGACGCCTATCGCGTGGCCGTTCACCGCCGCGATGGTCGGCTTCTGCGTTTCGTTCACGCGAATCGGAACGTTGGAGACGGAGCCGAATCCGGCCTCCGCCTTCTCCGTCGCCCGCTGCCCCAAGCGCGCCTCCATCCCTCCCCACGGCAGCGGAGGCCGCTCCGCGTCCGCGTCCTCGTTCCGCTCGATGCGGTCGAGCGTCTCGTCGAACCGCCGGATGTTCGCGCCGGAGCAGAACGACGGGTCGCGTCCGGTGAGGACGAGCGCCCGGTCGTCCTCGTCGGCCTCGAACCGGTCGAGTTCGGCGTAGAGTTCGGCGGCCATCTCCGGGCTGAGGGCGTTGCGCGTCGCCGCGTGGTCGAGGATGACGAGCGCGACCCCGTTGTCTCGCTGGACTTCGATGAAATCGCCCGTGGCGCTCCTCCTTAAACCCTTGATCGGGAATGGCCTTGATCGGGAAACGGCCTGACCCGGAACAGCCTTGTCGGGAATGGCCGGGGGATGATCGGCGGTCGCGCGCCATTCTATGGAGCGCGGGCGCGGCTGTCCAACGCCGGGGGCGCCCTCCCCAAAAGCGGCGCCAATTTCTTGCGGCGTAGCGTGGGGAACGGCGCCCTTCAGAACGCCGCTTGCGCTCCGTTGACCTCGGGGGCGCGGCGCTCCGCCACCGTGGGTGCGGGCAACTCCGCCGCCGTGAACAGCGGCCCCGCGCAAACCTCCTCCAGCAACGCCGCCCCCTCCGACTGCAGCTCGAGCGTCGCCTCCAGCGTCCACAGCAACTCCACCAACTCCTCCGTGAACTCCCACCGCTTCGGCCCAATCTCGTCCAGCGGCGACGACTTCCGCCCGCTCGGCTCCCGCTTGCGCCGGTCGAGCCACGACTTCACGACCTGCATCCCCGAAACCGCGTAGTTCCAAACCTCCGGCGCCACCGGCGTGAACACGCCCTTCCCTACGCGCAGCGTCTGCGTCCCGGGATGGTAGGAATGGCTTGCCGGGTAAGCAGTCACAGCCTCCATGCACCGCGCCTTGCCTTGCGGAACACGCCCGCCGTAGCGTTCTCCGTAGCGCTCGCCGTAGGTGTGCAGGCCCAGCAGCCGCGCGCCCAAGTCCGCGACCCGCCCGAACAGCGCGGCGTCTTTCGTGATCGGCAGGCGCAGCGGAGGCAACTCCAACTCTTCCCAGAACCGCTCGACGTAGGCGGGCTGCGCGAGGATGCCGTAGGCGTAGGCGAACAGCCGCTCCGCCGGAACCTCCGCCCCGTGCTCATCGCCCAACCGCGCCAGCAATCCGCCGGTTACGTTCGGCTCCGTCCCTTGCGCGTCCCGCCACAAGGGAATGACGTCCTTAGCGCCGCGTCCGCAGAAGTGGTGCAGGTCGGGGACATTGGCGGACGCGGTTGCGGCGGGGCCCTCGCCAAGCACGCTGGCGAGGAGACTCGTCAGGTAGACCTGCTTCGGCCCTCGCGCCCGCAACAAGGCGACGCTCATTACGTCGCCCAGCCGTGAGTCCTCCAAAATCCACTGACGGTCGAACGAGCGGTAGGCGTAGCGCGTTATGGGCGGCGGCGGCGCGGCGGCGGGGAGGTCGGCGATGGCGGGCTCCCGCTCGTCGCCGCCGGCAAGCGGCGGATACTCGTTGCCGACTTTGCGGTCACGCGATTCCCTGAACGCGGCGGCGCGCTCGTTCGCAGGGAGGGAGAGGAGACTTCGCCACCGCTCCTCCAGCGCGCCGCGCGCAACGCCGATAGGCCATGTCCGGGAAAGTTTGACACCCGACGCCTGCCACGGGAATACGTCGGATGCTTTAGGCCAGTCGAAGAATGTCCCGGCGCCTGCCGGGTAGAAGGGGGCGTCCCACTCGTCGGCGCACGCTCGCCACTGCTTGCTCTTGAACGACTGGATTTCGTCGAGGCGGGCGAGTTTCTCCTCCGCGCTTCCCGTGAGCCGGATTTTCCAGACTTTCGCAGGCTCGCCGGGATTCGGCTCGCCGTCGCGGACGCCTATGGCGATGGCCACCGGCGTCTGAATGGCGAAGACATTCTCCGTCTTGCGCGCGCCGAGGCTGTCACCTTCCAAGTCAATGATCCAGAGTTCGTCGAACGCCTCCCGCATCTTGCGGCGCATTCCGGCGAAGGCGGGGCCGCGCAGATACGACGACGCGGTGATGAACGTGACGATGCCGCCGTCAACCCCGCCGGTTCCCTCGAACACTTTCCAAAGCGCCCATCGCCAGAAGTAGACGTAGTCGTTGTAGAGATTCTTGAGGTGGAGGCCGCCGCCCGCGTCCCGCACCGGCGCAAGGAAATCCTCGAGGATCGGCGCGCCTCCGTTGCCGTCCATCTTTCCGGTGGCCCCGTCGCCTCCGTAGCGAATCCATCCCCCTTTGCGCTTGCCGCCGCCGTTCTCGGCGGGGTCGCGGGTTTCGCGGTTGTAGGGCGGGTTGCCGATGCAAACGAGGATGCGCGTGTTCCGCTTCACGCCCTGCGCGCGTTCGCGCTCGTCGTTGATATTCTTCTGCAAAACGCTGCCTAACTCGTGAGGGTGATGGGGGGACTCCAAAGTGTCAGTGAGATAGATGCGGGCGGGTTCGCCGACGCCGTTTTCCCGCAGTTTCTGAATGAGCCGCAAGTGCGCGACGGCGTAAGGCCCCACCAGGATCTCGAAACCGAAGAGGCGCCTTGCGAGCCCGGCCAAGCGGTCTGCAATCGCGCCGCTTCCGTAGCATTCGCGCACGGCCGCGGCGGCGTTGTCGAGCACGCTCAGCAAATACGTGCCGGTGCCCGTTGCCGGGTCGAGCACGTTAATGTCGTCGTCCGCGAAAGCGAGCGGCTTGTGGAACCGCTTCCGCAGCAGTTCCGCCGCAAGCCGCGTCTGCGCCTCCACCACCGGAACGGGCGTGTAGTACACGCCTCTGCTGTTTCGCAGGCGCGCGTCGTAAGCGCCCAGGAACTGCTCGTAGAAGTAGATCCACGGGTCGCCTTGCCTGTTCAGGCGCGGAGCGTCCACCGCCCCGATAGTCCGCTCCAGCAACTCGATGCCTGTCAGGAGTTCATTGCGGACGGACTCAACCTCCAAAAGGCTCAACGCCTCGGCGAGCAGGCCATGCTCGCGCTGCTGCAGGGCTTCGGACGCGGACGCGGGCGTCAGCCGTTCCGCGCCCTCGAACCGGGCAAGCAGGAGCGCGTAGGTGAGCGTCTGCGCGTAAGCGTCCGCGAACTGCGCGTCGCCGCCTTCGGGGAACAGCAGCCCAGCCCACTCGTCGGCGAGTCTCCGCAGTGGACTGTTCGCTCTGCTGAGCGACGCGCTCACCTCGTCGCGGAGAATGCGCGTAAGCGGCGCGAGGCGCTTCGCAAGCCCTTCCGCTGTCGAGGGCGCGGTCGGCCCCCACCCCAAGAAGCCGCGGAAGAGCGTCTCCAGCGCGCTCAACTCGCCCGAAATGACGAATCTCGCGCCGCGCGACAAGTTCTCGCTGATGCGGACGCGCCCAACGAGGTCGCCGCTCTGGTAGAGGCTCCACTCCGCGCCGTCGGTGTAGATGAGGTTGGGATACTCGCGGAACCGTCTCCACTGCTCCGCGTTCCGTCCGGTGAACGTCTCAGGGCGAGCGCCGACGCCCGGCGCCTTCAGTTCGATGAGGCCAATGAGTTGGCCGTCCACCGTGACGCCGATGTCCGGCCTGCCCTCGATGTCGTCGAGGCGCACCTCGAAGCGGTGCTTGACGTTCCGCCCCGCGATGCGTCCCATCGCTTCCAACAATTCGGCGACGGGCGCCATGAGTTGGGCTTCGGGCTGCGCCTCGACCTGCTGCCGGAAGTTGGCGGCGACAGCGTTCGCATAGACCGCGACGTCGCGCAGGAACGCGCTCCCGTCGCTGGGCTGGATGGGGGTCAGCCAGGGCTGCATCGTCATAGGGAGAAGCATACCATCAGGCGCGGGGCGCGCTCCAACCCGCAGCCCTTATCCCTCCGCCACGCCCCCTGTTCAACCCGCTGACGCGAGAGGGAATCAGCAGCGCGGAGCGCCAACCCGCCTTCCGCCTCGCATAAGCAGAGGGGGTGGATTACGCAATGGTCTATCGGGAGCGAGCCGTTTCAGCCGCGCTTGGCGGCGGCGAACGCCTCAGCGAGCCGCGCGGCGGCGGCGCGAGGGTCGGCGGCGAGCGTCACGGCGGCGATGACGCATACGCCGTCCGCGCCCGCCCGGGCGACTTCCGGCGCGTTCTCCGGCGTGACGCCGCCTATCGCCACTAGCGGAGGCCCGCCCTCCGGCAAGGCGTTCCGCAAGGCGCGCAGCGTCTCCGGCCCGGCCGGGCGCGTGTCCGTCTTCGACCCGGTGGGGAACATCCGCCCGACGGCGATATAGTCCGCGCCTTGCTCGGCGGAGGCGAGCGCCTCTTCTTGCAGAGCGTTGGACGTTCCGGCGATCTGCCAGGGGCGGAGCGACTCGCGGGAGGCGGGCAGCGGAAGGTCGCCTTGTCCGAGGTGGACGCCGTCGGCTCCCGCCGCCGCCGCGACGTCCGGATGGTCGTTGACGATGAGCGCGGCTCCTGCGTTCGCGCACAGGCTGCGGAGTTCGCGGGCGAGCGGCAGCCAGCGCCCCTTGTCTCCGTCTTTCACGCGCAGTTGGAGGGCGGACGCGCCCCCGGCGACGGCCTGCTCCGCGACCCACGCGGGGCTGCGCCCGCCCGTGAGCGTGGGGTCAACGATGACGTACAGCCCGCGCAGCCGCTCCGCCGTTCTCCGGCGCGCCCCGGACGCGGCGGCGAGTTCGGCTTGCGCCATCGCATCGGCGAGATAGGAGAGATGCGGGCGGTTCGGCGCGTGGGCGTTGAACGCCGACGACGTCTCCGCGAGTGCGCGCAGGGCGCCGAGCAACGCGGTGTAGCGCGCCTCCAGCCCGCCCGGCCATTCGAGGCGCGCGGCCTCCTCGACGGCGCGGTCTATCGCGGCCATCGTCTCATTGGCGAGGCCGTCGAGCCCCAGTCGGCGCGCCGTATCCAGCCTTGCGCGGGCGCGGTCGTCGCCGGCCTCGCCGGAGCGCGCGGCCTCGAAGTCGCGGCGGACGTAGCGCAGCGCGCTCAGCAGCCACTCGCGCGTGAAGTGGGGCGCTTCGGAGGATGAGGATGAGGATGAGGAGCGGTCGTTGGCCGTCATTCGAACGCCTTCGGCTAGGAGGTTGCAGCTGCCGCTCTCACGGGCATGGCGTATAGGTTAGCGTATGCGGCGCCGGCGCGCGGCGCCTGGAGGGTTGCTCGGCTGAGCGGCGGGGTGAGCGTAGAGCAAAGAGCGAATCAATCGACTGGAGCCACCGAACGGATTCGAACCGTTGACCTGCTGTTTACGAAACAGCTGCTCTGCCACTGAGCTACGGTGGCTTCTTAATGTGGGCGCGTCTATTATAGACGATGTTCCACGTGCGCGGGCGGGCGGCGTATGGCGTAGCATAGGGAGCGTTATGGACGGCTCGCGCGGCGAACTCCGGGCTCCCGTTCGGGCGGCGCTGCTTGCGGGGGCAATCGCCTCCGTCGCCGCGGCGCTCGTCTCGCTTCCTTTGCGCTCGCCCCACGACGGGCTGCTCAATGCGGGGAGCGTGACCACCGGGACGCTCGTCCTCGCTTTTGCGGCGGGCCATCTCCGGCGAGCGTTGGGAAGGCGCGCCAACGCAGGGCTCTTGTTCGCCGCCGCGATGGGGGCGGGCTTTCTCGCGTGGGTGGGGGTCGCGTTCGCCGCGGAGACCCAACTGACGCGGGTGGTCTCGTTCACCGTTCCGCTGGCGGCGATAGCGTTCGGCGGGATCGCGCTGCTCACGCCGCTGGTCGCGCCCGCCGCGTCCCGCCGGTGGGTCGCGCTGGGGGCGGTCGTCGTCGCGGTCGCGGTCGGGGCTGCGCTCGCAGGCGTCGGCGATGCGGAGAGCGGACGCTTGGAGTTGCCCCCGCGCGCCGCCGTTTGGGGTATGCTGGGGGCATGATCACGCGACGGAACGCCATCGCCTCCTTGCTCGCGCTCGCCACGGGGGTTGCGCTCGCCGCTTGCGGCAGCGCGACCGCCACGCCGACGGCCGCTCCGTCGCCCACTGCGGCGGCGCAGCCCACCCAGCCTGCGGCTGCTGCGCCCACCGCCGACCGCATAATCAGCGCGCCGAATCCGACGCGCGACCCCGCCGCGACGCCGTTCCCAACCGATGCGCCCCCCTCGACGCCGTTTGCGACGGCGATGCCCATTCCGACGACGACGCCGTCCGCGCCGCCTGCGCCGTTCTCCCGCTCGACGGGCGAGGTGGAGGGCGCGCGGTTCGTGGTCGGCGCGGGGTCGGTTGCGACGTTCTCGGTGAACGAGGAGTTGGTGCGCGTGACGGTGCCGAACTACGAAGCCGTGATGCGGACGGAAGAACTCTCCGGCGAGGTCCGGCTGGACGGCGGCGGCTCCCTGGTGACGGTCGGCCTGCACGGCATGATGAGCGACGAGGAGTTCCGCGACAGATACGTGCAGCGGCGGATGTTCCCGAATCAGCCGACCGCCGAGGTCGCGTTCGGCGACCTCACGCCGCTGCCGGACGGCTTCACGGACGGCGAGCAGGTCACGACGGAGGTGGCGGGAACGCTCCGTATTAACGGCCTCGATGTTCCACTGACGTTCGAGGTCGAGGCGCGGGACGACGGAGATGTGGTGCGCGTGTTGGGGCGCTCCTCGTTCACGTGGGACGATATTCAGGAGCCGGTTCCGACGGCGCGGAGCGTGGTGAGCGTGGGGGACACGGTGCGGGTTGAGGTTCTGCTGGCGCTGACGCCTATGCCGGGCTAGGGGTTCGGCGACCGCTTGCGCGGATGGGCGGAACGGCGCATCATTGCCGTGCCGCAACGAAGAGGAGGACGCCAATGTCTGCGCCGAAAGTCGTCGTTTTCGCCCCCGGGGACGAGGAGAGTTACAAACGGTTCGAGCAAGCCGGATGCGAGGTGACGCTCGGAAAGGCGTCGTGGGCCGACCCGACGGGCAACACGACGGAGGAACTGGCGGCGATGGCCGTCGGCGCGGACGCGCTCGTGGGGTCGTCCATCAAAGGCGGGCGGATCGACAAGGGCGTGATGCTGGGCTCCGAGCAGTTGCGGATCGTGGCCAAGTACACGGTGGGCGTTGACGAGATCGACGTGGACTCGGCGACGGAGTTGGGGATCATCGTTACGCACGCGCCGACGGAGGCGAACTGGGGCGGCGTCGTCGAGACGACGATGCAGCAGATGCTGACGCTGCTGAAGAAGTCGCGCCAGCGCGACGCGGCGCTGAAGCACGGGACAGACTGGCGCACGAAAGAGTTGACGGCGACGCACATCGGGCGCCGCGAGGACGGCTATCCGGGCCTGACGGTCGGCATCGTGGGGCTGGGGCGCATCGGCGGGCGGCTGGCGCAGATGCTTGCGCCGTGGCGCGTGCGGATGATCGGCTACGACCCGTATCAGCCGGTGGACCGCTTCATTCACGCCAACGTGGAGCGCGTGGACCTCGACTCGCTGCTGCGCGAGTCAGACGTGGTCACGCTGCACGTCACGCTCACGGCGGAGACGCGGCATATGATCGGCGAACGGGAGTTCGCGCTGATGAAGCCCACCGCCATTCTCCTCAACACGTCGCGGGGGCCGGTGGTGGACGAGGACGCGCTGATCGCCGCCTTGCAGAGCGAAACCATCGCGGGCGCGGGGCTGGACGTGTTCGAGGTGGAGCCGCTGCCGATGGACAGCCCGCTGCGGAAGATGGACGAGCGCGTGCTGCTGTCGGCGCACGTTGCGGCGCACAACTACGGCGCGGGCATCGGCCCGGGCATTCAGTGGGGGACGGAGGACGCGCTGCGGGCGCTGCGCGGGCAGGTTCCGGAGCACGTCTTCAACAAGGAGGTCATTCCGCGCTGGCGCGAGCGCTTCGAGGGGCGGGGCGTGATTTAGGGGCTACGTCGTTATATCGCCGAAGTCGAGGCGCAAGGCGTCCAAGTCATCGAGCGCGTCCCACTTGGCGTCTATCGCCGCTTTGACTCTGCTTCGGATGCTTATGCGCGAGGCGGGGTCGTCCGCTACGGGCAGCAGCAATTCCTTCCAGCGGCCTGCGATGTCGGGCAGTGTTGTGTCAATGAAGACTTTTTGCTTCATCTGCTCCTGCGTGTACTGGTGAGACAGCAAGTAGAGCAGGTAGTAGGCGTCCAGCCCATAGGCGTTGTCAGGCTCCACGACGCGCAAGACGACGAGTTCGCGCGTCAGCAGCACCTCCTTGTCATAAGGAGAGGCCATCGCCACCGTGCCGATACGGTAACTGCCCCGGCGCACGAAGACCACGTCCCGCGGCTCGAGCGTCAGTCCGGCGCGCCCCTTAACCCGCTCGTAGACGTGGCGCGGAACGCCCGTATTGGGGTTCCTGTACATCTCCCAGTTCACAATGTCCGCGACGCGAATATACGGGACGTCGCCCATCCCCTTGTATTTCGCCGGGGGAGAGCCGTGGCCGTGAAATTCGCGGATGACGCCTTCGTCCAGCAATTGCTGGATGGAAACGGGAGTCACTGCGCTTGGCGTCGCGCTCAGCGTTTTCCGCCAGTAGTAACGAGGCACGTAAACGCCGTCCGTTATATCCCGGGAACGGACCACGAACGCGCACTTGTTGGAATCGGCGTAAGGCGAGGCGAGTTCCCGCCGAATCACCGCCAAGTCGTCCCATATCTCTTCGGTTGTGTTTTCGCCGGACGGATCGAACCTATACAACGGGTTCCCGTTGTGGTCGTGGCCCATCTGCTCAGCGACGGCCATAACGATGTCGGATTGCTGGGCAACGCCTTTCTGGACGACCAGCAGGCAAGTTTTGGCGTTGTTATGAGGACGAAATGTGTTATGCGGAAGATCGACAACGGCCTTGACGTTATTGCCTTTCGTAATGAATTGGAGAATATAGCGATAACTAACCGCATGGAAGAAACTCTCCGGCAACACGATGGCGAGCGTGCCGCCGTCTCTGAGCATCTGCAAGCATCGCTCCACGAACAAGATCTGAGGCTCGGTGTCTTTGGCCAAGTCTGTTTGCTCGTAGGCGGCTCCCTTGGCTTCCCATTTTCGCCCAAGAGCGAATTGCGCCGCTTCTTCCTTCGGAACTTTGATATCGACGCCGAAAGGCGGGTTCGTGAATATGAGGTCAAACTCTCGGAAATTCGCTCCGGAAACGAACATCTCACGGGCGCGCCCCTGAAATTCCGAAGCCTTGTTGAGGCTATTCTGGTGCGCCACCCCGCCGCGTCCGTCCCCAACAATCGCCATATACGCTTTGGCGATCTTAACGAGATCCAGTTCCTTGTCGATGCCGAAGAAGCAACGGCGGGCGATTTCCTGTTTCTCCATCATCAAGTTCGGGCTGTTGCGGTAGCGAGCGTTGTTCTCCATCGCATTCCAGACGTGCTCCAGAGCGTAGATAAGGAATCCTCCTGATCCGCACGCAGGGTCTAGGACTCGCTGCCCGGGCTGCGGGTTGACGATCTCCACCGCCGTTCGCACGACTTCGCGGGGCGTGAAGAACTCGCCTGTCTGGCCCGCGAACTTCGATTCGGCGAAAACCTCAAATGCGTCGCCGACTACGTCCTTGTCAGTTTTCAGCAGGCTGTACTGCTCCAACTGCCCCACTACCCACGCGACCGACCTAGCGTCGAGGTTGATCGTGTCGAACTCCTCAAACACGCCGTCTTCGACCAGTTCCTCTTTCACTTGCTCAAAGAGTCTCACTACGCGCTCTTTGACCCTTTCAGGGTCTTCGTTGAGCCCGACTCTGAATTCAGGAACTTTGTCCATATGGAACCGCTCGTCCCAAATCTTAGCGAAAATGAGGCGAATCATCTCGCTTCCCAGTTTCTCGCGCCTGCTGATGGAGGCGTTCGTGTAGAGCATATTGAGCGCCCGGTTGAATATCGGCTTTAGGCTGTGGCTTTGGGCCGGGATAAGATCGTCTTTGGAGAGACGGCCTATCTCCTCTACGGACTCCCCGCTCCGAGGAATATCGAAGATCACGCCAACCTTGGGCTCCCCGCTGACCGGGTCCCGGTAGACGTGCTCGATGTCCAAGCCGTTGACCCATACTCCCCACTGAGCGGACGTCGCGGTCATGTAGGAAAGGAGTTGCCGCACGCCGTCGGCACGGTTGGGCCGCTTGGTCTCCACGACGCCCACGACGTCGCTGAACTGGTTGCGCTCTTGAGGGTCGGACGTCCGGTAGATAACCAGGTCGGCCCGTTCCTGCGCGTTGCGCTTGCCCGCCTGCTCGCCTCTCTGGATACGGACTTCAATGTCCATACGGGCGAGGTCGTAGCCGTAGTCCAAATGCAAGGAGCGTTCGTAGTCTTGCCGAACGCGCTCCTCCGGCTTCCGCATATCGAGGGGCTTGCCTGTGGCGTAGTCGCGGCCCCAGCCATCCCGCAACGGACTCGTCATGCTGCGTCTCCCCGCGAGCATCGGCGGAATGCTCGCCGCCCAAGCCCGAGCGCCGCGCCCCAGCCTAGTTCCCGAAGTATACTACCCCTGAATAGAGCATGCGAGGGGGCAAGCGCAATGGCATACGTCAGCAAGGCGGAGTGGGGTTCGGACGTCATCGCGGAGACGCTGCGCGGGCTCGGCGTCGAGTACGTCGCGCTCAACCCCGGCGCGAGTTTCCGAGGCGTCCACGACTCGCTCGTGAACTACCTGGGCAACGAGCGCCCGGAACTGATCCTCTGCCCCCACGAGGAGATCGCCGTCGCCGTCGCGCACGGCTACGGCAAAGCCGCAGGCAAGCCGATGGCCGCCTACGTCCACAACGTCGTCGGGCTGCTCCACGCGAGCATGGCGATCTTCAACGCCTACGCGAACCGCTCCGCCACGCTCGTGCTCGGCGGGACGGGGCCGATGGCCGCCGACAACCGCCGCCCGTGGATCGAGTGGATCCACACGGCGAACGTGCAGGGCAACGCCGTCCGCGACTTCGTGAAGTGGGACGACCAGCCCGCGAGCGTCGGCGCAGCCGTGGAGTCGCTCATCCGCGCCCACCAGATCGCCGTGAGCCAGCCGCAAGGGCCCGTCTACGTCTGCTTCGACGTGACGACCCAGGAGCAGCGGCTCGAGGAGCCCTTCGAAATGCCGGAATTCGCGTCGTTCCCCCAGCCGACGCGGATCCAGGCCGACCCCGACGCGCTCGCCCGCGCCGCCGACCTGCTCGCGGGCGCCCGGCGCCCCGTCGTTATGGCCAACTTCCTCGGCAGGTCGCCGGAGGCCGCGAACGCGCTCGTCCGCCTCGCGGAGATGCTGTCCCTGCCCGTCGTTTCGGGCGGCGACCTCTACAACTTCCCCTCGCGCCACCCCCTCAACGCCACGCGCTCCAAGCGCGACTTGCTCCGCGAGGCGGACGTCGTCCTCGCGCTCGACGTCTACGATCTGCAGCAGGCGCTCACCGGCCAGGACTACCGCTCCCGCCAATTGCAGCATCTCCCGCCGCCCGACGCGCAAGTGATCGACGTCTCGCTGCGCCAACTCGCGGTTCGCAGTTGGACGGCGGACTACGGCGGCCTCCATCCGACCGCGCTCTCCGTCCAGGCCGACACCGCCCTCGCTGTCCCCGCGCTCGCCGATCTGATCGAGCGCAGACTGAACGACGGGCCGGACCGCTCCGGCGAGTTGCGCGAGCGCCGCGCCCGCGTCGCCGCCCTCCACGCCGACGCCGAACGCGAGGCCGCGCAGACCGTCGAGCGCCGCGCCGGAGAGTCGCCCATCGCCTTGCCGTTCCTCGCCGCCGAGATGTGGGAGGTCGTCAAAGACGAGGACTGGGTTCTGGGGAACGGCAACCTGCGCGGATGGACGGAGCGGCTATGGGACTACGCCGAGCCCCATCAAGTCATCGAGTCGCGGGGCGGCGGCGGCCTCGGGCAAGGCTTCGGCCACGCGCTCGGCGTCGCGCTGGCGAACCGCGGCAAGGGGCGCCTCACGATCAACATTCAGTCGGACGGCGACTTCCTGTTCACGCCCGCGGCGGTCTGGACGGCGGCGCATCACCGCATCCCGATGCTCGTCGTGATGTACAACAATCGCACCTACGGCAACGACCTGGGGCATCAGGGGCTGATGGCGGAAGTGCGCGGCAGGCCGGACGAGAACAAGACGATCGGCATAGACATAGACGACCCCTACGTGGACTTCGCGGAGATGGCGCGGTCGTTCGGCGCGTGGGCGGAGGGCCCAGTGGACGACCCCGCCGCGCTGCGGGGCGCGCTGGAGCGCGCGAAGCGCGAGGTCGTCGAGAACGGGCGCGTCGCGCTCGTCGACGTCGTCACGGAGGTGGGGGAGCGGTAGGGTAGGCTAGAAGAGCACGGTTAGAGCGCGGCCTGCGCTCCGTGCTTTCTCGCGTACCGCGCGAAGTCCTTCCCGCGCGGCGGAGGGGCGTCCGGCGGAATCTTCTCGTCCGCAGCGGCGATGAGCGCGAGGAATTCCTCGGCCTCCGCTATTCCCTCCCAGATGTCGCTGAGGCTGCGGGTATCGCCGTAGAAATTCCGGTGATAGCCCTCCATAACGGCGTAGAGACGGGTGACCGCCTTGTCCGTGCGCCCTGCGCTCCGCTGGATATGCCGCGCAATATCGAGGAAGTCGGCGTGCGTCGTAAGCGGCCAGCCGCGCTTGCGGGCGAAATCTATGAGAGCGTGAGCGGCTGCGCCCCAAATCTTTTCCGAGGCTTGGAGCCGGTCGCGGGCGGCCGCCCGCTCCTTCGCGTGCTCGAGAAACAGGTCGGGGTGAACGCTGTGAGGCGTTTGAGGCGGCGTCGGAGCGGGGCGCGTCAGCGTGGTCATTCGCGGCTTCTCATAGGCGCATCGGCCTTCCTGCAGTGGGATGCGCTCCCCCGAGCGTACCTACTTCGCCCGCCGCTGTCAATTGCTTGCGCCGCGACGTATGGGGCAGGGGGCGGGGGGGGGGGGCAAGGGCGGACTTTGCGAGCGGCAGTTGACAAGCATAGGAGTTGTAAATAGTATAACGATGGAGGTGTACCCATGGTCAGCCTCGTGCGCCCCGGAACACTTGAGCGGAAGATATACTTCTACCAGGCGGACATAGGAGTCGATGAAGGGGGGGCCTTGTTGGCCTACGACCCTATGCCTGCGTTGAACGCTATCGCTGCTCTTCCTTTCACCAACGATGACAGCGGACGTTACGAGTTCGACAGCGAGGGGAACGCCGTCTGTGCCATAGTGCACTCAACAGGGCAGAATCCTTCTTTGCGGTTCTGCCGCATACGGAGGACAGGTCTGCCGCAATTGGAAAATGCAGGCACGATAACCGACCTTGACTTGGGAGTCAGCACAGGGTTACTTGAAGCGATCCACGTGGTCTTTTTCCCAAACAATATAGTGGGGGCGGAGTACAATCACTACGGCCCACGAATGTCAAGGCTTGGGAATTACTTCTACACCAAATCAAATCATGTGGTGCCTGATGCAGCCTTTCGCCCTCTGTTACGTGGTGATGCTGTAGAACAGATGAGCCGACTCAATGAAATACGCGAATTGTCATTCAACATCCGTCCGTCTCATATTGAAGCAATGAGTCGGACAGATAACTCTTTGGCTGAGGCATTTAGAGCGCCATTCCGTGTGTTGGAATACCCTGAAACTTTGCACCTACATCTCAAACCGATAGCAAATGAACGTCGTAGCTTGCTCGACAGGCTAGTAAGCCCAATCAAAGAACTCATGAGCACCCCATCGATTCGCGATGGGGTTGAAAAGCTAGAAGTCAGAGGAAAGTGCTCAGACTCAGAGCGCGTGGAAACGCTCGATTTGCTCAAAGATCAACTTATTTCGACCGTGCAAATCGTTCGCATGAACGAAAGGAGTCGCGCTCTTGACACTAATGCGGCGTTCAATGCAATCTATGAGGCTTATGAAGATTCGTTCGATCTGATACAATCAGCTGCTAGCGTGTCGCCATGAACCGAATACGAACGTTCTGGCAGAAGCATTTCCTTGGAATAGAAGCCACGGCGGCCGGGCTGATGACGATGATCTTTTCGTTTTGGTTTTTCGTGTGTGATGGCGAGTACTTCATAGACGAATTTATGCAAGGAAACCGGAGCAGCGCATACACAACCATTGCGAGTATCGCAGGAATACTTCTTGGGTTTTCCATTGCGGTCGCGTCGCTCGTATTGAATGTTTCGTCTTCTCCGAGACTAGAGTTGGTGCGCAAGAGTGAGCATTACCCAAAGATTTGGAAGACGTTTACTAGCACTGGAAGAATGCTTGGACTATTGACAGTTATCGCTCTTATTTGCCTTTTTGCTGATACAGATAGAGCATCAATTCCGTGGTTGACTATTCCGTTATGCTTCTCTCTTTTAATCTCTGCTTTGAGAGTACTTCGGGTACTGTGGATACTCGAAAATATCATTGAAATTGTTGTAACCAAAAAGTAGTCTTCCGGCGGAAAGAGGGATTGCAATCCCCGCCTGAACGGACGTAACGGTAGGGCGATTCGGGCGGCTATGCCTACCCCTCCCCCCGGGCGGCGGCGACCATCTCCTGCACGTCGGGCGAGTTCCATGCGTCGCGCACCCTTGCGGAGGCGCGGCGGACGGTGGCCATCGCCGCCTTCGCTTTCGGCTCGTCGAGCATCCAGCGGTCGCGGTTGTTCTCCCGCTGCAGGCCGGACAGCGTGAATCTGTCCTTCTTCTTGCCGTTGCACGGGCCGCAGAGCAGAATGCGGTTCGTTATGTAGTTCTCTCCGTTGTCTTTCTTTGGCGTGACGTGATCCAACTCCATAAACGGCTCTTCCAGTTCGCGCCCGCAACCGGCGCAGACGACGCGCGTTCCCGCCGCGTTCGCTTGCGCCCGCTGCAGGACCCCGCGCATTTCAGCGTGATTGAGCCGCTGCCACGGCTGGCGGGTCGTCGTGTAGACCGGCCCCAACTCAGGGGCGGCGTTCTCGCCGGTGTCCGTTCGTTCGGGCGCTTCCGTACTGTAGTGCGCGTCGTACTTGGCGAGTTGCTCGTCGAGCCATTCCGTCAAGTCGGGGCGTTCGCGGATTTTCGCGGCGTCCGCCGCTTTCATGCCGGCCATTCGGCAAACAACGTGGTAGCGGGCGTCGGTTCGTCGGTCGACGCCAATCCAGCGCCGCCCGTGCTTCCGCGCCGCGATGATGGTGGTGGCGCATCCCGCGAACGGGTCGAGCACGAGGTCGCCCGGGTTGCTGCTGGCGAGGATGATGCGCTCGTACAAAGGAAGAGGCTTTTGGTCTGGGCTTCCGGTGCGTTCGTTGGCCTTCCTTCCGACAGGAGTCATTCCGTCTCTGTCCTCAAGCCAGTAATCCTCAGGCACTTTGCCTTTGGCATCAAGCGTTGCCTCTTGCTTGAAGATACCAGACGTTTTGCCTGTCTGAAGTTTCACATAAGGGATTCGCAGACTCTCGTAGTTAAACGGCGCGGAATCCGACTTCGCGTAGAAGTAGATCGTGTCGTGCTTGCGGGGGAACCACCGTTTTGTGTTGCTCGGTCCCGTGTAGCACCAGACGACTTCGTTGCGGAAGTTCTTGGGGCCGAAAATGGCGTCCATCGCCATGCGGATGTAGGCGTTGGCGGCGTGGTCGCAGTGCAAGTAGATGCTGCCCGTGGGCTTCAGCACGCGATGGCACTCCATCAAGCGGACGGAGAGGAAGCAGAGGAACGCGGCAATGCCGTCGTCGTGCGCGCTTCGGGCGGCGTGTATGACGTCGGCGAGGGCGGGGTTATCGTCCTTGATCTGCTCCAGCCAGACGGGATGGACTTCGTTCCACGCCCACTGGTCAGGCAGGACGCCGGTGTCGCCCCACTTCCAGTTATCGACGTAGAAGCCGGCGGTTCCGCTGCGGTTGCGGCGCGTGTTGAAGGGCGGGTCAGTTGCGATGAGGTCGACGGTCGCGCTGTTCATCCCGCGCAGGACGTCGAGGTTGTCGAGTTCGTAGAGGATGTTGTCGGGGAAGTTTTGGACGGCCACGGGTTTCTCGCTCCTGCGGAGTGTAGGTCAGGACTACGATGGCGCAGCGGGGGCGGGGTTGTCAAGGGGCGTGTGGCGGGCAAGCGCCTCGCGGCGGGCGCGACACGAGGCGCAACCCTTGCCTGCCGCCGCGGCGACCTCTTCCCGCTGTGTGCTACTATCCCGCTAGGAGGAGGCGCAGCGATGACCCAGCAACTGACCTTCTTCCCCACGGACCTCCGCCGCGAAGAGCGGACGGAGCCCGATGTGCCCGGCCTCCGCTATGTCCCCGGGTTCCTGTCGCCCGCCGAGCAGGAAGACGCCGTCCGCCGCATCGACGCGAACGACGCCGCGTGGCTCACCGGCCTGAGCCGCCGCGTGCAGCAGTACGGGTGGCGCTACGACTACGCGGCGCGGGCGGTGACTCCCGATATGCGAATCGGCCCGCTGCCCGATTGGCTCCAAGCCCTGGCGCAGCGGCTCTACGAGACGGGAGGATTCGACCGGCCGCCGGAGCAGGTCATCATCAACGAATACGAGCCGGGGCAGGGGATCGCAATGCACGCCGACCACCCCGGCTTCGGGCCCGCCGTTGCGATGGTCTCCCTGGGCGACGACTGGGAGATGGACTTCTCGCGCGCCGGAGACGACCCGCGAACCGAATCCCTCCCGCTGGAGCGCGGCTCGGCGCTCGTCCTGACCGGAGACGCCCGCAGCAAATGGCGGCACGGCATCGCAAAGCGGCGGAAGGAACGCGACGGCCGCGACCGCAAGCGCCGCCTATCGCTGACGTTCCGCACGGTGCGCGCAAGTTAGGTATAATCGCCTGCGCAGGACGCCTCATAGCCGCGCAACCGGGCGCGGCCATCCCGATTGGCGAAGGCATAGCAATGGACACCATCGCGCTCGACCCTCCTCGAACTTCGCATCATCTCCACTCCCAACGGTTGCTCGACCATGCGGAAAGGATGATCCGGGAAGGCGACCGGCTCCAAGCCTCAGAGAAGATATGGGGGGCGGTCGCGCATAAGATACGCGGGATCGCTCGCAAGCGCGGCTGGAGTTGGACGCGGCATAACGGCTACGAACGGGTAGTCGCCTACCTTCGCCAAAACGGGGGCGACCCCGACCTGCTCAACAAGTTCCACGGCATTGAGCGGTTCCATGCCAACTTCTACGACGACACGATGGTGGACCAGTCGTTCGCGGATGGGCTCGCCGCCGCCAGGGAACTGATCGTCCTCTTGGAGGAAGCGGACAAACGCTTGAGGGACGACTCGCCTATGCCCTTCGGGGTTCGGCGCCTCACGGCCAAGACGCGGGGGGAGCGCCAGCGTCCGCCGCGCGCAAGCGCTGACGACGAGAGCCTGCGCCGCTAGAGGAGAAAACGCAATGGCGGAGACGAAATACCTCAGATTCGGCGAGCAGACGCCCATCGAGCGCGGGAACGGCGCGGTCTCGTGGCCGCTCGTCGGCGGCGCCGACGGAACGGACGCCTTCACGGCGGGCGTCAGCCAGTTCCCGCCGGGGCTGGAGGTTCCCCTCCACGCGCACAACGTCGAGGAAATGGTGACCGTGCTGGAGGGCGCCGGCGAGTGCGAGATAGACGGCGTCGTCCGCCCCGTCGAGCCGTTTGACACGACGTTCATCCCCGGCGGCGTGACGCACTGCTTCCGCAACACGGGCGCCGCCCCGATGAAGATCCTGTGGGTCTACGCGACCACGAACGTGACGCGCACGTTCGCCGCGACGGGCGAGACGGTCGCGCACCTGTCCGGCGACGACCTGATCGCGCGCTAGGCGTCGCGGCGCTCACCTCTGGAATTCGACGGTCTCGCCCCAAATCGCCCCATCGCTGGTGAATTGGCCGGTCCGCACGGCGGCCACGGGGTAGTCGGGGAGTTCCACGGCGGCGACGCACGTTCTTCCTTGGATCAGCGTCCCGCGGTCCGCGAAGTTGAAGTCCATATTGTCAAACCCGAACTGCTGACGTTCTTGGGGAAGATCGCCGACGCTCACGGGGAGCAGGCGCACGAAGAACTTCGGCGCCGTATCTTCGCTGACGCAAGGAGTCTTGACCCACAGGAGCGTATCCTCATTGCGGTGGAGGTCGAATTCCGCCTGCGCCAGCAACTCCGCGTCCTCCAAGAGATCCGTCATTTCGGCGGCGCTCAGCGCAGGCGGTTGACCAGGACTGAACTCGCGGCCCCAGACTAACCCCCCGCCCCTAATGTACTGCCCCGTCCACACAGCCGCGATCTCGTAGTCCGGCAAATTGACCACTGCGGCGCAACCGTCGCCGTAAGCGACTTCGTGCTCCGCGAAATAGAAATCGAGATTATCGAAGCCGTGCTCCACGCGGTCGTCGGGGAGATCGTCCACATTGACGGGATTGATACTCAGAGTGAATCTCGGCGCCGTGTCGTCCCCGTTGCACTCTGCGCGCTGGTAGACTAACCTGTTCTCGTTGTAATAAACGTTGAACGGGCCAAATACCCTGGGCTGCGTTTGCTCCGTGGTCTCGCGGGCGAATGCGGCGTTGGAGCGCAACGCGCTCCATCCGAACAGCGCGCCGCCGGCAAGCGCGGTGGCCACTGCAACCAGGAAAACGCCGGCGGCGGCGTCCTTTGGAAAGCGGAGCCTTACGCCGTGCCGCGCAGCCGGGGGAGCGGCCCGGCGCCGCGAGCGCCGGTTGCCTGCCTGCCGCCTCTGCGCGAGACCTGCCTCCGCTGGGCCGCTCGCTTGCCTCCATTCGCCAACCACTTCCCTCAAGGCGAGAAAGAAGCATGACCAGCATAACCCGTGCAAGGCGAAGAGGTAACGCGAACTTCTATACAGAATATCGTCTGTGATAATGAATTGCGCGCTCACTACTACTGCTAAACCAAAGATCCAAGCAATATCCGCAAGGAGCGGCTTACGCCCCCTGATAGATTGCACGATAGCGAACAAAAGGGAAATGGCGAAGAGTATCCCTGAAAAAAATGTGACGACTTGTCCAAAAGCGACGCGGTTAGGCCCCATTATCCAATATGGCGTGAACTCCCGGATGATCAGCGCATCCGCCCATCCGCCAGCGACCGTTTGGTCGAAACTCTCGCTGAGCCGCTCGTTTCGAACGGAAATTTGCCTGAAAAATCCTTCAAAGACATTAGCGGCCGAAGTCCAAGGCAAATCCACTATCCATTCGAGGAAGGCGGCCTTGACGAGTTGGCCGACCGCGTAGCATAGCGCGAATCCCGCAATGTACAAGGCGATGCATAATACGGCGGTTCCGATTCGCCGCCATGCGCTAGTTTGATCGCTTCCGAAATAAACTACGAGTCCGATTAACGCGATGATCAGAACGTTATGGCCATCCAGCAGCCACAGGTAAGACGACCCCATCCCTATAATGAAACAGCACAGACGGGTCGCTCTCGCCAGCGAACGGCGGTACATGACGAACGCGAGCGCGGCGGCGAAAAGCGGGGTCCATAGGAACGGCATGCCGGTTCCCGCGTCGGAAAAGTATTGGAGTCCTGAGAAGAAAACGGCGAACACTCCCACGGGAGCGACGACGAGCAACGCCTTTCGGGAAAGAAACCACAAAGCGAACGCCAGCAGTCCCCAAGAGAAAATGGTTAGAATCCGGGTCCATTCCCGTATATCAGCGTCGGATAGAAACCTCAACGCAATCGCGTGGAGCGGATTGCTCCCCCACCAGTAACGGTGTTTGAGCAATCCCTTATACACGTTTTCGTTGTTTCGGAGCAACGGGATTCTTTCACAATAGTCGGTCGAATCATCGACGGCGATGAGCCGGGGCAGCACGGCTTCAAACACTGCGTTGTCGCCCTCGAGCCGCTTCGCTCCGCCCAGCACCGCCGCGACGCGCTGGCAGTACTCGAATTCACCGCTGATGCTCGCCACATACCCTAGGTCGCGTCGATCTGACTCGACTTCCGCGATTATTCTCTCCAACGCTATGTCATAGGGAGTCCGGTTGCCCACGTAGTGCAGCGCGAAAAAGAACACGGAGCCAACGAGCAGGACGGCGGCGTAAAGGAGCGATGACCTTATGACCGCGTGAAGACTCGCCCGAAGCGGCGGCGTCATTCCCTGGACTCCCCGCGCGCGCGAATGCTCAGCAGCGCCAGCAGAAACCCCGAGAACATCAACTGCGCTCCGAGGACCACCGCGGTTACAGACGGGATGGCGACTCGCAGCCGCGCCTGAACGTCAACCGCTCCGGCTTCCGCCAAGACAAAGAGACTCCAAACGCTGCCCGCGACTCCCGCGAGAGCCAGAGCAAGCCCCGCCAGCAGGCTGATTTCCAAAAAGTTGCCGTTGAGAAGGCGTTCACGCAGATTCCCCATCGAGAGGCCGGCGCCCTCGCTGAAAACGCGCGCCAAGAGCGCGAACCCTGCCAGTTGCGCTCCGCTGACCAGAAAGGCGGAGCCGAACAGCATCGTGTACACGCCGAACACCCCGCCCTCCTCCACTGGGTACGCGATAGGGACGGCCAGCGCCAGCGTTCCTAGCGCCATCGCCAAAACGCCCGGATAGAGAAACAGCCAGCGCGGCGACAGCATCAGCAGCAGGCGCAGGTGCCGCCAGCCGTCGCGCCAGACGCGCAGGTGCGACGAGCGCGCGGGGTCGAACGCGGGGCGTTGAAACACGGGCGCTTCGGCGAATCTCATCCCGCGGAGCCTCGCCTTGACGACCATCTCGCTGGCCATTTCCATTCCCGCCGACTGCAAGCCTAGAGCGCGCGCGCTGTCCGATCGGAACGCCCGCAGCCCGCTGTGGAAGTCGTGCACCGGCGATGGGAAGAGCAGTTTGCCCAAGCCCGACAGCATCGGGTTGCCGATGTAGCGCCGCAGCACGGACGAGTCCGGCCGTATGTTCCCGCCGTAACGGTTCCCGATCACGAAGTCGGCGCCCTCTTGCAACTTCTCCCAGAACGGCTCCAGCGCGTTGAGGTCGTACTCCCCGTCTCCGTCGCCGAGGATGATGAACTCCCCCTTCGCAGCCGCGATGCCGCCGATAATCGCGTTGCCGTAGCCTATCCTCGGCTCCTGCGCGACGCGCGCCCCCGCCTCCAGCGCCCGCTCCCGCGACCGGTCGGAACTGCCGTTGTCCACGACCACCACCTCGCCCGCAATCCCGTTCCGCCCCAGGAAATCAAAAGCCTCGCCTACGCAGCGGGCAATGCTGCCCTCCTCGTTGCGGCAGAGAATGAGGACCGTCAGGTCGGGCGGCGATTCGTCGGTTTGCTGCATGCGCGCTTCGCGGAACCAATCATAGAGCGGCGCAAGTCTACCATAGCGCGGTCCCTCCCACGCCCGCCGCCGCGCCTCCGCCGCCGGACGCTAGCCTGCTACAATCGCCGGACGACAATGGCGCTCTCCAAAGAAGACAACGAACTGCTGACCCGCGTCGGGCCGGACACGCCGATGGGCGCGCTCTTCCGGCGCTTCTGGACGCCGCTCCTCCTCGCGGACGAGTTGCCGCATCCCGACGCGCCCCCTCTGCGCGTGAAGTCGCTCGGCGAATTCTACGTCGCGTTCAGAGACACGCAGGGCAGGCTCGGCCTCCTCGACGCCCGCTGCCCCCACCGCGGCGCCGACCTCTCCTTCGGCGTCGTCGAGGAGGGCGGCATCCGCTGCGCCCGCTGCTTCTGGAAGTTCGACGTCGAGGGCAACATCCTCGATATGCCCCTGGAGCCGCCCGACAGCCCGCTCTGGACCGAGGCGAAAGCGACCCCGTTCCGCATCGCCGAATACGGCGGCCTCCTCTGGGGCTACTTCGGCCCGCAGGACGACCCGCCCGACCTGCCGGAATTCGAGTGGACGCGCGTCGAGCCGGAGCAGCGCTATCTCTCCCGCTTCCTTGTGGACTGCAACTATATGCAAGCCGTCGAAGGCGGGCTGGACGCATCCCGCGTCGCCGCGCTCGCGCAGGCGGGAGCCCTCGGGCCCGACGACCCCACGGGCGAGGAGGCCGCGCATACGGTGCATGCCCGCGAAACCGAGTACGGTCTCCTCGTCGGCACGGCGGTCGAGCCCGAATCCGGGCCGGCCGCCGTCAGCGCGACGCAATGGCTGATGCCCTTTTACACGACCGCGGCGTCAGGCAGGCGCGGCCTGTACGAAGCCGCCGCATGGACGCCCATAGACGACGAGCGCGCGATGGCGTTCGCCGTCACCTACGACCCTCGCAAGCCGCTCAGCAAGCGCCTGCTCCGCGAGATTCGGCAAGGCAAACGCCTGCATCCGAAACTCGCGGAAGGCTCCTACCGGCGCGAGCGCAACCGCGACAACGGCTACGTCCCCGAAGGCGGGGAGCGCCCGCCCGACTTCGCGTCGCGGTTCCAAACCGCGTTCGAGATGGCGATCGCGTGCCAGGAGAGCATGGGCGCCATCGTTGACCGCTCGAACGAAACGCTCGGGCCGAACGACGGGGCGGTGGAGGGCGCGCGCCGCATCCTGATGCAGGCGGCGGTCGACCTGATGGAGGGAACGATTCCCGTGATCGTCCGCAAAGGCGAGGCGTACCGCGTGCGCGCCTACGCGGGGCAAGTGGACGCGCCGGAGACGTTCGACGAAGACGCGAGCGTCATCCACGGCGTCGCCGCCGAGGTGTGACGCGAATGGCCGGCTACTCGGGGACGCCGCTCCCCCGCAAGTTGGGCATAGCGCCGGGGGCGACCCTCGCCGTCGAGGACGCGCCCCACGGATTCGGCGAAACGCTGGGCGAACTGCCCCCGGGCGTTCGCCGGGCGGAGCCGGGCGAGAGCGGATTGGACGTCCTCGTCGCGTTCCATACGCGCAGAGTCGCGCTCGAGGCGGCGTTCCCTGCCCAAGCGCGCCGCATCGCAGCCAACGGCGGCTATTGGATCGCGTGGCCAAAACGCTCATCCGGCGCCCCGACCGATCTCACGGAAGACGTCCTGCGCGAGGTCGGCCTGCCCTGCGGCCTCGTGGACAACAAAGTCTGCGCGATAGACGATACGTGGTCAGGTTTGCGGTTCGTCGTCCGCAAGGAGCGGCGGGCGGAATGGCCGCCCCGGTAGGCGGCGCGTCCGCTTGGCCGCCCGCCTGCGCGGGAATGACGGCGCCTCTAGTTCTCCGATCCTGGCTCGCCCTCGTCGTCTTCGGCGAAGGAACTGTTGGAGAAGACGCCGACCTCGCGGCCCTGGTGGACGTGAACGATGAAGTCGTCCCGCTCGATGCCGATGGCGTCCAGCAGTTCGTCGTCGAGGTCGGCGATGAGGTCTTGGATTTCGTCCGGCGTGTAGCGCTCGGAGACGCAGAGGGTGGCGTGGACGATGCGCCCGTAGAAGTGCACGTCGAAGCGGCCTTGCGGCTGGGGCTGGTCGTCCTCGTAGAGGGTGTAGACCTCCGAGAAAGGCGTTCGGCACTCGCGTTCGAAACGGATCATCGTTGCTCTCCCCGCGCGGTTGGCGGCTGCGCGTCCGCTCCGCTTACGCGGGCGTTTGGCCGTCGCCGAGCGCGACCCACTTGTAACTGGTCAGTTCGCGGAGCCCCATCGGGCCGCGGGCGTGGAGTTTGTTCGTGCTGATGGCGACTTCCGCGCCGAGCCCCAGCCGTCCGCCGTCGTTGTAGCGCGTGCTGGCGTTCACGAGCACGACGGAAGCCTCCACCTCGTCGGTGAAGCGCGTCGCGGCGGAGTAGTCCTCGGTTACGATGGCCTCCGTATGGCCGGAGCCGTGCGCCTCAATGTGCTCCATCGCCTCGTCCAGCGAGTCCACCACTTTCACGGACATCGTGAGCGCGAGGAACTCCTGGCCGAAGTCGCCGGGGGCGGCGGCGTGGACGAGCGCCTCCGGCGCGGGGCCGATGAGCGAGAGGGCGCGCTGGTCGCAGCGCATCTCGACGCCCGCCGCCGCGAGGCGCGAGGCCGCGCCGGGCAGGAACGACGGCGCTGCGGCGGAGTGCACGAGCATCGTGTCGAGCGCGTTGCAAACGTCGGGGCGCTGCGTCTTGGCGTTGAAGACGATCTCCGACGCCATCTCCGCGTTCGCCGAGGCGTCCACGTAGATATGGACGACGCCGACGCCGCCCGTGATCGCGGGGACGGTCGCGTTGTCGCGCACGTAGCGGATGAGCGCCTCGCCGCCGCGAGGAATGAACATATCGAAATAGTCGTTGAGGCGGATCATCTGATCCACGACGGCGCGGTCCGTGTCCGTTACGAATTGGACGGCCTCGGGGGCGGCGTCCGCCTCCTCCAGCGCCTGCCGCATAAGCGCGACGATGGCGGCGTTGGAGTGCACGGCTTCCTTGCCGCCGCGCAGGACGACCGCGTTGCCCGATTTCAGGCAGAGCGCGGCGATGTCGGTCGTAACGTTCGGGCGGCTTTCGTAGACGCAGCCGATGACGCCGAGCGGAACGCGGCGGCGCTCGACCCGGACGCCGCTGGGGAGCGTCCGCGCGTCGAACCGTTCGCCGACGGGGTCGGGGAGCAGCGCGACGTTCCGCGCGTCGTTCGCCATAGCGCGCACGCGCTGCTCGTTAAGCAGCAGCCGCCCCAGCAGCGCCTCGCTCAGCCCGGCGTCGCGCCCCGCGTCCATATCGCGGGCGTTCGCCTCCAGCACGGCGGGCAGATTCGCCTCGAGCGCGTCGGCGACGGCGCGGAGCCCGGCGTTCTTCCGCTCCGCGGAAAGCGTCCGCAGTTCGCGCGACGCGGCGCGGGCGGCCTGCGCCTTCGTTATCAGTTCGGACGATGCGGTCGCGGTGGCCATTCGTTCGCTCCGTTTCCGTTCAGACTGCCGCGGCGAGGTTGTTTCGATGGACGGCCTCGTCGCCGTGATGATGCCCCAGCAACTCCTCGATGCGCTCCGACCGCTCGCCCGCGATCTTCCGCAGTTCGGAGGAGTCGTAGTTCGCTATGCCGTAGGCGAGGCGCGCCCCGCTTTCGGAGACGACCTCCACGACGTCGCCGCGCAGGAAGCGGCCGCGCACCTCGCGGACGCCGGCGGGCAGCAGGCTCCGGGCGTGCCCCGCGAGCGCGCGCTCCGCCCCGGCGTCCACGACGAGCGCGGCGTCTTTCTTGGTCATTCCGCTCAGCAGCCAGCGTTTTCTGCTTTCGGCAGCCGACGCCGTCGGCGGAAAGTAGGTGCCGTCGCGCAGCGTTCCGCAGGCGGCCTCGCGGACAACGGACGAACTTTCGCCTCGCCCGAACATCACGGCGACGCCGATGGCAGCGGCCTGCCGCGCCGCGCGCAATTTCGAGGCCATCCCGCCTCTGCCGGGGCCGCCCTCGTGCCGCTCCGCCAGCGCCATCACGGAGTCGTCTATGCGCTCCACGCGCCGCACCGGCCTCGCGGAGGGGTCGCGGTTCGGGTCCGCCGTGAAGAGCCCGCCGGTGTCCGTGAGGATCAGCAGCAAATCGGCGTCCACCACGTTGGCCACCATTGCGGAGAGCGTGTCGTTGTCGCCGAAGCGCGCGCTCGTGATCTCCTGCGTGTCCACGACGTCGTTCTCGTTGACGACGGGGACGACGCCGCGCTCCATCAGCCCTTTGAGCGTGTTCCGCACGTTGAGGTAGCCGACGCGGTCTTCCACGTCGCGCGCCGTGAGGAGCGCCTGCGCGACGATGACGCCGCGCTCCGCGAAGAGTTCGCTGTAGGCGTGCATCAGGCGGCTCTGCCCAATGGCGGCGAGCATCTGGCTCGCCGGAACGCCCTTGCCTTTGGCGACGGCGGGCGCGGCCTCCCGTCCCGCGGCGATGGCGCCGGAGGTCACGAGCGCGACCTGCGCGCCCATCTCCGCGACGTCGGCGATCTGTCCCGCGAGCGAGGCCATCGCCCCGCGGTCGAGGCGCGCCGTCTTGCGCGTGAGGACGTTCGTCCCCGCCTTCACGACGACTCGCCGATAGCGCAGCGCGGCGCCGTTCCGCTCCGCCGCGCCGGAAGCGGCGTCGTTCCGCCGGGCGGCGCCGGGAGTTGCCGTCGGGAGAGCCATGGAGCGCCTCGATGCCCGAGCGCGGGCTGCGCCGCCCGCGCCGTTGGACGCGGCGGCGCGCTCCATTGTACCGCATCCATTCGCGCGGCCTGAGGTCGCCGGGTCCAGCGCGCCGCTATGTTCAAGGCTTGTCGCGCGCGATGCTCCCCGGTTCGTTCTTAAGTTCGGGGCGCGGCTTCGGTCTATTTCGCCTTCACTACGAAGGTGCCGCCGATCTTGTCGTGCCAGCCCTGCCGGTGGTCGTCAACGAGGATGCGGAGAATGACGATCAGCCCGACGAGTCCGCCCACGACACCGCCGATGGCGGCTCCCGCGTCGCCCAAGGGGCCAGTCAGCGCAAGCGCCAAGACAAACGCGACGATGGTGACGCCCCAGCGGACGATGATCTCGCGGACGAGGACCGCCCCGACGCTTGCCTTGCCGCCGTCGGCGCCCACGACGCGCATCCCAAGCGCCATTTTGCCTAGCGTCGCGCCGAAGGCGACGGTGAGCACGACGAAATAGGCCAACCCAACGACGGCGTTGATAACGCCGTCCACCGTGGAGATGTCGTTCCCCAAGCTGAAGTCGAAGACTCCGACGGCGCTGAGGATGAACGAGATGATGAGGAGGACGATAATGTCTATCACCCACGCGAAGAATCGCGCCCAGCGGCTGGCGTAGTTCATAGGTTGCGGCTCCTTACGGGTTAGAGGATGGGCGGCCATCATAGCAGGGCGGGCGAAGGAACGCTACCGCGCAAGAGCGCCGGTTTGGAGGGATGGCGTGGGGACGTTACGCCGCGCCGTTGGCGTCGTCGTCGCGGCGGGAGGGTGGCGGTTCCGTGAAGGGCTCCCCTTTCGACTGAGCGGCCATCATCCGCTCCAGCCAGGCGTCCCATTCGGCGCGCTCCCTGAGGCGGCCTTCGTTGAGAAGGCGCGTCTTGCGCTCGTCCAGTTTCCTGCCCAGCAGCGTTGAGAGCATCGAGTCGCTACGCCGCGCCGTTGGCGTCGTCCGCGCGGCGGGAGGGCGGCGGTTCCGTGAAGGGCTCGCCTTTCGACTGAGCGGCCATCATCCGCTCCAGCCAGGCGTCCCATTCGGCGCGCTCCCTGAGGCGGCCTTCGTTGCGGCCCTCCATGCGACCTTCCGCGCGTCCTTCGTTGAGAAGGCGCGTCTTGCGCTCGTCCAGTTTCCTGCCCAGCAGCGTTGAGAGCATCACAACCTCCGTTATGCACAGGGACAGCCCCGCCGAGGCCACTGCCGCGGACGCCTCGCCCGCATTGTACCACCCCGCCGCCCGCTCCCGCGCCGAGAGCCTCGTGCCACGCGACGAACACGGAGCCCGCGCTCATCAGCAGCAGGAAGAAGGCGAAGTAGAGCCCTCGCCAGCGCTCGTTGACGCTCCAGATGGACTCTCTGCGCTCGGCGGTTCCGCCGGACTGCGGGGCGATGGCGTCGCTGGCCTGCATTTCGGGACTCCCTGCGAGTTGTTGTCGGGCGGCGTCGGTGCCGCCTAAACGCAGTCTCCGCGACAAGGGGCGGACGGCGCAATGGGCTGCTGTCGCGCTGAGGGAGGCGGGCAGCAAAGTCCCGCGGTCAGGGCGCGTGGGCTAGGAATCAAAAGAAAAGACGGGGCTCGCGCCCCGTCCGTTTATTGGTTTGGTCGCCGCGCCCTAGCAAGGAGCAGGAGGGTTGGTAGCGGGGCCAGGACTCGAACCTGGGACCTTCGGGTTATGAGCCCGACGAGCTGCCACTGCTCCACCCCGCAACGTTATGGGCGCTTGCGCCGCTTGGGTTCCCGCTTGCGCGGGGCTGACGGCGGACTGCGCGCGCCGTAATCGCCTTCGCGGCGGGCGGGTTTGCGCGCTAATAAGGGAACTCGAGCGAGGGAGGGCAGGGTTAGGCGGGTTGCGGGTAGTGGTCAAGTCCTCGGCCGATTAGTACCGCTTAGCTGAACGCATTGCTGCGCTTACACTTGCGGCCTATCGAGCAGATAGTCTCTCTGCGGCCTTACCCCTTTTCAGGGTGGGAAGTCTCATCTTGGGGCCGGCTTCGCACTTAGATGCTTTCAGCGCTTATCCGTTCCGCACATAGCTACCCGGCGGCGCCACTGGCGTGACGACCGGAACACCAGAGGTGCGTCCTTCCCGGTCCTCTCGTACTAGGGAAGGGTTCCCTCAAACTTCCTGCGCCCACAGCGGATAGAGACCGACCTGTCTCACGACGGTCTGAACCCAGCTCACGTGCCGCTTTAACCGGCGAACAGCCGGACCCTTGGGACCTTCTTCAGCCCCAGGATGCGACGAGCCGACATCGAGGTGCCAAACCTTGCCGTCGATATGAACTCTTGGGCAAGATAAGCCTGTTATCCCCGGGGTAGCTTTTGTCCGATAAGCCACGGCCCTTCCACACGGGACCGTAGGATCACTTTGGCCGACTTTCGTCCCTGCTTGGCTTGTTGGCCTCGCAGTCAAGCCCCCTTCTACCAATGCGCTCTGCGGGTGATTTCCATCCACCCTGAGGGGACCTTTGCACGCCTCCGTTACTGTTTAGGAGGCGACCGCCCCAGTCAAACTGCCTGCCAGACACTGTTCCCCTGCTTGATCAGGGGTTAGATCCAAAAACAGGGAAGGGTGGTATTTCAACGATGGCTCCACCGGAACTGGCGTCCCGGCTTCGCGGCCTCCCACCTATCCTACACAACCGTATCCTCGGATCAATGTCAGGTTGCAGTAAAGCTCCACGGGGTCTTTTTGTCCTGCTGCGGGTAACGAGCATCTTCACTCGTACTTCAATTTCACCGAGACCATCCCTGAGACAGCGCCCCAGTTGTTACGCCTTTCCTGCGGGTCAGAACTTACCTGACAAGGGATTTCGGTACCTTAGGACCGTTATAGTTACGGCCGCCGTTCACCGGGGCTTCGATTCGCAGCTTGCACCGCTCCTCTTGACCTTCCGGCACTGGGCAGGCGTCAGCCCCTATACGTCGTCTTGCGACTTGAGCAGGGACCTGTGTTTTTGTTAAACAGTCACCAGGGCCTCTTTGCTGCGACCTCAGGGCGCTCCGTCCGCTAGGGACTTCACTCCCCGTGGCACTCCTTCTCCCGAAGTTACGGAGTCAGATTGCCGAGTTCCTTAGGGATGGTTCTCTCGTCCGCCTTGGTACGCTTATACCAGTCCACCGGTGTCGGTTTGCGGTACGGACGCCTATGCCTCTAGCTACGAAGCTTTTCTAGCCGGTGTAGCCTCAGCGGACTTCCCCAGGGCGAGGCCCTGAAGTTGCTTTCCCCCTCAGCTCAAGCCTCGAGACGGATTTGCCTATCTCGAGATCGCCTACAGGGTCAGACGCGCCATGTCCAATGGGCACGCTCCACCTAGCTTCCCGTGTCCCTCCTTAGCCTTAAAACGATTCATAGGCGGCGCTGGAATGTTGACCAGCTATCCATCGTCTACGCCTTTCGGCCTCGACTTAGGTCCGGCTAACCCTGCGACGAACGACGTTGCGCAGGAAACCTTGGACTTTCGGCGGATGCGGTTCTCACGCATCTTCACGCTACTCATGCCGGCATTCGCACTTCTCTGCGCTCCACCGCTCCTTACGGAACGGCTTCAGTGCGCAGAGAACGCTCCCCTACCCCTCCGCCAATGGCGGAAGCCGCGACTTCGGCGGCAGGCTTAAGCCCCGATACATTGTCGGCGCACGGTCCCTTGACCAGTGAGCTATTACGCACTCTTTAAAGGGTGGCTGCTTCTAAGCCAACCTCCTGGTTGTCTGGGCGACCGGACTTCCTTTGACACTGAGCCTGCACTTGGGGGCCTTAGTCGGCGGTCTGGGCTGTTTCCCTTTCGACCATGGAGCTTATCCCCCACGGTCTCACTCCTCAGGCATAGATGGAACGGCATTCGAAGTTTGATTGGGTTTGGTAGGCTCACACCCCCTAGCCCATTCAGAGCCCTACCTCCGTCCCTCTCCCTGAAGGCTGCACCTCAATGCATTTCGGGGAGAACCAGCTATCTCCGGGTTCGGTTGGCATTTCACCTCTACCCACAGCTCATCCCAACACTTTGCAACGTATACGGGTTCGGGCCTCCACCTCGAGACTATCGAGGCTTCACCCTGGCCATGGGTAGCTCACCCGGTTTCGGGTCTACCCCGCGCGACTGCATCGCCCTATTCAGACTCGCTTTCGCTGCGGCTCCGGGACGTCTAAATCCCTTAACCTCGCCACGCAGGAGTAACTCGCCGGCTCATTCTTCAATAGGCACGCCGTCATCCGTCCGAAGACGGACTCCGACCGCTTGTAGGCCCACGGTTTCAGGTCTATTTCACTCCCCTTCAGGGGTTCTTTTCACCTTTCCCTCACGGTACTTGTGCGCTATCGGTCGTCAAGGGTATTTAGCCTTGGAGGGTGGTCCCCCCGGCTTCCCACGGGATTCCACGTGTCCCGTGGTACTCACGAACGCATCCGGAGTCCGCCCCCTTTCGCCTACGGGGCTATCACCCGCTATGGCGGTCCTTTCCAGGCTCCTTCGGCTAGAAGGCGGATTGCTAACTCCGCGCAGTCGCTGGGGCTCCTGCTGATGCGCCGTACAACCCCTCTGGGATATAGGCCCCCAGGCCACTAAATCCCAAAGGTTTGGGCTCTTCCCGTTTCGCTCACCACTACTTAGGGAATCGCGGTTGCTTTCTTTTCCTCAGGGTAATGAGATGTTTCAGTTCCCCTGCTTACCTTCCTCAACCTATGTGTTCAGTTGAGGATGTCCCGGTTTCACCGAGACCGGTTCCCCGATTCGGGAATCCCCGGCTAAGCCTGCTTGGCGGCTAACCGAGGCTTTTCGCAGCCGTGCTACGCCCTTCATCGGCCCTTGACGCCAAGGCATCCCCCGTGGGCCCTTAGTAACTTGACCTCACGCGGTTCGCCCGCAGGCGAACCTTTTTACCTAACCTTGGCTCGTACTCGCTCGATATTCCCTTGTTAACGCGCAAAGGCGGCGACGCTTCCAAGCGACGCCCGCCGACCGCCCCTCGGCCACTTCCGGCCAAAGGCGATTTGAAGAGTATAGACACGCCCGCCCGCCGTTGTCAAGCGTTTGCGCCCAGCCAATTTTATGCAGGAGGCAGAGCGGGCGGCGCATCGTCGTCCCCCTTATGTCCCGTCGTTCCCGCGCAGGCGCTGGTCGAGGCGGCCAGGATCGAACTGGCGACCTCCTGCTCCCAAAGCAGGCGCGCTTCCGCTGCGCTACGCCCCGACGCTTCCTCTAGTGTACCGCAGTAGCCCCGCACGAGGAATGGACAGGCGCGCACGCCAATCCGAAATGGGGGGGTTGACGCAATGGGGGTTGACGCGCCGGTTGACTTGCGCTATCGTTCGGAACATTAGTTCTGAACCGGAGGCAACGCGATGCTCATCAGGAACGCGCCCGACGTCTACGAGAAACTGCGCCATTTGGGAGGGATGGCCACCGACGACGTGCTCTCGCCCGCCGAACGCTCGGACGGCGCGGCGCGGCCTTCCGACGGCTGGGAGCGCGTCGGGCCCCGCGGCGGCGTCACGCCCCACGCAGGCGTCTACCGCGCCGCGATGCCGAACGGCAAGCGCATCTCCCTCCTCCGCGTGATGTTCACCGACCACTGCATTATGGACTGCCATTACTGCCCGAACTCCCACTGGGTTCCGCGCAGGCGCTACGGCTTCAAGGTGGACGAACTCGCCCGCCTCTTCGCCGAAATGCACGGCAGAGGAATGGTGGACGGCCTCTTCCTCAGTTCGGGGATATTCAAAGACCCGGACGCGACGCAAGAGCGTTTGGCCGACGTCGTCGAGGCCGTCCGCTCGCGCCACGGCTTCCGCGGCTACGTCCACCTCAAGGTGATGCCCGGCGTCGCGGACGATGCGCTCATCGAGCGGAGCCAGCGGCTCGGCGCGCGCCTCTCGATCAATATGGAGGCGCCTTCCGCCGAGCGCCTCCGCCGCCTCAGCGCGATGAAGGATTTCGACAATGGCATCCTCGCCCCGATGCGACGCATCAGCGGCCTGATGCAGGAGCGCTACGGCGGCGCGGTCGGCCAGGCCACCCAACTCGTCGTCGGCGCGGCGGACGAGTCCGACTGGGATATCCACTCCCGCGTCCGCAGCCTCTACGGCGACTTGGGCTTCAAGCGCGTCTACTACTCCGCGTTCCGTCCCGTGCGCCACACGCCGCTCGAAGAGCGGCCCGCGACGCCGCCGATCCGCGAGCATCGCCTCTACCAACTCGACTGGCTCTCCCGCATCTACGGCTACGAAGAGGATGAGTTGCGCCCCGCGTTCGACGACGGCGGCTTCCTGGAACTCCGCGCCGACCCGAAACTGATGATCGCCGTCGGCGCTTCGGAGCGTTTTCCGGTGGACGTGAACGCCGCGAGCGAGCGCGACCTGCTGCGCGTCCCGGGCGTCGGGCCGTTGGCCGCTCAGCGCATCGTCGGGCAGCGGCGGCGCCACTCCATCACAATGCGGCAAGAGTTGCAGGCGATGGGCGTCGTGCTGAAGCGCGCCCTGCCCTTCCTGCGCTTCCCCGGCCACAAGCCCGCCGCCGCCAAGCAGAGCGAGATGCCGCTGTTCCGCGAGCGCCTCGCCGACGCGCCCGCGCCGCCTCCGCAAGAGACCGCAGCCCTCCACGCGGCGCACGCCGCCTCCGGCTGCGTCTCCTGCCCGCTCACGCCGACGAGTTGCGGCATGGCCGCGTGAGTTCGTTGCGGCAGGAGCAATCGCCTCGTCCAATGACGATGCGCTGCGCGGGAGCATGGGGCAAGCGCTTTGCGCGCCGACTGGATTCCCGCCTACGCGGGGGGACGATGCGCTGCGCGTCACGTCCAGGGGCGAGGTTCGGGACGCTCCTCGCGTTCTTTATGAGGGGCTAGTGAGGGGCTAGCAAACCCGCTGACGCTCCAAGGGTTCCAATAGGATTCAGTCCCCCAATTCACTGGCGTTCCGACGCTACCCGCCCCGCAGGGCGGCCAGCGCCGCCGCGAGGTCGTCGGGGAGCGGCGCCTCGAACGCGCGGCGCTCCGTTTCGGCGGGAGGCATCGCAATCTCCAGCCGCGCCGCGTGCAGGAAATGCCGCGCCGCGAGTCCCGAGCGTTTGCCGTAGACCGCGTCCCCAACGAGCGGATGCCCCAAGCGCGCGAAGTGCACCCGGATCTGATGCGTCCGCCCCGTAACCGGATGCGCTTCGGCGAGCGTGAACGCCCCAAACGGCCCGTCGAACCGCTCCAGCGTTCGGTAGCGCGTCAGCGCCGGCCGCCCGCCCTCGACCACCGCCATCCGCTTGCGCTCGACGGGGTGCCGCGCGATGGGCGCGTCAATCTCGCCCTCATCGCTTCGCATCAGCCCCGCCGCGAGCGCGAGGTACGTCTTGCTCACGCTGCGCTCCTTGAATTGGCGCGTGAGGCTCCGGTGCGCCGCGTCGGTCTTCGCCACGACGATCAGGCCGGACGTGTCCTTGTCCAGCCGGTGCACGATGCCGGGGCGCTCCACGCCCCCGATGCCGGGCAACTCCGGCGCGAGCACCAGCAGCGCGTTCACAAGCGTGCCGTCCGGATGGCCCGGGGACGGATGCGCCGTCAGCCCCGCCGGTTTGTCCACCACGATGATCTCTCCGTCCTCGTAGACGATTCCGACAGGGATGTCCTGAGGGACGAGGTCGAGCGGAACGGGAGGCGGAACGACGACCTCCACGACGTCGCCCGGGCGCAGCGCGGCGGACGGTTTGGCGGGGCGTCCGTTCACCGCGACGAATCCCTCGCGAGCGAGCGCGGCGGCCCGCGAGCGGCTCAGCGAGGGGTCACGCGACGCGGTGAACACGTCCGCCCGCGCCCCGGCGTCCGCCTCTTCCGCGACGTAGCGGGATGCGGCGCTAGTCGGCGTATTCCTCATCGATATAGTCGCCGAATGGCTTCTGAGAATTCAGTCTTCCCGCCGTAACTGGGGTGCCTGACCTTATCGTAGGTCCTATTCCCTCCCGCTTGCAGAACTGCTTTTTCGGCTTCGTTGCCGACCGCGACCAAGCATTGGGGATCAAGCGCATCAATCAATTTAGCGAGCAATTCGCATCCCGCTAGACGCTCTTGACGCCGGAGACTTCGATTTCTAGACGGGTTATCCGGCTGGTGGGGATGCAGCGGGAAGACGTTCCAGAGGAAGACTCCCTCATCAATACGGCGCAACTCTTCCCAGACGGCCTGCGCAGTGCGTTCTCTTATCTCTGGGCCGGTGGTTGGGCGTTCTATGTCAACGCCCCATCGCTCACCGTGGGCTTGGAGAGCACAGTCGTCCGTGAATGCCAGTCCCGTTCGCCGAGCTCCCAAGCGTCCCGGGGCAAGCCCGACCCACAGGGAGTCCACTCCGCGCTCCTGAGCGCGGTCAATGATGGCCGCCAAGGCGGTGCGCCGCAGCGCGGGAGCGTCCTGCAGGTCGTAAACGGGGCAGACGTCGGCGTAGGGATTGAAGGCATCCTCGAATCGCAACTCGGCCAACCTTCCGACGAACTCTTCGGCGAACCCCATCGCTTTCTCCTCCTTGCTAGTCGGCGTATTCCTCATCGCCGGGAACCGTCGTCGTTGCGAGGGCGGGGCGCCTCGGGCGGGCCAGCAGCACAAGCGCGGAGAAGATGGCGATGCCTGTAACGATGGAGGCGTCCGCGAGGTTGAAGATGTACCACGGCCCGATGTCTATGAAGTCGGTGACGTGCCCGAGCGTGATGCGGTCGGCGAGATTGCCGCACGCTCCGGCGAACATAAGCCCGAGGCTCGTCTGCGCCCATACCCCTCCGTTCGCTTGCGAGCGGTAGAACAGCAGCAGCACGCCGATTCCGACGATGGACGCCGCAGTCAGAACCAGATTTTGGCCGCCGAACAGCCCGAACGCGCTTCCGGTGTTCCAGACGTGCGTGAATCGGAAGAACCCCGTTTCCGGCCACGACTCGCCCCGCGCCAGCGTGAGCACGACCGCCAGTTTGGAAACTTGGTCGGCGGTGAACGCCAGCAGCGCCGCCAGAATCGCCACGCCGTGCCTGCCGAGGAACGCAACCATCGCCGCTCCAGTCTATCAGCGCGCGCTGATAGAATCCCCCCATCCCAACGATAAGGACGAACCGATGGCCAACGCCGCCGCGCCCCGCGTCATAGACCTCCGCAGCGACACGCTCACCAAGCCAACCGAGGCGATGCGCCGCGCAATGGCGGAGGCGGAGGTGGGCGACGACGTCTACGGCGAAGACCCGACCGTCAACCGGCTGGAGGCCGAGGCCGCGCGGCTGATGGGCAAGGAGGCGGGACTCTTCGTAACGAGCGGGACGATGGGCAACTTCGTCTCCGCCCTCTCTTGGTGCAACCGCGGCGACGAACTTCTCTGCGGCGTGGACGCGCACCTTCTCGTCAACGAGATGGGCTCCATCGCGGCGTTCGGCGGCGTCCAGATGCGCGCCCTCCCCAACGACAAGCGCGGCCTGATGAACCCCGACGACGTCGAGATGGCCGTCCCTCCCGGTGGCTACTTTCCGCGCATGGCGTTGCTGACCATCGAGAACACGCACAACCGGGGCAACGGCGCGGCCTACACCGTCGAGCAGATGCGGCCTCTCGCGGAAGCCGCCCGCGCCCACGGCATGGCCGTTCACATAGACGGCGCGCGGATATGGAACGCATCCGTCGCGCTCGGCGTTCCGCCCTCAGAACTGGTATCCGTCGCCGACTCCGTGACCTTCTGCCTCTCGAAGGGGCTTTCGGCGCCCGTCGGCTCCGTCGTGACCGGAAGCGCGGAGTTCATCTCGCGGGCGCGGCGCGTCCGCAAGATGGCGGGGGGCGGCCTGCGGCAGGCGGGCGTGCTCGCCGCCGCCGGGCTGGTCGCCCTCAACGCGATGGTCGACCGCCTCGCCGAAGACCACGCCAACGCCAAACGCCTCGCCGAGGGGCTCGCCGCCATACCAGGCTTCTCCGTGGACCCCGCGGCCATCGAGACCAACATCGTCTACGCCGAACTCGACGACGGCGACGGCCCCGGAACGGCGGTGCGTCTGCGCGAGCGCGGCGTCCTCTCCAACGGACGCTTCAACTGGGTGCGCTTCGTTCCGCACTACGGCGTCACCGCCGAGGACATAGACGAGGCGCTCGACGCCGTGGAGTCGGCGGCGCGGGCGGGCGGGCGATGACCGCGGCGAACACGCTCTACTACGGCGACTGCCTCGCCGTGATGGAGGAGATGGATGCCGAGTCCGTTGATCTGATCTACCTCGATCCGCCGTTCAACAGCAACGCCGACTATCACGCGATCTACAGGGACGAGACGGGCCGCCCGCTTCCCGATCAGGTTGAGGCGTTCGGCGATATGTGGTATCTGGACGCGGCGCGGGAGCGGGCGGTCTCCGGCCTTCCCGTAATGATGCGCCGCTACGGGCTGGACGACGGCGTCGCCGAACTTTGGCGGCTGTGGGCCAACGCCCTCCGCAAACTCAACCCGTCGCTGCTCGCCTACCTCTCCTATATGACGGAGCGGCTCGTCGCTATGCGCCGCCTGCTCAAGCCCGATGGCAGCGTCTACCTGCACTGCGACCCCACCGCGAGCCACTATCTCAAAATGGTGATGGACGCGGTCTTCGGCCACCAGAACTTCCGCAACGAAATCATTTGGCGCCGCACGGGGGCGCACGGAGGGGCGAAACGCTGGGGCCCCATCCACGACACGCTGCTGTTTTACACGAAGTCGGAGACTTACGAGTGGCAGCGCATCCATCAGGGATACGACGATTCCTACGTCCGAAACTATTACCGATTCGAGGACAGGCGAGGGCGATTCCGGTACGTTACGCTTACCGGGCAGGGCGTCACTTCGGGAGACTCCGGACGCCCGTGGCGCGGGGTCGATCCTACCGGCAGCGGTAGGCACTGGGCCGTCCCGAGCGCGGCTCTGAGGAAAGCGTTTCCGAATCTCGACCTGCGCTCCCTCTCCACACAGGAGAAACTTGACCTTCTCGATCAAGCGGGGCTCGTCTACTGGCCGCCGCATGGCTCAGTTCCTCAGCAGAAGCGGTATTTGGACGAGAGCCCGGGCGTTCCCCTGCAAGACATCATCTATGACATACGGCCTATCGGCGCGCATGCCAAGGAGCGTCTCGGTTACGCCACCCAGAAGCCCGTCGCGCTTCTGGAGCGCGTTATCAGCGCGTCCAGCAAGGAGGGCGACCTCGTGCTTGATCCTTTCTGCGGGTGCGCCACCACCATTGAGGCCGCGCACCGGCTGGGCCGCCGCTGGATCGGCATAGACATCGCTATTCACGCCGTCAAGCGCGTCGCCCGCGTCCGCCTCGGCGACCGGCTGGGGCTGCGCGAGGGGATCGAGTACGACATCCAAGGGATGCCGCGCAACGTGGAAGGCGCCAAAGACCTCTGGCGGCGCGACCCCTACCACTTCCAGAAGTGGGCGGTCGAGCAGGTGGACGGCTTCGTAACGACCCGCCGCGCGGCGGACGGCGGCGTGGACGGCCGCCTCTACTTCGCCCTGCCGGACGAGCCCGACCTCCAGAGCATGGTCATTCAGGTGGACGGCGGCGCGAACGTTCCCATCTCCAAACTGCGCGACCTTCACGGCGCGATGGAGGCGCAGCAGGCGCGGATGGCCGGGTTCATCGTCTTGGAGCCGCTCGGCGAGCGGAAGCGCCGCAACTTCGAGCAATATATGGCGCAGGCGGGCGACTTGGACGTTCTGGGAACGAAATACCCACGCATGCAGTTGCTGGACGTCGCCGAGATCATCGCGGGCGCGGGCTTCCAAACGCCTACGCCTGTCGGGCGCGGCGTCCGCCAGCCCGTAATCCCGGGCATCGGCGGCTAGGGCGCTAGGTCGGCGCGTAGTACACTAACGCCCCGCGCGAGAACGGACGAGGAGGCGCGAAATGTCGGTCATAGACGCGGACACGCACATAGACGAACCCGAGGAAGCCTGGCAGTTTATGGAGGGCGAGGCGGCGCGCTTCCGCCCCGTGACGATCTCCCCGCCCGAGGGCGTCGTCCCCGGCGGAATGGACGCCTCGGCGAGCCGCTGGTGGCTCGTGGACGGCAGGCTCCGGCAGCGGATGATCCGCGACGACGACCTCACCGGCACGACGCTCAACTCCCGCGAATTGCTCGACGTGGGCGAGCGTCTCCGCCATATGGACGAGCGCGGCGTGGACATGCACGTCATCTACCCGACCTTCTTCCTCTCCTACGTCACCGGCAACCCCGCCGCCGAGCGCGCGCTCACGGAGAGTTGGGGGCGCTACGTCGCGGGCAAGTGCGCGGCCTCGAACGGCAGGCTGCGGTGGGTCGCGGTGCCGCCGCTGCTGGACATTGACGCATCCGTCGCGTATCTGCGCTGGGCGAAGGAGAACGGCGCGGTCGGCGTGTTCAAGCGCGGCTTGGAGCACGGCAGGCGGGTGAGCGATCCGTACTTTTTCCCCGTCTACGAGGAGGCGCAGGCGCTCGACCTGCCGATCTGCGTTCACACGGGCTCCGGCAACCCCACCGAGGCGCGGCTCGGCCACGGCGACGGGCTCGGCGGCGTGCCGATTATGGACGCCTTCCACGCGCTCGTGCTCTATCAGGTGCCGGACAAGTTCCCCAAACTGCGCTTCGGCTTCATCGAGGCGGGCTCCACGTGGATTCCCTACGTGCTCGACCGGCTCACCGCCGAGAAGCAGCGCCGCTCTTGGATTCGCTCCTTCGATATGGGCGCCGACCTCTTCCGAAACAACCGCTTCTTCGTCGCCGTGGACGCCGTCGAGGACATCTCCTATGTCCTGCGCTTCGGCACGGAGGACAGCCTGATGATGGGCACGGACTACTCGCATTTCGACACGTCGGCTGAGCCGGACGCGATAGACGCGGTGCGCCGCTGGGCTGCGGAGGGCCGCATCGAGGAGCGCGTCGCGCAGAAGATCTTGGAGGACAACCCGAAGGCGTTCTACGGGATTTAGGAGTGGGGGCAAGATTCCTGCGTGACGGGAACCTCGCCCCCCTTCCGTCATTCCCGCGCAGGCGGGAATCTCACCCCCGGACGGAGTGCCCCCCCAGACGACGGAGCGCGCCCCTTGGCGGCGCGGCGGCGCATCGTCGTCCCGCGATGCGCTAGAATGCCGCCGACCGCCTGAGCGCGGAAGGAGGACGCCGCAATGAAAGCCGCCGTGATGCAGGGGATCGACCAAGACCTCGCCATCGAGGAGTTCCGCTCGCCCGACGTTGGCGACGACGACGTGCTCCTGCAAGTGGCCGCCTGCGGCGTCTGCCACACCGACCTCAAGGTGCAGGACGGCTCCATTCCGACGAGTCTGCCCGCTGTGCTGGGGCACGAGGTCTCCGGCGTCGTCGCGGGCGCGGGCAAGAACCAGAGCGAGCATTTCAAGGACGGCGACCGCGTCACCGTGGGGATGCGCTTCCGCTGCGGAAGGTGCGAATTCTGCCTCACCGGCCTGCCGAACCTCTGCCAGCGAATGCCGCTCGGCTCCCCCTACGTCCGGCCCGACGGCGCGGAAGTCACCCGTTGGAACATCGGGGGCTTCACGCAGATGCTCTCCGTTCCCGCCTATATGGTCTTTCACCTGCCGGACGGCGTCGGGCTCGAAGAGTCCAGCATCGTGGGCTGCCGCGTGACCACCGCCTACAACGCGGTGAAGAACGGCGCGCAACTCGCCCCCGGCGAGTCGGCTATGGTCGTCGGATGCGGCGGCGTCGGCCTGAACATCATCCAAATGCTGCGGCTGTTCGGCGCCTACCCCATCGTCGCAGTGGACGTCGTGGGGAGCAAGTTGGAGGCCGCGATCTCCTACGGCGCGACCCACATCGTGAACGCATCGTCGGAAGACCCGGTCGAGGCGACGATGGAGATCACGAAAGGCGGCGCGCGCAAGACGTTCGAGGCCATCGGCAACCCCGTGACCGCCGACCAAATCGTGCGGGCGACGCGCCCCACCGGCACGGCAACCATCGTCGGCGCGATGCCCCCCGGCCCGATCACCATCAACGACTCGCGCTTCCCCTTCAAGGAAATCAAGGTCACGGGCGTGGCGATGCGCCGCACCAGCGACGTCGCGGAAGTGCTCGACCTCGTGGCCCAGGGGCGCATCGAATTAGGCTCGTTCATCACCAAACGCTACGGGTTCGAGCAGATCAACGAGGCGATAGAGGACGTGCACCACGGCGACGTGCTGATGGGCATCACCCTCTGGAACTAGGCGGCGGCGGCGGCGCTCCCGCCCTCACGGGAGAACAACGGCAAGCAACGACTCGTCAGCGAGCGCGACGGAGGAGGACGGCTATGACGCAAGCGTTTAGGGCGCAAGAGGCGGGCGCGGCGAACACGGCGCAGGAGCATCGGGCCTTCCTGCAGCCGACGCCGAAGCGCATCCGCGTGACCTTCGGCGGCGAAACCATCGCCGACACGACGAACGCGGTCATTATGCACGAGACCCGCCACCAGCCCGTCTACTACTTCCCCCTGAGCGACGTGCGCTGGGAGTTCCTGGAGGAGACTGCCCACTCCTCCCACTGACCGATCAAGGGAGACGCCCAGTACTGGAGCGTCAAGGTCGGCGAGCGGGTCGAGGAGAACGCGGTCTGGCGCTACCCGGAGCCGTTGGAGGGCGGCGTGGACGCGCGGGACTACGCCTCCTTCTACTGGGGCAAGATGGACGCCTGGTTCGAGGAGGAAGAGGAGGTTTTCTCCGGCCCGAAAGACCCCTACACGCGAGTGGACTGCCTCCAAAGTTCCCGCCACGTCCGCGTCGAAGTGAACGGCGTGACGGTCGCGGAGACGCGCCGCCCCGTGCTGCTGCTGGAGACGGGCCTGCCCCACCGCTACTACATTCCGAGCGCGGACGTCCGCATGGACGCGCTCCGCCCAAGCGACCGCGTCGTCGGCTCGCCGTACAAAGGCGAGGCGCAATACCGCCACGTGGACGCGGGGGGCGAGACGTTCGAGAACATCGCGTGGACGTACCGCTATCCGTCGGCGGAGGCGGCCAAGATCGCCGGCTGCGTCTGCTTCCCGCAAGGCAAGGCCGACGTCTACGTCGACGGCGCGCTCGAGCCGAAGCCCGTCAGCCGCTGGGACTAGCCGCGCCGTCCCCGCCCCGGTGCCACGTCATTCCCGCGTAGGCGGGAATCCAGAAGGCGCGCAAGCGCCCCCACGGCGCATATATGGACGCCCTGTTAGTCCGCTTTCAGGGCGTGCGCGTCCATTTCGTGCCAGAAGATTTTGCCGGACTCGACCTCGCTCTTGACGCGGTTGTCGAGGCGCAGGCCAGCGACGACGGCTCGGGCGGGCTTGCCCGTGAACCGCGCCAGCATATTGGCGTTGCGGACGGCGCGGACGGCGTCGCGCTCGTTGACCGTGTAGGAGACTTCGACAGCGACGTAGCAGAGTTCGCCGTCGGCGTCGGCGGCTTCCATAATGACGTCGGCGCGCCGGAAACTGATCATTTCGTTGCGCGGGATGTCCGAGACGTCTTGGAAACGCGACAGGTCGCCGATCTCCTGCCCGGCGAGCAAGCGCGTCAGCCTGAGCCCGACGCTCTCGGCGATGAGGTCCGCTTCCGCAACCGCGACGCTCTTGGCGTGCGCGCCTTTCAAGTTCCCGACGTCGTCGGTCAGCCGCTTGACGTCGGACTTCAACTCCCTAAAGTTGGTCTCCACCTTCTCGAACCGCCGGTTCGTGGCCTCGATGAACTCGGCCAGCCTCTGGGGCATTTCGATGAGTTCGCGCGTGAGCAGGCGCGAGCGCATGGCCTCGAGCCACTCGGGGCGCTCGTCGAGAATCCGGATCAGGTCTTCTATGGTGTCTATCGTGGTGGTCATAGCGGCGCTCCCAACGGCATTCTACCACGCGGCGCCGCTCCGCCGCCCGCCGTCGGCGCTTACGCCTGCGCGAGCGCGGGCTCCGGCAACTCGTCGTCGAACTCGTTGGCCGGGGCGTATTCGCGTTTCGCGCCGGAGGCCGCGAGGCGCGCGTGCAATTCGTACTGCTTGGCGTACAGCCCGCCGAGCGCGACCAGTTCGTCGTGGTCGCCCGCCTCCACGATGCGCCCCTGCTCCATCACGACGATTTTGTCGGCGTTGCGTATCGTGGAAAGCCGGTGCGCGATGACGATGGCGGTGCGCCCATAGAGCATCTTGCCGATCGCCTGCTGGATGAGTTGCTCCGTGCGGGTGTCCACGCTCGCGGTCGCCTCGTCCAGCACGATGATGCGCGGGTCGGCGACGAGGGCGCGCGCGAAACTGACTAGTTGCCGCTGGCCGAGGCTCATATTGCCGCCGCGCTCCTCCATCATCGTGTCGTAGCCGTCGGGGAGGCTGGTCACGTGGGCGTGCAGGTCGACGGCTTTCGCGGCGCCGCGCACTTGCTCGTCGCTCGCTTCGGGGTGGTTGTAGCGGATGTTGTCCGTTATCGTGCCGGAGAATTGGAACGGCTCTTGCAGCACGATGCCCATCTGACGGGCGAGGGAAGCGCGGGTGACGGAGCGGACGTCGCGCCCGTCCACCGTGACGCGCCCGCCGGAGACGTCGTAGAAGCGCGAGACGAGCGCGGCCATCGTCGTTTTGCCCGCGCCGGTGCGCCCCACGAACGCGACCGTCGTTCCGGGCTCGATGTCGAGGCACACGTTCCGCAGCACAGGCTTGCCGGGCTCGTACTCGAACGAGACGTCCTCGTAGCGCACCGCTCCGGCGATAGGGGGCATCTCCTCGGCGTCGGGCGCGTCCACGAGGTCGGGCTGCGTGTCCAGCAGGTCGAATATCCGCGCCCCGGACGCCATCGCCCGTTGCAATTGCGTGAACTGCATCGTGAGGCTGCGGATCGGATCGAAGAACCGCTGAATGTAGAGGGTGAACTGGACGAGTTGCCCGCTCCCCAGCAGGCCGCCCAGCACGAGCCTTCCGCCGAAGACGATGGTCGCCGCGAGCCCGAACGACATAAACATTTCCACGACCGGCATCAGCGACGAGGAGAGTCGCTGCGCCCGCAGGTTCGTGTCGAGGTGTTTGTAGTTGAGATCGTCGAACTCCTCGAGGTTTTTCTTCTGCCGGTTCATGCTCTGCACGACGCGCACGCCGTCCAGATTTTCGGCGAGCGAGGCGTTCACGCGCGAGATGGCGACCCGCACGCGCAGGAACGCCGGGCGCGCGTGCTTCTGCCATACGTAGATGATGCCGATCAATACGGGGAGCGCGGCGAACGAGAGCGCGGACAGCCTCGCGTTGGTGACGAGCATAATTGCGATGATGCCCGTCAGGCTCAGCAGGTCGGCGATGCTGAGCACGACGATGTCCAGGAACTCTTGCAACTGATAGACGTCGTTCTGCGCCCGCGACATTATGGAGCCGACTTTGTGGCGGTTGTGGAACGACATCGGAAGCCGCTGCAGATGCTGGAACAACTCGTTCCGCAGGTCGTAGATCACGCGCTGGCTCACCCGCGCCAGCAGCGCCTGATGGATGTAGTTGGCCGCGTAGTGCACGACGAGCACGCCGGCGAAGAGCATCGCGAGCGTGTTCAGGCCGGAGAGGTCGCCGTTGGAAATGTAGCGGTCTATCCCTACCGCGATGATGGCCGGTATCGCCACCGTCGCCATCGTGTAGACGAGCACCGCCGCGAGGCTGAGGAGCACGGCGCCCCGGTAAGGCCCCGCGTAGCGCAGCAGCCGCATAACGACGCGCTGATCGTAGAGCCGCGTTCCGTCCTCGTCTATGTCTCCGGAGCGGCCTCGCATCAGCCAGTTGCCGCCCCCGCCGCTGTTCATCATCATAGCGCGCCGCTCCGCAGCGGAACCGCCCGCGCGCGGACGGCGGCCGTTCCGTTGAGACTCGTGGCGTACTGCAACTCCGTTACGTGGGTGAACAGCCCGCCCGACGCGATCAACTCGTCGGGCGTTCCCATCTCGCCGATTTCGCCGTCTTGCATCACGACGACCAGCCCCGCGTGGCGAATGGACGACAGCCGGTGCGCGATGATGAACGTCGTCCTGCCGCGCACGACCTCCGCCATCGCGTCTTGAATGCGCGACTCCGTGCCCGCGTCCACGCTGGACGTCGAGTCGTCGAGCACGAGGATCGGCGGATCGAGCGCGAGCGTCCGGGCGATGGAGAGCCGCTGCCGCTGCCCGCCGGAGAGCGACACGCCCCGCTCGCCGATGACCGTCTCGTATCCGTCCGGCATGGCCTCAATCTCGTCGTGAATCTGCGCCGTTTTCGCCGCGGCGACGATTTCGTCCATAGACGCGCCTTCCCGTCCGTAGGCGATGTTCTCCGCCACCGTCGCGCTGAAGAGGAAGACGTCTTGCTGCACGACGCCGATGGCCGACCGCAGCGAGGGCAGCGTGAACTCGCGCACGTCCGCGCCGTCTATCGTGACGCGCCCGCCGTCGACGTCGTAGAAGCGCGCCAGCAGGCTCATCAGCGTCGTTTTGCCGGAGCCCGGCGCGCCCATCAGCGCGACCGCCTGGCCGGGCGCCGCTTCGAACGACACTTTCCGCACGGCGTCGCGTCCGCCGTAGCCGAACGAGACGTTCTCGAACCGCACGCGCCCGCGCACGTTCCGCAGCGGAACCGCCCCCGGCGACTCGCTCACCGGCGACTCCGCATCCAGCACGGCGAACAGCCGCTCGCCCGCCGACGCCGCCCGCGCGAACGTGTTGACGAGGAACCCCACCATGCGGATCGGCTGCACCAGCAGGCTGATGTACAGCAGGAACTCCGTCAGTTCCCCCGGCGTCATCCGCCCGTCGATCACCGCCCGCCCCCCGAACCACAGAATCACTCCCGACGACGCCCAGAAAATCATCTGCATCAGCGAGGTGTTGAACGATTGCGCCAGATTCACGCGGTAGGCGCGCTCGAACACCGTGCGGTTCTGCGCCTCGAACTTGGCTTCTTCGTGCGCCTCCGCCCCGAACGCCTTGACGACGCGCTGCCCCGACAGGTTCTCCTGCAGCACGGTCGTCAGTTTGCCCATTTCGATCTGCGTCTGCAGCCACATACGGCGCATCCGCCTGCTCGCCCACACCGCCCTCGCGCCGATCAGAGGCGCGAACAGCAGGCTGATGAACGCCAGCGGAACGTCGGTCAGCAGCATCATCGCGGCGGCGCCGAGCGTGAGAATCGTGATCTGCCCGGAGCGGATCAGCCCCATGCTCACGAACATCCGCATCATCTCCACGTCGATCGTGGCTTTCGACATCAGGTTGCCCGTGTGCTCGCGGTCGTGGAACGCGAAACTCAGCCGCTGGAGTTTGTCGTAGAGCAACCCGCGCACGCGGTAGGCGACGCGCTGCGACACGGCCTCCGCCATATACAGATTGACGTAGTTGAACACGCCTCGCGCCGCGACGACGCCGATGATCAGCAGCCCCAGCGTCAGGAGATAGCCCGTGTCCGCCTGCTCGGCGCCGGTCCCGAGCGCCGCGTCCACCGACCTCCCGATGATGCGGGGCACGGCCAGGAACAGCCCGGTCGCCGCGAAGAGCGACGCCCAGGCGACGGCGAGCCGCCACCGATCGAGGGCGGCCAACTTCGTTATTCGCCAGAGGATTCTTCGCATCAGGGCGCGCTAACGGACATGCAAGGGAACATAATAGGGCAAGTATACGCCATCGGAGGGCGCGCCTCCCTCCCCCCAGCGGTCACACTTCCATTGGGACGGTGAGGATCATTGGGCGGCGGCGGGTCTCTTTGTAAAGGAAGCGGCCCATCGCCTCGCGGACGCGGCCGCCTACGGAGTCTTCGTCGAGCGGGTCGAGGTTGGGCGCGCGGAGGGCTTCGGCGGCGACGGCGGCGGCGCGCTCCATCAGTTCCTCGCCCTCGCCCGGCGCGGCGAAGCCGCTGGAGACGACCTCCGGCTCGCCGTAGACTTTGCCGGTGGCGCGGTCGACGGGAACGACGACGACGAGGAAGCCGTCGCGGGAGAGCATTCGGCGGTCGCGGAGAACGGCGTCGCCCACGTCCCAGATGCGGAGGCCGTCGACGTAGACGTGGCCTGCGGGAACGCGGTCGGTCACGCGCGCGCCGCCGGCGTCTATTTCGAGGACGTCGCCGTCTTCGAGAATGACGACGTTTTCGGGGGCGACGCCGGCGAGGCGGGCGAGGTTGGCGTGCGCGGCGAGCATGCGGTATTCGCCGTGCACGGGGACGAAGTGCCGCGGCTGCATCAGGCGGAGCATCAGTTTGAGTTCCTCTTGGCTCGCGTGGCCGGGGACGTGGACGCCGGGGGCGGTGGCGCGGGTGAGCGCTTTGACGCCGCGCCGCGCGAGTTTGTCCACGACGGAGGAGATGACGGTTTCGTTGCCGGGAATGGCTGATGCGGAGAGGACGACGGTGTCGCTTTCCTGGAGGGCGATGTCGCGGTGGGCGTTGTTGGCGACGCGGGAGAGGACGGAGAGGGGCTCGCCTTGCGCGCCGGTGAGGACGATGACTTGCCGGTCGAGCGGAAGCGCGGCGAGGGCGCGCAGGTCAAGGAGCGCGCCGGAGGGCGCGTTCAGGTAGCCCTTCGCGGCGGCCATCTGCACGTTGTCGATCATAGAGCGTCCGGCGGGGGCGACCTTGCGCCCGTGCTTCACTGCGGCGTCGAGCGTTTGCTGAACGCGGGCGATGAGGGACGCGAAGGTGGCGATGAGCACGCGCCCCTCGGCGGCGCCGACGACGTGATCAAGCGCGGTGGAGACGACGCTCTCGGAGGGCGTGTAGCCCGGGTTTTCGGCGTAGGTGGAGTCGGAGAGAAGGAGCAGGACGCCCTCGGCGCCGAGTTGGGCGAGGCGCTGCAGGTCGGTGGGGCGTCCGTCCACGGGCGTGTGGTCTATCTTGAAGTCGCCGGTGTGGACGACGAGGCCGGCGGGGGTGCGGAGGGCGATGCCGCAAGCGTCGGGGATGCTGTGGCAGACGCGGAAGTATTCGGCTTCTATGCCGCCGAGCCGGATGACGCCGCCCGCGTCAATTTCGTTCAGTTCGCAGCCGGTGACGCGGCGCTGGCGCAGTTTGACGTCGATGAGGTCGCGCGCGAGGGGCGGCGCGTAGACGGGGACGCGAAGCCTTTGCAGCAGATGGGGGAGCGCGCCGGTGTGGTCTTCGTGGCCGTGCGTCACCAGAACGGCGCGGACGCGGTCGGCGTTGGCGAAGAGGTAGGAGGCGTCGGGGAGCACGAGGTCGACGCCGAGCATATCGGCTTTGGGGAACATCAGCCCGGCGTCTATGACGACGATGTCGTCTCCGCATTCGACGCAGAGCATATTCTTGCCGACCTCGCCGAGGCCGCCGAGAGGGATGACGCGGAGGGGAGGGGGCATGCTAGAACATGCTCGTCTGCTGGGAGCCTTCGTCTGCGGCGAGGGCCCAGGGAGCGCCGTCGCCGGGCGGGGGCGGGGGTTGGCGGAGGAGTTCGCCGAGTTTGGCGAAATCGGCTTCTATGACTGCCCGGAGCGCGCCGTTGTGGAGCGCGGCGGCGGGATGATAGAGGGGAAAGATGGTGACGCCGTCGAACACGCGGGGGCGGGCGCGGACTTTGCTGATGGAGTCGCGGGGGAACCAGCGGGCGAGCGCATGGCGTCCGAGCGGGACGATGACTTTCGGGCGAATGGCGGCTATCTGATCGTCGAGATAGTGGGCGCAGGCGCTGATCTCGCCCGGGAAGGGGTCGCGGTTGTTGGGAGGGCGGCACTTCACCATATTGGTGATGAAAACGTCCTCCCGCTCGAGGCCGATGGAGCGGAGCAGTTCGTCGAGGAACTGTCCGGCGGGACCGACGAACGGCCTACCCTGCCGGTCTTCGTTGAAGCCGGGGCCTTCGCCGATGAACATCAGCGCGGCTTGCGGGTCGCCCTCGCCGGGGACGGCGTTTTCGCGTCCGGCGTGGAGAGCGCACTCGGCGCAGGCGCGGATCCGCTGACGGAGTGTTTCGAGGTCGGCCATGCCCCGTTCCGCTAGTCGAAGACGCCTTTGCCCTTGATGAAGTCGACCGCGTCCTGAATGGAGCGGATCCCCTCCGCCTCCTCGTCGGAGATCTTCAGCGGGGCGTCGGGGGTGGAGAACTCCTCCTCGAACGCCATGATCAACTCGACGAGGTCGAGGGAGTCGGCGTTGAGGTCGTCGACGAAAGACGCATCCATCGTGACTGCGGCCTCGTCGGCGCCGAGCCTGTCCACCACTACCTTCTGCACGCGGTCGTAAACGGTCGCCATATCTTTGTCCTCAGCCGGAGTGTGTTGCGCTGCGGCGCCGGTCGTAGGAGGCGCCGAGCAAGCCGTTGACGAATCTCCCTGAACTCTCGCCGCCGAAGGCTTTGGCCAGTTCCACCGCCTCGTTGATCGCGGCGAGCGGAGGGGTGGGCGAGTCCTCCCGCAACTCGTAGAGGCCTAGCCGCAGAATGGCGCGGTCGATGGCGGCGAGTTGCCCGACGGGCCAGAGCGGAGCGTGGCGGCTAATGAAAGCGTCCAGTTCCTCCTGACAGGCGAGCACGCCCTGCACCCAGCCTTCCGCGAGGGCTCGCGCCTCTTCGGAGGGGCGTGTTTCCTCGGCGCGCGCATCCAGGGCGGCGCGCCACTCGTGGCCGGTGAGGTCGTGCTCGTAGAGCGTTTGGAGCGCGAGCACGCGCCCTTGCCGGGCGCGCTTGCTCCGGCGGCCTTTGCTTGCCGTTCGCGCGGCGGGAAGAGATTCGGTCATCGGATGTTAACGAGGCGCCCCGATCCGGTTGTCGAAGCGCTAGCGGAGACTATCTTACGCCAATCGCGCCGGTTGCGTCTAGGTCTGGGAGAGCAAGGGGGGCGTTCCTATGCGGGCGCGGGAATGACGGGGCAGGGCGGCGGAAGGCCGATTTCCGCGGAAGCGCTCCCGCCGACCGGCCACGCCTAGCGGAGCGCTTTGCGCTGGCTGCGCTGCGACGGGAACACCGGCGGCGCGACCTGCGTCCACGTCACTCCCAAGTATTCTGCTCGTCCCGATGAAATCGCCTTGCCGGGCGGACGCCCGCCAGAATGTATAATCAAAATCTCGTCTGGGCGTTGCCTATGCATCCGGGTTTCGCGTTGCAGACGCATCCGGAATCTCTCATGCGGGACTTCGCCCGGGGCGGCGGGCTTGCGGGAATCAATAAAGGGGAGGGCGCGGTGACGCTGCGTTACGACGTGTTCGAGACGGATTGGGGGTGGGTAGGCGCGTGCGGCTCGGAGAAGGGCATTCGCTACGCGACGCTGCCGGAGCCGTCGCCCGAGCGCGCGCTCGACGACTTGGAGCGGGCGATGCGCCGCCCATTGCCTGACCACGAGCCCGGGGCGTTCGACGCCTATCAGTCGAGACTCGCCGGATACTTGGGGAGCGGCGGCGCGGAGTGGGATATGCCGCTCGACTTGGACGGCGCGGCGCCGTTCTTCCGCCGCGCGTGGGACGCTTGCCGCTCGATACCGGCGGGCGAGACGCGCACCTACGAGTGGCTGGCGGCGTCGGCGGGCAACGTGAAGGCGGTGCGGGCCGCCGGCCAAGCGATGGCGCGCAACCGCATTCCCATCGTCATTCCGTGCCACCGCGTGATCGGCAAGGACGGCGGGCTGCACGGATTCGGCGGGCCGGGTCTTCCGATGAAAGAGCGTCTGCTGCATCTGGAATCGGCGCAGGCGTAGGCCGCTCCTCCCTGGCGCAGTTCTTGTAGAGGCCGCTAGGGCGGCGCATGGAGACGGCCTCCTAACCCCTCGCTGTCTCCTGCGCAGCGAATGAGCGCAACCCGTTGACACCGCGGCGGGGGTTCCTCTATACTTATCCGTTGGGCGGGCCGATTGGCCGTCTTTTTTGATTGCGGGCGTATTGCCGTCCCAGCCCGAGTGGCGCAACGGCAGCGCAGCCGATTTGTAATCGGCAGGTTGTGGGTTCGACTCCCTCCTCGGGCTCCAGGGGCGCGCGGAGGATAACGGAAGGGCGTCGGTGCGCCCTATCCTGCGAAGGACATAGGCATACGAACGGAGCAGGCGCGGGCCTCGCCGTGGAGGGATGGGAGAGCGGCTAAATCCATCAGACTGTAAATCTGACGCCCTCAGGGCTACGCAGGTTCGAATCCTGCTCCCTCCACCACGCCGCGCATCCGAAAATTGAGAAACGAGCAGCCTCGCCCACATAGCTCAGGCGGTAGAGCACGTTCTTGGTAAGAACGAGGTCATCGGTTCAAGTCCGATTGTGGGCTCCATGCGGCGGGACGCCGCGGGAACGCCCCGGAGAGCCGGGGCCCGAAGCGCAAGCGCGAAACGGACAGAGAGACAACAGGAGGCAGAGGGTTAGATGGCAAAGCAGAAGTTCCAGCGGACGAAGCCCCATGTCAACGTCGGCACGATCGGCCACGTCGACCACGGCAAGACCACGCTCACGGCGGCGATCACGAAGGCGCTCGCCATGGGCGGAGCCGGCCAGTTCCGCGCTTTCGACTCGATCGACAGCGCGCCCGAAGAGAAGGCGCGGGGCGTCACCATCAACATCTCCCACGTCGAGTACGAGTCCGCGAACCGGCACTACGCGCACGTGGACTGCCCCGGCCACGCCGACTACATCAAAAACATGATCACCGGCGCGGCCCAGATGGACGGGGCCATCCTCGTCGTCTCCGCTCCCGACGGCCCGATGCCGCAGACGCGCGAGCACATCCTGCTCGCCCGCCAGGTGGAGGTGCCGCGCATCGTCGTCGCCCTCAACAAGGTCGACATGATGGACGACGAGGAGTTGCTGGAACTCGTGGAACTGGAGATCCGCGAACTGCTCAGCAAATACAACTTCCCGGGCGACGACACGCCGATCGTGCGGCTGAGCGCGCTGCAGGCGCTGGAGTCCACGAGCACGGACCCTGGCGCTCCCGAGTACGCGGGCGTTTTTGAACTCGTCAAGCAACTCGACGAGTTCATCCCCGTTCCCGACCGCCCGCGCGACGGAACCTTCCTGATGCCTGTGGAGGACGTCTTCTCCATCAAGGGCCGGGGCACCGTGGTGACGGGCCGCGTCGAGCGCGGCGTCGTCCATCCGGGCGACGAGGTGGAGATCGTCGGCATCAAGGAGACGCACAAGACGACCGTCACCGGCGTGGAAATGTTCCACAAACTCCTCGACGAGGCCGAGCCCGGCGACGCCGTGGGCACGCTTCTGCGGGGCGTCGAGCGCAACGATATCGAGCGCGGGCAGGTGCTCGCCAAGCCCGGCTCCATCAAGCCCGTGACGGAGGCCGAAGCCGAGGTCTACGTCCTCGCGAAGGACGAGGGCGGCCGCCACACCCCCTTCTTCAGCGGCTACAAGCCCCAGTTCTACATCCGCACCAGCGACGTCACCGGCGAGATCGGCCTGCCCGACGGCGTCGAGATGGTGATGCCCGGCGACAACACGCAGATGAGCGTCAAACTGATCAACCCGATGGCGATGGAGCCCGGCCTCCGCTTCGCCATCCGCGAGGGCGGCAGGACCGTCGGCGCGGGCGTCATTACGAGCGTTAAGTAAGGAGCGGCCCTATGGCCAAGAAGAAGGGCGACGTCCGCCAGTTGATCAACTTGGCCTGCACCGAGTGCAGGGAGCGGACGTACCACACCCAGAAGAACCGGCGCAACGACCCGAACCGGATGGAGTTGAACAAATTCTGTCCGCGCTGCCGGGGGCGCCGGCTGCACCGCGAGGCGCGGTAGGCATGGCGCAGGCACGCGGACGCAATCCGCTGCGCGGCGTGATGGACGAGGGCGGCCAGGCGCGCCGCCGGGGCAGGTTCTCGTTCATCGGCGAGATCTACGGCGAACTGACGAAGGTGACGTGGCCGTCCCGCGAAGAGGCGGCCCGCCTCACGCTGCTCGTCATCGGCGTGTCCGCCGTCGTCGGAGTCTTCCTGGGACTGTGGGACTTCGGCTTCAGCCAATTGGTGGAGCGCGCGTTCCTGTAGGCGGGGTTCCCCCCTCCTGCGCCGCCGCGCGTTGTTTCGAGGAAAGGCGAGGCAGAGGCTCGAATGACAGAGCAAGCCGTCATCACGGAGATCGAGGCGCGGTGGTACATCGTCCACACGTACTCGGGGCAGGAAGACCGTGTGAAGCGCAACCTCGAGCAGCGCGTGGACTCGCTCGACGTGAAGGACAAAATCTTCCGCGTCGTCGTGCCCACCGAGGAAGAGATCGAGATGAAGGAGGGGAAGCGCAAGTCCGTTCAGCGCAAGATATTCCCCGGCTACATCCTCGTTCTGATGCTGATGGACGACGCCAGTTGGTACGTCGTCCGCAACACCCCGGGCGTGACGGGCTTCGTCTCGTCCGAGGACGAGCGCGAACGGCGCCCCAAGCCCGTCCCGCTGGAGCAGCGGGAGGTCGACCGCATCCTCAGCCGGATGGACGCGCCCACCCCGCGCGTCAAGGTCGGGCTCACTCCCGGCCAGATGGTGCGGATCACCGGCGGGCCGTTCGCCGAGTTTATGGGCGCCGTGGACGCCGTGGACGAAGACAAGGGCAAAGTGCGCGTCCTCGTCTCGTTCTTCGGACGCGAGACGCCCGTCGAGTTGGATTTCTTGCAAGTGGAGAGGGCATAACGTGGCGAAGCGAGTCCGCGCCGTTCTGAAACTGCAGTTGCCCGCCGGCAGCGCGACCCCCGCGCCCCCGGTCGGCCCCGCGCTGGGTCAGCACGGCATCAACATCATGCAATTCGTGAAAGAGTACAACGCGCGAACCGCCAACCAGGCCGGCACCATCATTCCCGCCGAGATCACCGTCTTCGAAGACTCCTCCTTCACGTTCGTCACGAAGACCCCTCCGGCCGCCGAACTCATCCGGAAGGCGATGGGCCTCGAGAAAGGCTCCGCCAATCCGCGCCACGAGAACGCCGGAACGATCTCGCGCGCCCTCCTCCGGGAGATCGCCGAAACCAAGCGGAAGGATCTGAACGCGTCCAGCGTGGACGCCGCCGTCAAGATCATCGAGGGCGCCGCCCGCAGCATGGGCGTCGCCGTGGGAGAATAGCAATGCCGAAGCACGGCAAACGCCACCGCGCCGCGGAGGAGGTCATTGACCGTGAGCGGCGCTACGAGCCTGCGGCCGCGCTCGGCCTCATCCGCCAAACCGCCGCGGCCAAGTTCGACGAGACGGTGGAGGTGCACTTCCGCACCAACGCCGACCCCCGCCACGCCGACCAGCAACTGCGGGGCGTCGCTTCCCTCCCGCACGGCACCGGGCGCCCCGTCCGCGTCGCCGTGTTCGTCTCCGGCGACCGCGCCCGCGCCGCGCAGGACGCAGGCGCCGAAGTCGTCGGCGCCGACGACCTCGTCGAGCGCATCGAGGGCGGCTTCCTCGGCTTCGACGTCGCCATCGCCACCCCGGATATGATGGGCAAAATCGGGCGGCTCGGCAGGATTCTCGGGCGCCGCGGGCTGATGCCCAACCCCCGAACCAACACCGTCGTCCAGCCGCAGGACATCCCCGACGCCGTCGCCGAGGCCAAGAAAGGCCGCGTGGAACTGCGGATGGACCGCACCGCCGTCATCCACTCTCCAGTGGGCAAGACCAGTTTCGGCGACGAGCAACTGCTCGCCAACGTCGCATCCGTCGTGGACACGATCAACCGTCTGCGCCCCGCCGCCGTCAAAGGCCAGTTCGTCAAAACGGCGCATATGGCGACGACGATGGGCCCCAGCGTTCCGCTGGACGTCGGCGCGACGATGGCGATGAAAGTGGAGTAGACTAAAGGCGTCCGCGAACAACAACGCCGAAGACCGTGGGTCCCCGCCGCGCGCGGGGCTAAGCCGCAAGGGCCCGCCGAGGCGCGCCTGACCAGCCCCGTCCCCGATGGACGGGAGCGCAGGGGCCCGCGTCTTCGGATGCGGGTTTTTTCATAGCAGCGAGGTGAGAGCAGTGCCAACCGAAGCGAAACGAGAGGCGGTGGCGGACCTGGCGGAGCGCCTGCGGAGGGCGTCCATCGTCATCGCCACCGACTTCTCCGGCCTCACGGTCAACGAAATGACCGGACTCCGCCGCGTCTTGCGCGAGCAGGGCGTGGAGTACAAGGTCGTCAAGAACAGAATCGCCGCCATCGCCGCAGGCGCGTCCGGGATCGAAGCCTTCCGCAGCGTCCTCGAAGGCTCCACCGGCGTCGTCATCGGCTACGGCGACCCGGTGACCGCGGCGAAAACGCTCACCGAGCACCTGCGCCAAGCCCGCGTCGACTTGCGCGTGCGGAAGGGCGTGATGGACGCCGCCCTCCTCACCGAAGCGCAGGTTGCGGCGCTCGCCGCCCTGCCCGGGAAAGACCAGTTGCTCGCGCAACTGCTTGGCCAGATGAACGCCCCCATCGCCGGGCTCGTCAACGTCCTGAGCGGAACGATGCGCGGGCTCGCCATCGTTCTGCAGCGCCGGGCCGAGCAACTGGGCGCCGCCTGACGCGGCGCGCCGACCCGCAACGAACAAACGAACGCATCGAACGTAATCTAGGAGGAAGGAACCAATGGCCACCAAGGAAGAGTTGATCGAGTCAATCAAGGCCCTCTCCGTGCTGGAGCTCTCCGAACTCGTGAAGGCGCTGGAGGAGGAGTTCGGCGTGAGCGCCGCCGCCCCCGTCGCGGTCGCCGCCGCCCCCGCCGCCGCCGAAGCCCCCGCCGAAGAGGAGCAGTACGAGTTCACCGTCACCATCCAGGACATCGGCGCGAACAAGATCAACGTCATCAAGGTCGTCCGCGAACTCACCAGCCTCGGCTTGCGCGAAGCGAAAGACCTCGTGGAGAGCGCCCCCGTCGCCGTCCGCGAGAGCATCAGCAAGGACGAGGCCGAGGACACCAAGAAGAAACTCGAAGCCTCCGGCGCGACCGTCGCCATCTCCTAGCCTCCGCGCCGCCGCCGCAAATTCCCATAGCGTTGCGCGGGCGGAACGGAGCCGCCTCCGGTTCCGCCCGCGCAACGCGGCTCCGCCCAACTACCCTCGCGTTTCGGAGGGAGCGTGTCCGGGCGGCGAGTCGCCGCAGCCGCAGGAGAATCGTATGTCCGCCATAGGCCAAGTCCTCAAAGACGCGCTTGACAGGAACGAGCGCTATATGCTCGCCGCCGTCGAGGGTCTCTCGCCTGACGAGTTGCGCCGCCGCCCCGCCCCCGAGTCCAACCCTGTCGGCTGGCTAATGTGGCACCTCTCCCGCGTGCAGGACTTCGCCGTCAACTCCATCACGCAAACCGAAACCATCTGGGTGCGCGAGGGCTGGCACGAGCGTTTCGGAATGGCGCCCGACCCTTCCTATCGCGGCAACGGCGACTCCAACGAGCAAGTTGACGCTTTCGTTCCCCCTGACGCCGAAACGCTGACCGCGTACTACAAAGCCGTCCGCGCCAACACCGACGCCTTCCTTGACGACCTCGCCGACGCCGACCTCGACCGCCTCGTGCCCCCGGTGCGCGGAACCGACCTCGTTCCCTTGCGCGAGCGGCTCCCCGGCCTCATCGTCGAGTCCGTTCACCACGGCGGACAGGTCGCCTACGCGCGCGGCGCGCTGCAAGGCCGGGGCTGGCTGGACGTCTAGCCCGGTTCTCCCGCGCCCGCCCGCAGACGATGCGCGGCAAGCGCTCAACCCCCAACGCCGTCGCCGATTACGTCGCGTGGCTGGACTCCGGCGAGGAGTTTTGATCATTTGATCAAGGGGCGCCGCTGAGGAAAGGCGAGCTAGTCCTCCTCGAGGGTGGAGGTGTCGCCTTCGTCGAGGCCGAGTTCGCGGGCTTTGAGGAGGCGGCGCATTATCTTGCCGCTGCGGGTCTTGGGGAGCGAGGGGATGATTTCGATTTCGCGCGGGGCGACGGCGGCGGCGAGTTTTTCGCGGGCGAAGCCCGTCAGTTCGCGGCGCAGCGCGTCGGAGGGCTCGTAGCCGTCCTTGAGCGAGACGAACGCCTTGACGACCTCCATTGCGATGGGGTCGGGCTTGCCGATGACGCCGGCCTCGGCGACGGCGGGGTGCTCGATGAGCGCGGACTCCACCTCGAAGGGGCCGACGAGGTGTCCGGCGGTGTTGATCACGTCGTCGGAGCGCCCGATGAACCAGTAGTAGCCGTCGGCGTCGCGGACGGCCTCGTCGCCGGTGACGTACCAGCCGTTGACGAAGCGGGAGTCGTAGCGCTCCTGCTGCCGCCAGTAGGTCTGGAACATTGACGGCCAGGGCGCGCGGACGGCGAGGTTGCCCTCCTTCCCGTCCGGCAACTCGTTGCCCTCCGCGTCGATGATTCCGGGATGGACGCCGGGGAGAGGCTTGCCCATCGAGCCGGGGCGGATGTCGGCGGATGCGTAGTTGGCGATCATAATGCCGCCGGTTTCGGTCTGCCACCAGTTGTCGTGGAAGGGCATTCCGATGGCCTCGACGCCCCACTCGACGGCCTCGGGGTTCAGCGGCTCGCCGACGGATGCGGCGAATCGCAAGGAGGAGAGATCGAACGTTTGGGGGAGGCCGGCGCCGGACTTCATCAGCATTCGGATGGCGGTGGGGGCGGTGTACCAGACGTTGACGTTGTAGTCCTGCAGGATCTGCCACCACTTGCGGGCGTTGAATCCGCCTTCGTAGATGACCTGTGTCACGCCGTTCGTCCAGGGGGCGGACATTCCATAAGAGGTTCCGGTGACCCAGCCGGGGTCGGCGGTGCACCAGTAGACGTCGGATGGGCGGAGGTCGAGGCACCACTTGCCGGTGAGGTAGTGCTGAATGACGGCGTTGTGGCGGTGAACTGCGCCCTTCGGCTTGCCGGTGGTGCCGGATGTGTAATGCATCAGGGAGTAGTCGTCGCGGGTGGCGCCGATGAGGGCGAAGTCGGGGGACGCCTCGCGCATCAGCGCGCCGTAGTCGAGGTCGCCCGGGGCGAGCGGCTCTTTGGAGCGCTCGTTCTTGTTGACGACGATGACGCGCTCGAGTTCGGGGAGTTGCGGGATGACCTCGGCGATTTTGGCGCGGAGTTCGGGCTGCGTCACGAGGACTTTGGCGCCGCTGTCCTCGAGGCGGTCTTTGACGGGGTCGGGGCCGAAGGCGGAGAAGAGGGGGCCGGCGACGCATCCGGCCTTGAGGGCTCCGAATACGGCGAAGTAGATCTCGGGGACGCGCTCCATAAAGGTGAAGACGCGGTCGCCCTTGCGGACGCCGAGCGCGGCGAGGACGTTGGCGAAACGGTTGGATTCGCGGCGCATCTCCTCGTAGGTGTAGGTTTCCTTCTCGCCGTTCTTGCCTTCCCAGAGCATCGCGGGCTTGGCGCCGTTCCCATGCGCGACGTGGCGGTCAATCGCCTCGTAGGCGAGGTTGAGGCCGCCGTCCGGGAGCCAGTCAATTTCGCGTTCGGCGTCGGCCCAGTCGAACGCGGCGCGCGTCGCGTCGTAGTCGCGGAGGTTGGGGGCGTCGCCCGGCGCGGCGGGCTTGCGGATCGTCTCGTGGCGTTGCATTGTCATAGCGTCTCTCGCGGAGGGTTGGATGGCGCAGGCGCAAGTGTAAGGAGGGAGGGGGCGCGTTGCAAGCGGGGCGGCGGAGCAGCGGAGCGGCGGAGCCTCCGACCCGCCGCTCTGTCCCACGCGGTCGGCGATAGTAATGCAAGGCTGTTAAGCAGCAGGGACAGGCGTTCCGCTCCGCCGTGATTCCGTACGCTATTGGGCGAAGCGCTGCACCAGTTCCTCGTCGGTGAGGCCCTGGCGGTTGAACCATGCGCGCTCGATGACGGCGGAGGCCTCGGCGACGTCCGTGAGCGTTCGGGCGGCGAAATCGCGCAGGGCTTGGGGCGACTCGTCCGCCGGGTCCGCGCTCTCGACGCGCTCGAGGAGGGCGTTGACGGCTTGGATGAACTGGAGCGGCGCGACCTGGTGAGCGTTGTCGCGGGCGCGCTCGATGCTCAGGCGAAGGGCGGAGTGGATGGCGGGAAGGGGCGGCTCGCCGTCGGGGACGGAGACGCCCCACGCCTCGGCGGCGGCGCTCAGGGCTGGGCCGGCGGAGCCGACGCTTTCCGAGGCCGCGATCGCGGCGCCGTCTATGGCGCGGACGATGCTCTCGGCGCGCTCGATCCACCGGCCTAGCCAGATGAGGTTGTAGACGCGGGAGTTCGTGAGCCACGTGCTCGCGTCGGGAGCGAGCGTTCGGGGGTCGGCGGTCGTCGTCATTGCGATGCTCCTTTGCCCTGCCGGGCAGGGCGGTGCGTGTCCGTTATGCGTCTTGCTTACGGGTCTTGGGCGATTTGGACGCTGCTACGCACCCAGACGAGTCCGCCCTGCCCGGAGGAGACGAACGAGCCGGTGACGGGGGGCACGTCGGTGTAGTCGCGGCCTATGGCGAAAGCGATGAGTTCGGCGGGTTCGGGGCGGGCGCGCTTGCGGGTGGGGTCTACGGCGAGCCATCCGGCGTCCGGGTGGTGGTATTCGATCCAGGCGTGGGTCTCGCCTTCTTGGGAGGCGAGCAGGCCGGAGACGTAGCGGACGGGGACGCCGAGGAAGCGGAGGACGCCGATGGCGGCGTGGGCGAAGTCCTGGCAGACGCCGTAGCCGAGCGCGACGGCTTGGTCGGCGGCGGTGTCCACCGACGTATGGCCGCGCTCGTAGACCATGCGGGCGTGGAGCCATTCGACGATGGCGTCGATGGTTTGCAGGAGGGAGTCCGCGCCGGCGGCGGCCTCTTGCGCGTAGGGAGCGAAGGCGGCGGGCTTGATCAGAGGCGTTTCGGCGAGGTAGCCGTCGCGGATTTGCAGACGCTCGCGGTAGACGCTCATCGGCATATCGGGCGCGTCGGGGCGCCGGAGGAGGACGTCGAGGGAGCCGGAGGATTCGACGTCCATTTCGCGGTGGGTTTCGGTGACGGCGGAGCGGCGGGTGAGGTTGCCGAAGCGGTCTTTGTACTCGACATAGACGTCGCAGGGCGACACGGAGACGGCGTAGCGGACGTTGGACTGCGCGCCGCCTTCGCGGGCCGTGATGCGCAGGACGTTGTCGTTCTGGATCACGTCGTGGCTGTAGGCGTAGTGAGCCTGATAGCGATATGATGCTGTGGCGGTAGGGGCTACCCCGGCGATACGACCCATGTGGGTTTGCACAGGCCTCCGGCTGAGTTGTTGGTGATGCGGGCCTCGGACGGGGCGACGCGGGTGAGCCCGCCGACGGGCGTGACGACCTCGCCGCGGGCGTTTTGCAAGGAGAATACGCGCAGGTCAATGTGGCGCTCGGCGAATCCGCCCGCCGCGCGGTCGAGGACGAGGTGCTTGGAGAAGTCGATCATCCGCTGGCCGATGTACTCCTCGGGGCGTTCGGTGAGGAGGCTGCGCATCTTGGCGAGTTCCGCCTCGCTGAGTTCGGGGCCGATGGCGACGCCGAATCCGCCGTAGCCGCCGCGCGATTTCACCACAAGTTCGTCTATGTGGTCTAGCACGTAGGCGCGCGAGTTCTCGTCAAGCAGGTTGTGGCTCTCCGGCTGCCGCAGGATGGGCTCTTCGCCGAGGTAACGGCGGATCATTTCGGGAACCCACATAAAGACGAGTTTGTCGTCCGCGGCGCCGGAGCCCATCGCGTTGGCGAGCGCGACGCGCCCTTCCTTGTACGCCTGCCGCAGCCCGGGGACGAACGTGTCCAAGTCTTCGACGCGCCGGTAGACGACGTCCACGGGCAGGTCGCCGTCAAGGGTTCGGGCGCGGATTCCGCCTGAGCCGTCCCGGTAAAGGTCTTGCCCCTCCACAAGGGGGACGCCGAGCATTTCCGAAAGGTAGCGGTGCTCGAAGAACGCGGCGCCTTGCTTGCTGTCGGTCAGGATGACCGCCGCGCCGTCGGGGTTCACGCGCAGCGACGCAAACAGATCGCGGAACGCCGGGGCGGGGTCGTAGGCGGCGACATCGTAGGCGGCGGCGAGTTCGGGGAACGCGCTCGCGGCGAGTTCGCAGGCTTTCATCTGATACGTGACGCCGGAGGGAATGCGGAGGTTGTCCTCCAGCACGACGAAATCGCCGTCGACGTCGCGCACCAGGTCAACGCCGTAGAAGTGGACGTAGACGTCTCCGCGCGGGCGGACTCCGACGGCCTCCGGTTGGAAGTACTGGCAGGTGTAGACGACCTCCGGGGGGACGATGCGCTGGTCGCCGCAGTAGAGGTCGATGAGGAAGAGGTTGAGGGCGCGCTGCCGCTGCCGCACGCCTTCCGCGATGCGCTCCCACTCAGCGGAGGAGATCAGGCGGGGCAGCAGGTCGACCGGCGTTGGGCGGAAGCGGAACGGGTCGAGCAGGAACGTGAAGGAGTCGTGGGCGGCCTGGCGTTGGGCGTCCGCCGTCCGTTCGGCGATTTCGGCGTAGCCTGCGCGCTCCATCCACTCGAACAGCGGCGCGTAGAGTTGGCGGGGGGTTCCGTCCTCCTCTTGGCATTCGTTGATGAAAGCGCTCTCGAGCGCGATAGCGGGCATACGACGTTATGTTCCTTTCGTTGCGCGTGCGCGGCGCGGTTCGCCGAAATTATCGCGCGCGTCTGTTGCGGGAGCGTTACGGATGCGTGAACGGCGCGTTACGCCCGGGCTCCGGCAGGCTCGAGGGCGGCGGCGTCAGGAGCGGCCGCGCCTTGCAAATTGTAGAAGCGGAGGGCGTTTTCGCGGTAGATCTTCCGCAGGGCGCTTTCGGGAAGGTCGGCGCGGGCGAGCGCTTCGTCGAGTTCCTCGGCGACCGTCTCCTTCGTCTCGTGGGGGTAGTCGGTCGCGTAGATGACGGCGTCCTCGCCGAGGCGCTGCACGGCGTAGGGGAGGCCGGGGTCGGCGCCCTCGACGCTGACGAGAACGCGCCCGCTGGCCATCAGTTCCGGGGAGTCGGTCGGCCCGCGCCGCTTCTTTCCCGCCATTCTGTCCATCATATAGGGCAGCCAGACGGTGTTGGCCTCGAGGTAGGCGACGCGCAGGCTCGGGAATTCGTCGAACACGCCGTTGAGGAACATACTGGCGAGTTGGATCATCACGGCGACGGGGTGCTCGAGGATGTTGGCGTAGGCGACGCTCCGATTGAAGTCGAAGCCGAGCCCGAGCGAGGGCGCGCCGTGGACGGCGAGAGGAACGTCCAGCCGCTGCGCCTCGTCGTAAAGCGGCCAGAAGGATTCGTCGCCGAGGGGGCTCCGCACGCCCATATTGGCGCTGTTGGCGGGGAGCATTCCGGCGACCATGCCCAGTTCGCGGACGCTGCGGCGCAACTCGCGGACGGCGGCGTCCACATTCTGCAGAGGCAGCAGCGCGACTCCCGCGAGCCGGGCGTCCATTTGCCGGTAGGACGCGCTCAGCCAGTCGTTGTATCCCTTGCAGACGGCGACGGCCCACTCAGGGTCTTGGATCATGCCGACGCTGAGCCCGGCGGTGGGATAGAGGACGGCGTAGTCGAGGCCGACTTCGTCGAGGAGGCGGAGCCACGCGGAAGCGTCGATCAGTCCCTCGCGGCGCTTCTGCGCGCCTGCCGCCGCGCCGATCGCGCCGCGCTGGAAGCCGTCGAGCGTGGGGAAGAAGGGGTAGTTGAGCGTGATTTCGGAGTCGCCATAGGGCGAGTCGAGGAAGCGCCAGATGTCGGCGTCGCGCTCGCGGATGTGGCCGTCGCCGTCTATGGCCCGGAACGCGGCGCGGTTCATAGGCTCATCCTCCTCGGCTCGCTCGTTCGGTCGCACGAGGGAGTATAGCGCTTGGGGGGGAGGGGGTGCGGGCGCGGGAAGACAGGACAGGGGGCGAGATTCCCGCCTACGCGGGAACGACGGGGCAGGGGGGCGCTTGCGCGCCGACTGGATTCCCGCCTACGCGGGAATGACGGGACAAGAGGGCGAGGTTCCCGCCTACGCGGGAATGACGGGGCAGAGGGAATGATGGGACATGGGAGCGGGTCAGCCGCGCCGGCGGGGAACGGGGCGGGCGGGCGCGGAGACGCGCGTATCTCCCTCGGGGCTTGCGAGGCGCCGCTCCAGCGCAGTGAAGGCTTCGATCAGTTCGGGCGCTTCGAAGGCGCGATTCCGCCGCCCCAAGTTTATTTGCGTCAGCGCTCCCGCCTCGACCAGCCGTTCGATGGCTTGACCGGCCGCTTGGAACGACCGGCCAAGCAAAACAGCCGCAGTGGACGCCGTGAGCACGGGCGCGGCGGGAAGCGCCTCTATGAGCAGGCGAACGGCGGAGTCGCGCCGGGGGTCGCCTGCCCGCGTGCGCCAAGACGCTTGCAAGGCGCGCACGCGCTCCTCGAACCGGACGGCGTCCTCGACCGCCCGACGGCACGCGACGGCGAAGAACGCTATCCACTGATTGACGCCGTCGCGGGCGGAGGCGGAGTCGGGGTCGCCGTCGTAGCGCGTCGCCGTCAGGCCGGCGACGTAGTCCTGCGGGCGGGCCGCGAGGATGAGCGATATGGGGGGCAAGACGTTGAGCGCGAAACCCCGCCGTCGCAAGACCAAGTGAATCAACGCCCGCCCCGCGCGTCCGTTGCCGTCCGCGAACGGATGAATCGTTTCGAATTGCGCGTGGGCGACCGCCGCCTGCGCCAGAGCCGGAAGAGCGTCGCCGTTGCAGAAGGCGATCAGGTCGTCGAGAAGACCTGCCACGGCCTCAGGCGGCGGGGGGACGAACGCCGCTGAGCAGGGGTTGTAGTTTCCGCCGCCGATCCAGTTCTGTTCGGTGCGGATGCGCCCGCCTTCCTTCTCGATGCGCGTTCCGGCCAGCAGCCGCCGATGCGTTTCCAAGAGCGTTTCGGCGGTGATGCGGCTCCCGCTCCAAGCGGAGTTCACGCCCCATATCATCGCGTCAATGTTGCCGAGAACCTCGATGGCCGTCACGTCGCGGGATGTTTCCCCGAGTTGGCGCGCGGCGTCGGCGCGGAGCAGCCGCCGACCGCCTATCTCGAGCCCTTCGATTCGAGACGACGCGACGGACTCGGCGCGAAGCAGCAGGCGGGCGAGCGCGTCCGCGCCGCCCAGCGCCGACGCGGATGCGTCGAATCGCGTGAGCGCCGATTCCGCGTCGGCCACGTCAGCGGCGGCGGCGCCGTCGAGCAGGAACGGCCGGCCCGCCAACGGATCGGGATGGTAGACGGCGTAATCGCAAGGAAGACGGTCGCGCCGGGTGAGCCCGGCGAAGTCGCCCTCCCAGCGTCTTGTTTCGAAATACGCCATACGCGCCCTCCATATTCAAGGATAGCGCACAACCTTGAATATGGCGATGGCTTATTCAAGGTTAGCGGCGGGGGATGGGGAGCCCTCCGCATCACGCGCTGGGGATGGGCGTGTCGTAGTCGACGCCGCGCGAGCGCCGCCGGCGGCTTACGGGATGGGCGGCGGGGTTGGGGTTGCTACGGCGGAGGGCGCCGGCCCAGGAATTGCTATGGAGACATACGCCCACTCGGAAAACTCGGACTCATGGAGGTCCGCGCCTGTGTAGTAACGGTTCACGAATCTGACGCGGTAGGAGTAGGAGTTTCCAGGAGCAAGCCCGTAGATGATAGTTTCCGACTCGCCGTACTGCACGGCGATGGGGTCCGGTTGAGCGTCGTCGGAAGGTCGCCCCATTCCTGTGTTGCGCTGTACCACTGCTGCAGTTCGGGGTCGGCGCCGCCTACGCCGTCACCAGCTTCCCACTGCAGAATCGCCACGCCTCTGTCCTTGTAGTCGGGATGATTGGACGTTCCGACCGCGGCGGTCAGGTTGAGCACAGCGGGAACCCATGCCCTTGGGGCAGGGACGACGGGGACGGGGCCTGCGGCGCGGATGCGGAGCATAAGGTTCTCGCCGCCGCGCCACGGAGGGTCCCGCGCCTCCCAAGTCAGCGCGCCTCTTTCGCCGTCCAACTTGGCGTCGGACGCGGAGAGCGTTCGCAGAATTGAGGCGTCGGGGAGAATGACGTCTACGTCGTATCCGATTAGCGCCGCAGGAGCGGACGCCTCCAGCGATATGAGTCCCGCCTCCCAGCCCATAGATTCTATGACGCCGGCTTCTCCGTTGATTGAAAACCCCGCAGGAGACAAGACGCCGGTTGCCGCGGAGGCTCCTATGAATCCGTCCGACGCTACGGGGTCGAAGAACGCCTCGTGCAGCGTTCCCTGCGCCGATGGGACAACTTCCACTATCCACCCCGTGGTGAAAGGGGAGAGCGCGTAGCCGTTCACCGTGAAATCGCAAAGCGTCTCTTCATAACTTTGTGACCATGCGGAAAACCGGTATGTCCCGGCAGGTAGAGGCCGTGCAGCCGTAAGCGCCGCGTAGTACCCGTTGCCGGACGAATCGTCGTCGTCAACGATCTCAATCGTGAAATGACGATGGTCGGGGCCCTCGAGCCGGATGGTCTCGTAGCCGGCGCTGTAGTACTGCCGATCCTTGCGGATTCCCGCTCCCGCCGGCAACCCTGACGGCATTTGGTCTCCCCGCGCGTATGGGCTCGGTTTGTAGTCGGGCCCGTAGCGCGCCCGGTCCCTGCGTTCTGCCGCCTCGGCTCTAATCGTCCATTCGATGCAGTCCGTATAGCCGTCCACGCCCTCGCCCTTCTGCAATAGCGCGTCGAACGCCGCTATCCGCGAACGGAGGTCGGCGAGCGGCATAACGACCGGGGAGCTCCCTTCTCCCGGCGGGCCGGACTCCGAGTAGGATCGCGGCGCGCCTTCGTTCTGATCGGCGGAAAGCCAAGTCTCCGCCGTCACGGGAACCCAATGTCTGTCGTAAGAGTCTCCGCGGCTCAGCAACGAGGCCCCGGCCACCCCGTCCTGACTGAGTTTGGGCAGAAAGAGCACGCCGTCCTTGCGCCTGGGGGCGCCTTCCTGCGTGTTCCACCAAGCCCAAGCCGCGTAGCGCGCCTGGCCGTCCGTCAAGTACTGGAGAGACCCGCCGCTCACGTCGTACCGGTTGCTAAGATTGTCCTCAATGAGAATCCGGTCGGGCCCGGAGCCCTTCAGATATTCGGTTACGCCGAACTGCAGTTGCAGCGTCGCCGCGCACCCCGGCATCAGTCGGCCAGTCGTCGTGCCCGACCGTTCCGCGTCCCACCGGTCGGGGCGCACGCGCTTCGTCTTGACCGCCGCATCCATCGCCGAGCCGCGAACGATTGCTTGCGAATGGAAGAGCAGGCTTTCCAGCGAAGGCGGAATGGCGGGCGGCGGCGGAACCAGCGTCGGGAATGGGCGCGGCTTGGGAACAACCAGGTTGGGGTCAATCTCCGTATAACACTCTTCGAGCGGAGGCGGAGGAATCGCCGTCGGCGTTGGCGTCGGAGTAAGCGCAGGGGTGGGAGTAGACGTAGGCGCGGCCACGGATGCGGGAGCGGAAGTAGGAGTTGACGCGAGCGGCGACGGCGGCGCGGCAGGCTCCATTTGCGCGCATCCTGCGCTGGCCGCTAGCAGCCCGGACAGGAACAGCATCGCCCAGCGCGCGCCCGCCACGCGCCGCATCACGCGCTGGGGATGGGCGTGTCGTAGTCGACGCCGCGCGAGCGGAACCAGATGTGGATGCCCGCCCAGAAGCGCTCCGGGTCCATCTCGATGATCTCGCCGGACTCCGCGCGCGCCATCACGAGCGCGCCCCACGGCTCGGGGCCGCGCCGCTCGCCCTCGATGGCATGGTCGCCGCGCCAGGAGCGCAGGCCGTCCATTCCGGTGAGGAATTCGCGCAGGATTGCGGGCTCGGCGGTGATCGCCTCGCGCACGGCGCCGCTCTCGTCGAGCACGAGCACGACGTCGAATTCGCCGAAGGATCGCCATTCCGCAGTGAGGGGCATCGCGCGCGCCTAGAAAAACGTCGTGATGACTTTGGACAGCAGCACGTTTTGGTCGAGCAGGATGAGGCGGCGGGCGATCTTCCAGCCGGTCTCCGGGTCGCGGCGCAGGACGTCGTGGCGCGTTCCGACGAAGACGTTGACTTCGTCGTGGAGGCGGTTCGTCCACACGAAGAAGTTGCTGCGGACGGGCGCCTCGCCGTCCCGCTCCGCGCCGACCTGCACGTTGGCGATGATGTGGCGCACGCGAGAGAAAGGCTCCTCGGCCCAGTGGAGGCCGGTGTTGATCTGCCGGACGCGGCCGGCGAGCGTTCGCTTGCCCTCGTCGAACCAGGAGATTTCGGACGCGGCGCTGGTGTTCTCGCGGCGCTGCTCTCCGAACTTCACGTTGCGGCGCACGGGCATATGGTAGTGGACGTCGTCGGCGACGAGCGCGAGCCAGTCGTCGAACCGGCGGTCGTCGAGCAGTTCGGCCTCGCGGAGGAGGAAGCGCTCGATCTCGCGCTCGAAGAGGAGCCGCTCGAGCGTGAGTTCGTCGGTGGGAGCGATGACGACCGGCTGCGCGAGGCGGGCGTCGGCTGCGGGGGAGGCCGCCGCGCCGGGCCCGGCGGACGGCGCCGCGACGGACGACTCCTCAACGCCCACGACGTCGGTGGCGAACACCATCTCTTCGGTTCCGGCGAGCGACGGGGCGGCGGGCGATTCGATGAACTTCGCCCGCACCCATCCGCCGTCGCGGGGGTTGGCGACGACTTCCGCGACGGCTCCGTCGCGCAGTTTGATCCGCTGCCCCACCGGAAGGTTGGTGAGGATGACGGTGTTGTTGACGTTGATGAGGTCTTCGCCCTTCTGTCTGGCGTTGCCGGTGGTCATAGCGCGCCGCTCCTCTCTGCGGGTCTAAGGCCTGATCTCGATGCTTCCGAAGGTGACGGAGCCGGTTATGATGAGCGTGGCGTTCGGGGCGGCGGGCGCCGACTGGGGGCGTTTGTCCGCGACCTCGCCGAACGTGGCGCCGGCGCGGAGGTCGACCGCCCAGTCCGCCGGGACGCGGATGACGACGCTGCCGAAGACCGCCGATACGTTGACCGTCGCCTCGCCGTTCGCTAGGCCGGCCTGCGTGAGGTCGGCTTGCGCCTGCCCGAACACGGCGTTGACGCGCCCGCCCGGGAAGTTTTGGTCTACGACGGACTGCGCCCGCTCGCCGAACGTCGCGTTGACGTCGAGGCCGTCGAGCCCGGCCGCCTCCATGGGCAGTTCCTTTCGCCGCGCCCGCCCTTTCGCCACGCCCAAGATGATGGACAAGCCGATGACGAGGATGGGAATCGGCCAGAGGAGACGCCACGGCACGTCCCAGATGTTGAGCGTGTCGAGAAGGAAGAGCGCGCCGAGGCTCAGCGTTCCCGCGCCCCGGAACCAACGCGAGCGGTTGGACAGCAAGTCCACGAGGCCGGCGACGATGAGGATGGCCGGCCACCACCTGCCGAACCCGATGCTGAAGCCGGTGAAGTTCACCAGCAGGAACAACGCCCCCACGAAGATGAGGACGACGCCGAAACAGACGGCGGGGTTGTGCGCGGACGATTTCTTCTGCAACGGGGTTCCTTCCCTGCGCCTTAGCGCTCCGTGTTCTTCATGGGATGGACGGGGTAGATGTCGTCCCAGGAGCCGGCCTCCATAAACTCGACCCAGCGGCGGAGGCGGGAGCGCTGGTTCTCCTCGGCGATGCGGAAGTTGAACCTCATCCCCGGGAAGCGGTCGTCGGTGAACTCGTGATGCAGCCCCATTTGGAAGTTGTAGGGCAGGCGCTGCGCGATGGTTCCGAGGCTCGCGGGGAAGGCGTAGTTCCAGTTCTCCATATCGTCGGACTCGGTGAGGCCGGTGGGCCCGCCGTAGCGCATCATATAGCGGCGCTGCGCGTCCTTCACGACTTGCGGGGCTTTCCGGTCCACCGGGTACTGCCGCCACGACTCCGTGACGCCGACGCCGTGCGGGTGCCAGATGAGGATGCGGTGCGGCTGGATGTTGACGTTCGGCCAGACGAGCGCGGTGCCGCCGTTGCCCGCGTGCAGATGGGCGTCTTTGTAGCGCGCCTGCTTCTTCTCGCGCTGCTCGCGGTAGTAGGCGTCGACTTCCGGGGACTCCGTCTGCCACGTGTCCATATACTCCGGCGTCCCCGGCAGTTCGTACATATAGTTGTGCCCGCCATGCCCGAGTTCCGGGATTGTCATTTCGTAGGACGTCGCGGGGAACGGCGCCTTGATTCCGCTGCGGCTGCCGCCTTGCAACTCGCCCTGCGGCCCGATGGCGGCGACATTCACGGAGCGGTGCGTCATCGCGCCGTGCGCGCTGTCGCCGTCGAACGAGAAGCCGGGGAACTTCCAATTCGTGGGAATGCGCCACTTGGTGGCGGGATTGAAGAGTTCGACGCCATTGTCCTCGCCGCCGGAACTCTCGAAGCACCACCGGATGGTGGGGGCGTAGACGCCGAGGTAGTCCTCGAACGGCGGGGCTTTCCTGTCCCACGTCGCCCAGAGCGACCCGTAGTAGTTGGCGAGTTGCGCGACCTCGTGCAGCCCCCACGCGCTCTTATCGAGTTCCTCGCGGTACGCCTGCTTGTGATGGGGCACGCCGACGAGCCGCCCGTCGGTGTCGTAACTCCACCCGTGGAAAGGGCAGGTGAAGACGAGCGTGTTGCCGTCGTCGTAGCGGCACACCTTCATTCCGCGGTGGCGGCAGGTGTTCAGGAAGGCGTGAATCACGTTCTTCCTGTCCCGCGTCACGATGATCTCCTCCTCGCCCATTCTGGAGACGACGAAGTCTCCGGGGTTGGGAACCTGGCTCTCGTGGCCGAGGAAGAGCCAGGCGCGGGCGAAGATCTGCTCCAACTCCTGCTGGTGGATCGCCTCGTCGACGTAGATCTCCCGCGAGATGAGCCCCTGGTCGAGGTTCACCAGGCTCCGAAGCGACCTCTCTCCCCGTTCGCTGATGACGGATACCATTGGCGTTGCCTCCTGCGCTGCCGCGCCAGTCGGGGCAATGTTACACGCTATGGCGAATTGGCGTGGGGCAACCCTCTCCTGCGGCTTTGCCTCCTAGCGACCATTGCAAGCGGGCGGATTCGTCGGCGCAGGGCGGCGCGGCGCGGCTGGTATCATCGTGGGCAGACTATTGGCGGAGGGCGACGAGTGGCCGCGACCGTGCTGGATGGCAAACGAATGGCGGAGGAGATTCGGGCGGAGGTCGCGGACGGCGTCCGTGCGCTGCGCGAGCGCTCCGGCGTCACGCCGGGCCTCGCCGCCGTGCTCGTCGGCGACGACCCCGCGTCCGCCGTCTACGTCCGCAATAAGCGGCTCGCCTGCGACGAGGCGGGGATATTCAGCGAGACGTTCGCGCTGCCCCGCGAGACGCCGCAAGAGGAGTTGCTGCGCCTTTTGCGCAGCCTCAACGCCGACGCGCGCTTTCACGGCATCCTCGTGCAACTTCCGCTGCCCCCGCGCATCAGCGAGCGCGAGGCGATTCTCGCGCTAGACCCGGACAAGGACGTTGACGGCATGCATCCGATCAACGGCGGACGCCTGCTGGAGGGCAGCCCGCGCTTCCTCCCCGCGACGCCGGCGGGCGTGCAGCGGATGCTCGTCCGATCCGGCAACGACCCCGGCGGCAAGCGCGTGGTGATTCTGGGGCGCAGCAACATCGTCGGCAAGCCGCTCGCCGTTCTGCTGATGCAAAAAGCGGCGGGGGCGAACGCAACGGTCACCGTTTGCCATACGGGAACGCCGGACGCGGGCGCGATCACGCGCCAGGCCGACATCGTGGTCGCGGCGATCGGCAAGCCGCGCGCGCTCACCGCCGATATGGTCGCGGACGGCGCGGTGGTGATCGACGTCGGCATCAACCGCGTGGAGGACGCGAGCCGGAAGTCCGGCTACCGGCTCGTGGGCGACGTGGACTACGATGCGGTTGCGGAGAAGGCGTCGGCTATCTCCCCAACGCCGGGCGGCGTCGGCCCGATGACGATAGCAATGCTGCTGACGAACACGCTGCGCGCCGCGCGTCTCGCGGCGGGCGAAGGAGAGGACGCGAACTAGGGCGCTGCGCGCCCCGTCTCCAAAGCGCCCCCCTTGTCCGTCATTCCCGCGTAGGCGGGAATCCAGTCGGCGCGCAGCCCCCTACGCGCCGCGCGCGGCGCGTAGGACGTGCCAGGCGCGCTGCGCCATCGTCAGCGCTCCCAGCGCCGTGATCGCGCCCAAGCCATAGAGCGGATAGCCCAGCAGCAGCGCGGCGCCCAGAACGACCACCCGCTCCGGCCTGCCGAGAAATCCCACGTCGCTTTGCCCACCGAACAGCCCCTCGGCCCGCGCCCGCATATAACTCACCATCAACGACGCGACCAGCGCGCCGAACGCGAGGTGCGCTCCGAGTTCGTGGCCGCCCCGCGCATAGAAGACCGCCAGCCCGAACAAGACCACGGCCTCGCCCAGCCGGTCCATCACCGAGTCGAGGAACGCGCCGAACGCCGAGGCTTTGCCGGAGAGCCGCGCGACGGAGCCGTCCAGCATATCCATCGCGGCGCCTGCGAGCATAACCGCGCCTCCGGCGAAGATCCGCCCGTCGGCGAGCAGCCATGCCGCCGCCGCCGCGACGCCGAATCCCGCAAGCGTCAGAACGTTCGGATGGACGCGCAGCGCGATGAGAACGCGGGCGATGGGATGCGCGACGAACCGCTCGGCCGCGCTCCGCAGCCGCAGCCGGGGGGCTTGCGCCTTCATTGGGGCGCCTCTTGCTGCGCCCGCCGCCAAAGCAGCGCGCGGTAATGCTCCAGCACGCGCTCGGCCACGGTATCCCAGCGGTACTGCTCGGCGGTGATGCGCCCGCGCGCGCCCATCTCGCGCCGCAGGCCCGCGTCCGCGACGAGCCGCCCAAGCGCGTCCGCGAGGTCGGCTTCCCGTTTGGGCGGAACGAGCAGGCCCTCGACTCCGTGCGAGAGCACCCGGCTGAATCCGTCTATGCGCGAGGCGGCGATCGCCTTCCCTGCGGCCATCGCCTCCAGCAGCACGATCCCGAAACTCTCGCGCCCCGTGTTCGGCGCGCAGTACACGTGCGCCGACTGGTAGTAGCGCGGAACGTCGTCCGCCGAAACCGACCCCGCGAACTCGACGTCCTGCAGGTTGCGCTCGCTCACGAGCGAGTGAATGTCCTCGCCCGGGTTGCCGCCCCCTACGACGATCAGGCGGATGTTGGGGTAGCGCCACTTCAGGCGGCTGTACGCCATCACGAGATACTTCAGCCCCTTCCGGCGCTCCATACGCCCCAGAAAGAGAATGTTGACCTTGCCATCCGCGTACCGCTCCAGCGGCTTCGCGCCGGCGAAACGCTCCACGTCCACCCCGTTCGGAATGATCTCGTAGGAGCCGGGATAGAACTTGCTGACGAAGTCCATCGCAGGCTTGGAGACGGCGATGCGCCCGTCGAGTTTGCGGAACCACCGGCGGCTCAGCCGCCCCCACGGACGGTAGAACCGCGAGCCCTTGAACGTGTGGAACGTGCCGACGTTGACCGCCTGCGAGTTGTGCAGAAACGCCAGCGGCAGCGCCGGCGTCATCGGCTCATGCAGGTGCACGATGTCGAATTGCTCCCGCCGCAGCAGTTGGCGCGCCCGCGGCTCCAGCCAAACGGAGAACGAGATGCGCGCCACCGCGCCGCCGCTCGGCACCGGCACCGGCCTGCCCATCGGAATGAAGCCGGGCTCGAGGACGCGCTCCCCTGCGTTGGCCAGCGGAGCGATGACCGTGACGCCGTGTCCCTTCGCCCGCAGTTCGCGCGCCAGGTTGGCGATATGGTCGTTCACGCCCCCAGGCGTGCCGTAGTCGTAGGGCGAGACGAGCGCGACCTTCAGCGCCCTCCGGCCGTCGTTCCGCTGCGGCCTGCCGACCGTCGCCGATGCCTCGTTCAAATGTCCCGCCTGCCGCCAGACGACGCGTTCAAGGAGAAGGCGCGGCGCGCTAGTCCTCCGTCCCCTTCGGCGCGCCGTCCACGATGAACGACTCCACCAAGTCGCGGGCGTCGTCGTCGGAATGCTGACGCGCGGGCGACTTCATAAAGTACGCGCTCGGCCCTTCCAATTGCCCGCTGACCCCCCGGTCCAGGGCGATCTTCGCGCAGCGCACGGCGTCCACGACCACCCCCGCCGAATTCGGGCTGTCCCAGACTTCCAACTTCAACTCGAGGTTGAGCGGCACGTCTCCGAACGTCTGCCCCTCGATCCGGATGTGGCACCACTTCCGGTCCTCCAGCCAGGGCACGTAGTCGCTGGGGCCGACGTGGACGTTGTCGTCGCCCAAGTCGTAGGGCAGTTGCGAGGTGACCGCGTTCGTCTTGGACTCCTTCTTGGACTCCAGCCGCTCGCGCTCCAGCATATTCATAAAGTCGGTGTTGCCGCCGAAGTTCAACTGATAGGTGCGGAGCACCTTGACGCCCCGGTCGCGGAACAGGTTGGTCAGCACGCGGTGCGTGATCGTCGCGCCCACCTGCGACTTGATGTCGTCGCCCACGATGGGGACGCCCGCGTCCTGAAAGCGCTTCTGCCAGTACGGCTCCCGCGCGATGAAGACGGGTATGCAGTTCACCACCCCGACCCGCGCCTGAAGCGCCTGCTCGATATACCACTTCGTCGCCTCTTCGGAGCCGACGGGCAGGTAGTTGATCAGCACGTCGACCTCGCGCTCCCTGAGGATGTTCACGATGTCGGCGGTCGGCCCGTCGGCCTTCTTGACGACGCCGGAGAGGTACTTGCCGATGCCGTCGTGGGTCATGCCGCGCTCGACCTTGACTCCCGTTTTCGGCACGTCGGCGAACTTCACGGTGTTGTTGCGCCCCGCGAAAATCGCCTCCGAGAGGTCTTTCCCGACCTTCGTCCTGTCCACGTCGAACGCGGCCACCACGTCAATGTCGCCGATGTGATAGCCGCCCATCTCCGGGTGCATCAAACCGGGGACGAACTCATCCGTGGGGGCTTCCCGGTACTTCTGAAGCCCCTGCACGAACGAGGAGGCGCAGTTGCCTACCCCAACGACCGCAACGTTGATCTTGCCCATCAGCCTCCTCTGGACCCGCTGACCGCGCTCCCGCTTCCGCGCTCGAGCGCCTCCACGCGCTTGCGGAGCGCGTCAATCTGCTCCTGCTCCGTGTCGAGCCGCGCGACCAGCGCCTTGATGTCGGCGATCTCCTTGTCGCGGAGGTCGTTGATCTGCTCCTGCTCGTTGTCGAGCCGCGCGACCAGCGCCTTGATGTCGTCGATCTCCTTTTTGCGGAGCGCGTCAATCTGCTCCTGCTCGTCGTCGAGCCGGGTGATCACCGCGTCGATGTCGTCGTGCTCCTTGTCGCGGAGGTCGTTGATCTGCTCTTGCTCGTCGTCGAGCCGGGCGACCAGAGCCTTGACGTCGGCGATTTCCTTATCGCGGAGTGCGTTGATCTGCTCCTGCTCGTCGTCGAGCCGCGCGATCACCGCCGCGATGTCCTCGTGCTCTTGGTCGCGGAGTTCGTTGATCTGCTCCTGCTCGTCGTCGAGCCGCGCCATCACCGCCGCGATGTCCTCGTGCTCCTTATCGCGGAGGGCGTTGATCTGCTCCTGCTCGTCCTGGACCTGCGCGACAAGCCCCTCGATGTTCGTCTGGTTCGTGTTCGCCGTGTTGCGGTAGTTGACGGTCATCGTCAGCGCGACGAGCGCCAAAATCAGAGCGACGGCGCCGAGCGTCGCGACGACGATTGTCTGCTTGTTCATCATTCCTCCCTATCCCTCGGTTGTTTCCTGCGAGTCCGCTGAGCCGCCCAACGGGCGAAGGACCGCAAGCATCATACGCCCCCGCCGCCGGACGCGCAACCCGCAGCCGTTCCGCTGTGCTATACTGCGCTTGCGCGCGGCGCGGTCTAGAAGATCGTGGGCGCGCGGAAGGATTCGGCGATGGGACTGCAGTTGCAAGTGAACGTCGCGCAACTGCTCAAGGAGCGCGTCGGCGCGGCCCGAATGTTCGAGGTCGACGGCCCCGAACTGGAAACGGACGACGGGCCTCCGGCCTACGTTCGCGCGGCGCTGCGGCTCACGCGGACGGACCAGGGCGTTTGGGCGTCCGGCCCTGTCTCCTACGCCGAGGAGCGCGTTTGCAGCCGGTGCCTGGCGCCGTTCGCGTCGCGGGCGGAGGCGCAGGTGGACGACGTGTTCCTCCCCAGCGTGGACGTTTCGACCGGCGCCAAACTCCGCTATGCGCACGATGAGGACGCCGACGCGAACAGCATAGACGAGCGGCACGTGCTCGACCTGAGCGACGCGCTGCGGCAGTACAGGCTGGCGGCCACCGAACTGGCCCCCGTCTGCAAAGAGGATTGCAAAGGAATCTGCCCGGAGTGCGGCGCCGACCTGAACGAGAGCGAATGCTCCTGCGAGCGCTATCTCGATCAGCGATGGTCCGCCCTGCGGGAGTTGACCGCATAGGAGGCTTGCGCGCCGCGCAAGAACGAGAGAGAACGAGGGAGAGAGGAACAAATGCCCCCGCTGCCAAAGAGAAAACGCTCCAAGTCCCGCGTCGGCACGCATCGCGCCCACCAGCACAGGACGCTCGCTCCTTTGGTCGAGTGCCCGCGCTGCCGCCAGGCGATGAAGCCTCATCACGCCTGCGCGTCTTGCGGCTTTTACCGCGGACGCGACGCGCTCCGGATGGACAGCGACCTCTCCTAGCCTCGCCTGCCGATGACCACCGCCTTCCTCTTCCCCGGGCAGGGAGCGCAAGCCGTTGGAATGGGCGCGGACGCCTACGCGGGCTTCGCCGCCGCCCGCGCCGTCTTCGACGAAGCCGACGCCGCGCTCGGCATGCCGCTGACGCGCCTCATTCTGGAGGGCCCCGCCGTCGAACTGACGCGGACGGAGAACGCGCAGCCCGCCATCCTCTGCGTCAGCGTCGCGCTGCTCCGCGCCGCCGAAGAGCGGCTCGGGCCCGCCGCGCCCGCCCCGGCGTTCGCCGCCGGGCACAGCGTCGGCGAATACGCCGCCCTCGTCGCCGCAGGAGCCCTCTCCCTCGCCGACGGAGTTCGCCTTGCGCGGACGCGCGGCGAACTGATGCAGGCGGCCTGCGACGAGACCCCTAGCGGCATGGCCGCCCTTATCGGTCTGACGCTCGAGCCGGCGCTCCGCGCTTGCGAGGGAACCGGCGCGCAAGTGGCGAACGTCAACTCCGCCGAGCAGATCGTCATCGGCGGCCCGAACGCCGCCCTCGAGCAGGCGGTCGCCAACGCAAAAGCGGCCGGGGCGCGCCGCGCCATTCCCCTCGACGTCGCCGGCGCGTTTCACACCGAGGCGATGCGTCCGGCGCAGGCGGGCCTGGAGCGCGCACTCTCCGGCGCCGCGCTCGCACGCCCCTCGGCTCCCGTCGTCGCCAACACGACCGCGCTCCCCATTGACGAGCCGGAGGCGCTGCGCGAGGAACTCGCCGCCCAACTCTGCGGCTGCGTCCACTGGAGCCGCTCCGTCGAATATATGGCGTCGGCGGGCGTCGCGCGCTTCGTCGAGTTCGGCCCCGGCAAAACGCTCGCCGGGCTCGTCAAGCGCATCGTTCCCGGCGCGTCTGCGCTGGCGGTGCCCGACCTAGACGCAATCGGCGCGCTATGAGATAGCGGCGGCCGCGCTGATCGGGCTTCATACCCGCCGCCGGGCACTGCGCGCTGCGCATCGTCGTCCCCGCCCCTGCCCGTCATTCTCGGCGAATCCGGTGAACCTACTGGGAGCACTTTCGGCGCGCTAGCGCTGGCGATGCGCCGAGCAGGGCGATTGCCAAACCGATCCCGAGCGGCGGAGCAGGCGGTCGGCACTGAGCGGGCCCCAGGAGCGCCGGGGGTACGTCTCGATCTCGACGTCGGCGTGAGCGTCCCAGTAGCGGAGAAGCGGGTCGACGATATTCCACGCCTCTTCTATCTGGTCGGCGCGGAGGAAGAGGCTGGCGTCGCCCTCCAACCCGTCCTCGATGAGGCGCTCGTAGGCTTCGGGCAGCGCGTCCTCTTCGCTCAGTTTGCGGTAGTGGAACTCCATATCCACCACCTGCGTGATGAATCCCGCGTCCACCGCTTTGGTGTCGAACTGGAGATGGACGCCCTCGCCGGGCTGGACGCAGATGGAGAGGACGTTGGGGGCGATGCCGCTTCCTCCGAGCCGGCGGAACATCGAGAGCGGCGGGCTCTTGAACTGAACGACGACTTCCGAGACTTTGTCGGCCATCGCCTTGCCGGAGCGCAGGTAGAAGGGGACGCCGTGCCAGCGCCAGTTGTCGACGTAGAGGCGCAGGGCGGCGTAGGTGGGCGCGCGGGAGCCGGGCGCGACGCCGGGGTGGTCTCGGTAGCCCTCGTACTGCGCGCGCACGGCGTTGCGGCTGAACTCGCTTGGCGACCAGCGGCGGACGGCGCGCAGCATATCGCTCTTGCGGTCGCGCAGCGAGTGCGCCGTGAGCGACTCCGGCGGCTCCATCCCCGCGAGGCACATCAACTGCATCAGGTGGTTCTGGATCATATCCCGCACGACGCCCGACGAGTCGTAGTAGCCGGCGCGGTTCTCGACGTCGACGGATTCGGCGACGGTGATCTGCACATTGTCCACGTAGTTGCGGTTCCAGATCGGCTCGAAGATTGCGTTGGCGAACCGCAGCACGAGAATGTTCTGGACGGTCTCTTTGCCCAGGTAGTGGTCTATGCGGAATATCCGGTCTTCCTGGAAGGCGCCCTGCAGCGTCCGGTTGAGGTTGCGCGCCGACTCCTCGTCCTGACCGAAGGGTTTCTCGATGATCACTCTGCGCCAGTGGCCGTTCTCTTCGCCGCACAGGCCGGCGTTCCGCAGGCCCTGCGCTGCGACGCCGTGCAAGCGGGGCGCGATGGAGAAGTAGAAGAGGCGGTTCGCGCCCTGCGACCCCTCCAATTCCGCCAGCAAACGCCCGAGTTCCTCGAACGCGGCGGGGTCGGCCAGATCGCCGTGGACGAAATGGAGAGAGGCGGCGAACCGCTCCCATTCCTCCGTCGTAAGGGCTAGCCCGCCGAGTTCGCGGGCGCCGTTGAGCATCAGGGCGCGGTAGGCGCGGTCGTCGTAGTCGGCGCGCGCGAAACTGACGATATTGACGTTGTCCCCCAGCCGCCCCTTGCGGCGCAGGTTGCAGAGCGCAGGAATCAGTTTGCGCTGGGCGAGGTCGCCCGTTCCGCCGAAGATGACGATGCTCGTTCGCGCCGCGCGGGCCATTTTCGCTCCTGTCTCACGCTCGCGCCGTCACGCGCCGCGACGCTTTGATCCGCGTCTTCATTCACGCTTCCTCGCGCAACGCTTTCAATCGCCGCATCACCATGAAGGGATTGCCTTCGACATCGAGCACCCGGCCCTCAAGGCGCGGCAGCAACGGGGCGACGTAATTCTTGCCCGCCAGCAGAATGATACGCTCCGCGCCCTCGATAAGCGGCTCCATCCGCCGCCAAACACGAGCCGCCCACTGTTCGCGCTCATCCGCCGTGAACGCGGCGATTGGGCAATCATAAGGGCGGATCACTTGGTCCGGATGCAGGACGCCGTGCTTCGCCGACAAGATATACCAACGGTCCGCAACGCGAGAGGCGTACTCCCGATTGGCTCTGAAGAAAGACCCAATGTACAGCATGGACGCCGTCATTGGGCGCGCCGCTTTCTTGACGCCGCAGGCAACGAAGCAAACGGTCATTCGCCGCTCTCCATCACCGGCAAAGGTGGAGTCTCCAGTAGGTTCCTGCTTCCGCAACGGAACGCTCACAGGCTCCCCAGCAACCGCAGAATCGCCGCCTCGGGGTCGCCTTCCAGCCGCGCGCGGGCGACGCGACGGCCGGCCGCCTTGAGCGCTTCGTAGTCGCCAATGGCCTGGGCTTCGGCGAGCGCGCCGAACCCGAACGGCTCCCCGGGTATGGGGAGATCGCGCCCGGCGCCGTCGACCAGTTGCAGGAACAGGCCGTTGTTCGCGCCGCCTTTGTGGAGTTGGCCGGTGGAGTGGAGAAAGCGGGGGCCGTAGCCCAGCGTGACGGCTATCCGATGCCGCCGCATCACGTGCTTGCGGAGCGTGTCCACGGCGCGGGTGACGCCCTCCGTCTCTTCCGCGTAGGCCATCACGGCGAGATAGTCGCCGCCGGACGCCTCCGCAATCAGGTCGGCGGCGGAGCCGCTCTCCGCAGCGGGAAGCGCGCCCTCGTTCACGTAGGTCTGCAGCATCCGGCTGGTCGCGTCTTTCGCTTGCTGAACGTTTGGCTGATCGAAGGGATGAACGCCCAGGGTATGGCCGGCGACGGCGGTCGCCATTTCCCAGCGGAAGAACTCCGCGCCGACGTCGTATTCGTCGTCCAAGTCGAGCGTGATGACCGGATGCCCGGCGCCGCGCAGCCGCTCCAGCGCGACGTCTTCGGCGGCGTTCTCCGCGTCGGCGAGCCGGACGTGAACGAACGCCCGGTCGTCGCCGTAGGCGTCCGGATCGAGCAGCGGCTCTCCGACGACGGGGACGACGCCCTTGCCGTCCTTTCCCAGGCTCTCGGCGATCAACTGCTCCGCCCAGAGGCCGAAACTTGCGATAGGGGGCGAGGCGGCGATAGTGAGTTTGTCGCGCCCCGCGAGGGCGAGCGCGCCGATGGCCGCGCCGAGCCACGCGCCCGGATTCTTCCGCGCTCCGACGCCGGCCTCGCAGCGCGCGGCCATTTGGTTCATCCGGTCGAGCAGTTTGGCGCAGTCCATTCCGCAGAGCGAGGCGGGCACGAGGCCGAAGAGCGACCCGACGGAGTAGCGTCCGCCGATGTCCGCGGGATTCTCGAAGACGCGGCGGAATCCCTGCGATGCGCCGAGCGCGGCAAGCGACGTTCCGGGGTCGGTGATGGCGACGAAATGACGTCCGGCGCGCTCCTCGCCGACCGCGTTCTCCACGAGGGCGCGGAAATGCTTGTAGAAAGAGTTGGGCTCGATGGTGCCGCCGGACTTGGACGAGACGACGAAAAGCGTTCGGGCCGGGTCCAGCGCGCGGGTGACGGACGCGACGCGGGCGGGAACCGTGGAGTCGAGGACGGTGAGCGAGGGGTAGCCGGGCGCGCTGCCGATGCACTGCCGGAGCGCCTCCGGGCCGAGGCTGCTGCCCCCCATTCCGAGGAGCGCGACGTCGGTGAAGCCTTCCCTGCGCGCCTCGTTGGCGAACTTCCGCAGGTCGCCCAAGCGCTCCGTCATATCGCGGGAGACCGTGAGCCAGCCGAGCCGGTCGGCGATCTCCGCGGGGTCGTCGCGCCAGACGGTGTGGTCTCTGTCCCAGATGCGCGCCATCACGTTGCCGCGCGCGAGTTGGGTCAGCGCGGCGCTCACGTTCTTGGCGCTCGCCCCGAACAAGGAGTTGGATTCCTGCGTCTGCGTCGTCATCGCCGCGCCATTATACCGCTAGGGGCTGCGCCGCATGGGAACGGGGGCGAGGTGATAGGATGCGGCCTATGAAGTTCGGGCTCTCTCTATCCGGCCTGTTGCAGGACACTGGCGGCGGCGATATGACGCGGCGGTTCGCCGACGTGCTCCATCTCGTGCGCGTCGGGCGCGAGTTGGGGTTCGAGTACGTCTACGCCGGGCAGCACTACCTCTCGCATCCGTATCAGATGATGCAGCCGCTCATCGCGCTCGCCCGAATCAGCGCGGAGGCGGAAGGGATGGACGTGCTCTCGACCGTCCTCGTTCCCTTGCAGAACCCCGTGCAGATGGCGGAGGACGTCGCCACGCTGGACGTGGTCACGAACGGGCGCGTGATCATCAACGCCGCGCTGGGCTACCGCGACGAAGAATATGAGGCGTTCGGCGTCACGCGCGGCGACCGCATCGCGCGGATGTTCGAAAACCTCCGCTTGGCGCGGTTGCTGTGGGAAGGCGGAGAGGTTACGTTCGCGGGGCGCTTCACGCAGGTTACGGGCGCGCATATCGGCGCGCTGCCCGTGCAGCGGCCCCATCCGCGCGTCTGGATCGCCGCCAACGGCGACGGCATGGTTCGGCGCATCGCTAGGACGGGCGAGACGTGGTATCTCAATCCGCACGCTCCATACGAGACGCTGGCGCGGCAGGTCGCCCTCTATAAAGAGGTTCGCGCCGAGCATAACCATCCGCCGCCGGACGCGCTTCCGATGTCGCGCGAGACGTTCGTCGCGGAGACGCGGGAGCAGGCGATAGCGACGGCGCGCCCGTTCTTGGAAGGCAAGTACAAGACCTACGCGGCTTGGGGGCAGGACAAGGCGCTGCCGGGCGAGGAGGACTTCACGGCGCCGTTCGAGGAACTCGCTGCGGGGCGTTTCATCGTGGGCAGCCCGGACGATGTGACCGCCGACCTGCGGCGTTTCGCCGAAATCGGCGTCACGCACGCATCGCTGCGATTCGGATGGCCCGGCACGCCGCGCGAAGTCGTGGAGGGGGCGATGCGGCTCGCGGCGCGGGAGGTTCTGCCCGCGCTGCGCTAATCGGCGCCCCACGCCGCCGGACTCGGAAGGGCGGCCTTGCATTGCCGTTGTTCTCGCCTGCGCGGGAATGACGAGACGATAGGGGACGCGGGAATGACGGGGCAAGGGGGCGGCGTTATTCCGCCGCGGCGGGCGCGGTTCGCTGGGGGCGGGTTCGCTTGCCGTTGAGGAGCGTTCCGACGGGGGTGTAGCGCACGCCGTATTGATAGACGAGCAGCAGCGCGGCGGTCGCCGCAGCGCAGACGATTGCGAATTTCAGAACGGCGGGGAGCGCCCATCCGGCGACGGCGTATTGCAGGAGAATGATCAGCGGCAAGTGCGTCACGTAGAGCCAGTAGGCCGAATCCGAGACGTACCGCACGGCGCGGCTCCCCTCGCGCAGCAGGGCGCGGAACAGCCCCATCAGCCCGAGCGTCATCAGCCACGGGTACGCGGTTTGGACGAGCACGGCCAGCGGCCGGTTCACGCCTGCGCCGGAATCGTCCGCCCCGTAGGTGAAGATCACGCCGGGGAGGAAGAGCAGCAGCCCGAGCGCGAGCATCCAGGGCCAGCCGCGCGCGATGCGCTCGCCGCCCTCGTTGCGGCCAAAGTAGAGCGCGCCGAAGCCGAAGAATATGGCGTAGTACAGCAGGATGTGGGGCGGCGGAATCAGCCCCGTCGCGGTGTCCGGCCCGAAATCCGGCACGATTCCCTCGACGCCCATTAGCCATTGCGCCGCCGCCGTCAGCGGCAACGCCCACGCGAGCAGCCACGGGGAGGCGACGAGGCGCGCGGGCAGCGGCGGCCACCGCAACCGGAACTTGTCCCATAGCGCCGCCAGCGCCGCGAACAGCGCGACGAGCCACACGAGGAACCAGAGGAACCACAGGTGGTGGAACAGCGGCGTGTGCATCAGGTTGAACGGCTCCTCGCCGCCGCCAAGCGTGAGCGCGTCCGAATAGACGAATTCCCAATACCACGGCGCGACGAAGTTGTAGTCGTCGCCCTCCGCGCCGGTTCCTTGCGCGGCCTCGCCTTCCGTCTTCGCGCCAAGCGAGCCCGCCGCTCCGCTCTCGCCGCCGCGCTCCGCGATCAGGGCGGCGGCCTCGGCGCGTCCGCGCCGGGTCTCGTCCTCGTCATACGTCAACTGCAGCAAGCCGGCGATGTAGGCCGTGACCTCAGGGCCGGCCTTCGCGGAGTCGAGCGGCGTCTCCCCGTTGGCGTTGCGCGCGTTCGGGTCGGCTCCCGCGCTCAGGAGGACGGCGACCGCGTTCGCGCGGCCCATAAACGCCGCGCTGTGCAGCGCCGTGGAGCCGTCGCGGTTCCGCCCCTCGATTTTCGCGCCGCGCCGCAGGAGGGCGTCCGCCGCCTCGGTCCGCCCCTCCAGCGCCGCCCACGCCAGGGGCGTCACGCCGAACGTGGGGTCGGGGGCGTTCGGGTCGGCTCCCGCCGTCAGGGTCGCGTCCAGCATCGCCGGATCGCCCGTCGCCGCAGCGAGCCAAACGTTCCATTCAGCGGTTTGGGATGCGCGGGGGTCTTCGGCGGGGGCTTCTCCGAACGCCGCCGAGGCGTTGGCCGCCGGGTCGGACACCGCGTCAATGACGACGTTCATCGCGGGGATGACGGTGAAGGCAGCGATCAGCAGGGGCAGGAGCACGCGCATAGACCGCTGCCGGAGCACGGGGCCCAACCCGCGCTGTTTCCACAGCATCGCCGTGAAGAAGCCGCTCATTAGAAAGAACAACTGCATACGGAAGCCGTGGATAAACGAGACGAGCAGCCCGAACAGGTCGCCGGACTGTTGGGAATCCTCGACCGGCCATACGCCGGGGATAAACGAGAGTGCGCCGTGGAGCGCTATGCCGAGCAGCATTGCGAACGCCCGCAGCGCGTCGAGATCGTGCCGACGCTCAATTGCGGGGGGCGGGCCGGTCAACGCTTCCCTGTCGGCGGGCGTCCGCCGTCAATCGAGCGACCAGACGCGGAGACCTTCGTACCGGGTCGCGGATCCTTCCCGCTGATTGCCCATATAACTGCCGGTTCCGAGCCAGATCTCGCCGTTCGCCGGGCCTTCGTTGAGGTCGAGTTCGGCGACGAACGCGCCGTTGACGTAGAGCGCGCCCGCTCCCCCGGCCGCGAGGATCAGCAGCGTGTTGCGCCCGCCCGCTCCGAGGCGCAAGGACGCATGCCCATCGCGCCTCTCGTCGGACGCCTCGCCGCCTCCGTCGCGGCGGACGTGCTCCCACATCCCCATATTGCTGAGCAGGACCGAGTGGAAGACGTTGCTCCGGTCGGGGTCGCTTCTGAAGCCGATGCTGTAGTCCCAGCCTCCGGCGTCGTCGGGGTCGTAGGGGTTGGAGAACGTCGCTTCCGCGATGAAGTCGCGCCCTGACGCGCCAGTCCGCTGCAGGGCGGTGTACGGAGTGTCGGCGTGGGCGATTTGGCCGGACGCGGCGACGCTGCCTAGTGGGCGAATCTCTTGGACGGCGAATCCGCTATATTCGGGCTGCCGTGGCGCGAGGGCGGGGTCGTCCGGGAAGTAGCGCGTCGCGACGGCGACGTCGCCTCTCGCGTTCCCCGGACTCAGATCGAGCGACGCGGTCAGTTGGCCGTTGACGAAGAGCCAGCCGCGGTCGCCGAACGCGATGACGCGGAGGTCGTTGGCCTCGCCTCCGCCGGAGCGGAGCGCGGGGGCGGGCCCGGTGGCGAGCGTCCGCGTGCCGATTCCCTCGGTCAGAACGTGGAACCAATCACCGTCGCTCGTGACGATGACGCCTTGGAACCCGCCGAGCCCCGCGCTGCGGATAAGCAGGCCGTGATTCCATATCCCATCCGTTGGGGGGAACGGGTTTCGCAGCGTCGCGACCGCGCTGAAGTCGGCGAGGTCTACGTCCGCGCTGAACGTTCCGAATTGGCCCTCGCCGTTTCCCCTGACGGACGGCGAGGGCAACTCCGTAGGGGTGGGAGTTTGCTGGGGGGGCTGGGAGAAGCCGCCGGACAGCAGCGTGGGGAGCGCATTGGAGACGGTTTGGGAGCACACGGCGAAGCCCGCGCCCTCGACGCGCTCGCCGCGCTCTCCCTCTCTGACGACGTAGGTGTTGACTCCGGCGACTTTGCCGTCCAGCGATACGAGGGGCCCTCCGCTGTTGCCGCTGTTCATCGGCGCGTCGGTTCGCAGAATCCACCGGCGGTTTTGCTCGTCGTAGTCCTTGCCGGAGACGATGCCGCGCGTGATCACGGGCTGGTCTTCGTCCATTGGGTAGCCTATGGTGAAGACGTCCTCGCCTTGTTCCGGGTGCGAAGCGCGGAACTCGGCGGCTTGGAAGTCGGATGAGCAGCAGACGGACAGCACGGCGATGTCTTGGGATTTGTCGTAGCCGCGCAGCGTCGCCTCGTAGACGGCGCCGTCGGTGACGCGGACGCGGATGTTGCCTTTCGCGCCCATGACGACATGGTAGTTGGTCACGACGACGGCGTCGCGGCCGGGGTTGACTCGCGCGATGACGCCGGAGCCCGACGCGTCGGGCGTGGTGACTTTCACGACGCTGGGGCGCAGGCGGGCGACGAGTTCGACCAGGCTGCCTTGCGGGTCGACGGTGGGAACGGGGGGGCCGGTGTAACTCGCGACGAGCGTCGCGCCGGGAGGAGGAGAAGCGATGGGGGGAGGCGCGGCCGCAGTGGCCGTGGCGGCGACGGCGGCGTCTATGCGCGCCTGCTCCGCCTCGCGCGCGGTCACGGTGGCCTGCAGCGAAGCAGCCACGGTGGCCTCGATGTCGGGGAGGTCGGGCTCGGCGCTCGGGCTGCATGCGAGGGAGAAGGAGACAGCGAGGAGGGCCGCCGCCAGCGCGAGCCCGTATTTTATTATCGGCGTTTCGTCAGTCATCCTTCACGGAACGCGGCCTCGCGGGGACGCCGCGAGCGGTTGGATCATTCCCATAAGCATACTACGCAAGCATACCACATACTGAGCATACCACATGCTGAGGGAAATGCGCCAGCGGCCTATCTTGACATTCCGCGCTTGCCTCGCTTACGCGGGCGGGCGCGGGCATAGGGCCCCGTCATTCCCGCCTGCGCGGGAATGACGGGGCGCTACGCGCTCCGTGTGGCGCTTGCGCGCCGACTGGATTCCCGCCTACGCGGGAATGACGGGGCAAGGGGGGCGATGCGCTGCGCGGGAGGGCGAGGCAAGGGGGGCGATGCGCTGCGCGGGAGGGCGAGGCAAGGGGGGCGGGCTCATAGGTTCGAGCGCGCGGACGACGGCGTAGCGGCCGTCCTATCCTGCGCCAAGCACGCGATAGACGGTCACCTCCGCGTTCGTGAAGAAAACCTCCAGCGACGAGCCGGTCATTGCGTCGAATTTATCGAGGCCGGGGCCGGGGAAGTACACGCGCTCCGTAGGGCCGAGGTAGACGTACTCGACCCGGTATTTCCGCGCCAAATCGAGGAACAGCGCGGGGCTCTCCGTCTCGTACATACGCCGCGCGTCGGCTATTCGGGCTTGCACGGCCTGCGGCTCCGCTCCGCCGATGCCGCGCTGCTGGATCTGGTGCCATTGCCAGCCGACGACGACCGGCAGACCGGCGTATGTCGGCGTTCGCGGATACCAGCGGTAGGCGTGGGACGTAACGCCTTCCAAGAATACGGGCGAACCCTCCACGTTGGCCCGGATGAAGTCCAACGCCTCCGCGTCGTGCATCAGCGCGTACTCCGCGCCCGGCGCGCCTGCGTCGGGATCGCCCGGGTCGCCGTAGACGGCGGATCGCTGGTAGGCGCGCCCGTCCAGCGTGACGCCAACGCCCGTATCGAATCGGTCGGCGAGCCGCGCGCGCGTCCCCAGCACGGGATACACGGCGCTGGCAAGCGCGAGCAGCGCAAGCGCGGCGGCCCACGCCTTCCCGCCCCGCGTTCCAAGAGGAATCGCCTTCGTCGCCCAGAGATGCCACAGCCCGACGCCTCCAACGATTCCAAAGAGCGCCCAAGCGTTTAGGTAGAGTTTGAACACGGTGTTCATCCGGTCTATGTCGTTCTCGAGCGTCACGAACTCGACCCCGAGGCCAATGCCCAGCGCGAGAACGAGAGCGGCGATCAAGAGCAGATGCATCGGCGCGGCGGCTTCGTTCCGGCGGGCGAGGCGAACGGCTCCGACCGCCATCGCCGCTGCGATGAGCATCGCGAGGACCGCGGCGGTCGTCCATTGCCGGAGCGCGTCCACGCTCAAGAAGACGGCGAGCGCGACTGCGGGAAGAGCGGCGGCGGCGGTCAGCGCGCGTTGCCCGGCTCCGTCGAGGACGAGGCGCCGCGTCTCGACGGCGAGCCATGAGACGGCGGCGAAGAGGAGCAGCGCGTGCGTCGCGGCGTAGCGCCAAAAGGCGGTGCGCCACTGACTCACGGTCACGCTGGACGCGGCGGCCTCGAAGTTCAGGTGGAAGGGCAGCCACGCGGCGTAGAGAACGGCCCAGAAGAAGGCGAGCGCGAACAATCCCTTCGCAATCGTCATCGGCTCCGGGGGGCCGCCCCGCGTGAGCAGCGCAATGGCGATTGCGGCGAGGCTCAGCAGAGCGTAAGCGGGAACGTCCCACGTGTTGACGGCGGCGAACGATCCAACAACGAACCCAAGCGCGGCCAGCGCGGGGAGCAGGCGGAGCAAGGGGATGGACTTCCTTGCGCTCAGCGCGACGTTCGCCGCGAGGCCGACGGCGAGCATCTGGAACGGGAGCGAGATCAGGTGCGCGTGGAGGTCGCCGAAAAGAAACGTCCAGAAAGGGAACTCCGTGACGCTGGCCCACTCGCCGGGGTGGGACAAGACGCGGCTGCTGCGCCAGAAGTCGAACTGCCCGAAATGCTCCCCTCCGAAACTGCGCCACGCGCCTTGCAGAAGTTGGGCCGCGCCGTCTACGTTGGCGAACACCGCGACGAGGAAGGCGGCGGCGGCGCCCGCTCCGGCGGCGCTCCACGGGGGCGCGCTCAGTTTGCTCCGCCGGCGCAGAGCCTCGGCGACGTTGTAGCCCACGCTGAACGCGCCCGCGAAAGTGAGCGCGAAGAGAAGGGATACGGCGAGGTTGTACGCGACCTCCGGCGCGATGCCGGTGAGGCGGATCAACGCCGCGACGGGAACGAATCCGAAATAGTAGTAGTTGATGAACCCGCCCGCGAACCACGGATCGAACGGCGGAAACACGGACGACTTCACGACGGCGGTGAGGTAGGCGAGGTCCATCGGCTTCTCGCCCCCGCGCCACGGATGCCAGAGGTCGGGGTTCGCGGCGCGGATCAGCGTGAAAGCGAGGTAGGCGGCGATGAAAAGCGCCTCGACGCTCAGGATGTAGCGCCAGCGGCGTTTCGCCAGCGCGACGAGCGAGCGGCGATTGCGGAGCAAGACGACGCCGGAGGCCAGCGCGAGCAGCAGAACGGAAAGCGCGACGCTTCCGCGGGAGAACGTCCATAAACCCGTGCTCGCGCCCATCCATGCCAGCCACGCGACGATCAGCAGCCCGAGCGGCTTGGCCAAAACGACGCCCCGGTCGGGAAGACGGCGCATCAAACGAGCCGAGAGGGGCAGGGCGGCGAGGAAAATAATCTCGATTGCGATCAGCCAGACGAGCCATGGCGCCCAGGCGTTCGGGCCGGTCTCAGTGAAGATGTCCGTCCAAGTTCCGCCCGCGCGCTGCGCCGCGCGCTGCGCGTCGCTCAAGATGGCGCGCTCAGGCGGAGCGGGGGCGTCCGCCGCGAGCATCAGGCCGCTGATGGCGTCCGCGCTCAGTCGCTCCGCGTTCCGCCAGACGAGCGTGAGCGGGCGGTCGTAGTTGACGACGTTCTCGTCGGCGTAGCCGAGGTTCAGGGTTACGGGCCCCGTCTCCACGCCTGGGATCGACGCAGGGCGTTCGACGCCCGCCCGCGTAAAAGGATCGTGAACGAACGACACGCCCGCTAAGGCCGGGTAGCGCGTGAAGCCCTGCGCGAGTTCATAGCCCAGTTCGCCGGAGAAGAGCGCGCGGTAATAGGCTGCGCTGTAGGGGTAGCGGTCGGGAACGCGGGCGATGCTGCCCCAGGGCCGGTTGCTGTAGGCCATGATGTAGTCGGCGTTGGCGACTTGCTCGGCGACGTCGCGCGCCTTGGCCGTCGTGTCCCCCTCGTACATTGGGAGTTGAGCGACGTTGAATCTGCCGAGGTTGGGGAATCCTTCGTCCCAGTGGTTGTCCGTAAGGATGATGGCTCCGGCGGGGGCGTTCTCGTTCATCCATGCCGACGCCTGCTCGCCCGGGTGGTCGTGGCGGTAGGCGTTCACGAAAGCGAGCGCGTAGAAGGCGGTCGCGGCGAGGATGACGGCGATGAGGACGCCCGCCGCGTATCCGAGCGCTCTGCTTCGCGCCTGGGCAAATCGGCGCCCTTCCACGAGCCAGCGGCTGCCCAGCAAGATCAGCACGGGAAGCACGGGAGCGACGTAACGCAGGAACTTCACTTCAAAGAGAGGAACGACGCTGATGAGAAAGACGGCGACCCAAGACAGCAGCAGCCACTCGCCGACGCGCGGGCGGAGGAACGCGGCGACGGCGCTGACGGCGAGCCCTCCCCACGCCGCGATTCCGAGGGGCAGCCCCAGCCCCCAGACGGTGGTCTGCCGCAATTCGTAAAGCCCGGTGAGCGGCGCGCCGACATATTGGAGCGTGAAAGGGACGCTCCCCGCGTTCCCGACCAGATTGACTTGCCCGGCGAGGTCTCCTAAGTATTGTCGGTAATCCAGTATTGCGTAAGGCTGGAGTATGAAGAACGTGAGGATGCCTGCGCTTGCGGCAAGCGCGGCAGGCCGGGCAATGCGCTGGAAAGCGAGGGCCGCAGGCTCGTCCATTGCGCGCTGCCGCCAAGCAAGCGTGAGGTATGTCAGCGCAACTGGCGCGAGCATCGGCAAACTGCTGCCTCTGAAAGCGAAAGTGGCGCCGATCACGACGCCAAGCACAGCGTGGTCGCTCAATCGGTTCCGATCAAGCGCGTTGAGCATCCACCAGAACGCAAGCGGAGCGAGGAGGAGCACGAACGGCTCGGGGCGGTAGAAGTGCGCGAGTTGGACGGCGACCACGGCGAAAGCGGTCAGCGCGGCGGCGAGCAGTCCCGCAGCTGATCCGAACAGCCGCCGGCCCAGCAGAAACACGAGCGCCGTCGTGGCGGTGTCAGCGAACGCGGCGAGCAGTCTTCCTGCGAGCGCGAGGTCGTTCAAACCGACGCCGTCCATAAACAGTCCTAACAGAAAACGAACGGCGACCAGCAAATAAATGAGAATGCTGCCTAGCGGAAACCAGTGCGGATTGAGCGGGCTTGCGTCTTTGTCAAAGAACGCGCCGACGCCGGGGAAGCCCGGTCGGTCAGGAGGAAGTTCAGGCGATTGGCAAGAATCCCATCCAGGGGATTCCGTTAGCACGCTGTGCATGCAAGCAGCCCGCAGCAGGAACGAGCGCTCGTCGGGGTGGTAGAAGTTGCCGTTGTCCCAGTCGAGGCCGTACAGCCGCAGCGCGAGGGCGGCGACGAGGATGAGCGGGAGGATGACGGCCCACCGAGGCGCGACCGCGAGGCGCGACCGCAGCCACGCCAACTCTTCCGAAACGCCGGATGGGCGCGCAAGCGGCGCGGCGTCGGAGTTCGGGGGCGTGTCGGCGGCCATAGCGAAGCGGTCGCGCCGGCCTGCGGGCTGGCGCGGAGTTCGCTCTCGGCGGCTCCGCGCCAGCGGCCCGGGCCGCGGGCCTAGACGCCTTTCTCCGCGATCATCGCCGCGAGGTCGGAGGTGCGGCAGGAGTAGCCCCACTCGTTGTCGTACCAGCCCAGCGCCTTGACCATATTGCCTTCCATCACCATCGTGGATTCGGCGTCGAAGATGCAACTGGCGGGATTCATCCTGATGTCGCTGCTCACGATGGGGTCTTCGGTGTAGTCGAGGATGCCGTTGAGCGGGCCTTCGGCGGCCTTGCGGAACGCTTCGTTGACCTCTTCCTTCGTGACGTCCCGCCCCACGTCGGCGACGAAGTCGGTGATGGAGCCCGTGGGAACGGGCACGCGCAGCGCCATGCCGTGCAGTTTGCCGTTGAGTTCGGGGATCACGACGCCGACGACCTTCGCCGCGCCGGTGCTGGTGGGGATGATGTTCTGCGCGGCGGCGCGGGCGCGGCGCATATCCGGGTGCACCTGATCGAGGATCTGCTGATCATTGGTGTAGGCGTGAACGGTGGTCATCAATCCGCGCCGGACGCCGAACTCGTCGTTGAGCACTTTGATGAGTTGCGCGACGCAGTTGGTGGTGCAGGAGGCGTTGGAGAGAACGTGATGCGCGCCGGCCTCGTACTCGTGGTCGTTCACGCCGAGCACGAGCGTTTTGTCCTCGCCGCTCGCCGGGGCGGAGATGATCACTTTCTTCGCTCCCGCTTCGATGTGTCCGGCGGCCTTCTCCCCCTGGGTGAAGATGCCCGTGGACTCGATGACGATGTCCACGCCCAAGTCGCCCCAGGGCAGGTCGGCGGGGTTGCGCTCGGAGAGCGACTGGATGCGCCGCCCGTCCACTTCGATGCCCCCCTCCACGGCCTGCACCGAGCCAGGGTAGCGCCCGTAGTTCGTGTCGTACTTGAAGAGGTGCGCGTTCGCCTGGGGAGCGGCGAGGTCGTTGACCGCGACGACCTCCAACTCGTCGGGGTGGCGCTCCAAAGCGGCGCGGAGAACCTGCCTTCCGATGCGTCCGAAACCGTTGATGCCTACTCTCGTGCTCATACGCGCTCTCCTCCTATGCTTGCAAGCCTCAAACAATTTGACTGTCCGGCTCCCTGGGCCGGCGCGCTCTTCACCGCCGAAGTTTCGCGAACGGCGACGCGCCCGCGTATTCCGCCTCGCTCCCCAGTTCCGCCTCGATGCGGAGCAGCCGGTTGTACTTGGCGACGCGCTCGCTGCGCGCCGGAGCCCCTGTTTTGATCTGCCCCGCCGACGTTGCGACCGACAAGTCGGCGATGGTCGTGTCCTCCGTTTCGCCTGATCGGTGGCTGATGACGGCGTTCCATCCGGCGGCTTGGGTCATACGAATCGCGGCGCGCGTTTCCGTAAGCGAGCCGATCTGGTTCAGTTTCACGAGCACCGCGTTGGCCGTCCGTTCCGCTATGCCGCGCCCGATGCGCTCCGGGTTCGTCGTAAAGAGGTCGTCGCCCACCAGTTGCGCGCGGCTGCCCAGCCGCTCCGTGAGCAGCGCCCAGCCCTCCCAATCGTCCTCCGTGAGGCCGTCTTCGATGCTGACGATGGGGTATTTTTTCACCCATTCCTCGTAGTAGCCGATCAGTTCCGCGCTGGTGAGCGCGACGCCCTCGCGGGCGAGCGCGTACCGCTCGCCGTCGTAGAACTCGCTGGCTGCGACGTCCAACGCCAGAGCGCAGTCCTCTCCGGGCCGGTATCCCGCTTTTTCGATTGCCTCGACGAGCAACTCGACCGCAGCCTCGTTGGTGGGAAGAGAAGGCGCGACTCCTCCCTCGTCGCCGACGTTCGTGGACATCCCGCGCGCGCTGACGATGCCGCGCAGCGCCTGGTAGACCTCCGCTCCGCAGCGCAACCCCTCGGCGAAACTGCCGAAGCCGATCGGCATAACCATAAACTCCTGAAAGTCCGTGGAGTCCGTCGCGTGGCGTCCGCCGTTGAGCAGGTTGAGCATTGGAGTGGGCAGCAGCGCGCCGCCCCCCAGGTGGCGGTAGAGCGGAAGGCCCGCCGACCGCGCTGCGGCATGCGCCGCCGCGAGCGAGACCGCGAGGATGGCGTTCGCCCCGAGGCCGGATTTGCCGATCGTGTCGTCCAAGTCCAGCATCGCTTGGTCCACGCCCTGCTGATCAGCAGGGTCGAGGCCGCGAACGCAGGGAGCGATCCGGTCGTTGACGTTGGCTACGGCCGTGAGGACGCCCTTGCCGCCGTAGCGCGAGCCGCCGTCGCGCAACTCCACGGCCTCGTGCGCGCCCGTGCTCGCGCCGGACGGAACGGCGGCCCATCCGGTCGCGCCGTCGTCAAGGTACGCCACCGCTTCGACGGTGGGGTTTCCCCGCGAGTCGAGGATTTCGCTCGCGTAGACGTTTTTGATTCGCGCCATTCCCTAGTCTCCTCCGCCGTCTATTCGCCCGTCAGCGCGGCGCCGTTTGCGATTCCCGCTCGTTCCGCTCGCGGGCGGCGGCGAGAGCCTTCTCCACCGCGTCCGCAGGGGAATCGGCCCGGGTGATCTCCAGCGCCGTTCCCGATCCGCTCGTCAGATCCCACGTGTCGAGGCCGATGACGGGCGCGCCCTCCGCCAGCGCGTGCGCTATCTCGGAGAGCGTGCCGTAAGAGCCGTCCACCGCGATAACGGCGCGCCCGGACTTGACGACGATGACGTTGCGGGCGTAACTCATTCCGGTCATCACCGGATAGTCCACCCAGTCGTTGGCGGCGCGCGGGTCGTCGCCCGGCATCACGCCGATGGTTACGCCTCCGGCGGACTTCGCGCCCCGGCAGACGGCCTCCATCACGCCCCTGCGCCCGCCGCATACGACGACCGCGCCGCGCTCCGCGAGTCGGCGTCCGACCTCCTCGGCCTGAGCGGCGGCGCTTGGGGGCGGCGAGTCGCCTCCGATCACGGCGATGATGATTGGGCGCTCAGGGACGGTCATCGTTGGGCGCGTTCCTTCCGGCCGAGGTTGCCGACAACTTGCGGGGAGATTCTAGCAGGATGCGGACTCCGGCGAGCCGGCGGGCAATCCCCCGCATGCATGGATGCGCGCTAGAACGGCGCCAAGACGCGCGCCGCCGCCTCAGCCGCTTCCATCACCGGGGCGGGATAGACTCCCACGAGCACGGTTCCCGCGAGAAGGAGCCACACGGGAACGGAGGCGGCCACCGGCAGGGGCAGGCGGGATTTCTCCGCAGCCTCGCCGACGTACATTAGCCGGACGATTCGCAGGTAGTAGTAGAGGGAGACGAGGCTGTTGACGACGGCGACCACCATCAGCCAAGTCAGCCCGCCCTCCACCGCCGCCGTGAAGAGCAGGAACTTCGTCACGAAGCCTGCGAATATCGGCAGCCCCGCAAGGGAGAACACCGCGGATGCCAGCGTCATCGCCAAGAACGGGGAGCGGGAAGCGAGCCCCGCATAGTCCTCGATGTCTTCCTTGCCGGTTTTCGCCTCGACCACGATCACGACGGCGAAAGCCGCGAGGTTCGTGAAAGCATACCCCGCTAGGTGGAGGAGCGCCGCGCTCGCCCCCGAATCGTTGAGCGCGATGACTCCCACGAGCACAAACCCCACCTGCGCCACGCTGCTGTACGCCAGCAAACGCTTGATGTTCTCTTGCGCCAGCGCCGTGAGCGTTCCGACCGTCATTGTGAGCGCGGCGAAAATGGCGAGCGGCGTCCGCCATTCATCGAGCGAGGACGCTCCCGCCTCCGCCAGGAAGCGCAGCGTCAGAGCGAACGCGGCCGCTTTGGAGAGCACGGCGACGAGCGCGGTTACGGGCGTCGGCGCGCCTTCGTACACGTCGGGCGCCCAGAGGTGGAACGGCGCCATCGAAAGTTTGAAGCCAAGCCCCGCGGTGAACATTGCGAACCCCAGCAGCGCCGTCGGCCTGGACAGCGCGCCGATCAGCGAATCCGCGAGGCGGAAACTCGTTTCGCCCACGGCTCCGTAAATCACGCCGATGCCGAAGAGCATCACGGCGGACGAGATGGCGCCGAGCAGAATGTACTTCACCGCCGCCTCGCCGGAGCGTTTGTCCCCCCGGCCCAGCGCGACCAGCGCGTAGAGGCAGAACGCGAGCAACTCCACCGCGATGTAGGCCGTCAGCAATTCCGCCGCGCCGGCCATCAAACTCGCGCCGAGCACGGCGAAGACGACGAGCGCGTAGAACTCGCCCGGATGGTGAATGCGCCGGTGAACGTAGTCCAACGAGATGAGAACGACGGCTGCGCCGGCGGCGATAGCGAGCGCCTTGAAAAAGAGCGCGTAGTCGTCCACGTAGATCAGGTGGTCGTAGAGGATCTCCGGCTCGTCCCGCCGGCCGGTCAGCGCGGCGGCGAAGACGGCGGCCAAGCCCAGCAGCGTGAGCGCGGCGAGGGAGCCGTTGCGCGCCTTCCTCGACCGCCACGGGAGCGCGAAATCGCCCGCGAGCGCAAGCGCGCCGAGACCGGCGAGCATAAACTCGGGAAGCAGAAGCGTGAAATCCACCGGCATCGCTACGGAAGACCTCCGAGCACGGCGTCGACGCCGGGCCTGATCACGTCCAAGAACGGCGCGGGCCATACGCCCACGAGCAGGAGCGGAACGGCGAGCGCGCCCGCCGCCGCTATCTCGCGCGGCGTAAGGTCGGACAGCGCGTCCCATTGCTTGTCGCGCTGCCCGAAGAACACGCGGGCGATGAGGCGCAGGATGTAGACCGCCGTTATCGCCGCGCCCAGGACGCCGAGCGCGCCCAGCACGGGCTCGGTGCGGAACGCGCCGATGAACACCAGCAATTCCGCGATGAAGCCGCTCAGTCCCGGCAGGCCGAGCGAGGCGAGCCCCGCTATGACGAAGAAGGCCGACGCCCATCCCATCCGGGAGGCGAGGCCGTTCAGCAGAAGCGTGTCGCGGGTGTGCGCGCGTTCGTAGATCGCGCCCACGACCGCGAAGAAGAGCGCGGTCATTACGCCGTGCGAGAACATTTGCAGCGTCGCGCCGGTGAGCCCGACGCTGTCGAGCGTCGCTATGCCCATCAGAACGTAGCCCATATGGCTCACGCTGGAGTAGCCGACGACGTACTTCAGGTCGGTCTGAGCCATTGCGGACACCGCGCCGTAGACGACGTTCACCGTGCCGAGAATGAACAGCACGAGCGACCAGGCGTCCATTCCCTCCGGCAGAAGCGTCATCCCCACGCGGATGATGCCGAACGCGCCGAGTTTCATCAGCACCCCGGCGTGCAGCATGCTCACGGAAGTCGGCGCGGCGACGTGGCCGTCCGGCGACCACGTGTGAAACGGCCAAAGGCCCGCCAGCAGGCCGAAGCCGACCATCACGAGCGGGAACACTACGCGCTGGAAGTCGCCGGAGAGCGCGCCGTCCTGCGCCGCGTCGCGCAGCGCGATGATGTTGAACGTGCCGATGTCCGCCCAAACGTAGATGGCGATGACGCCGATCCAGACGAGCACGCTGGCCGCGACGATCATCAGCACGAGTTTGAGCGCGCCGTACTCTTTCGTCCGGATGAAATCCTTGAACGTGGAACTGGAGCCCCACACCGCGATCAGCAGGTACATCGGCACGATGGCCAGTTCGTAGAAGAAGAAGAAGAAGAAGAGGTCGAGCGACGCGAACGTTCCGTAGACCCCCGCGATGAGCACGAACAGCAGAACGTAGTACGTCTTGGCGTCGCGCTCCACGTTCGCGGCGATGACCGTTCCGGTGAGCGCGACGATGCCGGTGAGCAGAATCATCGGAGCGGCCACGCCGTCCACTCCCAGCCGGAAGTCTATGCCGACGGACTGCAGCCACGGGTAGACCTTCACCATCTGGAAGGTCTCGCCGCCCGCCGAGTAGTCGAACGCGATGAACACCCAAGCCGACCCCGCCATCAGCAGCGCGCCCGAGGCGATGCTCACCCCGCGCGTGAGCGTCCGCGCCGACGCGGGGAGCGCGATGAGCGCGGCCGCCGTGAGCATCGGCAGGTAGATCAGCCATTCCAAGAGGCGCTGCTCCATAGCCTTACGCTCTCAACCAAAGGAGCAGCGCGAGCGCGGCGACTCCTGCGGCGATGGCTATGCCGTAGTCCGCGAACAAGCCGGTGACGTGGGCGCGCAGCCGCCGCCCGGTCGCCGCCGTGAGAATGCCGGGGCGGTTCACGCCCTCGTCGTTCACGATTCTCCGGTCGAACCACGCCACGGCCCGGCCGGCGCCCAAAACAACGTGATCGATCGCCCATTGATAAGCGTGGTCTATGTAGAAGCGCTCGGCGACGATCCGGTGGGCGCGCGCGTAGCGTTCGCGGATTGCGTCCGTCCGCGACGAGTCGCCGCGTCCGTAGAGCGCGTAGGCGAGCGCGAGCCCTCCAAGCGCCAGCGCGACGCTGACGGCGAACCACAGCGGATTGATCTCGAATCCGTGCGGCCCGTGGGCGGCGTCGTAGAGGAACGTTCCGATGCCGTCGTAGCCGATGGGCAGCGCGATGAACCCGGTCGTCAGAGCGAGCGCGGCCAGCAGGCCGAGCGGCAGCGCCATCACCGCAGGCGATTCGCGGACGCCGGCGTTCTCCGGCTTGAGCCGCCCGAAAAACACGACGAGGACGGCGCGGCCCATATAGAGCGCGCTCAGCACGATCGCCGCGAGAAAGAGGACGAGGAAGACGGGATTCAGTCCGTCCGCGACGGCGAGGAGGATTTCGTCCTTGCTCCAGAAGGCGTTGAGCGGCGGCAGCCCGGCGAGCGCGAGCGCGCCGACGATGAACGCGGTCGCCGTTACGGGCATCCGTTTCCGCAAGCCGCCCATTTTGCGGATGTCCGTCTCGTCGTGGGCGGCGTGCATCACGGACCCCGCCGCGAGGAAGAGCATCGCCTTTGCGACGCCGTGCATCAGCAAATGGAAGATGGCGGCGGTGTAGCCGCCCGCGCCGAGCGCGAGCATCATAAATCCGAGGTGGCTCATCGTGGAGTAGGCGAGGATGCGCTTGAGGTCGGTCGACACGAGCGCCATCGCCGCGCCCATCAGCGCCGTCGCGACGCCCACGGAGGCGACGGCGAGTTGCGCGCTCCCCACCGCGTCGTAGAGGGGGAAGAGCCGCGCCACGAGGAACACGCCCGCCGTGACCATCGTCGCGGCGTGAATCAGCGCGCTGACCGGCGTCGGCCCCTCCATCGCGTCGGGCAGCCAGACGTGCAGCGGGAACTGCGCCGACTTGCCCATCGCGCCGAAGAAGATGAGGAACGCGCTCGCGGTTACGACGGCCTGATTCACGCCGGAGCCGTCCAGCGCGCCCATAATCGTAGTAATGTCGAACGTCCCGAACTCGACGACGAGCAGAACGATGCCGATCAGCAAGCCGACGTCGCCGATGCGCGTCGTTACGAACGCCTTTTTCGCGGCCTCCGCCGCCGAGCGGCGCTCGAACCAAAAGCCGATCAGCAGGTAGGAGCAGAGGCCCACCAACTCCCAAGCGACGTAGAGCAGCAGCAAGTTGTCGGCGAGCACGAGCATCAGCATGCTGGCGCTGAACAGCGAGTGCGCGGCGAAGTACCAGCCGATGCGCGGGTCGTCCTTCCCGCCGTGCCGCATATAGCCCAGCGAGTAGACCTGCACCACGACCGAGACGAACGTAACGAGGGCGAGCATTACGATGGTCAGCGGGTCGACGATGATTCCCCAGCCGGCCTCCAGCGGCCCGGCGCTGAACCACGCGCGCGGGAAGTGGTATTCGCCCACGCCCCTGTCCAGCATATCCAGCAGCACGGGCCAAACGGCTGCGAACGCCGCGATGATCGCAAGCACGGAGAGATGCTTGCCCTGCCCCGGGAGGAAACGGCGGAAAAGGGCGAGGAACGCGAACGCCCCGAAGCCGAACACGGGAATGATCCACGCCTGCTCCACGCCTAGCCCCTCATCACGTCGATTTCGTCCATATTCACGGTGCCCCGGCTCCTGAACAGGCGCATCACGATGGCCAGCGCGAGGCCGACCTCCGCGGCCGCAATCGTAATGACGAACACGGCGATGACTTGCCCCGTGGAACTCTCGAACCCCCGAAAGGCGGCGACGGCGACGACGTAGACGTTCACCGCGTTGAGCATCAGTTCGATGGACATCAGGACGAGGACGGCGCTTCTTCTGGCCAGCACGCCGTACAGGCCGATGCAAAAGAGCGCGGCGCTCAGCAGTTGGAAGTGCAGCAGTTGCAGGGTCACGCGCCCCTCCGGCGGCGCTCGCCGCGCCGCGAGCGGGGCGTTCGGGCGGGCTCGTCTCCGTCCGGTTCGCCGGTTTCCGGGAACGTTTCGTCTTCCTCGCGCCCCGCCCGCCCGATCACGACCGCGCCGACGAGCGCGACCAGCAGAACGAGCGACGCGATCTCGAACGGAACGGCCCAGACGACGAACAAGTCCTCCGCCAGCGTTCGGAACGGAACGGAGACGCGGGTCGTCGAGTTGAACCAAGCGGAGTCCGCGACGAACGCCGCCGCCATAACGCCGAACAGCGCCGCCGCCGCGAGCGCCGCGAACGGGCGGCGGCGCGTGTCCGACTCGCCGAGATGCTCGCTTGCGCGCGTCAGCATCAGCGCGAAGAGAATAACGATGATCACGGCCCCGCCGTAGATCAGCAGTTGCACCAGCGCGAGGAACTCGGCGTAGAGGAGAACGAACACGCCGGCCACCGCCCCCATCGCCGCAAGCAGAAAGAGCGCCGCGTGCACGATGTTTCGGGACGTCACGACGCCGAACGCGGCGAACAGCGTTACGGCGGCGGCGGCGAAGAACAGCAGCATAGAGGCCACGGCTACGCGCTCTCCTCATTCCCGCCGGAGGCTGGCGCCGCAGGCGCCGCCGCCGCCTTTTTCGCCAGCGCGGCCCCCGCCGAGTTTTTCTCGGGGTTGGCGGGCGTCCAGCCGCTCGTCTCCACGTACCGCTTGCCCTGCTCGAGCAAAAGCGTCAGGTCGGCCCGCGCCCCGGCGCGGGCGTAACTCGCCAACTCGTGCTCGTAAGACATCTCTATCGCGTCGAACGAGCAGACGTCCACGCAAATCCCGCAGAGGATGCAGCGGTTCAGGTTGATCTCGAATTCCTCGATGATCTTGCGGCGGTGGCTCGAGCCGTCCGCGAACTTGGGGTTGTCATGCATCTGCGCGCTCATGCACTGCGTGGGGCACTCCCTGACGCAGACCATGCAGCCGGTGCAGAACGGCTCGTCCGCCGTGTCGTCGGTGAGCAGCGCGGGGAAGCCCATATAGCGCTCCTGCACCGGCATGTGCTGCTCCGGATAGTGCGCGGTCACCGGCCGCCTCAGCAGCCAGCGCGCGGTCGTAAGCAAGCCTCGCATCGTCCCGATCATGCTTGCGTCCTCTCCCGTCTGCGGCTCGGCTCGACCGCGACGGCGCGCTGGGCGTAACGCTTCGCCGTCGCCACGGCGCCGCTGCGCTGCGCGCGCAATTGCACGGCGACCGCCGCGCCAAGCGCCGCGAGGGACATCAGCGTGAGCGTCCAAACCGGCCATTCGTAGAAGCGCTGAACCGCCACGGCGATCACGCTCACGAACCCAAGCGGAATGAGCGCTTTCCATCCCACCATCATCAACTGGTCTATCCGCAGGCGCGGGAACGTCGCCCGCACCCAGAAGATGACGACCGCGAGCAGATACGTCTTGCCGAGGAACAACGCGACCGCCGCCGCCTGCCCAAGATCGCCGAACGGCCACGTCCAGCCGCCCAAGAAGAGAAGCGCGCCAAGCGCGGCGACGACGAACGTGTTGACGTACTCCGCGAGGAAGAACACCGCCCAGTGCGCTCCGCTGTACTCCACGAACGGCCCGCCGACCACCTCGGACTCGGCGAAATAGATGTCGAACGGCGTTCTGCCGACCTCCGCGAGGCCGGCGATGAAGAACACCGCGAACGCGAGCGGCGCCAGCGCGATGTAGGGAACGCTCGCCTGCGCGTCCACGACGTCCGTGAAGCGCATCGAGCCCGCGAGCATAACGACGCTCAGCGCGCCGAGGATGAGCGGTATCTCGTAACTCACCAACTGCGCCGCGGAGCGGAACCCGCCCAGGATGGCGTACTTGCTGTTGGAACTCCAGCCCGCCAAAATCAGCCCCACGATGCCGAGCACGGAGACCGCGATGAAGAAGAAGACCCCCAAGTCGAGATTCCGCACCACGAGGTCGCGGCTGAGGGGGATCGTGAGCCAAACGACGAAACTGGGGACGAACACCAAAATCGGGGCGGCGTAGAAAATCGCTTTGGATGACGCGCCCGGCGAGACGTCCTCTTTCGTGACGAGTTTGATGGCGTCGGCGATGGGCTGCAAAAGGCCGAACGGGCCGACCCGCGTCGGGCCGACGCGCCCTTGCATCCGCCCCAACTGCTTGCGCTCCAGCCACACGAGCGAGACGCCGAGCATCGTCACCAGCGTCAGGAGGGCGAGGAGCGCGAGCGCGAGCCGCCCCGCCGTAAGCGGCGTGACCGCGTCGCCAGGGTCGCCGAGCAGCGCGAGCGCGAGGGCGAACAGCGCGAGCAGTCCGGCGAGCGCGCCCGCCATAACCAGCGCGATCAGCAACTGAACGGGCCTCGACTTCACCTGTCCACCTCGCCGAGCACGATGTCCAGCGAGCCCAGAATCGCAACCGCGTCCGCGATGTAGGCGCCCCGCATCATCGGGCGGAGCGCGACGAGATTGCAGAACGAGGGCGGCCGCACCTTGACGCGGTACGGCTTGTCCGTGCCGTCGCTCACCAGAAAGACGCCGATGTCGCCGCGCGGATTCTCCCCGTGCACGTACACCTCGCCTTTGGGCGGCCTGGCGATGCGGCGCATCTGAGCCATCACCGGGCCATCCTCCATCTGATCGAGGCACTGCCTGACCATCGAGACGGATTCGTAGCACTCCAACACGCGCATATAGTACCTGTCCCAGCAGTCGCCGTTCTCCCCGACCGGAACCTTGTAGGAGAGATAAGGATAGACCTCGTAGGGGTAATCCTTGCGGACGTCGTAAGCGACGCCGCTCGCGCGCAGGCTAGGGCCGGTCAACCCGCAGGAGAGCGCGGAGGGAGCGTCTATGACCCCCACGCCGCGCGTCCGGGCGAGGAACACTTCGTTGAACGTGAGGAGGCGGTCAATCTCGGCGACGCCGCGCTCCGCGTCGTCCAGCAGCGCTCGGACGCGCGGCGCGAAGCCGGGCGGCGCGTCCTCTTTCACCCCGCCGATGCGGATGAAGTTGTGCATCATCCGCGCGCCGGTCACGGATTCGAACAGGTTCTGGATCCGCTCGCGCTCGCGGAACCCGTACATAATCGGCGTCATCCCGCCCAGGTCTATCGCGTAGGTTCCGATGAAGAGAAGGTGGCTCGCCAAGCGGTTCAGTTCGGCGAGGATCGTCCGAATGTACTGCGCGCGCTCCGGAGGCTCGACGCCCATCAGCCGCTCGGCGGCCCGGCAGAAGATCAGTTCGTTGTTGAGGTTCGACACGTAGTCGAGCCGGTCGAAGAGCGTGACGACCTGCCCGTAACTCTCGTGCTCCGCGAGTTTCTCGGATCCCCGGTGCAGGTAGCCGATGTGGGGCGTCACGTCCACGACGCGCTCCCCGTCCACCGTGAGAACCATCCTGAACACGCCGTGGGTCGCCGGATGCTGCGGCCCCATATTCAGCATCATATCGACGGTTTCGTATGCCGCTTGCGTTCGCATCGCGCCGCCTGCTACCACTCCTCGTAGTCGTGAAGAGGGAAACTCCTGAGCCCGGGATGCCCCTCGAAGCCTTCGTAGAGCAGCAGAGGCGAGAGGTCGGGGTTGCCGGCGAACTCCACGCCGAACAAGTCGCGCGTCTCCCGCTCGTGCCAGCCCGCCGCCTCCCAGATGCCCGTGAGCGAGTCCACTCGCGCGTCGTCCGGCGGAACGTCCACCTTCAGCATCGCCTTGTGCCCGCGGGCCAGCGAGAACAAGACGTAGTTCAACTCGATGCGCTCCTCGTAATCCACCGCCGCTAGGCAATGGAGCATATCCATGCCGAGATTCGGGCTGGACGCGCAGGCCGAGGCCGCCCGCGCGAGATGCTCGCGGTCAACCCGCGCCCACGGAACGTCGTCCCGTCCGCCGGACGCGACCATCATATCCCGAAGCGCCAGCCGGAGCGCGCCCGCAGTGCGCTCGCCGCTCGGGCTCAGCGTCTCCTCCGCTATTTCGACCGGCGGGCCCCGGTGAGCGGCCGGGCGCGGCGCGGCTTGCTCCTGGTCGCCGGCGGGGGGCTGCTCAGTCATTCGCCGCCTCGCCGCCGGAACCGGAAGCCGCAGGCGGATCCCCCGCCACTACGGGCGCGCTGCGCCTGCCTTCCTTCGCGTCGCGCTTGATCTTCTCCTGCAGTTTCACGATTCCGTCCATCAGCGCCTCGGGCCGCGGGGGGCAGCCGGGCACGTAGACGTCCACCGGCACGAGATGGTCCACGCCCATCACGACGCTGTAGGAGCGGTAGTACGGCCCGCCGCTCGTCGCGCAGGTTCCCATTGCGATCACCCACTTCGGGTCGGGCATCTGCTCGTAGAGCAATTTGATCGGGTCCGCCATCTTCTTCACCACCGTCCCCGCGACGATCATCACGTCGGACTGGCGCGGCGACGGCCACGTGACGACGCCGAACCGGTCGAGATCGTGGTGGGCCATATGCGTCGAGATCATCTCGATGGCGCAACAGGCCAGCCCGAACGTGAGCGTCCACAGCGAGTTGCTCCTGCCGAGCGCCGCCAGTTCGTCCAGTTTCGCCGTCACGACCCCGGGCGCCGCGCCCTTGATGAGGTTCGCGGCGGGCCGGTTGCCTTTGCCGGAGGAAACCGCGCCGCCCTCGGGCGAATCGAAGAAGCGCCCCTTCTCCGGCCTCTCCCAAGAGGACGGACGGAACAACGGCGCCTCGGCCCCGCGCTCTATTTCCAACGCAGCGCCCCCTTTCGCCATGCGTAGGCCACGCCGAGCAGCAGCACGGCGATGAACAGCATCATCGCGTAGAAAACGTAACCCGGAATCCCTGCGTCCGCGAAAACCAGCGCCCAGGGGAAGAGGAACACGGCCTCCACGTCGAAGATCAGGAAGAGGATGGCGTATATGTAGTAGCGGACGTTGAACTGCGTCCAGTTCAGCGGCGTCGGCGGAATGCCGGACTCGTAGGCGACCGCCTTCGCCTCCGACGGCCTGCGCGGCGACAGCAGCGCCGACGCGGCGAGCATCGCGCCCATCGCCGCGACGCCCACTACGAACGCAAGCGCGACGGCCGTCCAGTTGACGGCGTATCCCTCAGGGGTCATTCGCTCCTCGAATCCAACCGCTTATCCGGCAAGCCCGTCTATCTTCTTTCGGCGAGGGGCGGCCTGTCAACGCCGCGCGCTCAGGCGGGAGCGCCCTCGCGCTCCATCATCGTTCCCATATCCTTGTCGCCGCGTCCGCTCATGCAGATCAGCGCCGTCTTGCCTTTCCCCAGTTCGGGCGCGAGCGCGTTCATCACGTAAGACACGGCGTGCGACGACTCCAGCGCGGGGATGACGCCCTCCAGTTCGCACGTAAGGCGAAACGCCTCGACCGCCTCGCCGTCAGTGACGCTCACGTACTCCGCCCGCCCGCTGTCGCGCAGCCAGGCGTGCTCCGGGCCGACGCCCGGGTAGTCCAGCCCGGCGGATATGCTGTGCGTCTCCTCGATTTGGCCGTCGCCGTCTTGCACGACGTAAGACATTGAGCCGTGGAGCACGCCTACGCTTCCGCCTCCGATGGACGCCGCGTGCCGCCCGGTCGCCACTCCTTCGCCTGCGGCCTCCACTCCGATGAGGCGCACGTCCTCGTCGGGAATAAAGGCGTGGAACTGGCCGATGGCGTTGGAGCCTCCGCCCACGCAAGCGGCGACGGCGTCGGGGAGGCGCCCCGTCTGCGCGAGCATTTGCTCGCGGGATTCGCGTCCGATGACCGATTGCAGGTCGCGCACCATCATCGGGTAGGGATGCGGGCCGACGGCGCTGCCGATGATGTAGTGCGTGCCGCGCACGTTCGTAACCCAGTCGCGTATCGTCTCGCTGACCGCCTCTTTCAAGGTGCGGCTGCCTGCGGAGACGGGGCGGATTTCCGCGCCCAGCATCCGCATTCGGTGGACGTTGGGCGCTTGGCGGCGCATATCCTCCTCGCCCATATAGACGACGCACTCCACGCCGAGCAGCGCGCAGACGGTCGCGGCGGCCACTCCGTGCTGGCCTGCGCCGGTCTCCGCGACGATGCGTCTCTTGCCCATTCGCAAGGCGAGCAAGCCCTGCCCGAGCGCGTTATTGATCTTGTGCGCCCCGGTGTGGGCGAGGTCTTCCCGCTTCAGGTAGATCTCGGCGCCGCCCGCCCGCTCCGTGAGCCGCTTCGCGTGATGCAGCGGCGTCGGACGCCCCACGTAGTCGCGGAGCAGGAGGCTCAGTTCCGATTGGAACGCCTCGTCTTCCCGCGCTTCCTCCCATGCGGCGGTCAATTCTTGCAGCGCGGCCATCAGCGTCTCAGGGACGTACCGCCCGCCGTAGCGTCCGAACCGCCCCGCGCCGTCCGGCAAAGCCGTCATATCATCCTCCGCCCAGCAGGCGCGCGAGCCGCCCCGGCTTCTTTCGGGCGTCGGCGGCGCGAACCGCCGCGATGAACGCTCGCGCTTTGTCCGGATCCTTTTCGCCGTCCGTCTCGACGCCGCTGGAAACGTCCACGCCCCACGGGCGCACTTGCTCGACCGCTTCCCGCGCGTTCTCCGGAGAGAGCCCTCCCGCGAGGGTCATTGGGAACGCCGCCGCGAGGTCCGCCGCGACGCTCCAGTCGAATCGCCTGCCGGTGCCTCCGTACTCGCCCGGGGCGTCCGCGTCCAGAACGATGCGGTGCCCGGCCAGCGCGTGACGCTGCTGCAAGACGAGAATTCGCGGCATCTGCGCGGCGATGGGGATCTCCGCGTCCACGCTGATCACTTTGTACACCGGAGCGCCGATCCGGGCGGCGTACTTCACGCCCTCGCCGCCGCACAACTGAACGGCGTCCAACCCCAGCGCGGCGACCGTTTCGCGCACCTCGTCCGCCGGCTGGTCGGCGAACAGCCCCACGACCTCCGGCATCGAGGAAGCCGACGCGCGGGCCTCGTCCAGCATTGCGCGGGCCTGCGCCAGGGATACGCGGCGCCGCGCCGTCGGCACGAAAACGAGCCCGACGGCGTCCGCCCCCGCCGCCGCAGCCGCGAGCAACGGCTCAGCCGACCGGAAGCCGCATATCTGCACTCGCGTCATTCCGCCGCTCCCGATAGTTCGCGCGTTTTCGCCGCAGTGTCCGCCGCGGTCATCAGCGCCTCGCCCACCAGCACGCCGTTCACGCCCGCGCGCCGGAGCGCGCCGACATCCTCCGCCGAATTGATCCCGCTCTCCGCGACGACCATCCGCCCTTGCGGAATGAGCGGGCGCAGGCGCGCCGAGAGCGTGGTGTCCACCTCGAACGTCCGCAGGTCGCGGTGGTTGACGCCGATGATTTCGGCGCCGGCGCTCAACGCCGTCTCCACCTCGCGTTCGTCGTGCGCTTCGACGAGGCACTGCAGCCATATCCGCTGCGCCGCGTCCAGCATCTCGCGCAACTGTTCGGGCGCGAGCATCGCAACGATGAGGAGAGCGGCGTCCGCCCCGTGCGCCCGCGCCTCCGACAACTGGTAAGGGTCGAAGAGGAAATCCTTCCGCAGCACGGGCAACCCCTCGGGCCCAACCGCCGCCTTCACCGCCGCCAAGTGGTCGAGCCCTCCCTGGAAGTGGGCGGTCTCCGTGAGCACAGACACCGCCGCCGCGCCGTTCGCCGCGTAGACGGACGCAAGCGCGGCGGGGTCGTACTCTTGCGCGAGCAGACCTTTGGAAGGCGACGCCTTCTTCGTCTCCGCGATGAGGCGCGGGCGGTCTCCCCACAGCGCGCCCGAAAGGTTGAGGGGGAACGGCGCGGCGCGGACGAGCGCGTCCAGTTCGGACTGCGGCGTCCGCTGCTTGCTGCGCGCCAGTTCCTCCCGTTTCGCTTCCACTATCTTGTCGAGGATCGTGCCGGTCATAGGCTTACGCTACGTAAGGGTTTGGCTCAGGGCGGCGAGTTCGCGCAACTTGGCCGCGGCTTTGCCGGAGTCTATCGCCTCGCGCGCCGCGCTCACGCCGGCGGGAAGGTCGGGCGCGGCGCCGCTTACGACGAGCCCCGCGGCCGCGTTCAGCAGAACGATGTCCTTCTCGGGCGACGGTTCCGGCGAAAGCGCCCGCGCGAACTTCGCTTGCGCGTCCTCCGCGCCGCTGATCTGCAAGTCGGCGAGTTTGGCGCGGGGCAGGCCGGCGTCTTCCGGCGTGATCGTGAAATGGCGCGCTCCCGCGCCGGACACCTCCCACGCTTGCGACGCGGCGGTGGTCGTCAACTCGTCGAGGCCGTCGTCGCCGCGCACGACCCACGAACGCTCCGTGCCGAGCGACGCGAGCGCCTCCGCCACCAACTCCGCCAGGTCGGAGGAAGCGTCCGGGGGTTGCGCTACGCCGAGCAACTGATAGCGCGCGCCCGCCGGATTCGTGAGCGGGCCCAGGATGTTGAACACCGTGCGGATTCCCAACTCGCGGCGGGGCGGGCCCGCGAACCGCATCGCGGGGTGAAACGCCTGCGCGAACAGAAATCCGATCCCGATTTCCTCTATGCAGCGCAGCGCCGATTCCGCGCTCAACTCCAACTTCACGCCGTTCGCGTCGAGAATGTCGGCTGCGCCTACGCTGCCCGACGCCGCTCTGTTGCCGTGTTTGGCGACTTTCGTTCCCGCCGCGGCGACCGTGAGGGCCGCCGCCGTTGAAACGTTGAACGTGCCCAGCCCGTCTCCTCCCGTGCCCACCACGTCCACCAGTTGGCCGTCCGTTGGGACGCGGACGGCCTTCTCGCGCATCGCCCGGGCCATTCCGGCGATCACCTCCGCCGTCTCGCCCGTGAGGCGCAGCGCGACGAGGAACGCCCCGATCTGCGCCGGCGTCGCCTCGCCCGTCATAATGTCCCCGGCCGCCGCGCCCGCTTCCGCCTCCGAAAGCGGGCGGCGCGCGGCGAGGAGCCGTATCGCCTCCTGGATCAACGCCGTTTCTCTCCCGACTCTCCGGACTTGCCTTTGCCGTCGGCGACGCGCAAGTCTTCGAGAAGCGTCTGCTCGGACGCCGCTTGCTCCGCGGGGGTGGACGGCTCCGCCGCCGTATCGGGAATCAACGCGCCTTTCGCCAGAACGCGGCAGCCGCCGTCGGGCATCGGCGAGATCGTGACCTCCATCAACTTGCGCCGCCGCCGAGCCGGTTCGCGCAGGCGGCTCAGCCCCATCCCTCCGAGAACCACCGCCGCGAGCAGCAGCGGCGGAACGACCGTCCGCTCGCCGCCGATGCTTTCCGCCATCATCACCAACAGCACGAGCGTGATCCCGACGGCTGCGGCCAGCATCAGTTTGCCGTTCGTCCGCTTCGCGCCGTCGGCGATGTCGTCCAGCCGCGCCAGCATCGTGTAGACCCCGTCGTCGCTCTCCTTGACGGGCTCGACCAGCCGGTAGCCCCGCGCCGTGAGCCTGTCCTGCGCGATGCTGGAGCCGACGCTCGCCTCCACGTCCATCGTCCACTCGTCCCACACGGGGTTCGTGGTGAAATCCGCGACTTTCACGAATGTCCCTCCAAGAAATTCCGCAGCAACTGCTTGCCGCTCTGCGTCATTATGGACTCAGGATGGAACTGCACGCCTTCCACCGGCGCCGCTTTATGCCTTACGCCCATAATAACCCCGCTGTCGCTCCACGCCGTCACTTCCAGCGCATCCGGCACGGAGTCCGGTTGGATGGCGAGCGAATGATACCTGATGGCGCGCAAGGGGTTGGGCAATCCCGTGAACACGCCCTTCCCGTCGTGGGTTACGGCGCTCATCTTTCCGTGAACGATTTCCCCTGCGCCGCTCACCGCCGCGCCGTAAGCCGCCCCGATGCACTGGTGGCCGAGGCAAACGCCCAAGATAGGGACGCGCTCTCCGAACCGCCGCGCGACCTCGGTGGACACGCCCGCCTCCTCAGGCGTGCAGGGGCCGGGCGAGATCACGATGCGCTCGGGCGCCATCCGCTCGATCTCATCCAGCGTCACGGCGTCGTTCCGAACCACTTCCGACTCCGCGCCCAGTTCGCACAGGAACTGATGGAGGTTGTAGGTGAAACTGTCGTAGTTGTCGATGAGCAGCAGCATCTTCGCCTTCTCCCGCGCCGCTAGGCCCGCGCCGCGCCCGCCTCTGCTTGGGCGATCGCCCGCAGCAGAGCGTTCATCTTGTGAAACGACTCCATCCGTTCCGATTCCGGATCGGAGTCGAAAACGACGCCTCCGCCCGCTTGCAGATACGCCACGCCGTCCTTCACGACCATTGTCCGGATGGCGATCGCCGTGTCCATATTGCCGGAGAAACTGAAGTAGCCCACCGCGCCCGCGTAGACGCCGCGCCGCTCGCCCTCCAGTTCCGCGATGATCTGCATTGCGCGTATCTTCGGCGCGCCCGACACCGTTCCCGCCGGAAAGCACGCCCGCAGCGCGTCGAACGCCGACTTGTCCTCCCGCAGGCGGCCCGTCACGTGCGAAACGATGTGCATCACGTGCGAGTAGCGCTCCACCTCCAGCATCTGCGTGACCTCCACCGTGCCGGGCTTGCTGACGCGCCCGATGTCGTTGCGGCCCAGATCGAGCAGCATCACGTGCTCCGCGCGCTCCTTTTCGTCGGCCAGCAACTCGCGCTCCAGTTCGGCGTCCTCGGCCTCGTCGCGCCCTCGCCTGCGCGTCCCCGCGATGGGGTGCGTCTCGACCAGCCCGTCCTCGGCGCGCGCCAGCATCTCCGGCGACGCGCCCACGATGGCGAAGCCGTCCAATTGCAGGAGATACATATACGGCGAGGGGTTCACCTCCCTGAGCGAGCGGTACAGATCGAACGCGCCCGCCGTTACGGGAATCTCCACGCGCTGCGAGGGCACGGCCTGGATGATGTCTCCGGCGACGATGTACTCCTTGGCCCGCTCGACCATACGGTGGTACTCGTCCGGGGTTTTGTTGGAAAACTCCAGTTGGTCTATAGCGGAGCCGCTCGCCGGCTGCGCGGAATCGGCGCCGCTCCCCGGCCGCGCCTGCGGCGGCAGCGGACGCGAGAGGCGATCCGCCAGGTCGTCCACTTGCTGGACGGCCCGCTCATACGCCTCGTCCGCCGGGCCGTTCACGCGGGCGGTGGCGATCACCTGGATGCGGCGGCGGACGTGGTCGAACACGAGCAGCGAGTCCGTGAACAGAAAGACGGACTCCGGCAGTTCCGGCGAGGCCGCCGCCGCCGTGGACGCGCGCGGCTCGAAGTGGCGCACCGCCTCGTAGGCGAGATACCCCACCGCGCCCCCGACGAAGCGCGGCAGCCCGTCCACACGGGCGGGGCGAAAGCGCGCCAACTCCGCTTCGACGGCGATCAGAGGGTCGCCGTCGCCGTCCGGCTCTCCGGGCCCCGTCCGCAGGACGCGGTAGGGCTCCGTCCCCATAAAACTGAACCGCGCGACGCGCTCGCCGCCCTCGACGCTCTCCAAGAGGAACGACGTCCGCTCCTCGCCGCCGGTGATCTTCAGATACGCCGAAACCGGCGTCTCCAAGTCCGCCGCGACCTCTCGGCACACGGGGATGAGGTTGCAGCCCTCTCCGGCCAAGCGCGCGAACTCTTCTTTTGTCGGAACGCAGCGGCTCATCGTCGCCCTCTTTCGCGGACGCGAAAAAGCCCCGCTCCTTTGCAAGGGGCGGGGCTCCCGCGGTGCCACCCTTATTCTCCCTCTCGACGGAGAAGGACTTGAATCGGCGCGCCCGCCTGTTCGCGGGTTACGCCGTCCGCCGGTAACGGGACGGGCCCGTCGGCGCCTACCTCCCGCGCAAGCGGGCATCGGGCCGAGGCTCAGGGGTCCATTCAACCGCCGCGCAGGCGCCGGATTTCACCATTCCCGGCTCTCTGCTGCCTCGCCAAGCGGCCTACTACTCCCCATCGCAGCCTTATGGCTAGCATTATCCAACGTCGGCTTTGGGTTGTCAATCCGCGACGGGCAGCCATCTACGGCTTACTCGCGCGCGAGATGGAGCCGGTAGGCCGACTCCATCCCCATCCATATCCGCGCGTCAACCCCTAGCGCCTGCTCGAACTGGATAGCGGCGCTGGGCTCGATGGGAGCGTCTCCTGCGATGATTTGGCTGATCAACTCCGGCGACCTTCCGCACCGACGCGCGAACTCGGCTTGCGAAATCCCGTGGGCTTCCAAACGCTCCGCGAGCGCCCAGCCCGGGGGAACGGCGTAGTCAGGGTTGTACTGGTTGGCCGTCGCCGTCATCATTCACTTCCCAGTGGCAGCCCAGCGCGCCGATGACAGCGATTGCGGCTGCTTCGTCCGTATTGCCCTCCGTCTTCTTGGGAGGACACGGCTCCCCGCCTACCTCACGCTTGCGGCGAGCAGCGCGTCGCGGCGGGCGCGCTGACGCTCACGCGGGGCGGGCGGCGCGACGTGCGGCAAGGGCGCGACGCGCTTGAACAGCGGAAGGTACGCCGCCCAATTCTCCAGAACGTCCTCGGCCCGGACGCTGCGCGTCAGTTGATGGTGCCGCGCTATCAGCGCGCGCAGCGTCTCCGCGTCGTCCGGATCCTCGACGGGGGACGCGCCCACCATTTCGGGGTTCAGGTTGTCCGCCAGTTCGTTGTTGAGGTCGAGCACGAACGCCGCGCCGCCGGACATTCCCGCGCCGAGGTTGCGGCCCGTCGGCCCGAGAATCACGGCGACTCCGCCCGTCATATATTCGCAAGCGTGGTCGCCGACGCCTTCAACGACCGCCCACGCGCCCGAGTTGCGGACGGCGAAGCGCTCGCCGGCCTGCCCCGCCGCGAACAGACTGCCGCCCGTCGCGCCGTAGAGCGCCGTGTTGCCCATAATCACGTTGTCGTGCGCGTGGAAGCGCGCGTCCGCAGGCGGGCGCAGCGTCAACTCGCCGCCGTGCATCCCCTTGCCCACGTAATCGTTCGCCTCTCCGTCCAGCGTGAGGTGCATCCCGCCTATGAGGAACGCGCCGAAACTCTGCCCCGCCGACCCGGTGAACCGAATCTCGATGCTGTTGTCCGGGATGCCTTCGTCGCCATGGATGCGGGCGATTTCCCCCGCGATGCGCCCTCCGACCGTCCGGTGGACGTTGCGTATCTCGTGCTCGATCTTCGCGGGCGCCTTCTGGTGGATCGCAGGGAGCGCCAGCGGCATCAACTCGTCGTCCAGCACGTCCGCGTGCGGATCGTCGTTCCGCTCTTGCGTGTGCGTGTGCGGCGCGTGCTCCGTTCCCTCGGGCAGCGCGAGCAAGGGCGAAAGGTCGAGCGTTCCCGCCTTCGGGTGACCTTCGGGCGTCTTTTGCGTGAGCAAGTCCACACGGCCCACCATTTCGTCGACCTTGCGGAAGCCGAGTTCCGCCATCAACTCGCGCAACTCCTCCGCCACGAAGAAGAGGTAGCGCACGAGCATTTCCGGCGCGCCCCAGAACTTCTGGCGGAGCGCCTCGTCCTGCGTGGCGACTCCCACCGGGCAGGTGTTCAGGTGGCACTGCCGCGCGATCTGGCAGCCCACCGCCACCATCGCCTGCGTTCCGAAGCCGTACTCCTCCGCGCCCAAGAGCGCCGCGACCGCGACGTCCCGGCCCCGGCGGAACCCGCCGTCCGTCCGCAGCGTGACGCGACCGCGCAGGCCGTTGCGGTGCAGCACCTGATTCGCTTCCGCGAGCCCCAACTCCCACGGCAGCCCCGCGTACTTGATGGACGCCCACGGCGACGCGCCCGTGCCGCCCTCCGCGCCGGAGATGAGCACGTAGTCGGCGTATCCTTTCGCCACGCCGGCCGCGATCGTCCCCACTCCCGCCTCCGCGACCAGTTTCACCGCCACCGCCGCGCGGGGGTTCACGACCTTCAGGTCGTAGATCAGTTGCTTCAGGTCCTCGATGGAGTAGATGTCGTGGTGCGGGGGCGGCGAAATCAGGGGCACGCCGGGCTGCGTGCGGCGCGCGCGCGCGATGATCTCCGTAACCTTGTGGCCGGGCAATTGCCCGCCCTCGCCGGGCTTGGAGCCCTGCGCCATCTTGATCTCCAGCACCTCGGCCATCGCCAGATACTCCGGCGTGACCCCGAATCTGCCGGAGGCGACCTGCTTCATCTTGCTGCCTGTCTGATCTCCGTTGCGGCGTTCGCGGAAACGGCGCGGGTCTTCTCCGCCCTCCCCGCTGCCGCTCTTGCTGCCCGTCCGGTTGAACGCGATCGCAATCGCCTCGTGCGCCTCGATGCTGAGCGCGCCGAACGACATCGAGCCGCCGTTGAAGCGCTTGACGATCTCCGCCGCCGGCTCCACCTCTTCCAGCGGCGCCGGAGGGCCCGCAGGCGTGATCTCCAAGAGGTCGCGCAGCGATATGGGGTCGCCGCCCGTGATCTGGTTCAGGTAAGCGTCGTATCCGTCTCTGCCGCCCTCGTCCGACACCGCTTTGTGCAGTATCCGCACGCTCTGGGGCGAGAACGCATGCGGCTCTCCGTCGCGGCGGTAGCGGTAGTAGCCGAAATCGTCCAACTTCCGAGCCTTCCCGTCCTCCGGGGGAGCGAAAGCGGCTGCGTGGAGCGCGAGCGTCTCAGCCGCGATGCCGTCGAACCCGATGCCCTCCACCGGCGAGCGCGTTCCGGCGAAGCACCGCTCCACGACCTCGCTTTCGAGGCCGACGGCCTCGAATATCTGCGCTCCCTGATAGGCCGTCACCGTTGATATGCCCATCTTGGACATAATCTTGAGCAACTGCTTGTTGATCGTCCTGACGTAGGTCGCCAGGGCTCTCTTGGCGCCGACGTCCTCGTCGTGCCCTGCTTCGATGAGGCCGCGAATCGTCTCGAACGCCATATACGGGTTGAACGCGCTCGCGCCGTAGCCGATGAGCAGCGCGAACTGATGCATTTCACGCGCGTCGGCGGCCTCCGCGACCAGCGACGCTTGCAAGCGCTTGCGCGCGCGGATCAAGTGGTGATGCACCGCCCCCACCGCAAGAAGCATCGGCGCGGCCGCGTGGGTCGCGTCCACCCCCCGGTCGCTCAGAATGACGACGCCGCAGCCCGCGTCAACCGCCCGCTCCGCCGCCGCGCACGCCTCGTCGATCACGCGCCGCAGCCCGGCGGGCCCTTCCGCTGCGGGGAACAGCACGGAGACCGTCTCCGAGCGCAGCGGACTCGTTCCGCTCCGCAAGGCGGCCAACTGCTCGTCCGTCAGCACGGGGGAGTCGAGCCGCACCAGCGCGGCGTGCGCTTCGCTCTCCTCCAGCAGCGACCCGCGAGGCCCCAGGTACGTGTAGAGCGACATCACGAGATGCTCGCGGTACGAATCTATGGGCGGATTCGTGACCTGCGCGAACCGCTGCCGGAAGTAGCTGTACAGCAGCCGCGGCTTGAGCGCCAGAATGGACAGCGGCGTGTCGTCGCCCAGCGAGCCGACCGGCTCGACGCCGTCCAAGTAGAGCGGACGCAAAATGAGGTGCGCCTCCTCCGTCGTGTACGCGAACGCCTTCTGCGCGGCGATGGACGCCTCCGTGCGCGGAACGGCGTCGGCGTCCGCCCGCAGCCCGTCCAACTGGACCATCCGGCGCGCGAGCCAGTCTCCGTAGGGCTGCATCCCCGCGAGGCGCGCCTTGATGTCGTCGTTTCGCAGCAGAACCTTCCGCTCCGTGTCCACGGCGATCATCTGCCCCGGCCCGATGCGCCCTTTTTCGATGACGTCCGCGTCGCTCAGGCGCGCCGCCCCGACCTCGGAGGCCATAACGAAAATGCCGTCGCCCGTGATCTTGTAGCGCGCGGGGCGCAGCCCGTTCCGGTCGAGCGCAGCCGCGGCGACGACTCCGTCCGAAAACGCGAGCGCCGCAGGGCCGTCCCACGGCTCCGTAAGGCAAGCGTGATATTCGTAAAACGCGCGGAGAACCGGGTCCATATGCGGCATGTTCTCCCACGCCTCCGGCACGAGCATCGCCATCGCGTGCAGCGGGTCGCGCCCCGAAACGACGAGCAACTCCAGCGCGTTGTCCAAACTGGACGAATCGCTCCCCTCCTGAATGACCGGAAGCAGGTCATCCGCGTCGCCGCCCCACGCGGCCGACGCCAACTCGCGGGCGCGCATCCAGTTCACGTTGCCATCCAGCGTGTTGATCTCGCCGTTGTGCCCCAGCATGCGGAACGGATGCGCGAGTTTCCAACTGGGGAACGTGTTCGTGCTGTAACGCTGATGCAGCACCGCGAGCGCGGTCGTGTAGTCGGGGTTGTCCAAGTCGCGGTAGAACGCCTGCAACTGCGGCGCCACCAGCATTCCCTTGTAGACGATAGCCCGGTTGGAGAGCGAGGCGATGTATCCGCCGGTTCCCTCGCGCTCGATGGCGCGCTCGGCGGCCTTTCGGGCGAGGTACAGCCGCCGTCTGAACGCTGTCGCGTCCGGCGCGTCCGGCCAAGTGACCAACAGGTGCTCGATGCGGGGGAGCGTGGCGAGCGCCGCGTCGCCGATGATGGAAGCGTCTATCGGCGTCTCGCGCCAGCCGAGCGCGGTCAGCCCCGCGCCGCGCGCCGCGTCCTCGATCACCCGCCGCGCGGGGCCGGGGTTGTCGAGAGGCAGAAACGCCACGCCGACGGCCAGGTCGCCGTCGTTCGCCACCGCCGCGCCGAACCGGGCGGCCTCCGGCACGAATATCGCCGACGGGATCTGCGTCAGCACGCCGGCGCCGTCGCCGGTTTTCGCGTCCGCCGACACCGCGCCCCGGTGGGTTACGTTCACCACCGCCTGCAGCGCCTTGTCCAGCACAAGCCTGCTTTTCGCGCCGTTGATGTCCGCCACGAACCCAACCCCGCACGAATCGTGTTCGTACCGCGGGTCGTAGAGCGTTCTCTTTGTTGCTGTCGCGTGTCGCATTGGCGCGTCCGGGCCGCTCCCTGCGGCGGCTCCCCTTCTAGCGGCGGCTTCCTCTATCGTCACAGGATAGGCAGATACCGCTTCGCCTCATAGTCCGTAACCGCAGTGCGGTAGCCTTCCCATTCGATCCGCTTGTTTTCGAGCAGCGAGTTGTAGGTGTAGTCGCCGAGCGCTTGCCGCAGCACGCCGCTTCCCTCCGCCTCCTCCAGCGCCTCGTACAGGCTGCCCGGCAAGCGGCGGATGTCCATGCGCTCGCGCTCGGCGTCCGTCATTTCGTGCGCGTCCCGCTCCGTCGGAGGCGCCGGCGGGTACGCTCCCTGCACTCCCGCGAGCCCGGCGGTCAGTATCGCCGCGAACGTCAGGTACGGATTGCACGCCGGGTCGGGCAGACGGAACTCGATGCGGACGGACGCCTCCTTGCCCGGGCGGTACGCGGGCACGCGCACGAGGTTGGAGCGGTTCACCGCCGCCCACGTCGCGTACACCGGCGCCTCGTAGCCCGGCGCCAGCCGCTTGTACGAGTTGACCCACTGGTTGCAAACGCAGGCGATCTCCGGCGCGTGGCGCAGCAGCCCGGCGATGAATTGCCGTCCGGTGAGGGAGAGTTTGTGCTCGTCGCCGGGGTCGTAGAAGGCGTTTTCCCCGCCCTGAAAGAGCGACATATTGACGTGCATCCCGCTGCCGTTCTGATGCTGAAACGGCTTCGGCATAAACGTCGCGTACACCTGATGCCGCATCGCAACTTCCTTCACCACCTGCCGGTGCGTCATCACCGAGTCCGCCATCGTCAGCGCGTCGGTGTGCCGCAGATCGATCTCGTGCTGCCCGCCCGCCGCCTCGTGATGGCTGTACTCCACCGGAATGCCCATCGCCTCCAGGAACAGCGCCGTCTCGCGGCGCAGATCCGCGCCCGCGTCCAGCGTCGTCGTCAGGTCGAAGTACCCCCCCGCGTCGATCGGGGCGGGATCCTCCGCCGACTTGAGGTAGAAGTGCTCCATCTCCGGCCCGACCTGAAATTCGTAGCCCATCTCCGCCGCGCGCTCCAGCGCCGCTTTCAGCACCCGGCGCGGGTCGCCTGCGAACGGCTCCCCCGACGGCAGCCGCACGTCGCAGAACATCCGCGCCACCGCGTTTTGGCGCGGGCGCCACGGCAGAATCGAGAACGTCGTCGGGTCCGGCGTCGCCACCATATCGCTCTCGTCGCGCCGCGCGAATCCCTGCACGGTCGAGCCGTCGAACGCCATGCCGTGCCGAAGAGCCCCCTCCAGTTCCGCCTCCGTAATGGCGAAGCCCTTGAGGATGCCGAGTATGTCGGTGAACCAGAGGCGAATGAACTTGACGTCGTTCTCCTTCGCGGTGCGAAGGACGTACTGACGCGCCTCTTGGTCGCGGTCAGTGGACATCTGCGGCCCTCCCAAGACCTTTGCGCGGGAACGCGAGCGGCGGAACGCGGAAGCCGGGGGCGTATTCCCCCGCATCGTCAATCGTAGAAGGTTCCCGCCCAAGCGTCAAGGGCTTGTGAATCCCATCACAAACCGCAGCCTCGCCCGCCGCCTACTCCACCGCGATCTGCCGCAGCGCGCTCTGCGCCGCCGCCAGCCGCGCGACCGGCACGCGGAACGGCGACGCGCTCACGTAGTTCAGCCCCAACTCGTTGCAAAACGCGATGCTCTTCGGGTCGCCCCCGTGCTCTCCGCAAATCCCCACCGGAAACTTCGGGTCAACCTTGCGCGCCTCATCCGTCGCCATCCGCATCAGTTTCCCCACCCCCGACGTGTCGAGCGTGTTGAACGGATTGCGCGGCAGCGCCCCCGTCCGCACGTAGTGATTGAGGAACTTGGTCTCCGCGTCGTCGCGACTGAACGCGAACGTCATCTGCGTCAGGTCGTTCGATCCGAACGAGAAGAACTCCGCCTCCGACGCCACCTCGTCCGCCGTCAACGCCGCGCGGGGCACTTCGATCATCGTCCCGAACAGATACGTCACGTAGACGCCCAGCGCGTCCCGCGTCTCGTGCGCGATGCTCCGCAAGCGGGGGCGCAGCCACTTCAACTCGTTCACGTGCGAAACGATGGGAATCATAATCTCCGGATTGACGCTCGCCCCTTCCTGCGTCAGCCGGCACGCCGCCGTCACGATGGCGCGCACCTGCATCTCGTAGATCTCCGGCATCGTAAGCCCCACCCTGCAGCCCCGGTGCCCCAGCATCGGGTTGGACTCGCGCAAACTCGCCACGAGCGCCAGCGTCCGCTCTTTCTCCTCCAGCGCCGCGCGAAGTTCGGCCTCGTCCGCCTGCTGGGGAAGCGGAACGTGCTCGGACAGCCAGTCCACGACGCGCTTCCCCATCGCGTGCTTCTCCAACTCCGTCGCGCCCCGCGCCGCCAAGTCCCGCCCCCGGTGCAGCCACGCCTCTATCCGGTGGTCGCCCTCGATGCGGCGGCGCAAATCCGTGATCTCTTGCGCCAGTTCGCCGTAGTCCGGCAGAAACTCGTGCAACGGCGCGTCCAGCAGCCGGATCACCACCGGCAGCCCGTCCATCACCTTAAAGATGTCGTGGAAGTCGTCCGTCTGGAACCGCTCCAGTTCCGCCAGTTCCGCGTGGAAACTCGCCACAACGTCCGACGAATCCCGCCGCTCCTGCGCCTCCGCCAGCCGCCGCCGCATTTCCTCTTGCTCCGACGCCGGAGCGCTCTCCAGCGCGCTCTCCAACTCTTGAACGCGGCGGATGAGGCTCGACGCTTCCGGCCCAGTGGCGAGCAGCCTGCGGATGTGCTGCAGGCGCTCCTCCGCGAAGAACATATGCTCCGTGCGGCAAAGCCCGATTCCCTCCGCCCCGTTCGCCCGCGCCCGCTGCGCGTCCTCCGGCGTGTCCGCGTTCGCCCACACCTGCAGCCGCCGCGCCGCGTCCGCCCAACCCAGCAGCGTGTTCAACTCCGCCAACTCGCTCGGCTTCGGCGCGACCGCCTGCACCTCTCCCTCGAACACCTCCCCCGTCGCGCCGTCCACGCTGATCACGTCGCCCTCCGCGAAGGACTTCCCCCGCGCCGTTATCCGCCCGTCTCCCTCGAAACGCAACTCCTCGCACCCCACGACGCACGGCTTCCCCAGCCCCCGCGTGACCACCGCCGCGTGACTCGTCATGCCCCCCCGGCTCGTGAGCACCCCGTGCGCCTTGATGATCCCGTGAACGTCGTCCGGGCTCGTCTCTTGCCGCACGAGGATGACCCGCCGCCCGGCGTCCGCCATCTCCGCCGCCCGGTCCGGATCCGTGACCACGACGCCCGACGCCGCGCCCGGCGACGCCCCTACGCCTTCCGCCAGCAGCCGGCCCTCCTTCGCCGCCGCCTCTTTCGCCTCCGCGACGAAGTGCGGCATCAGCGCCGACGAAATCTCATCCGCCTCCACCCGGCCAAGCGCCTCCTCCTGGGTCAGAACGCCCTCGTGCGCCAACTCCACCGCGATACGCACCGCCGCCGCCGCCGTCCGCTTCGCCGAGCGCGTCTGCAGCACGTACAACTTCCCCCGCTCCACCGTGAACTCGATGTCCTGAACGTCCTTGTAGCGCTCCTCCAACCGCCTCGCCATGCTCTCGATCTGCTCGTAGACCTCCGGCCAGGAGGAGCGCAGCGTTCCGATGCGCTGCGGCGTCCGAATCCCCGCCACGACGTCCTCGCCCTGCGCGTTCGGCAGAAACTCCCCGTACAGCGCCCGCTCCCCAGTCCCAGGATTGCGCGAGAACAGCACGCCCGTGCCGCTGTCGTCCCCCAGGTTTCCGAACACCATCGTCATAATGACGCAGGCCGTTCCCAGGTCGTGCGAAATGCCCTGAAACTCGCGGTACGTGATCGCGCGCGGATTGTTCCACGAATCGAACACCGCCTCCACCGCCGCCCGAAGCAGCGCCCACGGATCCTCCGGTAACTCCGCTCCCGTTCCCTCGCGGACGATGCCCTTGAAATCCTCGACCAGCCCCCGCAGCGCGTCCGGCTGCAACTCGTAGTCGAACCGCGCCCCCGCGCGCCGCTTCGCCTCCTCCAGCGCGTCGCCGAACTTGTCCTTCGGAATGCCCAGCACGACGTCCCCATAGCCCTGAATCAGCCGGCGGCGCGCGTCCAACGCCGGACGCTCGTCCCCCATCATCGCCGCCAGCCCCTCGACCGTGGCGTCCGTCACGCCCATATTCAGAATCGTGTCCATCATCCCGGGCATCGAAACCGTCGAGCCCGACCGCACGGAGACCACCAGCGGGTTCTCCGCTCCGCCGAACGCCCGCCCCGTCTCCTTCTCCAAGACGCGGACGTTCCGAACCACCTCGTCCCACAGCCCGTCGGGCAGACGCCGCCCCTGCCGGAAGTACTCCAACGACATCGCCGTCGTGATCACGAACCCCGGGGGAACCGGAATGCCGATGCGAGCCATCTCGCTCGCGTGCGCCCCTTTCCCTCCCAGCAGACTCGCCATGCTCGCCCCGCCTTCCGTCAGGCGGTACACCATCTTCGGCTTGGCCGTCATCCGAATCTCCCTCCGTCAGGCTGGAAGCCGCCCTGCGGCCCTGCCCGGTTGCGCCGACACGCGATGTTAGCACAGCCGCCCCTGCCTTGCCCGCATCCCCCCTCCCATCATTCCCGCGAAGGCGGGAATCCCACATCCCATGACGCGGAGCGCGCAGCGCATCGTCATTCCCGCGAAGGCGGGAATCCCGCATCCCATGACGCGGAGCGCGGGCGGACGCTTACACGTCCAGGGACGCCGCATACGCCGCCCGCCGCGTCACGCCCATCTCGCGGGCGACCTGCGCCGCGGCGTCGCGCCGGCTCAGCCCGGACGCCCGCGCCGCCGCCATCGCCTCCGCGACGCGCTCCCCGCTGGGCGGCGAGTCCGCCGGGGCAGGCCGCGCCGCGCCCTCGACGACAATCGTGAACTCGCCGCGAGGCGCGTCGAAATGCGCGGCGGCCTCGCTGACGGTTCCCCGAAAAACCTCCTCATGCGCTTTCGTCAACTCGCGGCAAACGGCGACGCGGCGGTCGCCAAGCGTCGCCCCAATATCGGCGAACGCCGCCGCCAGCCGGTGCGGCGCCTCGAACAGCGCGAGCGGCGCGGCGAACGATGAAGCCTCGGCGAGCGCGGCGCGGCGCGCCTTCCCCGCGCGCGGGAGGAACCCCAGAAAATGGAATGCGTCCGTCGGAAACCCCGAAACGGCGAGCGCGGCGGTGACCGCCGACGGGCCGGGAAGGCGGAGCGGTTGTGGCGGAGGTTGAACGAGGACTTGCTGGAGGGGACGACGTTCGAGACGGCGGAGGAGTTGAAGGAGGAGTTGGGGCTGTACCTGCTGTACTACAACACGGAGAGGCCGCATCAGGGGCTGGGAGGCAGGACGCCCCTCCAAGCCCTGCAGGGTCTGTCAACGAATTAGTTGACATCTACACTTCCCGCGAAAACAGGAACCTACTGGGCGCTATCGGCTAAACTATGCTCCAAACCGCCCCGCGCCGGAGAACCGATGACGACGACTCGCCGCCACGCCGCCAACCTTCGCTACGAGCCCCGCGAACTCGACCGCAAGTGGCAGCGGCGATGGGAGGAGGACGGACTCTACGCCGTCAACGACGACGACCCGCGTCCGAAGTGGTACGCCCTCACAATGTACCCCTACCCCTCGGGCGACCTGCATATCGGCCACTGGTACGCGATGGCGCCCTCCGACGCGCACGCCCGCTTTATGCGAATGCGCGGCTACAACACGCTGCATCCGATGGGCTTCGACGCCTTCGGCCTGCCCGCCGAGAACGCCGCCATCAGCAGGGGCGTCCATCCGTCCACGTGGACGATGGGGAACATCGAGCGCATGCGCGCCCAATTGCGCTCGATGGGCGCGGTCTACGATTGGGGGCGCGAGATCGTCACCTGCGACCCCGCGTACTACAAGTGGAACCAGTGGCTCTTTCTGCGTATGTACGAGAAGGGCCTCGCCTACCGCGCCTCCGCGCCCGTCAACTGGTGCCCCACCTGCCAGACCGTTCTCGCCAACGAGCAGGTCGTGGACGGCAAGTGCGAGCGCACCGGCGACGTCGTGATCCGCCGCGAAATGGACCAGTGGTTCTTCCGCATCACGGACTACGCCGATGAACTGCTCGATTTCTCCAGCCTCGTGGACTGGCCGGAGCGCATCAAGACGATGCAAACGAACTGGATCGGCCGCAGCGAAGGCGTGGACATCGCGTTCGATATATCCGAGCACGGCCTCGACGAGCGCGAGATCCGCACGTTCACCACGCGCATAGACACCATCTACGGCGTGACGTTCCTCGCGCTCGCGCCGGAGCACCCGCTCGTCGAGCGCCTTACGACGCCCGACCGCCGCGCCGGCGTTGAGGACTACGCCGCCCGCGCCCGCGAGGCGTCCGAAATAGACCGCCTCTCCGCCGAGCGCGAAAAGAGCGGCGTCTTCACCGGCGCCTACGCCGTCAACCCGCTCGACGGCTCCCGCGTCCCCATCTGGGTCGCCGACTACGTGCTGCTCACCTACGGCACGGGCGCGGTGATGGGCGTGCCCGCCCACGACGAGCGCGACTTTGAGTTCGCCCGCAAGTACGGCCTCGACGTCCGCGTCGTCGTCGCGCCACCGGGATGGGACGGCGGGCTGCTGCGGGAGGCGTGGACGGAGAAGGGCGGAACGCAGGTCAATTCCGGGCCGTTCGACGGCATGCCCAACGCCCAGGGCTACGAGGCCATCGCCGACCACGTCGAGGCGCAAGGCTGCGGCGAGCGCGCCGTCGGCTACCGTATGCGCGATTGGCTCATCAGCCGTCAGCGCTACTGGGGCACGCCCATCCCCATCGTCTACTGCGGCGCCTGCGGCGCGCTCCCCGTCCCCGACGCCGACCTCCCCGTCCTGCTGCCCGGCGACGCCGAATTCAAGCCCACCGGCGAGTCGCCCCTGCGCTACCACGACGGCTTCCTGCATACGTCCTGCCCCAAGTGCGGCGGCCCCGCGACCCGCGAGACCGACACGATGGACACGTTCGTCGACTCCTCGTGGTACTTCCTGCGCTACGTCAGCCCGAACGACGACGACGCGCCGTTCGACCCCGCCCGCGTCCGCGATTGGAACCCCGTGGACCAGTACACCGGCGGCGCCGAGCACGCCGTGATGCACCTCCTCTACGCCCGATTCTTCACCAAAGTCATCCGCGACCTCGGCCTCGTCGAATTCGGCGAGCCGTTCCTGCGCCTCTTTAATCAGGGCACGGTGCTCTCCGGTCGGATGAAGATGAGCAAGAGCCGCGGCAACGTCATCGCGCCCGACGACTACGTGCAGGAACTCGGCGCCGACGTCGTCCGCCTCTATCTGATGTTTATGGGCCCATGGGAAGGCGGCGGCGACTGGAGCGACTCCGGCATCAACGGCGTCGCCCGATGGGTCAACCGCCTGTGGGACCTCTGCCTCAAGCCCGCCGACGCGCTCCCCGAAAGCGCCGCCGAATCCGACCGCGCCCTGACCCGCAAAGCGCACCAAACGATCCGCGCCGTCGTCGAGGGCTTGGAGCGATTCAAGTTCAACACCGCCATCGCCGCGATGATGGAACTCACCAACGAGATGGCGCCCGCCTACGAAACGGCGAGCGTTTCGGCGGGCGTCTGGCGCGAGGCCGTCGAGTCGCTTCTCCTCCTCCTCGCGCCGATGGCGCCGCACCTCGCCGAGGAACTCTGGGAGCGGACGGGCCATCCCTACAGCGTCCATCAGCGTTCGCTGCCGGAATGGCGCGCCGACCTCGCCGCCGTCGAAGAGGCCACGCTCGTCGTGCAAGTGAACGGCAAGGTGCGCGACCGCATCGCCGTCCCCGCCGCCGTCAGCGAGGACGACGCCAAAGCGACCGCGCTCGCATCCGCCCGCGTCCGCGCCCACACGGACGGCAAAGCCGTGCGGCGAGTCGTGTTCGTGCCGGGTCGCTACCTCGTGAGCGTCGTCACGGAGGGGTGAGGGGGAGGGGATGAAGAGGAGGAGGGTTGTGGAGCCCGGCTGCCGCCCAACCGTCGCATGACTCGCCTCGCCGAACTCGCGGGGAGGCTGAGGTAGAGTGACCTCACTGCAACGGCATCAGCACGCCATCCTTGAACTCCATGTCGGGGCCGTTTTCGACAGCGGAAAGGATGACTTTGGCAAGTTCTATGCCGTACACCTTATCGATGGGAGGTGCGCTCATTTCGTACCGTTTCGCGGGCTCAATGCAGTTCTGACACCCTTTCTGGCACTTGCACTTCTGAGCGATTTCTACTCCTTTCTTGAGCGCTTCTGGGAAGACTTCGAAGAGTTTCTTGGCTACGCCAATCCCGCTCGGGTAGTTTTCGTAGTAGTAGGCGGTCGCTCCGTCACGCACGATTGACATAGTACTGACGTCGAAACGGTCGACCGGCATGACGAACAGCGCTCCGACTCGCACCAAGTGCTCGAGCGCGCCAATCCCAGCCCTAGCCGTTTCGTTTTCAGGCACAGTTATCCAGAACGAGTGCAGATTTCTGGACGAGTCAGCGTCAGATTCGTTACTGGTCTCGCGGACATCGCCTGTGCGTTCGTCGACCAACTTGTAGCCGTCAAGGTTAGTGGTGACATCTATGGCGCCGTAGAAAATCTCCACTTCTCCATAGCCGTTGCCCTTGAAGTGTTTCTGCGTAGGAGGATACGTGAAAAAGCGTGGTTCGGTTTTCAAGTGCTGGTCGGTTTCCGCCAAGACAACCGCGCTCGCCTCGTGGGCGTGCACCCGATACCGTCTCCCGAAGAACGGGAATATGGCTCCAATATACGCCTCTCGAAATCGCCTCAATGCGGAAATCTGCCCGATTACCTCATTCCCAGATTTCAGATCGTAAGACGGCCCAATACTCCCTCGTATGTTGAGTCTAATCTGTGGTTTGTCGCCTTTGGCGAGCCTCCTTCTGAATTCCGCAGCGGCTTGGTAGAACGTCTCGCCTAAGGCAGATTTGTCTTCAGGCAGCAACTGGCCATCAGTTTCCTCAATTAGAGAAGGGAGGTGGCTCCGTATGAGTTCCTCGTTATTGGGATCTATGACCAAATGATCGAAAGGTTTGTTCAAGAACTCTTGCAGGTTGCTGACAAAGAAGTTGTCGATGGGGTCGTTCATCGCGTAGAACAAAACGAAAGCGTCCCTGTCCCACCCACGCCCTGCGCGACCGATCTGTTGCCACGCCGACATAATGCTGGAAGGGAATCCCGCAAGGATCACCCCGTCCAGCGTGCCGATGTCTAGACCCAATTCCAGCGCGTTGGTTGTGAGGATGACGTCGACCTCGTGCGCCTTGATGCTGCGCTGTATGTCCACGCGCCTATCAGCCCTCAAGTCCGCGTGGTACGCAACTATTCTGTCAGGGTCAAGTCCTTTTGATGCGGCTTCGCTTCTGCATTTGCCGAACGCCTCTTCCAAAAACTTCTTTGTTGGGCAAAACACAAGCACCTGCAGCCCGTCCTCGAGGGCGGCGAGGGCAGACTGTTCGACACGGAGCCGGAGTATGTCACGGTATCGATAGTCTGGAATGTCTGGCTTGACGAACGCAAAACGCCTCTCAGGACGCAGCGTGTTCCTAGCGGACATCACCTCAACCGTCCGTCCCGTAAGCGATTTGGCGTGCTCTTGCGGGTTCGCGCATGTCGCGGTGGATAGGAAGATCTGGGGCGAAACGCCCAAGCGATGCAAATGGCGGAAGAACCGGCGGAGGAGAAGGGCCATGTTGCCGCCGAAGAATCCCCGGTATTCGTGCATCTCATCAATGACGACATACCGCAGATTCCTCAGAAAGCCGTCCCAAAGATCGCGATTACTCAAGAACGACGTGTTCAAGTATTCGGGGTTCGTCAAGAGGATATGGGGCGGATTTGTCCGCAGAGCCTTCTTGTGCTCCTCGTCCGTATCGCCGTCGTATGTCCATGACTCAATTGAGAGAGGAGCGCAGAGGCTTCTGATCTGCTCGCGCTGATCGAAAGCAAGCGCCTTCATCGGGTAGATCATCAAGGCGTGAGAGCCGGGGTTGCGGATGAGCGTGTCCAACATCGGCGCGGCGAAGGCCGCAGTCTTGCCGCTCGCGGTGGGAGACTCCAAGACAACGTCCGCCCCGCTCAGCGATTTTTCGATGGCGTCCGCTTGGTGTTGGTAGAGGCGCGGTATCCCCGCAGCCATCAGAGCGTCGCGCACTTGCGGCGACAGGCTGGGCGGCCAGTCGGTTGCGTACTGAGGCTGGATGCGCTCGGCGACGCCTTTGACGGTTAGGTCTTCATCACGCAGCGCATCGTTTTCCCGCAAACGCGTTATGAGGCGTTCCATATCAACCATGCGCGTACTCTACCTCAATACGGCGTTCTCTTTCAACCCCCCCTCACCCCACTCTCAGCGCCCACGCGCGGGCGTGCGGGTGCGGCGCCGACGCCTCAGCCTCGACGCGCAGGCCCGATTCGGCGAATATCCAGCGCCAATCGTCGAGCGTGTATTTGTTGTGCGATCGAAACTGCTCCAGCGCGCGACGGTAGCGCGTCTCCTCAGGCTCGCCCGGCTCTATCATTCGCAGCGTCAAATAGTCGCGCATCGGTTGGCGAAACCAGTCGTACAGCAGCATGCGCCCGCCGGCGCCGATGACGCGCGCGGCCTGTTCGCGCAGAAACGTGAACGGATCGGCGAAGGTGTGCAGAACCGCCGTCATCGTCAGCAAGTCAACCGCGCCGTCGGCGAACGGCAGCGGCTCCGCCTCGGCGTCCATCAGACGCAGCGACGGGACGGGCCCGGCGTAGTCGAGCGCGGCGGCGTTCTCGATCATCGCCTCGTCCGCGTCCAGCCCGTGGAGCGCGGCGTCCGGCAGGCGGGCGGAGAGGTCGCGCAGGAAGAGGCCGGGCCCCGGCCCCACGTCGGCGATGACGGGGCGCGGCGGCAGCCCGGGCGCGACGGCCTCGTCCCAGAATCGCCAGAAGGCGTCGTTGAAGCGCACGGCGTAGCGCTCCAACTGGCGGCGGAGGGCGCGCTCGTCCCGCCGCGCCGGAGCGCCGCCTTGCGCCTCCGCCGCGGGAGCGGACGCCACGCTACGCCTCCGTTTTCGCGCTGACGCCTTGCTCCGCGAAGACGTCGCTCGCGGCCTGCATGCCGTTGAACGCGGCGGGCAGCCCGGCGTAGGGAATCGCCTGCAGGAACACCTCGGCGATCTCCTCGGGCGTGATGCCGAGGCGCAAAGCGTAGCGCGTGTAGGCCGCGACTTGCGGCGTCCGCCCCATTGCGGTCAGCATCCCCAGCGTGATCATGCAGCGCGTCCGGAGGTCGAGCCGCTCTCGCGACCAGATTTCTCCGAAGTTGAAGCCGATGACGAAGTCCTCGAGGCCGGGAACCATATCCAGCCCGGCGGCGTTCCCCGTGCTGCGCGAGCCTTCCGAACCGCTGATCGCCATCCGAACCTTGCGCCCCCGCGCCTTGCTCTCTTCCGCCTGATGCAACGTCATCGCAACCTCCTTGCGGGCGATTCGCCCCGTATGCGCCGGCAGGCGAATGCTACACGAGCGGGGCGCCTATGCGCGCCGTGCGATGGGTTCGGCCGTCCCTTGCGGCGCGCGCGCGCAGAGAGGTTGCGCGTAGGCGCGCGCTACACGGCTCCGGCGGCCTCCGGCGAGCGGGCGGCGTCGCCCATAGCGAGCAGGCGGTTGAGGGCGTTCATATAGGCGCGCGCGCAGGCGACAATGATGTCCGTGTCGGCTCCGCGCCCGATGTAGGGCCTGCCGTCCTGCTCGATGCGGATGCTCACTTCGCCTACGGCGTCTATGCCCTCCGTAACGGAGTTGACGCTGAACTCCGTCAGTTCGTTCGGGGAGCCGACGATGCGGTTGATCGCTTGGTAGACGGCGTCGACGGGGCCGGTTCCGGTCGCGGCGTCGGTGTACGACTCGCCGTCGGCGCGGGACAGACGGACGGTCGCGGTGGGGATTTCGCCGGTGCCGCAAGTGACCTGCACGTGCTCCAGCGAGTAGGTCTCGGCGACTGCGGCGCGCTCGTTCCCCATCAGCGCGATGAGGTCGCGGTCGGTCACTTCGCGCTTCTTGTCGGCGAGTTCCTTGAAGGACTCGTGCACTTTGTCGAGTTCCTCGGCGGAGAGCGCGTAGCCCAGTTCCTCGAGGCGGGCGCGCAGGCCGTGCCGCCCGCTGAGTTTGCCGAGCACCAGTTCGCTCCGGGGAACGCCGACGTCCAGCGGGTTGATGATCTCGTAGGTGGTGCGCTCTTTCAGCACGCCGTCCTGATGGATGCCGGATGCGTGCCGGAAGGCGTTGCGCCCGACGACGGCCTTGTTCGCCTGCACGGGGAAGCCGCTCACCTGGCTCACGAGCCTGCTGGCGTTGTAGAGTTGCTTCGTGTCCACGCCGGTTTCCATGCCGAAATAGTCGTCGCGGATGCGGAGCGCCATAATGACTTCCTCGAGGGCGGTGTTGCCCGCGCGCTCGCCGATGCCGTTGATGCACCCCTCCACCTGCCGCGCTCCCGCCTTGACCGCCGCAAGGCTGTTCGCCACGGACATGCCGAGGTCGTCGTGGCAGTGCACGGAGAGGCGGACGCTCTCTCCCAACTCAGGGATTTCTTCGCGCAACCGCGTGATGAGGCGCGCGAACTCCTCAGGAATCGCGTAGCCGACGGTGTCGGGAATGTTGATCGTGGACGCGCCTGCGTCCACCGCCGCCCGAACCATATGCACGAGGAATTCCCGGTCGGTGCGGCTGGAGTCCATCGGAGAGAACTCGACGTCGTCCGTGTACTCCCGCGCCCGGGCGACGGCTTTCGCCGCCATCTCCACGACCTCCTCGCGATTCTTGTGCAACTGATGCTGGATATGCTGGTCGGACGAGGATATGAACACGTGAATGCGGGGATGCGCGGCGTCGCGCAAGGCTTCTCCGGCGCGGTCGACTGCCGTCTCGTTCGCGTGCGCGAGCGCCGCGATAATGGGCTTCCGCACTTCGCGCGCGATGCTCTGCACGGCCTCGAAGTCGCCGGGCGAACTGACGGGGAAGCCCGCCTCGATGACGTCGACGTTCAGGCGCTCCAACTGCTTCGCTATCTCGATTTTCTCGCCGACGGTCATCCCCGCCCCGGCGGACTGCTCTCCGTCGCGGAGCGTCGTGTCGAAGATGAGCACTCTGTCTTCCATTGCATGCCTCCGGATCTTCCGCAGCCTCGGATGGGCCTACTTCTTCTTGAGGAAGGGCATCATCCCCCGCAATTCCGCGCCGACCGTTTCGATCTCGTGGTTGGCGGCGGCTTCCCGCATCGCCTTGAAGCGGGGTTGCCCTTCGTGGTTCTCGGCTATCCACTCGCGGGCGAACGAGCCGTCCTGTATCTCCTTGAGCGCCTGCCGCATCGCCTCGCGGGTATGCTCGTCCACGATGCGGGGGCCGCGGCTGTAGTCGCCGTACTCCGCCGTGTCGCTCACGGAGTAGCGCATATACTTCATCCCGCCCTCGTAGAGCAGGTCGACGATCAACTTCAACTCGTGCATCACCTCGAAGTAGGCGATCTCCGGCTGGTAGCCGGCCTCCACGAGCACTTCGAAGGCGTTCTTGATCAGGCTAGTCACGCCGCCGCAGAGCACGGCCTGCTCGCCGAAGAGGTCGGTCTCGGTCTCTTCCTTGAAGGTGGTCGCCACGATGCCGGCGCGGGTCGAGCCGATGCCCGCGCCGTAGGCGAGCGCGTTCCGCAGCGCGTCGCCCGACGCGTCCTGATGGACGGCGACGAGCGACGGCACGCCCTGCCCCTCCACGAACACCTCGCGCACGCGGTGGCCGGGCGCTTTGGGCGCGATCATCGAGACGTCCGCTTCCGCCGGAGGCTTGATCTCCCCGAAGTGAATGTTGAACCCGTGCGCGAACATCAGCGTCTTGCCCGCGCTCAGGTGGGGCTCGATGCACTCGCGGTAGATGCCGCCCTGCGCGGTGTCCGGCGCGAGCACCATAATGAAGTCGCTCTCCCGGGCGGTTTCGGCGGGGTCGGCGACGCGCAGCCCCTCGGCTTCCGCTTTCGCGCGGCTTGCGCTGCCCGCGTGCAGCCCGACCATCACGTCCACGCCGCTGTCGCGCAAGTTCAGCGCGTGCGCGTGGCCCTGGCTTCCGTAGCCGATGACGCCGACGCGCTTGCCGCTCAGCAGGCCGATGTCCGCGTCTTCCTTGTAGTAGACCGTCGCCATTTCTGTGCTCCTCTCTCTTGCTCGCGCCGGTTCGCGCGGATCTTTAGGGGACGACTTCCGCGTCAGGCGCGCTTCCGCCGGTATGGGCGCGCTCCCGCCGCGCGCCGGACGCCGCGCCTCTTGTCATTGCGAGCCGCCCCGTTCGCATCGTCTCCCGGACGCCGAACGGCTGCAGCAGTTTGATCATCGCGGCCACCTTCTCTTCGTTGCCCGTGATCTCGACGATCACCGCGTCTTTCCCCACGTCCACGATGGCCGCGCGGAAGATGTCCACCAGTTGCATAATCTCGGCGCGGGTGTCCGCGTTGGAGCGCACCTTCACCAACGCCATCTCGCGCATCACGGCGCTTTCGGCCGAGAGGTTGGTGACGCGCACGACGTCTATCAACTTGTACAGTTGCTTCACGACCTGCTCGACCACCCACTCGTCGCCCTCCACGACGAACGTCATCCGCGAGAGCCCGGGCGTCTCGCTGACGCCGACGGCCAGGCTGGATATGTTGAAGCCGCGCCGCGAGAACATCCCCGCGATGCGCGCCAGCACCCCCGGCTTGTCGTTCACGAGCGCCGTGATCGTGTGCACGCGCTCAGTGTTGAGCGTCACGTCAACCACGCCAGCGCCTCCCGCCCGGCGGGCGACTCTATCGTCTCGAACACGCTTTCGCCCGCGGGCACGTGGGGATACACGTTCTCTTCCGGCTCCACGCGAAAGTCAATCAGCGCAGGGCCGTCCACGGCCGCCGCCTCTTCGATGGCCGCCCGAACCTCCGACTCCTCAGTCACCCGCCGCGCCCAGATGCCGTAGGCTTCCGCGAGTTTCACGAAGTCCGGGTTGCCCGTGTAGCCCGACGCCACCCGGCCGCCGCCGTAGAACAGATCCTGCAACTGCCGCACCAAACCCAAGTTGCCGTTGTTCAGAATGGCGAACTTCACGGGCGTGTTGTGCTCCACAATGGTCGCCAGTTCCGACATCGTCATCTGAAAGCCGCCGTCTCCGGCGATGCTCCAGACGGGGCGGTTGGGCTGCGCGAAGGCCGCCCCCATCGCGGCGGGAACCTCGAACCCCATCGTCCCCAGCCCGCCCGACGTGATCCACAGGTCAGGCTCTTTGAAAACGTAGCGCTGCGCCGCCCACATCTGATGCTGACCCACGCCCGTCACGACGATGGCCCGTCCGTCCGTCGCCTCGCAGATTTCCTGGATGACGCGCTGCGGACGCAGCCCGCCGCTTCCCCCCGGGTACAGCGGATGCTCGTCGCGGAGCGCGTCTATTTCCGCGATCCAATCGGGCCGCGACACCTTGTCCACTTGCATGGCGAGCGCGTGCAGCACGCGCTTCGCGTCCCCCACGATGGGGACGGTGACCCGGACGTTCTTCCCCACTTCCGCCGGGTCTATGTCTACGTGGATGACCCGCGCGTTCGGCGCGAACGCGCTCAATCTCCCCGTGACGCGGTCGTCGAACCGCATCCCCACGCCGATGATGAGGTCGGCGCGGTCTATCGCCCAATTGTTGTGCGCTTGGCCGTGCATCCCGGGCATGCCCAAACTCAGCACGTGGTCGCCGGGGAAAGCGCCGATTCCAAGCAGCGTTGTGATGACGGGAATTTGCGCCCGCTCCGCGATCTCCCGCGCTTCGTCAAATGCGCCGGAGATGAGCGCGCCGTGTCCGAGCAGCAGCAGCGGACGCTCCGACTCGCGGATGAGTTGCGCCGCGCGCTTGATCATCTGCCCGTGCCCCTCGAGCGTCGGCTTGTAGGAAGGCAGGTTCACATGCTCCGGATAATCGAATTCCGCCGTTTCGGTGAGCACGTCGCGGGGGAGGTCCACCAGCGCCGGCCCGGGGCGCCCCGTCCGCGCAATGTGGAACGCCTCCTTCATCACGCGCGGAATGTCCTTCGTGTCCATCACGAGGTAGTTGTGCTTCGTGATGGGCATCGTGATGCCGGTGGTGTCAGTCTCCTGAAATGCGTCGCGCCCGATGGCGGCGCGCGGCACCTGCCCCGTCACCGCCACGATGGGCGTCGAGTCCATCATCGCCGTGGCGAGCGGCGTGACGAGGTTGGTCGCCCCGGGGCCGGAGGTCGCCACGGCCACGCCCACCTTGCCCGATGCCCGGGCGTAGCCGTCCGCCGCGTGCCCTGCGTTCTGCTCGTGCCGCACCAGCACGTGGCGGAGTTTCGGATACTCCGGCAGCGTCTGATACAGGGGCAAGATCGCCCCGCCGGGCAAGCCGAAGAGCAGATCGACCCCTTCCCGGATCAGGCACTCGCACACCATCTGCGCGCCCGTCAACTGCACGTTGCTTCACCATCCTTCCCGCGTCCCGTCGTTCCCTTGCACTGACCGCCGCTCCGACGGGTATAAAAAAACCCGTCCCACGAAGGGACGGGACAAAAGCGCCCGCGGTGCCACCCTGCTTCCCCGGCGCACGGGCCGGGGCAACTCTGTGCGCGGTAACGGCGCGCTCCGCCGACCCTACTGCGAGTTCAGGCCAGCCGCTCAGGGGCGAGTTCAGGGAGGCTTGCGTCCATCGCCGACCTTTCACCAACCGTCGGCTCGCTGCGATGCGCTTATCCCCTACTACTCCCCGTCCGCACGGACGGATATGGGAACTGCTTGCTATCCTATCACACGCCCCCGGGGATTCGTCAAGCGCAATGCTCGTTCAATGCACAGGAGACAGCGATGGGTTACGCGGCCTCCATGCGCTCCTCCCGGCAGGCGGAAGTTGGCGGCGCGGTCGACTGGGGAGAGCGGCGCGGCGGCGGTCGGGAGTCGCGGTTGGCGTTGGGGTCGGCGCAGGCCGCGCTGGGGAGTCGTCGCAGGGGAACGGCGTCGCGGTGGGAGTCGTCGTACATCATAAGACGCCTCTAGCGCGGCCCGCCCCATACATGCAATTCATTGCAATAGCCTGGCGTGTTGGAGTCCCACTTGAATGAAAACCGTTCGATCTGGAAAGTCTCGTGGTTGACCTCCACCGTGTATGTGAGGTGCCTTCCTTCTTCGTATGGCAGGTTGCCTGTCAATTCCACTCGCCCGCTGGACTCTGATCCGCGCACTGCACGGGAGAGTAAAATCGGAATCATTCTGATAGGATCGGCCCTATGTCCGACCTCTTGGGCTATCTCTCTGCCGTAGTAATGATAATCATTGCATCCCTGTTCGGCATAAGCCGCTTGGTGATGGTCCGGCGACGCATCGGGCGCATATCCTGCCGCCTTGGCTTCCAATAGCCATCGCTCCGGCCGGTCTGGAACCAGCGGCGCGTCGGTAATACGCACCAACATCTGGGCTTCTTGCTTTGTCATCCCAGGCTCCAACGCCGCGTTCAAGGCCAATACCTCTGCATCCATCTGACTAAGCAATGGACTACCCGATTCGGGGTAGTGGGACATCAGCGAGGTCACCTTCGTGGAATGAGACATATCCAGTACGGCATGCAAGACCTCGTGCGCCATCAGATGCGTTCCAAAACCGTATTTGTCAGCGCACGCCGAAGCCCGCATGAAGATAGTCACTTCCCCGCGCGTGACTAAGCCGCGTCTCTCCCAAGCGGAGCCTAAACCACATACTCGCCCATCCGATGCACGCCGCGGCCCACTAACGATGTGCAGGTCAGCGTCCTGCTCTTCATCAACTCGCTGAAACTGCAATCCCGCAGCTTCATTGATTAGCAGGGCTGCCGCATTCATATAACTATGGAGCGACATATCCCGAGCGTACCATTTGACTACGTTGGAATGCCAATGGACGACATAAGGCACATCCCAACCGGAGCATCCCGCTATGTGGTCTTCTCGGTTCACGCGCGCAGGTCTATCCCAGTAGCAATCCCAGACCTCCCTCTTCACAGAGTACGGCGTTGGAGCGGGAGTAGGCGTTGCGGTTGGGCGCGGGGTGGGCGAGGGAGTGGGCGTTGGGCGCGGAGTCGCGGTGGGCGTTGGGGTAGGCCGAGGGGTAGGCGTCGGCGTTGGGGTAGGGCGCGGGGTGGGAGTGGCGGTCGGGCAAGGCGGGAGGGTCGGCGTAGGAGACGGGGGAGGCGCAAGGGCGCTCGCGGGAGGAGACGTCGGAGACGGCGTTGCGGACGCCGTAGGCGGGGGCTCGCTCGCCGGCGCCGGCGTTGGGGTCGCGGCGGCGGCGCGGGCTTCGCGGCAACGCTGCGCCGGCGCGTGGTCGCGGACGGCTTGCGCGAACAAGCCGCGCTGATGCCGCAGCCAGAACGACCAGTCTTCGTGGGGGCCCCAGCCCGGGACGCGCTCCCGCTCCAAGCGGCGCGTTTCCACCAAGAACGCGGCTATCTCCAACTGCGTCTCCAGCGTTTCCAAGCGCGCGCACGCTTCGAGGATGGGCAGCGCCTCAAGGCCGCCCAGCCCCGTCTCGAAGGCGGCGGCGCTCTCGGCGAGGGCGTCGGCCGCTTGCTGCGCGCTCCATCCTCGCGCCCACTCGCGCCATTCGTCCGTGAGGGGTTGCGGCGGCCAATCGGGCGTAGGGCTAGGCGTAGGGGACGGCGCGGCGGTCGGCGTAGGGGTGGGAGTCGCGGCGGCGGTCGGAGTCGCGGTTGGCGTCGGGGTCGGCGTAGGCCGCGCCGGGGAGTCGTCGCAGGGGAACGGCGTCGCGGTGGGAGTCGGCGTCCAAGTCGGCTCGGGCGTCGCGGTTGGCGTAAAGGCGGGCGTTGGCGTAGCCGTAGGCGCGGGCGCGGGAGCAGGCGGCGGCTCCGCCTCCTGCAGGTTCAGATAGATGATGATCGCGGCGAGCCCGGCGAGCGTCGCAAGCGCGAGGGCGCCCCAAATCCGGTATCGCCAGTCGTCCGAACCGCCGCCGCTTGGCGGGACAGGCTCTCTGGGCGGGGGCGGGGGCGGAGCCGAGGGCTGGCGATACCTCTCCTTGAAACGCTCGCTCTCCTCCCTGTCGCGTTGCGCCTGCTCGCGTTGCGCCTGCTCGCGCTCCTCCCTGTCGCGCTCCGCCTGCTCGCGTTGCGCTTGCTCGCGTTGCGCCTGCTCGCGTTGCGCCTGCGCCCGTTCGGCTTGCTCGCGTTGCGCTTGCGCCTGCCACGGCTGATCGGAGGCGACCGCGCCCCGGCCATTGCAAAGGGAGCACTCCGTGCCTGCGCGAATGCTCTCGGACTCAACGAGCAAGGCGCGCGCTTCGGAGACTGCCTGCATCCGCGAGGTGGCGTCCGGCGCCTTGTTCCGGTCGGGATGATGCTCCATCGCCTTCCGGCGGAACGCCTGCGATATTTCCTCTGGAGAAGCGCCTAACGGAATGTCCAACACCCGGTGATATTTCGTGGCGACTCTGCCTGATCCTCCGCACGACGGGCATTGCGCCGGCGCCGCTCGCCCCGCGTGTCCGCTCCTTGCCGAGTTCGCCTCTTGGCGGCGGCGGCTCTCTTCCGCTGCCTTACGCGCTTCTTCTGAGCGGCGGCGGGCTTCCGCCGCCCTGCGCGCTTCCTCTGAGCGACGGCGGGCTTCCTCCGCAGCGCGGCGGTTCTCCTCACGGCGGCGCGCCGAGTTCGCCTCTTGGCGGCGGCGGCTCTCTTCCGCCGCCTTACGCGCTTCCTCCTCGCTGCGGCTCCGCTCTTCCGCCGCCCTGCGCGCTTCCTCTGAGCGGCGGCGGGCTTCCTCTGCGTCGCGGCGGTTCTCCTCACGGCGGCGCGTCTCTTTCTCTTCTTCCCGCGCCTGCTCGCGCCGCCTTTCGAGGACGACCTCGCTTTCGTAGCCGACGCCGAAGCACTGCGGGCAGCGCAGCCATTCGCCGGTATGCGATGCGGTCTGCCCGTGCCCGTCGCAGAGCGCGCAGACGCCGCCGTCCACGAGCCGGACGTCGCGCCCCTGCCGGCGGCGGCGCATCAGATGCTCGCCGCAGAGCGGGCTATGCGCCTCGCTGAACGGCTCGTCGGCGCAATAGCCGACGCCGCGCTCTTGGCATCCGGGTTCGCCGCAACGCGCTTGCCGGGGATTGTGGACGTGCATCCGCCAGAGCGTCGGCGGGAAGGATCGCCCGCACTGCGGGCAGGATCGGAGATGGCCGCCGCCGGACGCGCCGCCCTGCGCTCGATAGTAGCCGCGATTTTCGACGCCCATAGGCGGGGAGTATATGCGAGGCGGGGCGAGCCCGGCGCCGTGGAGCGCGGCGCCGCTCCATCGTAAGGGGGAGGCGCGACGGCGCGAGGGGCGGGCGGCGCGCCGACTGGATTCCCGCCTACACGGGAATGACGATAGGGTAGGAGCGAGGTTCCCGCCTACGCGGGAACGACGATAGGGTGGGGGCGAGGTTCCCGCCTACGCGGGAACGACGATAGGGTGGGGCGAGGTTCCCGCCTACGCGGGAACGACGGGACAGGGGATCCGGCGCGGCGGCAGGGCCGTAACGTCCGGCGCATCGCTCATAAGCCGTCGTTGTCCCGCTTGTTCCGCTCTTCGTTTTCGGAGGTCCTGCCCGTGAAATAGTGGCGCAGAACGACGTAGAGGATAGCGGACGGCACGAAAATCGCGCCGAACGATATGGCGTAGGCCGTCAGGTAATAGTCATTCATTGTTATCGTCCGCGCCCAAACGCTCTCCGCGCGCTCAGCGTCCGCCCCCGTCTCCTCTCGCCGCAGTACGCCTCTTCCAGCAAAATGACCGCGGGGAAAAGTCCGATGATTCCGGCCCCCGGGACGGGCAAGCATGCGCTCTCCAGCAATGCAATCATAGCCGCTAAAGGAAGGGATGCGACCGCGGCTAGGCTGAGGAAGAGTTTCCTCTTCGCCCTTCTTGCAGATGCGCGTAAAAGCGAAACTATGGCGACGGTCGCAAGCAAAGGAAACGGCAGGAATTTTGGGAATATGCTGGCGTCGCCGTCTACGGGATAAATCGCCAGTATGGCGACCAAAGGGATCGCTAACCCTTCAAAGCAGATGAAGTACAGCGTCATTTTCAGCGGCAAACTCATCATTTCACCGCCGAGTCTGTATTGCGCGCGAGTTGGCCATGCGCGAATCCTACCGATGTCCCCATCCGCATGTCAAGCACGAGGAGCCTGATCGTTCAGCAGCCGCCTACAGAATCAACGGAAGGGTTTTCTCCGCAGACTTCCGCGCCGTGCGCCTCACATAGGAACACGGCGGCGGGAACGACGGCGAACACGAGCAGCACCAGCCCCGTTTCAATCCACCAGCGCGCGACGAACGCCATCATTGGAAGCGCGAGCAGCAGAGAGAACGCGCCCGCCAGCGACAGCAGCGTCCGGCGGCGCCGCCGGCTAATAACCGAAAGCAACCCGAACGCCGCGACGGGCAGCGGAATGACCGCGTAGAGCGTGAGGAAGAGGCGCTGAACGGGAAGGTCAGGGATGCCCCATCGCGCGAGAACGTAGACGGTGGCGCCCCATCCGATATAGAGCGACATCCCTATTGCGGCGCCCACGCATGGGGCGCCGCGCAGCCGCAGCCGCGTGAAGAGCGCGCCTGCGGCGCAGGCCCCCGCTCCGCCAAGAAGGAGGAAAACAGCCATGGGCGCCGACTTGCCTACGCCTTGCCTGTCACGCCCTTCCGACCGCCGCGTCTATGCGGGCGGCGAGGGCGGGGTCGAGGGGGCCGTCGGCTTCGGCGGCGAGGCAGTCGCGGAGTTCGGCGCGGTTCTTGACGCCGAGGACGACGGTGGCGACGCCGTCCATCGAGAGGGCGTATTGGTGCGCGAGGCGGGCGGCGGACACGCCCATCTCGGCGGCGATGGCGCGGAAGGGCGCGGCGCGGTCGTAGTCGCGGCGCTCCGAGTGGCCGTCGGGCAAGGGGCGGTCTATGGCGTCCGTGAGCGCTCCGGCCTGGGCGGCGCGAATGCCCATCACAGGGATGCGGTTGGCGTTGGCGGCGGCGATGATTTCGCGTGGGCGCGCCGGGCCGTCGAAGCGGTGGAGCCCGCCCGGCGAGTCGAGGAGGTTGGCGATGCACTGGACGAAGTCGGGGCGCGGGCCGACCACCATGAGATCAAGGAGCGCGTCCGGCTCGCCGATGCCGGTGAGCCCCCAGGATCCGATGCGGCTTTCCTCGACGAGCCGCCTGAATGCGGGAGCGATAGCCCCAGGGAGGGCGAACGCGGGCGTGGTTCGCTCGTCGCCGGGCTCACGGAGGGCGACCATATTGTGGAGCAGCATTATGTCCACGCGGGAGAGGCGCATCCGCTCGAGGCTCGCGTCTAGGCTTGCGGAGAGGAGGTCGTAGGCGCGGTCGGGGGGCGCGTCCCCCAGCCGGCATTTCGTCGTTATCCGCACGCCGTCGGGCAGGGCGCCGCCGAACGCTTCGCCGATCACGGACTCGGCTTCGCCGCCGCCGTAGGAAGGCGCGAGGTCGAGGAGCGTGACGCCGGAGTCCACGGCCTCGCGGACGACGGCCACGCACTCCTCGCGGGTGGTCGCGCCCCAGATTTGGCCGAGTCCGCCTCCGCCGAGCGAGAGGGCGCTGACGGAGCCGAGTTCGCCGAATGGCCGCTGTTCCATGCTGCGCCTCCTTCGGGCGGGCTAGTAGCCGCGCGCCCAATCCACTTCGTTGACGAGGGGCTCGCCTGCGAGGAAGCGGGCGATGTTCTCCTTGAGAATGTCCAGCGCGAATGAGGACGCGACGTCGACGTGCCCGGAGTTGTGGGGCGTCATCAGGACGTTGGGGTCGCGCAGCAGTTCCGGGTCGGGCGGACGAAACCACTCGTCCTCGTAGACGTCGAGGTAGGCGCCCGCGAGTTTGCCGGAGCGGAGGGCGTCTTTGAGGGCGGACTCGTCCACCAGTTCGCCGCGCCCAACGTTGAGGATGACCGCGCCGTCTTTCATCGCGGCGAGCGCGTCTTCGCCGATGACGTGATGGGTGTCGGGCGTGAGGGACGCGGCGAGCGCGACGTAGTCGCATTCGGCGAGCATTTCGCGGAGCGCGGAGGGCGGATAGAGCGTTTCGACGGGGCCGCCGCCCGGCCGGACGCTCTCGACGGAGCGCCGGGATGCGAGCGTTCGCATGCCGAGCGCATTCGCCAGGCGGGCGATCTCCGCGCCGATGCCGCCGAGCCCGACGACGCCCATCGTCCGTCCGGCGAGGAGGCGGAGGCTGTAGGGCGCGGCGTCCAATTCGCCCGCGACGCCCTGCGCGACGGCGATGCGGAGATTCTTGGCGAAATGGAGGGCGGCGGCGATGACCATTTCGGCGATGGGGGTCGCGTCCACGTAGCCGCGCGCGGAGGTCAGGCGGACGCGGGAGCCCCAGAGGTCGGAGCGCTGGAGGTCGGAGACGCCGGCCCAGAGGTATTGCGCCCATAGGAGATTCGGCATACGCGAGAGAAGGCGCTTCGGGTAGGGGAGCGTCATCACGAGAATATGGGCGCCGCGGAGGAGCCGCTCGCGTTCGTCCGGCGGGAGGTCTGTGCTCCAGGGGCGCGGCTTCCAGAGGCCGGTGGCGGCGGGGAGCATTCCCGCGCCGTCGTCGAACGCCTGGGCGGGGACGGCGGTCGCGCGGACGCGCCCGGGCGCGGCGGCCTCGAGTTCGGCGATAGGCGCGCGCTCCGGGTCCATAAAGAGGAGGAGGTCGAGGGTTTGCGGGAGGTCTGCGGGCATAGGAGCGCCATTATACGGGAGGGGCGCCGTCAGCCCGGCGCGGAGCGGCGGGCAAGCAGGGCGGCGTCTGTTCGCTCGTAGAGGCCCCTTCCGCCGCCATTTCCTCTATACTCCCAACTCGCCTAGAGGAGGAGCGCAATGACGACGACGGCTGTTGACCTCGAGACGATCATAGACGCGGACGGGCACCTTTTCGAGGATCCGGAGGCGATCAGCGCGCTGATGCCCGTCGGCTACCGCGAGCGCGGGCCGTTCGACCTGCTGAAGTTGTTTCCGCCGCTCGACCACCTGCACTCGGCTTCGATGATTCAGTTGCCGCCGGGGTCGTTCGAGCGGTCGGGAACGGAGGGCTGGAAGCGGTTTATGGGCGCGGCGGGGATCAGCGCCGCCGTCCTCTACCCCACGCAGGCGCTCGCCTACGGAAAGATCGTCTCCATAGACTGGGCGGTCGCAGTGTGCCGCGCGTACAACGACTGGCTGCACGAGGCGTATCTCCGCAACGACGCGCGCTTCAAGGGAATGGCGCTGATTCCGATGCAAGACCCGCCGGCGGCGGTCGCGGAGTTGCGGCGCGCAGTGGAGGATTTGGGAATGGCGGGGGCGATGCTGCCGTCCACCGGGCTGAAGGCGCACGTCGGCTCGCCGGAGTACTGGCCCGTGTACGAAGAGGCGGAGCGCCTCGGATGCTGCCTGGCGGTGCACGGCGGCTGCCACAGCGGGCTGGGGCTGGACAATATGAACGTCTACCCCGCCGTGCACGGGTTGGGGCATCCGTTCGGAATAATGGTGTCGTTCGCGGGGATTCTGATGAACGGCGTCTACGACAAGTTTCCGGGCATCCGCATCGGGTTCCTGGAGGGCGGCGTGTCGTGGTTCCTGCTGTGCTTGGAGCGGCTGGACGAGTCGTGGGCGACGCACATCCCCTATGACCCCGGGGCGAAGTACATCCGGCTGCGCGACGGCGAGTCCATCTTCGACTACACGGTGCGGCAAGCGCGCGAAGGGCGCATCTACGTAGGCTGCGAGGGCGGAGAGTTCGCGCTGCCCTACGCGGTGAAGGTCGCGGGGCCGGAGCCGTTTATGTATTCGTCGGACTTCCCGCACGAGGTGAACCGCGAGAGCATCCGCCATGAGATCGAGGAAGTCTTGGAGTGCGAAATGACGGCGGCGGAGAAGGCGATGACGCTGCACGAGAACGCGGAGCGTTTCTACGGGTTCCGCCCGTAGGGAGCGCGGGGGCGCCTTCATGGATTTCTCAGGAGCGGGCAGGGCGCGCGCAAAGCGTTGACCCCTGCCGTTGCGGGGCGTAATCTATGGCCGAATGCGGGCGCGGACGCTCCGCATCGGAAGGAGCCAGCGTATGGCGGAGAAAGCGGTCGTCGCGGCGAAGGTTGGGCCAAACCGGACGGAGCGGATGGAGTTCGACCTGCCAGAGATTCCGGTGGACGGGGCGTTGCTGAAAGTGGAGGCGGCGGGCGTGTGCGGCAGCGACGTCGGCGGGTACGAACGCGAAATGAAGGGCGGCCCCCTCGTGATGGGGCATGAGAACGTCGGCTACCTGGTGAAGGTCGGCCACGTGTTCGCCGACCGCTGGGGCGTGCGAGAGGGCGATATGGTCGCCCTGGAGGAGTACCTCCCCTGCGGGCGGTGCGAGTTCTGCCGCGTCGGAGAGTACCGCCATTGCTTCGCCACCGACGCCTCGGCGAATTCCGCCGCGATCCGCTACGGCTCGACGTCGGTGGAGGTCGCGCCGTCGCTGTGGGGCGGGTACGCGCAGTATCTGTACGTGCCGCCGAACGCGCCGCTGCACAAAGTCCCTGCGGGGATTACGGCGGAAGAGGCGGCGATGGCCCTCCCTATGGGCAACGGCATTCAGTGGGCGCTGATCGAAGGGCAGGTCGGCTACGGCAAAAGCGCGCTGATTCAGGGGCCGGGGCAGCAAGGGCTGGCGTGCGTCGTCGCGTCGAAACAGGCGGGAGCGGACTGCATCATCGTGACGGGCAGAGGCGCGAAAGACGCGCGACGGCTGGAGGTCGCCCGCGCGCTGGGCGCGGACTTCACGATTGACGTCGCGGAGGAGGACCCGCTGCCGCGCATCAAGGAAATCACGGGCGGCGGGCCGGAGGCCGGAGTCGACGTCGTGGTGGACTGCACGTCGCACGCGGGCTCCGCGCCGACGCTGCTGGCGATAGAAGCGACGAAGCGCAAGGGCGGGCGGATGGTCGCGCAGGCGGAGAGCGCGATCTTCCCGGACTTCCCCATCGGCAGGCTCACGCGGAAGTATATGACGCTCGCCAGCGCGCGCGGCCACTCGTTCGAGGCGGTCGAACTCGCGCTGCGGCAAATCGCGTCGCATCGCTTCCCCCTGGAACTGATGCGGACGCACACCTACGGGCTGGTTGACGTGCACACCGCGATCCGCGCGGTGGCCGGCGATGGCGTGGACGACGCGATTCACGTGTCCGTCCTGCCCTGGGCGTAAGCGAGAAGAAGCGACGCGAACTCGCGGCGCGAACGGAGACGGAGGTAGAGCAATGCTGTCCGTGCAAGAGAACCAGAAACTGACGCAGGTTGGGGCGGGCACGCCGATGGGCGAGTACATTCGCCGCTTCTGGATGCCCTTCCGCCTGTCCAGCGACGTGCCTGAAGCCGACGGCGAGCCCGTCCGCGTGCGCCTGATGGGCGAGGAACTGCTCGCGTTCCGCCGGACGGACGGGCAGGTGGGCCTCATCCAGCGGAACTGCCCGCACCGCTGGGCCGACCTCTTCTTCGGGCGCAACGAGGAGAACGGCATCCGCTGCACCTATCACGGCTGGAAGTTCGACCTGAACGGCTCCTGCGTGGATATGCCGACGGAGACGGACGAGAGCACGTACAAGGACAAGATACGCATCGCGTCGTACCCGGTGCGCGAGGCCGCAGGCATCCTCTGGACGTATATGGGCCCGAAGGACCTGCAGCCGGAGATGCCGGACTTCGAATACAACCGGATGCCGGAGGCGCACCGCTTCGTCTCCTGGAACTGGCAGCAGACGAACTACGCGCAGGCGATAGAGGGCGGGATAGACTCCGCGCACTCCAACTACCTGCACGCGACGCTCGACGCCTACCACAGGACGGACGCTTGGCGGTCGCAGTGGGAGCGCTCCCAGAATCTGCGCGACAAGTATCACGCGCGCGATCAGCATCCGAAGTTCTTCGCGGATGACACGGACTACGGCGTCATCACGGGCGCGCGGCGCGACACGGGCGAAGGGCCGTTCTACTGGCGCTACAACCTCTTCCTGCTGCCGTTCTACACAATGCCGCCCTCCGCGCCCACGCAGAAGTTCTTCCACGCCTTCGTGCCGATAGACGATCACCACAATATGCGGTGGACGTTCGTCTGGAACCTCAAGAACCCGCTGCCCTCCTCCTCCATCGAGGAGTGGCGCAACGGCTCCGGGCTGCATTCCGCGTCGCTGCCGGGCTACTTCCGCATCGGCTCGTCGGACGACTCGACGGCGCTCTTCGCGGAGCACTTCCCGCTCCGCAACAAGGAGAACGACTACCTCGTGAGCCGCGACTACCAGAAGCGGCTCACGTTCACCGGCATCACGGGCACGGGCGAGCAAGACTTGTCGGTGCAAGAGGGGATGGGGCACATCACGCCGCGCAACAAGGAGCACCTCGGCACGACGGACATCGGCATCATCAAGTCGCGCCGCCGCCTGCTCAAAGAGGCGACCGCCTTGCAGGACGGGGAAGAGCCCTACGCCGCGTCGCACGGAAGCGTCTATTACGTCCGCTCCGGCGACACGCTGCTCGACCCGGAGGAGAACTGGGTGAGCGGCGAGAAGATCAGGGAGTTGCAGACCGCCGCGTGGTAGCGGTCGGCTGCGTTCCGCCGAACGCGCGCGGAGCGGCGCGGGGAGGCCCGCGCCGCTCCGCTTATCTGCGTGCATAGGCAATTTCCTGTTGTTCCCGCGTAGGCGGGAACCCAGTTGGCGCGCAGCGCCCCCTTGCCCCGTCATCCGCCCCATATCCCGTCGTTCCCGCGTAGGCGGGAACCTCGCCCCCTGCCCCGTCGTTCCCGCGTAGGCGGGAACCTCGCCCCCTGTCCCGCCCTGCCCGCGCAGGCGGGAATCTCGCCCACTGTCCCGCCCTGCCCGCGTAGGCGGGAACCTCGCCCCCTTGCCCCGTCGTTTCCGCGTAGGCGGGAACCTCGCCTCCTTGCCCCGTCGTTCCCGCGTAGGCGGGAACCTCGCCCCCCGGACGGCGCACGCCGTGAGGCGGCGGCGCTTCTCTGATAGAATAGGCGCGCTAGGAGCATCGCTTCCCGTTATGGCCAACCGCAGCAATCGGCGCCCCGCGCCGGCGCAACAGCCCCCGACCGACGCCGCCTTCATCCGGAGCAGCGCCGACGACGTTCGGCGGCGGCTCCGGCAGGCCGGACGCAAGGACGCCGCGGAGCGCATCCGCAAAGAGGCGGGGCGCGACGTCCCCTGCTACGGCGTGCCCGCGGCGGACGTTCACCGCATCGGCCTCGATCTCGTTCGCAAGTTGCGCTCCCCGGGACTCCCGACGACGCTGGCCGTCGCCGACGTCCTGTTCCGCTCCGGCAACGTGGAGGAGGGGCTGGTGGGGGCGCAGATCGTAGGGGCGCTTGCGCGGCTAATCACCGGCGGCGACTTCGAGCGGATCGAGCCCTGGGGCGACACGCTGACGGCTCCGCAGACGGCGGACGCGCTCGGCGCGAGTTGCCTTAGCCCGTCGCTCGCGGCGAAGCCGTCGCTCGTGAAGACGATGCGCGCTTGGGCGCGCTCCGAAAATCCCTCCAAGCGGCGCGCCGCCATCGCCGCCTTCGGCCCGCTCGCGCGGGAAGGGCGCTTCACCACCGACGCGCTGGAGACGGCGGAGATCCTTATGGAGGACTCGAGCGAGGAGGCGCAGCGCGGCGTCGGGGCGATGCTCATGGAGGCGTCCCGCCTCAACGGCGACCGCGTAGCGGATTTCCTCGCGGAATGGAAAGACCGGAGCCCGCGCCTCCTTCTGGAGACCGCCGCCTCGCGGCTGCAGCCGGCGCAGCGCGATCGGGCGCTGGGCTGATGGCGGACGCTCCGGGGGCGCGCCCCGCGCCCGGGATCGGGCGTCGGCTGCACCGGGGAATTGTCTTCGCGCTCGTCGTGGGCGCGGCGGGCGCGGCGCTTGGCGGCGCGCCCGCGATCTTCTTGCAATCGCTCTTCAACGAGGAATCGCAACGCTGCGCGGAAGCCGTCCGAACCGCGAACGAGCGCGGAGACGAGGCCCCGGTGTGCGGCGACGAATTTCTCGCGCCGCCCGAGTGGCTCCCGCTCTCCTTGCTGTGGGGAGGCGCGGCGGTCGGCGCTTTGGGCGGCCTGGCCTACGGAATCGCCTCGCCTGGCCGCCGCGCCTCCCGCGACGCCGAGCGGCAGTGGCTGCCGTTCTGAAGGCGACTTTGCCTAAGAGTCGTCCAATGCACATGCGTGGACAGTATTCGGCAGGCGCCGCGAAGCGTCGCTCCACTCTCACCCTAGAGCCCCGCCCTGACCGCGAAAGCGGGAACCTACTGGGGACCTGGAAGTTATGCGAATGTCTCCGTCGAGGAGCGATCCGCCCCGCGTCCAAATTCCAAATGCGACACAGGCCCCTTGCGCGGTTGCCTATGGGCGGGTGAGAGACTGCGGAACGGAACGCCGCGCCCCCGCGAGCGATGCGCGTGTGGTAGCATAAATCTGCCTAGCCAGCGGCGGCTAGGAGACGAGGCAAGAGACATGTCGGACAAACAGCAGGCGTTGGAACTGGCCCTGGGGCAGATCGAAAAGCAGTTCGGCCGCGGGGCCATTATGCGGCTGGGCGAAGCGGCCCAGCAGTTGCACGTGGAGGCCATCCCCACGGGCTCCATCTCCCTGGACCTCGCCCTGGGCATAGGAGGCATCCCCCGCGGGCGGGTTACGGAAGTCTTCGGAACGGAGTCGGCGGGAAAGTCCACCCTTTGCAGCCACATCGTCGCGGAAGCGCAGCGCGCGGGAGGGACGGCGGCGTACATTGACGCCGAGCACGCCCTCGACCCCGTCTACGCGGAGGCTTGCGGCGTTCAGGTGGACACGCTGCTCATCTCGCAGCCCGACTCCGGGGAGCAGGCGCTCGAAATCGTCGAGTACTTGGTTCGGAGCGGAGCGGTGGACATCGTGGTGGTCGACAGCGTGGCGGCGCTCGTGCCGCGCGCCGAATTGGAAGGCGATATGGGCGACGCCCACGTCGGGCTCCAGGCGCGGCTGATGTCGCAGGCGCTGCGAAAACTCACCGCCGCGACCAACGTCTCGCGCACCTCGGTCGTCTTCGTGAACCAACTGCGGGAGAAGGTCGGCGTCTTCTTCGGAAGCCCGGAGGTGACGCCCGGCGGGCGCGCCCTGAAGTTCTACAGTTCGGTCCGCATAGACCTGCGCCGGATCGAAACGATCAAGCAAGGCTCCGAGCCCGTCGGCTCGCGGGTGCGGGCGAAGATCGTGAAGAACAAAGTCGCCCCTCCCTTCCGGCAGGCCGAGTTCGACATAATGTTCAAGGCGGGCATCAGCAAGGCGGGGGACCTCCTCGACCTCGGCGTGGAGATGGGCGCGCTCCGGAAGTCCGGCGCGAACTACTCCTTCGACGAGACGCGCTTGGGGCAGGGGCGGGAGAACGCCAAAACGTTCCTGAACGCCAACCCTGACGTGGCCGCGCTGATCGAGGCGAAGGTTCGCGGCGTCGACGGCGCCGCGAACGGGCATGCCGACGCGCCTGCCCCCTCGAGCGGCCTGCGCGAGCCTGCGATGGCGGCGGCGAACTAGCGCGAGCCGCCGCGCCTCGTCTCCATAGCCGCCCTGCGCCGGCCAAAACGGACGGCGGGGCTGCGGCGCGCGCGCCGCGTGTTTTCACGCGGAGAACGCGCTAACCCGCAGCCCGCCCCGGGAAACCGGAGCGCCGCCGCCCAAAACAGCCCTGGCCGGCCTGTCCGGTCCCCCTCGAACGGGGACGCGCGCGCAGACCGGCCCGAAAGGAGACGCTTTATGGAAGCGTTGATCGGAGTCGCGGCGGCAGTCATCGGCGCCGCCCTCGGAATCGTCGGAATGATGCTCGTCCGCGCGGCGGGCCGGAACAAGCGCGTGGGCGCGGCGCAGGACGAGGCCGCCCTCATCCGCGCAAGCGCCGAAGAGGAGAAGAAGCGGGCGCTGCTGGAAGCGAAAGAAGCCGCGCTCAAAGCGAAACAGGAAGCGGATGCGGAGTTGCGCGACCGCCGCCGCGAGACGCAGCGCGCCGAGAGCCGCCTCGCCAACCGCGAGGAGAGCCTCGAGACGCGCCAGCGCAGCGTCGAACTGCGCGAGGAGCGCGCCGCCGAGCGCGAGGCCGAGGCCGAGCAAGCCGTCGGCGACGCCGAAGCGCTCAAAGCCGAGCAGTCCGTCAAGTTGGAGCAGGTCGCCGGCCTGAGCGTCCAAGAGGCCAAAGCCCAAATTATGCAGGCCGCCGAGTTCGATATGGAGCACGACCTCGCCAAGCGCTACTACGCCCTGGAGCAGAAGATGCTCTCGGATGTGGACGACAAGGCGAAAAAGGCCATCGCGCTCTCCATTCAGCGCCTCGCGTCCGACGTCGTCAACGAGTCCACGACCTCCCAAGTCGCGCTCCCTAGCGACGAGATGAAAGGGCGGCTGATCGGGCGCGAGGGGCGCAACATCCGCGCCATCGAGGCCGCCACCGGCGTCGACCTGATCGTGGACGACACGCCGGAGGCGGTGACGGTCTCGTGCTTCGATCCCATCCGGCGCGAAATCGCCAAGATCGCGCTGACCAACCTCGTGTCCGACGGGCGCATCCACCCCGCCCGCATCGAGGAGTCCGTCGCCAAGGCCGCGAAAGCCGTGGACGAGAACATCGCGCGCTCGGGCGAGCAGGCCGTGCTCGACGCGGGCGTCCGCGGACTCAATCCCGAACTCGTGAAACTGCTGGGCAGGCTGCAGTACCGCTACAGTTACGGCGAAAACGTGCTGCAGCACTCGGTGGAGGTCGCCCGCATCGCGGGAATGATCGCCGGCGAAATCGAGGCCGACGTTCAGACCTCGAAGGCCGGCGGCTTGCTCCACGACATCGGCAAGGCGCTCACGCACGAGTTCGAGGGAACGCACATCGAACTCGGCGAGGAGGTCGCGCGCCGCTACGCCCTGCCCCCCGCCGTCACCGCCGCGATCAACGAGCACCACGACGACGACCGCGGCTCGGTCGAGGCGTTCGTCGTCGCCGCCGCCGACGCGATCAGCGCGGCCCGCCCGGGCTCCCGCCGCGACACCGTGGAACTCTACCTCAAGCGGCTCGAGGCGCTGGAGGACGTCGCCAACTCCTTCGACGGCGTCCAGAAGTCCTACGCGATTCAGGCGGGGCGCGAAGTCCGCATCCTGGTCGAGCCCGACCAGGTGGACGACGCGGAAGCCTCGTCGCTCGCCCGCAAGGTCGTCAAGAAGATCGAAGAGAACCTCGTCTACCCGGGCGAGATTATGGTGACCGTCGTCCGCGAGACGCGCGCGACGGAGGTCGCCCACTAGCGGAAGGCGGCGCGCCGCGATGACGATAGACCTGCATACGCACACCACGCGCTCCGACGGGCATCTCGCGCCCGCCGGCCTCGCGCGCTTGCTCGCCGACCGGGGCGTCGCCGTCGCCGCGGTCACCGACCACGACTCCGTCGAGGGGCTCGCCGAGGCATTCGCCGCCGCCGAAGCCTGCCCCGGCCTGCGCCTCATCCCCGGCGTCGAGATAAGCGCGTCCCATCCCGCGAGGCCCGACTCCGACGTCCACGTGCTCGGCTACTTTATGGACTACGAAAACGAGGCGTTCCTGCGCCGCCTCGCCGGCCTGCGCGGCGAGCGCGAGGAGCGCGGCAAGCGGATGGTCGCCAAACTCGCCGCGCTCGGCTATCCCCTCGACTGGGAGCGCGTCGCCGCCCTCGCCGAAGACGCCAGCGTCGGACGGCCTCACGTCGCCCAAGCAATGGTCGAGCGCGGCTACATCGCCGACTACAAGGACGCTTTCAACGGGCTGCTGAACAACGGCGGCGAGGCGTTCGTCGGGCGCGAGGGGCTCACGATGGAGGACGCCGCGCGCGCGATCCGCGAGGCGGGAGGCGTGGCCGCGCTCGCCCATCCCCTCTACGTCGAGGACTACGAGACGATCATCCCCCGGCTCCGCGGACTGGGCGTCGCCGGCATCGAGGCGCACTACGCCCACTACGACCCCGGCGAGCAGCGCGTTCTGCTCGACTTCGCCCGCCGCTATGAACTCGTCCCGTGCGGCGGCAGCGACTACCACGCGACGGGCCGGGCGGACGAGCCCCTCCCGGGAGCGGACGGCCCGCCGCCGGACGCGCTCAACGCCCTCGAGCGGCTCGCCGCCGAGGGGTAGGCTCCCCGCGATGGACGACGCGCTGACGACCGCCCTCGCCCTTCTCTACGCCTATCTCGTCGGCTCCGTGCCGTCCGCCTACCTCATCGGGCGCGTGGTCAAAGGCGTGGACCTCCGCAAAGTGGGCAGCGGAACGCTTGGCGCGTCCAACGTCTTCTACAACGTCGGGCGCTTCTGGATCGTCCCCGTCGGCGTCTTCGACATCTTCATCAAGGGACTCTCGCCCGTCTATGCCGCGCGCGCGCTCGGGCTGCCCGTCGAGGCGCAAGCCGCCGCCGGACTGCTCGCCGTCGTCGGCCACAACTGGCCTCTCTTCCTCGGATTCAAGGGCGGACGCGGCGTCGCCCCCACCGTCGGCGCGCTCCTCGCGCTCGGCAGGCTGGAACTCGCGCTTTTCATCGTCATCGCCGTCGCCGGGTGGCGATTCACCAACTCCTCCGCCGTCTGGGCGCTCGCGGCCTTCGCCTCGCTGCCGCTCTCCGCGCTCTACTTCGGACGCCCGGGCGCCGTCGCGCTCCTGATGACCGGACTCCTCGCCATCGCGGTCGCCAAGCGGCTGCTGGGCAACGAGCGCGGCGAGGGAGTCCCCCTGCCCCGGCTCCTCCTGAACCGCCTCCTCTTCGACCGCGACGTCGCCGACCACGAGGCGTGGGTTCGCCGCAACGCCGACGGCGGCGAGGCGCAGGCGCCCCGCAACGCGCCCCCCACGGAGAACGCATGACCTCCCCTGCGACGTGCCACTGGCATCCCGACCGCGAAACCGGCCTGCGCTGCGGCGCCTGCGGCAAGCCCATCTGCACCGAATGCATGCGCCATCACCCCGTAGGCATACGCTGCAAGGCGTGCGGCGAGCCCGCTCCGCTCCCCACGCACGCCGTCTCGCCCTCCTACTTCCTGCGCGGCGCCGCGGCGGCTGTCGGCGCGGGAATCGCGGGCTACGCCGCTCTCTACGTCCTCCTGCGCCTCGTCCCGCTGGCCGGCGTCTTCTACTTCTTCCTCATGCTGGGGCTGGGCTACGCCGTGAGCGCCGTCGTCGGCGCGGCGGTCAACCGGCGCAGAGGCCCCGCCTACCAGTGGATGGCCGCCGCCGGAGTCCTCATCGCCGTCTTCCCCACTGCGCTCGGCGCGCTCGCCAATTTCTCCGTCGGCGCGCTCATAGACCTCGCGGGCGTCGCCGTCGCCGTAGGCGTCGCCTGGACGCGCCTCGCCCGGTGACGGCGGAAGCGGCCCACGGCGGAAGCAATTCGGCGCTCGCTGCGCGAGACGCGCTTGCTCTTCGGGCCGGGGCGCTGCGGGCGGACGCGCGGCCTATTGCGAATGGCTCCGCAGATGCTCGACGTAGGCGGCTATGCCGGAGTCTATGTCGCGCTCGGGGGCGTAACCGGCGTCTTCGCGGATGCGCGAGAGGTCCATCACGGGGTTGCGCGGGCTCGCCCCGCTCCGCCCAGGCTTGAGCGCGGAGCAGACGGCGTCCGGCAGCGCCTTCCGCACCGCCTCGAACACGCGCTCGTTGGAGACCGCCGCGCCCGATCCGATGTTGTAGACGTCGTGGCGCAGCGTGTCCGCCGTATGCGCGAGTTGGACGCCGCGCGCCAAGTCGCCGACGTACGTCCAATCGCCCTCGTCGTCCGCGCTGATCGCTCCGCCCGGCCTGTCCGAGAAATCGGGCTCCTCGCCTTTCAGCGCGGCGCCGCACATCCGGCTCATCGGATTGAACATGCTGTAGTAGTGCGGCCCGTAGATGCTGGCGATGCGAAGGGAGACGACCTCGACGCCCGCGCGCTCGGCGTAGTGGAAGGCGTGAATCTCCATCGCCTTCTTGAACGCTTCGACCTGCGTGCGGGAGTGGATGGGAAGGGGCATATCCTCGCGGAACGGGCCCTCCGGCAAACCGCCGTAGACGGAGGTGGAACTGGCGAGCGAGACGCGGCGCAGGCCGAGCGTCCGCGCCGTCTCCAGCGTGTTCTGCAAGGCGTTGACGTAGATGCGGTAGTCCTCCTGCGGGCTAATGCCGCGGGCGGGCGGCGCGGCGAACGTGATGACGCTCTCGACCTCGCGGCGGTGCGCGACCTCCATCATTTCGTAGAGTTTGGTCGCGTCCATGCGCTCCACGAACGCGCGCTCGTCCAGGTGCGGGGCGAGGGCGTCCGGCACGCGGCGGGCGTTGTGCTGCGTGATGACGACGCGCTCGCCGGCTTCGATCAGCCGGAGCGCCGTGTTGAGCCCGATGAATCCCATGCCGCCGATAATCAGAATCATTCGCGTTCTCCTTCGGCGAAATCGTCCGCCGCCGCAGGCAATCATAGCGCTAGCCGCGCGGGGCGCGGGCGCGTAGCATCGGCGCATGACCGAGGCTCCCACCAATGCGCCTGAGCCCCCTGCGCCGCGCCGCCGCCGCTGGCTGCGGACGTTCGACGCGCTCGACGTTCCCGCCTACCGCAAGTACTTCCTGGCGATGCTCTTCTACTTCGGGGCGATGCAGGCGACGGCGCTGGCGCGGCCCGTCCTGGCGTTCGATCTGGCCGACCGCGCCCCCATCGCGCTAGGGGTGGCGATAGCGGCGAACAACGCGCCGTCGCTCGCGCTCTCGCCGTTCGCGGGCGCGCTGGCCGACAAGACGTCGATGCGGAACATTCTGATCGGCGCGGCGGCGCTGATGGCGCTCTTCGCCGCCGCAACCGCCGCGGGCGTCGCGGCGGGCGTTCTGGCCTGGTGGCACGTCGCGCTCATCGGCGTGCTGCAAGGGTCCGTGATGGTCTTCATCACCCCGACGCGGCGCGCGATTATCCCCGGGCTGGCCGGCGAGCGGCATCTGCTCAACGCCACGGGCCTGCATACGATGTCGCAGAACGTGAACCGCATGCTGATGCCGCTCGCGGCGGGGGCGCTGTTCGCGCGGGTCGGGCCGGAGTGGGCGTACCTCTTGATTGTCGCGCTGTACGCGATCGCGCTGGCGCTCCTTTTCCGCGCGCCGTCGCAAGGGGAGGGGGCGGCGCGGAAGCGGCGGCGCAGCGGCTCGCCGTGGGAGGGGTTCCGCTACGCGCGGCAGACGCCGGTGATTCGCAATCTGCTGCTGATCGGCCTAGTCATCACCGTGTTCGGACAGCCGTTCCAGCATCTGCTGCCGCTCGCGCAGGATTTCCTGAACATCGAGGCGGACGGCGTTGGGCTGCTGTTCACGTTCTTCGGCCTGGGGTCGCTGATCGGCTCGACGACGGCCGCGTCGCTGGGCGACTTTCAGCGGAAGGGATTGCTGCTGGTGGGCTTCTTCACCTTGTTCGGCTTGAGCGTGGCCGCGTTCGCGGCGTCGAGTTGGCTCTGGCTCTCGCTCTTGCTGATGCTGCCCGTGGGCGTCGGGCACTCCGGTCGGACGGTGGCGCACCTCACGGCGCTGCAGGCGTACTCCGAAGACGAAATGCGCGGGCGCGTGCAGGCGTTGAACGCGATGATGGGCGGGCTGATTCCGCTCGCCGTATTAGGCATCACGGGCTTGGCGGAGGTCTTCGGCGGGCGCGCCGCGCTGGGGGCGGCGGGCGGCGTCATCGCCGCCTACGGCGTCTGGGAGGCGCTGGGCGCCAAGACGCTCCGCGCGCTGCGGTGAGAGGGCGAGGGAGGGGACGCCTGCCGCGCGCTCCGATGCCGCTCCGGGCTGCCGCGGGTGTGGTAAAGTTGCTGCGCGGTGAACTTGGCGGCGCGCAACGCTCCGTCCGCTCCGATGCGTGTTGAGAGAACCCAATGACGCCCAACCTCCTATCCGTCGCCGTGCTCGTGCCCTGCCGCAACGAGGAAGGAACCGTCGCCGGCGTGGTCAACTCCTTCCGTGAGGCGTTGCCGGACGCGCGCTGCTACGTCTATGACAACGGATCCACCGACCGCACGGCGGACGCCGCCCTCGCCGCCGGCGCGGTGGTCCGCCGCGAGCCCGCCGCCGGCAAGGGCAACGTCGTGCGCCGGATGTTCGCCGACGTCGAAGCCGACGTCTACGTCCTCGTGGACGGCGACGGCACCTATGAGGCTGCGGCGGCGCCGGCTATGGTTGAGCGGCTCGTCTCCGGCAACCTCGATATGGTGGGCGGCGCGCGCGTCCCGTCGGGCGAGGGAAACGCCTACCGGCGCGGGCACAGGCTTGGCAACGCCTTGTTCAACTGGCTCATCAACACGCAATTCGGCGGGAAGTACACGGATTGCTACTCGGGATACCGCGTGATGTCGCGGCGGCTAGTGAAATCGTTCCCAGCGACCTCGCAATACTTTGAGATCGAGAACGAACTGGCCGCGCATTGCGCTTACTTGCGTCTCCCTTACGAAGAAATGCCTACGCGCTACGTCGAGCGGCCCGACGGCAGCGAAAGCAAACTGCGGACGTTCCGCGACGGCGCGCGCGCTCTCTTCTCCGTTGGGCTGGCGGTGAAGGAGTTCCACCCGCTGAGGTTTTTCTCTATCGTGAGCGCGCTGCTGGGCTTGCTCGCGGTCGTCTTGGGAATTCCCATTCTCACCGAGTTTTGGGAAACCGGCCTCGTGCCCCGCTTTCCCACCGCAATGCTGTGCATGGGGTTGGGGCTGGCCGCGCTGGGGAGTTTTCTCTCCGGCGTCATCCTAGACAGCGTGAACCGCGGGCGGCGCGAGATGAAACTTACGGCGTACCTGCGCTACCCCTCTGTGCAAGAGGCTCATCGGCGCGCTCAACGAAACGCCCGGACCGGCGGACAACCGGACTCGACCGCTGTCAACCGCCCGCCCGCTACCCGCTCATAGAGGCAAGGAGCGGCGCTGAACCCCAAGAGACGCTCCGCGCGCTCCGATGAGGAGAAGCGTCTCCCTGTGGTATCCTCAGACGATGCTCCTGCCGTTTGTGGTCGTTGCGGTCTCCGCCGCCTTTACTCTAGGCGTCCTCACTGCTTCCCTCTACGCTGTTCTCCTCCGTTCCGCGGCGCCGCCTCTCCTGTTGCGTCTACTCCCGCTATCCCTCGCCGCCGCCGTCTTGCTCCTTTTCGGATTTGGAGCAGTGACAGACCTGCTGGGATGGACTTACTTCGTCGCCGCGGCGGCTTTCGCCGCTGCGTTCTTGGGCGCCGTTCTCTTCGCGCCCGACCCTGTTCCGGAATATGCGGTTCCCAAAAGTTTGGCGGAGCGTTTGCCCCCTTTCGCCAACGTTCGCAAGCGCGGCTTCCGAGCAATCCAATTCGGAGCGCCTTGGCTTTTCATTCTCATGGCGGCGGGTTACGCGGCGGCCTCTTGGTCGACCCCGGTTATTCTGACGCCCGACAGCCAGGGCTATCTTGAATTTCAGGAGGCGCGAACAGCCGGATACCCCATATTCCTGGAAGTTGTCGTCGCCGTTTTCGGCGGAACGGCGGCGGTCCCGAATGTTCAACTTGCGCTGGCGGCGGCGGCGATCGCGTTTCTCGGATGGTGCGTCCATCGAGCCTACGGGGCGCCTCTCATAGGAATTGCCTTAGCGTTCTCGTTGATGAGCATCCCAGACCTATCCGAGACGCACGCGCAAATAATGACGGAATCGCTGTTCGTTTCGTTGCTATGCGTGATGTTCGGAAGTTTAATGCTGCTGACCAAACGCCCGGCGTGGCGGTATGCCGCCCTTGCCGCCCTCGCGTGCGGGTTGGCGATAACGATCCGGCCCGCCGCGATGAGCCTGCTGCCCATCTTCCCCATCGCGTTGTGGCTAATCCTGCGGCGCTCCGCCGGTCAACGCTTGCAATTGGTTGCGGCTGTGGTCGTCCCCATTGCGTTGTGCATCGGGGCTGAGAGCGCTCTATGGCAAATGCGGCATGGGGCGGGTTTGCCGAACGGCCTCGTGAACCGGCATGTGTTCGCCAAGGCGTTGCTCATCGAACCGAATCCGCGCTTGAACGACCCCGAACTGGCCGCCGTGGTGAATTACGGAAGGTCGGCGCTCGAGCCCGGGCGCGGCCTGATCGACGGAGCCCCCAACCTGCAAGCGCGCGCGCTGCTGTTGCGGAACTTCGAGGTGGCGGCCCAGTACCAAACCTACTTCAGAGAGATCGATATCCTAATGTACGCCGTTTCCGATTCGCGCGGTGTTCCAAAAGATGACCTTCTCGGCCAAGCGGGTTGGGCTGCGATGCGCGGAGCGCCGGGCGCTTGGGCGCTGAACGCCCTTACCCATTACTGGGGGCTCTGGACGGCTTACTGGGTCTACCGTCCGGATTTCATCGCATCCTACGAAGCCTATACGCAAAACCTGGAAGAGAGCGACCTCTTCACCGAGGCCCGCGTGTTTCAACCCTTGCCGCCGGCGGGGCTCCGCATTCGCCTAATAATGCTCGCGGGTTTGGCCGTCTCATTGATCGCAATCGGGCTCGCCGTCCGGCAATTCCTCCTCTCCCCCCGCCCCCTCGACGGACGGTTGGCCGTCGCTTCCCTGTCCGGGCTGGCGGTTCACGGCCACTTCCTGCTGATCGGGCTAACAGGCGTAGCCACGCCGCGCTACGCGCTCGTTATGCTGCCCGTGCTCGCGCTCTGCGGATTCCTGCTCGTCAACTGGGTGGTTGAGCAGGCATGGAGCCGGATGGAAAAACAACATCCTCATCCGCGGCAATGCGAGTCACGGAGAACCGGGTGACGGACGGCCTGCCGCGCCGTCGCCCTGCTTGCGCCTTGCCGCAACGAAGAGAAGACCGTAGCGGGAGCGCCGCCCGAAGGCAGCCTTGCGCTCCGCTCCGTCTCTGCGTGGTGAACGAGCGCGGACGCTTGCCCCGCGCCGTCCGCTAGCGCTATACTCCGCCCCACGCAAAGCGAATTCGCTAGGGAGCGTCAATGGCATACGTTGAAATCAGAGACGGAGAGCCGCCCGAGGCCATCGTGTCACGGTTCCGCGCCGCCGTAACCCGCAACGGCATCCTCAAGGAGCACAAAGACCGCCGCTTCTTCCGCTCCAAGGGCGAAAAGGCGCGCCTCGCCGCCCGCCGCTCCGCCCGCCGCCGCCGCCGCGCCGGCGGCTAACCCCCCGCGCGGCTGTCGCCGTTGGCGAATGGCGGACGGAGCCCCCGCCCCGCTCTGACCGCGCAGGCGGAGCCCGGGGCCGCCGATAAGCGGCTGCCTCCTCTCCCCCTGATGGATGGCTAGCGCGGGGCTAGGCTAGCGCGAGCGCCAAATTCCCTCTTCTCGAAGAGAGGCCGGAGTGAAGGGCAATGACGCCCATCCGCATAGCCCTCGCGCAAATCAACCCCACCGTCGGCGACCTCCGCGCCAACGCCGACCGCATCCTCGACTTCGCCCGCCGAGCCCAGGAACTCCGGGCCGACGTCGTCGCCTTCCCCGAACTCGCGCTCCTCGGCTACCCCCCCGAAGACCTCCTCTTCAAGCGGGGCTTTCTCGCCGACTCTTGGGCGCTGCTGGAAGAAGTCGCGCAGGCCGCCGACGGCGCGACATTCATCGTCGGCGCGGCGGAATTCACCGATGGCGAGCCTTTCCATCCCGGCGCCGCTCCCTACCCAGGCGACGCGCAAGGCCGCGTCTACAACGCCGCCGCCATCCTCCACGACCGCCGCATCGCCGCCGTCTACCGCAAAACAATGCTCCCCAACTATGGCGTCTTCGATGAAGAGCGCTACTTCGCTCCCGGCGAGGAATGCCCCGTCTACGAAATCAACGGCGCCCAAATCGCCGTCAACGTTTGCGAAGACATCTGGCGCGACCCCGGGCCCGCCGCCGTCCAGCGTCTCGCCGGCGCGCAAGTCGTCGTCAATATCAACGCATCCCCCTACCATCGCGGACGCGGCGAACAGCGCCGCGAAATGCTCGCCAAGCGCGCCCGCGGCCACCGCTGCTTCATCGCCTACGTCAATATGACCGGCGGGCAAGACGAACTCGTCTTCGACGGCCAAAGCGTCGCCTTCGACCCCGACGGCCAACTCATCGCGCGCGCTCCCCAGTTCGAGGAGGCGCTCCTCGTCTTCGACCTCGACCCCGGCGCCGCAGGCCCGCCCGACGCCGGCGCCCTCCGCGCCAAGCCCGGCCTCGACGCGCTCGGCCCTCCGCGCCGCGTCTTCCTCTCCGCCGCCCCCGCCGCAAGCGCCGCGCCCCGCGACCCCGCGGCCCCCTCCGTCGCCCCCGAACTCCACCCCCTCTCCGAGGTCCATCGCGCGCTCGTAACAGGAACCCGCGACTACGTCCGCAAAAGCGGCTTCTCCCGCGCCGTCGTCGGACTCTCCGGCGGGGTGGACTCCGCCCTCACGCTCGCCATAGCCGCCGAAGCGCTTGGCCCGAACAACGTATCCGCCTACTTTATGCCGTCTCAATACACCTCCGGCCAGTCCGGCGACGACGCCCGCGCCCTCGCCGCCAACCTCGGCGTCCGCCTCGCCGTTATTCCCATCCGCCCCGTATTCGACGCCTACGCCGACGCCCTCGCCCCCGAATTCGGCGATGCGCCCCCCGGCGTCGCGGAGGAAAACCTCCAAGCCCGCGTCCGCGGCAACCTCCTGATGGCCGCCTCCAACAAATTCGGCTGGATCGTCCTCACCACCGGCAACAAAAGCGAAATGGCCACCGGCTACGCCACCCTCTACGGCGATATGGCCGGCGGTTTCGCCGTCATCAAAGACGTCCCCAAAACCCTCGTCTTCCAACTCGCCCGCCATCTCAACGAAACCGCCGGACGGGAAATCATCCCCAACGCAATCATCATCCGCCCCCCCACCGCCGAACTCCGCCCCGACCAGAAAGACGAGGATTCCCTCCCTCCCTACGACGTCCTCGACCCCATCCTCGAAGCCTATGTCGAGAACGACCGCAGCCGCGGCGAAATGATCGCCGGCGGAATGCCCCCCGGCGCCGTTGACCTCGCGGCGTCCCTCGTCGACCGCAGCGAATACAAACGCCGCCAGGCTCCCCCGGGCGTCAAAATCACCCGCCGCAACTTCGGCCGCGACCGCCGCCTCCCCATCGTCAACCGCTACCGCCCCCGCTAGCCCCCCTCCCCACACCTCCCCCCCTCTCACCCTCCCGTCAGCGCCAATCATCCGCTATACTAGGCGTCTATGACCGCGCCCGCCGATTACGCCGCCGCCCTCCGCGACGAAGCCGATGTCTGCCGCCGTCCAGATCGTCTGGCCCGGGGAGATCGCCGAGGAGCGCCGGGGCGCCGCCGCCGCCACCCCTTCAGTCAGTACGGGGCGGCCTGATGCGGAGCGCCGCGCGCCGCTATGCGACGATGAGCGCTCCCGCCTCCGCGGCGCATCCCTTGCGATTGGCCGTCGCGGCCTTGCTGCCCCACCGCCTTGCGCTTATTGCGCTCACGCTGTTCGTCGTTGCGGGAATCGTTTCCTCTGACATTGGAATAAGCGTCAACGGACCATATCAGCGGTACCTAGGAATAGCGAACATCGCTTACGTTTTGGGAGACGTCAGCCTTTTTCCTGATGATCATAATAAGTTCTATGGCGCTGCATTCGAGGCGCCGCTCGTTCTCGTCGAACGAGCGTTGAGGCTCGAGGACAGCCGCGACATTTTTCTGTCTCGCCATCTCCTGACGCACTTGTTCTTTCTAACCGGCGGACTCTTCGCATACCTGCTGGCGCACAGGCTGTTCGACAATAAACTGATCGCTCTGTTCGCAATGCTGCTTTTTTTGCTTCACCCGAGGCTGTACAGCGCTTCGTTCAGCAACAGTAAGGATTTACCATTTCTCAGTATGTTTATGATCGCGCTGTTCCTAACGCATCGCACGCTCAAGAAAGATACGCTAGGGGCATTCGCGCTGTTGGGAGCGAGCGCAGGAATCCTCGCGAACATCCGCATTATTGGCTTTGTCTTGCTTGCCGGAGTTCTTGCATTGCAAGCGCTGCGTCTCTTCTCCGCATCCGGATGCGCAAGAAAGCGCATCTTGCTGAATGGCGGCGTGTTCGCCTTTGCGGCATGCCTTACGGTCTATGCGTCCTTGCCGTATCTCTGGGCCGATCCTGCGCCGAGGGTTGTCGAGTATTGGACAACGCTTTCGCAGCACCCTCAGGACGTAACGGAACTATTCCGAGGCGAGGCGATCTCCAGCCAAAGTCCTCCGGCCGACTACATTCCGACGTGGTTCGCAATCACGACTCCTTCGTTCGCTCTTCTGTTGGGAAGCGTAGGCTCATTCGCGCTTCTCCTGCGCGTGGTCGCGCTCAGGACGCGGATTTTCCGTGACCCGAAAATACGTTTTGAGTTGCTTCTCGCAGGCTCTATCGCAGTTCCTCTTTCCGCAATTGCTCTTCTGAGCCCGACCGTCTACGGCGCGTGGCGGCAGATGTATTTCCTTTGGGCTCCGTTCTCTCTTTTGGCGGTGTTCGGCGCCCAGTGGATCTTGCAATCTCTGCCGCAAACGCGTTTGCGGACGTTGGCTTACGGAGCGGCAGGAGCGGGAATAGGGGCAACGCTCATCACAATGGCGATCCTCCATCCATTCCATGGTCGCCATTTCAATTTCCTCGTAGATAGGACCACTCCTGAACTGCTCAAGACGCAGTACCGAACGAACACGTGGGGAGGGGTGTCCTCCGCAGTGAAACGGCTGCTTGACCTGCGTCCTGCATCGCAAATATCGGTGGCGTATGACTTTGGGTCCGCGATGACCCGCATTATACTTCCCGAGACAGACAGAAGCAGGCTAATAATCGCGAATCGAGCAAATGCGGAATTCTCCATCGAACGCGTGGCGGGTGAAGTAAGCGAAGACACGCTCTACGAGGCGAAAGTCTACAATAACACGCTATGGGCAGTCGTGGAGCAGGAGCCTGGGGAAAACCCTTATGCGGCAGTCTATGGCGCCGCCGTATCCAGTGAACCCATCGCCCGTTCGGAGTACGACATCTACTTGAATCGCGCCGACCATTCGTTAATTTACGTCAAAGAGCCTTGCGCGAGCCCAGTGACAAGAGACGAGTTCTTTCTGCTCGTCTTCCCAGAGGACGCAACCGTCTTGTCCGGAATAGAGCGGGAATCCGGGCGCGCCAACATCAGATTCCTGTTCTACGGCGTTGGGGCGGCGTTCGACGGCAAGTGCGTGGCCGAAGTTCCGCTGCCGGATTACGGCGTCGCAGCGATTCGAACGGGGCAAGCGCGAACCGTTGACGGCGACCAGCGCTGGGAAGCGGCGTTCCCTTACCAAGATCCAGCCGCCTACCGGGCAGCCTATGACGCCGTCGCATCCGCCGAGCCTGATGCCCGCGCCGAGTTCAGCATCCACATGAGCGAGGACGAGCCTGCGCTCATCTATGCGCGCGAGCCATGTGCTCCATCCGACGTGGAGAACCCCTTCTTTATCCACGTCACGCCGATGCGCGAAAGCGACCTGCCCGATGAGCGAAAGCAATACGGCTTCGATAACTGGGGGTTCGACTTCTTGCTGCGCGGAATCGTATTCGACGGAAAGTGCATCGCGCAGGCTCCCTTGCCGGACTATCCCATCGCAAGCCTGCGAACGGGGCAATGGATACGCGGCGAAGGCGAAGTCTGGGAAGCGACGCTCTCCTTCCCGCAATAGCCCAGCGCGCCGGTCGGCGCTCGGCAAGAGACTGGCGCGCCCCTATTCCTTACGCCCCCGCCTGCTCTCGCCCACCCTCCCGTCAACGCCAATCATCCGCTATACTAGGCGCCTATGACCGCGCCCGCCGATTACGCCGCCGCCCTCCGCGACGAAGCCCTTGCCGCCCTCGATCGCGCCGGCGTCCCCGGCGCCCTCGAATCGTGGCGCGTCGAATACCTCGGCCGCTCCGGCAAACTCACCGCCGCCCTCCGAAGCGTCGCGCAACTCCCCCCGGAAGAGCGCCGCGCCGCCGGAGCCGCCGCCAACGAGGCCAAAGCCCTGCTGGAGCGCCGCCTCGCCGAACGCCGCGCCGAAATCGAAGCCGCCCTCGCCCAGAACGCCGGCGCCGGCGCGCTCGACGTAACCCTCCCCGGCAGGCCCGTCCCCGAAGGCCGCCATCACCCCTCCACCATCGTGATGCGCGAAATACAGGCCATCTTCCGCGATATGGGCTTCCAAATCGCCGAAGGCCCCGAGGTCGAGTGGGACAAATACAACTTCGAAATGCTCAACATCCCGCAAGACCACCCCGCCCGCGATATGTTCGACACCTTCTGGCTCGACGCCAACCGCGCCCCCGACGGCGGCTTCACCACCCTCCTGCGAACGCACACCTCCCCGATGCAGGCGCGCATTATGGAGGCGCAAGAGCCCCCCATCCGCGTCATCATCCCGGGCAAGTGCTACCGCTACGAGGCCACCGACGCCACGCATGAGTCCCAGTTCCATCAAATCGAAGGGCTGGCCGTGGACAAGGGCGTCACCTTCGCCAACCTCAAGAGCGTCCTCTACGATTTCGCCCGCCGAATGTTCGGCCCGGACACCCGCGTCCGCTTCCGCTGCGACTACTTCCCCTTCGTCGAGCCCGGCGTGGATATGGCCATCGAGTGGCGCGGCGACTGGCTCGAAATCCTCGGCGCCGGAATGGTCCACCCCAACGTCCTCCGCGCAGCCGGCTACGACCCCGCCGTCTACTCCGGCTTCGCCTTCGGAATGGGCCCGGAGCGCATCGCTATGCTCAAGTACGGCGTCAACGACATCCGCCTCTTCCTCGCCAACGACCACCGCTTCCTCAGCCAGTTCCGCTGACCCCCGCGCTATGTTCGACGCCCTCACCGACAAACTGACCGCCGTATTCGCCCGGCTCGGCAACAAAGGCCGCCTCACCGAGTCCGACGTCGACGAGGCGCTCCGCGAAGTCCGCCTCGCTCTCCTCGAGGCTGACGTCAACTTCAAAGTCGCCCGCGACTTCGCCGCGCGGATCAAAGAGCGCGCCGTCGCCTCCGACGCGCTGCGCGGCGTCTCCCCCGGCCAGCAAGTCGTCAAACTCGTCCACGAACAACTCGTCGAACTGCTCGGCGAAGGCAACCGCGCCCTCGTCCCAGGCCCAACGCTCCCCGCTCCGCTGCTGCTCGTCGGCCTGCAAGGCTCCGGCAAAACGACCGCCGCCGCCAAACTCGCCCTCCACTTCCGCAAGCGCCAGGAGAATGCCCTCCTCATCGCCGCCGACCTCCGCCGCCCCGCCGCGATGGACCAACTCGAGGCGCTTGCCCGCCAGTTGGACGTCCCCATTCACCGCGAGAGCGCAGGGCCCGACGACGCTCCCGCCGTCGCCCGCAACGGCCTCGCCCGCGCCCGCGAGACCGGCGCGAAGTGGGCCATCGTGGACACCGGCGGACGCATCCAAATAGACGACGCGCTGATGAGCGAACTCGCCGAGATGAAGCGCATCTTGAACCCCGCCGAAACGCTGATGGTCGTGGACGCGATGACCGGGCAGGACGCCGTCAACGCCGCCGCCGAATTCCACGAGCGCGTCGGCCTCACTGGACTCATCCTCTCCAAACTCGACGGCGACGCCCGCGGCGGGGCGGCCCTCTCCGCAATGCGCGTGACCGGCGTGCCGGTTAAATTCGCCGGCGTCGGCGAGAAGCCCGACGCTTTGGAGCCGTTCCACCCCGAGCGCATGGCCTCCCGCATCCTTGGAATGGGCGACGTCGTAACGCTCGTCGAGCGCGTGCAAGAGCAAGTCTCCGAAGAGCAGGCCGCCCAACTCGAGCGCAAGATGCGCCGCGCCGAACTCGACCTCGACGACTTCCTCCTCCAACTACGTCAGTTGCGGAATATGGGCCCGCTCTCCTCGCTAATGGAGATGATCCCCGGCGCGCGCGGGTTGCGGGGCAAACTCCCGCAGGGAGAAATGGACGAGAAGCGCGTCCGCCGCCTCGAGGCCATCATCGGCTCGATGACCCCGTGGGAGCGGCGGCGGCCCGAGCGCATCAACGGCAGCCGCCGCAAGCGCATCGCCGCCGGCAGCGGAACCACCCCCGCCGACGTCAATCAGTTGCTCGCCCAGTTCCAGCAAACCCGCAAACTGATGAAACGCCTCGCCTCCGGCAAAGGGCGCAACCCCCTCTCCTCCGCCCTCCCCCGGCTCTGATCCTCTCTCGGATCCGATTATGCGCGCCAAGCGCCGCCTGCCCGTCCCTCCGCCTACCGAATGAATCCCCTGCGGCGCAGTTCGCCGAGAATTAGGCGCGCGTTCTCCTCAGGCGAGGAGGCCGTCGTCTCGAGTTCCAGATCGGGGGCGGCGGGCGTCTCGTAGGGGTCGTCTATGCCCGTGAAGCCGGTGATCTCGCCACGGCGCGCTTTCGCGTACATCCCCTTGGAGTCCCGCGCCTCGCACACCTCCAACGGCGTGTTCACGAACACCTCCACGAAGGCGCCGCCGCCGTCCGGATCCGCCATCCCCCGAACGGCGTTGCGCGCCGCGGCGTAGGGGCTGACCGCGGCGCAGACCGCGACTCCGCCCGCGCGGACGACCTCCGCCGCCACGAACCCAATCCGCAGAATGTTCGCGTCGCGGTCCTCCTTGCTGAACCCCAGCCCTTTCGAGAGATGCGTGCGCACGACGTCGCCGTCCAGCACGGTGACGTGGCGCCCCTCCTCCATCAGCAGCGCCGTGAGCGCGTCCGCGATCGTGGACTTCCCCGCCCCGCTGAGGCCGGTGAACCACACGCAAACCCCTTGCGCGTGGCGCGGCGGATAACTCTCCGCCAGAATCTCCGCCACCTCCGGGCGCGTGAACCACGACGGCAGGCGGACGCCCTTGTTAAGGTGTTCCTCCCGCGCCTGCGTTCCCGACAGGGAGGCCGTCGCCGCGCCGGGAGCGACGCGGTGCGCCTCCTCGTAGCGGTCTTCGTCCGGCAGATAAACGAGTTCCTGAAACGGCGCCGCCTTGACTCCCGTCTCCTCGGCGTGCGCCGCGACCATCTCCTGCGCGTCGTAGGGGCCGTAGAACGGCTTGCCGGACGAATCGTTCCCCGGGCCTGCGTGGTCGCGCCCGACGATCAGATGATTCGCCCCGTAGTTGCGCCGGATCAGCGCGTGCCACAACGCCTCGCGCGGGCCCGCCATCCGCATCGCCAGCGGAAGCAGCGCCAGCAGCATGCTCCCGGGCGCGTAATAATTCTCCGCGAGCGCCCGGTACGTTCGAACGCGCGTGTAGTGGTCTACGTCCCCCGGCTTCGTCAAGCCGACCACCGGGTGCAGAAGCAGCGCGCCGCCGACGGCGTCCGCCGCCCGCTTCGTCAATTCCTCGTGAACGCGGTGCAGCGGGTTGCGCGTCTGAAACGCCACCACCTCGCCGCCGCCCATCGCCGCCAGCCGCTCGCGGCACTGCGCGGGCGTCAGCCGCAGTTCGCGGAAGTCGTAATGCAGCGGAAGATCGAGCGCCTGCAAGCGCCCCGACACGTTGACCGCCCCCCAGCGCGCCATCTCCGCGACCAGCGGATGCCGCTCGTCCCGCGTCCCGCAGATCCCTTGCGCCGCCTCCGCCCTGTCCCACTCGTAGGCTTCCTCCACCGTCATCACCGCGAGGAGGTTGTTCTTCGCGTCGCGCAGCGCAATCTCCCCGTCCAAATGAACGTCGGCGGGGTCGAGCGGCAGCGTGACGGGAATCGGCCACAGCGCGCCGTCGGCGAGCCGCATCTCCTCCAGCGAGCGGGCGTAGTCTTCCCTGCCCAGGAACCTGTCCAGCGGCGAGAAGCCCCCCGTAACCAGCAACTCCAAATCGCAGACCGCCCGGTCGGAGAGTTGCGCGGAGGGCAGACGTCCGGCGCGGGCGCGCAACTCCTCCCGCTCCTCCGGCGGCGCGAGAAGGTCTACGAGCGTTCCGCCGCACGGAGCGATGAGCGGCGCAGGCGCGGGGCTATCGGTCATCTCTGCGAATCGTCCATCCTTGCCTGACTTGCCCGCGCGTGCGGGCGGCGAACCTGCGCCTCTCCTATGATACGCTAAGCCTGCCACGCCCCTTGCCCGCCATTCCCCCCCATCCCCGTCGTTCCCGCGTAGGCGGGAATCTCGCCCCCCTCGCCCCGTCATTCCCGCGTAGGCGGGAATCCCGCCCCCTCTGCCCCGTCGTTCCCGCGTAGGCGGGAACCCCGCCCCGACGCCTCCCGCCCCCCCAGGCAAGGGCGTGTGCTAGACTACGCGGGCCGCGGCGCCGCTTGCGGCGCAACCCAGGAGGCGAGCGATGAAGACGACGATCGAGTTCAGCCCCAGTTACACGATGCTGACGGCGGAGTTGGCCGCAGGCGAGTCCCTCAAGGCGGAGCCGGGCGCGATGGCCGCTCAGCAGGGCGTGGAGATGAAGACGGGCATGGGCGGCGGCGGCGGCCTGTTCGGCGGATTCAAGCGGATGCTCGGCGGCGAGTCGTTCTTCCTCAACACGTTCACCGCAGGGCCCGCCGGAGGCTGGGTGAGCATCGCGCCGCCGACCCCGGGCGACATCCTCTCACGCGAGTTGACGCCCGGGCAGAACTTCTTCATTCAGGGCAGTTCGTTCCTCGCTTGCACGGAGAACGTCCACACCGACGCGCAGTTCCAGGGCTTCAAGGGCATGTTCAGCGGCGAGAAGATCTTCTTCCTGCGCGCCTACGCCGAAGGCGGGGCCGGCACGGTGCACTTCAACTCGTTCGGCGCGATCAAAGAGGTCAGCATCGAGCCCGGCAGCGAACTGGTGGTGGACACGGGGCACGTGGTGGCGTTCACAGAGGGCGTCGAGTACTCGATAGGAAAGGTCGGCGGGCTCGGCTCGCTCATCGCAGGCGGCGAGGGGCTGGTGATGAAATTCGTGGGCAGCGGGCGTATCTGGATTCAGACGCGGACGCTCGCCTCGCTGATGGACAAACTCGCCCCGTTCCTGCCCTCGACGAAGAAATAGAGCGCGAGGCGCGAGGCGGAAATGAGCGTTCGCGTTCGCTACGCGCCAAGCCCGACGGGCGACCCGCACGTCGGCAACATCCGTTCCGCGCTGTTCAATTGGCTCTACGCCCGCCACGAGGGGGGAACGTTTATCGTCCGCATCGAGGACACCGACCAGACCCGCTACGTTCCGGGGTCGGTCGAGGCGATTCTCGAGGCGCTCGCGTGGCTGGGGCTGGACTGGGACGAGGGCCCGGGGTCGGAGACGCGCTACGGGCCCTATGTGCAGTCGGAGCGGCTCGCGCTTTACCGGGAGCACGCCGACCGGCTGCTCGCGGACGGGCGCGCCTATCTCTGCTACTGCTCGACGGAGCGGCTGGACGCGCTAAAGCGGGCGCGGCAGGCGAAGCGCGAGCCGGGCGGGTACGACCGCAGATGCCGCGACCCGCAAGAGGCGGAGAAGGCGCGCGCGGAGAACCCGTCGCCCGTCGCGCGGTTCAAGACCCCTCTCGAAGGAACGCTCGCCGTGCACGACGCCGTGCGCGGCGAGGTCGCGTTCGACCTGTCGCTGCTGGACGACTTCGTGCTGCTGAAGTCGGACGGCTTCCCGACGTATCACCTCGCCAACGTCGTGGACGACCACCTGATGGAAATCTCGCACGTGATGCGGGCGGAGGAGTGGCTGCCGAGCGCGCCGCGCCACCGGCTGCTCTACAAGGCGTTCGGCTACGAGATGCCGCAACTCGTTCACCTGCCGCTCATCCAGGGGCCCGACCGCGCCAAACTGAGCAAGCGGCACGGCGCGGCCTCCGTGCTGGAGTTCCGGGACGAGGGCTATCTGCCGGAGGCGCTGCTCAACTTCCTCGCGCTCTTAGGATGGTCGCTGGACGAGACGAGCGAGTTGTTCACGAAAGAGGAACTCGCCCGGCATTTCACGCCGGAGCGCATCGTGGCGAGCGCGGCGGTGTTCAACCGTGAGAAGTTGGACTGGTTCAACGGCGTGTACATCCGCAAAATGGGCGACGCCGAACTCGCGGACGCGCTCGCGCCGTGGCTGGAGGACGCGGAGCGCGGTCTGCCGTCCGCCGTTCCGCGCCCCATCGACCGCGCCTACCTCGCGGCGATCGTGCCGCTGGAGCGCGAGCGCTTGCGAAAGTTGGCGGACGCGCCCCAGATGCTGTCGTTCTTCTTCGAGGAGCGTCCCGCGTACGACCCTGCGCTGCTCGTTCCGAAGGGGATGGACGCGCCCGGGGCGCGCGCCGCGCTGGAGGCCGCGCTCGCCGCCGCCGAGGAGACGGACGATTGGAGCGCGCCGGCGCTGGAGACGGCCTACCGGGCGCTGGCGGAGCGTTTGGGGCTGCGGACAGGGCAACTCTTCGGGGCGGTGCGCGTCGCGGTCACGGGGCGCGCCGCCGCGCCGCCGCTGTTCGACACGATGGCCGTGCTGGGGAAGGAGCGGTGCGCGGAGCGCTTGCGGCGGGCGGTCGAGGCGGTATAACCTAAGAGCGCCGCGTCAACGGACTCCCCCTGAGGCCGACCTGAGCGGAATTCCCGCTCCCGGAGGCCGTCTGATGATTGCGAAACTCGCGCCGCTCGCGCTCGCCGGCGTCATAGGAGGCGCGATTCTGCTGGGATGCAGCCCCGCCGCGACTCCCACCCCCGCCCCCACCGCAACGCCTATGCCGACCGCCACGCCCACGCCGCTCCCCGATCCGTCTCCGCAAGACTACGTGGAGCGCGGGGAATACCAGGTCGGCTCGCGGGCGCTCTACTTCCACGACCCGAACAGGCCGTTCGACGGATGGAACGCGCGGCACGCCTCGGACGGCTACCAGGCGATGCTCGCGGAGATCAACGCGGCGGGCGAGCGCCAGATCGTCGCGGCGCATATCTGGTATCCGGTCGAGCCAGGCGACGCGACTCGCGCGGCGACCTTCGGCGACTTCGGGCAGAGCCGCAGCCCCGTCTTCACGAACGCCTACGGGCAAGGGTCGCTGGGCTTCCTGGGCGGACTCGTAAGCGAGGACGGCTCGCCCCCGAACTTCTCGGACAGGGCGGCTCTCACTGCGATTGCGGGAGAGGCGCAGAAGCGCATCGTCAACTCGCTGCATCAGGCGCCCATCGCGGCGGGGCGGTTCCCCATCATCATCGCCGCGCACGGACTAGGCGGCAACTCGCTGATGTGGGCGGGATTCGCCGAATACCTGGCGAGCCGCGGCTACGTCGTCGTCGCGCCAAGTTTCATCTCCGACAGCGCGCTGCCCAACGTGCTGGACAGCCCGGACTCGCAGTACGCGGCGGCGGGGCAGGAGGGAATTGACCGGGCGTACCGAACTATTCTGGGCGAATTCAAGGTCATCCCGGGCTTCTACAAATACTTCTTCGGCTACGAAGGGAGCATCGGATTCGACGGCGCTCCCGGGGCCGGGAACTTGGAGGCGGTCCCGGGCGGCGGCCAGCGCGTCGGGGAGATGATGGGCGAGTTCTTCACGCAGCGCGTGGACGACGTCGAGACGATCATTGACGGGCTGGCGAGCCTCGACCAGGGCGGCGGCGCCTGCGCGTCCGACTACACGGGGCGCGGCCAGCCGGCCCACGGCGCGGAAGTGTGCGATCTGTTCAGCGGCGCGCTGGATATGGAGCGCATCGGCATTCTCGGGCATTCGCTCGGCTCAATGACGGCGCAGTTCAGCGTCGCGCGGATAGACCGCGTGCTCGCGGCGGTTGGATACAACAACGGGCCGCCGCGCTACTGGGAGCCGCCCGGGATCTTCGGGGACGGCGCCGCCGCGGACGGGCAGCCCGCAGGCGCCCCCAAGCCCGTGATGCAAATCCACGGGTCGGAGGACGCCTTCGTGCAAGGCGTCTTCCGCGGCCTAATGTGGAACGCGCTCAGCGCGGCGGGCGGCGACCCGGAGGAGATCTGGACGCTCGAGCAAGAGCGCGTTCTCCCCACCGACGAGAATCCGCAGCCCGTCGCCCGCAACGCCTACAACCGCGCGACCGGCGACAAGGCGGTCATCTCGGTCAAAGACACGCACCACGGTTCGCTGACCGACGACTTCGCCGCTCTGTTCTCCGAGCAGAACCCCATCACGGCCGGCGGCAAGCGGTACTGGGTCGCGGCGGGCCCCGTTCCGAGGAAGGCGGTGGGCGAGGACGCGCTCAATCCGTCGTTCCAAGGCCAGCCGTACACGCCGCTGGGCTGGGGCGAGGTCGGCGGCTCCGAAGTCTACTTGCCGACCTTCATCCGCAACTACTACACGCGCAACTGGTTCGACTACTACCTCAAGGGCGACGAGTCCGCCTTGCGCTTCACGGAGAACCCCGTCGCGGAGCAAGGCGTCTTGGACGTCCGGATCGAGTTGCCGGGGAGGTAGGCCCCGCTCTACTACCGGGGCAGGATCGAATGGCTCGCCTTCCAACTGAGCGTCGTGCGCGGCGCTGGACGTCTCCGCGAGACAGGCCGCTCCGTCGAGCGCGCGCTCCGCATCGGAAGCCCTGAACGGCGGTACGCCTAGCCGCGCCCGCGCCCCAGCCTGTATACTGGAGCCTGCGCGAGTTTTCAGCCCGCGTAATCGCCCGCTGGGGATTCGGCTAGTGGTAGGCCGCCTGACTCTGGATCAGGTAACGATGGTTCGAATCCATCATCCCCAGCCAACCTCCTGCTTCGCAAGGTAGCCCGCCGCTCCGGATTGCGCCATCCGCCCCTTGCGCGGTCGCCGCCGCTCTCCTTATCGTCGCCTCTGCGCTTGCAAGCGCATGCTAAACTTCAGGAGGGTAGGAGCATGGTGATGACGACGCAAGACCCGCGCGCGGCGGAAGACCGCCTCAGCAGACTCGAAGGCGCCTACGAGCAGATGGACAGGCGCATGGCCGACCAGACGGCTGCGACCTCGTCGCTCGGCGTGAAAGTGGACGCGCTCGGCGTCGAATTGCGGAAAGAGATCCAAGGCCAAGTGAGCGAGTTGCGCCGCGAGATCCGCGCCGACCTCAGGGCCCTCTACCTCTTCGTGGGCGGCGCGTGGGTCTCGCTGGCCGCGCTCGTGGTCGGGCTCTACTTCGCAAGGTAGTTCGCCGCGCCCCTGCGCGCGTTAGACTTGCCCGCGCAATCCGGCGCGGGAGGAGAACGCAATGGCCGAGCGAAACGACGAGCATCCCCGAATGACCGAGGGGCGCCGCAGGCTCGAGGGGAAGGTCGCGGCGGTGACGGCGGCGGACAGCGGCATCGGCAGAGCGGCGGCCCGGCTATTCGCCCGCGAGGGCGCGAAAGTCGTGTGCGCCGACGTCGCGGAGCGCGGCGAGCCTCGCGTTGACCGGCTCATCGAGGCCGACGGCGGCGAGGCGCGCTTCGTGCTGGCCGACGTCTCGCGCAAGGAGGCGTGCGAAGAGGTCGTCGGGACGGCCATCGCGGAGTTCGGCGGGCTGGACGTCCTCTTCCTCAACGCGGGCACGGGCGTCCGCCGGAAGATTCACGAAATGACCGACGAGGAGTGGGACCACGTCGTGCAGTTGAACTTGACCGGCGTCTATCACGGCGTCCGCGCCGCGCTGCCTCACTTTATGGAGCGCGGAAGCGGCAACATTGTGATCACGGCGTCGAGCCTGGGCGTGCTGGCGAGCCCCCGCTATCCGGCGTACAGCGCGACGAAGGCCGCCCTCATCAACCTGACGCGCCAACTCGCGGTGGACTACGGGCCGGAAGTGCGCGTGAACTGCGTTTGCCCCGGGCCGATAGACACGAACCGCATCCGCGAATATCCGCCCCGCCCGCGTCCGCTGGACTCCGATCAGCGCGAGGCGAGCGGACGGCGCGTCGCCGGCCTGCATCGTATGGGGCTCCCCGAGGAGGTCGCGTACTGCGCGCTCTTCCTCGCAAGCGAGGAGTCGTCCTACGTCACCGGCCACGCGCTCGTGGTGGACGGCGGCCAGACGATCACGGCCCAGTGAGCGGCGGCTAGGCCGACAACAGCGCGGCGGGACGCCGGGGCGCGGAGGCTTGCCGGTCAGTCGCGGAAGTTGACGTACTGCAGCGGCTGATCGATCTCCATCTCTTTGATGAGAGCGATGGCCTCCTGCAGGTCGTCGCGCTTCTTGCCGGAGACGCGCAACTCGTCTCCTTGAATCGCCGTTTGCACGCGGATTTTCGAGGCTTTCACGGCCTTGACGATGCGGCGACCAAGTTCGGCGTCCAGCCCTTGCCGGATGACCACCTGCTGCCGGAGGCTGTCGCCCGACGCTTTCTGAGGCGTCTCGAACGAGAGCGCGCCGCTGTCCACGCCCCGGCGGGCGAAGTAGGCGTGCAGCAAGTCGTGCATCTGCCGCAGTTGCAACTCGCCGTCGGCGGTCACGGTGAGCGCGCCGCCCGACCTCTCGACGCCCGCCCGCGTTCCCTTGAGATCGAACCTCTGCTGCGTTTCGCGCTTCACGCCGTTGATGGCGTTGTCCACCTCCGCGAGATCCACTCGCGACACGACGTCGAACGACGGCATACCTGGTTTCCTCCTGCTGTCCCGCTGTTGTTCCGCCGCGCTCGGACGGCTGATCAGGCGCCGGCGGCCTTCCGTGCCCGCCGCTCATAGTAGCGCCTGTAGGAGACGACGACGGGCATATAGGAGCGGTCGGCCTTCGCGGGGTCGGCGAAGAGGTGCGCCCGAACGTCGGTCTCCATCTCCGCGTCGCTCTTGCCCGCCGCCATCCCGCCCTTGACGACTTCGCCGATTTCGAGCGTCACCCGCTCCACCACGTCTATGGCGATGGCGGGGTTGGACGCGAGGCTGCCGGAATGCGCGGGCAGCAGGCGTTTCGGCGCGAGTTCCCGCGCCTTGCGAATGGAGGCGACGCTCGCGTCCACGTCGAAGTAGGGAAGCGTCATCGGCGGATCGGGCAGAAAGCGCGGCGGCTTGTAGTTGCCCAGCGCGTGGCCGCAATAGAAGGCGCCGCGCTCCTCGTCGTAGAGGCTGATGTGGTCGAGCGAGTGCCCGGGCGTGAAGACGACGCGGTACGCGCCGCCGCTGCCGAAGTCCAGCGCGTCGCCGTCCTCGACGATCGCCATCCGGTCGTCCGGCACAGGGAGGATGTCGCCGAAGACGTCCCGCCACGAGTCGCCGAAGACCTCCGCCGTGCCCGCGATGAGGCGGGCGGGGTCGCGCATAAACGGCGCGCCGCGCGCGTGGAAGACGGCTTTAGCGCGAGGCAGTTCGCGCGTCAGCCAGCCGCTGCCCCCCGCGTGATCGACGTGAATGTGCGACGGCGCGACCCACTCGATGGCGTCCGTGTCCTGCCCCAATTTGCGGATGGCGTCGAGCAGTTCCTCGGCGATGGAGGTCGGCCCGGGGTCGAGGATGGCAGGGCGGTCGCCTGCGACGAACCACGCCGCGTGCGGCATCGCGCCGTCCGTGAACAGTTCGGCGGTGTCGCGCCCGTAGGTCGCGCGGAACTCCCACACCCCGGGGAAAATCTGCTCGGTCTCCATCGCCCGCCTATGGTACACGACAGGCGGGAGCGGTCACGCCGCCTACGCCGCCCCGTACACGTCCCGCGCCTTCGCGTCCGTCACCACGCCGTCGTCCAAGTCGGCGCGGACGCGGGCGGGGTCGCGGTCGGCGGGCGGGAGAACGCCGCCCCCGCCGCCCGTCTCGATGCGGAAGACGTCGCCCGGCTCCAGCCCAACGTTGGAGACGATGCCCGGATAACGCTCCTCGCGCTCCTCGCCGGGATGCGCGACGACGTAGGGATTGCGCCCTGCGCCTCCGCCGTCCACGCCTGCGGCCTCGCGCTTCGCCGCGCCCCCGGAGAGCCGCGCCGAAGCGCGCAAGCGGTACTCGCGGACGTAGCCGGGGCCTCCCCGAAACGCCCCGTCGCCGCCGGAGTCGGGGAGAACCTCGAATCGGGTCATCTCGACGGGAAACTCGGACTCGATGATTTCGACGGGCGTGAAGCGCGCCCCGTAACTCGCGCGGGAGCCCACGCCGGAGAAGCCGTCGCCGCCCTCCCACGCGGGCGCCCCCGCGTACATCAACTCATACTGAACGTATTGCCGCTTGCCGCCTCCCGCGTACCCGACGACGATGGAACTCTGCGTTGCGATATGCGCGAGCGCGGGATTGCCCGATGCTTTCGCCAGCGCCGCGCCGATGACGCTTTCGGCAAGCGCGAGCGTCTTGGAATAGAAGCCGACAGGCCCCGGAAACACCGGATCCAGCAGGCTGCCGCGCCGGAAGCGGCACTCCACCGCCTCCGCCATCCCGTAGTTGAGCGGAATATGCCGGTCCGTCAGGCGCAGCGCCATATTGCGGGCGAGCCCCTCCACGAACGGCGGGCGCAGGTTGATCGGCGCGGACGCCTGGTCGCCCGTGCCCGTGAAGTCGAGGACAATCCGGTCGCCCTCCTTGACGGACGCGGCGTGGATGCGGATGGGCGCGTCCGCGCTTGGGTCGTCGCACCACGCCTCCACCTCGCAAACCCCGTCCGGCCATGCGGCGATCCGTTCGCGGATGCGGCGGGCCGTGCGTTCGCTCGCCTGCTCGAACTGCCGCGGCAAGGCGTCCGCTCCGTAGACGCGGACGAGGTCGTGGAGGCGCGCCTCGCCGATGGCGTGACAGACGCCGGCCTTCGCCGCGAGGTCGCCGATCATCATCTCCGGCGCGCGGCTGTTGGCGCGGACGAACGACGCGGCGTCTTGCTCGATGCGGTAATCCCGCATAAAGCGGACGGGCGGAATCTGCAAACCCTCGCCGAAGAGGTCGCGCGCCGTCGCGTTGCGCGACCCCGGCGCCACGCCGCCGATGTCCGCGGTGTGGCCGATGCTGGCGGCGAAAGCGGCGAGCGCGCCCCCGGCGAAAACCGGCGTCATTACGGCCATATCGTTGGCGTGCGGGCAGCCGCTGTAGTAGGGATGGCTGACGAGATAGGCGTCGCCCTCGCGCATCGCCTCCGGCGGATGAAAGGCGAACAGACCCTGGACGCACGCGGGAAGCCCGCCCATATGCCCGGGATGCGACCCGCGCGCGACGAGCCGCCCCGAGGCGTCGAGTATGCCGCAACTGAAGTCGTGCGATTCGCGGACGATCGTCGAGAAGCCCGTGCGGAAGACGGCGTTCTCCATCTCGCGGACAATGCCGTCCAGCCGCGCGCTCATCACCTCGAACGTGATCACGTCCAGCGGGGCGTTCGGCATAGGCGTCCCTCCATGAGCGGTTGGCGCGAGGATACTCGTTTCCGGATGATGCGGGCGCGGCGGGTTGGCGCGTAGCGCGGCGTTCAGGTATACTGCGCTCAGGCCGTTCACTATGTGGCGCATTCGTCTAGCGGCCCAGGACACCGCCCTCTCAAGGCGGAGATCACGGGTTCGAATCCCGTATGCGCCACCAGATTCATCCAAGAAGACGGAGAGGGCGGGTTGGCCCGAGGCATCCTATGCGTGACGGGCTGACGATGCTCCGGCGGCTGGCCGCATTGACCGCTTGCGCTCTGGCCGTCGCGGCGGCTACGGGGTGCGCCGACGCTCCGCGGCCCGCCGCCGAACGCCCCAACGTCGTCCTCATCTTCGTTGACGACCTCGGCTACAACGACGTCGGCTACAACGGGGCCGACGACATCGAAACGCCGAACATCGACCGGCTGGCGGCGGAAGGCGTGATCTTCTCGGACGGCTACGTGACGCATCCGTTCTGCGGCCCGTCGCGGGCGGGGCTGATGACCTCGCGCTATCCGGCGCGCTTCGGAATGGAGCACAACCTCGCCTACGCCCCGGAAGACGGCGACCACGGGCTTCCTGTGGATGAGCCGACTTTCGCGGAGGGGCTGCAGGCCGCAGGCTACCGCACGGGACTGGTGGGGAAATGGCAACTAGGCGCGGCGCCGCCGTTCCATCCGAACAACCGCGGCTTCGATGACTTCTACGGATTCCTAGGAGGCGCGCACGACTACTTCAGGGTTGATCACCGGAGCGCGCCGGGGAGCGACTTCGCCCCGCTCAACGACGGCTTCGAGGAAACGGAATTCGACGGCTATCTGACCGACGCCCTCACTGACCGCGCAGTGGAATTCATCAGAGCGGACAGCGGCGCGCCCTTCTTTCTCTACCTCGCCTACAACGCCCCCCACACCCCCCTCCAAGCGCCCGACAGCCTAGTGCGAAAGTATTCCCACGTCGACGACCCCGACCGCCGCGTCTACCTGGCGATGATCGACTCGCTGGATCAGAACGTCGGTCGGGTGATGGACGCGCTCGGCGCAGCGGGGAAGAGAGAGGACACGCTGGTGTTCTTTCTCAGCGACAACGGCGGAGTGGCCCCCACGCCGCACAGCGCGTTCGACTGGGCGGATAACGCTCCGTTCCGCGACGGGAAGAGCAATTTTCACGAGGGGGGAATTCGCGTTCCGTTCATCGGATCCTGGCCCGGAGGATGGCCGCAGGGCGTCGTGTACGGCGAGCCCGTCATTAGCCTCGACGTCGGCGCGACGGCGCTCGCGCTCGCGGAATCTCCGCAAGATCCCGAGCGTCCGCTCGACGGCGTCGACCTCACGCCTTATGTCCGCGGAGAAGAGAAAGGCCCCTCCCGCGAGGCGCTTTTTTGGCGGCAGTGGAGCCGCGAGACGGACGTCATCACCTACGCCGTCCGCTCAGGCGGTATGAAACTGGTGAAGAGCGACGCCAACGGAGCCCCCGCGCTCTACGACCTCTCGAACGACCCGGGCGAGACGCGCGACCTGATCGCGGAGCGGCCGGAGGCCGCCCGCCGCCTGGCGCTGCTTTGGAACGATTGGACGGCGGGAAATCCCGGGAACCTCTATCCGTTTCCTTCCCTGTACGACGACGCCATCGCCGAAGCGCGCCGGGGCGTCGCTGAAGAACACCGGCGGATAGGAGGAGAAGAAGGCGAACTCTTCCTGATCACGCCCCCGTCAGCGGAGAAAGCGGCGCAGACCTGCTCCGACGGCGTCGCCGTGCCCGACCCGGATGCGAACCCCGGCCTCCTAGGGGATTGCGAGGCGCTGATGCGCGCGCGCGACCGGTTCGCGGGCAGTTACGCGCTGGACTGGAGTTTCGACAAGCCGGTCTCAACGTGGGAAGGAGTGCGGGTGAGAGGAACGCCTGGCCGCGTCGTCGAACTTGCCCTGGTGCGGAAGGGATTGGACGGGATCCTGCCGCCGGAGTTCGGGGAACTCTCCGGGCTCCGCGAGATGGGGATTGAGGAGAACCCGCTGAAGGGAATGCTGCCCCCGGAATGGGGCAACTTGCGGAACCTCGCGAAACTGGCTCTGCACGACTCGCAGGCGGAAGGGCCGCTGCCGCCTGCGTGGGCAGGAATGACGAGTTTGCAAGAACTCTGGCTCAACAGGAACAGGCTAACCGGAGCGATTCCCCCGGAGTGGGGAGCCTTGCCCCGCCTGAGACTCATCCGGCTCGACGGCAACGACCTCGCCGGATGCGTTCCGCCTGCGCTCCGGGCGATTCGGAACGAATTCCCCCAAGGATTGGCGACTTGTGAAGCGTGAGCCGGCGCGGCGCCCGCCGGCGGCGCTCGCGCTCGCGCTGGCCGCCGCGCTGCTTGGGGCGTGCGGGGGCGGCGAACCGCCGGCGCCCGGCCCGGTCTACAGCGGCGTGCTGGGCGCCTCGGAGTTCACGGCCGGAGCGAACCGTTTCCCCTTCGGCCTCGTCGACCGCGACGGGGCGTTTTTGGAGGGCGCGGAAGTGTCCGCGCGCTTCTCCAAACTGGATGGGGACGAGCCGCGCTTTCATTCCGAAGCCCCCGCCCAGTGGCGAGTGATGGAAGAGGAGGCGGCGCCCCATTCGCACGCGGACGGCGAAATGCATTTGCGCCTCGCCTACCGGGGCTTCTACGCCGTGGACGAGGCCGCGTTCCCGGAGCCGGGCGTCTGGACGGCGGAGTTCGCGGTCGCGGACGGAACGCCGACGCGCCGGTCGGTGTTCGAAGTGACGGCGGAAGGCCGCGCCCCCGCAGTGGCCGAGCGCGCTCCCCGGACGGCGAACCGCACGATCCGCGACGTCGCGTCGTTCGCGGAGTTGTCCACGCGGGCGGTGGAGCGCGACGACCTCCACAACGCGTCCGTCGCCGAGTCGCTGGACGCGGGCAAGCCGTTCGTGGTGTTCTTCGCGTCGCCCCGGTTCTGCGTGAGCGCGCTGTGCGGCCCGGTCACCGATACGCTGGCGCGAGCGCGGGAGGAACTGGGCGGCGCGGTCGAGTTCATCCACATCGAACCGTGGGACTTGGACGCGGCGCGGAACGAGGGGCGCCGCGTCCCGTCGCCGGAGATGGCGGAGTGGAGGCTGGAGACGGAGCCGTGGACGTTCATCGTAGGCGCGGACGGACGCATCGCGGCGCGTTTCGAGGGGCCGGTCTCGATGGCGGAGGCGGTCGCGGCGGTTCGAGCGGCGCAGGCGGGAGCGTAACGCCGTCAGACGGCCACGCCCACGGCTCTCCCGATGAAGTAGGCCGCGGCGACGGCGGCGCCCGCGAGAACGACCATCTCAATTCCCTTGCGGAGCGCCTGCCCCGACCCCAGCGAGGCGCGCCACATCCCCACGGCGAAGAGCGCCGCGCCGCTGAGGGCGAACGACGCGGGCAGGGCAGCCGTCCCCTCCGCGAAGAAGTACGGCGCGACGGGGATGATCGCGGCGGCGGCGAACGATACCCCCATCACCACGGCGGCGAGAGCCGGCTTAGGCGGGTCTTTGGGAAACCCCAACTCGTCGGTCATCATCAGTTGCACCCACTGATCGGGGTTGTGGGACACGGCCTCGACGACCTCGTCGAGGAGCGGGCCGGTGATGCCTTTCTCCCGGAAGATGCGCCGCGTCTCCTCGACCTCCTGCTCGCGCATATGCTCGACTTCCCAATGCTCGCGGGCCTGCTCGGACTGGTGATGCTCGCGCTGACTCTTCGTTGAGATATAGGCGCCGAGCGCCATCGAAATCGCTCCCGCGACCACGCCCGCGACCCCGCCAAGCAGGATGACGGCGGGGTCGGACGTTCCGCCCGCGACGCCCGCCACGAGCGCGGCGTTGGAGACGAGCCCGTCGTTCGCGCCGAAGACGACGTCGTGCACCGCCGACCCGTCGCGGCGGTGCCGCTCCCGGTGGCCCGCCCCCCGCCTTCGCAGCCGGAACGCGCCGCGGATGCGGTCAACGGCGTTCTCCAGAGCGGAGGGCTTCGCCATGCGTTCGTTCCGTCCGCTCAGAAGTAGAGGCCGCCCTGGGGCAGCAGAAGAAGGTCTTCGATCACCTGTTTGCCGGAGACGGTCATCGCGCCGATGATCGCGTCCGCGACCTCATCGGCGGTCAGCATCTCCTCCGGAGGAAGCGGCGTGGCCATTCCCGCCCAGATCGGCGTGTCCACGGGGCCGACGAAGGCGTTGACGACCCGGACGCCCTGCCGCCGCACCTCGGTCGAGAGAGCGCGGGCGAAGCCGGTCACGGCGTGCTTCGTCGCGCCGTAGCCGGTCATCCCCGCGTAGCCGCGATGAGCGGCGACGGAGGAAACGACGACGATCCAGCCCTCGCCGCGCTCGAGCATTCCGGGAAGCAGGGCGCGCGTGGGGAAGAGCGTGCCGTTGACGTTCGTCTCCCACAACTCGCGCCACGCCTCGTCGCCGAGTTCCGTCAGCGGCGCCGCCTTGAAGACGCCCGCCGAGTTGACGAGGATGTCCACGCGGCCCAGTTCGCGCTCGGCGGCGGCGGCCATCGCCCGCGCCGCCTCGGCGTCGCGCACGTCGCAAGGCAGAGGAATCCACGCGCCGCTGGGCCAGCCGCTCGCGGCCTCGCGCAGCCGCTCCTCGCTGCGTCCGACCAGGGCGGCGCGCGCCCCCGCCGCGATGAGGCGCTCCGCGACGGCCTTGCCGATGCCGCTGGACGCCCCGGTCACGACGGCGGTCTTGCCCGCGAGAACGCTCGCGGCGTCCGTCATAGCGCGGCGCCTCCGCAGGCCGGGTATTCGAAGCGGTTGTTGCGCGTTTCGTCCAGAATGACGCGCTCCAAGAGTCCACCGAGCGGCCCGCGCAGGCGCTCCCAGATCATCAGCGCGATGTTCTCGCCCGTCGGCGTGAGGTTCGCGTAGTCCTCCACGTCTATGTTCAGGTAGCGGTGGTCGTAGACGTCGAGCACGTTGCGCCGCGCGGCCTCGTCCAAATCGGCGAGGGGCGCCACGAAGCCGGTCTCCGCGCTCACAGGGCCGGAGACGACGACGGTCAGTCCGTAGTTGTGGCCGTGCCCGTTGGGATTGGCGCACTTGCCGAACACCGCCTCGTTCTCCTCGGGCGAGAGGGCGTCCGCGTAGAGGCGGTGCGACGCGGCGAAGGCGTAGCGGCGGCAAAGGCGGACGACGGGGGCGCTCACGCGGTTTCTCCGAAATGCTCGACATAGAGATCGTCCGCCTCGTAGAGGCGGATGCGGGCCAGCCGCCCGCCGGGAAGCGCCTCGCCGATGAGTCCCCACAGAACGGCGGCGAGGTTCTCGGTCGTGGGCTGGCGGTCGGCGAACCAGGGCGTGTCGAGGTTCAGATGCTTGTGGTCGAACCCTGCGAGAACGCCCTCAACGGCGGCCTTGAGATCGACGAGGTTGATCACCATGCCGGTGACCGGATCGGGCTCGCCGTTGACGGCGACCTCCAGCGCGTAGTTATGGCCGTGCCCGTTGGGCAGGGCGCAGAGGCCGAACACCCGCCGGTTCTCCTCCTCGCTCCAGTCGCCGCGGTGGTAGCGGTGGGAGGCGGAGAAGTCGAAGCGGCGGGAGACGGTTACGGCGGCCATCGGAGTTACGCTTTGACGTCGCCAAGGAGGACCTGGCCGTCCTCCACCTTGCACTCGTAGACGGAGATGGCGTGGGCGTCGCCCCGGGCGGACTTGCCGGTCGCGGCGTCGAACTGCCACTGATGCCAGGGGCACTCGAGAACGCCGTTCTCGATCTTGCCCTCGCTGAGGGGGCCGCCGCTGTGCGGGCAGACGTAGTTGGTGATGTGGTAGGCGCCGTTGTCGTTCCAGACGGCGACGGGCTTGAGGCGCCACTTGCCCTGCGTGGCGCGGTAGTGGCGGGCCTCGCCGGGCTTCACGTCGTCCACGCTGCAGAGGGGCACGAAGTCGGGCTGCTCGGTCATCGGTTCCTCCCGTTCCAAACGCAAGGTTGCGCGCAAAGTGTAGCACGCGCATCGCATCGTCGTTCCCGCCCCCCTGTCCGTCGTTCCCGCGCAGGCGGGAACCTCGCCCCCTGTCCCGTCGTTCCGTGCAGGCGGGAACCGCCCCCCCCTGTCCGTCGTTCCCGCGCAGGCGGAAACCGCCCCCCCTGTCCCGTCATTCCCGCGAAAGCGGGAACCTACCCCTCCTCCCCGTCGTTCCCGCGCAGGCGGGAACCTCGCCCCCTGTCCCGACGTTCCCGTGCAGGCGGGAACCGCGCCCCCTGTCCCGTCATTCCCGCGTAGGCGGGAACCTCGCCCCCTGTCCGTCATTCCCGCGCAGGCGGGAATCTCGCCCCCTGCCCCCGCCCTGCCCGCGCAGGCGGGAACCTCGCCCCCTGCCCGCGTAGGCGGGAATCGCGCCCCCTGCCCCCGCCCTGCCCGCGCAGGCGGGAATCTACCGGGGCCGCCCTATTAGAGCGCGAGGCGGACGCTCGAAGCGGCGCGGCGCGCCTTGTCGCGCGCGTCCTCTATCGTCGCGCCGAGCGCGAGCGCGACGCCCATCCGCCTGCGCCCCGCGACCTCCGGCTTGCCGAAAAGCCGTAGCGACGTTCCCGGCTCGGCGAGCGCGTCCTCCAAGCCGTCATAGGTTACGGATCGGGATTCGCCCTCCGCGAGGATGGCGCAGGAAGCGGCCGGGCCCCATTGCCGGATGTCGGGGACGGGCAAGCCGAGGATGGCGCGAACGTGCAGAGTGAACTCCGACAGGTCTTGGGATGCGAGCGTCACCATGCCGGTGTCGTGCGGGCGCGGCGAAACCTCGCTGAAAAATACCTCGTCCCCCTTGACGAAGAGTTCGACGCCGAACACCCCTGCGCCGCCGAGCGCGGATGCGACGGTCTCCGCGATGCGCTGCGCCTCGGCGAGCGCGGCGCCGGTCATCGGCTGGGGCTGCCACGACTCGCGGTAGTCGCCGTCCACCTGAATGTGGCCGATAGGGTCGCAGAACGAGGTTCCCGCGGCGTGGCGGACGGTGAGCAGCGTAATTTCGTAGTCGAAGTCGACGAAGCCCTCGACGATGACGCGCGCGCCGTCGCCCCGGGCGTTCTCGATGGCGCAGCGCCACGCGCCCGGGAGGTCGTCCGCCGAACGGACGACGCTTTGGCCGCGCCCGGAGGAACTCATCACGGGCTTCACGACGGCGGGCAGGCCGACCTCGCGCGCCGCCGCGGTCAGTTCCGCCTCGCTGCCCGCGAATCTGTAGGGGGAGGTTCGCAGGCCCAGTTCCTCGGCGGCGAGGCGGCGAATGCCTTCGCGGTCCATCGTGAGGCGGGCGGCGCGGGCGGTGGGAATGACGCGCCAGCCCTCGCGCTCCAACTCGACGAGCATATCGGTTGCGATGGCCTCGACTTCGGGGACGACGTAATGGGGGCGCTCCGCCTCCACGGCCTCGCGGAGCGCCGCGCCGTCGCGCATCGAGAAGACGCGGGAGCGGTGCGCGACTTGCATCGCGGGCGCGTCGGCGTAGCGGTCGGCGGCGATGACCTCGACGCCGAGCCGCTGCGCCTCGATGGCGACTTCCTTGCCGAGTTCGCCCGCGCCAAGCAGCAGCAGGCGCGTCGCCGTCGGGGAGAGCGGAGAGCCGATTGACGTCATCGGACGCTAGGACTCGTAGCGAATCTTGTCCAGCCGCCGGAAGTTGTGGATCGACTCGACCCAGCGGATGGTGCCGGAGCGCGAGCGCATCACGAGCGACTGGGTGGTCGCGCCTCCGGCGAAGAAGTGGACGCCGCGAAGCAGTTCGCCCGAACTGGCGCCGGTGGCGGCGAAAAAGACGTCCTCTCCGCCGACGAGTTCCTCCGTGTCGTAGACGTGGTCTACGTCGACGCCGCGGGCGGTCGCCTCCTCGCGCTCTTCCGGCGTGCGGGGCCAGGGCTTGCACTGGATCGCGCCTCCGGTGCAGCGGACGGCGGCGGCGGCCAGCACCCCCTCCGGGGAGCCGCCGACGCCCATCGCGGCCTGCACCCCGGAATCGGGGAGCGCCGCTTGGATGACGGACGCGATGTCGCCGTCGGGGATGAGTTTGACGCGCGCGCCGGCGCCCCGTATTTCAGACAGCAACCCCTCGTGGCGGGGGCGGTCGAGCACGGAAACGGTGATCTCCTCGGGGCGGAGGCCAAGCGCCTCGCCGATATTGGCGAGATTGGCCGCCACGCTCGCGTTGATGTCTATGGCGTCCGCCGCGCCGGGCCCGACGGCGATCTTGTCCATATAGAAAATGTCGGAGGGGACGCGCATCGTGTCCCTGCCGGAGAGGGCGATGGCGGCGATTGCGCCCGACATCCCTTTGGAGAGCAGCGTAGTGCCGTCTATCGGATCCACCGCGATGTCCACTTTCGGGTCGGAGCCGTCGCCGATGCGCTCGCCGATATAGAGCATCGGCGCCTCGTCCTTCTCGCCCTCGCCGATGACGACGACGCCGTCCATGCTGATGCCGTCGAGCGTGTGGCGCATCGCGTCCACGGCGGCCTGGTCAACGAGTTCCTTGTCGCCGAACCCCATATGCCGCGCGGCGGAGAGGGCGGCGGCCTCGGTCACGCGGACGAGTTCCATCGCGAGATTGCGCTCTATCGGCTGGCGCGTTCGCTGGGTCGTCATAGTGTTCGTCCTCCTCAACTGAGCCCGCGCGCGGGCGCGGGGAGATTCTAGCAGCAAGCGGAGAAGGAATGGCGGAGCGTGGGGCGGGGCCGCGGACTCGTATCCGGCGGGCGGCGCGAAGCGCCGCTCCATTCTCACCCCAGAGCCACGTCATTCCCGCGAAAGCGGGAACCTACTGCGGGCGTATGCGCCGCCGAGCGGAGAGATGGCTGACCGGCCGCGCTCACCGGCGCCATTCGGCGATGTTCCAGAGATCGCTGTCCCAAGCGTTGGAGCGGACGCCTAGCAGCGTGTTGAGGCGGGCTGAGACAAGGCCGCGGTTCACGAGCGGAATCTGAGCATAGGTCTGCACGACGAGGTCGTTGAGACGCTTGGCGAGCGCCTCGCGCTCCGCCCCGGCGGAGGTCTCGGCGAGCCGCGCGTAGAGGGCGTCGTAGGCGGGGCTGCAGAAACGAGAAATGTTGCCGCCCGCCCAGTTGTTCGCGCGCGTCTGAATATGGCTGCACAAGTTCCCCGCGAGGAATTGCTGCGGGTCGGCGTCCGGGCCGTCGGTGAACATTTGGACGTCGGCGAAGAAGCGGCGGTAGGACGCGCCGCCAACGGCGGCGGGGTCGCCCCCGAAGAAGACGCCCGCCTCGCGCGCCGCGAGTTCCGTTTCGACGCCGATGCCCCGCCACCAATCGCGGATGAGTTCCTGCGTCTCCCGCCGGACGGCGTTGGCCGTCGTTTGGAACGTTACGCGCAACGGCGCGCCCTCGTGTTCGCGGACGCCGTCGCCGTCCGTGTCCAAGACGCCGTTCGCGTCGAGGAGGCGGTTCGCGCCCGCGAGGTCTTGCGCGAGGCAGCCGTCGTTGGCGGCGGAGGCGTAGTTCGCAGGCGCGGCGACGACGTTGCAGGCAGGCCGGCCCGCGAAGCCGTAGAGCGCGGCGACGGCGGCGCGGTCTATCGCCATGGACATCGCCTGCGGAATCGGCGTGAACGTCAGAAATGGATGCGGATTCGCGCCGTCGAGATATTCGGAGCGGTTCGCGCCCAGCGCCGGGTCGGGATTCGTCTGATTGACGAAAATGCGCTCGACGAGACCGGCGAACGCCGCCGCGACGACGCCGTTCCCTGCGGCTTCCATCGCGCGCAGAGCGTTCGGCTCAACCTGCAGATTCCATGCGTAGTCGGCCTCTCCGCGCTCGAGAACGGCCTGCGCCGCCTCCGTTGCGGTTCCGCCTCCCCGAATCTCCACGCGGTCGAAGTAAGGCGCCGCGCCCCGGTAAAAGGGGTTGCGCTCGTAGACGGCGCGGTCGTCCGGCGCGAACTCCGCGATGCGGTAGGGGCCGGTTCCGAGGGGAGCGGCGTTTTGCTCCGCGCAGTCTTTCGCGGGCGCGCCCGCGCACGGGGCGAACTGCGCCTCGCTAATGACCGGCGCGCCCGCGCCCACGAACGCAGTGTAGGGATACGGCGTGGGATGATCGAACGTGATGCGGATTGCGCGCTCGTCCGGAGCCTCGACCGAGGCCACGCCGTCGAACGCCTCGGTCTTCGCGCAGCCGGTCGCCTCGTCCACGCAGTAGCGCCAGGTGAACACGGCGTCCGCCGCCGTCATCGGGCTGCCGTCCGACCAGCGCAAGCCCTCGCGGAGCGTCCACGTGACCGAGCGCAAGTCGGAAGAAACGCCGCCGTTCTCCGTCGTGGGAATTTCGACGGCCAGACGGGGAACGAGTCCGCCGTCCGGCCCGTAGTTGGCGAGGGGTTCGAGCGCGACGGCGCCCGCGTCCTCGTCCTTGTTGCCGGTCGAGAGATACGGATTGGCGTGGGAAGGCGCCTGCCAGTAGCGGATGATCAAGACTTCGGGGGCGGGCGCCGGCGTCGGCGCGGGGGCTGCGTCGCATGCGGCGGCCAGCGCTCCCGACGCGAGCAGCGCGAGGGCGGCGGCGAATTTCGGAAACGCTCGCACGGGCGGCCAGCCTTTGCTTGCAGTGATCTGGTGGACCTGGGGGGATTCGAACCCCCGACCTCCTCAATGCCATTGAGGCGCGCTCCCAACTGCGCCACAGGCCCACAATCGGGGCGGGGCGCTCCGCCCCTTCCCCTCCGCGAATGATACCACAACCTGCCTGCCGCCGTCCTGTCCCGCAGGCGTGAATCTCCCCGCCATTTCCCAACTGGGAGAGGGTGGCGGCGGGGGCGCCCGCAACCCGCCGAGCGCTGCTAGAATCGGCGGGCGCGAGGCGGGACGCCGCGCGACCAGGAGGCGGCTATGGCGAACTACATTCTCCTTATGACGCTCAACCCCGAGGGGCAGCGGGCCGTGCTCGCGGATCCGGGATCAGTCGCCGCCGCCGCCGCCGAAACGCAGGTCGCCGACGTGACCGGGCTCGGCCTCTACGGAGTGCTCGGCCCCTACGACTTCGTCGGCATCGTTCAGGCGCCCGACAACGAAGCCGCGGCGCGCTACTCCGTCCAATTGGGCGTGCGCGTCGGAGCCCACATCACCACCCTCCCGGCCGTCCCCATCTCCCTCCTCAGCGAGCCCCATGAGCCGGACATCGACGCCCTCCTCGCCGGAACGCAACTCTCCAGGCCGGAAGGCGCCCTGCGCTAGCCGCTCCGCCGACCTGCTAGAATCCCCGCAGTCTCGACGGAAAGTCCCGGAAGAGCAAAAGTCTCGGAAGGAGGCGCGAGGTATGACAACGGCCACGACGAACCTGGAAATCATCGTTGACGGCGACGGGCACATCATGGAGGACTTGAAGGCTATGGCCGAGTTCCTCCCGCCCAAGTTCCGCGACAACCCCGCGCGCGGGCTTAACGCCTCTCTCTTTCCTCCGCTCGACCACCTCCACGCCGGCCACTTCGTCGAAACCCCCGGACGGCGCGACCGCAAAGGCGCGTTCGTCGGGCCCGACGGCTGGGAGGTCTTCCTCAGCGAGGTGGGCATAGACGCCACCGTCCTCTACCCGACGCAGGCCCTCTCCTACGGCAAAATCGTCAGCCGCGACTGGGCCATCGCCGCCGCCCAGGCGTACAACAACTGGCTCTACGAGACCTACGTCAAACGCGACGCCCGCTTCCACGGCGTCGGCCTCATCCCAATGCAAGAGCCCGGCGAGGCCGTCGTCGAACTGCGGCGCTGCGTCGAAGACCTCGGCTTCGTCGGCGCGATGCTCCCCTCCTTCGGCCTGCCCGACCACCTCGGCTCCAAGATCTACTGGCCGGTGTACGAAGAGGCCGACCGCCTCGGGTGCGCCATCGCCGTGCACGGCGGCGCCCACAGCGGCATCGGGCTCGACCATATGAACGTCTACGCGCCGATCCACGCGCTCGGCCATCCCGCAGGCCAGGCCATCGCTCTCGCGGGGATGATCTTCAACGGCGTGTTCGAGCGCTTCCCCAACGCCCGATTCGGCTTCCTCGAAGGCGGCATCGGCTGGTTCGTTATGTGCCTAGAGCGCTTCGACCGCTCCCACAGCACCCATATGGAATACCAACTGCGCGACGAGGATATGCGTGGCCCGAAAATCGGCGACAGCGTAACCGAGTACATTCAGCGCCAGATCGACAACGACCGCCTCTTCATCGGCTGCGAGGGCGAGGAGCCCGCGCTCGCGTTCGCGGTGAGCCAAGTCGGCCCCAAACCCTTCTTCTTCTCCACCGACTTCCCTCACGAAGTCACCACCGACTCCTGCCGCGAGGAGTTGCAGGAACTCCTCGACAACGACGGCCTCACCGACGAGGCCAAAGAGGCCATCCTCCACAAAAACGCGCGCCGCTTCTACCGCCTAGGAGAGTAGCCGGAGGGGCAGGCGCCTCCCCTGCCCGCCGTTCCCGCCCCCTGGCCACGTCATTCCCGCGCAGGCGGGAACCTCGCCCCCTATCGTCATTCCCGCGTAGGCGGGAATCCAGTCGGCGCGCAGCGCCCCCTTGCCCCCGTCATTCCCGCGTAGGCGGGAATCTCGTAGCCCGGACGAGGCGCGCAGCGCATCGTCATCCGCGTAGGCGGGAATCTCGTAGCCCTTCCCTGCCCGTCATTCCCGCGTAGGCGGGAATCTCGCCCCCGGACGGGGCGCAACGCGCCCCGTCTCCAAATCTCCCCACCCGCCACGCCCTGCCCGCGAAAGCGGGAACCTACTGGAAGCGCCGCCCCCGGGGGAACCTCGTAGCCCCCCGGACGGATGGGACGATGGCCGTATACTACGGCGCAACCTCTTACGACGAAGGAGCCTCATTCGGTGAACGGCCTCGCGTTTCAGGACAGGTTGGCGGGCAACCATTGCTGGGGGTGCGGCCCCGACGCGAAAGACGGCCTCCGCATCCGCAGTTTCTGGGACGGCGATGAGACGGCGTGCGAATGGACGCCCCGCCCCGAGTTCGCCGCCGGGCCGACGCACATCCTCTACGGCGGCACGATCGCAAGCGTCATAGACTGCCACGGCATCTGGACGGCCATCGCGCAGGCGTACCGAACGGAGGAGCGCGAAATCGGAACCGGCCGCGTCATCTGGTTCGCCACCGCGTCGCTGCAAGTCGCCTACCGCAAGCCGACGCCGATAGATCAGCCGCTCACGATGCGCGCCTGCGTAACCGAAACGAGCGGGCGCAAGGCCATCGTCTCCTGCTCGCTCTCGTCCGGCGGCGTCGAGACGGCCACCGGCGAACTCGTCGCGGTGCGCGTGCCGGAGGCGTGGTTCGAGAAGACGGGCTAGGAGACGTCGCTTATCGCCGCGCGATGCAAGCCTATAACCAAAGCCTCCAACGCCCCTCGTCAGGCGCGCGCCCGCGCTCCTACAAGACCGAGTGCATCATCCTCCGCGCCCACCCGATGCGCGACGCTGACCGCCTCGTCGTCGTGCTCGCGCCGTCGCTCGGCAAACTCAAACTGACGGCGCGGGGCGCGCGGAAAGTCGCCAGCAAACTCGGCGGCCACCTCGACGTCCTCAACCGGGCCCGCGTCGCCATCGCCGTCGGCCACACGTTCGACGTCGTGACCGGCGCGGAATCCGAGGAGACGTTCCCCTCCGTCAAGGCCGCGCTCCCGCGTCTCGCCGAGGCGCTCTACCTGATGGAACTGGCCGACCTCCTCCTTCCCGAGGCCGACCCTCATCCCGCGTCCTACCGGGCGCTCCTCGAGTCGCTGCGCGCTCTGCAGGACGGACGCGAACCCGCCGCCGTCGCCCGTCACGCCGAACTCGCGCTCCTCGCCGACGCCGGCTTTCTCCCCGAACTCCGCCGCTGCGTCGCCTGCGGCGCCGGCGTCCAACCGGATCGCCACCGCTTCGCTCCCGCGCTCGGCGGCGTCGTCTGCGGCGTCTGCCCCGGCGCGTCCGCCGGAACGCTCCCCCTCTCGCTCTCCGCCCTCAAAGTCTTGCGCCACTTCGCGGAGCGGTCCGTCGGCGGCGCCGCCGCGCTCGACATCGGCCCCGCCGTCCATGCCGAACTGCAAGACGCGCTCGGCTCGTCCATTCGTTTCGTTTTGGATCGCCAGCCTAACGCCGCCGCCTTCGTCGAACGCCTCAGCCGCTGACCTCTCGCGCCGCCGCCGTGTACAATTGCCCTAAGACCCGGCGCGGCCTGCGCGCGGAAAGCGGAGCGTCCGAATGGAGTTCATCGAGTACATGCAAGCGAGCGGCCACGAGGAGTTGGCCGTCTGGACCGACCCCGCGAACGGCGTCAAGGCGTTCATCGCCATCCACGACCGAACGCTCGGCCCCGCGCTCGGCGGCACGCGCATCTGGCCCCACGCCACCGACGAGGACGCGCTGATGGACGTGCTGCGCCTCTCCCGCGCGATGACCTACAAGTCGGCGGCGGCGGGGCTGCCCCTCGGCGGCGGCAAAGGGCTCATCTCCGCCGACGCGCGCACGCAGAAGACGGAGGCGATGCTCCGCTCCTACGGGCGGTTCGTGGACTCGCTCGGCGGGCGCTACGTCACGACGGAGGACGTGGGCGCGAACGCGCAGGATATGGAGTGGATCGCCAAAGAGACCGCGCACGTTGTCGGGCGATCGGAGGAGCAAGGCGGCAGCGGCAATCCGGCGGTGATGACCGGACTCGGCGTGTTCCAAGCGATGCGCGCTTGCGCCGAGGCCGCGTGGGGCAGCGACTCGCTGGCCGGCAAGCGCGTCGCTATGCAAGGGTTCGGCAACGCGGCCTCTTCGCTCGCGGCGCATCTCGTGGACGCGGGCGCGGAACTCATCGTCGCCGACATTCACGATGACGCCGCCGCGCGCGCCGCGCAACTTCCGCGCGCAACCATCGTTCCGCCCGACGCCATCTACGACGCGCCCTGCGACGTGTTCGCCCCTTGCGCGCTCGGCGGGACGCTGAACGAGCGAACGCTTCCCCGCCTGACCTGCTCCGTCGTCTGCGGCGCGGCGAACAACCAACTCGCCTCGCCCGGCGACGCGCGGCGGCTCCGCGAGCGGGGAATCGTCTACGCCCCGGACTTCATCGCAAACGCGGGGGGCGTCATCAACGTCTACCACGAGTTGGAGCCGCCCTACAGCCGCGAGGCCGCCCGCGCCAAGACCGCCGGGATCTACGACACGATGCGGCGCATTCTCGATATGGCCGATTCGGAGGGCGTCACGACGGCGGAAGCCGCGAACCGTTTGGCGGAGGAGCGCGTCGCCGCCGCCCGCGCCGCGCGGGGATAGGGCGGCGCCTACCCCAGGCCCCACGCCTCCAACTCCACGTCCGTGATGCCGAAGTAGTGCGCCACCTCGTGAACGACGGTCTGCCGCACTTGCGCCACGACCTCTTCCTCCGTTTCGCAGATCTCCTCTATCGGATACTGGAATATCGTGATCACGTCGGGCAGCGCGGGGTCGTAGCCGCCCCGGTCGGTCAGCGGAACGCCCTCGTACAGCCCCAGCAGCGTTTCGTCCGGCCCCAGCCCCGCGTCGCGCAACTGCCGCTTCGTCGGGCGGCGGCGAGCCTGAACGTCCACGTTCCCTTGCTCCATAATGGCCAGGAACTCGTCCGGTATCTCCTCCACCGCCCGCCTGATCAACGCCTCGAACTGCCGCAGACGCATCGCGGTCAGCCCGCCGCGTCCGGGGCGGCTTTCCCGCGCACCTGTTTCAACGTCTCCACGTTCCGCGCGTCCGGCCCTTTGCCCTCGTAGCCCGGCACCTCCAGGTAAAACGGAACGTCCGCGAACGACGGATGGCCCAGTATCGCCTCGAACGCGCCGATGCCCATCCGCCCCTCGCCGATGTTCTCGTGCCGGTCGACGGCGCCGCCCAGTTCCGGCTTGGAGTCGTTGCAATGCACCGCCGCAAGATGCCGCAGCCCCACCTCGCGGTCGAACTCGTCCATCGCCGCGTCAACGCCGGCGGGCGTGCGAAGATCGTATCCGGCGGCGAAACTGTGCTGCGTGTCTAGGCAAACCCGCACGCGCGGGTCGGCCAGTTCCCGAATGAACGCCCCGATCTCCGCGAACTTGGAGCCGAGGTGATTCCCCATCCCCGCGCTGTTCTCCAGCATCAACTGCACGTCCGGCGGCGACTCGCTCAGCGTCTCGCGGATGCTTTCGACCACTTGCCCGAACACGCCGTCGAACCCGCGCCCTTTGTGGCTGTTCAGATGGAAGATGACGCCTTGCACGCCCATATCCCCCGCGACGTTCATATACTTGACGAGCGACGCCTTGCCCCGCTGCACGAGCGCGGGGTCGTCCGCGCCCAGGCTCACCAGGTAGATCGCGTGGAACACATTGGGGCCGACGCCGTGCTCGAACGCTTTGCGCTTGAATTCGGCGACGGCGAGTTCGTCGGGAACCTTGAATCCCCAGCCCTGCGGCGGCGACGGGAAGAGTTGCGCGCACTCCGCGCCGATGTCCAGCGCGCGGTCTATAGCCTTGTCGAGCGACCCCGCCCCCGAAACGTGAGCCCCGATACGCAAAGCCGTCCCCCTGCGGCGCAACAGCCGCGCCCATTATCGCACGCCGCGGCGCGGTTGTTGACCACGATACGAGCAGGACGCTGCGGGGGCGCGCCCCGGTTGCCGCAGGTTGGAGGGAGACGCGGAGAATCTAGGCGGACGTCGCGCAACAGCGGACGGGGCGTCAGCCCAGCGCGACGCGGCGGCCATCGCGGGCGGACTTGATCATCGCCAGCGTGATCTCGACGGCGCGCAGGCCGTCCTCCCCGGTTGCGAGCGGCTCGCCGCCGCTCTCGACCGCCTCCCCGAACGCCTCGACTTGCCGCGTGTAGAGCGCGATGGGATCTTCAGGGTACGGCTCGTCGAGCGCGAGGGCGTCCGTTCGGACGGCGAGCGCGCCCGCCTGATTCATATCCACGCTCGCGTGAACGCCCGCGCGCCCAAGCGTTCCGTAGACGACGACGTCGTTGCGCTCGTAGTCGGGCGTGCGGCGCCCCGTCATCACGGTTGCGATGGCGCCGCCGCGAAAGCGGAGCGTGAGCGCGAGAAGTTCCTCGAGAGGCTTGCCCGGCGCGGCGTCGCTCACGGCGGAGACCTCGGCGGCCTCGTCGGCGAGCGCGTAGCGGAGAAGGTCGGCGCAGTGGACGCCGGTGGCCATAAACGCGCCCGCGCCGATGAGCGCGGGGTCGTCCCACCACGCCTGCAGGCCGGTTCGCGGAGGCGGCGATTCCTGCCCCCTCGCGCCGCGCCCCCAGTTGGCCTCGGCGAACGCGACGTCTCCCAGCGCGCCCTCCGCGACGAGCGCCCGCAGGCGGCGGTGCCCTTCGTGGGCGCGGAGATGAAAGCCGACGCCGAGCCGCACGTTCGCGCGGTCGCAGGCTTCGATCATCCGCTTGGCGTCGTCCGCCGAGAGCGCCATCGGCTTCTCGACGAGAACGTGCTTGCCCGCCTGCGCGGCGCGAATCGTCTGCTCCGCGTGCAGCGCGTTGGGCGACGCGACGTAGACGACGCTCACGGCGGGGTCGCGCAGCATCGCGTCGAGGTCGTCGTAAGCGCGGGGCGCGCCGTGCTTTTCGGCGAAAGATCGGGCGCGGCCCAAGTCGCGGCTGACGGCGGCGGCGAGCGTCGCGCCGGACGCGGCGTTGATCGCGGGCGCCATCTTGCCGTCGGGATGGCGCCCCGTGCTGACGATGCCCCAGCCGGCGGTCATCGCGCCCTTTACCCTTCGATGTAGCGGTAGGCGGCGAGCGCCGCCGCCACGCCGTCGCCCACGGCGTTCGCCAACTGGCGGTCGGAGAACTGGCGCACGTCGCCCGCCGCGAACACGCCCGGAACGCTCGTCTCCATCTGGAGATTCGTCAGCACGTGGCCCGCGTTGTCCAACTCCACCGCGCCCTGCATAAAGTCGTTGACGGGATGGAAGCCGATGAATATGAACACGCCCTGCGCAGCGCGCTCGGAGACCGCGCCCGTCTTGAGATTCCTCAGCGTGACGGAGTCCACCTCGCCGTTGCCCTTGATCTCGTCCACCACCGTGTCCCACACGAACTCCATTTTGGGGTTGTCGAACGCGCGCTGCTGGAGAATCTTGCTGGCGCGGAGCGCGTCGCGGCGGTGCACGACGGTGACCTTCCCCGTCATTCGCGTGAGGTACAGCCCCTCGTCCATAGCGGCGTCCCCCCCGCCGACGACCACGACGTCCATTCCGCGGAAGAAGTTGCCGTCGCAGGTCGCGCAGTAGGAGACGCCCTTGCCCCAGTACTCGACCTCGCCGGGCACGTCGAGTTTGTTGTGCTCCCCGCCGGTGGCGATGATGACCGTCTTGCTCGTGTACTCGCCGTCCTCGCAGACGACGCGCTTGACCTCCCCCGCGACGTCGAGCGCCGTGACGGTGTCGTACTCGAACTCGACGCCGAACCGCGCCGCCTGCTTCTCGTAGAGCATCGCGAGTTCCGGGCCGTCCACCGGCTCCGGGAATCCGGGATAGTTCTCGATCTCGCCCGTCAGCAGAATCTGCCCGCCGACGGCCTTCTTCTCGATGATGAGCGTCTTCAGCATCGCGCGGACGGCGTAGATGGACGCGGCCAGCCCGGCGGCGCCCCCTCCGATGATGATGACGTCGTACTGCGGATCGTTGGCCATTGCGGACATTCGCCTCCCGCGGGGAATACTCGCTGCTCTCCATTCTACACCCCGCCCCCCCTGACGGAGCGAGAGACAGGTGGCGCCCGCTTGGCGTACAGAGCGCCCGTCGTTCCCGCGCAGCGCATCGCCCCCCCTCCCTCTGCCGTCATTCCCGCGCAGGCGGGAATCTCGCCCCCTTGCCCCGTCATTCCCGCGTAGGCGGGAATCTCGCCCCTGCGGACGGTGCGCGCAGCGCATCGTCTCCAAATCTCCCCATGCGCCACGTCATTCCCGCGTAGGCGGGAATCCAGTCGGCGCGCAGCGCATCGTCATGTCCCGTCATTCCCGCGTAGGCGGGAATCCCGCCCCCCTGCCCCCCAAAATGCGACACATGCCCCTATTGCATTCCGCCATTAGTTGCGATACTGTCAACTATGAGTCTCATCGCCAAACTCTTCAACCGCCACCAGCGCGACGCTCGCCCCAAGCCTTCCAAAGGCCGCGACGCGGCGCGCTGCGCCTCCTGCGGCGCCCAGCCGCCGCGACCTGACCGCGAACGCGGGAAGAACGCCACGCCTGCCCTCGCCCAGTTCCGCGACGACCCCGCCGGATTCATCGCGCACGTCCTCCCCAACGCCGGCCAGCCCTACCCCAAACAGATCGAAATGCTCGACCTCGTCGCCAACCACCGCCGCGTCTCCATCGTCGGCTGCAACGGCTCCGGCAAGGACTGGGCCGCCGCCCGCATCATCCTCTGGTGGCTCGAAACCCGCCCAGCAGCCAAAGTCGTCGTCCTCGCGCCGACCCAGCGCCAAATCGAGTACATCCTCTGGCCCGAAATCGCCACCGCCGTCGCCAACGCCGACGTCCCCCTCTCCGGCAAACTCACCAAAAGCCGCTACACCATCTCACCCGACAGATTCGGCGTCGCCTTCTCCACGAACAAGCCCGACCGCGTGCAGGGCTTCCACTCGCCGCAGTTGCTCGTCATTGTCGACGAAGCCCACGGCGTCGAGCAACCCTACATTGACGCCGCCATCCGCCTCAACCCGACCAAGTTCCTGATGATCGGCAACGCCCTCTCACGCCCCGGCGAGTTCTACGACTCCCATCACGCGAAGCAAGTGGCCTACGCCCGGCTCCGCATCTCCGCCCTCGACACGCCGAATCTCATAGACGGCGCCGAGCCCGTGCCCGGCCTCATCACGCCGGAGGACATCGCGGACAAGGCGCTCATCTGGGGCGAGGATCACCCGCTCTTCCGCTCGTCCGTCTACGCGGAGTTCCCGGACGCCGAGGACAACTCGCTCGTGGGGCGCAAGGCCGTTGAGACGGCGATGGCCGACGACGCCCCGTCCGGCGCAGGCGCCCCCACAGAAGAGGACGATGCCCGCGAGCCCGTCTACATCGGCGTCGACGTCGCCCGTTTCGGCGCCGACAAGTCCGTGCTGATCGCCAGGCGCGGCCAGCGCGTCATCGCAACGAAATCGCTCGACCGAGAGATGGACACGATGCGCGTGGCCGGCGAGACGGCGCTTATGGCGAACGAACTGGGCGCGGAGGCGGTGTTCGTTGACGAGAACGGCGTCGGCGGAGGCGTCTGCGACCGCCTCAAGGAGGTCGGCGCGCCCGTCTACGGCGTGCAATTCGGGCGGAGGGCGCCCCATCCCACAAGGTTCGCCAACTTGCGCTCCGAGATCTTCTGGGAGTTGCGCCGCTTGATGAACGACCATCTCATCGCGCTGCCCAACGACGAAATCCTCGCCGCGCAACTCCTTTCCTTGCGCTACGACGTGACGAGTTCCGGGCAAGTGAAGTTGGAGAGCAAGCGCGAAACGCGCAAAAAGGGTGTGCCGTCGCCTGACCGCGCCGACGCTTTGGCCTTGGCGTTTATGCGCCCGCCGTCCTTGCAAATCTGGACGGGCAACGAGCCCTTCCTGCGCGCTCGCGCCCCTGCCGGCGTCCCCCTCCCCCCACCCCCCGCCCCCAACGACCCGCCGGACGACGATGATGATGGCCATGACAATGATCGTCATTCCCGCGTAGGCGGGAATCCAGGAATCACGGACGCCGCGCCGTCCGCCGCCGACTCGCATTCGCCGTCCGGCGCCGCGCCGTCCAACAACCGTCATTCCCGCGAAGGCGGGAATCCCGCATCCCCTGACGCGGACGCGGAGTCCGCCGCCTATGCGGAGGAAATCGCCCGCAACAGGTTCTTCGTAGGATGAGCGCCGCGATGAAAACTACGCCCTGCCCGCGTAGGCGGGAATCCAGAGGCGCGCAAGCGCCGGACGATGCGCGCAGCGCATCGTCTCCAACCCACCCCACGCGCCACGCCCTGCCCGCGTAGGCGGAACCTACGCCTATCGCGCCCCCGCCGCGAATCCGGTTGTGGTAATGTTGCCCCAGCAGACCAGCAAAGAGAGAGAGGTTGCCGCAATGCCAACGTTTCCCGTGATTGACGCCGACACGCACGTGGACGAGAACGAGGCCACGTGGCAAGCCCTGGCGGACGCCGGGTCGAAGCACGTCCCCGTGACGGTCTTGCCCGACGCCCAAATCCAGTCCGCGACGGCGCAGCGGCGCGAGGCCCCAGGCGTGCGAATCGCAGGCGCCATCGGCAACCGCTGGTGGCTGGTCGAGAACCGCCTGCAGCCCCGCGTCATCCGCGACGAGAAGCATCACCCCGCCCGCGGGCGCCGCGAACTCGACGACGTGGCCGGCCGCATCGCCGATATGGACGCGATGGGCGTCGAAGCGCAGGTCATCTTCCCCACTTTCTTCATCCGCTACGGCGCGCAAGACCCGGACGCGGAGGCCGCGCTCACCGGCGCGTACAACCGCTGGCTCGCGGAGCGCTGCGCGGCGAGCGGCGGGCGCCTGAAGTGGACCGCGACGCTGCCCATGCTCGACGCGGACAAGGCGGTCGCGGAGTTGCGCTGGGCGAAGGAGCAAGGCGCCTGCGGCGTCTTCCGGCGCGGCTTCGACCTCGACAAGCCGGTCACCGACAAGCATTTCTTCCCCGTCTACGAAGAGGCGGAGGCGCTGGATATGCCGGTCTGCATCCACACGGGGCACCCGCTGCCGGGGCGCGAGTGGGACCGCGGGTTTCCGGTGATGGCGGCGTTCATCTCCGTCGTGTCGGAAGGGCTGCCGAGCAATTTCCCGCGCCTGCGGTTCGGATTCATCGAGGCGGGCGCGGCGTGGGTTCCCTACGCGCTCTCCGCGCTGGGGATGCAGAGCCGCTCGCAGGTTCTGCACAACCGCCCCCAATCCTTCGATCTGCAGCGCGACCTCTTCCGCTCCGACCGCCTGTACGTGACTATCGACCCGGTGGACCCGGTGGAGCATCTGCTGGATATGGGCATGGAGGACAACCTCATCGTCGGCACGGACTACTGCCACTCCGACCCGTCGGCCAACCTCGCGGCGCTGGACGAGGTGGAGCGCTGGGCGAGCGAGGGGCGCGTAAGCGAGCAGGTCGCCCGCAAGATTCTGGAGACGAACGCCAAAACGTTCTACGGCATCTAGGCGCCCTCGCCGAGGCGCGAGGCTCCCGCCTGCGCGGGAACATTGGGAACGGGGGCGAGATTCCCGCCTACGCGGGTACGACGATAGGGGGCGGGAACGACGGGCGCCCCCGCCGAGGGATGCGGGATTCCCGCCTGCGCGGGAATGACGAAAGAGGGCGGGAACGACGATGCGCCCCCGCCGAGGGATGCGGGATTCCCGTCTGCGCGGGAACGGCGAAAGACGGCGGGAACGGCGATGCGCCCCCGCCGAGGGATGCGGGATTCCCGCCTGCGTGGGAACGGCGATAGAGGGCGGGAATGACGGGCGCGGAAGTCTCGTAGAGAGGGACGCGATGAGCGGCAAACGAGCGAAGCGGCTGCGCCGCGAGGAGTCCGGCGAAGACGAGCAGCGCACGCAAATGACTCGCGCCGAGGCGCGCGACCTGTTCAAGCGCGCCGACGCCATCGGCGAGTTCATCGCCAACGACGCCGATTTCAACAAAGCGCTCGCCGTTATGAACGACGTCGTTATGAAGAACATCACCTTCAACGAAGAGGAGGCGGACGCCATCCTCACGGCGTTGGCGAACGAAGCCGAGGCGCTGGCCCTGCTGGACAACATCCGCGACGACGTCGCCGCCGAGGGGAACATCCGGGCCGCGGCCGCGCGCGCCGCCGCTCAGGCCGTCCGCGCCGACGCCATCGCCCAGGGCTACCCGCCCGCGCAAGCCGTCTTCTACGCCAACGCTTACGTCTTCGCGGCGAGGTCGTTGATCGAGGAATGGATGGGGCCTTTGCCGGTCCCGGAGGAAATCCCCAGCGCCTACGCCGACGAATTCGCTTGCAGCCCCTACGGGCGCGCCTACGCCGCCGTATGCACGGAGCGTCTCGCCGCCGGAGATAGCATGTTCGAGGCAAGCGCAGCCGCGGAAAAAGCCGCCAACAAAGCCAAAGTCGCGCAATCGCAAGCGGAGTTCGACGCGCTGCTCGACGCCTACAACGACCACTTGGAGACGCGCCCCGACATCTTCCACCCCGCCTCCTACCGCAACGCCCGCGGCGGCGAGCGGCAAGAGTGGGCGTAGCGGCAGAATGGCGTAGCGGCAAGTAGGCGTAGCGGCAAGAATGGCGTAGGCAAGAGTGGGCGTAAAACTAGGCGCGGGGAGCGGAGGGCGCGGCCTGATACTCCTCCGCGCAGTCGTCGGCGGAGCGCTCTATCTGCAGCGTGACGTGGGCGAATCCGTAGCCGTAGGCGATTTCGCGCAAGCGGGCGAGCAGGCCGTCCGGGTCGGCGGCGCCTTCGGCGTCCACGAGAACGTGGGCGGTGAGCGCCTCGTAGCCGGAGGTGATTGTCCAAGCGTGGATGTCGTGGACGAGCGCGGCGCCCGGCGCGGCCTCCATAGCGGCGCGCAACTCGACGACGTCGATATGCGCGGGCGCCCCTTCCATAAGCGCCTTGAAAACGCGCGTGAACAAGCCCAGCGAACTCTTCAGAATGAGCAATCCGATGAGCGCGCTGACGGCGGGGTCGGCGATGCGCCAGCCGAACGCGAGCGTGAGCGCGCCGGACACGACGACGCCCACGGAGCCGAGGAGGTCGGCCATAATATGCTGGCGCGCGCCCTCGACGTTGAGGCTGCGGGCGGAGTCGCGGCGCAGAACTTGGGCGGCGATGAGGTTGACGACGAGCCCGGCGGCGCCGACGGCGATCATCGGCCCGCCCGCGACTTCGGGCGCGTCGGCGAAGCGCCGGTACGCCTCGAAGAATATCCATGCGGCGACGCCCCACAGCGCGAGCGTGTTCATGAGGGCGGCGAGGATTTCCGCGCGCTGGAAGCCGAACGTGGATTGCGCCGACGGGGGCTTGCCTGCCGCCCACATTGCGAACAGCGCAAGGCCGATGGATCCGGCGTCCGTAAGCATATGTCCGGCGTCGGCCAGGAGCGCGAGGCTTCCGGAGAGAACGCCCGCAACGACCTCCACGCCCATAAACGAGGAGATCAGGATGAGGACGACGATCAGCCTGCGCCTGCCCGCGGAGCGAAAGCCCTGCGCGGAGCCTTGCCCGCCGTCCTGCGCGCGGCCTTGCCTGCCGTCGGTCATGCGCCGCGCTCCTCGCGGGTTCGCGTCTTCGCTCTGCGGCCTGCCGCGTCTGCGAGCGCTTCATTCGCCATAGGCCGGAGGACCAGCCTCGATTTCCCCTGTTGGTCACAGGGCGCGTCACAATGGCGGGCCGCTACTTGCCGGCCGGCGGCTCCCAGTCATCGGAGCGCCCTGAGGGGCCTGGGGCGTAATCCGCGCGGAAGTCGCCCCAGAACTTCGTGAAGGCGTTGGCCATCAGCGCGACCTCACGGCTCGTCGCCTCGAGTTGCCTGTCGGTGGCGTCGAGTTGCCGCTGGGTGGCCTCGATCTGCCTGTCGGTGGCCGCGACGATCTGCTCTAACGCTTCCATGCGGCGGCCGGCCGCTTCCATGCGACGGTCGGCCGCTTCCATGCGGCGTTCGGCCGCTTCCATTCTTTCGGCGAGGGCGGCATCCCGGACGGCGAGGTCACGCAGGATGTCTTTGACATCCTGCATATCGTCTTTGACGACGCGGACTTCGCGTTCGAGGGATTGCATAGTCATACGGCGGATCCTCACGGGCGCAGGCTGCGCTGAGGGCAGTATAGCATGCAGGCGGCCTCGCTACGCCGGGGACGGCAAGCGTCCGCGCGCGCCTAGCCTGTGGGCGGCGGGGGCAGGCGCGCTGCCCTGATAGAGATGCGCCTCGCCGTCGAACCCCGCCCCCCTACCCTGCCCGCGCGCTCACCGCCCCTCCATCGTAAGCGACACCTTGAGCGCGCCGCCGCTCGGCTCGCGGGCGAGTTGAAATGCGTCGGCGGCCTGCTCCAACGGAAGCGCGTGGGTTACGTAGGGCGACATATCTATCTCCCCCTCGGCGATGAGCGCGAGCGCTTGGCGGAACGACGGAAGCCCGGGCTCGTCCTGCGCGCCGAATATCGTGCGAACGTCCAGCCGCTTGAGAAAGTACGCGCTGAGGTCGAAGGGAACGGGATCGAAGCCGGTGGGCAGGCCGAACACGTGGACGTGCCCCTCGGCTTTGGCCATTCGCACCGCCTGATTCAGCGTCTCGTGGCCGCCCACCGCGTCCACCACGACCTCCGCGCCCCGCCCGTCCGTCAGTTGCAGAACGGCGTCCACGGCGGCTTGGCCGGTCACGTCGAGCGCGTCGTCCACGCCAAGCGCGGAGCCGGCGGCGCGCCGGTCGGCGTTCGGCTCGATGGCGATGATCCGCGCCGCGCCCAGCCTGCGGAGGTGGAAGTCGTGAAAGAGGCCCGCGCTCCCCTGCCCGATCACGACGGCGGTCTTGCCCGTCATTTCGGGAAGTTTGCGTGCGGCGAAGATCACCGTGCCGAGTTGCTGCGCCATCATTAACTCGGCGAGCGGGCGGCCCTCCGGCAGCGGCAGCAGGAAGCGCGGCGAGACGGCCTGATATTCGGCGAAATTGCGCGCCTCCCAGATGTTGGGAACGGTGAGGACGAGCGCCCCCTCCGGCAGGCCGCTGGCGCCGGGCTCGACGATCACGCCGACGCCCTCGTGACCGGGCTCGCCGGGCTCCATCGGGTAGGCGTTGCGCGGCCACCCGTGGTAGACGTAATGGAGGTCGGTGCCGCAGATGGAGGCCATCCGCATACGGACGAGCGCTTTGTCCGCATCGGGCTCCGGCGCCGGAACCTCGTCGCAGACGACGTCCCCCAGTCCTCTGAGGATGGCTGCGAGCATCGTAGGCATAGGCGAACCTCGCGGAACGAACGAATTAGGAGACAATGCTACGCCATTCGCGGCGCGGCGGGGCGAGCGCGACCCTCGCCCGCGCAATGGGACAATGCACTGGAGGCAGGGCGGGGCGCCCTCCGGGTTACGCGCCGGCCTCTCCGGCGGCGAGGTTGGCGACGAGGGCGCGGACGGGCGCGCGGAGGGCGGCCCACGGGTCGCCGAGCGCTCGCTCCTCGCCGGAGGAGAGCGCCCAGCGGCGGACGCCATGCGGCGTCACCCAGAGGGCGCTGACCCAGAAGCCGTTGGTTCCGCCCGGGGGCGGGGCGTAGTCCAGGGCGATTGCGCCGTCGAGCCCGCTCGCCTCCCACGCGCCGAGCAGTTCGCCCTCGCGGGCGACGGCGACGGCTTCCGTCCAGCGGCAGGCTCTGCGCTCGCCGTCGAGGCCGCGCATTCGCCGGAGCAGGCGCGCGCCGCGCTCTTCGTCGGACACGTCCGCGCCGGTTCCGCGCCGCGTGATGAGGCTCGACCAGCCGTCGCCGAGCGCGGGGATGACGAGGCCGCCGTCGGATGCGACCGCCAGCCCGCCGAGCGCGCGCGACCACGCGGCGGCTTTCGCCGTCGCAATCGCGAGGTGCGATTGGTCGTCCTCCGGCGGGTCGGGCGCGCCGGTCAGCGCCGCGCCGTCGGCGATGTCTACGTCCAAGCCGTCAAGGAGGGCGCGGATGCGCTTGGCTTTGTCGGGGTTGCGCGTGGCGGCGGCGATGAGCAAGGCCATCTCACGTCCTGCCGAATTGCCTGCCGATGGACTCGTTGGAGACGCGGACGATGGTCGGCCTGCCGTGGGGGCATCGCTGGGGGTTGGCTTCGGAGGCGAGGGCGTCGGCGAGCGCGGCCATCTCCTGGTCGGTGAGCGTTTGGCCTGCGCGGACGGAACTGTGGCAGGCGATGGAGGCCGCGACTGCGTAGCGCGCGCCGTCGGCGTCCGCGCCGGACGAGAGGCAGTCCAAGATTTCGTCGAGCAGTTTGGCGGCGTCCACGCGGCGCGCCATCACGGGGACGGCGCGGACGAGCCACGAGTCGCCGCCGAACGGCTCCAAGCGCAGGCCGTAGCCTTCCAGGGTTTCGCGGGATGCGGCGAGCGCGTCCATCCGGCGGGGAGAGAGGCGCACGGGGAGCGGCTCCAGCATCGGCTGCGTCTCCGGCTCGCGGTTGGCCCACTGACGGAGGAGGCGGTAGTAGAGAACCGACTCGTGCCCCGCGTGCTGGTCTATGAGGTACATACCGTCCGGGCCCTCCGCGACGACGTAAGCGCCGGACACCTGGCCGAGGATGCGGAGGCGGGAGAGCGGCGACGCGCCGTCCAATTGCGGGGAGGGCGCGTCCGCGGCGGGCGCGGGCTCAGGCAAGGGGCCGGAGTCCCGGGTGAAGCGGAAGCCCCCCGGCGGAGCGTCTTCGCTCGCGGGGAAAGCGTTTTCCGCGCCGCCGGGGATCGGCGCGCCGGCGCCGGCGTCGGGCGCGAGGAGGCGGTCGGCGTCGAGAACGGGCGCGGCGGGGAATACGGCGCTCCGGACGGCCTGCTGGACGCTGGAGAAAGCGTCGCTCTCGCGGGCGAGGCGCACCTCGCGCTTGTTCGGATGGACGTTCACGTCGACTTCGCCCGGGGGAACGTCGAGGAAGATGACGGCGATGGGAAACCGGCCTTCCATCAGAAGCCCGCGGTAGGCGTCCTCCACGGCGACGGCGATGGCGCGATGCTGGACGGAGCGTCCGTTGACGAAGAGGGACACGCCGGTTCGGGAGGAGCGGCTGCGCTCGGGCGGGGCGGCGAGCCCCCAGACGGGATAGGGGCCTGCCCAGGAAGCGACGTCCAGCATCGCGTCGGCGAGTTCGGCGCCGAGCGCGGCGGACGCGGCGTCGCGGAGGCTTCCGTTGCCGGAAGTGGTCAACTGCGTTTTGCCGTCGGCCTTGAGCGTCATTCGGACGTGGGGGTTGGCGAGCGCGAGGCTCTCCATCGTTTGGCGTATGCGGGAGGTTTCGGCGGCGGCGGAGCGGATGAATTTCAGGCGGGCGGGGATGGAGGAAAACAGGGCTTCGACTTCTATGGACGTGCCCGGGGCGGCGCCGGTTTCGACGCGGCGGACGACCTCGCCGCCTTGCAACTCGATGGCGGTCGCGGATTCGGCGTCCGGCGTTCGGGTGGTCATTCGGACGGTCGCGGCGGCGGCGATGCTGGCGAGCGCTTCGCCGCGAAAGCCGAGCGTGGCGATTCGGGCGAGGTCGTCTTCGGATTGGAGTTTGCTGGTCGAGTGACGCCGGAAGGCGAGTTCCGCCTCCTCGGCGGGAACGCCGCAGCCGTCGTCGGTTACGCGGATGGAGGCGAGTCCGCCGTGGCGCGTCTCAACGGCGACGGCGGACGCGCCCGCGTCGAGGGCGTTTTCGACGAGTTCCTTGACGACGGACGCGGGGCGCTCGATGACCTCGCCGGCGGCGATGCGGGCGGCGGTCGCGGGGGGCAGCACGCGGATGGGCATCGCTAGCCGCCCTCCGCAGCGCGAACGGACGCGCTCGAGGCGGGCGCGGGCAGCCGCTCGCTCCGCTCGCTCATAGCATTGCGCTGAACAGCGCTCATTCGCGTGCGCGCCTCCTGCTTTCGATGGGATTGGGAGGCCGCCCGCGGGCCTCGTTGACGCGCATCCTAACAGGCGCAGGAGGCGCTCCGCGTCTGCTAGACTGGAGCGCCTACGGACTTCCGCGCTCTGGCGCGGCCTTTCTCTCCGACGCGATGAACGCCGACCCGAAACACAACGAGCAAACGATCTCCGTCGCGCAGGTGCGGCAGATCGCCGCGCTTTGCCGCATTGGGCTGACGGACGAGGAAGCGGAGCAGTTGCGCGGCGAGATGGCGGGTCTGCTCGACGAGGTGAGCGTTCTGCAGGAGATAGACACGACCGGCGTCGAGCCCACCGGGCACGCGGTCGAGGAAGTCCGCAGCGTGATGCGGGACGACGAGCCGCGCCCGCCGATGGAGCGCGAGGAGACGCTGGCCAACGCCCCCCGGCGGGAGGGCGCGTTCTTCCGCGTGCAGGCCGTGATGGACGAATCCTGACCGATGGCCGACCTGCACTACCTGACCGCAGCCGAAATGTCCCGCGCGCTCGCCCGCCGCGAAATCTCCGCCGTGGAACTTGCGGAGGCGCATTTGGAGCGCATCGCCGAGATCGACCCCGGACTCGGGGCGTATCTCGCAGCGACTCCCGACGCGGCGCGCGCGCAGGCCGCCGAGGCCGACCGCCGCATCGCGCGGGGCGAGGCGGAGCCGCTCACCGGCGCGCCGATGCAACTGAAGGACAACCTTTCGACGAAAGGCGTCCCCACGACTTGCGCCTCGCGGATGCTGGAGGGGTACGTTCCTCCCTACGACGCGACCGCCGCCGTCCGCCTCGCGCAGGCGGGCGCGGTTCTGCTGGGCAAGGGCAATATGGACGAGTTCGCTATGGGCTCCTCCAGCGAGACGTCGGCGTTCAAGGTCGTCCGCAACCCGTGGGACGCCTCCCGCGCGCCGGGGGGGTCCAGCGGCGGCCCGGCGGCGGCGGTGGCGGCGGGGCTCGCGGCCTACGCGCTGGGCTCCGACACCGGCGGCTCCATTCGCCAGCCCGCCGCGCTCTGCGGGGTGGTTGGCCTCAAACCGACCTACGGCCTCGTGTCGCGCTACGGACTCATTGCGTTCGCGTCGTCGCTCGATCAGATCGGCCCGCTCGCGCGCTCCGTCGAGGACGCCGCGCTCGCGCTCAACGCCATCGCCGGACACGACCCGCTGGACTCGACGAGCATTCCGTCGCCGACGCCGGACTACACGGCGGGCATAGCGGGGGGCGTTCGCGGGCTGCGGATCGGCGTCGTGCCCGAGTACCTCGGCGAGGGCATCGCGCCTGCGGTCGCCGAATCGGTGAAAGCGGCGGTCGGCGTTTTGGAATCGCTGGGGGCGAGCGTCGAGGAGGTTTCGCTGCCCGCGTCCCGCGCCGCGCTGGCCGTCTACTACGTCATCGCTCCGTCGGAGTGTTCCGCCAACCTCGCGCGCTACGACGGCGTGAAGTACGGCTATTCCGATCAGAGCGCGGACGGGATGTGGGCGGCGCTGGACGCGACGCGGCGCAACGGCTTCGGCCCGGAGGTTCGCCGCCGCATTCTGATGGGCGCTTACGCACTCTCCGCAGGCTACTACGACGCCTACTACAAGAAGGCGCAGCAGGCGCGGACTCTGATCCGCCGCGAGTTTCAGGAGGCTTTCCGGCGCGTGGACGTTCTCGCGCTGCCCACCGCCCCCACGACCGCGTTCGAGATCGGCGGCATCGCGGATCCGGTCGTGATGCACGCCAACGACGTTTGCACGATTCCCGCGAACATCGCGGGCATCCCCGGCATTTCCGTTCCGTGCGGCTTCGCGGATGGGTTGCCGGTCGGTTTGCAACTGCTCGGCCCGCACCTGAGCGAGGCGGCGCTTCTGCGCGCCGCCTACGCCTACGAGCAGGCGAGCGAGTGGCGCGACCGCCATCCCATTCTGTGACCGTTCCGCGTCCGCCGGCCTGCCCGCGCCGACGGGAGCGCGCCTTCCTCATTTTTGCTAAACTCGCCGCGCTATGCCCGTGAAGAAGATCGGCATTCTCGCCAGCGGGGGCGACTCCCCCGGAATGAACGCGGCCATCCGCGCCGCCACTCGCGCCGCCCTTCACTACGGAGTCGAGACGCACGGCTTCTCGGACGGCTACCGGGGGGTCATCAACCGCGAGTCCGAGCCGCTCACTTCCCGCTCGGTCGCCGGGCTGCTCCGGCAAGGCGGAAGCATCATCGGCGCGGGGCGCTGCCCCGAGTTCTTCGATGCGGACGTCCGGCAGGCGGCGGCGGACTCCTTGCGCGCCGATGGCTTCGACGGGCTGATCGTCATTGGCGGGGACGGCTCGCTCGCGGGCGCGTGGGAACTCCACAAACTGGGCGTCCCCACCGTCGCCGTGCCCGGCACGATAGACAACGATATGCCCGGGACGGAGACGACGATCGGCGCGGACACCGCGATCAACACGGCGATGGAGGCGATAGACCGCATCCGCGACACCGCGTCCGCCCACCGGCGGGCGATGATCGTCGAGGTGATGGGCAGGCATTGCGGCTACATCGCGGTGATGGCCGCGCTCGCGACCGGCGCGGAGATGGCGCTCACGCCCGAGCGCCCCGTCGAGTTGGAGGACGTTTTCAAGGAGTTGCGGAGCGTCTGGGGGCACGGCAAGCGGCACTTCATCATCGTGCTGGCGGAAGGGGCGAGGTGGAGCGCGGCGGAACTCGCGCAACTGATCAACGATTCGGCGGAGCCCTACGACGCCCGCTACACCGTGCTCGGCTACATTCAGCGAGGCGGCGTTCCTTCGAGATTCGACCGCATTCTCGCCACGCGGATGGGCGTCGCGGCTGCGGAGGCGCTCATCGAGGGGCGCTCCGGCGCGCTCGTCTGCTGGCGCAACGGCAATTGCGAGGCTATCCAGGCCGACGCGCTCCCGCCCAAGAGCGCTCCGTGGGACCGGATGCTGGACAGGGTTTTCGCCATCACGACGTGAGGCGCTCTCGCCTGCGGAGGGGGCGCTTCGCCTCGTGAAGCGCGCTCCCCGCGTTGACATCGGCGGGGAGCGCAAGGTATGCTCGCGCCCATCGGCGCGGGGTTGCGGGGGCGCGCCGTCGCCCGCTACGGAGGGAGAGAGAGCGCATGGCAGAGCAGGAAGTCGAACTGAAGCGCGGGCTTCGGGACGTCTATTTCGAGTCCACGGAATCCAGCCTTGTCATCGGCTCCGTCGGACGCCTCATCTACCGGGGCTACGATATTCACGATCTGGCTGAGCGCGCCACGTTCGAAGAGGTCGCGCATCTGCTGCTGGAGAAGCATCTTCCGACGCAGGCGGAACTGGACGCCTTCAGCGCGTCGCTCCGACAATGCAGGGAGATTCCCCCGGAAGTCACGGAGATCATCGAGCGGATAAAGGACGGCCACCCGATGGACGTCCTTCGCACGGCGGTCTCCGCGCTCGCGGCGTTCGAGCCCGGCGTTGACGACGTTTCCCACGAGGGGACGCTCCGCAAGGGCATCAAGATCACCGCCCAAACGCCGACCATCGTCGCCGCGCACCACCGCATCCGCAGCGGCAAGCCGCCCGTTCCGCCCGACCCGTCCCTCCCCCACGCGGCCAACTTTCTCGCTATGCTCTTCGGCGAGCGCCCGGACGACGAGACCGCCCGCCTCATAGACAAAGACCTCATCGTGCATCTGGATCACGGAGCGAACGCGTCGTCGTTCGCGGCGCGAGTCACCGCGAGCACGCTCGCGGACGTGCACGGCGCGGTGGTCACCGGCCTCTCGACGCTAAAAGGCCCGCTGCACGGCGGCGCGGCGGAAGGCGTGATGAAGATGGCGCTGGAGATCGGCGAGGTGGAGAACGTCGAGGCGTACCTCGCGGCCAAGCGCGAACGCCGCGAGCGCATTATGGGCTTCGGGCACGCCGTCTACCGGGCCGAAGACCCGCGCGCGCGCCACCTGCGCGAGGGATCGCGCCGCCTCGCCGAGAAGATGGGCGACCCCAAGTGGTTCCAAATCCTCAGCGAGGTCGAGAAGCGCATGCAGCCCTACGCTGAGCGCGGCATCTGCGTCAACGTGGACTTTTGGGCGGGCTCCGTCTACTACCTCCTCGGCGTGCCGGAGGACTTGTTCATTCCGATCTTCGCGGTCGCCCGCGTGCCGGGCTACGTCGCGCAGATTCTGGAGCAGCAGGACAAGAATATGCTCATCAGGCCGCAAATGCGGTACGACGGCCCGATGGACGCCGAATTCGTCCCCATCGCGGAGCGCGGATGAGCGGCGCGATGCTCGTCGAGGGAACGGACGTCAGGACGCAGCAGGCGGCGGAACTCGCGGACGCCGTCGAATCCGATTGCGCCCATCACTGGGCGATCGAGAGCCCGAACGGCCCCACGAGCAACGGCACCTGCAAACGCTGCGGCGAGATCAAAGAGTTCAAGAACTCCATCAAGATCACGAGTTGGGAATCGGAAGGGTCGCACGCGAACCGCCACCCGCGCTAGCCGCCCGCAACCCCCATTCTCGCTTACGCGGGAATCCAGAACGCGAAGAGGAAACCCCACCGTCTCATAACCCGACCGCCCGGCAAGGTACAATGGACGTCGCTATGGCGGATTCGGCGGCGGGAACAAGCGGGCGGGCGGCGGGGCGCGGCAAGCGCGTCGTCGCGGCGATGTCGGGCGGCGTGGACTCGTCCGCGGCGGCGCGCCTGCTGTCAAGAGACGGATACGACGTCATCGGCGTCACGATGCGGCTGTGGGATTCCGACGCGGACGGCGTGTCGCCGGAGCATCAGGGCTGCTGCTCCATTCAGGACATCGAAGACGCGCGGCGCGTGTGCCGGACGCTGGGGATTCCGCACTACGTCGTGGACGCGCGGAGCGAGTTCCGCGAGCACGTCATCGGCTACTTCGTCGAGGAGTACCGGCGGGGGCGGACGCCCCACCCCTGCATCGCCTGCAACGACCGCATCAAGTTCGACTTTCTGATGCGGCGCGCCGGAATGCTGGACGCGGATTTCGTCGCCACGGGGCACTACGCGCGCGTCGTCCCCGACGACAACGGCGGAGGCGCGTGGACGCTGCGGCGCGGCGCCGACGCGGGCAAGGATCAGTCCTACGTGCTGTTCGGGCTGGGGCAGGAGCAACTGGCGCGGACGCTGCTGCCCGTCGGCGCGTTCACGAAAGCGGAGATACGCGACCTGGCGCGGGAGGCGGGCCTGCATCTCGCGGACAAAGCGGACAGCCAGGAGATCTGTTTCATTCCAAGCGGCGACTACAGGGAGTTCCTGCGGAGCGAGGGCGGAGCGGAGCCGGGGGAGATCGTGGACGGCGAGGGGCGGGTCGTCGGCGCGCACGATGGCGTCGCGTTCTACACGGTCGGCCAGCGGCGCGGAATCGGCGTGACGGCGCAGGCGCTGGGATTGCCGGAAGGCGAGAAGGTGTACGTGACGGCGGTCGACCCGACGTCGCGCCGCGTCACGGTGGGGGGAAGCGACGGCTTGCTGCGCCGGACTGCCCGTGTGAGCGGCGCGCGCTACGTCGCGGGCGAGGCGCCGCCGTCGCCAACGCGCGTGCAGGCGAAGATTCGCTACAACGGCCCCGCCGTCCCCGCAGCGCTGAGCCCGGACGGCCCCGACGCGGAGTTGCGGTTTGACGAGCCCCAGCGCGCCGTCACGCCCGGGCAGGCCGCCGTGTTCTACGACGGCGACCGCGTGCTCGGAGGCGGCTACATTGCGGGCGGGGCCGCATTGCCCGCGTAGGCGCGGGAATGCCGGACAAGCAGCGAAGGGTTTCGCTCAGGAGCGCGCGCGGGTTGCGGGCAGGGCGGGGGCGGGGGCCTTAGCCTGCGACGACGCCCGCCACTTCCGTCGCGTAGTAGTCCACCGCGCTGAGGTCTAGTTCGACGCCAAGCCCGGGGAGGTGCGGGACGGTGATGTGGCCGCGCGAGGGAGCGAGCGGTTTCGCAAGCAGGTCGCTCTCCAATCGCGCGCTTGCGCCGAGCCCGGCGGGCGCGGCTTCGCCGAGCGACGCGGCGAGATGCAGGCCGACGGCGACGCCGATCCCCGTCTCGAGGGGCGAGGCCACCATGCTTCGGAGCCTCCGCTCGGCGGCGAAGGCCATCACCGCTTGCGCCGCCCGCAGGCCGCCCGCCCGCGCGCCTTTCACGACGAGCGCGTCGGCGGCCTCCGCGTCCGCGACTTTCACGGCGTCGCTCATTCCGCCGACGGCCTCGTCCGCCGCGATGGGAACCGGGGACGAGCGGCGGATGCGCGCCATTCCGGTGAGGTCTTCGGCGATGACGGGCTGCTCGACGAACTCCAGCGCGTAGGGGCGCAGGCGTTCGAGGGTGTGGATTGCGCGCTCGGCGGTCCAGCCCTCGTCGGCGTCGGCGCGGAGGGCGACGCCCTCGCCGACGGCCTGCCGGACGCGCCGGACGGTCTCGACGTCGGTCTCGGCGTCGCGCGCGCCGAGGGAGATTTTCAGGCATTCGTAGCCCTGCGCGACGGCGGCGCGCGCCTGCTCCGCCGCTTCCTCCGGGGGCAGGAAGTCGAGGAGCGCGACGATGGGAATCCAGTCGATCACGCCGCCGAGGAGATCGGTTACGGGGCGTCCGGCGTTCTTGCCCATTGCGTCGAAGGCGGCGGTCTCGACGCCGAATCGGAGGGCGTCGCCGACGCTTCCGCGGGGCGCGAGCGCGGAGAGGACGTCGGACGCGATGATGGGGTGCAGCCCGAGCGCGGAGGGCGCGAGGTCGTGGAGGACGGACGCGAGGTCGGCGACGCCGGGCGGGCGTCCGGGGCCGGCGGGCGCGGCCTCGCCGACGCCCACGAGGCCGTTGTCCATAAGCATCCGAATGATGAGCGCGTTGCGTCCGGCCTTGGAGGGGTCCAAGGCGCGCTCGGGCTGCCGCATCGGGACGCGGACGCCCCGCCATTCCAATCCGCTGACGCGCATAGGCGCATTATGGGCGCAATGGGGCGCAGGGGCAAGGGCGGGCTAGGAGGCTAGGCCGCCGCAGTTTCGCGCAGGCGGAGGAGAAATTAGACCGCGGGCTACGCCATCTCGCCGGTTATGGCGGCGGAGAGGCGCTCGACGGAGGCGCGGAGGCCGGGGTTGCGGGCGAGGCCGGGGTCGGCGGCGAGGATGACGCCCGCCTGCTCGCGGGAGGCTTCCATAAGATCGTGGTCGTCGAGATTCGCCATTCGGACGGGGGCGGCGCCGGACTGGCGCGCGCCGAAGAAGTCGCCTTGCCCGCGCATTCGGAGGTCGGACTCGGCGATTTCGAAGCCGTCGTTCGTTCGGGCGAGCGCGGCGAGGCGCTCTTGCCCCGCTTCGGCCTGCGCGACGGCGCGCTTGAACCATTGCTCGGCCTCCTGCGGGTCCGCGCCTGCGGCGGCGCGCCGCTGCCGCGCCTCGCCGAGCCGCCGGAGCGACGCGCCCTCGGATTCGGCGACGAGGAAGCAGTAACTGCGATGCTCGCCGCGCCCGACGCGCCCGCGCAACTGGTGCAGTTGGGCTAGGCCGAAGCGCGAGGGGCTTCGGATCATCATCACGGTCGCGTTCGGCACGTCTATGCCCACCTCGATGACGGGGGTGGAGACGAGCACGTCGATGCGGCCGGAGCGGAACTCGTCCATCACGGCTTGCTTCTCCGGCAGAGGCATCCGCCCGTGGAGCAGACCGACGCGGACGGACGCGAGAGAGGTCGCGCGCAGGCGCTCCCACTCGGGGACGGCGGCGAGGGGCGGAGGCGCGGCGGACTCGGGCGCCGCGTCGGAGTTCTCATCGCCGCCGTCCCCCGGGTCATCGGGGTCATCGTCGCCCGCGTCGTCCGCGTCGTCTATGCGGGGGTAGACGATGAAGCACTGGCGCCCCGCCCGAACCTGCTCGACGAGATAGTCCTCCGCGTCCGATGCGCGGGCGGCGTCCACGACGCGGGTGACGATCTCCTGCCGGCCTTTGGGCAGTTCGCGGATGGTGGAGATTTCGAGGCCGCCGTAGAGCGTCAGCGCGAGGGAGCGCGGGATGGGCGTGGCGGACATCAGCAGGAGGTGGGGCTCGCCCACGGCGCTTTTGCCGCGCAGCGCGTCGCGCTGGAGCACGCCGAACCGGTGCTGCTCATCGCCGACGGCGAGCGCGAGGTTCGGCAGGTCAACGCCCCGTTGAATGAGCGCGTGCGTGCCGATGAGGAGGTCGAGCGCGCCCTCGGACGCCATTCTGAGCAGTTCGCGGCGCGGCGCGGCCCGCGTGCTGCCTGTGAGCAGGCCGACGGTGACCGGCTCGGCGCGTCCGTCGAGGGGGACAGCGAACCAGTTGAGGTTGCCCAGCGCATGCTCGCGGCCTTGCAGCAGAAGGCGGAGGTTGAGGAAGTGCTGCTCCGCGAGGACTTCGGTCGGGGCCATCATCGCGCCCTGATAGCCCGCGGCGACGGCGGTCAGCAGCATCGCCGCCGCGACGACCGTCTTGCCGGAGCCGACGTCGCCTTGCAGCAGGCGGCTCATCGGCCTGCCGCCGCCTGATACGTCGGCCATCGCCTCGCGCAGCGCCGCCCGTTGCCCTTCCGTCAACTCAAAGGGGAGCGAGGCGATGAACGATTGCGCGAGGGGCGGGAACGGCGCGAGCGCCGGGCCTATCTGCTTATCGGCGTAGTCGCGCTCCATCGCCAGTTTCAATTGGATGGCGAGGAGTTCGTCGAAAGCGAGCCTGCGCCGCGCCTGCTCTTTGGCGGGCTCGGAATCGGGGTAGTGGAACTGCTCGACGGCCTGCCCCAGCGAGAGGAGAGCGGCGGGACGGCGCGCCGCGTCCGGGAGCGGGTCGGGGATTCCCTGCGGCTTCACGCTATCGAGCGCCTCGCGGACGGCCTCCCGCATTCTGCGGGGGGGGATGCGGCGGCCTTTCGCCGTGCCGACGGACGGATAGACGGGGACGAGACCGCCGGTGTGGACGCCGGGGGACGGCTCCGCGCCCACGATTTCCCACTCCGGCGACTCCATTTGACGCTTGCCTTGAAAGAGCGTCACCTTGCCGCTGAGCGCGACGCGGGGCGCGCCGTTGACGGCCGTCTGGGCGGCCTCGGCGATGGCGCGGTTGAGATGCTGGGCGATCCAGGGATTGCCCCACCAGATCACGCGGAGGTTGCCGGTGTCGTCGCCGACGGTTGCGTGGGTTGCGCGGATGCGCCCGCCGCGCCCAACCCGCGCCTCATACGCCTCCCACAGCGTCGCGGTGAGCGTCTGATGCTCGCCGACGCGCAGTTGGGCGACCGTCCGCTGCTCCGTGTAGTCAATGTGGCGCAGCGGAAAGAAGTAGAGGAGGTCGCGGACGCTGGGCTCGCCCTCGCCGGCGAGCGCGCCGCGCTTGAGCAGCGTCCGGCGGATCGCGGCGGCCTGCGAGCGGTTGACGCTGCGGAGCGAACCCAGCGGCGCGTCGAGCAGACCCCGCTCCTCCGTCGGCGCGCTCGCTCCATTCCCTTCCCCTGAAGGAGGGGCGTCGGGGCTCCGCTCCACCGGATTTCCGATCGCGGCGGGCGCGCTTGGGACGGCGGGGGCGGAGGAAGGCTCGTCGAGGAACCGGCGGACTTCCCGCGCCCAGCGTTCGCGCTGCGCCGCGTCGAGTTCGGCGTAGCGCACGGAGAGCAGCCCGCGCTCGTCCAGCGGCGTCAGGGCGGGGTCGGCGTCCGCCTCCCGCCGGAGCGTCGCGAGGAACTTGTCCAGCCCGCCGCTGACGGCCTTGTCGGGGAAGCCGCCGTCGGTCTCCATCGCTAGGATGTTCCGCAAGGCGGGAATTGTAGATGCGCGCGCGCCGCGTCTCGTCGTCACGGGGACAGGGTAGCGGAAGGGCGAGGCTTCTTGCATCCTGCGCGTGTCCGCATTCCGCCGCTCGGACGAGGCGTCGAGGAGGGCTAGCCCACCTCGACGGCGAGATAGCGGAACTGGAGCGCCTCTTGTAGCGGGCGATGGCTACGCTGATGAGTCGCCGCTCACCTTCGTCCACAGCGCCCACACGCCGTTGCCCCAGTCCCGCCACTCGCTGCCTTCGGGAGCATTGGGATGCCGACGGAGCCACCGACCGTCCGCGTCTATGAGGATTGCGTAGGCCGCGCCCACTCCTCCTTCGCCGACGTACTTCTGGACTTTCCGTATGTCCTCCTCGGCTTCACGCCAGTCGAGAACATCATCAGACCCCATCGCAGCATTATGCGGAGGCTCGAACTTGAATTCGACGGCCACCAGGACGGAGTCGTCAGCCCCGAATATCACCAAGTCGGCGCGTCTCCGAATGAGCGGACGCTCTTCGGCCACGCTATAAGGAAGGCCATCTTCCGCTATCATGCCCTTGATCCGTGCGTTGGCAGCGTGCTTGATGTCTTCCTCTTTCTGAAAACTGCTTGTGCCCCGCAGCCGGAGCCAGTCCATCGTGCTCTCGAACAGCGTCGCGGCGTCCATACTCTCCCTCATCTCAAGTCGGGTTGCTCCGCACTTTACCGGAGCGGACGGCGCGGCGCCTAGCCCTTGCGCGAAATTGGCCTATCCCCCAGGAAGCCCCCCCCCCCTTCGCCTGCGGCGCCCCGCCGCGCGGGATGGGCGCTATACTGCCTGTTGCGACAGTCCGTTATTTTGCCTCTATTGGCAGGTGAGCCGTTCCCAGCGCGGGCGGGGCCGAGCGCCCCCTTGCTGGCTCACCACCGGGCGGACTGTCGCAAGTACCTAACCCGCGCCTCAAGGGGGTTCCTGTTGCGACCATACGCTCACGCTGCGCTGTCGCTCGCGCTCGCCGCGTTGCTCGCCGCCGCTTGCGCCAACCCGACGCCCACGCCTCTCCCAACTCCCACGCTTACGCCAACAGCGACGCCTCCTCCAACTCCCACCTATGCGCCCACATGGACGCCTGCGCCGACCTGGACTCCCGCGCCAACGTGGACTCCTACGCCTACGCCTACTCCTACGCCGATACCGATAGTCGACCCCAGCATGGCGACCTTCCTCAGCGTCGGCGCCTATCATTCATGCGCGCTCCTGACGGATGGCAGTCCTGTCTGCTGGGGATTTGATAGACACGGGCGAGCATCGCCGCCTGACGAAAAGTTCGCGTCCATCAGCAGCGGCGGGGCGCACACTTGCGCCCTACGCTTCGACGGCAGCCCCGTCTGCTGGGGAGACGACGATGATGACCAAACTTCGCCCCCTGATGAGCAGTTTGCGTCTATCAGCAGCGGGGTATTCCACACTTGCGCCCTGCGTTCGGACGGCAGCCCAGTGTGCTGGGGGAGCGACGAAGATCGGCAAGCATCGCCGCCCAACCAACAATTCGCGTCCATCAGCAGCGGGGGGTCGCATACATGCGCTCTGCGGTTTGACGGGAGTCCCGACTGTTGGGGGAGCGACGAGTTCGGACAGGCGTCTCCGCCCGACGGGGATCAGTTCGTGTCCGTAAGCAGCGGGTTATTCCATACCTGCGCCTTGCGCGCAAACGGAAGCGCGGTCTGCTGGATGGCTGATTTTCAATCGTCGCTGCCGACTGGCGATCGGTTTTCAGCCATAAGCAGCGGCTGGGCTCACACCTGCGCTTTGCGGGCTTCCGGCAGCGTGGCATGCTGGGACTCTGGTCCTGGGAACGAAATAGCGTCGTCGTTGCCCCCCAATGAAAGGTTCGCGTCAATCAGTAGCGGACTATCCCACACCTGCGCCTTGCGTTCCGACGGCAGCCCGGTGTGCTGGGGAAATGACGGACACGGGCAATCATCGCCGCCGGAGGACATGCGCTTTGCGGTCGCGGGGGTTATCCAGTGAGCGGTCGCGCTCCCCATCTGCTGCCTTGCCCGCCTAGCGCAGCACAAGCACGGCGTTGGGGTCTACGCCGCAACGCTCGAGGAGTTTGATGGAATGCGCCTTGGCATAGCGCTTATCGACCATCGTCTCAACTATGAGCGGCGTGCCCGGAATCTCAAAGGGCTCCGCGAACGGCTTGCCGCTCCCATGAACCCGGTCGGCGCTTACGATATATCGCTGGCGCGCTGGCGGCTGATGAGGGGCTGCTGCAACAGGCGCATTGCGCTCCGTGAGACTACCAACTGACGCTAGCCAACACGCGGTTCCGAAGAGCAAGTCTTTCCAAGATTTCACAGGATGTTCGTGGTTGTCGGGGAAGCGAAGCCGCGCGGGAGAGCGCGGGTACTGCGGCAAGTCCACGTTCAGTTGCGACAGAGGAACCCAATCGCCTTGCGCTTCGATCTGGTGAGACTCTTCGCTTCTCGTCCCGCTTTCATCTGGCTCACGAGGAGAATCGCCGCCTCTCCTCTCCGTCCACAACGCCCATACGCCGTTGCCCCAGTCCCGCCACTCGCTGCCTTCGGGAGCATTGGGATGCCGACAGCGCCAGTGCGCCCCCTCGTCTATGAGTATTGCATAGGATGCTGTCACTGAATCGTCGTAGAAGTACCCACGGACTTTCTCAAAGTCTTTCTCGATCTCTCTCCAGTTTGCAAGGGGCAACTTAGTCGTAAGGATGTCTTGAACTCTTTGCTGCGCCCGCCTCCGGGTCACTGGACTCCCCGTAGGCTTGGGCTGCACAGCAGCCTTGCGCTTGGGCGACGGCTCGTACTTGAACTCTGCCGCCACAGCCACCGAGTCGCCATCAAGGATAACCAAGTCGGCGCCTGGGGCGCCTTTCTGAATCTTGTAGTCATTGAACACCTGGTAGGAGAGGTTAGCCTGCTCCACTTCCTGCAGGAGGCGCAACTGCGCCGTCCAAACGATGTCGCGCTCCAAGAAGAAGCGATGCTCCCCGTAGGAGTCGCGGAGCCAGTCCATCGTGTTCTCGAACAACGTCGCGGCGTCCATACGCTTCCTCCCTCAGATCGGGTTGCTCCGCACATTACCGGAGCGGAGGCCGCAGCGCCTAGCCCTTGCGCGAAATTGGCCTATCCCCCAGGAAGCCCCGCCTTCCCTGTCTCCCGCAGGCGCGGATAGGGACGAGGACAAGGCGACGAGGGGCTAGAAGATCTCTTGCATGCGGCCTGTGTCGGATGCGCGCTGCACGGCGTCAATGAGGCGGTGATGCCGCACGGCGTCGGCGAAATCGGGGTGAAACTCGCGCTCGTTGAGGATGGCGTCGGCGTAGGCCGCCCAGAGTTTGCCGATGTTGACGGCCGGCCCTTGCAGTCCGGCGGCGGCGACCCACTCGTCTTGCGGAGCGGTCGCCGCGCGGAGTCCGCTTTCGCCTTCGGTTTGGACGCGCAATTCGCCGGCGCTGACGTGCGTGGAACTGGGCGAGTCGAGCGTTATCGTTCCGCGGGAGCCGTGGATTTGCAGGCTGTGGCCGGTTCCGGCGGCGGCGACCGAGGCGATGTGGACGGAGAACGCCGCGCCGTTCGCCAAGAGGCCGCTGGCGAGGATGTTGTCGGGCGAGGTTACGGGGAACCGCTCGCCGGTGTCGGAGGCCGTCCATTCGCCGACTTGCGTGCAAACGACGGCGGAGAGTCGGCGGACGGGGCCGAGCATCGCAATGAGGCCGTCCATCGCGTGGCCGAACGTGATGCTGAGCGTGTTGCCATGCGCGGCCTCGTCGCGCATCCAGATGCGCGCGGCGGGCCGGGAGAGCGCGCCGGTTACGAACTGCGTGAGGCTCACGCTGAGCGGGGCGCCCACTGCGCCGCTCTCGAGGAGCCGCCGAACCTCGGCGTAGTCGGCGGAGCGGCCGGACTGCAGGCCGATGCAGGTTCGGACGCCCGCCGCGTCCGCGAGCGCGGCCATCTCTTCGGCCTGCGCCGTCGTGGTTCCGAGCGGCCATTCGGTGTAGACGTGCTTGCCCGCCGCGATGACGTCTTTGGTCAGTTCGTAGTGGGCGGGGAGTTTCACGACGACGGCAGCGACGTCCACGTCGGGGTTGGCGAGCAAATCGCGGTGATCGGCGTAGGCGTAGCGCGCGCCGAATTTCGCGGCGGCCTCGTCCGCCGACTCCTGCCTGGTGGTGGCGACGGCGACGAGTTCGACGCCGGGGACGCCCGCCGCCATCGCGGGCATATGGGCGCGCCCCGCCCAGCCGTTCACGTTGCCGCCGATGATGCCCACGCGGATTGCGTCCGCCATAGCGTTGCTCCTCGTTCCGGCCGGGCCGCGATGGGGCGCCGGTCTTGCAGCGATTCGGATGGATTCGTCCAGCAACGGGAGCATATCAGCGCCAGGGGCGAGGTTCCCGCCTACGCGGGAATGACGGACAAGGGGGCGCTTGCGCGCCGACTGGATTCCCGGTCGCTGCCGCGGAAGACGAACTTGGAGGGGGTTACGGACGAGGAGTTGGCAGTGTGCGCGCTGCAGTGCAACAACACGCCGCGTGGAGTGTTGGGCTACCGGACGCCAGCTGAGGTATTCTGGAGTCAGCGGAACTGTTGCACTTCAAATGTGAATCCACATTCCCGCGTAGGCGGGAATGACGGGGCGCGTGGGACGCTTTGGAGACGATGCGCGTTGCGCCTCGTCCGGGGATGCGAGATTCCCGCCTGCGCGGGAATGACGAGCCCGTAGGTTCCCGCCTGCGCGGGAATGACGGGGCCCTGGGGCGCTTTGGAGACGATGCGCGTTGCGCCTCGTCCAGGGATGCGAGATTCCCGCCTGCGCGGGAATGACGAGCCCAGTAGGTTCCCGCCTGCGCGGGAATGACGGGGCGCGTGGGGCGCTTTGGAGACGATGCGCGTTGCGCCTCGTCCGGGGATGCGAGATTCCCGCCTACGCGGGAATGACGGGGCGCCTGGGGCGGGAATGACGATGGCGGTTTAACGCCGCGGGGAGTTGATCGAATGTACGTCGGACGCATCGCCGCTGTCGGCAGAACGCGGAGCGGGCGCAACGCCGTGCTCTACCGCGTCTCGAGCCGCTCGTTCCCGAACCGGATGGCCGTGGACAACGGCGGAGCCGTCGCCGTAGCGCCGCGCCCCGGACACGAGGAGGACGCGCGCCGGAACCCCTACGTCTCCTACAACGCCGTCCGCGTCGCCGGGGAGTGGGCCATCGCGTCCAACGGCTCGCACACCGACCCCATCGCTGAGAAAGCGGAGGCGGGCGTTCCCATCCGCGACGCGATGGCGCAGGTTCTGCTCGCGTTCGACTACGAGCGCGACGCGCTGGACACGCCCCGCGTCGCGGCGGCGGCTCCGCGCTCCGGCGGCGCCGGCTGGCTCGCCGTCGTGCGGCGCGACGCGCTGATCGTCCGCGAGGTTCCCTTGCGCGGCGGCGAGGCGCGCTATGTCGCCACCTACGAGGCCAACGACGTCGGGGACGACCGCCTCAGCGCGTTCGACGCGGCGACGGCGGCGGACGCCGCGCTCTTCGCGGTCGAGGGCGGAGCGTTCGCCGCCCTCGAGCATCCCGTCACCAGCGCCGCCGCCCTAGCGGACGGGGACGGCTTCGCGCTCGGCGTTCACGTCGTGGCGTAAGGCGAGGGCGCGGCTCGCGGCCCCGCGTCAATTCCCGCGCAGGCGGGAATGAACTCACATTGAACGCCCCTCCGTCTGCACGGCAACGTGGGAAAGGGAGTTCGATCCTGCGCCCTAACACGCAGCCCCCTGCCCGTCGTTCCCGAGTGCGGGAACCTACTCCGCCGCCGTTTCCAGCAAGCGGCGCAAGTCGTGCTTGGCGTCGAGGATGTCCGCCCACAAATCGCCCGCGTCCGCGAGGCGCTCCGGCGCGCTCCAAATGGTGAAGTCGCTCGGGTAGACCTTGCCCAATTCGCCCCAGCGCAAAGGCATAGAGACGGGCGCGCCCGGAAGCGGGCGCAGCGAGTAGGCCGACGCCATATTCTTCCCCATCACGTTCATATTGTGATCGAGGAATATCTTGCCCGCCCGCTTGCCGACGCTCCAGTCCATTGTCAGGTCGCGCGGGCGCTGCCGGAGCAGGAACTTCCCGATCAGTTCGCACGCCTTTCGCGTAATCGAGTAGTCGTACTCCCGCAAGATCGGCACGTAGACGTGCAACCCTGTCTTGCCCGACGTCTTGAGGAACGATGAAAGCGACAACTGATCCAGCAACTCCTTGAGCGCCAGCGCCGCCTCGCCGGCCTTGGCGAACGCCCGCCGGTTCAGTTCCGGCTCTTCTCCCGCGCCCTCCTCGCCGGAGTAGATGTACGGGTCGAGATCGAACACGATGAAGTCCGGGTAGTTCAGCGCGCTCGCCCGCAGTTCCTCTTTCGAGCCGGTGAACCGCTCCGTCAGCCGCGTTCCGTCCGGCTCGGCGCTCGTCCGCGAGAACCACGGGTGCAACTCGATGTCGGCCAGTTGCGCGAGCCAAAGAAGCGTTGGGAGGTTGTTGACCATTATGTAGTCCACGTCGCCCTCGTTGGTGGACGAGAATACGCGCGTCGTCTCGACGAACGGCGGCAGGTCGTGCTCCCAATGCTTCTGGTAGAAACTTCCGCCGGTTACGCCGTTGGGGTAGCGCGTCATCGTGAGCGGCCTGTCGCGGAGGTGGGGCAGCAGGCAAGGCGCGACCTGCGCGTAATAGGCGAGCATATCCCGCTTGGTCACCTCCGCTCGCCCGTCCGCTTTCGGCCAGAGCGCCTTGTCCATATTCGTCACGCGGACGCGATGCCCGCCGACCTCTAAATGGCCGTCGCGCTGGATCCGGCGGATCTGCTCAACCGCCTCCAGCGACGCGGCGCGGACTCCGATGCCTGCGGGCGGCGGAACGACCGCCGCCGCCGGCTTCGTCGCCTCGCGCGCGACCGCCCTTGCGGGCACGTCATCCCGCAATCCGAGAAAGACGGGCGAGCGCAATACGCCGTCCTCCGTCCACATCGAGAACTTCACCTGCGCCACGACCTCCGGCCTGACCCATGTGACGCTCAGCCCCTTCAGATCGTCGGGCTCGGACGGGAACGGACATTTGTCCGTCCGCAGCGGGCGGAGCGCATCCAACGCGCTTTGCAGCGTCTGCTGCGAGAAGCCGCTCCCTGCGCGCCCAGCGTAGGTTAGCGCGCCTTCGGCGTAGTAGCCGAGCGCGATTGCGCCGAAACTCGACGCGCGCTCGCCCTCGCCTTGCGTGTATCCCGCGATGACGAACTCTTGGGAGAGCGAGCGCTTGATCTTCAGCCAGTCGCGGGACCGCTGCCCCGCCTCGTAGCGCGAGTCCAAGCGTTTGGCCATAACGCCTTCCAAGCCCAGTTGCTCCGCCGCGCGGAAGAACGCCTCTCCCTCCGCCTCCACCCGCTCCACGAAACGGACGCGCTCGCTCGGCGCGACCGCCGCATTGAGCACGCGATGGCGCTGGCGCAGCGGCGCCTGCCGTAGGTCGCGTCCATCTAGGTAGAGGATGTCGAACGGATAGAAAGCGACCGGCGCGGCGCTTCGATGAGCGGCGGCCCCCTCCACACGGGGAGTTCCCGCGTTGTTCTGCAAGAGAAGGAAGTTCGGGACGCCGTTCGCGTCGAGCGCGGCGACTTCTCCGTCGAGGATCATCTCCCGATGGGGAAGAACCGCCAAGTCGCCGGCGATGTCCGGGAAGTTCCGCGTCATATCTTTGCCCGTCCGGCTCAGCAAGCGGACGCTGCCATCTTGCAGATACGCGGCGATGCGGAAGCCGTCGAGTTTCGGTTCGAACAGCCAGCCCTGCGCGGAGAACGGGCCGTCGACCGCTTGCGCCAGCATCGGCTTGATCGTTCGGGGCATCCGCGCGGCCTTGCCGAAAGAGGCATCGCCGCCCAGCGATGGGTCGGGCAGCCTGCCCGCCTGCAACTGCTCGACCGTCAGGCCGGATAGAACCGACTTGCCGTCGCCGAGAACGTCGCGCTGAGCGTCGGCTTCGGCGTCTTTGTGCTTAATGAGCAGCCACTCGTTGGGGGAGCGGGTCGTCCGCACGAGCGTCCATGAGCCCCGCAGTTTGCGCCCGCGCAGCGTGAACGAGAGTTTCCCCGCCGCGAAGCCGGCCTCCATCCGCCGCTCCGCGTCTTGCCGGTCGTTCCAACTGAATCCGCCCTCGTCGGGGGTGTAGACGCCCGTATCCCAAACGATGACCTGCCCCGCGCCGTAGTTTCCGTGCCCGATCACCCCTTCGTAGGATGCGTAGTCCAGCGGATGGTCCTCCACCAGCACGGCGAGGCGCTTCTCCGCGTTGTCCAGCGACGGGCCCTTCGGCACTGCCCACGACTTGAGCGCGCCGCCGAACTCCAGACGAAAGTCGTAGTGCAGCCGGGAAGCCGCGTGCTTCTGAACGACGAACGCGGGCGCGCCGGGACGTATGGCCGCCGCGCCCGGCGCGGGCTCGCTCGTGCCGCCGAAATCGCGTTTCTCTTCGTATTGCCGCAGCGTCATCGCAATCTCGTAGTCTGCGTATCCCCCCGCAGCGCTAGTAACTCGCTATTTCTTCCGGCGCGACGCCCAGCCGCTCGCCGAGGATGAGCATCGTGCTCCGGCGCGGGCTGCCGACCTCGCCGCGCTCGATGCGCGCGACCTCCTTTGCGCTAATAGGAAAGAAGTCGCTTTGGCGCAGCCCGCGCTGGATGCGGAGACGGCGCAGCGCGGCCCCGAACGAGTCGTCCGCTTCGAAGAGCCGCGTCTTCGCCTCTCTGCGGAAAACCGGGTCGAACTCGTAGAGGATAGCGTCCGCCGCCGCCTCGTATTCGCCCATTCGCAGCGTTTGGCCGTAGTCCGTCACTTGGAACCTTGCCCAGTCGGGCGCGCCCGCCTCGGGCCGGGGCTCGAACCACTCGAACGGAACGACCATACTGGTGAAGTCGCCCCGGTACAGAATCAGCGCGTGGTCTTCCCTGTCGGGGACGCCCCCGACGAACAGGTCGCGCTTATTGGGAGAATCCAGAACCTCCCACAACTCGTTCAGGTCCAGCAGTTCCGCGTCCGCGATGACGGACTTGAACACGTGGCGCAGAAACGCGAGCCGGGGCGGAGCGACGGGCTCCAACGCCAGCAGGCGGCAATCGGCTCTTCGCGCAGGCGCAGGCGGAGACAGAGGCGGCGCCACCGCCGCGCCGCCGTAGAGGACCTGAGGCTCCTGCAGCGTCAACTCGCGCCGGACCGGCGGCTCTTGCGCGACCGCGTCGAGCGCGTCCTCGGGCGAGTGGATCCATTGCGCCCCCAAGTTCCGATAGGGCTTCAGGACGCCGGGCCCGAATATGAAGAGACGGTCTTTCATCGTCCTACTCCGCGCGCACCGGGTTCTCCGGGTACATCGCATCCCATTGCCGGCAGAGTTCGGCGTGTTGCGCCTGCACGCTGTCCAGCGCTTCCTTCGGAACTTCGTTCGGGCTAGGCGTCCTGTCCATGAATCTTCGCGTCCGCAGGTCCCACCGCCACGCCTGCGTCCTTCTGAGGATCGTGGCGTGCGGAGGCTCCAAGCGCTCCTTGTCCCGTATCTTCACTTTCCAGCCTTGCTCCTTCACCCGTTCGGGCAAGGGAAGTTCATAAGGCATAGTATATGTCCTTTCCCGCGTATGTCAATAGATAGGACATTTCGTTGCGGCCTCCCCTCCAAAGTCGCCTTTGCGCTTGGCGCGGCGCTTGCGCCGGGCGAGCGTTCTCTATACATTAATGTACGCCCGCTATGGCGCGCGAGGAGTTGGAACCCGATGAACGCCCGATCTATGCTGACCGCAGCCGCCATCTGGCTGTTCTTGGTCGTTGTCCCCTATGTCCTCGGCCCGGTGTGGTTGGGGAGCAGCCTCGACGGGAGTTACGTCGTTGCGTATATGATCTGGTTCGTCATCGCCGCGACGCTCACGGTGGCGGTGTACGCGATGCACGTTCGGGAGTCGCGGCGGCAAGAGTAGGGCTGCGCCTGACGCAAGCCTGTCGCAAGGAGGCTCGGCGATGCTCACCCAAGAGATGAACGACCGGATCACCCGGGTGGGCCCGGGCACGCCGATGGGCGGGCTGATGCGCCGCTACTGGCACCCCGTCGCCGGAAGCGCCCAACTCGACGCGGACAACCCGACGCGGCAAGTGCGCCTCCTCGGCGAAGACCTCGTCCTCTACCGCGACGCCTCGGGAACGCTCGGTCTCGTGGAGCCGTCGTGCGCGCACCGCAAGGCGAACCTCGCCTACGGCGTGCCGGAGGCGGACGGCATCCGCTGCGCCTACCACGGCTGGGTCTTCAACGAGACCGGCCAGTGCGTGGACCAGCCGTCGGAGCCGGAGGGCTCGAAATTCAAAGACAAGGTGCGGATCAAGGCGTACCCGGCTCAGGAGTACGCCGGAGTCGTATGGGCGTACCTCGGCCCGGCGCCCGCGCCGCTTTTGCCCCGATGGGACGTGCTGGAGTGGGAAGGGCATCGCGAGTGGCAATCGCACGCGCTCCCTTGCAACTGGCTGCAATGCCAGGAGAATTCGCTCGACCCGTTGCACTTCCAGTGGCTGCACCGCTACTTCGGCGGCTGGATGATGAACCGGGGCAAGCCGCCCGAAGAGCGCGACGCTTGGAACGCCACCACCAACGCGAAAGGGCGCGAGCACAAGAAGATCGGCTTCGACGTCACCGACTACGGCGTCATCAAGCGGCGGCTCGTCGGCGACGAAACCGAAGAGAGCGAGTTCTGGCGCATCGGCCACCCCGTGCTCTTCCCGAACATCCTCCGCGTGGCGCACGGCATGCAGTTCCGCACGCCCGTCGACGACACGCACACGCTGCACGTCTCGATGACGTTCCGCCCGCCGCGCGAGGGCGAGGCGCCCCAGACAGAGATTCCGTTCGTCGAGGAGCCGCTCTACGACGCGAACGGCCGCCTCCGCTACGACTACGTGCTCGCGCAGGATCAGTTGGCGTGGGTCATCCAGGGGCCCATCTCCGACAGAACCACGGAGCGGCTCGGCGTCACCGACGTCGGCGTCATTATGTATCGCCGCTTGCTGGACGAGCAGGCCCGGGTCGTCGAGGACGGCGGCGAGCCGATGAACGTCCGCCGCGATGCGGACGAGATCGTCGTCCTCCCTTGCGAATACTTCCAGTACCCCGGCTACGAGGGCACCGGCGGACCATTCAAGGACGCCAAGCCCGCGCCCGCCGAAGTCGAGGCGATTCTCTCCGGCGAGGGCGTGTCCCGCGAGGAGTGGGCGGGCGTCCGCGCGCTCACCGGAGAAGAGCGCTACGCCTTCCGCTAGGCCAACGGCATGGCAATGTCCATCGAACAAGGCGACACGGGCAAGCGGGAGGAGTAAAGCGTGGCGGAAGTCAACGAGTTGGGCAGGCCGATGCCGGAGTTGGGGAAAATTGACCAAGTGGAAGTGCGCGGCATCTGGCCACACGAAGCCCACGACTTCACGCCGTGGCTGGCAAACCATTTGGACTTGCTGGGCGACGCGCTGGGGATGGAGTTGGAATTCGTTCAGAGGGAGGCGGCAGTCGGCCCCTTCTCTCTCGACATTCTCGCGCAGGAGCGGATCACGGGAGAAAAGGTTGCGATAGAGAATCAGTTGGAATGGACCGACCACACGCACCTCGGCCAGATTCTCGTGTACGCAGCGGGACACGACGCGCGCACCGTGATCTGGGTGACGCCTCATTTCACAGATGAGCACAGGGCGGCCATAGACTGGCTCAACAACTGGACGCATGAGGAAATCGCGTTCTTCGGCGTGGAGGTGAGCGCAATCAAGATTGGCGAATCGCTCCCTGCGCCGGTGTTCCGCCCGGTGGCGTTTCCCAATGACTGGGCGAAGCAGGCAAAGCGGAAGGCAACGGCGGCCTCGTCTCCCGACAGGGAGAAGGAGTTGCAATTCTTCGTTCCTCTGAGCGAGAGTCTGTTGAGGCAAGGTTTCGCCAATAAAGTGTATAAGTACAATGGGACTCCGCATCTGTTTCCGTCAGGGCTTCGTGCGTACACGACTTATGGAGTCGACTTTAACAAAGGGCTGTCTGCGTACGTCTGGATCAACGCAGGGAGTGGAACGGTCACCAACCGCATATTCGATGAACTGCGTGAAGAGGCGGAAACCTTAGAGACCGAGATCGACGCTGAGTGGTTCTGGGATAGATACGGCGGCAGGGCTTGGGCCTCTTTGGGCATACGAACTGACGGCTCCCTTGACGACTTGCCGGAACGCGGTGAGGAATTCCAATCATGGGCGCTTGAGCACCTCCCGAAACTCAAGGCTGTCTTGAATCCCCGCCTAGAGCGGATCATCGACGATGTGCAAGCCGAACGCTCCACAGCGGAGTCCGAGCCGACGGAGGGCGAGCCCGGCAATGCGTAGGCCGCGCCGATGACCTCCGACGGGCCGCAGCCGCGGGAGCATCCCTATATCTGGGTTACGTGGATGCCGCGCTTGCTGTCGGGCAACCACCATTGCGAGTGGGCGTCGTGGTTCAAGGCGCAGCACGACGGAAAGACTTGGCGGCGCGCGCATCGGGATTTCGAGCCCACGATGTGGGCGCTCAACCACAAAGCCCTCTTGCGGGAGGAGCGGAAGCGGCTGGAGGCGGACGGCGCGACCGTGCGGGTCGAGCGGCAGAATCAGTTCCATCTGCGCGGATGGCATGCGACGCTGAGCGGAATGCCCGACCTCGTGTCGCTCAAGGACGGGCAGGTGACTATCCACGATCTGAAGTCCGGCGAGCCGCACGAACACCACGCGATTCAGGTGATGCTCTATATGTGGGCGTTTCCGCTTGCGCGGCGCGAATACGGCGGCCTGCCGATTTCGGGGCGCGTCGTCTATCCGGATCACGTGGTGGAGGCGCCGGAGTCCGCCGTTGACCAAGCGTTCGTGAACCGGGCGGTTGACCTGATCAAGACGCTCGCGGGCGAGGAGCCGCCGCCGCGAACGCCGAGCGCGTCGGAGTGCGTCTTCTGCGAGATAACCTCCGACGATTGCCCGGAGCGCGTAGAGACCCCGCCGCCCGAAGAGGAAACCGACCTATTCTAGGCGCCAGCGCCGCGCCCTCCGTCAGGGGCGAGGTTCCCGCCTGCGCGGGGGGAGGGCGGGGCGCATGGGGCGGGATTCCCGCCTACGCGGGAATGACGGGACAGGGGGGGCGCTTGCGCGCTTCCTGGATTCCCGCCTACGCGGGCAGGGCGGGACACAGGGGGGCGCTGCGCGCTTCCTGGATTCCCGCCTACGCGGGAATGACGGGGCCCGGGGGCGCTTGCGCGCCGACTGGATTCCCGCCTACGCGGGAATGACGGGACATGGGGAGCGCTGCGCGCTTCCTGGATTCCCGCCTCGCGGGAACGACGGGGCCCGGGGGCGCTTGCGCGCTTCCTGGATTCCCGCCACGCGGGAACGACGGGGCGCAGGGGGGCGCTTGCGCGCCGACTGGATTCCCGCCTCGCGGGAACGACGGGATCAGTCCAGACGGAAGAAGCGGGTCAGGTTGCCGCCGAGGATGTCGCGCTTCGCCTCTTCGCCGAGCCCGTCCATCGTCTCGAGGCCCGCGGCGGTGTTGGGGAAGGTGGACGGCGGATGCGGGTAGTCGCTGCCGATAATGAAGTTGCGGCTGCCGATAGCGCCCACCGCGCCCACGATGGCTTGCTCGTCCGGCTCGACGGCGACGAGGCAACTGCGGGCGATCAGTTCGCTGGGCGGCTCGTCGCATCGGGCGCACTGCGGCTCGATCTGGTGGACGCGGTCGAGCGTGTACATTGCCCAGGGAAGCCATGAGCCGCCCGCCTCGAAAAAGGCGAACCGGAGATTCGGAAACTCCTTGAGGATTCCTCCCAGCGTGAGGCTCGCCATCGCGACGATGTACTCGAAGGCGAAGCCCAAGTAGTTGCTGATATGCAGCCGCCGCATCCGCTCCCAGCCCAGCGTGTAGTTGGTGGGCGCGTGGTCGTTCACCTGGCATTGGAACGGATTGCCGTGCACGTAGAGCGGAACGTCCAATTCGGCGACGGTTTGCCAGAACGGGTAGAGGTCGAGGCTGTCCCAGTTCCGCCCGCGCCAGTTGCTGTTGATCGTGACGGCGCGCAGCCCCAACTGCGTTACGGCGCGGCGCGTCTCGGCGGCGCACGCCTCGACGCTCTCCGTTCCGAACGGCGCGACGCCCGCGCCGATCAACTGATCCGGATACTGGCGCTGGGCGTCCGCCGCGGCGTTGTTGTAGGCCATGCAGATGGCGAGGCGCAGGCCCGGGTCCCACTCGCGCTCGTTGGGCGCGCCGAAGGGGTTGCCGTAGATGCCGTCCGGGATGAGCACCTGCATATCGAAGCCGGTCTCCGGCAGCAGGCGGACGCGCTGATCGGCGGCGCCGTGCCCGACGGGCCCGGCGCTCTGGCCGGTGGTCGCGGCGGTGGGGTTGACGGCGCCCGCGCGCTTGCCTGCGGCGGAAGCGCGGAAGCCGCCCCTGCGCGCCTCGCGGTCGGAGAAGAAGGCCGCGTCGCGCAGCAGCATATCCAGCGCCTCGTCCGAGAGGCCGACGGCTTCGCCCACGCCGGCGAAGTCCGGCGGCGGAAAGAAGTGGCTGTCTCCGTCTATCTTGCGAACCATCTCGCGAACCGCATGCTGGGCTGTCGTCGCCATGCGCCGCCTCCTCCGTTCCGGGCCGATTGCTCAACGCGCCTTATCTTACACTCCGCCGGAAGGGTCAGCGCCGAGGCCGGCGCCGGTCGGCGGAGTCGAGGATCAGCGTGACCGGCCCGTCGTTGACGAGCGCGACGTCCATCATCTCCTGAAAGCGTCCGGTCTGCACGGGCAGGCCCGTCGCGCGGAACCGCTCGACGAGTCCGGCGAACCTGGTTTGCGCCTCGGCGGGCGGGGCGGCCTCGGTGAAGGACGGCCGCCGGCCTTTGCGCGCGTCTCCGTAGAGCGTGAACTGGCTGACGACCAACAGCGATGCGCCTAAGTCGAGGGCGGAGCGGTCGAACTTGCCCGCGTCGTCGGGGAACACGCGCAGATTGACGATTTTGTCCGCGAGGTAGTCGGCGTCGGCGTCCTCGTCGTCTTTGCCGACGGCGGCGAGCACGAGCAGCCCCTTGCCGATGGACGCGACGGCTTCGCCGCCGACCGTCACGGACGCGCTGCTGACGCGCTGGACGACGGCGCGCATCGGCCTATTCGGACGCGGCGGCGGCTTTCGCGGGCGATTCGGAAGACTTGGCGGACTCGCTCTTGGCGGCGGAAGCGCCGTTGGACGACGCGGAGGACGACGTAGAACTCGCCCCGGACGACGAGTCGCCGCCTTTTCGGGCGTAGTCGGTGGTGTAGAAGCCGGAGCCCTTGTAGATGACGGCGGGGAGCGCCAGCCTGCGGCGGCTGACGCCTGGGCAAGCGGGGCAAGGGTGCTCCGCGTCCGCGTCGAACCCTTGCTTCAGATCGTACTCATTGCCGCAGGATCGGCAGTGATAGGCGTAGATCGGCATTGCTATGGCCTCTTGCAGTTAGCAGTCGCCCTGCGCGACTGCTAACTGCAAGATACTCCGCCGGCGGGGTCGTTGTCAATAACGGACGCGGCGCAACGCGCCTCATCGCCGCCCTACGCCCCGGTAGTCGAATCCGGCGCGGCGGACGGCGGCGGGGTCTAGGCAGTTCCGTCCGTCGAGGATCAGGGGGTTCGCCATTCGAGGGCGGAGGCTAGGCAGGTCAACGCTGCGGTAGTCGTCCCATTCGGTGAGGATGACGACGGCGTCGGCGCCTTCGGCGGCGGACTCGGGGGAATCGGCGTAGGCGAGCGACGGCGGGTTCGGCGGGAAGAGCGTCTGAAACTCGCGCATCGCCTGGGGGTCGTGGAGGCGCAGGGACGCGCCGTCCCGCAGGAGGGCGCTCACGATGGGGATGCTGGGCGCGTCGCGCGCGTCGTCGGTGCGTGGCTTGAACGAGAGACCCCAGACGGCGATTGTTTTGCCGCCGACGCCGGAGAGCGCTTGGGCCAGCGCGCCGGTGAACTGGGCGGGGCGCCGGAGGTTGACGCGCTCGGCTTCGCGGAGCAGGGAGAAGTCCACGCCGTGCTCGGACGCGACGTGGATGAAGGCGCTGACGTCTTTGGGGAGGCAGGAGCCGCCGAAACCGATGCCCGCCTTGAGGAAGGCAGGGGCTATGCGGGGGTCCATTCCGATGGCGCGCGCGACGTCGGCGACGTCGGCGTTCGTCGCTTCGCAGAGGTCGGCGACCATATTGATGAACGACACTTTCGCGGCGAGGAATGCGTTGGATGCGTGTTTGATGATCTCGGTGGTTCCGACGCCGGTCACCAGAAGCGTCTCCTCCGGGGGTTTGCCGGCTCTCTCGAGAAGGGGCCGGTGCATTTCGGAAAGGAGCGCGACGGCGCGGGGCGAGTCCGCTCCGATAATGATTCTGTCGGGGTTGAAGAACGTATCGAGCGCCGTCCCCTCTGTAAGGAACTCGGGGTTGACGGCGACGTCGAATTCAGGCTGGGCGCCGGGTTGCGCCGCCGCGCCGATGCCTTTCCGCAACCGCTCCGCCGCGCCTACGGGGGCCGTGCTTTTTTGGACGACGAGTTTGTAGCCGTTCAGGTTGCGGGCGATAGCCTGCCCAGCCAGGTCTATCTGCGAAAGGTCGGCTCCCCCGTCTTCCCTGCGCGGGGTGCCGACGCAGACGATAAGAACGGTCGCGTCTTGCAAGGCGGCGTCGGGGTCGTCGGCGACGGAGAAACGCCCGGAATCGAGCCCTCGCCGCAGGAGATCCGCAAGCCCCGGCTCGTAGAAAGGGGGGTCGCCCTTCGCGATAAAGCGCGCCTTCTTCTCGTCGATCTCGACGCCCGCCACCGGCCAGCCTAAGTCCGCCAGCCCAAGCGCGGTCGGCAGACCGACGTAACCGAGCCCGATGACGGCGATTCGTATTTCGTCTTGTTCGTCCAATGCGTTATTTCTACGGAGGGTTGGTTCACGCGGGCAGGCGCCCCGCTCCCGCTCGTGAGATTCTACACGGATTCCCGTCTCTTCCGCCGCGCCGGAAGGAAAAATCCTATTCCCCAACTCAGGTGGATAACGGCCAGCGCGAGCGGAGCGAGGACGGCTGCGGGCTCTCTCCGGCGCAACCCCGCCCATATAGATGATGCGATCAACGCGCCGAGGTAGATCAGCGGGACGGCGGCGGCGAAGGCGAGCGCTCCCGCGAGCGCGAGCAGCGCGGAGGCGGCGAGGGCGAGCGCGAGCAAGGGAGGAGCGAGTTGGCGCGGGCGAAGGGCTGACGGGTGGCGGAGGAGGATTGCCGATTTCCAGCGTCCGTAGGCGAAGTACTGGCTCGCGAGCGCCGCGAACGAGCCTCGAGGTCGGTAGGCCGCCGCGAGTTCCGGGTCGAACCAGACGGTCTCGCCGCGCGTTCGCAATCGCCAGTTCAGATCGGAATCCTGGCTGCGGAGCAGCGTCTCGTCGAATCCGCCCGCGTCCTCCAGCGCGCCGCGGCGGAACACGCCGAGGTAGACGGTGTCGGTTGGGCCCTCCGCTCCGCCCTGCCGGTAGCGCGCGCCGCCTGTTCCCATAGGCGTGCTGGTGGCGGCGGCCACGGCGCGCTGGAAAAAGGATTCGCCGACAGGAACCAGCCGCCCGCCCACGTTCGCCGCTCCGGTGCGCGCCAGCGTTTCGACGGCGCGGGCGACGTAGCCTTGCGGGAGGACGGCGTGCGCGTCAACGCGGACGATGACCTCGCCGTTCGCTTCCCGCAAGGCGCGGTTCAGCCCGGCGGGCGTCGTTCGCTGCGGGTTGGGGATGAAGCGGACGGAGGGGTAGCGCTCGCGGACGACTTCGGCGAGCGCAGGCGCGTCGGAGCCGTCCGCGACGACGACCTCCATCCGCCCGGCGTAGTCTTGCGCGAGGACGGAGTCGAGCGTCGCGGGGAGCGTTCGTTCCTCGTTTCGCGCGGGGACGATAACCGAGACGAAAGGGAGAGGCGAGGCTTCCCTCTGCCCGGCAGGCGGAGGTTGCGCGGCGCTCATTGCGCTTCGGTAGCCGGCAGCTCGGGGTCGGGGTCTCCGTAGCGGCGGAGGGCGAACGGCAGCCCCAACAGCAGCCCCAGCAAGACGAAGAGCGGGCGCGACTCCAATATCGTCTGGCTGAACATACTGAAGTAGGCGACCAGCCCCATAAGGAACACGCCGGGCCAGAAGCGTTCTCTGATGAATATCCAGAATCCGGCGGCGAGGAACGCCGAGTACAGCAGCAGCCCAAGGATGCCGAGGTTTATCCACGCGAGCATAAACATCACGTGCGGCTCCACGCCGTTTCGAATGCTGAACGCCGCGCCGTATCCCCAGACGGGGGAAAGCGTGATCAGCCGCCATGAATTCTTGAGGTGCACAAGCCGAGGAACATCCACAGTGAGGACATCGTCGGTCACACGGATATTATCTCTCATGATACTGGCTTCCAGACTGACTTCGCGGTCGGCTCTCGCGTCGCCCGGGGCAGGGTCGGCGGTCGGTTCGTCTACGCCGGATAGAACCTGAGAGGCGCCGTCGGCCGGAGCAGGAGCCGCGGCGGTTGCAGCCAACACGGCGGACTGGACGACGCGAGAGTATTCCTTGTACTCATCCAAACGAGAGTCCAGCACCCACATGTCGGAGTCTTCCTCCAAGTCGACATTGTAGGTGAACAACTCCTGCCCGGCTAATTGGTTGAGGCGGTCTATGGCTGCGTGGCGATCGAAGTAGGGCAGGGTTTGGATGGACAGCCAGCAGGCTGCGGCGAGGAGCGCCGCCATAGCCGCGAAACTTCCAAGCGTCAGGATGCGCCGTCCCCGGGCTGCCCAGACCACCCGCAGGGAGAAGGCCGCGAAGAATACGGCGTACCCCAACAGGCCGGATCGGGAGAGCGTCATAAAGACGGCGAACCCTGCAACGAAGAGGACGGCGAGGCTGAGGAAACTGAACCGCCGGTAGGAGAGAAGCGGCGCAGCGAGGATGAGAACCATAAACGCGCCTACGTTGGGGTCGACCGCCAGCCCCGCCGCGCGGAAGTCATGCGAGGTGAACGTGCCGGGCCGGAAGACGTCCAACAGCGTCGTGCAGCAGTAGAACAAGAACGCGGCCAGCAGGTAGAGCCGCCACCGGCGGCGAACGCCCGGCGCAAGCGGAAGCAGCATCGCGGCGGCGGTCATCGCCAAGATGATCACCAGCGAGATCCCGTCGCGGAAGCGGGCGTCGGGGTTGCGCGGCCATTGAATCCACGTGAGGACGGCGAGCAGCAGCAAGGCCAAGAGAAAAGGCCACTGCCGGCGCAGCGCTTGCAGAACGTGCTCGCGCGCTTCCTGAATCGTCGGCCCGGAGCGCGGCGCCAAGAGCCAGGCGGCGAAACCCGCCATAGCCGCAGCGAACAGGATGACTCCCGGAATAGGAAAGCCGCGCCGAACGAGTTCCCGGTCCAATTCCGTGAGGAACAGGATGAAGAAGATGGCGGGCAGCGCGGCGGCCGCCAGCATTTGGATCTTGTTCGTTCGCTCAGGCATCCGGTGATGAGACGCTCACCGGACAGCCTGCGCTCCGGCGGCCGTCAAGCGAGGAATTTCAGTAAATTGGCGCGGGGAGACTATACAACCTGCCGCAGCGTTCTTCAAGCGCCTGCGCTCAATTGAACGCCGCGCCCCGTCCGCCGTATACTAGGGGCGGGAGGATAGCCTTATGAGCGTGAACGGAACTTACGACGGCAGGGAGCGCGGGACGTTCCCGGTGAAGGCGGGGCTCGCCCAGATGCTGAAGGGCGGCGTGATTATGGACGTGGTCACGCCCGATCAGGCCAAGATCGCGGAGGACGCGGGCGCCTGCTCCGTGATGGCGCTGGAGCGCGTGCCCGCCGACATTCGCGCCGACGGCGGCGTCGCCCGCATGTCCGACCCCGCGATGGTCGAGGCGATTATGCGCGCCGTCACCATCCCCGTGATGGCGAAGGTCCGCATCGGCCACTTCGTCGAGGCGCGCATCCTCGAGGCCATCGGCGTCGACTACATTGACGAGTCGGAAGTGCTGACGCCCGCCGACGAGGAGCACCACGTTTGGAAGCACGACTTCGCCGTGCCTTTCGTGTGCGGCTGCCGGGACTTGGGCGAGGCGCTCCGCCGCGTCGGCGAAGGCGCGGCGATGATCCGCACGAAAGGCGAGGCCGGCACCGGCGACGTCGTCGAGGCCGTGCGCCATATGCGGACGGTGATGAAGCAGATCCGCCGCGCGCAGGGAATGGGCGAGGACGAGTTGACCGCCTATGCGAAGGAGATCGGAGCCTCGCTGGAGTCGCTGCGCGAGACGCGGAGCCTGGGCCGGCTGCCGGTCGTGAACTTCGCCGCGGGCGGCGTGGCCACGCCCGCCGACGCCGCCCTGATGATGCACTTGGGCGCGGACGGCGTGTTCGTCGGCTCCGGCGTGTTCAAGTCCGGCGACCCGTCGGATCGGGCGAAGGCCATCGTGAAGGCGGTTACGCACTACGAGGACGCCCACGCCGTCGCGGAGGCGTCGAAAGGGCTTGGCGCGCCGATGGTGGGAATCAGCGCGCGGTCGCTGGCGCCTGAGCAGGAACTCGCGTCGCGGGGCTGGTGAGGCGGACGCGGAACGCGAGGTGAGCACGACGGCGAAGGTTGGCGTTCTCGCGCTTCAGGGGGACTTTCGGGAGCACTGCGCCGCGCTCCGGCGTTTGGGCGCGTCCGCCTCGGAAGTGCGGACGCAGGCGCAATTGGACGGCGCGGACGCGCTGATCATCCCGGGCGGCGAGAGCACCTCGATGGCCAAGTTGATGGACGCCTATGGGCTGCGCGCCCCGTTGCAGGCGTTCGCCCGCGGGGGCAAGCCGGTTTGGGGCACCTGCGCGGGGCTCATTCTGATGGCGTCGCGCTTGGAGGAAGACCGCCCGCAGCCGCTCGGCCTGATGAACCTCGCCGTCCGCCGCAACGGATTCGGCAGGCAGGCGGACTCGTTCGAGGCCGGCCTCAGCGTCTGCGGCGTCCCCGGCGGGCCGGTGCGCGCCGTCTTCATCCGCGCCCCGCTGATTACGGAAACGGGCCCGGGCGTGGAGACGCTCGCGTCGCTGGAGAGCGGAGAGCCGGTCGCGGCGCGGCAAGGAACGTTGCTGGCGTCGGCGTTCCATCCGGAGTTGACCGGCGACTCGCGGATGCACCGCCTCTTCCTGGATATGATCCCCTCCGGGGGGGCGTCGTGATCCGCTCGTACCGCATCACGGACGCGCCGCGCCAATTTCTGCCGGGGCGGCTCGCGGCGCGGGACTTGGTCCACACGCGAGCGTCCATGGGGTTCGCCCCGCGCTGGCTGACGCGAACGGACGCGGCGCGTTGCGCGCTGCCCGCCGCCCGAATGAGCCGGTCGTTCGGAGCCTTCGAGCGCGGGGGGCTGGAGGCGCTCGCCGTGCTGCGGGCGCGCCGCGCCGTCTCCGCGTGGGAAGTCGCCGGCCTGTTCGCGTCCCCCGTCGGCTACGTCCGGTTGGACGAGTTGCTGACGATGGCGGCGGCGGCGGTCGGAGAGATAGGAGTCGAGCGGCTCTTCCTGCGCTGCGAAGAGGAGAGCCCAATCGTAGACTGCTCGCAGCGGGCGGGCTTCCGCCACGCCTTCTCGGAGGAACTCTTCGCGGGGACATTCGGGCCCGTCGGCGGAGGGACGACGATGATACTGCGTCCGTTCAGGGGCGAGGACGCGAACCAAGTGTTCCGGCTGCAGGTGGCGACCGCCCCGATTCCGGCGCGCCCGGCGATCGGGCTTACGATGAACGAGTGGGAGGCGTCGAAAGAGGACGCGGAGGGCGAGGCGACGCGCGAATTCGTCTGCGATACGGAGCAAGGGCTGAGCGCGTGGGCGCGGATCGACCGGGGAGAGCGCGGCGTCACCGTGGAGGCGATGCTCCATCCCGATAGGGCGGACTTGGCGGACGCGCTGATCGAAAGCGTGGAGCGGGCCGCGGGCCGAGCGGACGAGGCGCGCTGGATCGTTCCGAGGCGTCAGCCTCATCTGGCGAAGGCTCTCGCCAACCGGGGATGGCGCTCGCGCGGAGAGTACGCGGTCGCGCTGAAGCCCGTCGCGCAGCATGCGCGGCAGCCGGTGATGACGCCGGCGCAGGCGTAGAGATCAGGGCGTAGAGGAGGCGTATGACGCAAACCGGCTTCGTTCCCGGATCGACCGAGGAAGAGGAACTCCGCGCGCTGTGCGCGGCGCTGCCGCCCGCCATCCGGCAGGCCGTGGAGACCGACTCGCGGCAGGACGACCTGCTGGAGATCGTGCTCGACCTGGGGAGAAAGCCCGAAGCGCGGTTCACCAACCGCGACGTCCCGCTGAGCGGCGAGGACGTTTCGCGCTCCGACCTGGATCACGTAATGGAGCGGGTCAGCGATTTCGGCGACGACAACCGCGCCGGAGTCGAGCGGACGCTGCACCGCATCTCCGCCATCCGCAACCGCCGCGGCGAGGTCATCGGCGTGACGTGCCGCGTCGGGCGCGCCGTGCAGGGAAGCGCCCGCGTCATCGAGGACTTTGCGCTCTCCGGCAAGAGCATCCTGCTCGTCGGCAGACCGGGCGTGGGGAAAACCACCATTCTGCGCGAACTCGCGCGCGTGCTCGCCGACGCGCGGAAGCGCGTCGTCATCGTGGACACCTCCAACGAAATCGCAGGCGACGGCGACATCCCCCATCCGGCCATCGGCAAGGCGCGGCGCATGCAGGTCGCCGCCTCGGCCCGGCAGCACGCCGTGATGATCGAGGCCGTCGAGAACCATATGCCGGAAGTCATCGTCGTGGACGAAATGGGGACGGAGTTGGAGGCGCTCGCGGCGCGCACCATCGCCGAGCGGGGCGTTCAACTGATCGCCACCGCGCACGGCAACACGCTCGAGAATCTCCTCGTGAACCCCACGCTCTCCGACCTCGTCGGCGGAATCCAAACCGTGACGCTCGGCGACGAGGAGGCGCGGCGCCGCCGGACGCAGAAGACGATTCTCGAGCGCAAGGCTCCCCCAACCTTCGACGTGCTCGTGGAAATTCAGAGTTGGAACAGCGTCGCGGTTCACGCCGACGTCGCCAAAACGGTGGACGCCGTCCTCCGCGGCCGGTCGGTCGCGCCGGAGACGCGCGAACTGGACGAGAGCGGCGCCGTGCGGAAGCGCTACCAGACCGCCGCCGCCCCGCCGGAGTTCGAAGTCGCCCCGTTCGTCTACGGGCAAGGCGGCGGCGGACGGCGTTCGGAACGCTGGGAGCGCCGCCCCGACAACGGGGCGGATACGGAGGCGGATGCGCCGCCCTTGCCCCCCGCGCCGCCGCCGCGCCCGCGAATGCGCGTATACCCGTTCGGCGTGAGCCGCGAGCGGCTGCAGCAGTCGGCGGCGGGCGCGGGCCTGCCCGTGCACGTGGCGGACAATCTCACCGAGGCCGACGTCGCGCTGACGACGAAGGCGCACTACCGGCGGCGCGCAGGCGTTCTGCTGGCGGCGGAAGAGCAGGGCGTGCCCGTCTACGTCCTGCGGCGGAACACGCCCGGGCAGATTGTGGGCTTCCTTGAGCAGATAGGCGAGGGCAACGCCGAGGACGCGGGCCGACATCACGGCGCGCAAGAAGCCGAGGACGGCGTGCAGCGCATTCTGTCCGGCGAGGCGAGCGTGATCGAGTTGCGCCCGCAATCGTCGTTCGTGCGGCGCGTGCAGCACCGCATCGCGGAGCAGGCGCAACTGCGCTCCCACAGCGTGGGGCAAGGCCCGCGCCGCCGCGTGACCATCCGCCGGGCGTAGCGCAGGCGCGTGAGCGGCGAAGACGCAAGCGCGACGCCAGCCCCTTGCGCCAACCGCCCCCAACCCCTTACGCTTTGCGCCTACGCTTGCCCGCTCAAGCGCGAATCCCGCCCGGCTCCCTCTCCCGCAACCGGGGGAGGGCAGCAAGAGCAAAGAACCTTATGGCCACCGGCGAACGTGAAATCAACATAGCCCTCGCGGAGACGCTCGACGCCCTCCGCGCCAACTGGCGCGTCGGCGGCGAGCAAATCGGACGACTCCAAGGCTCGAGCGGTCAGCCCGACATCCTCGTGACTGCGCATGGCTCCGCGCCCGTCGTCATCGAGACGGAGGTCATCCCCGCCGCGACGGTCGAACGCGACGCCCGCGCACGGCTCGGCGCCGTGCTCACCGATGACTCCTGCGTCTCCGCCGCCATCGCCGTCCGCGTCCCCTTGCGCTTCCGCGACCTCGAGGGCGAAGCCCTCCGCAGCGCCCTCCGCCGAACCGACGCCGGTCTCGAGTACGCCCTCCTCGCAGGAGTGTCCGACGCGCAGTACGACCGCTTCCCCGACGCCGGATGGCTCGCCGGCGGCGCGAGCGACCTCGCCCGCCTCGCCTACCAGGCAAGCGTTCCGCTGCACGCCATTGAAACCGCCGCCCAACGCCTCGAGCAGGGGGTGACCGCCGCCGCCGAACGGCTGACCGAAACCATACGGCTCCGCCCCAATGTAGGCCCATGGATCGCCGATCGCCTTCACCAGGAGGACGGACTGCAGACGCGCCGCATGGCGATGACTATCGTCACAAACGCGCTCGTCTTTCACGCGAATCTCGCGGGCTCCCACGACATCGCCCATCTCGACGCTTTGCGAAACCCTAGCGGGCGGTTCTCGAAAATGGCCGTTCTCGACGAGTGGCGCAAAATACTCAATGTCAACTACTACCCCATATTCGACGTCGCCCATCAAGTCGTGGAGCAAATGCCCGAGGGGCTAGCGTCCGACGTGCTCGGATTGCTCTCGGCTACCGCGGCGGAACTGATAGACGAAGGCGTAAGCCGCTCGCACGACCTCTCCGGCGTCGTCTTTCAGCGCCTCATCGCCGACCGGAAGTTCCTCGCCACCTTCTACACTATGCCGTCCGCCGCCGCCCTCCTCGCCGCGCTCGCCCTTCCCGACCGCAGCGGCGAGGCGGACTACGGCCAGTTCAAGATCGCAGATTTCTCCTGCGGCACCGGCACGCTCCTCTCCGCCGGATACCGCCGGCTCGTGGCGCTCCGCGAATCGCGCGGCGGCAACGGGGAAGCCCTCCACTCCCGCGCAATGGAGGAGGAAATCGTCGGCGCGGACATTATGCCGATGTCCGTTCACCTCACGACCTCTATGCTCGCCTCCGCCTACCCCACGAAGCAATTCGCCAGCACGCGAATCTACACGCTTCCCTACGGCAGGCACGGAGAAAGCGACTACGCGCTGGGGTCGCTCGACTTCCTCTCTGCGGACGCCCAAATTCAGCCCTTGTTCCGCACGAGCGCGCCTGTCCGAATGACCGGCAAGGGCGAGGAGCCTATCGCGGAGAAACTTGACCTCAGGTCCGGCGGTTTCGACCTGGTGATTATGAATCCCCCATTCACGCGCCCCACCAATCACGCCGGCAAGCGTAAGAATATTCCCAATCCGGCGTTCGCGGGAATGGGAACGGACAAAGAGGCGCAACGGGAGATGGCCGCGCTCGCTAAATCGCTGGGGCGCGACACCTGCGCCAGCGGCAATGCCGGAACCGCCTCCCACTTCATCGCGCTCGCCGACAAGATGGCTGACGATGCGGGAGCCGTCGCGATGGTGCTTCCCCTCGCCTTCCTGCAAGGTCACAGTTGGCAAAAAGCTCGCGACCTGTTCCGCGACAAGTACTGCGACGTTATCGTCGTTTCCATCGCGGGAGCGAAGAGCATCGACAAGTCCTTCTCCGCCGAGACGAATATGGGCGAAATCCTGATCGTCGCCCGGAAGCGAGGCGATCACGCCACAGGCGAGCGCGGGCTCTTCGTCAACCTCGTGCGCCGCCCCAAAAATCCGATGGAAGGCGAGGAGATCGGCGAGCAAATCCTCCGCATGATCGCGTCGGGCGGCATCCGTACTCTGGAGGTCGGTCCCGTCGGCGGCTCAGTCATCTTCGTCGGGCAGGAGCAGGTGGACGAAGTATTGGACTGCCCCCTCCATAAGGGAGGCCAGTGGCCTACTGCGGGCATCATCGATCTTGGACTCGCCCAAACCGCCCACCAGTTGACCCTCGGACGCCTCTGGCCGCCGGGACTCTTCGAATCCGACGCATTCCCGTTGCCCATAACCCTCCTCAAAAACATCGGCAGACTGGGATTCCTCGACCGCGACATTAACGAGGGCGGAGGACGCGGGGCGTTCGATATTCTCAGATCGCATCCAACATCCGCCGCTTACCCTACGCTCTGGGGACACGAATCAGAGCACGAACGGACAATGCTGGTCAAGCCGGATTCGGACGCCCGAATCAGAGAAGGGAAAGAGCAGCGCGCGAAGGCGATATGGGAAACCGCGACGCGGCTTCATCACAACAGGGATTTCGGCTTCAATGTCAACGCTCTGGCCGTGGCGTTCACCGAACGCCCCGCGCTGGGCGGACGCGCCTGGCCGAACATCATCCTCAACCGGCGCGACCGTGAATTGGCGCACGCGCTTTGGGCCAACTCCACGCTCGGATGCTTCCTCTACTGGTGGCATTCCTCCAAGCAGCAATCGGGGCGCGGCATTATGCCGCGCAAGCAGGCCGCCTCGATGCCGACCCTCGACGTTGACGCGCTCACCAACGCCCAAATCGCGCAGGCGGACGCCATCTTTGAAGACCTGAAGGCGAGGCCGATGCGCCCGCTCCACGAAGCCCCGGAGGACGAAGTCCGCAAGGAACTGGACCGCCGCCTGCTTGTGGACGCGCTCGGAATGCCCCCCGAGTTGATGCCCAGCCTCGACCTGCTGCGCCAGAAACTCTGCCTCGAGCCATCCGTCCACGGCGGCAAGAAATCGAAGGCCGCCGCGCCTCCGCCTCAAACCGGAATGCGGTTCCCGTAACCGATGCGCCTTCTCCACATCGCAGACATCCACGTCGGCGTCGAACCTGCGGACGCCCCGCGTCCGACCTATGAGCATAGGCGCGCGTCTGAATTACGCAAATCTCCGAAGGAGGAGCGAGTGAGCGGGCTGTTCATCACGTTCGAAGGCGGCGAAGGCGCAGGCAAAACGACGCAGGCGCGCCTCCTCGCGGAGCGGCTCGCCGCCGAGGGGCGGCGCGTCGTCTCTGTGCACGAGCCCGGCGGGACGCCTCTGGGCGAATACATCCGCGGGTGGGTGAAATCGCAGAGCGCGCCGCTGACGCCGGAAGCGGAGTTGCTGCTGTTCGCGGCGGCGCGGGCGGAACTCGTGCAGCGCGTCATCCGCCCCGCGCTCGCGGAGGGCGCCGTCGTCATCGCCGACCGCTACGCCGATTCGACGACGGTCTACCAGGGCTGCGCGCGCGGCCTGCCCGCCGACCGAGTGCAGGCGGCGAACGACGCGGCGACGGACGGCGTGTCGCCCGATCTGACGTTCCTGCTGGACGCGCCCCCCGACGCGGGAATGCGCCGCGTCCGCATCCAAACGTCGTTCGACGAGGCGGGGCAGGTCGAGCCGATTCCGCGCGCCGAGGAGTCGGGCAAGCGCCGCTTCGAGGAGTTGGGGTTGGCGTTCCACCGCAAAGTGCGCGAGGGCTACCTCGCCCTGGCGCAAGCCAACCCCAACCGCTGGGTCGCGCTCGACGCGACGCAGCCGTTAGAAGTCGTGCAAGCGCAGGTGTGGGAGCGGGCGGCGGCGGGCGGAAGCGCTTAGGGTTGCCCGGTCTCGCCGGCGTATTGACGAGTCCGTGACCCTTCGGCAGCGAGGCGGGCCGTTATCTTTCCGTAATTCGTTGGCCTATCCGGCTCACAAGGCGGGGCGCGGCGCGGTATCTTCCAATGTATGAAGTCACGCATAGCCTCGCTCCTGTTCAACCAGGTCGGCGTCCTGCTCGGCCTCATCCTGCTTGCGCTCACGGCCTACGTCGTCATCGGCAGGCCCGCGTGGGCCGTGGATCCCCTCCGCTCCGCCGCGTCCGGCGCGCTGAGCGGAACCGGCGTGTCCCTCATCCTGCTTCTCGCTTGGGCGGGCTGGGCCGGATGGCTCCTCTCGCGGGGCGCCCGCAAGTTCTTCCGCAAGTGGCGCTACGTGCTCGGCTTCGGCCTGCTCGCGCTCGGCGCATCCTCCGTTCTCTCCTACTTCAGCGTGGGGTTCCCGCTCATCGGCGAGTCGCCGCTGGGCGGCGCGTTCGGCGAGCGCGTCCGCGGCTCCGACGGCGCGCTTGGAGCGCTGGGCACAATCGTCCTCCTGACGTTCGGCGCCTGGCTCGTCGCCCCCGTGGCGTTCAATCATCTCGCCTTGGGCGCGGGACGCGGCGCGGCTGCCGCCGGACGCGGCGCGCGCGCCGCAGGGCGCGGATCGAGAGTCGCAGGAAGCGCCGTCGGCAGCGGCATTAGCAGCGGCATCGGCAATATGCGCCGCCCTCAGACGGTGAGCGAGGAACTCGACGATTTCTTCGCCGCCAACGCATCCGCGCCTCCTTCCGCAGGCAAACGCAGCCTCGGCGCGGAGTACCACGACATGGCCGCGCGCGCGACCGACCCCTACGCGGGCAGGCAGACGCCGGACAGCACGCCCTCTTCCCCATCGCCTTCCGGCCTGGCCTACATTGCTCCCGGCGCGCAGCGAACCGCCGCGCCCCCCCGCTACGCCCCGCCGCCGCCCTCCGCAACCCGTTCCGCCCCGCCGTCCGCAACCCGCCCCGCCGCCGCTCCCGCCCCGCCCCGGAACGAGAAACCCAACTTCTGGCCCGGCCTCGGCGCCGACGAGGATGACCCCGAAGGCGCGGAGCCCGAAGCGATAGGCGGCGCGGCGACCGCCGTCTTGGAGCGCGAGTCCTACGAGGATTCCCCTCCGGCTGAACCCTTCGCCGAGGATGTCCGTCCCGGCGCGCAACCCCTCGACCCCGTCATCGAAGAGGCCGTCGCCGCCGCCTTGATCGACCCTGAGGCGGACGCCGCGCCCTACGAAGACGCGCCTGCGGAGAACGGCGTCCACGCTCCCGAAACGGTTGGCGAAACAACGGAGAACGGCGTCTACGCTCCTGAAACGGTTGGGAGAGCGGCGGGAAACGGCGTCTACGCCCCCGACCCGGAGGCGGACACCGCGCCCTACGAAGACGCGCCCGCCGGGAACGGTCTCTATAGGCCCGAACCGGTTGGCGGGCATCCTGAGAACGGCTTCCACCAGGATGAGCCGCTCGTTAAGGAGACGGTCGCGTTTCCTCTCGACGGCGAGAGAGAGAACGGCGCAGCCCCTGCCGCCGCCTATGAGCGGACGCCGTGGACGCGCCTTGAGGATGATGAGGACGCCGCCGCGCCCGGGCCTGCGCCTTTCCCCCTTCCTCCGCTCGCCTCCCTCGCCCCGGGAGTGGCCGCGTCCGCGATTTCGCAGGAGCATCTGGAGACCGCCGCCCTCATCGAGGAGACGCTCGCGGAGCACGGCGTGGAGGTCAGCGTTTCGGAAATTCGCCCCGGCCCCAGCGTCACGATGTTCGGCCTCGTTCCCGGATGGAACCGCAAGGCGATGTCCGCCCGCGCCCGCGCGCTCGCCATTCAGGAGGAGCGCGAAGTCCAATCGGAAGTCCGCAACCGCGTCAAGGTGGACAGCATTCTGGCCCGGGAGAAAGACCTCGCGCTCGCGCTCGCCGCCCCCACGCTCCGCATCCAGGCTCCCGTCCCCGGCGAGCCGCTCGTCGGCGTCGAGATGCCGAACAAGTCTTCCACGATGGTCACCATCCGCACCGTGATGGAGTCGCCGGAATACGAGGGGATGCTCGCCGCCGGAGGGCTTCCCGTCGCGCTTGGCCTCGCCACTGCGGGCGACCCCGTCGTCATAGACCTCCTCAAAATGCCGCACCTCCTCATCGCGGGCGCGACGGGCTCCGGCAAGAGCGTCTGCATCAACACCATCATCTCCTCCATCATCTGCCACCAAGACCCCGCGAAAGTGCGGATGCTCCTCGTCGACCCCAAGCGCGTCGAACTCACCCCCTACAACGGCATCCCGCACCTCGTCACGCCGGTCGTCGTAGACCCCGACAAGGTCGTCCGCCTGCTGCGGGGCGCGATTCAGGAAATGATGCGCCGCTACAAACTGCTCGAAGAGGCCGGCGCGCGCAACATCGCCTCCTATAACCGCAGCCCCCGCGCCGCCGAGCCGATGCCCTACTTCGTCATCTGCATCGACGAACTCGCCGACCTGATGATGACCGCGTCCTTCGACGTCGAGCAGTCCCTCTGCCGCCTCGCGCAACTGGGCCGCGCCACCGGCATTCACCTCATCGTCGCCACGCAGCGGCCGTCGGTCGACGTGCTCACCGGCCTCATTAAGGCGAACTTCCCCAGCCGCATCGCTTTCGCCGTCGCCTCTCAGGTGGACTCGCGCACCATCCTCGACTCCGTCGGGGCGGAGCGCCTCATTGGGCGCGGCGATATGCTCTTCCTCTCGTCCGACTCGCCCAAGCCGCGCCGCGTGCAAGGCGTCTACATATCGGAGGACGAGACCGCCGCGCTCAGCGAGCACTGGCGGCACCTGCCCGTCGGCGACCTTCCCGCCGTCCCCCTCGAAGAGATGGCCCGCGAGGTGGAGACCGCCGAAGCCGCCGCCGAAGGCCCCGACCTCGACGAAGCCGACTCGCTCTACGACCGCGCCCTTCAACTCGCGGCGACCAACCGCCAGTTGTCCACTTCCCTCTTGCAGCGGCGGCTCCGCATCGGCTACCCCCGCGCCGCCCGCCTAATGGACCAGTTGGAGGACGACGGCGTCGTCGCATCGTCGGGCGAGCCCGGCAAGCCTCGCGAGGTCATCGCCGTGCCCGGCGAGCCCTCCTTCCGGGAAGCCGCCCTGGTTTCCGACGACGAATAGGGCCGACGCGGCGCCTGTTCCATGCGTTCGCAGGACAAGCGGTCCGATCCTTGACTCCGCGCTATGCGGTCAAGTCTGGCGGACAAGCATCGCGCCTCCGGCGCGCGGAGCGGAGCCGCTGGTGGGCGAAGCAGGAATCGAACCTGCGGCCTCCTGTGTGTAAGACAGGCGCTCTCACTGCTGAGCTATTCGCCCTGCGGCGCCTGAGTCTATCACCGCCGGGCGTTCGGGCGTGATAGCCTGCGCACGCCGTCTCGCTTGGAGTCTCCCGCCGCCTATGTCGCGCAAATTCTGGAGCGCCGCGCTCCTTATCTACGCTCCTTCTCTGCTAATGATGAGCGGGCAGGGGATGATCATTCCCGCCCTGATCATTCTCGGGGAGACTTACGGCGTGTCGGGGGCGCTTGCGGCGCAGGTGATCACGGCGCAGCAGGTCGGGAAGTTCGCCGGTTTCATCCCGACGGGCGCGATAGTTGACCGCTGGGGCTCCAAGCCGCCGATGGCGGCGGGCGCGCTGATCGCCTCGCTATGCCTTTTCGGGTCCGCCTACGCTCCGTCGTTCGCGCTGCTTCTTCTGCTGCAGTTCGTTTGGGGATTCGGTCAGAATATGTGGATGTTCGGGCGCGAGACCGCGGCGGCGGAGATGGCGCCCGCGGAGCAGCGCGGCCGGGCGCTGAGCGCGCTGATGGGCATAAGCGGCGCGGGAATGGCGTTCGGCCCGGCCATCGGAGGCTTCCTCACGGAGCCCATCGGCGTGCGCGGACTCTTCCTCCTATACGGCGCGGCGAGCGCGGTCGTCCTGCTGCTCGCGCTGCTGCACCGGAGCGCCGACGTGGAGCGTCCGAAGAGCAGCCGCCCGATGTTCGATCCGACCGCGTTCAAAGAAATTCATCCCTATTACCGGCTCACGTACTTCATTCTTTTCATCGCCACGTTCGGCGTTCTGGCGCGGACGCAAGTCACCAACACGATGCTGCCGCTCTTCACGCAGGATCAGTTGGGCTACTCGCCCGTGGAGACCGGCCTGCTGTTCGCCGTTCTGGGCGGGGCCACGTTCGCGGTCGTGCTGCCTGCGGGGTTCGTCTCCGACAAATTGGGGCGCAAGTGGGTGGCCGCGCCGTCCGCGCTCATCGCGGGAGCGGCGTTCCTCGTTCTGCCGTTCGCGGAGAACGTGGTCGCGCTTGGCGCGACGCTCGTTTTCATGGGGTTCGCAAACGGCATGGCGATGGGCTCGATGACGACGTACACGTTCGACATCGTGCCCGTGCATTTGCGAGGGCGGTTACAGGCGCTGCGCCGGTCGTTCGGCGAGACCGGGGGGATAGCGGGGCCGCTCGCAGCGGGAGCGGTGGCGAGCGCGGCGAGCCCGTCGGCGGCGTTCCTTGTGTTCGCGCCGCTGCTGCTGAGCGCGGGGCTCGCGCTCGTGTTCGCGGCGCGGGAGGGGCTGCCCGCCAAGCGAGCTCCGGGCGCGCCGCAGGCGGGGGTGGAGCGCATGGTCGTCCGATAGCCTGCTACTATGCGGGGGCGGCTGCCCGCAGCCCCGCCGGAACGGAGACCCGCCCTTGCGCGCTCGAACGCCGCCGCTCGCGTCAGCGGCGCTCTTTATCTATCTGCCTTCGATGCTGATGAGCCTGGGACAGGGAATGATCATTCCCGCGCTCCCCGACCTCGCTCAGGCGTTCAGCGTGTCGGAGGCGCTCGCCGTGCAGGCGGTCACGAGTCAGTTGGTCGGACGCACCGCCGCGATGCTGCCCTCGGGGGCGATCGTCGACCGGCTGGGCGCGAAGCCGCTGATGGTCGGCGGCGCATCGCTCGCGGCGTTGAGCGGGCTTGCGGCGGCGCTCGCGCCAAGTTTCGCGGTCATCATCGTCACGCAATTCGTTTGGGGCGTGGGGATGAGCGCGTGGATGTTCGGGCGGGAGATCGCGGCGTTCGATATGGTGCGGCGCGATCAGCGCGGGCGGCAGATGAGCGCGCTGATGGGCATCGGCAGCACGGGAATGGCGTTCGGCCCTGCGGTCGGCGGGCTGCTGACGGACTTGGCGGGCGTGCGGGGGCTGTTCATCGTCTACGCGGGAACGGCGGCGATCGTGCTGATCATCGCGCTCTTCCACAAGGAGACTTCGCGTCCGCAGGGGCAGCGCGAGAAGAGGCCGCTCTTCGACCTGCGCGCGGCGCGGGACGTGCATCCGTACTACCGGCTGACCTACGCGATTCTGTTCTTCTCGACGTTCACGCAGTTCACGCGGGTGCAGGTGACGAACACGATGCTTCCGCTCTACACGCAGGGGGAGTTGGGGTACTCCGCGTCGCTCACGGGGGCGGTGTTCACCATCGCGGGGCTGGCGACGTTCGCAATGATCGCGCCGACGGGGTTCATCTCCGACAAGTTGGGGAGGAAGTGGGCGGCCGGGCCGGCCGCCGCGCTGTCGGTGGTCGCGTTCGTCGTGTTTCCGGTCGCGTCGAATTTCGCGCAACTCGCGGCGGCGGCGGTCGTGGTCGGCGTGGCGAACGGCCTGGCGCTGGGCGCGATGACGATTTACACCTACGACATTGCGCCGACGCGCGCGCGGGGGCAACTGCAGGCGCTGCGGCGCGCCGTTGGGGAGTTGGGAGCGCTCACGTCCCCGCCGCTGGCCGCGCTGGCCGCGAGCGCGCACTCGCCGGGGGCGGCGTTCTGGCTCTTCGCGCCGCTGCACGCAATCTCGGCGCTGCTCATCTTCGGCGTGGGGCGCGAGAGCCTGCAGGGCAAACGTCCGGCGGGCGCGCCTTCGACGCAGGAGATAGACGCGGGCGCCCCCCGTCCGTGAGGGGCGCGCCCCCCCTGCGCAGGCGGAGGCGCGCCGCTAGCCTTTGCGCCAGAGGCGCAGGCCCGTTGCGACGGCGACCGGGGCGTAGATGGGCTGGAAGACCGCCCATACCTGAACATGCGCCTCCTGCGCCCACTCCCCTTCGCTGCCCGGATTGAACCCCCAGAGCCAGTTCCAGAAGAAGGAGATCGCGAGCCCCACCGCCGCGTAGAAGAGGACGTTCGCCTCCAGGTAGCGCCGCGTGACCGGGCCGTCATCCCCGCCCAAGTCGCGCCGCATCGCCATTTTGTCGTTCAGCGTTGCGATGATCATCGGAACGAAAGCGGCGGCCATGAGCCAGTTCCACGCTACCCAGAGGGGATACTCCGGCGCGCCGTCGTGGTAGATGACGGTGGCGATGAAGTGGAGGCCGGTCAGCGCTCCGACGGCGACGACATACGCGGCGATGAGGCGGACGAGGCTCATTTCGCTCCTCTTGGATGGTCTAGGCTATCGGGGATGGCGGTTGTTGGTGGCAACGACAGGATTCGAACCTGTGGCCTAGCGCTTATGAAGCGCCCGCTCTGCCGCTGAGCTACGTTGCCCCCGGCGCGCGGGGAGCCAGCCGCTCCACCCGCCACGCAACATCCATAGGATACGCCAATTCCTGCTCCGCCGTCTACTCCGTCACGCCGCCGGCGCCCGTGCGGAGCGCGGCCCGCCGATGGGCGGCAGAAAGAGCGAGGCGAACGCCGCCAGCAGCGCGATGACCGTCGCGTAGGGGAAAATGAGACGGTAGTTGTCCGCCATCCCGGGCGGCGACGCCCAAGCGATGATCGCGCCCAGCAAAAGCGGCGAGAACGCTCCGAACAGCGCGTTGTTGCCCCACAGAAGGCCGATCATGCTCCCCTCGATCCGCCGCCCCTCCGCGATGTCGAGCGATGCCGCCTGCGCGAGGTTCGCCCCCGCGAAGCGCACGATTCCCAGCAGCCCGATGAGGCCGAGGAAGAGCGGCCCCAGTTGGCCGACGAACGAGAGCGCGGCGGTGACCACGGCGGAGAAGAAGAGCACGCCCACCAGCACCGGCTTGCGGCCCACCTTGTCCGAGAACGCTCCGATGAGCGGAGAGACGACGATGGACGTTCCGACCATCAACGCCAAGTGCGGCGCGACGACCCCCGCGATGCGGGCGTCGCTGGGGTCGGCCTCCGTTTGACGCAGGAACTGCGCGATGAGAATCGGCAGGAAGAAAATGACGGCGCGGTCGGCCATGCCCCGCAGGCCGGAGACGGCGAGCAGAACGGGCAAGACGCGGTTCGAGAAAAGCCCGCCGATGCTCTTGAACTGCGCTTCCGCGCTCCGCTGAACGACCCGCCGGCGGGGAAGCCCCAACCGCGCGAGCGTCACCAGCAGGGCGGCCGCGACGATTGCGATGAGAAAGAAGCCGCCGAGAAGCACGCCGCGCCAAGTCGTGTAGACGAGCGCGCCCGCGACGATGAACGGCGTGAACACCTCGCCGAGGCTGCCCGACGAGCGGTGCAGCGACATCATAAGCGCGCGGCTGCGCGGGAAGGTGTAAGAGAGAATGCCCAGCCCCACCGGATGCCAGAACGAACCGGCGGCGGAGCCCAGCGAGACGCCGAGAATCAGCACGGCGGTGTTCGGCGCGGCGCCGGCGATCAGATAGGCGAGCGCCATCGTGAACAGGCTTCCTGCGAGAAGAATGCCCCGGTTGCCGGAGAAGAGGTCGACCAAGAAGCCGCCGCCCATGCTCAGCGCGCCGCCCGCAGCTTGCCGCGACGCCGAGAGCAAGCCCAGCGCGACCGGCCCCAACGAGAAAACGTCCTGAATGATCGGCAGCAGCACGAGGAACCCGTCCGCGTACATATGCTGAAAGCCGTGCCCGGTGATGATCGTTCCGGCCACGCGCTTCGGCTTCCGGACAATGACCTCCGGCGCGGAGACTGCTGTTGCGGTCGTCATAGACGCTCCTTCGTAGCGGCGCGCCTATCCTAGCACGCTCTCGCTCCTTACTCTGGGAGGGCGCCCAACAAACGCGCATAGACAGGAAAATCGGCAGGCGGCGCGAAAGCGCCGCTCCACGCTCGCCTCGGCGAATCGTCCTGACCGCAAAAGCGGGAACCTGCTGGGGCATGGGAAGTTATGCGGAGGTCTCCGCCGGGGAGCGTTCCGCGCCGGATACCGCGGCGCAAGAGGCGAGGGCTAATCGCGTTCCCGCGAGCGGCGCCCCGCCTCGGCGGCCTCGCGCAGCGCGGAGACGAGCGCGTCGGAGCGCGCGCCGGGGCCGAACACTGCAACGACGCCCATCTCGAGGAGAGCGGCGCGGTCTTGCGGAGGGATGATGCCGCCTGCGGCGAGGGGGACGCGCTCGAGCCCCTCGCGCTGGAGCGCGTCTATGACGGCGGGGATGAGTTCCCTATGCGCGCCGGAGAGGATGCTCACGCCTACCGCGTCGGCTTGGAACTCGCGGGCTTGCCGCGCGATTTCGGCGGGCGTCTTGCGTATCCCCGTATAGGCGACTTCGAACCCGGCGTCCCGCAGAAGGCGGACGATGATGCGCGCGCCCCTGTCGTGGCCGTCGAGCCCAGGCTTGGCGATCAGCACGCGGAGAGGAGCGTCGGCCATCGGTCAGCGCGCGTAGGGGGTTACGAACTCGAGCAGCGCGCCGTGCGTTTTGGCCGGATCCGTGAACGCGATGCGTCCCGAAAAGCCGCCGCGCGGGCCGGTGATGACGGGCACGCCAAGCGCCTCGAGTTCGCGGACTTTCACGTCCACGTCGTCCACCGTGAACGCCATGTGGTGAATGCCCTCGCCGTGGCGCTCGAGAAACTTGGCGATGACGGAGTCCGGGCGCAAGGGTTCGAGCAGTTCGATATGCGTCTCGCCTTGCTCGATGAAAGCGCCGCGCACGCCGTGCTCCTCGTTCACGAGAATGCGTCCGGCGTCCGGCGAATCCAGCAAGTCGTAGAACTGCCGGAGCGACTCCTCGATGCTGACGACGGCGAGGCCAATGTGATTGAGCGCGCCGACGCGCGTATTGCTGCTTGCGAGCGTCATAGGGCAATCCTAACGCAATTTCGCGCCCCGCGCCGCCGCATGGCCGACCTTTGCGCCGGCGACTTGGCGGATGCAACGCCGGGCGGGCTGAGGCCGGCTCCCGCTCAACGGAGCGGTCGCGAGCGGTCTGCCATGAACCTTTCGCCTCGCCCCGCGCCTTCTCTCGGTATGCAGTGAAGCGCGCAACGGGTGGCGGAGCGGGCGCGCTTGCCCTATCCTGAATCCATTACCTGCGCGAGAGGAGCCGCCCCCCATGTCCGGTCACTCCAAGTGGTCAACGATCAAGCATAAGAAAGCCGCGCTGGACGCGAAGAAGGGCGCGCTCTTCACGAAACTCGCCCGCGACATCGCGGTCGCGGCGCGCGAGGGCGGCGGCGGCGACCCCGCGATGAACTTCCGCCTGCGCCTGATGATGGACAAGGCCCGCGCCGCCAATATGCCCGCCGACAACGTCGACCGCGCCGTCAAGAAGGGACTCGGCGCAGGCGGCGACGGCGCGGCCTACGAGGAGATCGTCTACGAGGGCTACGCGCCCGGCGGCGCGGCGATTATGGCCAAAGCCCTCACCGACAACCGCAACCGCACCGCCTCCGCCGTCCGCGCCGCCTTCGCCCGAGGCGGCGGCAATCTCGGCGAGGCCGGCTCCGTCGCATGGATGTTCGAGAGCAAGGCCGTCGTCACAATCGAGCGTATCTCGGAGGAGCAGGCGGAGGAGGTCGCGCTCGCCGCAATAGACGCGGGCGCGGAAGACTTCAAGGTCGAGGACGGCGCGCTGGAGATCACCGGCGAGCCCGCCGCGCTGGAGGCGATCACCGGCGCCGTCAAGGAAGCCGGAGCCGAGCCCGCCCAGGCGACGGTGACGATGGCCCCCACCACAATTGTCGATTTGGACAGCCCGCGCGCGGGCCAAACCTTGCGCCTGCTGGACGTCATCGAGGACTTGGACGACATCCAGCAAGTGTTCACCAACGCCAACTTCACCGACGAGGCGCTCGAAAAGTACGGCGGCGAGTAGCGGTTGCAATCGGCTTTGTGGTAGGCTAGGGTTAGCAGGCGAGAGGAGGGTCCGATATGGTCGCCGTCGCACAGCCCTTTGCCCTGCCTTTGACCGACGAGGAGCGGGAATGGGCGGAGGCGTGGGAGTACGCCCAGACCCACACGATCGAGGAGATGCTCCACCGGGGCATCAGGGTGATCACCGCATCAGCCGAGTCTGGAGAGATTACGTCAGAGCAGGCCGACCGGTACCTGCGCGTCTTGATGAGCGAGTACGTAACCGTCATCGCCACCGAGCAGATCAACGGCTACCTGGAGCGGCAGTTCGGGCCGTGGATCTTGGGGCGGCCTGCCTTCAAGTCTAGGAGGGCGGCTCGTGCCTGAAGACAACGAACCCCAACCTAGCGCCTCAGGTTCGGACGACGTTGCCCTTCGGGCCAATAGCGGCGGAGCAGAATCTGAAAATGCTTCCGACCCCATCACGGGGGCGCTGAAGGATGCCCCTCTCCGCATACAACAGGAATTCAGTCAGTTTCTGGCTATCGCCGGGCAGACCAGCAATCCTGTACGTGAGAAATTCAACGCGGAACACATCCACAAGGTGTTGGACTACCGCGAGGCAGGAAACCAGCGCGACCACCAGCAGGCGTACTCGACCCGCAGATTCGCTCTCGCATTCTTCTTCATCGCGCTCGTCGCCGTCGTTGGCGTCTTAGTGTTCCTCGTTTGGCAAGGCGAGCGCGAACTCGCAGGGCAGATCCTAGCCGGACTTGCGATCTTCGGGGGCGGCTTCGGCAGCGGCTACGGCTTGGGCAAACGCCGCTAGCCGCCATCCTGTGCCCCAATGCGAATCCTCGGCGTTGACCCCGGAGCCCAGACGATGGGCTATTGCATCCTCGACCTCGACGGCGACGCCCCGCAATGCCTCGACTGGGGCGCTCTCGACGGCGGACGCTCGAAGGAGATCGCCGTCCGCCTCGCCGTCCTCTTCGACGCGCTCCGCGCCGTCGCCGACCGCTGGCGGCCCGACGAACTCGCCGTAGAGGAGCCGTTCGTGGCCCCGGAGCGCGGCGCGAAATCCGCCGTCGCCGTCGGCCAAGCGCAAGCCGTCGCGCTGATCGTCGCGGCGCAAGCCGGCCTCCCCATCCGCCGCTACCCGCCCGCCAAAGTGAAAAGCGCCGTCGCCAACTACGGCGCGGGGACGAAGGCGCAAGTTCAGCGCTCCGTTCGCCTCATCCTCGGGCTCGGCGACGCCCCGATGTCCGAGGACGCATCCGACGCCGTCGCCGTCGCCCTTTGCCACGCCCAAACGCGCCGCGCCGAGGGAAGGATGGCCGTCCGATGAGCCTCGTCGCAGGCGTCGAGGGGACCCTCGAGGCGAAAGACGCGGACTCCGTGATCATCCGCGTGGGCGGCGGAATTCTGCTGCGCGTCTACGTCCCCGCCCACGAGATAAGCGCGTTGCCCGCCTCCGGCGCGCCCCTGCGCCTGCACACGCGCCTCATCGTCCGCGAGGACGACTGGCAACTCTACGGATTCCCCTCGGAGCAGGGGCGCCGCCTGTTCGAAATGCTGATCGGCGTCAGCCAGGTCGGGCCGAAGGCCGCGCTCGCCGTGCTCAGCGTCCTCCCGCCGGAAGACCTCGCCGCCGCCATCGTCTCGAGCGACGCCGCCGCGATCAGCCGCGCCCCCGGCGTCGGCAAGCGCACCGCCGAGCGCGTCATCCTCGACCTCAAAGGCAAGTTGGAGGAAGAGATCGGCGCCCCCATCGCCGTGACGACCGGCGCGGCGGCCGCCGCGGGCGGAACCGGCGACCCCGCCCTCCAATGGCTTATGGCGCTCGGCTACTCCGTCCTCGAGGCGCGGCAAGCCCTCGCATCCGAGGACGGCGCCGCCGCCGACGCCGGCCTCTCCACCGAAGAGCGCGTCCGCAGCGCCTTGCAGCGCATGGGCGGGCGATGAGCGGGCGGCGCGCCTCTCGGCCATCGGCTGCTTTGCGGGTTGGCGTCCGCAGGCCCCGCGGATTGAGATAGCCTAAACTTCCTATGCCTTACGAATTCGACTGGGCGGACATCCCCTACGTCGTCTACGCTGGCCTGACGCATAACCTTGCGTTCTCCAAGCGGCTGCGGACGGCGGCGGCGGATGCGTAAGGGCGGCGGCGCTTTGGAGAAGCGCGCGCAAAGGCCAAGCCACTTCCGGGTGGGCGCTTGGTTGGGCGTCGGAGTAGCCGCCATCGCCCTCACGCCGGTCTTCGCCCGGTTCGCCGACACGCATCCGATCACGCTCTCCGCGCACCGTATGCTGATCGCGGCGGTGATTATGCTCGCGTTCGCCGGTCTGCGGGCGCCGAGGCAGTTCGCCGACATCCGCCGCAGAGACGTTCCGTTGCTCACGCTCGCCGGCTTCTTTCTGGCGGCGGCCTTCGGCTTCTGGATCACCTCCCTCTCGGAAACGTCGGTGGCGAGTTCGGAACTCGCGCTCACGACGATCCCTCTCCTCGTGGCGGTGGGGGCGCATTACTTTCTGGGCGACAAGGTCGGGCGGCTCACCGTTCTGGCCGTGGCGATGAGCCTGTTCGCGGACGCCTTCATCGCGGCGGGCGATTGGACCGGATCGTGGAGCGCGCGGCGGATTCAGGGAGACCTTCACGCGCTGATAGGGGCGGTGGGCTTCGCGGGCTATCTCGTCGTTGGGAGGCGCGCCCGCGAGCGCGTTCACAGCCTTTCCTACGACGCCGTCGTTTTCTCGATCGCGGCGGCTTTCCTGCTTGCGTTCGCCGTTGCGTCCGGCGCGCCGCTGCTTGGCCTGTCGGCGGAGACCTACTTTTGGATTGGGATGACGGCGATCATTCCGCAGGCGGTGGGGTATTCGATTATGAACTGGGCGCTGGGGCACTGGTCGTCCACGAACGTGGCGCTTGCCCAAGCCGCCGAGCCTCCGGCGGCGATCATCTTCGCGTTCATCGCGCTGGGCGAGACCCCGCGCTGGGCGACGGTTGTACCCGGCGGGGCGCTCGCCCTGTTCGCCGTCTACCTGGCCGTCAAGAGCAACGACGCGCCGTGGGACGACGAGGACGCGAGCGACCATCCGCACTAGCGCGTCGCCGCTTGACGGCGGGCTTATGGAGGGAGCGATGAGCGGCGCCGCGCCGGACGATTGAGATAGCCTAACTGCCTATGGCTTACGGGTTCCCCTACGTCGTCTACGCTGGCCTGACGCATAACCTTGCGTGCTCCAAGCGGCTGCGGATGGCGGCGGAGGATGCGTAAGGGCGGCGGCGCTTTGGAGAAGCGCGAGCAAAGGCCAAGCCACTTCCGGGTGGGCGCGTGGGTGGGCGTCGGAGTAACCGCCTTGGCCCTCACGCCGATCTTCGCCCGGCTCGCCGACACGCATCCGATCGCGATCTCCGCGCACCGCATGCTGATCGCGGCGGTGATTATGCTCGCGTTCGCCGGTCTGCGGGCGCGGAGGCAGTTCGCCGACATCCGCCGGAAGGACGTTCCGTTGCTCGCGCTCGCCGGCTTCTTTCTGGCGATGTCCTTCGGCTTCTGGATCACCTCGCTCTCGGAAACGTCGGTGGCGAGTTCCGAACTCGCGCTCACGACAATCCCTCTTTTCGTGGCGGTGGGAGCGCATTACTTTCTGGGCGACAAGGTCGGGCGGCTCACCGTTCTAGCCGTGGCGATGAGCCTGTTCGCGGACGCCTTCATCACGGCGGGCGATTGGACCGGATCGTGGAGCGCGCGGCGGATTCAAGGGGACATTCACGCGCTGATAGGGGCGGCAGGCTTCGCGGGCTATCTCGTCGTTGGGAGGCGCGCCCGCGAACGCATTCACAGCCTTTCCTACGACGCCGTCGTTTTCTCGATCGCGGGAGCGCTCCTGCTTGCGTTCGCCGTTGCGTCCGGCGCGCCGCTGCTCGGCTTGCCCGGGGAGACCTACTTTTGGATTGGGATGGGAGCGATCATTCCGCAGGCGGTGGGGTATTCGATCATCAACTGGGCGCTGGGGCACTGGTCGTCCACGAACGTGGCGCTTGCCTTAGCCGCCCGGCCTACGATTGCGATCCTCTTCGCGTTCATCGCGCTGGGCGAGACCCCGCGCTGGGCGACGGTCATCCCCGGCGGGGCGCTCGCCCTGTTCGCCGTCTACCTAGCCGTCAAGAGCAACGACGCGCCGTGGGACGACGAGGACGCGAGCGACCATCCGCGCTAGCGTCGGCGCCGCTTGACGGCGGGCTTATGGAGGGAGCGATGAGCGGCGCCGCGCCGGACGATTTGAGGTAGCCTAACTGTCTATGGCTTACGAATTCCCCTACGACGACTGGGCGGACATCTACGACGCCGTCTACGCCGACCTGACGCATGACCTCGCGTTCTACGCGGGGCTGGCGCGGGAGAACGGCGGGCCCGCGCTCGAACTGGGCTGCGGCACGGGGCGCGTTAGCCTGGCGATGGCGGCGGAAGGCGCCGCCGTCACAGGCATAGACGTGTCGCCCCGGATGATCGCCGCCGCGCAGGCGAAAGCGGCGAATCGCGGCCTCGCCGAGCGGTGCGTCTTCCAAACGGGCGATATGGCGCATCTGCAACTCGCCGAGCGGTTCCCTCTCGCCGTGATGCCGTTCCGCTCCTTTCAGAGCATGCTCACGGTCGAGGAGCAGCGCGGCGCGCTCCTCAGCGCGAGGGGGCGGCTGACGCCCGGCGGAACGCTCGCGCTTGATACGTTCAACCCCGACGCGCGCTCGCTGGCCGACGACAATATGGCCTCGCAGCCGCACCACCTGCGCGACGTCGAGCGCGCCGGCGGCGGAACGATCATCGTCTGGGGACAGAACGGCTGGGACCCGGTGACGCAGATCAACGACGTCCGCCTCATCATCGAGGAGGTCAGCGACGAGGGCGTCGTGGAGCGGCGGCTCGTCCGCGACTTCGAGCAGCGCTACACCTTCCGCTACGAAATGGAGCACCTGCTCGAGTTGTGCGGCTTCGACTTGCAAGCCGTCTACGGCGGCTTCGACGGCGGCCCCGTAACCGAGGACGCGGAAGACCTCGTGTGGGTGGCGCGGGCGGAGTAGCGGCGGCAATGGCCGAATTCCACGACCGCGGCCGCCCCTGTCCCGTCATTCCCGCGCAGGCGGGAATCTCGCCCCAGACGGGCGGCGCAATTGCCCGCGCCCCGCGAATCTGCTATATTCCCCGCCATCCCTGCCCAGTTAGGAGGCCGGAGATGTACAACCTGAACTTCTACGGGGAGCATGTGCTCCTTCAGGTCAGCCACTGGCACGAAGTCGCCGGTTTGCTGATCGTGGCGGTGATGCTCATTCGCCGCAAAGACCACGTTCTGCGGCTGTTCGGCCAAGCGGTGGCCGGTCTCGCCATTTTCAGGCTCGTCTGGGCGATTTCCTCGACCATCGGATTCGAGAGCACCCTTGGGTCCGACTCGGCGGGAATCGCCTGGGTCGCCTTCTTCGCAGTTCCGATGAGCATCGCCATCCTGCTCGCCTTGCGCGTCGGAGCCGAGGACGGAACGCCCCGCGCGCGGGCGCTGGTCGTCGCGAGCGGAATCGCCCTCATCATCATCGCGGCCCTCGTCCGTTTCGTCTTTCCCTACGAAGGCGAATTCGGGGCGACCCACCCAATCTCGACCACCATAGTCGTGTTCCTTTTCGCGGGCTCGTTCGTCATCGCGTTGCACACCGTGCTCGCCCACACCAACGGCGTGGGCTACGGCATTCTCTTCGAATCCGCGTTCGCCGTGCTCGTCATCGGCGTGGCCATTGAGTTCATCGCCGCATCCGCGGGCGCGTCCCCCACCGGCGAGCACACCGACTCCTCGGAACTCATCCGCGTCGTCACCGACGTGATCACCAGCGTGATGGCCCTTGTGCTCTGGGTCTCCGTCGTCGTCCACGAACTCGCCGAGAGCAAACGCGAACGCAATCCGCGCGGCGAAACGCCGTCCGCTTCATAGCCGGAAGGAACCGCCCCGAGTTGCAAAATCGGGGCGGTTCTCCTCGCCCCCTGCCCCTGTCCCGTCATTCCCGCGTAGGCGGGAATCTCGCCTCTTGCCCCTGTCCCGTCATTCCCACGCAGGCGGGAACCCCGCCCCTCGCCCCATGCCGCCGTCCATTTCCCGCGTAGACGGGAATCTCGCCCCTTTCCCCCAGTCCCGTCATTCCCGCGTAGGCGGGAATCCAGTCGGCGCGCAAGCGCCGGACGAGGCGCGCAGCGCATCGTCTCATTAGCGCCCCAGGCGCCACGCCCTGACTGCGAAAGCAGGAACCTACTGCCCCCTGTCCCGTCATTCCCGCGCAGGCGGGAATCTCGCCCCTGACGGCGGCGCAGTTGGCCGCGCCCCGCGAATCTGCTATGCTCCCCGCCATCCCGTCAAACGAGGAGGCTGGCGATGTACAACCTGAACTTCTACGGGGAGCACGTTCTCCTTGAGATCAGCCACTGGCACGAAGTCGCCGGCTTGCTGATCGTGGCGGTGATGCTCATTCGCCGCAAAGACCACGTTCTGCGGCTGTTCGGCCAGGCGGTGGCGGGTCTCGCCGCTTTCAGGCTCGTCTGGGCGGTCTCCTCATCCATCGGATTCGAGCGCACCCTCGGGTCCGACTCGGTGGGAACCGCCTGGTGCGTCTTCTTCGGAATTCCGCTGAGCATCGCCATCCTGCTCGCCTTGCGCGTCGGAGCCGAGGACGGAACGCCCCTCGCGCGGGCGCTGATCGTCGCAGGCGGACTCGCCTTTATTGTCATCGCGGCACTCGTACGGTTCGTCTCCCCTTACGAAGGCGAATTCGGAGCGGGCCACCCGATATCGAACGCCATAATCGTGTTCCTTTTCGCGGGCTCGTTCATCATCGCGCTGCACACCGTGCTCGCCCACACCAAGGGCGCGGGCTACCGCATTCTCTTCGAATCCGCGTTCGCCGTGCTCATCATCGGCGTGGCCATTGAGTTCGTCGTCGCATCCGCGGGCGCGTCCTCCGCCGGCGGGCACACCGACTCCTCGGAACTCATCCGCGTCGCCACCGACGTGATCACCAGCGTGATGGCCCTTGTGCTCTGGGTCTCCATCGTCGTCCATGAACTCGCCGAGAGCAGACGCGAACGCAATCCGCGCGGCGAAACGCCGTCCGCTTCATAGCCGGAAGGAACCGCCCCGAATTGCAAATTCGGGGCGGTTCTCCTCGCCCCCCTGTCCCGTCATTCCCGCGCAGGCGGGAATCCAGTCGGCGCGCAAGCGCCGGACGAGGCGCGCAGCGCATTGTCGTTCCCTCCTGTCCCGTCATTCCCGCGCAGGCGGGAATCCAGTCGGCGCGCAAGCGCCGGACGAGGCGCGCAGCGCATCGTCGTTCCCCTCCGTCCCGTCATTCCCGCGCAGGCGGGAATCCAGTCGGCGCGCAAGCGCCGGACGAGGCGCGCAGCGCATCGTCGTTCCCCTCCGTCCCGTCATTCCCGCGCAGGCGGGAATCCAGTCGGCGCGCAAGCGCCGGACGAGGCGCGCAGCGCATCGTCGTTCCCCTCCGTCCCGTCATTCCCGCGCAGGCGGGAATCTCGCCTCTTGCCCCCTGTCCCGTCATTCCCGCGCAGGCGGGAATCTCGCCCCTGACGGCGGCGCAGTTGGCCGCGCCCCGCGAATCTGCTATATTCCCCGCCATCCCGCCAAGTTGGGAGGCTGGAGATGTACAATCTGAACTTCTACGGGGAGCATGTGCTCCTTCAGGTCAGCCACTGGCACGAAGTCGCCGGTTTGCTGATCGTGGCGGTGATGCTCATTCGCCGCAAAGACCACGTGCTGCGATTGTTCGGCCAGGCGGTGGCCGGTCTCGCCGCTTTCAGGCTCGTCTGGGCTCTCTCCTCGACCATCGGATTCGAGAACACCCTGGGGTCCGAATCGGCGGGAATCGCCTGGGGCGTCTTCTTCGCAGTTCCGATGAGCATCGCCATCCTGCTCGCCTTGCGCGTCGGAGCCGAGGACGGAACGCCGCGCGCGCGGGCGCTGATCGTCGCGGGCGGAATCGTCCTCATCATCGCCTCTGCCCTCGTCCGTTTCCTCTCCCCTTACGAAGGCGAATTCGGGGCGGGCCACCCAATCTCCACCACCATAGTCGTGTTCCTTTTCGCGGGCTCGTTCATCATCGCGCTGCACACCGTGCTCGCCCACACCAACGGCGTGGGCTACCGCATTCTCTTCGAATCCGCGTTCGCCGTGCTTATCATCGGCGTGGCCATTGAGTTCATCGCCACATCCGCGGGCGCGACCCCCGCCGGCGAGCACACCGACTCCTCGGAACTCCTCCGCGTCGCCACCGACGTGATCACCAGCGTGATGGCCTTTGTGCTCTGGGTCTCCGTCGTCATCCACGAACTCGCCGAAATCGGACGCGAACGCAACCCGCGCGGCAAGATGCTGTCCGCGTCGTAGACGGAAGGAGAACCGCCGTCGGCAGGCAGCCATGCGGCTGCCTTTGCCGACTCTGCAGGCGGCGCAGCCCCATCGCTCCCCAAGCGCCCTGCGCCGCCCTCGCGGCGCCGTTCGCTCCTCCACTGCCGCGAGTTCTTTCTCCAGCGCCCCGGAGTAGGCGCCTTGCCGGGCGGCGCTAGTGAGTTGCAGCGCTGGAGATACGCCTTCTGCGCCTCGTCAGCGGCCTTCCTTCTTGCGGGCGATGCGGAGCGCAATCGCGGCGATCACGAGCCCCACGCCGATTCCCGTGCTCCGCTCCGCCACGTTCAGGAGAGCGTCCGCCGGGTTGATGCTGACGATCACGACCGTGGCCAAGACGATGACAATTCCAACTATCCAGAACCAGCGTTCCAACGACGCCATTGCGTCCTCCTTGCTCCCGCTCTGCGCGGCGGGGGCGCAGGGCGTTCCGCCCCGCGCCGTTCCAATACGATGCCGCCTTTTCTGGATTCCCGCCTACGCGGAATGACGGCAAGTTGTGCAATCCTACACTGCCGCCAGTTCCTCCTCCAGCGCCTCGGAATAGGCGCCTTGCCGGGCGGCGCTTGTGAGTTTGCAACGGTGGAGATACGCCTTCTGCGCGGCGGGGACGTTGGCGGCGTCGCCCAGCCATGCGTTGAGCGGCAGCGCCTGCAATCCGCGCCCGAACGAGTAACTCAATTCCCACGGCGCGTTGACCTCCGCCCCGCGGCGGGCGATCTCGTGCATATTCAGCGTCGCCTCGTCGTCGGGCTGTCCGCCGGAGAGGAAGACGATGCCGGGCACGGCGGCGGGAACCGTGTGCAAGAAAACGTCCACCGTTCGGACGGCGACCTCCGGCGCGGGCGCGCGGTTCGGCGCGGTCGAGCCGGACGTGACCATATTCGGCTTGAGGAGCGTCCCCTCGAGCGCGACGCCGAAGAGCGCCAGCGCCGCGTAGACCTCGCGGAGAGTCCGCTCCGTGACCCGCTGGTCGGTTTCGATGTCGTGCGCGCCGTCTATGAGGACTTCGGGCTCGACGATGGGGACGAGGCCGGCTTCTTGGCTGAGGGATGCGTAGCGGGCGAGGGCGTGCGCGTTGGCGGCGACGCACTTCTCGCTGGGGACGCCGTCGCCGATGGTGAGGATGGCGCGCCACTTGGCGAAGCGCGCGCCCAGCGCGTAGTGCTCCTCGAGGCGCGGGCGGAGGCCGTCGAGCCCTTCGGTCACCAGTTCGCCGGGCGACCCGGCGAGAGGCGTCGCGCCGGTGTCCACCTTGATGCCGGGGATGACGCCCTTGCTCCGGAGCAGATCGACGAGCGGGGTTCCGTCCGCGCCCTTCTGCCGGATGGTTTCGTCGTAGAGGATGACGCCGCTGACGTAGTTCTCCGCGCCTTCCGCGCTGAAGAGCATCTCGCGGTAGTCGCGCCGGTTCTCCTCGGTGTTCTCGACGCCGATGGAGTCGAACCGGCGCTTGATGGTTCCCGAACTTTCGTCGGCGGCGAGTATGCCTTTCGCGGGCGCGACGAGGGCTTGGGCGGTTTGCGCGAGCGCCGTGATGTCCATAGCGGTTTCTCTCCTTGCGTTCCTGGCGTTGTGTTCGGCCTTGCGGCGCGGCGCCTATGATAACCCCTCCCGCTAGCCTGCGTAACGCCTCGCGTCTCCCCCCGTCGTCCCTCCGCCTGCCCCGCCGTTCCCCCTCCGTCCGTCATTCTCGCGTAGGCGGGAACCACGGGGCCCGCCAACTCGCGCGCCATTATCGGATGCGCTATGATTCGGCAACCCTTCCGCAGGCGTTCGCCTCGGTGATTTCAGGAGTTTCCGCCGTATGGACAGCCTCGCGGTCGCGGTTCCCGTCTTTCTCGCCAGCGCAATCGTCGTGGTGCTCGCCGGCATTATGCTCGCGCGCTTCGGCGATCAGGTGGCGGACGTCACGGGCTGGGGCGCGCTGTGGGTAGGCACGATTCTGGTGAGCGTGGCGACCTCGCTGCCGGAACTGGTGACCAACATTACGGCGGTTCGGATCGACGCTCCCGAGCTCGCGCTGGGCAACGTGTTCGGCGCGGATATGATCAACATTTTCACCATCTCGATGGTCGCCATCGTGTTCGGCGTCCGCAACCTGTTCAGCAATCAACCGAAGGACACGCAGACGCTCGTGGCGGTGGCGGTCGTTCTCGGCGTCATCGCGTTCGGATTCGGCTGGCTGGGGGACTGGGGGCTGGGGCCGACGAGCGCGGGCGCGGTCGTGATCGCGGTCGGGTACGTCGTAGGGATGAAGTTGGTGTACGACGCGGGGAGCGCGGGGAGGGCGGAAGCGGCGGCCGAGGAGCCTGCGGACGCGGAAGGCGGAGGCGGAAGCGCGGCGAAAGTGTGGGGCGGGTTCTTCGGAGCGGCGGCGGTCGTGCTGGTCGCGGCGTACTTTCTCGCGCTGAGCGCGGACGGCATCGCGGAGGCGTCGGGGCTGGGGCGCAGTTTCATCGGCGTGCTGCTGGTCTCCATCGTGACGACGCTGCCGGAGGCGTCGGTCACCGTGGCCGCCGCGCTGCGGAAGTCTTACGGCCTGGTGATTGGCAACATCTACGGGAGTTGCGCGTTCAACCTGTTCGTCATCCCCATCGCCGGGCTCTTCTTCGCGGGCGGGCCGCTGCTGCGCGAAATGACCGACGCCCACTTCGTCGCGGCGGGGTCGGCCATCGGGCTGATGGCGGCGGGCTTCCTCATCATCCGCAGTTTCAAGACGGCGGCGCTCGCCCCGCTGCGCTATCTGACGTTCCTGCTCCCGCCCGCCTATGTCGCGGGGCTGTTCTTCGTGTACCTGCTGGCGTGACGGGCTTGCCTGCGGTCAGGCGCGCAGGCGCGGAATGAATTCGGCCATGCGCGACTCCGCGCCCGCCTTGCCGAGCGTCTCGGCGAACGTCTCGTGGATGATCGGATCCTCGTCCTCGTACTCGATCTGCGCGCCGCCCATCTTGACGTCCACGTCGGTGTCGCCCTCCATCGCGGAGCCGAGCGAGAAGTAGTACTTCTGGCTGTTCCAGCGGAAGGCGAGGTAGCGCGCGGGAGTCGCGCCGCCGTTGAAATGCTGATGGAACCATCCGTTGGGGGGAACGACCATAGAGCCGGGCTTCCAGTCGACGCGCTCCATGCCGTCGCGGGGGCTCCCGCTCGACGGCCACAGGAGCGAGTAGCCGTCGCCCTTGATGATGATGACGTGCGCGCCGGGGCCGTGCCGGTGCGCCTTCTTGTACGTGCCGACGGGGAATTCGGAGATATGGGCAGTCTGCGTCTGGTCGGCCAGTTCGAGTTTGATGTGCGCGCCGCCCGCGCCGCGCTCCTTCCATGAGAAGGTGGTGAACGTCTCGATGTCGGGGACGAAGTTCGTCTCCCATGCGTTCGTGCGTCCGGTGGTGGCCGTCCACATTTGACCCTCGCCGTGGAAGCGTTTGGGGTCGCCGATGCGGTCTTCGAAGACGTAGGGGTTGTCGAAGATGAAGCCCTCGTTGTGAAAAAGGTTCATCGTGAGCGGGGCGGTCGTCACCGCGACGAATCGGGCGGGCTCGGCGCCGCTGCCGTTCATATGCTGGTGACGGACGTTGATGGGAATGGAGAAGACGCTGCCGCGCTTCCATTCGAAACTCACGCTGCTGTTGGGGTCGTCGCCGACGAGCGTCGCGCCGCGCCCGTCGAGGACGTAGACGTTCTTCTCGAAGATGTGGCGCTCCGGGGCCATCTTCCCGCCCGGAGGGATCTCGGCGACGTAGGCGTCGTTGGTGTCGCCCGCGCCGTCGAGGTTGATGTACGCGCCGAGGCAGTCGAGGCGGGCCCACGGCGCGAGTTCGAGGGCGCGGAGGTCGTCCACGGCGAATCCGGTGACGACGGGAATGCCTTCCCTCGCCTGGAACGCCCGGTAGGCGTCGTGCTTGACGATGCGCTCCTGCTCGGGGCGCGCTTCCGGCGTTGACGTCGTCATAGGCTTCTCCTCGGTGAGCCCTCTGCGTAACCTCCGCGCCCCTGCGGGTTCCGCTTTCACGGTCTTTCGCGGTTCAGGGCGCGGCCTTGCGCGCAGGGGAGCGGCGGTTCGCGCCGCCTGCTGGATTCCCGCCTTCGCGGGAATGACGGTGGTCATGCATTAGGCCGCCTGATGATGGGGCGCCGCCTAATGCTGGAGCGGGCGATGGGATTCGAACCCACGACCCTCTGCTTGGGAAGCAGATGCTCTACCCCTGAGCTACGCCCGCGCCGCTGATATGGATTGTAGCGCAAGTTGGGCTGCGCCGGAACTACGGTGCGACCCTCGCGCCACCCTTCTTACGCCGTTGCGGAGATTGCCTCGCGCTTCGGCTAGTCCTCGCCCGCAAGCCCGGCGGCGACAGCGTCCGCAAGCGCGGCGTCGCGCTCCGGCGGAACGGCGCGCGGGTCGAGCAGAACGCGCTCCCCCTCGATGCGCGCGGCCACCGGGGGCGAGCCCGCCCGAAGCCTGCGCGCTAGTTCGGACGCGCCGCCCGCGCCGGATGCGTCCACGCTCACGAGTCGCGTCGGCAATTCGTCCGTAGGGAGGCTGCCGCCGCCCAGCCGCGACGCGCCGTCCACGACGGAGGCCGCCGCCCCAACGCGCTCCGCGACCGCCATAGCGCGGGCGTCCAACTCCTCTAACGGCGCGGCGATCATCCGCCAAATGGGTATCTTCGTTATCGCCTCGCCGCGCGCGTAGTGCAGCAGCGTCCGGCGGAGCGCGGCCAGCGTCATCTTGTCGGCGCGAAGCGCGCGGGCCAGCGGGTGGCTCCGCAAGGCCGCGACGAGTTCCGCGCTCCCGGCGGCGATTCCGGCCTGCGGCCCGCCCAGCAATTTGTCGCCGGAGAAGAACACCAGCGCCGCCCCCGCCGCCAAACTCTCCTGCGGCGTCGGCTCATGCCCTATGCCGAATTGGGCCGTGTCGAGCAGCGCGCCCGACCCCAAATCGTGCAGGACGGGAACGCCTCGCGCCGCGCCGGCGGCGGCGACCTCCGCAAGCGCAGGCTCGTGCGTGAAGCCCAAGACGCGGAAGTTGGAGCGGTGAACGACCAGGAGCGCGGCGGTCTGATCCGTCACGGCGCGCTCATAGTCCCGGGCGTAAGTTCGGTTGACCGTCCCCACCTCCACGAGTTTCGCCCCGCTCTGGGCGAGCACGTCGGGAATGCGGAAGCCGCCCCCGATCTCGCTCGCCTCGCCGCGTGAAACGACCACCTCGCGCCCGGCGGCGACGGCGGCGAGCCCCAGCAACATCGCGCCCGCGTTGTTGTTGACCGCGACGGCGTCCTCCGCGCCGGTCAGTTGACGCAGCGTCTGCGCGACGGCGGCATGCCGGTCGCCGCGCCGTCCGTCGGCCAAATCCAACTCCAAGTCCGAGTAGCCTTCGGCGGCGGACGCGGCGGCGCGAACGCTCTCGGCGGAGAGCGGGGCGCGGCCCAAGTTGGTGTGCAGAATGACGCCCGTTGCGTTGATCACGAGGGCGGGCCAGTCCGCCGCGCTGCGTTCGGCGGCGTCCGCGACGGCGCGGGCGATGTCCCCGGCGGACGGCGGCGGGACGCCTCTCGCGGCGGCGGCGCGCGCCTCGGCGACGCGCTCGCGGACGGCGCCGGTCACGATGCTATGCGGATGGCCTGCGGCCAGCATCGCGGCGACGGGAGGCTGCGCGAGCGCGTCGCTCACGCTCGGCAAGTTGCGGAGGTTGGCGTTCATTTCGCGCGCTATGTTAGGGGGCGGAAGGGAACGGGGCAAGGAACAGCCCCCTCCCAGGGCGCAGGCGGAATGAAACGCGCCGCGCCGATGACTGCGCCTTGCGCCTATAATCAAGGAGAGGCCGAGGTGGCGGAACGGCAGACGCGGCGGACTTAAAATCCGCAGTCCGCGCGGACGTGTGGGTTCGAGTCCCACCCTCGGCACCACTCCTCGGCGCCGCCCATCGCAAATCGCCCGATTCCCGGACAATTGCTCCTTACGCCCCCATGGCGGACGGCGTAGACTAATCTATGGTTCATAGAGGCGTGATGCATCGCCTGCCCGCGCTCACACTGCAAGGGCGGACAAGCGGAGAGCCGCTAGGTTACGAATACCCCCATGATGGAGCGCGCGTTGCGGACACACCCTTTCGGTAAAGAATTCGAGTTGGAGCGCCTGCCTGACGGCTGCGAGCGAACCTCGCTCGGCTGGCTGTTCGGAGCGTCCCGTCAGTGGCGCGGGCCCAACGGCTTGCACGTGCGGGAATACCGGGACCGCCTCTTCGCCCACTACGACCGCGTGGACCCCAGGCGCAACCTCATTGGCCACTGGCTCGCGGACGCTCCGTTCGAATTGGCGCTCGGCAGCACAGGCGCCGTCGGCATCTTCGCAAGCCTCACCGCAGGCGCGGGCGCCGTCCTCGCTTGGGTCGCAGCCGCTCTCGTCGGCAGCCTCGCCGCCAGCGCTTTCGTCCGCAAACGCTTCTAGTCTCCGCGAGACCGTTGCATAGCCACCGCCCCGCCCGCCTAGCGGGAATTCTCCGCTGCGGGGCGCAAGCGGCCCCTACCCCACGCCCTGCGCCCGCAGACGCCCCCAGACATCGGGGTTCGCCAAATGCTCGGGGCGCTCCCCGCGCGCGAACCGCTCAAAATCCCTGGCGGCCATCGCCGAGTGACGCTCCACCGTCTCCCGCGTCGCGCCCCCGACGTGCGGCGTGAGCAGCGCGTTCGGCAGGCCCAGGAACGGCGAATCCGGCGGAATCGGATGCGCCTCGTGAACGTCCAGCGCCGCGCCCGCGAGATTGCCTTCCGCGAGCGCAGCCGCAAGCGCTGCGGAGTCGGCCACCGACGGCGAGGCTGCGTTCACGAGATACGCCCCGCGCTTCATCGCGGCGATGCGGGCTGCGCTCAGCATCCCCGCCGTCTCCGGCGTCTCCGGCGCGTGCACGGACACGAAGTCCGAAGCCGCCAGCAGATCGTCCAACGCCACCGTCTCCACGCCCTCCGCCTCCGGCGCGTGAGGATCGTAGGCGAGGACGCGCATCCCGAAGCCGCCGGCGATCCGCGCGACCGCCCGGCCAATCGCCCCCAGCCCGATGACGCCTAGCGTCGCCCCCGCCAACTCGCGTCCTTGAAAGCGGATGTACGCCTCCGCCGGCTCCGTCCATTCCCCCTCGCGGACGCTGCGCTCCGCCTCTTGCGTATGCCGCGCCAGCGCGATCATCCGCCCGACGACGAACTCCGCCACGGCCTGCGCGTTCCGCCCCGGCGTATGCGTCACGGCGACGCCGCGCTCCGTCGCCGCGTCCAAATCCACGTGGTTGAGCGCGCCCCTGCACACGGCGGCGATACGCAGCCCCGGCGCGGCGTCGAAGAGTTCCTCGAAAAGGAAATCCGCCTCCACCGCGAGCGCGTCGAACCCTTCGGCGGTCAGCCGCGCGCCCAACTCCTCCGGATCCCACAGCGTCCCCGTCTCCGTCCACGGCTCATGCGCGACCTGCCCCAGCGCGGCGAGGCGGGCAATGCCGGCGGCGGAAAACGGCGCGAGCACGAGCGTGTTCACGCTGCGGCCTCCGAGCGCAGGGCGGCATCAGCGGCGGCGGCGCCGCTCAACGCCGCGCTCTCCATCGTCGAAGGCCATCCCGTCGCCGTCCAATCGCCCGCCAAAAAGAAGTTGCGGATGGGCGTGACGGCGGGCAGGCGGTTGTCCGGCCCGCCGGGCAGCGAGCGGAACGTCGCCCGCCGCTCCTTCACAACGATGAACCGCGTCGCGTTGGCGTCCCGCGCCGCCGGAAACAGCCGCCGCAGTTCGGGAACGAACGCCGCCTGCAGTTCCTCTTTGCTCATTGGCCAAAACTCCCACGCCGCCGACAGCGACACGGTCAGCCGCTGCCCGGGCCCTTCCTCGCCCGCGATGCGCGAGCGGTTGAACACCCATTGCGCCGGGCTGTCCACGAACGCGGCGAATTCGCAGTCCATCACCGGCCTGTCCCACCAAACGTGCAAGTTGACGATGGGCGACCACTCGTGCGTTCCCGCCGGAGCGAACGCCGGATGCGTCCGCCACTCTTCCGGCAGCAGGCGCAGCAGAACCTCCGGGGCGAGCGCGCTGACGACAACGTCCGCCCGCAGCGTTTCCCCTCCGGCGAGGCGCGCGCCCGCGATCCGCCCGTTCTCCACGATGAACGCCTCCGCCGTTTTGCCGGTCAGCGTGGTCGCCCCCGCTTCCGCAAGGCGCCGCCGCGCAGGGTCGCCCATCAGGGCGGAGAGCCCCGTTTTCGCGCAACCGATGCTCGCGCCGCCGCGGCTCCGCAGCAACGCCTCTTGAAACAGCATAAACCCCGCGCTCGCCGACACGTCCGCCGATGAATCGTTGAGCGCGGGAATGACGATCAGATCCCAGAACGCAGCGATAGCCCGCTCCGACTGCCCGCGCGCCCGAAGCCAGTCGCGCAGCGATTGCCGCCGCAGCGCGGGGCGGTCGCGGTCGCGCTCCAGCCGCATCGCCAGCAGCGCGAGCGCCGCCCGCGCCTTCTCGCGCAGGCCAACGTGGGGATAGCGCAGCAGCGACGGCAGCAGATGCAGCGGCGCGGGCAGGGGCAGCGCGGCGAGCGTTCCACGCTTGCCGTCCGGCGAGCGCACCTCCACGCGCAGCCGCTTCTGCCGGCTCGTCAGATCCAGCGAGCCGATCTCCTCGAGGAAGCCGCGGTACGCCGCGCAGCAGCCCAGGAAGACGTGCTGTCCGTTGTCCACCTCCTGCCCCGTCTCCGGGTCGGTGAACGAATACGCCCGCCCGCCCAGGTAGGGGCGCCGCTCGACGAGCGTGACGCTCGCGCCCGCCCGCGCGAGGCGCAGCGCGGCGGCCATCCCCGCAATCCCTCCGCCCACGACGACGGCGGACGTCACCGCCCCAGCGCCCGACGCAGTTTGGCGTTCGTCCAAAGTTTGCACGTCAGCGCCAGTTTCTCCGCCGTCGAAAGGCTCGCCCGACGCGAAAAGACGTCCCAGCCGCGCGACTCCATGCGGTCGAGCAGGCGCGAGTACAGGCGCAGCAACCCCTCCGCGCAGCCTCGCGACTCCGCCTCGACGAGCGGGAGCAGCCGCGCGCCCGACGCGAAGTAGCGCCGCGCCCGCGCCGCCTGCGCCGCCATCAACGCTCGAAACTCCTCGTTCACCGTTCCGCGCCGCAGATCGTCCTCCGAATAGCCGTGCCGCGCCATTTCGTCCAGCGGCAGATACAGGCGCCCGCGCTCCGCGTCCTCCCGCAGGTCGCGCAGGATGTTGGTGAGTTGCATCGCAATTCCGAAGTCCACTGCGGCCTCCTCGGCGGGCGGCTCGTCGCGGTAGCCGAATATGCGGATGGAGATCAGCCCCACTACGGAGGCCACGTGGTAGCAGTAGCGCTTCAACGCTCCAAAATCCTCGAACCGCCGGGGCGCGAGGTCCATCTCCACGCCGCCGATCACGTCCTGGAAGAGCGACTCCGGCGCTCCGTAGGCGCTGGCCGCGTCCGCGAGCGCGGCGAGAACGGGGCAGTCGGGCCGTCCGGCGTAGGCGTCGCTCAGGCGCAGGCGGAGGCTGGCGAGTTCGGCGCGCTTCTCCTCCGCGCCACCCGCGCCGTCCGCGATGTCGTCCGCGAGGCGGCTGAATGCGTAGGCCGCGTAGACCGCCCGTCTGCGGCGCGGCGGCAGCGCGAGGAAGGCGTAGTAGAAGTTCCGCGCCTCGCGTTTCGTGATCGCCTGGCACTCCGCGTAGGCGGCGTCGAGGGCGTTTTTGTCCCGCCGGAGCGTCATAGCGGCCGCCGCGCCGCCATCCGGAGCGCCGCGCCGAGCGCGAGCCAAGCCTTGCGCGGGCGGGTCACCACAGGGCGCTTGCTCAACGTGTCGTAGTTCTGCTCGCGGATCGCGTCCAGCACGCGCATTCCGCCCTTGCTGAACAGCGCGACCGCCAGTTTCGCCCGCCCCCGCAGCTGGTTCGCCAGAGGCGCGCCCTCCGCGAACAGCGCCGCCGCCCGGTCGACCTCGAAGCGCATTAGCGCGCGAAACGCCTCGTCCGCGGCGCCCCCCGCGATCCGCTCCTCCGCGCAGCCGAACGCCCGCAGATCCTCTTGCGGCAAGTACACGCGCCCTATGCGGTAGTCGCGCGCGACGTCTTGCCAAAAGTTGGCGAGTTGCAGCGCCGTGCAGGTCGAGTCCGAAAGCCGCCCGTTCTCTTCCGACGCCGCTCCGAGAACGTGGAGCACCATGCGGCCAACGGGATTGGCGGAATGATCGCAGTAGCGCAACAGGTCGGCGTAGGTCGCGAAGCGGCCGGTTCCCTGATCTATGCGATTGGCCTGAATGAGTTTGCGGAACGGCTCCGGCGGAATCTCCGCCCGCCTGACAACGTCCTGCAGCGCGATCATCACGGGATGGGCGGGCTCGCCGGAATAGGCGAGGTTCAGTTGCGCCTCCCACTCGTCCAGCAGCGCGAGCCGGTCGCCGTCCGCCTCGTCGCCCAGATCGTCGGTGGCGCGGCAGAAGGCGTAGACCGCTTCCAGGTCGCGGCGGAACCGCGGCGGCGTAAGCCATGAGACGACGCTGAAGTTTTCGTAGCGCGCCCGCGCCATCCGGGCGCAATGCGCGTAGGCGCCGGCGAGATCGGAGGATTCGGGGCGCGCCTCTGCCGCCCGTGGCGCGGCGGCCATCGCCGGGCCTAGTCCCCGTGGACGCTGATGATGACCTCGCGCGTCCGGGGACGGGGATCCAGTTCCACGACGAACACGCTCTGCCAGGGGCCCAGCATCAGTTCGCCGTCAATGATCGGAATCGTCTCGCTGGAGGGCAGCAGCAGGTGGGCGCAGTGCGAATGGCCGTTCGGCTCTTCGTCGGCGGTCATATGCACGGTGCGGACGGCGAAGTCGTTGTGCGCGTAGTAGGCGTCGTCCGGCGCGATGCGGCGGAGGAAATGCTCCATATCCTTCAGGAGGAGCGGCTCGTTCTCGTTGATCACGACGGCGGCGGTCGTGTGGAGCGAGTAGACGCACGCGAGCCCGTTGCGGACTCTCGATTCCTCGACGCGCCTCCGGACGTCCTCGGTGATGTCGAGGAACTCGGGCGCGGTCGTCGTTTCGACGGTTATGCGGGTGACTGCGGCGTTCATTCCGCTTCTTGTTCCTTCCTCACGAACGGCGGGCGCCGCCCCCTCCCGGGGCGCTCGTCCGATGAGCGGGGTTAGGCACGCCGTACTTTCTGAGGTAGCCCAGCGCGTCGTTCCTATACGCCTGGTTGCTGGGCGGAGGCGTTCCTTTCGGCGTTTGCCTATCCGCTGCGCGCAGGAGACGCAGAAACACCTTCAAGGTTCGCCGCATCTCCTGCAGTTCGTCTTCGGTCAGGTTATCGTTGTAGAAGTTCCTGTGCGAATCCCCCAAGTCCCCGAACAGGCTGCCGATGTACTGGGAATCCGTCACTTTGCCTTTCGCCTGCTGCGCCAAGTAGTCCGTGATGCGGCGCAGCGAGTCGTGCGATTGGTGCGGCCATCCGCGCTTACGGGCTATCTTCTTGACCGCGTGAGCGGCGGCCCCGTAGATTTCCTCTGACGAGGCCACTCTCCCCGCCGCCCCGCCATTCTTCAACGAGTCCCCCGAACGCTCCAGCAACTCGCCGCTGATCGCCGCGTGCGTCGCCAAAGGAGGAGCGCGGTCTAGCCAGGCGTCAAACGGCGGAGCGAACGGCTTGGGCAGGCGCGCCTTGATGGGAGTGTTCAGTTTCGCCATCGTATGCTCCTCTATGCGTTGCGGGCGGCCTGCTCGGAAAGCGCGGGCTACGCTCCGAACGCCGCCTCGGGGAACTCCCCGCCGCTCCATTCTACGCTTGCGCGTAAGCGGCGCATAGGTTAGCACGCAACGCTTTTCGGGGCAACGCCGTCAAGCCCGCATTCTCTATCCTGCGCGCCGCCCCGCCGCCCGCGCCCGATCATTCCCGTCCGCTCCGCGTAGCGCCCAAGCGCCCACAACGGAAAGTAGTTGCGGTACAGGTGATACTTGATCATAAACGCCGCGCTCAACTCCGCGCCTTGCGCGTTCGACGGCTTGCGCTCGCCCGGCCTGTCGCCGGGGCCGTAGCCCGGAAATCCGCAACCCGTGAACTGCGGCTCGTCCCATTCCCCGTCCACGCGCTGGCGGTCGAGCAGAAACTCGACGCCTCTGCGGACGGCCTCGCCCTCCGTCTCCCCCGCCGCGATCAGCGCGATCAGCGCCCACGAGGTCTGCGACGCCGCGCTCTCTCCCCGCCCGCGCAGCGACGGGTCTACGTAACTCGCGCACGTCTCGCCCCATCCGCCGTCGGCGTTCTGCCGCGCCAGCAGCCACTCGACCGCCTTCCGCGCCCGCGGCTGCCGCATATCCTCCCCCAACGCCTCCAGCGCGGGCAGAACCGCCCCCGTTCCATAGATATAGTTGACGCCCCACCGCCCGAACCACGCCCCGTCGCGCTCCTGCTCGCGCCACACGTAGGCGAGCCCCCGGCGGACAGCCGGATGATCCCTCCCATAGCCAAGCCTGCCGCACATCTCCAGCACGTGGGCGGTGACGTCCGCGCTCGGCGGATCGAGCAACTCGCCGAAATCGGCGAACGGAATGCTCGCCAGGTAGCGCGCGGCGTTGTTCCGGTCGAACGCGGCCCAACCGCCGTTGGACGATTGCATGCCCTCCAGCCACGCCGCCGCGCGCCGCATCGCCGCCTTCCGCGCATCCTCGCCGGCCTCGTCCTCGAGGCGCGTCCGCGCCAAGTCCATCACGATGATGGCCGAGTCGTCTATGTCCGGGTAATGATCGTTGTGGAACTCGAACGCCCAACCGCTGGGCTCCAGGCGCGGCCTCTGAACGGCCCAATCGCCCTTCACCCGCACCTCCCTGTCCAAAAGCCACCGCGCCGCCCGCCGCATCGCGGGATGGTCCGGCGGAACGCCGGAGTCCAGCAGCCCCGTCATCGCCAGGCACGTGTCCCACACCGGCGAGAGGCACGCCTGCACGCGCAGCGCCGCTCCGTCATCCGACGGAACGCTCCACTCGCCGCGGAATCCCCGCATCCCTTTCGCAATCGCCGGATGGTCGAGCGGATGGCCAAGCGCGCTCAGCGCGATGAGCGAGTACGCCCACGGAGGCTGAATGCCTCCCCACGATCCGTCGGCCTCCTGATGCGCGATGATCCAGTCCTCCGCGGCGCGGAGCGCCATCTTCCGGCCCGGCGTGAACGGCAGCCTGCGGTAGAGGCGCAGCAGCCTGTCGGCGAGCAGCGCCCCGCCTTGCAGCGAGAACGGGCTCGTCTTCCAGCGCGAGAGCGTGTAATTCGCCCTCCCGCCGGGGTAAAGTTCCGCGATTCCTTCCTCCGGGCGCGGGGGGCGCGTCGGGTTGAGCGTGAGAATGATGGTCATGGGAACGATGGTCGCGCGCGCCCAACTTGCGAAGCGGTGGATATTCAGGGGCGCCCACTTGGGGAGCAGCATCATCTCCGGCGGCATCGAGGGAGTCGCGCCCCAGTCCCACTGCCCGAACAGCGCGAGCCATATCTTGGTGAAGACGCGCGCCTTGGGAACGCCGCCCGCCTCGACGATGAACTCCCGCGCCCGCGTCATATGCGGGGCGTCCGCCGCGTCTCCGGCCAATTTCAGCGCGAAATAGCACTCAATGGACGTGCTGAGGTCGCCCGGCGCGCCGTAGTACATACGCCACGAGCCGTCCGGCGACTGCCTGCGCCGGATGTCCTCCGCGACGCGGGGAATGCGCCCGCCTTCGTCCGACCCCATAAAGCGCGCGAGCATCACGTGCTCGGCCTCCATCGTGGGGTTGGACTCCAATTCCCCCAGCCAGTAGCCTTCCGCGCGCTGCGTCTGAAAGAAGCGCGCCTGCGTCCGCGCCAGCGCCTCTCGAACGCGGCTTCCGAGGTCGTCGCCTCCGCCGGCCGGCCCCATCCGCGTCGCCGCTACCGCCACACCGCCAGGATCATTCCGCCCGCGATCATCTGCAGCATCGGGTAGCCCGCGTCTATCAGGTAGAGTTTCAGCCCCCGGTACTGGAAGGCGTAGTTCGGAATCTGCCCCACGGCCGTAATGGCGACGCCGACGATGAGGCCGATGAGCAGCCCTTCGGGCGCGGATTTCGCGTCCGCCGCCCGAATAATGAACGCGAGCATCACGGCGCCGACGGCGGACGCGAAGGCCGCGAGGCCGTAGGAGAGCGTGTTCTCGTTCTTGCGCGCCGCGACCATCTCAGGCGTCAGCCCCGCCGCCCCCATCCACGGCTTGCCGAGCGCCATGTAGTAGACGGCTCCCAGCGCGTAGCCCGCCACCGCCGTGACCGCGATGGCCAGCCAGTTCATCGAGGTGACCACGCCGAACTCAATTTGCATCCGCTCATCTCCTGCGCCCGCCGGATTGCGCGCTCCCGGCGCGGCGCGTAATTCTACTACAATGCGTCGGGCGGGGCAGCGAGCGCCGTCTGGTGGATTCCCATCTGCCCCGGCGGAACCACAGGTAGGTTACGCTTTCACGGGCAGGGCGGGTGAGCGTTCGTCCGCAGGGCGTTGCGCGGGGCGAGCGCGCAACGCCTCATTGCGGCGGATGCGTTGCGGCCGCCGCCGCTTGGACGGAGCGGAGGATGCCCGCGTACCCGGTGCAGCGGCAGATGTTGCCGCCCATATAGCGGACGACCTCCTCGCGGGTGGGCGCGGGGTTCTCGTCCAGCAGCGCTTTCGTCAGCAGGATCATTCCCGGAGTGCAGTAGCCGCACTGCAGGCCGAAGTTGTCCACGAACGCTTGCTGAATGGGGTGCAGCCCCTCTTCGGGAGTCAGCCCCTCTATGGTGAGAATGTCCTTGCCTTCCATCTGCGGAGCGAGGAGGCTGCACGAACTGACGGCTTGGCCGTCGGCGATGACCGTGCAGGCGCCGCACACCCCGCTATGGCAATACTCTTTCGTCCCGCGCAGTTCGAGGCGGTCGCGCAGCAGGTCGAGGAGCGTCGTGGCGGGCGGCGCGTCAATGGAAACGGACGCGCCGTTTAGCGTGAAGGATATGTTCATGGCGTCGCCTTCTCCTATCACGCGCCGGGATGGCGTAGCGCAGCGAGGCGTTGGCGCGCGTCCGCCAGTGTACACGACGTTCCGCCGTCCGTCCGCCCATTGCGCTCGTTCACTGCAGATGAGACAGCGCGTGGGTTGCGAGGCCGCATCCATGCGCTGCGCCGGGGGCGCTCCATCGGCTCAAGCCAAGCGCCTGACGCCGGAGTATACTGGGCCTCCCGCCTCGCCAAACGCCAAACGCGCCGCGCCCGATGCGGCGGTTCACGGAACGTGCCCTCGCAAACGGAATTCCCTTACTCGCTGCGCCCGATGGACTGGGACGACCTCGATCAGGTCGCGGCCATCGAGCGCGAGGCGTTCCCCACGCTCTGGCCGCCCACCAACTACCGCAAGGAGATGCGGAACCGCATCGCCGAGCACCTCGTCTGCGTGCAGGAGGGCGAGTACCTGACCGTCGAGCGCAAGCCGGGCGCGCTCGGCCGCCTCTTCCGCCGCAACAAGCCCGCGCCGCCTCCGCTGCGGCGCCGCAGCGTGGCCGGCTTCCTCGGTGTCTGGCATATGGCGGACGAGGCGCATATCGTCTCTATCGCCGTCCGCGAGGAGAAGCGGCGTCTTGGGCTCGGCGAACTGCTGCTGATCGGCGCGGTCGAACTGGGAATGGCGCGCGGCTCCCAATTCGTCACGCTGGAGGCGCGCGTCTCCAACGAGGCCGCCAAAGCCCTCTATCTCAAGTACGGCTTCCGCGAGACCGGCGTCCGGAAGGGCTACTACTCCGACAACCGCGAGGACGCCGTCATTATGACCACTGACGCCCTCGCGTCCGGCGCCTACCGCGCCCTCTTCGAGCGGCTCCGCGCCGCCTTCGAGGAGCGCTACGGCGCCGCCGTCCGCGAATACTCCCCGTAAACATGGGAGCGCGGCGCATCGCCTTGCCTGATGCGCTACAATCTCCGGCGATGCTTCGCTTGATCCTCGTTCGCCATGGCCGCACCGATTGGAACGTTCAAGGGCGGGTGCAGGGCGGCGGAGGGCTGGACGAGGTGGGCAGAGCGCAGGTTGCGGCGCTGACCGAACGCCTCGCCGGAGAGCCCATCGCCGCCGTCTACGCATCGCCCGCGCGGCGCGCCCTCCAGACCGCCAAGCCCGTCGCCGACGCGCTTGGCCTTCCCGTCCGCCGCAGTTCCTTGCTGCGCGATTTGAACTACGGACGTTTCGCCGGCGCGTTCGTCGCCGACGTCGAGCGCGAGGATCCGGGCCTCTTCGAGCGGTGGCGCACCGCCCCCGAAACCGTCACGTTCGACGGAGGAGAGAATCTCGCCGCGCTCCGCGAACGGATCGCGCGCTTCATTCGCCGGACGGCGGAGGCGCATCCGGCCTGCGCCGTTCTCGCGGCCACGCACGACTCGCCCGTTCGGATGGCCGTCTCCATCGCGCAGGGTCTGCCGGACGCCGCGCACCGCGAGGAGTTCATTAAGACGCCCTATGCCTCCGTGACGCTGCTGGAGGTGGAGCGCGGCGGCGCGATGCGCGTCGCTCTCCATAAGGACGACGCGCATCTGGCGGGAATCGATGCCTAGCGCCGCCCCTCGAGCGCGCCGCAAGGCGATGCGGCCGCGCAGCGCGCGGGGCGTCAAGCCCTACGCCCCCGGCGAGGTCTATGATCTGCTGGAGGGGTTCTACGGCAAGCCGACGCGCCGCGCCCGGCTGGACGGCGTGTCGGAACTCGTCTGGACGATCCTTTCGCAGCACACGTCCGATCTGAACGCCGAGCGCGCCTTCGCGGCTCTCTCCGACCGCTATCCGACGTGGGAGGCCGTGATGAACGCGAGCGAGGGCGACCTCGTCGAGACGATCCGCAGCGGCGGCCTCGCGCGTCAGAAGGCGCCGCGCATTCAGCAGGCGCTCCGCTCCGTCCTCGACCGCGCGGGCGGCTTCAACATCGGATTCCTCGCGGGGCTTCCGCTCGGCGAGGCGAAAGCCTGGCTGCGCGAAATCCCCGGCGTCGGGCCGAAGACGGCGGGCGTCGTGCTGTCGTTCGCAATGGATCAGCCCGCGATGGCGGTGGACACGCATATTCACCGCGTCGCCAAGCGGCTCGCGCTCATCGGCCCGAAAGTGACGGCGGACAGCGCGCACGACGCGCTGGAGCAGGCCGTCGCGCCGGAGCGCGTGCTCAATTTCCACGTCTACCTCATCACGCACGGACGCCGCGTTTGCAAGGCGCGACGCCCGCTTTGCCATGCGTGCCCGCTCGCCGAACGCTGCCCCGAGAAGCCGCGCCGCGCCGTCGAGGGCGACGCCCGAGTTCCTACGCCGTCGCTGAGCCACAAGCCGCTATGACTGGCTCCGGGCGCGGGGAGCGGCCGGCTGAGCCGCAAACCCCAATGGCCGACTTCCCGCGCGAGGCGCAACTGCCGCTACCGGATGCTCCGCGCGCGACGCCCGCCGAGACCCGCGAGTCCGTCCGTCTGCTGCTGCTGGAACTGGCGAAGAAGCATCGCATTGTTCCGGCGCCGCGCTTGGAGTGGTCGGGGCGCATGCGGCGGCTTCTCGGCAAGGCGTACCTTGACCGCAACCTCATTCGCCTCTCGCTTTGGCTGGACGACGAACAGGCGCGAGAGACGCTTCGGCATGAACTCGCGCACATTGGGGCGGGGCGCGTTCGGCAGCCGCACGGCGACAAGTGGAAGCGCTGGGCGGAGCGGCTGGGGGCGAATCCCCGCGCGACGTCGCATCGGGCGCCTGAGCTCGCGCCGCCGCCCTCCGCTGACCGCCGCGCCGCCGGCCTTCAGTGCCCGGGTTGCGGCCTCCGCATCGTCCGCCTCCGCGCTCAGCGGAACCTGTACTGCCGTGCCTGCGGCGCCAAGCGGGGCAAGATCTTTCTCGCCATGCGGGGGCCTCTCTCGGAGGTGCGGGAGTGGGCGCAGGGGGAGTAGCGCGTCCGCGCGCGGGCTCGCGGGGGCGCCGCCTGCCGAATTCCTGCCCATGCGCGCTATTGGACGCCTTCTTAGGCGGAACGGCGACTATCCGGCGGCGTCCGGGATTCGGCGCGAAATTCGCGCAGGATGGGCTAGCCGAACGCGGCGGGGCGCAGTACTATAAGGTTTGCGGCGGTAGGCCGCAGAAAGGGGGTGATCAGTAGTGTATACGTCATTACCTTGCGCTGCTGCTTCGCCCGCTGCTCGCCGCTAGGGGCTGGTTCGGTCGAGACCGGTCATCTCCCATAGGCGGCGCCTTTGCGGGGGCCTCACGGCGGGTCCTTGCGGGCGGCGGCAGGGCGCCCTCAGGCGTTTCGCTGATGCGGAGCGTCCGAGGGAACAGGAAGGCGCCCCGGCTCCACGCGAGCCGGGGCGTTCGCCGTTTTGGGCGGGCGCGAGGTTCCCGCCTGGGCAGGGCGCTCCCAGTAGGTTCGGCTTTCGCAGTCAGGACGTGGCGCATGGGGCGCTTTGGAGACGATGCGTTGCGCGCCCGTTCGGCGCTTGCGCGCCGACTGGATTCCCGCCTACGCGGGAATGACGACGGGACAGAGGGGGCGGGATTCCCGCCTGTGGGGGAACGACGGGCAAAGGGGGCGAGGTTCGCGGCGGCGCGCGCCGCTCCCGGCTAGCGTTCGGCGAGCCAGCGCTGCAGGCGGGCGAGCGCCTCGCGGATGTTGGCCTGCGAGTTGGCGAAAGAGATGCGGACGTAGCCCTCGCCGTATGCGCCGAAAGAGGTTCCGGCCAGGAGCGAGACGCCCGCCTCGTCCAACGCCCCGCGCTCGAACTCGGCGCTGGTCATTCCCGTGCCCGCGATGTTGGGGAAGGCGTAGAACGCGCCGCCGGGCATCGGGCAGGAGACGCCGGGCAGCCGGTTCAGCCCGTCCACGAGGAGGCTGCGGCGCTCCGCGAACTCCGCGACCATTTCGCGCACGGAATCCTGCGGCGCCTGCAGTGCGGCGCCCGCCGCGACCTGCGCGAACGCCGCCGTGCAGGAGACGCTGTTGGTGACGAGCCGCGTAACCGGCTCCACGAGCGGCTCCGGCAGCACGCCGTAGCCGACCCGCCAGCCGGTCATCGCGTAACTCTTCGAGAGGCCGTCCAGCACGACGGTCCGCTCCCACATTCCGGGGAAACTCGTGATGGAGACGTGCGAGCCCTCGTAGTGGAAGTCTTTGTAGATCTCGTCGGAGAGCGCGACGGCGTCCGTCTCGGCCGCGAGTTCGGCGATGCGGCGGAGCGTATCGGCGGGGATGACGCTGCCGCAAGGGTTGTTGGGCGAGTTGACGATGATGAGGCGCGTGCGCGGGGTCGCCAGCGCGGCGAGTTCGTCGGGGTCGGGGTTGAAGCCGAGTTCCTCGTGGAGGCGCATCGGCACGGGGGTCGCGCCCGCGAACCGGATCATCGATTCGTAGATGGGGAAGCCGGGATTCGGATAGATGACCTCGTCGCCTTCCTCGGCGAGCGCGAGGATCGTGAAGAACATAATGGGCTTGCCGCCCGGCGTGATGACGACGCGGGACGCGGGGATTTCGGCGTCCAACCTGCGCCCGACGTCTGCGGCGACGGCCTCGCGCGCGGCGGCTGTTCCCGCCGACGGGACGTAGTGGGTGTGGCCGGCGTCCAGCGCGTCTTTGGCCGCCTCGACGATGTGGGAGGGGGTGTCGAAGTCCGGCTCGCCGATCCCGAGGAAGACGATGTCGCGGCCTTGCGCCTCGAGGGCTTTGGCGCGGGCAAGAGCCTCAAACGCCGTCTCCGTTCCGAGCAAGGCCATTCGGGACGCGAGCCGCATTACGCGCCTCCGGCGATGGCGGGCAGGAAGTGCACCTCGGAGTCCTCGCCGAGCGGAGTGAGCAACCCCATATTGGTCGGTTCGCCGTCCACGACGGCGGCGAGGCCGGGCATCAGGCGGTCGGGGTCGTCCGGATGGACGAGGCGCTCGCGGACGCCGGGGCAGCGCTCGTCGAGATTACGCACGAGAGCGCGGAGCGTCGCGCCGGGGACTTCCAGCCTCGCCTCGCCGCCGGTGTGCGCCCTGAGCGTGATGGGCATAAAGACGACCGCCACGCTGCGCGCCCTAACGCCCGTTCGCGCCGTTCCGCTTGGCGGCCAGCGCCTCCATCACGCGGGCGGGGTTCATCGGCGTCTGATAGAGCCGGGCGCCGATGGCGTCGGCGATGGCGTTGGCGACGGCGGGCGCCGGGGGGACGATGCTCGTCTCGCCGATGCCGCGCACGCCGAACGGGTGGTTCGCGTTGGGCGTCTCCACAATGATCGTGTCCAGCATCGGCAGGTCGAGCGCGGTGGGCATCCGGTAGTCGAGGAAACTGGAGTTGAGCATCACGCCGTCTTCGTCGGTGTAGTACTCCTCGTTGAGCGCCCAGCCGACGCCCTGCGCCGCGCCGCCCTGGAACTGCCCCTCGACGTAGGAGGGATGAACGGCTTTGCCCGCGTCCTGCGCGGCGGTGTAGCGGATGACCTGCGTTTTGCCGGTCTCCGGGTCGACTTCCACGTCCACGAGATGCGCGGCGAAACTGCCGCCGCCGGAGCCGCGCACGTTGACCGAGCCGGTCTTGGCGACGGGGCCGCCGGTCTGCCCGAGTTTGCCCGCGGCTTGCTTGAAAGCGAACCGCTGGTCGGGCGCGACTTTGTTGCGGAACACGCCGTTCTCGAACTCGACGTTCTCAGGGTCGGTCTCCCAGACGAGCGCCATGCGCTTCTTCATCTCCTCGACGACGAGGCGCGCGGCTTCTATGGCGGCTTGCCCGCTGGCGTAAGTGGTGCGGCTGCCCGCGGTGAGGTCGTTGTAGCCGATGGCGTCGGTGTCCACGACTGCGGGATGGACGTCTTCGGCGGGCAGACCGAGGATCTCCGCCGCCTGCATTGCGATGGTGGCGCGCGTTCCGCCGATGTCGGGGTTGCCCTCCACGAGGGAGACGACGCCGTCGTCGTTGACGTTGATGGTCACGGAGGAGCGGTTGCCGATGCCGTTCCAGAAGCCGCTGGCCATCCCCCGCCCGCGGAGTTTGCCGTCCGGCCCCTCGCGCTGCAGCGCGCTTTGGAAGTGGGCGGAGTCGCGGATGGCCTCCATGCAGGCTTTGTTGCCGACGCGGGGGAAGATCGGGCCGTCGGGCCTGCGGTCGCCTTCCTCCGCCGCGTTGAGCAAGTGAAAGTCCATCGGGGACATTCCGATCCGTTCGCAGAGTTCGGAGACGAGGGACTCGCTGGCGAACGCGGCCTGCGGGGTGCCGGGGGCGCGGTAGGCGGCGGTCTTGGACATATTGATGACGACGTCGTAGGCGTCTATGCGAAGGTTGGGGACTTTGTAGCAGGCGAAAACGCCGACGGAGGCGGCGCTGATGGAGGAGCCGGGGTAGGCGCCCGCCATATAGCGGATGTCGGCGGTGGCGGCGACGATTGCGCCGTTCGCGTCCACGCCCATCTTCACGGTGACTTGCCCGCCGGGGCCGGGGCCGGTCGCGTCGAACACGGACTTGCGGTCCATCACCATTTTGACGGGGCGGGCGGCTTTCTTGGAGAGCACGGCGGCGAGCGGCTCCAAGTAGAGTTGGATCTTGCCCCCGAATCCGCCACCGATCTCCATCGGGGTGACTTTCACGGCGGAGACGGGCAGTTTGAGGACTTGCGCCAAGTTGCTTCGGACGCCGAAAGGCGCCTGCGTCGTCGTCCAGACGGCGAGTTTGCCGTCCGGGCTCCAGAAGGCGGTCGCGCTGTGGGGCTCGATGTAGCCCTGATGGGCGCGGGAGATCGTGTAGGTTCGCTCGAGGACGTGCGCGGCCTGCTCGAACGCGGCGTCGGGGTCGCCGAATTCGATGCGGGTGTGCTCCGCGACGTTCGTGCCGCGCGCCTTTTCGCCGAGGTGGTCGCCCACGAGGTCGTCGTGAATGACGACGGCGCCGGGGGCCATCGCGTCCTCCAGGCTGATCACGGCGGGCAAGGGCTCGTAGTCCACTTCGATCAGTTTGAGGGCTTCGAGCGCGGCGTTTTGGTCCACGGCGGCGACGGCGGCGACGGGATGGCCCTTGTAGACGGCTTTGCCGCGCGCCATTATGCGCTCGCTCATCCAGCGGAGGTCGGTCACCTCCTCGCCCATATCCAGCAGTTCGGACGCGGAGACGGGCATATCCTCGCCGGTGATGACGGCGAACACGCCGTGGGCGGCTGCGGCCTTCGCCGCGTCCACGCGCTTGATGACGGCGTGGGCGTGGGGGCTGCGAAGCACGGCGCCGTGGATGAGGCCGGGCAGTTTGAGGTCGGCCCCGTACTGAGCGCGCCCCAGGACTTTGTCGACGCCGTCGTGCCTGATGGGGCGGGTTCCGACGACGTTGAATTGCTGAGCGGGGCGGTCGGTCGTGGTGGTCATCTCTCGCTCCTTGCGCTAGGCGCCGCCCGCGGGAGCGGGCTTGCTCATTTCGCTCGAGGCGCGCTGCACGGCGCGCACGATCTTGTCGTAGCCGGTGCAGCGGCACAGGTTGCCCGCGAGCCAGAGGCGGATGCGATGCTCGTCGGGCTCCGGCTCGCGCTCCAAGAGCGCCTTGGCGGCGACGAGGAAGCCGGGCGTGCATATCCCGCACTGGAGGGCGGCCTCTTCCAAGAACGCCTGCTGCAAGGGATGCAGCCCGTTCGGCGGCGCCATCCCCTCGATGGTGTCCACGCGCTTGCCGTCGGCCTCCGCCGCGAGGACGAGGCAGGAGTCAACGATGCGCCCGTCGAGCGCGACGGTGCAAGCGCCGCAGTTGCCGTCGTTGCAGCCTTCCTTCGTTCCCGTGAGCCCCATCGCCTCGCGGAGCGCTTCGAGAAGCGACTGATGCGGCGCGGCCAGGAACTCCGCCGGATAGCCGTTGACGTCGCAGGCGACGGTAATTTTGCGGACGGGGGCCTCTTGTTGCGTCATCATCACCTGCTCTTAGCGGCTGGTTCGGGCGCGGGCGAGCGCGACAGCGAGCGTCCGTCGGGTAAGCGTCTCGATCAGTTGGAGCCGATGCTCCTTCGTGCCGCGCATATCGGCGATGGGAGAAGCCTCCGACGCGGCGATCTTCCCCGCCTCCGCGAAAGTCTCCGTGGTCGGGGGTTTGCCCATCAGAAAGGCGGAGGCGCGCTCGGCGAGGATGGGCGTGGGGCCGACGGCGGCGAGCGCGAGGCGCGCCGATACGATGGCCGCGCCGTCCTCGTCCAGCGCGACGGCGCTGGCGACCCCTGCGACGGCGATGTCCATTTCGTTGCGCGGGATGAAGCGCTGATAGGCCGCGCCGAAGCGTTCGGGGGGCGGAGGCAGTTCGATTTCGACGAGCAGTTCGCCGCGCCGCAGAACGTTCGCGCCGGGCCCCGTGCAGAACGACTCAACCGACGCGTCGCGCTCGCCCTCCGGCCCGCGGAGTTTGGCGACGGCGGAGTGAACGATGAGCGGGCAAACGCCGTCGGCGCTGGGCGAGGCGTTGCAGAGGTTCCCCCCGAGGCTGGCGCGCGACTGGATCTGAATGCCGCCGATGAGCGACGCGGCGTCTATGAGGCCGGGGAAGGCGGCGCGGACAGCGGCGTCTTCGTAGATTTCGCAGCAGGGGACGGCGGCGCCGATGCGGAGACCGCCGCCGTCGAGGGAGAGGGCGGTCGTTTCGGGGACGGCCTTGAGGTCCACCAGCGCGTCGAGTTCGAATCTTCCGGCGCGGAGTTGGACGAGGATGTCGGTGGCGCCCGCGAAGGGGCGGGCGCGCTCGCCGCGCCGGTCGAGGATTTCGACGGCCTCGTCGAGCGTGCGCGGGGCAACGTAGGAGAACGGATGCAAAAGACGCTCCCTGCTATCGTGTTCGGCGGCTTGCAAGCCGCCCGCGCCTATTATTGACGAAAACCGCCGCCGCCGCAACGCCGTGCGGCTGAGCGCCGCCGGTTCCCGCCCAAGTTACGAGGCGGCGTCGATGCGGGCCAAGTCCGCCTGAAGCAAGTTCACGGCGGCTATCAGTTCGCGGATGCGGTCATCGTGTTGGCGGATGCTCCGCTCCCGAAGGCTCATCCAAGCGCGAGTGCGCTCTTCGCGCACGCGAATGCGCTCGTCAAGTTCGCGCTGGCGGGTTTCGTGTTCGCGCATGCGAGCTTCGTGCTCACGCTGGCGAGCCTGGCTCCGCTCGTCGAGTTCGCGCATGAGGGCTTCGTATTTGCGCTCGCGAGCCTGGCTCTGCTCGTCGAGTTCGCGCATGCCCGCTTCGTATTCGCGCTGGCGCTCGTCGTATTCGCGCTGGCGAGCCAGGCTCCGCTCGTCGATTTCGCGCATGCCCGCTTCGAACTTCTCGTCTATCGCCCGCAGTTGCTCCTCGCGCTCGCGTTCGCGCGCATCCATCTCCTCCATCGCCTGAACGAGGTTGCCGACGACTCTTGCCAATTCCGCCATGCGGTCGGGCGAACTCATAGGCCGTCCTCCATTGCGGCCATTATATCCGGCGCCGCCCACGGCGGGAAGGACTGAGGCGCGGAAGCCTCCCGACGGGGACGCGCGCTCCTTACGTGCCCAGGCGGACGGGGTCGGCTTCCTGCCGGAGGGCGCTGATGATGGACATTGCCGTCAGACGTCCGGTTTTGGGGTTTTCGCCGGGAATGTTCTCGAGGTGGAGGCGCATCAGCCCGAACTCGCCCTCGACCTCCACGTCGTGGCAGTTGCGCTCCAGCCCGGGCGTGGCGATCATCCGGACGGCGGTGCGGTCGGGGCCGATTCCGGCGAAACTGACGGCGGCGGAGACGTTGAGGTTGGCGGGGAATCCGTCGCACGCTTCCCGCGCCGATCCGGAGAAGATGACCTCTTCCTCTTCGAGCGCCCAGAGGTCTATGTTGTTCTTTACGACGTGAGGCGCGCCGTCGAGCGCGGCGGGGCCCTTGCGGGACTCCATCACGACGCGGTCGACGCGGCCCATCGCCGCCGCCTTGATTCCGTCCAGGCCGATGATCGCGCCCGAGGGCATCAGCAGGCGACAGCCGGTCTCCCGCGACTTGTCCAGCAACTCGGGGTGGGCGATGAGCGCGCCGACGCTGATGACCATCGCGCCTTTGCCCGCCGCGAACGCCGACGCGACCAGATCCGGGACGACGGACGCGCCTGCGGCCTCGACGAGCAGGTCGGCCTGCTCAATCAGTTCGCCGGCGCTCATATAGGGCGGGGGCTGGCGGAGGGAGGCGAGGAATTCCCGGGCGCTCCGCTCCCCGCGGCTGGCCGCGCCCGCGACCTCGATGCCGCCGAGCGCGCCCTCGTCGGCGGCGCGCAGAATGGCGCGGCCTATGGCGCCGCAGCCGACGACTCCTATGCTGAGCGCGGCCACCGCGGTCCTACTTCTCGTTGCCTTCGTCCAGCCACGCGAGATAGTCGGCCATCGCGGTTTCCGGGGCGTAGGCGTTGGCGAAGCCGAGTTCGTCGCGGGCGCGGCTCATATCCAGGTAGTTCTCCTCTTTGTAGGCGGGGCCTTTGCCTTCCTGCAGCGGGAGGTTCGCGTCCGGCTTGACGGCCTTCACGGCGTCCACGAGCATTTGGTTGGAGACGGCGACGCCGGAACTCACGTTGTAGACGCGGCTCTGCAGGCTGTCCGCGAGTTGGACGAGTTTAATGCCCTGCGCGCAGTCCTTCACGTAGCAGAGGTCTCCGTTGTCCTCGGCGAACGGGACGCCCCGGGAGTAGTCCGGCTCCGTTCCCTTGACGGCGGCGTGCGCCAGCCTGCTAGGGAGGTTCATCATCGAGTGGTAGAGGGGCCCCCAGATGCCGCCGATCCGCATCGAGACGACCTCCAGCCCCGTGCGGTCGGCGTAGTGGAAAGCGAGGATCTCCCACGCCTTCTTGAACGTTTCGGTCGGGTTGCTCGACTCCACCGGCAGCCTGTCCGTCTCGCGGAAGGGGCCGACGGGCAGGCTGTGGTAGACGGCGATGGACGAGGCGAGCGATAGGCGTTTCACCTCGGCGTTGCGGGCGGCCTCGAGGACGCCGATGAGGCCGTTCATATTCACGCGGTAGTCCTCGTAGGGGCCGAGCGCGGCGACGCCCGGGACGGCGAGGTGGACGATGTTCTCCGTCTTGTGCTTCTTCGCGAGTTCCTCGATGACGCTGGGCTGGGAGACGTCCGCCTTTTCGACGATGACGCGCTTGCCGAACTCGTCCTTGATGAACGAGGGCTCGCGCCACGTTTGGTAGTAGGTGATGACCACGTCCTCGCCCGCGTCAACGAACGCCTTGGCCGTGTGCAGGCCGATGAATCCCATTCCGCCGGTGATGAGCGTCGTCATCGTTCGCGCCTCCGTTCCGCGGCTGGTTCCGCGCCGCCGCGCCTCAAGGGACAAGGGTAAACCATTGCGCTCAATTCCGCGAGGGGGGGCTGAGGAAGGCGATGGCTAGCCTTGCCGAAATTCGCCGGACATTCGTTCTAATTTGCGTTGACATCATAGAACAAACATTCTATTATGCTGCCCATCACTCCTATTGGAGGGGGCGCTATGAAAACGCCAACGGCTTATCAGCGGGAGATCGCGGCGGCGGTCGCGGCGGACTTGCTCCACGGGCGCGGCTCCGTCTTCACGGTGGAGGCGCCGCTCGGGGCGGGCGTCCGCGAGTTGGCGTCGCAGTTGGAGATGCTCGCGCTGAGCGTCAACGTGCAAGCGGGGGGCTCGCTGCTGCGCGTCGTTTCGCCGGACGCGCCCGCCTCGCAGGAGACGGTGAAGGAGCGGCTAATGGCGAGCCTGCGCGAGAGCGCGCCGCGCGGGCTTTGGTCGGTCGGGGACGCGGACGCGCGGCTGGGCAGGGCGCGGGCGGTGTACGCGGCGCCGGAGCAGTTGGAGGGACTGGAGGGGCGATTCGAGATGGCGCAGGCGCTCGACGCCCACCGCCTGAGCGCGGAGGCGGTGGAACGCCTGCAGGGGATGGCGGATTCGGGCGCGACTGTCGTCCTCTACGGGCGCCCCCGCGACGGCGCGACGCCTTTCGAGCGGCTCAAACTCGCCAACCGCGAGGCGGAAGCGTCGGCGGGGCGCAAGCATTTCCGCGTTACGCCGGAGCGGGCGCAGGCGGAATTGCCGGGCTACGCGGCGCGGGTTGCGGCGGCGCAAGAGGAACTGGGCGAGGCGCACCCGGAATTCGAGACGGACTACGCGCTGCGCCCCGTGTCCAACGGCGCCCCCGCCTTCCCGGCGACCCGCTTGCGCGAACTGCTCGCGAGCGGCGGGCCCCGCCGTTTGGCCGTCGCGGGCGAACTCGTCGCGGCGGTCGTGCTCACGCGGCTGCCGGACGAGGGCAACGGCGCGCTGAGGAGCGCGTCGGCGACGGCGGTCGCGACGGTGGCGTCGCGCCGCGGTCGGGAGTTGCGCGTTCTGGACCACAAGTGGGCGGAAGCCGCCGACATGGCGTCGCTCGCGCGCTGCGTCGCGCGTTTCACGGAGAAGACGTGGCCGTGCGAGCGCGTGATCGTCCGGTCGCGGGCGGAGCGTTCGGAGGAGGCGCGGCGGTTGCTGGACGACGCTCTGGGGGCGCGGCGCGCGCGGTGGGCTCCGAACGATGCGGGGCGGCGCGAGCGCGAGTCGTCCGCCCTGATCGCCGCCGCGCTCACCGGACGGTTGAGCCTCTACGCGGCCGACGGCTCGCCGGAATACCGCGCGCTGCGGCGCGAGATGGAAAGCGCGGCTCTGCGCCCGGGCGCGGAAGGCGGCCTCGCGGCGGCGGTGAACGGGCCCGACGAGGGCTTTATGGAGGGGCTTTCGATACTGGTTGAGGAGGACGCGGAGCGCGGGGGGCCGAGGCTCGCCGCGTTGCCCGACGCGCTCGCGTCCTGATTCGTGTTGCCTGACCCAGCGAGAACGAACGAATGGACAGCCGTTATGAGACGGACGAAGCGTAAGGAGGGAGAGATGAGCAAGTACACGAAGACGAACCGCGGGCGCTACGCCCCTGCGCCGGACAGCCTGCCGGAGGAGATGCACTACGCGGACACGGGCTGCGAGGCGTCGGCGTCCTGTCTGAAGTGCCCGCTGCCGATGTGCAAGTTCGACGACCCCGCTTGGTACCAGGCGCACAAGACGCGCGAGCGGGATATGGAGGTCGTCGCCGCCTTCCGCGAGGAGGGTCTGCGCGTGTTCGAAGTGGCCGACCGCCTCGGCATCAGCGCGCGGACGGTGAGCCGCGCGCTCCGCAGGACGGGGTTCGCTCCGGCGGCGCAAGCGGCCTGATTCGCAGGCCGCGCCCCGGACAACAGCGCAGGCAGCACGAGCAACACGAAAAAGCAGCCGGGCTACGCAGCCCGGCTGCTTTCGCATAAGCGCGGTGATCCCTCACGCGCATGGGACGAAACGCCTCGGAAGGAATAATTCCGCTATTCCGCGCGCTCCAGGATGATGACGGGGATCTCCCGCTCGGTGGCCGCTTGGAATTCGTCGTAGGGCGGGTAGATGCCGGTCATCAGCCGCCAGAGCGCAGGCTTCTCGTCGGGAGAGGCCGCTCGCGCCGTCGCTTGGAATTTATCGGCGGCGACCTGCACGCCGACGGACGGATTCGCTTCGAGGTTGAGGCGCCACTGGGGATGCGTCGGCGCCCCGCTGCGCGAGGCCACGACGATGTGGCGCCCCGCGTCCTCGCCGTAGATGAGCGGCGTCGTCACGGGATTGCCCGACTTCCGGCCTATGGTCGTGAGCAGCAGCGTGGGAAGGCCGCGCCAGATATGGCCTTCCTCGCCGTTGGTCTGCAGGTAGCGCTCCAAGTGCTCGCGCACCCACGGACCGTAACGCGCGTCGTCGGTCAGAAACTCGGGGCGGGCCCCGTTCGAGGTCGTCATTCGAGTCTCCTAGCGATGAGGAATGAAGGACTGGTCGGGGTGATTGGATTTGAACCAACGACCCCCTGCACCCCATGCAGGTGCGCTTCCGGGCTGCGCCACACCCCGACTCTGTGACTAGCATAGCGCTTAACCGGCGGCTCGTCCAGCGCGATGGCGCCCCTGCAGGGACTCGAACCCTGGCACGCGGTTTAGGAAACCACCGCTCTATCCGCCTGAGCTACAGGGGCGTGTCTTGCCATGGTATCACCGTCGCGCCGATGCCGGGGGGCGCCGGGCGCGCAGGCGGGAACCTCGCCCCATGACGGAGCGCGCAGCGCATCGTCCCCCCTTGCCCCGTCGTCCCCGCGTAGGCGGGAATCCCGCCCCCTTGCCGCCCTGCCCGCGCAGGCGGGAGACTCGCCCCTGTCCCGCCCTGCCCGCTATAATCGCCCGCAGCCGCGCCAGCGCGCAACGGGGCAGGACGCCGCAATGACCGCGACCAATCCTATGCGGCGGGCGATAGAACTTGCCCGCCAGTCCGCCGGAGCGACGAGCCCTAATCCGCCCGTCGGAGCCGTCCTCGTGAAGAGCGGGCGCATCGTCGGCGAAGGGCGCACGCAGCCCCCAGGCGGCCCCCACGCCGAGGCCGAGGCGCTCCGCAGCGCAGGCGCGGACGCGCGCGGCGCCGACCTCTGCGTTACGCTCGAGCCCTGCGCCCACCACGGCCGCACCCCCCCGTGCGCCGACGCTCTGATCGCGGCGGGCGTCGCCTCCGTCCGAATCGCCGTGATGGACCCCGCGCCCCACACCGCCGGACGCGGCGTCGAGCGGCTGCGGAGCGCGGGGATTCCCACGAGCGTGGACGGCGGCCCGGCGGAGGCGCGCCAACTCGTGGAGGCGTTCGCCAAGCACGCAACGACCAGGCTGCCGTTCGTCGTCGCCAAATTCGCAATGAGCCTCGACGGCAAAATCGCCGCCCGCTCCGGCGACTCCCGCTGGATATCGAACGAAACCTCGCGCCGCGAGGCGCACCGGCTGCGCGCCGAGGCCGACGCGGTGATGGTCGGCGCCGGAACTGCGCTCGCCGACGACCCCCGCCTCACCGTGCGCGGAGTCCCGCTCGGCGACCGCAGCCAGCCCCTGCGCGTCGTCGTTGACGGCGCCGGACGCCTTCCGGCGGGCGCGGCGATGCTCGCCGAAGAAGGGCCGACGCTCGTCGCGGTCGCGTCGCCCGACGCGGCGCGGCGCGTGGCGGAGCGCGGCGCGGAGGCCGTCATCGCGGCGGGCGCCGGCGGGCGCGTTGACCTGCCCCGCCTCCTCGCCGAACTCGGCTCCCGAAACGTGATGTCGCTGCTCGTCGAGGGCGGCGCAACGCTCCACGGCGCGCTGTTCGCGGATGGCCTCGTCGACAAAGTAATCGCGTTCATCGCGCCCATCGTCATTGGCGGCGGCGGCGCGCCTGGGCCCGTCGGCGGCGCGGGCGCCGCGCGCATCGCGGACGCGCTCCGTCTCAACGCCCTAACCTACGCCGAAATGGACGGCGACCTAATGATCACCGGCTACCCAGCGCCGAAGTAAGTAGCGATTCGCGTCGTTCCTGCCCTCTGCCCCCTCGCCCTCCCCCCACCCTTACCGTCGTTCCCGCGTAGGCGGGAACCTCGCCCCCTGCCCCGTCATTCCCGCGTAGGCGGGAATCTCGCCCCCTGCCCCGCCCTCCCCCCGTAAGCGGAACCCGCCCCCCTACTTCCCCAGCGCCGCCTCCAGCCCGCCGAAGTACGCGGCGGCCAGATCCGCCAGCGGCTCGTCCACGAGCCCCTGAATGACGAATCGGTCTCCGCCCGTCGCGCCCAGCCTCGCGCACGGAACGCCTTCCTCCCGCGCCGCCGATTCGACGCGCGCGACGTCGGCTTCCGCGCAACTCACGACGGCGCGGGACGGCGATTCGCCGAACAGCGCGGCGTCCCACCGGCCCGCCGGCAAGCCGCCGCCAATGAAGCCCGCGCCGCCCAGAATCGCGCTCTCCGCAAGCGCAACGGCCAGCCCTCCGTCCGAGCAATCCTGCGCGGAGCGCAGCAGCCGCGCTCTCGCCAGCGCGACGAGCAGCCGCTGCAGCCGCGCCTCCGCGTCCAAGTCGATCCCCGGCTTCCCCGCGACCGTCCCATGCGTGACCGCCAGATACTCGCTGCCTGCGAGCGCGGCGGCGTCCCTATCGGACGACGAGGCGCCGGGCGCGCCGCCCAGCAGCAGCGCCGCGCAACCGCCCCCGAACGCCGCGCTCAGCGCGTCGCGGGCGTCGTCCAGCAGCCCGACCGCCCCGACAATGGGCGTCGGGTGGATCGCCTCGCCCTGCGTCTCGTTGTAGAGCGAAACGTTGCCGCTCACGACCGGAACGCCCAGCGCGCGGCAGGCGTCGGCCATCCCGCGAACGCACTCGCGCAGTTGGTGGTTCACCTCCGGCTTGCGCGGGTCGCCGAAGTTGAGGCAATCCGTCACCGCAAGCGGCGCCGCGCCCGCCGCCGCCACGTTCCGGCACGCCTCCGCCACCGCCATCGCGCCGCCTGTGTACGGATCCAGATAGGCCATGCGCCCGTTCCCGTCCACCGCCATCGCAAGCCCTTTCCCCGTCTCCCGAATGCGGAGGACGGCCGCCCCGCCCGCCCCGGGCTTCACAACTGTCCGCGTCTGCACCTCGTGATCGTAGCGGCGGTGGACGGCGCGCTTGCTCGCAATGTTCGGCGCCGCCAGCAGCGCGCGCAGAATGCGCCCCGCCTCGGACGGCGAGGGCGCGGGCGGCGAGGGCGCGCTCTGCAGCGCGTCGAGATACGCCGGACGCGCGGCGGGCGGGCGGTATTGCGGCGCGTCCACCAGCGCGGCGACCGGAACCTCGGCGGCGAGCGCGTCTCCGTCGCGCACGAGGGCCATCCCGTCCGCCGTAACCTCGCCGATCTCCGCGACCGGAACGTCCCACCGCTCGAATATGCGGCGGACGCCCTCCGCGTTGTCCGGCCTGACGATCAGCAGCATCCGCTCTTGCGACTCCGAAAGCATAACCTCGTAGGGCGACATCCCCGGCTCGCGGCGCGGAACGCGGGAAACGTCCAGCCGAACGCCGGTTCCCCCGCGCGCCGCGCACTCCATCACGGAACTCGTGAGCCCCGCCGCCCCAAGGTCCTGCATCCCGGACAGCAAGCCGCTCGCCGCGGCCTCCAAGCACGCCTCGATCAGCACCTTCTCCAGAAACGGGTCGCCGACCTGCACGGTCGGGCGCATCTCGCGCTCCTCCTCGAACGTCCGCGACGCCAGCCCCGACGCGCCGTGAATGCCGTCCCGCCCCGTCGCGGAGCCGACGAGCAGGAATACGTCGCCGGGCGTGTCGGCCGCGGCCCGCGTCAGCCCGCCGACCGGCGCCAGCCCCGCGCACATCGCATTCACCAGCGGATTCCCCGCGTAGCACGGCGCGAACGCGACCTCCCCTCCGACGTCCGGCACGCCGATGCAATTCCCGTAGGCCGAGATCCCCGCGACGACGCCGTCGAACAGGTAGCGGTTCCGCGCGTCGTCCGGCGGGCCGAACCGCAGCGAGTTGAGCAGCGCGACAGGGCGCGCCCCCATCGCCAAAACGTCGCGCACGATGCCCCCGACGCCCGTCGCCGCTCCCTGATGCGGCTCGACCGCCGACGGATGGTTGTGCGATTCGATCTTGAAAACGACCGCCAGCCCGCCGCCAATGTTGACCGCGCCCGCGTTCTCCTCGCCCGCCCGCGCGAGCGCCGCGTCCCCGCCGGAGGGAAACTCGCGCAGCAGCGGCTTGGAGTGCTTATAGCCGCAGTGCTCGCTCCACAACGCGCCGAACATCCCCAACTCGAGGCCGTTCGGCTCGCGCCCCAGTTTGGCGACAATGAGGTCGTATTCCTCGCGGCTCAGCGCGATTTCGTCCAGCGTTTCCTGCGAAACGGCCATACGCCTACACGCCTACCCGCTCGCGCAACGCGCCGTCGAGCGACCGCAGCAGCCGCAGGCCGTCCGTTCCGCCCAGCAACTCCTCGACCGCCCGCTCCGGGTGCGGCATCAGCCCCAGCACGTTCCCCGCCTCGTTGGTGACCCCCGCGATATTGCCCAGCGACCCGTTCGGATTCGCCTCCGGCGTCGCCGCCCCGTCCGCGTCGCAGTAGCGGAAGGCGATCTGCCCGTTCGCCTCCATCCGCGCCAGCGTCTCCGCGTCCGCGTAATAGTTCCCGTCGCCGTGCGAAATCGGAACGGAGAGCGGCTCGCCCTCGCGCAGCCCTTCCGTGAACGGCGCGGCGGCGCGCTCCACGCGCAAACGCTGCGGCTGGCACCGGAACTCGAGGCTCGCGTTCCGCATCAGCGCGCCCGGCAGCAAGCCCGATTCGCACAGAACCTGGAACCCGTTGCAACTCCCGATCACCGGCCCGCCGGCGCCCGCGAACGCCGCGACTGCCTCCATCACCGGCGAGAACCGCGCGATGGCCCCAGGACGCAGGTAGTCCCCGTAGGAAAACCCCCCGGGCACGACGACGCAGTCGAAACGCGAGAGGTCCGTCTCCTTGTGAAAGACCGGCTCCGCCGCCGCGCCCACCGGGCCCTCGAGCGCATGCAGCCAGTCCGCGTCCGACCACGTGCCGGGGAAGACGAGCACGCCGTAGCGGGGCGGCATTACGCGCTTCCCTCCAGTAGTTCGCCGACGATACGGCTCACCGCGTTCCCGTCGGCCTTGCCCCTGAGTTGCGGCATCAGTTTGCCCATCACCTTGCCCCGGTCGCCGGGGCCGGACGCGCCGAGTTCGCTCACCGTCCGCCGCGCGAGGCCGCGAATCTCCTCCTCGTCCATCTGCGCGGGCAGATAGCGCCTCACGATGGCCAACTCCGCCTCCTCCTGCGCCGCCAAGTCCTCGCGCCCGTGCTCGCGGTACGCCTCGATGCTCTCGCGGCGCTGTTTCGCCATCCGCGCCAGCACGTCCAATTCGCCCGCCTCGTCCAGCGCGCGCCCCTTCTCGATCTCCGCGTTCTGGACTGCCGCCCGCGCCAGACGAATCGCGCCTTTCGCGACATCGTCTTTCGCCCGCATCGCGCTCTTCAGATCTTCCGCCAGCCGCTCGCTCAGAGACATCCTGTTCCCGCCTTCCTCAACGCTCATTCCCGTCTAGCCCTCATTCCCGTCTATTCCGAGGCGGACGCGCCCGCCGCCCGCAGTTGCCGGTGGACGCTCGCCATCTTGATCGCCGACTCCATTCCCGCTTTCCCCAACGCTCATTCCGGTCTATTCCGTGGCGGACGCGCCTGCTGCCCGCAGTTGCCGGTGGACGCTCGCCATCTTGATCGCCGACTCCGTTCCCGCCTTCCTCAACGTTCCTGCTCAACGTTCCTGCTCAACGGTCCGATTCGGTAGCGCTTCTCCGCCGTCTGCAATTGCCGGTGGACGCTCGCCATCTTGATCGCCGACTCCATTGCGTCGAATCCGCGGTTGCCTTGCGCTCCTCCTGAGCGCGCCATCGCTTGCTCCGCCGTCTCCGTCGTCAGCACGCCGAACGCGACCGGCACGCCCGTCTCGCGCGCCACCTGCGCGACGCCCCGCGCGGCCTCCGCCGCCACGAAGTCGAAATGCGCCGTCTCGCCTCGTATGACGCAGCCCAGCGCCACCAGCGCGTCCCACAGCCCGCTCCGCGCCATCCAATCCGCCGCCTGCGGCAGTTCGAACGAGCCCGGCACGTGAACGATGGTCAGACGGTCCTCGCGCGCGCCGTGCCGCTCCGCCGCCTCCCGCGCCCCGCGCAGCAGCCGCGACGTGACCGTCTCGTTGAACTGCGCCGCGACGATTCCGATCCGCAGCCCCTGCGCGTTTAAACTCCCTGCAATCTCCTGCGCCATACCCCTATTCTAACCCCTCCCGCCCCCGGACGATGCGCGCAACGCAGCGCCGTTCCCTCCCTGTCCCGTCATTCCCTCCCCTACGCAACCGTCATTCCCGCGTAGGCGGGAATCTCGCCCCCTCCGTCATTCCTGTAGATGTCAACTAATTCGTTGACAGATCCTGCAGGGCTTGGAGGGGCGTCCTGCCACCCAGACCCTGATGCGGCCTCTCCGTGTTGTAGTACAGCAGGTACAGCCCCAACTCCTCCTTCAACTCCTCCGCCGTCTCGAACGTCGTCCCCTCCAGCACGTCCTCGTTCAGCGTCCGCCAAAACCGCTCCACCTTCCCGTTCGTCTGCGGGCGATACGGCCGCGTGTACCGATGCTTGATCCCCAACTCCACGAGCAACCGTTCCATCGGATGCCCCGCCGCGTTCCTCCGCGACGCCACCTCCGGCCCATTGTCCGTCAGCAGCGCCTCGAACCGGACCCCGTACTCCGCGTTCAGCGCGTTGATCCCCTTGAGCGCCGCGAACATCACGCTCAAACTCCGCAGATCGTCCACCACCTCCGCCCAGGCCAGCCGCGTGCAGGAGTCCAGCACGCACACGATGTAGCGGCGCCGCGCGCTCCCCACGATTTGGTCTTTGCCCAGATAGTGGCAGTCGAGATGCCCCAACTCCCCGGCGCGGGTCTTGATGATCCGGCGTTTGGACTGCTGCATCGGGGGAGTCAATTTGTTGAGGCCGTGGCGTTCGCAGATGGCGTAGATGGTGGTGGGCTTCGGCGTGCGGTCGCCGAGGGTGGGCGCGCCACTTTTGGGTGTAGTTGCGCTCGATGGTCTGGTCGTTGCGGTTGTCGTGCATGGTCGTCTCCAGATCGGCCTGTTCGCCGGGCCAATTCTGTCAACGAATTATCTAACATCTACAATTCCTGCGAAAGCAGGAACCTACTGGGGCCGCCTCCATGCATATGCGGGGGAATCTGTTGGCCACGTCATTCCCGCAAAGGCGAAACCTACGGGCCGCCGCCCGCTATAATCGCCGCCTATTCCAACGCGCAAAGAGAAGCAATGCCTTCCCCCGAAAACCACCGACGCATCGAACTCACGCCGGAGACGCCCCTTGACGAGGCGGCGGACGACGCGCTCGCGTCGCTCAATCGCCGCTTCGAGCCGAACGACTTCTACGTCGCGCGGAACGGCGGCGCGCTGGAGGTGCGGCTGCGGCAAGTGGACGTCAATGCGCTGCGGGACGCCGCAGACGAGTCGGGGCGGCTGCACGGCAACGCGGACGCGATGAGCAAGATCGTCGAGGCGGTGGAGAGCGTCGGGAGTTACGGAATCAACGGGAGCAAGCGCCTCTACGTCGGCTACAACCGCGAGCGCAAGGTCGCCGGACGCAAGGGCAAGGAGCGGCGGCGCGGCAAGCATTACTATGCGAACGACCACGCCCACGAGCGCGGCGCCAACCCGCTCCCGCCGGAATTCACCGACAAAATCGTCTGCGGCGACAGCGAGGAAGTCCTCAAGCGGCTGCCCGACAACTGCGTTGATCTCGTGTTCACCTCGCCGCCGTACAACTTTGGGCTGGGCTACGAGGAAGGCGGAGGCGGCTCGTCCGGCGACGACGCGGCGGACTGGGAGGCGTACTTCGCCAAACTCTTCCGCGTGTTCGACGAGTGCGTCCGCGTGCTCAAGTTCGGCGGACGCATCGCCGTCAACCTGCAGCCCCTCTTCTCCGACTACATCCCCAGCCACCACGTCGTCTCCAACTACTTTATGGGGAAGCGCCTGATCTGGAAGGGGGAAATCCTCTGGGAGAAGAACAACTACAACTGCAAGTACACCGCTTGGGGCAGTTGGAAGAGCCCCGCGAGCCCGTACCTGAAGTACACGTGGGAGTTCATCGAGGTGTTCGCCAAAGGCAGCCTCAAGAAAGACGGCGACCCAAGCGCCGCCGACATAGACGCCGACTCCTTCAAAGAGTGGACGCTGGCCAAGTGGTCCATCGCGCCGGAGCGCCGGATGCGCGAGTTCGGCCACCCCGCGATGTTCCCGGAGGAACTCGCCCGCCGCATCCTGCTGCTGTTCAGTTTCCGCGGCGACGCCGTGCTCGACCCGTTCGCAGGCGTCGGCACGACGAGCGTCGCGGCGCAGGCGACGGGCCGCCGTCACCTCGGCATAGACGCCGCCCCCGAGTACTGCGCGACGGCTGAGCGGCGCCTGAGCGGGACTGTGCAATATCTTGCGATATAATCCTCTTTGATAGGATTAGGGCGCGATTGCGCTGCATAGGTGAAAGGAAATGGTTACGTCGGAAGACAACGACAAGCGTGGGACCGTGTACATTCTGACCAATGAGTCTATGCCTGGCCACATCAAAATTGGCATGGTCGGAGGAGAGTCGCCAAAGGACGTAGAGGCACGGATGCGCGTGTTGGACGACACCGGAGTGCCCAGGCCGTTTGACTGCGTGTACGCCGCCGTAGTGGCTGACGCTCGCACAGTGGAGTCGACCTTGCACAAGGTGTTCGGAGATCGGCGCGTCCGCCCTAACCGCGAATTCTTTGAGGGGGTGGAGGTGTTTAGGGTGAAAGCCGCGCTCAGTCTTGTGGCGGAGCGCGACGTAACTCCTGGGATAACCATCGATACGAACGAGGAAGGCGAGGCGGTGCAAGTGAAACCTCCCAAGCGCCCTCCGTTCAGGTTCTCTATGGTGGACATTCCCAACGGAACGGAATTGGCGTTCTTACGAGACGAGAACATCACCTGCAAGGTCAAGGACGACCGCCATGTTGAGTACGGGGAAGACACAAGGTCACTGTCTCCTCTAACACAAGAACTTCTCAACGCTCCTCGGTCTCCCGCCGGGCCCGACTATTGGCTGTACCAAGGCGAAACGCTGAGCGAGCGGCGTAGGCGATTAGAGGAGGAGCGGCTGGAAAACGAGGATATAGAGGGAGACTAGCCTGCGGCGCCGCGGCGCGACTCGGCGCGAAGCCGTAGTTTGGGGGCGGGAGGTCAGCCGACACGATGAATAATCCCGCGGGCGAGCGCCCAGTCGCAGCGGCGGCGGTACAGGCCGTCTTTGCGGATGCCTTTGTAGCAGGTCATCAGCATGTCCCGGGTGTCGGCGCGGAACGCCGCCAGCGCCTCGTTCCATTCAGCGATGCGGACGGGGCCGTCCACCGTGATTTTCGTAATGTGACGCCCCGTCGGTTTGACGGCGTAGCCCGCCAGTTCGCGGACGTCGCAGAAGCGGATGGACGCCTCTATCGTGTTGTCGAGCGCGATGAGCCCGGCGTTGCCGAACGGATCGTTGAACGCGACCTCCGCGCCGCCGGGGAGCGGCTTCGGGCGCCGCGCCGCCAATTGCGCGAGGTTGCCGATGTGCTCCTCTCCCGACCAAATCTGAATGCGGTTGGGATGACCGATGGAGTCGTCGAACAGCGCGAGGCCGACGGGGTGGCCGGTGTCCGTGAACATATCCGCCGTGAGCGAGACGAAGGCGAACAGGCGGTCGTGGAAGAGGCCGGCGCGGACGAACGACTCCGGCACGAGCGCGGCGACGAACGGGCAGTTGTCCAGGCAGCGCTCGAGCGCGACCTTGTAGAGGTCGTCGTGGCGCGTGTCGGGGAAGGCGAGACCCCGGGCGGTCGCGCTGTTCCTGGCGAGCCACGGCGGATTGGTGACGCAGACGTCGTAGCCGGTAGGGAAGTCCGCGAGCGTGTCGCGCCGCCGAACGTCCGTATTCGCGGGGGCTACGTCGAACGACGCGAACGCCTTGCATAGCCCCATCTCCTGCAACCGCGCGATGAGGCTGTTGGCGCCCGCGAACGGCTCCAAGACGGTCGCGTAGCGCAGGCGCGCCAGTTCCGCCCACGCGAGGAAGGCGGGATGGCCGAACGGGTTGCCCGCCGTGTAGTAGCGCCCGTTCTCCCGCTTGCCGCGCATAGCGGCGGTGGGCGGCGACCATCGCGGACGCGGCGGGGTCGCGGAAAACGCTGAGCGCAAGGCGGTCGCGGACAGAGCGGCCTCCTCCCTCAAGGATGTCGACGCCCAGTCTATCCCGTTCCCACGCGGGCGGGAACGGCGGATCCCCGGGTAAGGCGCGGGGCGCCGCCTCGTTGCCTGCGTCCCGACAATCGCGTATCCTAACGCTATGAGCGCCGTCTACACCGCCCGCGAAGCGAGAACCCGGTTCGCCGAACTGCTGCGCCGCGTCCGCAGCGGCGAGACCGTCGCGATTTCCTATCGCGGCGCGCCCATCGCCGAGATGCGCCCGTCCGTCGAGTCAGCCCCGCCGGAGGAAGGCGCTGCGTTTGCGGAAGGCGCATCGCTTGCGGAAGGCGCATCGCCTCAGCCGCGTCTCTCCGAAGAGGAACTCGAAGCCCGCATGGCCGATATGCGGCGGCGCGGCATCTTGTACCCGTCGAGCCAGCCCAAGAGGCCGTTCAAGCCCGTCTGCTCGAGCCCCGGCGCCTTGGCGCGCTTCCTCGCCGAACGCGACTAATGGCCTCCGCCTACGTCGATTCGTCCGCGCTGGTCGCCGTCGCCTTCGGCGAGCCGGGCGGAGCCGCGGTGGGGGAGCGGCTCTATGCGTATTCGGGGCTCGTGTCCTCGAACCTGCTCGAAGCGGAGATGCTCTCCGCATTCGCCAGAGAGGGACGCGGACTGAATGACGTGTACGTTCCCCGTATCCAATGGATACTGCCGACCCGACCGCTAACGCAGGAGATCGCCGAGGCGCTCCGCGCCGGATACCTCAGGGGCGCGGACCTGTGGCATCTGGCGACCGCGCTCTACGCCAGGCAGGAGTTGAACGACCTCGCTTTCATCATGCTGGACGTCCGTCAGCGGGCAGCGGCTCAAGCGCTCGGCTTCCAAACCTAATTTGGACAGGGGGCGCGCCATCTGACGGGCGCGTGTTGTAACATTCGCCCTGCGAGCGAAGCCGCCGCAACGAAAACGAAAAAGGGAGTCCGCAGATGAGAGCCGCAACCAGAGCCGCCTACACCACCTACGCGCTCGCCGCGCTCGCCGTCGTCACGGCGGCGGTTCTGCTGATGGTTAACGGAGCGGGGCTCCTCGTTGCGGTCGGAGTAGTCGCCGCGCTCGCCGCGCCCGTCGCCGTGATCGCGTTCGGCGTGTTCACGTTCTTGGCGCAGGGACGCGCGGGGAAGGCGGCTGCGGGAACGCGGAACGCCGTCGGGAGCGCGGCGGCGGCGATCATCGCCGTCAGCGCATTCTGGGTCTCCGTCATCGCCGCCGCCGCGATTGGCGTCGCAAGTTTCGTGGCGCGCCTGATCAACCGCGTCACGGACGCGCTTGGCCTCTCGCTGGAGATAAGCACGGGCAACGCATCCACCGTCGCGGCGATTGGCGCGGTTTTGGCGGTGATCACCGCCGTCGGCGCCGTCACGTCGGCGGCCGCCGCGCTCGCGGCGCTCCACGAAGAGCAATAAAAGGAGCCGGCGCAATGCTGCACCGCAAGTTTGGCGACACGGACATGGAGATCTCGGAGATCGGATTCGGCTGCGGCAACACCGCGGGCCTGATGATCTGGGGAAGCGAGGCCGACCGCGTCCGCGCCGCCGCCCACGCGATGGAGTTGGGGATCAACTACTTCGACACCGCCGCGACCTACGGGCAGGGGAAGTCGGAGGAGAACCTCGGCCCGGTGCTCGCGCAACTGCCGGAGCGTCCGCTCGTCGGCTCCAAAGTCGCGCTGCAGGAAGAGGAACTGGCGGACATTCCGGGGAACATCCGCAAGTCGGTGGAGCGCAGCCTCAGCCGGCTCGGCCTCGACCACCTGGACATCACGCACCTGCACAACCGCGTGACGACTCGGCGCGACCCCGGCAAGACGCTCGCCATCGGCGCGCTCCTGGACGTCGAGCAGATGCTGGGCGAGGGCGGCGTTCAGGAGACGTTCGAGGCGCTGCAGCGCGAGGGCAAGGTGCGGCATTTCGGCTACTGCGCGTTCGGGGGCGACCCGGCGGCCTATCACGAGGTCGCGGAGAAAGGCCGGTTCAAGTCGCTGCTCGTTTTCTACAACATCCTCAATCCCACGTCCGACCGCGCGGCGCCGCCGGGGTTCGCGCAGCACGACTACGGGCGGATTATGGGCGCGGCGGCGCAGCGCGGCATCGGCGCCGTGATTCTGCGCGTGCTGGAGGCGGGCGCGCTCTCCGGCAGCGCGACGCCCCACGAGATGAATCGCGGCGGGCCGGGGAACGACCCGGAGTACGCCCGCAACGCGGAGCGCGCCCGAGCGCTGGAGTTCCTCAAGCGCGACGCGGACGAGACGCTCGCGCAGGTCGCCATCCGCTTCGCGCTGACGAACCGGAACGTCTCGACCGTCCTCGTCGGCTTCTCGGAGATGGCGCAGATAGACGAGGCCGTCGCCTGCGTGGGGCGGGAAGGCTTCACGCCCGAGCAATTGGAGCGGCTGGAGCGGCTGTACGAGACCGACTTCGGCCTCGCGTCCTGATCGAACGCAAAGGAGCGCGGAATGCTTTTCATAGACAACGAAACGGTGCAGCGGACGCTGACCATCGGCGACGCGATAGACGCGCAGGACGCGGCCTTCCGCGGACTGACCGACGGGGGGGCGATCCACCGCCCGCGCATCGATATGTACGTGCCCACGGGCAGGGACGACGACTACTACCGCTGGGGAACGATGGAGGGCGCGAGCCGCGACTTGGGCGTGTTCGCCATCCGAATGAAGTCCGACGTCGTGTCGTGGCCGGAGGACGAAAACGGCAACTGGACAGAGGAGAAGCACTGCGTGGAGCCGGGGACGTTCTGCGGGCTGATCTTCCTGTTCAGCACGCGCAACGGCGAGCCGCTTGCGATCATCAACGACGGCGAACTGCAGCATATGCGGGTCGGCGCGGGCGCGGGGCTCGGCGTCCGCTATATGGCGAGGGAGGACTCCCGCGTCGTCGGAATGCTCGGCTCCGGGGGCATGGCGCGGACGTACCTCAAAGCCTTCCGCAACGAGCGGCCCATCGAGAAGGTTCGCGTCTACAGCCCCACGAAGCGCAACCGCGAAGCCTACGCCGCCGAGATGATGGACTTGCTGGACATCGAGGTCGAGCCCGTTGACGACCCCGAGGCTGCGGTGCGCGGCGCGGACATCGTGTCCACCTGCACCGACTCGATGCGCCCCGTCTTGCGCGGCGAGTGGCTGGAGCCGGGGATGCACGTCACGAACCTCGGCGGCTACGAGTTCGACGAGGCCGTGTTCGAGCGGGCGTCCGTAACCGTCCGGCAGGGGATCGCCGGGGCGAAACTCGCGGACGATCCGCGCATTCAGTACGGGCGCGGCCATAGCCCGGTCGCGTTCGTGGCGGGAACCGAGGATGAGATGAAGCGTCTGCCTGCGTCGGCGCGCCGGATGGAGCAGTTCGGGACGTCCGCGCACCCCACGTTCAACGATCTCGTGAACGGCGGCAGGATCGGGAGAGCGTCGAGGGACGACGTCACGCTCTACCTCAACAGCGGAAATCAGGGCTTGCAGTTCGCGGCGGTCGGCAAGGTCGTCTACGACAAAGCCCTCGAGGGCGGACTCGGCCGCGAGATGCCCACGTCGCTCTTTCTGCAGGACATCCGCGACTAAGCGGAGCGGCGTTTGGGGAGCGAGCGCCGGGCGCGGCGGGGAGTCGGGCCAATTAAGACGGAACGGGCAATCGAAACGGATGCGGAGGCGGAAGCCGGCAAGTTGCGGCTCTTGTTCATTGGCCCGATGCCGCCGAGCGCGAAGTCGCCGAACGAAGTGATCGGCGGCGCGCGCGTGATGACGGCGCGTCTGGCGGAGGGGCTGCGCGAGCGCGGCTTCGCCCTGGACGTCGTCAGCACGGCGCGGCCTCGACCAAACCTTTCACGCCGCAAGGCGCGCTGGCACGAACTGATCACCGGCGTCCGCGTGTTCTGCGCGGCGCTTCGCCGCATGCGCCGCGCAGACGCCGCGCTGCTCAGCATCTCGGCCTATTCCGCGTTCATCGTGGGGCTCATTGTTTGGATTATCGCGGCGGCGCATCGCAAACCAATGGGGCTGCGCCTGCTCGGCGGCGCGATGAGCGAGGTCTACTCCAAGTACGGCCCTTTGCGCCGCCGCATCGCGGACAGGACGTTTCTTGGCCGCGCAACGGTTCTCGTGGAGTCGCGGCGGCTATGCGAAGACTTGGGGAACAGACCGAACGTTCATTGGATGGCGAACTCCCGCGACGTCCGTCCTCCGTTCGACCGCGCGCCGGAGCGTCCGCGCCGGCTGGCGTTCGTCGGGCAATTGCGGATGGCGAAAGGGCTTGGCGAGGCGCTGGAGGCGTGCAGACCGCTTCCTGAAGGATGCAGTCTGAGCGTGTACGGCCCCGCGATGACGGACACGGATTTTTCGCTGTTCGAGGGGCATCCGAGCGCGGCTTACGGGGGCGCGCTGGAGCCGGCGGACGTTCCGCGCGTTCTCGCGGAGCACGACCTGCTGCTGTTTCCCAGTTACTACCGCGGCGAGGGCTATCCGGGCATCATCATCGAGGCGATGCAGTGCGGGCTGCCGGTGATCGCCGCGCGGTGGAACACAGTGCCGGAGGTCGTCGAGCATGAGGAGAGCGGTTTGCTGGTCGCGCCCCGCTCAGTCGAGGAGTTGCGGTCGGCGATCAACCGGCTGATCGAAGACCCTGCGCTCTACCAGCGCCTGCGGGCGGGAGCGGCGAAGCGCGGCGAGTATTTGCGAAGCAATCGCTGGCACGGCCTAGCCGCCGACGAGTTGCGGCGCGCCGTCGCCAAGCGGCGCTAGGCCGGCGAAACACGAGACCCAGTAGGTTCCCGCCTGCGCGGGAATGACGTGGCCCCGGGGATAACATGGAGACGGGGCTTGCGCCCCCTCCGGCGTTGCGAGACTCTGGATTCCCGCCTACGCGGGAATGACGGTAGTGTGTGCGGGAATGACGGGCGCAAGCGCTCCATACTCCCGCGTAGGCGGGAATCTCGCCCCCCTGCCCCGCCCTGCCCGTCTACGCGCCCCCGAAGCCTCATTCGCCGACGCCGAGCCGGACGGCCCAGAGGTTGCCTTCTGACGAGAACTGGCCTGTCTCTATCCGCCGGATTTCGTAGTCGGGGAGAGGGCGCTCGGCTATGCACTCCCCGCCCTCCAGCGCGCCGAACTCTTCGAAACTGAAACTGAAATTGTCAAAGCCGTTTCGCTTCCGCTCTTCGGGAAGCGCGTTTCCGTTCGCAGGGAATACGCGGAGGTAAAAGCGCGGTTCGAGGTCGGCGGGTTCGCACGGGCTCTTGCGGTAAACGAGCGCGTTTTCCGTCACGCCGACCTCGAAGAACGACCACGGCAAAACGCCAATGCGCTCCACGAGGTAGAGGTCGGAAAACCAATCTTCATACGCGGTTTCGACGCGGATTCGCGGGTCCAACTCTTGCAAGCCGCTCCAGTTGTACGTCCGCTTATGCGTCGTCAGAACCCACAGCCGGCCGGCGCCGTCTCCCGCCGCTCTCAGCATATCCTGAACGCACCCCTGCAAGGAGACGCCTGCGTCGCACGCGCCGTAATAATAGTTGTCCGGCTTCCGCTCGTAATGGAACTGCGCGGCGGGGACCGCCGGAGCCTGCACGTAGACGACGTCGCCTTCCTCCAACCGCTCGTCCAATACGCTAAATAGGGAGTTGATGTCCTCGAATTCCCGGTACGGCATATTGTCTCTGAACGCGATGACTCCCGTCGCAAGGATTACGCTTATGGCGAGCGCGAAAGCGGCCCAGCGCGCGTTGGGGCGGAGGTTATCCAGCAGCGACTGCAGGTTTTGCCCCGCCGCCAAATGGACGATAGGGCCCAAGAACAGCGATTGCCGGATGTAGTCAATCGGATAGACGCGCAGCAACGCCGCTCCTAACGCGACGCCGAGCGCCGCCAGCAAGAGCGTGTTGACGATGGGAAAGCGCGTCCTCCGCAGCGGCGGAATCAGCGACGCGGCGAAGGCCGCGACCGCCAAGCCCGCGACGATTGCAGGCATATGATAGCGCAGCAGAACCCAGATGCGCCCAACGGCGAATTGCCCTACGCCGATCACGTCGGAATACGCGCCCGCGTAGTGGTACGGCGCCAAGTAGCCGCCTAGCGCGTCTTCGCCTCCTATCCACTGATAGCGCAGCGTCGCCGCGTAGCTCAGCGCGCAGCCCGCCGCGAAGCAGACGACGGGCAGAGCGAACGCCGCGAGTTCCCTTTTGACGCTCCCCGTCTGCCGTTCCAATTCGCCCGTTTCGCCCCCGCCGGTTCGCAACCGCCTCGCCTTCTCGATCGCCATCGTCCCCAGCGCCGCCGCCCCGAACAGAACGAGCCCGTATTGCAACAGAGGAGCAATGAACAGCGCTCCGCACAGCAGCGCGTTCCGTTTGATCATTCCCCGAAATCTGAAGAACGACAAGACGCCAATGATGATGAGAACCGCGGCGAAGGCGTCCACGGAATACTCCCTGGCGTCTTGAGCGTGCACCACCGCTTCGGGGGCGGCGGCGGCGAGAAGGGCCGCTATGAACGCCGCCCGCCTGTCAATCCCCACGCGAGGCGCCAGCAAGAGCAGCGAGGCGACGGTGAGCGTGCTCGCTATCGCGGGAACCAGGCGAATGCTGAACGCCGAACTCTCGACCGCTTGCGCCGCCCAGAGGATCAAGGGATAGAGGGCGGGCGACGAGTTGAAAGCGCGCGTATTCGGAATGACCTCCGCGAGCGCGCCTCTCGAATTCAAAGCCGCGACGGCCTCGTCGTACCAAACGGAGTTGCCCGCCAAGTCGTTGAAACGGAGCAGCGCGGCTGCGGCGATCAAGACGGCGCATGCCGCGTAGTAGACCCTGGAGTCGCGCGCGAGGCCGCTCGCCCATCCTTCGCCTCGGCCAGGACGCGCTCCAACCTCCCGGCGCGCCTTCCGCCGGTCGGACAATCTCCTGCTCTGCCTAGACCGCATGCTTCCCTATTCCCCGCCGCCGCTCAGGCCAGCGGCTTCCCGTACCAGACGAGGAACGCGAGGTCGTCCCAGCCGGGCAGCGGCGGGATGCGGACGTAGCCCATACGTTCGTAGAGGCGGACGGCGCGCTCCAAGCGGACTCTGGTGTTGAGCACGATGCGGCTGAACCCGCGCTCGGCGGCGAGGCGCTCGGCGCGGCGCGTCAGTTCGGGCGCGACGCCGGAGCCGCGCTCGTCCGGCTCGAGGTACATCCGCTTGAGTTCGGCGGTGGAATCGTCGAGTCGCTGGATGCCGCCGCAGCCGACGGGCCGCCCGCCGCGCCGCGCGAGGAGCAACTCCATCGGATTCTCCCGCGCGGCCTCGCGCTCCCGCACCCGCGCGATCTCCTCCGGCGAGTAGAGCGACGTCACTTCGCCGGTCATCGCTGCGATGAGGCGGGCGGCGTCGGGATGCTCCGCCGAGACGCGCTCAAACGTGACGCCGTCAAGCATAGGCCGCGTCCTTGCGCCGCTCCGACGGGGCGGGCAGGCGCTTCTCGTAGCAGATAGCCCACTGCTTGCCGGCGTGCTCGCCGTAAGGCGGGATAGGCGTGTAGCCGAGCGATTCGTAGAAACTGACGGCGCGGTTCAGGCGGTCGCCGGTCTCCAGCACGACGCGCGACAGCCCGCGCTCCGCGGCCGCGCGCTCCAACGCGCTCACGAGCGACCGCGCGACGCCGGAGCCGCGCTCCTCGGGCTTGGCGTAGATGCGCTTCAACTCGCCGGTCGCGCCGTCGCCGAGGAAGCGCACGCCGCCGCACGCCGCCGGGGCGCCGCGCCGCCTGGCGAGGAGGAACACGCCGTTGAAGGCGGCGCGCTCTTCGGGCGGGAGCGCGCCCGTGCCGGTGGTTCCCTCGTAGACTGCGTTCACCTCGTCGTCCAGCATCGCCATCAGCGCCTCCGCGTCGGGGTCGCTGGGCGAGACAGGCTCTATTGCGACGTCGTCTTCCATTCGCTCTTTCTCCTCTAGCGTAAGAGAGGGGCCGGCGCCCCGACCCCTCTCTCTCGGTTCCGATGCGGGCCTGCCTGCCGGCTAGTCTTTCTCGTTCTCGAACCGGAAGTTGGGGTTGCTGTAGCATTCCGGGGGCATTTCGCTGCGGAGCCCCCGCTTGGCGAGTTCGGACTCGAACCGCTCCCTGATTTCGGGGGCTTCCTGGTGGTACTCGTACTGGTCGCCGGAGCGGTCGACTTTCTCGCCCATAAAGCCGGTGAACTGGGGCAGCGGATGGAAGGCGAGGTAGCGCCCGGGCTGATCGCCGACGTTGAAGTGCTGGTGGAACCAGCGGTTCGGCGGAACGAAGATGCTGCCCTCTTGCCAAGGGATGAACACCTTTTCCTGGCCTTCCGGCCACATAACGGAGAAGCCCTCGCCCGCGGGAATGACGATGACGTAGGCGGGGCCGTGCCGGTGGCCTTTCTTGTAGGTCTTGGCGGGGAAGACGGACATATGGGCGGTGAGTTCGGAGCCGGGGTACTGGACGAAGACGGTCGTTCCGCCGGCGCCGCGCCCTTTGAACGGAACGAGCCTGTCCCACGCGCGCATATCGGGGAAGAAGTTGCCGACCCAGTACTGGCGCACCATCCCGCGCCCGGAGGGGTCGTCGTCCACGACGACGGCGTCGGAGTAGAACTCGTCGGAGGAGCGCAATTCCTCTTGCGGCTGGAGGGGCGTGTTGAAGAAGATGCTCGCGTCCTTCGCGGCGGACATTGCGATGGGCATATTGTTGTAATGGAGGAGGCGCGCGGGCTGGCCGCCGGACATGCTGGCGTACTCCACCCAGTAGTTGCCGGGGATGCGGAACATCGCGTGGTCGGTCCACTCGAAGGAATGCTTCTCGCCGCCGTCCTGCCAGACGGTGGCGACGCCGCGCCCGCTGAGGACGTAGACGACGTCCTCGAGCGTCATCTTGTAGGGGGGGACGGAGCCGCCGGCGGGCACCTCGGTGATGCGCGCCTCCGAGACGCCTTCCTGCCCCGCGAGTTGGAGGAACGCCGCGTTGCAGCCGCGCTCCTTCCAGTAGCCAAGTTCGAGCGCGCGCCCGTCCTCGATGTAGTAGTCGCGGTAGACCGGAATGCCCTGCGCCTCCATCCACTGGTCGTAGAACTGGGGCTTGCGGATGTAGGTTTGCTGGGCCTGCGGGGGCGCGGCGGCGGTTGTCATCGTCTCGTTCTCCTCTTCTCGCAACGCTTCCCGCATACTCTACGGGAGCGGAATGGAACGCGCAAGGGGCGGGAGGTAGGAAGGTGGGCAACGATGCGCTGCGTGCTAAACTCTCGCCCAGCAGAAAGGGGCAAGGGTTGCAGGAACGCCGCGTCGTCCGTTCGATACGCTTGCAGGGTTTGGCGTTGGTCGCAGTTGCGACGGTCTTGGGCGTAGCCTGTGTTGCGCCAACCCCTACTCCTACGCTCACGCCTACGGCGACTGCAACGCCAACCCTTACCCCCACTCCTACGCTCACGCCCACGGCGACTGCAACGCCAACCCCTACCCCCACTCCTACGCTCACGCCCACGCCAACCCCTACCCCTACTCCTACGCCCACTCCTACCCCTACTCCTACGCCCACTCCTACCCCTACCCCTACCCCTACCCCTACCCCTACTCCTACTCCTACTCCTACTCCCACTCCTACCCCTACCCCTACCCCTACTCCTACTCCTACGCCCACTCCTACCCCTACCCCTACCCCTACTCCTACCCCTACTCCTACGCCCACTCCTACCCCTACTCCTACGTTCACCCCTACCCCTATCCCCACTCCTGCGCTTCCATCGAGGCCTGTTACTCGCGCTACGCCTACGCCTTTTCCAGCACGATGCCTCTACGACGACGTTCCTGTTGACGCTCGAGCTAACCCCGGATTGGCGAGAGATCACGAAATTCTGCTCGCGGTGAGAGACCGGCTTGCAGGCGCAGCCTCGTTGAACTGGGCAAGGAACATTCCTATCAGCGACTGGCGTGGTGTGACGGTGAATATGTCATCCTGCCAGGTGCAAGGCTTATCGCTGGTTGGGCAAAGGCTGACGGGGGAGATACCGCCTGAGCTGGGCAACCTCGCCGGTTTGCTCGTGCTGGACCTCAGCGACAACATCTTGCGAGGAGAGATACCGCGCGAATTGGCCAAATTGCAAAACCTTGTGACGATGAACCTGGAGTACAACGGGCTCGCGGGCGTCATACCCAGTGAATTGGGAAGACTTGACAGGCTGGAAACGTTGCTTCTGGAAACCAATGGGCTGAGCGGCGCGATACCGCGGGAGTTGGGCAGCCTCGTCAGTTTGCGGATGTTGCGCCTCAGCGACAATGGTCTGAGTGGAGAAATACCTCGAGAGTTAGGCAATCTTGCCAGTCTGGAGAGGCTGAACCTGAGACACAATGGGTTGAGTGGAAAGATACCGCCTGAATTGGGCAGTCTCACCCGCTTGGATTTCATAAATCTCGACAACAACGGGTTGACAGGGGAAATACCGCGTGAGTTCGGCAGTCTCGCCCGCTTGAGTTCCTTGCTCCTTGCTTCGAATGGGTTGACTGGGGAGATACCGCCTGAGCTAGGACGTCTCGCTCGGCTGGAATCTCTCTGGCTAAACAGGAATGGATTGACGGGAGAGATACCGCCTGAGCTAGGGAGTCTCGTCCGGCTAGGAGATCTGTTGGCCAGCAACAACCTGTTGACTGGCCCCATACCTTCCGAGTTGGGCAACCTCGTCAACTTGCGGACTTTGTGGCTCGACAATAATCACCTAAGCGGCGAAATACCGCAAGAATTGGGGCGCCTCTCCAATCTGCGGAGGTTGGATCTGAGCTACAACGCCTTGACGGGCGCAATCCCTGCGGAATTAGCCAATATCCCTTACTGGGAGGACATACGCTTATGGCGCAACGCTCTGACAGGGTGCGTGCCTGCGGCTTTGCGCGCGGCTGAGAACCACGACTTCGATGAATTGGGCCTTCCCTTCTGCTGATGCGAGGGAGCCGTCAAGTCATCGCCTCGTTGCGCGCAGCGCCTCGTCCGGGGGGAGGATTTGCGGCATGCGCGGGGGACGACGGGCAAGGGGGGCGAGATTCCCGCCTACGCGGGAATGACGGGACTAATGGGCGGGAATGACGGGCAAGGGGGCGGGATTCCCGCCTACGCGGGAATGACGTGGCGGGGGGCGGGAATGACGCAAGGGGCGCGAGGCGCAACCCCGCTCCCCTTGCGCGCCTGCGCTCGGCTAGAATAGCCGGACATTCTTGTCTGGCGGGAGGCGCGGCTTGTCAGCCCACGCGAACGAGAGCCTCGACCAACTCTGCGTCAACTCCATCCGCTTCCTTTCCATAGACGCCGTGCAGCAGGCGAACAGCGGCCACCCGGGCGCGCCTATGGGCGCGGCGCCGATGGCCTACGCCCTTTGGGACAGATTGCTGAAGCACAACCCCGCGGACCCGTCCTGGCCCGACCGCGACCGCTTCGTCCTCTCCGCAGGGCACGCCTCGATGCTGCTCTACTCCCTCCTCCATCTCACGGGCTACGCCCTCTCGATTGACGACCTCCGCGAGTTCCGGCAGTGGGAGAGCAAGACGCCCGGCCACCCGGAGCATGGCCTGACTCCGGGCGTGGAGACGACCACCGGCCCGCTCGGGCAAGGGTTCGCTCACGGCGTGGGGATGGCCGTCGCGGAGCGCTTGCTCGCCCAGCGCTACAACCGGCCCGGGCACGAGGTCGTCAACCACTACGTCTACGGCGTCGTCTCGGACGGCGACCTGATGGAGGGCGTCGCGGCGGAGGCCGCCTCGCTCGCGGGAACGCTCGGACTAGGCAAACTGATCTACCTTTACGACGACAACGGCATCTCCATAGAAGGCGACACGGACATCGCGTTCACAGAGGACGTCGGCGCGCGCTTCCGCGCCTACGGATGGCACGTCGCGGGGCCGCTCGACGGCATGGACGTTTCGGCGGTCGAGGCCGCGCTGCGCGAGGCCCAGGCCGAACGCGACCGCCCTAGTTTGATCGTGGCGCGCACGACCATCGGCTACGGCAGTCCGAACAAGGCGAATACGGGAGGCGTGCACGGCGAGCCGCTTGGCGCGGACGAGGTCGCGCTCACACGCAAGGCGCTGGGCTGGCCTTACGAGCCGTTCATCGCGCCGCAGGAAGTCTACGACCATACGCTGCTCGCGTTGGAGCGCGGCGCGGAGGCGCAGGCGGACTGGGAGCGCCGGATGGCGGACTACCGGGCCGCCTACCCCGTCGAGGCCGCGCAGTTGGAGGCCGACCTCGCGGGCGAGTTGCCGGACGGCTGGGCGGACGGGCTCGACGGCCTCTTCGGGCCGGACGAGAAGCCGATGGCCACCCGCGACGCGGGGAACCGCGCGATGAACGCCATCGCCGAGCGCGTCCGCGCCCTCACCGGCGGCTCCGCCGACCTCGCGCCGTCCACCAAGACGCTGCTGCGCGAACCGCAAGCGCAGGACGCCCGCGCCCCCTCCCGCAATATGCATTTCGGCGTCCGCGAGCACGCGATGGGGGCGATCGCGGGGGGAATGGCGCTGCACGGCGGGATTATCCCTTACACGGCCACCTTCCTCATCTTCTCCGACTATATGCGCCCGCCGATGCGCCTCGCCGCGCTGATGGGCTTGCGGGTCGTCTACGTCTTCACGCACGACTCCATTGGGCTCGGCGAGGACGGCCCGACGCATCAGGCGGTCGAGCAACTGATCGGCTTGCGGAGCGTGCCGAACCTCAACGTCATCCGTCCGGCGGATGCGACGGAGACGGCGATGGCCTGGCGCGCGGCGGTGGAACGGACGGACGGCCCGACCGCGCTCGTGCTCACGCGGCAAGCGACGCCGACGCTCGACCGGAGCGTCTACCCGCCGGCCGAGGGCGTTCTGCGCGGGGCGTACACGCTTTGGGAAGCGTCGGCGAGCCCGGAGGTCATCATCATCGGGACGGGCTCCGAGACGCAAGTCGCGCTCGACGCCGCCCGCATGCTCGCGGAGCGCGGCGTGGCGGCCCGCGCCGTCTCGATGCCGTGCTGGGAACTCTTCGACGCGCAGCCGCAGGAATACCGCGACGCGGCGCTGCCGCCGGACGTGACCGCTCGCGTGTCGGTCGAGGCTGGCCGCACGCTGGGCTGGGAGCGCTACGTTGGGGCCGGGGGCGCCGCAATCGGCGTTGACCGATACGGGGCGTCCGCCCCGTACAAACGCATCTTCGAGGAGTACGGCCTCACCGCCGAGCGCGTCGCGCAGGCCGCCCTGGACGCGCTGCAGGCCGCTCGGTAGGTTCCCGCCTGCGCGGGAACGACGTGGCGCGTAGGGCACTTTGGAGACGGGGCGCTGCGGCGCCCCGTCCGGGGGCGAGGTTCCCGCCTGCGCGGGAATGACGGGACAAGGGGCGCTTGCGCGCCGCTGGGTTCCCGCCTACGCGGGAATGACGAACAGGGTTCCCTTTACGCGGTGGCGTGCTGCTTTTGCTCGTAGGCGGTTTGGGCGAGGAGGTCGACGATGAGGGGCTTGAGTTCGCCGCCGTAGCGCGCCACTTCGTCTATGTCCGACTTGCGGCCCAGCGTTCCCCAACCTTCTTGCGGCACGTGGATGAGCGTGTTTTGCGCCGGGTCGCGGATGACGTTCAGCGGCTCCGCGCCGTCTTCCACGGCGGCGGCCTGCTCGTCCAGCATCTTGCGGTAGAAGATGAGGCCGCGGTCGGATTCGCCCAGCCGCTCCGCCGTCCGGTCCATCACGGGGCCTTGCAGAATCCACGCGGCGTGGTCTTGCGCGAGCGTGTCGTCGCTGCGCCACGTTCCGTCGGGGTTCCGCAGCGCGATGTTGGCGTAGGGGACGCTCTCCTGCTCGGGGACGTCCACGTCGTCCGGGAACCAGTAACTCGTGATTTCGACGTGCCAGGTGTGGGTGTCGTCCATCGGGACGCGGTACTGGAAGAAGTAGCGTCCGCCGCCGCCTTGCTGCAGGATGTTGGGGAAGATCAGCGGGTGGCCGACGCGCCACTTGGGCGAGTTCTTGTCGGTGTTGCCGTAGACGCGGCGCTTGACGATGCCGCGCTCGAACTCGTCGAAGCCGATCTCCTTGTGGCGGTCGTAGACGGCGAGGCTTTCGGCGACGGCGTCGCGGCGCCCCTCGAGTTTGGCGCGGTGCGCTCCGTAGACGCCGTGCAGCCACTCCAAGTGCACGGGGTCAACGGAGTTCTCCATGCATTGGAGCCAGTTGCAGGGCACTTCCGCGATGAACGCCTCGCGGAGCACGCCCTTGCGCTGCGCGAGAATGTCGTAGTTCGGCAGCAGCGGCGCGGGCGCGGGGCCGAGGTACGCGAAGATCAGCCCGCCCAACTCTTGAACGGGGTAGCCTGCGATCTTCACCTTCTCCTTGAACCGCCCGTCCGGGTGAACCGTCTCCTCGAACGGCTGCTCGATGCACTGGCCGGTCTCGTCCATCATCCAGCCGTGGTACATACAGCGCAGGCCGCGCTCCTCAGGGATGCCGTAGGAGAGATCCACGCGGCGGTGGGGGCAGAAGCGCTCGATCAGCCCCATCGTCCCCGACTTGTCCTTGTAGAGGACGAGGTCCTCGCCGAGGATCTTGACGGCTTTCGTGGGACGCTCGTCGAGTTCGCCCGCCGCGGCGACGGGATGCCAGTAGCGGCGCATCAGTTCGCCCATCGGCGTCCCGGGGCCGACCTGCGTCAGGCGTTCGTTCTGCTCTTGCGTCAGCATTGCAACTTCCCTTTCCTCCGCGCTCTGCGCCGCGTCGTCCCGCGTTTGCCTGCGCGCTATGCGCCGTACCATCCGTGCCGGTCAACGAGCCCCCGCACGTAGGCGATCTGCCCTGTGTGCTGAATGAGGTCGCCGGTGACCCGCGCGATGGAGATTTTGATGGTCTCGTTCCGGTCGATGCCCGCCGCGCTGGGCTGCTCCAAGTCGCCGTCCGACAGCGCGTCGAGGAACCGGCGGGACTTCTCCCGCGCCGCCTCGAAGTAGGCGATGAGCGTCTGCGCGTCCACCGGATCGAACGCTTGCACCTGCTGCAGAGAGTCGCCGTTGCCTGTGCCGCGGTCGGCGGGGAGGCCGAACCGCTGATGCCAGCCGTCCGCCGTCCACGCCTCTTCTTCGCCCAGCAGCAGCGCGTAGTTCTTGTCTTGCGTGCGGACGAGGTGCCACGCGAGCCAGCCGATGGGGTTGCTTTCCGGCCCGGAGGGCTGCGCCTTCAGTTGCTCGACGCTCAGGCCATCGAGGGCACGGCGGAACACGCCGCCGATGCGGTCGTAGGCCGCGTTGGAAATCTCGCCTGCGCTCATGGAACCTCCATCTTGCGCCCATAACTTCCCATGCCCCAATAGGTTCCGCTTTCGCGGTCAGGACGATGCGCCGGGGTGGGAGCGGAGCGCCGGCGGACGCCCGCATGCTCAGCCCGAGCTTAGCGGGCGCGTTTCGTGAATCCGAACCGGATGCGCTTGCCGTTGCGCGTTTCGTCTTTCTTGCTCACGCGCGCGATGAACTGCTCCGTCGTCTCGACGGGCCTCTCCCGCTTCGGCTTCTTGATGCGAGGCATACCGCTCTCTCCCTCGGGGTTTCAACGCAAGGCGTTAGGGAGAGGAGTATAGCATAGTCACTCCGGGGCGGAGCGCTCCAGGTGGCCGACGTCGCTCCATCCGATGAGGACTGCGTGGCCGTCGCGCCGCCTGCGGACACGGGAGACGCCCGCCGATCCGTGGCCGGAGACGGCCCAAAACGCCTCGTCCGGCAGCCGCAGCAGGCGGACGACGAGCGCCCGCAGCGCGGCGCCGTGCCCCACTACGAGAACGTCGTCGTTCGGATGGCGCTCTTCCAGCGCCGCCGCGAATCCGCCGAGCCTGTCGAGCAACTCGCGGTACGATTCGCCGTTCGGCGGCCGGAAGTCCAGGTCGCGCTGCTCCTGCCGGACGCGCAGCCCTGAGCCTTCCGACTCGATCTGCGCCCAGGTCATTCCCTCCAGCGCGCCGAACGCGACCTCCTTGAGGCGGGCGTCAACGACGACGGGCGGGGCGGTCTCGCTCGCCGCAGCGATGATCTCCGCCGTCTCGATGGCGCGGCTCATATCGCTCGCGTAGACGGCTCGGAACCGGACGCCGGCGAGGCGCTTCCCGGTCAGCGCGGCCTGCCGCCGCCCGGTATCGTTGAGCGGGATGTCCGTTTGACCTTGCACGCGCTGCTCGGCGTTCCATTGCGTTTCGCCGTGCCGGACGAGATGCCACACGGTCATTGCGCGGGCGTCTCCGGGCGCGGCGTGGGGCCGTCGCTGTCAATCACGGCGTTCCGCCCCTCCCACCAGGAGGTGAGCGCGTCGAGTTCGTTCAGGTCTTCCGCGCTCAGCGTCCAATCCGCCGCTTTGACGTTCGCCTCGACGTGCTCGGGCCGGTCGAATCCCGTGAGCGCGGACGCGACTTCCGGATGCGCGGCGACCCAGGCGAGCGCGAGTTCGGCGACCGCACGGCCTCGCTCCGCCGCGAACGCCTCCAGGCGCGGAACGAGCCGCTCGACGCGCTCGGAGCGCAGGCGGGTCACGATGCCTGTGGGGACTTTGGCGGCGCGGCTGCCCTCCGGGTACGGCTGGCCGGGGCGGTACGTTCCCGTGAGCCAGCCTCCGCCAAGCGGGAAGTAGGCGAGGAGCGACTTGCCGTAGGCCGCGCAGAACGGCAGCAACTCCAACTCCGCGTGCCGGTGGAGCAGGCTGTAATGGTTTTGCGTGGACTCGAACTCCGCCATTCCTTGCGCCCGGGAGACGGCTATTTCGTCCCGCCAGCGCCACGCCGCCGTGTTGCAGTTGCCGATCCAGCGAACCTTTCCCTCGCGGACGAGGTCGTTCAGCGGGCCGAGCAACTCCTCGTGCGGAACGCCGGGCGTTGCGAAGTGAACCTGAAACAGGTCCACGCGGTCGGTTCGGAGTTTTCGCAGGGCTTCTTCGCATCGAGCGTAGATGCGCTGGCGCGGAGTTTGCCCGTCGAGGTTCCGCAGGTTGAACTTCGTGGCGACGTAGACCTCGTTCCGCCTGCCCTCGAGCGCCTCGCCCAGGAACTCCTCGCTGCGCCCCTCGCCGTAGACGTCCGACGTATCGAAGAAGTTGACGCCGAGCGCGACGGCGCGATGAACGACCGCCGCCGTTTCCTCGCGCCCCAGCAGCGGCGGGCCGAAGGGGTAGCCCCCAGCCGCGACGACCGAGACGTCCATATCCGTTCCGCCGAGCCGACGATACTGCATCGCGCCTACGCTCCTTCCGGCTGCTGGCCGGGGAACACGAGCGACTTGATGACGACCGGCGCCGCCCCGGACGACGGAATGATCTCGCCCACGTCTATGTAATCGAATTCGCGCAACTCAACGCCGTCTATGGAGATGACCGGATTGGGGAGGCCGACCTCCTCGCGGAGGTGCAGCCCGATCAGGCCGCCTATGTCGCCGTCGCTGACGAGCACGAGCGGCGCGCCTTTGTCGAGCGGGCCGCGCATCGCCGACGCGACGCCGCGCGTGAAAGCGTCCAGCCGGTGGAACGTCGCCGAACCGGCCCATCGGAAGCCCACCGCGACGGCGGTCTCCGCGTCTTGCAAGTCGAGCCGCGCGAGTCCGGCGCGCACCGCTCCGGCGACCGCCGCCGCGTCCAGGTCGTCGCCGGACAGATCGAAGTCCGGCGTCATCACGGGGACGTTGCGGACGGGGACGGCCTCGATGGGGGAGATGAAAATAGTGCTGCCGCTGACTTGCGCGGTGTACTGCGACGCGCCGACGACCGTGGCGCGTATGCCGGCGGCCGGGGTCATCAGCATCGCGCCCAGTTGCGGGACGCGGGCGCGGGCGGCCTTCGCGATTTGGGGGCCGAGGTCGCCGAAGCCGCTTTTTTCGTAGCCGTAGACGAATTCGGACACGCCGCCGGAGAAGATCACGGCGTCCACTTTGCCCTGATAGGCGAGTTCGGGCAGGCGCAGCAGGCTGCGGGTTTCGTCGGAGACGCCCGCGCGGCTCGCCGCCTCCATCACCCGCTCCGCGATCCGCTCCGCGACGGCCTCTTTCGCCTCTTCCGAGAGGCGCTCCCCCAGCGCGACGTCGAAGCCCGCCTGTTGCGCGTAGCGGCGCCCCGCCTCTTCGATGCGGACAATGCGGCTCTCCTCGTCGAACGCGAGGAGGCGGGCGCCGCCCTCGAGCGCGGTCGCCTCGACGACGCGCCCGTCCTTGCAGACGGCGATCTTGGTGGTGCCGCCGCCGACGTCGATGTTCATTACGGCGCCGCGGGCGCGCTCGGACTCGGCGGCCGCGCCGGAGCCGTGCGCGGCCATCACCGCCTCGAGGCCGTCGCCGGCGCTCACGGCGACGAACTTTCCCGCCTCTTGCGCGAACAGGTCGGCGATGGCGCGGGCGTTGCGCCGCCGCACGGCGACGCCGGTGAGGATGAGCGCGCCGGTGTCTATCTGGTCGCGCCGCACTCCGGCGGCCTCGTACTGGGCGTCTATGAACGCGCCGAGCGCGTCCGCGTCTATCGTCGCGCCTTCGTCCACGTAGGGGGTGAGGAGGATGTCGGACTCGCGGATGATGGTCCGCTTGACGATGACGTAGCGGGTGTTGCGGCGCTCCAGTTCGAGGGCGGAAAAGACGAGGTGGGACGTGGAGGAGCCGATGTCGACGCCGACGCTGGCGAGGCGCAACTCCTCTTCGCCGATAAAGGAGCGGTCGGCGCCGGTGAAGCCTTCGCGTTCGCGCTGCTGAGTCAAACGGAACTCCGCGCGGCGCCCGTCGGCGGCATTGCCGCGGCTAGTTGGCGTCCGCGTCGATCGACGCGCTTGGGGCGGGCCCGCCGGCGGCTTGGAGGAACCGGAACAGTTCCGATTCGGCGGGCAGGACGAGCGTCGAGTTGTCCTTGAGGAAGGCGGCGTAGGCTTCCAGGCTGCGGCGGAACGCGAAGAACTCGGGGTCTTGGTCGAGCGCCTCCGCGAGCACGCGGATCGCTTCTCCCTCGCCTTCGCCGCGCAGTTGGTTGGCTTCCTTGTCCGCGTCGGCGGAGATGACCTCGACTTGGCGGTCGACGTCGGCGACGCGGGTGCGGTACTGCTGCTCGCCCTCGGCGCGGAGGCGCTGGGCCTGAACCGAGCGCTCCGTCCGCATGCGGGTGAAGATGTTTTCCTCAGTGGCCTCGGGGAAGTCGGCGCGCTTGATGCGGACGTCGACGATGGTTACGCCGAAGTCGTTTTCGGTGGAATTGACGACCTGGTTGGCGGTGGCGAGCGCGCGGGCGACGATGGCGGCGCGGGTTTCCACGCCGCTGGCGTCCTGTAGTTTCTCGACTTCCGTGCGGTCTTCCTGGATGTCGATGAGCCGCCCGCCGATGATCTGGGGCTGCGTGGAGCGCCCGATCTCGTCGCGGAGCGCGGCGATGACGATTTGCTGAATAGTGGCGCGCGCGTTGTTCTCGTTCCGCAGGCGCTCAATGAACTTGCGCGGCTCCTCGATGCGGTAGCGGACGTAGGCGTCCACTTCCAGGAACTGGTTGTCGACGTCGGGCATAGAGGTCGGGGGGACGTCTATGCGGAGGATGCGCTTGTCGAGGCGGTTGGCCGTGTCTATGAACGGCGCTTTCACCTTGAGGCCGGGGAAGCGCTCGACGCCGGTGATCTCGCCGAAGCGGGTGACGACGACGAATTGGGTTTCGTCCACCGTGTAGAGCGCTTGGGGCACGACGATCGCGGCGGCGATGACGAGGACGATGAGGAAGCCTGCGAGGAAACGCATCAGCCGCCTCCTCCGGTCGTGGCCGGAACGGACGGAACGCCGCCGGTGAGCGGGAGGAACGGGAGCACGCCGCCGGTGCTTTCGTCGACGATAAAGAGCGTCACGCCGGGGAGGATCTGCTCCATCGCCTCGAGGTAGAGGCGGGTGCGGGTCACCTCCTGCGAGTCTCGGTACTCGTTGAAGATCGCGCTGAACTGGTCGGCCTCGCCTTGCGCTCTGGCGATTCGGGCGGACTTGAACGCCTCCGCGGCCTGAGTGACCTGCTGCGCCGCGCCGCGCGCCCGTGGGACTCTGTCTTGCTCGTAGGCGAGGGACTCGTTGATGCGGCTCTCCCTGTCCACTCGCGCCCGGTTCACGTCGTCAAAGGCGTCGCGCACCGGGTCGGGCGGCTGAACGTTCTGCAATTGCACGTTGAGTATCTCGATGCCCGCCGAGTACTGGTCGACGATCTGCTGCAGGAGAACGCGCGTGTCCTCCTGGACGGCCTCGCGGTTGACGCGGAGGGGGTCGTCAATGGAGCGCTGGCCGACGACCTGCCGGAGGGCGGCCTCGGTCGCGTCCCTGAGCGTGCGCCCGTCGGGGCGGCCTTCCTGCGCGTCGGGGCGGTCGGGGTCGCCCGGGTCGGCGACGTTGAAGAGAAATTGCTCGAGGCTCTTGATGCGGTACTGGACGACGAGGTCAATGTCCACGATGTTGAGGTCGCCGGTGATCATCTGCGACTCGACGGGGACGTCGCGGTCGGGCTCGGCGCGGAAGCCGAGTTCCATGCGCCGGGTCTCCTCGACGGAGACGACGTCGACGGCGCCGACGGGGGAGGGCATATACCAGTGGAGACCGGCGTCCTCGGTGCCGCGGAAGGCGCCGAAGAGGCGGACGGCGGCGAGTTCGGAGGGCTGGACGGTGTAGAAGCCGGTGGCGAGCCATCCGCCGATTCCGACGACGATTACGGCGAGGATGAGCCAGCGCGCCCCGCCGCCTCCGGGGAGGCGCGAGCGGAAGCCGTCCCAGCCCTTCTTGAGGTTCTGGGCGATCTGATCGGGATCGAAGTCCGGTCGGCGTTCGCCGTACATCTAACGCGACTCTTTTCCTATGCCCCGCGATTCGTCTTGCCCAGAGGGCGGAATCGCCATCGGGGCGCGGCGGCGATTCGCCTCCGCAAACGGGACGCGGGCTAGTGTATACGCGCCCCGGCGGATTGTCAAACATTGCGTTTGGGGCGCATCCCGCTCCCGCAACGGCGCCGCCGCCGCCGAGGGCGGGACTCGCCGAAATCGGCTTTCGCGCCGCTTGCGTTTTCAACCCGTGCTTGCGCGGATTCGGACCGCCTTTGCCGTAGAATAGACGGCGCAGCATTATGCAAGACGCCGTCACAGCATCCGAATGGGAAGCCTCGTCTCCTCCTTCGCCAGCGGAAGAGGCGGCCTCCGCGCCGCCTGCGCGGGAGGGACTCGCGCCGCTTGCGCCGCTTTCTCCCGCCGCCTACGATAAGCGCCGCCCCGCGCCCGCCTTCGCCGGATTCGAGGAGCGGACGCGGAGCGTGCCCGTGCCCGCGCCGCTGCTGGGAGCGCTGCTGGCGGAGATCACGGACGAGGCGGAGTTGAAGTGCGCGCTGCGTTTTCTGTGGCATCAGGCGCAGGTTCCGGGCTCGCCGAAGCGCGTGCCCGCGGAGCGTCTGCTGACGGACGGGGCGCTGCTCGCGGCGCTCGGCTCCGCGGAGCGCGTGGAGCATGGAGTGCGGCTCGCGGTGGAGCGCGGCTTGCTGCTGGAGGCGGACGGCTGGCTGCTGCTGAACACGCCGCGGAACCGGCGCGGCGCGGGGGCGCCGGCGCGCGCGCGCAACGGAACGGCGGCGCATAGCGCGTCGGAGCGCCCGAACGTCTTCCAACTGTATGAGGAGAACATCGGAATGCTGACGCCGATGGTCGCGGACGAGTTGCGCGCCGCCGAAGAGGAGTACCCTGCAGGGTGGGTCGCTGACGCGATTCACGAGGCGGCGGCGGGCAACGTTCGCAGTTGGCGGTACGCCGCCGCGGTGCTGGAGCGATGGAAGAGGGAAGGCAAAGGAAAGCGAGCGCTTGGAAAGCCTGGGAGAGATACTAAGACGCTTACAGCGGCGGAGTTTCTCGAACGCCGCCGCCGCTCCTGACTGGGTGGAGCGGCTCGACGCGGAGATCGCCGCCGGCGCGAACGACTGCCCTGTCTGCGAAGGCCGGGGGTGGGTGCGCCGCGACGTGCCGGTCGGCCACCCGGACTTCGGGGGCGCGTTCCCGTGCTCTTGCCAGGCGGAGGCCGAGGCGGAGCGCGGCCTCTCCCGCTTGCGGCGGTACAGCAACCTGGGCATCCTGAGCGAGGCGCGTTTCGAGGATTTGGACGAGCGAGGGCCCAGCGCGGGCGCGGAGGCGCAGGCGCGCCACTACGCCGCGACCGAGGCGGCGCGAGCGTTCGCCGCCGCGCCCGCAGGCTCGCTGCTGCTCACGGGCGGGCACGGAACGGGCAAGACGCGCCTCGCCGCCGCAGCCGCCAACCGCATTATGGAGCGCGGCGTTCCCGTGCTCTTCGCGTTCGTTCCCGATCTGCTCGACCAACTGCGGGGCGCCTATTCCAACGAAGCGGCGCTGCCGCACGACGAACTGTTCGAGCAGGTGAAGAACGTTCCCGTGCTGATTCTGGACGACGTCGGCGCGCACAGCGGCACGCCCTGGGCGGAGGAAAAACTTTTTCAGATCGTGAACCACCGCTACGTCAACGGCCTGCCGACGCTCGTGACGTCGTCGGTTCCGCTGGAGCGGCTGGACGGACGCTTGCAGAGCAAACTCGCGGATCCGCGGGCCGCCCGCGCCATAGACCTCGGGGGCAAGGCCAGCCCGAAAAGCGTGGCGCTCGGCGGGGTCGATCCCACGATGCTGCGGGAGAAGACGTTCGAGTCGTTTCAGCCGCACGGCAAGGCGCGCGACAGGGACGGCCAGGAATCGCTCGCGGCCGCGCTCACGGCGTCGCGCAGTTTCGCGGAAGAGCCGGACGGGTGGCTCGTGCTCTTCGGCGGCACCGGCTGCGGGAAGACGCACTTGGCGGTCGCGGTCGCCAACCGCCAACTCGCGCAAGGCGGCGAAGTGTTCTTCGCGTCCGTCCCCGACTTGCTCGATCACCTCCGCGTGACCTACAGCCCGGACAGCCGGGTGACCTACGACGAATTGTTCGACCGCATCCGGCAGGCGCCGCTGCTCATTCTCGACGACTACGGCAAGGAAAATTCGACGGCGTGGGCGAACGAGAAGTTGTATCAGATCATCGTTCACCGGCATAACGCGCGGCTGCCCACCGTGATCACGATGCCGGAACTGCCCTCGGGCGCGGGCGACCCCATCGCGTCGCGGCTGAACGACATCAGCATCGTCAACCCCGTGCCAATTACGGCCCCGGACTACCGCTTTTCGAACGCCGGCGGAAATGCGTCCCGCTGACCTCGGAAGCCCGGACGGCGCCGCCGCGCCCGCTCTCGGTTCCGCCTCCGCCGTTGGCGCGGAGGGCTGCGCGTTCTGCGGCATCGCGTCGGGGGCGCTGCCGCGGCGGGTGCGCTATCAGGACGCGGAACTGATCGCGTTCCGCAATGCGCTGGATTGGGCGCCGCTGATGCACCTCGTCGCGCCGGTCGCGCATATGAGCCAGCGGGAGTTTTGGCGGTCGCCGCTGTTCGCGCGCGCGGCTGCGCTGGCGGTCGAGTTGGGGGAGGCGGACGCGCCCGGGGGGTTCCGCATCGTCTCCAATTTCGGGGAGGACGCGATGCAGTCGCAGCCTCACGGCCATCTTCACGTGCTAGGCGGGGCGCACCTCGGCCTTTATATGGACTTTCCGGGCAAGAGCGACTTTTGGCTGCGCTTCTACGGAACCGCGCATCCGCCGGGCTCGTCCGGGGGGCCGTCCGCGCTTGCCGCTGATACGTCCGCCCGCGCCTCTTCGGAGCCGTCCGCCCATTCCTCTACGGAGCCGCCCGGGTGACGGACTTCCTCTTCGTGGGAGCCGGGGGGTTCATTGGCGCGGCGGCGCGCTACGGCGTAATGCTGGGCGCGGCGCGGCTGCTGGGGCAAACGGCGTTTCCGTGGGGCGTGCTCGCGGCGAACGTGCTGGGGTCGCTGCTGATCGGCGCGCTCGCCGGGCTCGCCGAGACGCGGCAACTCTTCGGGGCGAGCGCCCGCCTCTTTCTGTTCGTGGGGGCGCTGGGCGGCTTCACGACGTTCTCCGCCATCACGAACGACACGCTGACGCTGCTGCGCGGCGGCGCCTACGTTTCGGCGGCGGGGAACATTCTGCTGAGCGTCGCGCTCGGGCTGGCGGCGGTCGCCGCCGGATACGCGGCGGCGCGGGCGGCGGCGTAGGGCGAGGCGCGGGGGGCGGCGCGGGCACCCTTGCCCGCCCCGCGCTTCCCGCGTATACTATGCGGGTTGCCCGCGCGCGAACGGCGGGCGCCGACGAACTGAGGGAGAGGCCAATGGAAGCCCGGGACGCCGTAGCGCTGCAGACCAACGAAAAGATAGCCGAGTTCCAGCCCGGCGACACCGTCAAGGTGAACGTCTGGATCCGCGAGGGCGAGCGCCAGCGGCAGCAGAGTTTTCAGGGCGTCGTCATCCGCAAGCGCGGAGGCGGCCCCGCCAGTTCCTTCACCGTCCGCCGCGTGGCGTCAGGCGTCGGGGTCGAGCGGTCGTTCTTCTTCCACTCGGCGAACGTCGAGAGCGTGGAACTGGTCCGAAGGGGCAAGGTGCGCCGCGCCAAACTCTACTACCTGCGCGGGCTCTCCGGCAAAGCCGCGCGGATCAAGGAGCGCGCGCACGGCGGCAGGCGCTAGCCTTCGGCGGACGCATCTCCTTCTCCCTCCCCCTCCTCTTCATCTCCGGGCGTCACCTCGTACAGGTCGTCCTGCGACCGCAAGTAGTCCACGTACAACTTGCCGTCCAAGTGGTCGCACTCGTGCTCCAGCGCCTGCGCGAGGAGGTCGGTCGCGCCCTTGTAGCGAATCGGCTTGCCGTCCAGCCCCGCGGCCCGCGCCCACACCTTCTCCGCCCGCGGAATGCGCGCTTGCCAGCCGGGAAGGCTGAGGCAACCCTCCACGACCTCCCGCTCCCCCTCTTTGCGCGTAATCTCCAAGTTGACGAGCGTCGTCGGCGCCTCGTCCTCCGGCAACTGAATCACGCACACGCGGCGCGGCGATCCGATCTGATTCGCCGCCAGGCCGACGCCGTTGTAATGGCGCATCGAATCGATCAGATCGTCCGCGAGTTTCCGCAGCGACGAGTCGCCGAAGTCGCGCACCTTCCGCGTCCGCTCCCGCAGAACCGGGTCGGGTATGTAGCGCATCCGCCGAACGGCCATAGTTTGATTATAGCGGGCGCCGGTCAGGACGGGCGCGTCCCCCGGTTACGCCGCGTTGTAGAATGAGCGGACGCGGCGCCGCGTTACGTCCGGCGAGGCGTCCGCCCCCTTATCCCTCCGCTTGCACGGCGCGCATCTCCTCGGCGGCCTGCGCCTTGCCCGCCAAAGCGGAGCCTACCCTGTCACAAAGCGGTCGTGATCAGCGCCACGCCGCACACCACCGCAATTGCGCCCGCCCAGATGCGGCCGTCCACGATTTCGAACCGTCGGGCGATGACCTGCGACACGAGAATGGCGACGATCGGCGCGAGCGCGACGACGGGAGCGATGGAGGTGATCGGCGCGCGGCTGACCGCGTTGTAGAAGAGCAGAATGCCGAGCGACATTCCCGATCCGCCGACTACGAGTTGCCAGCCGCGCCGGAACGGAATCTGCCGCAGTTCGCGCCGCAGACGCGGAAGCGCCATCAGCGTCAGCATCGCCGCGCCCGTCGAGAACACTAGCGACGCGGCGATCAGGGGCTCCGTTACGTCGGAGACGATTTTCTTAATGAACACGCCGACCGTTCCGTAGGCGAGCATCGCCCCTGCCGCCGAGCCGACGCCGGTGGTCGTCTCCGCCATGCGCGGGTCGGCGGCGAGGGCCGAGGCGTCCGCCGCGGGGCCGCGTCCGGCTGTCCATGCGACGAGCGCCGCCCCGCCGACGCAGGCGGCCATCCCCGCGGCGGTCTGCAAGCCCAGGCTTTCGCCGAGCCACAGAATGGCGAGCGCGCTGGCGACGACAGGGTTGGCGGAAACGATGGTGTTCCCCCGCGCGACTCCGATGCGGCGCATCGCGTTGAACAGCAGCAGCCGTCCGACGGGGTAATTGAGCGCCGCCGTGAACGCGATGAGCCCCCAGCCGGACGGCGGAATCGCGCTGAGTTCCGTCGGGTAGCGGGGCGCGGCGACCGCCAAGAGGAGCGCGGAGCCCGCGATCATCGAGATGACCGTGCCGGTGACGACAGGCGTTCCGATGAGCCCGAGCCGCGCGATGGAGGAGCCGACGCCGAAAGCGACGGACGTTCCGACGGCGAAGAGCACGCCGGTGATTTCGGGCGTCACAGGAGCGCGCCCCGCGTCCTCGGATTCTCGTCTAGTAGGGAGCCGCCCGCCCACCGGCGGCGCGGGGCTTGCGTAACCACGTCTGCGCTCATAGCGGCATACTAGCAGACGGAGCCCCTCTGCCTTGCGCCTTCCCGCCCTGCCCGCCCCCCTTGTCCGTCGTTCCCGCGTAGGCGGGAACCTCGCCCCTACCGACGCAGCGCAGGTTACGCGCGGATCGCCTAATGAACGCCCATCTCCGCCCCGCGTTCGCGTCACGCCTAGCGGCCAGCGCCGCCTCGTTAGGCATATAATCCCCGCTATGATGGGGAAGACGCGCAGGCAATCGCTCGACGGAGCCGCGCCCCTCCGCTTCCGGCGCGGGGCTGCGGGAATCGCGCTCGCGCTCGTCTGCGCCGCCCTCGCCGCCTGCGCCCAGCCGACCCCGACGCCAACGCCCTTCCTGCCCACCCCAACTCCCTTGCCCGACCCCACCGCGACCGCGACTCCAACGCCGACGCTCACCCCAACGCCCACCAACACGCCGTCGCCTACCCCAACGCTCACCCCAACGCCCACCCTCGAGCCTACTCCCACCCCAGCGCCTCCTACGCCACTGCCCACCAACACACCCACGTTAACTCCTACGCCTACGCTCGTCCCTACGCCGACCCCAACGGCCACGCTTACCCCTACGCCGACGCTCACGCCTACGCCGACCCCTCCGCGTCCGTGGACGTCGTTCCGCCCCGGCACGTGGCTGGTCGGCGACGACATTGTTCCCGGCGTCTACGTCAGCGCCGCCCTGACCGAACCGTGCGAATGGAGCAGACGCCGCGACTTCCGCGGCCGCCCCAATTCCGTCATCGGCGAGGGCGCGCTTGCGAGCGGCGTCCTCCGCCTCGCCGTTTTGCCCACCGACGGCGCCGTCAGGATTTCTCAGGGGTGCGGCGTTCTCTCGCTCGAAACGCAGGCGGGCGACTCCGCGCGCGGGGTCGCCGCTACGGAGCGCCGCCGCTCCGTGACGCTCAGCAGCGGCGTAAGCCATACCTGCGCGCTCACGCCGGAAGGCGAAGCCGTTTGCTGGGGCAGCGACGCCCAAAAGCAATCGTCCCTTCCCGAACTGAAGGACGCGAAAGGAACCCCTGTCCCGCCGGAGACGCTCCGCTTCACCTCCATCAGCGCGGGGAGTTTCCACACCTGCGCCATCCGCGACGGGCACGAGCCCCTATGCTGGGGCGACGACAAGGACGGGCAATCCTCGCCACCGGCGCGCGACCAGTTCGTCACGCTCGACAGCGGCGACCTCCACGTTTGCGCGCTCCGGCTCCAGGGCGTCACCGTGTGCTGGGGCAGCGACGGCGGCGCGCTCGCGGGCGTCCCCACGCCCACCCCGACCTCCCGCGAGTCCCACTACTACGACGGACTCCGCCGCGCCACGCCCCCGCCCGACGAGCGGTTCGCCTCCGTTAGCGCGGGCGGCCAGCACACTTGCGCCCTCCACTCCGACGGAACGCCCCGCTGCTGGGGCGCCAACCGCTACGGCCAGACCGGCCCGCCCGGAGGCGAGCGTTTCGCGTCGATCAGCAGCGGCAGCCTGCACACCTGCGCCCTCAAGTTCGACGGAACGGCCGTCTGCTGGGGCAACGACGCCTACGGACAGGCGTCGCCTCCGGCGGGGCAAACGTTCTTCGCCATAAGCAGCGGCAGGCAGCACACGTGCGCTCTCCGGCCCGACGGCGCCGCAGTCTGCTGGGGCAGCGACGCCGAAGGCCAGGCGTCGCCCCCCGATCCCGACGACCGCTACGCCGCAGTCAGCAGCGGCGCGCTCCATACTTGCGCCCTCCGGCTGGACGGCGCCGCCGTCTGCTGGGGCGCCGACACGCACGGGGAAGCCTCGCCTCCCGAAGCCGCCCGCTTCGCCGTCGGCGGCGCAACCGCCGGCTGAGCGGGCAATCGGACACGCGCCCCGTTGCGCGGCGCGCCCCGCGCGCAGAAGTTGACACGCCCGAACAATATGTTAGGATGATGTTAGGATTTATTGAAATGACGCGCAGGAGGCTTCCGATGCCCAGCGAAAAGGTCGTTGTCCAGACCTCGCTCTCCATTGAGTGGCGGCAGGATGGCGGGATGTGCGCCGCCCACCTGAACGGGCTGGGGCTCACCGCCTACGGGCGCGGGAGGGACGAAGCGCGGGAGGGCGTCAAGCGCCTGTTCAAGACCTGGGTGGACGGCTACCGCAGGCTGGGCGTCCTCGAGCAGCGGCTCGACCGCATCGGCGCGGACTGGCGCTGGTACGACGACTACAAGGGCGACGTCCCTGTCGAGGATACGACGTCCGGCGGCCAAGCCCCGTTCGATGCCGTCGAGAGCATGCAGGTTGCGGCGGACGAGCCCGTCGCGATGGCGGCGTAGCCTCCGCTATGCAGGAGGATCGGCTCTCAGTCGTCCGCATCTCAACGGTCCGGAAGGCGTTGGAAGAGGCGGGGTTCGTCGAAGAAGCGCCTTGCGTATTCCTTTACTACGACGGCTTGCAAGGGGAGCCGTGGCAATTGGTCTTGGCGCCCGACCCCGACGGCGACGTGGTTATCCGGCACGTTCTGCGCGACATCGCGGAGCAAATCCCCATCCTCTCGGTTGAAGTCCGCAACTGGATCGCGCGGAATTTCGAGATAGAGACGGAACCCTAGTCAGCCAAGTTAGGGGCGCCCTCCCCTCCGCCTGCGCCGCCCCGAATCCCCTGCAATCGGACACGCGCCCGTTGCGCGGCGCGCCCCTCGCCGTGCTATCGTATGCCCGACGCGCAGGAGGTTGCCCCGTGAACATTGACGCCGTGCACCAAAAGATCGCCGACGATGAGGCGTTGCCGAAGGCGGAGGCGTTCGGCGAGGCGGTGAGCGATGCGCTATTCGCGTACACCTGCGCGACGGAAAGCGTTGAGGACTGCTATCGCGCCCTCGACCCGCAAGGGAACGAGGAGGCCGCCGCCCTGCTGAGGGAGGTCTACGAGACCGCCGCCCAGTCCTTGAACGCGATTGACGACGCCCTCCGCGACTACAACGCCGCCTTTCGGAAACTCGCCGGTTTCGCGCGTCCCCTCGAACCTAGAGACCTCCACGGCATGGCTGCTGTTGACGCGCTCTACGCGCTCGGCGGCAGCGCTCCCATCGAAGACGTCATCGAGCGCGTCAATGGCCGGCTGGCCGCCGCCGGAGAGACGGCGTGGGCGGGGACGGTGGCGCGCGCTCGGCCGGTACAGGCGGATCGTCTACCCCAGGTAGCGAGTCACCTTGTCCGGTCGAACTCCTCGTGATGATGGTATAGGGTGTGCAGATCGGCGGAATTGACCCTGAACTTCGTTCCGTGGTTGCGAAGCCCGCTCCCGTTGGTTGTGCGCGCGTCAAAGTCTATGGCGACGACGCCTCGCTCTATCGCGTCGATGAATCGCGTGATCTGCGGCTCCTTGTACAAACGCGCCGAATCGTAGCGAACGGCCTTCTGCTGCTTGGCCCCGGTGACGGTGATCAGTTGCCTGAACTTCGCCGCGAACGCATTGATGAGTCTGTCATGCGTCCAATATGGCCAGTCTATGTCCCCTACGTCGTTTTTCACGTAGATGCGTTCGCCCTCGTTGACCACGTAAAACCCGCGCTTTGAGCGGCCTCTCAAGGTGTGCCGAAAGTTCGTCTGGCCGTGCTTCCCTTCCCAGCCGAATTTCTTAATGAGGTCGTGCATGTACCCGGGAGGCTCAGCCTCCATGTGGAACAATGTGAGCAGGGTCTTTCCCGTGTGGAACTTAATCTCCCACTTTCCCGCGTCGGGCATGGAATAGTTCCGTCCGCTGATCTCCAGCAGGTCTTCGAGAAGCCGACCGGGCGCGCCAGAGCCGCCATAGCCCGTCTCTTCGGGTATCGGAATCCAGTCACGCTCCAAGACTCCTCGGAGCCGCGCGTAGAGTTCGTTATCGGGAACGAACAGCGTCATTTTTGCACTCCCGCCCCGCGCTCCAAGCGGTCGTAGGCCAATTCCACGTACTCAGGGGCTTTCTCAATGCCGATCCAGCCCACCCCTGCCCGCTCCGCCGCTATTGCCGTTGTGCCGCTCCCCATAAACGGATCGAGGACAGGCCCAGCCCCAACGGATTCTATACACCTCGCCGCCAGGTCAACAGGGAAGGGCGCCGGGTGAGGATTATTGCTCTCTTGCTTGATTCTCCACACGCAGCCGACCGCGTTCGCCTTCGGCGCGAGTTTGAAATCCGGTTTGGCGATCAGGTACACCACCTCGTAGTCGGGCAGGAAGTAGCCCGGATTGAAATTGATCCCCCCCGCCCTATGCCAAATGATGATCTGACGCACAGGGAACCCCTCGACGATCTCGTGCCGGTCTTGGAGCAGTCCATTCTGGACGCGCCATTTATGGTTGTAGAAGATTGCCCCGTCGGAGCGGAGCACGCGCAGCATCTCGGACAGGCACTCCCGCTGCCAGGCTACGTACTCGTCGTAGGGGAGAGCGTCATCGTGGAGCGCGTAGCCGTCCTGCAACGCCGCTTTCGGCCATTTGCCGCCGTTGGCGTTCTTCAGCCCGTTGCCCGTGCTGTTCTTGATGTTGTAGGGCGGAGAGGTCACCACCACGCGCACGGACTGGTTCGGCATCGTCCGCATAATATCGAGGCAGTCGCCGCGCAGGATGACGCCCCGAAGCCCAAGCGACGGAGCGGGCTCGGGCTCGGCGGCTGTCTCTATGGAGTCTGGAACCGGGTGAACCATGCAGGAGAGACTACTCCGCTATCGTAGGATATGGCAACAGGCCATACGCTGCGCTTGGTACGTCTACTACTCCTAGTAGTGGACGACGTAAACGAACCACATGTCGAATTCAGGCCCGTCCCCTCCCGGGTGGGCTACGCATCCTCGCAGGGCAGCCTCTATGTTCTCCAACCGCTGCGCCTCGGCTTTCGAGTAGCTGGTGTGGAGAAGCTGCCAAGAGAGCCGCGGGTACGTGGTTCTCCATTCAGCTACTCGCTCGTTAAGCCTGGTAGTCATGCCTATTCTGCAAGCCACGGGTTCCTCCTTGAGGAACAATGATGTAGAACAAACATACTACGCCGACTCTGTGTTGTCAACCCCCGACTGCATTGTTCCGCTTGTCCTCCCCGCCGCTCCCTCATTGACAGCCCCGCCGCCGCGCCGCTACGCTAGGCGTAACCGCAGAGACGAGGAAGGAACGCCTTGCGTGTGAGGGAGATTTCAGGATCGGGACAGTCGGCGGCGCGGCTGACAACCAGTGCCCGGAGGCGCGGGAGACACGCCTCGCTCGTAGAGCAAGAGAGGAAGGAGACGGAGCAATGTACAGGTATCTGAAACTCGGCGAGTCGCCCGGACATTGGTTCGCCTGCGACGACCACGGCGGCGCCACTCACTGGAGCATCCTCGCGACCGTCCGCAAGAATCCCGCGGACGGCCTCTGGCACGCCAGCGCCGTGGAAGAGCGTTGGAAAGCGCCCCAGACCGGCAAGACGCGGGACGAGGCGGTGCGCGCCGCGCTCGCTCCTGTCGCGTAGCCAGGAGGAGCGGGCTGCGATACGCGCCAAGTTCCGCAAGCCTCGGGCGGCGGCGAGGCCGGCGTGCCTACGCCCGTGCCGCTACGCTAGGCGTACCGCAGAGACGAGGAAGGAACGCCTATGCGCCCGCCCCACAGCGTGTTGGACGTCGCGGAGTAGGACTGACGCCAGCGCATCCCCGCCCCAAAGATGACATCTACGACGCTTCATTGAAAGCCTGATCCGCATTAGGCGGGAACCCGCCGCGCCTGCTTCCTGCTCGCCATCACGACAATTTCCTATGCGCCGCGCGCTGCGACATTCGCCCATTGCGCGATGGCGCGCCCGTTCCTTACGATGGAGCCGCGTCAACCGGAGCGCGAAGCCAGCGGGGGAAGCCTCGGATGACCTACTGAGACAACCAAGAGCGGCCAACTGACGAGAGGAGCGCCAACGCGATGAACCACCCTCCCCTGAACGTGAACCGCGAGCGGCTGGACGCCGACATCCGCCGCCTCGCCGAATTCACCGACCCCAACTTGCCTTACACCCGCCGGGCCTTCTCGCCCGAGTACGCCGCCGCGCGCGAGTGGCTCGCCGAGCGCTTCCGCGACGCTGGACTCGACACGCGGGTGGACGCCGCCGGCAACCTCATCGGACGGCTCGGCGCAGGGGGCGGGCCCGTCCTGATGCTCGGCTCCCACATAGACACCGTGGAGGCGGGCGGACGCTTCGACGGCGTCGTGGGCGTCCTCGGCGCGCTCGAAATCGCCCGCCGCCTGCGCGAGTCCGGCGCCGCGCTTGCGCGCCCTCTCGAAATCGTGGACTTCGTCTGCGAGGAGCCGACGATCGTTGATCTGAGCCCGCTCGGCAGCCGCGTTATGGCGGGCGACGTAACCGCCGAAATGATCGCCGCCGCCGCCGTTCCGTCCGGCGAACCGCTCGGCGAGGCGATAGCGCGGCTCGGCGGCGACCCTGCCCGGCTCCACGAGGCGCGCCGCAAGCCCGGCGAAACGCTCGCCTACCTGGAGTTGCACATCGAGCAGGGCCCCGTACTGGAGCGCGCGGGAGCGGACGTCGGAATCGTCACCGTCATCGCCGCGCCTTGCCGCGCGGTCGTCTCGCTCACCGGCGTCGCCGATCACGCGGGCGCGACCTCGATGGCCGACCGCCGCGACGCGCTCGCGGGCGCCGCCGAACTGATCCTCGCCGTCGAGCGCGCCGCAAGCGCCCCCGACCTCGCGCAGGAAAGCGTCGGCACTGTCGGCTTTCTGCGCGTCAGCCCCAATATGGTCAACGTCATCCCCGGCCGCGTGGACCTCACGGTGGAGGCGCGAAGCACGCAGAGCGAGGCGCTTCTGTGGGCCCGCGAGGAGATCGAGCGTTCGCTCCGCGAGATAGCCGCCCGCCGCGGCCTCGACGCAACGCTCGAATGGCGTCATTTGGAGGAACCCGTCCCAATCCCCGTCGAAATGCAAGATGTCATTGCGGAATCCGCAACGGACTTGCGGATTCGCGCGATGCGTCTGCCCAGCCGCGCATCCCACGACGCCGCCCGCCTCGCCCCCGTCGCCCCCGTCGGAATGGTGTTCATCCCTTGCAAAGACGGGCGAAGCCATTGCCCAGAGGAGTGGGCGGAGACGGACGACGTCGCCGCCGGAGCGGAGGTCTTGGCGCGCGCGCTCCTCGAACTCGACGCCCAGTCCCGCGCCGTCCGTTAATAAAGATAGCGCAAAATCGTAACAAAAACGCTTGATTCCGCTATTCGGGCGTCGTATACTGACGTCGTCGGCTGAATCGTGGCGCCACTGAGGACTGCCGGAGACGAGCGGAAAGCACGGAGAAAGGGACAAGACGATGTTGCAAGCGATCATAGGAATGTTCAGCGCTTTTGCAGAGGGGCTGGCCCTCGCGCGGGTCGCCGGCCGCCACGAGAACGACCCCGGCAAGATGACCGGCGCGATCCAGAACGCGCTCGCTCAGCGGCGCGCTCCGGCGGCGCCTTCCCTGATCCTCGCCTCGGTCCTCGATGAGCCCATCGAGACCAGGGAACCGGAGAAGGCGGCGGCCTAACGAGCGCCGGCGCGCAAGGCAACGTTACTGCCGTCATTCCCGCGTAGCCGGGAATCTCGCCTGACCTCACTCCCGACGGCGGGAGGGAATAGGGCGAGGGCAGGAACGAAACGCGAAAGAACGAAGAAAGGAGGGGAAAGAGATGATTCTCCTCAAGGCATGCGCCCACTGCGGCGGCGACGTTCAGTGCAGGAAGGGCATAGATGGCCTCGAGTGCCAGTGCCTCCTGTGCAGCCGCGCGCTCGACCTGAAAACCGCCGCCGCCCTCATCCAGCAGCGCAAGACCGCTGCCTAGCCCCGGCTTCCCATAAAGCCAACGGCGAGAGCCGGCGCAACGCGCGCCGGCTCTCGTCGACTTACGCGCCCCGCAGCAGAAACTCCCGCGCGACTTCCGCGTAGACGTCCGGGTATTCCAAGTGCGCCCAGTGGCCTCCGCCCGGAATCTCTGCGAGTTCGCAATTCGGAATGGCCGCTTGCATCCGCTCCGCGACGTCGCGCCGCAGCAGCGTGCTCTCCGCCCCGCGCACGATGAGCGTCGGCGCGCCGACTTCCGGCAGGCGGCTCCATACGTCGGGCCTGTCGTACATCGTGACGACGTCGCGGCTGCGCTTCCAAGTCCGCCGCCCGCCGCCTATCCCGACCGTGAGCGCGTCCGCGTTCCGCCGCAGTTCCGCGTCGCTTGCGTTCGGCTGCCGCGACCGCAGGCGCTCCACGACCGCCTCCACGCTCTCGTATTCGTCCGACTCGCCTTTGTAGCGCGAAATCATTGCGACGGAGCCGGGGTTGTAGGAGTCCGGGTCCATATCCGTGATGACGAGTTTGGAGGCGATGCCGGGGTTGTCGGCGATGCAGAGCCATGCGTTCTTGCTCCCCGCCGAGTGCCCGATCAGCGCGGGCTTGTCGAGGCCGAGGCCGCGGATGACGTCCCGCGTCTCGGCGACGTAGTCGGCCAGCCGGTAGGAGTCCGCGCGCGGGCTGTCGCCGTGCCCGCGATGGTCGAGCGCGAGCATGTGGAACTCGTCGCGCACGGACTCGGCGAATGTCCCCCAGAGCGCGGCGGAGTCCTGCAGCCCGTGCAGCAGAAGGATGGGCGGCGCGGAGGCGTTGCCCCAATCCAAGCAATGCAGGTCGAGTCCCTGGGCGTTCACGCGACGGGAAATCGGGGGCGTCGTCATTGGCGTATTGCTCCAAGCCGGTGGAATCGGCGCGCCGCGAGGGTGGGGAAGCCGGACGCGCTCCCGCAAATCGTAGCGCCTGCGCCCTGACCTCGCAGGCGACCCTTACGGGGTCAGCAGCAGTTTGCCCGTCGTTTCGCGCCCTTCGAGGCGGCGGTGGGCTTCGGCGGCTTCGGCGAGAGGGAAGGTTCCGCCGATATGCACGTTGAGCGAGCCGTCGGCGACCCAGCCGAAGATTTCGCCCGCGCGCCACTCCAGTTCCTCTCGCGTGAGGGCGTAACTGCCGAGCGTGGGGCGCGTGAGGAAGAGCGAGCCTTTGGCGTTGAGCGTTTGCGGGTCGACGGGCGGAACGCGCCCGCTGGACTGGCCGTAGAGCACGAGATAGCCGCGCGGCGCGAGGCAGTCGAGGCTCCGCTCGAACGTGTCTTTGCCGACGGAGTCGTAGACGACCTGCAGACCCTCGCCGCGCGTGTGGCGCATAACCTCGGCGGCGAAGTCTTGCTCGCGGTAGAGGATGACCGCGTCGGCGCCGGCGCCGCGGGCGAGTTGGGCTTTCGCCTCCGTTCCGGCGGTTCCGATGACACGGGCGCCGCGCCTCTTGGCGATCTGCGTGAGGAGGAGGCCGACTCCGCCCGCCGCCGCGTGCACGAGGCAGGTATGCCCTTCCTGCAAGGGGAAGGTGGAGACGGCGAGGTAGTGGGCGGTCATCCCTTGCAGAATGACGGCGGCGGCGGTCGCGTCGTCCACCCCTTCGGGCAGGCGCACGGCGCGGGCCGCCGGGACGGCGACGCATTCGGCGTAGGACTCGCCGACGCCCGTGTAGGCGACGCGGTCGCCGACGGCGACGTTCTCGACGCCCTCGCCGAGCGCGACGACCTCGCCCGCGCCTTCCTGTCCCGCGACGTGGGGGAGCGGAACGTTGTAGGCGCCGGAGCGCTGGTAGGTGTCTATGAAGTTGACGCCGCACGCGGCGAGGCGGACGAGGATTTCGCCCTGCCCCGGAACGGGCTCGGGAACGTCCTCGAACCGCAGCGTCTCAGGCCCGCCGAACTCGTGAAACCGAACTGCCTTCACCTGCGCGCCTCCCGATCGAGCATTATCGGCGCGTAGTATAGCGGGGCGGCGCGGAGGATATTGCGCGTCGCCGCGCAAGCGGGAGCCCGCCGGGCGCCGAAGGTTGCGCGAGGGGCTCCCTAGCGGGCGCCGGGGCCGCCGTGCCGCTGCTGGCCAAGACGGTTGTAGGTCACAGGCGTCGTCGTCAGAAGACCGGCGTCGACCGGCAGCACGACGCCGGTCACCCAGCGCGCTTCGTCGCTGGCGAGGTAGACCGCCGCCCATGCGACGTCCCACGCCGTGCCCTCCGTGCCGAGCGGAGCGGCTTGCCGCCGGATGCGGCGGAGGTCGTCGTCCATTCGAGGCGCGACCATCGGCGTATAGACGAGGCCGGGGGCGATGCAGTTCACGCGAATGCCGTCGCGCCCGTGATCGCCCGCCATTGACTTAGTGAGGCCGATGACCGCCGCTTTGGAGGCCGTGTAGGGAGCGCTGCTGTTGGCGCGCAGGCCGGCGATGGAGGAGACGGTGATGATCGCGCCGCCCCCGTTCCTCTTCATTTCAGGGACGGCGTGCTTGGAGGCGAGAACGATGCTCTTGACGTTGACGGCCATCACGTGGTCCCACTGCTCTTCCGTGACTTCGGTGACGTCGGCGCGGGTGGAGACGCCGACGTTGTTGTGGAGGACGTCGAGCCGTCCGTAGCGCTCGACCGCCGCGCGAACCATCGCCGCGCAGTCGTCGGCGTTCGTGACGTCGGCGGCGATAGCGAAGGCGTCGCCGCCCTCGGCCTCGATCAGGGCGAGCGTCTCTTCGGCGCGCTCGAGTTCGCGGTCGGCGAGGACGACGCTCGCGCCCTCGCGGGCGAAGAGGATGGCGGCGGCTTTGCCGTTGCCCACGCCCTCGCCGCTGGATCCCGCGCCAGTCACGATGGCCGTTTTGCCCGCGAGCCTGTCGGTCACGACGTTTCCTCCTCAGCCGCTTCGCCGTCTCCGGCGGCCGCGCTCACGGCGGGATGGCCCGCCAGCAGGCCGGACATTTCGGTTACGCGGCCTTCGAACACGCGGCCCTCGTAGGCCGACTCGATCAGGGCGTACCAGCCGTCGCTCAGTTTGTAGAGGTTGATGGTGAGATGGCCGTCCCGAACGACGATCTCGTCCGCCGCTTCCGGCCATCGCATAATCGCGCCTCCGTTCGCAGGCAATCTTGCCCTATCGGAAGGCGGAGCGCAAGGGCGCGCACTCGTTCAACACAGATGGACTATCTGCGAGGAACTTGGAGGACTGCGGCCTTATGCGGGCGGCGGGTAGCCGGAACGCTATGCGCCTTGCGCGTTCGGCTACCCGCCGCCCGCGTCCAATTGCCTGACGAGCGCTTTCGGAGCGACGGCGCGGTAACTTTCCTCGACGCACTCCAAAAGCAGGTCGAGCGGAGGCGCCTCGCCGCCGCTTTCTCCGAACGCCACCTCCACCCAGCCGCTTTTGCCCAGCCCGTACCCCATCGGGCGCGCGAACGGCGTCGAGAGGAGCGCTCCGCCGGATTCGGGCAGTTTCACGCCCATCCTTCCGAAGCCGGGGCCGGGCGCTCCGAGAAACGCGAACACCTTGCCGCCGGCTTTGATCGCGCTCTCGCCCCACGGGTGGTCCTCCCAGGCGCCGGGCAGACCCAGCGCGAACGCGCGGACGGCCTCTTTCGCCGAATCAGACGCCGCCCCTCCTTTCGCCTCGCCGCCCATTCGCTACCCGGACCACTTCCGCATAATCCACTCGAGCGGGCCCCGGTCGAATCGCTTGCGCCACAGAACGGCGAACGCGACGGCGAGAGCGTAGAACGCTGCGGACGCCGCCGCCGCGAACGGAAGCGATTGATTCTCCAGCCGCCCGACGGCGGACAGCCCGCCCATTCCAATCAGCACGTGGGCGACGTAGATGGTCAGCGCGAGTTGCCCCGCGGCGACGAGCGCGCGAGTCCACAGCGCGCCGGGGAACCGCTGCGCGAAAGCGACGGCGAGCATAATGACCGCCACGGCCGTGCCTCCGCCCGCGAGCATATAGAAGGGCATCGGCGGCAGAGCCTCGGAGCCGAGCAGCGCGGTTATCACTTCGGCGTCTTCCGGGGACGCTCCCCGCGTCAACAGCGCGACCAGCGCGGCGGAGACAATCTCCGCCGTCAGCGCGACGGCGGCCCCGCCGATGAACAGCCGCCTCCTCACGGCGGAGTCGAGGACGTTTTGCCTCCCAAGCCAGATTCCGAGCAGCAGGAAAGCGAGCCACGGCACGACGGGATGGAATCCGTTGAAGAACAGATGCCGCGCCTGTCCCGCCGGGGTCCAGAATCCTTCGTAGGCGAGCGTGTCCGGATTCCATTCCGCATCGTAGGCGAACGTCATCAGCAGTATCGGAAACGCGAGCAATAAGAGCGCCGCCGCGCCAAGCAGCGCTCTGTTTGGGAAGGCGATCAGCAGCGCGCCGATGCCAATGTACCAGCCGTAGAAGTGCAGAATGTCGGCCTCCCAGACCGTTGCGAAGAGAAGCCCGCCGAGAAAGAGGAAAGCGGCGCGTTTCCAGAGCGTCTTGCGCGCGGCGGAGAGCGCGCTCCGGTCGCCCGACGCGACTGCACGGCGCGCCCCCAGCGCGACGCCCGCGCCCGCCAGAACGACGAACGTCGCCGCGGCGCGCCCGTCGAGCAGCCCCGTCAGGAATTGCAGCCAGCCGGGGCCCGACTGGGTTTCCAGCGGCCAGCCTCCGGCTCCCATCACGATCCTGAAGTTGACCACCACCATTCCGAAGATAGCGAGCGCGCGGGCGAGGTCGTACCCTTCGATGCGGCCCGTTCCGCTCGCTCGCGCGGCGTCTCCCAAGCCGGACATTGCGCCTCCTCTCCGGCGCCCGCCGTCCGCTGGGCGCGGCGCGTTGCTATCATACCCCCGCCCCAACTCCCATCAGTGAAGGAGCATCCTATGGCCCTCGTCTACGACGGCGCGCATCTCGTCTTCAAGGTGGCGGGAATGGGCCCCTACGACAACAATGGCTACGTCATCGCCGACCCCGCCACAAGGGAGGCGTATCTCGTGGACGCGCCCGCCGAAGTCGAGCGGCTCATCGCCGAGGCGGACGGCTTCGACGTGAAGGGCGTCGTCGTAACGCACACGCACCCCGACCACGTCGCGGGCTACGCCGACCTCAAGCGGCTGACCGGCCTCCCCGTCGCCGTTCACGAGAGCGACGCGGGCAGGCTGCCCGGCGAGCCCGATTCGCTGCTCGCCCACAACGACGAACTCCGGGTGGGGGCTGCGCGCGTCCGCGTTCTTCATACCCCCGGGCACACGCCGGGCGCGCTCTGCCTCTACGCCGACGGCTCGCTCGTCTCCGGCGACACGCTCTTCCCCGGCGGCCCCGGCCGCACCAACACGCCGGACGACCTGCGTCAAATCGTCGGCAGCATCGAGGAGCGCCTGCTGACGCTGCCGGACGGCTCGCTCGTGCTCCCCGGGCACGGCGCCGACACGACCATCGCCGCATCGAGGGAAGAGTACGCGGTGTTCAAGAGCAAGCCGCGCCCAGGTGGTCTGCACGGCCACGTCTCTTGGCTCGGCTAGGAGCGCCGCTCCGCCTAGCGCAGGGCTTCGGCGAGGCGCTCCGCCCAGTGGCTCGGGGTCTTGCTCGTGAAGTGGCCGATCTGCTGCCGACAGGAGACGCCGGAGACGACGACCGGCCAGCCGCGCTTCTCCGGATCCTCCACGGCGGGGAAGAGTTTGAGCGAGCCCATCGCCTTTGACGTTTCGTAGTGCTCTTTCTCGAACCCGAACGTTCCGGCCATCCCGCAGCAGGCCGAGTCTATGAGTTCCGGCTCGTAGCCCGCGGCGCGGAGCGCCTCCAGCGTCGGCCCCGCGCCGACGATCGCTTTCTGGTGGCAGTGGCCGTGCACCTGCACGTTCGCCTGCCCCCGGAGCGCGAACGCGGCGCGGATTTCCTCCGGCTCCTGCGCCGCGAGTTGGGCGACGAGTTCGTCAAGCATCAGCGCTTTGCCCGCCACGACCCGCGACGCATCGTCGCGCAGCAGTTCCGGGTATTCGTCGCGGAGCGTGAGTAGGCAGGACGGCTCCGTGCCGACGATGAGCGCGCCGCGGCGGGCGTGAGGCGCGAGAACGTCCACGTTGGCGCGCGCCCAGCGCTTCGCCTTCCCCAGTTGCCCCTTCGAGATAAGCGGCCTGCCGCAGCAGCCGCGCCGCGTCTCGATCCGAACGGCGTAGCCCAGCGCCTCCAGCACGCGCACGGCGGCCCGGCCGACCTCAGGATGCATATATTCGGTGAACGTGTCGTGGAAGTAGACAGCCTCCCCGCGCGTTCCGGTTTGCGAGCGCGGGCGGCGGGCGAACCACGACGAGAAGCGGCGGCGGGCGAACTTGGGCAGCGGGCGCCGGCGCGAGACGCCCAGCAGCCGCTCCGCGGCGGCCCTGGCCGGAGGGAGGCTGCTGAGCAAGTTCGTGAGCGGCGCCGCGGCCTGCCCGATCCTGCTCAGCCGGGCGACCTCGCCGAACACCCGGGCGCGGAGCGGAACGCCGTGCTTCTCGTAGTATTTGCTCAGCGTTTCGGACTTGAGTTTGGCCATATCCACGTTGGACGGGCACTCCGCCTTGCACGCCTTGCACTCGACGCAGAGGTCCATCGTGTCGTAGAGGCGCTTGCCCGTCAGTTCGTCGGCGGGCAGTTTGCCGCTGATGATCATCCGCAGCATCGTGGCGCGCGCGCGCGTCGAGTGCTCCTCCTCCCGCGTGGCCATAAACGACGGGCACATGCCGCCGTCCAACTTGCGGCAGGCGCCCTGGCTGTTGCACATCTCCACGTGCCCCGCGAACCCGCCGTCCGCGCTGAAGTCCAAGTATGTGGGAACGTCGACCGCCCGGTACGCAGGGCCGATGCGGAGATTCTCCCGAATGCCGGGCGTCTCGATGATCTTCCCCGGGTTCATCACGGAGTCCGGGTCGAACGCCTGCTTGAGTTCCTTGAACGCCTGATATAACTCGGAGCCGAACATCTTCTCGGTGAAGACGCCCCGCACGATGCCGTCGCCGTGCTCGCCCGTGAGGCTGCCGCCGAACTCCAGCACCAGATCGGCGATATCCTCCGCGATGGAGGCCATCGTCTCGACGCCTTCCTCTTGCTTGACGTTGACGACGGGGCGAATGTGGAGGCAGCCGGTGGAGGCGTGCCCGTAGTAGGCGGCCTCCGTGCCGTGCCGCGCGACGATCTCCTCGAACCGCCGAACGTACTCCGGCAATTGCTCCGGCGAGACGGCGGTGTCCTCGACGTAGGGCAGCGGCTTCGCGTCGCCCTTGAGCGCCATCGCAAGGCCGAGCCCCGCCTCGCGCAGGGCGTACCAGCGCTGCTGCTCCCCGGGGTCGTTCGTGATCATCGTCGCGTAGCCGTGCCTGCGGCGCTCCATATCCGCCTTCAGCGCATCGAGTTTCCCCTGCACTTCCCGGGGGGAGTCGCCGTAGAACTCGACGAACAGCAACTCGCGCGGCTCGCCGATGAAATAGTCGAGCAGCCGCCGGTAGCCGGGGTTCACCTTGCAGTTGTCAATGATCATGTGCCCGACCAGTTCCACCGCCGACGGGCTGTGCTCCAGAATCGGAACCGACGCCTCCATGCAGGCGATCAGGTCGGTGAAGTGGACGACGCCGAGCCCCTTATGCTTAGGCAGCGGCACGAGGTTCACCCGCGCCTCCGTGACCGCCGCGAGCGTTCCTTCCGACCCCACCACCGCCCGCGTGAGGTTCATCGGGCCGTCGCCGGTGAAATCGTCGAGGTTGTAGCCCATCACGCGGCGCAGAATGCGCGGGAAGCGTGCGGCGATCTCGCCGGCGTTCTCCCAGGCGAGGCGGCGCGTCTCGCGGTAGATCGCGCCCTCCAGGTCGTTGCGGGCGAACTTGTCCTCCAGCGCCTCGCCGTTCACGGGGGCGAAACGCGCGCGGCTGCCGTCGGACAGCACGGCGTCCACCTCCAGAATGTGGTCGAGCGTCTTGCCGTAGATGACGGAATGCGGCCCGCAGGAGTTGTTGCCGATGCCTCCGCCGACCGTCGCGCGCGCGCTCGTCACCGGGTCGGGCCCGTACATCAGCCCGTATTGGCGCGCCGCCGCCGAAAGGTGGTTGTTGACGATGCCGGGCTGCACGCGCGCCCACCGCTCCTCCGGCGCGATCTCCAGCACGCTCCGCATATGCTTGGAGAAGTCCATCACGACGGCGTGGTTGGTCGTCTGTCCGGCGAGGGCGGTGCCCCCGCCCCGCGGCATCACCGGCACGCCGTGCTCCCGCGCCGTTCGGATGGTCGCCTCAACGTCGTCCGCGCTCCGGGGCAGCACGACGCCGACGGGCGTCATCTGATAGATCGAGGCGTCGGTGGAGTACATCAGGCGGTCGTAGGAGTCCATTCGGACTTCGCCCGCGATGCGGCCCCGCAACTTCTCGGCGATGGCACGGACTTCGGAGTCGGCGATGGTCGCGCCTTTGCGCGTCGTTTCGTGGAGCAGCGGCATAAATGCGTTCCTCTTCCTCTTGCGCGCCCCTCTTGCCGGGGGACTTCCCTAATCTTACGGGATAGCGCGCAATCGGTCATTGGGAGGGACGCTCGTCCGCAGCGGAAGCGTAAGCGCAGCGCAATGGTCATCCGCAAATGCTTGACAGGCGCCGAGCGCGGCTCTTACCTTACATAAGCCCCGCGCTTGGCGCGGCGGCGGCGGAAACGGCGCAAATTGGCGACGGCGCGTAAGCATCTCCCCACCTCGTTGGGGCCACTGGAGGCCCGGCTGATGGACGCGGCCTGGGCCGCCAGCCGCCCGCTGTCGGTTCAGGAAACGGCGAACGCCATCGGCGGGGGCAACTATAAGACCGTGACGACGGTGCTCAACCGCCTCGTCGAGAAGGAACTTCTCGCCCGCGAATTGGACGGGCGCGCCTACCGCTATCGCCCGGCGATGGAGCGCGGGGCGTTTCTGCGCGCCGCAGCCGACGGCCTCGCGCGCGACTTCCTGGCCGCGTTCGGCGAGGACGCGGCGCGCCACCTCGCGGAGGCGGCGGGCGGGGCCGCGCCCCAGCCGCCCGCTCCTATCCCGCCTCCGCCGCCTCCGCCCATGTATCACATTTATCAGCCGCCCGCCCCCCGCCCGATTCCGCTGGCCGCCGCCGCGCTGGCCGCCGCAATCGCGGCGGGGGTCGTCGTTCTCGTCCGGCGGCGGGGCGGCTAGCGATCAGCGCGCCGATAGATTGGGACGAACTCCGCGAGGCCGCCGCGGCGGTCGGCGCGCCGCTCTCATCCGATCAGACCGCCTTGCTCGATCGGATGGCGGCGATGCTGCGCTCCGCCAACGCGAGGGCGTCGCTGATGTCGGAGGCCGGGCTGGCCGACTTGCTGCGCTTGCATATCTTCGACGCGCTCACGCTGGCGCCGCTCCTGCGGGAAGCGCATCTCGCGGAGGGGCGGCTTATGGACGTCGGGACGGGCGCGGGCTTCCCTGGCCTCGTTCTCAAGATCGCGGAGCCTGGCCTGCGGGTTACGCTGATGGACGCGACGCGCAAGAAGACCGCCTACCTGCAAGAGGCGTCGGCGGCGCTGGGGCTTGACGCGGACGTAAGGAACGCGCGCGCCGAGGACGCCGCCCGCGACCCGTCGCTGCGCGATGCGTTCGACGCGGCGGTCTGCCGCGCGCTCGGCCCCTGGCCCGTCGCGCTGGAGTTGACGCTGCCCTTCTGCCGCGTCGGGGGGTTGCTCCTCGGCCAGCGCGGGGCGGACGCCCAGCGAGAGGCGGCGGCGCAGGAGGAGACGGCGGCGCTGCTCGGGGGGCGCGTCTTGGGCGTGCGTCGCGTCGGAGCGGAGGGAGGGCTGGAGGCGCGGCACGTCGTGGTCGTCGAGAAAGCGTCGCCCACGCCCGCCGGTTATCCGCGCAAGACGGGGATACCCGCCAAGCGTCCGCTGGGGTAGGCTTTAACGCGCCGTGGCAGACGTCTCCCGCTCCGACGAAGTCAATCCGCTAAAGCGCAGGCTTCTCTCTCGACGCGCCGCGCTGTCGCTCGCCGCGCTCGCCGTCGTCGTCGCGCTGCTGGTCACGCAGGTCGACATTGGCTGGGGCGACACGTGGGGCGCGATCAGGACGCTCAATCCCTGGTGGTACGCCGCCGCGCTCGTCACGAACTACGCGACTTTTCTGTTCAAGGGCGCGCGCTGGCGCGTTCTGATCGCCAACGCGCAGCGCGACGGGGGGGCGCCCGCCCCTTCTCTGCGCTACGCCTCGTGGATCGTGCTGATCAGTTGGTTCATCAATTCCGTGACGTGGTTTCGGATGGGCGACGCCTACCGCGCCTACGCCTACGCTTCGGACAGCAAGACGAGTTTCTCGCGCAGCGCAGGGATCGTGCTCGCGGACCGGGCGGTGGAGGTGGTGACGGTCGCGTTTCTGGTCGGCGTGGGCGTGGCCGCGCTGATTATCGAAGGGGGGATTGATCCGCCGTTGCCGCTCGCGGCGGCGGCGGTCGGCGTTCTCGCTTTGATGGCCGGCGGGCTGCTTGCGATGGCGGCGGCGCGGCGGTGGGTAATGCGTCATCTGCCGCCGCGCTTGCAGGGGATATACAACCGCATCTACTCGGGGACGATGGGCAGTTTCGGGCGCTCGCCGCTCGTGTTCGCGCTCGCGTTGGGGGCGTGGGCGTGCGAGGTTGGGCGGCTCTTCTTCGTCGTCTTGGCGCTAGGAACGCCAATCGCCGTTGGGCTGGTGATTCTCGCGCCGATGGCGCACGGCCTGCTCGCCGCCGCGCCGCTCACGCCGGGCGGCATAGGCGTGGCGGAGGCGGGGCTCACGGGGCTGCTGCAACTCGACTTGGCGGTGGAGGCGGCGCTCGCGGTCGCGCTGGTGGACAGGAGCATCAGTTATCTGAGCACGATCGTCGTCGGGGGCGGGGCGTTCGCCGCGCGGCAGTTCGCGCAGGCGCGGCGCGCGCGCCGGGGGGAGACAAGCAATGTAGACTTGGGGCGGCTAGGCGCCCAGTAGGCTCCCGCTTTCGCGGTCAGGACGCGGCGCTAGGGTGAGAGTGGAGCGGCGCTTGCGCCGCCTGCCGGATTCCTGTTCGCGCGCGCTTATTGGGCGCCCGCTGAGGCGGACGAAAAGAAGGAGGCAGGGCGATGGAAGTGAAGGAACTGGGGCACGTGGTGTTGTTCGTGAAGGACGTGGAACGCTCGCGGCGTTTCTACGGGGACGTGCTCGGATGGCGGGAGGTGCGGCGCGAGGGGGCGCGTCCGAACACGGCGATGTTCTCGACCGGGCGCACGCATCACGAGTTGTACTTGATGCAAGTGGGGGAAGACGCCCAGCCGGTTCAGCAGGGCCACCGGCTCGGGCTGTACCACATTGGCGTGAAGATCGGGACGACCGACGAGGAACTGCGGGACGCGCTGGCGGAATTGCAAGAGGCGGGAGCGCAGGTCGTGGGCTCGAACGATCACGGCTTCACGCACAGCCTGTACATTCTCGACCCGGACGGGAACGAGGTGGAGTTGTACATCGACGTGCAGCCGGAGACGTGGCGGGAGGAGTTCGCGGAGCCTGCGGGGGCGCTCCGGTAGGGGAATGGCGGAGGTGGGGGCGAGATTCCCGCCTACGCGGGAATGACGTAGTGCTGCGGGAAGGGCGGAGCCGTCCGCCGTCCGCAACCAGCCACAGCAGGAGGGAACGAATGATCAACGGAGCGCTGAGGGCGCGGCTGAAGGCCGGGGAGCCCCTTGTCGGGGTGTTCGTCAGCATCGAGTCGCCGACGACGGTGGAGTTGCTCGCGGTCGCGGGCGTGGATTACGTGATGATCGACGGCGAGCATAACCCCATCGGCCCGGCGGACGCCGCAGCGATGATCCGCGCCGCCGACGCGATAGGCGTTCCGGCGATGGCCCGCGTCGGGGAGAACGCGCAGCAGGTGATGGCGAAGTACCTCGACGCGGGCGCGCTGGGCGTGATGATTCCAATGGTGAACTCGGCGGCGGACGCGCGCTACGTCGTGGACTCCGTGAAGTATCCGCCGGCGGGCAAGCGCGGACTCGCGGGCGTGCGCGCCAACGACTACTCGACGAGCCCGGGCTATACGGAAGCCGCGAACGAGGCGACGGTCGTGATGGCGCAGATCGAGACGCGCGAGGGCATCGAGAACGCGGACGGGATCATCACGACGGAGGGCGTGGACGCCGTGTTTTTGGGCCCGTCCGATCTGTCGGTCGCGCTGGGTGTCCCGGGCGAGACGAAGCATCCCCGCGTGCTGGAGACGATCGAACGTCTCACGGAGAAGATCGTCGGGGCGGGCAAGACGGCGGGCACCATCGCGCGGGCTCCGGAGGACTACGCATACTGGCGCGACCGGGGCGTGCAACTCTTCCTCACGGGGGCGAACGCGCTGCTGCTGGGGGCGGCGAAAGCCTACGTGGAGGGCGCCCGCGCCGCCGAGGAGGGGCGGTGATGGCCGAGCGGGAATCCATCGGCTTCGTCGGAACGGGGATTATGGGCGCGCCGATGGCGCGCAACCTGGCGAAGGCGGGCTTTCAGGTGACGGCGTACAACCGCACCGCCGCCAAGGCGGAGGCGCTGCGCGAGCACGGCGTCGCCGTCGCGGGGTCGCTCGCCGAAGTCGCGCGGAGCGCGTCCGTCGTCATTACGATGGTGCCGGACACGCCCGACGCGCTGGCGGTCGTGGAGGGCGAGGGCGGCCTCGCGGAGGCGATGGCGCCGGGGAGCGCGCTCGTGGATATGAGCACGATTTCGCCCGGCGAAACGCGCGCGCTGGCGGAGCGGCTCGCGGGGCGCGGCGTTGCGATGCTCGACGCGCCGGTCAGCGGCGGCTCGTGGGGCGCGGAGCAGGGGACGCTCACGATTATGGCCGGCGGCGAGCGCGAGACGTTCGAGCGATGCATGCCTGTGTTCGAGGCGATGGGCAAGACGATCACGCTGATGGGGCCGTCGGGCATGGGGCAGACGACGAAACTCGTTAACCAGATCCTCGTCGCGGGAACGTGCGCGGCGGTGGCCGAGGCGCTCGTGTTCGCGGCGTCGCAAGGGGCGGATTTGCTCAGGACGATAGAGGCGGTCTCAGGCGGCGCGGCGGGCTCGTGGCAACTGGCCAACCTGGGCCCTCGGATGGCGCGGCGCGACTTTGCGCCCGGCTTTATGGTGAAACTGCAGCAGAAAGACCTCCGCCTCATCTTGGAGGCCGCGCAGGAGCGTCACACGCCGCTCGCCATCACGAGCCTCGCCCGGCAATACCTCACCGCCGTAGAGGCGATGGGGCTTGGCGACGAGGGAACGCAGGCCGTCGTCAAGGCGGTGGAGGCGCTGGCCGGAGTCGAGGCGCGGCAGGAAGGCGGCGCGGACTGACGGGGCGCTCCGGGGAAGCGCCGCCGCCGGGGCGCGTCCGCCGCGCTTGGGAGCGCGCCCACTACCCGGTCGTGATGCTCGTCTTCGCGGTCAACGGCTCGCTCACGGCGTTGCTGGGACGGTGGCTGCTGAGCGACGTCATCGGGTTGGAGGGATCGCTGTGGTCGGGGCCGTGGGGCTACCGGCTCGCCTACATTGCGCTCATCACGCCGCTCTACTCTGCGCTGCTGATGGCGACGGGCGCGCTCTTCGGCAAAGGCGCCTACTTCCGCAGCCGCGTCCGACGGATATGGGGCGCGCTGCTTCCTCTGCGCCGATTGCGCGAGTGAACGCGAGCGCGTCCGCTGAGGATAGCCCGCGCCTTACGCTCTCCGGCAAGGCCCCGCCGCCTGCGGAATTCCGGCTTGCGCGGAGCGGCGGCGCGTTACGCAAGGTCGAAGACCAAGATCGAAAACGAGGGACACGGCGCTATGATTGGGCGCGCAAGGAGTCTGCGATGAGCATCCGTTACGCCGCAATCGCCGCCGCGCTGATCGTCTGCGCCGCCGCCTGCGCGCCGCCTACGCCTACGCCGACGCTCATTCCCGCGGCGCCGCCCACTCCCGCGCCGCCCGCGAACTGGGCGGCGCTCACCGGCGAGATTACGTTCGTGGGCGACCCCGCCATTCCGGCGGGCGCAATCGTCGAGGCGCAACTGCGCGACGTCTCGCTGCAAGACGTCGCGTCCGTGCTCATCGCGTCGCAGACGATCGAGAGACCCGAACGCTTTCCCGTTCCGTTCGCCATTCGCTACGACCCTGCGGAGATAGACGAACGCCGCGTCTACGGCATGCAAGTCTCCATCACCGTCGGCGGCGAACTCGTTTACGTCAACGACACGGCGTTCGACGTTCTCACGGGCGGCTATCCTTCGCGGGACGTTGCGGTGGAAGTGGTGAAAATCCGGTAGGCGCGCGCGGGGCGGCGCTCACGCGGCGGAGGGCTCGACGCTGACGGCGGCGCCTGCGGGGAGCATATCGGAGAGTTGGGCCTCGAGTTCGCCACAGTAGTTGGTGCGGATGAGCGGCATTTCGATGCGCCAGTAGCGGCCCTCGCTGTGCACGAGCAGATTCACCTCGTCGGGGCCGGGATAATCCAGCAGCGTCGCCAGCACGCGCTTGAGGAGGATCTGGTCTTCGGACGGCTTGTTGGTCTCCGTCATTCGGATGAGCAGTTTGCGGCGCTCGTCCTGCGCGCCGGAGTCCGCAGGAACGGCGGCGCCGCCGTTCGCCGACGGGGCCGCCGTTGCGCCGTTGGCCGAAGGAGCGGGAGGATTCGCGGCGGAGCCGTTGGTTGCGTGGGCGGCGCCGTTGGATGCGGGAGCGCCGTTGGCCGGAGGAGCCGATGGGGTCGCCGTGGCGTGGGCGGCGCCGTTGGTTGCGTGGGAGCCGTTCGGCGAGGACGGCGCGGCAGGGGGCTGCGCGGCGGGCGGCGGGGGCGTCCATTCGGCGACTTTGGGCGTTCCCTGCGCGTCCGCAATTGCGGAGGAGGGGGCGCCCTCGGGCTCCGGCGCGGCGTATTCGACGGCCTCGTCGCAGTGGACGGACGCCTCCTCGCCGCGCCGCCGCAGCGTTCCGCGCAGTTGGACGAGCGCGCCCTCCGTCCATAGGGGCCCGGTCTGCTCGAGGACGCGGCTCCAGACGGCGACGTCGGCCACGTAGCCGTCGAATATCTCGACGCCGGCGAAGCAGATCTGCCGCCCTTGCTTGTCCGTTGCGAAGCGCACGGAGGCGACTTCTCCGGCGAGGAGCGTCTTCTCGCCGTCGGCGCAGGCTTCCAACTCCTCGCGGGAGAGAATTGCGCCGGCGGGGGCGTGGCGCGGGTCGAGGATGCGCCGCCCCAAAGCGACGCCGATCAGTTCCCGTTCCCACGCGACGAGTTCGCGGAGGGACGGCTCCGGCGCGTCGATCAGTTCTATCTCGCCGAGCGGCGTGGGAGTCTCCGCGCCGAAGATGTCGAACATAGTGGACTGGCCGCTGTCGCGGAGGCGCGCCTCGCGCTGCATCAGCCGGACGATGTTGTCGGCGCTTGCGGCGAGGCGTCCGCGCGGGCCGAAAGCGTCGAGCGCGCCGGCCTTGACGATGCTCTCGATGACGCGCTTGTTGGCGGCGTCCTCGCCTGCGCGTTTGCAGAAGTCCTCCAGCGCGGCGAAGCGCCCGCGCGCCTCCCGCTCCGCCACGAGCGACTCGACCGCGGACTCGCCGACGTTTTTGATGGAGGCGAGGCCGAAACGGACGGCGGGCTTGCCGTCGGCGGCCTTGTCCACCGTGAACTCGACGCCGCTGCGGTTGACGTCGGGCGGGAGCACGGCGATGCCGAGCCGCTGGCATTCGGCGACGGCGGAGCCAACGCGGTCGTTCGCTTGGTAGGCGTTGAGGACGCACGTCATAAACTCAACGGTGTAGTTGGCCTTGAAATAGGCCGTCCAGTAGGCGACGACGGCGTAACTCACGCTGTGGGCTTTGTTGAAGGCGTAGCCGGCGAACGGCTCGATGAGGTCGAAAACGGCCTTGGCGTCGGATTCAGCGTAACCCAGTTGGCGGGCGCCCGCGACGAAGTTCTCGCGCTCCTCCTCCATCAGAGCGGCGATCTTCTTGCCCATCGCCTTGCGGACGATGTCGGCCTCGCCGAGCGAATAGCCCGCGAACTTCCGCATAATGTGGAGCACCTGGTCCTGGTAGACGATGACGCCGTAGGTTTCGCGGAGGATCTCCTCCAGGTCGGAGTGGGGGTAGGCGATGGGCGCGCGGCCATGCTTGGCGTCTATGTAGCGGCTGATGTGCTCCATCGGGCCGGGGCGGTAGAGGGCGATCATCGCCGCGAGTTCGCCGAGCGTGCCGGGGCGCAGTTCCTTGATGTAGCGCCGCATCCCCGAACTTTCCAATTGGAACACGGCGGTCGTCTCGGCGCTGGCGAGCAGTTCATAGGTGGCCGGGTCGTCGAACGGAATGTCGGGGAGGCGGATGCGCTCCCCGCGCCGCTCGCCCACCAGCCGGATCGTTTTGCTCAGAATGGAGTAGTTGATCAGGCCGAGGAAGTCCATTTTGAGGAGGCCGAGTTTGGCGACGGGCTCCATCGCGTACTGGGTCATCGCCATGCTGGACTCGCCGCCTTTGGACGCCCGCTGGAGGGGCACGTGCTCGATGAGCGGGTCTTCGGAAATGACGACGCCGGCGGCGTGCGTGCTCGCGTGGCGCGTCACGCCCTCCAAGCCTTTGGCGGTGTCTATCAGTTTCCGCAGTTGCTCGTCCTGCTCGTAGGCTTCCTTCATCTCCGGCGACTGATCGAAGGCGCCGTCAATGGTCATTCCGACGCGGGCGGGGACGAGGCGGGCGATGCGGTCGACGTCGGCGTAGGACATGCCGAGGGCGCGGCCCGAGTCGCGTATGGCCGCTTTCGCGCCGAGCGTGCCGAACGTGATGATCTGCGCGACGTGCTCCGTTCCGTACTTTCCGGTTACGTACTGGATCGCCTCCTCGCGGCGGTCGTCCTGAAAGTCCATGTCAATGTCGGGCATCTCTTTGCGCTCGACGTTGAGGAAGCGCTCGAACACGAGGTCGTAGTCGAGCGGGTCTATCTCGGTGACGCCGAGGCAGTAGAGGGCGAGGGACGACGCGGCGCTCCCCCGCACTCCGAACACGATGTCGTTCTCGCGGGCGAACTCCGCGATGTCCCACACGACGAGGAAGTAGTTGGGGTACTGGGTTTTGGTGATGACGTCCAACTCGTAGCCGAGCCGCTCGCGCTTGTCCGGCGGCGCGCCGTTCGGGTAGCGCGCCTCGAAACCCTGCCAGCAGCGCTTGCGGAGGTAGGAATCGGCGTCCTCGCCCTCCGGCGCGCGGTACTGAGGGAGGTGGAGCGTCGAGAAGTCCAGTTCCACGTTGGTGGAGTCGGCGATAGCCTGCGTCTCCATGACGGCCTCGGGGAGGTCGTGGAAGAGGTCGGCCATCTCCGTGGGGCTCTTGAGGTAGAAGGAGTCGGCGGAGAAGCGGAAGCGGTTCTCGTCGTGGATGGTGGCGTTGGTGCCGATGCAGAGGAGCGCGTCGTGCAGGCTCGCGTCGCTCTGGTCCACGTAGTGGAGGTCGTTGGTGGCGACGATGCGGACGCGCATCTCGTCGGCGAGGGTGAGAATGCCGTTGTTGAGGCGTTCGAGGAAATCCAGGTTCTTGTGGCGTTGCATCTCCAAGTAGAAGGCGGGGAAGGTGGCCTTGCACCAGCGAATGATTTCGCGCGCGCGGGTGTAGTCGTCGTCTATGAGCGCGGTGGAAATTTCGGAACTGGGGCAGCCGGAGAGCACGATGAGGCCGTCGGCGTGCTTTTCGAGGAGCGCGCGGTCGACCCGGGGCTTGTAGTAGAAGCCCTCGAGGTGGGCTTTGGAGGAGAGTTGCATCAGGTTGCGGTAGCCCGTGTTGTTCTGCGCGAGGACGGTGAGGTGCGTGTAGTTCTTGTCGGCGGGGCCGCGGTCGCGCATATCGCCCCGGGCGACGTACAACTCGCAGCCGATGACCGGCTTGATGCCCGCCTCCTTGCAGGCGAGGTAGAAGTCCACGACGCCGTACATCGAGCCGTGGTCGGTGATGCCGAGCGCGGTCATGCCGAGTTCTTTGGCCCGGCCGACCATCGCCGGAATGCGGCTGAGGCCGTCCAGCAGGCTGTATTCCGAGTGAACGTGGAGGTGAGCGAATTCGGCCAAGCGCGAGGCTCCGTGGGAGTGAATGGGCGCATTATACGGACGGCGCGCCCGGACGGCCAACGCGGATTACGCAAGATTTGGCGCTCCTGCGCGTTGCGCCCACAGGATGGCGTAGGTTATGGAGGGAGGCCTCCGCGCGTCCCCGTCGGGCGTCCCTGTCGGGAGGCCTGCGCGCCTCAGTCCTTCCCGCCGTGGGCGGCGGGTTCTCTCTTCGCGGGTCAGGGCGGGAGGTTACGCGAATGGCCTCCTGATTCAGGTAAGGGCTGCCTGCTAGCCGCAGACTCTTCACGCCGCCGCGCGCGTCTGCTAGACTAGGAACTCGCGCCGGCGCCTCGCGCGCGGCAGGCTGATACAGAGAGAAGGAATGCTCCGCCAACTTCGCTGGAAATCGCTCCTTGCGATTATCGTCATCGTCGGGCTTGCGTCGTCCGCGCTCTTCGTTCCGAACTACCGCATCCCCTTCATTGGGGAGCGCGGCGCGGGCGACATCCTCGGCCTGCGCCTCGGCCTCGACCTTGCGGGCGGCACGCAACTCGTCTATCAGGCGGGGTCGGACGACCTCGCGCCGACGGACGAGCAGATGGAGGGGCTGGTCGGCACGATCACGCGGCGGATAGACCGGCTCGGGGTCGCGGAGCCCAGCATTCAGCGGCTCGGCGACGACCGCCTCCTCATTCAGTTGCCCGGCGTCGAGGACGTTCAGCAGGCGAAAGACCTCATCGGGCAGACCGCGCAATTGGAGATCGTCGAGCGCGTCTGCAGCGACATCGCCTGTCAGAACTACGAGGACATTGCGACCGGGCTGAGCGGCGCGGATATGGAGCGCGCCTCTCCCGTGCAGGATCAGACGACGGGGCAGTCCGTGCTGAGTTTCGAACTGAAGCGGAGCGCGGCGCAGCAGTTCGCGATCCTTACGCAGCGCATCTTCTCGACTTTGAGCACGGAGAGCCCCGACCAACTGGCGTTCGTGCTGGACGGAGAGGCGCTGGTGGCTGCGGTGGTCAGGAGCCCGATTCTCGCAGGGCTTGGCCAAATCGAGGGCAATTTCACGCCGGAAGAGGCGCGGCAACTGGCCATTCAGGTGGAGTCGGGGCGCCTGCCGGTGGACATCACGGAACTTTCGTCCAGCCTCGTGGCCGCGTCGCTTGGCGCGCAATCGCTCGAGAACGCGCTCGCCGCGGGCGGCGTCGGCCTCATCCTCGTGTTCTTCTTTATGGCGGCGTACTACAGGGTTTCGGGCCTCGTCGCGGGAATTGCGCTCGTCGCCTACATCATTCTCGTGCTCGCGGTCTTCAAACTGATTCCCGTAACGCTCACGCTGGCGGGGCTCGCCGGATTCATTCTCTCGCTGGGAATGGCGGTGGACGCCAACATTCTCATCTTCGAGCGCGTGAAAGAGGAACTGCAGGTGGGGCGGACGGTGCAACTGGCGATGCAGACCGGCTTCAACCGGGCGTGGCCGTCGATCCGCGACGGGAACGTCTCCACGATTCTGATCGCGCTCGTGCTCTTCTTCTTCGGCAGCGGCTCCGCGAACTCGGCGGTGACCGGATTCGCCGTGTCGCTGCTGATCGGCGTTCTCCTCAGTATGTTCACGGCCATACTCATCAGCCGGAACCTGTTAGGGATCGCCGCCGCGACGCCGGGTTTGCGCCGGGCGGTGCGGCTTTTCACGCCTGACGCGGGCCGCCGGCGCGGCGCGGCGCAAGCGGGGAGGGGCGGCTGATGCGCGTCGCAACCTACCGCAAGTGGTTTTTCGGGTTCTCCGCGCTGCTCGTGCTGCTCTCCGCCGCCGCGCTCGTCGCGTTCCGCCTGAACCCGGGCATCGATTTCACGGGAGGCGCGGCCATCACGGCCGTCTACGAGACGGAGACGCAGGCTCAGCAGGTCGCCGACGCGCTCGACTCGGCTGGGCAGCCAGACGCCATTCTGCAGGCCGCCGAGGGCAACACGTTCTTCATCCGGCTCGGCATCTTGGAGTTGGACGAGCGCGACGCGGCGGGAACGGTCACCCGGCGCGGGGACGAGTCCCGGGTGCGGGACGCGCTGGCGGCGGTCGGCCCCGTCGAGATCAGTTCGTTCGACTCCATCTCCGGCATCATCGGGGCGCAGAACGTGCGGAACGCCGCAATCGCGGCGCTGGTGGCGTCCATCGTCATTCTCGTCTACGTGACTTGGGCGTTCCGGCGGGCGCCGTCGCCGTTCCGCTACGGAGTGGCCGCCGTCGTCGCGCTGGCGCACGACGTGTTCATCGTGCTGGGCGTCTTCTCCGTGCTCGGCGAGACGATCAACTTGGAAGTCAACGCGATGTTCATCACGGGCGTGCTCACCACCATCGGCTACAGCGTCAACGACACCATCGTCGTGTTCGACCGCTTGCGCGAGAACGGGGCGCGCTACTCCGGCGCGACGACGCGGGAACTGGTTAACCTGAGCATCCGCGAGACGATAGCCCGCTCGCTCAACACGTCCATCACGCTCTTGGTGGTCGTGGCGGCGCTGATGCTGTTCGCCGGGCCGGCGATACGCCCGCTGCTGTACGTGCTGCTCGCGGGCGTCGCCGTTGGAACGTATAGTTCCATCTTCATCGCCAGCCTGATGCTCGTCTCGTGGGACGAGGGAGAAATCGGGCGCTTCTGGCGGCGCGCGCGCTTCAAGAGGGCGTAGGCGACTGCCGCGCCATTCTTGCAGGGAGTAGTCTTACTCCACGTAAGCGGCATTACGCCGCGCCGCCGCCACGCAGGGGCCTATCCCCATTGGAACGGGAGCGAATGCAGGACATATCCGGGCAGATCAAGTTGTCGGCGAGCGACCTGGCGAACCACCTGGCTTGCCGTCATCTCACAAATCTCAACCTCGCCCTGGCGGAGGGCAAGGTCAAGGCGCCGCGTCCGACGGGCGCGGACGACGAGATAGAGGAGTTGATCGAGAAGGGCGTCCGGCACGAGCAGGCGTACATCGAGCATCTGCAGGCGGAGAAACCCGGCGTCAGCGTGATCTCGTTCGAGGACGGAACGTCATCGGCGGACACGGCGCGGGCGATGCGGGACGGCGTGGACGTCATCGCGCAGGCGAGCCTCGAGAGCGGACGGTGGCGCGGGCGCGCCGACATTCTGCGCCGCGTCGAGCGTCCGAGCGCGCTCGGCGATTGGTCTTACGAGGTCACGGACACGAAACTCGCCCGCGAAACGAAAGCCGGAACGGTTCTGCAGATCGCGCTCTACTCCGCCATCGTGGGGGAGATTCAAGGCAAGACGCCGGAGATGATGCACGTCGTCACCCCGGGCATCGAGGAAGATGCCCCGTTCCTCACGGAATCGTTTCGCGCGCAGGATTACCTCGCCTACTACCGGCTGATGCGGGGCAAGTTGGAGGAGGCGGTCGGCGAAGGGCGCGGGCGCGAGGCGCATGCGATCCCGACGTATCCGGAGCCCGTTCCGCATTGCGACGTTTGCCGGTGGCGGCTGGATTGCGGCGGGCGGCGGCGGCGGGACGACCACCTCTCGCTCGTGGCGGGGTTCTCCACCGGCCAGCAGCGCGAGGCGCAAGGTTGGGGCATCGCCACGCTGGCGGGACTCGCCAAAGAGCCGCTTCCGTTCGTTCACCGGCCAAAGCACGGCTCGGTCGCGCCCTACGAACGCGCCCGCGAGCAGGCGCGCGTCCATCTGGAGGGGCGCGAGCGGGGCGCGCCTTACTACGAATTGCGGCCGCGCGAGCCGGAGCGCGGGCTCGCGCGCTTGCCGGAGCCGTCGCCCGGCGACGTCTTCTTCGACATTGAGGGCGCGCCGTTCGTGGGGACGCAGGGCTTCGAGTATCTGTTCGGCTGGGCGACGCTCGGCGCGGACGGACAGCCGGAGTACCGCGCGCGCTGGGCGTTCGGGGCGGACGGCGCGGGCGGGAGTTTCGCCGCCGGGGAGCGCGCGATTTTCGAGGAGTTCGCGGATTACGTCGAGGCGCGCAGGAAAGCGCATCCCGACTTGCACATCTTCCATTTCGCGCCCTATGAGCCGAGCGCGCTCAAGCGGCTGATGGGCCGTTACGCGACGCGAGAGGAGGAAGTGGACGGCATGCTGCGCGCCGAACTCTTCGTTGACTTGCATACGGCGGCGCGGCAAGCCGTTTTCGCCAGCGTCGAGCGCTACTCCATCAAGGACTTGGAGCAGTTCTACGGCTATGCGCGGGAGGTCGAACTCCACGCCGCCAACGACAACCGCCACTTGCTCGAGCGTCAATTGGAGACGGGGCGGATCCTCGAATTGGAGGCCGACGCGGAGACGCGGGGCGCGGTCGAGAATATGCGGAACGTCGTGCAGGAGTACAACCGCGACGATTGCGTCTCGACGCTCCGCCTCCGCGACTGGCTGGAGGAACTGCGGCGCGAGCGCATTGCGAGCGGCGAGGAGATCGCGCGTCCGGTCGTTGAGATTCCTACGCCGAAGCCGCTCACGGATCGCCAACGGAAAGTGCAGGCGCTGAAAAAACGCCTGCTTGACGGCGTGCCCGACGGCGGCGAACGCTCGGACGAGGAAGAGGCGCGCTGGCTGACGGCGCACCTGCTGGACTGGCATCGCCGTGAGGCGAAATCCACGTGGTGGGAGTACTTCCGCTTGGGCGACCTCGGCGAGGACGAGTTGCGCGACGAGAAGGCCGGGCTCACGGGGCTCACGTTCTCGGGGCGCGACGGCGGCACCGACAAGGCTCCCGTTCACTGCTATAAGTTCGAGACGCAGGATTCCGCCGTCGGCAAGGGCGACGATGTCCATCAGGTTGGCGGCGAGGCGCTCGGAACCGTGGAGGCGATTGACTACCTCCAACGGACGGTCGCCATCAAGAAGAGGATGGCGGCGGCGGAAGCCCATCCGACCGCGCTCTACGCCGCCAATCGTCCCCTCACGACGGACGCGCACGAGGAGTCGCTGCTGCGGATCGGCGAATGGGTCGCCGACAACGGCGTGGACGCGCTGGCCGCGAACTACCGGGCCGCGCGCGACTTGCTGCTCGCCCGGACGCCCCGCCTATCGCCCGCGCCGGCCAGCGGCGCGCCGCTGTACCTCGAGAAAGAAGAGAACGCGGATGAAGGGGAGAAGGCGCTGGACGCCGCCAAGCGGCTCGCGCTTCAACTGGACGGCGGCGTCCTCCCGATTCAGGGCCCGCCGGGCACGGGCAAGACCTACACCGCCGCGCGAATGATCTGCGAACTCGTCCGCAGCGGCAAGAAGGTCGGCGTCACGGCGAACAGCCACAGCGTGATTCGCAAGCTGCTCGACGCGGTGGTGGAGGCCGCCCAAGAGAAAGGGCTGGAACTGCGCTGCGTTCAGAAGGTGAGCGAAGCGCCCGAAAACGCGGAAGGCAACCCGATCACGGAGACCGACGCGAACGACGTCCTGCTGAACCTGCTCGCCGACGGCCAGGCGCAGGTCGGCGCGGGAACGTCGTGGGTTTGGTCAAGGGAAGAGTTCGCGGATTCCCTTGACGCGCTCTTCATAGACGAGGCGGGGCAAATGTCGCTGGCGAACGCGCTCGCGGTCGCGCCCGCCGCCGCGAACATCGTGCTGCTCGGCGACCCGCAGCAACTGGAGCAGCCGCAGCAGGGAAGCCACCCGGAGGGCGCGGACGCCTCGGCGTTGGAGCGCTTGCTCGGCGGGCGGCAAACCATCCCGCCCGACCGGGGCATCTTCCTCCGCAAAACCTTCCGAATGCACCCGAACATCTGCGCGTTCACGTCGGAACTCTTCTACGACAACCTGCTGACCTCGCAGCCCGATCTCGTGCATCAGGCGGTCAGCGGAGCGGGCGAGTTGGACGGCGCCGGACTGCGGCTGATTCCCGTGGCGCACGAGGGCAATCAGAGTTCGTCGGTCGAGGAGGCGGAGCGCGTAGCCGCCCTCCACCGCCAACTGATGAGCGGCGGCGCGGAGTGGACGGACATGCATGGCGAATCGCGTCCGCTCACGGAAGAGGACATTCTCATCGTCGCGCCGTACAACGCGCACTTGGCGGAGATCGGGAAACTGCTGCCCCGCGGCGCCCGCTTCGGCACCGTCGACAAGTTTCAGGGGCAAGAGGCGCCGGTCGTGATCTACTCAATGGCCACGTCGTCGCCGGAGGAAGCGCCGCGCGGGATGGAGTTCTTGTACAGCCTCAACCGGCTGAACGTCGCGACGTCGCGGGCGCGGTGCGTCAGCGTTCTCGCCGCCAGCCCGCTCCTCTTCGAGCCGGAATGCAAGACGCCCCGTCAGATGCGGCTCGCCAACGCGCTCTGCCGCTACTTGGAGATCGTAAAGGCGCAAAGCGCCCTCCATCCCGCATAGGCGGGAACGACCGATGGGGGCGGGAATCCCGCCTTCGCGGGATGACGGGCAAGGGGCGAGATTCCCGCCTTCGCGGGAATGACGGACATGGGGACTGCGCGCCCGACTGGATTCCCGCCTTCGCGGGAATGACGGCAAGGATGGGACGACGACGGGGCAAGGAGGCGGCAAGGCGTTCCTCGAAAGTTACAGCGGCGGCATGCCGCCGCCGAGCGCGAACTCCGCGCTCCAAACCTCGCCTTGCGGGCCGAACTGCCCCGTTCGGATGGACACGACGGGATACTCCGGCAACGAAACCGTCGCTACGCACTTCCCATCGAACAGCGCGCCATTGAGAAAGAAATCAAAGTCCAAGTTGTCGAAGCCGTGCTCGCGCCGCTCCTGCGGCAAGTCGTCCGTCCGCTCCGGGACGATATGCAGAAAGAAGCGATGCCCCGTATCTTCCTGAGCGCACTCCTCTTTGACGTACGTCAACTGGCCGTCCGTCATGTGCAGATCGAATACGGAGCGCGCCACGGGCTCACCCGCTGCTGCGGCGCGGTAGGCCGCGCGGTAGGGTTCGGGATTCAGCCGGACATTCGCGCTCCACAGGTCGCTCTCGTCCTGCGGGTTCCGCTGCCCCGTTCGGAAGGCGGCGATGGAGTAGTCGGGCAAAGGAACGAGCGCGACGCACGCGCCGTTCAACAGCATCCCATAGTGACGGAATTCGAAATCGAAGATGGAGTAGCCGGCCTCGCGCCGCTCCTGAAGCAAATCATCCATCCTCTCAGGGGCGATATGCAGAAAGAAGCGCTTCTCCGCGTCTTCCTGATCGCACTCTTCTTTGACGTACACCAAACGTCCGTCCGTGAGGTGCAGATCGAATACGGAGCGCGCCACAGGCTCGCCCGCCACCACGGTTCGGTAGGCCGTCTGGTAGTAGGGCGTCAAGTCCAGCCCTCGGAGCCCCGGATAGTCAGGCGCGTAACGATAGGCGCGATAGACCAGGTCGTAGCCCAATTCGGGATTCACGAACTCCCAGACCATCTCGCCTTCCCGCGTGACCTCGAAAATTCGTTCGGCATCCCCGGCGGTGATTAGCGTGTCGCCGTTCGGCAGCCGCTGCGCGCCCGACGATCTATGAGCGTAAAAGGCATCGGGCGGATCGGCGGCGTATGTCCAAACGCGCTCGTTAGGGCCGTAGGTGGAGCCTTCGTCCAAGCGATAGTTGTAGCCGTCGGCGGGCAAGGATATCTCGTCCACGGACGAGTAGCCGCGCTCCATTCCGGGATATTCCGATCCGTTATTGAAAATGAGAACGTTGCCTGCGCCCGGCAATCCTTCCGGAATCCAGTGGGCGTTGTGCGGCCAGAAGAGGCGCTGATCGGCTAATGTTCCCCTTTGGTATGCGCGCGGGTTGCCCCAGCGGTAGAGCAGGTCGCCGCCTTTGCCGCTGTTCCCGCCGGCGCTCCCGGCGGCCTCTTCCGCGTTCGTGGAGTGATCAATGATCCATATCTCGCTGAAATGCCGGACGGTGAGCATAATTTGATCCAAATCCTCGTTGTAGTCCAATGCATTAGCATGCTGCCAGTTGAGATGGCGACCCCTAGAGCAAGTCTCTTCGGCGAGCGCAAAATTGATGTCTATGCGTTCAGGGTGGTCCACGACGACTCCGTAGTTCGATTTCTCCGGATCGAAGTCCTGGATGGTGTGGTCGAACGTCGACCATTGCCAGACGATCTCGCCGTCCACCGGTCCCGTAGGCCGAATTTCGACAATATGCGTTGCCCTTAGGGCGGGACAAGCAATCGAGCCCGGGTTGGCGCCGAGCGCGATAGCCTCCTCGCGCGAAATGAAGACGTGGGACAGGCTGAGTATGTTCCCATTCGGCATTTTGAGAAGGTCGTGATGCTGGAGGTAACGATAATTCCAAACGGCGTTCCCGTCAGCGTCAAATATCCTGTTGCCGCTTGTCAGCAAGTTCCCGTCATCGAGCAGTTTCACTAGACGCGGGTTATGCCTCAATGTCCACGTGTGAACAACTCGTCCGTGGTTGTCGATCAGGTAAGCAAGGCCTGAAAACCGTGGAGTGAAGAGGGTATAGCCATCGAACGCCTCCGGTTCGTTCACAAGCAGCCCTGTTGCCCGATGGGTCGGCTCCGGCGCAGCAGTGGGAGTGGGCGTAGGGGCGAGCGTAGGCGTCGGCGCAGGCGATGGAGCGCCGGCGGAGCATGCGGCGAGCAGCGCAGGCAAGAGCGCTGATGCGATTCCTCTCCAAATGGGCGCCGGAATACGAAATTCGCAACGGGGGGGGGGGGGGTAATGGAGTATACAGTCATTTTACGGTGACTTATGACGTATTTCGTAATCGGCAGGCGCTGCGGCCGCCTGCGGCGCAGGAACATTGTAGCACGGCGCTCAGCGCGGGAGGGAGTCGGGGGCGAGATTCCCGCCTACGCGGGAATGACGAGGGAGGGGGACGAGATTCCCGCCTGCGCGGGAATGACGGGGCACAGGGGCGAGATTCCCGCCTACGCGGGAATGACGAGGGAGGGGGACGAGGTTCCCGCCTACGCGGGAATGACGGGGCAAGGGCGCTTGCGCGCCGACTGGATTCCCGCCTGCGCGGGAATGACGGACATGGGGGCGAGGCGAGGCGCCTATTCCCTGCCCAGGTACGCTAGGAGCGCTTCTCTCGACGAGTGGGCGAAGCGATGGCCCGTCTCCGCTGCGACTCGCTCGGCGCTGACCATCCAAGGCCAGCGGATGAACGCCAGCCCGGCGGCGGGGGCGTCGCTTTGCAGGCGCGTCCGCCACGCGAGTTCCGTGAGGCCGGACGCGAGCGGCGCCGGCATCGGGACGATGCGCTTTCCCGCGAGCGCGGCGGCTTCGCGCCAGCGCACGCTCCCCTGCCCTGCGACGTTGTACGCGCCCGGGTGGTCTTCCATCAGAAAGCGGACGAGCAGCGCGGCGAGGTCATCCTCGTGAACGAATTGCATCGGCGGGTCGGCTCCCCGGAGGGCGATGAGAACGGGCTTGCCGAGCGCGGCGGTTATGAAGTTGTCCGCGTTCGGCCCCATCACGACGCAGGCGCGCAGGACGGAGAGGCAGACGTCAGGGCTCTCCTGCGCCATTGCGCGGAACGCCGCCTCCGCCTCCGCCTTGTCCTCGGCGTAGGCGAATCCGGGGGGCGGGCGCAGGGGCGCGTCCTCCGTCAGCAACGGCGGATTGTCCGGCCATGCGCCGTAGACCGTCGCGCTGGACATAAGAACGGCGCGCCGGACGCCCGCGTTCGCGCAGGCGCGCGCCGCGTTCTCCGCGCCGCCGACGTTGACGCGCTTGCCCTCGGCCCGGTCGCGCGGCTGGCGCATCAGAAACGCCAAGTGGGCCATCGCGTCCGCGCCTGCGAACGCGGCGTCCAGCGGCGCGCAAACGTCCTGCCGGAAGTGCGCGTACCGCTCGTCGTGAACGGCGGCGGGGCGGACGTCCACTCCGGCGACGCGCTCGATTTCCGGCTCGGCGAGCAGCCTTCGGACGAGCAAGGCGCCGAGATAGCCGGACGCGCCGGTGACGGCGACTTTCCGGGTCCGGGGGCCGGAGCCGCGCGAAGCGTCCATCGTTAGCCGGACGCGGCCTCGTCCGTGAACGTGAAGCCGAGTTCGCCCAGCCCCGCCACTTCGAACGACATCCCCACTGCGTGGGGCCCGGGCGCGATCGGGCCGCCCCGGTAGGCGATGGTCGTCGTTTTGTTGAGGGCGAGCGTGAACGGCGTGGACTCGGAAACGGCGTCGAACCGCGTCTCTTTCCCCTCGATGGCGAACGTGGTCGCGGCGGCGTCCAGCGGCTCGCCGTCCAGGGTCAGGGGAAAGAGCCGCCTGGCGTAGCCTGCGCCAAGCCGGTTCAGCAATTGGAACGTGAAGCCGTTCGGCGTCGCCGCGAGGCTTCCCTTCACGTAGAGCCGCCGCAACAGGAATGCCGGAACCTTCACTTTCCGCCCGCCTCGCGCCGCATACGGAACAGCGCCGTCTCGGTCTCGACCGCGTCTGGGGGCAGCGGCGCGGGCGCGCCGAACGATTTGGCGGCGGCGTAGATATGCGCGATGCGCTCCGCCATTTCGCAGACGCGCAACGCCTCCGCGAGCGTCGCGCCCACTCCGACGAGGCCGTGATTGCGGATCAGCGCCGCGTTCCGCTCCCCCAGCGCCTCGACGACCGCCGCGCCCAACTCCTCCGTGCCGGGGAATGCGTAGGCGGACACCGCTATGCCGCCGCCAATGCCGACGACCATTTCGTCTATCAGGGGCGGCAGCGGCTCTCCGGCCACTGCGAGCGCGCTCGCGTAGACCGAGTGCGTGTGCATCACGGCGCGGACGTCGGGGCGCGCCCGGTAGACCGCCGTGTGCAGCAGCATTTCCGTGGACGGCAGCCCCTCGCCCTCGACCGGCTCGCCGTCGAAATCAACGGCCACGACCTCGCCGAGTCCCATCGCGGCGTAGTCCTTGCCCGCCGTCGTGATCGCCAGCAAGTCGGCCCCCGGGGGCCCGACGCGGGCGCTGACGTTGCCGGAGGAGACCGCGACCAGCCCGGCGCGATGCATCGCCCGCGCCGCGTCCAGCACGGCGCGGCGCTCCGATTCGTAGACGTTCGCCGCAGTCATCGGCGAAAGGATAGCAGGCGCGGGCGGGCGCAGTGAGGCGCGGGAGCGCGAGCGAGACCGGGCGGGCGGGGCAATTGCATTGTCGCGTTGTCTTGGCAGGCGACGCTCCATGCCGATTCGCAGAATAGGGCGGGGTGCGGGCTCCCGCTGGCTGGGACTTCCGGCGAGGGCGTTCGCGGGTTAGGCGGGGGCAGGGGGCTCCGCCTGCGCAGGCATGACGCGGCAAGGCTAGGCTCCGCGCGGCGGCTCCCGTTACAACTCGTTCGCCATTGCGTCCAGCCGCTCGCGGAGGCGCAGCCATCGCCGGTAAGCCTCGCGGAGTTCAGGGGAGCGCGGGCCCGGTTCGACGCGCGCTCCTCGCGCCGCGAACGCGGCGGCGCGCTCCGCGAGTTCCTCAGGCGGCGTCATCGCCAGCGCAGCCGCGCCCGCCGCCGTCGCGTTTCGGTGAACGCTCAGCGGCTCGCCTAAAACGTCGGCGAGGAGTTGCGGGAACAACGCGCTTTCCGCCATTCCGCCGCTGAGCGCGGCGCCTTCCGCAGGGGCGCCCGCGACGCTCCGCGCAAGCGCGAGGCTCTCGCAGACGGCGAACGCGGCGTTTTCGAACGCCGCCCGCGCGACGCTCGCCAAGTCCAGCCCTTCCTGCGTAACCGGCGCGGGCAGCAGCAGCCCGCCCATCGTCATCCCCGGATTGGAAAGGTCGAGCGCGCGCGGGCCGAGAAACGCCGCGACGGGCGCCCCGCTCTCCGGCGCCGACGCCGCCATCGCCGCGAAGCGGGCGGGCGAGGCGCGGGGCGCGAGCAGGCGTCGGACGGCGTCGAGCGTTCGCCCCGTATCGCCCGGGTTCGCCTCGACAATCCATCCGCCTGCGAGCGCGCTCAGGGTTGTCCACGTCCGCCGTTGCGGATCGAACACGGGCGAGGCGGTCGCAACTTGCGCGGGGGCGCTCCATCCGGCGCACACCGCCGCCGCGCCGGGCTCGACGGCGCCGCAGCCGAGGGCGGCGGCTTGCGCGTCCGGCCCCGCGAGCCGGATGTCGACCGTCTCCGGCAGTCCGGCGGCGTCCGCGGCTTCCTGCGTGAGGCGCCCGACCGCCGCGCCGCGGGGGATGGTCGGCGGCAGGAGATCCAGCGGAACGTTCAGCCGTCTCAGCAGCGCCTCCGCCGGTTCGCCGGACGCGACGTCCAGCAGCCCGGCTTCGGCGAGTCCGCCGGCGGTTTCCGCGAGCGTTCCGGTCAGTTGCAGCGCGGCCCAGGCGTCCAGTCCGGCGGCTTTGGCGACGCGCTCCGCCGCTCGCGGGCGGTTCTCCCGCAGCCACGCCAACTTGGCCGGTACGAACAGCAGCGAAGGCAGATGCCCGGTCGTCCGGTGGATTTCCGCGCTATGCGCCTCGTCTATCGCGCTTCCCTGAAAGACTGCGCGGACATCGGAGTTCGGCCATGCGCTCACGGCGGCGAGCCGCGCGTCGAGGAAACACGCCGCTCCGCGCTGCGCCGTAACCGCGACGGCGCGGACGTTGCGGGGCCCCGCCGCCTGCGCGCCCTGCGCCAGCGCTCGCAGCAAACGCTCGCGCAGCAAACGCGGATTGAATCCCCGGGCCAGCGCTCCGGCGCGGGCGTTCGCCGCAGGATACGGAGCGGACGCCGCTTCGTAAGGGGCGCCTGCGCCATCCGCCTGAACGACGGCGCACCGCAGGCGGCTGCTCCCCAGGTCCAGCACGAGAACGGCGGCTTGCATCACGCCTGCCTATCGCCGGATCCGCGCAACCGCCGCTACTCCGCCGGAACGAACCGCATCGAGAGGGAGTTGACGCAGTGGCGCGCGTTGGTCGGCGTGAAGCCCTCGCCCATAAAGACGTGCCCCAGGTGCCCGCCGCAGTTCGCGCACGTAATCTCCGTGCGGAAGCCGTCCGGGTCGGGCTCGCGGCTCACCGCGCCCTCCACCTCTTTGTCGAACGCGGGCCAGCCGCAATGCGCGTCGAATTTGTCGGCGGAGCGGTAGAGCGCCGCGTCGCACCGGCGGCAGAGGTACGTCCCTTCCTCGTAGAAGTCGTCGTACTCCCCCGTGAACGGGCGCTCCGTTCCCTTCCGCTCGATGACGTAACGCTCATCCGGGGTCAGTTCGTTGTAGGCCACGGCGCTCCTCCTTCCGTTGAGAGGATGAGTCTACCGCAGCGCGGGGCTTGCGGACTGCTACGCGAACGCGGGGATGACCTCCTTGCCGAAGAGCGCGATGGACGACTCCACCATCGCGTGAGGCATCCGCCCGACGTGGAACTTGCCGGCGAAATGGTCGTAGCCGATGCGCTCGCGGCCTTCGGCGACGCGGCGGGCGACGGTCTCCGGGCTGCCGACGAGCGCGAGGCCGTTGTCGATCCAAAAGTCGTAGGAGCGGACGCACTCGCGGAAGATGCGCCCGCGCTCGCGGATGTCCTCGCTGTCCTCGCTGCCCATTCCGCGCGGGTGGGAGCCGAAGCCGACCCGGCTCGCGGCGACCAACTCGCGCCCCAGCGTGTTCGCCTCCAGCAGGTATTGGCGCGCTTGCTCGTGGGCTTTGGCGTCCGTCTCCGCGACGTGGACGACGCGCATCAGAAACTGGCGCGGCATCGGGCCGTCGTGCCCGTGGGACTTCCACGCGCCGCGCCACTCGGCGAATTTGCGCTCCATTGAATCGTCGGTGTCTATGTTCTGCGCCATGTGATAGCCGCGCCGCGCGGCGAACGCTATCGCGCGCGAACTGTGCACCGCCGCCCATATCGGCGGGCGCGGCCTCTGGTAGGGCATCGGCTGAACGAGCGCCTCGTCGATCCGCCAAAACTTGCCTTCGTAGGTGACCGAGCCGTCTCCGCGCCACGCGGCCTCAATGATGTCCAGCGCCTCTTCGCTCATCTCTTGGCGGGCGTAGAAGTCCATCCCCCAGCGCAGGAACTCGTGCTCGTGAACGCCGATGCCGGTTCCGAACTCGGCGCGCCCGCCGGAGAGGTGGTCGAGCATCGCCACGTCCTGCGCGAGGCGCACCGGATGATGGAAGGGCAGTTGCCATATCATCGTGCCGAGCCGGAGGGACTCGGTGTGGCGGGCGACGGCCGTGAGGAATATCTGCGGAGAGGTCACCGCGCCGACGTAGGAGCCCTGGTGCTCCAGCGTCCAGTAGTAGCCGAAACCGGCGCGCTCCATCAGTTGCGCCTGCCGGATGTGCGTCTCGTAGACCTCGGCGGCGGTGGCCGCGTGGAGCGTCTCGTAGGTCTGCATCTGATCCCATACGCCGAACTCGATCCGCGTCATTCGCAACGCCTCCAGGCAAACAGCGGCGCTAATGCTACCGCAAGAACGCCGCGCCACGCCCTTATCCGTCAGCGGTCGTTGCGGCGCTCTTTGCGCTCCGTGACGACGAGGGCGCCGTGCGCGTCCCGCGCCTCGTCGAACACGACGCGGCTCTTCTTGCCCCCGTGTATCTGCGGCTCCTGCGCCAAGTTTGCGGCGGGGCAGGTCCACGGGGCCGTTCTCCGCAACGATGGGGTTACGCGAATCTCCTCGTCAGTAATCCAGCCCCGGCGCGGGGAAGCGCGAGGCCAGTTGCGCCGCCTCGTCGGCGACGGCGCGCAGCGCAGAGGCGTCGTCCCGGCTGTCGAGCGTCCGGGCGATGAGTCGCGCGACCACTTGGCACTCCTCCGCGCCGAAGCCGCGCGAAGTTACGGCGGGCGTCCCGATCCGCAAGCCGCTCGTCACCCGCGGGGGCTGCGGGTCGTTCGGAATCGCGTTCTTGTTCACCGTGATGCCCACGCCGCCGAGCGCCGCTTCCGCGTCTTGCCCCGTCCATCCGACGGGGCGCAAGTCCACGAGCATGAGGTGGTTGTCCGTGCCGCCGGAGACGATCCGCAGCCCCTCGCCCTCCAGCGCCGCCGCCATCGCGCGGGCGTTCTCGACGATCCGCCGTCCGTAGTCCGCGAAATCGGGGCGGAGCGCCTCGCCGAAGCAGACCGCCTTCGCGGCGATGGCGTGCATAAACGGCCCGCCCTGCGCGTAGGGGAACACGGCGCGGTCAACCGCCCGCCGCCGCTCCTCGCCGCACAGAATGAACGCCCCGCGAGGCCCGCGCAGCGACTTGTGCGTCGTGCTCGTCACCACCGCGGCGTGAGGCAGGGGAGAGGGGTGCGCGCCCGCCGCGACGAGCCCTGCGATGTGCGCCATATCCACCATCAGAACCGCGCCGGACTCCTCCGCGATTTCGGCGAATCTGGCGAAGTCTATGGAGCGCGAGTAGGCGGTGAACCCCGCGACGATGACTTTCGGCCTGCGCTCCCGCGCCTGCTGCGCGATGGCGTCGTAGTCCAACTGCTCCGTCTCAGGGTCGAGCCCGTAGGACGCGAAGTCGTACAACTTGGCGGAGAAGTTGACGGGGCTGCCATGCGTGAGATGGCCGCCCTGGTCCAGTTGCAACCCCATTATCGTGTCGCCGGGCTCGCAGAGGGCGGCGTACGCCTCCATATTGGCCGCCGCGCCCGCGTGGGGCTGGACGTTGGCGTGCTCCGCCCCGAAGAGTTCCTTCGCGCGGTCTATCGCGAGTTGCTCCGCCGCGTCCACGAACTCGCAGGAGCCGTAATAGCGGCGGCCGGGATAGCCTTCGGCGTACTTGTTGGTCAGCGGAGAGCCCTGCGCCTCCATTACGGCGCGGCTCGCGTAGTTCTCGGATGCGATGAGCACGATGTCGCGGCGCTGGCGCTCCGCCTCCTGCCGCACCGCCTCCGCGACCTCCGGGTCTTGTTCAGTCAAAGCGCTCAACAGCGTCGCCTCCGGTGATGGGAATGCGCGGGCGCAATGATCAGCGCCGCCAAGCGCGTCTGAGCGCTGCTGAGCGCGGGCAAGTCCGCGAAAGCCCTGATCAAGCCTCTACAGGATACGGCGCGCGCGCGCAAGCGCGCAATCAGCGCTGGTTCGCGCAGGCGAATAGGGAGGGGCGGCGGGCGGCGCGGAGCGGAATGGGCAAGCCACTCGCAAGCGATGAGGAGGCAACAATAAGCGCCAATGAGTGCAATGCCACGCGGCGCTTGCGCGCCGCCGCCGCGACCGCCTACGATGAGCGTATGAGCGATTGGCTTCCCTTTCCGCCTGACAATCCCCATGGGCGGCGCGGGCGCGGTTGCGGGCACGGGGGCGAGGGCTGAGCGTGGGAGCAGGCGCGGTCTATCTGTGGCTGGGCTTCGGCGTCGTTTGCGTGTCGTTCGCGTCCATTTTCATCCGGCTCGCCGACGCGCCGCCGCTCACGGTCGCGGCTTACCGGATGAGCATCGCCGCTTTGGTGGTGGGGGTTGCGGCGGGCGCGACGGCGCGGCGGCGGTTCGGGGCGATTCGCCGTTCCGATTTGCCTATTCTGGCGTTCTCCGGCGTATGCCTCGCGGCGCACTTCGCGCTATGGATCACGTCGCTGTCCCTGACCTCGGTGGCGAGTTCCGCGTTGTTCGTGACCGCCACGCCGGTCTTCGCCGCGGCGGGGGCGCGCTTCCTGCGCGTGGACCGCATAGGACGGCTGACCGCGGCCGCAGTCGCAGTCAGCATTGCGGGGGGCGCGGTGATCGCGCTGGGGGACTGGGACGCGGGCGGGCGGCGGCTCATGGGCGACGCGCTCGCGCTCGGCGGGGCCGCCGCGGTCGCGGGCTACTTGCTGGTTGGGCGCCGCGTTCGTGGGCGCATTCCGAATTTGCCGTACATCGCCGTCGTCTACGCGGCGGCGGCCATTGCGCTGCTCGCCTTCGCCGCGGCGAACGGCTCGCCGCTGACCGGCCTTCCCGCCAAGTCCTACCTGTGGATGGCGCTCGCCGCGCTCGTTCCGCAGGCCGTCGGCCATACGATTCTGAACTGGGCGCTGGGCTACGTGCCCGTCGTGAACCTCACGCTAGCGGTGCGCGCCGAGCCTGTGCTGGCGACGCTTCTCGCCATTCCGATCCTCGCGGAGATTCCGCCGTGGACGGTCGTCCCGGGCGGCGCGCTGCTTTTGCTGGGGGTCTATCTCGCCGTCCGCAGCGAGGACGCCCGCCGGCGCGACGTATAATCCGCAGGCCGATGCTCGTCGAACTCGCTGTCCGCAACTTGGCCGTGATAGAGGAGACCCGGCTCGTTTTCGGGCCGGGGTTGAACGTCATTACGGGCGAGACGGGCGCAGGGAAGTCGCTGCTGGTGGACGCGCTGGCGTTCGCGCTGGGCGGCCCGGCGGACAAGGGGATGATGCGGCGCGGCGCGGCGTCGATGAGCGTCGAGGCTATTTTCGACGCGCGCGGGGCGCCGTTCGCTAGGGAGCGGCTGGCGGAACTCGGCGTCGAGGCGGACGAGGACGACGGCGTGGTCGCGTTGCGCCGCGAGGCGCATCGGGAAGGGCGCGCCGTCTCCCGCCTGAACGGGCGCGCCGCGCCGGTGAGCGTTCTGCGGAGCGCGGGCGGCGCGCTCGTGGACATCCACGGGCAGGGCGACAGCCTTTCGCTGTTCGACCCGCGCTTCCAACTGCGCGCGCTGGACGCTTTCGCCGGGCTAGCGGAGCGGCGCGCCGCCGTCGAGAGCGCCGTCGCGGAGGCGCGGCGCAGGAAGCGGGAAGCCGCCGACGCCGAGTCCGCCGCTCTAGAGGCGGGGCGGCAGCGCGACCTGCTCGAGTTTCAGGCCAACGAGATCGAGGCCGCCGCGCCGTTGGACGGCGAGGAGGCATCGCTGCTGCGCGAGCGCGATCTGCTGCGGCATGCGGAGGACGTGCGCGGCGCGTGCGAGGCGGCATGGCTCGCGCTGAGCGAGGGCGAGCCCAACGCCGCGGGCCTCGCGGGCGAGGCCGCCCGCCTGCTTCGCCACGCGCCGGGCGCGGACGACCTGCTGCGCGCTCCGCTGGACGCCGTCGAATCCGCCGCCGCGCAACTCCCCGACGCCGCCCGCGAAATCCGCGGCGTCGGGGAGGCCGCCGAGCCCGACCCGGCGCGCCTCGCGGAAATCGAGGAGCGCGTCGAGACGCTCCGGCGTCTCAAGCGCAAGTACGGCGGCTCTGAGGCCGCCGTCATCGCGTTCGCGGAAGACGCGCGTCGCCGGCTGGAGCGCATCGAGGGCGCGGACGCCCGTCAGGAGGCGTTGGAGCGCGCGCTGGCGGACGCGCTCAGGGAGGCCGGAGCGCTCGCGTGGGAACTGTCGCAGGCGCGCCGGGCCGCCGCGGGCGCGCTGAGCGAGGCCGTCGCCGCCGAGTTGCGCGAGGTCGGCTTGGAGCGCGCCGCCATCGCCGTCGCGGTGGAGCAGGAGGAAGCGGAGGACGGCCTGCCCGCGCCGGACGGCAGGCGGCTCGCTGCGCAGCACGGCGGGATTGACCGCGTGACGTTCATCGCGCGCACGAACCCGGGGGAGGACGCGAGGCCGCTGGCGAAGGCGGCGTCCGGCGGCGAGACGTCGCGGATGATGCTGGCGCTCAACGGCGCGCTGCGGACGGTTTCCGGCGCGGCGTCGCTCGTGTTCGACGAGGTGGACGCGGGCATCGGCGCCCGCGCCGGAGAGGTGGTAGGCAGGAAACTTTGGACGGTGGGGCAACGGGCGCAGACGCTGTGCGTGACGCATCTTCCGCAGATAGCGGCGTGGGCGGACGCGCACTTTCGCGTGGGGAAGGCGGTGCGCGGCGGGCGCGCCTATTCGGGCGCGGAGGCGCTTGCGGGCGAGCGGCGCGTGGAGGAGATCGCCGGAATGCTGGGCGGCGGCGACCGCTTGACGCAGGCGGCGCGGGAGATGCTGGACCGGGCGGAGCGCGCTAAGCGCGAGGCGATGACATAGCGGCGGCCGAGCCGCCCCGTAGGGCCACGCCCAAGCGCGAGCCGAAGTCTGCGCGGTCATGGCGCTTCTCACGCTTGCTGACCCGCCTACGCTAGGCCGCGGCGGCGGCCTCCGCTGCAGCGTCGGCTTCGATGGCGGCGTTCATCGCGGCGATGGCGACTTCGATCTGGCCGTCGTCCGGCGGGCGGGTCGTGAACGATTGGAGGGCGAGGCTGGGGAGCGACAGCGCGCGGACGAGGGCGTTCGCGCTGTGGGCGGCGTTGAGGCGGATCACCTCGTAGGAGACGCCCGCTATCACGGGGATGAGGACGATGCGGGATGCGATTCGCCAGGGCAGGTCGGGCGTGCCGAGGAACACGAACACGATGATGGAGACGATCATCACGGTGAGCAGGAACGCGGTGCCGCAGCGGGGGTGCGCCGCCGGAAAGCGCCGGACGTTGCCGCGCTCCAGCGGCAGGGCCGCCTCGTGGGTGTGGACGGCCATGTGCTCCGCCGCGTGGTAGCCGAACACTCGCTTGATGCTGGGCATCATTCCAATGAGGCCGAGGTAGAGGAAGAAGATGACGAGGCGGAGAACGCCCTCCGCCGTGTTGCTGAGGATGGAGTTGTCGGTGAAGCGGTCTACGAATCCGGCGGTGATGAGGAGGGGAAGGATGAAGAAGAGGCCGACGCCGAGTCCGAGCGAGAGGGCGAGCGTGACGGCCAGGGCGGCGGGCGGAATAGGCTGCTCGTCGTCGTCGTTCTCGCCGGAGGCGACCTGCGCCGACCACGTGAGCGCGCGCATACCGACGACGAGGGACTCGGAGAGGACGAGCGTTCCGCGAATGAAGGGGATTCGCCGCCAGCGGTTGACGCTCCACGATGGGACGGGGCGGACGACGGTTTTGATGGCGCCGGTGGGGTGGCGGGCGGCGATGGAGTAGACGCGCCGACCGCGAATCATCACGCCTTCGATGACGGCTTGGCCGCCGTAAGCGGAATGCTGCCGATGTGCTTGCGCCATAGCCTCGCGCCGATCTCCCGCGCCCCCCAGGGCGACCCGCTATGCGCCGGGAGGGCGCGCGGAAGGGGCTATTGCAGGTTGAACCGCCGCTTCAAGCGCTCGACGCGCCCCTCGGTGTCCACGATGCGCTGCTCGCCAGTGAAGAACGGATGGCAGGAACTGCATATCTCCACCTTGATCTGCGGCTTGGCGGCGCCCGTGGTGAACGTGTTCCCGCAAGAGCAGGTCACCACGGCCTCGGGGTAGTAGGTTGGATGGATGTCGGTTTTCATCGCCGCGTCTCGTTGAGGATTCAGGTTAGGCGGGCCGGACGTTCGCCCGCTTGCGGAGTTGGGTCGCGTGGTCGAACTCGACGCGCCCGTCCACGAGAGCGTAGAGGGTGAAGTCGCGCCCGATTCCGACGTTCACGCCGGGGCGGATCTTCGTTCCGCGCTGCCGCGCGATGATCGTCCCTGCGCGGACGCTCTCGCCCGCGAACCGCTTGACGCCCAGCCGCTGGCCGTGGCTGTCTCTGCCGTTCCGGCTGCTTCCGCCCGCTTTCTTGTGGGCCACGAGTCCGCCTCCCGTTCCGGCGCGCTTACGCTTGGCCGGCGAGTATTCGCTTGATGGAGAGTTGCGTCACCTGCTGCCGGTGCCCGTTCTTCACGTGATGGCGCGTCTTGGGCTTGTACTTGAGGACGGCGATCTTGTCCGCCTTGCCCTGCCGCGCGACCTCCGCGAGCACTTTTGCGCCCTCGACCGTCGGCTGGCCGACGGTGACCTGCGCGTCTTTCGAGACGAGCAGCACGTCGTTCAACTCGACGGCGTCGCCCTCCGCGCCCGGGAGTTTCTCCACCGTGATGGAGTCGCCCTGCCGCACGCGATACTGCTTGCCGCCCGTTCGCACGATTGCGTAATCCATAGCAATCAGGGATTCTACCGCGTTTCCCCGCAGTCGTCAAATTTGCGTATTCGTCCCATACACAGAAGACGGCGGGGTTAGGAGACCGCCTCTGAGCGCCGCTTCGCAAGGCGCTCGACGGCGTCAGCCAACCAGGCGGACGCCCTGACCCGGCGCGCATCCTCGAACGCTCCGTGAAACGCGGATAGCCTAACGGGAAGGGCACGCGCTCAACGACCGCGCCAAGGAATTAGCGGCTCTCGCCGCGTCCGTGCGCCGTTCCGTATTCGCCGCGAACGCCGTCTACAGGTATTGCCCGGGGTCCGCGGCGAACGCTTCGCGGCAACCCGGGGCGCAGAAGTAGTACGTCTCCCCCTCGTGCTCGCACGTTCCGCCCGGCGGCGCAGATTTCGCCACCGTCATCTTGCACACCGGATCCGACGCCATGCCGTCCGGCTCCGCGCTCCCGAACACCACGTCCAGTTTAGCCATCGTCGTTGCCTCCTTATGCTCAACCGGAAAGGGCGGAATCCTGCGCTCCGCGCCTGCCATTACAACGCCTAAGCCGGTGGCCAGGAGTTGCGGTGGAGCGTCTGATCGCACACCACCGCAAGCCCGAGGACCCGGTGTCCGAGAAGTCGCAGCGTCCACTCTACCGCGCCAACTCGTGGAAGGTCAAAGTGTCCGCCGCATCCCCTACCCCCCAGCCCAATGCTGATAGCATGAGACTATGGTTGCAGCGCCGCCGGACGCCCCCGGTCTCCTCACCCTCGAACTGACCGCCCTCGGCAGGCAGGGCGAGGCGCTCGCCGAAACCGGCGACGGGAAGCCCGTCTTCGTTTTCGGCGGCGTCCCCGGCGAGACCGTGACGGCGGAGATCGTCGCCGAGCGCAGGGGCTACGCCGCCGCCCGCGTCGTCGAAACGCTGACCGCATCGCCCCACCGCGTCGAGCCCGAGTGCCGCTACTTCGGCGCGTGCACCGGCTGCCAGTGGCAGCATATCGCCTACGAGCGCCAGTTGGAGATGAAGCGCGAACTGCTGGCCGACGCCTTCCGCCGCGTCGGCGCCCTCGACGTCGAGCCGCTGCCCACGCTGCCCAGCCCCGACCGGCTCGGCTACCGCAACCACGCGCGCTTCACCGTCAGCAAGGAGGGCGGCAGGCTGGGCTACGTCCACAAGGAGCGGCGGCGGCACGTGGAGGTGGACGAGTGCCTGCTGATGGCTCCATGGATCAACGAGGCGCTCGCCGCGCTGCAAGGCCGCGCCGCCGAGACGACGCAACTATCGCTCCGCTACGGCGTGAACACCGGCGACTACCTCCTCCAGCCCACGCTCCAAAACCCCGAAATCCCGCTCGCGTCCGGCCAGAAGCATTACGAGGAGGAGTTGCTGGGGCGCCGCTTCCGCGTAAGTTCCCCGTCGTTCTTTCAAGTGAACACGCGGCAGGCCGAGCGCATGGCCGAACTCGCGATGGAGCAACTGGGGCTCGACGGCTCGCAGACCGTGGTGGACGCCTACGCGGGCGTCGCCGTGTTCGCCGTGCTCATGGCCGGGCGCGCCAAGCGCGTGATCGCGGTCGAAGAGTCCGCGGCGGCGCTCGCGGACGCCCGCGTGAACGTCGAGGGCGTTCCGAACGTGGAGTTGCGGCAAGCGCGCACGGAGGACGCCCTGCTGGAACTCGCCTCCGCCGGAGCGGACGCCGTGCTGCTGGATCCGCCCCGCGCCGGATGTATGCCAGGCGCGCTCGACGCCTTGCTGGACGCGCCCCCGCCCCGCGTCGTCTACGTCTCGTGCGACCCGGAGACGCTTGCGCGAGACCTCGCGGTTCTCACGGCGGGTCCCTTCCGCATCGAGCAGGCGCAGCCCGTTGATATGTTTCCGCAAACCCACCACGTGGAAGCCGTCGTAACGCTCGTCCGCGACGACGAGCGGCTGGCCCGGCTGCGGGCGCGGGAGGAGGTCGTCCTCGCGTCCGTCTCGCCGCGCCGCGCCGCGATTCTGCGCCGCTTGGGCGTCGCGTTCGAGACGGCCGATCCCGGGTTCGCCGAGGCGGAGGCGGACGCAAGCGCAGGCGCCGCCGACGCCGCCGACCTCGCGCAGTTGCGCGCGCTCGCCAAAGCGGAGGCCGTCGCCTCGCGTCGCGGCTCAGGAACGGTAATTGGAGCGGACACGGTCGTCGAGTTGGACGGCGCGCCGCTCGGCAAGCCGCGGGACGCCGCCGACGCGGCGCGGATGCTGCGCGCGCTGCGGGGGCGCGAGCACCGCGTCGTCACCGCCGTCGCGTTCGTGGACGCGGCGACGGGCGAGTCGGCGGTCGGGCATCGCGCCTCCCGCGTGCTGATGCGCGCCTACGGCGACGGCGAAATCGCGGCCTACGCCGCGTCGGGCGCGCCGATGGACAAAGCAGGCGCCTACGGCGTTCAGGACGCGGCGTTCGCTCCGGCGGCGGAGGTTCGCGGCTGCTATCTCAACGTCGTGGGCTTGCCCCCGTGCGAAACGCTGCAACTGGCGGAGCGGTTCGGCCTGCGGCTGCGTCCCAAGCCGGAACCGCCCTGGCCGGAGTTGGAAAGTTGCCCCGCCTGCGCGAAACGCGCGCTTCCTCCAACCCTGAGCGGACACGGCAAGCGATGAACATCTTCGGCGTCGGCAATCTGGAACTGCTCTGGATTCTGCTGCTCGCGCTCGTCTTGCTGGGGCCGGGGCGGCTCGTGGACGCGGCGCGGACGGCGGGGAAGTTCTGGCGCGAGGCGCAGCACACTATCCGCTCCGTCGCGGACGCGGCCTCGATCAACCTCGACGCGCCGCCTCCGAAAATCGTTCCGCGCGAGCCGCTGCCCGCGCCCGACGACGCCATCGCGCGAGGCGAGGCGAACGCCGCCGGCGGCGAGTCCGAACCGAACGCGGAGGACGACGGCGCGGCGCGGCGGGAGGCGTCGTAGGCGATGGCCGAGCGCGAGATGACGCTCCGCGATCACCTCGAGGAGTTGCGGCGGCGGCTCTTCATCGTGCTCATATTCATCGTTCTGGCGACGGCGGCGGCGTTCTTCTTCCGCGCCCGCATATTCGACTTCCTCCTCGCGCCCGGCTTCGACGAACTCGACGAGATGCCCATAGCCACCGAGGTGCTGGAGACGGTCGGCGTGACGTTCAAAGTGACGCTGATGGTCGCGTTCGCCGTGTCGCTTCCCGTCGCGCTCTACCAGGCGATTATGTTCGCGTCGCCCGGCCTCACGCGGCGCGAGCGGCTCTACGCCTTCCTCTTCCTGCCCGCCGTGCTCGCCGCGTTCGGCGCGGGAGTCGCCTTCGGCTACTACGTGCTCTTCCCGCCCGCCTTCTCGTTCCTCTTCAACTTCGCCGCCGAAACCGTGAATCCGGAGATACGCATATCCAGTTACGTCAACGTCATTACGTCGCTGATGTTTTGGATGGGCGTCGTCTTTCAGATTCCCGTCGCGCTGTTCGCGCTGGGGCGCTTGGGCGTCGTAAGCCCGCGATGGCTCGCCCGCAGATGGCGCTACGCCGTGCTGCTCGCGTTCATCCTCGCCGCCGTCATCACGCCGACGTTCGACCCGGTGAATCAGACGCTCGTCGCCGCGCCGATCATCGTGCTGTACCTGTTCGGCATCTTGCTGGCGCGTCTGGGCGAACGGCTGCGGCGCGGAGCGCAAGCCAAGCGCGAGCCCGGCCCGGGGAGGCTGCGCCGCGCCTGCCGGAAACTCGCATTCTGGCGGCGATGCCCGCTCCACCGGAAACTCGCGTTTTGGCGGAGGTTCAGACGCAGAGAAAACTAGGCGGCCTCACCGACCGCCGATTCCGCCGCGCCTGCGCTCACCCGCGCGGCTTCCCTTCGCGGAGGCGGAGGGGTCAACTTTTGGCGGAGGGCGCCTCTTCGGGCTTCTCTTGGGCGGCGGAATCGGCGGCGGGCTTGTCGCCCACGCTCTCCTTCACGTCGCTGACGGAGCCCTTGAATTCGCGGATGCCCTTGCCGAGCGCGCGCCCGATCTCCGGCACGCGGCTCGCCCCGAAGATGACGAGCACGATGACGAGAATGATCGTGAGTTCCGGCCAGCCTAGTCCGAACGGCATCGAGGCGCTCCTTCCGGCTCGGCGCTGCGAGCGGATCCAGTATAGCACGGAGCGCGCGCTCAGTCCCCGCCCTGCGCTTTTACGCCTTCTCCACGCCCAGAGCAGCGGCGGTTTCCCGATGGCTTGATTTTTACGGACGTCTGCGCCTGAACGCAGGCGGGCGCGGGGAGCGCCTTACGCCGCCGGGGCCGCGGCAGGGCGGGGGCGCTTCACGAGCGTTTCGCGCGCGCCGAAAAGCAGCAGCGCCGCCGCGAGCAGCAAGACCGGGGCGTAGACGAAGAACGCGAGCCCCGCGCCGTAGGTCACGGCGAGGACGCCCCCGAGCAGCGGCCCGCCTATCGCGCCGACTTCGGCGAACGTCCGCCGCGCCGCCTGCAAGCGCGCCCGGGCCGCGTCGGGCACGACGTCGTAGGTGGACGTGGCCACCGATCCCAGCGACAGTCCGTTCGAGAAGCCCATCAGCACGGCTATCGCCGCGAGCGGCGCGAAACCGCCCGTCATTGGAATCAGCAGGAACGCGATGCCCGGGATCGCCGTGCTCGGCACCGTCGCCCACTTCCGCCCGACCTTGTCCACGACGAACCCCGCCGGAAGGATCATCACGAGCGAGCCCACCGTCATTACGGAGAACAGAACGCCTATTTCCCGCGACGACATGCCGATATCGTCCGCGTAGACCGGCAGGATGCCCTGGTACGCCATTCGGTAGAGCATCATCGCCATCGTGGCGAACACGAGCGTGAGGTAGGTCGTCCGCAGAGCGGGGTCGATCTGCAGGAAGAGTCCCTTCAGCCGGACATACCAATTGCCGGGCGGCGGATCGTCGGACGCGCTCCGGCGCGGACTTGGCGCGCTCGACCCCTGCGTGTTGGGAATGAAAAGCCCCAGCAGGAAAACCGAGACGGCCAGCCCCGTGTAGATGACGAACACGGGACGGAAGCCGATCTCGTCGCCGAGGAATCCGCCCGTGAGCGCGCCGATTCCCATTCCGACGGAGTTGAACCCCATAAACCCGCTCATCAGCCTGCCGCGCTGCTCCGGCTTCACAAGATCGACGCCCGCGACCTCGCGCCCCAGCATCCAGCCGCTGTCGGCGGCTCCGGCGATGAACAAGGCGACGAGCAGCGGCCACAGCCACGGCGTTACGACGCCCGCGAACACAGCCAGCGCGATGACCACCGGGCCGAACGTCACCGTCAAGCGCGTGCCGAAACGGTCGATCAGCACGCCGCCCAGCGGCTGCCCGACGAGTCGCCCGGCCGCGAACGCCGTCACCGTCTGGGCCGCGATGCCTCCCTCGACGGCGAACTCGCCCGCGATGAGCGGAATGACGGGGAACAGCATGCCATGCCCGACGCCCATCAGAATGGTCGTCAGGTACAGCATCGTCAGCCCGCGCGCTATCCGCCCCATCGAAACCTCCGCTCCGCCGCCGGAGCCTCGCTCCACTATACGCCGACGCCCGCTACGCCGCGGAGCGCGCGACACGCGAAGAGGGGGCGTGTAACTCCCCTCCGCCCTTCCGTGCAACGCCGTGCGCGCCTCTTTACCTTTCGCCGTCGGCGCGCTATCCTATCGGCTTGACCCGGCGCACCGCCCCTGAAGGAGGCTCCCTATGGTTGACGTTGGCCAGCCCGCTCCCGACTTCGCGCTCAAGAGCCACGAAGGCGAGGACTTCTCCCTTGCCGGCGCGAGAGGCTCCTGGGTGATTCTGCATACCTTCCCCGCCGCCTTCACCGGAGGGTGAACGACGCAGACCTCCTCCTTCAACCGTGCGTTGAAGACGTTCGAAGACAAGAACGCCCAGTTGATCGGCCTCAGCGCCGACTCCCGCCCCTCGCTGCGGGCGTGGGCAGCCAATATGGGCGGCCTCAGGCACCCCCTCCTCTCCGACTTCTGGCCCCACGGCGCCGTCGCCGAAGCCTACGGCATCCTCAACCCCAACTCCGGGATGTGCGCCCGCTCCCTCTTCATCATCGACCCGGACGGCCTCGTCCGCTACAAGGAACTCTACCAGGGCGCGCTGCCCGACCCGGACGTCATTCTCGGCGAACTGGCGCGGCTGCAGGGCTAGCGCGGCTGCGTCGCGGAGGGCGGGGCGCGGGGCATTTCGCTCCGCCCTCCGCGTCCGGCCCAGCGCTGCGGCGCCGCAACGGCGACGATGACCGCTTACAACGACGAAGCAACCCTCAGGCGCGCCCCGTTCGCCGAAGGCGACGCCGTCCTCGTCTACGACCGGCGCAAACGCCGCTACCGCGTCGAACTGCGCGGCGGCGCGCTGCTGGAGACGCACCTCGGCTACGCCCCCCACGACGCGATCATCGGGCGGCGCGAGGGCTTCTTCCTCCGCACGAACAAAGGCCATCTCCTCTTCGTCATCCGCCCGCCGTTCGCCGACGCCGTGCGCGAACTTCCGCGCCAGAGCCAGGTCATCTACCCGAAAGACCTCGCCGCCCTCCTGATGCGCGCCGACATCCACCCCGGCGCGCGCGTAATCGAGATCGGCCTCGGGTCGGGGGCGGCGTCCGCCGCCCTGCTCCGCGCAGTCGGGCCGACCGGCGACTTGGTGACGCACGAGATGCGGGAGGAGATCGTCGCGCCCGCGCGGGCGAACGTCGCCAGCCTCGCGCCGAACGCGGCCAACCACCGCGTCGTCATCGGCGACGCCTACGAAAGCGGGCTCGGCGCGGACGAGGCCGACCGCGTCGTCGCCGACGTCCCTGAGCCGTGGCGTCTGCTCGAATCGGCGGCGGACGTCCTGCGGACGGGCGGCGTGTTCGCGGCTTATCTGCCCACCGTGCTGCAAACGCACGAACTGATGATGCGCCTCGCGCGCGACGACCGCTGGCATTTCGCCGAGGTCGTCGAACTGCTGGAGCGCGCCTGGGCGTTCTCCGAAACGAGCGCCCGCCCGGACCACCGGATGATCGGCCACACGGGGTTCATCGCGACCGTCCGCCGCTGCGAGCCTCCTCCTCCGTCGCCTCAGTAGAGGGATTCATGGATTTCCGCATGCACGGGCAGGGCGGGGCAAGGGGGCGAGGTTCCCGCCTACGCGGGAACGACGGCAAGAGGGGCGCGGGCAGGGCGGGCGGGGCCGCTAGCCTCTGCTCCGCTGGCTCTCGGCCACTGAGCGGACGAGCGCCTCAGCGTTCTCCCGCGACTGCGCCATAGCAGCGTAGACCGTCCGCCCGTAGCGCGTGAGCATAACGTGCAGCCCGCGCTCTTCGAACGTTCGGTGGTAGGCCTCCTGCCCGTCCACGTCCGCCCGCTCGAGCCCTGCGCGGGATGCGAGCGTTCCGAAGAACAGGCGCAGCACGACCCCGGGGTAGCCGGATTCAGCGACCGCGAGCACGCCTATGTCCGCGTCGCGGAGGAAGTCGGCGCCCCGGTTGTAGGGCAGCGTGGCCATCTCTCCGTAGACGGCGAAGGCGGCGAGGTCCACGCGCGCGAACCCGAGCGCGGAGCCGATGCTTCCGGCGCTCAATCCCGCCTCGCGCAGCATGCGCTCCGTCAGGTCGCTCCGGTTCCGCACGAAACCGAACGCGAGCGGCGGCGCCGGCGGATCGTCCGGCAGCAGGCTCCAGCCGCGCCATACGGCGGGCTCGCGCTCTTGCCACGAGACGCGGGTATTCCGCGCCCAGGCCGTCCGGATCGTCACCCCCCATTCTGCATTCCATCCGAGCACGGACAGGTTCGCTCCGTCCCGTCCCTTCCAGCCGCCGAAGTCAACCTGATCGATCGCCGCCGCCGCGTCGTCCGCATTCGTGAACTGCAGCCGCGCGGCGTACCTTCCGCCCGGGCCGAGCGCGACGCCCTCCGCTCCTGCGATCGGCGCGCCCGTTTCGTCCGTGAGGGAGCGCAAGGGAATGGGAGCGTCCGGCAGAAGATAGACGACCATATTGGCCTCGACGTCCGGCATGCGCCAGTCCGCGAACTTGGGCGGGAGCGGGTCGCCGCCGGGGAGCGCGCGGTCTCCCCACGTGAGCGCGGCGGCGATAACCGGCAGAAGGATAACGACCGCCAGCGCTCCCAGAATGTAATGCCTTTTCTTCATCGTCACCTCTTGCTTCGCCTGCGCCGTCCGGGTCTGCCGTAGGGCGCAGGGGCAGGTTCGTTTCCGGTGAAAGGAGCGGTCGCGGCGTCATCGGCGGCGAGGGTTCCTCTTTCGGCGACTTCCTGCGCGACGAGGAGCCGCTTGAGATCGACCATCTCGTCGCGGAGCAGGGCCGCTTTCTCGAACTCCAATTGGCGGGCAGCCTCCCTCATTTCCGATTCCAACTGCTTGACGACGCGGGCGAGGTCGTCCTTGCTCATATCTTTGCGGACTCCATAGGCAGCGCGGGGCTCCGCGACTCTGCTGATGGACTCGGTGATGTCGCGTATCGCCTTGCGGATGCCCTCGGGCCGGACGCCATGCGCCTCGTTGAACGCCGTTTGCAAGGCGCGGCGCCGCTCCGTCTCGTCCATCGCCCGCCGCATAGAGTCGGTGACCCGGTCCGCGTAGAGAATGACGTGGCCGTCCAAGTGGCGGGCGGCGCGGCCCATCGTCTGCACCAGCGAGGGGGCGGAGCGCAGGTAGCCCTCTTTGTCGGCGTCCAGCACGGCGACGAGGCTCACCTCCGGCAGATCGAGCCCCTCGCGCAGCAGGTTGATGCCCACCACGACGTCGTGGACGCCGAGCCGGAGGTCGCGGAGGATCTCGGTGCGCTTGAGCGTGTCCACCTCCGAATGCAGATAGTGCACCTTGACGTTCATCTCGCGCAGGTAGTCGGTCAACTCCTCGGCCATGCGCTTGGTCAGCGTGGTCACGAGCGCGCGCTCGCCTTTGGCCGTCCGGCGGCCTATCTGATCGAGCAGGTCGTCTATCTGGCCTTTCGTGGGTTTGACCTCAATCGTCGGATCGAGGAGGCCGGTTGGCCGGATGACCTGCTCGACGACCTGGGAACTTTGGGCGAGTTCGTAGGCGGCGGGCGTGGCGGAGACGTAGACGACCTGGTTCACGCAGCGCTCGAACTCCTCGAAGTTCAGGGGGCGGTTGTCCCGCGCCGACGGCAGGCGGAACCCGAAGTCTATCAGGGAGTCTTTGCGCGACATCTCCCCGTGGAACATACCGCGCAACTGGGGAACGGCCATATGCGACTCGTCAATGATGAGCAGGTGGTCGTCGGGCAGGTAGTCCATCAGCGTCCACGGCGTGGAGCCGCGCGGGCGTCTGCCGAGCGGCTGCGAGTAGTTCTCGACGCCCGCGCAATAGCCGGTCTCGCGCAGCATCTCCAAGTCGTAGCGCGTCCGATGCTCCAGTCGCTGCGCCTCAAGCCCTTTGCCCTCTTCCTTGAGGACGGCGAGGCGCTCCGCGAGTTCCTCTTCTATCTCGACGACGCCTTCGTCCAACTTTTCGCGGGAGGTCACGAAGTGCTTGGCCGGATAGATATCGATCTGGTCGCGCTGGGCGAGCAGTTCTCCGGTCAGCGGGTCGAGTTCCACGATGCGCTCGACGTCTTCGCCGAAGAACTCGACGCGGACGGCGACGTCCTCGTAGGCGGGCATAATTTCCAGGGTGTCGCCGCGGACGCGGAAGCGCGAGCGCGCCAGATCGTAGTCGTTGCGCTCGTACTGCATCTCGATGAGGCGGCGGGCCAGTTTTTGGCGGTTCGTCCGCTCGCCCTTCGTAATGCGCTCCACGAACGCGAAGTACTCCGAGGGCGAGCCCAAGCCGTATATGCAGGAGACGGATGCGACGACGAGCACGTCGCGCCGCGTCATCAGCGAGCGCGTGGCGGCGTGCCGGAGTTTGTCTATCTCCTCGTTGATGTCGGCTTCTTTCTCGATGTAGGTGTCGGTGGAGGGCACGTAGGCTTCGGGCTGGTAGTAGTCGTAGTAGGAGACGAAGTACTCGACGGCGTTTTCGGGGAAGAAATCGCGGAACTCTTGGGCGAGTTGCGCGGCGAGCGTCTTGTTCGGGGCGATGACGAGCGTCGGCTTTTGGACGGCCTCGACGGTTTTGGCCATCGTGTACGTCTTGCCGGAGCCGGTGACGCCCAGCAGCGTCTGGCGGCTCATTCCGTTCATCACGCCGGCCGCGAGGCGCTGAATCGCCTCCGGCTGATCGCCGCGCGGCTCGAAATCGGCGACGACGCGGAACTGCTTGCGCGGCGCGGCGGGATGCAGCGTCGGCAAGTCTCCAGCGTCCTTGCGGCGCGGCGGCGTGATGCTTCTAGGCATAGATCTCGGCGAGGGCGGCGTTCAGGTCTTCGTATTGGAAATGATACCCGGAAGCGAGCGCCGCCGCAGGCGTCATACGGCGGCTGCTCAGCAGTTCCGACGCGAACTCGCCGAGCGCGAGCCGCAGCGCGAACCCGGGCGCGGGCAAGACTGCGGGACGGCGCAGCGCCCGCCCCAGCGCCCGCGCGAAATCCCGCTGCCTCGCCGGAGCGGGCGCGCAAACGTTGACGGGCCCGCTCATCGCGTCCGAATCTAGCCCATGCGTGATCACGCCGACCACGTCGTCCAGATGCGCCCACGGCCACCATTGCCCCCCGGACGCGAGCGGGCCGGAGAGCCCGAATCGCGCGAGCCGCCCAAGCGGACCGAGCATGCCGCCCCCGCGCCCGAGAACGTGCCCCGTCCGCAGGAGCGCGACGCGAACTCCGCCGGCTTCCGCCTCCAGCGCCGCCGCTTCCCACCGGACGCAGACGTCCGCGAGGAAGCCGTCGCCGGGCGCGGCGTCCTCCGTCAGAACGTCGCCGCCGCGGTCGCCGTAGTAGCCCAGAGCGCTCGCGCTCAGCAGCGTTCGCGGAGCCGCGCCGCCGCTCATTGCGTTCCGCATTCCCGCCGCGAGGTTGCGCGTTCCCGTCTCGCGCGACTCGAGAATCGCCCGCTTCTTGCCGCGCGTCCAGCGTCCCGCGACGCTCTCGCCCATCAGATGCACGACGGCGTCGGCGCCCGCGAACGCCTCCGCCGGGGCGGGCTCGCCGAGCGGACGCCAAGCGTAGGCGGCGGCCAGCGCCGGCAGCGCCGCGCGGGCGCGTTCGGGGTCGCGCGTCAGCGCGACGGCCTCGTCGCCGCGCTCCGCGAGCATCCGGGCCAGGGCGCTCCCGACGAATCCCGTCGCTCCGGTGATCAGCACGCGCATAAGGGTTGGCGAATCTCCGGCGGCGGCTAGGCCAGCCGGAAGCAGCGGGCGGCGTTCTCCCACATCAGTTTCCGCATCCGCTCCTCGCCGAGGCTCTGCCAGCTTAAGACGATGTCGGCGGAGCGGGGGAAGCGGGACTCCGCATGCGGGTAGTCGGAGCCGAACATCAGCACGTGGTCGCCCATCAGTTCGGAGACCATTCGCGTGATCTCCTCGCCCTCGTGAATGACGATGCCCGCGAAGAACCGCCCGCCGGTCATATATTCCCGCATCGAGCCCAGTCCGTCGGCGACGTAGCCCATATAGCCCACTTGGTCTTCCATCCGCTTCATCCAGAAGGGCAGCCAGCCGAATCCGGACTCCAGGATGGCGAGGTTGAGGTTCGGGAACTTGTCCAGCAGCCCCGCGCCGAGGAAGGCGGCGATCATTCGCATCGCGGCCCACGGGTGCGACGCCGTGCGTCCGATGAACGGATTGTCCCAGAGGTCGCGGTAGCCCGGATAGCCCGCGGCGAAACTATGGTGAACGATGCAGAGCCCGGCGTCGTCCGCCGCCGCCCAGATCGGATGCAGGTCGGGATGGTCGACCGGGTAGTCGAGGGGCAAGTTGACCCACACGCCCTTCGCCCAGCCGGAGTCCGCGTAGCGCTTGATCTCGAGGACGGAGCCCTCCACGTCGCGCGCGGTGGCGAGGATGAGCGAGGCGAGGCGCCCCGGGTGGCGTCCGCAGACGTCGTCGAGGCAGCGGTGGACGCTGCGGAGCATCGCCATATCCACGGCGGGGTTTTCGTGCCCTGCCGCCGCGCCGGGCACCATCAGATGGACGTCCACGCCTTCCTCGTCCATATCGCGGACGCGGGCGCCGGCGTCCCAGTCCGATCCGCCGGGCGTGGGGATCGTGAATCCCTGGAACTTTTGGAAATGGCGCTCGGCGTTGGGGCGGGGGCCCGCCTCGCCCAGGAAGCGGGGCGGCGACGCGCCCCATCCGCGCTCGTCGGCGAGCCGGTAGAGATGGGTGTAGGGCTGGGGCATCTCCTCGCCCGCCCAGCCGGTGCGGAACTCGCGCGTCTGCAGTTCCGCCTTCATCCCGCGCAGGACGGGGTCGAGATAAGGCTCGAGCGTCTCGGCGGACGCATGGAAATGCGTGTCCGCGTCGAATATGCGGTAGCCGTTTCGCATGGGCGGCGCCTCCGGCGCCATATTGCGCCACCGGAGAGTATAGGGCATTTTTACGCAGAGAACGCTGCGTTGGCGGGGGGAGGGGGGGCGCGGGGTGTCCGGGATTCCTGGATTCCCGCCTGCGCGGGAATGACGATTGCAGTAGGTCTCGCGCTCTCAGCGGCTGCGTTCGGCGTCGCTCATAGGAATAGTGTGCTAGGGCGAGGGGGCAGCGGTTTCGCCGAAGAGGTCGCGGAGCCAGTCGGTGAAGCGAACGCAAAGCGGGCCGTCAACAGACAGGTCAAGCGACTTGATCGCCAGACCCGGCGGACGCGGCTCTTCTCTCGCGGCAAGCCAAGCGTGCACTTGCGCCCGCAAACGCTTGCCTTCTTTGAACTTCCGATGCCCTTTCGGGATGCCGTCAATGTAACTCTGCGCGAGCGGCCAGACTGCATCGTCGGCAGGGATCATTTTCTGCAGGAAATCCTCAAGTTCCCCGGGCGACTGGTTATCGGGCATCATCCAAACCCCAACGCGGGGCAGCCCAGTTGAGGGATCGCTGTCGACAATGGCGCCTGCTGACAGCGGGTTGAGAGGCAGATCGATCCCTGCGTCGTAGAGCCTGCCCCGCACTGCCTGCCACCTGTTCTCAGGATGGTCGTTCGCGTCGAGAATTATGCCCAGAACCGTCCGTTCCTCACTGGTGACCGCACGGTAGATGGCGTCCAACAACTGGTGAACGCCGTTCTTGGCCAGCACGGGGAATTCGGGAATCGGCGGAGACAAATTCGCGCAGATGTTGAGCGCAACGTGCTTATCGGTTTCGCCTTCCACGAGCAATAGTTTTTCAGGGTTAGCCATGCGGTTTACCGCACTTCCAGTCCTTGCTCATCGGGGATGGCAAGTTCGTGCTCGTCGTACTCGACCGCATGCAGCGTTCCGCCTTTTCTCGACAGGCGAACGAGAATGCCCTCAACCTCCTTGTTCTCATTCGCCGCATTCTCATTCGCCGCGATCGCTTCCGCGAAGCCGCGAATGCAATCCGCGCTGTGCGTCGTGGCGATCACCTGCACGTTGTTGGCCTGCGCGGTCTGCAAAACCATGCGCCAGAAGGCGCTCTGCACTGTGTAGTGCAAGCCGTTCTCCGCCTCGTCAATGAGCAGGAAGCCGTTCTTGCTGTTCGCAAGCGCTAGCGCAACGCTGTAGAGACGCAGCGCGCCATCGCCAAGACTTTTTAACGGCACTACAGGAGACGAACCATTCGAGGCGACCTTTACGACGGCTCTACGGCCGGATCGTGTTTCTCTAGCATCGCCAACCATGTAAACGCTCTCCACCGCATCACCGAATATCATACTGAGAGGCTCTCTTGCGAAGGTATCCTCCCCTTCGTTGACGGCGTTGTCCCACAAACGCGCGAGCGTAGCGTTGGCTGGCAGTCCAGGGCCTAACATTTCGCATTTAATGGAGCGCGATGGCTCTTCCGTATCGATTGGCCGTCGGGTAGAGGCTCCACGATCAGCGAACGATGGCCGACGTCCAATTATTGCCCGCGGTATGCTTATTCCTTCACTTGAAAACAACCAAGGAATTATCCATGTGCGTCCGCCAATCGTTGCCCTGAGCACGTACCATACTCCGTCCAAGACATGCGGAGAAAATCTCGCAAGGTCGATATAGGGGGATTCTAACTCGCTCGCAGGGCTAACCGTCACCGTTAGCATTCCGCTGCCCTGGCTCCCGATTGAAACACAAACTCCTTCTGACGGGGCGCGACCGTAAAAAAGCGCGGCGGCGTTCGTAGCGAGCACAGGATCGCCGTCCTCGTCAAGGCTAGTGACGGTCTCCTCGCGGCTCCTCAGTATCCCTGACAGGGCTTCAGCGCTCGCGCGCGCCGCATAGACGCGCACCGCCTCCAGCACGGTCGACTTCCCGATGCCGTTCTTGCCTGCGATGAGCGTGACGCGCCCCAGGCGGGGAATCGTGAGCGCGTCGATCCCCCGGAACCCCTCTATCGTGAGGTCCCGCAGGTGGAGCGGCGGCGCGTCGCCCGCGAGCCGTTCCTGCGGAGGTTGCTCCGTGATCGTCATAGGGGAGAGTGTAGCGCTTGGGGCGCCCATTGCAAGCCTTTGCGCCTGCGCCGTGCGGAAGGCTTCGGAGGCGCATTGGCGCGCTCCGATGGGCTACGGGATTCCCGCCTGCGCGGGAATGACGGAACAGGGGGCGGGAACGACGGCAGGGGGGCGGCGCGGCGCGGCGCAAAGAGAACGCCCCCGCCGTTGCCGGCGGGGGCGTTCTCTGTTGCGCTTTCGCGGTTGCGCTTGGCGCTTACGGGACCAGCGTGCTGGGGCGCTGCGACCAGACCCAGTAGCCGGAGCCGTTCAGGATCTCGTTGTTGCAGACCTCAGGGGTGGTCGCGTCCTCATCGGCGTCCGAGCAGCCGACACTCGCTTTCGGCGTGTAGCGCGTCCAGACGCTCTGCTGCGTGTCGTAGGAGTAGGCGACCTTCCACGGGATGCTGTTGAAGTAGGTGTCCGCCTCGCCGTAGACCTCGGTGCCCGGCGCTTCGCCGGCCGCCTGCTGATCAATGTCTATGACGCCGAGCAAGTTCCAGCCGGCGGTGACCGGCACCGTGGGCGGCGTGGACGCCGGGTCGATCTCCGTCAGCAGCGTCGAGATCGTCTCGAATGTCCGGGCGTTCACCCAGTAGCCGTAGCCGGCCGTGATGTCCGTCAGCGTCCCTTGCCAGCCGTCATCCGTGCGGCGAGCCGTCAGCCAGTCGCCGTTCTGGTAGGCGAGCACCGGAGTGAGGAACTCCGTCTTGGACAAGACGTTGGCGATGGCCGTGTCTTCGGGGTCGCCGGGCAGCGAGACCAAGTTCCAGCCAGGCTTGACCTCGACTTTGTACGGCTTCCGGGCGATCACCTCGAAGGTGAACGAGCCGTCGTTGTACTCGTTCCCCGCGTCGTCCCTGGCCTTGTAGGTCAACTTGTACCTGCCGACCTCTTTGTCGCGGAGCACCACCGAGAACTCATTCTTGGCCACGCGGCTCATTTGGCCGGTCACGTCCGCGCCGTCCAGTTCGATCTCGGTGATTTCCACCGTGCCGTGGGAGTCTTTGAACGCGCCCTCGGCGTACTCGCTGCCTTCCTCTTTGAACTGCAGCCGGATGAACGGGTTGGGGCTCTCCGTCTTCTTCGTGTCGGCGCCGCTGCGCGGCGTCACGCTCTCGTCAAGGTTCGCGGAGGCGGAGCCGCCGTTGAACGCCGTGTCCACCTCCACGAGAAGGTCGGCGTCGTCCACCTTCTGCACGTCGAGCGGGGCGTTGAGGGCGATGGTGGGATTGATGTTGGCCCGATGCGCGATGTTCTCCAAGCCGGGCGTCATTCGGACGTTCCCTTCGCTGTCGTCGCGCGCGACCACGAACATTGCGATCAGTCCCTCGACTCCGCTCAAGTCGCTCACTTTGCAGTCGCGCTTCCAGTGGCGGTCGTCTTCCTGCGGCGTGAGGTTGCAATTCGGGTACGGGCTCGGGCTGTCCGCGGTGGCGTAGGTGTACCCGGTCGCCGGCTCCGTCTCTTCGTTGGCCTTGATGGGCACGAACAAGACGCTGGGGCGCCCGTTCAAGTCCTCGTCCGAGCGCACCTCGACGGTGAACGAGCCCTTCGCGCTGTTGGCGACGGGGCGGTCGCCCTTGGCTCCGGTCACCGTGACCGTCAGCACGGGGGCGATCCAGTCGTCCGCGTCTTTTTCGACGGCCTTGTCGAGCGTGTTGCCGGCCAAGTCCTGCGCGACGCCGCTGAGCAGCGCCACCGTGGGCGTGTCGTCGCTGCCGAGCGGAGTCGCCAACTGGATGTACACGCGCTGCCGCGGGTCGGGAAGTTGGCCGGCGTCGCCGGCGTCGGCTATGGCCTCGCCCGGGCACAGGTTCGGGTTGGGAATTTGCGCAGGGTGATTGGGGTTGGGAATCATATCGCCGGGGGCAGCGTTAGGGTCGGGGTCTTGAATCAGGGGGGCAGGGTCGGGGTTGGCGATCATCGCGTCCAGCGTGCAGTCCCCAGGGTCGACGTCGTCCGTCTGCCCGCGGAAGGTCTTCGGCCCTTGGTTGGGCTGAATCACTCCGGTGACCCGGTTGTCTGTGACGGTGATCTGGTCCAGGCGAATCTCGCCGGCCTTGATCGCCTCGTTGAACGTCAGCGCAATGGACGAAAGGTTGACAACCTCCCTGTTCTTGGCGTTGTCGTAGGAGATGCCCGTGCGGACGGCGCCGAGCGTGGGCTTCCCATCGTCCACGGTGAAGAGGTAAGGCTCTTTCGTGTCGGGGCTGTCGAGTTCGGCGTCCGAGGTCGCCAGGTTGCCGACGCGGTCCATCGCGGTTATCTGCAGGTTGTTCACGCCGTCGGGGTAGGTGGCGCCGCTCGCCGAGAAGGCGTAGCCGAAGCCGGCGCGGCCGATGAGCGTCCACGCGCCCTGGTCGGTGATGTCTTCGCTGCGGTTCACGTTGGCGACCGCTCTATCCGTCAGCCTGTCGCCAACGGGGTCTCTGCTCCAATAGACGGCTTGGATTTCGGCGGCTTTGCCGTTGGTCAAACCGAAGAGCGCAGTGGGGGCGGCCATAGAGAGCGGCTCCGACGCGCGGTTGCCGTCGCGGTCGGGGTCGATGGAGCCGGGGTCGCCGTCCGAAGTGAGGGCGAGTTCGCCGTCGTGGCGCAGACCGGCGTCGTGGTCGCGAACTTCAAAGCGGAACGAGAGGTTGGACGAGCGGACGACGCTCGTGTCCACCGGGCTGATCAGGTTGATCTCGGGGGCTTCAGCGTCCACGACGAGGACGATGTTGCTTGGCTGGCCCTCGATGCGAACGTTCAGCCGGTCGTTGTGGCGCGCCCTGATCTGCCCGATCAGGTCCGGGTCGTCCAGGATAGGGTCGCCGTTGGCGTCCACAACCGGGATCTGGGAGCCGGGGCTGTCGGGGTCAGGCATCATGTCCTGAGCGCCGTCGTAGTTGGAGCAACGGGGCCCGTGGACGTCGCTCAGCGGGGTCGCCGCGTTCGCGTCCACGACCTTGAAGAACGCCTGCACGTCGCGGACAGCGGGGGTTCCGGTCGACAAGCCGCTGGTTTCGACGAGCGGAACGTTAATGCTCCCGCCGGTTCGCGGGTTGGAGACGATGGCTTTGGGGTAGAGCGCGCAACGGGTGGGGACCGTCGAGCCATCGGGGTTGTTCACCTTGTAACTGATGAGCGCCGTGTTGTAGGCCTCGTCGGTGTTGCCGATGTAGAGCAATCCGCCGGAGCGGGTGTTTCGGGTGTCAACGTAGCCCATCGTCAGGAAGGCGGGGTTGGTCACGTCGATCGTGCCGTCGGGGGTTGAAGGGGTGACGCCGGGGAATGTGCCGCCCACCACGAGGGAGCCGAGGGAGCCGTCGGCGTCAGCGGTGTCAGCGCCGGGCAGGTAGAACGGAATCGGGTTGCCGTCGCCATCCACGCGGTTGGTGTTGGTCGTTCGCACGAGGCGGACGGTCTGGGCGTCGGCCACGTCGTCGAAGACGCCGACTTGGAGGTCGCCGGTCTTCGTTCTGCCCTCCGTCTGAACGATGTCGTCGTCCGTTTGGCCGAACGCAGGCATCAGGAAGAGCAGCGAGAGCGCCCCTGCCAGCAGTGTCGCTATGATCGGAATCCTCGTGAATCTCACTTCTACCCCCCTTGCGGAGCTGTGGTTCTAGGCTGCGCGCGCTCGGTTTGCGAGAGCAGGTTCCTTCGCGTCGTGTTCCGGCTTGCGCGCCCGCCAACGGACGCCAAGCGCGGCAAGAGACGCTATTGTCCAACCTGCGCCCTCATTATGCAATAGGATGCGATGGGCAGTTCCGGCCAAACCGCGCCCTCCTCGCGTCAAACACGCAAACCCCTTTCTATCAGCATTCGGCATCGCTGTCAACGCCTTGCGGCGCAAGCCCTGCGGCGCTTGCCGTCGGGGGGCGGGATTCCCGCCTTCGCGGGAATGACGAGACCAGGGGGCGGGGGTTAGCCGACGGCGCGGGAATGACGGAGCAAGAGGGGGGATCGGCGATGCGCCGCCGCGCCCGGTCGAGGGTGGGGTTCCCGCGTAGGCAGGAATGGCGGGGCGGGGCGAGGTTCCCGCCTTCGCGGGAACGACGGACAAGGGGGCGGGGGGCTCGCCTACGCGGGGATGACGGGGCAAAGGGGGGCGAGGGGGCGGGGGGCGGGATTCCCGCCTTCGCGGGAACGACGGGGCAGGGGGACGGGGACGGCAGGGGGCGAGGGGGCAGGGGGGCGAGGGGGCGGGGGAGACGGGGGCATGGGGAGCGGCGCTTTGGAGACGATGCGCTGCGCGCCTGCAACAGGTTCTTCGTAGGATGAGCGCCGCGCCCCAATACCGTCATTCCCGCGAAGGCGGGAATCCAGGCGTCGGGGGCGAAGGGATTCCATCAGCGCCCTATCTCGCTCCGCCGCGCGAGGGCAGGGGATCAAGCGCTCTGCGCTTCCTGGATTCCCGCCTACGCGGGAACGACGGGGCAGGAGAGGCGGGATTCCCGCCTACGCGGGAATGACGGGGCAGGGGGGGGGATTCCCGCCTATGCGGGAGCGGCGGCAGGGGGGACGAGGTTCGCTAGCCCCGCATAAAGAACGCGATGAGCGCGCCGAACTGCGCCACGACCGCAGTGATGACGGCGGCGGTGAGCACGTTGAACCGACCGCTCACCTCGCCGAACCGCGCGTTCATCTCGGCGCGGATGCTCTCCCCCTGCGCCTTCGTCTCGGCGCGCTGCTCCGCGCGCAACCTCTCGATCGCCGCCGCCTGCTCCGCGTGGTTCGCCTTCATCTCGGCGCGCTGCTCCGAGAAATTGGCGGTCATCTCAGCGCGGATGCTCTCCTCTTGCGCCTTCATCGCCGCGCTCGTCTCAACGCGCAATCGCTCGGTCGCCGCCGTCTGCTCCGCGAAATTGGCGGTCATCTCAGCGCGGATGCTCTCCTCTTGCGCCTTCATCGCAGCGTTCGTCTCAACGCGCAATCGCTCGGTCGCCGCCGTCTGCTCCGCGTGGTTCGCCTTCATCTCGGCGCGGATGCTCTCCTCTTGCGCCTTCATCGCCGCGCTCTGCGCCGCGAAATTGGCGTTCGTCTCGGCGCGCTGCTCCGCGAACTTATCGTTCGTCTCGGCGCGCTGCTCCGCGAACTTATCGTTCATCTCGGCGCGCTGCTCCGCGAAATTGGCGTTCGTCTCGGCGCGCTGCTCCGCGTGGTTCGCGTTGACCGTGCTCGTGAGTTCGCTCACACGCGCGCTCATCTGCTCGACGCCGCCCTCCAAGCGGCTCACCCGCTCCTCGAGCCGGTCGGTCGTCCGCGTCGCCTCAACTGCTGGCATTGTCATCGCCTGGCCTCCTGCGCCTAGTGTAGCGCAAACGCATCCTAGAAAGCGACTGCACGGACGCGCAAGGGGCGGATGTCGCGCGCGGCCCGCCCTTCGCGGGAAGGGAACGGGCAGGGGGCGTCATTCCCGCGCACGCGGGAATGACGGGGCAGAGGGGGGGCGCTTGCGTGCCGACTGGATTCCCGCCTACGCGGGAATGACGGGGCAGGGGGGCGCAGCCGGCCCATGCAACGCACGCACGCAACGCACGCAGCAAATGCAACGCATGCAACGCAGCGCCCCGTCACTGGGGGCGGGATTCCCGCCTACGCGGGAATGACGGAGTGGGGGCGCGTGCCTGGGCGCAAGAAAGCCCCCTCCGCAGGGGAGGGGGCTTTCCGTTGCAGTCCGGGGACGGGGCCGCCGGTTCGCCGCAATCGCGGTGAGCCGGCGCGGCGAGCCGGCGCTAGGGGACGAGCGTGCCGGGCGCGGTGGCCCAGACCCAGTAGCCGGCGCCGTTCGTGATGGCTTCGTCGTTCTCCGCGCCGCCTCTCCGGATGCGCGTCCAGTCGTTGCTGAGGGTGCTGTAACTGTAGGCGACGCTCCACTGCAGGTTGGAGAAGTAGTCGTCGGCGTCGCCGCCGCCGGCGGGAGGATCGCCCGCCTTGGCCTGCTCGACGTCCACGACGCCCAGCAGGTTCCAGCCCGCCGTCACGGCCGCCGTCGGCAGCACCGACGAGGTGTCCGTGTCGGTGATGAGCGTGGCGAGCGTCTCGAAGGCGCTCGTGCTAATCCAGTAGCCGTAGCCGCCAACGATCTCCGTCAGCGTGCCGCGCCACTCGCCGTCCTCCGGGAAGTAGACGGCGGTCACCCATTCGCCGTCGCGGAACGACAGCACGGTCTGCGCCTGCAGGCCGCTCATCACCGAGTCGATGCCGGCGTCGACGGGCGTGCTCGGCAGCGACACCAGGTTCCATCCGGGCGTCAGTTTCACCTGATACTTGCTCCGCCCGACCACCTCGAAGGGGTAGCTGTCCGTGACGCTGTTCCCCGCGTCGTCGACGGCGGTGATCCGCAGCGTGTGCTTCCCGACGGACAGGCCGCTGGTGGTGATGGTGTATTTGCCCGCGCTGATCAGCCGGACGCTGTCGGATACGCTTTCTCCGTCGAGCGTCGCCGACGTGATCGTAACGCCTGTGTGCGAGTCCAGTTTGATCTTCTCGCCGTCCCGCTCGAGGATGACCTCGGTCACCGGGAGTTCGTCGCCGACCAACGGCCTCGACGGATTGCCCGAAGTGGCCACCGTGACGCCGCCGACGTTGTAGCCGGCTTCCTTCGCCTCGGCGAACTCGATCGTGATGAACGGGCGGGAACTCTCCGTCTTGCTTCGTTCGTCGTCCGCGCGGTAGGGCGCGAGCGAGAAGTCCGGGTCGCTGTCAATAGAGCCGTCCACCTCGATCAAGAGCGCGCCGTCAATCAGGGATTGCAATTTCAGTTTGTCGTCAACGCTGGGTTCGTTGTTGTCGCCCAGGTCGACGCCGTCCGTAACGCCCCTGTTGCCGTCGGCGTCGTCGCCGGTGACGATCAACACCACGAGGCCGTCCTTGCCGGAGAGCCCGGAGGAGTTGGCGCGGTAGACGCGCTGCCACGTGTTGTCGGCGCCGGACTGCTCCGCGATGCTCCCGCCCGACGAAGCCTCCCTGATCCTCAGGTCGGCCAATTCTGTGGTTCCGATGTTCTTGATGGCCGCGAAGTAGATGGACGGACGGCGGCGCAACTCTTCGTCCGAGGACACGCGGACCGTGACCTCGCCGGTCTTCCGTATCACGGGGCGTCCGCTTGCGTCCGAGCCGGGGTTGATCTCAACCGTCAGGGCGGGCGGGATGGTGTCGCGCGCGTCTATCTTGCCGGGGTCGTTCGCGTTCCCCGCGAGGTCGATGACGGCGCCGCCGAGCATTTCAATTTCGGGTTTCTCGTTCGGCGCGAGGTCGTCGGCCAGTTGGAGGTATATCCGCGCCTTCGGGTTGTCTATGCACTCGCCCTGGATGTCGTCCGGGACTTTCGCCGTTTCCGTCGTCGCCGTGGTGCAGGTCGACTTGGTCGTCGCATGAATCACGCCCGTCACCGCGTGGCCTTCCACGCGGAAGTCGGTGTGGTCCACTGCGCTCAACTCGTCGTCCGCTCCGCCGGAGTCGCCGTTCCGAATCGTTACGGCGATAGCCGAACGGTCGCGGACTTCCTCTTTCTTGCTTGCGCTGTAGGAGATGCCCGTCCGCGCCTCGCCGAACTGCGGCTTCAGCGTGTCCACGGTGATCTTGTAGGGCTGCTTGCCGTCCTCGCTCGAGTCGGCGTCGGAGACCGTCTGGTTTCCAACCCGGTCGCGGGCGGTCAAGCGCCAATTCGTGGAGGCTTCGGCGGCGATGGAGAGGCTCACGTCGAGCGAGTAGGAGCGCCCGACCGCGTCGCCGACGCGGCGCCAGCGGCTCGTGCCCGCGGCCGTGTTGTCCGTCCCCACCGGCACTTCCAGTTGAATATCGGCGGCGGCGCCTGTCGACGTCGAACGCGGCTCGCTGCCCCGCTCTCCGTCGGCGTCCTCGTCGACGTTCTCGACGTCGAGGTCTCCCCGGGTCCTCACGAATTCGCCGTCATGCCGGAGGCCGGAGCCCGCGTCCGTAACGGTGAACTGGAAGCGCGCCGAGTTGGACCTGCTGTACGACTTGTGCGCCGGAGCCACGTCTGTGAACACCGGCCCCTTGCCGTCAACCACCATGTCTTGCGAACTGATCGAGCCGCTCGCCGTGATGCGAATCACGTCGCCGTCGCGCGCCGACAACTGGGCGGCCGCCCGGGTGGCCTCGTCCGTGCACCGCGTCGCGCCGACGTTGGGCTCGCCGTAGGGGATGATCTTGATCATCGCCGGTTCCGCAGTGGCAGGGTAGGGGGCGCCGGTGAACGCTTCGTTGCCTGCGTACGCTTTGACCGACTGCCCGCTCCGGATGTTCTTCGCGGTTATCTCGACGCAGTTCTCCACATCGGCCTCATCAGGATCTCTGTCCTTGAGGTCGGTGGCCTCCACGACGACGGAGACGCGCACCCAGTTGGCGACGTCCGGGTCGTTCGCTGCGCCCTCGTCGCCATCGTTGGAGACGTACAGAACGCCTCCGGCGTAGGCCGGAGCCGGGCCGCTCGCAGGCGTGGACGACTTCAGCACGGCAACCTGGAACTTATCGTCCCCCACTTCGCCGCGCGTGTCGTTGTTCTGCGCCAGCGCGGGCAGGATGACAAGCAGCGAGAGCGCCCCCGCCACCAGTGTCGCTATCAGCGGAACCTTCGTGAATCTCACTTCTACCCCCCTTGATGGAGCTGTAGCTCTATTTTGGCGCTCTCGACGAGAGCCGGTAGCCGGCGCGTCTCTCTTGTGCGCTTTCCGCGCCCCCTCCGTTGCCGGAGGGGGCGCGGCTCGTCAATGCTGTCCGTCTTACGGCACCAGCGTTCCGGGCTCTGTGCTCCAGAGCCAGTAACCGGAGCCGTTCTTGATCATTCCGTCGTTCGTCCCGTCGTCCGTGCCCGTGCTCGGTTTCGGCAAGATCTTGCCCCAGCGGTTGGACTGCGTGTCAAACGAGTAGGCCACGCGCCAACTGACGTTGACGAAGTACTTGTCCGGGTCTTGCACGGCTTCCGTGCCGACCTTCTTCTGCTCGGGGTCGATGACGCCCACCAGGTTCCAGCCGGAGGTGATCGGCACGGTCGGCAGCACCTGGTTCGGAAGCGTCGGCGGGATCACCGTGGTGATCGTCTCGGCGGCGGTCGTCTGCACCCAGTAGCCGTAGCCGCCGACGATCTGCTCGAGCGTGCCCCGCCATTCGCCTTCGGAGCGGATGGCGCTCAGCCACTCGCCGTCCTGGTAGGACAGCACGGTGTCGGCCTGCAGAGAGCCCATCACCGCGCCCACCGCCGGGTTCGTCGGCGTCCCGGGCCAGGAGATCAGGTTCCAGCCCGGCCGGAGGCTCACTTTGTAGCCCGCGCGCTCGCGCACCTCGAAGGTGTACTTGAATTCTTTGTCGCCCGCCGAGTTCGTCGCGAGTTCGTTCCCGACGTCGTCCGTCGCGGAGACAATCACGTCGTACTTGCCGACCGGCAAGCCGGCGACGAACGCGAGAATGAACTGGCCTGCGTTCGAACTCACCACGCGGGCGTCCGCGAGGCGGTCCTCGCCGCCCACCGTCAGTTTCGTGAGCCTGATGCGCGAGTGCGAGTCCGTGTTGATCGGGTCGTCGTCGCCCGCGTCGGCCTTGTAGAACACGGGAGCAGCGTCGGTCTCGCTCGAGCGGTTGGCGACGCCGTATTCCTGCTTCTCGCCCCCGAAGGTGATCTCCAGGTACGGGGTCGCGCTCTCAGTGGCCTTCGGCGCGCCTTCGATGGGGGGCTGAATCCTGACGGTCGGGGCGGCGAGATTCGCGTCGTCAACCTCGATCAGGTAGCCGCCGTCGTGCAACTTCTGGAAGTCCAACGGCGTCTCCGGCCTCTCCGCCGTGTCGACGTCGCTATCGTGGTCGTAGACGCCGTCCTGAGGCTCGCCGGTGGGATACGAACTAGGCCGAGCGAGTTTCCAGCCGGCGCTGTTCCCCTTGTTCCCGTCCTCGTCCTCAGCGTTGACCAGCACCGCCAGCAACCGCTGGCCGGAGCCGGGAATGTTGGAGTCGTCGGCCTGGATCGTCCTCTCCCAGACGTTGCGCTCCTTCTCGGTGGGCGTGTAGCCGTAGAGCGCTGCTACGCCCAGGGTTCCCGCGACGCCCGCGGCGCCGGACTGCTCGACTCCGTTGATCGTGGCGAGCCAGACCTTCGGGAAGCGCGCCAGGTCCTCGTCCGAGGTGACGCGAATCGTGAATTCGCCGTCCTCGTCGGTCGCCGGGCGGTTGGTCGCGTCGCCGGACGCGGTCACAGTGATGGACACGCGGGGGGCGATCTTGTCGGTGATTTGGCTGCTGCCGCTCTTCGATTGAACGACGTTCGTGTTGCCCGCGACGTCCATAAACACGCCGCCAAGCACCTGAATCGTCGGCTTCTGGTCCGCTTCCAGTTCCTCCGCCAACTGCAGGTAGATGCGCGCGCGCGGGTCAAAGCCGCAAACGCCGTCTATGTCCTTGATGTCGTTCGCGGTCTCGTCAACGTTGGTGTCGGGGTCGTCGCTGGGGTCGCACTCGTCCGAGTTCGTCGGAACGACCGCGTCCACAACCGTGGCGCCGGAGACCGTGAAGTCCGACGCTTGAACGGACGAGCGGTCAACCCTGTCCGGGCCGCCGGCGTCCTTGTTCGAGATGGAGAGCGCGATCCAGGAGCGGTCGGCCTTCTCTTTCGGCGGGTTGCTGCTCGCGTCGAACATCACGCCCGTGCGGACTTCGCTGATCTCCGGGTCTTCGTCGTCCAGCGCGAACGTGAACGGCTGGTCGCCGTCCTTGTCGCTGTCCGCGTCCGTCGTGTAAGCGTTGCCCACGCGGTCTTTGACCGTCACCTGCCACTCGTACTTCGTGTTGAATTCCTGGCTGTTCAGAATCATGCCGAGGCGGTACGTCCGCCCGAAGGAGACCTGCGTCCAGGCGTTGTTGCCGTAGCGCGAGAACTCTTCGCTCGCGGTGTACTGCAGGCCTTGCGTCGCGTCGTCGCCGTCGACATCCACAACGGCGTCCGTCAGCCCGCCCGCGTTGTAGTAGACCTTGATGTCGTCCGTCGCGCCGTTCCCGCCCACCACGGTCAGCGGCTCGTTGTAGTTCTGGTCGTTGTCGCCGTTCGCGGGGCTGGAGTCGCCGTCTCCGCTGGACCCGTCCTCGGCATCGAAGCGCAGGCCCGCGCCGTCGTCGCTCACCGTGAAGCCGAGCGTCACGCGCGAACTGTCTTGCGTTCCTTTGTGCTCCGGCGTGGGGTTCGAGACGGACGGCTCGTCGCCGTCGACCGTCAGCGTCAACCGGCCCTGAACGCCCTCGACGGTGATTTCGATGGTGTCGCCGTCGCGCGCGGGGATAACCGCCGCAGGCTGGTTGGTGGTGGAATTCGCAACCGACCAGGGGGGGGCTTCGTTGTCGGTTACGATCAGAGGGTCTCCGACGGGCTTGTTCACGCACGTGGAGTCCAATTCATCCACCCGGCCGCTCTCCTCGCCTCTATCGCGGACGGCGAGGATGCCCTGGTAGACCGTTTCGACGGTGGCGCCCCGGTTCGCCGCGCGGAAGAGCACGATGTCCGCGCTTTCGCCGGAGCGTGTGTTCTTGACCGTCGCTTGCGCGCAGTCGTACATGGCGCCCGTCAACCGGCCGGTCCAGCCATCCGTGATGGCTTCGTTCACCTCGGTCGTGGCGGGGTCGTCAGCCCTATTGGTCCGTGTCGTCAGAGCCGAAGCGCCTGCGGTGTCGGGAACCGACGCGGTGATGAGGATCGTGTTGTACGCGTCTTTGTCGTTGGAGACGTACAGCGTCCTGTTGAAGAGGGTGTTCCGGGGGTCGGGAACGCGGATGTAGTCGTTGCCGTCGGTCGCGTCGTCCGCGATGTCGGTCAGCCCCAGCGGATGGTTGCCGCGGCCAACGGTGCCCGCAGGCTCCGACGTCCCAGCCGCGAACGGGACAATAGCGTCGGTTGCGGACACCGCAGCCGCCGCCGCGCCCGCCGCCGCGCCGCGGGTCCGGATGTCCTCGATGTTCTGGTAGACCTGAACCTCGAAGGCGCCGGCCACGCTCAACCGGCCGTCGGTTTCGATTCCCTGCGTGCTCTGGGCAATCGCAGGCAAAACGACGAGCAGCGAGAGCGCCCCTGCCAGCAGTGTCGCTATGAGCGGAATCCTCGTGAATCTCACTTCTACCCCCCTTGTGGAGCCGTAGTCTCTATGGGTTCGGCGCTCTCACCGAGAGCCGGAGTCTATCTTCGCCGTCTCCGCGCCCGGCTCGCCCGGACGCTCCGTTAGCCTGTCTTGCGCCCCTTGCCGGAGGCGCGCTTGCCTGACTATATCACACCGCCGCCCGCTATGCACAGGGCGCAAGGCGCGGCAAGAGACGCTATTGTCCAACCTCGGCCCCTTATTATGCAATAGGATGCGATGGGCAGTTCCGGCCAAACCGCGCCTCCCTGCGTCAAACACGCAAACCCCTTTCTATCAGCGCGGCGCATCGCTGTCAACGCCGCTCCCGCGCAAGGTTGCGCCGGTCTTGGGGCGCAGGGCGCCGATGAGGGCGGACATGGGCGGGCGGCGGCGGGGCGGGAGTCCCGCCCGCGCGAAATTGCCCCGCCCCCGCTTGACGCTCCGCCCCCCGAATCCTTACAATCCCCGTCCGTGCGACGCATCACCCCGCGCTCAAGACTCCTCCTCGGACGCCTCCGGCGCGCCGTCCCATCCTTCTCCCCCGTTTCTCCCATCGCATCCGCTCCGGGCGGAGCGGCCCGATGACCACCCGCTACATATTCGTCACCGGCGGCGTCGTCAGTTCCGTCGGCAAGGGCATCTGCGCCGCCGCCATCGGGCGCATCCTCAAGAGCCGCGGCCTCTCCGTCGCCGTCCAGAAACTCGACCCCTACCTCAACGTCGACCCCGGCACGATGTCGCCCTACCAGCACGGCGAGGTCTTCGTGACGCGCGACGGCTGCGAAACCGACCTCGACCTCGGCCACTACGAGCGCTTCATAGACATCGAACTCACCCGCAACTCCAACATCACCGCCGGGCAGGTCTACACGCAACTCATCGGCGAGGAGCGTCGCGGCCTCCACCTCGGCGGCACCATCCAAACCGTTCCCCACGTGACCAACGTCATTAAGGACTTTATGCGCCGCGCCGCCGCTCCGCCGGCGCCCGACGTCGTGCTCGTCGAGGTCGGCGGCACCGTCGGCGACATCGAAGGCCAGCCCTTCCTCGAGGCGATCCGGCAGATGCGCGCCGAGGTCGGCCACCGCAACTCCTTCTACATTCACGTAACCCTCCTTCCCCACATCGGCGCGACCGGCGAACTCAAGACGAAGCCCACCCAGCACTCCGTCAAGGAACTCCGCGCCATCGGCATCCAGCCCGACGCCATCGTCTGCCGCTCCGACCACCCCATCCCCCCCTCCATTAAGGAAAAGGTGTCGCTCTTCTGCGACGTGCAGCCCGACGCCGTCATTCCGATGGAAACGCTCGCCAACATCTACGAGGCGCCCCTCGCCCTCGACGCGGAAGGCGTCGGCGACCTCCTCGTCCGCGAACTCGGCATCGCAACCCCCGCAGGCGACCTCGACGGCTGGCGCGCGATGACGGAGCGCGCCGCGAACCCGGGCGGCGGGCTTCCCATCGCCGTCGTCGGCAAATACGCCGACCTCCCCGACGCGTATCTCTCCGTCCGCGAGGCGCTCCGCCACGCCGCGCTCGACGCCGGACGCAGCGTCGACGTCCAATGGGTGCGCTCCGAGGACGTCGAGCGCGACGGCCCCCACGCATGGCTCGAGCGAGCGCTCGGCGTCGTCGTGCCGGGCGGCTTCGGCGCCAGAGGCGTCGAGGGAATGATTCAGGCCGCGCGCTACGCCCGCGAGCGCGAACTCCCCTACCTCGGCCTCTGCCTCGGCATGCAAGTGATGGTCATCGAGCGCGCCCGCAACGTCCTCGGGCTCGCCGGCGCCGACTCCACCGAATTCTCCCCCGACTCGCCCCATCCGGTCATAGACCTGATGCCCGGCCAGCGCAACGTCAACGAAATGGGCGGCACGATGCGGCTCGGCAACTACCCTTGCGTTCTGACGCCGCGCTCCAAAGCCGCCGCCGCCTATCAGTCCGACCGAGTGGACGAGCGCCACCGCCACCGCTTCGAATTCAACAACGCCTACCGCGAGCCCCTCCAAACCGCCGGGCTCCTCGCGTCCGGCCTCTCGCCCGGCGGCGACCTCGTCGAGATCGTCGAAGACCCGGAGCATCCCTTTATGATCGGCGTTCAGTTTCACCCGGAGTTCCGCTCGCGCCCCGAGCAGCCGCACCCCCTCTTCCGCGCCTTCGCGCAAGCCGCCTCCCGCGTCCTCCGCGAGGGCGCCCAGCACGAACTTCCTGTCCGGTGATTCCCAGCGCGCCGGCGCCTTCGATCAACGAGACCGGCGCATAAGCGGAATCAGACGCGCCGGGAGAAGCGAGCCGCGAGCCGCCGGTTTGATTATGCGAATAGATTTATGCGGTATAATCGCGGAGGAGGCTGGAGGATATGGGCAAGCGCATCGGCATCGTCGGCACCCGCTTCTCCGAGTTGCACAGCCCCGCGTGGCGAGCGCAACTCGGCGACCTGATCGCGTCGCTTCCGAGCGACGCGGAGATCATCGTGAACGGCGCCCCAGGCGTCGACGAGGAGGCCGTGCGCCTCGCGGAGGCGCGCGGGCTTGCGGCGCGCGTGCTCTTCCCCGACGAGTACTACGAGGGCGACTACAGCAGCGACCCCAGCCTGCTGCTGCATCGCAACGAGGCCGTCGTGGACTGCTCCGACGAGGTCTACGCCGTATGGGACGGCGTCAGCCACGGCACGCGGCACGCGATCACGCTCGCCAAGCACAAGGGCGTCCCCATCCACGTCATCAACGTTATGCAAGAGGACTGGCAGCGGTTCAGTTAGGGGCGGCGCTTGGGAGGCAGGCTAGCCCCCTGCCGTCATTCCCCCCCTGCCATCATTCCTCCCCTGCCCGTCATTCCCGTCTCTGTCCCGTCATTCCCGCGAACTCGCCTGTTTCGTCATTCCCGTCTCTGTCCCGTCATTCCCGCGCAGGCGGGAATCTCGCCTTGATTCGTCCATTCCGCCTACGCGCTCCGCCGAGGTGCGCGAGCGCATCCCTAAAACGCGGGGCCGCCCGTTTTCGCGCGCTCGCGGTCGGCGCGCTCTTGCCGCAGGCGGGAGAAGAGGTAAGTGACGGCCAGCCCGCGGTGCGGCTTCCAGCGCTCCTCGGCGAAACGCTCCAGTTCCGCTTCCGTTAGCCGCCGCCCGCCAAAATAACGCTCGCCCACGACGCGCTGCAGCGCGAGGTCGCCTGCGGGCAGCGCGTCGGGACGGCCCAGCGCGCGCATCAGCGTCCACTGCGCCGTCCAGCGCCCGACGCCTCGAATGGCGCTCAGGCGCTCCGTTATCTCTTCGTCGCTCAGCGGCGCGAGCGCGTCGTAGTCGAGCGCTCCCGTCAGCGCCTCCTCCGCGATTCCGATCACGTACTCGGCCTTGCGCGCGCTGAGTTTCAGGCCGCGCAGCGCGTCCTCGCCCGCCGCGATCAGCGTTTCGGGGCGCGGGAAGGCGTGCAGCGCGTGGCCGTCGGGTCGGACCTCCGCGCCGTACTGCGTGACGATTCCGTCGCGGATGACGCGGGCGACCGCGCCCGAGACCTGCTGCCCGACCACCGCGTGAACGAGCGCCTCCCAGACCGTCTCCGTTCGCGCGTGCCGCAGTCCGCGCAGCGACCCCACGGCGTCCGACAGCGCGGGGTCGCCCGCGAGCATTGCGTAGAAGCCGTCCAGCGGCACGTCGAAGCCGAGCATCCACGCGACGCGCTCCGCCGCCGCGTCCAGCATTGCGGGCGAGCCGCCGTTCGGCAGCGAGACCTCTAGGCCGCCGGGGACGAGACGCGCGGCGACGGGGACGGGCTCGCCGTCCAGCCAAAGCGCGCGGTAGTACGTTCCGTCAACGACGAGGTCGGAGCCCGCCTTGCCTCTGTAGTTGGTTTGGTGCGCGGCGGTGAGCGCGAAGTCGAACGGCTCCGGCGCGGGGATGATTTTGGCGGGCGCGGGCATCGTCAGTTCTTCACGAGTCCGCCCGGCTGGCGGGCTTGGCGCCAACCGGCGCGCTTTTGGGTTGACCGGCTCATCGTCAGTTCTTCACGAGTCCGCCCGGCTGGCATGCTCTGCACCAACTGGTGATCTTTTGGTTCGGGCCGATTTCGGAAATGGGGGCGCCGCATCGGGGGCACGGCTCGCCGCCCTTGCGGTGCACTTTCAGAAAATCGCGCACTTTCACGTGAATGTTGGGAGGCATTCGCTCGCGCACGACGGCGGTCGCCTCGTTCAGCGTTTTCGGAATGGCGTCGAAGAGGCGGCGCAACTCCTCATCGGAGAGCGACTTTCGCTTGCGGAACGGCGAGACGCGCGCCTCCCACAGGATCTCGTCGACGTAGGCGTTGCCGATTCCCGCGGCGACTTTGCCCCGCGCGACGATTCCCTTGATCTCTCCGCTGTACGGGCGCAGCCGCTCCGCGAAATCCTCGAACGCCGCGTCCGGGTCGAGCGCGTCCGGCCCCTGCTCGCGCAAGCGGCGCAACTCGTCCAACTGATCCGCCCGGACGTAGTTGATGCGCCCCATCGAGCGGTCGTCCAGATAGCGGAGGTCGAAATCCTCGCCGCCGAGCAGAAAGTAGAGGCGTTTGGAGCGCTTGGCGTCCGGCTCCGTGTACTGGAGGCGTCCGGTGAGCATCAAGTTCGCGGCGAGCAAGCGGTCGTCCCCCAGAGGGAAGAGCAGGTCTTTGCCCTTCCGCAGGATGCGTCCGAACTTCCGGCCGACGACGTCGGCGAGGAAATCGTCCGCCGCGAGCGAGCGGACGATCCATGGCTTGGGGCCCTCGGCGCGCGTGATCTCCCGGCCGGCGATGCGGTCGTTGAGGAACTCGCGTATGACTTCGAGGTCGGGTATCTCCGGCACGAACGCTCCCGGCGGCGCAAGCCCGGCGGCTGCGCCCTGCGAGTATAACGCCGCGAGCGGAGGGAGTGGACGGCGGAGGCGCGGAAGGCTTACGATTGACGCCGCCGCCGATGAACGCCCCCAACCCGGAACGCCCAACGCTGATGCCCGTCGCCGACCTGCTCGGCGCGGCGACGCTGCTGTGCCTGCGCCACGCGCAGCCGCTGATTGTGACGGCGACCGCCGGCGCGCTCGTCGGCGTCGGCTTCGGCGCGCTGGCTACGCCGCAAACGCTCCCCGGCGTGGTGGTTTGGAGCATATTCATCAACGCGCTGGTCGCCGGACTGCAAGCCCCGGTGTGGATGTTCGTCTCGTTCGCGCAGGACGGGCCGATCGTGGAGCATGAGTCGCTCTTGGCGTATTCGGTGGGCGTTCAGGTCGGCCTGCAACGGCTGGCGCTCCCGTACTTCCTGCTCGGGCTGATCGTCGGGTCATGGGTCGCCTGGCCGGCCATCGCCACTGAGCTTGTCCGTCCGGCCATCGCCGCTGAGTTCGTCCCGCTCGTTGCGCTCGTATGGTTGCCGCCGCTGGCTTACGTGCTCATTCGCTTTTCGCTCGCGGGGCCGTCGATTGCGCGGGGGACGAGCAGCCCGTTCCGGGCGCTGGCGCACAGTTGGGAGTTGGTTCGGGGCCGCTGGTGGCGGACGCTCGGCGCGCAACTGCCCGTTTTCGCGCTCAGCGGGCTGCTTCTCATCGGCGCGGGCGCGCTGGAGACGGCGACGGGGTCGCGGGCGTTGGGGGCGCTGGCGACCGGGCTCGCGCTCGGCGTGAGCGCGCCGCTCATCGCCGCCGTCTCGATAGCGCTGTTCCTCGACTACTTCAATGCGAATTACCCCCCGCTGCGGCCGCCCGCTCATGAGCCGCCAACGACGGAGCCGACGACGGAAGACGACGCAGAGGCAGGAGAGGCTTCGTAGACGGGCAGGGCGGGGGCCTTAGCCTGCGACGACGCCCGCCACTTCCGTCGCGGCGTTGCGCGAGGCGGCGGAATGCTCTACATTGCGCCTACTGAGTGACGTGAGCATGACAAACGCCTCGACCATACGGCGAGATGAGTCCGCCCCGGCGTCCGCCCTTACGCCGGACGGTTGGCGGCTTCCGCCCACGGCTTCCCTGAAGTGCGCCGACCTGTTCTGCGGCATCGGCGGATTCCATCAGGCGGCGCGCAACTTGGGGCACGAGGTGGTGTTCGCCTGCGACATAGATGAGGAAGTCCGCCGCGCCTACCACGCCAACTACGGGATCGAGCCCGTCGGCGACATCGCGTCGGTCGCGCCGGAGGACGTTCCGGAGCACGACTTGCTGTTCGCGGGCTTCCCGTGCCAGCCTTTCTCCATCATCGGCCAGCGGCAGGGGCTCGCCGACCCGCGGGGGACGCTCTTTTTCGAGGCGCTGCGCCTCATCAAGGCTAAGCGGCCACGGGGCGTCGTCTTGGAGAACGTCAAGCAACTTACGACGGCGCAGGGCGGCAAAGTCATCGCTACTATCGTCTCCAGCCTGCGGGAGGCGGGATATTCCGTAGACCACCGCGTGCTGAACGCGCTGGACTTCGGCCTGCCGCAGAAGCGCGAGCGAACGATCATCGCCGCGTCGCTCCGCCCCTTCGAGCGCTTCCCGTGGCCCGACCAAACGGTTCCCATGACGCCGCTCGCCGAACTGCTGGAGGCGAACCCTGACCCGAAACATTACGCGTCGGAGTACATTCGGCGCTCCAAGAATCACCGGCAGACGCTGCCTTCTCCGGCGATGTGGCACGAGAACAAGGGCGGCAACATATCCAGCCATGAGTGGTCGTGCGCGCTGCGCGCGGGGGCGTCGTACAACTATCTGCTGGTGGACGGGAAGCGGCGTCCCACGCCTCGGGAGATGCTGCGTCTGCAAGGGTTCCCCGACTCGTTCGACATCGTCTGCAACGACGGACAAACGCGGAAGCAGACGGGCAACGCCGTCCCCGTCCCGCTCGCGCAATCCGTGATGGAGCGGCTGGCGAGCGTCCTGTGACTCTCGCGGCGTAGCGAGCGGCCGATTCCTATCCGCCGCTGGACGGGCAGGCGCGTATGGCTCCCGACACCGTCTCCCCGGAGGAGCGCAGCCGCATAATGCGGCAGGTGCGCTCGCGGGACACGAAGCCTGAGTTGCGCGTGCGGCGCGCCCTCCACGCCGCAGGGCTCCGCTTCCGCCTGCACGACAAACGTCTGCCGGGCAGTCCCGACCTCACGCTGCGGAAGCACAAGACGGTCGTTTTCGTTCACGGATGCCTGTGGCACTGGCACGGCTGCCCGCGCTCGCGGATGCCGTCGTCCAACGCGGACTATTGGCGCAAGAAGATCGCGCGCAACGTGGAGCGCGACGGGGAGCGCTCCGCCGCGCTGGAGCGCCTCGGCTGGCGCGTGGAGGTCGTCTGGGAGTGCGAACTCGCCCCGGCGACGGAGCGTCTGATCGCGCGGCTCACGGGCAGGGACGCCGAGCAGGAGTAGGCGCGGACAGAGAGGCCGCGCTGACGCGCGCCTGCGCGAGGCGACCGGTCAGCTGCTGGGCGTGGGAGTTGGAGTCGACGTAGGGGTTGGAGTTGGCGTCCGCGTGGGAGTCGGCGTAGGCGCGGGAGTTGGCGCGGGGCCTCGATACGAGAAGCGGACGTACCACTCGCTGAAGGCGGCGGCGGTGACGCTCACGGTTTGCCTGCCCGGGTCCAGGTCGGCGCCGTCCTCGCCGCTGACGAGCACGCGGACGGAGTGGTCGAGGTTGGCCGCTGCGGTTCGCGTGAATTCCCAGGGAGCAGGCCCGCCGCTGTCTATCGAAAGCGCGAAACTTGCGGGCGGATGGGCGGGGTCGGAGAGGTCGCGGTTCGCGCGCACGATGATCCGCGCGTCCCAGTAGCCGGAGCGCAGGCGAACCTGCCCTTCGCCGGAGCCTTGTCCTTCGACGCCCGCTGCGGCGGGCGTGGGCGTGGGGAGCGGGGCGGAGAACGGAGGCCATATCTGGTCTTGGCGGTTGTCGCCCCAGCAGACGGCGGTGTTGTCCAGCCGCAGGGCGCAGGTGTGGCGAATGGCGCTGCTGATGAAGGAGAGCAGTTCGTCGCGGGGCGCCGCCGCCTCTCCGTAGCGTCTTTCGCCGCCCCAGCAGGCGGGCGCGCCGTCGCGCCGGATGGCGCAGGTGTGGAGGTCGCCCGCCGAGATCGAGGAGAAGAGGTCGCCCTGCGGCGGCTTCGTCTGTTCGTAGTTGCCGCGCCCCCAGCAGACCGCCGAGCCGTCCGCGCGCAGGCCGCACGCATGCAGCGCGCCCGCGCTGATCGAGACGAGCCGCGCATCAGCGGGAGGCGACGCCCTTCGGTAGCCGTCGTCGCCCCAGCAGACGGGCGCGCCGTCCTGTTGCAAACCGCAGGAGAAACGGTAACCCGACGTCAGCGACGTCAGCGCAACGTTCCGGGGCGGGCTGGACTGCCCTGAATCGTCGTTTCCCCAGCAGACGGGCGAGCCGTCGGGCAGGAGCGCGCAGGTGTGGTCGTAGCCGCTGCTTATCGCGGTGAAGCCGACCCACTTCGGAGGCGTCGCCTGCCCTTCCGAATCGTCGCCCCAGCAGACCGGGGAGCCGTCCTCCTGCAAGCCGCACACGTGGCCGCGTCCGCTGCTCATCGCCGTGAGCCGGATGTTGGGCGGCGGAGCGGCCTGTCCGTCCTCTCCGCGTCCCCAACAGAGCACGACGCCGCTGGGCCGCAGCCCGCACGAATGGGTGTCCCCGCCGTCAATGTACGTGAAGTAATCGTAGGGCGCGGGCGTCGGCGTGCCCGCCGGGGTGGGCGTAGGCGTTGCGGTGGGCGTCGGAGTAGGAGTGAAGGTTGGCGTTGGCGTAAGCGTAGGAGTAGGCGTGAGCGCCGGCGTTGCGGTGGCGGTCGGCTCCGGCGTAGGGGTGGCCGTGGGGAGTAGCGTAGGGGTGGCCGTGGGGAGTAGCGTAGGGGTGGCCGTGGGGAGTAGCGTCGGCGTGGGCGTGGGAACCGGCGTGGGAGTAGCCGCAGGAACCGGCGTTGGCGTCGGCGTAGGGGGCGAAGTTGGCGTGGGCGTGGGCGTCGGGACGGGCGACGCCGTTGGAGTCGAGGTCGGAGTTGGCGCGGGCGTAGGGCTGGGCGTGGGCGACGCCGTAGGAGTAGGCGTCGGCGCAAGGGGAGGAGACGCCGTAGGCGTCGGGGCCGCGCCGTCGCAGGCGGCGGCGATCAGCAGAACGGCGAGAAGAGTCAGGCCGCCCAGCGCGAGGTTTCCTATGCAAGAGCGAAAGCGCATATTCGCTGCTCTATCGTAGCGAACCGCGCGCCGCAAGGGTTCCGGTTTCGCGTGCGCGCTATGGCCGCATTGCTCCGGCGAAGGGGCGCGCGAGGCAGCCCGAATCGCCCCGCGCGAATCGGGTATCCTATGCGTATGATGACGACAATAGTCCCGGAAACCGAGCGCGAGCGCCGCTACTACCGCTGGTACGACCTTTCGATGCTCCACCACGAGGCCGCGCGGCGGGGCGTCGCGCCCTCCGAGGTCGAGGCCACCAAATCGCTCGCCGCCGAAGCGTGGGACGCCTACGTCGAGACGATTTCCGATCTCAACGGGCCCAGGCGGGAGTAGCGCGTGGCGACGGACTTCCTCTCTATGGCCGACGTCACGCATGAGGAACTGGCGTGGCTGCTGGATACGGGCCGCGCCTACGCCGCGCGGCGCACCGGCGGGCCGCAGCCTCTGCGCGGGCGCATCGTGGCGATGCTCTTCGAGAAACCGTCGCTCCGAACGAAAGTCTCGTTCGACGTGGCCGTCTACGAGATGGGCGGGCACGCCGTCTACCTCGGCGGCGAGGAAGTGGGGCTCGATAAGCGCGAGCCCGTGGAGGACGCCGCCCGCGTTCTGGATCGCTGGGCGTCCGTGATCGTGGCGCGCGTGATGGCGCACTCGACGCTGGAGCGGCTTGCGGCGGCGGCTTCCGCGCCGGTGATCAACGCGCTCTCCGACGTGGAGCATCCATGCCAGGCCGCCGCCGACCTGCTGACCATCCGGCAGCGGAAGGGGCGCGTCGAAGGGCTGAAGATCGCCTATATCGGCGACGCGAACAACTGCGCGCGCAGCCTCGGGCTGGGAGCGCTCGCGCTTGGAGCCGACTTCGCCGCCGCGTCGCCGGAGGGCTACGCCTTCTCCGGCGCGGACGCCGCCCGGCTCCGCGACGCCGCGAACGGCGGGTCGCTCACGCTCACGGACGACCCCGACGAGGCGATTGACGCCGCCGACGTGATCTACACCGACGTCTGGACGAGCATGGGGCAAGAGGCGGAGGCCGCCGAGCGCAGGGAAGCCTTCGAGGGCTTTCAGGTCAACGAGAATCTCGTCGCGCTCGCCAACCCCGGCGCGCTCGTGATGCATCCGATGCCCGTTCACTACGGCGAGGAGATGCCCCCCGGCATGCTGGAGCATCCGCAGTCCGCCGCGTTCGATCAGGCCGAGAACCGCCTGCACGCGCAGAAAGCAGTCCTGCGCCTGCTCGTCGCCGGCGAATAGCCCGATGACGGACGCTCCGGCGCAACTTGAGGGCGCGCCGCCCGCCGCTGCGGCTCTCGTCGCCATCGTCGGGCGGCCCAACGTCGGCAAGTCGAGCCTGTTCAACGCGCTCTTGGGCAGACGCTCCGCCATCGTCGCGGAGGAATCGGGCACGACGCGCGACCGCGTCATCGCGCCCGCCGAATTCGAGGGGCGGCGCTTCCTGCTCGCTGACACCGGCGGCCTCGTTCCGCAGCCCGAGTCGGACGTTCAGGCGCACATTGGGGCGCAAGCCGACGCCGCCATCGAAAGCGCCGACGCCGTCATCCTCGTGACCGACGCGCGCTCCGGCCCCGCCTACGCCGACGAGCACGTCGCGCAGCGGCTGCGCCAGGCCGGCAAGCCCGTCGTCGTCGCCGTCAACAAGGCGGACAACCCCGCGCAGGAACTCTCGGCGTTCGAAGCGGCGTCGCTGGGGCTCGGCGATCCCGTTCCCGTGAGCGCGCTCCACCGGCGCGGGCTTGGGGAACTGATGGACGCGCTCATCGCGCGCGCCCCGATGGACGGCGCCCCCGGCGACCTCCCGCCCGACGCTCCGCGCATCGCCATCGTCGGGCGGCCCAACGTGGGGAAGTCCGCGCTCGCCAACGCCGTGCTGGGGCAAGAGCGCTCGGTCGTGAGCGCGGCGGCGGGCACGACGCGCGACGCGCTCGACACGCCGTTCGAGTTCGAGGGCGCGCCCGCCGTGCTCATAGACACGGCGGGCATCCGGCGGCGCGGCGCGGTGCAGCCCGGCGTCGAGAAGTTCAGCGTTATGCGCGCCGCCTCCGCGATTCACAGATGCGACGTCGCGCTCGTCGTGCTCGACGCGCAGCAGCCCGCCACCGACCAGGATCTGCACATCGCGGGGCAGGCGGCGGACGCTTTCAAGTCCGTGCTCATCGTCGTCAACAAGTGGGACCTCATCGAAAAAGACGACCCGCGGCGGGAGGAGCGGCGATTCGTCTACGGGGCGCGCGCGCGGATGCGGTTCCTTCCGGGCGTTCCGGTCGCCTTCGTCTCCGCGCTCGACGGGAGCGGAGTTCCGGCGATGCTCCGCGCCGCGTTCGCGCTGCACGAGAAACGGATGGAGTGGGTGGACGGCGCGAGGCTCTCCCGCGTGGTGATGGACGCCGTGTCCCGCCACCTCCCGCCGTCCGGGTCGGTGAAAGGCAGCCTCAAACTCCACCGGGTGAAGCAAGACGGCGTCCGTCCGCCGTCGTTCACGTTCTTCGTGAACAACACGGGGCGCGTCCATTTCTCCTACGAGCGCTATATGGCGAACACGATCCGCGAGGAGTTCGGATTTGACGGCGCGCCGCTGAAGATCGAGTTCCGGGGCAAGGGAGGCGTCCACGTCATCGGCGACAACCGCTCGAAGGCGGCGGCGCGGGCGCGGCGCAAGGGCGCGCGGGCCCGGCCGGGGGAGCGGCGGTAGCCGTGGAGTGGGCGCTCGTCCCCGCCGCCTACCTGCTGGGCAGCGTGCAGCCCGGCCTTCTCGTCGTGCGGCTGACGCTGGGCCGTGACGTGCGCGACCTGGGGAGCGGCAAGACGGGCATGACGAACGTGCTGCGCGCCGCCGGCAAGCGGGCCGCGGCCGTCGTCCTCATTATGGACGTCGCGAAGGGCGCGCTGCCTCCGTTGCTTGCGGGAGCGCTGTCCGGCGACCCGCAGCTGGAGGCCGCCGCCGCCGCCGCCGCGCTGACCGGCCACGTCTTTCCCGTGTTCGCAGGGTTCCGGGGCGGGCGGGGCGTCGCGCCGGGCGTCGGAGCGGCGGCGGCGCTGCTGCCCTGGTCGAGCGTCGCGGGGATAGCCGCGTTCGCGCCCGCCGTGCTGCTCACGCGCTACGTTTCGCTCGGTTCCGTGCTTGGCGTCGCGGCGGCGATGGGGGCGTTCACGGTCGCTGCGGCCGCGTTCGGCCAGCCGCTCCCGCACCTCTGGTTCGCGCTCGTCTGCGGCCCGCTCATCATTGCGATGCACCGCGACAACATCGGGCGGCTGCTGCGCGGGGAGGAGCGGCGCCTCGGCGACCGCGAAGCCTAGCCCTTCCGCGCCCGGTTGGCCGCGCTCCACATTCGCGCGCTCATCGCTCCGGCGAGGGCGATGAAGAGCGGGTTGATATACGCCCACAGCGAACTGTAGCCCAGTTCCTCGCCGTTCACGATGAGTTGGGAGTGGTCACCGAGTTTGGCCGACCACTGAAAGGCGAACGCGATGAGCAGCGCGCAGGCGGCGTAGAACGGAACGTTCGCGTCGAGGAAGCGGCGGACGCCGCCCTCGCCTTCCGCGTAGCCCGCCGCGTCGGCGCGGCTCTTGCCGTGATAGGCGGCCCCGAGCGCGATGACGACGGTGGCGGCCATCAGCCAGTCGACCGTCCCCCAATCGGGCTGCGGGATTGCGAAGATGAACTTGACGGCCACGAGCAAGGCCGTGAGCATCATGTAGACGGCGAGCAGTCGCATGAGGATAGCCATCGCGCTCCTCCTATGATCCGGCGGAGACGCGCCACATCCGCGCGCCCGCGCCAACCAGCGCGAGCGGAATGGCGACGTCCAGGAAGTTCCAAATCAGCCAATCCATATCGGGGCTGCTCCGCAGCGAATTCGACCAGTTCCAGTAGAAGAGCAGCCCGATGACCAACGTAGCGTAGAAGAGAACGTTGACGGCCAGATACTCGCGGAGGCCGGCGCCGTCTCCGGCGAAGCGCCGCTTGGCGGCGAACAACGCCGCGAGCGCGATGAAGATGGCGGCGCCCATCAGCCAATTGAGGACTTCCCAAACCGGATACGGCTCGGCTCCGCCCGGGTGGTACCAGGGGACGGCGACGAAGTGAACCGCGACGGCGACGCCCGTGAGCATCACGTAGACGGAGAGCAGACGCATTACGACAGGCATTCGCGCGGCCTCCTCATCTGGTCATTTGGCGCAACGGCGCCGCAGCGTCAGGCGCGGCGAATATGCTACGCCCCCGAAACGCCCGCGCAAACCGCTTTCGCCCGCCTGTTCGGGCCGTTCTCCGCCCGCACGCGGCGCCGTGTGGTCAGTGATTGGCGGGAGGAACAGCGCGCCCGCAGCCGTTCCCGCGCTGCGGATGGCTCGCGGGCGCTCTCGATCAGCCCCTTTGCGCTCTATCTTGTGGCGGACGGAACCAATTTGCCTACCTATCGTCGAAAACCCCGAATTACCCCTTGACATTTCGCGCGCGCTCTTAAAGAATGCATTCGCCGCTAGCGAAAGGGCTTTATATGGCGGCAAGCGCGCCTTAACATCGCCTATATTGTTGTCTCCGGCATCGGAGGCCGCGCCTAATCGCGGCCTTGCGGAACGGAGCGGCGGAACGAACCATGCAATGCCCCAATTGCGGCGACTCCAACACGCACGTTGCCGACTCGCGGAACTCTGGCCAAGAGGTTCGGCGGCGGCGGGAGTGCGCTCACTGCGGAGCGCGCTTCACGACCTACGAGCGCGCGCAGCGCGCCAGCCTGCAAGTCATCAAGCGGGACGGGCGGCGCGACGATTTCGACCATGAGAAACTGCTCCGCAGCCTCAGGCTAGCCTGCGCCAAGCGTCCTATTCCCTCTGGCGCGCTCGAAAAACTCGCCGGCGAGATCGAGAGCGACCTCCACGAACTGGGGCGCGCCGACATTCCGACCTCCGCCATTGGCGACACCGCGCTCGCCCGGATCCGCGAACTCGACCCGGTGGCTTACGTGCGCTACGCCAGCGTCTACCGCGACTTCGACACTCTCGAGGGTTTCATCGAGGAGGTGCGCGGCTTCCAAGTCGAGCCGCCGCCGCCCGACCCCTCCGGCCAATTGGAACTGATTCCCAACGCCTACGCGGTTCCGGCCAAGCGGCCCGGCCGCAGAGGGCGCAGGCCGCGCATCACGCAGCCCGCCGTCGCCGCGTCGTCCTGACTCCGCGCTCTGCATCCCTCTTGCCCTTTCTCGCCGGAGACGGCGCCCCAATGCATGACCCTCGGAAGGCGCGGTTCGCGCCGCGCTTCCGGCGTCTCCCTCCTCCGCGGCCCCTCTCGACGCGCCACGGGAGCGGGCCAACCGGGCCCCGATGGAGTTTCTCCTCGGGGCCCGCCTTCGTTAAACGCGCTATACTGCCTATGCCTCCTCCTCCTCCTCCTCTCCATCCGGCGGCGGGAGAGCGGGGTTCCCGCCTGCGCGGTGAGGTCGCGAGGTTTCGCGGTCAGGACAGGGAAGCGGCCCGACAAGGATGCGGCGCAACGATGGAGGCGGGAATGACGGCGAGGCGGCGCAGGAGGAAGGCGCGCTATGGATAGACGCCCGCGCATCGGCGTCACGCTGGGCGACCCTGCAGGAGTCGGCCCGGAGGTCGTGGCGAAAGCGCTCGCGCACGAGGGTCTGCGGGCGGACGCCGCGCCGCTCGTGATCGGCTCGCCCGCGGTTCTCGACCGCGCCTTCCGGCTCATCGGCAGCCCGCTGCGCGCCCGAAGCGCCGACGGCCCCGGCGACGAGACCGATGAGCCCGGGCGGATCAACGTCCTCTCTCCCCACAACGACGCGGGACTCGATGCGCTGCCCTACGGCGAAACGTCGCCTTTGGCGGGCGCGGCGGCGGTGGAGTGGGCGGCGACCGCCGCGCGGCTCGCCATCGCCGGAGACGTGGACGCGATTGCGACCGCGCCGATCAGCAAGGAAGCCGCGCGCCTGGCCGGCCACGCCGATTTCGGGCATCAGGAGATCTACCAGCGCATCGCGGAGGTTCCCCGCGTGCTCACGATGCTAGTCGCCAACCGCCTCAACGTCGTCCACTTGACGACCCACCAGCCTCTTCGCGCGGCGGCGGAATTCGCAACGCGCGAGCGCGTGCTGGAGGCGCTGCGCCTCACGCGCGGGTTTTTCGCGGCGCATGGCGTTCCGCATCCGCGCATCGGGGTCGCGGCGCTGAATCCGCACGGAGGCGAGGCGGGGCTCATCGGCACGGAGGAGATGACGGACATACGCCCCGCCGTCGAGGACGCCAACGCGGAGGGCATTGCGGCGGTCGGCCCCGTTCCTTCTGATTCGCTCTTCGCGCAAGCGGTGGAGGGCGGCTACGACGCCGTTCTCGCTATGTACCACGATCAGGGGCACATTCCCGTGAAGGTTCACGATTGGGCGTCCAGCATCACGCTCAACATCGGGCTGCCGTTCCTGCGGACGTCGGTCGACCACGGCACGGCGTTCGACATCGCGGGCAAAGGTGTCGCCGACGCGACGGGAATGATCGCCGCCATCCGCTACGCCGCGCGCGTCGCCGCCACTGGGCGCCTGCCTTAGCCTGCACAGCCTCTCATCGGACGGGGCGCGCTTGCTCCGGGAGGTTCCCCGCCACCGCGCTGCCCGGACTGCGTCGGCTAAGCCGCGCTCAACGCTCCCGCGCAGCATCGCCTCTCTCGTCTCCCTCGCGCCGCCGCCGCGCATTGCCCGCGCGGGATATAATGGGGCGCGGCCGCCGGATGCGGCTGCCGGAGGAGGTCCCGAAAATGCTCACTTTGCTGTTTCGCCCCCTGCTGTGGCTGCTGAAACTGCCGCTGGCGCTGGGCAAAGCGTCGAAGCCCGCCGTCGGCCGCGTGCTCAAGCGGGAGGGCTTCACCTACGGAGAGTCCTACAAAGAGGACGGCAAGACGATCATTCCGCTGGGCTATCACCCGCAGGGCGGCGAGTTCGAACTCATCGCCAACCTGGAGTTGACCCCGGAGTACGCCTGCCTGCGCCCGTTGGACGGCTGGACGCAGAGCGCGATCGCCATCCTCAGCGCGCTCGCCCCCGAGGGCGTCGCGCGGCGGATCCCGGGCAAGGAGCGCGAGGAGAGTCCCTCCATAGCGCAGCCCGCCCAAGAGCCGGAGCGAGCCGGCGAGGGAGCGGAGCAGCCCTCCGGCGAGGCCGCGCGGCCCCGCGAAGATTCGGCGGAATCTTAGCAAACGGGCGAGTTTGCGCGGAATACGGCGCCGAACGCGCTTTCAGAGACGAAATCGGGAGGCGCAGGCGTTCGTTTCAGCGCCGGCGGCTTCCTCGTCGTTCGCTTGGCGTCCGAACCGGCGCGCCGCCCATCGTTGCCTAGCGCAGCGCGCCGCCCCCGCGCTTCGCTCACGCTTCGCTCTTTCGCGCCGGACGAATTCCGCAATCCGGCGAATTGCGCCGATTCTCCGTCGGTATCCGCGTATTGACGGCGTCCGCGCAAAGGGCTAGGGTAAGCGTGTTCTGTGGCAAGAGGGCGCTCGCATCCTATCGGCGCAACCCCGCGAGTTCATAATCGGTTGCCCTCACGAAAGACCCCACGCGGCGCATAGTCCCGCGCATCTTCCCTGCCCTCGCTCCATCCCTCGCTGAGCCCGCGCAATGCGTTAGCAGGCTTTCCTGCGCCGCGCGGGGGCAGGCGGAGCGACGGAGGATTTGCGATGACAACGGATTTGGCGTCAACGGAGACGGCGGAGGCGGATCAGAGCGCGCGCGCGAAGGTGAGCGTCCGGGGACTCTGGAAAGTCTTCGGCTCCAACGTGCCCGCCGAACTCACCCCCGAACTGGTGGAGGAGAGCAAGTCCGACCTCCGCGAGCGGTTCGGCCTCGTGGTTGGCCTGCGCGACGTCAGTTTCGACGTCCAGGCCAGCGAGACGTTCGTCGTGATGGGCCTCTCCGGCAGCGGCAAGTCCACCCTCGTGCGGACGCTCCTCCGCCTCATCGAGCCCACCTTCGGCTCCATCGAGGTGGACGGCGAGGACATCGTCCGGCTCGACGATGCGCAGTTGACCCACTACCGCCAGAACAAGACGGCGATGGTCTTTCAGCACTTCGGGCTGCTTCCCCACCGGAACGTGCTGGAGAACGCCGCTTGGGGGCTGGAGGTCAAAGGCGTCGACAAGGAGGAGCGGCTGGAGCGCGCGCGCGCGGCGTTGGAAGTCGTGGGGCTGAAGGGCTGGGAGCAGAGCCGCCCCAACACCCTCAGCGGCGGCATGCAGCAGCGCGTCGGGCTCGCCCGCGCGATGGCCGTCGAGCCCGAGGTGCTCCTCATGGACGAGCCCTTCAGCGGCCTCGACCCCCTCATCCGCCGCGATATGCAGAACGAACTCATCCGCCTGCAGCAGCAGGAGCGCCGCACCATCATCTTCATCACCCACGACCTCAACGAGGCGCTCAAACTCGGCGACCACATCATCATTATGCGCGACGGCGCCGTCGTCCAGTACGGCACGAGCGAAGATATCCTCAGCCACCCCGCCGACCCCTACGTCGAGGAGTTCGTCCGCGACGTCCGCAAATCCTCCGTCGTGACGCTCCGCACCCTAATGCAGCCCCTCGCCGCCAACCTGAGCGACGATATGACCCCGAAGAGGGCGATGGACGCCCTCAGCGCGCAGGGGGAAGTCGCGGGATTCGTGACCGACCGCCTCAAAATGTACGTCGGCGCAGTCAGTTTCTCCTCCCTCGCCGAGGCGAATCAGCGCGGCGACGCCAACATCAAGAAAGCGTTCGTGGACGACGTCCCCGCGCTTTCCGAGGATATGTCCGTCTCCGCCGCGCTCCCTATGACGCGCCGCTTCACCGGCGCGCTCCCCCTGGTTGACGGCGCGGGCGGCCTCGCGGGGCAACTCCGGCCCGCCGCCGTCGTCGAAATGATGGAGCGCGAGAGCGCGGAAGAGGCCGAGGAGACCGAAAGCACCATGACCGTAGGCGCGGACGCTTAGGACAGGAGGCGCGATATGGCGACGCAAGCCCCAACCGGCGAAACCGAAACCGCGAGCATCGGGGAGCGCTTCAAGGCGCTGCCCGACCGCGTCGTCTACTTGGGCGGCCTTGCCGTCTTCCTGCTCGTGTCGCTCGTCATCGTGTGGATTTGGGGCAGCGACATCGGATTCGGGGTGGACTTCCAGCGCAGCCTCGCCGACGGCGTGGACGAGGCGATCTTCTGGACGACGCGCAACCTCGACTTCATCTTCGACAACATCTCGACGGGCGTTCTCTGGTTCCTGCTTCGGGTGGAGTCCGCGTTCAAATGGGTTCCGTGGCCGGTGATGATCGTCGGCGTCACGCTGCTCGGGCTGCGCCTCGCAGGCCAGCGGATGGCCATATTCTCGGCGGTCACGCTGCTGGGCGTCGGCCTGATCGGGCTGTGGGGAAGCGCGATGGAGACGCTGGCGCTCATCGTCGTCGCAGTGACCATCTCCATCGGCATCGCGGTTCCGGTCGGCATCGTCATCGCGCGCAACGACACGCTCGACGCGCTCCTGCGCCCGATCTTGGACGCGATGCAGACAATGCCGAGTTTCGTCTACCTCGTCCCCGCCGTAATGTTCTTCGGCATCGGCAACGTTCCGGCGGTGTTCGCCACCGTGATCTACGCCGTGCCGCCCGCCATACGGCTCACGAGCCTCGGCATCCGGCAAGTGTCGCCCAACATCGTGGAGGCCGCGCGCTCATTCGGAACGACGCCCCGCCAACTCCTTTGGAAAGTGCAAATTCCCATGGCGGTGCCCACCATTATGGCGGGCATCAACCAAACCACGATGATGGCGCTCGCGATGGTCGTCATCGCCTCCCTCGTCGGAGCGGGCGGACTCGGCGAGGACGTGAACCGCGCTCTGGGCAGGCTGGAGCCGGGCAAAGCGCTCTTCGGCGGCATCGGCATCGTCGTGCTCGCCATCATCATAGACCGCCTCACGCAATCGGCTGCGAAGGAGCGCCAGCAAGCGCTCACCGGCGGCCACTAACCCCATAGGTCATGCAGGGGCCGCCCGGCAAACCATTCATCCGGCGGCCTCCGATACAACATCCAGGAGGTACTGCATGAAGAGGACCATAGTGAAGATTGGGATACTGACAGGGCTTATCGCGGCGCTCACGATGGCGCTGGCCGCCTGCGGCGCGGACCCGACCGCGACCCCGCGCCCGACGGCCACGTCCGCGCCCGCCCCCGCAGCCACGCCAACGGCGATGGCGCCGGCCACAACCGCGCCAGCGGCGACGCCAACCGCGATGATGGAGGACAGGCCAACCCTCATCTTCGCCGGCCTGAACTGGACGTCCGCCGCCGTGCAGAACGAACTCGCCCGCGCGATTCTCGAAAACGGCTACGGCTACGAGACGGACGCGGTGGAGGGCGGCACGATCCCGCTGATGCAGGCGCTCACCAGAGGCGAAGTCAACGTCAATATGGAGGTTTGGCTTCCGAACCAGAGCGCCGCCTGGGACACGGCGGTCGCCGCCGGAACGGTGGAATCGCTCGGCGACAGCCTTTCCGGCAAGGCGTGGCAGAGCGCGTTCATCATTCCGAAGTACACCGCCGACGCCAACCCCGGCTTGCAGTCCGTCGAAGACCTGAAGGAAGAGCAGTACTGGTCGCTCTTCAAGCGCCCCACCAGCGGCGGCCTAGCCGGTCTCGTCACTTGCATCCCCGGTTGGGAGTGCGAAGTGCGAAACGAGCAGCAGGTCTACGGCTACGGCTTGGGCGACGTGGTGCAACTGATCAACCCCGGCTCCTTCGAGGCCCTCAACGCCGAGATTCAGAGCGCGTTCGAGAACGAGGAAAACCTGCTCTTCTACTACTGGGCGCCGACCGCCTTGATGACCAAACTGGAAACGCAATACGGCGGCATCTTCCGTCTGGAGGAGCCCGCCTCCACTCAAGAGTGCGAAGACGCCCTCCAAGCCAACCGCGACGCGGGCAACACCCAGGACGTGACGTCGGCGTGCGAGTACGCCGACGCCGACGTGCTCGTCGCCGTGAACACCGACCTAATGGGCAGCGCTCCTGACGCCGTCGCCTTCCTGGAACAGTATTCGCTCAGCGACGAAGGAATCGGCGAAATGCTCGTCCGCGTCTCCGACTCCGGCGAGGAGCCGGCTGACGCCGTTGCCTGGTGGCTCCAGAACAGCGACGAGTGGAAGGCATGGGTTCCCGCCGATGTCGCGGACAAGGTGCTCGCAGGGCTCTAACCATCGCGCCGAAGGAACACAGGCCCGAACGAACAGGGGGCGCGCCGCGCGGCGCGCCCCCTGTGTTTGTCGCCCTGCCCGCAGTTGCTTGACGCGCTCGCGCGCCTACGGGTATGCTGAGCGATTGACGGGCAGAGGAACCGGGAGTCCGTTGGAGACCACAATGGCGAATGCGACGACAGCGGAGCCGACGATAACGCTCCCCCCTCCAATCACTTCCCACGACGAACATTCCGAAGCGTTGCTGGCGCATGCCCAAGAGATGATAGACAAGGGCGACCGCTTGCAAGCCTCCGAAAAGATCTGGGGCGCCGTCGCCCACAAGTTGAAGGAAATCGCAAGGAAGCGCGGCTGGTCGTGGCGGAAGCACGGCGCGTACAACGCGCTCGTAGGGTATTTGCGCCACGAAACCAACAACCCTGAACTCGGCACGCTGTTCCGAAGCGCCGACTCCTTCCACGCCAACTTCTACGACGACCAGTACGAGCAATGGCAGTTGGAGGACGGGCTCGCCGACGCCAAGAAACTCATCGCGTTGTTGGAAGATGCGGACAACGCGGTTCCCCAAGACGCGCCTCTCCCGCGCGGCTTGCGGCGGCTTACGCCTGAGAGCGGCGGCTAGCGGTCGCGCGGCGGCTAGCAGGAGCCTTCAGTGGAAACGATAGCCCTCGCCCCTCCCAGAACTTCCCGCGACGAACATTCCGAAGCGTTGCTGGCGCACGCTCAAGAGATGATCGATGCTGGCGACCGCTTGCAAGCCTCCGAAAAGATCTGGGGCGCCGTCGCCCACGCCGTGAAGGTCGTCGCAGGGGAGCGTGGTTGGCCTTACAGCCACCACGCGGACGGGGGCGTCATCGTTGACTACATCGCCGAACGCATAGGCGACGCGGAGATGGCGCCGCTCTTCGATTCCATAGAGAACCTGCATAGGAACTTCTACGAGGATACCTACTCCTTGCCGCGAATCCGCCAGCGGTTGGATCGCGCGAAACGCCTCATCGCCCTCCTGCGCGAGGCCCACGGCGCAATGCCGCCCGACACGCCAATGCCCGGCGACCGCGAATACCGCAGGCGCGCGGAGCGGCAAGCGCGCCGCGAAACTAGGGCGGATTCCGGGGCGTAACCCCAAAGGTTAGGCCGCGCCGGCGCTCGCGGGGCGCTAGGCCAACGGAAGTTTTGCTCCAGCGCCTGTTGTCTTGCGCGCCGCCGCTCCGTTAGTATTGACGCAACCGGCTGGAGGAGGCGCAGCGATGAAGAGGATGACGCTGAAGAAGGCGGGAGCGCTGATTGGCCTGGTCGCCGCGATGGCGGCGGCGCTCACGGCGTGCTCCGGTTCCGGATCCGCCGACAAGCCCACGCTCGTGTTCGCCGACTTGAACTGGAGCACTGCGCTCCTGCAGAACGCGATCGCCCGCCATATTCTCGAAGCAGGCTACGGCTACGAAACCGACGCGGTCGAAGGCTCCACGATACCGCTGATGCAGGCGCTCATCAGAGGCGACGTCAACGTCAGCCTGGAGATATGGCTGCCGAATCAGCAGGCGGCGTGGGATACGGCGGTGGCGGAGGGAACGGTTGAGGGACTCGGCAACAGCCTGGCCGACTCGGTCTGGCAGAGCGCGTTCATCATTCCGAAGTACACGGCGGACGCCAACCCCGGCCTCCGGTCCATCGAAGACCTCAAGCAGGAGCAGTACTGGTCGCTCTTCAAACGCCCCACGAGCGGCGGCAAAGCCGGCCTCGTCACCTGCATCCCCGGATGGTCGTGCGAAGTGCGGAACGAGCAGCAACTCTACGGCTACGGCCTGCAAGACATCATCGAACTCGTGAACCCGGGCTCGTTCGAGAGCCTGAACTCCGAGATTATCAGCGCGTTCGAGAACAGGGAGGACATCCTCTTCTACTACTGGGGGCCGACCGAACTCGCGGCGAGGCTGGAGTCGAACTACGACGGCTTCGTCCGCCTCGATGAGCCCGCCTCCACTCCTGAGTGCGAGCGGCATCTGCGGGAAAACCGGGATTCGGGCAGGCCCGAGGACGTCACAATGGCGTGCGAATACGCCAACGACCGCACGGTCATCGCCGTCCGCACTGAGCTCCGCGAGTCGGCCCCCGACGCTGTGGCGTTCTTGGAGAAGTGGTCGCTCAGCGGCGAGGCGATCAACGCCTTGCTCGTCCGCCTCGACGAAACGGGCGACGACTACGCGGACGTCGCCGCTTGGTGGCTCCGCAACAACGACGAATGGAAGACGTGGGTGGACGCGGCCACCGCCGACGCAGCGCTCGCGGCGCTCTAGCCTCGCCCGGGGACATAGACCGAGCCGAAGGGGGCAGGCGAGATTCCCGCCTACGCGGTCAGGCGGCAAGTTACGCGCAAGTCTCCAAAAGGGGATGCCCGCGCGTAGGGCGGCGGGCGCGGAAAGCCCCCGAAGCGTTGCTTCGGGGGCTCGTTCGCTCGCTTGCGGAGGGCGCCTGGGGGTGCGCCGCCCCGCGCTCCGCCGCGCCGGTTAGGGGGATGGCGCGCGCGGAGTTGCGGACTGAGTTGCGGGGCTTTGGCCTACACGCCAACCCCTTGGCGGGAGGCGCGGAGGAACGGCGGAAGGTCGAAGTCGGCTTCGTCGCTGATCGCCCGCCGCAGGAACTCCGCGATGCTGTCGTCGTTGAGGCTCATCCGCTCGATGCTCGGGAGCCCCGTGGCGATGATCGTGACGCAGATTTCGTTCTCCATCTTCGGGTCGGTGACCATTCCGAAGATGATGTTGGCGTCCGGGTCGACGGACTCCGCGATCACGCCTGCGGCCTTCTGCACTTCCTTCAGCGTCATATTGACGCCGCCGGTGATGTTGAGGAGCACGCCGCGCGCGCCTTCTATGTTCACGTCGAGCATCGGGCTGTTGATGGCGCTCTTCGCCGCTTCCACCGCCCGGTCCACGCCGTGCGCCGACCCGATGGACATCCACGCGGGGCCCGCGCCGGTCATAATCGTCTTGATGTCGGCGAAGTCCAGGTTGATCTCCCCAGGCACGGTCACGAGTTCGGCGATGGACTTGACACCCAGCCGGAGCACGTCGTCGGCCAGTCTGAAGGCGTCCTCGGCGGAGAGGTTGTCGTCGCACATTGCGCCCAGCCGGTCGTTCGGAACGACGATGAGCGTGTCCACGGTCTCCCTGAGGCGCGCGAGGCCATCGTCGGCGTTCTTGCCGCGCCGCCTGCCCTCGAAACCGAAGGGCTTGGTGACGACGGCGATGGTGAGGGCGCCGGTCTCGCGGGCGACCTCCGCCACGACGGGCGCCGCGCCGGTGCCGGTGCCTCCGCCCATTCCGCCGGCGATGAACAGCATATCCGCGCCGCGGACGGACTCGTAGATCTCCTCGCGGGACTCTTCCGCCGCGGCGCGGCCCACCTCGGGGTCGCCGCCCACGCCCAAGCCCCGCGTCAGCGTGTCGCCGATGCGAATCTTCACCGGGACGTCCAGCCGCACGAGGTGCTGCGCGTCCGTGTTGACGGCCAAGTACTCCACGTGCGGCACGCGCTCGCGGTACATCCGGTTGACGGCGTTCGATCCCCCGCCGCCGACCCCGATAACCTTGACGCGCGCGATGCCGTCCACCTCGGGCTTGTGCTCGTTGCCGAAAAGTTCCATGGTCATTACCTCTTACCCCTCGTTTTTGGAGCTTTGTGTTCCGTTGCTGCGGGCCGGTTCGATTTGCGGTGCGTTCGCTCCCCTGCTGGGCGGGGGAGGAGCGCGGCGCGGCTGGTTCATACGCCCGCTCCTGCGGGCTGGCGTCCCATCAGCCGGGAGAACCAGCCGCCGGACCGGGGCGCGGCGGCCGCGGGATGCGCGCTCCGTTCCCCCGCCGCGGCGTTTTGGCGGATGGCCCAGAGAAGCAGGCCGACCGACGTCGAGTAGGTCGCGTTGGCGAGTTCCTCCGGCAATCCCCATACGCTGGAGGGGACGCCGATACGCACTTGGCACTTCCCGTAGTCGGCGACGATCTCGGCGAGGCCGGGCAGCGTCGCGCTGCCTCCCGTGAGCACGATCCCGCCCGACGGGATTCGGATAAGCCCGTTGGAGGCGAGCCGCTGCATCATCAGGCGCACGAGTTCGACGGCCCGGTCGTGCAGGAGGCGGTTGAGCGTCTTGCGGTGAACGGGGCGCGCCTGGGCGCCGGCCCCGGACTGCGCGTCGACCGTCTCTTTCGCGTCAACCCTCTCGAAGCGGGTGGAGCCGTAGAGCAACTTGACGCGCTCGGCGGCGTTGGGCGGAATCCCGAGCCCCGCGGCGACGTCGTTCGTGAAGTGCTGCCCCGCGACGGGAATGCTGGCCGTGTGCCAGACCGACCCCTCGCGGTACGCGGCGATGTCGCACGACCCTCCGCCGATGTCCGCCAGGATGACTCCCATCAACCGCTCCTCGGACGTGAGCACGGCCTCCGAACTTGCGAGGTGCTCCAGCGCGAGGCTGTGGACGGAGACCCCTGCGGATCGGATCGTGGAGAGCAGCGTGTCCACCGAAACGACGTCGCCCATCACAATGTGGGAGCCGTGCCCAATGCTCTTCCCGAACATTCCGGAGGAATCGGCGTCGCCCGAGCCGTTCGCGTTGTACGAGCGGGGGACGGCCTGCACGACGCGCATCCCGACCGCGTCGGAGAGGCGCCCGGCGGAGCCCAGCGCGTTGCCCGACGCCTCGTTGAAGCGGCCGTTGGCGGGCAGAACGCTCATGGGAACGTTGACGGGGTCGTCGCTGTTGCGGGACTTGAGGTGGCTGCCTGTCACGCCCGCGACGACGGGCGGAACCTTGCGCCCCAGCGAGCGCTCCGCCTGCTGAACGGAGGACGCGATGGACTCGCGCACCGCCTCGGGGCTGACGACCATCCCTTTCCGCATGCCGACGGAGGGGGCGTAGCCGGTGGCCACGATGTCTATCGAGCCGCTTGGGTTCGCCTTCCCGACAAGGGTCACGACTTTGGTGGTGCCGACGTCCAGGGATGCGTAGAGTTGCTCGCGTGCGTTTGCCATATCGCTCTTCCTCCGCGCTCAGACGCGCTCGGCGACGCGCATCCGCGCGCTCCGGCTGCGCCTGTTGCGGGCGGTTTCGTCGCTGTCCGGCTTGAGGACGCGCTTGTTCACAGGACGAACGTCCCCGTCGTTGATGAAACGTTTGATCTCTCGGTCTTCGAGGGAGTGGTAGGCGATCGTCACCAGCCGCCCGCCTGCGGCGAGCGCCGACGCGGCGCGCGCGAGGCCCCGCCGCAAGGCGCCGATCTCGTCGTTGACGGCGATGCGGAGCGCTTGGAATGTCCGCGTCGCGGGATGCGTCCGGCCTCGCCGGTAGCCCGACGCGCGAGCGACGACTTCCGCGAGGCGCTCCGCGCCGGCGATGGGGCGCTCCGCAGCGATTGCGCGGGCGATGCGCCGCGAGCGCGGCTCTTCGCCGAACGCATAGATCAGGTCGGCCAGTTCGCGCTCGGGCAGGCCGTTGACCAGGTCGGCGGCGGAGGCGCCTTCCGGCGTGAAGCGCATATCCAGCGGCGCGGCGCGGCGGAAACTGAACCCGCGCTCCTCGGCGTCCAACTGGCGCGAGGAGACGCCCAAGTCGAAGAGCACGCCGTCGGCGGGGACGAAGCCGCGCGCCCGCGCGTAGGCGTCCATCTCCCCGAAGTTGCCGTTGACGACGACGGCCCGCTTGCCGAACGGGCGGAGGCGGGCGGACGCCGGGCCGATGGCCTCGGGGTCGGCGTCGAGCCCGAGCACGCGCCCGGTGGGAGCGGACGCCTCAAGGATGGCGACGGCGTGGCCGGCGTCCCCGAGCGTGCAGTCGACGTATGCTCCGCCGGGGCGCGCGGCGAGCCCGGCGACGACCTGGGCGGTCATCACCGGCTCGTGGAGTATGGCGCTGTTCGGCTGCATCCGGCCTCCCGGTTGGACTGGCTTCCCGGCGGGAAGGGCAAGAGCAAACATTAGCCTTTGTATGAGACGGAATCAATGCGTTTTCCTAACATTCAATCGGATTTCCGGCGGCGCGCGGACGCCGTCGGCAAGGCGTTGGCCGCCTCGAAGGGGCGCCCTAACCCCAACAAAGCCGCTTGTCCGCCAGCCTCATCGCAATATCTAGTGTTTATCTCAAACTTGTTCAAGAAATGAGTGTAAGCGCCGCGAAACCGGGGGCAACCGGCGAATCGCTCGATCCAGCGGGGCGGAACAGGCCGGCGACGGAGGCGCCGTCGGCCTGATCAGCGCGCTGCGCCTAATCCGCATCCCCCGCCCGCGCAAAGCGGTATACTAGGGGCTATGGACGAGCAAGACGCGCGCTTTATTCAAGCGATGGAGAGCACGCGGGTGGTGCGGCAGCCCCGCCAGGGGCTGGCGACGTTCGGATCGACCTCCGTCCGCTACTACCTCGTCACGGAGCCGTCGTACCGGAGCCTCGACGTCCCGACGGACGGGCGCGAGGAGTCCGTCGTGCGGGAGGGCGTCGTGCGCGCCGAGCGCCCGCAAGTCGTGACGCCGTTTTACCTGCTCCGCAACGAGGGCTTCGGCGACAACGCGGAGCGCTATCTGCATCTGCAGCGGCTCGCGCAAGAGGTCGGGCAAGACCACCCGGGGCTGATGTACCGCTACAAGAACGAGGGCGGCGAGACGTCCGTAGTGTCCGGCGGCGTGGACGAGGTTACGCGCAAGATCATCGAGCGTCTGGACAAAGAAGACAAAGCGCTGGAGGCCGTGATCACCGGCTCCGACGATCTGTGGGACCTGTCGCTGATGAAGTTCATCTACGAGTTCACGAGCCGCTCGGTGCGGACGAACGCCACGGAGATGCAAGCGAACGGACTGCTGCGAACGGACGGGGGCGTTCCGATGGACGCCCGCGTGCGAATCGAGCGGATGCTGGAAGAAGCCAGGAACGGCCAGCGCGACCCCCGCGAGGCGCACCGGGAGATAGAGCGCTGGGACCTGTTCCACGAATACCAAGACCGCTTCTTCAACCTCTTCCGCTGATGGCGAGGCCCGTGTTTTCCCGCCTCCGCCGCGCAGCCCGAGTGCGCTCCTCTCCCTCCACGGGCCGCCGCGTCCTTAACCCCAGGGTTTCCCGCCGATGGCGCCGCCGCCGCCCCTACCCTCGCGCCGCCGTATTCCAAACCACCCTCGCCGCCGCCGCATTGATGCTCACGTTCTGGGCCGTCGAACTGCTTCCGGTCATCGACCTCGCGCGCGCCGCGCTGATCGGATCGCTCGCCTCGACCGCGTTCGTGCTCTTCCTCTATCCCCACTCCAGACAGGCCGACCCGCGCCACGCCATCGGCGGGCACGCAGTCGCCGTCGTGTCCGCCGCCCCGTTCGCCGTCCTCGCCGGAGGCGTCGCTCACGACGGATTCGTGGACGGAGGATCGATGCTCTTCATCATCTACGCCACGGCGGCGCTGGGCGTCGCGATGCTGGTGATGGCGCTCACCAGCACGGAGCACCCTCCGGCGGCGGGAGCCTCCCTCGCCCTCGTCGTGCACGGCCTGCATATGGACCTAGTCGTCTTTATCGCGGTGGCCGTCCTGCTGATGAGCGCGGCGCACCAAATGCTCATCAGCAGAATGCACAACCTCTAGGCGTGAAGAAAGGTCGATTCCGCCTGTGCTCCAGAGCGATGGGGGTGACGGGATTGGAGGACAGCGCATAGTCAGCCGCTCCTCAGTGCCTAGCCGCCGGGATTCGTTGGGCGGACAGGGTGCTTGGGTGAAAATTGCTGACGCGCCTCGCTTGCGTCATTCATCTTTCGCGTAGTATGCTGCACCCAACATGGCGCACACGCTCACGGGAGCAGTTAATGCCGCTCGGACCAATAGAAAAGAACGTAGCGTCCATTGGCCTGGAGCGCTGGCCGTTGGGTTTGGACGCTGTCCACAACATGGATGCGCTCGAAGGGCTCAGGCTTCTCCCGTCGGACATCATGGACGTAGTGGTGACCTCTCCTCCCTACTGGGGACAGCGAGGGTACGGCGGAATCGGGTCAGAGCCTGACCCGCGAGACTACGTGTTCAACCTCACGAAAATTCTCACCGAGGCCATGCGCTGCCTCAAGCCTTCGGGCACCTTGTGGCTGAACATTGGCGATACCTACAACACTCCCATAAATTGGGGAGCATCGGATTATATCTACAGCTCACTCGGCAAGAATAGGGATGGCCTTGAACCAACCAATTCAGTTCACACAAAGAACCGCGGACGACGTAGGGCTTTCATCGAGAGAAGCACAGGCTGGCTCCAGTACGGAAATCTGCTGGCTATACCTCATCGTATGGTTATAGCTATGTCAGATGCAGGGTTTCTGTTTCGTGGAGAAATTATATGGGAGAAGACGCGCCCATTACCAGAAGGCATTTGTCGTCGCCCTCATCGTCGGCATGAAAGCATATACATTTTTGCTAAAGACGAACGCCATCAATTCCGTACCAAGCCTCCCGTAGGTTCAATTTGGCGACTTGTACAGACTCCTAACTACACGCCGCATTCTTCGGCATTTCCATTGGATCTCCCGATTCAATGCATTCAAGCCGTAGGGCTTAATAGCCCAGGAATTATCTGCGATCCTTTCATGGGTAGTGGCACTACAGGCGAAGCTGCACTCAAGCTAGGCCATAAATTTATTGGGTTTGAGATAGACGAATATGCGTGTTTTATAGCTAATAATCGCATTAAAAACAAGGTTGTACCAATGGGTTACTTTGAGTAGTCAGTCCACTTCCTTATCAAAAAACTGATGAGTTGATCAGGTTGTGGTTCACTCAATGACAGAGTGTATATCCGTTTGCCTGATGGTGTATGATAAGGACTGGGTGGTGTGCGCAGATTGTAGGAAAACAGACCATCAAACTGGCCATCAACCTCAATGTAATTTCGCTTGATTCTATCTTTCGAAACACTTGCTGACCTTCCTCCAAGTTCTCCATAATTCGTGCAGTCGCCATGAGGTGGAGGATAACTCTTTGCATCCATCGTAACGGCGATTGAAGCTAGGCCTTTGTCCATAAAGGCTCTACTCGCAGGAACATCATCCTGGATCCTCTCAGCTATGCTTGCCTTGACATGGGCAGCTCCGAACACTTGCCAGCCGTTATTGCTTTCGGCTTCAATGAATATGTCTATCTTTGTAGGCTTCGTGTCAGCCTCAATACTGGCCAAGAACCTGGTCGCCTCAGCAGCGTTGAGTATGCGGAATCGGAGCCCGTAAGCGACCATGCGCGGTTCATAGATTGAGACAAACGCACGCTCCAAGGCAAACCCTGAAACCCTTTTCCACTTGTTGTCGCTCCAGCCGTGCGCGACGAGGTGCCGATAGATCACGTGTTGCCACAAGTCGCTGGGGTTTGCGTCTGGACACATATCCACAACATTGACCAGAGCGAGGGCGACCGCACTGGAAACTTGCTCTTCGGACTGGATTAGGCTGTCAAGCCGAGCTCGGGCTTGTACGACTTGGCTGTCGGTTATCCCTCCGATCTCAACCCACAAGGAAGAGACATGGGGTTGTGCAGATTTGCATTCTATGGTCGCCATTATGCTTGCGCCTTGTGTTGGTAGCCTCTGTTGCAGCCTTACCCTGATGCACTGCCCAGAAGATACCAGGTAGATATAACGCTGTCTACTCTGTTCACAAGCCGAAATAGCCATCTCTGTGAATTCGTCGTGGACAATCTGATAATGAGCCTCGTTGTTCCAACCACGGCTTTCATGGAGAGGCGCCCCTGGCGCTAGGCTCCCGCCGCCGCCCTTACGCCGGAGGATGAACGTCCGGCAGCCCCTTGAAGCGAAGGCGGAGGAGGCCGAGGAAACTGTCGAGCGAGGTCTTGACGATCTTCACCCGGCTGTCCGGGTCTTCTTCCCACTGCACGGGAATCTCCTTGCAGCGGAAGCCGCGCTTATGGGCGATGACGAGCAATTCCGTATCGAAGAACCAGCCGTTGTCCCGGATATGCGGGAGGAGCGCGTCCGCAGCCTCGCGGCTCATCGCCTTGAAGCCGCACTGCGCGTCGCGGAGGCGCACGCCCGCGATGAGGCGGATGAGGCAGACGTAGGAGCGGGAAATGACCTCGCGCTTCAGGGAGCGCTCCGTGCGGGAGCCGCGGGAGAGGCGCGATCCCCAAGCGGCGTGGCGGCCGTCGTCCACGATCGCCGAGACGAGCGGCGGGAACGCCTCCAGCCCGGTCGAGAGGTCGACGTCCATATAGGAGACGACGTCGGCCTCGCTCTCGCGCCATGCGCGCTTGAGCGCCCGCCCGCGCCCGCGCTCGTCCAGGTGCATTACGCGCACCTCGTTGGGGCGCTCCTCCGCGTAACGGGATGCGACTGCGAGCGTGGCGTCGGTGGAGCCGTTGTCCGCGACGACGATCCGCCACTCGTGGTCGAGGTTCTCCCGAAGGAAAACGCTCAGGCGATCGATGCAGGGGCCGAGGGAATGCTCCTCATTGAGCACGGGGATCACGACGTCGACGGAGGCCACTTGCTGCCGCTCCTTCCTCTGCTCGGCTTGCTACGGCGCGAGCGCGGCGAACACCGCGAACGGGTCCGACGCGACGACGGGCTCCGCGAAGAGTTCCATGCCGCCGATGTCGCTGGTGCGCGTTCCAAGCGCTCCCCGGTCCACGACCCGCAGGACGCAAGGGAAGCCGCTCCAATCTTCGGGGACGGCGCTCAACGGAGGCAATTGCGCCGCCGTGTTGAACGATTGCGCCCCCAGTTTATCACGGAACGCCGCGAGCGCATCGTAGAGGGCGTCCGCCGCTTCCTCGCCGAACGACGGCGCGAGGATGAGCGTCTCCCTCTCTTTCGTAGGCGTGATGCTCGCCAGCAGACGGACGCCTCCCCGCTCCTGCGCCAGGCCAAGCGCCTCGTGCGCTCGAAACAGGTCGTCAAAGTAGTCCGCGCCGTGCTCGGCGCGGTAGGCGGCGGCGGCCTTGCGGAGCGCCTCGACGCGGGCGTAGTGCCGTCCGCGCGCCAGTTGCGTCTGGGCGTGCCCGTGAATAATGGAGCCGCCGGCGCGCCAGAGGCAGTTCCAAAGGAAGAGGGGGTAGACGGCCTCCGGGTCGGAGCGGCGGGCGGCGGCGAACCAGCGGTTGGCGAGTTCGACGCAGCCGCGCGCGGAGGCGCGGGTGAACCGCAGCGGGTTGGGTTCGGCGAAGACGATCAGGCTATGCTGCGCGTCGTACTTGGCGACGTTCGCGGCGGTGATCCCTGCGGAGTTGGCGAGACGTCCGAACGGATCCTCCGGCGTCGCCTCCTCCGGGCGCGTCCATGGGTCGTCCGCCAGTTCGCGTTCGAGGTCGACGTCCGCCGCGAGTTCGGCGCGTATAGGGCGGCGGGCGCGCAGTTCGTTGAAAATGGCGGCTTCTCCCGTCGCCAGGTTGCTGACGCGCACGACGCGCTGCGATTCGACGGACGCGACGCTGCCGAACACGCGCTCGACCCAGGGCGCCATCGTGGAAGGGACGCGCATCCTCCCCGTGCTTTCCGTCACAACGAAGATGCGGCGGAACCGCGCGGCGTCCGGGGGCGCGAGGCGCTCCGCCCGTTCGCGCAAGTCGAGGATGGAGGGCCCGGACGTCGAGGCGGCGGTCAAGACGTCGCGCCCGCCTCGTTGACGCCTGCGGAATTGACGCCCGCAAGCGTTCGCTCGAGCGCGAGTTTGTCCATTTGCAACTGCACGGGGATGGGATACCTGCCGGTGAAACAGGCGTCGCAGAAGCCGTCGCCCGAGGGGTCGCCGCTGACGGCCTGATGAAGCGCGCCGACGCTCAGATAGCCGAGGGAGTCCGCGCCGATGGCGTCGCATATCTCGGCGACCGTTCTGCCGGATGCGATGAACTCGCTCTTGGCGGCCATATCCACGCCGAAGAAGCAAGGGTCGGTGATGGGGGGCGCGCAGACGCGGACGTGCGCCTCCGCCGCCCCGGCCCGCCGCAGCAGCGCCACGATGCGCGGCGTCGTCGTGCCCCGGACGATGCTGTCGTCCACGACGATGACGCGCTTGCCCGCGAGCGTTTCGGGCAGCGGATTGAACTTGTTGCGGACGCCCAATTCGCGGAACCACTGATCAGGCTCGATGAACGTTCTGCCCATATAGCGGTTCTTGATGAGGCCGTAGCCGAAGGGAATCCCGGACTCCTGCGCGTAGCCGACGGCGGCGGAGTTCGCGGAGTCCGGCACGGGGATGACGACGTCCGCGTCAACCGGATGCTCGCGGGCGAGCGCCTGCCCCATCCGCGTGCGCGCCGCGTGCGTGAGCGCGCCGTCAAGAATGGAGTCGGGGCGGGCGAAGTAGATGTGCTCGAAAACGCAGTGCGCCTTCCGCGCTCCGGGAACCTGCGAGGAGATGCTCCGCATGCCGGACTCGTCTATGACGACGCTCTCGCCGGGCTCGATCTCGCGGACGAACTGCGCGCCGACGTGATCCAGAGCGCAACTTTCGGATGCGATGACCCATCCGCCGCTCTCGAACCGCCCGATGCACAGCGGGCGCACGCCTCGCGGGTCGCGGATGCCGAGCAGCGTGTCTTTCGTGCAAACGACGAGCGAGTACGCGCCCTCCAGCGTTCGCATCAGATGAGCGGTGCGCTGCTCCCAGGAGGAGCCGGGCGCCCAGGCGAGCACGTGGGCGATGACCTCGGAGTCGGTGCCGGTGGCGCAAACCACGCCGGACTCGTCGAGGAGGCGTTGGCGCATCGCGGCGGCGTTGATGACGTTCCCGTTGTGGGCGAGCGCCAGTTCCGCGCCGGGGCCCTTGGAAACGATGGGCTGCGCGTTGAGGGCGCTGCTGGATCCGGTCGTGGAGTAGCGCGTGTGGCCGATGGCGATATGGCCCGGCAAGCGCTCCAAGTCTTCCTGACGGAACACGTTGGAGACGAGGCCCTGGTTCGTGTAGTTGCGAAGCGACCGCCCGTCGGCGGCGGCGATGCCCGCGCTCTCCTGCCCCCGATGCTGAAGGGCGAAGAGCCCGTAAAAGACGACCTGCGCGGCCTCGTCGCTGACGCCGGATGGGGCGCCGTTCGCTGCGGGCCGGCCCGTTGGGAAACCGTCCGCCGCGACCCCGTTCGCCGCAGGCCCGTCCGGCGCCGGAAGATATGCGCCAATCACCCCGCAAGCCTCGCGGGGGGCGTCGGACTCGATGCCGGACATGCTGCGGCGTGCTGCCAAGAGCCTCGCTCCGCTACGGGCCATCGCTTGCTGGCGTCTGTCTATCAGTGTAGCAGACCAAACGCAACCCGCGCCTCTCATTAACGTGGGTTAGGTAGGAGTTCCGTCCGCGCTCCTCCTGCGTCAACGGCCGCCCTGCCCTCCCCTGAACAGCAGACCTCCCCAGGCTCATTGCAGCCTGCGGCGCGCTCCCTGCCCGTCGCCCGTCGGTGTATCATCGGGGCGAGTCGCGGGCGGAGACCCGCGCAGCAAGGAGACGCGCTATGCCAACGTTCGATCTCACCGACCGCGCGGCCATCGTAACGGGCGGCTCGCAAGGATTCGGCAAGGCGATTGCCCTCGGCCTTGCGCGGCAAGGGGCGAACGTCGTTGTCGCGGCGCGCGAGCCGGAGGACGTCACCGTCGGGCGCGAGCGCCCGCACGCGCCGGTGCATCCCGTGGTCGACGAGTTGCGCGCCATCGGCAGCCGCGCCATCGGGGTTACGGCGGACGTCCGCAACCAGGACGAGGTGGACGCGCTCGTGGCGCGAACGATGGACGAGTTCGGACGCATAGACATCCTCGTCAACGTGGTCGGCGGGAGTTGGGGCGAGACGTTCCGCTCCGGCCCGCTGCTGGAGTTGGAGCCGCTCGATTTCATCGAGTGCTACCGCGTGAACGTGCTCACGGCGTTTATGTGCGCCAAAGCCGTCCAGCCGGTGATGAAGGCGCAGGGGAAGGGAGCCATCGTCAACATCGCGTCGCAGGCGGGCGTGAACCCCGGAATGGGGCAGGCGGCCTACGGCGCGGCGAAGGCGGGCGTCATCAATATGTCTAAATCAATGGCCTACGAGTGGGCGCCGGAGGTGCGGGTGAACGCCATCGCGCTCGGCGGCATCGAGACGCCCCACCGGCCAATGTGGCATGAGAGCGCCCGCTCCGCGACGACGAGCCGCAACGCGATGGGGCGCCTCGGCACGCCGGACGAGCACGCGGGAACCGTGCTGTGGCTCGTCTCCGACCTGGGGGGCTACATCACGGGCGCGGCGATAGAAGCGGACGGCGGGCGCCGGTAGGAAAGAAAGCGCATATAATAGGAGGCACTCCAGTCGCGCATGGCGCTTTTTGAGCGTGGCGGCGAAGGACAACAGCATGACGACGGCGGACATTCCCGCGCCTTACAGCCTCGCGGCTCCTCTTCGGATGGAGCGGGAGACGGGCGCGGTTCGCGTGGGCGATTCGCGGGTCACGCTCGACACGGTTGTCGGACGCTTCAAGCGCGGCGACTCTCCGGCGGCCATCGCCGAGAGTTTCGATACGCTCAGCCTGGCCGACATCTACGCCGTGATCGCCTACTACCTGCAGCGCTCCGGCGAGGTGGACGCCTACCTGCAGTCCCGGGAAGAAGAGGCGGAGCAGGGCTGGGGCGTGATCGAGGCCGACCCGAAGAACAAAGCGCTCCGCGAGCGCGTGGCTGCGCGGCGTAATGGTGCGTCGTAGGTTCGGCGTCTTCCGCTTCGCTGCGGACGAGAATTTCAACCGTCTCGTGGTGAACGGCCTCCGGCAACGCGACCCGCGCATCGATGTTGTTCGAGCGCAAGACGCCGGAATGTCGGGAGCGGATGACTCGGCTATCTTGAGGTGGGCGGCGGAAGACGAACGGATGCTCTTGACCCACGACGCCGCGACAGGCAGTCCTTCCGACCTCGTTAACCTTGCATATCAACGCGTGGTGGAAGGCCATGCAATGCCCGGAGTCATCGTAATGCCCATCGCCCTCAGCATCAGAGAAGCCATTGAGGAGATACTCCTCGTGGCGGAATGCAGCTTGCAAGGAGAATTGGAGGGAGTGGTCCTGCGGTTGCGAGCGTAATGGCGCGCCGCTCGCGCTCTAACCGCGCAACGCCCCCGCTGTATCTGATACCCTGCCGCAGCCGGAAGCCTCGCCGAAGGAGCGCCGCCCTATGACCTACGCCGACAAATTCGTGGACAACAACGGCGTCCGCATCCACTACGAAGTCGAGGACGGCCCCGCCGAGTCGCCCGTCATCGTGTTCGTGCACGGGATGGGCATGAGTTCGAAAGACTGGCGCAACGCCGGCTACCCGGAGAAACTCTCCGGCGAGTTCAAGGTCGTCCTCATAGACTCCCGCGGCTTCGGGCAGAGCGACAAACTCAAAGACCCCGCCGACTACGGACGCGCCGAGAAAGTGTCGGACGTCACCGCCGTGCTGGACGACCTCGGCGTCGAGAAGGCGTACTACTGGGGCTTCTCGATGGGCGCGAGCATCGGCTGGGCCGTCGGCATGCTGGCGCCCCGCCGCTTCCACGGGCTCATCCTCGGGGCGTACCCCGTGCTGTCGCCCGACGTCCCGGAGATAGACCGCGTGCGCTGGGAGGCGCGGGCCAAACTGATGCGCCTCGGGATGGACGTCTACATCGCCGCAATGGAGATGGATCAGGGGCCGCTGCCCAAAGAGCGCAAGGAGCGCCTGCTGGCCAACGACAAAGACGCCTACGCCGCCCAGCAGATCGCCAACTTGCACTGGGGCGCCCCGGACGACGACATCCGCAATATGACGCTCCCAACGCTCGTGTACACCGGCACGGAGGACGACTACCCGATGCCGCGCAACCACGAACTCACCAAGCGCTCCGCGTCGCTCGCCCCGAACGCCGCGCTCCTCATCCTCGAAGGCCACACGCATCTCTCCGCCTTCAACGCCGCCGACGAGATGATCCCTCATGTCCGCGCCTTCATCCGGCAAATCGAGGATTCGCGGTAAGACCCGCCCTGCCCCGCGTAGGCGCGAACCTCGCCCCCTGCCCGCCTCGCCCTCATTCCCGTCGTTCCCGCGCAGGCGGGAATCCAGTGGCGCGCAAGCGCCGGACGGGGCGCGCGGCGCCCCGCGCGTCACGCCCCCAAATACCGCAAGGCGTTCCGCCAGCCAATGAGGTCGCGCTCCTCCGCGCTGAGGCCGAGCGCGGCGAACTCCTCCTCCGGCGAGGGCGTCTTCGGGCCCGTCCCCTGCCAGTCGGAGCCGATCATCACCTGTCCCGCGCCCACGTGGTCTATCAGATAGCGCAGCGGAGCCGTCCCAAACGTGATGTCGTCGTAATAGAGCATCGCCGCGTACTCCATCGGCGCTTTCGGCAGCAGTTTGCGAACGGGCTCGCGGGTCCGCCAGTTCTCGTCGCTGCGGGCGAGCAGTTGCATCAGAACGCCTCCGCCGTGGCTCACGCAGATCCGCAAGTCCGGCAGTTCCTCCAGCAGCCCGCTCCAGATGATGGACGCTCCCGCCAGCCCGGACTCGATGGGGAAGCCGAGCGGCGCGTCGGCCACGACCGGCGGAATGTGCGCGAGCCGGTCGGCGAACGTCGGGCGGTTCGCGTGCACGAAAACGGCCAGCCCCAGCGCGTCGGCCTCGCGGAAGAACGGCCGGAACCGATCCTCGCCCAAACTGCGCCCCTCGATGTTGGAGCGCACCTCAACGCCGTGCAGCCCCAGTTCCTTGACGACCCGGAGTTCGGCGACGGCGAGTTCGACGTCCTGCATCGGAACGGAGCCGAGCCCGTAGAAACGCTCTGGCTCGGCGGCGACCATCTCGGCGATGGCCTCGTTCAGCCAGCGCGCCAAGTCCGCCCCGTCTTTCGGGTCGAGGTGATGCATCAGCAACTCGGGCAGCGGCGAGAGCGCCTGCTTGTCCGTGCCCTGGGCGTTCATCTCGGCGGCGCGTTTCGGCGCGTCCCAGCAGACGTCGCGCACGACGCGGTACTCCTTCCCCCCGATCATTATCGCGGAGCGCTCCTCGTCCTTCGGCGCCATCGCGGGGAAAGCGTCGCCTGATGCGCGTCCGGCGCCGGACGGGAAGGTCTTCGGGACGATATGGGTGTGCATATCTATGATCATCGCTCGCCGCCTCTCGCGCTCGCCCGCGCCGCGCTAGCCTATCACTGCGCGCCGGCTCGCCGCATGCGGGCGGCGCGGGAGTGCATCCCGTCGCCGAAAGGCGTATGCTGAGAGCGACGTCGGAGAACGAAGGAGGTCAGCAATGGCGCTGCAGTTGGACCACACGATCGTTCCGGCCTACGACAAGGTGAAGTCGGCGGAGTTCATCGCGCGGCTCTTCGGCCTGAAGTACGAAGGCCCGTGGGGGCATTTCGCCCCGGTGAAGGTGAACGACATGCTCACCCTGGACTTCGACGACACGAAGTCGCCCCGCTCCAACCACTACGCCTTCCTCGCGTCCGACGAGGAGTTCGACGCGATTCTGGGGCGCGTGAAGGACGAGGGCGTCGTCTTCGGAAGCGGGCCGGGCTCGCGAACCGACGGGCAAATCAACCACAAGCACCAGGGGCGCGGCTTCTACTTCGAGTGCGAGAACGGCCATGTGTGGGAGGTCATCACGCACACCTACGTCACCGGCTAGGAGGAGACAACGTGGACGACGCCGCGCGCAAGGCGCTGGAAACCGACAGGCTCGTTGACATCACGACCACCGGGCGGAAGACGGGGAAAGCCCACCGCAAGGAGGTGCGGCTGCGCCAGTTGGACGGGCAGGTCTACCTGTCCAACAACCCCGGCCCGAGGGACTGGGCGGCCAACCTGTTCGCCAACCCGGAGTTCACCTATCACCTGAAGGAGAGCGCGGCGCGCGACCTTCGCGCCCGGGCGTCCATCGTGAGCGACGTCGACGAGAAGCGCGCCATCCTCGCCCGCATCCTCGAGAAAGAGGACGCGCTCGATCAGTTGGAGGCGCGCGTCGCGGGGAGCCGCCTCTTCCGCGTCGAGATCCTGGATTAGCGCGCTCTAGTCCGGCAAAAAGTCGAGCAGGGCGGCGTTCAGGTCGTCGGGCGCCTCAGTGGGGATGCCGTGCCCGCACTCGAAGACGACCATCTTGGAGCCGGGGATGCCCTGGTGGGTCATCTCGCCCATCTCGAGCGCGTTCACGGCGTCGTTGCGCCCCCAGGCGACGAGCGTCGGCACGGGGATATGGGGGAAGCGCCGCACGGTGTTGTAGCGCGAGCGCGTCTCCATATTGTTCATATGGTTGAGCACGCGCTGGTAGGCGGCGAGGCGGTCGGGGTTCCGCGCGAGCGCGTGGTGGTAGTCCGCCATCGCCTCCAAGTCCACGTCCGCGTTCACGCGGCTCTTCAGCCCGGCGAGAATCTCCTCGCGGGACGGCGGCTTGAACTCCACCATGCTGCGGAGTTGCCGGGGCATCGCCCCGCCGCTCGCCACGAGCACGAGTTTGTTGAGCCGGTGCGGGCTCTCGTATCCGAACAGGGAGGCGAGCCATCCGCCCATCGAGTGGCCCACGAGGTTCGTCTTCTCGAAGCCGAGCGCGTCCTGGAACTCGCGGATGAAGTCCACGAGGTAGGCGAAGGAGTACTCCTGCTGCAGCCAGCCCTCGCCCTTGCCCCAGCCGAGCGCGTCCACGGCGATGACGCGGAGTTTCGACGAGAGGGGCCCGATGTTCAGCGCCCAGTCGTGCGCCCCGCTCGTGTAGCCGACGCCGTGTACGAGGATAGTCGGGTAGCCGTCGCCCGCCTCCACGTAGCGGGTCGTCCCGTGGCTCATCTCCGCGAACTTCTCTTCGGCGTTCGCTATCGTTACCCCGCCCAAGTCAACGCTCATTGTTGGCCTCCGTTGATGACGCGCGTTCCGCGCGCCCGCTATCGTGCGGGCGTTGGCGCCCGATGTCAAGGGCGTCCTCGCCCGCCTGTCGCGGGCGGAGCGTCGGCGTGATAGCCTTTCGTTATGCAGCCGAGAACTCCGTTCCTCTTCTCGATGCCGCCGGCGTTCGCCGCCCTGCTGGGGGTGACGAGCAGCCTCGCGCTGTTGTTCGCCGTCGCCCTGGTCTTCACCGACCCTCCGGCGGACGGGGAGACCGCGCCCGCAGCCGACGGGACGGAGGATGCCGCCGTCCGCCAAGCGGATCCGCTGGAGCAGGCGGTGTATCTGGGGCTGCTGATCGTTCCGGTCGGCCTGATTCCGATGGTCGCGCGGCGGAAGAGGCGGAACGGAACGCGGTGGGCGGCGGCGGGAGTGGGCGCGGGGTTCGTGCAACTGCTCGCGCCGATCATTTTCATTCATCCGCTGATGCCGCTCCTCGCGCTCGTCTTCCTCCGGGCGCGTCCGCTCGCGGAGCAAGCGCCCGGCGTGGAATTGCGCCAGGCGGGGGGCGGGGGCTCGGCGCCCGCCGTGACTTCCTCGTCAGCCGGCGCGAGCGAGGACGAGGCGGGGGAGGCGCGGCCTGCCCGGAAGGGCGGCGGACTGCGGCGGAGGCGCCGCCCGCGCGGCCCGAGGCGGAGGAGCGGAAATTAGGATTCGCCGGACGCGATGGGGAAGTGGCGGAACGGCAGACGCGCATGATTTAGGATCATGTGCCGCAAGGCGTGGGAGTTCAAATCTCCCCTTCCCCACCAAGCCGCGCTCCCGCATCCCCGTTCGCGGCGGAACGGACGCGCTGGATTACGCTATCCTATTGCGAATGGAGACTTCCCGATGACCGTTTGGCGCGACGCCGCGCTCACCGGCTGGGGCCGGGCGCTCCGCGCCTCCACCCGCGCGGCGCGGCCCGAGCGGGCGAACCAACTGATCGAGGCTCTGGACGCCGCGGGGCCTAGCCTTTGCCTCTACGGCGCGGGCCGCTCCTACGGCGACGCGGCGCTCAACTCAGGCGGGGCGACCGTCATCACCTCACGGCTCGACCGCGTGCTGGCGTTTGACGAGGAAACCGGCGAGATCGAGGTCGAGCCGGGCGCGGCCATCGGCGGCCTGCTCAGGGATTTCGGCCCGCGCGGCTGGGCTCCGCCCGTCGCGCCGGGCACGGGATTCGTCACCGTCGCCGGAGCGATCGCCAACGACGTCCACGGCAAGAACCACCACGCCGACGGCTCTTTCGGGCAGCACGTAACGCAAATTACGCTGCGGACGGGGGGGGGGGAGACGCTCACGCTCCAACCTGAAGACGAGGCGTTCCGCGCCACGGTCGGCGGCGTCGGCCTGACCGGAGCGATTCTTTCGGCCCGCCTGCGGATGCGCCCGATTGCGGGCGATAAAGCATTCGTGCGCGAACGACGAATGCCCTCCCTCGACGCGTTCATTGAGGCGTTCACGGAATCCGACCGGCGCTACAGCGTCGGCTGGGTGGACGCCGCCGCAACGGGCGCGACGCTTGGCCGGGGCATACTCGAGGAAGGCGAATCCACCGGCGAGCCCAGCCGCGAGCGCGCCCGCCGCGCCCGGGCTATTCCTTTCGACGCGCCGCCGTTCCTGTTGTCCGCGTCGGTCGTGCGGGCGTTCAACGCCGCTTACTACGCCCGCATTCCTAAGGATGGGCGGACGCGGGTTCGGCCACTCTCCGCGTTCTTGTTTCCGCTGGACGCCCTCGCCGATTGGAACCGCCTCTACGGGAAGCGCGGATTTCATCAGTTCCAATGCGTGGTTCCGCCGGATGCGACGGAATCGCTGCGCGCGATCCTCGCTGAGGCCGCCGGCAGCGGCCTGGCGTCTCCGCTCGCGGTGCTCAAGCGGCTCGGCCCCGGCAGCGCGGGGATGCTTTCGTTCCCGATGGAGGGTTGGACGCTGACGGTTGATTTCCCCGCGGCGCAAGCGTCCGCCGATCTGATCGGGCGTCTTGGCGCAACGGCGCTCGACGCGGGGGGCCGCGTCTATCTGGCGAAAGACGCGCTGCTCCCGCCGAGCGCGGTTCCGCGTATGCATCCGGAGTTGGACGCCTTCCGCGCGGTCTGCGACCGCCTCGACCCTGAAGGGCGGATGACCTCCGATATGGCGCGGCGATTACGGATTAGGAGGGCGGCGGATGGCTGAGCGCGAGACGTGGATCATCCTCGGCGCGACTTCCTCCATTGCGAGGGCGTTCGCCCGGCTCGCCGCCGCCGACGGCGCCGACTTGCTGCTAGCGGGCCGCGACGAGGCCGACCTGGAGCGCGCCTGCGGCGACCTCCGCGCGCGCTACGGCGCAAAGGCGGAGGTCTTCCTGTTCGACGCGCGCGAGCCCGGGGATTCCCGCGCTTTGGCGGAAGCCGCCGCCGCGCGCCCCGGAACGCTGAACGTCGCCGTGTTCTTAGGCTCGATGCCTGAGCAGACGGCTATTGACGTCGACCCGGACTTGGCGGCGGGCGTCATCGCGGACAACTTCAGCGGGGTCGTCTCCGCCTTGCACCGCCTGGCGCCGCTGCTGGAGGAGCGCGGCGACGGCGTGGTCGTCGGAGTGGGCTCGGTCGCAGGGGACCGCGGACGGCTAAAGCATTACGTCTACGGAGCGTCCAAGGCGGGATTCCACGCCTACTTGTCAGGGCTGCGGAACCGGCTGGCGCGGAAGGGCGCGCACGCGCTGACCGTGAAGCCCGGTTTCGTGGACACGGCGATGACGTGGGGCGAGAAGGCGAAGCCGCTGATGATTTCGCCGGAGGCCGCCGCCGCCGACATTATGCGCGCCGCCAAGCGCAGGCAAGACGTGCTCTACACGCCGTGGTTCTGGCGCTGGATTATGGGCGTGGTTCAACTCATTCCCGAGCGCGTCTTCAAGAGGCTCTCGTTCTAGAGCGCCGCCGCGCCCACGACGATGAAAACCGCAACGGCGGCCGCGTAAGTGGACGGGTCTCTGAGCGCGTAGACCACGGGGTCGTCGTGCACGCGGCCCTGCGCTCCCCTGCGAAAGATGCGCGCCAGCCAAACGGCTGCGGGCAGCGCCGTCAGCGCGAGCAGTTCCGGCCTTGCGTAGAGCGTGAGGGCGTTGGGGGAAACAAACCCGTAGGCGACGAGAACGGCGATTGCGCCAGCCGACGCAAGCAGGCCGGCCGCCGTCACCCAGCGAAGGTCGCTCGGCTTGTACCCGCGCCCCGCCACCCGCCGCGCCCCGTTCGCGTGACGGGTCAATTCGGTCTGACGCTTCACCGCAGCGAGCGCGAAGAACAGCGTGAAGCACAGCGCGACGAACGCCACGGTGATCGGGACGGAACTCGCCACTCCTCCGCTCACGGCGCGCAGAACATAGAAGCCGCTCAGCGCGATCATATCCAGCAAGATAACCCGCTTGAGATAGCCGGAGTAGGCCAGCGACGCGGCGACGTAGCCGAGCAGAGCCAGCCCGAACACGGGATTCGCCGCCGCCGACAGCAGGGCCGACAGGATGAACAGCCCTCCGGCAAGCAGCATCGCGCTGCGTATGGACAGCCGCCCCGCCGCTATGGGGCGCCGCCGCTTGGACGGATGACGGCGGTCTGCGTCAAGGTCAAGCATATCGTTGATCAGGTAGAGGCCGGAAGCGCAGGCGCAAAACGCCGCGAATCCAAGCGCGGAGAGCGCCCAAGCGTTGGCGGATGCGCTGTGCGCGGCGACCACGGGGAGAAACACCAGCAGGTTCTTCACCCACTGATGCGGGCGCAGCGCGCGCAGCCAAGCGTAGCCAGACGAGCCTCCCGCCGTCAGGATTCGCGCTTCCCCGTAGCGCGCCTTCACCGCAGTCAGCATTCGAGGCGACGGGGCAACGACGGTTACTCCCGCCGCGCGGTCCCAGACGGCGAAGTCGGCTTGCGAGTCTCCTACGTAGTCGAATCCGCCGGGCCCGTATGCGGCGCAGAGCGCTTCGGCTTTCGCCTCGCCCCGCAGATTCGTTTCGCCGTCGGACGCGAACGTCCGGGTCACGCCGAACCGTTCGGCGACGGCCTCCACGACGCTCCGGTCGGACGCGGACGCGAACGCGACCTCGCGTCCCTCGGCCTGCGCCTCCCGCACCATCGCCGCGACGCCGTCGTTCAGGGGCAGCGTCTCGACGTCAATGGCGGAATCGGCGGAGACGCGCCGCTTGACGCCCGCTTTTCCCCCGCGTCCGAACAGGCCGGCTATCGCGCTCAGCGGATTGGCGGCCGCCCGCCGCCAGAACGCTTCGTAGAGCAGATCCGTTCGCAGCAGGCTGTGGTCGAGGTCGACCACGAGGGGGCGCGGCGCGTCCGTTTGACGGGAGACCGGAGACGCGGACGTCCGCGCAGCCGGAACGGCGCGCGTTTCACGAGGAGTGCCGTGGATTTCTTCGCTCATCATAGCGTGGGGCGCCGCGCAGGGAAGCAGTTTTATCATAACATTAGGCGCGCGGCCTCTCGCTTCGCGGCGCGTTCCGCGTGGCGCCGAGTTGCGACTCCGCGATGCATAATCATAGACGTAGGCGGCCGGGTTGGCGCAAGACGGCGGCATAACCGATGACGAGGTTCCCGTTCGGGACGGATACAAGCCGTTCTTCGACGTCGGCGTCATCATCGCCGCCCACGCGCTCCTCTTCCCGCTATGGGCGTTGCTCTGGATAGTGATACCGCTTGCGATCTGGGCGCGCGACCGCGGGCCGGTGTTCTACACGCAGGAGCGTTTGGGGCGCGGGGGCAAGATCTTCACGATCATCAAGTTCCGCACGATGACGTCGCATACGGCCCAGTCCGCTTCCGACGAGGGCGACCCCCGCGTGACGCTGGTCGGCAAAGCGCTCCGCCCCCTGCGTCTCGACGAGATGCCGCAGATCATCAACATTCTGCGCGGGGAGATGAGTTTGGTGGGGCCGCGTCCCGAGCGTCCCGAACGCGCCGGAGAAATCGCCCGAGAGTGCCCCGATTTCTTCCGCCGACTCAGAGTCAAGCCCGGCATCGCGGGCTTGGCGCAAGCGCGCGGCGGCTATTCGTTGGAGCCTTGCAGAAAAACCCGGTACGACAACCTGTACATCGAGCGAATGAGCCCGTGGATGGACTTGCGCCTGCTCCTCCTCTCCGTGGGAGTCGTGCTGGGCCGCCTCTTCCGCGGGAGGGTTCACTAATCTCCTGCGCCGCCTTCTTCCGCCATCTGCGCGAAGAGCGCCTCGTAGTCCGCGGCCATCCGGGCCTCGCCGAAATCCTCCGCGCGCCTGCCGGCCTCGTCCGTCGAGGGAGCGTCTCCGTCGAGCGCGGAGAGGATGGCCCGCGCAAGCGCCGGAGGGTCGCGCATAGGCGTGAGCGTCCCCCACTTGCCTCCGCCGAGCGCCTCATGCGGCCCTGATGGGCAATCCGCGCTGACGACCGGCGCGCCGCAGGCCATCGCTTCGATGAGCGCGTTGGGAAACGCCTCGCGCCACGACGAGAGCGCGAACACCGCCGCTCTCCGCATAGCGCGATAGGGGTTTTCGTCAAAATCCAGAAACGCTACGTCCCGCTCCGCCCCGTGGCGCTCGGCGATGGAGAGAAGGCGGCGTTTGTAGTCCGGCGAACTGTCGCCCATTATGACCAGCCGCGCTTCGCGCTCCCGCCGGACGAGGCCGAACGCCTCCATCAGCGTCCCGTGGTCTTTCCTCGGCTCGTCGCTTCCGACGGTCAAAATGACGGGCGGGCCGCCGTCCGTGAACCATTCGCAAGGCGGCTCCTCCTCGCTCATACGGCGGATTTCCTCGATGGGCAAGCCGTTGTAGATGGCGTGAAACCTCGCCGGGTCCACCCCCAAGCGCTCGGATGCGTCGTCGGCGACGGCCTGCGATACGGCGGCGAACGCGGTCGCCTGCGGATAGAGCGCCCGCGCACGGGTTAGTTGCTCTTCGGCGTAGGTGAGGCCGACGAGGTAGTGCAGGCCGATCACAAGCGGCGTTCGGGCGTTCGCCAGTTCCATTCCCAACAACGCGGCGACGTTGGCCATCGGCAACGCGGACAAGAGCGCGTCGGGCCGCGCTTCGCGCAGATACGCCGCGACGCCGAGCGCGTAATACGCGCTGCCCGGCCTAATGCGAATCCCCGGATGCCGCCGCCTCAGCGCGAACCAAGCCCGGGCGGCGGCGGCGGGATTGACGTCCAACGCCGCGACTGCGATGCCCCGCTCACGGAAGTGGCGCAGCAGGCTGCGGTCGGCTTTCCAACGGCCCGGGTAATAGAGGCGCAACCCTTGAGGAACGCCGCTGCGGTAGACGCCTTTGCATTGCGCGAGGAACAGATCCACGCGATGGCCCCGCTCGAGCAGCGCGTTCGCAAGCGTCAGCGTGACGCGCTCCGCTCCCCCGCCCCTGAGGGAGGACAACGCCAAGCCGACGCGCAATTTCTTCGCGCTCATCGCGCTCCCGGCCCGGGCTCCGCCAATTCATCCGGCTCGCGCCGCTCACGCCCGTCGGGCGCCTTGCCCTTTCGTCTGCGGAGCGTTCGCTCGATGAGTTCCTGATAGCGCGCGTTGAATCTGTCCGCCGAGAGCGCCGCTTCCGCCCGGGCGCGGCTTTCGGCGCGCATCGCATCCCGTGTTTCGGCGGGCAAGGCGGCGAAACGCCTTATCGCGTCCGCGATGTCCGCAGGAGCGTTCGGGTCGAACAGGAACCCGTTTCGGCCATCCTCCACCAGACGGGGATTGTCGCCCACGCTGCTCGCGAGCACGGGAAGCCCGCAGGCCATCGCCTCGCAAACCACGTTCGGCGTTCCCTCGTAGACGGACGGCAGAACGAGGGCGTCGGCGGCGTGGTACAGCGAAAGGACGTCCGGCGAGGCGGGGCGCAGACGGAACCTGTCCCGCAGCCCCAGCCGCTCGACCGCTTCGTCGAATCGCTCGGCGTACTCCGTATGGCCTCGCTGTTGGGACCGCGCCCACTTGGATGCGCGGCGGTCGCCCGCCGTTACGCGGTCGCCGTGCCAGTCAACGGTCACGTCGAGCGCGGGCTCTTCCTTGCGGAGGATGTTGACGGCCTCCAGCAACCCGAAGGGGTTTTTCTGCGGCTGCAGCCTGGCGAGCGCGAGCAGGCGGAGTCGGCCGTTCCGCGCCGGAGGAGGAGACGGCAGCGGAGCGAACGCGCTCAAGTCCACGCCGTTCACAATGACGCTCGTCCGATCCGCGAGGAATGGGGCGATCTTGCTCATTCGTTCGCGCTGCGCGTGCGAGTTGGCGACGACGGCGTCCGCAAGGCGGTGGAGCGCGTAGCGCGCGCTGCGCCTCAGGCTTTTCCGTTGCGTGTCGAGGTTCAGTTCCAGCGCGATGACGGCGAACGTTCGCCGGGGCAGTCCCGCGAGTTCGGCGAGGACGTTCGCGCCCCGCAGAAACGACAGCACGACGTCGGGGCGGCTTCGCCGGATCGCGCGCCGCATCGCGTAGATCAGATGGAGCCGATTGCGCGAGCGCACGCGCTCGACGGGAACGCCGGCCTCCGCGAGTTCGCTTGCGAAAAAGTCGCCGGGCCAGTAAGTGAGAACGGTCACCTCGTAGTTCGCGGCGGCGAGGCCGGAGGCGAGGCGCGCCAAGTCCCGCTGCGCTCCGCCGGAGTTCAGTTGGTCTATGACCAGCGTAGCGCGGCGGGGCTTACGCATGGGCTGCGCGCCTTCTCAGCGTTTGGCGGATGGCCGCTCTTCCCTCCGTCCAGACGTAGACGAAGTCGCTGCGTTTGGGCAGCCAGGTCGCGGCGACGCTCGCTCCGCTCGCTCGATGAAAGAAGACGCTCATCAGCAGCGTGCGCGCAATGAAGCCGGCGCTCAGCGCCCAGGCCGCGCCCTGCAACCCCGCGACCGGATACACCGTGAACAGAACGACGGCGTTCACGCCTATTCCTGTCCAGATGATCCCCGAAAGCGCTCCGGGGCGGTTGGACCCCATCAGATACGTTGCGAGTATCGCGCTGCAGGCGTGGGCGATTCCCCCCGGCGCGAGCCAGACGAGCAAATCCGCCACGGGGAGAAACCGTTGGGTGAAGAAGAAGGGAACGAGCGGCGAGGCGGCGGCGAGAATGAGGAAAACCGCCATCGCCCCCGTCGTGGCCACGAAGACGAGGCGTATGCAAAGCGCGACCAACTCAGGCCGGCTCCGCGCGTCCTCCGTGACGCGCGGGAAGAGCACGCTGCCGACCATGCTGGCGATCACGCCGAATTGCAGCATCAGCGCGAGCGCCAAGTCGAATAGCCCGACCTCGCCCGTTGACGCAATTACGCCGAGCATCAGGACGCCGATCCGCGCCTCCGCCGCCATCGCTATCCGGGCGTAGTGGAACCGCCATCCGTAGTTGAGCGCGAGCGAGAACCCGGCGCGCGACGGCGCGCTTCCCGTCAACCCATAGCCTCTCCGCAAACGCAGAACGCACGCGGCGGCCATAAACGCCTGCCCGACCGCAAAGGCCGCGATGGCTCCGTTGACTCCCATATCCATCGCCGCAACGAGGATGAGCAGCGCGAGCAAGTTCACGACGGCGCGCAGCATCCAAAATCCGGCGAGGGAGCCGAATCCCCTCAGACCCACCAACAGTTGCTCGACGGCGGTCGCCGCCGTAGTGATCGGCATAAGAGCGAGCGCAAGGTAAAAGGATGCGGGGTCGGCGGCGGCGAAAAATCCGACGCCGCTGTTGATCAGCGGAATCGCCGCGGCCGCGGCGACGGCGGTTCCCGCCGCGATGATCGCCAGCGCGACGGCGACTCCGCGCGACACGCTCATCCGGCGGGTGACGACGTTGTAGGTGACGCCTTTGTCTATGCCCGGCGTGACGATGACCCCGGCGAGCACGGCGAACGTCACGCAGATGGCGTAGGAGCCGCGCCCCTCAGGCAGCAGGAAGTAGGCGAGGAGGCTCTGTATCAGCAACCCGAACGACAGGACGCTCGCCCGGGCGGAGAACAGCATCGCCACTTCCTGCGCGCCGGAGGTTCGCCGGCTCGTTCCCGAAGCCGCGCTCACCGCAGCCCCGCCGCCGGAAGCGCCGGTTCGATTCGCCCGCCATGTTCGGGGCGTCCTTTGCGGAAGAAGACTCCGTCCGCAACCGGCTCCGACGCGTTTTCCGCCAGCGCGCAACACGCTGCGAAACTCTCGTCCAAGAGGCGCGCGTTCTCCTCGCTCAACTGCGGAACGCCGCGCTCCTCCGCCGAAGACGTAAAGAACAGCCGCCGAACCGACGGCGCGTCTTTCACCCGCTGCAGGAAACGGCGAAACCCCAACCGGCGCAGCCCGACCGCAACCGACTTTCCGGCGGCGGCGAGCAGCGCGTTCCGGGCGCGGACGGATTCGTTCACAACCGCGGGCTCGGATTCGTCGAACGGCTCCGCCCCGCAGAGCGCCGCTATCTCGTTCAGCGCCGCCGTCGTGTCGCCGGTGAGCGCGGAAAAATGCAGCGTCAGCGCGTCAACGCCGGCGCCGTACAGCGCGTCGAGCGACTCCGGCGTCAGCCGGTCGCGCGCGACGGCGCGCTCCAACCGCCTCGCGCCGAAAAGCGCCGAGAACTCCCCGCGGCTCTTCCTAAACCGCATCATCGAAACGGCGCGGTCGCGGTGCGCCCTCAGCAGGATCACGAGCAGAGTTCTGATCCCTCCGTCCGCCAGCCGCCGAACGCCCGGCCCCAGAGCCGGGTCTTGGTAGCCCAAGTTGGCCACGTCCGCCAGTATCCTCTTCCCCTCGCGGTTCGCCTGCGACAAGGCTTTCTCGAATCTCGCCGGAGAGCGGTAGTAGTACCCTTCCTTGATCTCGGGGAAAGCGAAATCCTCATGCCGCCGCAGGCGCTCATAGAGCAATTCGCTGCCCGAACGCCCCGGCCCGGCGACGAGCAGGTAATCGTATTTCAAGGGGCTGTCCACGATAGGGCTGACGGGCCTGCATCCTCGTCGCGCAGGGTAGAAGGAAGCGTAGGAGATTGTACCCCATCGCGTTCTCTCACGCAGCAAAAGGGGGAAGCGGCGGCGTAGGCGCAAGGTTGGGGCGCAGGGCGAGCGTGTAGGGCGGGCTATGCCGCAGGGAAGAGACTTGGCCGCCCGCCGTCAGAGAAGCGGGCGCTGGGGTATGATGGCGTTCATCCTCGACCTGCGGAGAAACGGCGTCTCTCTTTGCGTGAAACGAACGGCCCCAATCCCAAGCCGCGCTTCTTCTACGGGTGGGTCGTCGTCGCAGTCGCCGGGCTTGGCAGTTTCAGCGCCGCCGTCGAGACGTTTCCCGTCCTCAGCATTCTCCTCAAACCAATCACGGAGACGTTCGGCTGGACTCGGACGGAATTCACCGGCGCGCTCACTGTGGGCGGGCTGGTCGGGAGCGGCGCCGCGCTGCTCACCGGGCCCGTCGTGGACAGATTCGGGCCGCGCTGGGCGCTCACGGCGGCCTATGTGATTATCGGCGCGTCGTTCCTGCTGCTGTCGCTCGTGTCCGAACTGTGGCAGTTCTACGCGCTGCAGGTCGCGGCGCGGGGCGTGAACACCGGCGTCCTCTCCGTCGCGTCAGCGGTCATTGTGCCGAACTGGTTCATCGTCCGGCGGGGGAAGGCGATGGGGCTCGCAGGCTTGGGATTTCCGGCGGGCGCGTCGCTGATGCCGTTGCTCATCGCAAGCGTGACGGCGTGGGCAGGGTGGCGCGAGGCGTCACTCGCGGCGGGCGCCGCCGTTCTCGCCGTCTCCGCGCTGCCGACGGCGCTTCTTCTCCGGCGGCGCCCCGAGGATATGGGCTTGCTGCCCGACGGCGCGCGGCCGGACGGGCAAGCCGCCGCTCCCACGGGCGACCTGCGCGCGGCGGAGCCTTCCTTTACCCTGCGCCAAGCGTCGCGCCATCCCGCGCTCTATCTGCTGATCGCGGCCATCTCGCTTTGGTGGTTCGGGCGCACCGGCGTCGCGCTTCACGCCGTTCCTTATATGACCGACGTGGGCATCTCGAACGCCGCCGCAGTGGCCGCGCTCATCGTTCACTCCGCCGTGGGGGCGGCGGGAACGCTCGCCGCAGGCTTCCTGCGCGACCGCTTTCACGTGCGCTACGTGATGGCCGCCGACTTTCTGTTGAACGCGCTCGCGTTTCTGCTGCTGCTCGCCGTGGACAGCGCGGCGCTTGCAATGGCGTGGGCCGTGTTCTACGGCCTCGCGCAGGGCGCGTCGGTGACGCTGCAGCGGCTCGCGTTCGCCGACTACTTCGGACGGCGGCATCTCGGCTCCATAGAAGGCGTCGCCCGCGCCGCAACGAACTGGACGCAGGCGGCGGGCCCGCTGGCCGCCGCGCTCGCATTCGATCTGACGGCGAGTTACACGCTGATCTTCAGCGTGTTCGTACTCACCAACCTGAGCGCCGCCGCGCTTGCCTTCGCCGCCAAGCCGCCGCAGGCGCCCTAGCCCGCGTTCACTGCGGAGCCCCCTTTATTCCTCCGCTTCCGCGAGTTCGCGGGGGCCCTCGCGGGAGAACGCGAGCCCGCCCTCCGAGGCGTCCACGATGATCGTGTCGCCGTCGCGGTACTCCCCGGCGAGGATGCGCTTGGCGATGATGTTCTCGACGTAGCGCTCGACGGCGCGGCGCAACGGGCGCGCCCCGTACACCGGATCGAACCCCTCGTCCTCCAGCCAGTCTTTCGCCGCCTCCGTAACCTCGATGCTGATGGAGCGCTCCGCCAGCCGCTCGCGCACTTCGCCCAGCATCCGGTCGATGATCTCGTGCAACTCCGGCCGCGTGAGCGGATGGAAAACGACGTACTCGTCCACGCGGTTGAGGAACTCCGGCTTGAAGCGCTTCCTGAGCGCGTCCATCACCGCCATGCGGTGGCGCTCCTCTTCCGCCGTCGCCTGCCCGGCGCGGAACCCAATGCCGCCCTTGCTGAACTCCTCCGTGCCGACGTTGCTGGTCATAATGATGATCGTCTGGCTGAAGTCCACCGTCCGACCGTGCCCGTCCGTGAGGCGCCCGTCCTCCAGTATCTGGAGCATCACGTTGAAAACGTCCGGGTGGCCCTTCTCGATTTCGTCGAAGAGAACGACGCGGTACGGCCTGCGGCGGACGGCCTCCGTGAGTTGCCCCGCGTCGTCGTAGCCGACGTAGCCGGGCGGCGCGCCGATCATCCGGGAGACCGCGTGGCGCTCTCCGTACTCCGACATATCCACGCGCACCATATTCTCCTCGTCGTCAAACAGGAGTTCCGCGAGAGCCCGGGCGAGTTCCGTCTTCCCGACGCCCGTCGGGCCCAGGAACATAAAGGAGCCGACGGGCCGCCGCTCGTCGCGGAGACCGGCGCGGGCGCGGCGAATGGCGTCGGAGACCGCGGCCACCGCGTCGTGCTGGCCGATGACGCGCCGGTGCAGCCGCTCCTCCAAGCGCAGCAACCGCTCGGATTCGCCCTCCATCAGACGCTGCGCGGGAATGCCCGTCCATTGCGCGATGAGCGCCGCGATGTCCCGGGCGCGGACGACGAGGTCCGCGTGGTCGCGCCCCAAGAAGGCGCCCCGACCGGCGTCGAACTCCTCCTCTATGCGGACGCGCTCCACCTTGAGGCGGGCGGCGGCCTCGTAGTCGCCGCGCTGCGCCGCCGACTCCTCCTCTTCGAGAAGTCCGCGTATCTCGCGCTGCTTGGCGTTCAACTCCGGCGGAAGGCTCTCGACGTCGAGCCGCAGTTTGGCCGCCGCCTCGTCGATCAGGTCAACCGCCTTGTCGGGCATCTGGCGCCCCGATATGTAGCGCGCGCTGAGCCGCGCGGCGGCCACGAGCGCCTCGTCGTCCAACGCCACGTTGTGATGCGCCTCGTAACGCGGCCTCAAGCCGCGCAGAATCTCGATCGCCTGCTCCACGGTGGGCTCCTCAAGCCATATCGTCTGGAAGCGGCGCTCGAGCGCGGAGTCCTTCTCGATATGCTTGCGGTACTCGTCCGGAGTCGTCGCGCCGACGACTTGCAACTCGCCCCTGGAGAGCGCGGGCTTCATAATGTTCGCGGCGTCCAGCCCTCCCTCGCCCCCGCCCGCGCCGACGACGGTGTGCAACTCGTCTATGAACAGAATGACCTCGCGGTGCGCCTCCTTCATCTCGTCTATGACGGACTTGAGCCGCTCCTCGAACTCGCCCCGAAACTTGGCGCCGGCGACGAGAGCGGCCATATCCAGCGCAAGCACGCGCTTCCCGCGCAGCGACTCCGGCGCATCCTCCGAAACGATGCGCTGCGCGAGCCCCTCGACCACCGCCGTCTTGCCGACGCCGGCGCCCCCGATAATCACCGGATTGTCTTTCGTCCGCCGGGTGAGCGTTTGCATCACGCGCCGGATTTCGTCCTGCCGCCCAATGACGGGGTCGAGTTTGCCCTCGCGGGCCAGCGCGGTGAGGTCAACCGCGTAGCGCTCCAGCGCCTGATAGCGGCTCTCGGCGCGCTGATCGGTGACGCGATGCCCTCCGCGCATCCGCATCAGCGCCTGATACACGCGCTCCTTGTTCACGCCGTGCTCGCCCAAAATGCGGACGGATTCCCCCTGCCCCTCGGAGAGGATGCCGAGCAGCAGGTGCTCCGCCGCCACATACTGGTCGGACATCCGCTCGGCCTCGCCCTTCGCGGCCTGCATCAGCGCGGCGATGCGGGGCGTGGCGAAAATCTGGTTGGACTCGTAGGCGAGTTGCGGCGTCTTCCGCAGCGCGAGTTCCACCTCCCCCCGCGTCCGCTCGACATTGACCCTCATCTCCGTGAGCAGGCGCGCCGGAACGGACTCCGCGCGCTCGAGAAGAGCGAGCAGCACGTGCTCGGCGTCCCATTGCGAGTGGCGGAAGCGGCGGACGATCTCCTGGCTCGCCGCGACGACGGCCAGAGCCTGCTCGGTGAACTCTTCCTGCTTGAAAACCATAGCGGCGCTCCGATCAGCGTCCGGCGCGCGGCGCGCCGGCCGCGAGCAGACGCTCTTGCAATTTGCGGACTTCCTGCTCCAGTTCGGCGATGCGGGCCTGCATCCTAATGAACGCCGCGACCCCGGCGAGATTGACGCCGAGGTCGTCCATCAGCGACTTGATCCGCCGCGCGCGCTCGACGTCGGCGGCGGAGAAGAGGCGGACGTTGCCCCTCGAGCGGGCCGGCTCCAGCAGGCCGAGCCGCTCGTAGGAACGGAGCGTCTGCGCGTGAACGCCCACCATCCGCGACGCGACGCTGATGACGTAGCAGGGCTCGTCCGCGTCCGCCGCGTCGTCCGTGATGCGCGGCCCCAGCGCCGCCCTCATAACGATCCTGCGCTCCGCCATCGCGCTCATCCTCCTCCCGCGCCGCGCTCCGCCTCGCGCTCCGTCTCGCGCAGCCGCTCGAAAAGGGCGCGCTGCCCGTCCGTCAATTCGGTCGGCAAAACCGCCGTCACCGTGACGAGAAGATCCCCGTAACCGCCCCCGCGCTTGGGCATCCCCTTGCCGCGCAGGCGAATGACGCGCCCGTTCTGCGTTCCCGGCGGAATCCGCACCGCGACGCTCTTGCCCCCCAGCGTGGGAACCGCGGCCTCGCCCCCAAGCACTGCGTCCAGCATCGGAACGCGGGCCGCGCGGCGCAGGTCGTCGCCCGCGCGCTCGAATCCCGCGTGAGGCGCCACGGTAACGAGAAGAGAAAAGCCCCCGCCTTCCGCGTCGACGCGAATGCGCTCGCCGCTCCTCACGCCCGGGGGAATGCGAACCTCCAAACGCTTGCCGCCGGAGACCTGCGCGACGCGGGACGTTCCGGCGTGCGCCTCCTCCAGCGTGATCGTGACCGGCGCGTCCGGCGCCGACTGACGCCTGCGCCCCTGCTCCTTGCCGCGCATCCCGCTCCAAAAGTCTTCGAACGCCCCGCCGAATTCGCCCGCGCCGAACTCGACCTGCGGGCCGCCTCCGCCCCCTTGCGCGCCGCGGAAGAACGTGAACGGCGGCGCTCCGCCCCCTTGCGCGTTCGGGCCGCCTCCGCCCCTCTGCGCGCTGCGGAAGAACGAAAACGGCGGCGCGCCGGAGCCTTGCCCGCCCTGGAACTCCCCCGCATGCCGCCAGTCCGCCCCGAAGCGGTCGTACTTCTTGCGGGAGTCCGGGTCGGAGAGCGTCCGGTGCGCCTCGTTGATCTCCTTGAAGCGCGCCTCCGCGTCCTCGTCGCCCGGATTGACGTCGGGGTGATGCTTGCGCGCGAGGCGGCGGTACGCGGAGCGAATCTCTTTCTCCGTCGCTCCCCGCGCCACTCCCAGCGTCTCGTAGTAGTCTTTCGCCATCGCAGCCCGCCTCTGATGCGGCCCTTTCCTGCCGTCAGTATAGCAAACTTGAGCGGCGCATTGTCAAGTTTTAATGAACTGAGGCAGTTCGTCACGCGCCGCGAGATAAGAGGACATCTGCGAGGAGGCAGGGCAGGGCGGCGCCCCAATTCCGCCATCCCGCCCTCAATTCCGTCATTCCTGTAGATGTTAGGTAATTCGTTGACAGATCTTGCAGGGCTTGGAGGGGCGCCACTTTGGGGTGTAGTTGCGCTCGATGGTCCGGTCGTTGCGGTTGTCGCGCATGGTCGTCTCCAGATTGGCCTGTTCGCCGGGCCAATTCTGTCAACGAATTACCTAACATCTACAGGTGGGGTGGTTTGGAGACGATGCGCTACGCGCATCGTCCAGCGCTTGCGCGCCCCGTCGTTCCCGATCGCCCCAACCGCGCAGGCGGAGCCTGAGTATGGCGCCCTACTTCCCAAACTCCGGCATAACGTGCTCCGCGAAGAGCGACAGTTGCCGCTTGAACTGCTCGGCGGGCATCCCTTCCGGCCAGCGGAACATCACCTGCTCAAGGCCGGGGAATTCCGCCTCGTAGGCTTTCAACTCGCGGATGACGAGTTCCGGCGGGCCGCACAGCCACGCGCGCTGCGCGACCCCGTCCTCGATCGTCGGAACCTTCGCGGGCGCGCCCGGCGTCCCCCACGGGCGGCCATCCTCGTCCGTGTAGCGCACGAACCCGAACGGCGCGAACCACTTGTACGCCTCGTCGTGATAAGGGCGGACGGCCTCCATCGCCTCCTCTTGCGTCGGCGCGATGGACATCGCGACGCCGAGGCACAAGTCCTCGCCCAGTTCCAGGTTCCGCCCCGCCTTCGCCGCCTCTTCCCGGTAGGCGCGGAAAATCTCGCGGGCGAGTTTGTCGCCGTTCTGCGTGATCATTCCCTTGATGCCGTTGCGCGCCATATACGGGATAGACCTGCCGCTGGCGATCGCCTGCCAAATCTCCACCGGCTGATGAACGGGGCGCGGCACGAGCGTGACCTCCTCCGGCTCGTAGCCTCGAAACGCCGCGGGCGCCGGAATCGTGTAATGCTTCCCGCGATGGCTGAACGAGTCCTGATGGAACGCCTTCATTATGACCTCCATCTGCTCCTCGAACAGTTCGCGGTTCGCGTCCTGATCCAGCAGCGGAGCGCCGAGCGTCTCCACCTCTCGCGTCTGGTAGCCGCGCCCGACGCCGAAGACGATGCGCCCATCCGTCAGCGCGTCCGCGAGCGCGTAGTCCTCCGCCATGCGAATGGGATGCCAAATGGGGCTCACGTTGAACGCGCACCCGACCTTGAGCCGCTCCGTCCGCGCCGCGAGATAAGTCCCCCACAGGATGAGGTTGGGGATAACCTCGTAGCCCTCCCGCTGAAAGTGATGCTCCGCGCCCCAGAGCGTGTCGAACCCCAGCGCGTCCATATGCCGCGCCACGTCCAGCGACATCCCATACGCCTTGACGATCTGGTCGTTGGAGAGCCGCCGCTCGTCCGGCGGCGTGCCGCCAAGCCCAACGTTGTCCAATTCCGTGAAGCCGACGTAGAGGACGGAGAACTTCGTGATCATCGCGCGGGGCCTCCCTGCAGGATGCGCGCAGGATAGCGCCCTCCCGCGCCATTCCCGCGCCTAGATCTCTTTCGTGAGGGTGGCGAGGAATTCCTTGTTGCTCTTCGTGCGGCTCATCCGCTCGATGATGCGCTCGGCGGCCTCGGCCGGGTTCATCGCGTCGGTCGAGATCATCGAACTCATCCGGCGCAGCAAGTAGACCTGCCGCAGAGTGAGGTCGTCCAGCATCAGTTCCTCGCGGCGGGTTCCGCTGCGCTGAATGTCGATCGAGGGGAACGTGCGCCGCTCGGCGAGCCGCCGGTCGAGATGGAGTTCCATATTGCCCGTGCCCTTGAACTCCTCGTAGATCACGTCGTCCATTCGGCTGCCGGTCTCCACGAGGCAGGCCGCAAGCACGGTGAGGCTGCCCGCCTCCTCCGTGTTGCGCGCCGCGCCGAAGAACCGCTTGGGCGGGTAGAGCGCCACCGGGTCTATGCCGCCGGAGAGCGTCCGCCCGCTCGTGGGGACGGCGACGTTGTAGGCGCGGGTGAGCCGCGTGATGGAGTCGAGCAGCACCACGACGTCGCGCCCCTCCTCGACCAGGCGCTTGGCGCGCTCGAGGCAGAGTTCGGCGACGCGGCAATGGTCCTCGACGGGCTCGTCGAACGTGGCGCTGTAGACCTCGCCGTCCACCGAGCGCTTGATGTCGGTGACTTCCTCCGGGCGCTCCCCAATGAGCGCGACCATAATGTAAAGGTCGCTGTAGTTCGCGGTGATGCCCGCCGCGATCTGCTTCAGAAGCGTCGTCTTTCCGGCTTTGGGCGGAGAGACGATGAGCCCGCGCTGCCCGCGTCCCACGGGCGAGAGGATGTCGATCATCCTGGTCGCCACTTCGGAGGACTTCGTCTCCAGTTTGATCTGGGCGTCGGGAAAGATGGGGGTGAGGCGCTCGAAAGTCTGGCGGCGGCGGGCGACCTCGGGATCCAGTCCGTTGACGGCTTCGATGCGGGTGAGCCCGTTGTAGCGCTCCGACTCCTTCGGCGTTCGCACGTGGCCCAGCACGAGGTCGCCGGTGCGGAGTCCGTAGCGGCGCACCAGCGTTTGGGAGACGTAGGTGTCGGCGCGCCCGCGCGTGCGCCCGTTGTGCCGCAGGAAGCCGTAGCCGTCGGGCAGCGACTCCAGCACGCCGCTGGCCAGATTGCGCCCCTCGCGCTCAGCGTAGGAAGTGAGGACGTCGTGCATCAAGCCGTCGCGCGCCCGGGGGGGCGGCCCCTCGCGCTCCGGGTCGAGTTCGTCGAGGGCGGCGAGGAGTTCCTCCGGCGTTTTGGTTTGCAGTTCGGCGATGTTCATTTTGGGGACTGTCTCCGGTGGGATTCGGCGCGGATGCGCGGGCGCGTTGCGTATATGCGAATAGACGAGTGGAGAAGCGGAATGTTCAGACGGAACGGGCGGGTTTGGCCTCGTCCTTATCGGGCATTGAAGCGCTGGGGTTGCGGCGGATGCCTTCTCTCAGTCCGAGCGGCGGCAAAATACCCAGAACAAAGCGTAAAGTCCGCGACGGCGGTTAGTCTACGCCTTCTCCAACGGGAATTCAAGCGCTTGCGCTCGTTCCATACGGAGGAATCCCTTTGGAACTTGGCTCCTCGCCACATGGATAACTCACCGGGGACGGCATGCGCTCGACGGTCGGGGCGAGGAAGCGGGTTGCGCTTTGTGGAGGTCGCGCATCGTCATTTCCACCTCATCGTCATTCCGCCCCCTTGCCCCGTCATTCCCGCGTAGGCGGGAACCCCGCCCCCTTGCCCCGCCCTGCCCGCGACGGCGGGAATCCAGCCCCCTTGTCCCGTCGTTCCCGCGTAGGCGGGAATCCCGCCCCTTGTCCCGCCCTGCCCGCGTAGGCGGGAACCAGCATCACGATGCGCCGGCGCCTTCCTCAGCCTCATCCACCTCGTCATTCGGCTGATCCTCGTCCGGCTCGACGTCTTGCGCGCCCGCGCCGTCCAAGTCGCTGAAGTCCACGCGCCACCGCTCCGCCGCCCACGCGAGCAACTTGGCGCGCCGTGCGTTGATCGACTCTTTCGTCCAGTCATCCTGCAGCGCGAGTTCCTGTTCTTGGCACAGGAGAGAGTTGGCGTAGCAGCGCGTCAGTTCTCCGTTCTCCGTTCTCGCGCCGAACTCGCCCTTCTTTTCAGGGAAGGGCTTGTTGCTGAAATGCGGGTTCCATTTGGTCAACGCCAAGTTGCCGACGTCGTGCACGTATTCCTCGTGCTCGGAAGCGGTGAACCGCTCTTGCCAGTACGGCCGGTCTCCGATGTACTGGGGAAGCACGTGCTCGATGCTGTCTTTGAGGCCGGCTTTGGCGATCTCCGAAAAGGAAATCTCTGGCGACGCGCCCTTCGCCTCCGCCAAGTCCTCTTCGTATTCGTAGAGGAAATATCCCAAGCCGCTCCACCCGTATCCGTAGTCAGGCGAAGGGTCGGGGGCGTTCGTGAATTCGCCGAAGTAGCGTCTCGCTTCCCTAGACCCATAGGCGCGCTTGATTTCGAGGACGGCTTCGCCGAACTCCATGCCATGCGCCACCTCGTAAGCGAGGTGGAACATCGCGGATTCCCTGTAGTTTGACTTGGCGCCCCAGATCCTATAGATGCGGAAGGCGAACGCTTCGCAGAGTTCGACCAACTCGACATACTTCTGCGGATCCGAAGGCCAGCGTTGCCTCGTCGCTATCAGCAGAGGCAAGAAGGCGCGGATTACGCCAATCCGCGTGAGTTTCGCGCTCCAGTAGCGCAAGTCGTTGCGAACGCCGTCAGGGAACGCGCCGAACGCGCCGGCCCAACGGGGGTTCCGTGCGTCGCAGAAGGCGGCGCTCGAGTCGCGGAGGTCTTCGACATACTCGCGCAGGGCGATCAGAAGGTCGGCGTGCCGTCCCGCGTACCTGCGCAAACCGAACTTCCCCTTGACGCTCTTAACACCGTCCCAATTCTTCGCTTGCGGATCGTACTGCTTGATCCAGTGCATTTGCAGCAACTGGTCTTCGTAGCCGCGCGAACCCAAGCCCGCGGCCATCAGGTTTTCCAAGATGACGCCCCAAGCGCGATTCACCGCATCGCCCAACCCGTCGCTCGCGGACTCTGCCACGTCGAGCGACCGCGAGGCGTAGAGCAAGTAGTTCTTCACTTTCTCCAATTCGGTCAGCGGCTTGCCCCGGTCGTTCATCACCTCGAAGATGATTCCAACCTCGGCCTCTTTTTCGACCTCGTAAAGGTTGAAATGGAGGAGTTGCGTCAGTTTGCCGTGCCACGCGGTCAGCAATTGCCGGTGTTCCTCTTCGGATTCATCCCCGCGCCGCAAGTAATCGGCGATCTGCTTCTTGGCGTCCCGAAGCCGCGCGGCGGCTCGCAACTGCGGCTCCTCTACCCGTGGCGTCTCAGGCAGAATGCTGGCCTTGAAGAAATCGTCGGCCTTCCCGTTGAGCGACAACTTGTAGATTGACCATTTGTCGAGGCTTTTCGTCTCAACGTAGTTTTTCCTAATGCCTTGGGCGAGGTCGGCGAAGTCCGGGTAGGCTTCCAACGCCCGGCTCAGCTCGTTCAGCAGCAGCACGATGGTCGTGAGCCGCTGCTGCCCGTCCACGACGGCGTGCGTAGCGTAGGTCGTTCCGTCGCTGCCCATTTCCACCGGCGCGTCGGGCAATTGGCAGAGGACGATGGTGCCTGCGTAGTGGCGGCGCGGCGCGTTGAGCAGCCAGAGGTCCTCGAGGAGTTCGCCGACTTGCTCTTTCTCCCAAGCGTAGCCGCGCTGGTAGTCGGGGATTCGGAATATGCGCTGATTGAAGAGGGTCGGGAGCGACAGCGTGTTGTCCATAGATTGCCTCGACGGAGTCTTGATGCTCGGCGGTTATTGTACCCGCTTGCCCGTTCCGCGCAACCTAACCCGCCCCCTGTCCCGTCATTCCCGCGCAGGCGGGAATCCAGGAATCCCGGACGATGCGCCGTAGCGCATCGTCTCCAAACCTCCCCACGCGCCACGTCATTCCCGCGAAAGCGGGAACCTACTGGGAGCGCCTCCTGCAAAGCAGGAACCACTGGAACCCATCCCCCGCCCCTTCCCGCCCCCATTCCCGCCCTGCCCGCGTAGGCGGGAATCTCGCCCCGCCCACGAGCCCCGTTGCGCGGCGCTATGCGCTTTTTGCTACGATGGTCTGAGGCGCCGCCCCGGGCCGCGTAAGATGAATCCGCCGCCGGAGCTGCGGACGTAAGGAAGAGCGAAACGTGTTCACGGGCATCGTCGAGGAAGTGGGCGAGATCGTCGAGGCGCGTCCGCACGCCCTGCGAATCGCGGGCGGAATCGCAATGGATGGCCTCGCCGCAGGCGACTCCATCGCCGTCAACGGCGTTTGCCTCACCGTGACCGAGCGGAACGAAACCGCGTTCGCCGTGGACGTCTCGGAGGAAACACTGGCGCGGACGAACCTCGGCGCGCTCGCGCAGAGCGATCCGGTGAACCTGGAGCGAGCGCTCACGCCAACGTCGCGGATGGGCGGGCACGTCGTGCAAGGGCACGTGGACGGAACGGGCGAGGTCATCGCGCTGAGCGGCCCGCCGGAGGAGCGAACGCTCCGCGTCAAGATTCCGCCGGAGATCGCGCGCTACGTCGTCCATAAGGGATTCGTCGCTGTGGACGGCGTCAGCCTGACCGTCGCGTCGGAAAACGGCGCGGAATTCTCCGTCGCCGTGATACCCTACACGGAGGCGCGCACCGTCCTGCGGGCGCGCAAGCCCGGCGACCGCGTGAACATCGAGGCCGACGTCCTCGCCAAGTACGTGGAGCGCCTGGCCCGGCGGGAAGCGCCCGGTCAGCCCTGACCGGAAGCGCCCGACGCCGAGCGGAGGCAAGGTATGCCGCGCATCACGGCGGAGCAAGCGATAGAGGAGATCCGCGACGGAAAACTCCTCATCATCGTGGACGACGAAGATCGGGAGAACGAGGGCGACTTCGCCGTCGCCGCCGAGTGGGTCACGCCCGAGGTCATCAATCTGATGGCCACGCACGGGCGCGGCCTGATCTGCGTCCCGATGACCGCCGAGCGCCTCGCCGAACTCAACCTCGACCTGATGGTCGCCCGCAACACGTCCAAGCACACCACCGCCTTCACCGTGTCGGTGGACGTGAACAACGGCGGCACCGGCATCTCCGCCCACGACCGCGCCGCCACCGTCCGCGCCCTCATAGACCCCGCCGCCAAACCCGACGACCTCGCCCGGCCCGGCCATATGTTCCCTCTCCGCGCCCAGGACGGCGGCGTGCTCGTCCGCGCAGGGCAGACCGAGGCCAGCGTCGACCTCGCCAAAATGGCCGGCCTCCGACCCGCCGCCGTCGTCTGCGAAATTATGAACGAAGACGGCACAATGGCCAGAATGCCCCAACTCGAGAACGTGTCCGCCCAACTCGGCGTGAACATCGTCACCGTCGCCGACATCATCGCCTACCGCCTCGAGCACGAGCGCCTCATTGAGCGCGTCGCCGACGCCCGCCTCCCCACCCGCCACGGCTCCGCGCGCGCCGTCGCCTACCGCTCCGCCGTGGACTCCGCCGAGCACGTCGCCCTCGTGTTCGGCGACGTCGCCGGCGACGCGCCGGTCCTCGTGCGCGTCCACAGCGAATGCCTCACCGGCGACGTGTTCGGCAGCGTCCGCTGCGACTGCGGAACGCAGCGCGAAATGGCGATCCAAGCCATCGCCCAGGAAGGGCGCGGCGTGTTCCTCTATATGCGGCAGGAAGGGCGCGGCATCGGCCTCCACAACAAGATCAAAGCCTACGCCCTGCAGGACAACGGCGCGGACACCGTCGAGGCGAACCGCCAACTGGGCTTCCCTCCCGACCTCCGGCACTACGGCGTCGGCGCGCAGATTCTCGTCGACCTCGGCGTCCGCGAAATGCGCCTGATGACGAACAACCCGCGAAAGATCGTCGGCCTCGAGAGTTACGGCCTCTCCATCACCGAGCGCGTCCCCATCGTCGCGCCCAGCAACGAGGAGAGCGCCTTCTACCTCCGCACCAAACAGGAGCGCCTGGGCCACCTCCTCGCCCCCGCCGCGGAGTAGCCCCCCTGTCTCCGTCATTCCCGCCCCTGCCCCGTCATTCCCGCGTAGGCGGGAATCTCGCCCCCGTTGACGGACTTTCGCGGCGCGCCGCTCATCCGCCTTCCTACGTCTGAACGACCAAAACGCGGTCGCGGCCTGCGAGGTCGCGCTCGATGCGGACATGCGCCGTGGGGAAGCAAGCGTGCGCGGCGGCCTGCGCGGCGGCGGCTTGCCGCGGGTCGATCTCAAGAACGAGCGCGCCCCCGGGCAGCAGGCGCTCCCCCGCCTCGGCGAGCAGCCGCCGCGCGAGGTCAAGGCCGTCCTCGCCGCCGTCCAGCGCCTCGCGCGGCTCGAAACGCGACACTTCCGGCTCCAGCAGAGGAATTTCGGCGGACGCGACGTAGGGGAGATTCGCGGCGACGGCGTTGACGGCGCAAGGCAGCGCCGCGAGCAGATCGCTTTCGGCGACGCGGACGCGCTCGCTCACGCTATGCGCGGCGGCGTTGCGGGCGGTCAGCTCCAGCGCGCGCGGCGAGACGTCCAGCGCGTAGACGACGGCGTCGGGGCGCGCGACCGCGAGCGCGACGGCGATGGCGCCGCTCCCGCAGCCTGCGTCGGCGAGCGTAGGGGCGAGCGCGCCTTCCACGACGCGAAGCGTCTGCTCGACGACGGTCTCCGTCTCATGCCGCGGGATGAGAACGCCGGGGCCGACGGCGATGCGAAGGCCGTAGAACTCGCGCTCGCCCATCAGGTAGGCGATGGGCTCGCGGTTGAGGCGGCGTTCGCAGAGGGACTCGGCGCGGCGTTCCGCGCCGGGGGGCGGCGTTTCGGGGAACGCGGCGTAGAGCGCGGCGCGGTCTATGCCCAGGGCGGTCGTCCAGATGAGGTCGGCCTCGAGGCGGGCGTCGCCCACGCCCGCCGCCTCCAAGCGCCGCGCGGTTTTTTGGACGAGGGTTTTGATCTCGCGCATTCTTGGTTACGGCGCAGGCGGACTTTGTCTCATCCACTGGCTTTCGAGAGGTTCCAATGGCGGAACGGTTACGCGCTCGACGACGAGTTGGCAAATCTTCATACCGGGAACTAAGAGACAGGTGACCGGCCCGTGATTCGATATCTCCAACACGAGATAGCCGGAGAAGGTCGCGTGGACTGTCGGAGCCGTGCTATGAATGGAAATGCCGAATCGGGCGATCGTGCTGCGTCCCTCGACCCTGGCGGCGAGGTGGGACGGAAGCGTCACCCATTCCCGTGTGAAAGCGAGGACGAACTGCCCGGGACGCAGCGGGCGCCCTTCCGGGGGGATGTCTTTCCATTCGACGAGACCTTCGCGCTGATGCCGCGGGGCAATCAGCCTCCCCACCTCTCGGCTGCTCAGATCCACCTGCATCCTGATCGCGTCATTGGGCGGCCTGAACGAGCCTATGGAATTGCCCAAATGAAGGTCTACCGCGGTCGTTGAGAAGTCATCGTCGCCTACGGAAGGGTTAAAGACGAGGTTGCCCGCGTCTATCTCCATTCGTATCTCCCGGTCGCTGAGGATCATGCGACCAGCGACCCTTCGACGAGAGACGCTCGCGGGACGCCGATCCTCTGGCCTGCGTTGAACGGCAGGTCGGGCAGGCTCACGAGCACGTTCGAGCCGTCCGTGGCGAGCGGGTAGACTCTCAAGAACGTCGTCTCGGGGTTGAAGTTCGCTTCGGACGTGATCAGCCCGACCTTCCCGTCAAGCGTCTCCACCTCGACATACCATTCGAAGGGACTCCACGGCGTGGAGTACACCGTTTTGACCTGCACGCGGGGCGGATCCAGGGGCTTCCAGTTCGGCATCGAGCGCTCCCTCCCAATTTTGGATGGCGCGCGTATTCTATACAGTCAGGCGCAGGGCGGCGCAACGCATCCCTGTCGCATTCCCGCAAAAGCGGGACCTTAGTGGGGCATTCCCGCGTAGGCGGAGAATGCTAAGGATTCACGGCAGCAAGGCGCGGATTGCGGCGAGGTCGGGCGGCGACGCGCCGCGATGCACGACCACCGCGTCGTCAAAGCCGACGGCGGCGAGCCTCCGCAGGCGTTCGGCGGCGGCGTCCGGAGCGCACCGCAGGTGATACGCGCTCCCCGAATCGGCGAGCGGCTCCGTCGGCGCGGCGAGGTCGAGCGAGATGTTGGTTACGACGGCGCGCTGCCCTCCGGCGGCGCGGTACCGCTCGAGGCCGCTCTTCAGCGTGTCGAAGCCGGAGAAAAAGGCGGACGCCACCCAGCCGTCGCAGCCGCTCGCGGCGTCGGCGATCCAGCGCGGCCCGGCCCAACTGCCGATCAGCACCGGCGGCCCTCCCCGCACGGCGTCGACGGGCGTGAGATTCACGCCGTCCGCCGTCCCGCCGCTCCACAGCCGCCGCATGACGTCCAGCCCGTTCCGCAAGAGCGCCATCCTATCGGCGAACGCTTTGCCCACGGCGTCGAAATCGGCGGGAGTGGAGCCCGCCCCGACGCCGAGAAGCAGACGCCCCTCGCAGACGAGTTGCGCCGTCAGAACGCGCTGCGCGAGTTCGACGGGATGCCGCAGAGGGACTTGCAGAATCCCGATGCCGACTTCGACGCGCTCGGTCGCGGCCCCGGCGACGGCCGCCGCCGTGAGCGGGTCGAGCGACATCCGCCCGCGCCCGATGGAGTCGAAGAACCACACGCTGTCGAAGCCGCGCGCCTCCGCTTCGCGCGCGCCGGCGGAGATGACGTCGCCCGCGGGCTCGCCGCCGAAATCCAGGGGAAGCGCCACCCCAAGCCTCATCGCGCCTCGCTCCTCACGGCAGCGGCGGCCACTCGCGCGTCAGCCGCCCCTTGTCCGCAATGCTGAACGTCCGCCCCAGTTCCGACGCGACCGCCCAGAGCATCGCGGGGTTGCTCGCGATCACGGGCAGGCCGAACTCGCGCTCCATAGCGTCCACCACCGGCAACGGGTTGAGCACGGCGCCCTGAAAGTAGAGCGCCTGGACGCCGGACGCCGCCTCGACCGCGCCCCGCGCAAGATCGAACACGACTCCCGCGTCGAGATCGACCGCCTCCTGCTCGCTGCCGAAGCCCAAGTCGGCGAGTTGCACGTCAAATCCCCGCGCCGTCAGATGCGGAACGACGAGCGAATTCATATGCGCGTCGAACGGCGTGAGCAACAGAATGCGGCTTGCGCCGAAGGCGCGGAGGGCGCGCTCGCCCGCGCCCAGCGCCGTCGTGAACGGCACGCCCAGCGCGTCCGCGAGCCGCTCGCGCAGCCCCGGATTCTGCACTTCGACCGGCGCGCCCGGGACGATCACGCCCTCCCAGCCGGCCTCGCGGGTCAGCGCGGCGGCGCGCTCGACGATGGCGTCGGCCCGCCCCGCGAAGTCCGTGAGCGCGGTGCGGAGAACGCCGAGTTCCCGCATATCCAAGTCAACGCCCGGCGGCACCATCGCCGCGAACTCGTCGTAGTGCGTATTGCCCGCGCCGGGCCTGAGGAACCCGATCTTCAACGGCGACTCGTCGGTCATGCGCTCGTCTCCTTCCGTCCGCCGCGCACTATACGCTACGCGGGCGGCTCGGCGATAGGGAGGCTGTTCGGGGTGAGGAAGCAGGCGCTGCTGACTCTGCGCGAGCGCGCGGGAATGACGGCGTCTGTCTCCTTCGCAGGCGCCGCCCCTCTTACCCAACCCCGGCGGGCTCGTCGGCGGGGACGGGGCCCTTCCAAACGCAGTTCGAGCAGCGCGCCTGGCCCTGCGCCGCGGCGACGAGCAGTCCGTCGCACTCGGGGCACGGCTGCTGCAGCGGCGGACGGTTCACGAGAAAGCCGCACGCCGGATAGTTGGAGCAGCCGTAGAAGGGGCCGCGCTTGCTGCGCCGCTCCACGAGGCTTCCGCCGCACTTCGGGCACGCGGCACCCGTCTCCTTGCGAATGTTCTTCCGGTTCTTGCAGTCCGGGTAGCCGGTGCAGGAGAGGAAAGGCCCGTAGCGCCCGCGCTTGACCGCCATCGGCTTGCCGCACTCCCCGCAGACTTCGTCGGTCGTCTCCTCGTTCTGCTCGCCGGACTCGCCCCCGGCTTTGGGGATGTCCTTGCTGTTCTTGCAATCGGGGTAGCCCGAGCAGGCGAGGAAGGGGCCGTAGCGCCCCATTTTGACCACCATCGGCCTGCCGCAGAGGCCGCAGGGTTCGGCGGAGGGCTCGTTCGCGGCCTCCGCGTTCGCTTCCTTGATCGCTTGCCGCGCCTTGTCCAAGTCCGCGCTGAACGGGCCGTAGAAGCCGCGCAGCAGATCAACCCACTCCTGCTTGCCGTTGGCCACCTCGTCCAAACGCTCTTCCATCCGTTTGGTGAACCGGACGTCCATAATGTCGGGGAAGTGCGCGACGAGTTGCCTGCAGACGAGTTTGCCGAGGTCGGTCGACCGCAGGACGCGGCGCTCGCGGGTGACGTACTTTCGCTGGACGATGGTGTTGATGGTGGCGGCGTAGGTGCTTGGGCGGCCAATGCTCTGCTCCTCGAGCGCGCGCACGAGGCTGGCCTCCGTGTAGCGCGGCGGAGGCTGCGTGAAATGCTGCGCGGGCGTGAGTTCCCTGCAGTCGAGCGTCTCCCCCTGCGCGAGCGGAGGCAGCGCGCGCTGATCGCCCGCGTCGTCTTCCGCGCCGCCGGATTCGGATTCGTCCCGCTGCTCGGCGTAGAGCGCACGGAAACCCGCGAACCGCAGAACCGAGCCGGACGCGCGGAAGAGGTAGGCCGGCTTGTCCGGCGCGGCGGCGTCCACGTCCACGCGGGTGGAGTCGAGCACGGCGTCCGCCATCTGGCTGGCGACCATCCGGTTCCAGACCAATTCGTAGAGGCGCGCCTGATCGGAGGAGAGGTAGGGGCGGACGGCGTCGGGCGCGCGGCGTATGGCGGTGGGCCTAATGGCCTCGTGCGCCTCCTGCGCGACGGCGGAGCGCGCCGTGTAGCGGCGGGGCGTTTTCGGCAGGTAGTCCTTTCCCCAGCGCTCCTCGATGTACCGCCGCGTCTCCGCGACGGCGCTCGGCGCGACCTGCGGGGAGTCCGTCCGCATATACGTGATGAGCCCCTGCTGGCCCTCGGCCCCGACCGCGACGCCTTCGTACAGTTGCTGGGCGACGCTCATCGTTCGGGTCGCGGAGAAGCCGAGCCTGCGGGACGCCTCCTGCTGAAGCGTGCTCGTGATGAAGGGCGGGGCGGGCCGCCGGTTCACCTGCCGCCGCGTTACGGATGCGACGCTGTAGGCCGCGCCGTCGAGGTCGCGGAGAACCGCGTCGGCGGACGCTTCGTCCGGCAGAGCGATCTCGTCCGCCTCGCCGGCCCGGCGGTTCAATGTCGCGGTGAACGAGGCGCGTTCGCTCGTGGCCAGGTTCGCCTTGATCGACCAGTACTCGACGGGGACGAAAGCGTCTATCTCGTTGTCGCGCTCCGCGACGAGCCGCAAGGCGACCGATTGCACGCGCCCGGCGGAGAGGGCGGAGCCTGCGTCGATGTCCACGGTCTCCAGTTCGTTGTTCCGGACGAGGCGGTTGAGTTCCTGCCCGACGAGCGGCCTGAGGAGGGGGCTGAGTTTGAAGCCGACGAGGCGGTCCTCGATGCGTCGCGCCTGTTGCGCGTTGACGAGTTCCATATCTATGGCGCGCTCGTTCTCGAACGCCTCTTTGACCGCTTCCTCCGTGATGGAATGGAAGACGACGCGGCGCACGGGTTTGCTTCGCAAGTCCGCCGCCTCGACGACGTGCCAGGCGATCGCCTCGCCCTCGCGGTCGGGGTCGGTCGCCAGGTAGATGGCGTCGGCCTGCTCTCCGGCGGCCTTGATCTCGCCGATGACTTTGCGCTTGTCTTGCAGCGCCTCGTACCACGGCTTGAAGTCCTGCTCGGTGTTCACGCCGAGTTTGTGCTGCGGGAGGTCGCGCACGTGCCCCATCGAGGCTTTGACGGCGTAGTCCCGTCCGAGGAACCTTCCGATGGTGCTCGCCTTCGCGGGCGACTCGACGATGACGAGGTTGCGCGCGTTCGAGCCTCCCCCGGCGCGGGCCGGCTGCCGCGCGGACTGCGCGGAGCGGGCGGCGCCTCGGGAGGCGGTCTTGCGGGATGCGGGTTTTTTTGCGGGGGTTTTCGTCGCCATAGATGCAACCTAACGGCAAAGATGGGTGTTTTGTCAAGAGCGCTGGGCCGGCGGCGGCGTCCGGGCGCGAATGTAGTGCATCCGCCCGACCTGCAGCGCGGAGCCCTTCATCTCCATCAGCGCGAGCGCGCTCGTCGCCTGCACGATGGGCACGCCGGTCGCCCGGCTCAGTTCGTCTATATGCTGCGGCTCGTGCGCGAGGGCTTCCAAAAGGCGCGCTTCCTCCTCGGAGTCGGGCGCGGGCGAAAACCCGGGAAGCGGCTCCGGCGGCGCGGCGGCGCGAACGTTGATTTCATCGAGCACGTCCTCGACGCACATTACGAGTTTCGCGCCTTCCCTGATGAGGCGGTTGACGCCGGCGCTGGTGGGCGCGTAGATGCTGCCGGGCACGCACAGCACTTCCCTGTTCTGATCCAGCGCCGCCTTCACGGTGGAGAGAGCCCCGCTGTCGTCCGGCGCTTCGATGACGAGCGTGGCGAGGCTGAGCCCGCTGATCAGCCGGTTGCGCCGCGGAAAGTTCCGCGCGTCCGGTTTCGCTCCGAGCGGGCATTCGGACAGCGCCGCGCCGTTCTCCAACACGCGCTCCAGCAGCAGCCGGTGCTCCGGCGGGTAGACGACGTCCAGGCCGGAGCCCATCACGGCGAGCGTTCTGCCTCCGGCGTCCAGCGCCGCCTGATGCGCGACGCCGTCTATCCCGCGCGCCAGCCCGCTGACGACGGTCAGCCCTGAGCGCGCCAAGTCCCCGGCGAGGTGCTTCGCGGCCTGCCTGCCGTAGGAGGTTGCGCGGCGCGTCCCCACGACGGCGACGCTCAAGTCGTCCGACGGGTCGAGCGTTCCTTTCACGTAGAGCACCGGCGGCGGGTCGCCGATGTCGCGCAGCAAGCGCGGGTAGCCCGGATTATGCCACGTAAGCGCCGCGACGCCCGCGCTCAGCGTCCGCTCCATCTCCCGCTCCGGCTCCACCACTTTCCGAACCTGCGCGATGGCGTCCACGACCCCGGACGTCAGGCCGGCCGCCGTCAGTTCGCTCTCCGCCGCTCCCCACGCCGCCTCCAGCGCGCCGAACCGCTCCTCCAGCAGGCCGACGCGCACCGGCCCCACCGTCGGCACGAGGGAGAAGGCTATCCAATACGGCAGGTCTTGGCGGTCGGGCGTCACTGCGAACGCCGCCTGCGGATCCGCTCCATGCGGCGGAGCGCGTAGCCCCGTTGCGCGTCGGGGAGGCCGTCCACAGCGAGCACGCGCTCGACGTCCTCCGCCGTCACGCGGGAGGAGTGGCGCACGTCGCTCATCAAGCGGATGCTCACGCGCGCCGGGTGCGGCTCGACGAGCGCGGCTTCGTCTCCGGCCTGCACCGGGCCCTCTTGCAGGACGCGGTTGTAGAAGCCGACGCGCCCGCTCCGCCGGAACCGGGCGGCGAAGTTGCGCTCGCCGATCTTCCGGTCGAGTTTGTAGCAGGGAGAGCGCGGTTTGGTGACTTGCAGCGTCGCCCCGCCGACGCGCCACACGTCGCCGAAGCACATCGCGTCCGACGACGCGCCCTCCACCGTGAGGTTCTCGCCGAACCATCCGCAGGAAGGCGGGTCGCGGCGCAACTGCTCCGCCCAGAAAGCGTAATCCTCGTAGGCGTAGACGTAGACCGCCTGGTCGGGGCCGCCGTGCGCCGTGAGGTCGCCCTGGGCGTCGCCGTCCAAGTTGAGGCGGCGCGCCATCACGGGGCCCTCCTGGGGAATCTTGTGAATCGCCGACAGGACGTCGCCCCTGGCGGTTCCTGTCAGGAGTTGGGGCATAGCGGTGTTCACGGAGACGAGTCGCATAAGTCTTGCCGTTCGCGGCGGGGCTATTGTTGCGGTTGGGCGCGAGGACGGCAAGGGGGAAATGTCGCAGTCTGGCGGAGAGGGCGGGATTCGAACCCGCGAGAGACTTGCATCCCTACACGATTTCCAGTCGTGCCCGTTCGGCCGCTCCGGCACCTCTCCTTTTCTGGGGCGCGCCCGCGCCGAGCCGCGGACGGCGCCGCGTTCGGCGGGCAGCGTATGAGGGTTTGGCGGAGAGAGTGGGATTCGAACCCACGGTGGAGGAGACCCCCACAACGGTTTTCGAGACCGCCGCCTTAAACCGCTCAGCCATCTCTCCGCGCCGTCCAATTCTATCACACCTTCCCTGATAGGAGACAATTGCGGCGCGTCCCGCCTGCGCGGGGAGGCGCTTCCTAGTAGGTTCCCGCACGCACGGGCAGGGCGTGGCGCATCCAGTAGGTTCCCGCTTTCGCGGGCAGGGCGGTGAAAGCGGTGCTTGCGCGCCGACTGGATTCCCGCCTACGCGGGAATGACGGGATCAGGGGCGGGAACGACGGTGGGGGCGGAAGGGCAGGAAGTTAGGCGGACGGATAGCAAGAGAGTCCGCCCCCTGACGGGGGCGGACTCTCTTGCTGTTGCGGCGGTTGGCGGCGGGCTAGCGCTTGGTGCACGGCGATGGGCGGCGGCTAGCGCTTGGTGTACTGCGGGGCGCGGCGGGCGCGCTTGAGGCCGTACTTCTTGCTCTCTTTGATGCGGGAGTCGCGGGTGAGGTAGCCGCGCTTGCGGAGTTCGGACTTGAGGTTGGGGTCGGCGACGAGGAGCGCACGGGCGATGCCGTGGCGCAGGGCGTCGGCCCACGAGGAGACGCCGCCGCCCTGGATCTTGGCCACGACGTTGAAGCGGTTGGCGGCGGCGGCGATCGTCTCGAAGGGCTGCATCGCGCGCTTGCGCCAGTCGAGCCAGGGGAGCGCTTCCTCGAGCGGTTTGCCGTTGATGATGACGGCTCCCGCGCCGCCGGGGTAGAGCCGCACGCGGGCGATGGCGGACTTCCGCTTGCCCGTTCCGTAGTAGTAACTCTCCTGCGTCGTCATCTACTTCCTCTCTCCCTCGGGCTGTTCCGTCCGCGCGTCGGCGGCGGCGGATTCCGGCTCTTCGGCGACTGCCTCAGCCTGCTCCGTCTCAGCGTCCGCGTTGTCGGAACGCTCGGCGGCGGCGGATTCGGATTGCTCTTCGGCGACTGCCTCAGCCTGCTCCGTCTCAGCGTCCGCGTTGTCGGAACGCTCAGCGGCGGCGGATTCGGATTGCTCTTCGGCGACTGCCTCAGCCTGCTCCGTCTCAGCGTCCGCGTTGTCGGAACGCTCAGCGGCGGCGGATTCGGATTGCTCCGTCTCAGCGTCCGCGTTGTCGGAACGTTCATCAGCGGCGGATTCGGATTGCTCTTGTTCCGCGTCGGCGGCGGCCTCTTCAGGCTCGCCTTGAGCGGGCTCTTGCTCTGCGGCGGTCTGGGGCCCTTCCGCAGCGAGGGTTTGCTCTTCGGCGGTTTCGGTTTCGGCTTCCGGCGCATCCGACGGCGGCGCTTCGGGTTCCGTAGAGGCGGGGCGGCGCCTTCGGGAGGGGGCGGGGGCGGCGGGCGCTTGCTTCGGTTTGCCCATTCCGATGCGAACCTGCGCCTCGTGGGGGTGCGCGGCGTCCGCGTAGACCTTGAGGCGGCGCAGCATTCTGCGACCGAGCCGGTTGCGCGGGAGCATACCTTTGACGGCGAGTTCGACGACGCGAGCGGGGAAGCGGGCGAGCATCTCTTCGAGCGTTCGCGTCCGCATTCCGCCGGGGTAGCCGGAGTGGCGGTGATAGACCTTCTGCGCCATCTTGGCGCCGGAGACGCCGATCTTCGCGGCGTTCACCACGATGACGAAGTCCTCGGACAACTGGTGGCGGCTGTAGTCCGGGCGGTGCTTGCCTTGCAGCAGTCCCGCGACTTTCGTGGCGAGGCGTCCGAGGCGTTCGCCTTCGGCGTCCACGACGTGCCACTTTTCGCGGCGCGCCGAGGGGTTTGTGTGTTTTGTGATGCGCTGCAGTTCCATTTCACTTATGCGGGAATCCCGCGTATCTCACTTCCTGAAGGGTTAGGCCGCGGGCGGGAAAGACCTTATCCGCCGCGCCCTGCGCTCCGCTGTTCGCCAATCGCTCGAAATCGCTCACGCTCGCTTTGCTTGCGCCCACTTCAACGAGGGCGCCGACCGTTCGTCTGACCTGCTGGGGGAGGAAGGCGTTCGCCTCCAACTCCACCACGAGTTCGTCCCCTTCCCGCCGCGCCTCGGCTCTCGCCATCCGCCGGATGAACGTCTTGCCCTCCGGCAGCGGCCCGCTGAAGGCGCGGAAATCGCGCTCGCCAGGGAGGCAGTCCGCCGCCGCTTGCATCGCGTCCGCGTCCAGCCTTCGGGGAAGGCGGTGGGCGACCCTGCGGCGCAGGGGCGAGGGCGGGGCGCCGTCCAGCAGGCGGTAGCGGTAGACCCGGGCCGCCGCGTCTCTGCGCGGGTCGAACGACAGGGGAACGTCGTAGGCCGCGCGGACCGCGATTCGCTCGCCGAGGTAGTGGTTCAGCCCTGCGGCGACGCGCTCGACGGGGATTCGGCTGGGGGTGTCGAACGCCGCGACTTGGCCAACGGCGTGGACTCCGGCGTCGGTGCGCCCCGCTCCGCGGACGACGGATCGGACCGTCGTGAGCGATTCTATTGCGTTTTCTATTTCCTCCTGCACCGTGGGTTGGCGGGGCTGGCGTTGGAAGCCGGCGTAGCCTGTTCCCTCGTATTCGACGACGAGCGCGATTCGTCTCGTCACGGCCGTCCTCGTTGTCTATTCCACCAACTCCAGCAAGGCCATTGGGGCGGCGTCGCCTTTGCGGGGCATCAGTTTGATCATGCGGGTGTAGCCGCCGGGCCGGTTGGCGTAGCGGGGCCCGATCTCGTCGAAGAGGCGTTTGACGACGCGCTTGTCGGGGAGGGCGGCGAGCGCGATGCGGCGGTTGCCGAGGGTGGCGTCGCGGCCTTTGCTGATGATTTTCTCCGCGATGGGCTGGACCGCGCGGGCTTTCGCCTCGGTGGTGGTGATGCGCTCGTGGCGGAGCAGTTGGGAGACGAGGTTGCTCATCAGCGCCTCACGGCTCTCGGTGCGGCGGCCCAGTTTGCGGCCTGATACGCGGTGGCGCATCGTCTTACTCCTCCTCGCTCTCGGTTGGGGCTTGGGCCGCGCCGACGGGCTCCTTCGCTTCGGAGGGGGCGTCGTCGAGGCGCAGGCCGGGGTGGATGATGCCGATCTCGCGGAGCCGCTCGTCGAGTTCGTCGAGCGACTTCTCGCCGAAGTTGCGGATGCGGAGGAGTTCGTCGCGGCTCTTCTCCAGCGCTTCGCCGACTTTGTAGATGGCGGCGCGCTTGAGGCAGTTGAGCGTCCGCATCGAGAGGTTGAGTTTGTCGACGTCCATATTGCGCTGGGACGCGGGAATGGCGGCTATCCAGACGAGGCCGCTTCCGTCTTCCTGGCCGGAGTCGGAGACCATCGAGAAGAAGGAGAAGTATTCGACGAGGCTGCCGCCGGCCTGCTTCATCGCCTCGACGGGGGAGACGGCGCCGTTGGTCCAGACCTCCACGATGAGGCGCTCGTAGTCGGTGCGCTGGCCGACGCGGGCGAACTCGCGTTTGTAGTTGACTTTGTGGACGGGGGTGTAGACGGCGTCCACGGGGATTTCGCCGATGGGCCGGCCTTCGCCGGAGGAGGCGGGCTTGTAGCCGTGGTCTATCTCGACGTCCATATCCATATCGAGGCGGGAGTCCGGGCCGTCGAGCGTGGCGATGTGGAGTTCCGGGTTCACGATCTCGAAGTCCGGGGACATAATGACGTCGCCGGCCTTGACCTCGCCGGGGCCTTCGACGCGAAGGCGCAACTTGCCTGGCCGCTTCGCGTTGGCGCGGATGCTGATGGCTTTGACGTTGAGGAGGATGTCGACGACGTCTTCCTTGACGTTGGGGATGGTGGAGTATTCGTGCTCCACGCCCTCGATTTTGACGGAGTTGACGGCGGCTCCGGCGATGGAGCTGAGGAGCACGCGGCGCAAGGGGTTGCCGAGCGTGTCGCTGTAGCCCTGCGGGAGGGGTTCGATGATGAACCTTCCGTAGGTTTCGTCCGCTTCCGCCGTTCTGATCTGGGGCCTGGGGGCGGCGTCGAGTTTCGAGTCACGCGGCTCGTCGTAGCCGTAGTCCAACATCTTTCGTCACGTCCTTCGTGCAACACGTCCGCTCCCGTTGGGGGGAGCGGGCGAGCCGATTCCCGTTAGCGGGAGTAGAACTCGACCACCATGCGGGGCTCGATCCTGCTGTCGACGTCCGCCGGTTGGGGGTTCCGCGTGATCATCGCGGCCATTTCGCCCTTGTCGAGTTCGATCCACTCGGGGACGGGGCGCTGGCCGACGGCGCGGATGGCGTCCTGCGCGAACTGGGCGTCTTTGCTGGCGGGCTTCCACGCGACGATTTCGCCCGTGCGGACGCGGTAGGAGGGCACGTTGACCTTCCTGCCGTTGACGGTGAAGTGGCCGTGCAGGACGCGCTGGCGGGCTTGGGCGCGGGAGTCGGCGAACCCGATGCGGTAGACGACGTTGTCGAGGCGGCGCTCCAGCAGTTGGAGGAGGTTGTCGCCGGTGGCGCCTTGCATTCGGAGGGCGTCGCCGAAGTAGCGGCGGAACTGGCGCTCCAACACGCCGTAGGACTGGCGGGTCTTCTGCTTTTCGCGGAGTTGGACCGCCCAGTCGGAGGCGCGGCGGCGGCGGGGCTGCTGGTCGCCGGGCGTCTTGCGGCGCTTTTCGACGCCGCACTTGGGGGTGAAGCAGCGCTCGCCCTTGAGGAACAGTTTTTCGCCCGCCCGCCGGCACTGGCGGCACACGGGGCCTGTGTATCTTGCCATCTGCCTCTGTCTCCTAGACGCGCCGCCGTTTGGGGGGGCGGCAGCCGTTGTGGGGAATTGGGGTGACGTCGCGGATGCTGGTCACCGTGAGACCCGCGCCTTGCAAGGCGCGTATCGCGGACTCGCGCCCCGCGCCGGGGCCGCGGACATAGACCTCGACTTGGCGCAAGCCGAACTCCATCGCCTTGCGCGCCGCGGTTTCGGAGACGCGCTGGGCGGCGAACGCCGTGCTTTTGCGCGCGCCCTTGAAGCCGACGCCGCCCGCCGAGCCCCAGGAGACGACGTTGCCTTCCGGGTCGGTGAGCGAGACGAGGGTGTTGTTGAAGGTCGAGGTGATGAACACCTTGCCGCGGGGAACGAACTTGCGCTCCCGCCGCCTTGTCCGCGTTCTGTTGGCTCTTGCCAAGACGTTATCCTCCGTCCTGTTTCTTTGGCGCTACTTCTTCATCACGCGGCGCTTGCCGGCGACGGTGCGGCGCCCGCTGCGCTTGGTGCGGGCGTTGGTGCGGGTGCGCTGGCCATGCACGGGCAAGCCCCGGCGGTGGCGCAGCCCCCGGTAGGTTCCGATGTCTATGAGACGGCGGACGTTGTCGTTGACCTCGCGCTTGAGGTCGCCTTCGACGGTGTAGTCGTGGTCGACGATCTCGCGGACGCGGGCCATGCGGTCGTCGGGGACGTCGCGCACTTTGGGATTGCCGGAGAGGTCGGCCTGCGCCGCGATTTTCCGCGCGAGCGTGGGGCCGATGCCGTGGATGCGCCTGAGCGCGATCTCGATGCGCTTGTTGTCGGGTATGTCGACGCCTGCTACGCGAGCCATAGCCTTACCCCTGCTTCTGGTTGTGGCGGGAGATGGAGCAGATGATCCGCACCGTCCGCCCGCGCCGAATCTGGCGGCACTTGTCGCACCGAGGTTTGACGGACGCCGACACTTTCATGCTCTCGCTCCTTGTTCCTTGCTCCAACGGGCTCCGCCGAAGCCGGCCTATTTGAACCGGTAGGTGATGCGCCCGCGGGTGAGGTCGTAGGGCGACAACTCCACGAGCACGCGGTCTCCCGGGAGGACGCGGATGAAGTGCATCCGCATTTTGCCGGACACGTGGGCGAGCACCGCGTGCCCGTTCGCCAGTTCGGCGCGGAACGTCGCGTTGGGCAACGCCTCCGTCACCGTCGCTTCGACCTCTATGGATTCTTTTTTCGCCATGCGGCTTCGCGCAATCTCCTATTCGCCGACCCGGGTCGTAATGATCGGGTCCCCTTCGGTGATGATGATCGTGTGCTCGTAATGGACGGAGACCGTTCCGTCGGACGTGACGACCGTCCAGCCGTCGTCGAGGACGGCGGTGTCGTCGCCCCCGAAGTTGACCATCGGCTCGATGGCGATGGCCATGCCGGGCCGGAGCGCCGCTCCGCGCCCGCCGGGGCCAAAGTTCGGAATGGACGGCTCTTCGTGCAACTGCGTTCCGATGCCGTGCCCGGTGTAGCCGCGCACGATGCCGTAAGGGCCGCGCCGCAGGATTTCTTGCTCGACGGCGTTCGAAACGTCGCCGACGCGGTTGCCTGCGCGCGCCTGCGCGATGCCTGCGAACAGGGCGGCGCGCCCGGTTTCCATTTGCTCCCGCGCGCCGCAGCCCACCTCTCCGACGGCGACGGTCACCGCCGAATCGCCGTAGAGCCCGTCCACGACCGCGCCGAGGTCCATTCCGACGACGTCGCCCTCCTTGATGCGGCGGCGTCCCGGGATGCCGTGAACGATCTCGTCGTTGACGGAGATGCAGAGGGAGGCGGGAAAGCCGCGGTAGCCCTTGAACGCGGGAACGGCGCCGCGCGCGCGTATCTCCCGCTCGGCGAGCGCGTCCAATTCCCGCGTCGTCACGCCCGGGGCGATGGCCTCGCTGAGCGCGGCGAGCGTTTCGCCGGTTATGCGGCCGGCTTCGCGCATCCGGTCGAGTTCGCGCGAACTCTTGACCGTGATGCCTTCACGCCGGCCGCTTGCGCCCAAGCCGCGCAGGACTGCTTTCGTTTTCGTCTTCATCCGTAAACGCCTATTGTACGCCGCGCGATGCCAAAACGCAAAGCCGCCTCACGCGCCAATGGCCGCCTCCAAGTCGGCGGTGACTTGCTCGACGCTTCGCTGGCCGTTCACGCGCCTGAGTTTCCCTTGCGCTTCGTAGTATGCGATCAGCGGAGCGGTCTGCCGCTCGTAGGTCTCCAGCCGGGCGCGCACGACTTCGGGTTTGTCGTCGTCGCGTTGATAGAGGCCGCCGCCGCAGGCGTCGCACAGGCCCGCAGTTCGCGGGGGACTGAACGCCTCGTGGTAGGGCGTCTGGCAACTGCGGCATATCCAGCGTCCGGCGAGGCGGCGCACCAACTCCTCGGGTTCCACCTCGATCAGGGGAGCGGACGCTATCCGCTCTCCTTGCTCCTCGAGCGCGGCGTCGAGGGCTTTCGCCTGCTCCATCGTGCGGGGGAAGCCGTCGAGAACGCATCCCGCCCGCGCGTCGGGCTCGGCCATGCGCTCCAGCGCCATGCGGATCGTGACGTCGTCCGGCACGAGTTCGCCTTTGTCCATATAGGTCTTGGCGAGCGCGCCGAGTTCGGTGCCTTCGCTCAGGTGCTTGCGGAAGAGATCGCCGGAGGCGACGTGGGCGACGGACATGCGCTCGGCGATGAGCGCCGCCTGGGTGCCCTTTCCGGCGCCGGGAGGGCCGAGCAGCACGACGCGGGCGCTCATCGGAGGAATCCTTCGTAGTTTCGCATCAGGAGTTGCGCCTCTAACTGGCGCATAAAGTCGAGCGCGACGGAGACGATGATGAGCAGGCTTGTGCTGCCCAGCGTCAACGCCTCGACGCCGGTTACCCGCGTGAAAACGAAGGGGAGGATGGACACCAAGCCCAAGAAGAGCGCGCCGCCCCAAGTGATGCGGAGAATCACGCGGTTCAGGTATTGCTGCGTCGGGACGCCGGGGCGGATGCCCGGGACGAAGCCTCCGTTCTTCTGGAGGTTTTCCGCGAGTTGCTGCTGCTGGAACACGACGAGCGTGTAGAAGAAGGTGAAGATGACGACCAGCACGAACACGGCCGCCCAGTACCAGACGGAGGTGGGCGCGAGCGTCCGCACGATGAAGCCCGCCATGCTGGAGAGGAAGCCCGTGCTCGACGGGTTGTAGATGAAGCCCGCCACGGTGCCCGGCAGCACCATAATGGCGAAAGCGAAGATGAGCGGGATCATTCCCGCCGAGTTGACGCGCAGCGGGAGATGCGTCGCGCCTGATTGCCGGTACATACGGCCTCCCCGGAAGACGCTCCGCCCGTATTGCACGGGAATGCGGCGCTGGGCCTCGTTGAAGACGACGATGAAGAAGACGAGGATGAGGCCGCCAATGACGAGCGTCAGGAGCCCGGTCGCGTTGTCGCGCGCGAGGAATCCCTGCCCCAACAGGTTGGGCAGCCCGGCGACGATTCCGGCGAAGATGATGAGGGATATGCCGTTGCCGACGCCGCGCTCCGTGATGAGTTCGCCCATCCATACGAGAAGCATCGTGCCGCCGACGAAACTAATGACGATGGTGAGCGTCTCGAACGACCCGTCGCCGATGAAACTGATGGGGTGGGTGAACACGCCGGCGCGGGAGAAGAGGATGAGTTGGCCGTAGCCGGAGAAGAACGCGATGGGCACCGTGAGCCAGTGCGTAATCTGATTGATCCGCTGCCGACCGCTGTCGCCCTCTTTGGAGAGCGCTTGCAATTGGGGCAGCACGGGCGTCAGCACCTGAATGACGATGGATGCGGTGATGTAGGGGAACACGCCGAGCGCGGCGATGCTCATATTCCGCAAGCCGCCGCCGCTGAACAGGTCGAAGAGGGGGACGAGCGGGTTGTTCTGGAACAGGTTGCCCAGGGCGGAGCGCTCGACGCCGGGAACCGGCACGTGCGCGAGCAGGCGGAAGATGACGAGCATCCCCAGCACGAACAGGATGCGGGCCCGGAGGTCCGGCGTCCTGAAGGCGTCGATCATCGCTTGGATGAGCGCGGGCCTGCCCGGCTGCTCGCGCGATGCGGTTTGGGCGGCGCGCACTTGCTACGCCTCCACGACCACGCCGCCCGCGGCTTCTATCGCGGCTTTGGCGGACGCCGTAACCTTCACGCCTTGCACGGCGAAGGCGCGGGTCAACTCGCCGCCGCCCAGCAACTTCACGGGCTTGTCGGCGTGGCGCACCATGCGGCGCTCCTTGAGCGTTTGGGGCGTGACGTCGGCGACGTCGTCGGGCAGCGCGGCCAGCCTGCCGACGTTCACCACTTGGTATTCCACGCGGAACGGGTTGCGGAACCCGCGCAGCATCGGCAAGCCTTTGATGAGCGGGTTCTGTCCGCCTTCGAAGCCTGGGCGCACTCCGCCGCCGGAGCGGGCTTTCTGGCCCTTCATCCCGCGCCCGGAGTACGTGCCCTTCCCTGATCCGTCGCCCCGGCCTACGCGCTTCCGCTTGGGGCGCGCGTGGGCGGACCGCACGGTGTGCGCTTGCATTGCTAGCCCTCCTCTCCCGCGCTCACGGAGACCAGGTGGCGCACTTTGTGCACCATCCCGCGAATCGTCGGGCTGTCCTCGCGCACGACCTCGTGCTGGAGGCGCCTGAGCCCCAGAGCCTTGATGGTGCGGCGCTGGCTGCGCTCGTAGCCGATGCCGCTCCGCACCCATTTGATCCGCAATTTCGCCATCTCTTCCCGCTTCCTACTGCGCGGCCGCCGGAGCGCCGGCCGCTGCGGGCGCAGGCGCGGATTCGGCCGCTCGCCGCTCGCCGCGGTCGCCTCTGTCCCGGTCGCCGCCGCCGCGGTCGCCGCCGCCTCTGTCGCCTCTGTCGCGGTCGCCTCTGTCGCGGTCTCCGCGGTAGCCGCCCCTGTCTCTGTCGCCGCGTTCGCCTCTGTCACGGTCGCGCCGTGGGCTCGCCTCGCGGCGGAGGGGCGCCCGGCGGTCGGGCGCAGGGGGCAGCGACGCTCGCTGCGGCGCCTCTTCGCCGTCCGTCGGCGCGCCTTGCAACTGGCGCAGCCCCTGCAGCGCGGCTTGCACGACGTTGATCGGATTGCGGCTGCCCAACGCCTTGGCGACGACGTCTTTGGCGCCAAGCGCCTCCATTACCGCCCGAACCGCGCCTCCGGCCTTGATGCCCGCTCCCGGCTGGGCCGGACGCAGCAGCACCGTGGACGCGCGGAACTTGGTTGTCACCGCATACGGAATCGTCGAGCCGTTCAGCGCGATCGCCGTCATATCCTTGCGCGCGGTCGCCGCTCCCTTGCGGATGGCGTCCGGCACGGCTTTGCCTTTGCCGAAGCCGACGCCGACGCTGCCCTCGCCGTCTCCGACGACGACGACCGCGTTGAAGGTCAGGTTCCGTCCGCCCTTGACGACTTTGGCCACGCGGCGGATGTGCACGACCTTCTCTTGGAGGTCGGGCTGCTCTTCGTTGGAACGCTCCCGTTCGCTCGTCACCATACGCCTACAACACCAGCCCTTCTTCCCGAGCGCCGTCGGCCAGCGCTTTCACGCGCCCGTGGTACTGATACCCGCCCCGGTCGAACACGACCGCCGACACGCCTTTCGCTTTGGCGCGCTCGGCGACCATCTTGCCCACTTGCTTGGCGGCGTCCGACTTGCGGGACTCGCCCTTGGGCAATTCCCGCGAACTCGCCGCCGCGATGGTGCGCCCCGAAGCGTCGTCTATCACCTGCGCGTAGGTGAACCGCGCGCTGCGGAACACATTGAGCCTCGGACGCTCGCCCGTGCCGGACAACCGCCTCCGCAACCTGCGGTGGCGCGTGAGCCGCGCCGCCCGGCGTGTCTTGACTTTCGCCATTTCGCTAAGCCCTCTTGCCTGCGGACTTCCCGGGCTTCAGACGGATCTGCTCGCCCGCGTACCGCACTCCTTTGCCTTTGTAGGCGTCCGGGGGGCGCAGGCGCCGTATGCGCGCCGCCTGTTCCCCGACCGCCTGCTTGTCTATGCCGCGCACGTGCACGCGGTTGTTCCCCTCCACCACGAACTCCACCCCTTCCATCGGGTCGATCACGACCGGATGGCTGAACCCCAACTGCAAGTTGACGGCGCGGCCTTGCGCTTGCACGCGGTAGCCGACGAGCTCCAGCGTCCGGGTGAAGCCGTCGCTCACGCCGGCGACCATATTGGCGACCAGCGCGCGCGTCAGCCCGTGCAGGGCGCGGTGGCGGCGTTCGTCCGTCGCTCGGGCGACCACGATTGCGCCGTCCTCTTCCCGCACCGTGATGCCGGGGCTGACGGTTTGGCGCAACTCGCCTTTCGCGCCCTTCACCACCACCTCATCGCCGGTCGCCTCCACTGAGACGCCGCTGGGAATGGGAATGGGCTTTTTGCCGATTCGGGACACTTTGCGCTCCTACCAGACGTAGGCCATGAGTTCGCCGCCGATGCCCCGGCGGAACGCCTCGCGGCCCGTCATTATTCCCTGCGAGGTCGAGACGATGGAGATGCCGATGCCCCCGAAGGCGCGCGGCGCTTCCTTCTTCTGGACGTGGATCCGCAGACCGGGCTTGCTCACGCGCTTCAGCCCCGCAATCGCGGGCTCCTGGTTCGCGTTGTAGCGCAACTGCAGGCGCAGCGAACTCTGCGGCGCCCGCTGCGTCACGCTGTAGTCGGCGATGTAGCCTTCCCGTTTCAGGATCTCGGCGATGGACGCCTTCACCCTGGAGGAAGGCACGTCGACGTCGGGGTGACGGACGAGCAGTCCGTTCCGTATCCGGGTCAGCATATCCGCGATGGGGTCGGTCATCGTCATAGCGCTCGCCTCACCAACTCGCCTTCCGGACGCCCGGCAGGTGGCCGTTAAGCGCCATCTGGCGGAAGCAGACGCGGCACAGGCCCGCGAACCGTATGTACGCACGCGGCCTGGCGCAGCGGTTGCACCTGTTCATCGCGCGCGCCTTGTAGGGCGACGTCCGCTTCCACTTCGCAATTTTGCTCTTCTTCGCCAAGGTTCCTCCGTCCCTTAGTTCGCCGCCGGGCGGGCGAACGGCATCCCCATTAACTCGAGGAGCCGGAATCCCTCCGCGTCGGTGCGGGCGCTGGTGGCGATCACCACCTGGAATCCGCGCACGCGGTCAACGCTCCCGTAATCTATCTCAGGGAACACGATCTGCTCCCGAAAGCCGAGCGAGTAGTTTCCCCGCCCGTCGAAGGAATTCCGCGGCACGCCGCGAAAGTCTCTGATGCGCGGGAGCGCCGTCGAGATCATTCTGTCGAGGAACTCGTACATTCGCTTTCCGCGCAGCGTAACCATCACGCCAATGGATTGCCCCTCCCGAACCTTGAATCCCGCGACCGACTTGCTCGCTTTGGTGATGACGGGCTTCTGGCCGGTGATGACGGCTATGTGCTCCGGCGTCGTCTCGAGCGCGCGGCTGTTGGTCAGCCCTTCGCCGAGCCCGACGTTCAGAACGACCTTCTTCACCTCCGGCGCCTGCATCGGGCTCGCGTAGCCGAACTCGCGGATCATCTGGCCGCGAATCTCGGCGCGGTAGCGCTCCATCAACCGGGGCGCCGCAGCGCGCTGGGGCGGGGCGGGTTCCGCTTGCTTCGGCGCGGCGCGGCGCGCGCGCGTCCGTCCCGCAGCGGGAGCGGCATCGCTCGCGTCCGGCGGCGCGGCATCGGCGGCGACCTCGACCGGCTGACCGGCGGCGGCGGCCCGGCTTCGGCGCGCCCGAGGCGCGGCGGCAGGAGCGGCAGGGGCGGCCTCGCCCGCCGCGCTGCGCTTGGGGCGCGCGGCCCGCTTCGGCTTCTCTTCGGCTGCCGCCCGCTCGGGGGCGGCTTCGGCGCTTTCGGCGTCTGTCGTCAACTGAACATCCCCTCGCACTTCTTGCACATACGCGACTTCCTGCCGTCCTCCAGCGCTTTGATCGCTATGCGCGTCGGCTTCGCGCAGGCTGGGCAGACCGGCATCAGTTTCGCGGCGTGGATAGGCATCTCTTTCTCGATGATGCCCGCTTGCCGCGCGCCCTCCGCGCCTGCGCGCAGGTGACGCTTCACGACGTTCACGCCCTCCACCAGCGCTTTGCCGCTGTCCGGCAGCATACGCTGAATCTTGCCGCGCTTACCCTTGTCGCGCCCGGCGATCACCATCACTTCGTCGTCGCGCTGCAGCCGCGCCGTCATTACAGCACCTCCGGGGCTAGGGAGACGATCCGCATAAAGTTGCGCTCGCGCAACTCGCGGGCCACCGGGCCGAAGATCCGCGTTCCGCGCGGCGTCTCCGCTTGCGTCAGGATAACCGCCGCGTTGTCGTCAAAGCGAATGGTGGAGCCGTCGGGCCGCTTGGTGACCGCGCTCGTCCGAACGACCACGGCGCGGACAATTTCGCCCTTCTTCACCGCGCTGTTGGGCTGCGCGTGCTTCACCGACGCGACGATCACATCGCCCACCCGGGCGTAGCGCCTGCGCGTCCCGCCCGGGATGTTGAAGCACATAATCTCTTTGGCGCCGGAGTTGTCGGCCACGTTGAGGCGCGTCTGCGGCTGAATCACGACGTCTTCTCCGCGCTTTGCGACTCCGCGCCGGCCCCCGGCTCCGCAGCCGTTCCGCCGTCGGCGGCTTCTTCCGCCGGCTCCGCAGCCGCGAGGTCAGTCTCCGCGTCGGTCTCTTCCGCAACGGGCTCCGCCGCGGCTTCCGGCTCATCCGCCTCTTCCTGCGCGACGGGCTCCTCGGCGGCGGATTCGGCCTCGCCAGCCGCGTCATCCGCAACGGCCTCAGCCTCCTCGGCTACGGATTCTTCTTGCGCGACGGGCTCCTCGGCGGCGGATTCGGCCTCGCCAGCCGCGTCATCCGCAACGGCCTCAGCCTCCTCGGCTACGGACTCTTCTTGCGCGACGGACTCCTCGGCGGCGGGCTCGGCTTCGCCAGCCGCATTACCCGCGTCGGCCTCAGCCTCAGGCGCCTCGGCGGCGGCTTCCGGTTCGCCGCCTGCGTCATCGCCAGGAGATTCCACCGCTAGCGCTTCCTCGTCCGCGGATTCTTCCGCAACGGCCTCTTCCGGCGCGGCTTCCTCGGCAGCGGGCTCTTCTTCCTGCGTCTCCGGTTCGTCAGCCGTTTCCCCGGCGGCGGGCGCAATCTCCTCGACGGCGTCCGTCTCCCCGCCGGTTTGCGGCTCGCCGGCGCCGACGGCGACCGCCGCCGCGACCACGGCCTCGACCGCAGGCTCGGGTTCCGGCGCGGGTTCGGGTTCCGGCTCGACCACCGCCAGCGCCGCCACGACCTCTTCGCGCTGGAGGAGTTCGGCGACGCGCCAGCGTTTCGTGCGCGAGAGCGGGCGCGTTTCGATCAGCCGCACCACGTCGCCCACTTGGTAGGCGTTGCCCTCGTCGTGCGCCTTGAACTTTTTCACGCGGCGCACGGACTTGTGGTAGAGCGGATGGGGAACGCGGCGCTCTATGGCGACCACGACGGTTTTGTCCATCGCGTCGCTCACCACGCGCCCGACGCGGCTTTTGCGGCGGGCTTCAAGGTCGGTTGTCATAGCCCGCCCTCCCGGAGTTCGCGCTCACGCGCCACCGTCAGAATGTGCGCCAAGCGGCGCTTCGCGTTCCGCAACTCCGACGGATCGGAGAGCTGCCGCGTGGCCACCTTGAAGCGCAGGTTCATCAGTTCCAAGCGCGTGTTGAACTCCTCCTCTTTGAGGCGTTCGTCCGACAGCGCGCGCGCCGTTTCGATCTTCGGTCTCATCGCTTCCCACGCCGCTAGTTGACGACCAGCGGCTCCTCTCTGCTGACCATTCGCGTCTGCACCGGCATCTTCTGGGCGGCGCGGGACAGCGCCGCTTTCGCCAGTTCCGCCGACACGCCCCCAACCTCGTACATTACGCGCCCGGGCTTGACCAGCGCGACCCAGGCGTCCACGGGCCCCTTGCCGCCGCCCTGCCGCGTCTCCGCAGGCTTGCGGGTGATCGGCTTGGCCGGAAACACCCGAATCCAAACCTGCCCGCCTCGCCGGAGGTGGCGCGTGATGGCGCGGCGGCCCGCCTCGATCTGGCGCGCCGTAACCCACCCCGCGTCCAGCGACTTCAATCCGAAGTCGCCGAACCGCACGGAACTGCCGCGCGTCGCGACGCCGCGCATCCGGCCCCGGTGCTGCTTGCGGTATTTCGTCCGCTTAGGCTGAAGCATTCGCCGCCTCCTCGCCGTCCGCGTTCGCCGATCCCGTATGCGCGTTCGCGCCGTCTCCGGCGTCCGCCGCGACGTTCGCAGGCGCGCTTTCCGTCGCGGCGGGGGGAGCCTCCGCCCCCGGCGCCGCTATGGATGGGGCCGGAGGGGCGGCGGCCTGCGCCGCGAGGGCCTCTTGCGCCGCCGCGACGACCTCCGCCGAAACCTCAGGCGCCGCCGGTTGCGGGCGCTCCGGCTCCTTGAGCACGTCGCCCCGGTAAATCCAAACCTTCACGCCGATGCGCCCCATTGTCGTGTTCGCTTCGGCGAGCCCGTAGTCTATGTCGGCGCGGAGCGTGTGGAGGGGCACGCGCCCGTCCATCACCTTCTCGCGCCGCGCGATTTCGGCGCCGCCCAAGCGTCCGGACACCATCACCTTGATGCCCCGCGCGCCCGCTTGCATCGAGCGCATCACGGCCTGCCGCGTCGCCCGGCGGTACATCACGCGCCGCTCCAGTTGGTCGGCCACGCTGCGCGCCACCAGGAAGGCGTCCAACTCCGGCTGGCGTATCTCCAGCACGTTCAGGCGCACGCGCTTGCCTCCCGCGGCCTTCTCGATGACTTTCCGCAACTCGTCCACGCGCTGCCCGCCACGCCCGATCACGATGCCGGGACGCGCCGTGTGCACGTTGACCGTCAGGTCCTGCGAACTGCGCTCGATCTCCACCCGGGAGATGCCCGCCTCGACGTACTGCTTGCGGATCACCTCGCGGATGTTCCAGTCCTCGATGACGTTGGCCGAGTACTGTTTCGCGCTCCCCGCGAACCAGCGCGACTGCCACTCCCGGATAACGCCCAGGCGGAAACCGATCGGATGCGTCTTGTGTCCCACGCCTAGTCTCCCTGCTCGTCCACGACGATGGTGATGTGGCTCGCCTGCCGCCGAACGCGGCCCATCCTGCCCCGCGAGCGGGCGCGCATACGCCGCGCCTGCACCGCCTGGTTGGCGAACGCCGAAACCACCACAAGCCGCGTCGGGTCCATCCCCTCGTTGTTCTCGGCGTTGGCCGCCGCCGACTTCAGCAACTTCCGCACCTGCTCGGCGGTCGGCCCCGGCTGAAACCGCAACTCGTCTATCGCGGCCTGCGCCGGGCGGCCTTGCAGCGCCCGCAGCAACGGGCGCACCCGCTTCGGCGATATGCCGATCTGTTTCCCCAGCGCGCGAACCGCCATCGCCTACCGCCTCACCGACGACTGCCGCTCGGACTTCGAGATGTGCCCCCGGAACGTCCGCGTCGGCGCGAACTCGCCCAACTTGTGCCCCACCATGTTCTCCGTCACGAACACCGGGATGTGGCGCCTGCCGTCGTGCACCGCGATCGTCATGCCGAGCATATCCGGCATAATCGTGGAGGCGCGCGACCAGGTGCGGATCACGACCTTCGACTCGGTGTGCTGCGCCCGCGTAACCTTCTTGGCCAGTTTCGGATGCACGTAGGGGCCCTTCTTCACGGAACGGGACATAACTACCGCTTCCTCCTGTCGCGCGCGATGAACACGTCCGTGTGCATCCGGCGGCGCGTCTTCGGTCCCAGCGCGGGCTTGCCCCACGGCGTCTTCGGATGCGTCATCCCAATGCCTGCGCGGCCTTCGCCGCCGCCGTGCGGGTGATCGCTCGGGTTCATCGCGGTTCCCCGCGTGTGCGGACGCTTCCCCTTATGGCGGTTCCGCCCGGCCTTGCCGAGCGAGGCGTTCTTGTGCTCGGGATTCCCCACTTGCCCTATCGTTGCGAACCCTGCGCTCGGCACGCGCCGAATCTGGCCGGACGGCAGCCGCAGCAGCGCGAAACGCTCGTCCCGCGCCAGCAACTGCGCTCCCGTCCCCGCGCCGCGGCACATTTGGCCGCCGCGGCCCGGTTGCAACTCGATGTTGTGCACTTGCGTGCCCGTCGGAATCGCCGAAAGCGGCAGCGCGTTCCCCACTTTGATCTCCGCGCCCGGCCCCGACATCAGCCGGTCGTTCACCTTCACCCCGTTCGGGGCGAGAATGTAGCGCCGCTCGCCGTCCGCGTACACCAGCAGCGCGATGCGCGCCGAGCGGTTCGGGTCGTACTCGATGGACTCGACCCGGCAGGGAATCCCCGCCTTGTCGCGTTTGAAGTCCACGTCGCGCCAGGCGCGCTTCGCCCCGCCTCCGCGGTGGCGGACGGTCATCTTGCCGCGAGCGTTCCGCCCCCCGCTCTTCCGAAGCCCCTTCGTCAGCGGCTTGTGAGGCGCGCGGCGCGTCACCTCCGAAAAGTCGGGGCGCACCGCCGCGCGGACTCCCGCGCTTGTTGGCCGCAGTCGCTTCAACGGCATCGCTACGCTCCCTCGAACAACTGGATCGTTCCGCCTGCGGCGAGGGTCACGATCGCTTTCTTCGTCGCGGGCGTGCGAAGCCAGCGACCGTTCCGCAAACGCCGGTTCTCGCCCGGGGTATGCACGATGTTCACGCTCTTGACCTTCACTTCGTAAGCCCGCTGCACCGCCTCCCGCACCTGCGCCTTGTTCGCGGTCGGCAGCACCTCGAAGACGTACTTGTTCTGCTCTTGCAGCAGCGTGGACTTCTCCGTTATCAGCGGGCGCTTCAGCGCCTGAAAGACGTGCATTACGCGGCCTCCGCTTTCCGCACGCGCCGCGTGTCCGACCAGATTTCGCCGGCCCGCCGCGCCGCTTCCGGGCTGATCAGCACCGCGTCGTAGCGCAGCAGATCCAGCGTGTTCAGCAGATCGGCGCGAATCGCCTTGACGCGGTTGATGTTCCGCGCCGCGAGCCCCGCCTGCGACTCCGCTCCCGTCACGACGAGCGCGGACCCTGTCACGCCGAACGCCGCGAGCGTCTCCGCCATCGCGCGCGTCTTCTTCTCGATTTCGTCCAAGCCTTCCACGACGAACAGCCGCTCCGCCGACGCCTTGCCGGAAAGCGCCGCGCGAATCGCCTGCCGGCGCATGCGCTTCGGCATACGCTGCCGGTGCGAGCGCGGCGACGGCCCGAAAGCCACCCCGCCCCCGCGATGGTGCGGCGACTTCCACGAACCTTGCCGCGCGCGCCCCGTCCCCTTCTGCGAAAACGGCTTCCGCCCGGTTCCGCTCACCTGCCCCCGCGTCAGCGTGCTGCTGGAGCCCCGCCGCTGATTCGCCCGGTGATACACGAGCGCCTGATGCAGCAACTCCGCGTTCTCCGGCGCGCCGAAAACGACGTCGCTGACCTCCAGCGTCCCCGTCTCGCTCGCATTCAGATCGTATTGCGGCAACTGCATTAGGAGCGCTCCCCTTCCCCGCCTGCGCCATCGCTGGAAGGCGCCCCCTCTTCCGCGGCAGGCTCCTCGGCGGCGTCCGCCGCCGCACCAGACTCCGCCTCGCCCGCAGGCTCTTCGGCAACATCCGCCTCCGCCGCAGGCTCCTCGACCGCATCAGCCTCGGCGGCGGGCTCGGGCTCAACGGCGACGGCGGACTCTTCCGGTTTCGCCGCGACCGCCGACCCCAGCATCTCCACGATCTCAGGCTCGATGCGCTCCGACACCGGAACGCCGTGCGCGTAGCGAATCATCACCATCGTATTGCGCGAGCCCGGAACGGGGCCGCGCACGAACAGCAAGTTGCGCTCCGCATCCACCAACTCCACCCGCAACTTGCGGACCGTCTTGCGCTTGTTCCCCATATGCCCGGGCATTTTCTTGCCCTTCAGCACGCGCCCGGGATACGTTCCCGCTCCGATGGAGCCGACCGCCCGTCCGCGGTCGCCCTGTCCGTGCGTCTTCTGTCCGCCCCCGAAGCCGTGGCGTTTCATCGCGCCCTGGAAGCCGCGCCCTTTCGTCGTGGACACCACGTCCACGAAGTCGCCGGACTGGAACAGGCTGACGCGCAGCCGCTGCCCGACCCGGTAGGCCGAGACGTCGTCCGCCTCGAACTCGCGCAACCGCCGAACCCGCGCGCCGGACGCCGCGAGGTGCCCCGCCGCAGGCTTGTTCAACTGCTTCACGTCGCCGTAGCCGATCTGCACGGCCTCGTACCCGTCCCGCGCCTTCGTCCGAATCTGCGTAACCACGCACGGCCCGACTTCCAGCGCCGTAACGGGAACGACCCGCGCCTCCGCCCCGAAGAGGTGCGTCATCCCGATCTTTTTGCCAAGCAACCCTTCGATCATCGCGCTCACAACTTAATGGAAATGTCCACGCCCGCCGGCATCTGCAGCCGGGTCAGCGCGTCTATCGTCTTGGAGTTCGGCTCGAGAATGTCCACCAGCCGCTTGTGCGTCCGCAATTCGAAATGCTCCCGCGAGTCCTTGTCGATGTGCGGGGAGCGAATCACGCAAAACCGCTTGATCCGCGTCGGCAACGGCACCGGCCCCGCCGCCGCCGCGCCTGTCCGCTCCGCGGCCTCCACGATCTGCGCCGACGACTGGTCAACCAGTTTGTGGTCGAACGCGCGCAGAATGATGCGCACCTTCTGCCCGGCCCCGGCCGATTGGCCGGCTCGCGCCCGCGGAATTGCCTGTTCCACCACGATCCCTAGTCTCCTACGCGCTCCGCGCGACCGCTTGCGCCGTCGACTCCGGCGCCTTCTCGTACCGCCCGAACTCCATCGTGTAGTTCGCGCGCCCCTGCGTCAGCGAGCGCAAGTCCGTCGCGTAGCCGAACATCTCCACTAGCGGAGCGTCCGCCTCGACCACCTGCGTGTCGCCGTGCCCTTCCATAGATCGTATCCGCCCGCGCCGACTGTTCAGATCCGCAAGCGCTTCGCCCAGATATTCCCCGGGCGTCACCACTTGCAACTCCATCACCGGCTCCAGCAGAACCGGCCCCGCCTTCGCCAGCGCGTCCTTGATCGCCATGCTCGAGGCGATCTTGAACGCCATCTCCGAAGAGTCCACCGCGTGAAATGAGCCGTCCACCACCGCGACCTTCACGTCCATCACCGGATACCCCGCGATGACGCCGTTCCGCAGCGCTTCCTCCGCCCCTTTGCTCACCGCCGGAATGTACTCGCGCGGGATGGCCCCGCCCACGATGCGGTTCTCGAACACGAACCCTGTCCCCTGGTCGCCCGGCTCGATCTCCAGCGCGCAGTCGCCGAATTGGCCGCGTCCGCCCGTCTGCCGCACGAACCGCCCGCGCGCCCTCGCCGGACGGGTGATCGCCTCGCGGTACGCCACTTGCGGGCGGCCAACCGCCGCCCCCACGTTGAATTCCCGCTTCAGACGGTCGACCAGAATCTCCAAGTGCAACTCGCCCATCCCCGACATCACCGTCTGCCCTGTTTCCTGATCGTACCGCACGCGGAACGTAGGATCCTCCTCCGCCAGTTTGATCAGCGAGTCCGTCAGTTTGTCTTGCTCCGCCCGCGTGGACGGCTCGATCGCTACTGAAATCACCGGCTCCGCAAAGCGGATCGTCTCCAGAACGACCGGCTGCTTCTCGTCGCAGATCGTCTCTCCGGTGAAGGTGTTCTTCAGCCCCACCGCCGCCCCGATCTCCCCCGCCGAAATGCTCTCCGCGTCCTCGCGGTGATTCGCGTGCATAAACATAATGCGGCCCATCCGCTCGCGCGCGCCCTTCGTCGGGTTGTACACGCTCGCCCCGGCTTTCATAGAGCCCGAGTACACGCGGAAATACACCAGCCGCCCCGCGTAAGGGTCGGAAACCACCTTGAACGCCAGCGCCGCGAACGGCTCGTCCGCGTCCGCCCGCCGCTCCGCTTCCCCGTCCCCGCTCAACGTCTTCCCCACGACCGCCGGAACGTCCAGCGGCGACGGGAGATAGTCCAGCACGGCGTCCAGCACGAGTTGCACGCCCAAACTCTGCAGCGCGGAGCCGCACACCACGGGCACGGCCTGGTTCGCTATCGTCGCGCGCCGCAGCGCCGCCTTGATCTCGTCCGGCGCCGGCGTCTCCCCCGCCAGGAACTGCTCGAGCACGCTGTCGTCGTTCTCCGCGATGCGCTCGATCATCTCCTCCCGAACCCGCGCCGTCTCTCCGCGCAACTCCGGCGGAATCTCCCCCTCCCGCATCTCGCCCGACGCGCCCCCGCGCTCGAAGAACCACGCCTTCTCCTCAACGAGGTCCACCACTCCGTGGAACTGGTCCTCCGCCCCAATCGGATGCTGCACCGGAACCGGAACCGCCTTCAGCCGGCGCCTGATGGACGCCATCGTCTTATCGAAGTCCGCCCCGATCCGGTCCATCTTGTTCACGAAACAAATCCGCGGCACCCTGTAGCGGTCGGCCTGACGCCAAACCGTCTCCGACTGCGGCTGCACGCCGGCGACCGCGTCGAACACCACCACGCCGCCGTCCAAAACGCGCAGGCTGCGCTCCACCTCCGCCGTAAAGTCCACGTGGCCCGGCGTGTCAATGATGTTGATCCGATGGCCCTTCCAACTCGCGCGCGTGGCCGCCGACGTGATCGTGATGCCGCGCTCGCGCTCCTGCGCCATCCAGTCCATCACCGCCGTCCCCTCGTGCACCTCCCCCAACTTGTACGTCCGGCCCGTGAAGAACAACGCCCGTTCCGTCACCGTCGTTTTGCCGGCGTCTATGTGGGCGATGAACCCAATGTTGCGGACTTTTCGCAGATCGACCGTCATCTCGAACTCTTCCGAATCACCAGCGGTAGTGGACGAACGCCCGGTTCGCCTCGGCCATGCGGTGCATCTCCTCGCGCCGCCGCGCCGCCGCCCCTTGCCCCCGCGATGCGTCTACGATCTCGCTCGCCAGCCGCGACCGCATCGGCTGCCCTGTCCGCGCCCGCGCGAACCGGATCAGCCAGCGCATCGCCAGCGCGTTCCGCCGGCGCTCCGGCACCTCCACCGGCACCTGATACGTCGCTCCGCCCACCCGCCGCGGCTTCACCTCCACCATCGGCGTAACGTTCCGAAGCGCCGTCTGGAACACCTCCATCGCGTCGCGGTTCGTGTCCCGCTCCACTTGCTCCAGCGCCTGATACACCGCGCGCTGCGCCACGGTTTTCTTCCCGTTCAGCATCACGCGGTTGATGAAACTGGCGAGCGTAACGCTCCCGTAGCGCGGATCCGCCACAGGCGCGCGACGCTCAGCCCGACGTCGGCGAGACATCTATCCTGTTCCCCTTCCTCCGCGCGTCAAGCGCGCAAATCACACGGACGCCAGCCCTCGCGCCGCGCCGCAGGCAGGCTCGCGCCGTCGCCAATCAGCAACCGTGAGGACGGAGACCCCGACGGGGCGCTAGCCCCGCTTGGTCCCGTACTTGCTCCGCCCCTGCTTCCGCCCGTTCACCCCGGTGGCGTCCAGCGCCCCCCGGATAATGTGATACCGGACGCCCGGCAAGTCCTTCACGCGGCCCCCGCGTATCAGAACGACGGAGTGCTCCTGCAGCGTGTGCCCCTCGCCCGGAATGTAGGCCGTAACCTCCATCCCGTTCGTCATTCGCACCCGGGCCACCTTCCGCAGAGCCGAATTCGGCTTCTTCGGCGTAACCGTCCGCACCTGAACGCAGACGCCCAACTTCTGCGGGCTCCCGCCTCCCCGGTACACCCGGTTCCGAAGGCTGTTCCGCACGAACCGAAGCGCAGGCGCCTTGGTCTTCTTCACCACGCGCTTGCGCCCCTGGCGCACCAACTGATTCACCGTCGGCATCGTGCGGACTCCCTTGCGCTCGCGGCCAGCCTTCCGCCGTCCGCGCCCATTCGCGCCCATTTCGGGCGCAAAAAGCAATGTTACACATCCCCCGCCCCGTTGTCAAACATCGCCGCCGCCCAATTCCGCAACGAACGGGCTGAGCGCGGGTCCCGCCGACCTACTTGACCCTCTGTTACGATGGCCTGCGGGCCCCCGAACGTTCCCTCGTTGGGGCGATAGAACGAAGCGCAGGAGAATCCCATGGACACGGTGGACGAAATCATCGACGCGCAGACGCCCGACGGCCCGATGGCGATGCCGTTCTCACGCCCTGCGGACGGCGGAGCGCGCCCCGGCGTCATCGTCGTTATGGAGGCGTTCGGCGTGAACCTCAATATCGTCGGCGTCGTCCGGCGATTCGCGCAGGAAGGCTACGCCGCCGCCGCGCCCGACCTCTTCCACCGCTCGGGGCGCCTCCGCTTCGCTCCCTACGACAAACTCCAAGAGATGCGCGAAGACCTCCGCTCCGGCGGTTTCGGCGACGCCTCCATAGACGCCGACGTCCAAGCCGCCGTTGACCGCTTGCGCGCCGAGCCTGGCGTCGGCCCGATCGGCATCGTCGGCTTCTGCCTCGGCGGGCGCGTGGCGATGCAGTCCGCCGTCCGCGCCAGCGGCTTGTCGGCGGCCGCCGTCTACTACGGCGGCTTTATGTTCCCCGGCGACGACGCGCCCGGCGCCTTCTCCGCGATGCGCGAGGCCGACCGGCTGGCGATTCCTCTCATCGGCTTCTTCGGCGAGGACGATCAGAACCCGACGCCGGAACAGGCGCGCGCGCTCGGCGAGCGGCTGACCGCGCTCGGCAAAGATCACGCCTTCCACTACTACGAGGGCGCGGGGCACGGCTTCTTCTGCGACGACCGCGCAAGCCATCGCCCGGAGGCGGCAGCCGACGCCTGGGAAAAGACGCTCGCTTTCTTCGCGGAGCATCTGCGCTGAACAGCGCCGCAACCACTCATCAGGAGCGCGCGATGCCCGACATCTACGACGTCATTATCATCGGCGGAGGCGCCGCAGGCGAGAACGTCGCCGGACGCACCGCTCCCGCCGGGCTCAGCACGGCCATCGTCGAAGACGAACTCGTCGGCGGCGAGTGCACCTACTGGGCGTGTATGCCCAGCAAAGCGCTTCTCCGCCCCGGCGAGGCGCTCGCCGCCGCGCGCCGCGTTCCCGCCGCCCGCGGCGCCGTAACCGGCGAGGCGGACGCCGCCCGCGCCCTCCGCGCCCGCGACGCTTTCGCAAGCCACTGGAACGACGAGCCCCAAGCCCGATGGGTGGCGTCCGTCGGCGCGACGCTCATCCGCGGCAAAGGCAAACTCGCCGGAGAGCGCCGCGTCGACGTCGAAACGGCGGACGGCGGGAGCATAGAACTCGAGGCGCGCAAGGCCGTCGTGCTCGCCACCGGCTCCGCCGCGTTCATTCCGCCCATCGAGGGGCTCGCGGAAGCCGCGCCCTGGACGAGCCGCGAGGCGACCTCCGCTAAGAGCGTTCCCGAAAGCCTCATCATCATCGGCGGAGGCGTCGTCGGGTTGGAGATGGCGCAGGCGTGGAAATCGCTCGGAACGGCGGAGGTGACCGTTTTGGAGCGCCGGACGCCGGAGGAATCCGTCGTTTTCGAGCCGTTCGCCCTTCGCGCCGTCATCGAATCGCTGGAGGAGCAAGGCGTCGTCTTCCGGCTGGGCTGCGTCGTGGCGTCCGCAAGCCGCGACGGCGCGGGCGTCAGCGTCGTGATGGACAACGGCGAAACGCTGCGCGCCGCCGAACTGCTCGTCGCGGCGGGGCGAACCGGCGTCGTGGAGGGGATCGGCCTGGAGAGCGTCGGCGCCGCCGCGGAGCGTTTCGTCCGCGTGAACGATCATCTGCAAGTAGAGGGCGTGGAAGGCGGCTGGCTCTACGCCGTCGGCGACGTGAACGGGCGCGCCCTCCTCACGCATCAAGGGAAGTATCAGGCGCGGCAGGCGGGCGACCACATACGCGGGCTGGACGCCTCCGCCTGGGCGGACGCTTTCGGCGCGCCCTCCGTCGTGTTCACCGACCCGCAATTGGGCAGCGTCGGCCTCACGGAGCGCGCCGCCCGCGAGCGGGGATTGAACGTCCGCGCCGTCGAATTCGGCTGGCTGGTCGCCGCGGCCCCGCTGCATGGCGAGAACTTTCGCGGCGGCGTCAAGTTCGTCGTGGACGAAGACCGCCGCGTCCTCGTCGGCGCGACGTTCGCGGGACCTGAGGTCGGCGAACTCACGCACGCCGCGACCATCGCCATCGTGGGCGAGGTGACGCTCGACCGCCTCTGGCACGCGACGCCCTCGTTCCCCACTCTCAGCGAGGTTTGGCTCCGCTTCCTCGAATCTTACGGCCTCTAGTCCGCCGCTCTCCTGCAGGGGGCCCGCGCAGGCGGAAACCGCGCCCCTCCTCCCGTCATTCCCTCGTAGGCGGGAGCGCCGTCCCTTTGCAAATCGCAGCGCGCGCGCCTACAATAGGAGCGTCGCATCGGAGCATATCCGCAGGAGCAACGCCGAACGATGGCCGGCCAATCGCAGACCAAAGAGAACGCAGTCACCCGTCGGGGGTTCCTCAAGCGCGCCGCGCTCGCGGGCGCGGCGGCGTCCGCGCTCGGCATTCTTGCGCGGGGGCGCGCCGCCGGCGTCGGCAAGCAAGGGCGCTCGACGCCCGCCGGCCTTCCCGGCGCGGGCTCGATCTTCCAGCCGCGCGGCGACGCCCGCATTCAGCGCTAGCGGCGGCGGACGCGCGATTGCGTCCCCGCGCGGCCCCCGGTTCCCGCCGTCGCGCCGGATTGCCCGCCGGTCCCCTCGAATCGGATAAGATTGAGCGAGCGCCGGTTCCTTGCGCCCCGTCAATTCCTCACAATGGGCGCGGCCCGGGCTCAGGAGGAGCACGATGGACGACATAGATCGGAAGGTCATCGCATGCCTCCGCGAGGACGGGCGCGCCTCTCACGCCCAACTGGGCCGCGACCTCGGCCTGAGCGAGGGAACCGCCCGCCGGCGCCTCAACAAACTGCTCCAAGACAAGATCATCCGCGTCACCGCCGTCTCTGACCCCGAACGGCTGGGCTACCACACCTCCGCCTTCATCGGCTTGCAGGTCGACCCGTCGCGGGTCGAGTCCGTCGCCGACGAACTGGCCGCGTTCCCGGAAGCCGAGCACGTCTCCATCACGACCGGCAGTTACGACATCTTCATCTGGGTGAACCTTGCGAATTCCGAGGCGCTCGCCTCTTTCCTGCACCACCGCGTCGGTCTCATAGAGGGCGTCCGCCACACGGAGACGTTTATGAGTTTGGAGACGCGCAAGCGCACTTGGGGCGGCGGCGTCCTGTAGAGGTCCTGCGCAGCGAGGCGCGCTCCTCTTCGCTGCGCCTCACTGCTCGCCTAGATAAAGATGGCGCGGACTGCTCTCCCACTCCTCCCCTTCCCCTAACCCCTTCGTCACTCCCACTGATCGCGGAACTCCCGCAGCGCCTGCAAGACCTCCAGCAGCGCTTGGCCCCACGGCGTCCGGCCCTGATCCAGCGGGATATGCACTTGCTGATTGCCGACCGTCGCGTTGCGCCCGAGCGCGCGCTCGAGGGCGAAGCGCGCTCCGCCCGCCTCGTCCACCAGTTTCAGCGTCACCCGGTCTTTCCGGCGCGTCACGGACTCCACGCCCGCCGCTTTCGCCAGCACGCGCACGCGCACGCCGAAGAGGAGATTGTGCAACTCGTCGGGGAGCGTCCGCCCAAAGCGCTCGCGGAACTCGCGCGGCAAATCGTCCACTTCTTCCGGCGTCTCGGCGCGGGCGAGCCGCTGATACATCGCCATTCGCGCCGGCGTGTGAGGAACGAGGTCTTCCGGCACCGCGGCCGGCAGCCCGAGGTCCACCACCGGATCGGGGGCTGATGGGGCGGGCGGGGGCGCGCCGCTCGCGGCGGCCCGCGCCTCGGCGACGGCTTCCGACAGCAGCCGCGCGTACAGGTCGAACCCGATGGCGTGAATGTGGCCGCTCTGCTCGCCGCCCAGCAGATTGCCCGCGCCGCGTATCTCCAAGTCTTTCATTGCGATGCGGAAGCCGGCGCCGAGTTCGGTGGCGGCCATAATCGTCTCCAGCCTGCGGCGCGCCGTGTCCGTCAACCTGCGTCCGCGCTCCACGAGCAGGTAAGCGTAGGCGCGCTGCGAGCGCCGCCCGATGCGCCCGCGCAACTGATGCAACTGCGCCAGCCCGAATCTGTCGGCGCGGTCCACAATGAGCGTGTTGACGTTCGGAATGTCCAGCCCCGACTCGATGATCGTCGTGCAGACGAGGACGTCGCCCTCGCCGTCGGCGAATCGCTCCATCTGCTCCGCGAGTTCGTCCTCATGCATTTGACCGTGCGCGACGAGCGTGCGGGCCTCGGGGACGAGTTCGCGGAGATTGGACGCCGCCAAATGAATCGTCTTGACGCGGTTGTGCAGAAAGAACACCTGCCCGCCCCGGTCGAGTTCGCGCTGAACCGCCTCTTTCACGAGGTCGTCCGAGCGCTCCGCGAGATACGTCTTGATCGGCAGCCGCTCTTCCGGCGGCGTTTCGATCGTGGATATGTCTCGGATGCCGGACATCGCCATATGCAGCGTGCGCGGAATCGGCGTCGCCGTCAGCGCGAGGACGTCCACCTCGCTCCGCAACTCCCGCAGCCGCTCCTTATGCCCCACGCCGAAGCGATGCTCCTCGTCTATGATCACGATGCCCAAGTCGTTGAACGCGACGTCCTTCTGCACGAGGCGGTGCGTTCCGATGACGACGTCCACGTCGCCGGAGCGCAACCCGCGCACGACCTCCTCCTGATCCTTCGGCGCGCGGAACCGGCTCAGCATCTCCACCCGCGCCGGAAACGGCCCCATCCGCTCCGCGAAGTTGTAGTAGTGCTGCTGCGCCAGCACCGTCGTCGGCACGAGAACGGCGGCTTGCTTTCCGCTCATCACCGCCTTGAACGCCGCCCGCAGCGCGACTTCCGTCTTCCCGTAGCCCACGTCGCCGCACACCAGCCGGTCCATCGGGCGCGCCGTCTCCATATCCCCTTTAACGTCGTCTATCGCGCGCTGCTGATCGCCCGTCTCGACGAACGGGAAGGAGTCCTCCATCTCCCGCTGCCACGGCGTGTCCGTTCCGTGGGGAAAGCCTTCGGACGACTCCCGGCGGGCGTAGAGCGCGAGGAGGTCGACGGCGAGCCGTTTCGTGGACGCCCGCGCCCGCGCCACGGCCCGCGTCCACTCTTGCCCGCCCAGCCGCGTCGGCGACGGCGGAGTCTCGTCGCCGCCCGCGTAAGGGGAGAGCCGCGCGAGGTGCTCCATCGGCACGTGAAGGCGGTCGCCGCCCGCGTACTCCAAAACGAAGTACTCCCGCCCGCCCTGCTCGCCGTCCTCGCCGGAGCGCAGCGCCGTGCCGATGAACTTGCCGACTCCGTGATCCACGTGCACGACGTAGGAGCCGGGCGTCAACTCCTCCACTGTCGCGGCGCGGAACCGCTGCGCGTGACGCCGGGGGCGCGACGCCTCGCGCTTCCGCGTTCCGAAAACCTCCGCGTCCGACAGCAGCGTCGCCACCGGCGGGCCGCCGTCCTCCGCCGCAAGCGTCCAGCCTCCCTCGATCCCGGTATGGACGATGGTCACGCCTTCCTGCGGGGAAGAGGCCAGTTCCCGCGTCTCCGCCGCGCCGACGCCCTCCTCCTCGAGCAACTCGCGCAAGCGCTGCGAATGCCGCGTTGCGATCACCACCGCTCCGCGCTTACCGCTCCGCGCCGCCTCCGCCAAGCCGGCGACCGCTCCCTCGTAGGCTGGCGCGGCCTCGAACGGCAGGGCCAGCGCGGAGCCTCCTTCCCCCGTCTCCGCATGGTGGTAGCGGCTGAGCGTCAACCGGCGCGGGAGCGCCTCCAGCGTCCGCGACGCGCTGTCCCAATCCGCGAGCGGCGGCGGAAATCCCATCGGCAAACTGCCGCGCTCCTCTTTGGCGAGCCGCAGCCGCTCGGCGTTTCCCTCGACGCGCCTCGCGGCTTCCGCAGTCTCGAACGGCTCGTCCACGATCACGAGCGCGTCGTCCGGCAGATGGTCGAGCAGCGTATGCCGCAGCAGAAAGCCCGCGTAGAGCGCGGCGTTGTCGAGGGAAACGCCCGACAGTAGGTCGGCGAGTTCGTCCTGAACGCGTCCGCGCTCGCCCTCGCCTGTGTTCGTGAAGTCCAGCCCCCGCGTGAGTTCGTCCATAAGGTTCCGGTCGGCCAGCGCGGGGAGCGCCTCGCCTGCGGGAAGCACGGTTACGGATTCCGCCGGCTCCGCCGACCGCTGAGTGTTCGGATCGAAGAAGCGGATGGAGTCCACCTCGTCGCCCCAGAGGTCTATCCGCGCCGGACGCTCGCTGCCCGCGCCGTAGACGTCCAAGATTCCCCCGCGCCGCGCCGCCGTTCCCGGATGGTCCACCATCGGCCCGACGGCGTACCCCATCCGCGCCCAGTGGATCAGCAGCGCCTCGACTGCGATGCGGTCGCCGCGGCGAATCGTCCGCGCTCCCTCGCGCAGCGCCTCAGGGCTCAGCGTCTTCTGCAGCGCGCCGGTGACGGAGGCCACGACGACCGGCGGCGCGCCTTCTCCGCCGCCCAGCGCCCACAGCGCACGGACGCGCTCGTGCACCGTGCCGGACTCCACCGACAGGCGCTCGTAAGGCAGAACCTCCGCCTCCGCGAAGTGCAGCACAGGCGTCTCCGCGTCGCAATACGCCTCCAACTGCGCCAGCAGACGGCGCGCGTCGTCGGGATGCGGGCAGAGGACGAGCGTCGGGCGCCCCAAATCGCGCCGCAGCCCCGCGATCACGAGAGCCTTCGCCGCGTCGGGCGCGGTCGCCGCGTGAACGCCCGGACGCGCCAGCGCATCCGCCGTCCGCCGGTAGGCGGACGACCGCCCTAGCATATCGAGCAATCCCGTGAGGCTCACGAACCCTCCGCGCCGCATTCGGACGCGCAAACGAGCGCCCCTCGCGCAATGCGGGGACGCCTCTCTATGAGTGTAGCAGGCGGCGCGGGCGGGGATCGGTCTGCCGAGGAGTCCGTCCCAGGAGATCCCCTCCTATGCGGGCAGCGAGGCGGCAGCCCTATGGGGTTCGCGCGACACGCGCCCCTTGCGCGACGCGGCGGGCGGATTGGTAGACTCCCGCCTACCTTATCCTGACGCTCGTTGAGGGAGGAAATGCCGTCGCCGTTGGAAAAACGCTTCCTCGCTGCGATGCGGGGCATAGGGCGCTTCTTTCCAAACATCAGCCGCCGCATCAAGTTGCGGCATCACAGCCCATGACGGCGCAGGCCGCATCCGTCCGCAAGCGGCACGGGGTGGTGTACACGCCGGAGTGGGTCGCGTCGCTGATCTTGGACAACGCGCTGCCAGCGGATCCGGGCGCACTAGCGGCGGCGGCTATTTGCGATCCGGCGTGCGGCGACGGGGCGTTTCTCGTTCCCGCGGCGGAGCGGCTGCTCGCGTCGCTGGAGCGGGACGAGGCGCTGGGCGCGCTGCGGCGAATGGCGGGCTACGACATTGACGGCGAGGCGGTCGCGCGCTGCCGGGCGCGGTTGGACGCGGCGCTGGAGGCGCGGCATCCGGGCGAGCGGGTCGAGTGGAACGTGAAGCGGCGCGACGCCTTCGACCGCGCGGCGTTCCGGGGCGACCGCGGACGGTTCACGCACGTGGTCGGCAATCCGCCGTACATCCGGGTGCAGCATCTGGAGGCGGCGCGCCGGAGGCGCCTCGCGGGGCAATGGGAGACGCTGCGCGGCGCGACGGACTCGTATCTGATCTTCTACGAGTTGGGGCTCGACCTGCTCGCCGAGGGCGGGACGCTCGCGTACATCACGCCGTCCAGTTGGCTGCGCTCCGATTCGGGGTCGCGGCTCCGCAATCTGCTCGCGGCGTCGCACGAAGTCGCGCGGATTCTGGATTTCTCGGCGCATCAGGTGTTCGCGGACGTCACGACCTACACGGCGATAGCGGTGATTCGGAAGGGCGGGCGGGCGCAGGCGATCCCTGTCGAGAAGTACGACGGGGGCGCGTTCCGCAAGGCAGGGCGCATCGCGGTCGACCCGGCGCGTCCGTCGGCGCCGTGGGCCGCGGCGCTGCCGTCCGACCGGGCGCGCTTGCGGAAATTGGCCAAGCGCGGGCCGAAGTTGGGGGAAGTCGCGGCGATTCACGTCGGGATTCAGACGCTCGCCGACGGCGTTTTCATTCTGCGGCTGGCGGATGAGGAGACCGACGGGGCGTCGGCGGACGCCGACTACGCGCTCTGCCGCGCGAACGGGGAGACGCTGCGCTTGGAGCGCCGGATGCTGCGGCCTATCGTCAAGGCGTCGGTGATGAAGAACGGGCGCGACCCTGCGCGTCGCGTCGTGATCTTCCCTTACGACGAATCGGGCGCGCCGCTGCCGGAGGAGCGCGTGCGGGAAGAGGCGCCGCGGGTCTACGCATGGCTGCTGCGGAACAAGGCGCGGCTGCTTTCGCGCGACAAGGGGAACGCGGATCCGCGGCGGTGGCACGCCTTCGGCAGGCGCGTCTCCATCACGTCGGGGTTCGGCGACAAGATACTGACAGCGGGAATGAACCTCCGCCCGGACTTCCAGCGCTGCCCTGACCCTGCGGCGACGTTCTACTCGGGATACTGCGTGAAGCCGTTCCCCAACGTGGACGGAGAGCGGCTGCTGGAGGCGTTGAACTCGCCGGAGATAGAGTTCTTCATCGGCCAGACGAGTCGCCCCTACCAGGGCAATTGGATGTCTTACGCTAAGTCGTTCATTAAGGATTTTCCCGTGCCGCAGCGCGCGCTCCGGTAAGCGGCGTCTCGCCGCGCAGGTGGGGAGGGGGGTGGGGGTTGACACGCTGCGCGCCGCACCTTACAGGTGCGGCGCGCAGCGTCGGATTTTTCGTGAAATTCACCCCCTCACGAATGCTGCGCCCGCCGCCGCGCCTTCCGCGCGCGGATTTCGACGGAACGCTCGGCGCATGCCTCGACCCCAGGAGGAACCGAACGTTATGCTGACCAGAATGCTCGCAGTCTTCGCCGTGGCGCTGGCCGTCATCGGCCTCGCCGCCGCCGCCCCAATGATCGCCCTCGCGCAGTCCAGCGGCGACGCGACCGCAACCGCCACGGCAACCCCCACCCCGGCGGCGACGCCGTCGCCCGGGCCCACGTCCTTCGCGCTCAAGCCGCACACCAGCGCACTGAAGCCCCGAGGCCTCACACGCATCGGCGACAAGTGGCACGTCGCCGGCTTCAACGCCGGCTACATCCACATCTTCAACGACAACGGAACCTACGCGCGCCGCATCAAAGCCCCACCCGTGAGCATTCGCGGCCTCACCACCGACGGAACTAACCTCATCGCCGTCTCAGGCGGCGTCCCCAGCGTCTACACATGGCCGCCCCAAGCAAACGACGCAACCGTCCCAACGCCTGCCTCCCGAGCGCTGCATTCGCCGCCTGGCGGCGGGACATACCTCGCACAAGGCATCGCGCACGACGGCGCGAACACCTGGGTCGCCGTCCAGTGGCCGCGCGGGGGCAGCGCCTCCTCCAAAAAATACGGCTTGCTCAAAATCAACGCCACACAAACCATCCTCCACCGCACAAACAAGCCCGTCTCCGGACTAACCTACCAGAACAACTACTTATACGGACTCCTCGGCGTGGACATCCCAAACAGCAGCAGCAGCGAAAACCCAGACCTCGCCCGCATCAGCACAACCGCCACCGCCTTGCAACCCTACACGGCAGCCGCCTTGGTGCACGACACCATAGAGCCCCCCATGAACAACTGGGAGGTCACAAGACGAACTGTCGGAATCCGAGGCGGCCTCGACTTCCGCAACAGCACAGCCTACGGATTCAATAACGCCTACGACGAAGTCCGCCAAGCAAGGCAGCCTTCCCCCGAGCGGCTGTTTAGCCTCACGCCCCACATCAGCACGCTCAACCCCCGAGGCCTCACACGCATCGGCGACAAGTGGCACGTCGCCGGCTTCAACGCCGGCTACATCCACATCTTCAACGACAACGGAACCTACGCGCGCCGCATCAAAGCCCCACCCGTGAGCATTCGCGGCCTCACCACCGACGGAACTAACCTCATCGCCGTCTCAGGCGGCGTCCCCAGCGTCTACACATGGCCGCCCCAAGCAAACGACGCAACCGTCCCAACGCCTGCCTCCCGAGCGCTGCATTCGCCGCCTGGCGGCGGGACATACCTCGCACAAGGCATCGCGCACGACGGCGCGAACACCTGGGTCGCCGTCCAGTGGCCGCGCGGGGGCAGCGCCTCCTCCAAAAAATACGGCTTGCTCAAAATCAACGCCACACAAACCATCCTCCACCGCACAAACAAGCCCGTCTCCGGACTAACCTACCAGAACAACTACTTATACGGACTCCTCGGCGTGGACATCCCAAACAGCAGCAGCAGCGAAAACCCAGACCTCGCCCGCATCAGCACAACCGCCACCGCCTTGCAACCCTACACGGCAGCCGCCTTGGTGCACGACACCATAGAGCCCCCCATGAACAACTGGGAGGTCACAAGACGAACTGTCGGAATCCGAGGCGGCCTCGACTTCCGCAACAGCACAGCCTACGGATTCAATAACGCCTACGACGAAGTCCGCCAAGCAAGGGCGGCCGCGACAACCACCGCCGCGCCCGCCGCCGCTACGACCACCGCCTCTTCGAACTAATCGCTGGAGCGCCTGCGCGACCCAATTATTGGGTCGCGCAGGCGGTTTCCTCTCTCGAGAGCGAGGAAGCGCGTGGAGCGGGGCGCCTTCGGCGGGCGGAGGCGCGTGGGGATGCGGGGCAGGAGGCGCGGAGCGCTAGCCGCAGCCGCAGCCTCCGCCGCAGCAGGCGCCGCCGGAGACGGGGCCGACGGGCGAGGGGCCCGCGCCAACGCCAACGGCGACGGGGGCGGCGAAGACGGAGAGGACGCGCTTCGCGGGGAGGCCGCACCTCGGGCAGTCGGACTCGCGGGCGGCGGACATCGGCTGCAGGCGCTCGAAGCGCGCGCCGCAAGGGTTGCAGGCGTATTCGTAGAGCGGCATTTTCTCCCTCCCGCGCCATAGAACGCGGCCTGCGGCCTATGGTACACGAAACGAGGGAAGGCATTTTCCGCGAGGCAGGCTCCCGCCTCCGGCGGGAGCGGGCGGCAAGGGCAGCGGGGCAAACGGCGGCGCTCGGGCGGCGCGGCTCCGGCATCGCGCGGGCAGGATCGGCGAATGAGAGCGCGGACAGGCGGCGATGGGGACGCGGGCAGGATCGGCGAATGGGGGCGCGGGCAGAGGCGGCGACGGGGACGCAGGCAGAGGCGGCGATGGGGACGCAGGCAGAGGCGGCGAATGAGAGCGCGGACGGGCGGACGGGGACGCGGGCAGAGGCGGCGATGGGGACGCGGGTCAGTCTTTGAAGCGGTAGCCGACGTTCCAGACGGTCTCGATGAAGGTGTGGGCGGCGTCCTCGATTTTGCTGCGGAGGCGGCGGATATGCACGTCCACGGTGCGGGCGCCTCCGAAGTATTGATAGCCCCAAACCTGCTCGAGCAGGGCCTCGCGGGTGAAGACGCGCCCCGGTTTAGCGGCGAGCGTTTTGAGCAGTTCGTATTCCTTGAAGGCGAGCAGGACGGCCTTGCCGGCGAGGCGGACCTCGTAGCGGCTGGGGTTGATCACGAGGTCGCCGGCGCGGATGACGCCGGGCTCGTCGGCGGGCTGAGCGCGCTCGAGTTGCTTGCTGATCCGGAGCGCGAGTTCGCCTATCCGCCAGGGGACTGCGATGAAGTCGTCGGCGGCGATGCTCAGATTGGGGGCTTGGAGATGCTCGAGGGAGAGAGCGGCGATGACGGGGCGCGCGCCGTTCGCGTTCGCCCGGGCGAGGGATTCGGCGCGGCGGCGGTCGGCCTCCACGAGGTCGAGGACGATGGCGTCGGGCTCGTCGGCGGCCTCGGCGGGAGCGAATTGCGCGCCCTCGCGGCGCAGGCACTCGACGAGGGCCGGGCTGGGGGCGCGCGACTCGGAGACGACGCCGACGGAGAATTCGGCGCGCCAGGCGGCGGCGCGGTCGTCGGGGAGCGGGCTCGCGTCTACCACCAGACTTTGCCCTCCGCTTTTTCGCGCAAGGCTTCGGCGCCGTCCGTCCATAAGCCCGCGCTGAGGTATTTCCATCCGCCGTCGGCGAAGAGGCAGACGATGTTGGCCTCGCTCACGCGGGATGCGACGCGCTGGGCGGCGGCGAGCGCCGCGCCGGACGAGACGCCCGCGAAGACGCCTTCTTTTTGGAGCAGTTCGGCGGTTTTGCGGAAACTCTCCTCGCCGCTCACCATAATCCGCCCGTCGAGCAGCGACAGATCGAGGATCGGGGGAACGAATCCTTCCTCGAGGCTTCGCAGGCCCTGAATGCGGTCGTCCAGTTCGGGGGCGGCGGCGATGATCTGCACGGCGGGGTTGAACTCGCGCAGGCGGCGGCCCGTTCCCATGAGCGTGCCTCCGGTGCCGAGTCCCGCGACGAAGTGGGTCACCTCCGGCAAGTCGCGGATGATCTCCGGGCCGGTCGTTTCGTAGTGCGCCTGGGGGTTGGCGGCGTTGCCGTACTGATAGAGCATCAGGTAGCGGTCGTCGCGGGCGGCCATTTCCTGCGCGGCTTCTATCGCGCCGTTGGAGCCTTTCTCGCCGGGGGAGTAGACGATTTCGGCGCCGTAGGCGGCGAGCAACTGGCCGCGCTCCGGGCTTACGTTGTCGGGCATCACGGCGGTGAAAGGGAAGCCGAGCCGTCCGGCGACCATCGCCAGGGATATGCCGGTGTTGCCGCTCGTGGGCTCTAGGATCGTCCTGCCGGCGGACAGCGCGCCGTCGTCGAGGGCGGCCAGCGCCATCGCCCGGGCGATCCGGTCTTTCACGGATCCCGTGGGGTTGTTCCCCTCGAGTTTGGCGAAGAGCCGGACGGAAGGGGACGGGCTGAGCGCCGGCAGTTCGACGAGGGGGGTGTCGCCGATCGCCTCGATGAGGTTGCCGCTTCGCATAGCCGTGAACGGCCCGCTAGGCCGCGGCGTTCTCCTGGTTTTCGGGGGGCGGCGCGAGCCCGCAGAAGACCTCGTAGTCTATGAGTTCGGTGACGGTGGGCGCGTCTCCGCAGAGCGGGCAGGCCGGGTTGCGGCGGGCGCGGACGACGCGGAACTCCATACTGAGCGCGTCCACGAGCAGGAGGCGCCCGGCGAGGGATTCGCCGATGCCGAGGATGAGTTTGACGGCTTCGGTCGCCTGCATGCTGCCGACCATTCCGGTGAGCGCGCCGAGCACGCCGGCTTCCGCGCAGTTGGGGACGAGGCCCGGGGGCGGCGGCTCGGGGAAAACGCAGCGGTAGCAGCCTTTGCCGGGCTCGTAGACGGAGACCTGGCCGTCGAAGATGAGGATGCTGCCGTCCACGACGGGCTTGCCGCTGAGGTAGGCGGCGTCGTTCACGAGGTAGCGGGTGGCGAAGTTGTCGGCGCCGTTGATCACGAGGTCGTACTGCGCGATGAGGTCCATAGCGTTTTCGGAGTTGATGGGGAACTCGTGGGGAACGACGCGGACTTCCGGGTTGTAGCGGCTCAGCGTTCGGATGGCCGACTCCACTTTCGGGACGCCGACGGTCTCGCTGTTGTGGAGCACTTGCCGCTGCAAGTTGCTGAGGTCGACGACGTCGAAGTCCACTATGCCGATCGTCCCGACGCCCGCGAGCGCGAGGTAGAGGGCGGCGGGCCCGCCAAGCCCTCCCGCGCCGACGACGAGGACCTTCGCGTCCATCAACTTGCGCTGCCCCCGGCTGCCGATTTGCTGCATAATGATGTGGCGGCTGTACCGCTTCACCTGATCCGGCGTCAATTGCGCCGACGCTGCCGTCGTCATCGTTCCTCCTTCTGGCACTCGCCGCCCGATTTCAATGATCAGCGGACGCTCGCCGCGTCCGCAGGCTTGCGCCGCGCTCCGGCCAAGTCCGCGATGGCGGCCGTGGTCAGCGCGCGGCGTATCGCATCCTCCACGGCGCGCCGGACGTCGCGCGGGGCGCAGCAGCCCGATAGGGCGCAGCCTGCGGCGCCGTCTATGCGCTCCAACGGAGGGTCGCTCCCGAGCGCGCCGGCGACCTCCTCGAGCGTGATGGCGCCGACGTTCCGCGCCAGCCCGTGTCCGCCTTGCGGCCCTCTCCCGCTCGCCGCCGCCCTATCGGAATATGATACCGCGTCCGCAGGCGCAAAGTCCAGCGCGGCGGGCAACAATGCCCGGCCAGGGCGGGGCCCGGCGATGGCGGGCTTTGCGGCGTTCCGCTATACTTGGGCTCAAGACACCTGGACTCAAGACTGGGACCCCGCCCGTTGCGCGACGGGGCGCGTTCCGAGGGAAGGCGGATCATGGCGGAAACGCAGATAGAGGCAGAGCCGCGCGTTGCGCTCGGCAAGAAGGTCAAGGCGCTGCGGCGCTCGGGCATCACGCCCATTCACGTGTACGGACGCAGCGAGGAGCCGCTGTCGCTGCAGGCGGAGACGCACGCGCTCGCGCGGGCGCTGGGCGCCGCCGGGCAGACGAGCCCTCTCACCGTGAAGGTCGGCGGGCAAGAGCACTTCGTGATGGCGCAGCACGTCCAGCGGCATCCCGTGAGCGAGCGGCTGCTGCACGTGGATCTGATTCGCGTGTCCCGCACCGAGCGGGTACAGGCCGCCGTGCCCTTGCGCTTCGAGGGGGAGTCGCTGGGGGCGCGCGCGGAAGGCGCGTCGCTCTCCGAAGACTTGCACGAGATCCTCGTGGAGGCGCTCCCGACCGACATTCCGCACGCGCTCATCGTTGACCTCTCCGCGCTCGAATCGCCGGACTCCGCGATCCTCGCGGGCGACTTGCCGCTTCCTCCCGGAGCGACGCTGCTCACGGACGCGGCGGCCTACGTCGCGCGGGTGACGCAGCGCGGCGCAGGGGCGGAGCAGGGCGCCGAGGGCGACGCGGAAGGCGGCGGGGCTTCCTAGCGCTCCGCCGCTACGACGGCAGCAGCGCGTCCGCGAACGACGGGCGTCCCCGCAAGAAGGCGGCGGCGTCCATCTCCGCGCCGCCTTCCGGCTTCACGCGCAGCAAGCGCAGCGCGCCCTCTCCCGTCCCCACGAGAACGGAGTCTCCTTCGCGGCGCGTCCGCCCCGGTTCGAGGCCGGCGGCGTCCGACGCGGCGCTCGCGGCGGTCACCGCGAGGCGCCGCCCTTCCCAGCGCGTCGCCGCGCCCGGCCAGGGATCGTAGGCGCGCGTCTTCCGCTCGATCAGAGCGGCGGACTCCGTCCAGGCGATCTCGCCGTCCGCTTTCGTCATTCGGGGCGCGTAGGCCGCGCCTTCCTGCCTCTGCGGGGCGGGTTCGATCTCTCCGGCGACGTAACGGGGCAGCGTCTCCGCCAGCATTTCCGCGCCGAGCGCGAACAGGCGCGCCGTCAACTCCGGGGTCCTTTCGCCGCCGGAGAGCGCGACGCTGCGCTGCGCGAGCACGGGGCCGGTGTCGAGTCCCTCGTCCATTAGCATCAGCGTCGTCCCCGTCTCCGCGTCGCCCGCGAGGATCGCCGCGGCGGCGGGAGAGGCTCCGCGGTGGCGCGGCAGCAGCGACGGGTGGACGTTCACGGCGCCGAAGCGCGGCTCGAAGAGGAACGGCGGAGGCAGCAGCAGGCCGTAGGCGGCGAGCACGACGAGATCAGGGCGCAGCGCGCGGAACCGGACGGCCTCCTCGGGCGGCGTCAGACGGCTTGGCGTGAGCGCCGGAATCCCGAGTTCCCCGGCCTGCCGCCGGACGGGGGAGGGCGTCAACCGCCTGCCCCGCCCCTCGGGCTTGTCCGGAGCCGCGTAGACGGCGGCGACCGCCCAGCCGTTCGCGGCGGCGATGCGGACGGTCGAGGTCAGCAAGGCCGCGGCGGGCTCCGGCGAGCCCATAAAGACGATTCGCAAGGATTCCACCCGGCCATAGTAGCGCCTCGCGGCTAGGCCGTTGCGCCTCCGCCGCAGGCGGGCAGGCCAGCATGGGATTGCCGCCCGCTCCCCGATTTTGCAAGGGGGGATGAGCGCAATTTCTAGGGGAATCGGGACGCCCCTGCCCTGAGCCGGTCTGCTAAGGTGAAGCCCGCCCTACCGGCAGGGCGTCCCCAGCGGAGTCTGGCGCCCCTCTCCGATCATCCGCACGCCGGCCTCATCTCGCTACGAGGATGCGCTGCCTTTTGTCGCCCGCCGATTCCGCCCGCCGAGTTTGGGAAGCCGCCTTAGGCCGCCTGCAACTGCAGACGCCGAAGACGGCCTTTGACACGTGGCTCGCCGGAACGGTCGGCGAACGCCTCTCCGGCGACACGCTGATCGTCTCCACGCCGACGTCGTTCGGCGTCGCCTGGCTGGAGCGGCGGATGCCGGAGCCGGCGGCGACCGCGGCGACCGCCGCCGCCGGAAGGCCGCTCGCGGTCGCGTTCGAGATACGCGGGGCGCAGTCCGCGGCTCCGCCCGCCGCGCAGCCCGCGCGCGACCGCGCTCCCGCCGCCGCAAGCGGCCTCCTGCCCGGCGCGACGTTCGCCGCGTTCGTGCAAACGCCCGAGAACCGCCTCGCGCTCGCGGCGGCGCTCGCGGCGGCCCGGTCGCCGGGAGCCGCCTACAACCCTCTCCTCATCTACGGGGGCGTCGGGCTCGGCAAAAGCCACCTCCTGCAGGCCGTCGCGCGCCACGCCGCCGACGCGGGGCTCTCGGTTCTCTACACCACCACGGAAGACCTCACCTCCGCCTACCTCAAAGCAATGCGCGAGAAGCGCACGGGCGCGTTCCGCGAGCGGTTCTGGAGCCCGGACGTCTTCCTCCTCGACGACGCGCACGCGCTGGCCAATAAAAGCGGTCGCGTGCAGGAGGGGCTGCTTCACGGCCTCGACACGCTTCGCCGGAAGGGAAGCCAGATCGTGCTCGCCAGCGACCGCCCCGCGCTCGCGATACCCGTGGAAGACCGCCTGCGCTCGCGGCTGGCGGGCGGCCTGCAAGCCGACCTCTCCACGCCAGGCCTCGAGTCTCGGCTGATCCTGCTCACCGCTTTCGCCAGCGAGGCGAAGGCCCCGGTCAGCGACGACGTTCTGGAGTTCCTCGCGGAGCACACGGCCGGCGACGTCCAGATCATCAAAGGATCACTCACGCGCTTGCTCGCGCTCGCCGACCTCACGGGACAAGCGATCACCCACGACTTGGCCCGCCAAGCGCTCGGCGCGCAATTCTCCCCAGCGCATCCCCAAGTTTCAACAGAATCAATAATCGCGGCGGTCGCCCGGCGCTACGGCGCACCTGCCGCCACGCTTGCGGGGCCGCGGCGGGACAAAGAAACGTCGGCGGCGCGGCAAGTTGCGATGCACTTGCTGCATACGCTGCTCGGCCTCTCCGCCGAGGAGATCGGCGCGGCGCTTGGGGGGAGAGACCGCACAACTATCCTCTACGGCCTGCGGAGAACCGCCGAACGGCTGCAGCAAGGCGGCGACGCGGCGAACGCTATCTTGGAGATTCGCGCCGACCTCAGCGCGGAGCCTTCCCTGCAGGACGTTTCAACATCCGCCTAGCGCGCCGTCGTGCAAGAGAAGCGGGCTTTCCCCAGTGGTTATCCCGCCTGCGGATTCCCTCACTGCTGCGGCTTTTCCTCTATAATTAATAATCCTATGATAGATAGGAAGAGACTGACTATCGCAGGCGGACGCGGGGGAAACGGCGCAGTATCGCTGCTGCATGAAAAGTTCCGTCCACGCGGAGGCCCCGACGGAGGCGACGGAGGGAGCGGCGGCGCGGTCGTTTTCAGGGCTGCAGCGAACGTTCGGACCCTGGGGCATTTGGAGGGGACGCGCCGGGTAGCAGGAGAGCCGGGGCAGCCTGGGCGGGGCAAACAGCGCACCGGCGCGAACGGGAAGCGCGCGGTGACGCAAGTTCCCGTGGGGACGGTCATTTGGGAGATCGAGGAGGGCGAGCGGCGCTTTCTCACGGAGTTGACGTTCGACCGCGCGGAGGCTGTCGCCGCCTATGGAGGAGAAGGCGGGCTCGGCAACACGCGGTTCGTCTCTCCGGCGAATCAGTCGCCTCGGATAGGATTGGGCGGCGAACCCGGGGAGGAGCGGGAGATCGAGTTGGAGGTGAAACTGCTTGCCGACGTCGCGCTCGTGGGCGCGCCGAACGCGGGCAAGTCCACGCTCCTCAGCGTGGTCTCAAGGGCAAAACCGAAGATCGCGGATTATCCTTTCACGACGCTCGAGCCGAACTTCGGAGTGGCGCGGGTCGGCGATAAGGACATCATCGTCTTGGACGTTCCGGGGCTGATAGAAGATGCGAGCAAAGGGAAGGGGTTAGGGTTGGAGTTCCTGCGGCATTGCGAGCGCGCCAGCGCGCTGGCGCACTTGGTGGACGGCATGGCGGATGACTTGGCGGCGGAGCGCGCCCGCGTTCGGCGAGAGGTCGAGGCTTACGGCGCGGGGCTTGCTGAGAAGCCGGAGGTCGTCGTCGTAACGAAAATGGACGCCCCCGAGGCGAGGGAGCGTTTCCGGCGCGAGAGGAAGCGGTTGGCGTCCGCCGCCGGGGCCCCGGTTATGGCGATCTCGTCCGCAACCGGCGAAGGAGTCGCGGAACTCACGGCGAGCCTCGCGGCGCTCGTTCCCGCGCCGGAGGCCGATGCTCAGCCTGCCCGGGTGGTTCCGCGAAAGCCGAAGCCGCCCAAGGGGCCTTTCGTGCGGCGCGAGGGTGAGGCGTTCGTCGTCTCCTGCCCCCTCGCCGAGCGGATGTTCGAAGCGTCGGACGTATTCAACTGGAGGGGGCGAGCGCAGATGCATCACCAACTCACGCGGCTCGGCGTCATCGAGGCGCTGGAGCAAGCGGGAGCCTCCGCAGGCGATTCGGTGTACGTCGGCCGGCATGAAATGGTCTGGGGGTAGCCGGTGCGGAGAGGCATCTTGGGCGGCACGTTCGATCCGGTGCATACGGGGCACTTGATCCTCGCGCAGGAAGCCCTGTGGCGGCTGCGGCTGGACGAGGTGTGGTTCATCCCGACGGGGAGCCCGTGGATGAAGCGCGGCGAGCCCGTAACCGACCGGGCGCACCGCCGCCGCATGGTCGAACTCGCGATAGCGGACAATCCCGCGTTCCGCTTCTCGCCTATCGAACTCGACCGCCCGGGCGAGACGTACACCGTGGATACGCTTAACGCGCTCCGCGCAGGGGAAATGGCGGGCGACGAGGCGCTTTTCATTATGGGCGTGGATACGCTCCGCGCAATGCACCGCTGGAAGTCGACGAAGCGCATATTGGAACTTGTCCGCGTGGTCGTCGCGTTGCGCCCGGGGCACGGCGAGCCCGATCTGAGCAGGCTTGAGGAAGTCGACCCGGCCGCGGCGGAGCGCGTGATGACCGTGCGCGCGCCGCTCATCGAGATCAGCGGCACGGAACTGCGCCGCCGGATAAGCAGCGGCGAGCCTATGCGCTACCTCGTGCCCGACGCCGTCGGCGCGTACATAGCGGAGCACAACTTGTACCGGGGCGCGCCGCCCGCGCAGTCCCGCGATGGAGGATGAGCAAGTGGCGTCCAACGAAGCGGCGAAGCGGCTGGCGGGGGAGATTCTGGCGCAGGCCGAGGACTTGGGCGCGCTCCTCTTCGGCGAGTTCGTCTTGGCGTCCGGGCAAACGAGTTCCTACTACTTCGATGGGCGGCTCCTAACGCTCTCGCCAAAGGGGGGCGCTCTCGCGGCGCAGGCGCTGCTGCCCGCCATCCGCGAGGCGGGAGCGCAAGCCGTGGGCGGGCCCGCCGTGGGCGCGGTGCCCCTCGTCGCCGCGGTGGCGATGCTCAGCGGACAGGACGGCGGCGCTCCGGTTCCGGGGTTCTTCGTCCGCAAGGAGGCGAAAGACCACGGCGCGGGCAAGGCGATCGAGGGCCCGCTTGCGCCCGGCGCGCGCGTCGCCGTCGTGGACGACGTCTGCTCGACCGCCGGGTCGCTCTATATGGCGATCGAGGCCGCCGAGGCCGCTGGGCACGAGGTCGTGCTCGCCGCCTGCATCCTCGACCGCGCGCAAGGAGGCGCCGACCGCCTCCGCGCCGACGGCTACCGCTTTCACGCCGTCCTCGCCGCCGACGCGCAGGGCCGCGTCAGCGCCGCGTAGCGGCCCCGCTCCTCCCTCCCCCTGCTATCCTGCGAGGCGTGACTACGGAACTTCCCCCGCGCCCCGTCCAGTGGAAGGCGAACCTCATCGCGCTGTGGGTCGCGCAGGTGGGGACGACGCTGGGGTTCTCGTTCACTTTCCCCTTCTACCCGCTCTTCTTCGAGGAGTTGGGCGGCCTGACGGAGGAGCGCGCGGCTTTCTGGGCGGGCGTCGCGGGGTGGGTGTTCGGCGTGGGGATGGGGCTGTTCAGCCCGATCTGGGGCGTGCTCGGCGACCGCTACGGCCGGAAGTTGAACGTATTGCGGGCGCTGGGGCTCGGCGGCCTGTTCCTCGCGCTCTCCGGCTTCGCGGAGACGCCGATGCAGTTGCTCGCCTCGCGCTTCGTCATCGGCGCGACGAGCGGCGTCGTGCCGACGATTATGGCGCTTGTCGCCGCCCACACCCCGCGGGAGCGGCTGACGTTCGCCTCGGGGATGATCCAATCCGGCCTGTTCCTCGGGATCGCGCTCGGGCCGCTCTTCGGCGGCCTCATCTACGACGCGCTCGGCATTCGGGCGGCGTTCCTCGCGACGGGCGGAGCGTTGTGGGCGTCGGCGGGCGTCGTCATTCTCCTCGTGCGGGAGGACTTCCGCCCTCCGCAAGCGGCCTCGAGTTTCGCGCAGCCGTTCGTCACGCTTTGGCGTCTGGGGACGTCGCGCGACCTGCTGCCGCTCTACGCGGTCGTCTTCCTCGTGCTGGCGGCGAACTTGGTCATTCAGCCCGCCGTGCCGGGACTCGTGGAGCGCGTCGAGGGAGGCTCCGGCACGGGGACGGCCTCCGGCGTCGTGTTCGCGGGGATGGGCGCGGCGTCGGCGGCGTCGGCCGTCGCGATGGGATGGATCGCGGGGTGGATGGGCGTGCAGCGCGTCTTGGCTATTTCCGCCGCCCTCGCCGCTTGCGCCGCGCTCATCCCGTACTTCGCGCAGGACTACCTGACGCTGGGGCTTGGGCTTGCGGCGATCGCGCTTTTCGCGGGAGGCTTGTCGGGCCTCGTGAACGGCCTCATCGCGCTTCGCGCTCCGGCGGGGCGGCACGGCGCGGCGTTCGGCACGGCGCAACTCTCGCACGCCTTCGGCGTCGCGCTGGGCCCGCTCGTGGGCGGCGCGGCGGTCATCGGCTGGGGGCTCCGCAGCGTGTTTCTGCTCGACGTCGCCGCGTTCGCGCTCGTGCTGGTGGTGGTCGCCGCGCTGCTCGGCGGCGCGCAGGGCAGGAGGGAGTAGCGCGCCGCTAGGCCCGCAAGGGGTGCGAGCGCGCATAATCGTCGGTCATACGCCGCTCATCAAGCAATGGCTGCGCGGGGCTCGGCGCTGACTGCGGGCTTGGCCTGCAATCCCGCGCATATCTCTTCAACCAGAGCCGGGCCATGGAAAATGAGCGCCGTGTAGAGTTGCACGGTATTCGCGCCCGCGGCCAACGCTCTCCGCGCATCGTCCGCCGAGGCGACGCCGCCGCAAGCGTTCAGCCCGACGTCGTTCCCTAACTCCGAGCGGACTTCAGGCAGCATCGCCAGCATGTTCTCTAGGATTGGGCGACCGCTCAGGCCGCCGCGCCCCGTCGCCAGGCGGGCGTCCTCGACGGGAATCGTGTTCGCCGCCGTAACCGCGTCCACGCCCTCCTCACGGCACACTCTTACGAGGCGTAAGACGCGCTCGCGCTCCTCGTCGTCGTCGGTCTTGTACGGCGGAATCTTCACGAACAGCGGCTTCTCGCGGACGGCGTTGAGCGAGCCGATCAATCCGCGCAGAGCCTCCGGCTCGTGAAAGCGGCGGAGACCCTCCGTGTTCGGCGAACTGACGTTGATCTCCACGCCGTCCACGACCGGCTCCAAGCGCGAGAGGCAATCCGCGGCCTCTTGCTCCTCTAGCGCGGCGATGCTGACGAGGATGCGGGCGCCCGTTCGGGGCAGCCGCTCGAGACGGCGCAGCGCGGCGTCAAGGCCGTCGCCGGGGAAGCCCAGCGCGTTGATCACGGACTCGCGCTCCCTGAGCCTGAGCACGCGGGGCTTCGGGTTGCCGGGACGCGGCCCCGCAGTCACCGTTCCGCCGACCACGTACCCGAAGCCGAGCGCGGCGAGGCTGCCGAGGTAGGCGCATCGCTTGTCGAGCCCGGCGGCGAGGCCGACCGGATTCCGCAGCGCGAGACCGCCTACGGACGCGGGAGCGCTGATCTCGGCGGAGGACGGCGCGAGGGCGCGCCAGAGGATGCGGGGCGCGAGGGCGCGCTCGCCGACGGTCATCGCCGTCTCCGGCGGAAGCGTGAACAGCAGCGGCCTCGCCAAGCGGCGGTACGCCCAGCCCCAGAGGAGTCTGCGGGCGCGCTTGCGGAGCGAGCGGAACAGCGGCAACGGCGCCCTCGGAGCCTAACCCGTCATTCCCGCGCAGGCGGGAGTCCGGAGGCGTGAAACGCCGTCGGAGCGGCGGATAAGGCGCTCCAACGGGAAGCGGATGAGGCTACGCATAGCGGGACTCAGAACGAGACGGCGTCTATGCGGTAGCGGCGCTCGCCCTTCGGCGTCTCGACCTTGACCGTCTGGCCCTTGGACTTGCCCGCCACGGCCTTCCCCACGGGCGACAAGACGGAAATCTTGCTCTCGCTGGGGTTGGCCTCGACCGGATCGACGAGCGTGTACGACGCGGTCGCGCCGCCGTCCAATGCGGATATCGAAACGGTCGCGCCCACGCCGGCGCGGGAGCCGCCGGACGTCTCGACCACCTCGGCTCGGCGGATCTCTTCTTCGAGTTCGCGGATGCGGGCTTCGACTTTGCCCTGCTCCTCGCGGGCGGCGTCGAGCGGGGCGTTCTCCCGGTAGTCCTTGTCGGCGGCGGCGGTGCGGATGGCGGCGATGATCTCCGGGCGCTGCGCCTTCAGGTCGGCGAGTTCCTTCTCGCGCGCTTCCAAGCCGCTCTCGGTCACCTCCACGGTTTGGAAGCCGACGGTGGGCGTTTGCTTCTCGCCCTTGGGAACCGCCGGGCGCGGGATCTTCACGTGAACGGAAAGGCTGTCCTTGTGCCAGCCCTTCTTTTTCAGGTAGGCGAGAAAGTCTTTGACGGGGCGGAGACGGGCTTCGAAGTCGCCGCCCTTGCGGACTTCCCCCGCTCCGTAGTCGGCGGCGTCGGGGGCTTTCAATTGAGCCACCGTCTTCTCGTGGCCGATAGACCGGGCGAAGCGGTGCAACTCCTCGGTGGCGCGGGAGTAGAGTTGCGCCGCTTCGGCGCTGGTCTTCGTCTTGGCGTTGGGCGCGCGCTCCGCGAGGTAGCCCTCGACGGCGCTCAAGACGGTTGGCGTGTGCTCAGTTTCCAAGCGCTTTTCCTCTCCGCGCCGCCGCAGGCGGCGGATGCTGCCGACGCTACCGCCCCGCCCTTGCCGCGTGCAGCGCCTCTTGCGCTTGCCGGTGGGCGTGGCGGTTCCTGTAGCGCCGCTCGGTTGGCCCCGCCGCGTCGCGGGGCAGTTGGGAGTTGGCTTTCTTGAGGAAGGCCAGGAGTTCTTTCGCGGAGGCGCGCCGCGCCTTGATGTCCTCCACCGGATACACGTCCGTGTAGTAGTTCCGATGCAAGTCCTCGACGTCGTCGAACTGCTTGACGGCCTTGTAGTTCTCCGTCAGGTCGGCGATATGCTTGATGATGACTTTGGCGTCCGCGTGCCCCGCGTAGGGCCAGTTGCGCCGTTCCGCGACGATCTTCAGGGCGTGCGCGACCGCTCCCCAGACTTTCTCGGACGCTTGGAGCCTGTCCCCGTCCCGAACCATCTTGCCGGAATGGGAATAGAGCCTGTCTCTGTGCTCCGCGTGGGGGGCGATGGGTTTCTCTGCGATGACCATTCGGCGCGCCTCTTGCTAACCATCCTACCACAAACGTCGGGGGCTCCGGCGCGCCGGAGCCCCCGATTCGTCCGTTCCCTGTTCCGTTCCAGGATTCTCGAACGCTAGCGGTCGAGCCAGGCGTTCTCGAAGACCTGGTGGTACATCTTGTTCGTGCCGCGCCAGCCGACGTCGCGCACCTCCGGCCGGGCCACGATGCCGTTGCCCCAGACGGGGCTCGTCACGCGGTACGACTGATCGGCGACGTAGACCTGCAGTTCGCGCAGCACGTCCTCGCGGTTGGAGTCGTCCGACGCCCAGAGGTTGGCGACGATGGCGTTGAGTTCGGCGTCGGGCGCAAGGCTGAGCGTGTTGCGCGGCTGCACCTCGCTCCAGTAGTAGGTGGAGGCGAGGTCGTTGAAGTCGAACGAGTTCGTCCAGCCGAAGTAGAGGTCGTCGTAGGCTTGCTGCGACCCCGCGCCGAGGAACGGGCCGTACTCCTGAATGTTGAACGAGGCGTTGATCCCGACGGCGCGCAGCATCGTCAGGACGGTCTCCGCGACCTCCTGCCACGGCGAGCCGTACTGCCCCGTCCACATTACGGTGGTGTCGAACCCGTCGGGGTAGCCGGCCTCGGTCAGCATCTGCTTGGCGAGGTCGGGGTTGTACTGCATATAGCGGGCGACGTCGTCCGGGTAGTCGCCGAGTTCGAGCGCCTCGGGGTCGAGCGGCCACCCTTGCAGCACGGGCTGGCCGTCGCCGCGCAAGGCGGTTGCGACGATGGCGTCGCGGTCGAGCGCCATCGAGACGGCGCGGCGCACGCGCACGTCGTTCCACGGCTCCTTGTCCAGCCGCATCCGTATCTCCATATGGAAGAGGCTGGGGCAGGACTTGGTGAAGAAGTCGGGGTTGGTGCGGCCGATCTCCTCCAGCACGCGCGGCCCGGCGGCGGGGAAGACGTTGATCTGGCCGGAGCGGAGCGCGGCGAGCCGCGTGGCGGCGTCCGGGATGATGTGCGCCTCGACCGTGCTCGCGTAAGGCCGCCCATCCTTGAAGTAGTTGGGGTTGCGGTCGAACACCACTTTCGTGCCGGACTGATGCTCCACGAACATAAACGGCCCGGTGCCGACCCACGAAGCCGCCGGGTTCTCGCGGTTGTCCTCGGCGGACGCCTCCTCCGCGACGATCCAGCCTTGCCGGTTGCCGGACGGCATTCCGTTGACGAAGTCGAACGGCTGCTTCAGGTTGATGCGGACGGTGTAGTCGTCAACCTTTTCGGCGTTGTCGTAGAAGACCTGGCCGACGTAGGCGCCTCCGGCGAGGCCCTTGGCGAAGCGCTCGTTGAAGGTGTAGACCACGTCGTCCGCGGTCAACTCCCTCCCGTTGAGCGGGGGCTTGTCGTGCCAGTTGATGCCCCGGCGCAGTTTGAACTCGAGCGTGGTTGGGCTCGTGAACTCCCAACTTTCGGCGATTTCGGGCTGCAACTCGATGGCGCAACTGTCGCCGATTTGGGGCGCGGGCGAGTAGAGCGGGTTGAAGACGAGTTCCGCGATCTTCCGCGTCGGGTCCCAGAAGCGGGTGCGTCCCCACGGGTCCCAGCCCGGAGGGTCGCTGCGAATCCAGTAGGCGAGCGTGCCGCCGTACAGAGGCTCCGGCGTCGCGGTGGGCGCGGGAGTGGGAGTGGCGGGGGCCGCGGGCGGCGCCGTCGCTCCGGGCTCCGGCGTGTTGGTCGGCTGCGCGGGGACCGGCGTCGCGGTGGGGTCCGCCGATGTGCAAGCGGCGAGCGCCGCGACGCTCAGCAGCGCGACCGCAAGGAGCGCGGCCATTCGCAGAATCAGTCTTGTGCCCATATCGTCCTCCCTATGGTGCAGGCGCGCGGAGCGGGGCGGCCCTCTCCCGCATTGCGCTTTCTACGCTAACTTGCGCCCGCTGTCAATCGGGGCGCGGGGCGTGGGCGCGGGGCGTTGCGGACATCCGCCCCTTGCGGCGCCGGCGGGATGACTCCTACTATATCGCCGATTTGCCCCGCCGGAGCGTTTTCGGCGCGGCGCGAGGAGGCTGCAGTGCGGGACGTCGCCATCGGCGTTGACCTCATCGAGATAGACCGCATCGCCGCGGCGCTGGAGCGGTTCGGCTCGCGCTTCTTGGAGCGCGTCTACACGGAGGGCGAGGTCGCCTACTGCAGGGGGCGCGCCCCGCAACTCGCCGCCCGGTTCGCTGCGAAAGAGGCCGCGATGAAGGCGCTCGGCACGGGAACGCGCGGCGTCTCGTGGCGCGACGTGGAGGTCACCCGCAAGCGCACGGGCGAGCCGCAGATCGCCCTCCACGGAAGGGCGGACGCGCGCGCCCGCGCGCTCGGCGTGGACCGCCTCGCCCTAAGCCTATCCCACTCCCGCGCCTACGCCGTCGCGTCGGTCGTCGCGAGGTTGCCATGAAAGTCGTAACCACGGAAGAGATGCGCTTGATGGAGGAGCGGGCCGCGGAGGCCGGCGTCTCCCCCGACGCGCTGATGGAGAGCGCGGGGCTCGCCGTCGCCCGCAACGCCGCCCAGCGGCTCGACGGCGTCCGCAGCAAGCGCGTCGTCGTGCTCGTCGGCCCCGGCAACAACGGCGGCGACGGCATGGTCGCGGCGCGCTACCTCGCCGATTGGGGCGCGGTGGTGACGCTCTATATGACGACCGCCCGCCGCCGGGACGACAAGTTCGAGGAGTGCCGCGAGCGGCGCTGCCGCGTCGTCGAGGCGTCCGAGGACAGGGAATGCTGGCAACTGGGCAGTTACGTGTCGCTCGCCGACCTCGTGCTCGACGCGATGCTCGGCGTCGGCGCCCGCCCCGGCCTGGAGCCGCCGATTCTGCCCGTCGTCGAGGCCGTCGCCCAGATGAAGACGCGGGCCAATCAGCCGTTGTTCGTCGCCGTTGACGTTCCCACCGGCATTGACGCCGACGCCGGCGAGCGCGGCGAATTCTGCTTTCCCGCCGACGTCACGCTCGCGCTCGGCGCGCCCAAGCGCGGCCTGCTGCAGTTCCCCGGCGCGGCCGCGGTCGGCGAACTCCAAACCCTCCCCATCGGCCTGCCCGACGGCGCGGACGACGGCTTGCCGATCGATCTGGCCGACGCCGCCCTGGTGGGCCCGCTGCTGCCCTTGAGGCCCGGCGACGCGCATAAGGGCAGTTTCGGCGGCGCGCTCGTCGTGGGGGGAAGCCGCGCCTTCGCGGGAGCGCCCGCGCTCGCCGCCGCCGCCGCCTACCGCGCTGGCGCGGGCATCGTCCGCATCGCCGCGCCGGAGAGCGTCAGCCGCATCGCCGCCGCCCAACTGCTCGAGCCCGTGCATACGCCGCTTGCCGAGACCCCGGAAGGCGGCGCGTCCCCGGGCGCGGCAGGCGCCGCACGGGAAGCGCTCGACGCCGCGGCGTCCGCCGTCGTCGGCCCGGGGCTGGGCGCGGGAGAGGCGTCCGCGTCGTTCCTGCGCGCGCTCCTCCTCACGCCGCCCGCAATCGCCGCCCCCGTCGTGCTCGACGCCGACGCGCTCAACGTGCTCGCGGGCGCCTACGACTGGCCGTCGCAACTCGCGGCGCGCGCCGTGCTGACCCCGCACCCGGGCGAGATGGGCAGGCTGCTAGCGCTCCCCGTCCACGAAATTCAGCGCGACCGGACGGCCATCGCGTCGGAGGCCGCGCGCCGCTGGGGGCAAGTCGTCGTTCTGAAAGGGGCGCACACCGTCGTCGCCGCGCCGGACGGGCGCGCAGCCCTCAGCCCGTTCGCCAACCCCGCGCTTGCGACGGGGGGCTCGGGCGACGTGCTCGCGGGCGTCATCGGCGGCCTTCTCGCGCAGGGGATGGAGCGCTACGAGGCCGCCGTCGCGGGCGTCCACTTGCATGGCGCAGCCGCCGAGCGCTGGCGCGCCGCCAATGGCTCAGGCGGTATGCTGGCGAGCGACCTCCTGGCGTTGCTGCCGCGCGTCACCGAGGATGCGCGGGGAGGGTGATGGCGGCAGGCTACCCGTCCTTGAGCGATTGCACGATCTGGGCGGCGCGGGCGAAATCGTCGCGGTGGACGCGAATGGATGCGTAGTTCTGCGGGATGGAGCGCGTGATGTCGAACGCGGAGAGCGTCTTGAGGCGGGCGCGGATGCCGAGGCGGGTCAGTTCGGCGTAGATCTCCTCGGCGCGGGCCTTGTTCGCCGATCCCCAGACAGCGTGCACCTCCGTCCAAACCCGCGCCTCCTGATACGCCCGCCAATAGAGAATCGCCGCCCCCCCGACGCCCGCAGCGGCGAGAATGAGGATCAGCGTCTCCATGCGGCTTCCCCGGCCGGGGGCTTCCGCCGCCGCGCCCCCGGCTCCCCGCTTCCCTGAACAGGCCGGCGGGAAGCGTCCCGGCGCGCGGCGATGAGCGGGGCGATGCGGTCGAGAATCGCCGCCGCCGCGTCGTACTTCGGCAGCAGAGGCAACTCCGTCTCGCCGTCCGCGTCCACGAGCCACATCTTGTTGGCGTCCGCGCCGAAGCCCGCGCCGGTCAGCGTGATGTCGTTGGCGGCCACCAGGCGCGCCCCCTTGCTCCGCAACTTAGCGCGAGCGTTCGCCAGAAGATCGTCGCTCTCGGCGGCGAACGCGACTTTGACGACGTCGTCGGGGACGCCCGCGAGAATGTCCTCCGTGCGCTCCAGCGCGAGGGAGAGGCCGTCGCCGCCGTCCGCCTTCTTCATTTTGCGCGCGCTGGGGAAGGCGGGGCGGTAGTCGGCGACGGCGGCGGCCATCACGAGCGCGTCGGCGGACGCGGCGGCCTCCTGCACGGCGCGGCGCATCTCCTCCGCCGTCTCGACGCGGACGGCGCGGACGCCTGCAGGCGCGGGCAGTCCGGCGGAGGTCACAAGCGTCACGTCCGCGCCCCGGTCCCGGGCGGCCTCGGCGACGGCGTAGCCCATCTTGCCGGACGAGCGGTTCGTGAGCACGCGCGCCGGGTCGAGCGGCTCGCGCGTCCCCCCCGCGCTGACGACGACGGCGCAGCCCGCCAAGTCGCCGTTCGCGCCAAGCGTCTGGGCGATGCGCCCCAGCAACTCGTCGGCGCCCGCGAGCCGCCCCCGCCCCATGAGGCCGGACGCGAGCCGCCCCTCGTCCGGCCCGACGATGACGGCGCCGCGCTCGATCAGCGTTTGAGCGTTCCGCTGCACGGCGGGATGCTCCCACATGCCCGCGTCCATCGCGGGAGCGACGAGCAAGGGCGCGGCGGTCGCCAGCGCGGTTACGCTGATCGGGTCGTCGGCGAGGCCGAGCGCGAGTTTGGCGATCAGGTGCGCCGTTGCGGGCGCCACGGCGAGCAGGTCGGCGGCCTGCGCCAGCGCGACGTGCTCGATCGCCTCAGGCGAGTCCGGATCGAAGAGGTCGGTCAGCGCGGCGCGGTGGGTGATGCCGCGGAACGTGAGCGGCGTTACGAAGCGCGTGGCGGAATGCGTCATCAGCGTGTCCACGAGCGCGCCGCTCTGCGTCAGCCTGCTGGCGAGTTCGACGGCCTTGTACGCGGCGATGCTGCCGCTTACGCCGAGCAGAATGCGCTTGCCGTGGAACGGCCCGCTCACCGCGCGCCTCCCGCAAGGGCAGGGTCGCGGTTCAGATCGAAGATGCGCCGCAGGCCGCGCAGCGTCAGATCGGGATCGACGATGTCGAAGACGTCCGTCTGGGCGGCGATGATCGGGACGAGCCCTCCGGCGCCGACGACTTTCGCCTCCGGGGCGCCCATCTCGTCGCGGAAGCGCCGCGCCATCGCCTCGACGAGACCGGCGAAGCCGAAGACGAGGCCGGAGTTGATGGAGTCCGCCGTGTTCTTGCCGATGGCGCGCTCCGGGGGGGCGAGGTCAACGCGGCGCAGCATTGACGTGTTCGCGGCGAGCGCGTCGCCCGCCAGCCCGACGCCGACGGAGATCGCGCCGCCCAGATACGCGCCGTCCGCCGTGACCGCGTCGAACACGGTCGCCGTTCCCAAGTCCACTACGATGGCGGGGCCTCCGTAGCAGTGGAGCGCTGCGGCGGCGTTCACCACGCGGTCGGCCCCCACGTCGCGCGGGCTTTGATAGAGCACGCTCACGCCCGTCTTCGTCCCCGCGCCGACGGTCAACGGCTCGCCGGGGAAGAGCGTCCTGCAGACTTCCTCGAACACGCCGGTCAGCGGGGGCACGACGCTGCAGAGCGCGGCGTCTGATATGTCCTCGACGGCCACGCCTTTCATCGGGAGGAGGTCGCGCAGCAGCAAGGCGTATTCGTCGGCGAGACGGCGGGTGTCCGTGGAGAGCCGCCAAGTCGCCGCGAGGCCGCCGCCGTCGAACGCGCCGATGGTGACGTTCGTGTTGCCGATGTCCACCGCGAGGAGCATGCGGCGATTATACGCGCCTGCCCATGCGGGGCGAGATTGTCGGATAAGCGTCCGGCGGGGCGCGCCGCCCCGCCGTTCCCGCCCCACGCGCCCCGTCGTTCCCGCGAAGGCGGGAATCTCGCCCCCGGACGAGACGGCTAGACGCCTGCGGCGGCGCGCAATTCGCTGAGCATTTCGCGGACGCGCTGCGGGCTGTCGCCTTCCGCGTAGATGCGAAGCAGGGGCTCCGTTCCCGAGGGGCGTATCAGCCCCCAGAAGCCGCCCTCCAGCGTGTAGCGCGCCCCGTCCATCGTATCCGTGCCCTCGACGCGCAGACCGGCGATGGAGGCCGGCGGGCGGGCGGCGAGCGTGACCGCGTCGGGCCTCGGGCCGTCGGGCGCGAGGTCGACGTCCAATCGGTCGTAGGCATGCTCGCCGACCTGCTCGTGGAGGTGTTTGACGAGTTCCGACGCCCGTTTGCCGGTGCGCGCCATCAGTTCCAAGAAAAGCAGCCCGCTGAAAATCCCGTCGCGCTCCGGAATGTTGCCGCGAAAAGCGTACCCGCCGCTCTCCTCCCCCGCCGCCACCGCGTCCTCCGTCAGCATCGTCGGGCCGACGAACTTGAAGCCGACCGGCGTGACGTGGACGGGCTGGCCTGCGCGCGCCGCGAGTTTGTCCACCATCGCGCTTTGCGTGAGCGACCGCACGATGGGGCCGCGCAATTCGCGGTGGCGCAACTGATGCAGGCACAGCAGTGAAAACGTGGAGAGCGTGTCTATGAACGCCCCGTTCTCGTCCAGCACGCCGAGCCTGTCCGCGTCGCCGTCCGTGGCGAGCACGACGTCGAAGCGCCCTGCGCGCGCGGCCTCGATGCTGGGGCCGAGGTTCGGCTCGATGGGCTCCGGCTGGCGCATACCCGGGAAGGCGGGGTTGCGCTCGGCGCGCATCTCCTCGACGCTCGCGCCCTCGCCCTCGAGCGCGGCGGAGAAGAAGCCCGCGCCCGCGCCGTGCATCGCGTCCACTCCCACGCGCAGCCCCGCGGCGCGCACTGCGCCGACGTCAACTCCGCGCGCGAGGTTCTCCAGATACGGCGCGCTCATATCCACGACCTGCAGCAGCCCGCCGTCGGGAGGGCTTGCGGGAGGGGCGACGCCGCCCGCGTCCAGCAGCGCGTCTATGCGGCGCTCGATCCGCTCGACGATTTCCGGCGGAGCGCTCCCCGCGTAGTCCGGCTTGTACTTGAAGCCGTTCCATGCGCCGGAGTTGTGGCTCGCCGTGATGATGACGCCGCCCCCGGCGCCGTGGTGCAGAATGTTGTAACTCACCGCCGGCGTGGGCGCGGCGCTGTCCGAAAGGCGGACGGGCACGCCCTCCGCCGCGATGACGGCCGCGGCCTCCGCCGCGAACTCAGGCGACCCAAAGCGCGTGTCGTAGCCGACGACCGCTCCGCGCTCCGCCATCCCTTGCTCCTTGAGATGCCCGGCGGCGGCGGCGGCGCAGACGCGCAGGTTGGCGAACGTGTAGTCCCGGGCGATCAACGCCCGCCAGCCGTCCGTCCCGAAACGGATGAGCGGTCTGTCCGTCATCAGCGCGGCAGGCCGGCGGCCTTGCGGAGCGCGTCCGCCTTGTCCGTCCGTTCCCACGGAAGGTCGAGGTCGGGCCGTCCGAAGTGGCCGTAAGCGGCGGTCTGCGCGTAGATCGGGCGCCGCAGGCCGAGCGCGTTGATGATCGCCCGCGGCCGCAAGTCGAAATGCTCGCGCGCCAGTTCCCGAATGCGCTCGATGTCCACGTTGCCCGTGCCGAACGTCTCGATGTCCAAACTCGTAGGCTCCGCGACGCCGATGGCGTAGGAGAGTTGCGCCTCGCACCGCTCGGCAAGCCCCGCCGCGACGATGTTCTTCGCCACCCAGCGCGCCGCGTAGGCCGCCGAGCGGTCGACTTTAGTCGGGTCTTTGCCGGAGAACGCGCCCCCGCCGTGCCGCGCCGCGCCGCCGTAGGTGTCCACGATGATCTTGCGTCCGGTGAGTCCCGCGTCCCCGTGCGGGCCGCCGGTTACGAACCGCCCCGAAGGGTTCACGAGTATCCGCGTCGCGCCGTCCATCAAATCCGCCGGAACGACCGGGGCGATGACGTGCTCCCGCACGTCCCGGTCGATCCGCTCGTTGGACGCCTCGTCGCCGTGCTGCGTGCTGACGACGATGGTGTCAATCCGCTTCGGCTTCCCGTAGGCGTACTCGACCGTCACCTGCGACTTGCCGTCCGGCTTGAGATACGGAACGACGCCCTGCCGCCGGGCCTCCGCGAGGCGGCGCGTCAGTCTGTGCGCGAGGACGATGGGCAGCGGCATCAATTCGTCAGTCTCGTTGCACGCGAACCCCACCATCATCCCCTGGTCGCCCGCGCCCGTGTGCGGATCGTCGAGCGCTCCGTCTTTCCCCCGGTCTTCCAGCGCGGTGTCCACCGCCGCTTTGATGTCAGGCGACTGGTTGTGCACGTGCTGAATCACCTGGCAGGAGGCATAGTCAATGCCGATCGCGTCGTTGTCGTAGCCGATGCGCTTCAGCGTCTCGCGGACGACCGTCTCGTATTTCACCTCCGCGCTGGTGGTGACCTCGCCGAAAACGTGAACGAAGCCTTTGCCCGTCGCGGTTTCGCAGGCGACGCGGGCTTGCGGGTCTTGCTCGTAGATCGCGTCCAGTATCGCGTCGGACACCTGGTCGCAGAGTTTGTCCGGGTGCCCCTCGGTCACCGACTCGGAGGTCAGGAAGTATTGCGGGGCGGTCTCAAACGTCGTTCCGTTCTGCGTCATTCGCGCGGCTCTCCTTCGTTATCCTGGCGTTAGGCTACGTTTCCCAACCTGCCTAAGCCTAAGTTCCGGTCTCCCATCCGGCGAGATAGGCGGCCTGCTCCTCCGAGAGGACGTCCATTTCCTGCCCCATCGCCTCCAATTTGAGCGAGGCGACTTGCCGGTCAATTTCGAGCGGAACGTCGTAGACGTCCGCCGTCATTTGCGCGGCGTTCTTCGCCATATACTCCGCGCCGAGCGCCTGGTTGGCGAAACTCATATCCATCACGGCGGACGGATGCCCCTCGGCGGCGGCGAGGTTCACGAGCCTGCCCTCCGCCAGCAAGTTGATCCGCCGCCCGTCCGCCGTTACGTACTGCCGCACCATCGGGCGGACTTCCCGCGTCTCGACCGCGGCGTCCTCCAGGGCGTCCAGGTTGATCTCGATGTTGAAGTGGCCGCTGTTGGCGATGATGGCCTCGTCTTTCATCGCCTGAAAGTGGCGCGCGTCCAGCGCGTGCTTCCCTCCGGTGACGGTCACGAAAACGTCGCCCACCCGCGCCGCGTCGTCCATTCGCATCAGCCGGTGGCCGTCCATCGTGGCCTCCAGCGCGCGCACCGGGTCGACCTCGGTCACGATCACCTGCGCGCCCATTCCCCGCGCCCGCATTGCGACCCCGCGCCCGCACCACCCATAGCCCGCCACGACGACGTTCTTTCCTGCGAAGAGAACGTTGGTCGCCCGCGTGATGCCGTCCAGCGTGCTCTGGCCGGTGCCGTACCGGTTGTCGAACATATGCTTGGTGTCGGCCTCGTTCACGGCGATGATCGGATAGCGCAGTTTCCCCGATTTCGCCATGCTCCGCAAGCGAATCACCCCCGTCGTCGTCTCCTCCATCCCCCCGATGACGCCGCCCAGCAGCGCCTGCCGCTCCGTGTGCAGCATCGCCGCGAGATCGGCCCCGTCGTCCATCGTCATATTCGGCTCCGCGTCCAGCACGGAGGCGATATGGCCGTAATACGTGTCGTTGTCCTCGCCCTTGATCGCGTAGGTGGGAATGTCGTAGACGGCGGCGAGCGCCGCGGCCGCCGCGTCCTGCGTCGAGAGCGGATTGCTGGCGCAGAGGCGAACGTCCGCGCCCCCGGCCTGCAGCGCCAGCGCGAGGTTCGCCGTCTCCGGCGTCACGTGCAGGCACGCCGCGAGCGTGAGCCCCTGCAGCGGCTTCTCCCGCGAGAAGCGCTCCTTGATCAGACGCGCCACCGGCATCTCACGCCCGGCCCACTCCACCAAGCGGACGCCTTCCTCCGCGAGGGACGGGTCGCGGACGTCTCCAAGTTTCCCTTCGGGTTGCACGATCTGTCCTTCCTACGCTCCGTAGTCCGCCGGCAGTTCCGCCTCGATCCACTTGGGCGTGCCCGCCTCGATGTTGTACAGGCGCTCCGTCTCGAAGCCTAGCGCCGCCGCCATCTCCGCCGCGAGCGCGCTCCGAACCCCCGCCGCGCAAATGAACAGCAGGTCGGCGTCTTTCGGCAATTTCGACTCCGCCTCCGCGAGGAAATCGTCCACCGGAATGTGGACGGCGCCCGCGGCGCGCCCCGACTCCCACTCGTCAGGGCGGCGCACGTCGACAACGAGCGCGCCCTCCTCCTGCATCTCGCGGGCTTCCTGCACCGATATGCGGCGGTAGGGCTCGCCCGGTTCCTGTCTCCCTCGTTCCATTATGACGCTCCTGTGTCCGTAATGTAGCGCGAAATGATGGGGCCGAGACGCTCCAGCGTTTCGCGGGGCGCGTTCTCCCGGGCGGTCACCAGCGCGTTCCGGAGCGCGTCGCCGCACCCGCAGGGCCGCTCCGCGCCTATGGCCGGAATCACCCGCCTCAGAATGTTCTGAGAAGCCGCCGCGTTCCGCCCCAGATTCGCTATCACCGTCTCAACCGTGACCGTCCCGTAAACGTCGTGCCACACGTCGTAGTCCGTCACGCAGGCGAGCGTCGCGTAGCACATCTCCGCCTCGCGCGCCAGTTTCGCCTCCGGCAGCGCCGTCATTCCAATGATGCTCGCTCCCCACGACCGGTAGATCTCGGACTCCGCCCGCGTCGAAAACGCAGGCCCCTCGATCACCACCATCGCCCCCCCGCGGTGCGTCGCAGCGTCCTCTTCGGCGGCGTCCGCCAGTTGCGCGCTCAGCGCAGGGCAGAACGGGTCCGCGAATGAGATATGCGCGATCATCCCGTCGCCGAAAAACGTGTTCTCCCGCAACCGCGTCCTGTCCACCAACTGATCGGGAACGACGAGATGCAGCGGCGCGACCTCTTCCTTGAGGCTGCCCACCGCGCTCACCGACACGACGCGCTCCACGCCCAACTGCTTCAGCGCGTGAATGTTCGCCCGCGCCGGAATCTCCGACGGCGAGATCCGGTGCCCCGGCCCGTGACGCGCCAAAAACGCGACCGCCGTCCCCTCCACCTCGCCGATGACGATGGGGCTGCCGGGCTCGCCGTAAGGCGTGGAGACCGCAGCCTCCCGCGCGTTGTCCATCGGCATATCGTAGAGCCCCGTGCCGCCGATGACGGCGATCCGCGCTTGCGCCTCCGCCATTACGCCGCCCCCTGCATAACCGAATGCTCCGCGATTGCCCGCAGGCTCGCCTCATACGGCGGACGCGCCGCTCCGCGTTCCGTGACGATGGCCGCGATCAGCCGCGCCGGAGTCACGTCGAACGCGGGATTCCATACGCTCACCCCCTCCGCCGCGACTCGCCGACCGGCGAGCGACGTCACTTCCTCGGCGGAGCGCTCCTCGATAGGAATCGCCGCCCCGCTCGCCGTCCCGAAATCCACCGTCGAGACGGGCGCCGCGACGTAGAACGGAATCCCGTGCGCCGCCGCGAGCGCCGCGAGCGCGTAGGTGCCGATCTTGTTGGCCGCGTCGCCGTTCGCCGCCACTCGGTCGGCTCCGGTCACCACCGCGGAGACCCGCCCGGACGCCATCAGCGCGCCCGCCGCCGAATCCACGATCAGCGTCGCCGGAACCCCCAGCCGCGCCAGTTCCCACGCCGTCAGGCGCGCCCCCTGCATCCACGGGCGCGTCTCCGTGCAAAAGACGCGCAGCCGCCTCCCCGACTCCCACGCCGCCCGAATGATCCCCAGCGCCGTGCCGTAGCCCGCCGTCGCCAGCGCGCCGGTGTTGCAGTGCGTCAGAACGCCACCGGACTCCGGCAGCAGCGCCGCCCCGCAGCGACCAATGGCGCGGTTCGCCTCGACGTCCTCCTCCCGCATACGGTGCGCCAGAGCGAGAATGCGGTCGGCGGCCTCGGCGGGCGAGCCGCACGCGCGGGCGGCGTCCATGCACCGCCTCACGGCCCAGCCCAAGTTGACGGCGGTCGGCCTCGCCGCAGCGAGCGCGGCGGCGTCCGCCTCCAGCCGCGAGAGAAAGGCGCTCATCGCCCCATCGCCCTGACCGCGTAGGCGGGAATCCCGCCCCTCTTGCGCCGTCGTTCCCGCGTAGGCGGGAACCTTGCCCTCCTGTCCCGCCATTCCCGCGTAGGCGGGAACCTCGCCCCCTGACGGCGCCCCCAGCGCAGCGCCGTCGCCCCGGGCGGCGAGCGCCATCGCGTAGGCGGCGGCCACCCCGATTGCGGGCGCGCCCCGCACCTGCATCCCGCGTATGGCGCGGACGACCTCGGCGGGGCTGCTCGCGCTCGCCCACTCCTCGCTTTCGGGCAGGCGCGTCTGATCCAGCAGATGCAGCCGCCCGTCCCGCCATACGATGGGGGAGAATTCCGCGCCGATTTCGGGTTCGTAGGTCAACAGAAGTAAAGCCGTTCGTTGCGTAAGTCGCGCCGCCGCGCGCCACCCTAGTCTACCACGAAACTGGCGGGATGCGCGAAAGCGGAGGGGTGTTGACGCTTCGCGCGGCGCGGCGCCCGCAGGAGTTTCCGCTTCGCGCGCTACGACTTGCGGAGGGCGCGGCCGGGGAGGGCGCCGGTGTGGCGGCCTTGCTCCCAAACGGGCGTTCCGTTGACGAAGACGCGCTCGATGCCTTCGGCGAATTGCTTGGGGGAGTCGAAGGTGGCGAGGGCGCGCACGCGCTCCGGGTCGAAGACGACGAGGTCGGCTTTCGCGCCGTCGCGGAGGATACCGCGGTCGCGGAGGCCGAGCCGGCGGGCGGGGGCGCCGGTCATCTTGTGAACGGCGTCCTCGAGGCGGAGCGTTCCGTCGCGCACGGCTTGCCCCAGCAGCCAGGGGAACGTTCCGTAGGAGCGGGGGTTGGGCATTCCGCCGGTGAGCAGTCCGTCGCTGCCGACCATCTGCGCGGAGTGGCGCATAATCTCGCGCACGTTGTCGGGGTTGCCGGTTCGGGCGACGAACGCGACGTCCAGCCGCTCCTCGATGAGGAGGTCGCAGATCGCGTCCACCATCCGCTTGCCTTGCGCGTCGGCCATATCCTGTAGGGAGCGGCCTTCCCATTCCTTGTTCTTGTCGGAGCCGACGTGGGCGAATTTGTAGTCGGCGAGGGAGCCGCCCCACTGGGGGTAGACGTCGTTGGCGATGCGGTCGCGGACGTCCGGGTCGGCGATGCGCCGCAGCAGTTGGGCGGGGCCGCCGTCGTGAACCCAGGGCGGGATGAGCGAGAGGAGAATCGTGCTCGCGGCGGGGTAGGGATACTGATCGAACGTCACGTCCACGCCCGCGTTGCGCGCCTCGTCCACGAGGGCGGTCATTTGGGCGCCCATTCCGGGGACGGGGCTGTGGTAGTGGGATATTTGCACGGGGGCGCGGGCGCGCCGTCCGACGGCGACGGCTTCGCGGAACGGATCGAGGAGGCGGTCGCCGAGCCCGTAGCGGGCGTGAGTTACGTAGAGGCCGCCGTAGGGCGCGACGGCGCCCGCGATTTCCGCGAGTTCCTGCGTGTCGCTGTAGACGTTGGGGACGTAGGTGAGGCCGGTGGAGAAGCCAAAGGCGCCGTCGCGCATCGCTTCACCGGCGAGGGCGCGCATTCGGGCGAGTTCGGCCTCCGTCGGCAAGCGGTCGGCCCAGCCCATCGCCTCTACGCGGAGCGCGGCGTGGGGGACGAAGAAGACGACGTTGCACGAGGACGCGCCGTCAAAGAGGTCGAGGAACGACGCGACGGACGTCCATTCGGTTCCCTCGGGCGGGCGCCCGTTGACGGCGGCGAGGTAGTCCACGAGATGCGGGAGGTTGGCGGGAGAGACGGGGGCGTAGGAGAGCCCGTCTTGCCCTAGGGCCTCGGTGGTGACGCCCTGGCTGACTTTCGGCTCGTGGCGGGGATTCGTCAGGAGCGCGAAGTCGGAGTGGGAGTGCATATCTATGAAGCCGGGGCAGACGGCGAGCCCGGCGGCGTCTATGACGCGCCCAGCCTCGATTGCGCCAACGTCGCCCTCGACGAGCGTGACCTCGTCGCCCTGAATTCCGACGGCGGCGTGGAACCAGGCGCGCCCCGCGCCGTCTATGACTTTGCCGTTGACGATGAGCGCGTCGAACATCTAGTCCTTCGTTTCCCCGATTCCGCCGGCCAATCCGCGAAAAAGCGCTCATTTGCACTCAAAAGCGCTCATTCCTCGTTCGGTTAGGCGGCGCGCCCGCGCCGCCGAGGGATTTGAGGCGCGACGACGGAATCATCGTAGCAGGGCGTGGCGATGGGCGCAACGGGCTTATGTCATAATGGAAGGAGCGGCCTAGGCAAGGCGAGGAGCGTGTTTTCGCCCGATGATGAATATCAGGCCGGAGACAGCGCGCCGGAGTGGAGTTCGAGGCGCCGGGGACGGGCTCAGGCGGGGAGCGGAGTGAGCGCTCTATGAGCATCGAATGAGCGCTTTGTGAGCATCGAATGAGCGCTTTGCGAGCGCTGAATGAGCGTTTTGTGAGCGCTGAATGAGCGCAAATGAGCGCTGGGGTCGGGGAGGGGGAATAGGGCGAGATTCCCGCCTGCGCGGGAATGACGAGACAGAGGGGCGAGGTTCCCGCCTACGCGGGAACGACGAGACAGGGGGCGAGATTCCCGCCTACGCGGGAACGACGGGGCAAGGGGGGCGAGATTCCCGCCTACGCGGGAACGATGGGGCATAGGGGCGGGCAAGGCGCTGCCGCGCTACTCGCGCTTGTAGAGGGCGGCGTCGGGGTGGAAGGAGCGCCATCCGTGCCAGAACGACGTGATCGTGGGGATGCGGGAGAGCGTTCGCGGGCCGCCGGCCTCCGCCAGCGCGTCCTCGCCGGGCGTCCACAGCGCGCCGTCGGCGCTGCGGAGCGATCCGCCGTCCTGCGCCGTGAACGTCTGCGCCCCGCGCTCGTAGACGCGCGCCTCGCCGAACGCGCTTCGTCCGGTGAGCACGATGGGCCGCCCGCCGACGGCGTCGTTGATGACGGGCTCGTCCGCGAAGGCGGAGACGGGGTAGGCTTTCGCCTCGCCGCCGAGCCGCACGCCGATAACCGTCTCTTTCTGCGCGAGGTCGCCGCTCCGTCCGAAGACGGGGAACATCGTCAGCGGCGAATTGAAGTAGTTGTAGTAGATGGCGTCGGGCTCCCATTCGTTGCGGTAGACGTCGGAGGGATAGACGCCGGTCTCGACGTCCAGCGCGGTTGTGTCGGGATGCTCGGCGAGCCACTCCTCCCACGTTGTGAGAACGGAGGGGAAGAAAGGCAGACGGACGCCGCTGTCCGCGAGGGGCCCGGCGACGGGTTCGCCGGTGAACTGATTCCAGAGCGAATTCGTGGCGCGGTCGTACATCAACTTGTTGCTGCGGTAGAGCATCCCCGACGTGCCGAAGGTGGTGGGCTCGCCGTTGATCTTTGCGGAATACACGATTCCGGCGAAGCAGAGCGTTCAGTAGGCGAGAGCGATCGGCTCGCCTCCGAGGACGTCGTTGGCCATCTCGTGCGGATTCATAATGCGGAGCGGGTAGGCGCGATGCTCGCCGTTGATCGAGACGCCGAACACGCGGTCGCGCGGGTCGAGATAGCCGGCCTCGCTCGCCGCCAGCGCAGGGGGCGACTGCAGGTCGGGGATGCCGTCCACGCGGACGCCGCCCCAGGCGATTTCGGCGAGGTCAATGCGCTCGGAGCCGGGGACGGACGTGAGGAAGGCGGCCATGCGCGGGTCTATGATGCCCAAGAGGTTGGCCTTCCATTGCGGATACTCGGACGGGGGCGCGAATTCGGCGCGCCTGGGGCCGAGCCGCTCCATCGCGGCGTTCCACGGGCGGGCGTCGAGCCAGAAGTCCTCTCCGGTGAATTGCTCGAGGGCGGCGCGGTACGCCTCGTTCAAGGCGGAGCCGCTCCAGAAGCGCAGGATTTCCACGATGACGGGCGCTTGCGAGACGTCGTTCTCGGCCCTGGCGTCCGCGATTGCGTCCAGCGTCGTCTGCGGCTCGTGGCCGAGGCCGGAGTAGATGCGCCACATCGTGTTGTTGGGATCGTAGGGCGCGGCGCTTTCGGGGGTCGCGCCGACCGGAGACGGCGCGGCGAGAGTCGGCGCGTCCGCTGCGGCGGATGGCGAGGGGGTCAGCGAAGGCGGCGGAGCGGGCGTTGCGGTCGCGGTCGGCGTCGCGGGCTCCGGCGCGGTCGGCGTCGCGCAGCCTATCGCTGCGGCGGAGGCGAGCAGAAGGGGAACGATCAGGGCGGAGAGCGGGGGACGCCGTCGCGGCATTGCGCCTCGATTCCGGGGCGCGATTCGCCTGCGCCCGCGTCTGCGATAATACGGGAATGGCCACGCTAGGGGAACTGGGCGAGACCGCGCTGCTCGAGCGCATCGCCGCGCGCGTTCGCGCCGCCGGAGCGGACCGGACGCCCGGCGGACGCTTGGCCGTCGGGATCGGAGACGACGCGGCGGCGTGGCGAGTGGACGGCATGCAAGTCATCACCGCCGACGCGATGGTCGAGGGCGAGCACTTCCGCGCCTCGACCTCCTCGTGGGCGGACGTCGGCTGGAAGGCGTGGGTCTCCAACGTGAGCGACGTCGCGGCGATGGGCGCGGAGCCTGTCGCGGGGCTCGTCGCGCTTGGGCTGCCCGCGTCGTTTCCGCTTTGCGCCCTCGACGCGCTCTACGACGGCATACTGGAGGCGCGCGCCGCCTATGGAACGGCGCTGGCCGGGGGCGACCTGGTGAGCGCGCAGGCGGCGTTCGTCTCGGTGACGATGACGGGCGTCTGCGCCGGCGATCCGCTCACGCGGTCGGCGGGGCGCGCCGCCGACGCGCTGGCCGTCACGGGGCCGCTCGGCTCCTCCCGCGCCGGACTGCTGCTGCTGGAGCGCGGCGCGCAACCGGACAGCGAGGCGCGGCGGACGCTGATGCAGGCGCACCGCAGGCCGTCCGCCCGGGTGGACGCGGGCCTCGCGCTGCGGCGGTTGGGCGTCCGCTGCGCGATGGACGTCTCCGACGGCCTAGCGGCGGACGTCCGGAAACTGGCGCGGGCGAGCGGCCTCGCGGCGCGAGTGGAGACGGGGCGGATTCCCGTCGCCGGTGCGCTCGCGCACGAGTTCGGCGACGAGGCGGCGCGCCTGGCTGTCGAGGGCGGCGAGGACTACGAATTGCTGTTCGCCGCGCCCCGGGCAATTGCGGAGGAGGCGGTCGCCGCGCTGCCCGGAAGCGCAATCATCGGCGCGTTGGAAGAGGGAACGCCGGGAGCCGCCGCGTTCCTCGACGCGCGAGGCGATCCGGTCGGATGGGACGCGGCGGGCTGGGAGCGCTTTCGGTGAGCGCGGCGCGGTTCGAGACGGCGAGCGCGGAGGAGACGCAGGCGCTGGGGCGGCGGCTGGGCGCGCTCGCCGAGCCGGGCGGTCTCTACCTGCTGCGCGGGCCGCTGGGCGCGGGCAAGACGACGCTCACGCAAGGAGTCGCGTGGGGAGCGGGGGCGGAGGGCTACGCCCACAGTCCGACGTTCGTGCTCGTTCACGAATACCAGGGGCGCATCCCCATTCACCACGTAGACCTCTTCCGCGTGGACGGCGGCGACTTGGAGGCCGACGACCTGGGCTTCGGCGAGATGCTGGAGGCCGGCGCGTGCGTCGTGGAATGGCCGGAGAAGGCGGAGGCGATTTTCCCCCAAGAGCATCTGTCCGTGACTATCGCTTTCGGGGACGCCCCCGACGCACGCGCCCTGACGTTCGAGGCGCGAGGCGAGCGCTACGCCCGCGTCGTGGCCGCTCTGCGGGATTCCCGCCTGCGCGGTCAGGGCGGCGAGGGGAGCGAATGACGGCCTACCTCGTGATAGACACTTCGACGCGCTACGGGGCCGTTGGCCTGTGGCGCGGCGGCGGCCTATCGCGGGCGGCGTTCTGGCGCTCGCGCAACAACCACACGGCGGAACTGATGCCCGCCATCGAACGGCTGACGGCGGAAGAGGGCGCCGCCCCTTCCGACCTGGACGGCGTCGCCGCGGCGGTCGGCCCGGGCGGATTCAGCGCGCTGCGGACGGGCATCGGCGTGGCGCAAGGGTTCGCGGCGGCGCGCGGCCTGCCGGTCGCGGGCGTGAGTTCGCTGGAGGCGAGCGCGCATCCTTATCAGGCGGCGGCGGCGCGCGTCTGCGCCGTCCTTCCGGCGGGGCGGGGCGCGGTCGCGTGGGCGGCCTACGGAGCGGTCGGCGGAGAATGGCGCATCCTGGGCGCCCTGGGGGACGAGCAGGTGTCGGAATACGGCGAGTTCGTCGCGGCGCAATCGGGAACGGAACTCTTCTGCGGCGAGGGGGCAGCGGAGGTCGCGGACGCGCTGCGGGAGCGGTTCGGGAGCGGCGCGCGCATCGTCGAGGAGTCCGCGCCGCTTGCGCGGCTCGGCGGCGTCGGAGCGCTGGGCGCGGCGCTGCTGGACGCGGGCGAGACGGGCTTGGGGCCTGTTCCGCGCTACCTGCGCCCGCCGCGCATCACACCGCCGAACCCGGCGGGCCGGGCTGCGACATAAGCCGCCTCGTCACGTCCGGCGGGGCGCTCGCCCCTACTCCTCCCCCAGCAAGCGGCTCGCCTCGTCCGCCTGCTCGCGCAGCGCCCAAAGCCCGTGCGGGCCGAATGCGTCCTGCCCCCACAGCCCGTAGCCCCCGCGCTCCGGGCGCACGACCGACTGAACGCCCGCGTCCCGCAGAATCCCTTCCGCCATCCGCGCCTCCGCTTCGTTCCCGTACCCGCGCACCCGAACGAGACCGCCCGGATCCCTCCGCCCCTCTGCTCCCTCGCGCCTTATGAGCGCCGCGGCGGCGAGGGCGACCGCCCATAATCCCGCCGCTCCCAGCAGCGAGAGAACGCCGATGAACAGCGTAACGTCCCGCCAAAAACCGAACGGAAACACCAGCACCAGATAGTCCGTGCGCGGATCGAACTGCCAGTTCCCTTGCGGAAAGCCGATGTAATGAAACAACGTGAAGAGCGAGTTGAACGCGACGACGCTCCACAACCCCAGCGCAAGGATCACCGCCGCCGTCGCCGCCGCGCCGCGCCGCATCCACCGCGCAACCTCGCCGTAGACGCCTCCCCGCAGGCGCCACGCTCCAATCAGCGTCATCGCCGCCAGCAACAGCGCGGCCGCCTCCTGCGTCCGGTAGACGCGCCGAAACAGCGTCTTTACGTCCGCCATATGCGACACTTCGTCCGCGTTGAACAGATCGCGCCGCTCGCCGCGCACCTCCGCCGTAACCCGCAGCGGCTCCTCACGGCTGTTGAAATACGCTTGCGTTTGCCGCCCCACGTCCGCCAAACCCTCCGGCGTAATGCCCGTCCGCGCCGAAACTCCGTGCCGCTCGAACAGCGCCTCGTACACCGGCAGGCTGTTCGCCGTGAACCGCACGGCGGTCGTAATCAGCAGCAGCGCCAGCGCGGCGGGCGCGATCCATCCCGCGGCGCGGCGCGGATTTACGGCGATTCCCCTCATGCCGCCGATTCTACCCCGCCATCCGGCGCCCCGCCCGCTATAATCGCTCCGTCATCCCCAACGAATCGGAGTCCCGCTTGTCCGAAGCCTTCGACGCCCTTCTCGAAACGATGCGCCGCCTCCGCGACCCGGAGACGGGCTGCCCCTGGGACCTCGAGCAGACGCACGACTCCCTTCGGGGCGCGCTCCTCGAAGAGACCTACGAGGCGCTCGACGCGATGGCCTCCGGCGAGCAGGCCGCGCTCGTCGAGGAACTCGGCGACCTCCTCCTGCACGTCGTCTTTCACGCTCAAATCGGCGAGGACGAAGGCGCGTTCGCAATGGACGACGTGGCCGAGCGCGTCAACGCCAAACTCGTCCGCCGCCATCCCCACGTCTTCGGCGACGCCGCGGCCCGCACCTCCAGCGAGGTGAAGGGGCAATGGGAGCGCCTCAAAGCCGAAGAGCGCGCAGAGAAAGGCGCCGCCGACGCCTCGATGCTCTCCGGCGTCTCCCGCGCGATGCCCGCGCTCGCCTACGCCCAGGCCGCGCTCAGCCGCGCCCGCAGAGCCGGATTCGACTGGGATTCCTCCGACGCGTCCTTCGACAAAGTGGCCGAGGAAGCCGCCGAAATCCGCGCCGCCGACACGCCCCGCCGCAAAGAAGAGGAATTCGGCGACCTCCTTCTCGCGCTCGTCGGCGCGGCCCAAACGATGGGCGTGGACGCGGAGGAGGCGCTGCGCGGCGCCAACGACCGTTTCGCGGGCCGCTTCCGCCGCGTCGAGGACGCCGTCCGCAAGGAAGGAACCGCCCTCGCCGATATGCCCCTCTCCCGCAAAATCGCCCTCTGGGAGCGCGCCAAAGCCGCGGAGGAAGAGAACGGGAGCGCGCCACCGCCCTAGAGGCGCTCAATTCTGATAGGCTGCGCGCTGAGTGAAACGCACAGGAGGACGCCAATGTCGCGCGAGATAGACGAGGTTAAGTACGAGGTGGCGATGGCCACGCGGATCCTCTCCCACATGGGGCTGTCCACCGGCGTGACCGCCGCGCTGGGGCACGTGAGCATGCGCGTCCCCAACCAGCCGGACAAGTTCGTGGTGAAAGGCCGCGGCTACGCCATAGACGCGCTCGAGGAGATGCAGTACTACGACATGATCGTCTGCGACCTCGAGGGCTACAAGATCGACGGCCCCGCCCGCTCAACGCAGTGCTCCGAGGTCAAGATCCACTCCTGCATCTACAAGACGCGCCCCGACGTCCAGTCGGTCGTCCACGTCCACCCGCGCAACGTCGTGCTGATGACCGTGCTCGGCGAGCCGATCAAGCCGATGGCGCAGGAAGGCGCCTCAATGGTGCAAGCGCAGCCCCATCCCCTCTACCCCCACACGAAGACCGTGTGGAGCGACGAGGAGGGGATGGAACTCGCCGGCACGCTCGGCGGGCATAAGTTCGCGCTGATGCAGGGGCACGGCGCGACGATGACGGGCAAGGACCCGCAGGACTCGGTCGTGAGCATGCTCCAGTTGGAGGAGCAGGCGCGGATGAACTACTGGGCGCTCGTGGCGAAAGGCTCCGACCATCCGTTCATTCCCGACGCGCTGGTCAACGAAATCTCCGACAGGCCGTCGCAAGACTCGCACCCGCACTTCAAGGAGTTGATGCGCAGCATCGGGGGCAACCCCCCGCGCGACGGCGTGTGGAACTCCTACAAGAAGAAGGTGTCGGTGGGCATGGTCGCGCCGTAGTCCGTTGCCCTGCGCCTTATCCGTCCGCTCCCGCCCGCCCGGACTAGGCCGCGACGCCCCTAATCCTCCGGGAGGCCGAGCGTCGCGCGGAGTTCGCGCCATTCGCGGGGGGACATTCCCAGCGCGGCGGGGTCTACGTCTTCGCCATTCAGCAGACGCTTGACGGCCTCGAGCCCCTCCTCGCTGAGGCGGGCGCCGCCGAGCCGGTGACTGCGGAAGGCTTTGGCCGTGAGCGGAACCCAGTGGTCCACGAGATCGAGGATGACGCGGGCGTACTCGCGTATCTCCCACTGGGCGTGCTCGTCGATGCGGAGGGCGAGGAAGTGGAGGAGGTTGTGGAGGTCGGTCTTCCAGTACCACTGCGTGTAAGCGCTGAGGGGAAGGCCGATGCGGGCGAGTTCGCGGGCGAGGCCGGCGGCGTGCAGGCTGTCGTATTGATCGAACGAGCGCTCGGCGTCCTCCGTCAGCGATTCCTGCATCCCCTTGGCTTCGGCGCGGCGCGCTTGCTCGGCGGCGCGTCTCCGGGCGCCGCGGGGCGCGGCAGCGCCGGGGGCGAGCGAGAGTTGCTCGCCGACGCCTGCCTCGCCTCGCCCTTGCGCGTTCGCGCTCGACTGGATCGCCAATTGGCTCTCCGACGGGACGTAAAACTCGCGGTCGAGGATGGAGTAGCGAGCGGAGTATTCGTTGACGCTGGCGGTGCGGTGGCGGATCCACTGGCGGGCGACGAAGATCGGCAACTTGACGTGGAGTTTGATCTCGCACATCTCGAACGGGGAGGTGTGGGCGTTCCGCATCAGGTAGTTGATGAGGCCCTGATCGTCGCGGGAGCGTTTGGTTCCGCGTCCGTAGGAGACGCGGGCGGCCTGCACGATGGCCGCGTCGTCGCCCATATAGTCCACGACGCGGACGAAGCCGTGATCAAGGACGGGGAAGGGCTGATAGAGGACGTCCTCCAGAGCGGGGACGGTGGCTCTTCGCGTTTCGGCGCGCTCGGCGCGGAGCGCGTCTATCTCGGCCTGCTGCTGAGGGGTGACGTGCATCGCGGATTTTTCGGGCGGGCGCGCGGGTTCTACACGCCCGCGCGCCCGCCCGATTGCGCTACATCATCCGCTGAATGATGCGGTCGGCTTGCTCTTCGGTGAGGCCGCCCTGCCGCTTGGCGATGGGGCCGTCGCGCAGAACGGGCTCGAGGTCGGTGAGGGATTCCTTGTCGTTCTCCATATGGAAGAACTTGCCGACGTAGATCTCGTCGCCCCAGGCCATCGCCTTCTCGCAGGCGGCGGCCCAGTCATCCGTGTCGTGGCCTTCGTCCTCCAACTTGCGGACGCGGGCTTTGAAGAAGTTGTGGGAGTTGTCGAGGTTGAAGGTCACGCAAGGGCTGAAGACGTCGATGAGGGCGAAGCCTTTGTGCCGGATGCCGCCTTTGATGAGGTCGGTGAGGTGCTTGACGTCGCCGGAGTAGGCGCGGGCGACGTAGGTCGCGCCGTTCATAATGGCGGAGGTGATGGGGTTGATGGGGTATTCGACGCTGCCGAACGGGGTGCTCTTGGTCTTTTGGCCAATCCTGGAGGTGGGGGAGACTTGGCCGGTGGTGAGGCCGTAGATCTGGTTGTTCATCACGACGTAGGTGAGGTCGACGTTGCGGCGGGCGGTGTGGGTGAAGTGGTTGCCGCCGATGCCGTAGCCGTCGCCGTCGCCGCCGGTGGCGATGACGTTGAGGTCGTGGTTGGCCATTTTGACGCCGGTGGCGAAGGCGAGGGAGCGCCCGTGCAGCGTGTGCGCGCCGTAGGTGTTGATGTAGCCGGGGAGGTTGGAGGAGCAGCCGATGCCGCTGACGGTGACGATTTCGTGGGGCTGCATGCCGAGTTCGGACGCGGCGCGCTGGAGGGCGTTGAGCACGCCGAAGTCGCCGCAGCCGGGGCACCAGTCGGGGTCGACCTTGCCCTTGAAGTCTTTGGGGGTGAGTTCGATGGTCGTGGTGGTCATTGCGCGCTCCTTTGGCTAAACGATGACTTCCTGGCGGGGGACGAAGACGCCGCCCTCGCCGCCGAGCAGGTCGGCGACGCCGTCGGCGATGTGGTGGGGCGCGAACGGCTCGCCGTCGTACTTGCGGACGTGGCCGTAGGCGCTGAGGCCGGTCTCGCTCCGCAGGTAGCGGGCGAACTGGCCGGAGTAGTTGTTCTCGACGATGATGAACTTCCGCCCGCTCAGGGCGGCCGCGATCTCCTCGGCGTGCAGGGGGATGAGCCATTTGACGGCGAGCCGGTTGGCGGTCACGCCGCGCTCGGCGAGTTGCTCGATGGCCTCGGCGATGACGCCCGCCGTGGAGCCCCAGCCCACGAGCGTCGCTTCGGCGTCGGCGGGGCCTTCGATCTCGGGCGGGGCGATGAGGCTCGCGGCGTCTTGGAACTTGCGGGCGCGCTTCTCGACGGAGGCGCGGCGGCGGTGGGGGTTGGTGAACTCGTCGGAGAGGAGCATTGAGTCTTCGTCGTGCTCGTCGGTCGCGACGATGTGAACGTGGCCGGGGGTTCCGGGCAGCGCGCGGGGCGAGACGCCGCTGGGCGTGTCTTTGTAGCGCAGATATTCGCCGCCGCTGGCGGCCCCTTCGTCAACGAGCGCGCCGCGGTCAATGGCCGGATGGAACTCAATGTCGCGCGGGTGGATGCTGTACCTGCCCTCGGAGATGAGGAGGTCGGAGAGGATGATGCCGGGGCATTGGAGTTTGTCGGCGAGGTTGAAGAGTTCGGGGACGGTGTTGTAGGCGTCGAGGGCGTCGAGGGGGCTGACGACGAAGCGTTCGAAGTCGCCCTGGCTCGCGCCGAGCGCCTGCCAGAGGTCGCCCTGCTCCGTTTTGGTGGGGACGCCGGTGGAAGGGCCCGCGCGCTGGACGTTGATGAAGACGCAGGGGATTTCCATCATCGAGGCGGCGCCGATGGCCTCGGTCATCAGGGCGAAGCCTCCGCCGGAAGTGGCGCACATCGCGCGGGCGCCCGCGTGGGCGGCGCCGACGATCATATTGGCGACGCCGATCTCGTCCTCGACCTGGCGCACCATAATGCCCAGGCTTCGGGCGTTCTGCGCGTACCAGTGGAGGACGCCGGTGGACGGGCTCATCGGGTAGGCGGCGTAGAATTTCACGCCCGCCGCCGCGCCGCCCATCGCAAGCGCCTCGTTCCCCGACCAAACCGCGAGCGGCTCGCCGCCCTCCGGCATCGGATCGGGATAGGGGACGAAGTTCTCTTGCGCGTGGGTGTATCCGGCGAGGGCGACGCGGACGTTCTCGTTGACGACCTCCTCGCCCTTGCGGGCGAACTGCTGGGCGATGCTGGTCTCCAAGAGCGAGAAGTCCAAGCCGAGGAGGTGCATCATCGCGCCGAGCGCGACGGTGTTCTGGTTGAGGCCGACGCGCTGGAGCCCCGTGATCTCCTTGACGGGGAGGGGGCAGAGTTGGACGCCGTCGCCGGCGTCGCCCGGGGAGACGTCGTCGCTGTTGTAGAGGGCCGCCGCGCCGGATCCGAGGAGGCGCAGGTGCCTGTCCATCGTGTCCTGGTTGAGCGCGAGCAGCAGATCCAGTTTGTCGCCGTGGCTGCGAACTTCCTGCTCCGCGATGCGGACGGTGAGGAAAATGTGGCCGCCCCGAATGATGGACTGATAGGCGTTGTAGGTCGACAGGTGAAGCCCGCGCCTTGCGACGATCCGGGCGAGCGTGTCGCCCGGGGTGGCGATTCCCTGCCCCGCCGACCCCCCTATCGCAAGGGCGAAGTCAAAGTTGCCGTTGGTCATTCGTTCCCTCCAAACCCGTTGTGAGGCGCCCTGCCGCCTAGCGTCGCGCGGCGAGCGCGGCTTCCTTCACCGCTTCGGACATGCTCGGGTGGACGTTGACCATCCGCCCGATCTCCGCGTCCGTTCCATCCAGCAGCCGGGCCATACTGAGTTCGCCCAGCAACTCCGTCACTTCGTGGCCGATGAGATGCGCGCCGAGCAGTTCGCCCGTATCCGCGTCGGCGACAATTTTAGCGAATCCGTCCTTATGGCCTGCGGCGAGCGCTTTGCCGTTGGCCATAAAAGGGAACTTGCCGACTCTGACGGCGCCTCCGCGCCCCCGCGCCTCCGCCTCCGTGAGGCCCATACTCGCCACCTGCGGGTCGCAGTAGGCGGCGCGGGGCATCGCCGGATAGTCGAGCGGCTGCGGGGCGCGCCCGGCGGCGCGCTCGGCGGCGTAGACGCCTTCGGCCTGCGCGACGTGCGCGAGCGGAAGGCGGCCGTTCACATCGCCGACGGCGTAGACGTTCCCGCCGTTGGCGCAGAGCCGCTCGTCCACGCTGATGAAGCCGCGGTCGAGCGTCGCGCCCGCGTTCTCCGCGCCGAGCCCGTCGGTGTTGGGGATGATGCCCGCCGCAATCAGCACGCGGTCCGCGTCCAGCAGGATTTCGCCGTCCGGCGCGTTGATCGCCGCATGCGCTTCGCCGCCGTCCGCGTCGAGGCGGACGACGCTCGCGTTCGTAAGAATGCGGACGCCCTGGCGCTCCAGCGCGCGGGAGAGCGATTGCGTGATCTCCGCGTCCTCTTTCGGAAGGATGCGCGGAAGGCTCTCGACGAGCGTCACGTCCGCGCCGTAGGCGTTGTAGAGATAGGCGAACTCGACGCCGGTGGGCCCTGCGCCGACGATGATCACGCGGTCGGGAACGCGCTCGTCGAGGATGGCCTCGCGGTAGGTCGCGACAATTTCGCCGTCGGCCTCGAAGGGAGCGGGGACGGCGGGGCGCGCGCCGGTCGCGATGATGAGGGAGGCGCAGCCGATCCGTTCGCCGTTCACGGAGATTTCCTCCGCGCCTTCTATGAAGGCGCCGCCCTCTACGTAGGCGACTCCGTTTTCGCGGAAGAGGTGCGCGACGCCCTTCCGCAAGCGCTCCACGACGCTGCGGCTGCGGGCGACGCCGGCCGCGTAGTCGGCCTCTATGCCGGACACGCGGACGCCGTACTCGCCTGCGCCTTTGACGGCGCGCAACGCCTCGGCGTTCCGCAGGAGGGCTTTGGAGGGGATGCATCCGAGGTTGAGGCAGACGCCTCCCAGCGTCTCGCGTTCGACGCAGACGGCGCGCAGCCCGAGTTGGGCGGCGCGAACGGCGGCGGAGTAGCCGCCGGGGCCTGAGCCGATCACCGCAAGGTCGTAGTCTGTCATCGCCGGAGTCTTGTGCTCGCAGCCGCGCGCGTCCGCCGGTTGCGGCGGAGCGTCGCGGCGTGGGGAATGCCGCGCGCGAAAAGGCGCAGCGGGGAGTATACCTGCCCCGGCGCCTTTCGGCAAACGCAGCGCTCCGGCGCGCGGAGAATCAGACGCGCGGCGTTGGCGGCGGCGCGAGGGGCGCTTACCCGCCGATTCCCCACCGTTCGCGCCACGCCTCGAACGTCAGCGCTGTCCGCAACTGATATTCCCGCCCCTTGATCCCTGCGCGGTGCTCGGCCCAGGCTTTGCGAATCGGCGCCGGATCGAAGAAGCCGCCCCGCTTGAGCCGGTCTTCCGCGAGCAAGTCGTCGGCCCACTCCCGCAGCGCGCCCCGCAGCCAGTGGCCGATGGGCGCGCCGAATCCCGCCTTCGGCCGGTCGGTCAGGCGCGCGGGAACGTATCTGCCCAACACTTGACGCAACAGCCAGCGCTGCCGGCCGTTCCGCATCTTCATCGCGGAAGGCAGCCGCCACGCGAACTCGACGACGCGGTGATCCAGCAGCGGCACGCGCGCCTCCAGCCCCACCGCCATCGAGGCGCGGTCGACTTTGGCGAGCAGCAGTTCGGGGAGGTCGGTCGAGGACTCGATGAACTGCATCCGCTCCGTGAAGCCCGGGAATTCGCGCCGCAGCGACGGGTCCCAGTAGACGCCGTCGGGTTCGCGTCCGCCGATGGCCACCCTGTCCGGCTCCGGCCAATGGAAAAGCCAGCGGTAGTAGGCGTCCTGCCGCTCCTTGCGGAGGAGGGCGGCGAGGCGCCGCGCCCACGGCGGCGAAGACGGCAGCGCGCTCAGCGCCGCCGCGAGCGGCGCCCGCGCAAGCCGCGGCAGCCCCGTGAGGCATCGCGCGGCCCTGACCGACTTGGCGTAGTACCTTGTATAGCCGCCGAACGCCTCGTCCCCGCCGTCGCCGGTCAGCGCCACGGTCACGGACTCTCTCGCCAACTTGGAGACGAGATAGGTGGGGATCTGCGAGCCGTCGGCGAGCGGCTCGTCGAGCGATTCCGCGACGGCGGGGAGCGAATCGCGCGCGAGCGCGGGCGAGCAGTAAAGTTCGGCATGCTCCGTCCCCAGATGCTCGGCGACGCGCCTGGCGTGGGCGGCCTCGTCGAAGCCGTCCTCCTCGAAGCCGATAGCGAACGACTTCACAGGGCGCCCGCTCTGCGCCTGCATCATCGCCGCGACGGTGGAGCTGTCTATGCCGCCCGAGAGGAACACGCCCACCGGCACGTCGGCGGCCATTCGCAAGCGCACCGCGTCGGCGAGCAGCCCGTCCAGCGCCTCGGCGGCCTCCGCGTCCCCGCAGGCGACGGGGTTCCGCCATCCGTCGCGCGCCACCGCCCGCAGATTCCAGTAGCGGCGGCGCGTCTCGGCGCCGTCGGGCCCGATCTCGACGAGGCAGCCGGGCTCCATTTTCTCGACGCCCTTGAAGATGGAGCGCGGCGACGGAACGTAACTGTGCCGGAGGTAGGCGGTCAGCGCGTCTCTGTCCACCTCGGCGCGCCAGGCGGGATGGTCGAAGAAACTGCGCGGCTGCGAGCCGAAGAAGAGAACCCCCCCGCTGCGCCCCCAGTAGAGCGGTTTGATGCCGATGCGGTCGCGGACGAGCGTGAGTCGGCGCGCCGCGTTGTCCCAGAAGGCGAACGCGAACATGCCGTTCATCCGCCCGACGGCGCGCTCGACGCCCCACGCCTCGCACGCCTCCAGAACAACCTCCGTGTCCGACCCGCCTCGAAAGCGGCGGCCCGACGCCTCCAGTTCGCGCCGGATCTCCGCGAAGTTGTAGACCTCGCCGTTGTAGGCGATGACGGAGCGCCCGCTGGCGGAGACCATCGGCTGGCGTCCGGCGGGAGAGAGGTCCATCACCGCGAGGCGGCGAACGCCCATCGCAACGCCGGCCGCCTCCGACGCCCACGCGCCCGCGTCGTCGGGGCCCCGGCTCTCCATGCGGTCGGCCATTCGCGCGGCCAGACGCTCGAGCGCGGCGGCGTCCATCGCGCCCGGCTCTCCGATGAACCCGACAAATCCGCAGATGGTCTCTTCCCCGGTTCGGCGCGCTCGGCGGACGGCGCTGCGAGGCCAGTCGTTGCGAGGCCGATTACGTGAGGCCAGTGTACTACAGCCTGTCCAGCCGGGAACGGTCTCCCGCGCGGCGCGGCGCTTGCTATACTGGGATGCGTCCCCAATCCCGCCCCGTGGAAGGAAGGCCGCGTGCCCCGAATAGACGGCAGACGCAACGACGAAATGCGCCCTACGAAAATCACGGTCGGCGTTCAGGAGTTCGCCGAGGGCTCCGCGCTGGTGGAGGCAGGGCAGACGCGCGTCGTGTGCGCCGCCTCCATCGAAGAGAAGGCCCCGATTTTCCTGCGCGGGCAAGGCAAGGGCTGGGTTACGGCGGAGTACGGCATGCTCCCCCGCTCGACCCTCACCCGCACGCCCCGGGCCCGCGCCGCCGGCAGCGGGCGCACGCACGAAATCCAGCGGCTTATCGGGCGCTCCCTGCGCTCGGTCGCGCAACTCGAAAAACTCGGCGAGCGCACCATCACCATAGACTGCGACGTTCTGCAGGCCGACGGCGGCACGCGGACGGCGGCGGTCACCGGCGCCTACGTCGCGCTCCACCAGGCGATGCTCGTCCTCGTCCGGCGCGGCGTCCTCCGCCGCGTCCCGCTCGCCGGAAGCGTCGCCGCCACGAGCGTCGGCGTCGTGGGCGGCGAGACGATGCTCGACCTCCGCTACGAAGAAGACTCCCGCGCCGCCGTGGATATGAACGTCGTGATGACCGACGCGGGCGAATTCGTCGAAGTGCAGGGCACGGGCGAGGAGCGCCCGTTCTCCCGCGCCGCGCTCGACGAAATGCTGGAGATGGCGGCGGGCGGCATCCGCGAGTTGACGGAACTGCAGGCCGACGCCGCGCGGCGAATGACGGCGGGATAGGCTATGTCCGCGACGGGAGCGGCTCGCCTCCTGCGCTCGAACGCCTCATCCGCGCTCGCGCTGTTCACGCTGACCGCCCTCGCCGCCCTCGCTGTCCTCGCGCTCGGCGCCTGCGCGAGCGCCGCCGCCCCGTCGCCCACGCCCACGAGCGCGCCAACCGCCGAGCCGGCGCCCGATCCCGCCGCGCCCGTCCCGCCGCCGGCCGCCGCCGAAAGCGGCCTGCCCGACATCGCATCCACCGTGGAGCGCCTGATGCCCGCCGTCGTCCAGATCATCGCCACGCTGGAAGAGCAAACCGTGATGGGAATGAGCGCGCCGAACGTGAGCCAGGGCTCCGGGTTCTTCTTCCGCGAGGACGGCTACCTGCTCACGAACGAGCACGTCATCGCCGACGCCGTGAGCATCGAGGCCGTGCTCTCCAACCGCCACCGCCTGCCCGCCGAAGTGATCGGCGTGGACGCGGCGACCGACCTCGCGGTGCTGAAAGTGGACCCGGACGAGATCGCGGAGGAAGACGTCGCGGTCGCGCGGCTGGGCAGCGCCGACGCGATGCGGATCGGAGAGTGGGTGATCGCCATCGGCAGCCCGCTCGGATTCCAGGGCTCCGTGAGCGTGGGCGTGATCAGCGCGAAAGGGCGCTCGCTCGGCGCGGGAACCGACCGCCTCAACGACCTGGTCCAAACGGACGCCGTCATCAACCCGGGCAACAGCGGCGGGCCGCTCCTCAACCTAGCCGGAGAGGTCGTCGGCATCAACACGCGCGTCATCCGGCAGACCGGATTCGTTCCGGTGGACGGCATCGGCTTCGCAATCAGCGCCGACACGGCGAACCCCGTCTCCGACCACCTCATCGAGTTCGGGCGCGTCGCGCGGCCCCGCATCGGGGTCACAGTGCAAGACGTCACCCCCACGGTGGCCACGGAGCGCGGCCTGACCGTCGACGAAGGCGCGCTCGTTATCTCCGTCGCCCCGGGCGGCCCGGCGGAGCGCGCCGGCATCGAGGAGGACGACGTGATCGTCCGGCTCGACGACCTCCCCGTGACGAGCACGAGCCAGTTGGTGCGGACGCTCCTCACGGACTACCGCGTCGGCGACGCCGTGCGGCTGGGGGTCGTCCGCGCCGCCGTCCACCTCTCGTTCGACCTCACGCTCGAGGAGGTTCCCGTGGACGGCGCCGACGATGATGACGAGAACGGGGAGGACGACGACGACGGCGGCGGCGAGGATGGCGAGGACGGCGACGGCTAACCTCTCGCCCCTGTCCCGTCGTTCCCGCCTCCAATTCGTCATTCCCGCGTAGGCGGGAACCTCGCCCCCGGAAGGGGCACGGAGCGCATCGTCGTTCCCTCCAATTCGTCATTCCCGCGCAGGCGGGAATCCAGTGGCGCGCAAGCGCCGGACGAGGCGCGTAGCGCATCATCTCCTTAGCGCCCCACGCGCCACGCCCTGCCTGCGAAAGCAGGAACCTACTGGGGCATAGAAGTTATGTAAAACGTTGCGGTTGCCCCCCGATCTCCCATCGGTTACACTTGCAGCACTAGGCGCGCTCCCAACGCAAGGTTGCGGTTGCCCCCCGATCTCCCATCGGTTACACTCTCATCGTCGGCGTGGACGTGTGCCCATGTGTTGCGGTTGCCCCCCGATCTCCCATCGGTTACACTCTCATCGTCGGCGTGGACGTGTGCCCATGTGTTGCGGTTGCCCCCCGATCTCCCATCGGTTACACTTACCCGACGATAGAGGACGCGACCCGGATGTTGTTGCGGTTGCCCCCCGATCTCCCATCGGTTACACTTACCCGACGATAGAGGACGCGACCCGGATGTTGTTGCGGTTGCCCCCCGATCTCCCATCGGTTACACTCTACGCTGACCTCGTCTCCCGCGCCGCGATGTTGCGGTTGCCCCCCGATCTCCCATCGGTTACACTCTTCCAAACGATCCTCATCCTGCTCACGATGTTGCGGTTGCCCCCCGATCTCCCATCGGTTATACTGCTAGCCTCATCCGCTCCTTCCTGTCCTAAGTTGCGGTTGCCCCCCGATCTCCCATCGGTTACACTCGCCCAACGCTCCCGCCGAACGATTTGATGTTGCGGTTGCCCCCCGATCTCCCATCGGTTACACTCGCGCATCGACGATGCGCCGGTCGACGTGTCGTTGCGGTTGCCCCCGATCTCCCATCGGTTACACTCAACGTGCTCGCCGATCTCAACGTGCTCCCGTTGCGGTTGCCCCCCGATCTCCCATCGGTTACACTGCGGCGAATGCCGCCGTTGAGCAAGCCATTGTTGCGGTTGCCCCCCGATCTCCCATCGGTTACACTGGTCGACGAGTCCACCGCATTCGCGGAGTGGTTGCGGTTGCCCCCCGATCTCCCATCGGTTACACTGCGTAAAGGCGGGAACGCCGCCGTCACGCCGTTCGCGGCGGGCAGCGGCGGCGCGAAAAGCGGCTTCGACCCCGCCTAGAGGAGCGGCGGCTGGAGCGGTTTTCGCGCGGCGGGCTTCCGCTTGGCCGGTTCCTTCGCTGCGGCGTCAGGGAACGGACCCGGGTCGCGCAGGCGTCCGATTTCGTCCACGCTCACCTTGCGGAACCCTTTTTCCATAAGTTTGGACGCGCGGTAGGCGTTCTCCTTCATCGGATCGTTCGCGTCTTTGGCGCGCTTTGCGACGTTCGCCTCGTTGTGCGGGTCGAGCACGATGCTGGGCTCCTTTCCGCCGGAGATCTTCCGGACGCGGACGATGACCCGGGCTGCGCCCTCGCCGAGCGCCGCCATATCGTCCCGGTGGATCCGCGTGAGGCGCTTGGCCGCCGGATGGGGCTTGAATTCCTTCTCGTCGAACCCGCGCTGGTTGAACTCGAAGGTTGGGACGACGACGATTTTCCATCCGGCCTTCCGTCGCTTGCCGTCCTTGTCCTTGCCTGCCGGGATCCGCCAAATGTCGGCGAATTCGTTGCCGCCGCGAACGTAGCCCTTGTACGCCTTCCCGGACTCGTCTTTGACGGGCAGCACGTCCCATTTTTCGACGACGCGGACGCGGCGGATGAAGTGGCGCCGCCCGTTCATCAAAACGCCTTCGTCCCGCGCTTTGTCCGCGAAGGACGGCGCGCCGTCGCCGCCGCTCTCCTTCCGCTTCTTCCGATTGCCGCCCGTCTCGTCCCAGAGCGCCTGCAGCGCCTCGCGCAGTTTCGGATCCGGCGCTGCGTCCAATTCTTTCTTCTGCTCGAAGTCGGCCAGCGGCTTGCGCGTCACGACTTTGATCGGACCGTTGCCCGGCGTCTCCATCAGCCCGTAGGCGGTGTCCTTGTGCAATTGGCCGGAAGTCTTGAGGCTTTTCGGATCGCGCGAGCCGTGATCGGGCTTGTAGGAGACGACGACCTTGTCCAGTTCCTTTTGGAACTTCTTGCGGTCGAACCCGGGCCACGGCGGGGGAACCTGTTCGGCGAGCCGCTCGGCGGTTCCGTTGGCGGACGCATCCGCGAAGCGCTTGACCATCCCCTGCGTCGTGTTGGCGACGACGAATGCGTCCACGGCGTGGTGACGGTGGTCTTTACGCGACTTGCCGATTTCCAGCCCGTTCCTGAGGAGCGCGGTCATCTGCCCGGGAACCGCGCGGACGCGGACTCTGCCCTCGCCCTTCTCGTCGTAGAGATAGGCGAGATAACGGCAGGCGGTTCGGGAGAGGTAGGCCGTCTCGTTGAGGTGGCGGTCGAGGAATTTATCGTCTTTCTCGAAGCGCTCCATCGCGCCTTCTCTGAAGCGCCAGCCCCGTTTGCCCGGGAGCGCGTCGGCGCGGGCGAGAATAGCCTCGTAGTCGTACCCTTGCGGGTTGCCCGAAAACTTCTCGCTCGGCGTCTTGTCGCCCTTGTCCCGATTGGCGTCGGCGAGGCACAAGACCATATTGCCGCGCCCGTTGTCCAGCGTCCGGGAGAAAGGCAGGATATGGTCAATGTGCGTGCTTTTGCCCACGGCCATCTTGAGCGTGATCCGCTTGCCGGTGTAGACGCAGACTCCGCCCTGCTCCTCCCATAGGCGGAGCCGCATCTTGTCGGAGTAGGACGGCTCGCGCCCAAGCAACTCCGCGAATCGCTTGTTGCGTTCCTCGCCCTCTTGCTGCGCCTTCTGCAGCGCTTTGCGCTGATCCTTGTTCATTTTCAAACCGCGCGCGAGTTCGACGACGACGTCCTCCGGTTTGCCGTAGACCTCGATGAGGCGGTTGAAAACACGCCGGAGTTGATTGAGGCCGACGTGGACGGTGGGGTTGGGGAAGCGTCCCCAATGCTTGACCTCGTCGGATTCCGGGGCTTCGGGGTCGTCGCCCACGACGTCGCGCTCCAGCACGACGCCGTAGTAGGGGAGGCGGTCGTGCGCTTCGGCGTTGCGGGAGTCGGAACGGGGCGGGTAGCCGGCGGCTTCTTCGGCCTCGTACTCGCCCAGCCCCTCCCCCAAGCACTCCAGGACTTTGTCGATCGCCTTGAGGCTCAGGCGGAAGTAGCCGGAGGGCAGTTCCGTCATCGCGAGGCGCCGCGCCTGCTCCGCGCTCATCCCCCAATCCCGCTCCGCCTTCTCGCGGACGGCTTCGGGGTCTTCCTCGCCAATGAGGAACTCGGCGATGGCGGCGCGGTCGTCCGGGTCGCGCCTGAACCAGCCCGTGCCGAAGATTTCCTTCGCGGCGAGGCGCGCCGTTGTTTCGTCGCCCTTGAGCCGCTTGCGGCCTCCGCGCGCGAGGTTGAAGGCGGCTCCATCCGGGAGCCCCAGCCCTATCGTCGGCTTCTGGAGGTCAATGTCTTTGCCCTGCCGCAAGCGTTCGAGGGCGCGCTTCCGCTCGCCTTCGTTGAGGGGACGCTCCGCGCCGCCGTTCTCCCGCAGCCGGAGGTTGTTGACCTCTTGCAAAATGCGGAACTCTTGCGCGTCGGGATGGGCGCGGGGCGCCCGCCGCTCGCCCTTCTCGAGAGCGCACCACCCGGGCTCGACGCGGCGCAGCGGGCGCTGGAAGAAGATGATGTCCCGCAGTTCGTCCCACTGGGCGGAAGCGAGCGCGTGATGCTCGGCCTGCCGCGCCCGCATCTCGTCGAACTCGCGCTCGTACATTGCGCGCTCGGGGTAGAGTTCCTGCCCGGGGCGGGCGCGGACGGGCTTGCGGCGCTCGCGGCGGTCGGCGAGATATTCGCCCAACTGCCGGTCGCCGAGGGAGTCGCGCAGCCCATCCCTGTCGAGCCGCGCCTGCGTCGCCTTCTTCTTGTCCTCGGCGCCGCCCGCCTTGCGGTTGGACTTGAAGCCGCGCCGCTGATTCATGTGAAAGACCGCGCGGCCCAGATCGTATGGCGCGAGCGGCTCGGAAAGCGCGCGCTTCCGCAGCGCGTAGGGGTCGCGGCGCGCCAGCGCCTTGCGCTCTTTCGCGCTCGCGGGCATCAGGCCGCAGGCGACGAGCGCCTTCATTAGGCCGCCGCGCCGCCGGAGATAGCGGCGGCGGCGGCGGCGCTGGCCGCGCGCGAGGCGGCGACCCACGGCGAGCGAAGCGCCTGGGCCGCTCCGCGTCTCAGGGGCGCGCCCGTCGGGAAAGACGCGGCTGCCCATAGCGAGGACGCCGCAGGGGTCGCCGTTCGCGTCGAGCGCGAGCGCCGCCCATCCGATGGAGTTCGCGCCGATGTCCAGCCCCAGCCGGTACGGCGTTTTCGGTTCGCTCATTCCTGCTCCTGCCCCCTTGCGTTGACGGCGCAAGAGGCGTAGTATAGCGTTCGCCGATGGCTTAGCGACAGTGCAACCGATTGGGAGATCGGGGGGCAACCTCCCCTATGGGGACCGCCCGAGGACGGGCGGGTTAACAAGCCTTATGGCGCCAAATGAGGCGGGCAGGCTACGGCCTGCCCGCTGCTATTTCAGCGGCTCGCCGCCCGCCGCGCAAGGGGCGCCTGTCGCGGCGGCCTTCCCTTCGCCGAAGGCGCAAGCCGACCCGAGGGCGCGAGCGCCCGCAACGCGCCATCCCAGTCTTGGCTACGAGGTCAGCAGGCGCTCGAAGCGCCGCTCCACGCTCACCCCGGCGCATCGTCGTTCCCGCGCAGGCGGGAATCTACTGGGGCCCGTCCCCGCGAAGGCGGCTCCCTGCCGGGGCGCGACGGGGGCGAGATTCCCGCCTACGCGGGAATGACGACCATGGGGAGCAGGCGGGACGCTGGGGGCCTGGAAGTTTGGGCAACCCCTAAACGCCGTGCCCGACGATGCGGTCGGGCCGCAGCAGCACGGCGACGCGCCCCTGCTCGACCATCACGCGGTCGTACTCGTCCCAGTCGGGATGCTCCTTGCGCGCGGCGGTTCGGTAGACCTCGCGCAGGCGCAGGCGGAGCGTCTCCGCGTCCGTGTTGCGCGCGCCCTGCATCTCCGCCTTGCCGTCGAGCGCGGCGAAGCGCCGGTTGTCGGGGCTGACGATCATCATCGCGCAGCGCGGGTCGCGGGCGAGGTTGAGCGCTTTCGCGTTGCGCGAGCGAGTGGTGAAAGCGAGCCCGCCGTCCAGTTTGCCCGCCGTGACGAGGCTCTGCTGAGGCATCCCGTCCCGCCGGAACGTCGTGAACACGACGACGCTGTTCTGCTCCAGCAATCCGTCCAAGTCGTCCAGCGCGGGCATAGGGCATCCTCCAAGTCGCGGGCTCACGGCGAACTGTACCGGATGCGCGGCGCGGCGTCAAAGCGCGGCGCTGGCGGGAATGACGGGGGAGTGATGCGGGAGCGACAGAAGGGGCTAGGTTCCCGCTTTCGCGGGAATGACGTGGCGCGTGGGGTGGTTTGGAGACGATGCGCTTGCGCGCCTCGTCCGGCGCTTGCGCGCCTCTGGATTCCCGCCTACGCGGGAATGACGGGGCACAGGGGGCGAGATTCCCGCCTACGCGGGAATGACGGGCCCCAGTAGGTTCCCGCCTGCGCGGGAACGACGAGGCAGGGGGGCGAGGTTCCCGCCTTCGCGGGAACGACGGAATGGGGCGCGGGAACGACGGGGCAAGGGGGCGCGGGGGCTATAGGACGCCCGACGTTCCGGGGTAGGGGGGGCGGCGGCGGCGGCGCCTTCGCAGGAAGGCGAGAGGGAGCGCGAAGAGCGCAAGCAGCGCGAAGAGCGCGACCATGCCGCCCGACGACGCGCCGCCTCCCGAACCCGGAGCCTCCTGCGTCAGGTCTCGCGCATCTCCGGTTACGGCGCTTCCGCCGCCGCCGGCGCTCTCCTCCGCAGGCGGAAGCGCAAGCAAGTCATTGGGCTCGCCGTCCTCCGGGGGCGCAAGGCGCCCTTGCGACAGAGGAGTCGGCGTTTCCGGAGGCGCAATGACGCCCGACGACGCTAGCCCGCCTGTCAGCAGCCCCTCCGTCGGACCCGCCCCTTCCGACGGAGGCGCGAGTTGCCCCGGCCCTCCTCGTTCGAGAGGCGGAGACCCAATCTGATCCGGCAGGACAGGCGTCGGCGTTGGAGCAGGCGGAGGCGTCGGCGAGGGCGGCGCCGCAGTGGGCGTCGGCGTAGGAGCGTCCCGCGGCGGTTCCAGGGAATCGTCCGTTGGTCTCTCGGGCTGAAGTATTCGATTGACGGGAGTCGGCGTCGGGATTGCGGTAGGCGTCGGCGTCGGGGTTGGCGTAGGCGTAGGAGTAGGAGTAGGAGTTGGGGTCGGCGTCGGGGTAGGCGTAGGAGTAGGAGTAGGAGTTGGGGTCGGCGTCGGGGTAGGAGTAGGCGTTGGAGTAGGAGTAGGCGTTGCGGTAGGCGTAGGGGTAGGAGTGGGCGTTGGGATAGGGGTTGACGTAGGGGTAGGAGTGGGCGTTGGAGTAGGAGTAGGGGTTGACGTAGGCGTGGGGGCGGGATCGTCTTCCGGCTCAGTTGGCCCCTCGGGAGCGATTACTCGACTAACAGGCGTGGGGCTAGGCGTCGCGGTAGCGGTGGGAGTAGGCGTCGCGGTAGCAGTGGGGGTAGGCGTGGCGGTAGCGGTGGGGGTAGGAGTCGGGGTAGCGGTGGGAGTAGGAGTTGCGGTAGCGGTGGGAGTAGGAGTTGCGGTAGCGGTAGGAGTAGGAGTTGCGGTAGCGGTGGGAGTAGGAGTTGCGGTAGCGGTAGGGGTAGGCGTCGCGGTAGCAGTGGGGGTAGGCGTTGCGGTAGGGGTGGGGGTAGGCGTCGGCGTAGGAGTTGCGGTAGGAGCAGCCGGGGCGTTGACGGTTATGTAGAAGGAGATGGCGTCCTTGTCGCCGTCGGCGTCCGTCGCCGTCCAGTAGTGCAGCGTTCTCCCATAGGCGGCGGAAGGAGTTCCTGATAGATGGCGGACGTCTATGAGCACGGTCGGGATTGATCCAATCCTCGGTCCGGGCACGTTGCCGCGCGCTAAGGAGACGCCGCTCGGCAGGCTGGGCGTGAGCGAGTAGGTCAACTCGCCGTCCCCGCCGCTCGCCTCCGGCAAGATGACGTTCCCTATGCTCGCGTCCTTCGTCCACGTCTGATCGCTCACGGACGAACCGAAGGAAGGCTGCCGGTCGGGAGGCGTAGGCGTAGCGGTAGGCGTAGGCGTGGGCGTCGCGGTAGCCTGTGGGAGTAGGGGTCGGGGTTGCGTTGGACGTACAGGAGTTGGCGTAGGAGTCGGCGTAGGGGTTGCGGTAGGAGCAGCCGGCTCGCTGACGGTTATGTAGAACCTGATGCCGATCTTGTCCCCATCGGCGTCCGTCGCCGTCCATCTGTGCTGCGTTCTCGAATAGACGGCGGTAGGAGTTCCTGATAGATAGTAGACTTGTTTGACCAAGGCCCCGAGCGGCCCAAACGGGTTGCTGAGCGTTAAAGAGACGCCGCTCGGCAACGTGCTGGGCGTGAGCGCGTGGGTCAACGCGCCGTCCCCGCCGGTCGCCTTCGGCAAGATCACGGTCTCTATTCTCACGCCCTTCGTCCACGTCTGTTCGCTTATGTTCGCGCCGAAGGAAGGCGACAGGTCTTGATTCACGCCTATGGAGATGGAGAAGGCGAACGTGTCGGTGTCGCCGTCGGCGTCGGTCACGCGGAGCGTGTGCTCCCGTCTGGTGACGGTTTCGGTCGGCGTTCCGGAGAAAGAGCGAGTGGAGGTGGCGAAGTTGAGCCCTCTTGGCAGGGATCTGCCCGCGCAGCAGCTTGCGGGGTCGAGCGAGTAGATGAGGGGCGGGTTGCCGCCCACCGCCTCGGGCAGCGGTTGCGCGCTGGCGGGGGCGTTCAGCTCGAACGTGCGAATGGCGCTCCCGCGGGGGAACGCCGGCTCGGTGTCCACGTACTGCCCTTGCGCGGACGGCTCGGCGAGGAGCAACGCAATCCCGGCCGCGGCCGCAACGGCGGCGACGGCGATTGCCGACAGAATACGCGGCGAACCGGAATGCACGCCACTCCTCCTCCTGAGAAGCCACGAACACACACACTCTATAAGAGCGCAAACCGGTGCCCCGCGCAGGGCCGTCTCTTTACGAGGCGGCGATGCTTTGCGGCGCCTGTCTGTTCACTTGGCGCAAAATGATGCGCCTTCCCGATTGCAATTGCAATACTCCGGACGGGGCAATTCCTCACGCCAATTTCAGGCAGAGGGGCGAGGTTCCCGCCTTCGCGGGAACGACGATGGGCGGGAAGTTGTTGCGTAACTTCCATGCCGCAGTAGGTTCCTGCTTTCGCAGGAATGGTGTGGCGCGTGGGGCGCTTTGGAGACGAGGCGCGCTGCGCCGCCCGTCCGGCGCTTGCGCGCCACTGGATTCCCGCCTGCGCGGGAATGACGAAGGGGGCGGGAAGTTTTGCGTAACTTCCATGCCGCAGTACGAGGCGCTCCGCGCCCCGTCCGGGGGCGAGATTCCCGCCTACGCGGGAATGACGGTAGGGGGTGGGAGAGCGGAGCGGCGCTTCGCGCCGCGATGTTCGTTCCGCCTACGCACGCGCAGGGTTGGCAGGCGCCTACTCTAAGCGCATCCGCGCTTGCGCGGATGCGCTCCAATTACCCCCCGGGCCACGCCCTGCCCGCGAAAGCGGAACCTACCCGCTACGCCATGCCCACTAAGGGGCCAGCAGGCGCTCGAAACGCGCGGCGGAGCGGTAAGGGCCGACTACGGAGAGCCGGTAGGCGCCTGGGCCGAGGTAGCGCCGCGCGGCCTCCGTCACCTCGTCCGCCGTGACGCCGCGAATCCGCGCCGTCACCTCGTCGGGCGAGCGGACTTCGTTTCGCAGCAGTTCCTGCCCGCCCATCCAGCCCATTACGGCGCGGGTGTCCTCGAGGCGCAGCCCCAGCCGCCCGACGGCGTACTCGCGGGCGCGGGAGAGTTCCTCTTCCGTCACGCCTTCCTGCGCCTTGACGAACTCGTCGCGCACGGCGCGGACGCTCTCGGCGGCTTTGGACGTGTCCACGCCGCAACCGACGACCAGCGCGCCGCAGTCGCGGTAGTGCATCACGCTGCTGTGCACGTCGTAGGCCAGCCCGCGCCGCTCGCGCAACTCCAAGAACAGGCGGCTGGTCATCCCTTCGCCGAGCGCCGTGTTCAGCATATCAACGGCGTAGCGGTCTTCCGAATCGGCGGGCGGAGCGTTCACGGCGAGGCAGATATGCGCTTGGTCGGTCTTGCGGCTGCTCGTTTCCACGCGGACGCCGCCGTCCTTGACGCTCGCCGGATGCATCGGGAGCGCCTCGCCTGAGCGTTCGCCGCCCAGCAGCGCGCCGACCTTCTCGACGACCTCGCTGTGCGAAATGTTGCCCGCCACCGCGACGACGGTGTTCGCCGGAACGTACTGCCGCGCGTGATAGGCCGCGATCTGCTCCCGCGTCAGCGCGCCGACGGACTCGCGCGTGCCGCCGACGTCGCGCCCCATCGGCTGATCGGGCCAGAGCGCGCGGTCGATCAGGAGGTCGGCGAGCGCGTCCGGCTGGTCGTAGGTCATCGCCAATTCTTCGAGGATGACGCTCCGCTCGCGCTCGACTTCCTCGTCCGCGAGGAGCGGGGCGGCGTACATATCGGCGAGCACGTCCAGGGCGATGTCGAAGTGGTCGCGGGCGACTTTCGTGTAGTACAGCGTCGCCTCGCGGTCGGTGGAGGCGTTAATGACGCCGCCGACGGACTCGATGGCGCCGGAGATCATCGGCGGGTCGGGCCGCTTGGCCGTGCCCTTGAACAGCATATGCTCCAGGAAGTGGGACGCCCCGGCGAGGGAATCGTCCTCGTAGCGCGAGCCCGCGCCCACGAATATCCCCGTGGAGACGGAGCGGACGTGGGGCATCGCGCTCGATAGGACGCGAAGGCCATTCGGCAAGGTGGTGCGTTCGTGCAATTGATTCCTCCTGGATGCGTTCCCGTTAGGGTAGAGTCTTTCCCAGCCTCGCGCGGATCTTCGCCAGACATAGGGCGGCGCCTCGTTGTCCAGAATAGTGGTTATCTTGCGCCATGCGAACGCGTTCTCTGCCTACGCCGGCTCCAGCGTTCGCTGGCCGCCCATATACGGAACGAGCGCGTCCGGCAGGGGGACGGAGCCGTCCGGCTGCTGACAGGTCTCCAGCAAGGCGATGATCAGACGCGGAAGCGCGAGGCCGGAGCCGTTCAGCGTATGGACGAGTTCGGGCCTCGCGCCTTGCTCCCTCCGATGGCGAATGTTCGCCCGCCGCGCTTGGAAGTCCGCGCAGTTGGAGCACGAACTGACCTCCAGCCACTCGGCGGAGGCGGGAGTCCATATCTCCACGTCGTAACTCATCGCGGAGGGGAAGCTCAGGTCGCCGGAGCACAGTTGCAGAATGCGGAACGGCAGGTCGAGCCCGCGCGCGACGTCGGAAGCGTGCTCGACCAGTTCGTCCAGCGCGGCGGGGGAATCCTCCGGCGCCGTGAACTGATACATCTCCACCTTCTCGAACTGATGCAGCCGCTTGAGGCCGCGCGCCTGCGAGCCCGCCGCCGCGCGCTCCCGCCGGAAGCAAGGCGTGTGCGCGACGTATTTGATCGGAAGCGACCCCGGCGGCAGGATTTCGTCCGCGTGCAAACTCGTCAGCGGAACCTCCGCCGTGGGGATGAGCCACAAGTCTTCCTCCGCGTCGCGGTAGAGCGCGTCCGCGAACTTGGGGAGGTTGCCGCTGTTCCGCATCGTTTCGCCGAGCACGAGAAACGGCACGCCGCGCTCCGCGTAGCCGTGCCGCTCGCGGTGGAGGTCGATCATCCATTGGACGAGCGCGCGCTGCAGCCGCGCCCCGGTTTCGCCCAGCGCGTAGAACATTCGCCCCGACACCTTCGCGCCGCGCTCGAAGTCCGTGATTCCCAGCGATTCGGCGAGTTCCCAGTGCGGCCTGAGGGGGAAGTCGTAGGCGCGGCGCGCCCCCTCCTCTCGGACGACGACGTTCCCCGTCTCGTCCGGCCCGTCGGGCACGGCGTCCGCGACGACGTTGGGCAGCGTGAGCATCATTTCGCGGAACGAGGCTTCCAGCGCGCGCGCCTCGTCCTCGAGCGCGCCGGCGCGCTCGCCCAGCGCGCGCACCGCCTCTTTGCGGGCGTCCGCTTCCTCCTGCGCGCCGCTTTTCATCAGCGCGCCGATCTCGCGGCTCGCCTCGTTCCGGCGCGACCTGAGTTCCTCGAGTTCGCTCAGCGCCTCGCGGCGCCGGGCGTCCATCGCGGCGAGTTCGGCGACCACGCCCTCATCCTCGCCGCGGCGCCGCAGCGACCGTCGGATCGTCTCCGGGCTGCGGCGCAGCAGATTCACGCTCAGCATTCCGCTTCTCCCGCCTGACGCGCTTGCGGAAACAGCATAACGTCCCTGATCGTCCGGCTCCCCGTCAGCAGCATCACGAGCCGGTCCACCCCGATGCCTAATCCGCCAGTCGGCGGCATGCCGTGCTCCAGCGCCGTGAGGAAGTCCTCGTCCATGCGGTCGAGGTCCTCGCCCTGATAGCGAATCCGCAACTCCTCTTGCTCGACGAGGCGCGCGCGCTGAACGTCCGGGTCGTTGAGTTCCGTGAACGAGTTGGCGATCTCCATTCCGGCGGCGAACGCCTCGAACCGCTCGGTGTAGCGCGGGTCGGCGGGGCTTGCCTTGGCGAGGGGCGACATTTCGACCGGGTAGTCCGTCAGGAACGTCGGCTGCATCAGTTGCGGCTCGACGAACGTTCCCACGAGTTTGTCGATCAGCCTGCCGCGGCTCTCCGCGTAGGTGACGGGAACGCCCAGCGAGCGCATCCGCTCCGCGAGGGAGGCCGCGTCCGGATAATCGTCCAGATTCACGCCCGCGCGCTCCGCCACCGCGTCGTGGAGCGAGAGGCGCGCCCAGGGCCCCGCGAGGCGGATGACCTCGCCGCCGCGCTCAACGTTCGTCCCGCCGACGGCCTCGAGCGCGACTTGCGGAACGAGCGTCTCCACGAGCCGCATCACGTCGTTGTAGTCCGCGTAGGCTTCGTAGGACTCCAGCAGCGTGAACTCGGGGTTGTGGTCGGCGTCTATGCCCTCGTTGCGGAAGACGCGCCCGATCTCGTACACCTTGTCCATTCCGCCGACGATGAGCCGCTTCAGGTAGAGTTCCGGGGCGATGCGGAGGTAGAGTTTGCGGTCGAGCGCCTTGTGGAGGGTCTCGAACGGCTGCGCCATCGCGCCCGCCGCGACCGGCGTGAGCACGGGCGTATCCACCTCCAGATAGCCCCGCGCGTCGAAGAACGCCCGCACCGCCGATATGATCCGGCTCCGCGCGCGCATCGTCTCGTGAACCTCGCGGTTGGCGATCAGATCGAGGTAGCGCTGGCGGTAGCGCCGCTCGACGTCGCGCAGGCCGTGAAACTTCTCCGGCGGCGGACGCAGCGCTTTCGCCAGCAGCGTGAGGCTGTCCGCGTCCAGCGACGCCTCGCCGGCCTTCGTCCGCAGCATCGCGCCGGACGCGCCGACGAAGTCGCCGAGGTCGAGGTCGTCCAGGAGCGCGTACCCGTCGCCGAGCGCGTCGCTCCGGAGGAAGAGTTGCAGCCTGCCTTCCGAATCCTCGATGTCGGCGAACGACGCTTTGCCCATCCGGCGGAGGCGCGCGACGCGCCCTGCCACGGCGGCCTCCGGCGCGGGCTTCCCTCCGGCCTCCGCCTCCGCGAAGGCGCGGGCGGCCTCCGCCGTGGTGTGCGAGCGGCGGAACCGCGGGGGGTAGGGGTCTATGCCGCGCCCGCGCAGCCGCTCCAACTTCGCGCGGCGGCTTGCGAGCAACTCGTCTCCGCGTTGGGGCATTGGCCTCTCTCTCCGAAGGGGTTGCGCCGGGGCCGCTACTGAACGGAGACGATCTTCATAGACTGCGAGCCGGAGGGCGTCTTGAACTCCACCGTGTCCCGCGCCTTCTTCCCCAGCAGCGCTCTCCCCAGCGGCGACTCGTTGGAGATGCGCCCCGCTCCGGGCGAGGCTTCCGTGCTCCCAACGATGGTGTAGGTCGTTTTCCCGCGCGCGGACCGGACTTCCACGATGGAGCCCACTTCCACGACGTCGGAGGCCGCTCCCGCCTGGGAGTGGTCGGGAATGATCACCGCGTTGGCGATCATTGACTCCAACTCTTGAATGCGGCCCTCGACGAACGCCTGCTCGTTCTTCGCCTCTTCGTACTCCGCGTTCTCCAGGTCTCCGACGTCCTTCGAGTCGTGAATGCGCTCGGCGACTTCCTGGCGGCGCACGCCGCGGAGTTGGCCCAATTCCTCTTCCAACTCGCGCAGTCCGGCGGTTGTCAGATATGCGCCTTCGGAGGCCATCGGTCACCTCGATAGGAATTGCCGCAGGGGAGGGCCGGCGCGCAAACCGCGCGCCATTGGCGGGGAGACGCGGACGCGGCGGCGCCGCTGCGCCTATTCTACTCCGACGGCGCCCGCAGGCGCAAACGGCGGGGCGTTCTACGTCCGCCCGCGCGACCGCCAAGCGGAGGCGGCGAGTTTGTCGCGCAGCGCGCTCCACGCCAGCGCCGCCAGAAACGCGCCCTTGCGCTTGCGCGCGCAACCGGCGCGCCGTTGGCGTATGATGCGCCGTGAACGCCGATCGAGGAGGAACCCCAATGACAACCGCCGATTCCGACGCCGCAATCAAGTACGCTCCCACGCCGGAGGGGCTGGACGAGTTCGCCATCCCCGACCCTTACGCCGACTGGCTGAAGGCCGAGGGCGTCAAGGTGATCGTGGACTACGCCTTCGACGACATCGCCAACGTCGAGTTGGGCCCGTGGGAGCGCAAGGGCGGCAAGGGCGCGGTCATCAACATCCCCTACCACGTCCTCACCAACGACACGCACGTCGTCGAGATCGACCCGGGCGGCAAGTCCGAGCCGGAGCATCACGTCTACGAGGAGTACGTCTACGTCGTCTCCGGACGCGGCGCGACCAGCGTCTGGCCGCAGGGGGCGTCGGAGAAGAAGACGTTCGAGTGGCGCAAGGGCAGCCTGTTCTCCATTCCGCTCAACTGCTGGTACGAGCACTTCAACGGGAGCGGAACCGAGCCCGCGCGCTACCTGTCGGTGACCACCGCCCCGCCGAATATGCGCCTCTTCAACGACAACGACTTCATCTTCAACTGCGACTACCCCTTCGCGGGCCGCTACAGCGGGACGGACGACTTCTTCAGCGGCAACGGCAAGTTGTACAACCGGCGCATTTGGGCGTCGAACTTTATGCCCAACGCGCCGGATATGGCGCTCTACGCTTGGAACGAGCGGGGCGCGGGCGGCATCAACTCGATGTTCGAGATGGCGGGCAACATCTCCAAAGCCCATATCTCCGAGTTCCCCGTCGGCACCTACAAGAAGGCGCACCGGCACGGCCCGGGCGCGAATCTCGTGCTCCTCAGCGGCGACGCCGGCTTCTCGCTCCTCTGGACGAAAGACGATATGTCGGACATTCGCAAGGCCGACTGGAAGGTCGGCTCGCTGGTCATCGTTCCCAGCGACGGAACGTATCACCAGCACTTCAACTCCGGCACGCGCCGCGCGCGCTATATGGCGCTCACGCCCGGGACGCACGGCCTGCGCGCCGCCATTCCGCGGGGGCAGGGCGCCGACCAGAGTTTCAAGGCGGGCGGCTACCAGATCGAATACGAGGACGAAGACAAGAAGATCCACGACATCTTCGAAGGGGAGTTGGAGAAGAGCGGCGTGACCTGCCGGATGAAAGCCTTCATCTCCTACTGCAACGGCATGGTGGGGCCGACTTCGGCCAAAGAGGCGTAGGCGGCGCCCCGTCGTTCCCGCATCTGCCCGTCGTCCCGCCCTCCGTGCATCGTCATTCCCGCGCAGGCGGGAATCCAGAGGCGCGCACGCGCCGGACGGGGCGCGTCGCGCCCCGTCCCCATGTCTCCCACGGCGCCACGTCATTCCCGCGCAGGCGGGAACCCACTGTGGGAGCGCCTCCGCGCGCATGTGGGGACCATCTCTCTACTCCGTCATTCCCGCGCAGGCGGGAATCCCGCCCCTTGCTCCCGTCATTCCCGCGCAGGCGGGAATCCCGCCCCTTGCTCCCGTCATTCCCGCGAAGGCGGGAATCCCGCCCCTGCTCCCGTCATTCCCGCGAAGGCGGGAATCCCGCCCGCGAACGAGAATAATTTACCCCCTTCCCATCCGCTCCGTTATGGTGTATGCTGTTCCGCGAACAGACGGAAAGAGCGGAAGAAGAACGGAAAATGCTGGACACAGCCGCCAAGCAACGCATCATCGGGGAACACCAAGCCAAGCCGGGCGACACCGGCTCCACCGAAGTTCAGGTGGCGCTCCTCTCCGAACGCATTCGCGGTCTCACCGATCACCTCCGCCGGAACCACAAAGACCACGCCACGCGCAGAGGTCTCCTGAAGTTGGTCGGGCAACGCCGCCGCCTCCTACGCTATCTCGCAAGAGAAGACGCCGGACGCTACCGGACGATCATCGCGAAACTCGGACTCCGCCGCTAACCGCGAGCGGAAGGCGCGCTTCCCCAAGCCGCCCGAACAAGCCGCGTTCCCGCCCAACTTCTCCTCCAGCGCATTGGCCTGCGAAAAAGAGGAGTAGTTGCTTATGCCCGCTTACGAGATCGAAATCGCCGGACGGACGCTCTCCGTCGAAACCGGCAAATTGGCGCAGCAAGCCCACGGATCGGCGGTCGTCCGCTACGGCGACGCCGTCGTCCTGGTGACCGCCGTGATGGGGGGCGTCCGGGACGGCCTGGACTTCTTCCCCCTGACCATCGAGTACGAAGAGCGCCTCTACGCCGTGGGCCGCATCCCGGGCAGTTTCTTCCGCCGCGAAGGCCGCCCCACCACCGAGGCCACCCTCTCCGCCCGCCTCATAGACCGCCCCCTCCGCCCCCGCTTCCCCAAGGGCATGCGGAACGAGGTGCAGGTCATCGCCACCATCCTCTCCGCCGACCACGTCAACCAGCCCGACATTCTCGGCATCATCGGCGCGTCCGCCGCCCTCTCCATCTCCAACGTCCCCTTCAACGGCCCCGTCGCCGCCACGCGCATGGGATGCCTCGACGGCGAACTCATCGTCAACCCCACCTACGAGCAACTCGCCGCCGGCAGCCTCGACCTCACCATCGCGGGCAGCCGCGACGCTGTCATTATGATCGAGGCCGGCGCGAAAGAGGTGAGCGAGGAAGTCATCCTCGAAGCCCTCCGCATTGGGCAGGAGACCAACGTCAAGATCATCGAGTTCCAAGACAAGATCATCGCGGAGGTCGGCAAGCCCAAGACCGAGCCCGCCTTCGCCGACGCGACTTCCCCCGAACTCCTCTCCGCCGTCGAATCGCTCTCCCGCCCCGCCCTCGAAACCATCATTGACCGCGGCGAGGGGCGCGGCGAGCGCAACGAAGGCGTCAAGCGCGCCGAGAAAGAGGCCGTCGAGCGCCTCGCCGCCGACTACGACCCCAAAACCGTCGCCAAAGCCTTCGACGACGTCCTCAAAAAGACCGTCCGCGCGAAAGTCATCGCCGAAGGCAAACGCCCCGACGGACGCGGACTCACGGAGGTTCGCCCCCTCTCCAGCGAGGTCGGCCTGCTCCCCCGCGCCCACGGCTCCGCCCTCTTCCAGCGCGGCGAAACCCAAATCCTCACCGTCGCCACGCTCGGCTCCCGCGCGATGGAGCAGAAACTCGACGGCCTCAGCCCCGAAGACTCCAAGCGCTATATGCACCACTACAACTTCCCCCCCTACTCCACCGGCGAAGCCCGCCGCATGGGCACCGGACGCCGCGAGATCGGGCACGGCGCCCTCGCCGAGCGCGCCCTCCTTCCCGTCATCCCCGCCGAAGCCGACTTCCCCTACGCCTTCCGCGTCGTCTCCGAAGCCATCGGCTCCAACGGCAGCACCTCGATGGGCAGCGTCTGCGGCAGCACGATGGCGCTTATGGACGCCGGCGTCCCCATCCTCCGCCCCGTCTCCGGCGTCGCAATGGGCCTGATGACCGACGAAAGCGGCGCCTTCCAAGTGCTCACCGACATCCAGGGCGTCGAGGACTTCTTCGGCGATATGGACTTCAAGGTCGCCGGCACCAGCGAAGGCGTCACCGCCCTCCAAATGGACATCAAAGTCGCCGGCATCACGCAGGATATCTTCCGCCAAGCCCTCGCCCAAGCGAAGGAAGGCCGCGCCTTCATCCTCAACCATATGCTCTCCACCATCGCCGAGCCCAGGGACGAACTCAACCCCAACGCCCCCCGAATGACCCGCATCAGCATCCCCGTCGACAAGATCGGCTCCGTCATCGGGCCCGGCGGCAAGACCATCCGAAGCATCATCGAAGCCACCGGCGCGACCATTGACGTCGCGGCCGACGGCGTCGTCACCGTCGGCGCAAGCGACGGCTCCTCCGCTCAAGAGGCCATCCGAATGATCGAAGGCCTCACGAAAGAGGTCCAAATCGGCGAACGCTACACCGGCAAGGTGACCCGCCTGATGAACTTCGGCGCCTTCGTCGAAATCCTCCCAGGCAAAGACGGAATGGTCCACGTCAGCGAACTCGACACCCAGCGCGTCGAGTCCGTCGAATCCGCCGTCAAGGTCGGCGACGAACTCGAAGTGATGGTCATCGAGATCGACCGGATGGGCCGCGTCAACCTCTCCCGCCGCGCCGTCCTCGAAGACCTCTCCCCCGAAGACGCCGCTGAACGCTCCAACGGACGCTCCGGCGGCGACCGTGGCGGCCCTCCGCGCGGCGGCGACCGCGACCGGGGCGGTCCCCCGCGCTACGGCGACCGTGACCGTGGCGGCCCCCCGCGCAGCGGCGACCGCGACCGCAGCGGCCCTCCGCGCTACGGCGACCGGGACCGGGGCGGCCCCCCGCGCGGCGGCGACCGCGACCGCAGCGGCCCCCCGCGCAGCGGCGACCGCCCGGGCTACGGCGACCGGGACAGGGGCGACCGCCGCCCCCGAGAGTCCGGCCGCCGCTAGGCTAGCCCCAGAAGAACCACAGACCGCAGGCGGGGCGCGATGCGCCCCGCCTGCTCGTCGTATCGGAATCCGGCAGGGCGTCTCGAGGACGCGGCGCAACGACGCCCGCATTGACCGCCGAACTGCCCGACGGCGTCATCTTCCGCGCGAAGCGCGGCGCCGCGAGCGCGTTCGGCTCAGCGAAAGGCTGACCGGCGAGTCTGCGAGGCGGGCGCGCAGACGGCAGCCTGCCGGCGCCGCCCCGCCTTGCCGAAGCGGACTCCTCACGCCATCGCCGCCATCAGTTCCCGTGCGCGAGGGTTCTCGCGGAACGGCGTGCCGGAGTCGAGCAGCGCCGACCACGAGCGGACGCCGAAATGCTCGCCGCCGGACGCCGCGACGGGCTCCACGCCGAGTTGCAGCGCTTTCGCGTCGCGCAGCAGGCGGCGCCGCATCGTGATGATCGGAATGTCGCTCGTGCCCAAGTGTTCCCGCGTGCGGTCGGCGAGCGCGCCCATCCCCTCGACGATGGCTGTGTCCTGCTCACGGACGCCGACGATGCCGCTGAGCAAGTCGGTGTTGCGCTGGCGGTAGCGGTCTTGCAGAAAGTGGTTCTCCTTCGTGGCGCGCAACCGCCCGGTCGAATCGTCGAGCGTGGCGATGTGGGGCATCGGGCCGTGCAGCACGTTGTCGCGCTCGGCCTGCGGCAAGTCTTCCGTCGGCGACCAGATAACGCACCAGACGCGGGTTTGCCTGTCGTTGAGCGGCGTCCAGACGTGGCCGTGCGCGCGCCGCAGTTGCAGGTCGGTGGGAATCATCGTCACGTAGGGCATCAGCCACTGGTTGACGCGCCAGTAATCCTGCGCCGGGTCTTTCGTGGAGCGCTGCGCCGCGAGCATCATTCCGTAGTCGGTGGTCTCCACCACCCAGCGCGGCGAGGTGTCGTGCAGAAGCATTTCGTTGTCTTGCCGCGACGCCGCCGACTCGCGGGCGAGCGCTCCCCGGTGCAGGAATCCCACGTGGCTGGAGTCAATATCGCCCTCCATCGCCTGCACCCAATTGCACTCCTGATTGTAGGAGACGACGTTCCGCTGGCTCGCGGGGATATTCGCCCACTCGATGTGAGGAAGCGCAGGCGCCGACTCCGGCGGGCCCATATACGCCCAGAGGATGCCGGCCATCTCCCGAACCTCGTAGGAGCGGACGCGCACCTTGTCCTTGAAGGCGGAATTCGCGGGTTCGGAGGGCATTTCGATGCAGCGCCCGTCCGCCGCGAACTTCCAGCCGTGGTAGATGCAGCGGAGGCCGTCGCCCTCGTTGCGCCCATAGTAGAGGGGCGCGCCGCGGTGGGGGCAGGCGTTCTCCGCGAGGGCGTAGCGCCCCGCGCCGTCGCGGTATGCGATGAGGCGCTCGCCAAGCAACTCCACCTCGACGGGGTCGCTCGCCAAGCGCTCCACGCGGGCCGCCTCTATGAACGGAACCCAGAAGCGGCGGATCAGTTCGCCCATAGGCGAGCCCGGGCCGACCTGTCCGATGAGCGTATTGTCCTCTACGCTGAGCATTGCCGCGCCTCCCGCCGGCGCCTCGCGCCGCGACGGAACTTTTCCCGCACGATACGAATCCGCCCGCGCCGCGTCAAGGGGATAGGGGAGGACTAGGCGAGCGTTCGCCTGTGCGATCCCGCGCCTGCCATTCACGGCGATAATGAATCGTGATGCGCGCGTTGAAGCGCCGCGCATCTGCTATCATCCCTTGCGGCCTGCGCGGGGCGCGCTCCGTCGGCGGGCCGCTCCACGACGGGAGAGGCGATGAAACTTCACGAATATCAGGCGAAAGAACTGCTCGCCGCCTACGGCGCGCCGGTTCCCGAGAACTACGTCGCGTCCAGCGGCGCGGAAGCGGCCGACGCGGCGCGCAAACTCGGCGGCGAAGCCGTCGTCAAGGCGCAAGTGCACGCCGGAGGGCGCGGGAAGGCGGGCGGCGTCAAGGTCGCCGCGTCGCCCGAGGAGGCCGCGCAAATCGCGGAGTCGCTCATCGGCTCCACGCTCGTGACGCTCCAGACCGGCCCGGCCGGCGCGCCCGTCCACAAGGTTCTCGTCGAGCGGACGATGGAGATCGAGCGCGAGTTGTACCTCAGCGTCGCCACCGACGGATCGCGCCGCCGCCCGGTCGTCATCGCGTCGGCGTCCGGCGGGATGGAGATCGAGGAAGTGGCGCAGACGGAGCCGGAGAAAGTGCTCACGGAGCCGGTGGACCCGGTGATCGGCTTCCGCGCGTTCCAGGGGCGCAGGCTCGCCGCGAGGCTTGGCCTGCCGGCCGCGCAGACGCGCCCGTTCTCCGCGCTCGTCGAGGCGTGCTGCCGCGCCTACGACGAGAAGGACGCCACGATGATCGAGATCAACCCGCTCGTGCTCACCGCCGGGGGGGAACTGCTGGCGCTCGATGCGAAGATCAGCCTCGACGACGACGCGCTCTTCCGCCATCCGGCGGAGGCAGGGCTCCGCGACGCCTCGCAGGACGACCCGCTCGAGGCGCAGGCGGCGGAGGCGGGCATCGCCTACGTCAAACTGGACGGCGACATCGGCTGCATGGTGAACGGCGCGGGGCTGGCGATGGCGACGATGGACATCGTGCAATTCGCCGGCGCCAAGCCCGCGAACTTCCTGGATGTCGGCGGGGGCGCGGGCGAGGAGAAGATCAGCCGCGCCATTTTGCTGATGCTCTCCGACCCGAACGTCGAGAAGGCGCTGGTCAACATTTTCGGGGGCATTCTGCGGTGCGACGTGGCCGCGCGCGGCGTCGTGGACGCCTACGGCAAAGCGGACAGGCGGCCTCCGCTCGTCGCGCGCATGCTCGGCACGAACGCCGACGAGGGCAAGGAGGTCCTCGCCCGGTCCGGGCTGAACGCGCGAATGGCGGACACGCTGCAAGAGGCGGCTGCGGCCATCAAGGAATAACGAGCGACGCGGAGGGCGAGACGGAGCGGCGATGAGCATTTTGGTCAACGAGGAGACGCGGCTGCTGGTGCAAGGCATCACGGGCCGCGAGGGCAGTTTTCACGCCGAGCGGTGCATGGCCTACGGGACGAACCTCGTCGCGGGGGTCACGCCCGGCAAGGGCGGCCAAACGTTCGAGGGGCGCGTCCCCATATTCGACTCCGTAAGCGAAGCGGCGGACGCGACCGGCGCGAACGTCTCGCTCATTTTCGTGCCGCCCCCGTTCGCGGCGGACGCCATACTGGAGGCGGCGGACGCGGAAATCCCGCTCGCAGTTTGCATCACGGAGGGCGTGCCGGTGCGCGACGCGGCGATGGTGATGCGCTACCTGGAAGGCAAGCCGACGCGCCTGCTCGGCCCGAACTGCCCCGGCCTCATCACGCCCGGCGCGAAAGCGAAAGTCGGCATTATGCCCGGCGCCATCCACGCGCCCGGCAAGGTCGGCGTCGTCTCGCGCAGCGGCACGCTCACCTACGAGGCGGTCGGCCAACTCACCGGGCTCGGCGTCGGGCAGTCCACGTGCGTCGGCATCGGCGGCGACCCGGTCTCCGGCACGACGTTCGTGGACGTTCTGGCGATGTTCAACGACGACCCGGAGACCGAGGCTATTGTGATGATCGGCGAAATCGGAGGGACGAAGGAGCAGGAGGCCGCGGCGTTCATCGCGGCGCACGTTCGCAAGCCGGTCGCCGCGCTCATCGTCGGCCAGACCGCGCCTCCGGGCCGCCGGATGGGGCACGCCGGCGCCGTGATCACCGGCAAGGCCGCCCTCGCCTCGGAGAAGATGCGGGCGCTGGAGGAGGCGGGCTGCCGCGTCATCCCGACTCCCGCCGACATCGGCGCGACCGCCGCCGCGATGCTCGCGTAGTCCTGCGCCCCTGGGAGCGCTACGCGCCGTTCGTGTCGCTCGCCCTGCGCGACGGCGGAGGCTCCGTGAACGCCTCGCCTGCGGACTGAGCGGCCAGCATGCGCTCCAGCCATGCGTCCCACTCGGCGCGCTCCGCCAAGCGGCCTTCCGCACGGCCTGCCGCCCGGCCTTCCCGCAAGATGCGCGCCTTCCGCTCGTCCAACTTCCGGCCCAACAGCGTCGAAAGCATCACTACCTCCGCCTGCGCCCCCTGGAGCGTTACGCGCCGTTCGCGCCGCTCGCCCTGCGCGACGGCGGAGGCTCCGTGAACGCCTCGCCTGCGGACTGAGCGGCCAGCATGCGCTCCAGCCAAGCGTCCCACTCGGCGCGCTCCGCCAAGCGGCCTGCCGCCCGGCCCTCCGCACGGCCTTCCCGCAAGATACGCGCTTTCCGCTCGTCCAACTTCCGGCTCAACAGCGTCGAAAGCATCACGGCCTCCGCCCAACCACTGGGAGCGCTACGCGCCGTTCGTGTCGCTCGCCCTGCGCGACGGCGGAGGCTCCGTGAACGCCGCGCCTTTGGACTGAGCGGCCAGCATGCGCTCCAGCCAAGCGTCCCATTCGGCGTCCCGCGCGACGCGCTCCTCCGTGCGGCCTGCCGCCCGGCCTTCCCGCAAGATGCGCGCCTTCCGCTCGTCCAACTTTCGGCTCAACAGCGTCGAAAGCATCACTACCTCCGTTATCCCCAGCGACATCCCGGCGGAGGCCACCGCAACCGACGCCTCCGCACCGAACGCCGCCAGCATTGATTGTACCACGCCAAGCCCCGCGTCCTCCCCGAACAGCGCATCCCATCCGACGAGCGCGGAGCCCCCGCCCATCAGCAGCAGGAAGAACGTGAAGTAGAGCCACCTCCAGCGTTCGCTCACGCTCCAGATGGACTCTCTGCGGTCGGGGCGCTCGATGGTCTCTTGGGCATTCGCGTCGTCGGGCGGCATCGGGTCTCCTCGCGTCATCGGATCGCGCGGCGCTTCGCCGCAGCGAACCTAGTCTCGCGAGAACAAGCGCCGCCGCGCAATGGGCGTTTGTCGCATCCAGCGTCAGGGCCGCGCTCGCAGCGCCGCTTGACAATCCCCGCGCGCCGGGTATGCTAGGTGTTGCTAGAGAGCGCTTGGGTCGGCCCAAGCCTACACAACTCGTGTTTGTGTCCATCCGCCTGTGGAGGAAGGGGCTTGCGCCCCCTGCGGACACATTGGGCACGAAGCGCTCTCTAGCAGGAACCTTCCATCCCACAAGGAAGCAGGGGGTACTGCATGTCGGCTGGGTTGCTTCGCATCCTTTCGCTGTTCGCCGCCGCGCTGCTCGCGTGGGCGGCGCTGGGGTGCGCTAGCCCAACTCCAACTCCCTCGCCTATGCCTACTGCAACCCCGACGGCAACAGTGACTCCGACAGCAATCCCGACTTCGACCCCGACCGCAATTCCTACGCCAAGCCCTATAGTAGCCCACTGGATTCCCGCCTACGCGGGAATGACGAGCCAACGGCGTCCGTCTATTGTCCTCGCCCGCCGCTCATGCGGCGTCCACGGGCTTCTCCTGCGTGGGACAGGATCCGCTCTCACCCAATGAGACGGGCTGGCGCCCCGTCTCCCAACATCCCACGAGCCCGACATCACTCCTGCGAAAAGCGGGAGCCTGCTGGGTCGCCTCCGCCTCCCCCCTGATCAAAAATTGCGCTACGCGAAATCGTGTAATATCAGGGGCGAGGGAGGCGCATGATGAGCGAAAGCGGAAACCCAAGCGGCTGGCCGTCCGAGCGCGTGCTGCGGCTGCGGCGCCGATTGAAAATGTCGCAGGGCGAGTTCGCGCGCTGGCTCGGCGTGCGGCAGCAGACCGTGAGCGATTGGGAGACGGGGCTGCACGCGCCGCAAGGGGCGTCGCGCCGCATGCTCTCGATGCTCGCCGAGGAGCGCGCGCCCTACGAGGCGCGCTCCGGAACATGGGAGGACGGCGATGACGGCGCGGGCCCCCAGCGCTAGGGCGGGCGGAGGAAAGCGCCCCGCGCCGCTGCTGCCGGAGCGCCTGCTCGCCAAGTTGTGGCGCGCGCGGGAAGGGCGGGCGCTCCGCGCCGTGGACGGCAGGCGCGTGCAGGCGCTCTACGCGGGACGCCCCGCCCCCGGCCACGGGCCGGACTTTCAGGACGCGGTCGTTCTGCTGGACGGCGAACGGCGGACGGGCAGCGTCGAACTGCACCGCAAGCCGTCGGACTGGCGCGCGCACGGCCACGACGCCGACCCGGCCTACGACGGCGTCGTGCTCCACGTCGTGGCGCGCGCGGAGCAGGCGGGGCCGGACTTGCCCGTGGTGGAGTTGCGCGCCCGTAAGCGCGGCGGGCCGCGGGAGCCGGAACTGCTCGCGCAGGCCGCCCGCGAGGGCTCCGCCGGCCTCCGGCAGATGCTCGTCCGCTCCGGCGCCGCGAGGTTCCGCGAGCGCGCCGATGCCGCCGCCCGCCGCATCGCCGAGGCCGGAGCGGAGCAGGCGCTCCACGAGGCCGTGTTCGACGCGCTCGGCTACGCGGAGAACCGCGAGCCCTTCCTCCGTCTCGCGCGGGACGCCCCCGCCGCCGAACTGGCGCGTCTCGCCCGCGAAACGCCGGAGGCGGAGCGCGCCGCCGCGCTGGAGCGCCGTCTCCTCGGCGCAGCCGGTTTCGGCGATGCGCCGTCCGGCGCGGACGGCTCCGAACCGCCTCCGCCGCGCCGTTCCGAGGACGCCTCCCGATCAGCATGGAGAACGGCGGGCGTCCGCCCCGCGAACCACCCTCGCCGCCGCGTCTTGGGCGCGGCCGCCCTCCTCGCGCGCGCCGCGGACGAGGGGCTCTTGAGCGCCTGCGCGAGGGCGTGCGCGGGCGGGCCGTCCGCGTTGGAGGCGCTGCTCACGGTCGCCGGCGCGCAGGGAACGCTGATCGGCGCGGGGCGCGCGCGGGAGATCGCCGTGAACGCCGCGCTGCCCGCGCTGGCGGCGGCGGACGCCCCCGGCGCGGAGGGCGTCTTTCTCCGGTTTCCCGCGCCGCCGGAGAACGCGCTGACGAAAGAGGCGCGCCGACTCGCGGGCGCGGCGGGAATGCGCCTCTCCGCATGCGAGCAGATCGGGCTCATCCGCCTCTACCGGCGGAGCGTCGCGGGGCGCTAGCGGGGCGCCCGCGCTAGGCCGCGTAGACGCGGCGCAGCGCCCGCAGAACGAAGCGCGGCGCGAACGCGAGCAGGCGGAACGCTCCCCAAACCGCCAGGCCGCACGCCACGCCGATCGCCGCCCCCGCAAGCACGTCCGTCGGATAGTGCACGCCTCCGTAGACCCGCGCGAACGCCCAGAGGAAGGCGAGCGCGTAGAGGCCCGCGCCAAGCCGCCGGCGGCGCAGAAAGACCGCCGTCGCCAGCGCGAACCCGACGGCCGCCGAATTCGACGGGAACGACGGGTCGGTCGGCTTGTAGAACAGCAGCGTGAGGGTCTCGATCTCCGTGAAAGGGCGGGGCCTGTCGACCATCGTGTTGAAGATGGACGTCACGGCGTTGGCGACGCCGATGGCGGCGGCGGCGGAAATCGTCGCGATCTGGTTGAGCGGGCGCTCGGCGTGGGAGCCGGCCAGCCAGAGTCCCAGCAGCGCGAGGCTCCCCGCGACCGGAACGAGGTAGTCGCTGGCGAACGCCTCCATCAGCCGGTCGAACGGCGGGAACGCGCCGGCTCCGGCGTTGAGGAAGCGGACGGCCGCGGCGTCCATCAGCGCGCCCTCCGGGCTGCGGCCAGGGCGAGCGCGGCGAGCGCCCGGGCGAACGTCGCGCGCTCCATCCACGCGAGGCCGGAGGGCGGCCAGCGGTCGACGGCGGGGTCCCAGCCGTGCGCCGCGCCCCAGCGGTGATTGACGACCGAAGAGACCGCGAGTTGAAAGACGACGGACGCCGCCGCGCTCACGGCGAACCACCGCGCCTGCTCGACGCCGTTCAGCCCCTCGCCGATGTCCGGCTGGTTGCGGTCGCCGCTGGCGAAGAACCAGACGAACGAAGCCGCGACGAGGAGCAGCGCGGAGACCCTCGCCGCGCGCGGACGCCGCCGCAGAATGACGATGCCCCATAGCCCGCCGTGCACGGCGGCGAATTGCGCTGCGCCCAGCGCGCTCAGGAACACCCAGAGCATATATGCGGCCTCGAGCGTAAGCATTTTGCGAACGGCGGGCGGATCAGGCGGGGCGGGGGCGCGCGGGCGTGCAGGAGCCGGCGTAAGCGGGGTTTCCCCCCCGAACGATGGGGAAGTAGAGTTCCTGGAGCCGCCGCGTGATGGGCCCCACGCCTCCGCTTCCGACGGGCCGGTGGTCCACCGACCCCACGCCCTGCACGTGCGCCGCCGTCCCCGAAAGGAAAACCTCGTCGGCGGTGTAAAGTTCGCTGCGGTCTATGGAGCGCTCCTGGACGGCGACGCCGAGTTCGCCGCGCAGCAGGCCGAGCACGGTCTCGCGGGTGATGCCCGGCAGCGCGTTGCTCTCGATCGTCGGCGTCGAGACGACGCCTTTATGCGCGACGAAGATGTTCTCCCCCGTGCCCTCGCACACGTGGCCGTCCATATTCAGCATAATCGCCTCCTCGAAGCCCGACGCGACGGCGTCGGTCTTGGCGAGGATGGAGTTCAGGTACAAGCCGCTCAGCTTGAAGCGGGGGGGCACCATCGTGTCGTCTATGCGCCGGTAGGACGCGACGCAGCACGAGATCGCGCCGTCGGAGTCTATGTAGTTGCCGAACGGCACGGCGAGGCAGAAGAAGCCGTCGCCCAGCGCGCGGAGGTTGAGGTTCGCCACCATCTCCTGCGCCTTGTACGCCACCGGGCGGATGTACAAGTCCTCGCGGTAGCCGGAGCGCTCCACCAGTTCCACGGTGATGCCGCAAAGTTCGTCCACCGTGTGGGGGACGTCGATCCAAAGCATCTTGCAGCCCTGCAGGAGCCGCTCGTAGTGCTCCCGCAGTTTGTAGATGTACATCGTCTCGTGCTCGGCGTTCCAGTTGCCGCGGATGCCCTCGAACACGGCCGTGCCGTAGTGCAGCGCGTGCGTCTGGATGCCGACCTTCGCGTCCGCCAGGGGCGCGAATTCGCCGTTGATGTAGGCGGTTGGAGTGGCCATGCGGTTCCGTCTCCCGCGCTGCCCGTGCGGGGCGCGCAAAGCGTGATTATCGCCATCCGCCCCGCGCTCTGTCAATCGCAGCCCGTCGACGCATGCCACTTCGCTCCGTCGCTGGCGAACCGGACGCAGCCGTCCTCCGCCGTCGTGAACAACTGCGCCGCCCCGACCCGCCGCTCCAAACGCGCCATCACCGCGCCCGACGGATGCCCGAACCGGTTGTCCGCCCCCACCGACACGACGGCGGCGGACGGCCCGACCGCCGCGAGGAACTCCGGCGACGTCGAAGTCGCGCTCCCGTGATGGCCGACCTTCAGCAGATCGGCGGAGACGTCCGCCCCGGCGTCCAGCATCGCCCACTCCGCCTCGGCGAAGAGGTCGGCCATCAGAAGCGCCGACGTCGCTCCGTAGTCCAGACGCAGCGCAGCGCCGTTATTGTTCACGTCGGATTTCGTGCCGGAGAGCGGCGGCGACGGCGGGTTCAGCACGCGCAGAGCCGCGCCCCCGCCCAGCGTCACGACCATTCCCCGCTCCGCCTCCGCGACCTCCACGCCGAGCGCGTCCAGTTCGCCGCGCCACGCCTCCTCCTCGCCGGGGACGGGCGGCGGAACGAGGACGGCTCCGAACCGCCCCCGCCGCGCCATCTCGAGAAAGCCCGCCGCGTGGTCGGCGTGTCCGTGGGTCAGCACCCCGAGGTCTATCCGCATGCCGTCGAGCGGAAGCGCGGCGTCCACGCGGTTCACCGCCAGGCGCGGGTCGGGGCCGCCGTCCACGAGCGCCGCCGCGCCGTCCGGCGTCACGATCAGCAGCGCGTCGCCTTGCCCGACGTCCAGCGCGCGCAACTCCAGCAAGTCCGCGCCCGGCGTCAGCGCCGCGATCCAGACCGCCCCCGCGAGAACGCCCGCCGCGCCGAGAACGGCGAGCCGCTCCACGCGGGAAGCGGAGCCTTTCCATAGGGCGCGCCCTAATTCGTGGACCGCCGGCGCCCACCGCCGCCGCAGCCCCCACGCGACCGCGAGCGCGAGCGGCGCGTATCCCGCCCATAGCCATGCTTCGTCCAACCCGCCGCTTCCGCCCGCCGTCAAACTCGCGCCCGGAAGGGCGGCGAACGCCGACGCGACGCCCGCAAGCGCGCTTCCCAGCAGCCACGTTCCGGCGCCGAGCAGAGCGGCGAGCGGCGGGAGCGCGAGGCCGGCGGCCGCCGTCAGCGCGGCGGCGATCAGAAAGAACGGCGTCAGCGCCATTGCGAACAACGTCGCGGGCGCGCCGAACAAGGGAATCTGGCCAAAATTGTAGGCGGCGAGCGGCAGCGACCCCGCGAACGCGCCGAGCGAGACGGCGAGGCTCGCCGCGGCCGCCTGCAGCGTCCGGACGAGCGCGTGCGGCAGCCGCTTCCGCAGGCCGGAGACGCGCTCCCGCGCCCAAGCGCTCGCGGGAAGCCCCAGCAACAGGACGCCCGCCATCGCCGAGAAACTCAACTGGAACGAGCGATCCCAGAGAGAGCGGGGCTCCGCCAGCAGCAGCAGGAAGGCCGCGAGACCGAGCGCGTTGACCGCCGCGGGCGTCCGCCCCGCCGCGAGCGCGAGAAGGAACGCCGACCCCATCATCGCCGCCCGAACGGCGGACGGCGGCGCTCCCGCGAGCAGAACGTAGCCCCAGACGGCGGCCAGCGGCAAGACGAGGTAGAGTCCGTAGCGCCGCCCCAAAAGCGCTTGCGCGGCCAGCAGCGCAATGCCCAGCGCCATTCCCACGTGCAGCCCGGAAATCGCGAGGATATGGGCGAGCCCCGCCCGCCGGAAGTCCGCCGAAACCTCCGGCGGCAGCCCCGCGCGCAGACCCAGCAGCATCGCGGAACCCAGCGAAGCCGCAGGCTCCGGCGCGGAGCGTTGGAGCGCGTCCCGCAGCCGCGAGCGCAGTTGATGCAGCGTGGACGCCCATCCGCCCGCGCCGGGCGCGGTCTCGGCGATCTCCGCCCGCGAGATCACCGCGCCGACGCCTCTCGCCGCGAGATGCTCCCTGTAGTCGAACGGGCCGATCTCGCCCGGCGCGTCCACGAATCCCCTGACGACGACCGCGTCGCCGTGGCGCAAATAGGGATGCGCCTGCCCCTCGATGGGCGGAACGTCCGGCGCGGCCCAGGCGATGGCGCGCCCCGGCGCGGGCGTCCAGCCGTCCGGCGTCAGCGCCTCTTTCACTTCCAGATTCAGCCGCAGCGAGCCGCCCGCGGGCTCGGGGGCGCCGGACACTGCGGCGCGCAGCGTGGCCTCCGAACCGCGCAGCGGCGTCAGGCCGTCCGGCGCGTCGAGTGGAGGCAGAGGTCGGACGAGGCCGAGCAGCGCCCCTGCGAGGAAGACCGCCGCCATCCCGATCCGAATATCCGCGAGCCGGAGCCGTAGGAAGACCGCGCCCAGCGCGGCGGCGGCGAGAGCCGCCGCCTGCCACGGCGCCCCGGCGCTTGCTTGCGCGAACAGCCCCAGCGCGTGTCCAAGCCCCAGCCAAGCAAGCGGCATTGGATTACGCCGACCGCCGCGAACGGACCGATTCAGTCACGATAGTCATTGCGCGCAGTATACTGCGCCGCCGCGCTGAGCCGCGCATTGATCAGAGGATGGCGTTGCGCTTCGTTTGTGAATCCGGCGAACCTCGCCCCCAGGTGGGCGCGCAGAACGCGCCGGTAGGCCTGGCTGCGCGGCGGGGGAGGGGGCGAGGGGGGGTCAGGAAAGGGCGAAGGTGGAGCCGCGCGGGCCGCGGGAGACCTCGATGCGGACGGGGAACGCCTCTTTGATGTCGTCCATATGCGTGATGACGAGGATGCGCTCGAATCGGTCCTCGATGGCCTGGATGACCTCTAGGATGCGGTCGCGCCCCTCGGCGTCTTGCGTGCCGAAGCCTTCGTCTATGAAGAGCGTAGGGAGCGTCGCGCCGGTGCGCCACGCGAGCAGGCGACTGAGGGCGATGCGAAGGGCGAAGTCCACGCGGAAGCGTTCGCCGCCGCTGAACATTTCGTAGGCGCGGGTTCCCAACTCGTCGCCGATCACGATGTCCAGCGTTTCGACGGCCTGCCCTGCGGCGGCGCCGCGCTTCTCGCGCTGCGTTTCGAGGCGGAGCGCCATTCGCCCGTCGGTCATACGCCGCAGGAGGTCGTTCGCTTCGTCCTCGATGCGGGGGAGCGCGGCCTCCATCAGCAGCGCCTGCACGCCGCCCTTGCCGAACGCGGCCTGCAGTTCGCCGTAGGCGCCGGCCTCTTCGGCGAGGGCGGCGCGCCGCGCCTCCGCCTGCTCGAGTTCGGCGGCGGCCTCCGCAATTCGCCGAACCTCGTTCTCGAGGCCGCCCTTGCGCGACTGGAGGACGCCGCGGGCGGCGGACGCCTCTCTCCATTCGCGCTCCACGGCGTCGCGCTGGGCGGCGTAGGAGGGCAGTTCGCTCAACTCCCGCGCGGCGGCGGCGCTCGCCTGCTCGGCGCGGGCGGCGTCGTTCGCGGCTTCGGCGGCGCGGGCGCGGGCGCGCTCCAGCGAAGCCGCGTCGTCGTCCATCCGCTCGCGGGCGGCGTCGAGGCTCCGGCGCTCCTCTTCCCAATGCGCCAGTTCGCGCGCGCGCCCTTCCGCCTCCGCGAGCGCTTCCGGATCGAACGCGAGTTCGGCGAGGCGCTCGCGGATACGGCCGGCCGCGGCTTGCTCGTCCCGCGCATAGGAACCGTTCGCAAGAGCGGCCTCGCCGTCGCGGATCAGGGCGAACGCGTCGGGCAACTGCGCCGCCGCCTGCTGCGCCTCCTCGCGGCGCCGCGACAGATGTCCGCGCTCCTCCTGAATGCGCTTCCGCTCCCCGTCCAACTCGCTCAGGGCGCGGCGGGACGCGGCGTCCGCTTGCGCGGCCTCTTGGTCGAGCCGGTCGGCTTCTTGCTTCTGCGCCATGTAGCGCGCGCGCTGCCCGGCGATTGCGCTCTCGTAGCCGGAGCGGATCCGCGCCGCGCCGTCCTCTCCCAGCGGAGAGGCGCACAGGGGGCAGGCGGCGCCGTAGGGGTGGCCGTGGTCGAGAACGTCGAGTTTCGCCCGCGTCTCCTTGCCCTCTTCCGTAAGCCGCTCGTTGTCCTGCCGGAGCGCCTGCGCCTGCGACGCGAGCGCTCTTCCGCGCTCTCCGGCTTGCTCCGCCTCTTCCCGGCGGGAGGCGGCGGCTTGCTCCTTCGCGGTCAGTTCGTCCTCTTGCAATTGGATGGAGGGCAGGGACTCCGCCTGCGGAACGAGTTGCGCTTCCAGATGCCGGCGCCGCGCCGCGACTTCGCTCTCGAGGCGCGCGCGGGATTCCGCGACCGCCCGCTCCAGCGGGGCGAGTTCCGATTGCAAGGCGAGGGCGCTGCGGGCGGCCTCTTGCAGGGCGGCGGCGCGCTCGCGCGCCTCCCGCAAGGCGCCGAAGCCGCGCTCGATTTCGCCGGCGCGGGCGATGGCGGCGCTCCATCCGGCAATGCGCTTCTCCAATTGCGCGGCTTCCCGCTCCTCGCCGACTTGCCGCTCCCGGGCGCGCCGCGCCTGGGCGTCCTGGTCGGCCTGCTCGCCGCGGCGCCGCTCGAGATGGGCGACGCGGTCGCGCAGCAGCCGCAGGCGCTCCTCCAGACCGGCGACCGCCGCATCGGACTGGGCGAGGCCGCGCTCCGCTTCCTCCAACTCGGCCCGCGCTTCCGGGCCGCGGGATGCGCGCTCCCGCAGACGGTCGGCGGCGACGGCGTTCGCCTGCGCCCGCCCTTCCGCGTCGCGCTTGCGGAGGCGCGCTCGATCCTCGAGGCCGTCGTACAGGCCAAGCCCCAGCATTTTCGCGAGAGCCTCCTTGCGCTTGCCGGGGGAACTTGTCGTGAACGCATCGGCGCGCCCTTGCACGAGGAACGCGCTGTTGACGAACGTGTCGTAGTCCATACTGATCAGCCGCTCGATCTCCGCGGCGGTCGCGGGGATGGTGTCGGCGGTCACGGGGCGGAAGTCGCCGGCGGCGGTCTGGGCGGCCAGTTCCAGGGAACTCTGGGGCGAACTGCGCGCTTGCGAATAGCGGCGGGTCACGCGGTAGCGGACGCCCTCCGCATCGAAGACGAGTTCGACGCGCATCTCAACCTGACCGTGGTGCAGCAGTTGCTCGTTGCGCTGGCCGCGCGCCTTGCCCCAGAGCGCCCACGTCATTGCGTCGAGCAAGGCGGACTTGCCGTTGCCGTTCGGCCCGCAGAGGCAGGCGAGGCGGACGCCGTCCAAGTGGAGCGTGGGAGCGTCGTCTCTATAGGAGAGGAAGTTGGAGAGGGAGAGGCTGATGGGAAGCATAGGGCCTCGCGGGGCGGAGCGCCGGAACGCGAATTGTAGCAGAGGAGCGGCGCCGCGCGGACAGGCATGCGGAGCGCGCGAGTTCGTCGTTCCCGCGCGGGCGGCGCGCGGCGCCGAGGAGCGTCTGCTACTATGCGGAGAGCCCTTGCGTAACTCGCCGCCGTTCCCGCGCAGGCGGGAGTTGAGGAGCATCCTTGGAACCTTCGCCGCCCGCCGAACCTTCGCCCCGCGTCTCGGGCGCGAAACGTCCGGGGCGCGTTTTCTTCGGCTGGTGGATCGTCGCGGGCAGCGTCTTCACGAACGCCGTTCTCTCCGCCGCGTATTTCCAGGGTCTCAGCGCGTTCATCCTGCCGATCGAGGCGCATTTTCACTGGTCGCGCTCCGTCATCAGCGGGGCGATGTCTATGCGTCAGTTGGAGTCGGGAATCTTCAGCCCGCTGGTGGGCGTGCTGTTGGACCGAATGAGTCCCCGCGCGCTGATCTTCTGGAGCGCGGTGATCGCGGGAGGCGGGCTGATCGGGCTGGGACTCGTCAACGGCGTCGTCACGTTCTACGCCGCCATCTTTCTCATCTCCATCGGAACGTCCGGAATGAGCCACGCGGTCACCTGGCCGGTGGTCATCGCGCGCTGGTTCCGCCGCAAGCGGGGGCTGGCCACGGGGCTCGCGGTGATGGGGCCGATCTTCGGCTCGCCGTTCGTCATTCTGAACACGAGGCTCGAGGAGACCTACGGCTGGCGGGCGATTCTCATCGCCTACGGCGTCATCGTCCTGGCGCTGCTGACGCTGATCAGCGCGGTGGCGAGGGGCCGCCCCGAGGACTACGGCATGCACCCGGACGGCGACCCTCCGAAGGAGGGCGAGGCGCACGACGCGGCGGGGAGGCTGCGCCGTCCGGCGGAGCGCGGGATGAGCGTCCGCCAAGCCGCGCGGACAAAGGAGTTTTGGCTGTTTATGGGCTATCTCTCCGGGATGTTTATGGTGAACTCCGCGTTTCAAGTGCATCAGATTCCGTATTTCGTGCAGGACGCGGGGCTGTCGCCGGAGGGGGCAGCGCTGACGTTCATGCTCGTCTTCCTGCTGAGCGGAATTGGGCGCATCGGGGCGGGGGCGATGCTCGACCGCGCGGACTACCGGGTGGCGCTCGCGGCGGTCGCGGCGATGCTGGCGTTTTCAATGCTCTATCTGCAATTCGTTCAGGCGACGACGATCTGGCGCTCGATGCCGTTCGTCGCGTTGTTCGGGATCGGATTCGGGAGCGTGATTCCGATGCGGGGAACCCTAGGCAGCATGATGTTCGGGACGCGCTCGCTGGGCTCCATCGTGGGGATTCTGCAGGGAGGGTCGGTTGCGGCGGGAGTGGTCGGCCCTTTGTTTCTGGGTTTGATCTTCGACGCGAACGGCAACTACAGCGTGGGGGTTTGGGCGCTTGCGGCGGTGGGCGCGCTGATGGCGCCGATGGCGTTCGCAATGGGGTCGCCGCGCAGGCTGGAGGCGCGGATCCGCCTGGATGAGCGCAGGCGGGCGGGCATGAGGGGCGGGTAGAGGGAGTTGGCGCGTTGTTACTCGTTATTGAGACTTTTGATGTAGTGGATTGCGCGCCAGTTGCCGTGGACGGAGATGGGAGCGGGAACGATGGAAGCGCAACGAGGAAGAATTCGGCAAGCGGGCGTATTGAACCGCCGCGCCGCGCCGCATAGCATACGGGCGCTTAACCCAACGGCGCAGGCAATGCAGGGCCGCAACCCAACATTCGAAGTCCGCCCCTCCGTCATCACCGGAGACACCGCCGACGTCTACCTCCACCGGACGCAGCGGATCATCCGGAGCGAGGGGCTCAACCCCACGGTGGCGATGCAGTTCACCGCCACCCGCGGGGCCGTGCTGTCCGGGTCGCTGGAGGTCAAGGCGATCCTCGGCAAGGTCACCTCCGAAGGCAACCGCGAGTTGTGGGCGGTCGAAGAGGGAGGCCGGATCGCGGAGAACGAGGTTTGCCTGGAGATCAAAGCCCCGTACTCCTCGTTCGGCCTCTACGAAACCGCCGTCTGCGGAACGCTCGCCCACCAGAGCGGCTGGGCGACCGCCGCCCGCGAACTCGTGGACTGCGCCGGAAGCGTCCCGGTCGTCTCCGTCGGCGCGCACAACGTCCATCCCTCCGTCGCCGCCGTAATGGACTACGCCGCCACCGTCGGCGGCTGCGCGTCCGGCTCCACCGTGCTCGGAGCGCGCCTCGCGGGAACGCCTCCCGTCGCGACCGTCTCCGGCGCGCTCGTGCAACTGATGGGCGACGCGGTGCGGGCGGCCCGCGCCTTCGACCGCGCCGTCGCGCCCGACGTCCAGCGCATCGCCTACGTTGACCCGCGCAAGGACGTCGTCGCGCAAGTCGAGGCGGTCGTCCGCGCGCCGGGCAACCACGTCGACGGCGTCCGCATCGCCCGCACCCCGGGCGGCAAGCCCGTCTCCACGGCGGACGTGCGCCAAGTGCGGACGCGGCTCGACGAGTTGGGCGCGAGGAACGTGACCATCGTGCTCAGCGGGCGGCTCACCCCGGAGCGCATCAGCCTGATGCTCGACGAGGGCGCGCCGGTCGACGTCTTCCACGACGTGGGCTACATCGCGTCCGCATCGCCCATCGCGTTTATGCCCAACATCCGCAGCATCAGCGACCGCGAAGTCCCGCAGGAAACCGAGCCTCTTCCCCCCAATCCCCGCCTCCGCCGTCTTCTGTGAGGCGCAAATCGGAGAGCGGACGTTGGGCGGCTGGGGCAGCCATTGACGAGAACTTACGCGGTTACGCGCCCGCTCCGCCGGGGATATGCGGCGCCGCGAGGAGGAGCGTGGCGAGCGTCTTCGCGTCGTTCAACTCCCCCGCCCGCGCCATGCGAACCGCCTCCGCGAACGGGACGCGCTCGACCGTGATGCGCTCGTCCTCGTCCGCCGGCAGCGGATTCGGGAAAAGCCCCGTGGCGAGGAAGGCGTAGAGGCGCTCCGTCATCGCGCCCGGCGCCGCGAAGAAGTTGCCGATCTCCGTGAACTCCTCCGCGTCCAGCCCTGTCTCCTCGCGCAACTCGCGCCGCGCGGCGTCCATCGGCGACGCGTCTCCTTCGATGACGCCCGCAGGCAACTCCAGCAGTTCGCGGCCCGCCGCGTTCCGATACTGGAGCGCCATCGCCAAGTTCCCTTCCGCGTCCACCGGCGCGATGACGACGGAGTTCGGATGCCGCACGACGTCCCGCAGCGTCTCCGTTCCGTCCGCCAGCCGCACGCGCTCGACGCGCAGCGTGACGCGCCGCCCTGCAAACTCGCCCTCCACCGCTATCGTCCGCTCGGCCTCATCCGCCATCCGACGCCTCCTCCGCGCGATGCAGCGCGGCCCCTTCGGCCGCGAGCCGCCGCGCGATGCTCACCGATTGCTCCGACCCGCGCCGCAGCCGGTAGACCAGCGTCTCATAGAAGCGGTCGGGCGACCCGGCGCGCAGAAATCGGGCGCGGCGCGGGCTCGCCGACACCGTGACGGCGTCGCCTTGCGTCAGCGGAACGTCCACGAATCCGTCCGCCGTCATAATCGCGTCGTGGGCGCTCTTCACCACCAACTCGACTGACGACTCCGCAGGCACGACCACCGGCGCGTCCAGATCGCCGTGCGTGGCGACGGGAACGATCACGAGGTCGCCCGACGCCGGATAGAGAATCGGGCCGCCCGCCGCCAGCGCGTAGGCCGTGCTGCCCGTCGCCGTGGCGACGATCACGGCGTCCGCCTGGTAGGTTGTCAGTTCGACGCCGTTGACGGAGACGCCGACCCGCGTGAGATGGGCGATGCGCCCACGGCCCACGACGGCGTCGTTCAGAATGGCGACCGGGCTGCGCGGGGCGCCTCCGGCCCGGGCTTCCGCCTGCGCCATCCGGCGCTCGTCCATCCACGTGTAGCCCCCCGCGAGGTACTCCGGCGCGAGCCGCACCGCGTCCGCCGCCTCGATCTCCGTGAGAAAGCCCAAGCGTCCGAGGTTCACCCCCAGCAGGGGAACGTCCGCCTCCGCGGCCATGCGCGCCGCGCGCAGCAGCGTGCCGTCGCCCCCCACCGTGATCAGGACCGACGGGCTGAGCGCCGCGAGGTCGGACTCGCCGTCGGCCGTGGACAGCAACGGGCGCCGGGCGCCCAGCGCCTTCGCCAGCGCCTCCGCCAGCGGCCGCGCCCGCTCGGACGCCGCATTGCACAGAATCGCCGCGTTGGTGGGGTCTATCGCCAAAACACGCCTGCCAGCCGTCGTTCGGCTATTCTACACGGCTTCCCGATGGATTCCGTTATACCGAAACCCGCAAATGAAACCATCTGGGGGGCTGGCGCGTAGTCTCTTGCAACGGCGCGCCGGAAGGCGCGGAACAAGGAGGAGCCTGATGCAGAAGCAGTGGATTGCGGTCTTGTCCCTGGCGGCCTTGCTGTTGGTCGGGTCGGTCGCCGGCTCGGCGTTCGCCCAGACGGCGACGCCCGCAGATTCGGACGGCGGCGCGGCGAGCCAAGAGGAAGGCCGCGACTCGGACGGCGACGGCGGGGCGGGCGAGGGAAGCGGCCACGACTCGGACGGCGACGAGGGAACGGGCGACTCGGACGGCAAGGCGCGGTTCGCGCAGTTGCTGGCGGCGAACCTCGGGATCAGCGAAGACGCTGCGCGAACTGCGCTGGATGCAACCCGCGAGCAGTTGAAGGCGGAGCGGCGCGCGGCTTGGGAGCAGTCCCTGCGCGACAAGTTGGCGGAGGCGGTCGAGGCCGGCAAGATCACGCAAGCGGAGGCGGACGCGAAATTGGCGGCGTTCATCGCCCGCGCCGACGATTCGGACTCCATGCGCGGGTTCGCCAAGGGCAAGGCGAAAGGCAAGTGGGGCTGCGGCGACAAGGACTCCGGGGACTCCGACGGGGACGACTCGGATTCGTCGAGCGAGCACGGCTCCGGGGACTCGGATTCCGCGTCGGCGTAGCCGCTCATAGGCAACGCGCGATCAGAGGAGGGGCTGCCCTGAGGGGCGGCCCCTCTTGCGGTTGGCTAGGGCAACGGGGCTATGGAGGGAGTTGGCTCGTGGCGTTCGCTGCGGTTCCACGCATCGAGCAGTTCTTGCTCGCGAAGCGCCGCCCACTCCATTACCAGGCCGAGCGCGCGGGCTGGGAGCCGCCCACGCAGTATTGCAAGGCTTCCTATCTCAATTGCCGCCCTCGCTCCTTGATAAGCGGCGTGGAAAATGAGGCGGGGGGTGGTCGTTCGGGTACATGCGGATGACGATGCCGTAGAACCGGGAGAGTTCAGGCATTGACCGTCAGCCTTCGCGCGCTCGGCATCGCTTCCTCCACCGTTTTGCCGGTAAGTTGCAGGTAGAGGGCGTCCGTGCAAAGTTCGATCTCCTCGTCGTCGCCCCAAGCGACGGAGCCGTGCGGCGTGAGGCGCGCAGACTGGAAGAACGAGGGGTCGTTCCATGCGGCGAACACGCCTCTTCCTACGAGATGGGAGAGGTCGACTTCACCGCATACGCCGTCATCGTAGCGCAGCAGGAGGCGGTAACCTTCCCGGGCAGCCGCTTCAACAGGTTCCATAACAGGGCATCCTCCCAGGGGATCGCCGATACGGCGCCTCCCATCCTGCGGGCGCGGAACGTCAATTGGTTCGGAGCAAATTGTAGCACGGAGGAGACGCGGCGGCGGCGCGCTAGATTGCGTAGAGAGGAGTGCCGCGGGTGATGACGCGGGTTTCGGCGGCGACGGCTTCACGGACGTACTTGGGCATTCCGAACATGCCGCGGTGGGCTTCGCCGTCGTAGAAGCGCAGGGAGGAGACGCCCCGCTCGCGCAGGCGGGCGTCCACGTCGGCCTCTGTCATCGCGGCGACGTTCGGCGCGTCCGCTCCGCCGCATGCGATGAATCCCCACATCATTCCGAAACTCGGCACGTTCACCTGGCTTGGGGATGCGTGATCGAACACTTTGGCCATCGTGCGGGCGATGGCGGTGAACACCTCATCGACGTTCGTCGGCCCGGTGGGGCCGGATTGCGCGACCATCAGGCCGCCCGGGGCGAGCCGCGCCCGCACGAGTTCGTAGAATTCCACGGTGTAGAGCAGGTAGGCGGGCCCGCCTTCCAGGGGGTCGGGCACGTCTATGATGATCACGTCGAACGGCGTTTCGCGCTTTTCCAAGTAGGCGAGCGCGTCTTCGTGGAGCAGCGTGACGCGGGGGTCGTCGAACGCGCCCTGATGATGATTCGGCAGGTGCGCTTTGCAGAGGTCGACGACGGCGGCGTCGAGGTCCACCATCACGACTTCTTCGACCGCGCCGTGGCGGAGGGCCTCTCTGATCGTGGCGCCCTCGCCGCCGCCGGCCACCATGACGCGGCGAGGGTTGGGGTGCGCGGTCATCACGGGCTGGACGAGGGCTTCGTGGTACGCCCATTCGTCGGCTTCCGACGATTGGGTTTTGTCGTCGAGGACGAGCATTTTGCCGAAGGGGTCGGTTTCGATGACCTGGGCATGCTGATAGGGGGTGTCGCCTTCGTAAATGACTTGGCGCACGCCGGACGCCTGCACGAGGGTCGGCGTAATGCGCTCCATGTACCAGATCGTTCGGGGGGAGAGGCCGTTCATATCAGGCGTAGGCGGGAACGAGAGGGGCGGCGCCGCGCTCGATCTCGGTGGTTTGGGGGTCGCGGGAGTCGAGCCCTTCGATGATGAGGCGAGCGGCCTCGATGGGGTCGAAGTTTTCGCCGCAGGTGAAGATGTCGACGGCGGCGTAGGCGAACTCCGGCCACGTGTGGATGCACAGGTGGGACTCGGCGATGGCGACGACGCCGGTTACGCCTTGGGGGCTGAACTGGTGGAAGATTTTGCCGACGACGGTTGCGCCCGTCTCTTCGGCGGCGCGCAGCATCAGCCCTTCGAGGAAGGGAAGGTCGTCGAGCGACGCGGCGTTACAGGAGCGGAGCTCCAGCAGTACGTGGCGACCAAGAGCTTCCAATCAAGCAGCCCCCCTTTGCAGGCAAGCGCCGCTTGCGGGAGTTGGGCAAGAGAGCAAGCGGAGACACTAGTTGAGCATATTAGCATAGCGCAACCGGGCAATGCAAGGGGGGGCGGCCCCATCCGAGGGGCGAGATTCCCGCCTACGCGGGAGGACGGCTAAGGACGCCGGCAGGCGAGTTGCGTGGACAGGCGATAGGTTCGCAGAGGCGGCTAACGCCTTTCGCCGTGCTCGTCACGCATCCAGCCGGTAGAGCCAGGCGCAGTTGTCCCAAAGCGTCTTGCGGCGGGATTCGTCAGGAAGGTCAAGGGCGAAGAATTCGTCCATCGCATGCGGGAAGGCGCTGTCGGGGTGGGGGTAGTCGGTGGATATGACCGTCAGGCCGTCGCCGTAGCGCGCCATCACGTCTTTCGCCAACTCCTCGTCGGCCTCCATCGATATGACGCACTGGCGGAGGAAGTAGGCGCTGGGAGGCAATGGCAGCGGGCTGTCGCCGTACTTCTCCTGCTGGTCGTCCAGCCGGTAAAGGAACCAGGGGAGCCATGAGCAGTTGGCCTCGAGGAAGGCGACGCGCAGCGCGGGATGGCGCTCCAGCGTTCCGCTGAGGATGAGGCCGGCCATCGCGCCCATCATCTGCATCGGGAAACTGACGGCGTGGGTGAGGGTGCGCCCCGCCGGATGGCGCAAGTGCTTGCGGCTTACGTCCTCGCGTCCGGGGGCGGTGGAAGTGCCGTGCAGGCAGACTGCGGCGCCGAGCCGCTCAACCTCCGTCCACAGGGGCTCGACGGCCTCGTCGTAGAGGATGCGTCCGTTGACGGGCTCGGCGTGAACGGTTACGCCGACGAAGCCCAGTTCGGCCACGGCGCGGCGCGCCTCTTCGATGGCGAGGTCAACGGCTTGCAGGGGGAGGAGGGCGACGCCTTTGAGCCGCGCGGGGTCGGCGGCGCAGTAGTCGCGCATCCAGTTGTTGTAGGCGCGGCAGAGGGCGGCGGCGTAGTCGGGCTCGAGATCGTCCAGCCCGATGATCCATGTTCCGCCGTTGGTGCGGAAGAGAGCGGCGACGTCCACGCCTTCCAAGTCCATCGCATCGAGGGTCGTGGCGGCGTCGAAGCCGCGCTCGTAGGCGCGGGCTTGGAAGGGCGTCCGCTCCTTTTTGGCGCGGAGCCGCGCGTTGGCCTGCGCGAACTCGGGCCACTCGTTCCATAGGGGGAAGGGCTTGCCGTCGATGACCCACGTGTCGACGCCGGTGACGTCGCTGCGCCGCATCACGGGCATTCGGTCGCGGAAGGGCTCTTCCAGGTAGTCCTGAAAGAGGCTTGCGGGTTCGATGACGTGCAGGTCGCTGTCGAGGATGCGGAAGCCGTTTTTCATAGCCGAGAGAGGGTATCACGCCGGGCGTTGGGGGGAGGAGACATTCGCGTTGCTCGCCAACGGAGCGCCCGCCGTAATTCCGCAGGGCGGGGGATTACGCGCCGAAAATCTCGCGGACGGGACAGGAGAAACCGGGGAGAATGTCCAAGCCGTCGAGCGCGCCGCTCTCATCGAGCGTTACGGCAGGATGGCCGTCGCGGTGAACATCGACGAGGCGCTCGTCGGGGCGGACGACCCACACGAGGCGAACGCCGTAGCGCAGCCACATCAACGCTTTGTCGTTGACGGCGGTGAGGCGGTCGGAGGGCGAGACGATCTCGACCACCAGGTCGGGGGCGACTTCCGCATAGCCGGTTACGCGCTCGTCCGGCGGGCTCGTCTCCGCCGAGAAGAAGGCGACGTCGGGCTCGCGGACGGTGTCAGGGTCGCGCTCCAGCCAAAACGCCGGAGTCGGAGGCGGTAAGGATGCCCAGTTTCCGAGGCTCAACGAAGTTGCCCAGCCGCAACACCAACTTCACTACGATTTGGCCGTGTTCGCGTCCGGTAGGCATCGTTTCGCTCAACGCTCCCCGAATCAACTCGCCGCGCACGCCATCGGCGGAGAGACGCAGCAAGTCGTCCGCCGTGAGGAGTTCGCGTGCCGTCTCGTAGGCGGTTTGGATTGCCGTTGCGGTGGTCATATTCGCGCCTTCGCCGTGGACGCTCGGCCTATCGCGCTAGGAGGCCGCCGTTTGGACGGCCTCCTCCATGCGGCGATGGAGTTCGCCGACGAGGGGGATGGCGGGGCCGTAGCGGTCGGACTCCCAGACGGCGCCGCCCTTGTGGTACTGGGTGCGCGTGTTGCGAACGAGTTCGGGGCGCGTCTTGGCCCAGTCGGGGTCGAGCCAAGCCTCGGCGGGGACGCCGCCTCCGTAGAGGATGTCGCCCATCTCTCCGGGGTCGCGGAAGACGTTCATCGGGTCGCCGCCGTCCTCGACGACGCGGATCTGCTCGTCCAACTGGCGGCGGAGGAAGACGACGGGGATGTCGGTGCGACCGAGGTTCTCCGCAGTGCGGTCGGTGAGCGGGCCTTGCGACCACCAGCCGATGAAGTCCTGGTTGAGGATGCAGTCGAGGATCGGCTTGCGGATGGGCTTGCCTTCCTCGTCGAGCCTGCCGGTCTCCTCGAAGAGGGGCACCTCGTAGTAGGGCACCTTTTCCTGCGTGGGCGCCTCGACGCCGGGGGGCGCGGCGTAGCAGTTGTAGGAGATGTGGTAGGTGTGCTCGTCGTCGATGGGGACGCGGATCTGGAACTCGCTCCAGGGGGCGCCCGCCGCGTTCTGCTCGGTGTAGAAGGGGAAGATGACGGTGGAGTGGCGGGACTTCTTGTCTTCGGGCGCGCCGAGTTCCTTTGAGAAGATCACGCCCTTCTCCATGCCGTACTCGGTGGCGTGGACGTACAGGTCTTTGATGCCGACGCCCTGCTGCATAAAGGTTTTGGTCATGCGGGCGAGGCGGTCCTGGTCGCCCATCTTCTCCAAGACGTACTTGAAGAGGAAGCCGTGGAGCCAGACGCCGTGCGTGGGGTCGCCGGTGTTCTCTTGGCACTGGAGCCAGTTGGCGTTGAGTTTGACGACGCCCATCTGCCGGACGGCGTTCGGCCAGACGAACAGGTCCCAGGGAGGGAGGAGCGGGGCGGGCTGCGGCCCCATATAGGCGAAGAGAAGGCCGCCCATCTCCTCGACGGGGTAGGCGGGGAGTTTGAGCCTGTCCTTGTGCATATCGGGGCGCGCCTCCATGGGCGCCTCGACGCAGGTTCCCGTCTCATTGTAGAGCCAGCCGTGGTAGGGGCAGCGGAGGCCGTTCTCGTCGGGGATGCCCCAGCGGAGGTCGACGGCGCGGTGGAGGCAGTGGCGGCCGATGAGGCCGACGCCGCCGGACTTGTCGCGGTAGCAGGTGAGGTCTTCTCCGAGAAGGCGCACGGGCTGGACGGGGTCTTCGTCCAGTTTGGCGCTGGGCAGGAAGGGAACCCAGTAGCGGCGCAGCAACTCGCCGCCCGGCGTGCCGGGGCCGACGCGGGCCAGCCGGTCGTTTTGCTCCTTGGTCAGCATCGCTCACCTCCCAATGAACTGCTCAGCGCAAGCATACCACCTCCGCGCGCGGGGGCGCGTCAAGTTAAGGCGGCGCCCGCGGCGGCGAAATCGGCTGACGTTCCATCCGCCTATTCGCTAAACGCTGCTGCGCCCTCCGCCCATGCTTTTTTCTCATATCTTTGCCGACTCACGGATTGAGGACGTCCGCCCGCCGCTTGCGCTACAATCCCGCTTGAGCCGTCAGGAACGCCCAAAGGAGGTTCGCAATGCTCACCGCGCAGGAGAACAAGGAACTCACTAGCGTGATGCCCGGCACGCCGATGGGCGAACTCTTCCGTCGCTACTGGCATCCCATCGCCGCCGCCGCCGAACTCGACGACCGCCCAACCAAAGCCGTGCGGCTGCTCGGCGAGGATCTCGTCCTCTACAAGGACAAGTCCGGAACGATCGGCCTCATCGAGCGCTTCTGCCCCCACCGCCGCGTCGATCTCTCCTACGGCATCCCCGAGGAGAACGGCCTGCGCTGTATGTACCACGGCTGGATGATGGACGAAACCGGCCAGTGCATCGAGCAGCCCTTCGAGGAGACGGTGCACCCGGACGGGCGCTTCAAGGAGAAAGTGAAGATCGCCGGCTACCCCGTCCAATCCTACGGCGGCCTCATCTTCGCCTACCTCGGCCCCGCGCCCGTCCCGCTCCTCCCCCACTGGGAAACCTTCGAGTGGGAGGGCGGCTGGAGCGACGTCGGCATCGTCGAGTTGCCCTGCAACTGGCTCCAATGCATGGAGAACTCCATGGATCCCGTGCATCTGGAATGGCTGCACGGCTACTGGGGCGTCCGCCAGCAGCAAGACAAAGCCGTCCGGCTGGGCCTCGCCGAGGCCGACTCCTTCCCCACCGTCCCCCGCAAGCACCAGAAGATCGGCTTCGACCTCTTCGACTACGGCCTCGTCAAGCGCCGCGTCGTGGAAGGCACCACCGAGGAAGACCACGACTGGGCCGTCGGCCACCCCGTCCTCTTCCCCAACGTCCTCTTCGTCGGCAGCGTCGTCAACTGCAACCTCCAGTACCGCGTCCCCGTGGACGACACGCACACGATGCACATCACCTGGTTCTTCTACCGGGGCGCCGAAGGCTCCGAGCCGCCGAAGCAAGAGCGCGTCCCCTACTGGTACGTCAACCTCTACGACGAGGACGGAAGCCTCATCCCCGACCTCGTGAACCACCAGGACTTCGTCGCCTGGATCACCCAGGGCCCCAACGCCGAGCGCGAGCGCGAGAAGTTGGGCGAGTCCGACCGCGGCGTCATCCTCTACCGCAAAGTCCTCCGCGAGCAGGCCCGCGTCGTCGAGGACGGCGGCGAGCCGATGGGCGTCGTCCGCGACCCCGCCGTCAACGAGCGCATAGACCTCCCCCTTGAAAAGTGGCAAGCCCTCTCCGACGTGACCTGGATGACCCGCTATATGCCTCTCCAGCAGGGCGAGCCCCCCGAACTCGTCTCGACCATCGAGCGCGTCCTCAGCACCTGGTCCGGCGAAAAACCCTGGGCTGAAGCCCAAGCCACCCTCAACAAATAGCGCATGCGCCCCGCCCGCCCGCCGGAGGCGTCAGCCTCCGGCGGGCGGGCGAGGTTGCGCAGCGTAGGGGTGGGGAATGTATCCCTGCCCGGCCCCCCCTACAGGCTAGGCGCGCGCGGACGCTTGCCGTCCCGGCGTAGCGAGGCCGCCTGCATTCCCCAGTCCCATTTATGCCTTAGTCTCATTATGCGCTGTTATTGATACAAAGTATTGACAACCATCGCCGGCGCCCTCATTCTAGACGTCGTGATTCCCGCAACGCCCACCGAAGACGACCTCATCGCCGCGCTGGAGGACCGCGGCTGCCGCATCACGCAGCCCCGCCGCGACCTCGCCGCGTCCCTCACGCGGCGGCGCGACGCCTTCAGCGCCGAGGACGTCGCCGCCGAACTGGACGGCGTAGGCCGCGCCACCGTCTACCGCACGCTGCGGCTGCTCGTGGACGCGGGCGCGCTCTGCAAAACGACGATGCCGGACGGCTCGCCCCGCTACTCGCTCGACAACGCCCGCCACCACCATCACCTCGTTTGCGTGGGTTGCGGACGGATCGACGAGTTCCGCCATCCGGCGGTCGAGCGGATGCTGCGCGCGATGAGCGCGGACGTCGAAGGCGAATTGGTCGGCCACCGCTTGGAACTCTACCGCCGCTGCGGGGCCTGCTCCGTCGGCGAAGAAGGGGCAAAGCGAGATTCTCGCCTGCACGGGCAGGGCGAGCGATCAGGACGCAGTCCGCCCCTTGCCCGGTAGACGGAACCTGCCGGAGCCCCCCGCGTAGGCGGGAGAGAGAAGGAGAGCATCGTAAAATGAGACAGCGTATCATAAATAGCATAGGGCTTGCGCTGCTGAGCGTCGCGGCGCTCGCCGCTTGCACGTCGGCGGACCCCACCGCGACGCCGGTCCCCGCGCAGCCGACCAACACGCCGGAGCCCGGAGCGACGGCGGCCTCGCCCGCGCCTTCGGCGGAGCCGCTGCTCGTCGTGACCAGCATCTACCCGATGCAGCGCTTCGCGGAGCGCATAGGCGGCGAGCGCGTGCGGGTGGTCAATCTCGTGTCGCCCGGCGTCGAGCCGCACGCATTCGAGCCCGCGCCTAGCGACCTTCGCCGTCTCGCCGACGCCGCAGTCATCGCTGCGAACGGCCTAGCGATGGAGCCATGGCTGGACCGCGCAATCGAAGCGCTCGGCGACGACGTCACGGCGGTCGTCGTCAAGACTGCGGACGAGGAAGCGGACTTGCTCTTCGCGGAGGACGACCACGCCCACGATCACGGGGATGAGGATGAGGACGACCACGGGGATGAGGACGGGGACGACCACGGCGACGAGGACGAAGACGACCACGGCGACGAGGACGAAGACGACCACGGCGACGAGGGCGACCACGGGGATGAGGATGAGGATGACCACGGCGACGAGGACGGGGACGACCACGGCGACGAGGACGGGGACGACCACGGCGACGAGGACGGGGACGACCACGGGGACGAAGATGAGGATGACCACGGCGACGAGGATGAAGACGACCACGGCGACGAGGATGGCCACGGAGACGAAGGGAACGGGCAGGGCGAGATCGACCCGCACGTTTGGAACGACCCGCTGCGGGCGGCGCGCCAGGCGGAGCGCCTCGCGGACGCGCTGATCGAGGCGGACCCGGAGGGCGCGGACTTCTACCGCGCGAACCTCGCGGCGCTGACCGCCGACCTCCGCGTCCTGCACGCCGATTTCGAGGCGGGGCTCGCCTCGTGCCGCCACCGGCAATTCATTACGTCGCACGCCGCTTACGGCTACCTCGCGGCGCGCTACGGCCTGGAGCAGACCTCCCTCGCAGGGCTCTCCCCCGACGCGGAGCCGACGGCGGGGCGCCTCGCGGAGATAACGGACTTGATCAGGGAGACGGGCATCGGAGCCGTGCTAGTCGAGCCCCTTCTCTCCGGCGCGAGCGAAAGCGCGCTTGCGCAGGAGGCGGGCGTCCGCCAGTTGCCGATTCACCCGCTTGGCTCGGTCACCCCCGCCGAACTCGCGGAGCACGGCGGCTTCATCGGACTGATGCGCGACACGCTCAACAGCCTTCGCATCGCGCTCGAGTGCGCGTAGCGGCGGGAGTCCCCGTCATTCCCGCGTAGGGACGGCGCCGCCTGCCTCGTCCTCCCGGCAGGCGGCGCCGTCCCTACGCGGGAATGCGGCATAATAGGGAATGACGGTCAGTTAATGCAAAAGCATCAGGGATGGACTACGGATGCGCCCGCCGAAATCGCGCCGCCGGAGCGCGGCATGAGCGCCGCGCCCTTCGCCGTCGAGATGGACGGCGTGTCGTTCGCCTACGGCGGCGACACCGTCGTCGAGGACGTCACGCTGCGGATCGAGCGCTGCGACTTCGCGGTCATCCTCGGGCCGAACGGCAGCGGCAAGAGCACGCTGCTGAAACTCGCGCTCGGCCTGCTCAAGCCACGGAGCGGGAGCGTCCGGCTGTTCGGCGTTGACCCGGCGCGCTTCAAGGATTGGCGCAGAGTGGGCTACGTTCCGCAGGTAGCGAACGGCGCGCAGGCGGCGTTTCCCGCCACCGTTGGCGAGATCGTCGCGCACGGACGCTACGCGGGATTCTCCCCGCTCGCGTTTTGGCGAGGCGAGAAGGGCCCGGACGTCGACCGCGCGCTGGAGGCCGCGGGCGTCTCGCATCTGCGCGGGCGGCGCATCGGCGACCTCTCCGCCGGGCAGCAGCAGCGCGCCCTCATCGCCCGCGCGCTCGTCCGCAGTCCCGACCTGCTCGTGCTCGACGAGCCCATCGCAGGCCTGGACGCGCACGGCGAGGAGCAGGTGTACGCCGTGCTCCGCGACATGAACGCGCAGGGCATCACGACCTTGATGGTGTCGCACGACATCGGCGCGGTGATGCGCGAGGCGAAGACCGTCGCGTGCGTCAACTGCTCGCTGGCCTTTCACGGCCCGCCGCACGACCTCACGCGCGCGGAACTGGCGCGCCTCTACGGATTCCCCGTCGATGCGCTGCTGCACGACGCTTTCCACGAGCATCGCTAAGGAGCGCCGCTAAGGAGAGCCGAGAGAAATGCCCGCCTTCCTGCAATACGACTTTATGATTCGCGCGCTGATCAGCGGCGTTCTCGTCGGCGGGCTCGCGCCCGTGCTCGGCGTGTTTCTCGTGCTGCGCCGGTTCTCGCTCATTGCGGACTCGCTGTCGCACGTCGCGCTGCTGGGCGTCGCCGTCGGCCTCGCGGTCAACGTCGCGCCGCAGGCGATCACGTTCGCCATCGTCGGGGCGGGCGCGCTGGCGATAGAGACGCTCCGGGCGAAAGGCAAACTCCCGGGCGACGTCGCGCTGGCCGTCATTCTCTACGCCTCGCTCGCCGGCGCCGTCTGCGTCGTCAGCGCCGTTCGCGGCTTCAACGTCGACCTCCTCGCCTTCCTGTTCGGCTCCATTCTCACCGTGACCCCCGGCGACCTCTGGCTGCTCGCGGGCCTTGCGGCGGCGGTTTTCCTCGCGGTCACCGCCTTCTTCGGGGAACTGGCGCAAACCTCGTTCGACGAAGAACTCGCGAGCGTCTCCGGCGTGCCCGTCCGCTGGGTCAACCTGGGCGTCGCGCTGCTCGCCGCCGCCGCGATCACGCTTGCGATGCGCGTGATGGGGGCGCTGCTCGTCGGCGCGCTCATCGTTATGCCCGCGCTCGCCGCCCAGGCGCTGGCCGGCAGCATGCGGGGAACCGTCGTCGCCGCCGCCGCGCTGGGCGCGTGCAGCGCCGTCGCCGGCCTCGTCATCGCCTTCTACGCCGACCTCCCCGGCGGCGGGGCCATCGTGCTCGTCGCGTTCGCCGTCCTCCTCGCGGCGGCGGCATGGCGGCGAGCGCGCCCGCGCTGAGGGTGTTGCCTATGGGCCCTACGGAAGATAGCGAGCGCGTAGGAGGGACAGATGCCCGTGGCATACGGCGCCGCGTATGACAGCGCAGGAGCGCGGATTGAGGCTGAGTCCACCTTCGGCGCAATCCCTCCGTATGCCTGCATAGGTTGCGGACGTCCTATGGCGGCCAAGACCATTGACCGACCCGGCAGGCTGGTCGCCAAGCACTTCGCACACAAGGCGGAAAACCCAGCCTGCACGTATGAGAGCATCCTGCACGCCGACGCTAAGAAGATCATCACGGAGTCCATCGCCGCTGCGCCTGAGTATTGGCTAGGCATAACTTGCGCGGCTTGTGGGCATTCCCTTCACCGGAGGAACATCGCTGGGTCGAAAGCAACAAGTGAACAGCGCATAGCGGGCAACAAGGCAGACGTGCTCGTGCGCACCCCCGAAGGAAAGCCTGTGGCCATAGAGGTGGTTGTCTCTCACGATTTGGAGGAGGAAACTCGCCGCCGCTATGAAGCGCTAGGAATTCCTGTGTTGCGCGCGCGGATTGCTTCGCAAGACGACCTGCGCGCTTTGAGGCGCAAGGTCATTGTCGCCGAAACAGACTACATTGGCCGACCTTTGCCCTGCGCCAGTTGCCAAAAAAGGAAGGCGCTGGCGGAAGCGGAGGAGGCGCGGACGCGGCAGGAATGGGAGGACTGGGAATCGTTTAAAAAGTCGCAACGCGCAATGCTGGGCAAAATGAAGCGTCCCACCGTCACCTGCGCAGATTGTGGCGTCCTGTTCTCTAGACCCGTCAATGACAGGTGTCCAAAAGGTTTTGACATCATATCCGCAAGCGATTGTCTCTACGGAGAAAAAGCCAAAACGCAGTGGGTGCAGGATATGAAAATGCTAGGGATCCCTAGGAGGCCCCAATCGCCATGGGAATGGGCGGGGGGTTGAGGCTTGGCCTCAGGTACACTACGCCCCCGTAGAAGATAACGCGGAAGGAGCAAGGGGCGTATGAGCGAACAGACGATTGGGTTGGCGGTGATGGGCGGCGACAGCAACGCCGTGCTCGCGCGGATAGAGGATTGCGAGGAGCGCGGCGTCCACGCCGCATGGCTCACCGTGGGGAGCGCGAATCTGGACGGCGTCACGCTGATGGCCGCCGCCGCCGCCCGCACGGAGCGCATCCTCCTCGGCACGTGCATCGTGCCCATCTGGGGGCGGCATCCCGTCGCGGCGGCCCAGCAGACGCAAGTCGCGGCGCAACTCTCCGGCAACCGCTTCCGCTTCGGCGTCGGCCCCAGCCACGTCCGCGCGATGGGAACCGTGTTCGGCGCCGACTACCGGACGCCGCTCACCGCGCTGCGCGAGTACGTGACCATCGTCAAGACGCTGCTGGAGACGGGCGCGATCGAGTTCGAGGGCAGCGTCTACAGGGCGAACGCGGCGCTCCCCGCCCCCGTGCCGGGCGTTCCCGTGATGGCCTCCGCGCTGCGCCCGAAGTCCTACGAACTTTGCGGCGAGGTCGCCGACGGCGCGATCAGTTGGGTGTCGCCTGGGACGTATCTGCGCGACGCCGCGCTGCCCGCGATGCAACGCGGGGCGGCGAAGGCGGGGCGCCCCTGCCCGCCGCTCGTCGCGCACGCGCCGGTCTGCGTTCACGACGACCCGGAAGAGGCGCGCGCGGCCGCCCGCGAGCAACTCGCCCACTATCCGAGAATGCCGTTCTATCAGGCGATGTTCGCCGAGGCGGGCTTCCCCGAAGCCGCCCAAACCGAAGGCTGGAGCGACCGCATGCTCGACGCCGTCGTCCTCTCCGGCGACGAGGCCGCGGTCGCGGAGCGGATGGCGCAACTCTTCGCGTTCGGCGCGGGCGAGGTCATCGCGCACGTCGTTCCTGCCGGGCCCGACCCCGCCGCGTCCCGCGAGCGGTCGGTCGCGCTGCTGAGCGCATTGGCTCGCGGCGAAGGATGACGCTCGCCCGCTGAGCAGGCCGACGCGCGGCGAAGGGCGCCGTTGGCCTGCTGCGCCGGAGGGCGTTAGAATAGCGTGGCCGAGCGTTCCAATCGCGCGGAGCGCCGCGCCTACGCCTGCGGGAGGCCCGATGAAGTTCTACGTCGCGGGGAAGTACGAGGATAAGGAGCGCGTCCGGCGGGCGCAGCGGTGCGTCTTGGCCGCCGGGCACGAGGTGACCCACGACTGGACGACCGCGCCTGCCGAGGGCGGACCTCGGGAGGCGGAGGATGATATGCGGGGCGTCGTCGCGGCGGACGCGCTCCTTTTCGTCAATGTCGACCCCGACCTCCGCTACGCCGGCTCGCTCGTCGAAATCGGCATGGCCGTCGCGCTGGAGAAGAAGGTCTACTTTCTGAACCGCGCCCATATGGAGCGGAACGTGTTTTATCACCTGCCTTGCGTCGAGAGCGCGGAGTCCGCTCCCCCTGCCCTCGCCGAAGCGCTCGCCCAGGAATTCGGCGCGGCGCTGAACGGCGCGGCGGCGAAGGAGCGAGCGTAGGCGCGCCCCGATGAGCCCTGCGCCGGGGACGCTCCCGAACGCCGCGCGGCGGCTCGCCCGCATGCGCCCCGCCCCGTTCACGCTCTTCGTCGTCGCAGTCGCCGTTTTGGGAGCGGCGCTCGCCCTTGGGCGCATGGCGACGTACGGCGCGGGATTGGGGGGCGACTCCGCCAGTTACATCTACGTCGCCAATAACCTGCTGAACGGGATCAGGTTCGAGGCGGTGACCGTTGACGGAGTAACCGAACCGAGGCCGTTCACGCTGTGGCCTCCGCTCTACCCGGTGGCGCTTGCGGCGGCGAGCATCGGCGTTTTCGATCCGTTCGCAGCGGCGGGGCCGCTCAGTGCCGCGGCCTTCGGCGCGACCATTCTCGCCGCCGGGCTGTGGATGCGCCGCCATCTGCAATCACGCTTCCTCGCCGCGTGGGGCTGCCTCGCCCTGGCGTTGTCGCTGCCGTTGGGGTGGGCGGCGCATCTCGCCGCGCCCGAGCCGTTGTTCACCCTCTTTATGACGCTCGCGCTCATCCAAACGCACAACGCCTTGCGGAACGGGCGGTGGACATCGTTGTTCTGGGCGGCGGCGTTCGCCGCCGTCGCGTGGGACCTCAAGTATATGGGGCTCGCCTTGCCGGTCGCGGCGGCGCCTCTTCTTGTCTTTCAACGAGGAGTTGGGCTGCGGAAGAAAGCGTTGCGCGCCGCCGCCTACGTTCTGATCGCCGCCGCCCCGGTGGGCGCGTGGTTCGCGCGCAACGCTCTGCTCGATAGACCAGTGGCGACGGCGCCGGAAACCGCGTATTACTTCCCTGATCTGCTGAGGGATATGATCGGGCTTTTCGGCGGATGGCTGTTTGTCGCCCCGGGGCGCTCCGACCTCCAGTCCGCTTCGGCGCTTGCGTGGGCTCTGCTGCTGGCGCTGGCGGCGGGGGTCGCGTGGACGTTCTTGCGCGCGCATTTAGGAAGAGACAAGCGCGATGATTGGGTTCCGCTCTCTGTGTTCGGCGGATTCGCGCTCGTGTTCGTTGCGCTGCAGTTGTCCGCCTTGATGTTGGGATACACCGCCCACGGAGTTGACGAAAGGCACTTGACGCATCTGTACGTCCCGTTCCTGCTCGCGGGCGTATTCGCCGTGGACAGGATCGCGGCCTACGCGCGAAAAAGCGCCGAGAGCGGACGCGCCCCGTTGCCGCTAGCGGCGGTTGGCTGGCGCGGCGTAACCATTGCGTGGGCGCTGTTCGCGGCCGGCCTGCTCATTTGGCTTGGGATCGTGGCGAAAGCGAATGCCCGCGAGATACTGCAAGCGAACGAAGGAGGGCTTCGCGGCACGGAGAACACGGTGTTCGTGAATTCCGACGTCGTGCGTTACGTTCGGGAAAACCCTTTGCCCGGCCGAGCGTTCACCAACTGGAGAACGCTGCTGATCCTCCGAACCGACCCCTCTGCGCGGTTGCATCGCTGGGGCAATGGAGCCACTTTAGACGGCGTTCGGCGTTGGATTTCGCAGGCCGGGGAGGACGAGCATATCGTCTGGTTCTACGAAAGTTCCTGGGACACTTTGCGGAATTTTGACGCGAGCGACCTCCGCGGACTCCCCGGGTTGGAGACGGTCGCCGAACTGCGCGGCGGCGTCATCTTCCGCGTGAACCGCAGCGCCGCAGGCTCGTTCGACTCAGCGAAGGGCTGATCAGGCGAGTCTATGCCAAGCCGAGAACTTGCTCGAGCGCGCGGCGCGTGAAGACGACCGACATATCGCGTTTGTACCAGGCGGAGCCGCGCGGGTCGTCAGTGGGGTCAACGATTTCGGACACGGCTTGCGACGCCTCGCGCAGCGCGTCGGAGGTCGCGGGCTGGCCGACGAGCGCGTCCTCAACGACGGAGGCGCGAATCGCCGTCGGCGCGACGGCTCCGAGCGCGACGCGGACGTCGGCGACGCTCCCGCCCTCCGCCCTGCCTATCGCGGCGACCGAGACCGTCGCGTAGTCGTCTTCCGTGCGCGGGAGGTATTTGATGTACGTCCACGCCGCGCCGGACGGCTGCGCGGGAACGCGCAACTCGGTGACGATTTCGTCAGGCTCCAGCGTCGTCTCGTAGTAGTCGGCGTAGACCTCGCCGATGGGGATGACGCGCTCGCCGCGCGCGGATTTGGCGACGACGCTCGCGCCCAGGATGAGGAGAGAGGGCGGCGGGTCCATCGCGGGGTCGGCCTGGGCGACGCCGCCGCCGACCGTGGCGACGTTGCGGATGCGGACGGTGGCCACGCGGCGGTACGCCTCCGCGAGCAGGGGCGCGCGCTCCTTGACGACGGGCGACAACTCGACGTCGCGCTGGGTGGCCAGCCCGCCGATCCGGATGACGCCGTCCGACGCTTCGATGGCGGCGCATTCGCGCACGCGGTGGAGGCTCACGATGTGGCCGGGCGCGATGAGCGACTGCTTCAGGAGCGTCGTGAGCGAGGTGCCGCCCGCCATAACCTTGGCGTCGGCGCCGTGCTGAGCGAGCAGTCCGAGGGCTTCGTCGAGCGTTTCGGGCGCATGGAATGCGAAGTCGTTCATTGCTACTTCGCCTCCGCCGCGGCCTGGATGGACTCGATGATCTGGTAGTAGCCGGTGCAGCGGCAGAGGTTGCCCATCATCCACTCCTTGATCTCCGGCTCGGTGGGGCTGGGATTCGTCTCCAGCAGGGCTTTGGCGGCCATAATCTGGCCGGGCGTGCAGGCGCCGCACTGGAAGCCGCCGTGGTTGATGAACGCCTCCTGCACGGGATGGAGGTTGTCGCCGTCGGCCACGCCCTCGATCGTGGTGATGGTCGCTCCGTCGGCGCGGGCGGCGAGCGTGATGCACGAGGCCGCGATGCGTCCGTCGAGTTCGATGGTGCAGGCGCCGCAGACGCCGACGCTGCACGCCTCTTTCGTTCCGGTGAGGCCGAGGTCGTAGCGGATGAAGTCGACGAGGGTGCGGTAGGTCGGAACCTCGCGGACATACTCCTGCCCGTTGACGGTGACGGTGACGGATTGTCTGACTGGCGTGGTGGTCATTGAGCCTCCCTGCGGCGCGCGCCAAGCCGCCCTGCTGGCGGGAATGCTACCGCAAACGCGGCGCGTTCGCAAACCCCTAGCCCGGGAAGTGACGGCATGGCGCTGTGGGAGGGTCTGTAGCCTGTCCGCTTTCGAGCCGGATGCCGCCGCCGTTAGCCTTCCGCGCGGCCGACGAGCGCGGCGTAGTGCTTCCAAACGCCGCTCGGCTTGCGGGGCGTCGGCGCGACTTCCGGCTTCAGGTGGACGGCCTCGCCCATCGAGCGCATATTCGCGGCGAACTCCGCGCACTGCTCCGGCGTGAGGGATGCGTGTCCGCTCCCCGCCGCGCAGAATGCGAGGTAGTTCATCTGCGCTTGCTCCTCCAAGTGCAGCATATTGAGGATGGCGTCCTCCATATCGCCGCCGACGGTCGCCGCGCCGTGCCCCTGCAGCAGAACGGCGCTATGGCCGCCGAGCAGCCGCGCCACCTCCGCGCCGTCTTTCTCGTGAATGATGAGGCGAGGGCTGGGGAACAGCGGGATAGGCTCCGCGAACATTTGCAGACCTTCGATCCGCATCGGCGCGATGCGCTCCTGCAGCACGCTCATCAGCACGGCGTAGCGCGGATGGACGTGCACGACGGAGTTGACGTCGGGCCGCTCGCGCAGCAGGCACGAGTGCATTTTCACCTCGTTCGGGAGGTTCAGCTCCGGCGGCCCTCCGGCCTTGCTCCCGTCCACGTCCACGATCACGACGTGCTCCGCGTAGGTTTGCGAAAGCGCGGGGCCGAGCGCTTTGACCGCGAACCGCCGCGGGTCGTCCGGCAGGCGGAGGCTGACGTGGCCGCGCTCGATGGTCGAGGCGTCGGCGAGCCCCGTTTCGTACAGCATCCGGCTCGCCATTGCGACCTCTTCGCTCAACTCGCGCAGATCGGCCATCGCGTTCCTCCTTCGGTTCCGGTTCCGGGGCATTCAGGCGGGATTCCCGCCTTCGCGGGAATGACGTCGCCCGGCGCCCGCGAAGGCGGGAATCCAGTCCGCGGACGAGGCGCAGGGCGGACATCGCCCAGTCAGGGCGGCGGCGCCCAGTTTAGCCGAGCGGCGCCTGCCGCGTATGCCAGTCCGTCGCCGTCTGATAGGCGTGGGCGGCGCGGAGAACGAGGGCGTCGTTCAGGCGCGCTCCGCTCAGCATTAGGCCAAGCGGCAGGCCGTCCTGCGAGAAGCCGCAAGGCACGGACACGCTCGGCGCCCGGCTGAGGTTGAATATGCGCGTGATCCGCAGCAGCGCCTCGCGGGACGAAACCTCGCTGCCCGCTATCGTCATCGTCTCCTGATCGCGCAGCGGCGCAGGGGCGGCGACCGTCGGCGTCGCGAGCAAGTCCACGCGCTCGAATGCGGCGGCGACGGCGCGGGCGTAGGCGACGCGGGCGCGCTGCGCTTTCGCGTAGGCCGACGCTGAAATAAACAAGCCGGACTCGAAGCGGCGGCGCACCGCTGGGTCCATCCGGTCGCCGTGAGCGGTCACGCGCTCGCCGTGCGCCATCGCCGCCTCCGCCGTCGTGATGCAAACGGCCAGCGCGGACGTCCATTCCAATTCCGGCAGCGACACCTCCGTGACGCGCGCGCCGAGCGTCTCCAGCGTTTTCATCGCAGTCTCGAACGCGAGCGCGACCTCCGTGTCCAGGGGCTCCCAGACGTATTGCACGGGCACGCCGATTACGAAGCCGCTCACGCCGCCCTCCAAGTTCGCAGCGTAGTCCACGCCGGGCGCGGAGACGGAAACCGGGTCGCCCGGGTCGTGGGCGGCGAGGGCGTTCATCATCAGCGCGAGGTCTTCCGCCGTCCGCGCCATTGGGCCGACCGTGTCGAACGAGTGGGAAAGCGGCGTCACGCCCCGCTGGCTGACCAGCCCGAACGTCGGCTTGAGGCCAGAGACGCCGCACAGCGCGGAGGGAATGCGAACGGAGCCGCCGGTGTCGGAGCCGAGCCCCATCGGGAAAAATCCCGCCGCGACGCCCGCGCCCGTTCCGCTGGACGATCCGCCGGGCATGCGGTCGCGCCCCCACGGGTTGAGCGGCATGCCGTAGGCGGCGTTCCGCCCCGTCGGATCGAACGCGAACTCGACCGTGTTCGTCTTGCCGACGGGAATCGCGCCCGCCTGCCGGAGCAGGCCCACGGCGGCGGCGTCCTCGTCCGGCTCGTAATCCGCGTCGAGCAGAGAGCCGTTCGTGGTGCGGACGCCTGCGGCGTGGAAGATGTCTTTGACGCCGAACGGCGCGCCGTGGAGCGGGCCGCGGGGGGCGCCCGCGGCGAGTTCGGCGTCCGCCCGTTTTGCGTCGGCGAGCGCCTGCTCCGCCGTCCGCGTGATGAACGCCCCCACCTCCGGCTCGAGCGCGTCCGTCCGTTCGACGAACGCCTGCATCGCCTCGGACGCGGAGACCTCCCGCGCGGCGATCATCCTCGCCAGCGCCGACGCGGAGAGCGTGGTCAGTTCCGTCATTCCGCGCCTCCGACTGCCCGCTCGACCGGAACGCCGTCAACGGGTATCGCGTCGAGCGGCGCGACGCGCCCGAGCATCGCCTGCACTTCAGGGCGCAGCGTCTCCAAGTGGGCGGCGTCCGCCGTCAGCCCGACGGCGCGGGCCCATGACGCGAAAGCGTCAGGGGTCAACTCGACCGGCATCGCAACCCTCCTCCGCTCATGGCTGCGCGCAGGGTATCAGACGGCGCAGGTTCCCGCCTGCGCAGGCGGGGCAGGGCATGGGCGCCCGGGGTCGGGGACGAGAGCGCTGCGCGCCCGACTGGGTTCCCGCCTACGCGGGAATGACGGGACATGGAGGGTATAATTGCGGCGTGGACTATCCGTTTCGCGCAATCGTTTTCGATTTCGACGGGCTGATCGTGGACACGGAGCAGCCGATCTACGACGCTTATCGAGTCGTATTTCAGGGGTTCGGCGTTCCCCTCACGCTCGACACGTGGGCCGGCGTCATCGGCGGGACGGGGCACCGCGACGCGCTGTTCGACTACCTCGAGGCGCAACTTGGGCGCGGCGTCGAGCGCGAGGCCGTCCGCAGGCAAGCCAGAGAGCAGTCGCGCCGCGTAACCGACGCCGCCCCCGCGCAGCCGGGCGCGCCGGAACTCATCGCAGAGGCGAAAGAAGCCGGGCTCGCGCTCGCCGTCGCGTCCAGTTCCAGCCGCGCCTGGGTGAGCGGCCACCTCGACCGGCTGGGGCTGCTGTCCGCGTTCGACACGCTCTGCGCTCGGGACGACGTGGAGCGCGAGAAGCCCTATCCCGACCTCTACCTCCTCGCGCTGCTGCGGCTGGGCGTCGAGGCGCGGGATGCGTTCGCCATAGAAGACTCGCCGAACGGCGTGACGGCGGCGCAAGCGGCGGGGCTGCGATGCGTCGTCGTCCCGAACGCGCTCACGGCGGAGATGCCGCTCGCCCACGCCGACCTGCGCCTGCCGTCGCTCGCGGGCGTCTCGCTCGCGGAGATTGCGTCGGCGTTGGAGGAGCGCTGAACGGCGCGGCGTTTCGGCGCCGGCGCTGCCCAACGTCCACAGGAATGACGGGGCATTGGGCGAGGTTCCTGCCTGCGCGGGAATGACGTGGCGCGTGGGGCTGGATTCCCGCCTACGCGGGAACCCAGCGCGAACGCGGCGCGCGCGGGCGGCGCAGACGCTTCCCCGACGGCGGCTCAGGCGGCTATCATCAGGGGCGTATGGCAGCATTCCCTCGCCACACCAAGATCGTCGCCACGCTGGGGCCCGCGCTCGCGTCCGAGGAGCGTTTGCGGGAGGCCATCCTCGCGGGCGTGGACGTGTTCCGCCTGAACTTCTCGCACGCGAGGCGCGAAGAGTTGGCGAAGTCCGTTCCGCGCATCCGGGCGATCAGCGCCGAGTTGCGCCGCCCCGTCGCGCTCCTGCAGGACATCCAGGGCCCGCGCCTGCGCGTCGGAGAAGTGGAGGGCGGAGGGGAGGCGCGCCTCGTCACAGGGTCGGAGGTTGGCGTCACGCCGGAGGACGAGTTCACGACCGGCGAGCGCGTCGCAATTCCCTATCCGCGCCTCACGGAGGACGTGCGCGAGGGCGACCGCATTCTCATCGCGGAGGGCCGCGTCGTGCTGCGCGTCACCAACGCGGACGGCGGCGCGATGCGCGCGGCGGTCGTGACCGGCGGAGCGGTCACCGCCCACAAAGGCGTCAACCTGCCGGACTCCAACGTCACGGCGGAGTCGCTGACGGAGAAAGACCGGAGCGATCTGGCGTTCGGGGCGTCCATCGGGGTGGACTACGTGGCGATGAGTTTCGTGCGGAGCGGCGAAGACGTCCGCTCGTGCCGCGCGCTGCTGCAAACGATGGGCTCGGCGCCGCCGATCATCGCCAAGATCGAGACGCCGATGGCGATAGCGGGGCTTTCGGGCATTCTGCAGGAGTCCGACGGGATTATGGTGGCGCGGGGCGACTTGGGCGTCGAGGTGTCGCCGGAGCGCGTGCCGCTGCTGCAGAAGCACATCATCGCCAAGTCGAACGAGGCGGGCATTCCGGTGATCACGGCGACGCAGATGCTGGAGTCTATGGTGGAGCGTCCGGCGCCGACCCGCGCCGAGGCGAGCGACATCGCCAACGCGATTTTGGACGGGACGGACGCAGTGATGCTGTCGGAGGAAACGGCCATCGGGCAGTATCCGGTGGAGGCGGTGGCGACGATGGCGAACATCGCGCTGCAGGCGGAGACCGCTGAGACGCCGTTTCACGTGCGGCATCCGTCGAGCGAGCCGCACGCGATGGCGCAGGCGGCGCGGTTCGTCGCGCAGAGCCTGCGCGTCCGCGCGCTGGTGGTTTTCACGCAGTCCGGCCTGACGGCCAAGACGCTCTCCCACCTGCGCCCGAAGGCGCCGATCTATGCTTTCGCGCCCGACGCGGCGGTCTGCACGGGGCTGTCGCTGTGGTACGGCGTGCGCCCAATTCACGCCGACCTCCCCGACCGCACGGAGACGCGCGTGGTGCGCGCGCTGGCGGAACTCAAGCGGCGCGGCGCCGTGAGCGACGGCGACCGCGTGGTGGTGTTCGGAGCGACGCGCATCGGCGCGGGCGGGATTCCGAACGACATCAACGTCCGCACCGTCGAGGGGCTGGACGAAGAGGAGTAGACTACGCTTATGGAAACGTCCGGCGACGTTCAGTATCTGCGCTTGTTCCCTTTGCAGGCGGTCGTCCTCTTTCCGGGGATGGAGTTGCCGCTCGTCGTTTTCGAGCCGCGCTACCTGCAGTTGACGGACGAATGCCTCGAGAGCGACGAGCCGTTCGGCGTGGCGCTCCTCCGGGAAGGCGCCGAAGTCGGGCAGAACCGCAGCGACCCGTTCGAGGTCGGCACTACGGCGCACATTCTGAGCGCGACGGACGCGGGCGGCGGGCGGCTCAGCGTCGTCGCCGTCGGCGGCCGGCGGTTCCGCGTGCGCTCCTTCCTCCGCGACAGCCCCTACCTCGCCGCCGAGGTGGAGTACCTGGAGGACGACAGCCACGAAATGGCCGACCCGTCGCTGGTGGAGAACGTGCGCTGGGACGCGGCCACGTTCGTGCGCCGCCTCGTCGCCTCCCGCGGAGGATACGTGCGGCAGGTCAACTTCCCGAACGACCCGGTCGTGCTCTCCTATCAAGTGGCGCAGATATTTCAAGGCAACCCCTACGCGCAGCAAAAGTTGCTGGAGCAGCCGACGTTCGACCGCTTGTGGGAGGAGTTGGATATGCTGCGAATCGCGCGCAACCAACTCGACGAGCAGGGCTCGAGCGGGCGCAAGCGCGAATTTTCCGACAACTAGGCGCGGCGCCCCGCCGATCACGCAGTCCGCTTACAACTCGTCTTTCGCCAGGGCGTCGGCGACGGCGGACGTTACGGCGCCGGCGGGCGCGAGGGTCGCGTCGGATTCGCGGCGGCGCTTGATCTCGACGACGCCTTGCTTGAGATTGCGCGGGCTGACGACGATCCGCACGGGAAGGCCAAGCAGGTCGGCGTCGTTGAATTTCACGCCGGCCGATTCGCCGCGGTCGTCGTAGAGCGTTTCGTAGCCCGCCGACTCCAACTCCTCATGGAGGGCGTCCGCCGCCTCGCGCACTTGCGGGTCGGATGCGTTCAGCGCGATCAGGTGCACGGGGAACGGGGCGATGGGCGCGGGGAAGATGACGCCTTTCTCGTCGTGGTTCTGCTCAATGGCGGCGGCGAGCACACGGGTCACGCCGATGCCGTAGCAGCCCATGACGACGGGGCGGCGTTCGCCGTGTTCGTCCAGGTATTGCACGCCCAGCGTCTCCGTGAAGAAGGTTCCGAGTTTGAAGACGTGCCCCACCTCGATGCCGCGCGCGGCCTTGAGGACGCCTTTTCCGTCCGGGCTGCCGTCTCCCTCGCGCGCCGTCGCGACGTCCGCGGTCTCGTCGACTTGAAAGTCGCGCGGGTAGTTGACGTTGACGTAGTGCTTGCCGGGCTGGTTCGCGCCCGCCGCGAAGTTCGCGCCTTGCAGGATGGAGTTGTCGGCGATGCGGCGGACGCCGTCCAACCCGACGGGGGAGGTCGAGCCGGGCGTGAGCCCCGCTGCTGCGGCCTCTTCGGCGTTGGCGAGGCGCAGATCGGAGCAGCCCAGGTAGTTCTTCAGTTTGATCTCGTTGACTTCGACGTCGCCGCGTATGGTCACGAGCGCGGTCTCGCCGTCGGCCTGATAGAAGACGGCTTTGAGGGTTTGCGATTGGGGAACGCCGAGGAAATCGGCGAGGCCGGCGATGGTCGTCACGCCGGGCGTGTCGGCCAGCGTCATCGGCAGCGGGTCGCCTTCCGGTGCAGGGGGGATGATGGACGCCGCTCGCTCCACGTTCGCCGCGTAGCCGGACTCTTCGCACAGGAGGATGACGTCTTCGCCGCTCTGCGCCGGCATAATGAATTCGTGGGAGTCCTTGCCGCCGATGGCGCCGCTGTCCGCCTCGACTTCGATGGTCGGCAGCCCGCATCGGCGGAAGATGTTGCGGTAGGCGGTCCGCATACGCTGATAGGTCGCGTCCAGCCCCTCCGGCCCTGCGTCGAAGGAGTAGGCGTCCTTCATCGAGAATTCGCGGCCCCGCAGCAGTCCGGCGCGCGGGCGCGGCTCGTCGCGGAACTTGGTTTGGATCTGGTACAGCGTGAGGGGCAAGTCGCGGTAGGACTCCACGTGCGCGCCTGCGATAGCGGTCACGACCTCCTCGTGGGTTGGGGCGAGCGCCATGCCCCGGTCGCGCCTGTCGGTCAGCCTGAAGAGGTTGGCGCCGAACGCGGCGTCGCGCCCGGTTTGGCGCCACGCTTCGATGGGCTGCAGCGCGGGCATCAGCAACTCCTGCCCGCCGGCCGCGTTCATTTCCTCGCGGATGATGCGCTCGATCTTGCGAATGGAGCGCAGGGCGAGCGGCAGGTAGGAGTAGACGCCCGCCGCGACCTGCGTCATCATGCCGGCGCGGAGCATCAGGCGGTGGCTGGCCGTCTCCGCCTCCGATGGCTCGTCTCTTATCGTGCGTAAGAGCAACTGCGTCGCGCGCACGGCCCGCCTCCCTTGCGTTTTACGCTTCCGCCGCCGCTTTCGCTTCCCGCGCCTGGTACAACGCCAACTCCAGCGGCTGCAGGTCGTCGCCCACGTGCGCCTTGATCGCGTCGAAGAACTCCAAGTCCCACTCGCTTACGAACGTAAGGGCGGCGCCTTCGCGCCCCATCCTCGCGGTGCGTCCGATGCGGTGGACGTACTCTTCGACGCTCTCCGGTATGTCGTAGTTGATGACGTTGGCGACGGACGGCACGTCTATGCCGCGCGAGGTGAGGTTCGTGGACACGAGGAGTTTGATGGCGCCGTCGCGGAACTGCTGCATCACGGCGTTGCGCTCGCCTTGCGGAAGTCCGCCGTGAATCGCTGCGGCGCGCACTCGGCGGCGGCCCAGCGTGTTCACGAGCCAGTCCACGTCGCCCTGCGTGCGACGGAAGACGAGCGTCTGCTCGTCCTCTTCCAGCAGGCTCATTAGGGCGGCGAGTTTGTCGCGGCTGGCCACCTCGCAATAGCGCTGCGTGACCTGCTCGACGGGCTCGGATTCCTCGCCGACGCGGAACCATTGCGGCTCGCGCAGGTAGGAGTAGATCAGGCGGCGGATCATTGTTGGGACGGTGGCGGTGAAGAGGGCGGTTTGGCGCGAGCGCGGGGTGGCGCGCAGGATGCGCCGCACGTCCGGCAGGAAGCCGATGTCCAGCATTTGGTCGGCCTCGTCGAGCACGACGATGCGCGCTCTGTCGAGGCGGAGCGAGCCCCGGTCGAGGAGGTCGATCACGCGGCCCGGGGTGCCGACGACGATCTGCGCGCCGCTCTCCAGCGCCCTGGTTTGCGGGCCGATGCGCGCGCCGCCGTAGACGGTCGCCACGCGGGCGCCGGTGCGCTTGCAGAGCGCGGCGAGTTCGTCGGCCACTTGGCGGGCGAGTTCCCGCGTTGGGGTCAGCACGATCGCCTGCGCGAACCGTTCGCGGGCGTCGACCATTTCCGTGATGGGAATGCCGAATCCGGCGGTCTTGCCGGTGCCGGTTTGCGCTTGGCCTACGATGTCCGCGCCGCTCATCAGGGGCTCGATCACGAGTTCTTGGATGGGCGTGGGCGCGGCGTAGCCCATTTCCTCGAGCGCGAGGGCGACGGGCTCCGAGACGCGCGCCGGTCCGAAGGCCCGGTCTCGTGGCGCCGGCCCGCGCGCCTGCGTCCGGCGCGCGCCGCTCCGGGGCGACTCATCGCGCGCTTCGCCGTTGACGTCCCGCTCTCTGCGGTCAAAGGCTCGCTCCCTGCCGTTGACGTCCCGCTCTCTGCCGTTGGCGGAGGGCTCGGGTCGGCTCCAGTCTTCACGCGATAAGCCGCGCCGGTTCCGGGTTTCACGGGGCGGGTCGCTTTGCTCGCGCGGGGCGCGCGGGCGGGAGTCCGGCCGGTCTCTTTCTTCCGAGGGCGCGACCGGGCGGGGAGCGGAGGCGCGGGCGCGCTGCGCCTCGGGGGCGGCGTTTCCATTGAGCGAGGGCCCGCCGCTGCGGACGGGGCGCGTTTGGGCGGCGGCGGCGTCTTGCGGCGTTCCGTCGCGCTCTGAGGCGCCTCCGCGTCCTCGGCCCCCGCGTCGTCGGCGCGGACGCTCGCCCTGCGCTTCGTTCGGCTCGGCGGGGGGCGTGAGCGGCGCGGCGCGTCCGCTTTCGGGCGGGCGGGACGAGCGGTCGGCCGGCCGGCGGGGCGGCCTGCGCCCGCCGCCACGCGCATTGTCCTGCGTGGACGGGGGCGCGGACGGCGCGGACGCGCTTGCCGCAGGAGCGGCAGGCTTCTTTAGGAATCGGGATACGAGACCGCGGAACATCTGCGAGTTAGTATAACAGAACGCGGCGGCGGGCGCTTTTGGAGGCGTTGGAACGCAATAGCCGCCGGACGAGCCGCCCCGTCACGTCCCCAAGACGCCGGGGGAAAAGACCTCGCCGAAGGCGTAGCGCTTGGCCATAATCCCTTGCTCATGGCTGATGTCTATGTACCAGTCCAGCATCCGGCGGTTGGCGGCGACGCCGTAGACGAACGGGTCGCCCCACTTCTTGAACTGCTCCTCGACGTACTCGCGGAGGTAGATCACGGAGAAACTGCCCCGGTCGCGCAGTAGGTCATAGTACGCCTGCGCTTTGGAGCGCTCGAATGCGTCGTAGACGCGCATCGCAAGGTCAGGATGCTCGCGGTCGAGTTTCCCGCTCATCACCATCATGTGGACGGGCGTGAAAATGCTCTCGTCGCGCCAGAGGCGGAGGTCTTCCTCTATGTAGTCGGGGAAGAGGCGGCGGATGCGCGAGTCGCTGGCGACCCAGCCGAACAGTTCGGGGTCGGAGATGTCGCCGAGGAAGGCGTCCACCTCGCCGTCGAGCAGCCGCTGGAGGTGGTCCTTCACGCTCACCTTGCCGTCTTGCACGGTCTCGACGCTCGCGGACTTGTCGTAGATGGGGAAGTAGTCCTCGGCGTCGGTCACGAGCCAGCGGAAGGTGGACGTGTCCACGCCGTGGCGATGCTTCAGGAGTCCCCGGCACCAGGTTACGATGGCGGAGCGGAAGGAGCGGGTGGCGACGCGCTTGCCCTCGAGGTCTTTCGGGCCGCCGATGCCGCGGTCGTTGCGGACGACCATATACCAGTGGGCGCTCTTGCGCTTGACGAAGATGGGCAGGCCAACGATGTCCCAACCCTGGTCTATGGCGGCGAGCCAATAGCCCATATTGAGGTCGCAGAGGCCGAAGTCGCCCGTCTTCATCCGCGAGTCGCCTGTGGGCGTGGGGCCGAGTTCCTCGACGGGGTCGAGTTCGACGCCCTCGACCTTGACGCGCCCCTCCATCAGCGGCCTGACGATTTCGTAGGTCATCGAGGCGTACCCCACGGAGACTTCCAGCCGCATCGGTTCCGCGTTGGCCATAGCGCGTCCTCCTTCCGGGCGGCGTCCGCCGCGCAAGGGGCAAAGGTAAGCCCGCGCGGGCGGAAGGTCAAGGGGGCGCTTCGGCGGCGCTGGCCTGCGGACGCCGCCCCGATATATCCCGCGTCGGCCGGCCGTTCAACCGATTGCGTTGTCAATCGCGCAAGCCGCGTTCGGCGTACAATCGCCCCGCGCCGGAGCGTCCGGCGGAGAGGAGGCGCGAGATGGTCTCTATCACGGAGCGGTACGAACCCTGGCGGCTGACGCCTTACGAGAAGTGGGTCGCCGACGAGGGGATCAAGGTGCATACGCGGCAGTTGGTGGAGGACGTCCGCTCCATAGAGGTCGCGCCCTGGGAGCGCGCGGGCGTGAACGCCGCGCTGCTCGACCTGTCGGGCGACCCGCTGGACGGCGCGATGATCAACAACCAGGGGACGATCCGCTTCGTGTGCGAGATTCCGCCGGGCGGCGTGTTCAAGGCGGAGCGCCACCTGTACGAGGAGATCTTCTTCGTGGTGAAGGGGCGCGGCGCGACCGCCGTCTGGAACGAAGGGCAGCCGAGGCATACGTTCGAGTGGCAAGAGGGCAGCGTGTTCTCGATTCCGCTCAACGCCTGGCACGAACTCTACAACGCGAGCGGCGACGAGACGGTGCGGCTCTACGGGGCGACCAACGCGCCGACGGCGTTCAACCTGTACGGCAGCCCGGAACTGATCTTTGATTGCCCGATGACGTTCCCCGACAGGTTCGACCCCACGGACGAGTTGTACTTCAGCGGCAAGGCGTCCAAACTCGAGAGCCGCTTTATGGAGACGAACTTCATTCCGAACGTCCACAACGTGGATCTGGACAGGTGGACGGCGCGCGGGCCCGGGGCGAATATGATGATCAATATGGCGAACGGCCACTTCATCTGCCACCTCTCGGAATTCCCCGCCGGAACCTACAAGAAGGCGCACACCGGCGAGGCGAACCGCAAGCGCGCAGGGCTCGTTTCCGACGTCGCTTACCTCTTCCTGAGCGGCGAGGGCTACGATCTGCAGTGGCCGGAGGGCGTCCAACCGACGCCGGGCGCGGAGTGGGAGCAGTTGGACTACCAAGCGTGGACGTTGATGTCGCCGGGGACGGGGTATCACCAGCACTTCAACTGCAGCGCGGAGCCGATCCGCTACCTCGTGCTGCGCTACGGCAACCCGCGGTTCGCGGGCTACGTAGGGTCGCGCTACAAGGAGACGGGCGGGCCGCAAGTGCAGTTCAAGGACGAAGACCCGGCGATCCGCGCCCACTTCGAGGCGGAACTGGCGAAGCGCGGGGCCGCCTCGCGCATGGAAGGCTACACGGACGAGCCGTAGCGGATTCGGGGGATTCGGCGGGCCGGGTCTTCCGATGAAAGAGCGGCGGGGGCGTCTGGAAGCGGCGCAGCAGTAGGCCGTCCGCCGCAGGTTCCGGCGCCCCTTCCTTGACGGCGCGTTTCGTGGTATACTCCATTCCGATTGCGCGTTGCGCAAAAAGAAATGGAGGCGACCGTCACCTATGCTCCGAATCCGGCTGCGCCGCACAGGGAAGAAAAAGCAACCCAGTTACCGCATCGTCGTGGCGGACGCGAACGCGCCCCGCGACGGGAGAATCGTTGACCAGGTGGGGTTCTACAATCCCCTGACCTCCCCTTCGACCATCGTGGTCAACGAAGAGAAGACGAAACGCTGGCTTGGCGCAGGGGCCAAGCCGAGCGACGCCGTTCAGCGCATCCTCCAGACGCAGGGAGTCGTCGAGAAAGCAGGCTAACCTATGAAGGAGCTGGTTGAGCACATCGCCAGGGCCATCGCCACCCATCCCGACGACGTGAAGGTCACCGAAGAGGAAGAGGACGGCGAGATCGTCATCAAACTCGAAGTCCACGCCGACGACAAGGGCAAAGTGATCGGACGGCAGGGGCGCGTCGCGCAGGCGATGCGGGTGCTGATCCGCGTCGCGGCGGTGAAGGAAGAGACGCGCGCGAGCCTGGAGATCGTCTGATCCGCGCCCGCGCCTCCCGCCCCGAATGGTGAGCGAACCGCCCGAGGCCTATGTCGTCGTCGGCGTCGTCCTCGGCGCGCACGGAAGCGACGGGCGCGTCCGCGTGCAGCCGGAAACCGACAACCCCGAGCGGTTCCGCCGGGGCGGGCGCGTCGTCGCGCAAGAGCGGCCCCTCGTCATCGAGCGAACCCAACGCGCCCCCGACGGCGCGCTGCTCGTCAAATTCGAGGGCGTGACGGGGCGCGACGCGGCGGCCGCCCTGCGAGGCGCCGAACTCTGCGTTCCGGCGGAAGAGACGCCGCAAACTCCTCCCGGCGCGTACTACCACTACCAACTCATCGGGCTCGGCGTCGTGAGCGCGGCGGACGGCGAGCCTCTGGGAACCCTCACGGAAATCCTCTCGACGGGCGCGAACGACGTGTACGTCGTGACCTGCGGCGACGCGGAACTGCTGCTGCCCGCGCTCGCCGACGTGATCATTGAGGTGAACGCCGCCGCAGGGCGTATGACCGCCGCCGTGCCGGAGGGTTTGGAGTGGCGGACGCTGCGCCCTCGCAAGAGCGCGCCGCGAAAGCGCCCCGCTCGCCGGAAGGGCTCGGCGACTCCTCGCTCTTCTCAATGAGAGGCTTTTGGCGCAGCCAACCCTGTTACGACAGCGGGGCCGCCCAGATGCACTGAGCCGAATTGCCCGCCTACGCGGGAACGACGGGACAGGGGGCAAGATTCCTCGCGGCCTACGGATACCAGGGCAGCGATGGCTCGGCGGCGAGCGCGACGAACGCCAGCGCGAGGTGGAGCAGCGAGAATTTGTAGGCGGCCCGCGTTTGCTTCGCGCCCGCTCCGCGCAGCAGCGGCCACGCCAAGCGCAGCCAGTTCGCGCCCAGCAGCGTAGCGGCTACGGCGAACGTCCATCCGCCGTAGCCCGCCGCGAGCGGCAGCCACGCCATCGCCGTCAGCAGCGCGACGTACAGCAGAATTTGCGCCGCCGTGTCGCGCTGGCTCGCCACCGCGCCGAGCATCGGCGTTTTGGCGGCGGCGTAGTCCTCGCGCAGCAGCAGCGAGAGCGCCCAGAAGTGGGGCGGCGTCCAGAAGAAGACGAACGCGAACATATAGAGCCCCGCCGGCGTGATTTCCCCGGAAACCGCCGCGGCGCCGATGAGCGGGGGGAACGCTCCCGCCGCTCCGCCGATCACGATGTTGTTCCATGAGCGCCGCTTCAGCAGCATCGTGTAGACGAGCACGTAGACGGCGGCGGCGGCGAGCGTGAGCGCGGCGGCCAAAGCGTTCGCCCCGGCGAGCATCAGCGCGCAGGCCAGCGCGACGAGCGCGAGGCCGATGATCACGGCGCCGCGCGCGCTCATCTGCTCCGACGGCACGGGCCGCGTCCGCGTCCGCCGCATCACCGCGTCTATGTCCGCGTCCAGCCCTTGATTGATCGCGTTCGCTCCCGCCGCCGCCAGCGCGCCCGCGGCGACGACCGTCAGCAAGACGATTCCGTCGGGGACGCCCTCCGCGGCCTTCCACGCGCCCGCCGCTCCGGTTAGGACGAGCAGGGATATGACGCGCAACTTGGCGAGCGCCGCGACCCGCCGGAGAAAGGCCGTCATCGCGGCTTCCGGCCGATTAGCGCGAAACTCCATTGCGCGGCGACTCCCCACCAAGTCGCCGCCGCAAGCGCCAGATGCAGAACGCGCAGCGCATCCGGCAGCCGCAGCCACACCGCGATCACGCCAACGGCGAACTGCGCGAGCGCAATCAACGCGATTGCGGCGCTCATTCCGAACGCGGCGCCTCCCGTCCTGCGCGCCTGCCAGGCCGTCCAAATGAACGCAACGACGAGCGCGGTGGCCGCGACGCGGTGAACGTTGTGAATGCCGGCGGCCTCCGCGCTGCTCCGCGCGTCGCACAACGGCAGCCCGGGGCATCCCGCGCTTTGTCCCGTTCCCACGATCGCGCCGCCGACGAGCACGACGAAGGCCGTGGCGACGGCGAGCGCCCGCCACCGCTTCACGCTTGGGGGCGGCGCGAGCCGGACGTCCAGCGCTTTCGCGGCGCCGCCCGTGAGCAGCGCGAGCGTCAGCAAGGAGAACGTCAGGTGCGCGAGCCGCACCATTCCGTGCAATTCCGTGAGCACCGTGACGCCGCCCAGCACGGCTTGCGCGAGAATCGCGGCCAGCGCGCCCGCGAGCAGTTTCGCCGCAGTTGGGTCGCTCCGGCGGGCGCGGAACGCGAAGAAAGCGGCGGCGGCGGTCGCCAGCATTGTGACGCCCGCGTAGACGCGGTGGCCGAATTCGATGCCGGTCGCGCCTTCGATCTCCGGAACGAGCGCGCCATCGCACAGCGGCCACTCCAGCAGGCCGCCGCTGTCGCCGCATCCCAAGCCGGAGCCGGACACGCGCACCCACGCCCCATAGGCGATGAGCCCCAGCGTCAGCGCCGCCGCGATGAGCGCGAGCCATCCCGCCCGGCGGGCGTCCGCGCGATGCGTTTCGATCTCCTCCATCCTTTACGCCTCTCTCCGCGGCGGGGCGGCGCGCCTCATTGCAGCGCTCTCCAAGAGACGACGGCGAGCAGCGCGATGAGCCCGGCGGGCAGAATTGTCCAGACGACCTCCGCAGCGCGCGACCCGGCGACGCTCCGCGCGTAGTCCGTCCGCACGCGCATACGCAAGGCGGCGGCGATGATCGCCGCTTCCGCGAGCGCCATTAGGGAGACGACTATCCAAAATCCTGCGGGTGATGCCATTCGCGTAAGCGCCAAGCCGCCCTCCGCGCCGGAGGCGGGGCGGCCGCGCGTCCCCGCTATTCTACCTCATCGCGCAGCGCGGACGCCACTTGCGCGTCGGCGCAGACCGCCGCCCCTTGCCCCGCGCGCGCCGCGCCCGTAGACTCCCGCCTAACGTTTGCCGAAGGGAGCGCGACGTGCGCCTATTCATCGTCCGGCGGCTGCTGCTCGCGGCGCTCACGCTGTTCGTCGTCAGCGTGCTGACGTTCTTTATGCTGCGCCTCATCCCCGGCGACATCGTGGACTTGATGATCTCCGACTTCGGCTACGCAGCCGACAGGCAGGCCATCCTCGCGCAACTGGGCCTCGACCGCCCCATCTACGTTCAGTTCGCCGAGTGGTTCGGCGGGCTCTTCGTCGGCAACCTCGGCGACTCCCTTTGGACGGACCGCCCGGTAACCGCCGAACTCGCGCGCCGCTATCCCGTAACGCTCGAACTCGCCGTCGTCGCGCTCGTGGTCAGCACCGCGGTGTCCATCCCCATCGGCATCATCACCGCCGTCCGGCAGGACACGTGGCCCGACTACCTGCTGCGCTCCGTCTCCATCGGCCTCGTCGCCGTGCCGATTCTCTGGATCGGCACCCTCGTGGTGACGCTGCCCGCGCTTTTCTTCGGGTGGGCGCCGCCGCTCAATTACGTCCCGTTCACCGAAGACCCGATCGGCAACCTGAGCGTGATGGCGCTGCCCTCGCTCATCGTCGGCATTCCGCTGATGGGCGGCACGATACGGATGACGCGGGCGATGATGCTGGAGGTCGTGCGGCAGGACTACATCCGCACAGCGTGGGCGAAGGGGCTGCCGCCCCGCGCCGTCTGGTACCGCCACGCCGTCCGCAACGCCCTCATTCCCGTGCTTTCGCTCATCGGCCTGCAGATTCCGTTTCTGCTGGGCGGCACCGTCATCATCGAGCAGATATTCAACCTACCGGGGATGGGCGTCTATATGCTGCAATCGCTGCAGCAGCGGGACTACGTTCCGGCGCAGACGATCGTCCTCGTGTTCGCGGCGGGCACCGTGCTGATCAACCTCATCGTTGACCTGCTGTACGGCGTTCTCGACCCCCGGATCAGGTACGCCTAGTTATGGCGGCGGCGCAAACGGCGGCGCAAAGCCCCTTCCCCCGCGAGGTCTCGCGGGCGCGTCCGCGCAACGGAGCGCTGGCGTTCACGGCGCGCCTCTTCAAGGAGAAGCCGCTCGGCGCGGTCGGCGCGGTCATCGTGCTCGTGATGCTCATTATGGCGGCTTTCGCCAACTGGATCGCGCCGTTCCCCTACGACGAGCCGCACTTCTCCGACGCGCTGCAGGGCTCCAGTTTCACGTATCTCTTGGGCACCGACTTCATCGGGCGCGACCTGTTCAGCCGCCTCGTGCACGGCGCGCGCATCTCCATCACCGTCGCGCTGGGGTCGGTCGCGCTCGGCAGTCTGCTCGCCGCGCTCATCGGCGTCACCAGCGGCTACCTCGGCGGGAAGTACGACACCATCACGCAGCGGCTCGTGGACGCATGGATGAGCATTCCGCCGCTGCTTCTGCTGCTGTTCGTTATGTCCATTCTCGGCCCCAGCGCGCTCAATGTGACGCTTGTGCTGGGGCTCGTGGCCATCCGCGAAAGCCGCGTGCTGCGCGGCTCCGTCCTCGCGCTCAAGGAGCAGCCGTTCGTCGAGGCCGCGCGCGTCAACGGCGCGACCACGCTCCGCATTCTGGCGCGCCACATTCTGCCCAACGTGATGGTGCCGATCATCATTCTCGCAAGCCTCCGGCTGGGGCAGGTCATTCTCATCGAGGCGTCGCTCAGTTTCTTGGGCTACGGCGTGCCGCCGCCGTTCCCCTCGTGGGGGCGGATGCTGAGTTCGGAGTCGCGCACCTATATGGAGATCGCCCCGTGGCTCGCCATCTGGCCCGGCGTCTTCCTCAGCATCACGGTCTTCGGATGGAATGTGCTCGGCGACGCCCTCCGCGACCTGCTCGACCCGCGCATGCGCGGAACGGGCCGGGGCTTCCGCTCGTAACGGCGGGGCGCGCCGACGCTATGCCGGACATCGCCGTCATTGGACTCGGCGCGACGGGAACCGCGATGGGGCGCGCCCTCCGGGCGGCGGGCGGCGCAACGGTCGGCGGCTACGATCCGCATCCCCCGACGGCGAAGCGCGCCGCTCAGGCGGGGGCGGTGGACGCCGCCGCGCCGTCGCTGGCGAAGGCCGTCGCCGGAGCGCGGATCATCTTGCTCGCCGCGCCGCTCGCGGATACGCGGGAAGCGCTCGCCGCGCTGGGGAGCCTCGCGCCGCAAGGCTGCGTCGTGACGGACACGTGCATCCTCATGGCGCCGGCGCTGGAGTGGGCGCGCGAGCGCCTTCCGCCGAGCGTTCCGTTCGTGGGCGGCCGTCCGATCATTCGCGGCGCAGACTCGGACGGCGCGTCATCTTCCTCCCTCGAGGGCGCGGCCTACGCCATCACGGCGAGCGCGGACGCTCCGCCGGAAGCGGTGGACGCCGTCGCGGGACTCGCCCGCGCCGTCGGCGCGGAACCCTTCTTCGCGGACGCCGCCGAGCACGATAGTTTCGTCATCGCCACAGAGATTCTGCCGCGCATCGCGGCGGCGATGGCCGTTGACGCCGCGACCGGCGGCCCGGCCTGGCGGGACGCGCGCCGCGTGTCCGGCGCGGCGTTCGAGAACGCGGTTCGCGCCGCTGAACTCGATCCGGCGGAACTCGCCCTTGCAATGGAGTACGCCCCGGACGCGCTCCGCGCCCGGCTCGACGGACTCTCCGCCGCGCTGGACGCGATCAAAACGCTCTCCGCCGGCGGAGAAGGCTGGGAGCAAACGGCGCAACGCCTCGCGGAGCAAGCCGCCTCGCGCCGCGCCCAGCTCGACGCGCCGTCCGCGCCGCAGGGCCCGCCGCTGGAGCGCCCCGGCCTCTCGTCGCTCTTCCTCGGCGACTGGCTCGGCGGGGCGCGGCGGCGGGGAGGGTAGCGTAAGGCAGGGTTAGCAACCGGCGAGCGCGCCGATGGGGAGGTTGGAGCGTTCCGTCTTATTTCTATCGCCCCCGCCTCCCTAGCCGCCCGGCGCCGGAAGGCGCGTCTGCGCCAGTTGCGCCGCCGTCCATTCGAGAAGGGCGGAGTCCAGCCGCAGTTCGATCTCTTGCGCCTCGCGGACGCTGCGGAGCCACGCGTTGAACGCATCCTCTTGCAGCAATTGGCGCGACGCCGCGTCCAGCGGGCGCGCGTCGTCGCGCGCGCTGACGACGTAGAGAATGACCGCCCCGTCCTCCCGTTGGAACGGAGGCGAGAATTCGCTGAGCGGCAGCAGGCGGATCGTATCGGCGGCCGCGGGCGGAAGCGCGCCGTAAGGCAGCCAGCCCAAGTCGGCGGCGGACGGATCGAGCGAGTAGCGGCGGACGAGCGTCTCGAACGAAACGCCCTCCTCCGCGTCGGCCCGAGCGAGTTCGGCGGCGGCGGCGTCCGGCAGGACGAGCGCGTGGACGCGCGCTTGCGGCTGCGGATCCGGGATTGCGCGCCCCAGCGCATCCGCCGCCTTGCGCCGCAGCAATTCGCCTTCGGCGAGCCGCTCGACGAGCGCGGCGCTGAGGCGGCGGGCGCCGGCGTACTGCCGCAGCGCCTCCGCCGCGCTCGCGGCGTCGAGCCCGGGCGCGAGTTGCGACGCGAGTTCGGCGGCGACCTCCTCTTCGCTGACCTCGACGCCAAGTTGCGGGGCCGTCCGGCGCAGCGTTTCGTCGTCCACGAGGCGGGCGGCGGCCTCGAACGTCTGCGCTTGCGCGTCGAACGGCGCTCCCGTCAGCGCCGCGTCTATCCGGTTCGCGCGCAGAACGTCCAGGAGAACCGCGCGGGAGATCGGAACGCCGTCGACCCGGGCGAACCACTGCCTCCCGGGGTCGGCGTAGGTCAGCGCGGCGACGACGCCAATCGCGGCCAGCAGCGCCGCCGCGCCGAGCAGCACGGCGAGCGCGCGGCCGCTCATCCGTCCCCGCGGACGGGCGGCGTCCGCTCCGCTCCGCCTCCTCACGCCGGACGTTCCGGTGGTTAGACGCCGTAGAGCGCGGTGGGGTTGTCGCGCAGGATCTTCTCGGCGGTGGCGGAGGAGACGTCGTCGCGGGAGCGCATCTGGTTGACCATATGCACCTGCGCCGAGGGGTCGGCGGAGAGGCGGTCGGTCGTGCCGGGCGTATGGTGCCCGTAGTCGGTGCCGACGACGAGGTGGTCTTCGCCGACGTAGTTCATCAGGTAGGGCAGGTCTTCCTCGACCTCGTAGGAGATCCACATATTGTAGCGGTCGAAGAGGCGCGGGCCCCAGAAATCGCCGTCGGCGCGGAGCGTTCCGCGCAACTGATACATAGCGAACGGCACCCACGACGCGCCGGTCTCGATGAATCCCCACCGGAGGTTGGGGAACATCTCGGGAATCTTGTTGGAGACGAGGTTGCGGAAGGCGACGACGGGGGGAATCCGCCCGTGCGTGAACGTGTGGCTGCGGCTCACGTCGATCAGGTAGTTGAGCGCGGGCGCGCCCTGCCCCTGGTGAATGCAAATCGGGAGCCCGAGGGACTCCGCCTCCTCGTAGACGGGGAAGAAGTAGGGGTCGTCGAGCGTCTTGTCGCCCTCGATGCCGCGGAAGAAGACGCCGCAAGCGCCGTGCTCCTTGCCGAAGCGCAACTCGCTGACGGCGGCGTCAATGCTCCGCAGAGGCGGAATGACGACGTAGCGGATCTTGTCCTCGCCCTTCTCCCAGACATCGGCCATAAAGCGGTTGTACGCCTTGCACAACTCCGCCTCGTAGCGCGCGTCGTGCGTGAGGTAGGCGAGGAAGAGCGTGGGGTAGACGACGTGCATATCCACGTTCGTGGCGAGCATATCCTCGAAGCGCATCGGCAAGTCGAGGAGTTCGCGGGACTTCCTGTCGACGCGGTCGCGCACGTTCTTCTGGATGGTGGGCGTGACGAGGAAGTTGCCGCCGCGTCCGGCGGGGCGCGGGTAGATCTGGCCGTCTATGAGCCACATATGGTCGACGCCGCCGTAGAGGGTGTCCTCGGGCACCTGCACGACGACGGGGCGGCGGGGCCGCCACTCGGGATCGAGGAAGTCCCACATCTCCGGGGGCTCGGCGATATGGGTGTCAGCGTCAACTACTCGCGCCATTTCGGGCCTCCTCGCCGCTGCGGGCTGAACGCTATGGAGTCGTCAATGGCAGTATGTTCCCGCGCGCGCCGCAGGTCAAGGGGAACAAGGGAACGGTCCGCCTATTGCGCTTATTCTCGTCGAGCGCTTGCGGCGCCAGGGTAAGTAGCCTTGCGCGCGGGAGCGCTGCGGAGGGGCCGGCTAATCCGGCTAAACCGTCACTCATTCCCCGCCGGGGGCTCGCCGAGCGAGAGGCGAGCGAGCGGGCCGGGGCCGACGGCGAAAGCGGCGCCCTTGCCGAGCGAGAGGCGGCCTCCGCGCGCGACGACGCGGGCGGACTGGGCGAGTTTTTCGTGGCCGAGCGTCGCGCCTTCTCCCCGCAGCGAGCGCCACGCCGCTTCCAAGACGCGCGCGAGGAGCGGCGCGGGCAGCGCGCGCAAGGCGCTCTTGGGCCAGCAAACGGCGGAAGGCGAACGCTCCTCGACGGCGCGCACGGCGTCTGCGGCGAGTTGGTCGAGGAGCGCGTCGTCATCGGCGGCGCGTTCGGCGAATCCCGCCAGCGCGCCGCGCGCGTTGGGGTTCACGGCGGCGAGTTCGGGGATGACGCGAAGGCGCACCCGGTTGCGGGCGTAGCGCAGCGAGCGGTTCGTCGCGTCGCGGGCGGGGCGCAGGCCGGCCTCCGCGCAGACGGCCTCCGCGTCGGCGCGGGACACGCGGAGCAACGGACGGAGCACGGCGAGCGGACGGCCTGCGACGTCGCGGACGGAGAATTCGCGGATCGCCCCCGCGCCGCGCAGCCCGCTTCCACGCGCGAGGCGCAGCAGCAGGGTCTCGGCCTGATCGTCCCGCGTGTGGGCGGTGAGAACGGCGACGGCGCCGCAATCGGAAGCGGCCTCGGCGAGGAAGCGGTAGCGGGCGTCGCGGGCGCCGGCCTCATCCGGGGGCGACTGCGCCGCGCCGGAGAGGAAGGGAACGCCCAGCGATGCGGCGGCGCGGCGGACGGCGGCGCGCTCGCGCCGGTCGGCGGCGGGGCGCAGTCCGTGCGAGAAGCGCGCCGCGATCATACGATTTCGCAGGCGGGCGCCAGTTTCGGCGCAGGCGAGGAGCATCGCCAAAGAGTCCGCGCCGCCGGACACGGCGAGCAGCAGCGCGCCGCCGCCTAGCCGGTCTTCGTGGCGGGCGACGGCGCGGCGCATCGCCATCGCGACGCGGCGGGATGCGGGCGGCGTCATTTCCCGCCGGCGCCGGGGGGTCGCGTCACCCGCACGCGCGCAATGCGGACGCCCCGCATCTCCAGCGCCGTGAAATGGAGGCCGCCGTAGGAGATTTCCGCGCCCTCCTCGGGAATGCGGCCCAGTTGGTCGAGCAGGAACCCCGCGACCGTTTCGTACTCGCCGGAGGGCAGGCCGAGCGCCAGTTGCTCGTTGGCCTCGGAGACTGAGAGGCCGCCGCCGATCTCGAACGTGCGCTCGTCCACGATCTCGACTTCCTGCGCGCCGCCCTGGTCGGCGCTCTCTTCCTCGACCTTGCCGACGATGCCCTCCACGAGGCGTTTGAACGTAACGAGGCCGGCGACGCCGCCGTATTCGTCCACGACCAATGCGATCTGATCGCCGCTCAGGCGCATTTCGTTGAAGAGTTCGTCCATTCGCTTGGTTTCGGGCGCGAACCGCAGGGGCTTGGCCTCCGGGAGCGCGGCCTCGTCCGGGTCGGCGCCGCCCGCCAACTGGCGCATCACGCCCTTGACGCCGATCATTCCGACGACGTTGTCCAGTTCGCCGCGAACGAGGGGGAAGTGCGTGTGCGAGTTCGCGCCGTACAGCGCGAGGAATTCGCGTATGGTCGCGCCGTGGCCGACGGCGACGATCTCAGGGCGGGGGGTCATCACCTCGCTGACGCGGCGGTCGCCGAACTCGAGGACGCGGCGGATCATATCGGCTTCCCCTTGCTCGACCGCGCCTGACTCGCTGCCGACCTCCACCATCGTCTTGATCTCCTCCTCGGTCACGAGGCTGATGGAGGGGCTGCCGCCGAACATTCGCGCAATGACCATGCTGATTGCTTGGAGCGCGATGGACACGGGCTTGAGCGCCCAACTGACGCCCTGAATGACCGGGGCGACGAGGATGGCGGCGCGTTCGGCGTGGCGGGCGGCCACCGTCTTGGGGATCGTCTCTCCGAAAACGAGGAGCAGCGCCGTGACGGCGGCGGTGGCGGCCGCGAGCGCGAGGTTCTCGTCCATAATGAGCGTGATGGCGATGCCCGCTCCAACCGTCGCCGCGCCCGTGTTGACGAGGTTGTTGCCGAGCAAGATCGGGGGGAGCAACCGCTCGGGCGCTTCGATCAGACGCTCGACGCGCGCCGCGCCCGCCGACCCTTGGTTGACGAGGCGTCTCAACCGCACCCGCTGAACCGAGAGCAGGGCGGCTTCCGATCCCGAGAAGAACGCCGACAGCAATAGAAGGAGCGCCAGCAGCGCGACGCTGGCGCCGTTAACGTCGCTCCACATCGGGGCAACCTCCTCTCTCTCTCCGAACGCCTCAGCAAAGGGGAATGAGCCGCAGGGGAATGGTAGCATAAGAGAGAGCCGGGCCGTTCCCTGACCGTTCCCTCGCCGTTATGCTGATACTTGGCATCGAAACCTCCTGCGACGAGACCGCCGCCGCCGTCGTCGAAGACGGGCGGCGCATCCTCTCGGACACGGTGGCGTCGCAGGTTGCGCTGCACGCCCGCTACGGCGGCGTCGTGCCGGAGGTCGCCTCCCGCCAGCACCTTCTGCAAATTGTTCCCGTCGTGCAGGGCGCGCTCAGCGAGGCGGAGGTTGCGATGGACGACCTCGACGCCGTCGCCGTCACCTACGGCCCCGGGCTCGCGGGGGCGCTGATGGTCGGCGTGAACGCGGGGAAGGCGATCGCGTTCGCGCGCGGGCTTCCTTTCGTGGGCGTGCATCACTTGGAAGGGCACACCTACGCGGCCTGGCTGGAGTTCGACGACCCGGCCGCCGACCCGGGATTTCCCCTCATCGTGCTGATCGCGTCGGGCGCGCACACCGACCTCATTCTGATGCGCGGACACGGCGACTACGAACTGCTGGGGCGGACGCGCGACGACGCTTCCGGCGAGGCGTTCGACAAGGCGGCGCGCCTGCTGGGGCTCGGCTTCCCGGGCGGGCCCGCCGTGCAGCGAGCGGCGGAGGGAGCGGCGGCGCCGTTCCGCCTGCCCCGCGCATGGCTCAAGGGATCGCTGGACTTCAGTTTCTCCGGCCTCAAGACGGCGCTGCTGCGGAAAGCGCAGGAGATGGGCGTTCATCCCGCGCCGGAGGGCGGAGCGGACGGCGAGGCGGTCGCCGAACTCGCGGCGGCGTTTCAGGAGTCCGTCGTGGACGTGATCTCGGCGAAAGCGGCGGAGGCCGTTCGTCTACACGGCGCACGGGGGCTCGTACTGGGCGGCGGCGTCTCGGCGAACGGCCCGCTGCGGCAGGCGTGCCGGGAGCGCGCGCCCGTTCCCGTTCTCATTCCCGCGCCGCGCCTCTGCACCGACAACGGCGCGATGATCGCGGCGGCGGGCTACCACCGGCGCGTCCGGGGCGCGGCGCACGGCCTCGACCTGGACGTCGCGCCGAGCCTCGCGCTCGCGTGAGGGATTCGCACGCCGCTGCGGGAATGACGATGAGAATACGCGGGAATGACGGCAGAGCGCCGCCCCGCTACCCGTGCGCGTCCTCCATCATCATCGCGGCGACGCGCCGGCCCATTCGCACCGAGTAGTTGGTGCCGCGGTCTTCCGGGTAGATCTGGGTCGTGTTGGCGAGGTAGAGGCCGGGCACGGGCGCGCGGTGATCGGGAATGCTCGCCGAGTAGCCGCGCGTGACGATGGGCTGAGCCGCGTCCACCTTGTGATGATGGTAGTTCTCGACCCACGATTCGTCGAACGAAGGGTTGATCTTCCGCAAGTGCGGAAGGTACTCGCGGTACAACTCCTCGCCCGACATCTCGTAGAAGCGGTCGCCGCGCTCCAGGTAGTTCGTGAGGTAGACGAGGTGCGCGCCGCCGTAATGCTCGGCGGGAATGAAATTCGTGTGCTCGATGATGCCGAGGAACGGAAGCGAGCGGTCGCCGACGTACGTCCAGTAGTGCGGGCTGAGCGCGCGCTTGAGTTGGAGGATGACGAGAACGGCGGAGAGGTAGACCTTGTCGGTCAGTTTCGCTAGGTACGAGTCGGGGAGGTTGGCGACGAGGCGCGGGAGAATGAACGACGGCACGGTGGCGAGAACCTGGTCGTAATCGCGGCGCTCCGGCTCGCCGCCCTCCACTGAGACCTCCAGCCCCCGGACGCGCCCGTCCTCCACGATGATTTGGCGGACGGCGGACGAGATTCGGACGTCGCCGCCGAGGGAGCGGATGCGGTCGGCGAGGACGTCGAATATCTCGCCGAAAGACCCCATCGGGTAGGCGAGACGCTCCCGGAACTTGCCGATGAGGCCGTCCCCGCGCGAGGCGGTTCGCAGCGCGAACTTGTTCCATATCCAGGCCATCGTGATTTGGTCGTGGTGGCGCCCGAACTTGCCGCGCAGCATCGGCTCGAAGATCGTCTCGCAGGCGTTGCGTCCGGCGTGCTCGCGGAGCCACTCCATTGCGGTCGCGCCCTCGAGGGACGCCCATTCCTTGCGGCGCTGCAGGCGGAGCGTGAAGAGCCCCAAGCGGATGCGGTCGGCGAAAGGCAGCGGACGGAAGCGGAGCAGGTCGGCGGGCGAGGTGAACGGCCAAAGGCGCCCGTTCGCGTAGTAGCCCACGTTGGAATTGATCCACCTGAGGCGGTCGCCGAGCCCCAATTCCTCGATGAGGCTGATTATCGCGGCGTCGCTGCGGAAGAGGTGGTGATACCCGCGCTCGAGGGGGACTCCGTTGACGGGGAAGGTGGAGGCCTGGCCTCCCAGGAAAGGCGCGCTCTCGAAGACGTCGACTTTGTGGCCTTGTCCGGCGAAGTCGAGGGCGGCGGCCAGCCCTGCGGCGCCCGCCCCGATGATGCCGATGTTCACGATGATTCCTCCGCTGTTGTTTGCGCGCGGCCTCGCAGCAGTTCGCTGAAAGGCACGCCCTTGAAGGCGAGGTAGGCCAGCCCGGCGGCGATGACCGGCAGGATTTGCACGGCGTGCAGGACGACGGCGTAAGCGGACGCCGAACCGTTGTCCACTCCAACGAGAGCGAGCGTGAGCGCGGTGAAAAGTTCGAAGGGGCCGACGCCGCCCTGCGACGTAGGGATGGAGAGCGCGAGGTTGGAGAGGGCCACGACGAGAATTATAGCGCCCGCGAGCAGCCAGAGGCTGCCGAGTTGCGCGTGCAGGTCGAAGGCGGCGGCGATGATGAAGTAGACGACGCCTTCCGCGATCCACACGGGGAAGGAGAGGGCGAAGAGCGCCGCGAGGCGTCCGGGGCGGTGCAGCCCCTCGAAGCCTCTGATGAAGCGCGCCGCGAACACGCGGACGAAGGCGCGGTAGCGTCCGGGGAGCGGCCTCGCGGCGAACGCGGCGAGATGGAGAAACGGGCGGGGCCGGAGCGCGGCCATCACGATGAGGCCGAACACGATGACGAACGGGGTTACGACGATGGGGGCGATGGCCCACAGCGGAAGGTTCACGGCGGCGCTCACCCGGTCGGGGAGGCCGGAGAGCGGAATGAAAAGCGCGCCTAGCAGAAGTAGAAAGAGCATTACGAGGCCGTCGGTGACGCGCTCGACGACGATCGTGGCGAGTCCGGTGGCGCTTCGGACGGGCTCGCGGGTCGAGAGGTAGTAACTGCGGACGAGTTCTCCGGCGCGAAGGGGCAGAAGGTTGTTGGCCGTGTAGCCCAAAAGCACCACCGGATAGAGGCGGAAGGCCGTCACTGACGCGAACGGACGCAGCAGGAACCGCCAGCGGATGGCGCGGAGATAGAGCGAGAAGAAGTAGACGGCGGCGGCGGGCGCGGCCCAGAAGTAGTTGGCTCCGGAGAGCGCGTCCACCCACGCGGCGAAGTCCGTCCGCACGAAGAAGAGGGCGAGGAGCGCGAGGAAGGCGGCGGTCGTCGCAAGCCCGAACCAAAAACGGGGATTCCTCACCATCGCGCGCCTGCGCCGGACGGAAGGGCTAGGGGGGAGCGCGCCGGCCTACGCATCGCTCTCTTGGAAGTAGCGCAGGTCGGTGCAGCCATCGGCGAATTCCGCGAGGTCGTTCCGAACGTAAATGGCGCTGCGGGCGTACTGCATCTCGGTTCCGACGCGGCGGCTCATCAGATAATCCGCCGCTGAGCGCCAGCCCTCGCGGGAGGCCGCGCCGGAGAGAATCTTGCCCGGCGTGAGTCCGGCGTAGGTCGCGTTGTTGAACCACCACAGCGTATGCATCTCGCCCGCCCGCGCGTAATTCTCCATCTGCGCGGCGTTGTCCTCTTCCGACCACTGGCTCATTAGGACGAATTCGGCGTCGGGCGGCGACTCCAACGGCGTGTTCTTGACGTCGCGCGTCGAGAATCCGGGGCGGCCCCGCAGATACCAGCGCCACTGCCACTGCAGATTGTCGTATTCGTCAACGAGAACGCGCGCGCCCTCGCGCCCCAGTCCGGCGGCCTCGGCGGCGCGCTCGATGCATTGCAGGGCGTAGCGCGCTTCCTGCCCGGTCTGCGAATAGACCAGCAGTTCCCGCGGGCGCTCGTAGGATGCATGCGAGTAGGCGGCGCGCGCGGAGAAGAAAACGGTCATTCCCGCCGCCGCAGTGAGAACGCCAAGCGTCAAGAGCGCGGCGCCGGGCGAGGCGCGCGGAATGCGCCCAGCGACTGCGCGGAACGGCGTTGCGGCGAGCGCGAGCCCCCGCCCGGCGCGGCGGAGAGGAGCGCCGGAGCGGAGGGAGCGGGCGGCCCCGGGCTGCTGCCGAACCGCGCCGCCCGCGCGCCGCGCCGCCCGACCGCCAACCGGCGCGGCAGGCGCGGCGGACGTCTCGCGCTCCGCTCTCCGTCGGGCGCGGAAGGCGCGTATCCGCATCTCCGCGAAGGCGGCGAGAACGACGGCGATCAGGGCGCAAGCGACCCAAAAGCCGGGCTCGCCCGCCGGGTCGTCCGCCGTCATCCAGCGAATCGCCGCGTAGGGGACGGCTGCGCCGAGCGCGATCCCGGCGCCGTAGGCGAGCGCGGGGCGCGCCGCCTCGACCGCGCGCTCGGCCATCAGCCCGGCGGCGCGTCCGGCGACGAACGCGATGGGCAGCGCGATGCCCGTGAGCAGCCAGGGCATTCGCTCCCCGGCCGCAGAGTAGATAGCGAACGACAAGGCCGCCCAAGCGACGATGACGACGTCGAAGAGGCTGCGACGCCGCCGCGCCAGCAGACAGGCGCCTCCGGCGACGGCGGGAGCGGCGATGAGAAATTCGTAGACGGAGAGGCCGATGACGTAGTAGTACCACGGCTGGTTGGCGCGCTCCACGCCTTGCTGCGCTATCCAGTAGCCCAGCGAGCCCCACATTCCCGTCAGGAAGCCTTGCCAGTTGGTGAAGACGCTGGTGAAGAGCAGAAGCCATACGGCGGCGAACGTTGCGAATAGGAAAGGCCACCGACGACGGTTCCACGCCATTCCGACGACGATGGAGACGGCTAGCAGAAAGATGACCAGGAAGCCCGCGATGTAGATGGCGCCGCCGATGGGCTGGCCGGTCACCCCCTCGGCGCGAAAGAGGTCGCCGCTCTGGACGCGGGGGTCGTTCAGGTCGGGGTTCACGAGAATCACGCCCGCGAACCGCTGAAAGAGTCCGGCGGCGGGCGCCCACATCGGCAGGATGAGCGTTCCCATCACAATGAGCAGGTCGCTTGCGGGGCCCGTCCGCGAGAGCGGGCGGGCGTTCCGCACCCATTCCCAAAGCGGGCGCGCCGCGAGGAGGAACAGCAGCAGGCCGAACATTCCGGCGAGGAAGAACGCGCTCTCTTTCGTTGCGAACGCCAGCGCCCAAACCGCCGCCCAGGCGAACAGCATCCAGACTCGCGGGCGCTCAAGGTAGCGAAGCGCGAGCGCGAGCAGGACGACGGCCCAAACGGCCATATACACGTCGTTCCGCATAAAGCGCGAGAAGTAGAGGATGGTGGGGGAGATGAGCAGGAAGAGCGAGACCGCGAGCGCGCCGAAGCGCCCCAATTCGCGGCGGAAGAGCCACGGCGTCGCGACGAGCGCCGCGCCGAAAAGGGCGGGAAGCAGCCTCGCGGCGAAATCGCTCGCCCCAATGATCTTGTAGGTGGCCGCGCCCGCGTGAAACAGGAACGGGCCGTGCGTGAGCGGATTGTGCTGATAGCCCCCGCCCGTCGAGTAAGTCCACGAGTAGAGCGCGTGCAAGACCTCGTCGTAGTGCAGGACGCGCCCCCCGAGGTCCCAAAGGCGCGTGCCCAGCGCCAGCGCGATCAGAACGAGGACGGCCCAGCCCTCCCACGTCCGGGGCGGGCGGACGGCGGCTATGCGGGCGGGCGCGAGCCGCATAGCGAACGCCGCGCTCCGCCAAGCCTCGGCGAGGGCTGTCCGCAGCGTTCGCACGTCAGGAAGTCCTCTCTGCGTTGACGCGGTGGATCGCGATGCCTCCGTTTTCGAAGACGACGGGGCCGAGCGCGGCGAACTTGCGCTCGCCCTCGCCCCCGTACACGGCGCGCTCGCGCGGGCCGACGACCACGTAGTCTACGCCGTGCTCGTCCAACAGCGCGGCGGCTACGGCGGGGTCTTCCGTTTCGTAGATGCGGCGCACGTCGTCTTGCAACCCTCCGAAGTCAACGCTGCCCGCGCTTCGCCACTGCCGCTCGTGCCCCTCCCACCCGAGGATCGTCGGGCGTCCGGTGGCGGAGGCGATCCGCGCCAGATCGGGGCTCCAGTCGTTGCAGACGCTCTCGCCGCAGGGAACGATGGCCGCCTCGAGTATCACGGCGTCGCGCGCGGTGTTGCCCTGCGCCCAGCGCACGGCTTCGTAGTCGGCGGGCGACTGCTCCCGGAGATAGGCGAGGCCGTCCAGCGTGAAGCGCGGCTGCTCTCCGGCGCGCGACGCTATCCCCGCCGCCGGATAGTAGAGGGCGGCGCCGAAGAGCAGAGCGAGCGCGACGCCCCAAGCGGTCAATCCGACGCGCCCCGAGCCCTTGCTTCTGTCCCACCGGACGGTGACGAACCACAGCGCGAATCCGCCGACGACCGCGAGCAGCAGCCAAGCCTGATAGTAGAGTTTGAAGACGGTGTTCATCCGGCGCAGCGCGCCGCCGAATATGTCCACGACGTGAAACAGTTCCGAACCCATCACGAGCGCCGCCGCCGCGCCGAACAACAGCAGAGCGGGCGCGGCGCCGTTCCATTGCGGCGCTCGCTCGCGGTCAACGGCGAGCCGCATCGCCTCGCTGTCGCGGTGCGCGAGCGTCCACGCTCCGTAGAGCGCGAGCCCGGCGGCGACGGCCAGCGGAATGACGGGAATGAGCCGGTCGAGCGCCAGCAGTTCGCCGGTGTCGCCCCGCTCTCCGTTGACAATCCCGTGCCATACGGCTCCGCCGACGATGAAGACGCTTCCGACGATCAAGGTGAGGCGGGGGTTGAACGTGAAGAGCGCCTCGTCGGCCCGTGGCTGATAGAACCCCATTTGATGAAAGGCGAAAAGCGCCGCCGCCGCCGCAAGGAGCGGAACGCCGTAGACGGGCTGCAGCCACAGCAGAACTGGCGCGAACGCCGCGAGGACGACGACGCTGAACCGCAGAAGGCTCCAGTTGCCGCGCCGGAGCGTTTGCCGCATAGCGACTATGAAGAACGGCGCCGCCAGGCAGCCCAGAACGCCCCAAACGAGAACGAAGTGAACGGGGCGCGTCCGCTCCTCTTGCAACGGCTGAATCCCTTGCGCCAGGCTATCGAATCCCAGCAGGAACGGCGCGGCGGCGAGAACGCAGCCGGCGGTCAGGAGAAGCGCGGCGGCGGCGGCGCGGCTCAGGCGCCAGCGTCCGGTTATCTTGGCGTCGCGTGTCCAAGTCTCCAGCGCGCGGCTGAAGGAGTAGACGCCGCCTTGCCCGCCTCCGGGCGCGCCGAGCGCGAGCGTGTCGCCTCGGATGGCCGCCGCGCTGCCGAGCGCGGTGTCTATGCTCGTGTCCTCGGCGGTGAGTTCCGCTTGGAACTCCCAGCCGCGCGCCGTTTCGGCGAACACGAACGCCGCCCCCGCGTTCGGCGCGGGCCCGTTGCTCCCCGGCGCTCCCGCGACCAAGTAGTACCCGTCGAAATCTATCGCCGAGCCGAAAGAGGGAAAGGCCGACGGATTCGGGCTCTCCAGCCTCGCGCGCTGCGTCCAGCCTGATCCTCTTTCGTGAAAGATCGTGACGGCTCCGTCGCCGCTCATTGCGAGGCGCCCGCTGTCTAGGGCGACGCTTCTCCCGTACGCGCGCGGATCAGGAGACGGCGGGCGCAAGGTGGCTGCGCGCCCCCACTCCCCGGAGACGCGCCGGTAGACGTCCACCGCCCACCCGTCCGCGCTCAGCACGCCCGCAGCGAGCGTGTTCCCCTCAATGGCCACCTGCGTGATCAGACCGTCGTCCGCCGATGGGTAGAGCGTCGCGCGCCGCGTCCAGTCCTTCCCGTCTATGCGGAAGACGTGCACGGCTTCGAGCGAGGCGACGGCGACCGCCTCCCCGCTCATCGCCACGGAGTGCCCGAACCCGGAGACGGGATGGCCGGACGGCGGCCTGATGGTCGTGAGCAGCCCCCACGTATCCCCCGCCGGGCCGTAGAGGAGCGCGGCGCCGTTGACGCTCGCCCGCGGCGCTCCGATGACGGCCATCTCCCCCTGCGCCGCGATGGACGCGCCGAAGTCGGACTCCGGGCCGAGCCCTCCGGCCTCGATCTTGCGGGCGCGCCGCCACTTCCCGCCGTCCCTTGCGTAGACCCATGCGGTCGGCGCGTCGGTCTCCGTGTGCTCTCCCACGGATTCGCCCGCTATGAGGAACTGAGAGGTGAAGGCGAGCGAGCGCCCGAACTGCATTCGCCGCTCGTTCCGCGCCGCGTTGAGCAGCGCCGCGCCGCCGACGAGCGCGAGCCCCAGCGGCAAGTCCCACAGATTCACCGCCGCCGCGCCGCCGACCGCGATGAGCGTCACGAAGATGAGCGGGGCGTGCCGCCGCGCCGCGTTCGGCTGCGCGAGCCGCGGCTGAAGATACAACTGGACGGCGACTCCGACGATGAGCAAGACGAAGCCGATGGACATCACGTGCGGGTGCATATCCCCTAGCAGGAAACTAAAGGCGGGAAACTCGGTGATGACGTTCGGCGCTGCGCGGGACGCCCGCCACCACCACCAAACGTCGTCCGGGCGCCAAAGGGCGGACGCCCCCGCCTCCGCGTACCACTCCTCGTTCGGCGTGATCCATTCCCAGAACCCGGGCCCGCCCGCGCCCGACGCCCACGCCAACTCCAATACGCCAAGCGCGTTTCCGGCGAGCAGCAGGAGAAACACGGAGCCCATCCCCGCAAGCGCGCCCGCCGCCGCCGTTCCCCTCGACAGACGGACGAGATTGAAAGTCACGCCGAAAGCGGCGATCGCCGCAATCGCCGCGTAAGAGGCGAGCCCCAGATTGTAGGCGACGGATGAGCCGACTCCGGTGAGCATCGCCAGCGCGCCGGCGAGGAGATAGCCGAGGTAGTAGTAGGAGACGCTCTCGCCCGCGAGCCACGGGTCGTTCGGCGGATAGGAAGGGCTGGCGATGACGGAATTGAGGAACATTAGGTCCATTGACTGTTCGGTGTGAACGATGTCCGGAATCGTTGCGCGGAGAAGCGCGGCGCCCGCGAACACTGCGGCGAACACCGCCTCCACGCCGATCAGGAGGCGGAGGTTGCCGCGAACGAACTGCGTTATCTCGCCGCGGCGGCGGCGAACGGCGAACAGCGATATGGCCGCGACCACGGCGAGCGCGATCAGGACGGACCAGCGGGAGTTGGGAATGATCTGCGCGAGGCCGATCAGCCAGACGAAGAACCCCGTCGCCAGCAACCCAAGCGGCTTGGCGAAGGCGTAGCCCCGATCGGGCATTCGGGAGAACGCGCGCCAAGAGAGGGGAAACGCCGCGAAAGCGAAGACCTGCAGCGCAACGAACCAGAGCGCGGCGTCGAGCATCAGCGTCCGCCGTCCCGCTGGGGTTCGGGCGCAAACAAAGCGTCAACGAAATCGTCCGTGTCGAACAATGCGAGGTCTTCCTCTCCCTCGCCCGTTCCGATAAAGACGACGGGCAATTGCAACTCCTGCGCGACCGCGACGGTCACGCCTCCCTTCGCCGTTCCGTCCAGTTTGGCGAGGAACGCTCCGGTGACGCCGACGGCCTCTTTGAAGACGCGCGCCTGCTCCACTCCGTTGTGGCCTGTGCCGGCGTCCACCACGAGGAGGGTTTGCTGAGGCGCGCCCGGTGCGCGGCTCTCGAAGACGCGCCGGACTTTCCGCAATTCGTCCATCAAGGGCGTTTTCGTATGGAGCCTTCCGGCGGTGTCGAAGATGAGGACGTCGGCGCCGCGCGCGGCCGCGGCCTCGTAGGAGTCGAACGCGACCGCCCCGGGGTCGGCGCCGTGCTGATGGGCGACGACGTCCGCGCCGATCCGCTCGCCCCAGACCTTGATCTGCTCTATCGCGGCGGCCCGGAAGGTGTCGCCCGCCCCGATGAGAACGGACTTGCCCATCCGCCGGTAGTGGGCGGCGAGTTTGGCGATGCTGGTGGTCTTGCCTGCGCCGTTGACGCCAACGACCATCAGAACGAACGGCTTGGCCGGCAAGTCCGGGCGGTCGTACCAATCCCAGAAGGTTTTGTCTTCCGGCTCGAGGAGGAAGGCCAGTTCCTCCTTGAAGAGTTCGACGACCTCGGCGGGGTCGGTTGTCTCTTCCTCGCGGACGCGGCGGCGGACGGCGTTCACCGTGGCGAGCGACGTCTCGACGCCTACGTCGGCGGAGATGAGCGCCTCCTCCAAGCCTTCCCAGAGGCGCTCGTCGGAGAGGGAAGCGTTCTGAAAGAGCGCGGCGAGTCCGCCTCCCCAGCCGCTTCGCGTGCGGGCTAGAGCGTCGGTCGTCTTGTCTTTGCGGCGGAGGAAGTTGAAAACCATCGGCGCGGTTGCGCTCGTCCCAAGCCTGCCGTCCGGCGAGCGGTCGGCTGCGCGGAGCGCGTCCGCATAGTATCAACGCGGGAGCGCCGCATACAAGGGGCGGGGGCGGGGATCGAATTCCCCGTTCACGGGGCAGGGGGCGAGATTCCCGCCTGCGCGGGAATGACGGGGCAGGGGGCGGGACGAGGTGAGGGAATAGGAACGACGATAGGGCGGGAATGAGGGGCAAGGAGGGGGTGGGCGGGGGCGCGCCTAAGCGGGCGCTAGAACGCGAGGTCGAGGTTCGACGAGGAGCCGGGCGAGCCCGTTCGGTACATTCCGGTCGCCTCGGCGACGCGGCCCGCCGTCCAGAACTGGACGGTGGCGCGGGAGTAGCCGCGGTCGGGAACGGATATGGGGAAGTCGTACTGCCCGAGCATCGTCGTCTGGCGGCTGAACCAAACGTCCGGCCTGCCCGGCGCCTGCACTCGCGCGTAGAGGCGCGTGCCCGCAGGGGCGAGCAGTCCGTCCACCCTCAGCGTTCCGTAGAAGATGAGCGGGATGGGCGGAATGATGTTCTGGTTCGGGGAGATCGCGGGCGGCTGGATCACGCTGAGCCCGCCCCGCAGGTAGGGAACCGCGTTGCTGCCCACGCCCGCCGACGCGACGGCGAACACTTCGCCCCGCCGCCCGATGTTGTTGGCGGCGATGAAAGACGCCGGCATCCGCAGGCCCTGTATCTTGCCGTCGGCGTTCACGACCACCGCGCCGTTGGCGGTGGCGGCGTCGGCGATCCGGATCTGCAGGTAGTTGTAGCCCGTGAAAGACGGACGGAACCCCGTGACGATGGTGTTGCGCGTTTCCGGCGCGGACGAGATGCCTCCGTACTGGACGATGCCGACGCCCTGGTTCAGCAGCGGCTGATCGGCGGAGAAGGGGATGTAGTCGTAGGAACGGGATTCGCCGATGGGCTGCAGAAGCGCGAGCCCGGCGTTGTCGTCCCGTCCGATCACCCACGCCTGGCCGCTCGCCCCGCCCTGTATGCGGAAGTCCGCGATGGGCGACGCCCCAAGCCCGTCGGAGGTCGTGATGATCTCTCCGTATTCGCTGAAAATGACGCCTGTCCAAACGTTGTCGCCCGCCGTGAGTTCAACGACGGCGCTCCGCGCCCGCTGCAAGGCTTCCGCGAAATTCGCCGGGGCGGGCGTCGGCGCGGGCGATGGGGTTGGCGTGAAGGGGACGGGAGTCGGCGCGGCGGTCGGCGGAGGCGGGGGCGTTGGAGGGAAAGACGAGGGAGTCGCCGTTGGCGGGGCGGGAGTGGGCGCGGGCGTCGCCTGCGCGTTGAGCGCCGCCAGCACGACGCGCAGCGTCTCCTGCATCACGGCGAGCGTCCGCTGCATCTCGCGCACCAGTTGCAGCAGCGACTCCGTCGTGGGCGGAGGAAGCGGCGTTGGCGCGGGCGTCGGCGTGGACGATTGCGCTTGGACGACGTTCCCGACGCCGGACGCGCCGAAAGGGGCGCGCTCGACCGACGCGAGCGCGAGGGCGGCGATGATGAGCGCGCCCGCAATGAGGAGCGCGGCGCGCAAGGGTTTCTTTTTGTTGGAGCGCTGCACGAATTTCCGTCCGCCCGCAACTTTCGCACAGAACGGCGCGGAGGTCTAGGCGTTTGGCGCGCAAAGCGCCGCGCATTGCGCTTGCCGCGAGGCGACGCCCGCCCCCTCCGCGCCGTCGCCCGCTGCTTCGGCGCCCGCGACAGATAACCCGCCGTTCGCCCCCGCCGCGCCGCCATCCCGCCCCCATCTCCGTCGTTCCCGCGCAGGCGCGCCCCCGCCCCGCCCCGCCGCGTTGCGACATACGCCCGTTGCGCGGCGCTGCGCGCCGTCTCCACAATGTCATAGAGAAGATACAACGCCTATTCGTCATTCACTCCGCTGGGCGGCGCCCGAGCGTTCCGACCCGGAACTCGACGGCTTTCGCAAATTATGACAGCGCCTCGTTGCAAACCTGATTCCATTGCGCTAATCTTATGACAAGATAGAGTCGCAGACGCGACGAAGACGGCTTTGGGAAGGAGGCGATGCAATGATGACGACGGCGGAGCGGGAGGCGCAAGCGGCGAATGACCGCGAGCGGTGGGAGCGCGAGCGGCTGCTGGAGTCGCTGGAGGCGTACCGGCGCGGGCTGGCGGACGCGCCGATGGTGCAGAAGTTCTCAGTGAGCCGCGGGGCGTCTCCCAACGAAGACCGCCCGCTGACGGTGGTCGCGTCGGAGGAGTCGGAGGACCGGCTGGGCGACGTCGTGCGGGCGAACGGCTGGGACTTGCGCGCCTACCGGCGCAACCCGGTGTTCCTGTGGGCGCACGACTACACGCGGACGCCTATCGGCCGCAGTTCGTGGGTGGCCGTTGAAGAGCGGCGCTTGGTGGCCACGCTGGAGTTCGCGCCGACGGCGTTCGCCCGGGAAGTGGAGACGCTGTACCGGCGGCGCTTCCTGCGGGCGGTGAGCGTGGGCTTCCGCGCCAAGGCGTTCTCGTTCCGCAAGGGCAAGGACGGGACGGCGCAAGGCATCGAGTACAAGGAGCAGGAGTTGCTGGAATTGAGCGCGGTGCCGGTGCCGGCGAATCCGCACGCGCTTGCGAAGGCGTTGGACGGCGAGCTGAGCGCGCCGAGGCTCCGGCCGCTGTTCACGTTCGATATGCCGCCCGCTCGCGTGGAGCCGGAGGACGCGCAGCGAGTGATGAGCGAATTGCGGCGCCTGCGCGGAATGGTGGCGTAAGCGGCGCCGCCCGCAGCGGGAGTCCGCTGGGCGGCGGACTCCCACGCGGGCGGGAACCCGCCGATGAACGAAATAACCCGGCGCGAGAGCCGGAAAAAGGAGGAGACGGTATGAAGATCGTGCGGTTGGTTCGGAAGGCGGTGCAGGCGGCGCGGCTGGTGGACGGCCTGTGCAAGGTCGCGCCGGAGGCCGGCGAGGCGCTGGAGAGCGGCGCGCGCCTGATGCAGGAGGCCGTCAGGTCGGCCCCGAACGGCCTGACGCAGGGGGAGCGCGCCGCGCTCGCGGAGGCGGCCCGCCGGTTCGGGGAGGAGTTGGCCCAGGCCGTCGAGGCCGCCCCGGTCGCCGGAGACGGGAAGTAGACGGCAGGAAGACGAACGGAGACAGGAAGAATTGCCCGAAGGAGGGACGGCGATGGCGACGATGGACGAGATGCAGCGGGAGATCGTGGAGACCCAGGAGTTCGTGCGGGAGCGGCTCGGCCCCGTCACGAAGGAGTTGACGCTGTTGCGCGAGGAGCAGCAGCGGCTGGCCGGGGAGGTGCGCCGCGCCCTGGAGCGGGAGCGCGAGACGCGGCGCGAAGAGGTGCTGCGGAAGGGCGGCGCCGGCCGGCTGCGCGCCCGCGGCGGCAAGTTGGACGGCTTCGACCTGCTCGACCTCGCCGTGATGCGGAGCCTGCTCGCGGCGCAGCAGGCGCGCCCGCAAGACTACGACCCGCGCGCGCTCCGCGCCTGGGAAGAGAGCGTGGCGAAGGCGATGGACTCCGTCACCGCCGGAGCCGGCGACGAACTCGTGCCCCAGGAGGAGGCGCGCCAGTTGTGGGCGGACGTGAACGCGGAGACCGCCGTCGCCTCCCTCTTCGAGACGGTGACGATGCCGACCAACCCGTTCGACGTGCCCCTGCAGTTGGGCGACGTCAACTGGTATCCCGGCGCGGCGAACACCGCCCCGGCGAGCACGGACCTCAAGACGGCCAAGCAGACCCTGACCGCCTACGAACTCGTCGGAATGGTGCCCTGGGCCTACGAACTCGACGAGGACGCCGTGATCGCAATGATGACGGAGGTCCGGAGCACGCTGATCCGCAACGCCGCCCAGGTGCTGGACGACGTGCTGATCAACGCCGACGCCTCGACCACCGGCAACGTCAACTACGACGGCGGCACGCTCGCCGCGTCGACGGAAGGGTCGGCGCACTACTTGGTCGGATTCGACGGGCTCGTGCATCAGCCGCTGGTGGACAACACGGCGATGGCGAACAACTTCAACGCGGCGCCCTCGGCGGATATGTTCAACAAGTTGCGGCGGATGATGGGCAAGTACGGCCTGCGCCCGTCGGAACTCGCGTTCATCACCGACGTGGCCACCTACATCGGGCTGCAGACGCTGGACGCCTTTCAGACGCTGGACAAGTTGGGGCCGCGCGCGACGCTGCTGACCGGCCAGTTGGGGGCGGTCGAGGGCGTGCCCGTGATCGTGTCGGAGCAGTTGCAGACGGCGGACGCGGACGGCAAAGTGACGTCGGGCGGCAACTCGGCGCCCGCAGGGCGGCTGCTCCTGGTCAACCGGACGCAGTGGCGCAAGGGCTTCAAGCGCGAGTTGCTCATCGAAACCGACCGCGACGTTCGCAAGCGGCAGAACGTGATGGTCGTCAGCATGCGGGTCGCGTTCGCCGAGCGCACCGGCTCGCGCAGCGCGGCGAAGCACACCGCGCTGCACTACAACGTCAAGAGCCCGGCGTAGCGCGCCGGCTCCGCGCAGCCGGACGGGGGGGAGGGCGCGGATGCGCCCTCCCCTCTTTGCGTTGGGGCGGCGCGCTGCGCGCCGCTCCGTTGCTGGCGGAGCGCTACACTTGCGGCCCACGCCGATTTCCACTCCAAAAGGACGCTCCCTGGCTTTATGATCGCATCTTCCGCTCCGAACCCGCCTCTGCGAAGAGTCGCAGCCGCACTCGGTCGGCATTGGGCCGTCTTCGCCGCGCTCGGGCTGTTCCTGCTGGCGGGACTAGCCGTCCTGGACGATTACGGAGTATCCCCTGACGAAAGCGCTCATCGAACTCACGGCTCCGCCGTCATTGATTACGTTCTGGGCAACGGCGACCTCCTGCTGAGGCATCGGGACAAACACCACGGAGTCGGGTCCGAAATGCCTCTTCAATTCCTCGAGCGCGCGCTGAGGCTCGAGGACAGCCGTGAAGTCTATCTAGCCCGCCACTTGTTGGTTCATTTCTTCTTTTTGACAGGGGGGCTGTTCATCTATCTGCTGGCGCAGAGGCTCTTCAAAAGCAGGCTGATCGCGCTGCTCGCTATGCTGCTGTTTCTCCTGCATCCGAGGTTGTACGCGCACTCGTTCGTGAACGACAAAGACATCTCATTCCTCAGTATGTTTATGATCGTGTTGTTCTTGGCGAGTTGGGCATTTCGGAAAGACAGGCTGTGGGCGTTCGCGCTGCTGGGAGCAGGCGTAGGGATGCTGATGAACATTCGCATAATGGGCGCGATGCTCGTTCCGGCGGTCCTTACGATGCGGGGGCTCGAATTGCTGGGAGCCTCCGGCCCGGCCGAGCGGAAGCGCGTTTTGCTGAGTGCCGGCGTGTTCGCCATCGTTGGAGTATTGACGCTGTATGCAGCGTTGCCGTACCTCTGGAGCGATCCCCTCGGCCGCTTCATAGAATCTCTTGCCCGCGCAGCCAATCACTCCAATGAGACGTCGGAACTGTTCCGAGGCGCGATAATTTTCTCCAAAGACGTTCCTCCCGATTACATCCCTACTTGGTTCTCGGTTACAACGCCCCCGGTTGCGCTGCTGTTTGGCGCGTTGGGAGCAAGCGCCTTGCTATGGCAATGGGCGCGCGGCAACCTCGGCGCTTTTGGCGACACGCGGCTGCGCTTCGGATTGTTCGTCCTTGGCTGCTTCATTACCCCTATCCTCACAGTTATTCTCCTCGGATCCACGCTGTTCAACGGCTGGCGGCACTTGTTTTTCCTATGGGCGCCGTTCTCGCTGCTCGCCGCGTTCGGTCTGCGCTGGCTGGTGAACCGCTTCGCGCAACCGGTTCCGCGCGCGCTGGTCTATGGAGCGGCGGGGGCCGGGGCGGCGGCGACGGCAATTTCGATGGCGCTCTTGCATCCGAACCAGCAAGTCTACTTCAACTTTTTCGAAGACCGAGTCACACCGGATAACCTGAGCGCTCGGTACGTCCTCGACTACTGGAGCCTCGCGACTTTCGGCGCGCATGACCATTTCTTGGACGGCGAGCAACCCAGCGCAACCGTTCAATATAGAACGGACACAGCGTATAGATTCGGGACGCTCCCACAGAGGGATAGAGAGCGCATCCGCGTTGTGAATTCCGCGCTCCCCGCATTCTCCGTCAGGACGAGCAGACCGGATCCGGGCGACGATACGCTCTACATAAAGGAGGTGTACAACAACGTGATCGCCGCTCTCGTGAGAGAGCAGCCGCAAGAGAACCCTTTCCCTGCGATGTATGAGGCGGCCCTCTCCGGCGAGCCAATTGTCCGCTCAGTCTTCGACCTGTACGCGCAGGGTCACGCGTTGATCTACGTCAAAGAGCCGTGCGCGGCAGCCGACCTCAACGGAGGATTCGTCCTGCGCTTCTACCCGGTGGAGCCGGATGACCTGCCGGATGAGCATCGAAGGATCGAATATGAAGCGCGGAGGTTCCACTTCCTCACGCATGGCGCGCTGTTCGACGGAAAGTGCGTGGGGCAAGTTCCGCTTCCGGACTACCCCGTGCTGAACGTCAGAGCCTACCAGTACTATGGGTACGCCAACGAGTTGTACTGGGAAGAATTGTTTCCGTTGGATGCGGCGGGGCATTACGCCGCCTACGAATCCGCGGCGGCCCGTGAACCCGCCGCTCGCGCCGCGTTCGATCTCTACGTAGATAAGGAAGATCGGACGCTAATTTACGCCAAAGAGCCATGCGCCGCGCCCGACATCGAGCGCAGGTTTTTCGCGCATGTCACGCCCGTGAGCATAGACGATCTCCCCGAAGAGCGGCAGGAGGTCGGCTTCGACAACCTCGACTTCGCATTCCTCACGCGCGGCATTGTGTTCGACGGGAAATGCGCGGCTATTCTCCCGCTGCCGGAGTACGGCGTCGCCAGCGTCCGAACAGGGCAATTCGTGAGCGGGGAAGGCGAGATATGGGAGGCGGCGGTTCCGTTCGGGAGTTAGCCTCTCATTCGGCGGCGGCCTCCGCTATTGACCGCGCGCAAGCCGCCGCTTCCCGCAGCGACGCGACGACTGCATGGAGTTCCTCGAGCGCGTCCACCGCGTCGGGGAACAAGGCGAGTTCGCTGACCGTGTACAAGACGCGCCGCCAGACGCGCGCCGCCGCGTCTAGGCTCGTGTCCGGCGCGCCCGCCCCCGCGATGAGCCTGCGCTCGTATTCGGCGTAGAAGGCGTCTTGCTCTTCCGGCGGGCGCGCATGCACGGGCGAGGCGGCGTTCTCCGCGTCCATATAGGCGTTGGCCGCGGCATAGGCGCGGGCAATCGCGCCGGGGTCGAGGACAATGCCCTCGGCGGCGCCGGCCGGTTGCGCGCCCGCGGCGGCAAGTTGGACGGCTTCGACCTGCTCGACCTCGCCGTGATGCGGAGCCTGCTCGCGGCGCAGCAGGCGCGCCCGCAAGACTACGACCCGCGCGCGCTCCGCGCCTGGGAAGAGAGCGTGGCGAAGGCGATGGACTCTGTCACCGCCGGAGCCGGCGACGAACTCGTGCCCCAAGAGGAGGCGCGCCAGTTGTGGGCGGACGTGAACGCGGAGACCGCCGTCGCCTCCCTCTTCGAGACGGTGACGATGCCGACCAACCCGTTCGACGTGATGGTCGTCAGCATGCGAGTCGCGTTTGCCGAGCGCACCGGCTCGCGCAGCGCGGCGAAGCACACCGCGCTGCACTACAACGTCAAGAGCCCTGCGTAGCGCGCCGGCTCCGCGCAGCCGGACGGGGGGGAGGGCGCATCCGCGCCCTCCCCTCTTTGCGTTGGGGGCGGCGAGTTCCCTATCGGCCGCCCGCTGCCGCCGGAGCGCTACACTTGCGGCCCACGCCGATTTCCACTCCAAAGGACGCTCCCTGGCCTTATGATCGCATCTTCCGCTCCGAACCCGCCTCTGCGAAGAGCCGCAGCCGCACTCGGTCGGCATTGGGCCGTCCTCGCCGCGCTTGGGCTGTTCCTGCTGGCGGGGCTAGCCGTCCTGGACGATTACGGAGTATCCCCTGACGAAAGCGCTCATCGAACCCACGGCTCCGCCGTCATTGATTACGTCCTGGGCAACGGCAACCTCCTGCTGAGGCTTCCGGACAGGCGCCACGGAGTCGGGTCCGAAATGCCCCTTCAATTCCTCGAGCGCGCGCTGAGGCTCGAGGACAGCCGTGAAGTCTATCTAGCCCGCCATTTGTTGGTTCATTTCTTCTTTTTGACAGGAGGGCTGTTCATCTATCTGCTGGCGCAGAGGCTCTTCAAAAGCAGGCTGATCGCGCTGCTCGCTATGCTGCTGTTTCTCCTGCATCCGAGGTTGTACGCGCACTCATTCGTGAACGACAAAGACATCTCCTTTCTCAGTATGTTTATGATCGTGTTGTTCTTGACGAGTTGGGCATTTCGGAAAGACAGGCTGTGGGCGTTCGCGCTGCTGGGAGCAGGCGTAGGGATGCTGATGAACATTCGCATAATGGGCGCGATGCTCGTTCCGGCGGTCCTTACGATGCGGGGGCTCGAATTGCTGGGAGCCTCCGGCCCGGCCGAGCGGAAGCGCGTTTTGCTGAGTGCCGGCGTGTTCGCCATCGTTGGAGTATTGACGCTGTATGCAGCGTTGCCGTACCTCTGGAGCGATCCCCTCGGCCGCTTCGTAGATTCTCTTGCCGGCGCAGCCAATCACTCCGAGGCGACGTCGGAACTGTTCCGAGGCGCGATAATTTTCTCCAAAGACGTTCCTTCCGATTACATCCCTACTTGGTTCTCGATTACAACGCCCCCGATTGCGCTGCTGCTTGGCGCGTTGGGCGCAAGCGCCTTGCTATGGCAATTGCGGGGGGGGGGGGGGGGACCTCGCCGCTTTAGCGACACGCGGCTGCGCTTCGGGTTGTTCGCCGTCGGTTGCTTCATCACCCCTATCATCACAGTCCTTCTCCTCGAACCCACGCTATTCGACGGCTGGCGGCACTTGTTTTTCCTATGGGCGCCGTTCTCGCTGCTCGCCGCGTTCGGTCTGCGCTGGCTCGTGAACCGCTTCGCGCAACCGATTCCCCGCGCGCTGGTCTATGGAGCGGCGGGGGCCGGGGCGGCGACGACGGCAATTTCAATGGCGCTCCTGCATCCGAACCAGCATGTCTACTTCAACTTTTTCGAAGACCGAGTCACGCCGGATAACCTGAGTGCTCGATACGTTCTCGATCACTGGGACCTCGCGACCTTCAGCCTGCATGACCGCCTCTTGAGCGACGAGTCGCCCAGAGTAACCGTCCAACGCGGAACAGGCAGGACATTTAGATTGCGGACGCTCTCGCAGAGCGATAGAGAGCGCATCAGCTTTGTGAATCCCGCGCTCGCCGCATTCTCCGTCAGGACGAGCAGACCGGATCCAGGCGACGATACGCTCTACATACAGGAGGAGTACAACAACGTGATCGCCGCTCTCGTGAGAGAGCAGCCGCAAGAGAACCCTTTCCCTGCGATGTATGAGGCGGCCCTCTCCGGCGAGCCAATTGTCCGTTCAGTCTTCGACCTGTACGCGCAGGGTCACGCGTTGATCTACGTCAAAGAGCCGTGCGCGGCAGCCGACCTCAACGGAGGATTCGTCCTGCGCTTCTACCCGGTGGAGCCGGATGACTTGCCGGACGAGCATCGAGGGAGCGAATACGAAGCGTACGGTTTCCATTTCATCACGCATGGCGCGCTGTTCGACGGGAAGTGCGTGGCGCAGGTTCCGCTTCCAGGCTACTCCGTGCTGAACGTTAGAGCCTACCAGCGCCACGGGTACGAAAAGGAACCGTACTGGGACGAATTGTTTCCGTGGGATGCGGCGGAGCATTACGCCGCCTACGAATCCGCGGCGGCCCGCGAGCCGGACGTTCGCGCCGCGTTCGATCTCTACGTAGATGAGGAAGATCGGACGCTAGTTTACGCCAAAGAGCCATGCGCCGCGCCCGACATCGAGCGCAGGTTTTTCGCGCATGTCACGCCCGTGAGCATAGACGATCTCCCCGAAGAGCGGCGGGAGGTCGGCTTCGACAACCTCGACTTCGCATTCCTCACGCGCGGCATTGTGTTCGACGGGAAATGCGCGGCTATTCTCCCGCTGCCGGAGTACGGCGTCGCCAGCGTCCGGACGGGGCAATTCGTGAGCGGGGAAGGCGAGATATGGGAGGCGGCGGTTCCGTTCGGGAGTTAGCCTCTCATTCGGCGGCGGCCTCCGCTATTGACCGCGCGCAAGCCGCCGCCTCTCGCAGCGACGCGACGACGGGGACGCCGGCGGGCGAGGGCGCGCGGCCGGAGGGTTCCCTGAGCAGGAGCACGGGAGCGATGCCGGCGTTTCGCGCGCCCTTCACGTCGGCGTACACGCTGTCGCCGATATGAACGGCCTCGGACGGCTCCGCTTTCGCTTGGTCCAGCGCGCGCTGGAAGATCAGCGGGGACGGCTTGCCAATTCCTGCGCTGAGCGCAGTGGAGCGCACGGGCAGCAGATGGCCGATGCCAAGCCTGTCCAAATGCTCGTCCAGCCTGGCGCCGAGGTTGGAGACAACGCCCAGCGTGAGGCCCATTGCATGGAGTTCCTCGAGCGCGTCCACCGCGTCGGGGAACAAGGCGAGTTCGCTGACCGTGTACAAGACGCGCCGCCAGACGCGCGCCGCCGCGTCTAGGCTCGTGTCCGGCGCGCCCGCCCCCGCGATGAGCCTGCGCTCGTATTCGGCGTAGAAGGCGTCTTGCTCTTCCGGCGGGCGCGCATGCACGGGCGAGGCGGCGTTCTCCGCGTCCATATAGGCGTTGGCCGCGGCGTAGGCGCGGGCAATCGCGCCGGGGTCGAGGACTATGCCCTCGGCGGCGGCGGCTTCCCTCTGGACGAATTCCCGCGCCGGCCAGTCGGCGAGCGTGCCGTAGAAGTCGAAGAAGACTGCCCGTATCATAGGGCGTAGCCTATCATGCGAGCGGCCTATGAGCATCGCGTCCGGTCTGTTGCGCTCCGCGCTCGATTTGCTGCTGCCCCGCCAATGCCTGGGCTGCGGCGCAAACGGAACGTATCTGTGCGAGCGGTGCGCCGACCGGGCGGAGCGTCCGCGGCCGGAACTGCCGCCGGAAAGCGGCCCTCTCTCCGGCGTTCTCGCTCCGTTCGCCTACACGGGCGTCGCGCGCGAGGCCGCGCGGCGTCTGAAGTACCGCGGCGCGCGGGCGCTCGCGCCGGATATGGCGAGGCCAATGACCCGCGAACTCGCGCTGGCGGCGGCTCCGCCGTTCGCGCTGGCGCCCGCTCCCCTGCATCCGAAGCGGTTGCGCGAGCGCGGCTATAATCAGGCGGAACTGCTTGCGCGAGAGACCGCCCGCGCTCTGAACGCGCCCCTGCTGCGCGCTGCAATCAAGCGCGTGAGGGACACGCCGCCTCAAGTCTCAATGGCGAACCTCGCGGAGCGCTCGGCGAATATGCGGGGCGCGTTCGCTCCCGCTCAGCCCGTTGACGGCGGAACGGTGATCGTGGTGGACGACGTCGCGACGTCGGGCGCGACGCTCACGGCGGCGGCGCAGGCGCTCCGCGAGGCGGGAGCGTCCCGCGTGTACGGCCTCGCGTTCGCGCGCGACGAGTAGGGCAACAACAGGCGAGGTGGACGGATGACGCGGATCGCAATCATCGGGGGAACGGGGCCGGAGGGGCGCGGGCTCGCGCTGCGCCTAGCGATGGCGGGGCGCGAGGTCGTCATCGGATCCCGCGACCCCGTCCGCGCTGCGGATGCGGCGTCCGAATTGAAGGAAGGGCGCGAGGGGCTGGCGATCAGCGGCGCGGCTAACGCCGACGCAGCGAGCGCGGCGGACGCCGTTCTGCTGTCCGTGCCGTTCGAGGGGCTGCGCTCCACGGCGGAGTCGCTGCGCTCCGAACTCGCGGGCCGTTTGGTCGTGAGCATCGTCGCGCCGATGGAGTTCGCCGATGGGCGGATGCGGGCTATCAGCGTTCCGGAGGGTTCGGCGGGCGAACTCGCGCGCGACTTGCTCCCCGAAAGCCGCGTGGCCTCCGCGTTTCAGAACCTCAGCGCCCGGGATCTGCTGCGCGCCGACCGCCCGCTCGAGGGCGATGTCGCCGTCTGCGCCGACGACGATGCCGCCCGCCGCGAGACGATCGCGCTCGCCGACGCGATGCCTGCGCTCCGGGGCGTGGACGCGGGCCCTCTCGCCAACTCGCGCTACGTCGAGGAACTCACCGCGCTTCTCGTGAACGTCAACCGCATCCACAAGGCCCACAGCACGATCCGTTTCCTCGGCCTGTGAAGCGCGGCTTTGCTGCGCGGCGCTAGGCGGGTTACGCTGTCACGGGCTCTTTGTAATTGATGCGCTCGTTGATGATCCGGCCTGTGCCGTGCTCCACCTTGACCGTGTCCTTCGTCGAGCCCGAGCGGGTCCCGATCATAATCAGCGGCGCGGCGCCCGTGTTGCGCAACTGATAGAACGAGCCGCCGGTGATCGTGGCCATCATCCCACGGGTCAACTCCGCGCTCCCGCCGTCCGGGAAGGTCATCGTGAGTTCGCCCTCGATGACCTGGAACGTCTGGTCCTGGTTGTGGCAGTGCATCTCGTCCACCTGCCCCGGGACGTAGTAGTGCACCCAGGCGTGGAAGCGGTTCGTGTCCAGCACCACGGTGCGCTTCTTCGCCTCGTGCCCGAACGCCGCCGTGTCTATGACCTCGATAGGCATTTCGCCTCTCCTTCGCTTCCTGATTCCCCCGCACTATAAGGAACGGGGCGGGAAGTGTCAAAACCGCTGTCCAAACCCGGCGGGAGCGCGAGGGAGTCGAACCCTCCCCGAACCAGGAAGCTGGCCCGGCAACGGTTTTGAAGACCGCGAGACCCACCGGGGCCCATCCGCTCCCGTATCGCATACGCCCGCAAGTATACCGGACGACGCTTCCCACTGCGCGATGCAAGGAATATCGCCGCCCGTTTTATCCCATGGCGGCCTGCTTCCTGCATTTTACTCAATGCGTTGAGTAAAATTACTCAATAGGGCTTGACAAATTACTCAATGCGTTGAGTAAAATTACTCACTATGTTGAGTAATCCGCAGCAAGCCTACGTCCGCCCCTACGCCAAAGACCTGGCGAGCCGCATCGCGGAGCCGCGCCGCTTTATGCAGGCGCTCGCCGGGGCGCGGCAGGTCGGCAAGTCCACGCTGGCTATGCAGGTCGCCGACAGCCTCGATATGCCGTTCCTGTACGCGAGCGCCGACGAGCCCGCGCTGCGCGGAACGCCATGGATCGAGCAGCAATGGGAGTCCGCGCGGCTGCTGGCCGGGGAATCCGGCGGCGCGGGGGCGCTGCTGATCCTCGACGAGGTCCAGAAAGTCACGGGCTGGTCGGAAACGGTCAAACGCTTGTGGGACGAGGACACGCGGGCGGGCAGGCCGCTCAAAGCGATGATCCTCGGCTCCGCGCCCCTGCTCATCCAACGCGGACTCGGCGAGAGCCTCGCGGGACGCTTCGAACTCTTGCAACTCCCCCACTGGAGTTACCCCGAAATGCGCGACGCCTTCGGATGGACGGTCGAGCAATACATCTTCTACGGAGCGTACCCCGGCGCGGCGTCGCTCGTGAACGACCACCCGCGCTGGGCGAGTTACGTCCGTGACGCGCTCATCGAGCCCACGCTTTCGCGGGACGTGCTGCTGCTCTCGCGCGTGGACAAACCCGCGCTTCTCCGCAGGCTCCTCGAATTGGGATGCGCCTATTCCGGCCAGATTCTCTCCTACACGAAGATACTGGGCCAATTGCAGGACGCCGGCAACACGACCACGCTCGCGCATTACCTGGACCTGCTGCGCGGCGTCGGCATGGTGATGGGCTTGCAAAAATACTCAGGCGGCGAAGCGCGGCGGCGGGCGTCCAGCCCCAAACTGCAAGCGCTCAACACCGCCCTAATGACGGCGCAATCCGGGCTCACGCCGGAAGAGGCGCGGGCGGACGGCGGCTTCCGAGGGCGGCTCGTCGAATCCGCAATCGGCGCGCACTTGGCGAACGCCGCCGCCGCCGAGCGCTTCCGCCTCTATTACTGGCGCGAGCGCAACCGCGAGGTCGACTTCGTCGTGATGGACGGGCGGCGGCTCGTCGGGATCGAGGTGAAAAGCGGAAGAGCGCGCGAGACGCCCGCCGGAATGGAGGCGTTCACCAAAGCCTTCCCCTCTGCTCGCGCGATGCTCGTAGGCGGAGACGGCATCCCGGTCGAGGACTTTCTGGCGATGCCGGTTCGCAACTGGCTAAACGCATAAGGGGCTGCGCCCCCGATCCGTGAGCGCAGCCCCTCAAGCCGTTCTTGCCGTTGCGCGGAGGATTATTCCGCGCCCAGCGCCTTGTCGATCTTCTTCTTCAGCACGGCCTTCGGCACGGCGCCCACGACGTTGTCCGCCACCGCTCCGTCCTTGAAGATCAGCAGCGCGGGGATGCTGCGGATGCCGAACTGCATCGCCGTCTGCGGGTTCGCGTCCACGTCCAACTTGGCGAACGCGAACTTGCCCTCGTACTCGTCGGCCAGTTCGTCCACCACCGGCGCGATCATCTTGCACGGGCCGCACCAGTCGGCCCAAAAGTCCACCAGCACGGGCTGCTCGCTCTTCAGCACCGCCGTCTCGAAATCGGCGTCCGTAACGGGCTCGGGTTTCGCCATCGTCGCATCTCCCTTCACTCGCCGGGGCGTGAACGCCCGCGCGCGTATCTCAATTGCAGTATACGCTATCGCCCCCGCCGCGCCCCAACGCCTCACGGCTCTCCTCCGTCCTCCGCGCTCACCGCCGCCCACAGATCGCCCGCGCCCATCGGAATATGCGGAACAAAGCCCGTCACGCGGTCGTTGAACGCCCAACGCTCCGCCGCCCCCGCCGCCATAAAGAACAACGCCTCGCTCAGCAGCGCCCGTTGTATCTCCCGCGCCAGTTCCGCCCGCGCCGCGCCGTCCGTCTCCACCGCCTGACGCTCAATCAGCCCGTCCAACTCCGGCGTTCCGCCCGTTACGTTGAACGCCCCTTGCGAGTGCGCCAGCCCCAGCAAAAATCCGTTCGGCGTGTCGGCGGGCGGCATCGGCCCCACGAAAGCGTCGTAGTCGCGCTCCTCCCACACCCGCCGGAGGTACGCCGCGCGGCTCAGCGGCTCCACTTCCACGTCGAAGCCTGCCGCAGTAAGTTGCGCCCCCAGAATCCGCCCGTGCGCCGCGTGCGCCTCCCCGAAATTGGCGACGATCAGCGTAATCCTCCGCGTGGCGCCCGCCGACTCCAGCGTCCGCCGCGCCTGCTCGGCGTCGCCGAACGCCGACGCGAACTCGTCCTCGCCGATCATCCAACGCGCATCCGCGAGCGGGACGCCCACCGACGCCGACCCGATGCCGAACGTCTCCTCGATCGCCGTCTCGGGCGAGAGCCCGAGGAACGCCGCGCGGCGGAGAGCGCGGTCGTCAAACGGCGGGCGCGCCGCGTTCAGCCCGAAGAGCGCGCCCCTGCCTCCGGGGCGCTCCGCCACCGCCGAGGAAAACCCCGCTTCCGCGAGCGCCGGCCATTCCGCCTCCCGAATCTGCGCCATATCAACCCGCCCCTGCAGAAGCAGGCGCGCCGCCACCTCGCGGTTCGCCGCCGGATGAAACTCGATGCGCTCCGCTTTCACGCCAATCGCGGAATTCTCCCACGCCGTGAGCGTCGCCTGACCGGACGCGCTGCGATGAAAGATCCACGGGCCCGCGCCCGCAACCGGCTGCGTCCGGACATCCACGCCGTCCAGCGACTCCGGCGCGAGAATGACGGCGTAAGGGCTCGCCAGTTTCAACGGCAAGTCCGGGTCGGGGTAGCGCAAGTTGAAACGAACGCTGCGCTCCCCCGCCGGCTCCACGCTCTCGACCGAATCGAAGAGCGCGGCGTGCGGACGCCCGGGCTCGCGCAGGCGGTTGATGCTGAACGCCACGTCCTGCGGCGTAACCGCCCGCGGCGCGAACCCCTCCGCCGGTTGCCACGCCGCGTCCGTCCTCAGATCGAACTCCGCGGCGCCGTCGTCCGTGAAACGCCACGATTCGCACAGCCCGCATTCCGTCTCGAGCGTGGGCGTCTCTCCCGCGGCGATCACGAAACGCATCAGCCGTCCATGGCTGGGGCCGGGCCCGAACAGCGCCGCCCACTCCGAAACCGCCGCGTGCATATCCAAGTGCGGCGCAGCCCCCGTAACCGCCGCACGCAGCGTTCCGGCCGGCGGCGGAGCGAGCGTAGGGGTAGGCGCAGGCGCGGCGACGGTCGCCGTCGGCGCAGGAGACGGAGCGCCGGGAACGTCAGGAGGCGCGCACGACGCGGCCAGCGCCGCCCCCGCGAGCGCCAGCGCGGACAGAGCCCCGGCGCGGCCCAACACGGCCCTTCTCTCCCGCGGACGGCGCCTGTCGGCTACAATCCGAACTATGGAGGCAGCCGAATCTGAAATTCTCCGCTCCAATCGCCCGCTGATTGACGGCCACGCGCACATTGACCAGTTCGCGCCCGCCGACCTCGACCCGCTCTTGGCGCGCGCGGAGGCGGCGAACGTCGGCCTGATTATAGCAGCGGGCGTAACGCTGGAGTCATGCCGCCGCGTCTGCGCCCTCGCGGACGAGCGCCCCCGGATCCGCGCAGGCGTCGGCCTGCACCCCGCCGACCTCGACGGATGGCTCGACGGCGCGGCGCTCGCCGAACTGCGCCGCCTCGCCCAGCGCCCCGGCGTCGTCGAATGGAGCGAAACCGGCCTCGACTATATGCCGAACTCTCCCGCCTACGACCTCCAGCAAGACGCCTTCCGCAAGCAGGTGCGCCTCGCCCGCGAATTCGGCCTGCCGCTCGTCACCCACTCCCGCGAGGCCGACGAGGATATGCTCCGAATCCTCCGCGAGGAGCGCGCCGGAGAGGTCGGCGGCGCGTGGCACTACTTCCAGGGCGGCCTGCCGCTCGCCGAGCGCGTGCTGGAACTCGGCTTCTTCATCTCGCTCGCCAAGCCGTTGCTCCGCCTGCCGGAACTGCAGCGAGCCGCCGCCCAAATCCCGCTCGACCGGATCGTCATCGAGACGGACTCCTACCCTCAGCCCTTCAAGAAGAACCCCGTCCGGCGCACCGAGCCCTGGCATCTTCCGCAAGTGGCGGCCAAACTCGCCGAACTCCACAACGTGGACGTCGAAACCGTCGCCGCGGCCACCACCGCCAACTACCTCCGAATGCTCGGCGGGCGCGTCAGCGTGGCGGAACTCGGCGCGCCCGCATAGCGAGCCGGGGGGAAGCCCGCAGCCGCTACAGCGGCATCCCCCAGATCGGGTACCACTCTTTGATTGCGCGGGAGGTCGGGAGCTCGCGGCGGGAGGCTTGCTCCATCCGCAGTTCGAGCGGGTGGTCGCGCTTCTCCGGCTTGTCGTCCTCCGGGGCGGGAACGAACGGCGTGAACGCCTTGATGCGCGGCTGGTAGATCCAGTAGATGCGCTGCGACTTCCACGTGAACGGGTAGACCGCAGCCAGCACGCGCGGGCCGATTCCGACCGCGACGAGCGCTTCCCCGACCACGCGGACGGCGCTCGCCAGGTCGGGCAGGCCGGAGCCGCGCACGATGACCCACGGATGGACGTTCTCCGAAGCGTCCATTTCCACGTCCCAGCGCGCTTCGGAGGACGTGAGGCGCTCGAGCGCGCGCTCCAGTTCGGCTTTCGCTTGGGGCGCGTCCTGATCGGGCGCGGGGCGCACCAGCACGCCCGCCTTGCCGGTGGGGAAGGTGTCGAGCTCCTGCTCGAACATCTGCGCGGCCCGCCCCATCGCCTCGTGCGCCGGGCCCCACTCGCCTTGCCGTTGGTTGCTTGAGAGGAACTTGCACATCGCGCTACCCCTCAACCATCAGCGTCGTCTCGAGTTCCCGCAGGCGCTCGATGCGCTTCTCCATTGGCGGATGGGTCGAGAAGAATTTGGCGAATCCGTCGCCGACGGCGGGCATTATGAAGAAGGCGTTCATCGTTTCGGCGCGGCGGAGGTCTTGCTGGGGGAGTCCGGTCATTGCGCCGCCGATGCGCTGCAGCGCGCTGGCGAGGTCGCGCGGGCTCTGGGTGAGGACGGCGGCGCCCCTATCGGCTGCGTATTCGCGGTAGCGGGAGAGCGCGGCGATGAGGACCTGGCTTATGACCCAGACGAGGATGGTGACCACGTAGGCGATCATAATGGCGCCGCCGGCGTTGCTGTCGCGGCGGCCAAACCCGCCCCCGAACAGGGACGACCAGAACAGCAGGCTCATCAGCGTCGAGGCGACGACGGAGAGGAAACTGGCGTAGGTCATCACTTGCACGTCGCGGGACGCGATATGGCTGATCTCGTGGGCGAGCACGCCCTCCAATTCGCGCTTGTTCAGCAGGCGGAGCAAGCCGGTGGTCACCGCGACGGACGCGTGCTTTTGGCTGCGCCCGGTGGCGAATGCGTTGGGGGCGTTCATATCGGCGACGGCGACTTTCGGTTTCGGAATGCCCGCCGTCATCGCCAAGCGTTCAACCGTCGCGTGCAGGTCGGGCGCTTCCTCCGGCGTGACCACTTTGGCGCGCATCGAGACGAGCACGAGTTTGTCGGAGAGGATGAACTGCACGAGCACGAGTCCGGCGGCGATGGAGAGCATCACGGCCGCGCCGGCCACGCGCACGAGGAACCACAGGAACAGGCCGTAGACGACGCCGAGCAGGAGCATCGTGAAGAGCATCCGCGCCCGGAGTTGGTTGTCGCGGCCAACGCCGCGCCGCTGGATCATTGATCGCGCCTCCTCGCCGGACGCGCCCGCGCCCGGCTCTTCTCTATCCACGATGCAATGATACCGCGTCCGCGCCGCCGCGTCATCGGACGCGGCAAACCCCGGCCTATGAGACAGGACTCGTTCTCGGCGCGCCTGCGCGCCCATGCGCTTGCGCGCTGGGGGAATTCGGCTCAACCCCGATCTTCGGAAGCGGCGAGGGCGGGGAAGCGGAGGCCGGCGGCGCGGATGAAGCGTTACGGGGCGCTGCGGTCCTTGTTGATCTCGATGAAGCGGGTCTGGTCGCCGGGGGTGGCGTCCTCGGCGAAGATGGCCGCGACCGGGCACACCGGCTCGCACGCCGCGCAGTCTATGCACTCGTCCGGATCGATGTAGTACATCCGGTCGCCCTCGTAGATGCAGTCCACAGGGCAGACGTCGACGCACGAGGCGTCTTTCACGTCAACGCAGGGTTCCGTAATGATGTAGGCCATCTTGGCTTGCGCCCTCCCTCTGATGGTTCCGCCCCTTCACGAGAGGCGAGGCTAGTTTAGCAGAATGCGCGAGCGGGGGGAACGAGTTTGCAACCCCGCGTCCCGCCTCTCATCCCACCGAGTTCTTCTTGATGGACAGGTTGATGAACGTCTCCGTGCTGCGGACGCCGGGAATGCTCCCCACGCGGTTCCGCAGGAAGTCCGACAACTCCAGCGCCGACCCGAAACTCACCCGGCAGAACACGTCGAACGCTCCGGTGGTGACCGCCGAATAGTGCACCTCCTCCATCTCCGCAAGTTCGTCGGCGACCGACTCCACGAACGCCGGGGCGACCCTCAGCCCCACGAGCGCCGACGTGCGCCGACCCAGTTTGGATGCGTCCGTAACCGCGACGACGCGGACAACCTCCTCGTCGAGGAGCGCGCGGAAACGCCGGCGGACGGTGCCCTCGCTCACGCCCAGTTCGCGGGCGAGTTCAATGTTGGATGTCCGCCCGTCCCGCCGGAGGATGTCTATCAACTTGGAGTCAACGTCGTCGAGGACAGCCATGCCCAGCCCTTTGTGAAATTTCGCGCAAACCCGTCATTATCATACGAGAGGCCGCCTCCGCTGGCAAGCCTTCTGCGCTCGTCCGATGCATACGGAGCCTTCGCCTAATCGGCGGTTAGGTCAGTCTCCGACGCATAACGCGGCGGCGCGTTCCGGCTTTGCCGGTCTCCTCGAAGCCGTGCGCCGCGAACACGGGGACGAATCCGCAGAAGCGGTAACTCGGCGAGTCCGCCTCAACGGCGTACGCCTCGATGACCGCCGCGCCGTTCGCCTTCGCGTGCGCCGCCGCCGCTTCGATGAGGCGCTCCATTACGCCGCCGCGCCGCAGGCGTCTCGGCACGTAGAAGCACGAGATTGACCACACGCGCGACTCGTCCTCGCCCGGCGGGTGGACGCCGCCTATGCGGACGAACGCGCTGCGGGGCGCGACGGAGCACCATGCGGCGGGCTCGCCGTCGAGGTAGGCCAGCAGGCCGACTCGCCCGCCGCCCGCGACCTTGCGGCGCATCGCATCCTTGCGCGCCGGGCGTCCCTGCGGGCTTTTGCCGTTCTCGTCGCGCCGCCAGACCAGGCACCAGCAGTATTTCGGCCCGCCGCGCTCCTCGAACAACCGCTCGAAGTCGCCCCACCGGGCAGCGTCGAGTTCATGCGTTTCGATGCTGGACATCGCCTTGATCCCTCACCGGTTACGCAAAGGAATCCTGATAGAGGTCGCGCTCGTCTATGACGCGGCGCGCCTTGAACTGCGTGCGCTCGAGTTCGCCGGGAGGCTTCAGTTGGACGCCGGCGCGGATGCCGAGCGTCGCGCCGAGGTCGGATTGGAGTTGGCGGGCGATCCGGTCCACGGCGTCAGGAGAGTCCGCGGCTTCGGCGGTGTATTCGGCGAGGACGGCGAGTTCGTCCATCGCGCGCTCGCGGGAGACGACCATACGGAACTCGCCGGTGAGGCCGGGCGTCGCGCGGACGACGTTCTCGACGGCGCTGGGGTAGACGTTCTCGCCGCGCACGACGACCATATCGTCCACGCGGCCGTAGATGCCGCGCGGCATCGTGGGGTAGGTGCGCCCGCAGGCGCATGGCTCGTCCGTCCAACTGGCGAGGTCGCCCGACCAGAAGCGGATGAGCGGCTGCGACGCGCGCTCGAGGTGGGTGTAGACGGGAACGCCCTCGCCGCCGTAGGGAGCGGCCTCGCGGGTGTCGGGATTCAGGAGTTGGGTGTAGACCATATCCTGCCAGAGGTGCATTCCCGGGGCATGGCGGCATCCGCCGTTGCTCATCCACGGGGTCATTTCGCCGGTGGAGCCGCTGTCCACGATGACGGGGCCGCCGTAGACCCGCTCGAGGGCGCGGCGCGTGCCGGGGATGGAGCCGCCGGGCTCGCCGGAGAAGAAGAGGAGGCGAAAGCCGAAATCTTTGGGGTCTACGCCTTCCTCTTTGGCCGTCTCCGCGAGGTAGAGGCAGAAGGAGGGCGTGCCGTAGAAGACGGAGGGGCGGGCGGCGAGGCACCAGCGGACGGCCATTCGGGTTTGCCCGGGCGCGCCCGCGCCGAAAGGGAAGCACTTGGCGCCCATGCGCTCGGCGCCGACCAGCATTCCCCACGCGCCCATATAGAGGCTGAACGGAGCGGCCATAAAAACCGTGTCGCCCGGCCTGACGCCCGCGCCCCACTCGACGCGGGCGTGCGCCTCGCCGATGCGCTCCCAGTCGCCCTTGCTGATGGCGATGACGGTGGGGATGCCGGTGGTGCCGGACGAGCCGTGCACGCGGAGAATGTCGCGCCAGTCGGCGCAGACGTTGCTGCCGAACGGCGGGTTGTCGAGGAGGTCTTGGCGGAGGTCTTCTTTCGTGACGATGGGGATGCGGCGGACGTCGTCGAGCGTTTTCAGTTGCTCCGGGCGGAACCCGGCCTCATCCCAGCGCTTGCGGTAGAAAGGGGAGCGCTCGTAGGCCCAGGCGGCCTGCCGCCGCAGTTTGGCGGCGATGAGGACGTCGCGCTCGGCGGGATGCATCGTCTCGAGCGCGGGGCTCCAATGCTCTTGATCGTCGGGCGGAACGTAGGAGGGGTCGTAGACGGGCGGCCACTCGGCGGTCATCCGCGCTCCTCGCGGGCCGAGAGGCGCTCGGTGATGAAGGCTTCGATGTCGCGGAGGCTGGAGCCGACGGGGAAGACGCCGTCGACGCCGATCTCGGCGAGGGATTCGCGGTCGGCGTCGGGGACGGTTCCGCCGAGGAGGATGAGGGCCTCGCCGCGCATTTCGCGCTCTTCGACGGCTTTCATCAGTTTGGCCATCAGGGGCTTGTGCGCGCCGGAGAGGAGGGAGACGCCGATGACGTCGGCGTTTTCCTCCTGCGCGCGGTCGGCGACCTGCTCCGGGGTGACGCGCATGCCCATATAGACGACGTCCATGCCGGCCTTCTCGAGGGCCTTGGCGATGACCTTGACGCCGCGGTCGTGGCCGTCGAGGCCGAGTTTGGCGAGGATGATTTTCGCGGGTTTGGGGGTTGTCATAAGGTTATGCGGCTATCGTCCTATGAGGTTGGTCGTTGGCGAGAGTATAGCAAACTGCTTGCCGACTCTTGCTCTTGCCTACGCCAAATGATGCAGCCCCGGCCGCTTTCCCTTCACAATCCATTCGTCATAGGACTCGCGATAGCCCAATTGCGCTGCGCTTTTCGCCAGACGCCGCCCTTTCGCCCTGTCGCCTGCTAGGAACGCGCAATGCGCGGCCAAATCCAACGCTATGGCATGGTCAGGTTGCTCTTGGAGCGTCTTCCCTAGGGCGTTCAAGGCTCCGTCCAAGTCTCCCACGCGCAGGCGCGCAACGCCCAAGTTAAACGCCAAGTGAGCGGACAAGGATTCCGATGAGGACGCCATTCCCTCCAAATGCTCGTGCGCTTCCTGGTCGCGGCGGGCGTTCAGCAGAATGATTCCGACTTCTACGCGAGGCATTTCCCAGCCGGGGCTGAGGCCTGCCGCTATCCAGCACTCTTGGATTCCCTCCTCAGCGTCCCCTGCATCCCACGTCTTTCCAAGAGTCCCGCCGAGTTGAAAGTGATAATCGGGGTTCTCGGGCTGGAGTTCAACGGCGCGCCGGACATGAATGAGGGCTGTAGGCAAGTCGCCTTCTGATCGCGCTTGCGCGAATTGAATCATCCGGTTGCGCGCGCTGTACTTGGCGTCGCCTTTGATCCTAAAGAGAGTTGCGCCTTCAGATTGAGGCGGCAGCCGGGTCGGGTCAGCCGGCACGTCACGCAATGCAGCGTTCAGTATCTCGCGCGCCGCTTCTTCCGGTATTCCGTATTCCTGCGACACTTGACGCACGACCTCGTCGTGGCCTCCGAGGCTCTGGGCGATATGCGAGAGGCGCAAATGCCACGGTTTGGACGCCGCCATCAGTTCCGTCCGCCATACGGCGTCATCCTCCAGGCGCCAGAGATGTTTCAGGAGATGAGGGCTAACTATGAATTGCGCTCCCAGCGCCAGAACGAAAAATTGTCGCTGCATAGCATCGTCATAAGACAATTTGCTGAACTGCCTGAGGCCCGACAGGTTGCGGCTTATGAATCGCGTGAGCGCCGCCGCGAGATATTCAACCGTCTCGCGCCCCACATGCTCTGCGAGCAGATTGCAGACGGCGCCAAGCGCGTAGCGCAGGTGAAGTTGACCGGCAAGGGAGCGAGCATCGGCCTGTGGGATGCGCTCTGCGAGGACTTGGGCGACGCGCTCTATGTTGGCTCGTTGGGGCATAGACCTTCCAGCTAGCCAGTTGTCTACGGTGTTCTCGTCTACGCCTATTGCCTCCGCCAACTGGCTGCGGGTTGGGCGCGCCTTGCCGCATTGATCGAGAAGTTGCTTCAGGCGCGCTGCGAATCCGTTGTCCTTGCTCCACAGGGGAGCGTCTTCGCTGGGCGTAGGGAGTTCCGCCAACATATAGACGGCTGAAGCCCGAAGAGCCAAGTCCACGACCACCAGTCTGAGGTAGGAGGCTGCGGCCAAGTCAGGTCGGTCCACATGTGCGGACACGCTCCGCATGTAGCCGACGAGGTTGTCCCATTGCTCGGCGTGCCAAGCGATCAATAAGGAGACTACCCGCGGAAAGGGGACTTGGCTCTTTTCGAGGAAAGGAGACGGCGGAATGACGCCGAGGTCGAGGAGTTCCCGGCCAATGGCCGTGAAGATTTCGTGCTTGGCGAACTGCGTGACCGGCTCGCCCCTGAAGTAGCGTCTCGCGGTTCTGCGGTTCAGCGCTTCGTCTTGAAGGCGCAGCGCGGTGACCGCTGTTCCGATGATCTGGCCGCTGAGCGGGGCTGCGTATGGCGTTCTCGTTGCCATGGCGTCCTGGCGATTATGAACCGCAAGGCGGATGCCTTGCGGTTCCTTCCGGCAAGGTTTCGCTACTTACGGACGGAAGCATGCGGCGCGCTCCGGCCTTCTCTGGCGACACGGTCTTTCCAGTCGTCCGGGCGCGCGCGCCAGCCTCTGGCTTGCCAGTAGGCGTCATTGTTCGGGTTCATCTGATTGGAGTGGTTGTCGCCGTTGCCGTTCTGCCCGTTCATAATCGCCCTCCTCTGGGTTGGGTAACGTACGGCTTATTACTAATAGGCTCATCGGAATGTGTCAGCCCCAATTTCTTGGCCAAGTTATGCGCAAGCCTCTCTATGCCCCTCCTAGAAGACGGCGGGGTCTTCGTGGTCGCCGAAGACGTCGCGGAGGGCGGCCATAATCTCGCCCTCGGATGCGTCGGCGCGGGCGGCTTCCATGATGAAGGGCATCGTGTTTTCATCGCCCCTAGCGGCATGGCGGAGCGCGTCGAGGGCGGCGTCGGCGCGGGAGGCGTCGCGCTCGCGGACGACCTTCTCCAAGCGCGCGACCTGCCGCTCCTCTTCGTCGTCGTCGTGCTCGTAGAGTTCGGGCGGCGGCGCGGGCTCCTCCTCGCGGTCGTTGAGGCCGAGCACTTGGTACGCGCCGTCCTCGATGCGCTGCTGGTAGTCGAACGCCGCGTCGGAGATTTCGCGCTCGATGTAGCCGTTCTCTATGGCGGCGAACATACCGGAGAGGACGCCCTCGCCGCCGCCCATATCCTCGATGACGTTGATGTAGGCGCGAGCCTCCTCCTCGATCTCGTTCGTGAGGCGCTCGACGAAGAAGGAGCCGCCGAGGGGGTCTATCGTGTTGGCGACGCCCGTCTCGTTGCCGATGATGCGCTGCGTGTTGAGCGACATACGCATCGCGTCCTCGGAGGGGATGTCGTGCGCCTCGTCGTACCCGCTGACGTGGAGCGACTGCGCGCCGCCGAGCGCGGCGGCCATCGCCTGCGTGGAGCCCCGGATGAGGTTGTTGAGCGGGCCCTCGCGGATGAGCGTGGAGCCGAGCGTTTGGGCGTGGAAGCGGCAGAGCATCGCGCGCGGGTCGGTCGCGCCGTACCGCTCTTTCATAATCCGCGCCCAGAGGCGGCGGGCGGCGCGCAGTTTGGCGACCTCCTCGAAGAAATCCATATGCACGCCGAAGAAGAACGAGAGGCGCGGGCCGAACTCGTCGGGCGAGAGGCCGCGCCGCAGTCCGCCCTCGACGTAGGCCATTCCCTGCGCGAGCGTGAAGCCGACCTCTTGCCCCGCCGTCGAGCCGGCCTCGCGGGTGTGGTAGCCGGATATGGAGATCGTGTTCCAGTTGGGGACGTTGCGGGTGCAGAACTCGACGACGTCCATCGTCATCCGGTAGGCGCCGCGCGGCGGAAGGGCGAACGTCTTTTGCCCGTGGAACTCTTTGAGGGCGTCGTTTTGCACGGTGCCGCGCAGCGTTTCCCACGCGACGCCCGCCTGCTCGGCGTGAGCGAGCAGGAAACTCAGCAGCACGATGGCGGGATGGTTGATCGTGAGCGAGATGCTGACCTTGTCAATCGGGATGCCGTCGAACAGGTCGGACATATCGCGGGCGGTGTCGATGGCCACGCCGAGCCTGCCGACCTCGCCCTCGGCGAGCGGATGGAGCGAGTCGTACCCCGTGAGCGTGGGATGGTCGAAGTCGGTCGAGAGGCCGGTCTGCCCATGCGCGAGGAGATACTTGTAGCGCTCGTTGGTGGCGACGGCGGTTCCGAATCCGGCGATCTGGCGCCGCGTCCACTGGCGGGCGCGGTACATCGTGGGGTAGACGCCGCGCGTGAAAGGGTAGGCGCCGGGGAAGCCGAGGTCGGCGGCGTAGTCGAGCGCGGGCGCGGACGACGGCGTGTACAAGCGCTGAATCTCGCGCCCGGAGACGGTGAGGAAGCGATCCTGCGACTCCGGGGCGCGCTCCAGCGTCCTCCGCAGTTCGCCGCTCTCCCAGGCGCGCTCATCCTCGCGGGCGCGCTCCGCCGCTTGTTTATCGTAGATGCCCATCGCAGGCCGGATTATACGCTAGGCCGCGCGGGGCGGCGTATCATCGGAACGCGACACGGAAGGAGCGCGTATGCTTCGCAGCCTCGGCGGGAAGAGCCCGCAAGTCCACCCGACGGCGTTCGTCAGCGAGTTCGCCTACGTCATCGGCGACGTCCGCATCGGCGCCTACGCATCCGTCTGGCCCGGCGTCGTGCTCCGCTCCGACCGGGGAACGATGACGATCGGCGAGGGAACGAACATTCAGGACGGCTCCATCTGCCACGCCGACGGCGATCTGACGATTGGAAACTACGTGACGCTCGGCCACGCGGTCGTCTGCCACGCGGAGCGCGTGGGCGATCACTGCCTGCTGGGGAACAACTGCGCGCTGAACGACAAATCGTCGGTGGGCGATTGGTGCATCGTGGCGGCGGGCGCCGTGCTGCTGGAGGGGCGGAGCGTCCCGGACGAATCAATCGCCGCGGGCGTTCCGGCGAAAGTCATCGGCCCGATGACTGGCAAGCACTACGAACTCGTGAAGATGAACGCCGACGAGTACGTGCAGTTGGGGCGGCAGTACAAGGCGGAGGGCGGGTTGGAAGGTTAGGGGGCAGAGGGGCGCCGCAGGGAGGCGGCGCGTTCAGCGCGCGCCGCGCGCCTCCGCCTTGACGAAATTGCCGATGTCGGAGAACACGGGCGCAGGGCGCCCCGCCTCTTGGAACAGCCGCCGCGCCGTCGCTATCCCGACGCCGAAACGCTGCACCAAGCCCATCGTTCGCATCGCCTCCGCGAGGTTGGGGTTCCGGTAGTCGGTTACGCCCGGCACGCCGAAGTTCTCCTCGTTGACGCTCCCGTAGAGACCCCCGGGGCTGATCACCTCGATCCGGTCGGCGAACCACGTCACCCGCACCGGGGCGTTCGTCGCCTCGTAGGCGCGGTGCATCACGGCGTTGCGCGTGATCTGCTGCAGCGCGGCGACGGGATAGAGGCTTTCCCTGCGCTCCGTGCTCGCGGACGTCAGATCAACGGCCACGCGATTGTGGGAAATCAATTTATCGTCCAAACGGCGCAGCACGTCCAAGACCGCTCCCTTCGCCTCTTCGCTGTCTATGATCGGGTCGGAGAGTTCCGTTCCGTCTATTCTGAGGAACAACGCATAGGCTCCGGGAATGAAATCTTGCGGGTTCTTGCCGAGAACGAGCAGTCCTAGCACGGTCGGCGTCGGGTCGTCGGGAGAGGCGATCATTTTCAACGACGCCAAGCGTTGCTCCCGAGTCCGGTCGTTCGCCTCCAGCACGTCGGGCGCGAACGCCTGGGGGAGGTAGTCGTTTTCGAAGAACGTCAGGTTCAGGTCGCTCATCTTCGCGGAAGGGATGGGATCGAGGTCGAAAGGCCGTTGGCCGTGCCGCCTGCGCTCGTTGAGAATGCGCTCGTCCTGCTCGGTCGCAACGCCGCGCCGCGAACCCGTCCGCACGTGTATCCGGCCTCTGCAGCGCACCGGCGGGGAGTCCGACGGCAGCACGGCCATCACGGCGACCTCGCTTCCGGCCAGTAGGCGCTTCTCCACGAAAAGGGACGGCGGCGGCACGATGTTCCCGTCCGTCTTGACGTCGGCCAACTGACGGAGCAATTCGTCGGTCACCGGCTCGCCCGTTGGCGACCCGTCGTTCCGGACGCCGACGAACACCACCCCGGGCAGGCCGCCGCCGGGGAGGTCGTTGGCGAACGCGCACGCCGCTTCGCGCACGGCGTTCGCCGCGCCTCCGCTCAGCGACTCCTTGAACTCGACGCGATGCGACTCGCCGCCCTGCAGCAGCCGCAGCAATTCGTCGTCGCTAGGAATGGCCATCGGGCGCGCTCCGCCGTCGTCCTCTAGGGTTGTCTGCCCCTACGCCTCGAATTGTTGGCCTTCATATCAGCGGCGTTGGGAAGGTCTTTGATGGACTTCCAGCGTCCGGTTTGTTCGTCGTAGTATTGCCAAGCCCGCCAGCCCATGATGTGGATGTATTTCCCCAATGCGGCCTTGCATGCTCCTCCCGGCGCGCGTGGCGTTCCGTCCGGCAAGCGCACGAAGCCGTCGGATTGCAAGACCGCGTTGTACTCAGCCCCCTTATACTTCCAACGGACGGGGACCTCTCCTGCGTTGATCTGCGCTGAAGGCGTGGATGCGCTGGGAGCCCCTGCCGCAGGGGTCGCTGGACGCTGGGGTTGGGGGCTGGGCAACCCCAAAAAGTCGCGCGCGACCTCATGGACGATGGGTGTGTAATAGTCGAGTTGGTCGCTTCCCGCGCCAACCTTGTCCATAAGCAGGCTGACCAGGCCGTCGGAAGGGTTAGTCAACTCCTCTTGGAGCCTCGACTTTATAGCCGTTCTGCGGTTCCTGAGGTCTGCCCACTTCTCGATTCCCTCTGGATTGAAATCCTCCCGGGCGAACATTGCGAGGAGGTGGGCTACGTCGGAGTCTTCCGCAGGGTTGCCCCGCTGGAGGTCAACCGTAAAGAACGGCTCGGTTTCCATGTACCGCTTGTCGGTGTCCAGTTTGTAAAAGTGGTAGCCCAGCCCGTTGGTGCAGATGCCGAAACGAGCCGAACGGGTTCCATGGAGGTAGCCGTTCAGCTGCTCGACCGCTCCTGCCAACGAGCTGTCCGCCGATTTCGCTTCGACGACCACTAAGGGTTGCCCATTTTGCATGAGCGCGTAGTCCGCTTTGTTTCTCGTTCCTCTTCCCCTAACGTCTGCGATGTTCTCAACCACCACTTGAGTCGGAATGCTGGGGTCGTAGTTGAGGACATCCCGCAGGAAGGGGTCTATGAGTGCGATTCTGGTGCGCGCCTCTCCCTCGCGTGCGTATGCCGTGTGCACTCCCACCCGCGTTTCGATATGTCGCCGGATGCGTTCGCTGATGCCGTTCATACGGACTCCCTCCATCGGGGTGAGGTCTACGGCGGCAATCCTAGCACGCCTGCGGCGGACGCGGCAACGCGAAGGCGGCGCTGGGGGGACAGCGGGACGTTAGCCTGCCCGCAGCGCCCCGGCCTGCTATACTCTGAGCGGCGGCGGGCGCTCGCGCCTTGCCGCGCTTACGACCGCGATTCCCGTTCGCCCGCCCCGCGCGCGGCGGACGGCATGCCCATAGGAGGCATTGATGGCCAACCTGCGATTGCCCGGCCCGACGCCCGTCCCCCCGGACGTGTACGAGGCGATGAGCAAAGAGATGATCGACCACCGGGGCGTCGAGTTCGCCGACATCATCCGGCGGACGACCGCGAACCTGCAGCGCGCGTTCCAGACCGCCAACGACCTCTTCACCCTCACGTCGTCCGGCACCGGCGCGATGGAGGCGGCGGTCGTCAACACGCTCTCCCCCGGCGACCGCGTGCTGGGCGTCACCATCGGCAACTTCGGCGACCGCTTCCTCAAAATCGCCGCCGCCTACGGCGCGAGCGTCAACGAACTCAAGTTCCCCGACGGCGACGCCGCCGACCCGGAGCAAATCCGGCAGGCGCTCCGCGACGACCCCGCCGTGACCGCCGTCCTCGTGACGCACAACGAAACCTCGACCGGCATCACGAACGACCTCGAGACGATCGCCGGCATCGTGAAAGGCGAGTTCGGCAAGTTGCTGCTCGTGGACGCCATCTCGTCGCTCGGCTCCATCAAGTTGCCGGTGGACGAGTGGGACTTGGACGTCGTCGTGGCCGGCTCGCAGAAGGGTTGGATGTGCCCGCCGGGGCTTGCGATGATCTCGTTCAGCGAGCGCGCTTGGAAGGCGGCGGAGGCGTCCACAATGCCCAAGTTCTACTTCAGCCTCGCCGAGGCGAAGAAGTCGCTTGACGCGGGGCAGACGCCCTGGACGCCGGCGGTCTCGCTCCTGTTCGGCCTCGACCACGCCGTGCAGCGGATGCTGGCGCGGGGCGATATGGAGGCGGTGTACGGCTTCCATCAGGAAATCGCCCAGTACACGAGGGACGGCTTGCGGGCGATGGGCATCGGCCTCGTCGCCAAAGACGAGCGGCGCGCTTCCAACACCGTCACCGCCGCGTGGGTTCCCGACGGAATCACCGACGAGGCGCTGCTGGCGATGCTCCGCGACGAGTACGACATCATCGCGGCGGAAGGGCGCGGCCTCCTCACGGGGCGCGTGTTCCGCATCGGGCATATGGGCTACGTCAGCACGGAAGACATAGACGACGTCTTCGCCGCGCTGCGCGACGCGCTCCCCAAGTTGGAGCGCTCGCCCGCCGCAGTCGGCTAGAGGGCGCGGGGCGCGAATGGCGAAAGTACTCGTCGCGGACCCGATAGACCCGCGCGGCGTCGACCGGCTCGTCCGCGCAGGCCATCACGTCGACGTCCGCAGGGGGCTGAGCGAGGACGAGTTGCGCGCCGTCGTGGGCGGCTACGAGGCGATGATCGTCCGCAGCGAGACGAAAGTAACCGCCCGCGTCATCGAAAGCGCGGAGCGGATGCTGGGCATTGGCCGCGCAGGGGTGGGCGTTGACAACATAGACGTCGACGCCGCCACCCAGCGGGGCGTCGCCGTCGTCAACTCGCCCACCGGCAACACCATCGCCGCCGCCGAGCACTCCTTCGCGCTGCTGATGTCGCTGGCGCGCAACATTCCGCAGGCCGACGCCTCGATGCGGCGCGGCGAATGGACGCGCGCCCGCTTTATGGGCGTCGAACTGCGCGGCAAGACGCTCGGCGTCATCGGGCTGGGGCGCGTCGGCTCCGAAGTCGCGCACCGCGCCCGCGCCTTCCATATGCGCGTGATCGCCCACGACCCCTACGTCTCGCAAGAGCGCGCGCGGAATCTCGGCGTCGAGGCCGTCCCGATGGAGCGGCTGCTGGAGGAGTCGGACTTCATCAGCATCCACACGCCGCTCACCGCCGGAACGAAGAGCCTGATCGGCGAGCCCGAGTTCGCGCTCCTCAAGCCGGGCGTCCGCATCGTGAACGCCGCCCGCGGCGGCCTCGTGGACGAGCGCCTGCTGCAGGAGGCCATCGCCGGCGGGCGCGTCGCAGGCGCCGCCCTGGACGTCTTCCCCGTCGAGCCCCCGCCCGCCGACCTGCCGTTGCGCGGCGAGGAGCGCGCCGTCCTCACGCCGCACCTCGGCGCCTCCACCGAAGAGGCGCAAGTCGAGGTCGCCCTCGAGGTCGTTGACCAACTGATCGCCATTCTCGACGGCGGCGCCGCCCCCTACACCATCAATATGCCGTTCGTCTCCCAGGAGGTCTGGGAATCGCTCGGCCCCTACCTGCCAGTCGCGACCACGCTCGGGCGCATCGCCATTCAACTCGCCGACGGCCAGTTGCAGGCCGTCACGCTCCGCGTGTTCGGAGAGATCGCGCAGCACGACGTCAAAGTCCTCGCGTCCGCCGCCCTCGTGGGCGTGCTGGGCGCCGCCACCGATATGCGCGTCAACCTCGTCAACGCCCCCGCGATGGCCCACGAGCGCGGCATCCTCGTCGCCGAAGAGAAGCACCCCGAGGGCGTCGACCAGTATCTGAACCTCATAGGCGTCGAGGTGCGCTCGACGGAGGGCGCCGTCTACCTCGCGGGCGCGTCCGTGCACGGCAAAACGCACATCCACCGCATCAACGACTTCTACCTGGATATGGAGCCCGGCGCGCCCTATATGCTCTTCGCCACGCACACCGACCAGCCCGGAATGATCGGCAGAGTCGGCACGATAGCGGGCGAGCACGACGTGAACATCTCGTTTATGGAAGTCGGGCGCGAGGCCCCGCGCGGCGCGGCGACGATGGTCGTCGGCTTCGACGACCCTGTGACTCCTGCTATGCTCGCCTCCCTCAAAGCCGTCCCCGGAATGGCCAGCATCCGCATCGTGACCCACGAGCCTGAGCAGCCCGTCCAGCAGCCCCGCCTGCGCGGAACCTAGCGCGGCGGCGCCCGGCGTTGCCAATTCGCCCGCGCTGGAGTAGAGTTGCCCGCGCGACACCCGCGCACAGGACGCTCCTATGGCTCAAGCGCCGCGAGTCCTCACATATCAGGGCATACCCGTCTGGCGCCACGTCGTCATTATTCAGTGGACGCTCCAGATCGTGTCCGCCGTCTTGGTCGTCGCTCTCGTCGCCTGGTTCTTCAGCAACATCGCCAACGCCATTCAGGACCGCAATATCCCCTACGGGTTCGACTTTCTCTCTCGCCAGTATCAGACGCCCATCGGCGAGCATTTCATTCCCTACGAGCCGTCCGACACGTTCGGCTACGCGCTTTTCGTGGCCGCGACGAACACGGCGATCGTGGCGGTGGTGGGCGTCGCGCTGGCGACCGCGCTGGGGATCGCGGTCGGCGTGGCGCGCCTCTCGAGCAACTGGCTCGTGGCGCGAATCGCAGGCGCGTACGTGGAATTCTTCCGCAACGTTCCGCTGCTCATCCAACTGCTCTTCTGGTTCTACATCGTGCTCTCCCTCCCGCCCACGCGGAACACGCACGTTCTGTTCGGCAGGGCGTACATCAACAACGCGGGCGTCTCCATTCCCTGGCCGCTGCCCACCGGCGGAGGCGATCTTTACAGCGGAGGATTAGCGGCGCTGGCCCCGTATCTGTGGCTCGCGTCCGCCGCCATCGCCGTCGCCGCAGGCTTCGTCGTCCACCGCATCCTCACGCGGCGGGAGATCGAGACGGGGCGCGCCTCGTATCCGATCATCAGCGGAACCGCCGCCGCCGTCCTCATCGGCGCCGTCGGCTGGGTCGCCCTGATGATCGTCAACGGCGACGCGCCTTTCGCCATCTCGACTCCCGCGCCGCAGGGGGCGTTCGGGCGCATCGCGGGGGGCTTCACCGTCCGCGCCGGACTGTTCGTTCTGCTCATCGGGCTCGTCATCTACACCGCCGCGTTCATCGCCGAGATCGTTCGCGCGGGCATTCAATCCGTCCGCAAGGGGCAGTTGGAGGCGGCGCGCGCGCTCGGCCTTTCCCCTATCGGCGTGCTGCGTCTCGTCACCTTCCCTCAAGCGCTTCGCGTCATCGTCCCGCCGCTCATCAGCCAGTGCCTCAACCTCACGAAGAACAGCAGCCTCGGAGGCGCGATAGGCTACTCGGAACTGACGAGCGTCACGATCACGATGACGCAGACCGCGCCGGCCATTTCGCTGTTCATCCTGATTATGGCGTCCTACCTTGCGATGAGCCTCGCTTGGTCGCTGGCGGGCAACCTGTACAACTGGCGCATTGGATTCAAGGGGGCTTAGCCGATGGCGCAGACCGTCAACGCCCCGACGCTGCCTCCGCCGCCTCTGAGCGCGGGCGCGCTCGGCTGGGCGCGGGAGAACCTGTTCGGCTCCCGGCTCAGCGGCGCGCTCACGCTGGTGTCGGCCGCCGCCATCGCGGTTGGGCTGTGGTTTTCGCTCGCGTGGATCTTCTTCAGCGCCGACTGGGAGGTCATCGTCAAACTGGGAGGGCGCTTCGTCATCGGGCAGTACAACGCGGAGACGTCCTGCCCGGGGCAGAATTGCTTCTGGCGCCCGCAGGCCGGGCTGCTGATGGCGACCGCGCTGCTGGGCGTTTTCTGGGCGATCACCGCCTCCGTCTCCGTCAAGCGCGCCGCCTTCGCCGTCGCGCTGACCTCCGCCGCGTTCGCCTTCCTGCCCTACAGCCTGAACGAGATGGGGTGGGACGTGCGGCTGCTGCTGCTGGCCAACGTTCCGGCGCTGGGCGCCGGCTGGGCGATAGGCCGCCACACGCCGCTGAACACGCCGAGCCGGGCGATCATCGCGTCGGTGGGCGCGTTTCTGCTGACGCTCCTTCTGCTGCGGGGCGGCTTCTTGGGCCTCGAGCCGGTCGTCGTCGAGAAGTGGGGCGGGCTGATGCTGAACATTCTGCTCGCGCTGACGGGCATCGTCTTCAGTTTTCCGCTCGGCGTCGGGCTCGCGCTGGGGCGGCGCAGCAACCTTCCCGTCCTCAAACTGCTCTGCGTCTTTTTCATCGAGGTGATGCGGGGGATGCCGCTCATCACGCTGCTGTTTATGTCGCAGGTGCTCGTGCCGCTCGCGTTTCCTGAGAACTTTCCGCTGAATTCCGTGACGCGCGCGGCCATCGTGATCATTCTCTTCTCCGCCGCGTATATGGCGGAGAACGTTCGGGGCGGGCTGCAGTCGCTGCATCCGGGGCAGGCGCAAGCCTCCCGCGCGCTCGGCCTCGCCGCCTGGCAAACGACGCTTTTCATCTCGCTGCCGCAGGCCATCCGCAACGTCATCCCCGCGCTCGCCAACCAGTTCATCGCGCTCTTCAAGGACACCAGCCTCGTCTACATCATCGCAATGCTGGACATCGTGCAAATCGGGCGCGCGTTCATTCAAGGCAACACGGAGTATCTGCTCCACGCCCGTGAACTCTTCATCTTCATCGCGGTCGTCTTTTGGGTGTTCACCTACGCAATGTCGTACTTCAGCAAGCGGCTCGAGACGCACCTCGGCGTCGGGCAGCGGTGATCCGCCCCGCCCGACCGCGCAATCAAAAGACACGCAGGCTACGCAGGGAGGTTCCCGTGACGACCGCCCCCGAAGAAACCCCGGCTTCCGACGACATCATCGTCTTCAAAGACGTGCACAAGTGGTTCGGCTCGTTCCACGTCCTGCGGGGCATCACGACCTCCGTCCGCCGCGGAGAGAAGGTCGTCATTATGGGGCCGTCCGGCTCCGGCAAGTCCACCTTCATCCGCGCGGTGAACCGGCTGGAGGAGCACCAGCGCGGCCAAATCTTCGTGGACGGCGTGGAGATGACGAACGACGTCCGCCACATTGACGCGATCCGCCGCGACGTGGGGATGGTGTTTCAGTCGTTCAACCTGTTCCCGCACCTCTCGGTGATAAACAACATCACGCTCGCGCCGATCAAGGTGCGGAAACTGCCGCGCCGCGAGGCGGAGCAGGCGGCCCGCGCGCTGCTGGAGCGGGTCGGCATCCCGGAGCAGGCGGAGAAGTATCCCGCCGAACTCTCCGGCGGGCAGCAGCAGCGCGTCGCCATCGCCCGCGCGCTCGCAATGCAGCCCAACGTGATGCTCTTCGACGAGCCGACCTCCGCCCTCGACCCGGAAATGATCCGCGAGGTGCTGGACGTGATGCGCGAACTCGCCCGCTCCGGCATGACGATGATGATCGTAACGCACGAGATCGGCTTCGCCCGCGAGGCCGCCGATCGCGTGATCTTTATGGACGAGGGAACGATTGTGGAGGAGGGGCCGCCGAAAGAGTTTTTCATCAATCCCAAAGAGGAGCGCACCAAACTCTTCTTGCACCAGATCCTCACGCACTAAACGGGAGGCGGGGCGCTAGGGCGGCGGGGCAGCCTGGTTCTCTCTCCTATTCGCTGCGCGCGCCAGCGCTGCGAAGGCGCGGAGCCTATCCCTACCGCCCTGCGTCTTCCTCGCCGCCGAACGGCGCGGATCTCCCCGCCCTGCGTATGCCCATGGGCAAGCGCTCAAGAGGGCTCTGTCAGGAACGGAGGGGCGCAGCGGCGGCGAGTCTTTCAGGCAAAGCAAAGAGGCCAAGTCCGCGCCCCGGAATTCCGGGGCGCGGACAGTGGCCTTTGCGTCTGATTTCTCTCGCCGTCTTACTTGACGAAGAGCGGGGTGCTGGCGGCGCCGCCCACGACGGCGTAGGTTCCGGCGTCGAGTCCGTCATGCCGGACATCAACGGAGGCCATCCCGCCGGCGTTGGCGGTGGCCATGCCGAGGTCGTAGTCCGAGCCGTCCTCGAACACCAGCATTACGCTGACTTCCTCGCCGGAGTCGAAGCCGGTGAAGACCGCGGTCGTGCTGACGGGGAGGCTGGCGGAGAAGGTGTCCCGCATCAGCGTAACGGCTCTCGCGCCGCCGTCCTGTCCGGGGACGCCGGGGACGCCGGGGACGCCCGCCGCGCCGGGGGCGCCGTCAGCGCCTGGCGCGCCATCGGAGCCTGCGGGGCCGCGCGCGCCAACCGCGCCTTGGGGGCCGCGCGCTCCGGCGGGGCCTGCCGGGCCGGCGGGGCCCGCCGCTCCGTCAGCGCCCGTCGCTCCGGCGGGGCCTGCCGGGCCTGCGGGGCCGGTGGCTCCGTCCGCGCCGCTGCACGCGGCCGCGAAGAGGCTCAGGAGAGCTACGAGGAGCACCAAAGATATGTTCCTAACGCTGAAGCGGTTCATCGAACCCCCTTTCCGAATCGTGCGAAGCGCCGTCGGGAGGCGAGCTTCGTTCGGTTATTGAAGCCTACACCATCAAGCCCCGTGCGGACAAGCATTGTGAATCATAGTCGCGCAACGCTCGCAGGTCAATAGTTTTTCGGGCGGTTACGCGGCGCTTCCGCGCACGGCCTCGCCGCCACGACTCCGGCGGGCGCTCCGGCGGAACGCGCACGGCCCTCGCCGCCCGACTCCGGCGGAACGCGGGCGCCGCTCCCCTCCTCGCTCCATCCCTCTCCCCTCCGGTGGGAGGGGGCGGGCGAGATTCCCTCCTGCGCGGTCGGGGCGGCAGGCGAACGCAAGGCTGATGCGCTCCCCGCGGCGCGCAGGATAGGCTATAATGCGCCCAATGCCCCCGTAGCTCAGAGGATAGAGCGCCGGCCTCCGGAGCCGGGCGCGGGAGTTCGAGTCTCCCCGGGGGTGCCATCGTTTTCTATGCGCCGCGCCTTGCTATGCGCCGCGCGAGGTTCGCCCTATGCCCGCTGCTTCTCCCCACCGCTTGCCCGACAACGTCCGCCCCGTTTGCTACCGCCTCGCGCTCGAGCCTGACCTGACGGCGTTCACGTTCGCCGGACGGGCGGAAGTCGAGGCCGACGTGACGGAGCGAACGTCGGAGGTTACGCTCAACGCCGCCGAATTGCGGATCGCCTCCGCGCAAGTTCAGACCCCGGACGGCGCGGCTATGGACGCCGACGCCATCGATCAGGATGCGAAGGCGGAGCGCGCGACGCTGCGCTTCCCCTCGCCGCTCGAGCCGGGGCGCGCCGTTCTCCGAATGGAGTTCACGGGCGTCCTGAACGACCAACTCTGCGGTTTCTACCGCAGCAGTTACACGGACGCCGACGGGGCGGAGCGCTATATGGCGGCGACGCAATTCGAGGCGACCGACGCCCGGCGCGCGTTCCCCTGCTGGGACGAGCCCGCCGTCAAAGCCGCCTTCGAGGTGACGCTCGTCGTGCCGGAAGAGTTGGAGGCGATCTCCAATATGCCCGTCTCCCGAACGGAAGCCGCGCCTGACGGACGGAAGGCGGTGACGTTCGAGCGCACGCCTCCGATGTCAACCTACCTCCTCGCGTTCGTCGTCGGCGATATGGCGCGCGTGGAGGGCGAGGCGGACGACGGAACGCTGGTGCGGGTGTGGGCGACGCGCGGAAAAGAAGAGTTGGGGCGCTTCGCGCTGGAGAACAGCATCGCCGCGCTCCGCTATATGAACGAGTACTTCGGCGTTCCGTACCCGCTGGCGAAGATGGATCATATCGCCCTGCCCGACTTCGCCGCCGGAGCGATGGAGAACTGGGGCGCCATCACCTACCGCGAGACCGCGCTCCTCTACGACCCCGGCGACTCCGCGCCGCAAGCGAAGCAGCGCATTATGGAAGTCGTCGCCCACGAGATGGCGCATATGTGGTTCGGCGACCTGGTGACGATGGAGTGGTGGGACGACCTCTGGCTGAACGAGTCGTTCGCGTCGTGGATGGGCGACAAGACGGTGGACCATCTCTACCCGGAGTGGGAGATGTGGACGCAATTCGTCTCCCACGACACGAACGCCGCGCTGGGGCTGGACGGCCTCCGCAACTCGCACCCCATCGAGGCGCAGGTGGACGACCCCGCCGAGATACGCGAACTGTTCGACGCGATCAGTTACAGCAAAGGCGGCTCCGTGCTGCGGATGCTGGAGGACTACGTCGGCGTGGAGACGTTCCGCAATGGCCTGCGCTCCTACCTCAGCCGCCACGCCTACGGAAACGCGCGCGGCGCGCACCTCTGGGAAGCGATCGGCGAGGCGGGCGAAGAGAGCGGCGCCGACCTCCCGATGCCGGTCGTCCCGCTGATGGAGGCGTGGATCAAGCAAATCGGCTATCCGTCGCTGAGCGTGGAGATAACTCGCGGCGCGGGAGAGACGCAGGCCGCCGTGGCGCAGTCGCGGTTTCTCTACGACCGCCTGCTCGGCGAACCGGAAGGCGGTGCGCAATGGCCGGCGCCGGTCTCCATCGTCTCGAGCGGCGGACAAACCTCCAAACGCCTGCTCTCCGGCGCCCGCGCCCAGTTCGACGTTGGCGCCGGAGACGCCCGCTGGGTGAAACTGAACGCGGGGCAGACCGGCTTCTTCCGCGTCGCCTACGCCGAGGACGAATGGCGGAGGCTCGGCGAGGCGGTCGCCGCGCAGGCGCTGCCGCCCGTTGACCGGCTGGGCTTGCAGAACGACGCTTACGCGCTCGTGAAAGCGGGCCGGCTTCCGGCGACGGTGTTCCTCGAACTCGCGCAGGCGTTCACGGCGGAGCGCGACGCAATCGTCTGGGGCGACCTCGCGGCGAACCTGCGGGGAATGGAGAGCCTGCTGGCGTTCACGCCGCACTTGGATGCGTTCCGCGCCTACGCTCGCGGCCTGTTCGAGGGAGTGGCGGAGGAGGTCGGCTGGGACGCGCAGCCCGGCGACGGCCACCTGGAGTCGCTGCGGCGGAGCGCCGTCATCAGCGCCTTCGGCGGCTACGGCGGCGAGAGCGCCCTCCGCGAGGCGCTTGCCCGCTTCCGGCGGCACGCCTCCGGCGAGTCCACGCTCGCCCCGGAAATCAGAGCGGCGGCGTTCGGCCTCGCGGCGCAGCAGGGCGGGCGCGCCGTCTACGACGACCTCTGGCGGCTCCACCGCGCCGCCGGTCTGCACGAGGAGAAAGTGCGGATTCTCGGGGCGTTGACGCGCGTGCGGGACGGCGCGCTCCTCGCCGACCTGCTCAGCCGCTCGATGAGCGGCGAAGTGCGCTCGCAGGACGCCCCCATCGTGCTCGTTCAGGCCGGAGCGAACCCCGACGGGCGCGAGCGAACGTGGGAGTTCGTCAAGGAGAACTGGGAGGAGATCGACCGCCGCTACGGAAAGGGCGGATTCGCCATTATGCGGCTCGTCTCCATCGCCGGAGGATTCGCCGGAGCGGAGCGCGAGGAGGACACGCGAGCGTTCTTCGAGGAGCGCCCTGCTCCGTCCGCCGCGCGCTCCATTCAGCAGGCGCTGGAGAGCATCCGCCTCAACACGCGATGGCTGGAGATCAACGCCGGCGCGGTTGGCGAGTGGCTCGCGGCGCAGTAGCCGCCGGGCGCCCTCCTCCCCTCGTCGTTCCCGCCCCCCTACCCCGTTACTCCCCCCTGCCCCGTCATTCCCGCGTAGGCGGGAATCCAGTGCCGCGCCCCCTTGCATCGTCATTCCCGCGTAGGCGGGAACCTCGCCCCTTGTCCCGTCATTCCCGCGCAGGCGGGAATCTCGCCCCCTTGCCCCGTCATTCCCGTGTAGGCGGGAATCTCGCCCCCTTGCCCCGTCATTCCCGCGTAGGCGGGAATCTCGCCCCTCTGCGCCTCGTCATTCCCGCGCAGGCGGGAACCTCGCCCCCCTGCGCCCCGTCATTCCCGCGAAGGCGGGAATCCAGTCGGCGCGCCCCCTTGCCCCGTCATTCCCGCGTAGGCGGGAATCTCGCCCCCTTGCCACGTCATTCCCGCGAAAGCGGGAACCTCGCCCCTCCTTGCCGCCCTTCCCGCGTAGGCGGGAATCCCGCCCCCTCTGCCCCGTCATTCCCGCGCAGGCGGGAACTCTCCGCCCTCACGCCGCCGCGGGGCGTTTCGGCTTCACCGCCAGCGCGAGCAGGACGGCGGCGAGCGTGAACGTCGCCGCGGATGAATAGAAGACGAGCGTGTAGGAGCCCGTCTCCTCGCGGATGCGCGCCATAATCACCGGCCCCAGCGCAAGCCCGACCAGCAGCGCCGTCTGCACGAGGCCGGAGATCGCCCCGTAGGAGCGCCGCCCGTAATAGTTGGCGATCAGCAGCATCAGAATGGAGCCCTCGCCCCGCGCCGCGATCCCCAGCAGCGCGCCGTAGCCGACCGCCGCCGCAGGATGCGAGATGAACTGAAACCCCAGCGCGAGCGCCAGCCCCATCAGCATCGTGAATACGCCCAGAAGCCGCTCCGAGATATGCTCCGCCAAAAACCCCCAGAGCGTGTTGGCGAACGCGCCGGAGATGGCGAACATGCTGACGGCGGCCACCCCGATCGACGCCGCGAGGCCCTGCTGCGCGTAGTACTGCGGCATATGAAACGGCAGGCCGCCTCCGCCGTAGTTCGTCAGAATGATGGAGAGGATGATCAGCGTGAACGCGGGCGTGCGGACGGCCTCGCGGAGCGTCCACGACTGCTCCGTCTCGCGGGCGCTCGCCTCCCGCGCCGCGTCCGCGCTGCCCGGGGAGTCCGCCCCGTCGGGCAGCAGCCCCATCTCCTCCGGCGTCCGCCGGATGACGAGCGCGTTCGGCAGCGTGAGCAGCGCCAGCACGGCCGCCCCGAAGATGACCCACACCCACCGCCACGTGAGTCCTTGCTCGATGATGAACAGCGACGCCGGCCCCATTGCGAACGTGCCGACGGGATGCGCCGTTCCGACCAGCCCGATGGCGCGCCCGCGCATTCGGCGGAACCAGTTGACCACGACCACGCGCGGCACGACGCCCGCGATCATATTCTGCGCGATGCCGCGCGCCACGGCGTAGCCCAGCACGAGAACCCAAACGCTGCCCGCGCCCGCGATCAGAAAGAACGAGCCGCCCATCAGCAGAACGCCGAGCGTCATCAGAATGCGGGGGTTGTAGCGGTCGGCGAGCAAGCCGACGAACGGCGCGCTCACGCCCGCGAGGATGCCCCCGAACGTCACCGCTCCCGCGATGGACGTTCTGCTCCAGCCCGTGTCGGCGTTGATCGGTTCGACGAGCAGGCCGATGAACACTTGGCTCGTGGGTCCGGCGAACAGCCCCGTCAGCAGAATGACTCCGAGGATATGCCAGCCGTAGAAGATGCGGCGTTTTTTCGGGGTTGCGAATGCCAAATTAGGGAACGGCGCTCCAGCGTTCGCGGGCAAGGTTACGCTATTCCCGCCCCCAGCGTCCCGCCTGCTCCCCATGGTCGCCCTGCCTGCGTAGGCGGGAATCTCGCCCCCGTCGCGCCCCGCCTGCTCCCCATGGTCGTCATTCCCGCGTAGGCGGGAATCTCGCCCCCGTCGCGCCTCGCCTGCTCCCCATGGTCGTCATTCCCGCGTAGGCGGGAACCGCGCCCCCGTCGCGCCCCGTAGGCTCCCGTAATGCCCGCCAGCGCGTGGGAGCGCCATGGTCGCCCTGCCCGCGTAGGCGGGAATCCCGCCCCCAGCGTCCCGCCTGCTCCCCATTGTCGTCATTCCCGCGTAGGCGGGAATCTCGCCCCCAGCGTCCCGCCTGCTCCCCATTGTCGTCATTCCCGCGTAGGCGGGAATCCCGCCCCCAGCGTCCCGCCTGCTCCCCATTGTCGTCATTCCCGCGTAGGCGGGAATCTCGCCCCCAGCGTCCCGCCTGCTCCCCATTGTCGTCATTCCCGCGTAGGCGGGAATCCCGCCCCCAGCGTCCCGCCTGCTCCCCATTGTCGTCATTCCCGCGTAGGCGGGAATCTCGCCCCCAGCGTCCCGCCTGCTCCCCATTGTCGTCATTCCCGCGTAGGCGGGAATCTCGCCCCCGTCGCGCCCCGTAGGCTCCCGTAATGCCCGCCAGCGCGTGGGAGCGCCAAGCCGCGCTGTGCTACTATGCCTAAGTTCCCCCGCGCTGAGTCCCCGCCCTGAGATCCAAGGAAGAAGCAATGCCCGCACGACCCGCCAAACGGCGCGTTGACGTCCGCGTGTTCTCCGCCTACCGCGAAGGCGCGCCCGCGCCCTGGGTGCGCCGCGCCGCCGCCGCCGCCCTCGCCGCCGCCGACCCCGCCGGCGAACGCGGCGCAAGCGTCGTCGTCGCCGACGACGACACGCTGCGCGACCTCAACCGCCGCTTCCGGGGGCTCGACGAAGTCACCGACGTGCTCTCGTTCGGGGAACGCGACGCGCCGCCGGAAGAGGGGAGCGCCCTCCTGCGCGGCGGCGCCCCGCCCGCCGAATTTCCGCCCGTCCCCGGCGAGACGCCCAGCCTCGGCGAGGTCGTGCTCTCCTATCCCTACGCGGCGCGGCAGGCGGCGTCCCGCAACGTCTCTGTGGAGCGGGAGGTCGCGCTGCTGATCGTCCACGGCGTGCTGCACCTGCTAGGACACGACCACGCCGAGCCGGACGAGGAAGCGGCGATGCGCGCGGCGGAGACGGACGCGCTGAACGCCATGTTCGCGTCCGCGTCCGCCGCCGGAGCGGGGGCGCGCTGATGAACCGCGAGGCGCTCAACGCTTCGTCCGCGTCCGCCGCCGGATTCGAGGCGCGCTGATGCCGGGCGAAGTGCTTTACCGCAAGTGGCGCCCGCCGCGCTTCTCCGACATCGTCGGGCAGGGCGCGATCACGCAGACGCTCACGCAGGCCGTCGCTCACGGGCGGACGGCGCACGCCTATCTCTTCTGCGGCCCGCGCGGCACGGGCAAGACGAGCGCCGCCCGCGTCCTCGCCAAATCGTTGAACTGCACGATGCGCCCGCCCAACTTCGGCGACCCCTGCGGCGCATGCGACAACTGCCGCGCCGTGGACAACGGCAGTTTCATCGACCTGATCGAAGTGGACGCCGCCAGCAACCGCGGCATTGACGAGATACGCGACCTGCGCGAGAAAGTCCGCTTCTCCCCCACCGTCGGCAAGTACAAGGTCTACATCATTGACGAGGCCCACGCGCTCACCAACGACGCTTTCAACGCCTTCCTCAAGACGCTGGAGGAGCCCCCGCCCCACAGCGTGTTCGTGCTCGCCACGACGGAGGCCGACCGCCTTCCCGCCACCATCATCTCGCGCTGCCAGCGGTTCGACTTCCACCGCATCGCAATGCAAGATATGACGGAGCGGCTCACGGGAATCGCGGAGAGCGAAGGGGTGGACGTGTCGCCGGAGGCGCTGCGCCTCGTCGGGCGGGCGGCAGGCGGAAGCCTGCGCGACGGCGCCAACCTCCTGGATCAATTGATCACGTCGTTCGGCGCGCGCGTGAGCGTCGAGCAGGCGCGGGAGTTGCTTGGCGCGGGCGGCGAAGAGCGCGCCCTCGCGCTCGTGAAGCATCTGTTGTCCGGCGCCACGACGCAGGCGCTCGAGGTCATCAACGCCGTCGCGGGCGAGGGACTCGACCTGCGCCCCCTGCACCGCTCCACCGTCGACCTGCTGCGCGCCGCGCTCCTGATGAAAAGCGGCGCGTCGTCCAACCTCGATCTCTCGGCGGAGGCGCAGTCGCAGTTGTCGTTCGCCGCGCAGAGCGTGCCGTTGGAGCAGATTATGCGCGCGCTGCGCCTCTTCGGGCAGGTGTCGCTACGCTTCGACCAGCCGTCCCCCTTGCCGCTGGAACTGGCCGCCGTCGAACTGAGCCTCGCGCCTGAGCCGCCCGCCCCCGCCGCTCCCGCCCCTGCGCCTCCGCCCGCCGCCGGGCCGCCCCCCCAAGCGCGAGGCCCCGCTCCGCCGCGCCCGCCCGGTCCGGCACCCTCGGGGCCCGCCCCCGGGCCGCCCGCCGGACAACGGCCTCAGCCGCCGCGCGGCGCCCCGCAGGAGCGGCCGGCCTCCGTCCCCTACGATCCGTCCGCCCCGGTGGAGCAGCGCTTGACGGCTCTCTGGCCCAACATCCTCAAGTCGCTCAGCGGCGTGCGGGGCAAGTTCGACATCGCGGCGCTGCTCCGCAGTTCGGCGAGCCGCGAGGTGGAAGGCTCCACCCTTGTCGTGCGCTTTCAGCATCAGTCCAACAGCGAGCGCCTGACGCGCGACCTGGAAGACCCGCGCTGCCGGATGGCGGTGGAGCGCGCGCTGGAGGAGGCGCTGGGCGAGCGGTTTGCGATCGCCGTCGCCGCGAACGGGGCGCCCGCCGCGTCCGCGCGGCAGGGCGAGTCGGCGGGGCACCTCGTTCAGGCCGCCCGCGACCTCGGAGGGCAAGTGATCGCCGAGGTCGCCGAGCCTCCGCCGTCCCCTGCGGCTCCCGCGCCGGCGGCGACTGAGGCCGCTCCGCCGTATGCGCCCCCCGGCGCCGATGCGCCTGCGCCTCCCGCCCCCGAACCTGCGGCGCCCGCGCCGTCCATCGCCGCGCCGTATCCGCCGTATGCGCCCCCCATCGCCGATGCGCCTGCGCCGCCGAACGAGGACGCCGCGCCTGCGCCGCCGGTCTCCGAAACCGTTGCGCCCGCCCCGGAACCCGCCGCCCCCGAACCCTTCGGCGCGGCGGGCGCCCCCAACCCCAACACGGAGGAACCTCGCCCATGGTGAACAAGAATATGATGCGGCAGGCGCAGCAGTTGCAGGCGCGTCTGGCGAAAGCGCAGGAAGAGATCGAGACGCAGCGCGTCGAGGCGTCCGCCGGAGGCGGCGCGGTCAAGGCCGTCGCCACCGGCAAGCAAACCATCGAGTCCATCGTCATAGACCCGGGCGCGGTCGACCCGGACGACGTGGAGTTGCTGCAGGATATGATTCTCGCCGCCGTGAACGAGGCGCTGGGCAAATCCCAAGCGATGGCCAACGAAAAGATCGGCGCGCTCACCGGCGGGCTGAAAATCCCGGGTATGTAGGCGATGACCTCGTTCGGCCCGCAAGAGGAATGGCGGTCCGCAGGCTCGTCCGCGCTCGCGCCGCCCGTGGCGCGGCTGATCGAGCAGTTGCACAAACTGCCCGGCATCGGCCCCAAAACGGCGCAGCGGCTCGCCTACTACCTCATCCGAATGCCCGACCGCGAGGCGCGGGAACTCGCCGACGCCATCGGAAGCGTCAAGGAATCGCTCGGCTTCTGCCCGCGCTGCCAAAACATCGCGGCCCCGGGGCTGTGCGGCGTCTGCTCCGACTCCGCGCGCGACCAGACGCGCCTGTGCGTCGTCCAGGAGCCCCTCGACGTCGTCTCCCTGGAGCGCGCGTCCGCGTTCAACGGGCTGTACCACGTGCTGCACGGCCTCATTGACCCGATGAGCAACGTCGGGCCGGACGACCTCCGCATACGCGAACTGCTGCGGCGCATCGGCGACGAGCCCGTGCAGGAGGTCATCATCGCCGTCAACCCCACCGTCGAAGGCGAGGCCACCGCGATGTACCTGCGCCAGTTGCTGCGTCCGCTCGGCCCCCGGGTGACGCGCCTCGCGCGCGGGCTGCCCGTCGGCGGCGACCTCGAGTACGCCGACGACCTCACGCTCGCCCGCGCCCTAGAAGGCCGCCAGGACTTCTAGGCAAGAACCTCGCCCCTGGACGGGGCGCGTAGCGCATCGTCTCCAAGTCACCCCGGGCGCCACGTCATTCCCGCGAAAGCGGGAACCTACTGGGTCCCCGTCATTCCCGCGCAGGCGGGAATCTCGCCCCCGTCCGCAGCGCGCAGCGCTCCGTCTCCAAGTCACCCCGGGCGCCACGTCATTCCCGCGAAAGCGGGAACCTACTGGGTCCCCGTCATTCCCGCGCAGGCGGGAATCTCGCCCCCGTCCGCAGCGCGCAGCGCATCGCCGTTCCCGCCCCCTCCCGTCATTCCCCCGTCCGCAGCGCGCAGCGCAGCGTCATTCCCGCCCCCTCCCGTCGTTCCCGCGTAGGCGGGAATCTCGCCCCCCGACGGAGCGCGCAGCGCATCGCCGTTCCGCGCCCCCTGCCCCGTCATTCCCGCGCAGGCGGGAATCTCGCCCCCGGACGAGGCGCGCCGATTGCGCGCCCGCCCGCCTAGTCGAGGAAGTCCTTGAGGCGCTTGGAGCGGCTGGGGTGCCGGAGTTTGCGGAGCGCTTTGGCCTCGATCTGCCGGATCCGCTCCCGCGTGACGCCGAAGTCGCGCCCAACCTCCTCAAGCGTCCGGCTGCGCCCGTCCTCTATGCCGAAGCGCAGTTGCAGCACGCGCCGCTCCCGCTCGCTCAGCGTGCCGAGCGCGCTGGCGACCTCTTCTTTCCGCAACTGAATGGTCGCGGCCTCCGGGGGCGCGGGCGCGTTGCGGTCTTCTATGAAGTCGCCCAGATGCGAGTCCTCCTCCTCGCCGATGGGCGTCTCGAGCGACACCGGCTCCTGCGACACTTTGAGAATGTCGCGCACGCGCTCGGGCGTGATCTCCATCCCCTCGGCGATTTCGGGAATGGTCGGCTCGCGCCCGTACTCCTGCACGAGGCGCCGGCTGACCCGCATCAACTTGTTGATCGTCTCGACCATATGGACGGGCACGCGGATCGTCCGCGCCTGGTCGGCGATGGCGCGCGTGATCGCCTGGCGTATCCACCAAGTGGCGTAGGTGGAGAACTTGTAGCCCTTGCGGTAGTCGAACTTCTCGACGGCGCGGATGAGGCCGATGTTGCCTTCCTGAATGAGGTCGAGAAGCGACATGCCCCGCCCGATGTACTTCTTGGCGACGCTGACCACGAGGCGGAGGTTGGCCTCGGCGAGGTGGCGCTGCGCTTTGACGCCCAAGTCCCGCAAGTCGCCGAAACGCGGGCTGAGGACGAACCGGAACTCGTCCGCGTCCAGCCGCTGCGCGACGTCGGCGTCCTCCAGAACCTCCGGCAAGTTGGAGACCGGAACGTCCGCTCCCACCACGTCGAGCGCGCCGTTCCCCATCACGAGACCGAGCACATGGCTGTCCATCGCCAGTTGCACGACCGCGACCCCCATCTCCGGCGGCTCCTTGCCGTAGCGCTCGGCGAGCGACTCCAGCATCTCCACGTTGAACTCGCGGTCGATGTTGGCGCGCAACTTCTCGTTGCCCAGCAGTTCGCCGAGCGTCATCTCCTCTTCGATGGCGAGGTGCTCGGCGACCGCGTCAAGCAGTTCCCGCTGATCGTAGAGCCGTTGGAGGAGCAGCCTGACGACGTCCGACTCCTTGACTTTGCGCGTGGACTCGCCCTTGAGTTCGTTCTCGCCTTTCTCGATGTGCTTGTACGAGGCGCGCTGAAGGGCGAGGCGGCGCTCGTCGGCGGCGGTCAGAAGGGAGACGCGGCCAATCTCGCGCAGGTACATTCGCACGGGGTCGTCAATGACGTCGCCCTCGGCGTCGTCCTGCTGCGCGTCGGACACCGCCTCCTTTGCCTCCTCCTCGGTCGCCGCGATCTCTTTCGGATCGGGCTCCTCTGGAGCGTCGCTGTCCGCCGCCGCCTGCGCGAACGCGGACGACAGGGGGTCGGCTCCGTCCTCGGCGACGGCAGGCGCGGCTTCCTCAGGCGCGGCGGCGGCGGGCGCGATGTCCGCAGGCGCGGCTTCCTCAGGCGCGGCAGTCAGCGCGATGTCCGCAGACGCGGCTTCCTCAGGCGCGACGGCGGGCGCGGTTTTCGCGGCGGGTTTGGCCGCGCGCTTCGCCTTTTCCGCCTCGGCCTTCGCCGTTTTCACGGCGGGCTTGGCCGCGCGCGCCGGGCTCTTCGCCGGAGCCTTGGCGCGGGACTTCGCCGCGCTCTTCGCCGGCGCCGCCTTCTTGCCGTCTTTCACTGCGGACGCTTGCTTCGTGGCCAACGCTGCTTCCTCCTGATGAGGCGCTCCGCGCCTCCTGGACTCCCGCCTACCCGGGACGACGATCAATTGCGAATCGGGTTCTATTAGAGCGATTTGGGAGAGATTTGGGGAGATTGAGAAGCGATTCGGAGCGCGGAGAGCAGGCGCTTCCCATCAGGCTTTGTCTCCGGCGAAGATGGCGCGGAGACGCTCGTTGATCTCCAGCGCCTGGGCGTTCAGGGATTGCGCGTAATCGGGGTCGGCCTGCGCGGCGCCGCCCGCGCCCGAGTCAGCCATGCCCGAGTCAGACAAAAAAGCCGCCTCTTCCTGCGCTTTCAACTCGCGGAGCCGGCGCTCGTCCAGCCTCCGAAGGCATCCTTCCCACTCCATTGCGCGGCGCTGCCGGTCGGAAGGGGGAAGTTCCTCGACCGACAGCCCCAGCAAACGGTCGGCCAAATCGTCGTCAAGTTCCGCGAGCGCGCCCTCTATTGTACCAGCATGCCGCACCGCCGACAAGACGGCGCGATTCTCCGGACGGACGAACGTCTCTTCGTCCACCTCGCCCGCCCGCTCGAGCAACTCCTCGTCTTGCGCGAGCAGCGCCAGCACGCGCTCCTCCAGAGGGTCGCGCTCCGCCACGGCGAAGACCGACTCCACGCGCTTGCGCTCCGGCGCAGGGCGGCGGCGGCGCGCCTCCAGCGGCCCCTGCATCCGCCCGACGGCCGCCTCCAGCGCCGAGGGAGACACCCCCGCCATCTCCGCCAGCCGCCCGAAATAGCGCTCCTGATCCGCCCAATTCGGCACGGCGTAGATCACGGGCAGCAGCCGCTCGACGAGCGCCGACTTCCCCTGCGCCGACGTCAGGTCGATGCGCGCGGCCTCCGCCTCCATCAGAAACTCCGCCGCCGGAGACGCCCCCGCGATCAGCCGCCGCCACTGCGCCGGGTCCGAGCGGATCAATTCGTCCGGGTCTTTGCCCCCGGTGATGAGGGCGACGCGCAGCGACCCGATGTCGTCAGGGCGGTTCAGCACGTCCATCTTCCGGCTGCTCGCCGCGAGGCTCCCCACGAGTTCCCACGAGGTCCGCACCGAATGGAGCGTCGCTTCCTGCCCCGCCGCGTCCGCGTCCAGCGCGAGAACGATCCGCCGCGCCCGCGCTTTCAGCAGCGCCACCTGCGCCTCCGTCAGCGCCGTCCCCATAGACGCCACCACGTTGCGCCCGCCGTGCTCGTGCGCCGCGATGACGTCCATATACCCCTCGACGACGACCGCCTCCCCCTCCGCGCTGATCGCGTCGCGCGCCGCGTCGAGTCCGTAGAGGAGCCGCCCCTTGTCGAAAACCGGCGTCTGCTGCGTGTTGATGTACTTGGGGTTGGAGCCGTCGAGCGAGCGTCCGGCGAATCCGGCGATGCGGCCTTCCTCGTCGCGCAAGGGGAACATCAGGCGCCCCCGGAACATATCGCGCGCGGGGCCGCTCTCGTTGCGGAGCGCCAGCCCCGCTCCGAAAACCGCCTCTTCCGCGAAGCCAAGCGCGCCGAGGCTCCGCAGCAATTCGGCGCCCGTCGAAGGGGCGTACCCTATGCCGAACCTCGCGGCGGACTCCTCGCTAATGCGGCGGCTTTCGGCGTAGGCGCGCGCCTGCGCCCCCCGGTCGGCGTTGTACGACTGCTTGAAAAACTGCTGCGCCGCCTCGTTCACGGCGTAGAGTGGATCGCGCTCCGCGCCCCGATCGCGCCGCTCCTCCAGCCGCACGCCCGCCTGCGCCGCCAGCAAGCGAAGCGCGCCCGCGAAGTCCGTGTTCTCCGCCCGCGTGACGAGAGAGAAGACGTCGCCGCCCGTCGCGCACGCCCCGAAGCACCGCCACGTCTGCCGGTCGGGGAAGACGACGAACGAGGGCGTCTGCTCGTTGTGGAACGGGCAGCGCGCCTTGAAATTCTTGCCTGCGCGCCTCAGATCGGGGACATACGCGGCCGCGACGTCCACAATGTCCAATCTTGCGCGAATGTCGTCTACGGCGGTCATGCCTCTCGCTCTGCGGTCATTCCCTTTTACGCAACGGCCATGGGGCTGCAGAGGGTCACTCTTCGTCGGGGATGCCTACCCCGATGACGCCTTGTATGAGCAGCTCAGTGGTTACGGCTACCGATCTGAGTTGCTCTTGCGCCATCAGTTTACCCTCAATTTCAGCCTCGGCGTTGCTGATCTGCGTCTCCCGCATCCGCCGGATGCGGTCATCCGTGGCTTCGCTGCGCCATTCCTCCAATCGTCCTCGCTTGACGAGGTAGGTGCGCCTCAGAGCAGCTTGCCGCCTGTTCACAAGTCGATCGTTACGCTCTTTTACTTTCCGTTCAACGGCATCCCGCTGCGCTTTTATAGCATCTCGCCCGTATTCCTCGTATATTGGCCAATTATCGGCATCTGTAACGTGTACAGGGTGCGGGCCATTCCATTGAGCGGTTTGCCATAAGTCCGCGAATAAGCGGCTGGCTAAAGACTCAATCGAGTCTCCGTTATGCTCGTTGAGCACGACAGCCGCTAACTCGGAACGAGATTCAGCGGCTGTTATGTTAATCCGGTAAATGAAGAACGGGTACATTCCCGCTGGCCATTCAGAGTCGGTGATTTTGACGAGCGGCAAGTTGTTCACGCTTGTTTCAGCCTCAGGTATACGGCTCGCAGCGAACTTAATGAGCGGATGGTCGAAATTGACGAGATGACATAGTTCTCGCTGGTGAGCCAACTCGCCAGTAAAGGTCAACGGGACACCATTTTCGTCAAGGTTTGCCAACAACCTTGTGCGAACTTCGTGTGGAATTCGCAAACTGCTTGTCGGCCCATTAGCCACGCAAAAAGCGGCAATATCATGCCGCAACACAGGCGTTGATCGCAAGAAAAACGAGCCGTCTCCGTTATTTTTAAGGCTCGTATTATATCCATATAAGCCAGCCTCCAGCACTGCTCGCAACTCGTCTGCGCCTAAATATCGGCCAGTTTCAACACGGCCGTCACGTTCTTGTCCAAGCAGTATGTCCTGGCCCATCAGTTCTTCTTCTATCTGTTCAAATTCTTTTTGGTCAGACTTTCTTACTTCCAACGAATTCAGTATCTGTTCACGTATCTCTTCTTCTTGGTGAGGCGTGAGGCTACTGGTAAAAAGAGTGCGTGTAAGATTTTCAATTATATCTCCAAGTATAGGTTCAAGTTCTCCGATGGACTCATGGAAAACCCGGATGCGTTCGTAGAGGCGCCACAGTATTCGTTCTTCAACTGTGTTCTGGATGATGTAGGAGTAAATCCTGACTTTCTGGCTTGGTTGACCATATCTGTCGATACGGCCTATTCGCTGCTCTACCCGCATGGGGTTCCACGGCAAGTCATAATTGAACATAATGTCGGTAAACTGGAAATCGAGTCCCTCAGCTCCGACTTCCGACATCAGTAACACTGAGAACCCATTAGACTCTTTGAAGCGGTCTATGATGCGTGGCCGGTCGTTAACGCCTACGTCTCCGTCTAAACGATATACCCCCCCATTAATCCATGCCGATTCACCGGATAGTCGACTGTGCAAGTAGCGCAGTGTTGCCTTGAAAGAAGAAAATATGAGCACCTTGGCGCTGGAGTTATCTGCGTGGACTTCGTGCAGCCCTTCTAAAAACCGCTCTAGTTTGGAGTCCTCATTACCGATTTCCGCAGTGAGGCTACGGATGCGACGTTGCAATTGAGTGTGGCTTTCGCGCGAATCGCGAGGCTGGTCGGGAACGTATGGATCTTCGTCAATCTCAACGTCGTTTTCTTCGTAACCTATATCCTCTTCTATCGCATCCTTGAGCAGCACTTCCACTGCCGCCGGGAGACAACTCGTTATCTGCCGTTCTCGCGTTACAAGAACAAACCCGGGTGGAGTTGACTTGTTGGCAGAGAAGTACTGTGCCTTGGCGTACTCGATCAAACTATGGTACAAATCCAATTCTTTCTCAGTCATGCTGACGCTGATAACATAAGGTTCGCGCATAACATTGCCTTGAACGTCACGCTTGCGCGTCCTATTAACATGGCTGTTTAAGGGGCTCAATGTAGAAAGACTCCTCTTAATTTGGACAAATTCTGCCCTATCCAACCTTTCGCCAATGCTGAGGCGATGCACAACATCTTCGTATTCAGGATATTCTGTGATTTGCCTTCCGATTGGAGAACTTGCAAGAGACTTCAATTCATTCAGGCAGTCTTGCTGTTCATTTTCTTCTCTTCCAAGCGCGCTCATAGCCATATTCAACACCGACACCGGAGCGAACAATTCATTCATTATTTGCATATTGGGGAATTCACCTCCGTCGAGAACATGGAGAAGGTTGTAGAGATCCGCTTGATGGATATTAATCGGAGTTGCGCTGAGCATCAGCATCGCTTCTGCATGATTTGATAGCACAAGTCCTACACGATGCATCTGTGTGCTTTGGTTTCTCAGATGATGAGCCTCGTCAATGATTACCAAGTCAAAATTGGCTCCGACTTCTTCCATCCGCTCTCTGATAGAGGCATCACGGATAATTTCCATTCCGATAACTCCAAATATACTACTAGCGTCTTGATATATTTCGTAGGCATCCAGGAATTCCATGAACTTAGCCTTGTTCAAGTCTTGCAACGGCTCATTAAAGCGGCTGCGGAATTCGCTAATCCACTTGTCACGGAGTCGGGACGGGCAAACGACCAAAACCCTCTTCATGAGGTTTCGGGCCTTCATTTCCAAGAAGATGATACCTGCTTCGATGGTCTTTCCAAGCCCGACTTCGTCCGCGATGAGCAAGCGGTGGCTCGCGCTATCGAGGAACTTCGCGGCTGGCCTAAACTGATAGGGTTCCACCTGAGTTCGCGATGCGAGGTAAGAGTAAAGCACATCGTCGAACCCTGCCCGCATTTTCGTAAGCGCGAGGTTCCGCATCAACTCGGGCCGCCCAACCAGCCTGATGGGCAACGTCTCATCGCCGACAGACAAGGCATGCTCGCTGATCCACTGCTCGTCCCCTTGTCCGAAGTTGATCAGGTACTCAATAGCGTTGTTGGCGGCGACCCGGTGCATCCGCACCGTGCCGATCCGGTCAGGCCTTGCTATGAGCCTGGCGAGTGCGCCAGTGGGGAACCGGGGGGTTGGCGTTGGAGGCATGACTCTCCTTATACAGAAGCGCAGCCTATCAGGTTACGTGCAGTCGCTGGAATTATAGCATACCGGAGGAGCCAATGCAATAGGCTCCGACGACGACGGCCTGGTATTCGGGGAACAAACCAGCGCAGGGTTGGCGGCGTCCCGCCCGAGCGCGTAGAGGAGCGGGGCGATGGGCGGCACCCCGTCCCTGGGGGGGAGGGGCGCCGCCCCGTCTCCCCAATACACCCCGGGCCACGTCATTCCCGCGTAGGCGGGAACCTCGCCCCCCCTCGTCATTCCCGCGCAGGCGGGAATCCCGCCCCCTTGCCCCCCCTTCCCCTGCCCCCCATCCCAAAATGCGACACGCGCCCCTATCACATTCCGCAATTAGTTGCGATACTGTCAACTATGAGTCTCATCGCCAAACTCTTCAACCGCCACCAGCGCGACGCTCGCCCCAAGCCTCCCAGAGGCCGCGACGCGACGCGCTGCGCCTCCTGCGGCGCCCAGCCGCCGCGCCCTCACCGCGAACGCGGGAAGCACGCCACGCCCGCCCTCGCCCAATTCCGCGACGACCCCGCCGGATTCATCGCGCACGTCCTCCCCAACGCCGGAACCCCCTACCCTAAGCAGATCGAAATGCTCGATCTCGTCGCCAACCACCGCCGAATCTCCGTCGTCGGATGCAACGGCTCCGGCAAGGACTGGGCAGCGGCGCGCATCATCCTCTGGTGGCTGGAGACCCGACCCGCAGCGAAGGTCGTCGTCCTCGCGCCAACGCAACGCCAAATCGAGTACATCCTCTGGCCGGAAATCGCCACAGCGGTCGCCAACGCCGACATCCAACTCTCCGGCAAACTCACCAAAAGCCGCTACACCATCTCCGCCGACCGCTTTGGCGTGGCCTTCTCCACGAACAAGCCCGACCGCGTTCAGGGGTTCCACTCCCCCCAACTCCTCGTCATTGTCGACGAAGCGCACGGCGTCGAGCAACCCTACATTGACGCCGCCATCCGCCTCAACCCGACGAAATTCCTGATGATCGGCAACGCCCTCTCCCGCCCCGGCGAGTTCTACGACTCCCATCACGCGAAGCAGGTGGCCTACGCGCGCCTCCGCATCTCCGCCCTCGACACCCCCAATCTCATCGAAGGCGCCGAGCCCGTCCCCGGTCTCATCACGCCGGAGGACATCGCCGACAAAGCCCTCATCTGGGGCGAGGATCACCCGCTCTTTCGCTCCTCCGTCTACGCGGAGTTCCCCGACGCCGAGGACAACTCGCTCGTCGGTCGCAAGGCGGTCGAGACGGCGATGGCCGACGACGCCCCGTCCGGCGCAGGCGCCCCCACGGAAGAGGAAGACGAGCGCGAGCCCGTCTACATCGGCGTGGACGTGGCCCGTTTCGGCGCCGACAAGTCCGTGCTGATCGCGCGCCGCGGCCAGCGCGTCATCGCCACGAAATCGCTCGACCGCGAGATGGACACGATGCGCGTGGCCGGCGAGGCGGCGCTTATGGCGAACGACCTCAACGCCGAGGCGATCTTCGTGGACGAGAACGGCGTCGGCGGAGGCGTGTGCGACCGCCTCAAGGAGGTCGGCGCCCCTGTCTACGGCGTGCAATTCGGGCGCCGCGCCCCGCACCCCACGCGGTTCGCCAACCTCCGCTCCGAGATCTTCTGGGAGTTGCGCCGCCTGATGAACGACCATCTCATCGCGCTCCCACAAGACGAAATCCTCGCCGCCCAACTCCTCTCCTTGCGCTACGACGTCACGAGTTCCGGGCAAGTGAAGTTGGAGAGCAAGCGTGAAACGCGCAAGAAGGGCGTTCCGTCGCCTGACCGCGCCGACGCTTTGGCTTTGGCGTTTATGCGCCCGCCGTCCCTGCAGATCTGGACGGGCAACGAGCCCTTCCTGCGCGCTCGCGCCCCTGCCGGCGTCCCCCTCCCGCCACCTTCCACCCCTGACGACCCGCCAGACGACGACGACGATGGAGATCGTCATTCCCGCGAAGGCGGGAATCTCGCCCTCGTGACGGAGCGCGCAGCGCAGCGCCCTGCCCGCGAAGGCGGGAATCTCGCATCCCCTGACGCGGAGGCGGAGGAAATCGCCCGCAACAGGTTCTTCGTAGGATGACCGCCGCGATGAAAATTACGCCCTGCCCGCGCATGCGGGAACCTCGCCCCCAGACAAGGCGCGCCGCGCCTCCTATCCCTCCGCGTAGTGTAACCTTGCGCCGCAGCCGCCCGCGTTTTCGCAGGGCGAGAGAGAGGAGCGCAGCGGGCGCTATGCCGTCGTTCGATCTCACGGACAGAGCCGCCGTCGTGACCGGCGCGAGCCAGGGCATCGGGCGCGGGATCGCGCTCGCGCTCGCCGAGCACGGCGCGAACGTCGCTATCGTCGCCCGCGCCCCGGAGCGCGTATCCGGCGGCCACGAGCGCATTCACCGCCCCGTCGAGCCCGTCGTCCGCGAGATCGAGGCGATGGGGCGCAAGGCGGTCGGCGTTCTTGCCGACGCGCGCGACCCGGATGAGGCGGAGCGCATCGTCGAGGAGACGCTCGGCGCGTTCGGGCGGCTCGACGTCTTCGTCAACAACGCGGGCGCGACGTGGGGCGAGACGTTCAAGATGGCGCCGCTGCTCGACCTGACGCCCGCCGATTTCCACGAGTGCCTGCGGCTGAATCTGGCGAGCGTTTTTCTGTGCGGCTGCGCCGCCGCCCGCGCGATGCTGGAGCGCGGCAGCGGCGTCATCGTCAACCTCGCGTCCATATCCGGCCAGGGGCCGAGCCCGGGCAACGGCGCCTACGGCGCGGCGAAGGCCGGGGTGATTTCGCTCACCCGCACGATGGCCGCGGAGTGGGCGCCCGTCCGCGTCAACGCCGTCGCCCCGGGCAGCGTGGAGCACGCCGACCGCGCCGCCGTCCATCCCTACGCGCAAGGGCGCGCCCCGGTCGAGAGCGCGACCGCCGTCCGCCGCGCCGGAACCGTCGGCGACGTGGCCGCCGCTGTCCTCTATCTCGCGTCCGACGAAGCGTCCTATGTGACGGGCGCCGTGCTGGACGTCAACGGCGGGCGCGTCCCCGGCTAGTCAGCGAGCCTGGCGAACGAAAGGAGACTTCCGATGGCAACGCAATCCGAGATGCTCGTCATAGACGCGGACGCCCACGTCGTGGAGTCCGCCCGCACGTGGGATTTCCTGGATGCGGACGAGGAGCGCCACCGCCCCGCGCTCTACGCCTCGCCGCAGCGCCCGCAGCAAGAGTTCTGGTTCATAGACGGCAAGGCGCGCGGCACCAAGTTGCCCACGCTCGCGGAGAAGCAACTCGAGGAGATGTCGCGCCGCTCCGGCTACAACGTGGTGACCGCCGTCGCCGCCCGTGAAATGGACGACGTGCAACTGCGCCTCAACCACATGGACGAACTCGGCGTGGACGTGCAGGTGCTTCACAACACGCTCTGGATCACGAACGTCGCGGAGCGCCCGGACACGGAGGCCGCCCTCTGCCGCTGCTGGAACCGCTGGATGGCCGACGTTCACCGGCAAGGGCAAGGGCGCCTGCGCTGGTCGTGCGTGCTGCCCACGCTCACGATTTCCGAGTCGCTCGTCCAGATGCGCGACGCGAAAGAGCACGGCGCGGTCGCCGTCTGCCTGCGCGCTCACGAGGCGAACCGCCACCTGGTGGACCCCTACTTCTATCCGATCTACGAGGAGGCGCAGAACCTCGACCTCGCCGTCGTCGTGCACGTCTCCAACGCCGACGCGCTGCTGGCGGAGCGGCTGAAGTCGCAATACGACCTCGGCTCCTCGTTTTCGCCCTTGCGCGTTCCCACCGTCACCAGTTGCCACGAGTACATTATGAGCGAGGTTCCGTCGCTCTTCCCCCGGTTGCGCTGGGGGTTCATCGAGGTGAGCGCGCAGTGGGCGCCGTGGCTGATCAAGGAGGCGCGCCGCCGCGCCCGCAAGCTCAGCCGGGACGTGCCGTGGGACATCTTCCCCGAGTACCGCATCTACGCCGCGTGCGAAACCGACGACGACCTGCCGTTCATCCTCAAGTACGCGGGCGAGGACAACATCGTCATCGGCACGGACTACGGGCACAGCGACATATCCAGCGAGACGGACGCCATCGGCGTTTTCCGCGCCGCCGACTACGGGATCAGCGAGGAGGCGAAGCGCAAGATCCTCTGCGACAACCCCCGCAGGCTCTACGCGCTGTAGAGAGCGCGGCGCCCCCCGCGTCAGGGGGCGAGATTCCCGCCTGCGCGGGAATGACGGGGCAAGGGGGCGCGGGGACGATGCACGGGCAGGGCGGGACAGGGGCGGGAACGACGGGGGAGGGGGCGAGGTTCCCGCCTGCGCGGGAACGACGGGGCAGGGGGGCGCTTGCGCGCCGACTGGGATTCCCGCCTACGCGGGAATGACGGAGCAAGGGGGGCGAGATTCCCGCCGTTGCCGGAACGCGCCCGTTGCGGTAGGCTTGCCCCGTGCGCGACCCGCGCGCGAAAAGGAGCCGGATGAAGTACCAGGGCAAAGTCGCCTTCAGGGCCTCCCCCGCCGACGTGTGGCGCATCGTGCTGGACATCGAGCAATTCGCCGAGTGCATGCCCGGCGTTCGCAACATCGTGAAAATAGACGACCGCGCGTTCGAGGGCGGCATGAGCGCGAAGGTCGGCCCCGTCTCCGGCGACTTCTCCTTCCGCGCCGAAATCGTGGAGGCGGAGGAGCCCGTCCGCCTCGCCGCCCGCGTCGAAGGGCAGGATTCGCTCACCAAGAGCGCGATGACCGCCTCCATCGAGATGGCGCTCGCCGAAACGGACGGCGGCTGCGAACTCGACTACGCTTCGGAAGTGACGATCAAAGGCAGGCTCGGCATCGTCGGCGATATGATCCTGCGCGCCACGGGAATGCAGGTCATCGAAGAGTTCTTCAACCGCCTCCGCGCCAAAGTGGAGGCTGACCCTCAGCCTGACCCTCAGGAGACCCGCGCGTAACGCGGGCGCGCCCTCGCCTGCCCTGCTAGAGAAGGGCGGGCGGGATTCCCGCCTGCGCGGGGAATGCGCGCCCGGCGCCGCTCGCCCGCTGAACAGGAGGAACGCCCTATGCGCTACGACGCCATCGTGATCGGGGGAGGATCGGCGGGATGCGTCGCCGCCGCGCGCCTCAGCGAAGACCCGGACAGAAGCGTCCTGCTCCTCGAGGCCGGCCCCGACCCGCAGCCGATTCCCGAAGTCATCGCCAGCGGCGACCACATCGCCCGCGTCGTGCTCGAGTCGCCCTACGTGATGCTCTACCCAACGGCGCGCGCGGGCGACGGCAGCGAGTTCTACAAGATCAGCGGCCGCGTGATGGGCGGCGGCTCCTCCGTCAACGCAATGGCCGTCGTCCGCCCCACCAAGCGCGACCTCGACGGATGGGCCGCGCTCGGCAACCCCGGCTGGTCGTTCGACGATTGCCTGCCCCTTCTGAAGCGCATCGAGACGGACTCGGACTACGGCGGCGACGAGATCCACGGCGAGGACGGCCCGCTGTACGTCCAACGCCTCTTCAAGGTGGACGAAGAGGCGTCCGCGCCCGTGCGCGCGTTCATAGACCGCGCCCTCGCTATGGGCTTGCCGATGTGCCCCGACCTCAACTCGCCGAACCCCTACGGCGTCTGCAGTTCCGCCTACAACGTCAAGGACGGCGTCCGCCAAAACACGACGGTCGCCTATCTGAATCCCGCGCGCGGACGCCCGAACCTGACGGTCGAGGCGGAGGCGCGGGTCCGCTCGCTGCGGATAGCGAATGGCCGCGTGAGCGCCGTCGTCTACGAGCGGGGCGGCGCGCCGCGAACGGCGGAGGCGGACGTCGTCGTCCTCTGCGCGGGCGTCTACCACAGCCCGCAGATCCTGATGCTCTCCGGCGTCGGCCCGCCGAAGGAACTGGAGCGTGTCGGCGTGCCCGTCGTCCACGCCCTCGAGGGCGTCGGCGAGAACTACCAAGACCACGCGACAATGGAAATGACGTTCGAGGGGCGGTCGGAGTTCAACCCCGATTGGGTCATTCCGCGCTTCCGCCTGATGTACAAGAGCGACCCGTCGCTTCCGAACGGCGACTTCCATATCTTCCAGCGCCCGCCGACGGAGATTCCCGGCCTGAAGCGGATGATGCCCGTCTCCGCGAATCTCTTGGAGCAGCGCGACCGGGGGCGCGTCCGCCTCGTCAGCGCCGACCCGGACGACCTGCCGGAGATCGAGGACGCGATGCTCCGCCACCCGGACGATCTCAAGGCGATGACGACGGCGATGGAGTTCGTCTACGAACTCGTCCAGCACGAGTCGATGCGCGAGTTCTACGGCCCGCTGATGCAGCCGTCGCGGGACGAGGATTGGGGGGCGTTCGCCCGCAGCGCGCACGGCAGTTACCATCACGGCGTCGGAACCTGCAAGATGGGGCCGGCGTCCGACCCGATGGCCGTCGTGGACGCCAACCTGCGCGCGCACGGGCTGGACAATCTCTATGTCGCCGACGCGTCCGTAATGCCGGTCATCACGCATGCCAACACGAACGTGACGTCCCTGATGATCGGGGAGCGCGCCGCCGACGTGATCCGGGCGCTCGTCGGCTAGGCCGCGCCCAACGCTCATGGGATGCGAGGTTCCCGCCTGCGCGGAAATGACGGGGCAAGGGGGGCGAGATTCCCGCCTACGCGGGAATGACGGGACAGGGGGGCGAGGTTCCCGCTTTCGCGGGAACCTCGCCCCCTCTCGTTCAGGCCGCCGTTTCGACGAGCGGGGCGATGGCGCTCACGTCCGTCGCGGCGCGGGCGGCCTCCAAGTCGTGCATATGCTGGAGGTTGAGCCAGAAGTCAGGAGTCATACGCAGGGCTCGACCGATGCGGAGGGCGGTGTCCGCCGTGATCGCTCTTCTCCCCCGAACGATCCGGCTAATGCGGAAAGGCGGAACGCCGGACGCATCCGCCAAGCGGCGCTGGCTAACGCCCAGGTCTCGCAGAATGTCCGCGAGGTGCTCGCCCGGATGGATTGGGCCCTCTTCGCTCATAGCGCATCCTCAGCGATGGTAGTCCACGATCTCAATCTCTACGGCGCCGTCGGGCGTCCATCGGAAGCAAACGCGCCATTGGTCGTTAACGCGGATGCTTGCTTGGCCCGCCCTGCTCCCGCGCAGCCGCTCGAGCCTATGGGAAGGCGGAACAGCGAGGTCGCTGAGGCTTGCGGCCGCGACAACGCGCTGCAGCCTCATCCTCGCTCGCCGCCGGAGGTCGGGCGGAAATCCGGGGACGGCCAACCCAAGATAGAGCCGCTCCGCGTCTTTGTCCTTGAAGCGGTCCACTGCGCGGCGATACTACCGCCTTCGCGTCAGCAGCGTCAAGCGTTCTCTCTAGCCCCCGTCGCGCCCCGGCGGTCCTCAGCATGCGCATGGGGCGCTTCCAGTAGGTTCCCGCTTTCGCGGGCAGGGCGAGGCGCTTCCAGTAGGTTCCCGCTTTCGCGGGAATGACGTGGCGCCCGGGGTGATCTGGAGACGCTGCGCACAGCGCATCGTCCGGCGCTTGCGCGCCGCTGGGTCCCCGCCTTCGCGGGAATGACGGGACAGGGGGGCGAGGTTCCCGCCTAACGCGGAATGACGGGGCGGGAACTCCCCCCTTCCCGCCCGGCGCGCGCTTATGCTATAGTCAACGGCGGATTCGCATCCGAAATTCCGACGGCAGGTGAAGACGACGGCAATGGCTGACCATGACGTTCTTGTTGTGGGGGCGGGGCTCGCGGGAATGCGGGCCGCGATCGCCGCGCACCGCGCTGGCGCCAGCGTGGCGATGATGAGCAAGGTGCATCCCGTTCGGAGCCACTCGAACGCCGCGCAGGGCGGCATCAACGCCGCGCTCCGAGGGGCCGACGACTCCGTCGACTCCCACGTGTTCGATACGGTGAAGGGCTCCGACTACCTCGGCGACCAGGACGCCATCGAGTATATGTGCGCCGAGGCGCCTTCCGAGATCATCGCCCTCGAGCATATGGGCGTCATCTTCAACCGCGACGAGGAAGGGCGGCTGGGGACGCGGGCGTTCGGCGGCGCGAGTTACGCCCGCACCTTCTTCGTGGCCGACATCACGGGGCAGGCGATTCTGCACGTGATGTACGAGCAGATTATGAAGGCCGGGGTCCGCTCCTACGAAGAGTGGTTCGTGACCGACCTGATCGTCGAGGACGGCGCCTGCAAGGGCGTGATCGCTATGGAGATGCTCACGGGCAAACTCCGGGCGGTCTCCGCCAAGACGGTCATCCTCGCGTCCGGCGGCGTAGGGAGAGCGTTCGAGCCGAGCACGAACGCGCTGATCTGCACGGGCGACGGCATCGCGCTCGCCTACCGCGCCGGCGCCACGCTGCTGGATATGGAGATGGTGCAATACCATCCGACGACGCTCGCGGGCAACGGGGTGCTGCTGTCGGAAGCGGCGCGCGGCGAGGGGGCGTATCTCCTCAACTCCAAAGGCGAGCGCTTTATGGAGCACTACGCTCCGAAGATGAAGGAACTCGCCTCCCGCGACGTGGTGTCCCGCTCCGAGCAGACGGAGATAGAGGAAGGGCGCGGCGTGGACGGCTGCGTGCTGCTGGACTTGCGCCACCTCGGTCGGGAACTCATCCTCACGAAGTTGAAGTACATCTACGAGGCGGCGCGCGACTACGCGGGCGTGGATATGGCGGACGACCCGGTGCCCATTCGCCCGGGCCAGCACTACATTATGGGCGGGATCAAGACGGATATTGACGCGCGCGCGTGGGACGCCGCAGGCTCCGCCGGATGGGACGGCCCGCGGGGGCTTTTCGCCGCGGGCGAGGCCGCCTGCGTGAGCGTTCACGGCGGCAACCGCCTCGGCGCGAACTCGCTGCTGGAGACGGTCGTCTTCGGCAAGCGCGCGGGAGAGGTCGCCGCGGCCTACGCCCGCGAGACGCCGGACTTCGAGGTTCCGCCGTCGCGCCTCGCGGACGCCGAGCGCGGCCTCAAGGAACTGCTCGACCGCCCCGACAACGGGGAGATGACGGGAGCGCTGCGGCTGGAGATGGGCCGCGTGATGAACGAGCATCTCGCCGTCTTCCGAACGGAAGACGGGATGCGAACGGCGCTCGCGGAAATACGCTCGCTCAAGGAGCGCTATCAGTCGCTCCCCGTCAAGCACAAGGGCGGCGTCTACAACACCGACCTGATCTTCCACGTCGAGTTGGGCTATATGCTGGACTCTTCCGAGGCTATCGTCGCGTCCGGCCTGCTCCGTAAAGAGAGCCGCGGCGCGCACTTCCGGCGCGACATCCCCGACCGGAACGACGGGGAATGGCTGAAGCACACCACCGCGCGCTTGGGCGCGGACGGCCCGGAAGTCGGGACGCTGCCCGTCACGGTGACGCGGTGGGAGCCGCAGGCGAGGGTCTACTAGTGCGCGTTGCGATGCGGCGGGTCTTTCGCGGCGGCGCCGCGGCTCTGGCCGCGGCCGCCCTCGCCGCCGCTTGCGGCGGCGGCTCCGACGCGCCCGCTCCCTCAATCGTGACCCGCTACGCGCCACCGGACGCGGGAATGATCGCCTGGGTCGACGCGGAGCAGGCCGCCGCGTACCTCGGCGAGTCGCTGGACATTCTGCCGGAGAGCCTGATCGGCGCGTTTCCGCTCGACGAGGCGCTCGGCGCGTTGACGGAGGAGTCCGGCTTCGACGTCGCCGGCCTCTCCGAGGTTATGGCGTTCGCCAACGCCGACTTGGACGGCGGGGCCGTCGTGCTCGACGGCGTGACCGTGGACGATTTCCTGCAGCGCGTTCGGGATCTGCTGGGCGACGCCGAATTAGAGGAGAAGTCCCATCGGGGCGCCGCAATGATCGAAACGCCCACTGACTCGGACGGCGGCGCTCTGGCCGCCGCCGCAGTTCGGGACGGCGACGGCCCCGAACTGCATATCATTGGAACGGCGAACGAGGTGCGGGCGGCGATAGACCGGCAAGCCGACGCGCGCGAAGGAAACGGAGACGCCGACGGCCCGGCGCTCGAGGCGCTGCGCGCGCTCGGAGACGGCTGGACGCGGTTTGCGATGGCCGTCCCCGACGGCGCGTTCGGCGATCTGACCGACGCGCTGCCGGACGAGTACGGCGGCCTCTTCGCCGGGGTGGACGCGGGCGTTCTCTCCGGCCTAACGCTGGCCGGTTTCGCGGCGAACCGCGAAGACGGCGGCGCGGAGCGCTGGACGCTGCGCCTCGAATACGCCGACGACGACGGCGCGGAGCGCGCCGCGAGCCTGGCCGAGGGGGCGATCGCCGTAAGCAAGGCGCTCACGCCGGAGGGGGCGTCGCTGGATGTTTTAGATGCCGCGGAAGTCTCCCGCGACGGAACGGCGGTCACGGTCGTCTCCTCCGCGACGGCGGAGCAGGCGGAGGCGCTCCGCGCTGAGCAGGCCGAGGCGCTCCGGAATCAGATAGACAGCCTGGGGATGGCGCTCTAAGGCGCCGCGCCCCGGAAGCAGGACGGCGGAAGGACGGCAAAGGGATGCAAGCGAAGATTCGCGTTCAGCGCTACGACCCTGAGAGTTCCGAGCAGCCCTGGCTGCAGGAGTACGACGTTGACGCGCCGGAGCGCTACTCCGTGCTCGACGCGCTCGTCAAGGTTCGGGAGGAGATAGACCCCAGCCTCGCGCTCCGGTGCTCGTGCCGCGCGGCCATCTGCGGCTCCTGCGCGATGCGGGTGAACGACCAAGCGCGGCTCGCCTGCAACACGCGCCTCAGCTCCGTCGTGGAGGACGGCGGAACGGTGAAGATCGAGCCGATGGGCAACCAGCGGGTCGTGAAAGACCTGGTGGTCGACCTGCAACTCTTCTGGGGCAAGGTTCGCGCGGTGCAGCCCTACCTTCAGCCGGACGCGGAGCCGGGGCCGGAAGAGGAGTTCATCGCGTCCAACGAGTCTATGCTCAACCTGCTGACTCCAATGGGCTGCATTATGTGCGGAGCGTGCGTTTCGGACTGCACGGCGCTGGAGGTCGACGAGAACTTCTTGGGCCCCGCCGCGCTCGCCAAGTCGTACCGCTTCGTGGCCGACCCGCGCGACGGCAAGAGCGGGGAGCGGCTGGGCGCGCTGAACGAGTACGGCGGCGTGTGGGACTGCGCGCGCTGCTATATGTGCGTCGAGGTTTGCCCGAAGGGCGTCGCGCCGATGGACCGCATTATGGAGTTGCGCGAGTCGGTCATGGCGTCGGGAGCGCCCGGCACGCCCGGGTCGCGCCACGTGCAATCGTTCGCCAACTCGGTCGCGCGGTCGGGCTGGCTGGACGAGACGATGCTCGCCGTGGACTCGTGGGGCAAGAAGAACGTGCCGAAACTGCTGAGCGAGGCGCCGCTAGGCATTCGGGCGCTCCGGCGCGGCAAGTTCCCAATGCCGGCGTTCCTGCATCACAAGCGCCCCGGCCACCGGAACGTCCGCCGGATATTCGAGCGGGCGGAAGCGGGCAAGGAGTAGCGATGAAGTACGCGTTCTACCCCGGCTGCGTCTCGCGCGGCGGCACGCCGGAACTCTACACGTCCACGATGGCCATCGCCGGAAGGCTCGGGCTGGAGTTGGAGGAGATTCACGGCGCCTCCTGCACCGGCGCGGGCGTGTTGCAAGAGAAGGGACAGAAACTCGGCGACACGCTCAACGCCCGGACGTTCGCAATGGCCGAGCGCATGGGGCTGACCACGATCCTCAACATCTGCTCCACCTGCCAGGGCGTGATGGCGCAGGCGAACCACCGGCTGCTGGCCGACCCGGACTACCTTGCGGAAGTGAACCGGGAACTGGCGGGAGAAGGGCTGGAGTACACGGGCAGAATCGTCATCAAGCACCTCGCCTGGGCGATCGTGGAGGAAGTGGGGCTGGACGCGCTCAAGAGCCTGGTCGTCGCGCCGCTGCGGGATCTGAAGGTCGCGCCGTTCTACGGGTGTTACATCCTGCGCCCGTCGTGGGCGCTGGGGCTCGACGAAAACCCCGGGCGCGAGCATTACTTGGAGCGGATCATCGAAACCTGCGGGGCGGAGCCCGTCAACTTCCCCGGGCGCGTGAAGTGCTGCGGGTTTCCCATTATGCTCATCAACGAGCGGAACTCGATGGCGATGGTCGCCAATCACACGACGAGCGCGCGCGATCACGGAGCGGACGCGATGGTCACGCCGTGCCCGCTCTGCCATCTGAACCTGGACGGCCAGCAGCCGAAGGCGGCCTCCCAGCGCGGCGAGAAGATCAATATGCCGATTCTCCACCTTCCGCAGATGATCGGAATGGCGATGGGGCTCTCGCGCAAGGAACTGGGCTTGGGACGGCATATCGTCAGCGCGAAACCGCTTCTGGAAAAGGCGAGCGTCCGCGTCTAGCAATGAGCCGCGGCGGCGAGCCGCGGCGCGGATTTTTACGGAGGAGGACCCAAGAATGCGGCAGTTGGCGATTGCGGCGGTTCTGATGATGGCGCTCGGCCTGATGGCGGCGTGCGCCGGAGAGGCGGGGATGCAAGGCCCGGACGGCCCCGCAGGCCCGCAAGGCCCGGCCGGAGCGGTCGGCGCTCAAGGGCCCGCCGGACCCCCGGGGGCGGACGGAGCGCGAGGCCCCGCCGGACCCGCTGGATCCGCCGGGCCGGCCGGAGCGGACGGAGCGGATGGAGCGGATGGAGCGCGAGGCTCCGCCGGAGCGCGAGGCCCCGCCGGACCCGCCGGGCAGCAAGGCCCCGCAGGCCCTCCGGGGACGGTCGCGGCCGCCGCCGCGCCCACGAAAGCGGAGCCCGGCGCCTACACCAAGGCGTTCGTGCAAAAGGCGATCGACCGCTACGCGCGCGACGGGCGCCAGGCGACGCTCGACTACTACAACTCAGGCGACGGCAACGACGGAGAGTGGTACGTCTTCATCATCGGAGCGGACAACCGCATCGTCGCTCAGGGAGGCTTCCCCGAGCGCGTCGGCCTCGACATCGCCACTAGGACGGACGTAACGGGCTACGCCTACGGCAAGGAACTAGCCTCCGCGACCGAAGACGGGAAGTGGGTGAGTTACGTTTTCATTAACCCCCAGACGCAGCGGCAGAACGCCAAGCATACCTGGGTCGTGAAGAGCGGCGGGCTCATCTTCGGATCCGGCTGGTACGAGCGCTCCTATGAGGCCGCGCCGACGAAAGCCGAGCCGGGCGCGTACACCAAGTCGTTCGTGCAGGCGGCGATCACCCGCTATATGAGACAGGGACGAGAGGCGGCCATCGCCTACTACAACACGCAAGAGAGCGTGGACGGCGAGTGGTACGTCTTCATCGCCGACGAAAACAACCGCATCGTCTCCCACGCGACGCTCCCGGAGGAAGTCGGAATGGCCCTCGACGGCCCGGACGGCGTCGACGTAACGGGCTATGAATTCGGCGCGGATATGATCACTGCGACGGGCGAAGGCAAGTGGGTGAACTACCGCTTCCGCAACCCCGCGCGCGGCAACGCCATCGAGACGAAGCATTCTTGGGTCGTGCGGCACGACGGGCTGCTGTTCGGCTCCGGCTGGTACGAGCGCCCCTCCCAAGCCGCGCCCACGAAGGCCGACCCGCAAGCGTACACGGTGGCGTTCGTGGAGGACGCGCTGCGCCGTTACGAGCGCGACGGGCTGGACGCCGCGAAGGCGCGCCACAACGACCCGGAGAACGCGGACGGCGAGTGGTACGTCTTCATCATTGACGAGGACGGCGTTCTCATCGCGCATCCGAACCCGGACTTCCGCGGCGGCGACATCAACGGGCCGCTGGGGACGGACGTCACCGGCTACACCTTCGGAACCGAGATGCTCGCCGCGCCCGAGGAAGGCGCGTGGGTTGACTACGTGTTCCTGAATCCGGCGACGGGGCAACAAGAGGTCAAGCATTCGTGGGCCGTGAAGCGCGACGGCATGGTCTTCGGCTCCGGCTGGTACGAGCGTCTGTTCGCTCCCGCGCCGACGAAGGCCGATCCTCCGGCGTTCACGGTGGCGTTCGTGGAGGAAGCGCTGCGCCGCTACGAGCGCGACGGGATGGAAGCCACCAGGGCGCATTACAATACGGAGGAGAGCACGGACGGGGAGTGGTACGTCTTCATCGCCGACGATAGCGGCGTTCTCATCGCGCATCCGAATCCGGATGCTCGAGGCGACAACTTGAACGGCTCGCTGGGGACGGACGACACCGGCTACCGCTTCGGGCCGGAAATACTCACCGCGCCCGAAGAGGGCAAGTGGGTGGAGTACGTGTTCCTCAACTTGGAGTCAGGCGAGCCAGAACTCAAGCGCTCATGGGTGGTGAAGCGCGACGGGCTGATCTTCGGCTCCGGCTGGTACGAGCATTACTTCGCCTCCGGCGCCGCCGGACTCTGATCGGCGATCAGCGCCGCATCCGCTAAGAGAGACCAGAGGCCGCGCCCGTTCGGGCGCGGCCTCTTCTATTCGGCGCGGCGTCCGCCTGGGGCGCCCGCCGCCCACCCCTGCGAACGAAGAATTTACCGGCGCGGTTATGCGCCAGCCCCGCCGGGGATATGCGGCGCCGCGAGGAGGAGCGTGGCGAGCGTCTTCGCTCAGCGGCGAAGCGCGCCGACGCCGGGCTACTCCCCGAAGCCGATGTCGGCTTCGTAGGCGCTCATCATTTCGGCGGCGAGTTCTTGCAGCGACTCGAACGGCGGCTCGTCCTCCGGCGCGGGCGGCGCGGACGGCGCGGACGGCGCGGACGACGATTCCTCGCCGCCGTCCGCCGCGGCGCGCATCGCATCCTCCATCGAGCGGTTGAGCGCGTTGCGGAGCACGAGCGCGGCGGAGCGGCTGACGCGGGCGAGGAGAAGGCCGTACTCGAAACTCATGCTGACGGCGTTCTGCGCGCTTTCGGCGTCGGAATGCTCGGACTCCTCCAGCGTTTGCAGGAGGTCGTGCAGGAAGTCCTCGGGGCCGAGCGCCTCGGTGGCTTGGCGGGCGGCGGCGACCTGCCGCTCCAGCGGCTCCGCGCACTCCGCGGCGATGCGCTCGACCTCGCCCGGGTGCGTCTGCTCCAGTATCGGCAGGATGCGGGCGGGGAAGTCCACGCCGACCGCGCAGCCTAATCCGAACGCGCCGACGGCGGCCTCCGCGAGCGGCTCGCTCTCGAAGAACGTGTCATTCCCGTGCTCGTGCGAGGGCGCGTTTTCGAGGTGCAGGAGAACGACGACGTCGGTGAACGCGAGGGGGCCGCCGGCGCCGCTGTCGCCGCCCGAAGGGACGGGCTCGAGCGGGATGACGCGGTTGGACAACGGCGGCCTCGCGTCAGTTCGCGGGAGCGGTCGCCATAACCTCGACGAGTTCGCGGACGGCGTCCGCCGACTTGTCGAGCGCGGCCTTCTCGCCCGCCGTGAGGTCGAGTTCGACGACGCGCTCGACGCCGCCCGCGCCGAGGATGACCGGAACGCCCATATAGACGCCGCTAATGCCGTACTCGCCCTCCAAGAGCGCGGCGCAAGGGAGCAGGCGCTTCTGATCGAGGAGAATAGCGTCCACCATTTCGGCGACCGCGGCGGAGGGAGCGTAGAAGGCGCTGCCGGTTTTGAGGAGCGCGACGATCTCGCCGCCGCCGCCTTGCGCGCGCTTGACGATGCGGTCGAGCGCCTCGGCGCTCAGCAGGTCGCTGATCGGAACGCCGCCGACGGTGGTGTACTTCGTGAGCGGCACCATTTGGTCGCCGTGTCCGCCGAGCACGTACGCCTGCACGTCCTTCACGGAGACGCCCAACTCCCACGCGAGGAACGCGCGGAAGCGCGCCGTGTCAAGCACTCCGGCCATGCCGACGACGCGGCTCTTGGGGAGCCCCGCGAGCGAGTAGGCGTGCTGCACCATCGCGTCGAGGGGGTTGGAGACGACGATGAGCGTCGCGTTGGGAGAGCGGCTGACGACCTCGCCGACCACGGAGCCGACGATTTTCATATTGGTGAAGAGGAGGTCGTCGCGGCTCATGCCGGGCTTCCGGGCGATGCCCGCGGTGACGACCACGACGTCGGAGCCAGCGGTTTCGTCGTAGCCGTTGGATCCGGTGATGGATGCGTCTATCCCGAGGACGGGGCCGGATTCGGCGATGTCGAGGGCTTTGCCCTGCGGCATATCCTCAACGACGTCCACCAGGACGACGTCGAGGTAGCCGCGCTCGTAGAGGCGCTGCGCGGTGGTGGCGCCGACGTTTCCGGCGCCGACGACGGTGGCTTTCTTGCGTGCCATTGTTGCTTCGCTCCGGGGACTAGGCGTAGACGTAGCCTTCCCACGTGTTCTTGAGGTTGGAGTCGCTGACCGTGGCGACGATGTAGTCGCCGAATTCGGCGGTGGTCGCGCCTGTGTCGCGGCCGGTGGTCACGGCTTTGCGCTCGTACTGGCCGCAGACGTCGAGCGCCATATTGACCTTCTGAGCGAGGTCGGCGAAGCCGATGTGGTCGAGGAGCATCGCGCCCGCGCGCACCATCGAGGAGGGGTCGGCGTATTGGGCGCGCCCTTCGATGACCATGCGCGGCGCGCTGCCGTGGATCGCCTCGAACATTGCGTAGGCGGTTCCGATGTTCGCGGAGCCCGCCGTGCCGACGCCGCCCTGGATCTGCGCCGCCTCGTCCGTGAGGATGTCGCCGTACATATTGGGCAGCGCGAGCACCTGGAACTCGCTGCGGCGCGCCGTGTCTATCAGTTTGGCGGTCATAATGTCGATGTACCAGGCGTCCCAGGAGATGCTGGGGTACTGCTCCGCGATTTCGCGGGCGACGTCGAGGAACTTGCCGTCCGTCGTCTTGACGATGTTGGCTTTCGTCACGATGGTGACGCGCTCCTTGCCCGTCTTTTGGGCGTGGGCGAAGGCGGCGTTGATGATGCGGCGGGAGCCTTGCGTCGTGATGACGCGGAAGTCTATGGCGAGGTCGGCGGTTACGTTGATGCCGTCGGAGCCGAGCGCGTACATATCCTCGGTGTTCTCGCGGAAGAACGTCCAGTCTATGTTTTCGGCGGGTATGCGGACGGGGCGGACGTTGGCGAAGAGGTCGAGCGCTTTCCGCATCGAGACGTTGGCGCTCTCGATGTTGGGCCAGCCGTCGCCCTTCTCGGGCGTGTGGGTCGGCCCCTTGAGCGTCACGTGGCACTGCTTGACCTCCTCCAGCACGTCGTCGGGGATGGACTGGAGTTTGGCCGCGCGGTTCTCGATAGTGAGGCCATCGATGTTGCGGAACTCCACTTTGCCCTTGGCGACCTCGCCGGCGAGCAGTTGCTCGAGGACGCGCTGGGACTCGTAGGCGATGGTCGGGCCGATGCCGTCGCCGCCGAGCATGCCGATGACGATGGGGCTGACGCCCGCGTAGTCAACGGGGGACGGAGCGTCCTTGAGGCGTTCGACGCGCTCGAGTTGCTGCTCGACGAGTCCGCCGAAGTGGTCTTTCGCGGTTTCGATGACATTGGCGTCAGGCACGTGCGGGCTCCTTCGCTGGGCGCGTGTGTGATGAGGGCACGGGGATTATACGGAGCGGAGAGCAAGGCGGCAAGCGCGGCGCATCCGTGGACAAGTAGCCTACGGCTTGCGGGTCGGCGGCGACTCTTCGGACCGCGTAAATGTCCTCGCGGGCGAGCGTGGCGGTCTCACTAGAGGATTCGTGGCTGGCGAGGCATTTCGTCAATGGAACTGCACAGATGAAGGCGAGCAGAACCAATCGTCGGTCAGGCATTCGTCGCGCGTAGGTATTGGGCGGAGGCGCCGCGGCGCCTCCGCCCAATACGCCGTTAGCGGCGGTTGCTGGCGACGACCTCCTCGGCGTGGCCTGCCCACGTGTCGAGCACGCTTTGGATGTCGCCCTTGAGTCCGTCGCTCTCGCCGGCCTGCGCGGTGAAGTAGACGGCGAGCCGCCCGACCTCCTGCAGCGACGGCCAGCGCTCCAGCGGCAATTCGATGCTGCGGTTGCGCTCCGGGTCGCGGATGACGTTCATCGGGTCGCCGCCGTCCTCCACGATCTGCATCTGCTCCGTCAGTTGCTTGCGGAGCAGAATGACGCCGCGGTCGGACTCGCCCAACTTTTCGCGGACGCGGTCGGCGTTCGGGCCTTGCGTGATCCAGGCGACGAAGTCCTGATGGTTCACGAGGTCGGGGATGAGCGCGCCGCTTTCGTCGTGAAGCGGCACGATGAAGTGGGGGACCTTCTCCTGCTTGGGGAGCGTCGTGCCAGGGGCGGCCTTGTAGAAGAACCACGTAATGTGGAGCGTGGTCGTGTCGTCCACCGGCGTGCGGTACTGGAAGTTGCACTTCACGCCGTCGCCGACGAAGAGGATGTTGGGGAAGAGCGCGGGATGGCCGACCTTCCAGTCGTGGTCGTCCTCGCTGGTGCCTTCGACGACGCGGCGCTTGATGATGCCGTGCTCGAACTCGGTGAAGCCGATCTTCTTGTGGTTGCGGGGGATGATGGGGCTGAGATCGGGGTCGCCGCCGAGCGCGACGGCCTTCTCCCGCTGCTGAGCGACGCCCCAGTAGCCGTGCAGCCACTCGAGGTGCACGGGGTCGTGGGAGTTCTCCTGGCATTGCAGCCAGTTGCAGGGGAGTTCGGCGATGCCGATGTCGGAGTAGCCGTTTTCGTAGGTGAAGGGCTCCCACATTGGGATGAGCGGCGCGGGCGACGGGCCGAGGTACGCCCAGAGCATTCCGGCGAGTTGCCGCACGGGGTAGGCGTCGATTTTCACTTTCTCCTTGAAGCGCCCGTCGGGATGGACGGTTTCCTCGAACGGCTGCTCGATGCACTGGCCGGTCTCGTCCATCATCCAGCCGTGGTACATACAGCGCAGGCCGTGCTCCTCGGGGATGCCGTAGGAGAGATCCACGCGGCGGTGGGGGCAGAAGCGCTCGATGAGGCCGAGCGCGCCGGACTTGTCGCGGTAGAGGACGAGATCCTCGCCGAGCAGCCGCACGGGTTTCGTGGGGCGGTCGTCGAGTTCCGTCGCGGCGGCGAAGGGGTGCCAGTAGCGGCGCATCAGATCGCCCATCGGCGTGCCGGGGCCGACCTGCGTCAAGCGTTCGTTGTCCTGCGCGGAGAGCATCGCATCATCCTCCTGATTCAGTCTGCCCTGATTCAGTCTGCCTGCGCGGATTGTAGCGCTTGGCGCAAGCAGGGGAATAATGGGCGGACGCGCGCGATCCGCGACGCGCTCACGCGGCTGGAAGCGCCCGAACGGCTGGCGCAGGCGAGCCCCGAGGACGCCCCGAAAGATTGACTTCGTTCGCCCGTTGCGCCGCGCATCGCATAGGCGTATCGTTCGCGTATGCGCGCAATGCTTCCCCGCCGCGGCGCACGCCGCCCATCAGCCCCCGGCGACGGCCCCGCCGTCCAAGTCGAGGGACTCGCCAAACGCTTCGGCCAAACGCCCGCCGTCAGCGGCGCCGCGTTTCAGGCCGAGCGCGGGAGCATGGTCGCCCTCCTCGGCCCCAGCGGATGCGGCAAAACCACGATGCTCCGCCTCATCGCCGGTTTCGAGGCGCCCGACGCCGGAACCGTGTCCGTGGACGGCAGAGTCGTCGCCGCCCCGGGCGAATTCGTCCCGCCGGAGCGCCGCCGCGTCGGAATGGTCTTTCAGGACTACGCCCTCTTCTCCCACCTCGCCGTTCGCAAGAACGTCGAATTCGGCGTCCCGCGCGGCCCGGGGCGCGACCGCGCCGTCAACGACGCGCTCGACCTCGTCGGCATCCGCGCCGAAGCCGAACGTATGCCTCACGAACTCTCCGGCGGCCAGCAGCAGCGCGTCGCCCTCGCCCGCGCGCTCGCCGCCAAACCAAGCGTCGTGCTCCTCGACGAGCCCTTCTCCAACCTCGACGCCAACCTCCGCGAGCGCGTCCGCGGCGAAGTGCGCCACATCCTCCGCGAGGCCGGCACGACCGCCATATTCGTAACGCACGACCAAGACGAAGCCTTCGCCATCGCCGACTCCGTTTGCATTATGCTCCGCAACGCCGTCGTCCAATGCGGACAGCCGGAGGACGTCTACCTCCACCCCGTCTCGCTGGAGGTCGCCGCGTTCCTCGGCGCGGCCAACGTCCTCGACGGCGAGCGTTCCGGCGCGTTCGCGCAGTGCGCCCTGGGCGCGCTCCCCGTCGGCGGCTCCGGCGCGCCGGACGGCCCCGTCAAAGTCTCCGTGCGCCCCGAAACGGTTCGCCTGCGCCCTGCGGCCGGCCCTACGTTGGACGCGGAAGTGACGGCGGTCGAGTTCCGTGGAATCTACAAAGCCGTCTTCCTCCGGCTCGCCTCCGGCGTGGAGATCGTCTCCAACGTAGGCGCCGGAACGCCCGCCGCGAAGGGCGAGCGCCTGCAAATCGGCGTCAACGGCCCCGTCGCGGCCTTCCCCGCGAACTAACCCGATCTATCGGGCGCGCTCCGCATAGCGCCCCGCCGTCCTGCCGGCGCTTGCGCGGGGCGGCCTATGCAAGCACCCGTCACGCCTTCAGGAGATCGAAATGCTCCTTGCGGAGTTTGGCGACTTTCGGCGCGATGATCACCTGACAGTAGCCCGCCCACGGATTGCTGCGGTAGTACTGCTGGTGGTAGTCCTCGGCCTCGTAGAACGGGCCGAGGGGCGCAATCTCGGTTACGATGGGGTCCGGCCAGACCTTGCGCTCCGCGAAGTCGGCGATGACCTCTTCCGCCGCGCGCCGCTGCTCTTCGTCGTGGTGGAAGACGGCGGAGCGGTACTGCGTCCCGACGTCCGGCCCCTGCCGGTTGAGCGTCGTCGGGTCGTGCGTCGTGAAGAACAACTCCAGCAGTCGCCGGTAGGAGACGGCGTCCGGGTCGAAGTCGATCCGGACGGCCTCGGCGTGGCCTGTTCTTCCGGAGCAGACGTCGTGGTAGGAGGGATTTTCGGCGGTTCCGCCCGTGTAGCCGGAGACGACTTTCTCGACGCCGCGCACCTGCTCGTAGACGGCCTCGAGGCACCAGAAGCATCCGCCCGCGAGCGTCGCCGTTTCGGTTCCCATCATCCATTCCTTTCCATTAGCCGCCTGCGCGGCAGAGCGATAGGTTCACGCCCGCCGCCATCAAGGCACGGAGACGATGAACTTGCCGAAGTGCTCGGCGCGCTCCATCTCTTCGTGCGCGGCGGCGGTCTCCGAGAGGGGGACGACGGCGTGGACGGCGGTTCCGATCTTGCCCATTCCCGCTGCTTCGACGATCTGCCGGAGTTCGCCCGACGAGCCCATAAACGCGCCGAAGAGCCTGAGTTCCTTGCTGAAGAGTTGGCCGAGATGAATCGGAGCCTGGTAGCCCGCCGTCACTCCGCAGACGCCGTAGCGCCCCCCGCGAGCGAGCGAGGCGTAGGCCGCCTCGAAGAGCAGCGCGCCGGCGCTGTCGACCACGAGGTCAACGCCTTTGCCGCCGGTGAGTTCTTTGGCGCGCTGAGCGACGTCCTCCGTCTTGTAGTTGATGGCGTAGTCCGCTCCCAGTTCTTTCGAGCGGCGCACCTTCTCGCCTGTGCTCGTGACGGCGATGCAGGTCGCGCCGACGACGCGCTTGACGAGTTGGATGGCCGCGGTCCCCACGCCGCTCGAGGATGAGAGCACCATCGCGGTCTCGCCCCCTTGCAACCGGCCTTCGCGCACGATGATCGCCCACGTGGGGAGGTAGACGGTGGGGAGCGCGGCGGCCTGCTCGTAGGAGAGGCTGTCGGGAATGGGGACGACGTTCTCGGCGGGGACGGCCACGAATTCCGCGTTGGAGCCGTGCCGGTTCACGCCGAGCACTTGAGGGGGGTTGGCGCCGTAGAGCGGGTTGACGACGACGCGGCGGCCTTCGCTGAGCCCGGTTACGTCCGCGCCGACCTGAGCGACGTCGCCGGCGCAGTCGCCGCCGAGGATGCGGGGCATCGCCTCGGGGCGGATCTTCGTCCCGCGCAGCCCGGCCCGGGTGTAGAGGTCGAGGCGGTTGAGAGCGGCCGCGCGCACGCGCACGACCACCTCGCCGGGCGCGGCCTCCGGCTCCGGCATATCGCCGTACTCAATAACGGAGGGCTCTCCGTGCTCGCGTATGAATATCGCCTTCAAGCGCTATCGCCTCCCGTCAATCCTGATGCCTGGGCAGAATCGGAGCCTCGTACTCCGCGAGGACTTTTTCGCGTTTCTCAACGTACTCGGTGTCCATCCATTTCCAAGAAACTTCGTGACGAATTCCGTGGTCACCACAGGGTCTACGGCGGGGATATTGACGACTAGCGCATTCTTGTCCACTTGCAGGTAAGTGGCGACTTGGCCGTCAAGCAACTGTTTCTCGTAGTCGAGGAACCCCGTTCGCTTGGCGAGCAGTTCGATCAGCGTGTCGCTCATCGTCGCGTGCTGCGCCTTGACGAAGTACTGGGTTTGCTTCTCCTTGGGGTTGGCGGATATTTCCACTTTGCCGAGGTTCGGCATCGCCCTGGTGACCGTGCCCGACCATTTGGGGTGGATATTGAGCGTGACGACATCCCAAATGGCGTCCTGCTTCGTTCGTATCGTGGACAAGTCCTCGCTGACTTTCTGCAGTTTGTCCGTGATGCCGCCCTTGAAACTTTGCAAGCCGAACCAAAGGGTCAGGGCGATAGCCAACAGCCCTCCGCCCACGACAACCAAAGACAGCGTGCTCTCGCTCATCAGGCTTGCCTCCGAACGGCCTGCGGGAGCGGCGGGCCGTCGGCTATGAGTATAGCGCCGCCCGCCGCTTCGTTGGCTTAGCCCAGATGGCGCTCGTAGAAGGCGAACACCTTTTCCCAGCCGTCGGCGGCCTGCTGCGGGCGGTGCGCCGCTCCGGCCCAGTTGAAGAAGGCGTGCCCCGCGCCGTCGTAGCGATGGAACTCGTACTCCTTGCCGTGCTTCCGCAGTTCGGCCTCTATGGCGTTCACCTGCTCGACGTCAGGGTTGCCGTCGTCGTTGCCGAACAGTCCCAGAATCGGGCAGCGCATCCCGGGCGTCATCTCGATCACGGGCGTCGGCTGGTTCTCGTTGATGCGGTCGGGCGTGGGGATGACGTTGCCGCCCCAGCAATCCACGGCGGCGTCCAAGTCCAAGTTGCAGCCGGCCATATAGGCGACGCGCCCGCCGGAGCAGAACCCTATGACGCCGACCTTGCCCGTCGCGTCGGGCAGGCCGCGAACGTAGTCGAGCGCGCCCTGCAGGTCGCCGAGGACGAAGGCGTCGCGCTGGCCGCCGTCGTCGCGCACGCGCGCGGACATTTCGGCGGGCGTTCCGGGCCCGTGGCGCTGATGCAGGTTAGGGCAGACGGCCAAGTAGCCGTGGTGCGCGAAGCGGCGCGTGACCTCGATGCACCACTCGTCCCAGCCGGGCATGTGGTGCGCGACGAGCACGGCGGGGAACGGCCCGCCTTCCGACGGCTTCGCCACGTAGGCGTCCACCGCCTCGCCGTTGTGTCCGGTTATCCGAATCGTCTCCGCGCTCATCGCCGGATGCAAAGCCGTCTGCGCCATATCGTCCTCCTCTTCGCTCGTTCTCTGCGAATTTACCAGACCGCCCCGCTATTCGACGTAGGCGACCGCCTCGATCTCGACGATGAACTCCGGCCTGGCGAGGCCGGAGACCACGACGAGCGTGCTGGTGGGCGGTTTGTCGGGGCGGTGGGCCGCCCGCGCCGCGCGCACCGCTTCCAGGTTCTCCTCGCCCACGACGTAGACCGTCGTCTTGACGATGTCCTCGAACGATCCGCCGACCGACGCCACGGCGAGGCGCAGGTTTTTCATCACCTGGCCGACCTGCGCGGCGGGGTCGCCCACTCCGACGACGTCGCCGTTCTCGTCGGACGCCGTCTGCCCCGCGATGAACGCCCAGGGCCCGGCCTTCACGACGTGGGTGTAGCGGTTGCCGTTCGGGGACATCCCCTCCGGCTGCAAATGCTCCACGCTTCCCATAGCGGTCCTCCTCTTCCTTTCAGGGACCTTGCGTAACCTTCCGCGCCCGGCGGGATTTGTAGATGTTAGGCAATTCGTTGACGGAATTGGCCCGACGAACAGGCCAATATGGAGACGAACATTCGCGACAACCGCAACGATGCCGCTCCAAGCCCTGCGGGATGGTTTGAAGACGATGCGCTACGCACATCGTCCGGGGGCGAGATTCCCGCCTGCGCGGGAATGACGGGGCAAGGGGGCGCTTGCGCGCCGACTGGATTCCCGCCTGCGCGGGAATGACGGGGCAAGGGGGCGCTGCGCGCCACTGGATTCCCGCCTTCGCGGGAATGACGGGACATGGGGGGGGCGGGGCGTGGGGGCGGGGGGGCGGGAAAGGCGATGCTTCTCCTCTTGTAGGCGGGCGGGGTTAGGCGGTAGTATTGGCGCTCGCGGCGAGCCCGGCGCGGCTTCGCCGAACGGAGACGGGGCGTTTCACCGATGAGCAGCAATCCGCAGAGCGCAGGGCAGAGGCGGGACAGCAAGAGGCGCGTCGCGGTCGTTTGGGCCGTGCAGACGCTGCTGCTGTTCGGGGTTTGGATGGCGTTCTCGGGCCACACGGAGATTGAGTTTTTGCTGTGGGGCGCGCTTGCGGCGTTCGGGGGGACGGCGGCGACGCACTGGCTGTTCGCCGGGGCGCGGGAGTCGCGTTACGAGCACGCGGCGCGTTCGGCGAACGCGGAGGCGCGGATAGCGCTGCGCTTCGTTCCCTACGCGGCGTGGCTGGTTTGGCAGATCGCGCTGTCGAATTTGCACGTGGCGTATCTTGTTCTATGGCCTCGCGCGCCGGTGGCGCCGAGCATCGTGGAGTTCGACACGTCGCTGCGGTCGGAGAGCGCGCAGGTTCTGCTGGCGCAGTCGATCACGCTGACGCCGGGGACGGTGACGGTGGACGTTTCGAACGGGAAGTTTTTGGCGCACTGCCTATCGGCGAAGAGCAGGCAGGGTTTGGAGGAAGGGGATATTCAGCGGAAGGTGGCGTGGGTGTTCGGGGAGAGCGCGCCGGAGCGGGTGGAATTGCGGGAGGTGACGACGTGGGAGGAGGTTCTGCCGTGACGCTGTTCGCCGCGCTGCTTGCGGTTACGGCGGTGGTGACCGCGACGCTGTTCCACCGGCTCGTCGTCGGGCGGACGCCCTACGACCGGCTGCTGGCGGCGGGGGCGATTGGGACGAACGCGATTGTGCTGCTGGCGATGATGGGGTTCCTGTTCGAGCGTCCGGATATGTTCGTTGACCTTGCGCTGACCTACGCGCTGCTCAATTTCATTGGGACGGTGGCGGTGGGGAAGTATTTGGAGAGCCGGCAGCATCAGGCGTGGGCGATGATTCAGCGGATGGAGGCGGAGGAGGAGCAGGAGAGGGGGAAGCCGTGAACGCGATGGGGGTCGCGCTGATTGCGGCGGGGATTGGGTTTATGGCGATCACGTCGCTGGGGCTGGCGCGTCTGCCGGACTTTTTCGCGCGGGTGCACGCGGTGTCGAAGTCGGAGACGCTGGGCCTGCTGCTGGTGCTCGGGGGGCTGATTCTGTACGAGGGCGCGTCGCTGACGAGCCTCAAGTTGGGGCTGGTGGCGGTGTTCGTGGCGATCGCCAATCCGGTGGCGGCGCACTTGCTGACGCGGGCGGCGCTGCGGGCGGGCGAGACGCCGTGGCGGAAGGGAGAGGGGGAATGATCTGGTGGCTGGAGTTGGGGTTTTTCGGGCTGCTGATTCTGGCGGCGGTCGTGGCGCTGACGGTGCGGGATATGATCGCGGCGGTCGCCACGTTGACGGCGTACAGTTTTCTCGCGGCGGGGCTGCTGGCGCTGATGGGGGCGGTGGACGTGGCGTTGACGGAGGCGGCGCTGGGCGCGGGGATAACGGGGGTGCTGCTGGTTGGGGCGTTCAGCCGGTTGGATAGGAGGACGCCGGATTGAAGCGCGTAACGCTCCTATTTCTCATCGGGCTCGCGGCGCTGCTCGTTTGGGCGTCCAGCGATTTGCCGGACCGGGCGGATCCGCTCGCTCCGGCGAACCGGCATCTCTCGCCGGAGTTGACGGAGTTGACGGAGCAGGAGGTCGAGATTCCGAATATGGTGTCGGCGGTTCTGGCGGACTTCCGCGGGTACGACACGCTGGGGGAGACGTTTGTGATTTTCACGGCGGGGCTTGCGGTTTTGCTGGTTTTGCAGCGGAGCCGGCGGACGCCCGACGACGAGGAGGAGGCGGGGGATGCATGACCGCTACGACAGCGTGATTCTGCACTTCGCGGCGCGGGCGTTTATGGTTCCGCTGATCGTGGTGTTCGGGATTTACGTGCTGCTGCATGGGGAGAGCAGCCCGGGCGGAGGATTCCAAGCGGGGGCGATCGTCGCGGCGGCGTTCGTGCTGGCGCGGCTGACGCTGGGGAACCGGCATGGGGGGCGCAGCCTTCCGATGTGGCTGCTGACGGTTTTGGCGTGCGCGGGGCTGGGGATTTATATGTTCGGGGGGATTCTTCCGCTGCTGCTTGGAGGGAATTTCTTGGATTACGGGGTTATTCCGGTGGAGTGGTACAACCAGTTCGCGGGGGAGCCCAAGACGAGCCGGGCGGCGGGCATTTTCATTATCGAGTGGGGGGTGTTCTTGGGGGTGGCGAGCGTGCTGGTGATTCTGTACGACCATCTGACGGACGCGGAAAGCGATGATTGAGGATTTCGCGGCGCGCTTTCCGTACATCGCCACGGCGATTCTGCTCGTCATCGGGCTGTACGGGATGATGGGCAAGCGCAGTTTGGTGAAGCAGGTGATCGGGCTGACGATCTTCCAGTCGGCGGTGATTCTGTTTTTCATCAGCGGGTCGCTGCTGGAGGGGGCGACGCTGCCGATTCTGCACGGGGTTCACGGGCCTGAGCACGCGGATCCTGACGATTTCGTGAATCCGCTGCCGCACGTGCTGATGCTGACGGCCATCGTCGTTGGGGTTGGGATAACGGGAGTGGCGCTGAGTTTTCTGATTTCGATCTACCGCGAGTTCGGGACGCTGGACGAGCGCGAGTTGCTGGACGAGATGAGGAAGTAGCGGTGGATCAGATTCCCGTCTTCATTCCGGGGGCGCCGCTGCTGCTGTCGCTCGTGGTTCCGCTTCTGGGGCGGGCGTGGCGGCGGAGCGTGTTTCCCGTCGCGGCGCTCGGAATCGCCTTGTCGGCGCTCGCGTCGGCGTTCACGCTGGACCGCGTGCTGGAGGGCGGGCCGTTCCGGTACTGGCTAGGAGGGTGGGCGCCGCCGGTGGGGATCGAGTACGCGCTGGACGAGGTTTCGGCGTTCGTGAGTTTGGCGATCACGAGCGTCGCGCTGCTTGCGCTGATCTCGACGCGGCGCTGGGCGGAGCGGGAGGCGGGGGATCGTCCGGGGGTGTTCTACGGGCTGGCGCTGCTGCTGGTCGCGGGGCTCACGGGCATCGTGCTCACGGGCGACTTGTTCAACTTGTTCGTGTTTTTGGAGATCGCGTCGCTGGCGGCCTACGGGCTGGTTTTCATCGGCGGACGGAAGGCGATGGTGGCGGGGTTCCGCTACTTGATCATCGGCTCCATCGGCGGGACGCTGTATCTGCTGGGCGTTGGGTTCATCTATTTCGCCACGGGGACGTTGAGCATGGCGGAGGCGCAGGAGTTGCTGGGCTCGTCGGAGAGCGGGCGGGCGGTTCAGGCGGGGGCGGCGTTCATATTCGCGGGGCTTGGCCTCAAAATGGGGCTCGTTCCGCTGCACCTGTGGCTGCCTGACGCCTATGAGCACGCGCCGTCGTCGGTCAACTCGCTGATTGCGCCGGTGATGACGAAAGTGGCCGGTTACGCGATGCTGCGGATGACGTTGAGCGTGTTTCCGCCCGGCTATTTCACGGGCGCGGTTCCCATCGCGGACGCGCTGCTCGTGCTGGGGCTGATCGGGATCGTGTTCGGCTCGGTGGCGGCGGCGGCGCAGAGCGATCTGCGGCGTATGCTGGCGTACAGCAGCATCAGCCAGTTGGCGTTCATCGCGGTGGGGATTGGCTTGGGGACGCCGCTGGCGCTGGCGGCGGCGCTGCTGCACGTGGCGAATCACGCGGCGATGAAGGGGACGCTCTTCTTGGCGGCGGCGTCCATCCGGCTGCGGGTGGGGCTGCAGCGGACGCACAACCTCGCGGGGCTTGGGCCGCGCATGCCGGTGACGATGGGGGCGTTCGCGGTGGGGGCGGTGGCGATGGTGGGGATTCCGCCCACCGCGGGCTTCTTCAGCAAGTGGTATATGGCGCAGGCGGGGCTGCAGGCCGGGCAGTGGATCGTGGTCGCGGTGGTTCTGGCGAGCAGCCTGCTCACCGCCGTGTATCTCTTCCGCGCGCTGGAGCAGGTCTACCTGCGGCCGGCGAAGCCGGAGCCTTCGGGGCGGCATCACAACGGCGAGGATGCGGAGGAGCATCAGCCGCCCTCCGCCGCGCCGCCGGTGCGGGGAGTGGTCGCGCGGGCGTCGGAAGCGCCGTGGGACGTGTGGGTTCCGCTTGCGCTGCTGGCCGCCGCGACGGTGGCGCTGGGAGTGTTCAACGCGGCGATTATGGAGCGCGTGCTGCTGCCCGGGGTGACGCCGTGACCGGGACGACGCCGTCCGTTCTCCCGCTCGCCGCAGTGCTCGTTCCGGCGCTCGCCGCCGCGCTCGCTGCCCTCACGACGGAGCGGCGGCGGAACCTGCGCGACGCTTGGGCGACGCTCGCGGGGGCGCTGATGACGGTCATCGTGGTTGCGATGCTCGCGGGGGCGCTGGACGGGCGCGTCCACCGGACGTCGCTCGTGGAGATCGCGCCGGGGGTGGAACTGGCGCTGCGGGCGGATCCGGCGGGGATGATCTTCGGTCTGCTCGTCTCCGTGCTGTGGGTCGCGGCGGGCGTCTACGCGGTGGGGTATATGCGGGGCGAGCATGAGCGGAAGCAGACGCGGTTTTTCACGGCGTTCGGGCTGAGCATCGCGGCGGCGGCGGGAGTTGCGCTCGCGGAGAATCTGCTGACGTTCGTCGTGTTCTACGAGTTGCTCTCGCTCTTCACCTATCCGCTGGTCACGCACCGCGAGACCGAGAGCGCGCTTTCGGCGGGGCGGAAGTATCTGGCGTACACGCTGAGCGGAGGCGTGCTGCTGATCGGCGGGACGGCGTGGATATACACGCTGGGCATAGACGGAACGTTTCAGGCGGGCGGCTTTCTGGAAGGCGCGGGGCTGAGCCGGGCGACGGAGTGGGGGCTGTTCGTTCTGCTTGCGGCGGGAGTCGGGGTGAAGGCGGCGGTGATGCCGCTGCACAGCTGGCTGCCGAGCGCGATGGTCGCGCCGACGCCGGTTTCGGCGCTGCTGCACGCGGTGGCGGTGGTCAAGGCGGGCGTGTTCGGAATGATGCGGGTGGGGGTGTTCGTATTCGGCGCGGCGCTGCTGGAGGATATGGGCGCGTGGCTTCTGCTGGCCGTTCTGTCGGCGGCGACGCTGCTGATCGGCTCGATGCTGGCGCTGCGGCACGACAATCTGAAGCGCCGGCTGGCGTACTCCACGATCAGCCATCTTGCGTACATCGTGCTGGGGGTGGCGCTCATCGGGCCGCTGGCGCTGACGGGCGCGCTGCTGCACATCGTGGGGCACGGGGTGACGAAGATCACGCTGTTCTTCGCGGCGGGGGCGATTCACGTTCGGACTCACAAGGAGAACGTGAGCGAGTTGGACGGCATAGGGCGGCAGATGCCGGTTACGATGGGGGCGTTCACCGCCGCCGCGCTGAGTATGGTGGGCATTCCGCCGTTCGTGCTTTTCACGAGCAAGTTGTACCTCGCGTGGGGCGCGGCGGAGGTCGGACAGCAGGCGTTTCTCGTCGTGTATCTGCTGAGCGGCGTTCTTGCGGCGGGCTACCTCTTCCCCATCGTGTTCCGCGCGTTCTGGCGCTCGTCGCCGGATCATCCCCGCTACGGAGAGGCGGACGTTCGGATGGTGGGGCCGATTGCGGTCACGGCGGCGCTGGCGCTGCTGTGGGGAATCGCGCCCGACTTTCCGCTGGGCTTCTTGGAGTTGGCGTCGCGGGTGGCGGCGGACGCTTTCCCCGGCGCGGGCGTGATGACGGCGGGAGGCGGATGATGATAACGAGAATGACGGAACTGCGCGAGCGGCTCGAGCGGCGAGGGAAGTGGGCGCTGCCTGCGGCGGCGCTCGCCGCCGCCGCCGTGGTCGAGATCGCGCTGGAGATTCTGTACGAGACCACGGCGGGCGACCGCGAGGGCGGTTTGATCTCGACGCCGCTGTTTTGGGCGGCGTTCGGGGCCGTGACGGTTGCGGCGGCGGCGGCGCTCGCGCATTTGGCCGTTCGCGCAGGGCTGCTGCGCGGGCGCGGCTACTACGGCGGCGATGAGGAAGAGGAGCAGGTAGAGGAAGAGGAGCGGGTAGAGCGGTGAGCAGCGTGCCTCCTTTCCTCATTATGCTGGCCGGCGCGGCGGTCGTTTTCGCCTTGCCGGGGAGGCTGCGGGGCTGGGCGTTTCTCGCGGCGCCGGCCATCGTGCTGGCGCAACTCGTCTTTTGGCTCGACCACAATTCCCACTTGTCGGTCGAACTCGCGGGCTTGACGCTCACGCTGCTGGAGGTCAACGAGTTCAACGAGGTGTGGGGGACGGTGTTCGCGCTCGTGGCGCTCGGCGGCGGGGTGTTCGGGCTGCGCCTGCGCGACCGCGTTCAGCGGCGATGTACGGCGCTGGCCTACGGAGGAAGCGCGTTCGGCGTGCTGTTCGCAGGCGACTTGCTCACGATCATCGTCTTTTGGGAACTGATGGCGGTGACGTCGTTTCTGCTGATCGTGAACGGCGGGAGGCCGGGCTCGCGGGCGGCGGCGATGCGCTACCTCTTCGTGCACGTCGCGGGGGGCGCCGCGTTCCTCGGGGGGATTCTGTGGCACGCGGGCGAGACGGGGTCGTTCGCGCTCGAGGCGTTCGAGGCGACGCCTGCGGGATGGCTCGCGCTGCTGGGCGTGCTCATCAACGCGGCGGGGTTCCCCTTCCATTCGTGGCTTTCGGACGCCTATCCGGAGTCCAGCATCACAGGGATGGTGTTCCTGGCGTACACGACCAAGACGGCGGTGTACGTGCTTTTGCAACTCTTCCCGGGCTGGGACGTTTTGGTGGTCGCGGGCACGTTCACAACGCTGTACGCGAGCGTCTACTCGCTGGTTCAGAACGACGTGCGGCGGATCATCGCGTATCAGATCATCAGCCCGGTGGGGTTTATGACGGCGGAGGTTGGACTCGGAACGGCGCACGCGCTGGAAGGGGTGGCGGCGCACGCATTCACGCACGTGCTGTGGCAATCGCTGATGGTGATGGGCGCGGGGACGGTGCTGTACGCGGCGGGGACGTCGAAACTCACCGAACTGGGCGGACTGGCGCGCCCGCTGCGGTTCGTCTTCGTCCTGTACCTCGTGGGGGCGGTTTCGCTGGCGATTCTGCACCTGCAGGCGAACGTCGGGAGTTCGCTGTCGGATGCGAGCGGGTTGGCGTTGAGCCTAATTCTCGCGGCGGCGGCGTCCGTGACGATCTTGGCGGTTGTCGTGCGGATTCCGTACTACGTGTTCTTCGGCGAGCCCCGAGGGCTGACGCTGCGTTCGGTTCCGACGAGTATGTACGTTGCGATGGCGGGGGCGGCGGCGTTTTCTATCGCCGCTGCGATAGAGGAAGGCTGGCTCTTCAGCCTCTTCCGGCTCGGGATTCACGCGGAGAACATCGGGCTCAACTCGTTCGCGTTCGGGGCGCAGGCGGCGCTGCTGGCGGGAGTGGCGGGCTGGTTCGTTCTCCCGTGGCTCAGGCCAAGAGACGGCGTCGTCCTCGACACGGACTGGTTCTACCGGAAGGCGGGGCCCGTCGTCCGGCGCGGCCTGCAGGTTCCGCTGGAGGCGGCGTTCACGGCGTGCGAGCGGGGGGCGGCGGCGGCGGCGCGCGAGCTCCCTCGCCTCGCTCCTTCGCCTGCGCGCCTCGCCTTGCTGGGGCGTCCGCCGGTGGGGGTCGCGCTCGCGGCGATTCTGCTGACGTTCGCGGCGGTGGCGTTGCTGGCTTGGGCGGTCGGGGGGTAGGCAACAACTGAGCAGGGCGCAGCCCCTCTCACTAAATTTACCCCGTGGCGCTGCGCCCTGCCCGCATAGATGGGACGACACTGGATGGCGCATCCGTCAAATCAGCCTGTTGACAAAGCCCCCCAGAAAGCGCTAGCGTTCCCTCACGGCCTTCATTCACGAGCGGGAAACGACCTATGGAACCTACCAAACCGACTATACGTGTCCTCTTCGGACACCCTGTCGTCTACAACATCCCCTATTACCAGAGAACCTACGTCTGGGACGAGAGAAGCCAGTGGGAGCCTCTCTGGTTTGACGTTGTCGGCCTAGCCGACCGGCTAGTGGGCGCAACTCCAAAGGATGCGATGAGGCAGAAGCCCCATTTCTTGGGCGCCGCCGTCCTCAAGGAGACGACGCAGCCAGGCGATGAGGTCAGGGTGCAAACCGTCGTCGACGGCCAGCAACGCATAACGACAACGCAGTTGCTCTTGGCTGCCATAGCGGACGCCCTCAAAGAGTTTCCGGCACTGGAGGGCTCTGAGATGCTGGCGAGAAACCTGACCATAAATTCGGTAATGAGGAAAGAAGTTGGCGACACGCCATTCAAAGTCGATCCTTTAGGCAGGGATTTCCGTTCGTTTGATGACGTAATGCGTGCAAGCAAGGACGGGAACCAACCTATTCAAGTCCAGGGACGCATTGGCGATTGCTACCGCTTTTTCCTGAAGAAATCTTCCGAATGGCTTACGAAAGATGGAGAATCGGAAGGAGTCCTTATCAGCAGAGCCGAGGCTTTGTGTGCGGCCATATCCGATAAGTTGCAAGTCGTAGCCATATACTTGGATCCCGGCGAGAACGAATACGCGATATTCGAAGCGCTCAACGCCCGTGGGGAGCCTCTATCGGAATGGGAAAAAGTGAAGAACTACATCCTCTTCAAAGCCGGTGAAGACGGACATGACCAATCCGAAATCTACAAAACTCACTTGGAATTCTTCGATGGCTCCGAATGGATGAAAGGGATAGGCAGAGGCGCGGCTAGGCGGCGAAAGTCGGACCTGTTCTTGGATTACTGGCTTGAGTCTGAATTGCTTCACGACGTCAACGCCCGTTATGTTTTCCGTGAGTTCAGGAGCGCGATCGATAGCCACAACCACAATCTAGTACAGTGGTGCCAACATATGAACCAGAATGGGGAGTATTTCTTGGAATGGGAGGGTTTCTCTGGTCTCAATGGAGATGTAGAATCTCTCTATCATGCTCGAAGAAATGCTCTTGGAATTGGTGCAATATGGCCATTCTTGATGGGCCTTTCACGCATCCAAATGCAAAAGTCGGATCAGTACAGGTGTTTCCGCGCGCTTGACAGTTTTATGTGGCGACGCGCAATCGTAGGCATATCGACTCGGAATTACGACGCAGTCACGGAGTACTTGCTTAAAGCGTTGGACAAGGCTCGCAGAAATCCCACTGGTGACCACCCGTACAGCGATGCAGTAATAGAAGATCTCCTTGACTCGCAGGATACCCGGGCATACCTTTGGCCTGAAGACGAAGAGGTTGCGCAAAGTATCCGCAATAACTCGTTCTACATGTCCGGCACCCTAACGCGTACTATACTCGAGGCTGTTGAACGCGCGATGATGCGTGGTCACCACCCCGGCAACACCAACCTCTCCAGCAAACTGCCGATAGAGCACCTGATGCCCCAGACGCGAAATGAAGAAGATTGGCCCATACCTCAAGCCGAGGGCGATGACGAGGAAACGCTTGAGTCACGTAGAATTGAGCGTCGGTACTCCATTCAGCGTCTTGGAAACTTGACTTTGGTTACGCATGGACTGAACTCGAAACTGAGCAACAAGCCCTGGGTCAAAAAGCATCAAATTCTCCACGAAGAAGACAACCTCTACATCAATAAAGACTTGCTCAACCACGCGCCTCAAGACCACTGGGACGAGGAGCAAATTCGCTTGCGCGGGGAGCGGTTGGCAGGCTACATCCTCCAAATCTGGCCTCATGGTCACGCCGTGACAGGCGAGATCGAGAAGATACGTCCGGCGTAAGACGGACGGGCTCATGGCTTTCCCGTGCCTGCCCTTTTTGCCTTGACCACGAAAGCAGGAATCTACTGGGAGCGCAGTACGGGCTCAATGCGACGACTACCTGACAGGGCGGCGTGGCCGTCGAACCTCACCGGCAAGGCGCTCACGGGGGACGCCGAGGAGAGATTGCGCGAGATTCCCGACCCCGCGTGCGGAAGGCGAAGAGCAGCCGCCAGATGCGTATGTTCGACGAGCAGCCCCGCGAGCCCGGGCTCCGCGAGACTCCCGCCGAATACGCGGTCTTGGAGGAGTAGGGCTGCGCTTATAGCAAGTTTAGCGATCTTATGAAAAAATCCTAAACTCGCTAAACTTGCTATAAACTGGCCGCGTCCGTGAGTTCATGCGCCGCATCATCCCCGGAGACGATTGGCCCGGCGACGATTGGCGCTAGCGAGGTTCTCCTTTGGCGATTGGCGTGTTCGGGCTGCCGCTTTCGGGCAAGACGACGATTTTCAACGCGGTCACGCGCGGGCGGGCGGAGACGGCCCCCTTCCGCAGCGCGTCGGCGCAGCCCAACGTGGGCGTGGCGAAGGTTCCCGACCCGCGCCTCGGCGTTCTCGCGGAGATTTCCAAGCCGAAGCGGATCGTTCACGCGGAAGTCGAGTACGTGGACGTTCCCGCCGCGCCGGAGGGGTTCGGCAAGACGCAGGGCATCGCGGGCGAGCATCTGAATCTGCTGCAACGCTGCGACGCGCTGCTGCTCGTGGCCCGATCGTTCGACGACCCCGCCGTGCCGCACGCGCAGGAGACGGTCGATCCCTACCGGGACGCGGAGTCGCTGCAGTTGGAGTTGACGTTCTCCGATCTGGCGATTTTGGAGCGGAGGCAGGAGCGTATCGCGTCGCAATTGCGGTCGGCGCGTCCCGCCGAACGCGACGCGCTGACGCGGGAGCAAGACGTGCTCGCCGTCATTCGCGCCGGGCTGGAGAACGAGGTTCCCGTGCGCGAGCAGCAGACGCCGCCTGACGCCAAGCCCGCGCTGGACAACTTCCAACTGCTCACCGCCAAGCCGCTCATCGTCGTGTTCAACATCGGAGAGGACGCGATTGGCGGGGCGGACGCGCTGGAGGAGGAGATGCGCGCGCGGCTGGGGCGTCCGGGCGTCGGCGCGGCGGCGCTGTGCGGGAAGTTGGAGGCGGAACTGGCGCGGATGAGCGCGGAGGACGAGGCGGAGTTCCGCGAGTCGCTCGGCGCGGGCGAGCCCGGCCTCGACCGGATGGTCAAACTCTCCTACGGCCTGCTGGGGCTGATTTCGTTTCTGACGACGGGCGAGGATGAGACGCGCGCGTGGACGATCCGGCAGGGGACGAGCGCGGCGGAGGCGGCGGGCAAGATCCATTCCGACATCCAGCGGGGGTTCATTCGAGCCGAGGTCACGGCCTACGACGACCTCGCCCGCGTCGGGAGCGTGGCGGAGGCGCGCAAGCAGGCGCTGCTTCGCGCCGAGGGCAAGACCTACGCGATGCGGGACGGCGACGTCGTCAATTTTCTGTTCAATGTGTAGGGGATAGGCGTGAGCAGGATGGAGACGGATGCGCCCGGCGGCGGAATCGCGCTGTACGTCCATATCCCATTCTGCGAGTCCAAGTGCCCGTACTGCGATTTCAACACCTACGCGGGCATCGAGCCGCTGATGCCGGCCTACGCCGCCGCGCTCGCCCGTGAGATCGAGCAGTGGGGCGCGTGGCTGGGCAGGCCGGCGCTCGCCAGCGTCTTCTTCGGCGGCGGCACGCCGTCCTACCTTCCGGCGCGCGACCTGCGGCGGCTGACGCAGGCGATTCAGGAAGCGTTTCGCTTGCCGGGCGACGCGGAGGCGACGGTCGAGGCGAATCCGGGCGACTGCTCCCGCGAGCGTCTGCTCGAGATGCGCCGCGCCGGATTCAACCGCATCTCCATCGGCGTTCAGTCGTTCGACGACGCGGAGTTGCGGGCGCTCGGTCGGCGGCACACCGCCGAGCGCGCCGCGCAGGCCGTTCGGGACGCGCGTCAGGCGGGATTCGAGAACGTGAGCCTCGATCTGATGTTCGGCCTTCCGAATCAGCGCGTCTCCACGTGGGAGCGCTCCGTCGAGCGGGCGCTCGCGCTGGGGCCGGATCACATTTCGGCCTACGCGCTGACGCTGGAGCCGGGCACGCCGATGGAGGCGTCCGTACGGTCGGGCGCGACGCCGGAGCCCGACGCCGACCTCGCGGCGGAGGCGTACCTCCTCGCGCAGGCGGCGTTCGCCGGCGCGGGGCTCCGGCAGTACGAAATCTCCAATTGGGCGCGCGCCGGACGGGAGAGCGCGCACAACCTCGCCTACTGGCGCAGCCTGCCATACCTCGGCGTCGGGCCGGGCGCGCACAGTTATCTGCACGGCGTCGGCGCGCTCGGGCGGTTCGGCGTCCGCTTCGCCAACGTCAAGCCACCCCGCGCGTACATCGAGCGCGTCGAGGCATGGACGGCGGACGGGCCGCTCGATCCGGACGGAGTCGAGTCGGCGTCCGCCGTGGACTCGCGCGAATTTGTCAGCCGGCGCGGGGCGATGGCGGAGACGATGATGATGGGCTTGCGGCTGAACGCGGGCGTGAGCGACGCCGATTTCCGCGCCCGATTCGGCGAGGGCGTGGGCGACGCTTTCCCCGGCCCTGTCGCCGAGTGCGCCGACCTCGGCCTGACGGAATGGGCGGACGGCGCGCTGCGCCTCACGGAGCACGGTCGGCTGCTCGGCAACGAGGCGTTCGTCCGCTTCGTAGGAGCGTGAGCAGGCGCGCCCCAGGAGGTTCCCGCTTTCGCGGGAATGACGTGGCGCGTGGGGTGATCTGGAGACGATGCGCTGCGCGCATCGTCCGGCGCTTGCGCGCCGCTGGGTTCCCGCCTACGCGGGCAGGGCGTGGTTTTCATCGCGGCGCTCACCCTACGAAGAACCTGTTGCGGGCGATTTCCTCCGCGTAGGCGGCGTCTGCGTTCGCGTCCGCGTCATGGGATGCGGGATTCCCGCCTACGCGGGAATGACGGTCTCCGTAGGCGGCGCCGGACGGCGAATGCGGGTCGTCGTCCGCGGACGACGGGATTCCTGGATTCCCGCCTACGCGGGAATGACGAATTGGAGGCGGGGATGACGGGCAAGGGGGGCGGAACGACGATGTGAGGGCGGGGTATAATCATCCTCGCCAAACCAAGCGCAGCGCTGAATTTGTGACGCTCATACGGCATACCCCACCACCTCCGAAAAATTGCGGCGCCCGCTTGCAGATGGCTATGAGGATGCTTGCCCCGCACTGGGGCGCGCTGCTCGCGCTCGCGCTGTTCTTGGCGGCGGGGCTTGCCGTTCTGGACGACTACGGCGTTAACCTGGACGAGCCGGCGCAGAGAGGCCACGCAGTAGCGACCCTCGCGCATTTGCAGGGAGACGCCGACGCGCTGGATTCGCGCGGCCACAACAAATTCTACGGGATGGCGTTCGAGTTACCGCTTCTGCTCGTTGAGCGCGCTTTCGGTCTGCAAGACATCCGGGAGATTTACCTCTCCCGCCACCTGATTACGCATCTCTTCTTTCTGACTGGAGGGCTGTTCGCCTACCTCCTCGCGCGCCGGCTGCTCGTCAACAGGCTTCTCGCGCTCTTTGCGATGCTCATTTTCCTCTTGCACCCCCGCCTGTACGCGAACTCGCTGCCCGGCAGCATAGACATTTCGTTTCTCGCGCTGTTCATCGTCGCGCTCTATCTGGCGCATCGGGCGTTCCGAAGAGACAGTATCTCCGCGTTCGTTCTGCTGGGCGCTGGAGTTGGCGCGCTCATCAATCTCCGCATTATGGGCGTCGTTCTGCTCGCGGCGATTCCCACGATGCGGGCGCTCGACCTGGCGTTCGCGCAAGGATGGGCGGAGCGCAAGCGCGTCATTCTCACGACGGGGGCGTTCGCGCTGGCCGGCGGCCTCACGGTCTACGTTCTATTGCCGTACCTCTGGGGCGACCTGGCCGGACGCTCCGTTGAGTGGTGGACAACGCTCTCCGATCATCCAAATAACGCGCACCAGTTATTCCGCGGGGCGGTATATGAGAGCACGCGCTTTCCAGCGGACTACATCCCTGTTTGGTTCTCCATTACGAGTCCGCCGTTCGCGCTGCTGCTGGGCGTGATTGGCGCCGCCGCGGTCATCGCGGGATGCGTTAGGACGCCCATTCAAGCGCTTCGGAACACGCGCATGCGCTTCGACTTGCTGCTGATTGGTTGCATCGCGGTCTCCGTCTCCGCAGTGATTCTGCTGGACCTCAACGTCTACGACGGATGGCGGCATATGCGCTATCTGTGGGCGCCGTTCTCCCTCCTCGCCGTGTTCGGGCTGCGATGGCTCGTCTCAATGCTCAGTCAAGCGCGCCTGCGGGCGGCGGTCCACGGGGCGGCGGGGGCGGGATTGATCGCAACGCTCGTTTCGATGGCGTTGATTCATCCGAATCAGCAAGTCTCCTTCAACTTTTTCGTGGACAGGACAACCCTGGAACATCTCGGATCTCAGTACCTGATGGATTATTGGAAGGGCACGTCGCGGCAAGCGTTCGAATGGTTGCTCGACCGAAACGCATCCTCTCCGGTGAAGGTGAATCAGTCCGACTTCGACACTATGGTGAGGCACAACGCGGGGATTCTGCCCAAAGCCGATAGGGACCGCGTGCTCACCGCGCCGGACGCTGATGCGCTCACTATCACATACGGGCCGGCGGCGGACGAGGAGCGTGCGCTCTACGCGCTGAAAGTCTACGGCAGCACGGCCGCGTCCCTCTCTCGGAAGGCGGATCTGCGGGCAGCCTACGCCGCGGTCAGGGCAAGCGAACCGATACTCCGCTCCGTGTTCGACGTCCATCACGTGAACGGCGCGCTCGTCTACGTCAAGGAGCCTTGCAGCGAAGCCGATGCGACCGGCCGCTTCCAGTTGTGGATTGTTCCTGAGCATGAGTCCGATCTGACCGGCGCATGGGCGCGGCTCGGATACGAGGACCGCAGTTTCCGCTTTCCCTGGCACGGGGCGGTTTTCGACGGGAAGTGCGTCGCTTCTTTTCCTCTGCCTTCCTACGCCGTCGCCTCCATCCGGTTAAGGCAATGGCCGCCGGGAGGAGGGCAGGCAATTGATGATACGCCGTTATGGGAGTCCAGCGCCGTGTTGGATCCGGACGCGTGGCGGGCGGCGCATCAGGCCGCCGTTGCCAGGGAACCGCTGGCGGGCGCCGTGTTCGATCTGTATCTCGGCGACAGGGAGGTTGTCTACGTGAAAGAGCCATGTAGCCTGGCGGACACGGATGCGCGATTCTTCCTGCACATCGTTCCTGAGCAGGTGGACGATTTGCCGAGAGAGCGGCGGGGGCACGGCTTCGATAATATGGATTTCGAATTCTTCCTGCGCGGCGGGCAATTCGACGGCAAGTGCATGGCCCACATCCCGCTCCCTGGCTACCCCATTGCGTCCGTCCGAACAGGGCAGTTCGTCGGTGGGGAAGGCGAATTGTGGCGCACGGAGTTCGCGGTTAGGCGATAGGTTCCCGCCTACACGGGAATGATGGGACAACAAGGGGGTCCCGTCTACGCGGGAATGACGGGGCAGGGGGCGAGGTTCCCGCCTACGCGGGAATGACGGACAGGAGGGGGGCGCGCGGGGAGGGCGAGGCGAGAGGGGCGAGATTCCTGCCTACGCGGGAATGACGGGCAAGGGGGGGGCGGGAATGATGGAGGTGGGGAAGGGGGAGGCAACGCAGAGGGAGGGCGGCGCGAACGCGCCGCCCTCCCTCTTCTCGATGCGTTCGCGCCGGGGTTTCGGCGCACGCCTCGCGCTCCCTATCTGGGAGGCGCGGCGTAGACCTGGCCGCCCTTCGGGCAGTCCGCGCAGGGCGCGGCGGCCCAGAGCGCGTTGCGGCTGCCCTCGCGGGTCAGGCCGAGCGGCGTCAGGTGCCGGTCGTAGATTTCGCCGTAGTTGCCCACTTGCCGGATGACGTCCTGCGCCACGGTCTGGCTCAGTCCCATCGTCTCCTGTCCGAACGAGCCGGAGACGCCGAAGAGCCGGTCGACGGCGGTGGTGCCTGTCTCAGAGGTCGGAACGTTGGCGGAGGTGATTCCGTAAGCCTCGGCGTAGATGAGGATCGTCATCACTGCGGTCACGACGTCGTACCACTGCTCGTCGCCGTGGGGGACGACTGGGCCGAGGGGCTCTTCCGAGATCGTGCCGGGGAGAATGACGTGGTCGTCGGAGTTGTCGAACCCGTCCCGGGTGCTCACGAGGCCGGAGCGGTCGGTCGTGAGGGCGTCGCACTGCTCTTCGCGGTACGCTTCTTGCGCCGTCACGTTGTCGGGGAAGGTGACGATGTCGAAGTTCATGTTGTTCTGCGTGGCGAAGTCCTGCAGGTTCAGTTCGGTGGTGGTGCCCTGCTGCACGCAGACGGACGCGCCGCGGAGCCCGTCAAGGTTGCTGACCCCCGCGCTCTTGAGGACCATAAAGCCTTGCCCGTCGTAGAACATCGTGGGGGCGAAGTTGCCCCACTGGGCGTTGCGGCTCGTCGTCCACGTCGTGTTGCGGGACATTATGTCCACTTGGCCGGATTGCATCCGCGGGCCGCGTTCGGAAGCGACGGTGGGGACGTACTCGACGGCGTTGGCGTTGCCGAGGACGGCGGCTGCGACGGCGCGGCAGAGGTCAATGTCGAACCCGCGGGTCTCGCCGTCGGCGTCGAGGCGTCCGAAGCCGGCGAGGCTGTTGTTGCTGGCGCAGACTACCCGCCCGCGCGACTGGACCGTTTCGAGGCGGTTGCCCGCCGAGGCTTCGACTTGGGCCATCGCGGAGTCCCGCTCGGCTTGGGCCGCGGCCAGGTCGGCGCGGGCTGTGTCCAAGTCGGCCTGGAGCGCGTCCGCGTCCGCTCCGCTGCTGCACGCGGCAAGCGTGAAGAGGGCGGCGACAACGCCTATCACTATCAGAGTCAATCGCGTTTTCACGCTTCTTTCTCCTTCGGCGGACTCAATTTGAGCAGCGCGCTTATTGTTGGGCGCGCATACGAGCCGCTCAGCGTAAGGGATTCGGTTCGGTAGCATACATTAGCGCAATGCGCAATGCAATAGGCGAATTACGGCAATGCGGCGTTGCGCCTTGTCTCCTTATCGCCGGGCTGCGGGCCCGGGCAGAGGAGCACGTTCACCGTCCCCGTATGAGAAGGCGCTCCTACGCGAACTCGGGCCAGACCTCTTGCTCGAAGCGCTCCCATTGCGCCGCTTGGTCCCATGACGCGAACCGGACGATGACCGTGTCCGCTCCGGCGGCGGCGAACTCGCGGATGCGGGCGGCGATTTCCTGCGGCGCGCCCCACGGCCCCCAGGCGCTTCCCCAATGCGCGACTTTGTAGTAGTTCATCAGAAAGTCGTGCGCCTCCGCTTCCGCCGCTCGCTTATCCGCGCCAACGTTGACCGTGAGGTAGTAGACGCGCTGGAACGCGGCGGCGTCCTTCCCCTCGTCCGCGAGCGCCGCGTTCACTTTCTCCACCGCCGCGGCGTACTGCTCAGGCGAGTCGGTGATGCCGATGAGCCCGTCGCCGTAGCGGGCGGCGCGCCGGATCTGCGCCTCGGAGCCTGCGCGGTAGTGCGTGGCGAGCAGCAGCGGAACGCCTCCGGGCTGCGCGGGCTTCGGGTCGAGCGTGACGTTCTCGAGCGTGAAATGCCGCCCCGCGAAGTTGACGCCGTCCTCCGTCCAAAGGCGTTTCATTACGCGGACGCTCTCCGTGAAGCGCGACGCCCGCGACTCCGGCGCGACGCCCGCCGCCGTCCAGTCTTGGCGTTGATCGTCGTTGAACGCGCCGCCGACGCCTGCGCCGATGACGGCGCGCCCGCCGGACACGACGTCGACGGTGGCGAGGCCGTGCGCCAGGGGAACCGGATGGCGCAGCGCAGGCAGCAGAACCGCCGTTCCGATGCGGACGCGCGAGGTGCGGGCGGCGACCGCCGCCATCGCCGCGACCGGCTCGAACCGGGGCTTGGAGACGAGGCTGTCCCCAACCCACACGGAGTCGAGCCCCGCCCCTTCGGCGCGCTCCGCGAGCGTCAGCATGCCCTCGGCGGAGGGCGCGGCGCCCTCGCGCTGCGCGCGCATCACGGCGCCGCGCGTTCCCAGCAACAGGCCAATCTTCGGTTTCGTCACGTTCTTCTCCGTTGGCGGTCGGGCATCCACGCGTAATGCGACGGGTTTGTAGCGAAAAGCCTGCTTGCGGGCAGCGGCGCCGTGATCCCCTCCAGCAGCCAGGCTTCCCAGTCCGTAATCAAGCCGGAGAAGCGGCGGTTCAACCGGCGTATCCGTTCGTAGTCGTCCGGAGTGTCGAGGTCATCCATAATGCCGGGCAGTTTCGTCGTCCGCAGCGGGGTTCCGGCGCTCTTGGCCGCCCGGCGGTGCTTGGCGTAACTATTTCCGCCGAGCAGGGGCTGCATATCCACGCCCGCCGGAATCAGAAGCGCGTTGGTGCCTCCCCCTTCGCGCGCGGGAACGCCCACGGGCCGGTTCAACTTCCGCCCCGCGTAGCGCAGGCCGAGCACGTCCCCGTCCTGTATCAGCGGAAGGTCGCCCGGAAGGTAGGCCGCGCTGTCGAATCCGCGTTCGTAGGCCGCCTGCATCGCCGCGTGAACTTCGCCGTTCAACCCGCGCCCGCCGTCGGGAGTCCACAGCGCCCCCGACGCCTCCGCGACGCGCCGAACGAAGTCGTCCCCGCCGACGACTTCGAACGTGTGGTCGGACGACTTGCGGATGGGGACGGCCGCCTCGAGAACGCGCCCCAGCATCAGCAGAACCAGCGCGTCGACCGTCCGCTTGGGGAGGCGCTCGCGCAGCCGCGTCTTAGACTCAGGGAGGGGCTTCATCGGCACGACGATGTGCGTTTTCTTCAAGCCTTCGGGCATACGCCGTCTCCGAAAGCGATGCGGAGCACGGCCTCCGCCAGCGCGGTCTTGCCGGACTCCGACGTCATCACCGTCCGCGCCGTTCGCGCCGACATTCCCGCCGCCTCGACCGCCGCCGCGTCGTCCGCGTCGCTCTCGTCGAGGATAAGCGCGTCGGCGAGCCCCGCGCAGCGGCGCGCCACGCCGGCGTTGCTCGCGTCTTCGCCGAGTTCCGTCATCATCTTGGCCGCGGGCCCTTTGAGCGCGCGGCCTCCCACGATGGGGCTGACCGCGACGCGGGGCCCTCGGAAACGGGTGATCGCCTCCCGAACGCCGCGCACGGCGAGCACGGGGCCGACGCTCACTACGGGGTTGGAGGGGCAGAACACGATGGCGTCCGCGCTCTCCAGGGCGGCGGCGAACGCAGGCGACGGCGGCGCGTTTTCCGCGCCGGCGAATCGAACGCCTGCGATTCTCGGCTCGCAGGCGCGCCGGACGAAGTACTCCTGAAACGCCATCTCCCCATGCTCCGCCGTTCGCACGACCGTCCGCACCGGCGCGTCGGACATCGGAACGACGGGATGGCGGACGCCCAGCGCATCGCAGATTTCGCGCGTCGCTTCGGAGAGCGTCCGCCCCAACGCGAGCAGTTCCGTTCGCCGCAAGTGCATCGCCAAGTCCAGGTCGCCCAGACGGAACCACGTCTCGCCGCCGAGCCTGCCCAGCGCGTCCATCGCGCGGAACGAATCGCCCTCCACGCCCCAGCCGGTCTCGCGGTTCGTCATTCCCGCCAGCGCGTAGACCACCGTATCAATGTCGGGCGAGACGTAGAGGCCGTGGAACGTCTCGTCGTCGCCGGTGTTGACGACGATGGTCAGGTTCTCCGGCGGGAGCAGGCGCGAGAGGCCGACGGCGAGTTTCGCGCCGCCCACGCCGCCGCTGACGGCCAGCACGCGAGGGGGCACGCTACCTCCCGGCGGCGGCCAGCGCTTCGGGCAGCGTGGGGCCCGTCAACTCCGGCGCGCGCTGCCCCTCGTAGCGGAAGGCGTCCAATTTGATCAGTTCCCGGTAGGAGCCGAACCGTTCCGGCTGCGCCGCCGCGAGGTCGAGCGCCTCCGGCTCGGCGGGCTCCGTTTCGAACACGCGCCGCGTTTCGTAGAGCGTCGTCCGCTCGACGGGAACGCGCCCGGCGTCGCGGATCCAGCGGCGCAGTTCGGACGGGGGGACGAGTTGGCCGTAGGACGCTCCGGCGGCGGTCGAGATGCTCTCGTTGATGAGCGTTCCGCCCACGTCGTTGCATCCCGCCAGCAGCAAGAGTTGCGCGAGTTTCGGCCCTTCCTTCACCCAGGAGCACTGAATGTTGTCCACCCAGCCGTGCAGCATCAGCCGCGCGATTGCGTGCATCCTCATCACCTCGGCGCCCGTCGCGCCCGGGCGCGTCTCGCCGCGCTGCGCCTGCGCGAACATCGGCGCTTCCTCGTGCACGAAACTGAGCGGGACGAACTCCGTGAAGCCGCCCGTCGCCTTCTGAATGTCGCGCAGCAAGGCGAGGTGCGCCGCGCGATGCGCGTTCGTCTCCACGTGGCCGAACATAATCGTGGAGGTCGTCGGGACGCCGAGCCGGTGCGCCGTCGTAATGACGTCCGTCCACTGCTCCACGCTGATGCGCCCGGGCGCGATGGCGTCGCGCACGGCTTGGTCGAGAATCTCCGCCGACGTGCCGGGCAGCGAGCCTACGCCCGCGCCGCGCAGTTCGCGCAGATAGTCCTCCACCGTGGAGCGCGACCTCGTCGCGCCGTACAGCACCTCCTCCGGCGAGAAGCCGTGGATATGCAACTCCGGCGCCTCCGCCTTGAGCGCCCGCGCAAGGTCGACGTAGAGCGACCCCTCCATCTTGGGCGGAAGCCCGGCCTGCACGCACACCTCCGTCGCGCCCAGATCGGCGGCCTCTTTCGCCCGCCGGATGATCTCGTTCAGCGGAAGGAAGTACCCTTCTTCGGCGCGGAAGTCCCGGCTGAAGGCGCAGAAGCCGCACCGCTTGATGCAGACGTTCGTGAAGTTGATGTTGCGGTTCACGACGTAGGTGACGCGGTCGCCGTTGACCCGCCGCCGCAACTCGTCCGCCGCAGCCGTCAGCGCGAGCAGCGCCGTTCCCTCCGCCTCGAACAGCCGCGCCCCCTCCTCGACTGAGACCTCGCGGCCCTCCAACGGCTTGGCGATCACGCCCGCGATGTCCGCGGGGACGCCCCGCAGCAGCGACTCCAGCCCGCGCGGTTCCCGTTCGCCTTGCGCTTCGTGTTCGTCTTGCGATTCTTGTTCGATCAACGCGCTCACGCCCTCAACTCCATTGCTCCAACTCCTGTTTCACGTAGCCCTCGTTGTCGGTCAACTCCGCGAGACGGGACGCCACTTCCGGCGACCGCGCCCACGCCCCGGAGAGGACGAGCGAGGGGTAGAGCGCCGTCCGCTCCCGCAACTCGAACCCCGCTTCGCGGGTCAGCCTGCGGAGGCGGTCGGTCTGCGGCCATGCGGCCTCCGGGTTAATGAAATCTTTGGTTAGCGGCGACACGCCGCCCCAATCGTTGATTCCGCACAACAGATACGCCTCGAACCCGTCCGCCTGCAGATTGGGCGGCGCCTGAATGTTCATCTCCGGCCCGAGCAGCAGCCGCGCCGCCGCCAGGGTCTTCATCATCTCCAGCATCGAGGGGTCCGGCGCGCTCCGCATCCGCGTTCCCTGCTTCGCCCGGAAGTTCTGCACGATCACTTCCTGAATGTTGCCGTGCCGCTCCTGCGCGTCCCGTATCGCCAGCAGCGCGTCCACGCGCTCCTCCGGGGTCTCGCCGATGCCGATGAGGATTCCCGTCGTCATCGCGGCGCCCGCTTCCGCCGCCGCCGCGATCGTGGCGACGCGCTGATCCGGACGCTTCGTCGCCGTTCCGTAGTGCGGGCCGCCCGGCTCATGCAAGCGAAGGCTCGCGCTCTCCAGCATAATCCCCATGCTCGCGTTCCAACGCGCGAGCGCCGCCGCCTCTTCCCGGTCGAGCGTTCCGCAATTCACGTGGGGCAGCAGCCCGGTCTCCTCCAGCACGAGTTTGCTCATCGCCGCCGCGTACTCCGGCGTCGAGCGGAACCCCATCGCCCGCAGCGTCTCCCGCATTTCGGGATGCCGCGCCTCCGGGTGGTCGCCCAGGCTCAGCAGCGCCTCCTTGCAGCCGAGTTCCGCGCCCCGGCGCGCGACCTCGACGACTTCGGCGGGCGTCATCGTGCGCGCTCCGCGCTGCCGCGGCCCCTTGACGAACACGCAATAGCCGCAGCGGTCGCGGCACAGGTTCGTCAGCGGCAGAAACACCTTGCGGGAGTAGGTCACGCGGCGCTCCGGGCGCGCCCGCTCGTTCAACGCCGCCGCCGCGCTCAGCAGGGCGGTCGTCTCCGCGGGCCCGGACGCGGCGGCGAGGCGGCGGCCGTCCGCGCTCGAGAGCGCATCGCCCGAGAGCGCCTTATCCAGAACCGCGTCTATGGAGTTGGAGAGGGTCCGCATCGCCATCGCGCCGCCTTCCGCCTACGGGTCGCCGCCCGCCGGACGGCGGACAGCCGCGCGGCGGGCCGAGGCGCGATGGGCCTCTCACGAATTGGATGGTACCATTCCTTGAGGAATAGGCCAAGACGGAACGATGCAACGGACAACGCCGCTCGCTCTCAAGTCGCTCGCCGTGATCGCGCTCGCCGCCGCCGCCGCCGCGTCGCTCGCCGCGCTGCGGGACTGGCTGGGCGACTGGGCCGCGCTCCTCTGGACGTGCGCCGTGATGTTCCTCCCCTGGCTCGCCGGCGTCGCAGCGGGGAGGCGGCTCGGCGCGCCTATGCAGGGCAGGCTCGCGGGCGCCGCGATTGGCGTCGTGGTCGTCATCGCCCCGTTCTACGCATTCGCCGCGGCGCCGCTCCGCGAGGTTCCGCCGAACGCCGTATGGACGCTTGCGGCGGCTTTCCCCGCCCTCGCCGCGGTTCTGGGCGCGACGTCGCTGCCCGTCGGCGTCCGCCTTCGCGCCGCGACGAGCAAGCGGACGCGCCCCCATTGACATCGCCCCGCCTTGCGGCGAATCTTAGCGTGGACGAGGTTCCCGCCTACGCGGGAACGACGGGGCACATGGGGCGCTTGCGCGCCGACTGGATTCCCGCCTGCGCGGGAATGACGGGGGAGCGGGCGGGATTCCCGCCTACGCGGGAACGACGGGGCACATGGGGCGCTTGCGCGCCGACTGGATTCCCGCCTACGCGGGAATGACGGGGGAGTGGGCGGGATTCCCGCCTACGCGGGAATGACAGGGCAAGGGGCGGGATTCCCGCCTGCGCGGGAATGACGACCCTGGGGAGCAGGCGGGACGCTGGGGGCGGGAACTACGGGGCGCCGCGCGCATCGTCTCCAAACCACCCCGCCCGCCACGTCATTCCCGCGAAAGCGGGAACCTACTGGGAGCGTCCCCACGCGCATGCAGGGCCCTGTGGCCATGTCCTGCGCCGCGCAGTCGAGTCACCCCGTCGTGCCCCGGCGGATACTGGATTCCCGCCGCCCGCCGCCCCGCTCAGGCGGCGCAGTAAGGTAGAATGGCGCAGGGCGGATTCGCCCCGGCGGAATAGCGGGATAGAGGAGAAGGAACGAGCCTGCGGACTACGAGGCGGCAGGCGGCGAAGATGGGCGCTTGGACGGCCATTGTGCTGGCGGGGGGCAGGGGAACGCGAATGCGTTCGTCCCGGCCAAAGGCGTTGCACGCCGTCGCGGGGCTTCCGATGGTGGCGCACGCGGCGGACGCCGCCCGCGCAGCCGGAGGCGGGCTGATCATCGTGACGCCCCCCCATTGCAAGGCGGAGATCGCGGCGGCGGTCCCCGGCGCGGAGTGCGTCGAGCAGCCCGACCCCCTCGGCTCCGGCCACGCGCTGGCGACCGCGCTCATCACCCTCCCCCCGGAAACGAAGCGCATTCTGGCGCTGAACGCCGACGCGCCGCTGGTGCGAAAAGAGACGGCGCTCGCCCTCGCGACGCTTCACGAGCAGCGCAAAGCGACCGTGACCCTGCTCTCCTGCGTGATGAGCGCGGCGGCGGCGCAGAAGGTCGGCCTGCTGCAGCGCGGCGCGCGAGGCAAAGCGATCGGCGTGGCGGAGCCGGGCGACGCGCCCGCCCCCGAGTCGGGAGACGTGGAGGTGAACGTCGGCGTCTACGCCTTCGAAGCGTCGTGGCTCCGGCGCGCGCTGGGCGAACTGAAGCCCCGCCCGTCCGGGGAGTACTACGTCACCGACCTCGTCGCCCGGGCCGTCGCCGACGGCAGGCGCGTCGAGACGCATCCGGCGGAGGACGCCGACGAGGCGCTGGGCGTGAACACGCGGGAGGATCTGGCTCGCGCGGAACGCGCCGCCCAGCGACGGCTGCGAAGCGCGGCGATGGCCGGAGGCGCGACCTTGCTGGATCCGGAGACGACGTACTTCGACGCCGCGGCCAAGTTGGGGGAAGACGTCACCGTGCATCCCAACACCTGCTTCAGAGGATTCTCGCGGGTGGCGCGCGGCGCCGAGATCGGGCCGAACGCCCAATTGCGCGACGCGGAAGTCGGGCCCGGCTCGCAGGTGGGGCAGGCCGTCCTCGAGGAGTGCGTGTTGGGTTCGGGCGCGCGCGTCGGGCCGTTCTCGCACGTGCGGCGCGGGAGCGTGCTGGAGGACGGGGCTTACGTGGGGTCGCACGCGGAGATCAAGGCGAGCCGCATCGGGGCGGGCGCGAGCGTCGGGCACTTCTGCTACATCGGCGACGCGGTGGTGGGCGCGGGCGCGAACATCGGCGCAGGGACGGTCACCTGCAACTTCGACGGAGCGCGGAAGAGCGAAACGGAAATAGGAGAGGGCGCGTTCATTGGAAGCGATACGCTTCTGATCGCGCCGGTGAGCGTCGGCGCGCGCGCCGTCACAGGGGCGGGCGCGGTGGTGAACCGCGACGTGCCCCCGGACGGGCGGGTCGCGGGGGTTCCCGCGAGGCCGTTGCGGGCGAAGCGGGGAGCGGCGCTCGCGTCAACGGAGGGGGGAACGTCCTTTGGATAGCGGCAGTAGCGTCTTAGCGTTCGTGCTGGCGTGGTCGGCGATGAGTTTCCTCGGCCTGCACGCCGGCGTGGCGGCGATGCCGCTTCTGCGGCGCGCAATGGCGCGGGGCATGCTGCCGGAGAGCGGAGCGCGGGCGGAGGCGGCGCGCCGCCTCCGCGCCGGAAGGCAAGACTATGAAGAACTGATCTCTCTCCTGCTGATGATGAGCGCAGCGGCGGTCTCCGCGTCGGCCCTGGCGTTGCTCATTAGGTTGTTTTCGCTCCACTGGCTGGCGCTGACGGGCGCGCTGACGGGTTTGTGGGTGGCGCTGCTGCTGCTCGTTCCTCTCGTGAAGCATCTCCCCGGACGCCTGCCCGCGCCGCAGTTGGCGATGACGGGAGTCCTCGCGCTGGCGATGCTCCGCCCATTGCTGCCGATTCGCCGTTTCTTCCGCGCGGGGTTGCGCTTCACCGGCGCCGACCAGGAGGCGGAGCAGTCCGGCTCCTCAGGCGCGGAGACTGCGGCTCCCGCGCTCGACGTGCAAGAGGAGATCGGAGAGGAACTGCTGGAGCATCACGAGCAGGTGATGATTCACGCGATCCTCCACCTCGATAAGACGTTCGTGCGGGAGATTATGATTCCGCGCGTCGACATTGTGAGCGTCGAGGCGGACGCCGGCGTCAAGCGGGCGGCGGCGCGGATGCTGGACGCCGGACATAGCCGTTTGCCGGTGTACGGGGAAACGCCGGACCACATCGTCGGCGTGCTCTACAGCCGCGACCTTTTGGCCGATGCGTCGGGGGACGGCCCCGGCAAGTCGCTGGCCGATCTGATGCGTCCGCCGTTCTTCGTGCCCGAGACCAAGCGCGTGGACGAGATGCTGCAGGAATTCCAGGAGCGCCGCGTTCACATGGCGATCGTGGTGGACGAATACGGCAGTTTGGCGGGGCTCGTGACCATCGAAGACCTCCTCGAGGAGATCGTGGGGGAAATAGAGGACGAGTTCGACAAAGGCCAGCCCGATATTCAGCGGCGCCCCGACGGAACGGCGGTCGTCGAAGGGAAAATGTCGGTGGACGACTTCAACGAGGCGTTCGGCGCCGCCGTGGAGGGAGAGGGGTTCGACTCGGTTGGCGGGTTGCTGTTCGCCCGTTTAGGGAAGGTGCCGGCGGTCGGAGACGTCGTGGAGGAGAACGGCCTGGAGTTGCGCGTGGAGACTACGACGGGCCGCCGGGTGAGGCGCGTCGGCGTCAGGCGGCCGGTTCCGGCGGATCAGGAACCAGCGTCTCAGTAGGCTTCCCGCCTTCGCGGGTCAGGGCGCGGCGCGGGGCGAGAGAGGGGAGCGGCGCAGGAATCCCGCGTAGGCGGGAACGACGATGATTATGACGCGCCGGCGGCGCGCTCGCGGAGCGCGTTCAGCATCCCCAGGCCCTTCCGCATATCGCTCGCCACGCGCGCCTGATCGGACGAGGCGAGCCGGCGCTTGAAAAGCCAGTAGGTGAACTCCCGGGATTGCCCCAGCGTGAGCCGCGCCCGGCGCGGACGGCCATGCTCGCGCTGAAACCGGCGCAGCAGAGACGGCAAGCCGGCGCCGTAGAGCCGGTCGGCGACCGCGTCGTCCACCCCTGCGGAATGCAGCAGCCCGCGCACGCTGCGCTCCTTCTCGACCTCGCGCTCGACCGCGAGCCAGAGCGCTTCCTCCACGACGCCGCCGTAGAAGTAGTTGAGGTGGGCGCGATGCTTCTCGGGCCCCAGCGCCTCCGCGAATTCCGCCTCGCTCACTCCTTCCGGCAGCGCGCCCGTGAAGAGCAGACGCTCGACATCGTCAGCCGGAATTCGCCCCTCAGGGGCCGTCCGCAGCAAACGCTCCGCGAGGAGCAGCCAGTCGAACGCCTCGCCGCCGATGAGGTAATCCAGCCGCGCGCCGTCCACCGTTTCGGAGGGCGCGCTCCATTCGCCGACCGCCTCGAGCAGCGCCTTGCGCCAGGGTTCGCCGGCGGCCAACGCGGCGCGAAAGCGGCGGACCGTCTCTTCGGGAGGAACGCTTACGCGGTCCGGGGGCGTGTCCGGCGCCGGCGCGGAGAGCGGGGGCAGCGTAGCGGCGTTCGTCTCCATCGGGGCGACTCTTACGCGCCTTTGCGCTTGCGGGCTTTCTTGCCGCCGCCCGCCGCGCGCTCCGCCTGCCGCCGCATCCAGCGCGGCGCGTCGGGCGGAACCTCCGCCGGCGGCGCTTGCGCCTGGCCGTTGGCGCGGCCGCTCGCGCGGGTCAGCACGGTGTCCGCGTCGCCGGAGCCGATGCGCTGCGCCCGGCCGTTCGTTCCGGCGCGGAGAGCGGGCGCCTGCCCCGCCGGAACGACGTGGAAGATCATCCGGGCTATGTCGCGCCGAATGTCCTCCAGCAGGGCGTCGTATTTCTCGTGGCCTTCCTTTTTGTACATCACGAGCGGATCGCGCTGGCCGTAGGCGTGCAGGCCGATGCCTTGCCGCAGGTCGGACATCGTCGTCAGGTGCCGCACCCAGAGCGTATCTATCGTCCGCAGCGTGACGGCGCGCTCGATGACGCGCATCGTCTCCGCGCCGTACTCCTCCTCCCGTTGCTCGTAGAGCGCCTCGGCCTCGGAGAGCAGCGTCTCCTCCGCCCAGTCCGCGCCCTCGCGCAGAATGGACTCCGCGTTGAACCCCGGCGGCAGCGGAATGATGACGCCCGCCTCGGCGAGCAGCGGCTCTATCTCCCAGTTCTCGGACTCCCCCGCGAGGTGGCCGCGAATGAGCGCGGAGAGTTCCTTGCCGATCATATCCTGAATGTTGGCCTTGAGATCGGCGTCTCCCAACGCCTTGTCGCGCTCGTCGTAGATGAATTTCCGCTGCGTGTTCACGACGTCGTCGTACTCGACGAGATGCTTGCGGATGTCGAAAAAGTACGACTCCGCCTTGCCCTGCGTCATCTCCAAACTCTTGGTGAGCATTCCGCTCTCGAGCGGAACGTCCTCCTCCAGCGCCTTGCCGACGAGCCTGCCCATCATTCCGCCGGAGAACCGCGTGAGGATCTCGTCCTCGAGCGAGGCGTAGAAGCGCGTCTCGCCCGGGTCGCCCTGCCTGCCGGAGCGCCCGCGCAACTGGTTGTCTATGCGCCGCGACTCGTGCCGCTCGGTGCCGATGACGTACAGCCCGCCCTTGGCGACGACCTCGTCGTGCGCCCTTCGCCACTCTCCCGGCTCCGTTTCGGAGGACGGGTCGCCGCCGAGAATGATGTCCGTGCCGCGCCCCGCCATATTCGTCGAAACGGTCACGGAGCCGGGCTTGCCGGCCTCCGCCACGATCTCCGCCTCCCGTTCGTGATTCTTGGCGTTCAGAACCTCGTGCTTCACGCCGCGCCTGCGGAGCAGGCCGCTCAATTGATCCGAGCGCTCGATGGAGGCCGTGCCGACGAGCACGGGCCTTCCTTCCTTTTGCAGTTCCTCGATGTGGTCAACGACGGCCTTGAACTTGCCCGCATGCGTCTTATAGACGAAATCCGGATAGTCTTTCCGAATCATCTCCTTATGCGTCGGCACGGACACGACGTCCAGTTTGTAGACCTTGAAAAACTCCTCGGCTTCCGTGACCGCGGTGCCGGTCATTCCGGCGAGTTTGGCGTACATACGGAAGTAGTTTTGCAGCGTCACGGTCGCGTAGGTCGCCATTTCGCGCTGCACCTTGACGCCTTCCTTCGCTTCGATGGCCTGATGCAGCCCTTCTCCGTAGCGCCGGCCGGGCATCAGGCGCCCGGTGAACTCGTCCACGATGACGACCTCGCCGTTCTGCACCACGTAGTCCTTGTCGCGCTGATAGATGAACTGCGCCCGCAGAGCGTTCTCCACGAAGTGCGTGAGCGCATAGTTGGCCGGATCGTAGAGATTGCCGACGTTGAGCGCCTGCTCGACCTTCGTGATGCCCGCGTCGGTGAGCAGCGCCTGACGCTCCTTCTCCGCGACGGTGAAGTCGGCGTCCTGCTGCAAGCGGGGAACGATCCGCGCCACCGTTCCGTAGGTCGCAGTGGACTCTTGGGACGGCCCGCTGATGATCAGCGGCGTGCGCGCCTCGTCTATCAGAATGTTGTCCACCTCGTCGACGATGGCGTAGCGCAGCGCCCGCTGCGCCTTTTGCTCCATGCCGCCGGCCATATTGTCGCGGAGGTAGTCGAAGCCGAATTCGTTGTTCGTGCCGTAAGTGACGTCAGCGCCGTAGGCTTCCTTCCGGCGAACGGGGCGCATACCGGCGGGCGCGTCAGGGCGCGGCTCCGTCCCGGGCTCGTAGAGAAAAGCCGATTCGTGCTGCAGGCAGCCGACGGACAGGCCGAGAAACGTGTAGACCTTGCCCATCCAAGCGGCGTCGCGCCGCGCGAGGTAGTCGTTGACTGTGACGACGTGAACGCCCTCGCCCGACAGCGCGTTGAGGTAGACGGGGAGCGTGGCGACGAGCGTTTTGCCCTCGCCGGTCTTCATCTCCGCGACTTTGCCCTCGTGGAGGACTTTTCCGCCGATGATTTGCGCGTCGAAGTGGCGCAGCCCGATCGCCCGCCGCGCGGCCTCGCGGACGACGGCGAACGCCTCCGGCAGCAGGTCGTCCGGCGTTTCGCCGTTGGCGACGCGTTCGCGGAACTCGCCGGTCTTGGCCGCGAGCGCGCCGTCCGTGAGCGCGGACATCGCGTCTTCGAAGCGGCCAACGGCGTCCACGACTCCCCGGTAGCGCTTCACCTGCTTCTCGTTGGAGTCGCCGAAAACGTTGAGCAGTTTGCCGATCATAGGGCTATTCTACCAGCCTGCGCCCCGCGCCCGCCTGTCGTCGTCGTTCCCGCATAGGCGGGCAGGGCGTGGCAGGTAGGTTCCCGGGTAGGCGGGCAGGGCGTGGCAGGTAGGTTCCCGCGCAGGCGGACAGGGCATGGCAGGTAGGTTCCCGCGCAGGCGGACAGGGCGGGGCCCCCGGGGAGTAATTGGAGCGCATGTGTCGCATTGCCGCCTAGCGCTGCCCTGCCCTGCGGCGCCCCGCGCCCGCCTGTCGCGTCGTCGCGCTTGCGCGCCCGCGTCACCAACTGAAATGCAACTCGATCAGCCCGCCGTCGCGCTCGTCCTCGTTGTCGCGCGCCGCGTGGTAGCGCCACTCCTGATCGCGTCCGTCGTCTTTCGGCAGACGCTTCCGCCAGCCCCCGTAGATCCAGGGCAGCGACTTCAGCCACGCCAGGATCTCCCGACGCTCCCGACGCGACAGCCCGTGCTCCTCCGTGAATTCGTCGAGCAGCCGCAGGACGCCCCGTTGCGTGAACGGGACGTAACTCTGGCTCTCCCCCGACATATAGGCGACGCCAATCCCGTCGAACGCCATCTCGCGCGCGAACTCCTCGACGACGCCTTTCGGCAACGCCACGCCCTCCCAATGCATTACGCCCACGCCAAGCCCCATAACGCCCTCCTTGCCCGCGAAGCAGGGAACCTGCCTTACCTATCCTGCCCGCTCCTCACCACTCGAAGTACAACTCGACGCTCCCGCCGTTCTGACGCTCGTCGTTCTCCGCAGGGTCGCTCGGCGGGAACGGCGCAAGCGCGTCGCGCCAGCCCGCCCACGGCAACGACGCGACCCACTCGCGCGCCGCCAGGCGCTCCGACGGCGACAGCCCGCGCTCCCGCGTGAACTCGTCCAGCAAGCGCAGCATCTCCCGCTGCGTGAACTCCGCCCAGCAGCGCCCCTCGCCCGCCATCAGGCAGCCGTAGGACGCCCGCTCGCCCAACGCCTGCGCGAACTCGTAGGCCGCGCCCTCAGGCCGCTCCACGTCCCAACGCGCCCGCAGCGTCCCGATCTCAAGCCCCATGCAATCCCTCCCGCGTGAAAGTCGCGCAGGTCCATATCGGGCCTTCGGCAGGGCCGTCAAGGGATAAATGGCCGAATCCGCTGGTAATGCGACAGCGGGGCATTGACCAACGGCTAGGAGGTCGGCGATGCTTTCAGCGTCCCGCGTCAAGCGGCGCTAGACGGCGCGGGGCGAACCTACTAGACTCCCCCCATCTTCCGTTGGGGAGTCCCAGGAGCAATAGCCATAGAAGCGCTAGCCACACACAGCATCAGCCCTCTGACGAAAGTCTTCGAGGGCGACTGCCTCGATGTGCTGCGAAAAGAGGTTCCGCCTCAGTCGGTCGACCTGATCTTCACTTCGCCGCCCTACGCCGACCAGAGGAAGAACACCTACGGCGGCATCCACCCCGACGACTACGTGGAATGGTTCCTGCCCCGCGCCGAGGCTATGCGGGCATGCCTCAAGCCCACCGGCTCGTTCGTGTTGAACATCAAAGAGAAGGCGATGAACGGCGAGCGCCACACCTACGTGCTCGAACTCATCCTCGCCTTGAGGAAGCAGGGCTGGCTCTGGGTCGAGGAATACGTCTGGCACAAGAAGAACGCCGTGCCGGGGAAATGGGCGAATCGCTTCCGCGACTCGTGGGAGCGGCTGCTGCAATTCACCACTTCCAAGAAATTCAAAATGAACCAGGACGCGGTGATGGTGCCCGCCGGCGATTGGAGAGAGGGGCGCCTCACCAACATGTCGGATAATGACCGCGTGCGTATGCCTTCGGCGACTGGGAGCGGATTCGGGCGGCGCATCGCCAATTGGGAAGACAGGGATTGGGCCTACCCTACGAATGTCCTGCACCTGGCAGCCGAGTGCGGCCACAAGAACCACCCGGCGGTGTTTCCCGCGTCACTCCCCGATTGGTTCATCCGCTTGTTCACAGACCCGCTTGACGTTGTGCTTGACCCGTTCGCCGGGTCGGGCACGACCCTGCTCGCTGCTCGCAGGCTAGGCCGTGACGGCGTTGGCGTAGAGATAAATCCCGGCTACTGCGACATCATCAGAGAGCGCATACGATCATGGTGACCCCGGCACCGGATTGGTACAAGAGAGCCGAACCCGAGCTGCATGCGCTCGTTGAGGTGTTCTCAGACAAGGTCCGCGCTCGTTTGGCGTCTGACCCCGAGAACATCATACGGCGCGCCAACCCGTTCTTGCTCAGAGTGCTGGACGCGGATAACCCGGTGGACTTGGCGTGGAGGATCCTTAACACGTTCATGTTCCACAGCGAGGCGACCATGTTCGGCACTGTGATGGAAAACCTTGCCATCACGGTCTGCGCGCACACCTACGGAGGACAAAAGTCTTCTACTCCTGGGATAGACTTGGAGTACATGGACAGGAACGGCATAAGGGCTGCCGTTCAGATAAAGTCAGGAGAGAACTGGGGCAACTCCACCGAGCGTGGGGCTCTCCGACGCGCCTTCCAGACTGCGCGGAGGATTCTCAACCAGCAGCACATCCATGTGCGCTGCATAGAAGGTTGTTGCTACGGAAGCAGCCGGAAAGTGGATGAAGGCGACTACGAAACTATCATCGGACACGACTTCTGGGAAGAGATAACCGGCTGGGAAGGGACCGCTAATGCGATATTTGATATCATGGAAGAGCATGCCGGTGACGGAATGCAAGTTGAGCGTGTCGGATCCCACGCAAAAGTGCTTGATGCCCTCAGGAGAAATGGCGTAACGCGAGGGAACGCGATCAATTGGGAGATGTTGTTCCGTTTCGTCATGGATCCGAGACCTGCTTCCGACAGCAAGCGCGGCTCCCGGTCTCCGCGCAAATGAGCAGGCTAACGCCTGCCCAACTTGGCGCGGATGGCATCGATGAAGGCAAGGTATTCTGTAGCCGCGTAGTTGTCGCTGATCACTTCCGATGGCAGGATCTGGACGATTCCGCGATAGACTTCGTCTTCTATCCGCTTGTTCATCATCCTCTCCAGCAGATTCAGACCGTCGGCAACCACGTTCTTCTCATCTTGTGTGAGCATCACCTTCTCCTAGCCTTGCAGGGCTAGTTACATTCTAGCAGACGGCCTACACGATTCAACCCCCCTGCGCCCCCTCCGCGCCCCTTCCCCCTTGCGCGGACCCGCCCCCGCGCCCTACGATGACGCGCGACGACCGCCCGCAGGAGCGAACCCCGATGGCCATCGCAGACCAAATGCAAATCGGCATAGCCGCGCCCCATATCTTCGCCGACGGACAGGTGGACGCGCCGTTCGCAGCCGCGTTCGCCCGCCGCGCCGAGGAACTCGGCTACGCCAGCCTGTGGACGCAGGAGCGCGTGTCCGGCTCGCCGACCGCCCTCCATCCGATCACTTTCCTCGCGTGGCTCGCCGGACAGACGACGACCGCCCGCATCGGCGTCTCCGTGCTGGTTCTGCCGCGCCACAATCCCGTTCTGCTCGCCAAGCACGCCGCCGACATAGACCAACTGAGCGGCGGGCGGCTCGTTCTCGGCGTCGGGCTGGGGAACAACACGGCGGAACTCCCGATGTACGGCGTAACCGCCGAGCGCCGCGTCAGCCGTTTCGTCGAGCAAGTACAGGCGATCCGCGCCCTTTGGACGAACACGCCCGCCGGCTTCTCCGGCCGCTTCTACGATCTCGCGGACGCCAACATTGAGCCGAAGCCCGCGCAGAGGCCGCATCCGCCGATCATTTTCGGCGCGAACGCCGACGCCGCCCTTGCGCGGAGCGTCCGCCACGCCGACGGCTGGATGGGCGCGGGCTCTTCCGCGCTCGACGATTTCCCGCGGAAGGTCGCGCTCGTGCGCTCGCTGCTGGCCGACGCCGGACGCGACCCTGCGGCGTTCCCGATTTCGAAGCGCCTCTACCTCGCGGTGGACGACGATGAGCCGCGGGCGCTGCGCCGCTTGCGCGAGTGGTGGGGCTACTACTACGGGAACGCGGACAATGCGGAGCGCGCGGCGGTTTGGGGAAGCCGCGCCAAGATCGCCGAACTGCTGCATCAGTGGGCCGAACTCGGCGTGGACGAAGTCCTCCTCAACCCCGTCTTCGACCTCCCTGCCCACGCGGAGACCCTCGCCGACATCACCGGCTTGGCGTGACGTCCGCCCTACGCGGGGAGGGCGGGGCGAGGGGGGGCGAGATTCCCGCCTACGCGGGAATGACGATGAGGGGGCGGGAGCGACGGGGGCAAGGGGCGAGATTCCCGCCTACGCGGGAATGACGATGAGGGGGGCGAGATTCCCGCCTACGCGGGAATGACGGCAGGGGGCGAGATTCCCGCCTACGCGGGAATGACGGCAGGGGGAGGGAACGACGGGGGCAGGGGGCACCGTTCCCGCCTACGCCAACCGTCTCGCGCCTATTGACAACCTCCCCCGCGCTCGCTAATATGCGCGTTGGATTAGCAGTCGCGCTTGCCGACTGCTAACAGACCACCGGAGCGAGCGCTAGCAATCGCGCTCGCCGATCGCCATAAGGAGGTAATCGTGGCTCGGAAACTGCAGCCCCTGGGTGACCGCATCGTCGTGAAGGCGGTGGAGCAGGAAGCCCAAACGAAAAGCGGCATCTACATTCCCGACAGCGCCAAAGAGCGCCCGCAGGAGGGAAGCGTGCTCGCCGTCGGCCCCGGCCGGCTCAACGACGACGGGACCCGCCTGGAGATGGGCGTCGCCGTTGGCGACGTCGTCATCTACTCCAAGTTCGCCGGAACCGAATTCGAGGACGACGGCGAAGAGTACCTGATCATGAAGGAGACGGACGTTCTGGCCAAAGTCGGCTAGACGCCCACGCACGCCCGGCGCTCGCGGAGCGCCCATCACAACAGGAGGAGCCATCAAATGGCGAAACAGATTCTCTTCAGCGACGAAGCGCGCAAGTCGCTCAAGTCCGGCATGGACGTGCTGGCCAACACGGTGAAGGTCACCCTTGGCCCGCGCGGCAGGAACGTCATCCTCGACAAGAAGTTCGGCCCCCCCAACGTCTGCTCCGACGGCGTGACCATCGCCAAGGAGATCGAGTTGGCCGACCACTACGAGAACATGGGAGCCCAACTCCTCAAGGAGGCCGCGACGAAGACGAACGACGTCGCGGGCGACGGCACCACCACCGCCACCGTGCTCGCCCAAGCGATGATCGCGGAAGGCTTCCGCAACATCGCCGCAGGCGCCGACCCGATGGCCATCAAGCGCGGCATCGAGTCCGCCGTCGTCTCCGTCCGCGAGAGCATCTCCTCGCAGGCGAAAGAGGTGAGCGGCAAGGAGCAGATCGCGCAGGTCGCGTCCCTCTCCGCCCACGACAACGAAATGGGCAACCTCATCGCGGAGGTGATGGAGAAGGTCGGCAAGGACGGCGTCATCACGGTCGAGGAAGGCAAGAGCCTCGGCTACGAAACCGAGTACGTCGAGGGCATGCAGATCGACCGGGGCTACATCTCCCCCTACTTCCTCACGGACTCGCAGCGCATGGAGTCGGCGATAGACGACCCCTGCATTCTGATCACGGACAAGAAGATCTCCGCCGTCAACGACGTGCTGCCCGCGCTGGAGAAGATCCTGCAGGTCACGAAGAACCTCGTCGTCATCGCGGAGGACGTGGAGGGCGAGGCGCTCGCCACGCTCGTCGTCAACAAACTGCGCGGCACGTTGAGCTGCCTGGCGATCAAGGCGCCCGGCTTCGGCGACCGGCGGAAGGAAATGCTGCAGGACATCGCCATCCTCACGGGCGGGACCGTCCTCAGCGAGGAGGTCGGGCGCAAACTCGACTCCGCGACGATCGAGGACTGCGGGCGGGCGCGCCGCGTCGTCTCCACGAAGGACGAGTCCACGTTCGTCGAAGGGCACGGCTCCGAGCAGGCGATTCAGGACCGCATCGCGCAGATCAAAGCCCGCATCGAGGAGACGACCAGCGACTTCGACCGCGAGAAGTTGCAGGAGCGGCTCGCCAAACTCTCCGGGGGCGTCGCCATCATCAAGGTCGGCGCGGCCACGGAGATCGAACTCAAGGAGAAGAAGGCCCGCGTCGAGGACGCGCTCTCGGCCACCCGCGCGGCGGTCGAAGAGGGCATCGTTCCCGGCGGCGGCACGGTCCTTGTCCGCGCCACTGCGGCCTTGGACGGCCTGGAACTGAACGGCGACGAGATGACGGGAGCCCAGATCGTCCGGCGCGCCCTGGAGGAGCCGGTCCGCACCATCGCGGTCAACTCCGGCCACTCCGGCGACGTGATTGTCGCGGAGGCGCGCACTTCCCAGAACGACTGGGGCTTCGACGCCGACGCCGGCGTCTGGGGCCCGATGATCGAGCGCGGCATCGTTGACCCGGCGAAGGTCACGCGAGCGGCGGTCGAGAACTCGTCCAGCGTCGCGGCGATGGTGCTCACCACCGAGTCCGTCGTCACCGACGTCCCCGAGCCCGCCGCCCAGGGCCCCGCGATGCCCCACGGCGACCACATGGACTTCTAGTCCATAGCGCCGCCGCCCGCAAAGCGACGGACGGAGCCCCCTGCCATTCGGCAGGGGGCTCTTTCGTTGTTCTCGCGCGTTCCACTGGACGCATCGCCCTGCCCGCGCATGCGGGAACCACGGGAGGCGCGGAACGCCTATGCGCCACGCATCCCTACAAGCGGTAGCGGTAGCCGGCGGCCAGTTCGTCGCGGTTGAGGCGGCGATTGAGGTGCAGCCCCTCCAGAATGAACTCCGCGCCGGAGGCGGCCTCCGGCCCGCTGCCGTAGGCGCCCAGTTTGCTCAGCGCGGCGGCGAAGCCGTCCAGTTCCGCCATCGCCTCCGTGTACGCCTGCGCGGGCAGGTCGGCGCCGGTGTCGAACGTCCGCCCCGTCTCGAACGCCTCGATGAGCGCGTCGAGGTCGCGGGGCTCGAAGTGGCGGTCGAACACGTTGAGGATGGCGCGCTTGATCAGTTCGTCCACGATCTTCGTCTCGCGCCCTTCCTCCATCGTCTCCAACTCGACTTTGCCCAGCGTGGACGCGATGATGAACGCGAAGTCGGTGATCCGCGGGACGGCGACGCCCTCGCTCTGGGCGATGGCGCGGCGCAGCGCGTTCGCCGTGACCGTTTCGTAGTTGGCGATGGAGACGCGCACGCTCACGCCGGAGCGCTGGTTGATCTCCGGATGCTTGCGGGCGAGGGCGGTGAACTCGGCGAGCAACTCCTTGACGTAGGCGGGGACGACGACCTTCTCCTCTTCGTCCGCGGCGGGGAACGCGCTGCGCTCCGCGTCCATAATCGCGATTTCCTGCGCCGACTCGCGGGGGTAGTGGGTGCGGATTTGCGCGCCGTAGCGGTCTTTCAGCGGCGTGATGATGCGCCCGCGGTTCGTGTAGTCCTCCGGGTTGGCGCTCGCCACGACGAGCACGTCCAGTTGCAGCCGCACGCGGTAGCCCTTGATCTGAACGTCGCGCTCCTCCATCAGGTTGAAGAGGCCGACTTGGATGCGCTCGGCGAGGTCGGGCAGTTCGTTGATGCAGAAGACGCCCCGGTTGGCGCGGGGGATGAGGCCGTAGTGGATGGCGAGTTCGTCGGAGAGATAGCGGCCCTCGGCGATGCGGATGGGGTCGACGTCGCCCACGAGGTCGGCGATGGAGATGTCGGGGGTGGCGAGTTTCTCGCCGTAGCGTTTGTCGCGCCCGACCCACTCGATGGGCGTGGCGCCGCCCTCTTCGGCGACGCGCTCGACGGCGTAGCGCGATATGGGGGCGAACGGGTCGTCGTTCACCTCGCTGCCGGCCACGACGGGAATCTCCTCGTCGAGGAGGTCAACGAGCGCGCGGATCATTCGGGACTTGGCCTGTCCGCGCTCGCCGAGCAGAATGATGTCTTGCCCCGCGAGGATGGCGTTCTGCACTTGCGGAATAACGGTGTCTTCGTAGCCGACGATGCCGGGGAAGACGGGCATGCCGCTGCGGAGGCGGGCGATGAGGTTTCGGCGGAGTTCGCCGCGGACGGTGGTCGGGGCGTAGCCGCTCTTGCGGAGGGCGTCGAGCGTGGCGGGGTGCTGTTTGGCGGCGGCGGCGGGCTTCTTTCGGCGGGTGGTGGTCATACGGGCTCCGGGCGCTGATGCGCGGGCGCATTCTACACGGAGCGCAGGGAGGGATACGAGGTTCCCGCCTACGCGGGAATGACGGGGCACAGGGGCGAGGTTCCCGCCTACGCGGGAATGACGGGGCAAGGGGGCGAGATTCCCGCCTACGCGGGAATGACGGGGCACAGGGGCGTAGGTTCCCGCCTACGCGGGCAGGGCGGGGCACGGGGGCGTAGGCAGCGGCTACCATCGCTCCGCGTGGGAGCGCTACAATCGCGCCAATAGGCCCGTTTGCATGGAGGAGAACGACAATGCTGTCCGCGCAGGTTAACGAGCAACTCACCCGCGTCGGCCCCGGCACGCCGATGGGCGAACTGATGCGCCGCTACTGGCACCCCGTCGCCGCGGCGGGCGAACTCGACGAGCGCCCCACGAAAGCCGTCAAGATCCTCGGCGAGGAACTCGTCCTCTACAAGGACAAGTCCGGAACGATCGGCCTCATCGAGCGCTTCTGCCCCCATCGCCGCGTGGATCTCTCCTACGGCATCCCCGAGGAGCGCGGCCTGCGCTGTATGTACCACGGCTGGATGATGGACGAAACCGGCCAGTGCATCGAGCAGCCGTTCGAGGAGACGGTTCACCCGGACGGGCGGTTCAAGGAGAAGGTGAAGATCGCGGGCTACCCGGTTCAGGAGTTGGGCGGCCTGGTGTTCGCCTATCTCGGCCCGCAGCCCGCGCCGCTGCTGCCCCGCTGGGAGCAACTCACTTACGATGACGCCGTCCGCGACGTCGCCATCACGACGCTCCCGTGCAACTGGCTGCAGGCGCAGGAGAACTCCGTTGACCCCGTGCATACGGAGTGGCTGCACTTCTATTTCGGCAACTATGTGCGGGAAGGCGTCGCCGCCGCGCCCGAGAGCCAGCCGAAGACGATCAAAATCGCGTTCGACGCGTTCGAGTACGGCATCGTCAAGCGCCGCCTGCAGCAAGGCTTCCCGGAGGACGGCGAGGACTGGGCGAAGGGGCACCCGATTATGTTCCCCAACATCCTCTTCGTCGGCGATCAGGTGCGGACGACCACCCAATGGCGCGTTCCCATAGACGACGAGAACACCTACCACGTGTCGTACTACGTCTACCGCGCCAAGCCGGGCTGCCCCGTTCCCTATCAGGAGAAGGCCGCCTACCGCTACACGCCTCTCTACGAACCCGACGGCCGCTTCTACACGGGCGTCACGTTCAACCAGGACTATATGTGCTGGATCACGCAGGGGGCCGTCGCTCAGCGCGACAAGGAAACGCTGGGGCAGTCCGACGTCGGGCTGATTCTGTTCCGCAAGATGCTGCTGCGGCAAATGCAGGTCGTCGAGGACGGCGGCGACCCGATCAACACGTTCCGCGACCCGTCGAGAGCGAACCACATCGCGCTGCCGATGGAAAGCGTGAAGCACGGCATCAAGCCCGACGGACGCTACCGCCCCGGCGAGGGCGGCGAAAGCCCCATCGTCCCGATGATCGAGGAAGTCCTGCGAACCTGGGTCGCCGACGAGCCCGCCCACGCCCTGCCGAAGGACTTGCATCTCTTCTAGGGCGTAACCCGCCGCTCCTCGGCGCAACCCTCGCCTGTCGCGTTAGCGCGGGACCCCGGGCTGTCGGCGTTCGCCTGCAAGGTAGTCGCGGAAGGCTTGCGCGTGCCCGCCCAGCGCCGCCGCGCCCGGCTGCCCTTCCTTCTCGCGGGCGAGTTCCTCGACGAACGCCAGCAGGCTCTCCGCGTTGGCGCAGTGATGGCCCTTCCACCAGTTGTTGCAGACATAGAATTCGCCGTACCTGTCCGACCAATACCGAGGGTGTTCGTTTATCTCTCTGCCGAACTCTATCCTGCGAATGAGCGAGAAGTTGCCGATCTGAAGCCCAAGCCGACGCTTGCAGTAATCGTAGTCCTGCAGGTTGCGCTTCTCCGTGTCGCTGAGCAGGCCGGGGGAATCCACGAGCAACGTCTGCATCAATGCCCTCACGAGCGGCTGAATTCGGCCTACGCTACTGCCACCCTCTCCTTCCTCATCACCTTCCGGCGCACAGAGAAACCCCAGGAGTTCGAGCAGTTTCGCGGAGCGGACGAACAACTCCGATGAGTCCGCGACGCCGCCCGCTTTCTCCAGCGTCGGCTTGACGATGGTCTTGGCGAACTTGTCGTTGGTGACGAGGCGCCAGCCGACATCGGGGTATGCCTTGCGCAGGGCGGCGAAGGTCTCTTCCAGAGGCCGCTGAACGGCGGGGTTCACTTTCGGCGAGAGGAAGGAGATATGGAGCGGGGCCGCAGGCGGGAGGTAAGCGCGGAGGATCAGCAGCGCGCGGAGCATCTTCTTGAGCACGCGGTTGTCGGTCTCGGTCACGCTCCCGTAGTTCAGCCCTGCCTCGTGGAAGGCGACCTCCATCGCGTGGACGCCGTTCTGCTGGTCGACGCCAATGACGTCGATCTCGCCCTGCTTGAGGAACTGCGCGGCGTCTTTCGTCTTCTTGAACACGGCGCCGCCGCGGTCGAAACGCCGTTTCATCTCCTGAAACAGCGCCTCGAGTTCCGCGTCGGAGAGGCTCCGCTCCCAATGCTCGGAGACTTTCCAGTTGGCCTGCGCGAGCCAGCAACGCTTGACGTGGCGCAGGTACGAGCACGCGAGCGACTCGCCGACTTCTATTTTCATGCGTCAGACTCCTTTGAATCCCATATGTCGCACACGACAATGGCGATGGCGACGATTGCAGCGGCTGCAAACTAGGACAATAGCAATGCCCCGTGCGGTTGACCCTTCGGCTCATTGCCCTCCATAGCAAGCACGGGGAGGAGCAGCGTTTTTACGCGCCGTTCGAGTGCGTCGCTCCGTTCAAGTCGTCCGCGCGGCGCGAGGGCGGGGGCTCCGTGAACGCCTCGCCCGCCGCTTGCGCCGCCAGCATACGCTCCAGCCAGGCGTCCCATTCGGCGTCCCGTGCGACGCGCTCCTCCGCGCGGCCTTCTCGCAGGATGCGCGCCTTGCGCTCGTCCATTTTCCGGCTCAACAGCGTCGAAAGCATCACTACCTCCGTTATCCCCAGCGCCATCCCTGCGGAGGCCACCGCCACCGACGCCTCCGCCATAAACGCCGCCAGCATCGATTGTACCACGCCCTTGCCCGCGCCCTCCCCGAACAGCGCATCCCACCCCACGAGCGCAGAGCCCCCGCCCATCAGCAGCAGGAAGAACGTAAAGTAGAGCCACCGCCAGCGTTCGCTCACGCTCCAGATGGACTCTCGGCGGGCGGAGCGCTCAACAGGCACTTGGGCATTCGCATCGTCGGGCGGCATTACGACCTCTTTGCGCGCTGGATTGCGCGGCGCAGGCTGCGGCGAATCCCAGTCTCACAAAGAAGAGCGCAGCCCCGCAATGGCCGTCCGGCGCGCCGATGCGCGTCTTACGGGCAAAGCGGCGGCGCCCACGGGGATCAGACGTTGGCGACGACACGGAAATAGGTCACGGCGCGGGCATCCTGGTCCACCTCGTAGAAGACGATTACGGAAGGATAACTCGTCAGTTCGGCGACCCAGAACCCGCCGACCAAGTGCGTTGCGAAGGACGGATCCGTAGGATTGCGGTGCAACGCCCAGTCCAGCCCCGTTCGCATCTCGTCCCACCGCTTGACCGAGCCGATGAGTTCGCGGACGGAAGTGAGGAATCCGTCGCCCTCGCGCAGGGCGTAACCCTGGTGCGGGCCGGTCATCCTGGTTATCCCCGGCTCATAACGAAGCGCATGCCGGCTTCTTCGGCGTCTTGGTCCAGTGGGCCGGCGCTAAGCCATGCGGTTTCGTAGGGAATGGTCTCGCGGTCTTCGGCGAGCGCCCAACCCGGTTCGCGGTGGGAGAAGTCGGAAACTTCGCGGGCAGTCTTGCCGTAGAAAGCGCGAATCACGCTGTCCACGATTTCGACTTCGGCGGGCTCGAAGAGTTCCCGGTCGGGGACGCGGCGCCCGCTGACGGCAAGCCTCTTTTGGACGCCGGTGAAGTAAGGGCGCTCTTCGAGGTGGACATCGCCGGAATCGATGAGTTCGTCGCGGGCAGCGAGGAGTTCGCGCGGAGCCGGCCCCTCGCGGAGTTTCTGGTAGCAAGCGCCGGTGATGGGTTGGCCCAGATCGCGGTAGGCGGCGAAGTCCGCGTAGAACAGGATCTTGTTGAGTTTGATCGAGCCGAACGCGGGGTCGTCCTCCGACTGTTTGGCGATGTAGCAGATCAACTCTTTGAACTTCGCGGAGTTGAACGCGAACTTGTCGGCGGCGACGCTCGCTTCCATGACTCCCTCTCTCCTGGCGCTCCCGTTTGCCGGAGCGGATAGCGCAGCGCTTTCGGTCGGGTTGCTCCCACTAGTTTGCCACGCTGACCGCAGCCCCGCAATGGCCGTCTGTCGCGCGTCTTACGGCGAGTCGGCGGCGCTGGGGGCGGAGGGAGCGTCGCTATCGGAGGCGGGCGCGGGGGCGGCGTCGCCGGAGACGGCGGGAGCATCGCTGTCGGAAACGGATGCGGAAGCATCGCCTCCGGCGCCGGACGGGGATGCCTCGAGAGGCGGAGCGTCGGATGCGAAGAGTTCCTCGAGCGTGGGGCCCTCCACGGTTTCGTGCTGGATCAAGTAGCGGGCGATCTGCGTGAGTTTGGCGTAGTTGTCGGTGAGCAGCCGCTTGGCCGTGCTGTGCGCCTCCAAGATGATCGCCTGCACCTGGTCGTCTATCTCCTCGGCGACCTTGTCGGAGTAGTCGCGCTGCTCGGAGATCTCGCGCCCGAGGAAAATCATCTCCTCGCGCTTGCCGAAGGTGCGGGGCATCAGGCTCTCGCCCATGCCGTAGCGGGTCACCATCGCGCGCGCCGTCTGCGTCACGTGCTCCAAGTCGCTGCTGGCGCCGGTGGTGACTGCGGCGTCTCCGTAGGTGATCTCCTCCGCGACGCGCCCCCCCAGCGCCATCGTGATGCGGTCCATCAGTTGGGCGCGGGAGAGGAACATGCGATCTTCCTCGGGGAGCGACTTGGTGTAGCCGGCGGCCATCCCCCGCGAAATAATGGAGATCTTCTGCACCGGGTCGCCGTGCTCCAAGAGATGGCCGACGAGCGCGTGGCCGCCCTCATGGTAGGCGACGATCTCCTTCTCGTGCTGCGAAATGACGCGGGTGCGGCGCTCCGGCCCCATCGTGACGCGGTCGACGGACTCCAAGAGTTCGTCCATCGTCACGGCCTTCTTCTGGCGGCGGGCGGCGAGAATGGCGGCCTCGTTCACGAGGTTGGCGAGGTCGGCGCCGCTGAATCCCGGGGTTTGGCGAGCGAGGCGCTCCAAGTCCACCTCTTCCGCGAGCGGCTTGCCTTTGGAGTGGACGCCGAGGATGGCGACCCTGCCGTTGATATCGGGAAGGTCGAGGACGACGCGGCGGTCGAACCGTCCGGGGCGGAGGAGGGCGGGGTCGAGAATGTCGGGGCGGTTGGTGGCGGCGATGACGATGACGTTGGTGGAAGTGTCGAAGCCGTCCATCTCGACGAGGATCTGGTTGAGCGTTTGCTCCCGCTCGTCGTGGCCGCCGCCGAGCCCCGCGCCGCGATGCCTGCCGACGGCGTCTATCTCGTCAACGAACACGATGGAGGGGGAGTTGCGCTTCGCCTGCTCGAAGAGGTCGCGGACGCGGGACGCGCCGACCCCCACGAACATTTCGACGAATTCGGAGCCGCTGATGGAGAAGAAAGGAACGCCGGCCTCCCCGGCGACCGCGCGGCTGAGGAGCGTCTTGCCGATGCCGGGCGGGCCGACCATCAGCACGCCCTTGGGAATGTGGGCGCCGAGCGCGAGAAAGCGCTCCGGATACTTGAGGAACTCAACGACTTCCTGGAGTTCGGTCTTGGACTCCTCGACGCCGGCGACGTCGGAGAACATCACGGTGGGACGGTTGCCGGTGAACATTCGGGCGCGGCTCCTGCCGAAGCCGAGAGCCTGGTTGTTGGTGCCCTGGGCCTGCCGCATCATAAAGAGCAGGATGACGCCGAAGAAGATGAGCGGCAGGAATTGAATGAGGATGCCGAGGAGGCTTCCGAGCCCGCTGCTGCGCCGCACTTCGACGAGGATGCCCTTCTCGGCGGGGTTGATGCCCGCCGCCTGCAGAATGTCGAAGATGCTCGTGCCGGGCTCCTTGGTGGCGACGAGGGGCTGATCGGGGTTCTGGCGCTGCTCGATGACGAGCCGGTCGCCGTCGACGGTGATCTTGGAGATCTCGTCGTTTTCGGCGCGCGCGAGGACGGTGGTCAGGTCGGTCTCCGTTCCGCTCTCTCCGTTGGAGAAGAGCGTGAAGAAGACCGCGATGACCGCCGCGAAGACGATCATATAGATAAAGGTGTTGCCGACCCAGCGGTTCCGCATCGGTTCTGCGCTCCATAGGCTGCCGCGCCAATTCCCTAGTGTACCGCACGGCGGGCGCAAGGGGCAAACGCGCAAGGGGGATTCGGTCCTGCTACGATGATCTCAGTCGCGCCCCCAATCCCCCGGCGCGCCGCGGCCCCGCCTCCGCCAAAGGAAGATGCAATGCTGACCACCGCCCTGAAAATCGCCGCCCTCGCCGTCGCCGCAATCGCAATCCTCGTCTTCTGGTATGTCGCGCGGATCGTCATCGGAACGCTCGACGCCATCGAAACCCTCCAGTCCGGCATGCAAGCGCAGATAGACGGGCTCATCGAGACGGTCGCCTACCTGCGCGACCAGTTGACGATGCTCTGGGAGTTCCTGCGGTCGCTCCTGTCGGGCGCCGTCGGAGGCGTCGCCGACCGCCTCGGCAGCCTCTTCGGCGGCGGCTAACGCGGGCGCCCTATGGACGCGCTTGCCTCAAGACAGTCCGTTGCGTAAGCGCCCGTCATTCCCCGCGTAGACCGGGATTCCGGCAGCCTAGCCGCGCCTCGTCATCGGACGGTCCGGCTACGGACGCTCCCCGAAGTCGAGATGCCCGCGGCTCGGCGTCGGATCGTGCTGCCCCTGATACTTGGAGCCGAGTTCCGCCGACCCGTACAGGCGCTCCGCAGGGGTGGACAGGCGCAGGAACGAGATCTGCCCAATCTTCATCCGGTGGTAGAGCGTGATCGGAAGATTGGAGACGTTGCTCAATTCCAGCGTCAGCCGCCCCTTCCATCCGGGGTCCACGTACCCTGCGGTCGAGTGAATCAGCAGGCCGACGCGCCCCAGCGAACTCTTGCCTTCCAGCCGCGCCACCAGATCCGCGGGCACCTCCACGTGCTCCAGCGTGCTGCCCAGCACGAACTCGCCCGGATGCAGCATAAACGGATCGTCGTCGCCAATGACGACCTCCTCCGTCAGCCGCTCGTTCATAGACCGCAGGTCTACGTAGGGAACGCGGTTGTTGCGGAACACGAGAATGCTGCGGTCGAGGCGAAGATCAACGCTGGCGGGCTGGATCGCCCCGTCCGTCAGCGGCTCGATCACGATCCGCCCCGCCGCCAACTCTTCCCGTATCGTCCGGTCGCTCAGCGCCGTCATGCTCTCCTCTCCCGCCGCGTCATTCTAGCGCCAAAGCGAGTACGATAGGCGCGAACGGACGGAGACGCGCGCCGCGATGAAACACCCTTGGGCCAACGCATTCGTTCTGCTGCTTGCGGCGGGGTCGCTCGTCACGGGCTACTACGCTTTCGCGGCGGGCGAGCCCGGACAGGCGTGGCACGTGTCGGCGCACCGCGTAGCCGGCTTCGCGGTCGTGGCCGCGCTCGCGTGGAAGTTGCCGAACGTCGCGCGCCCGCTGAAGCGGCGATGGGGCGCGTGGACGGGGCAAGACTGGCTCGCGGTCGGCGCGCTCGCGCTCCTGCTGATCGACATCCTGCTCGGCGTCGCCTGGGCGCACCTGGGGGAGTTCTCGTATCTGGGCGGGTCCGGCGTAACCTGGCACGCGCTGCTCGCGCTCCTCATCGCGCCGATGCTTCTGCTGCACGTGGCGCGCTACCGCAAACTGCTGCTGCCGCGCTACTGGGCGGAGCGGCGCTCCGCGCTCCGCATCGCGGGGCTCGCGGTCGCAGGCGCGCTCCTCTGGCAAATCGGCGCCCGGCTGAACGGCGCATCCGGCCTCGCGCAAGCCAAGCGCTACACCGGCTCCTACCCGGCGGGCGACTTCAACGGCAACGCCTTCCCCACGACCTCTTGGTTCAACGACGACTTGCCGCCAATTGACCGCAACGCATGGACGCTCGAGGTGACCGGCGCGGTGGACGCTCCGTTCGCAATCGGCTACGCCGGACTAGCGGCGGACGCTGAGGAGACGGCGTTGCTCGACTGCACGGGCGGATGGCATTCGACGCAGACGTGGCGCGGCGCGCGGCTCGGCCCTCTGCTCGCCCGCGCCCGCCCGCACGCCGCCGCCGCAAGCGTCACCGTCACGTCGGCTACGGGCTACTACCGCCGCTTCCCGATGCGCCGCGCCGAGGGGCTCCTGCTTGCGACCCGCGTCGGCGGCGAGCCGCTGTCGCACGGACACGGCGCGCCCTTGCGCCTCGTCGTCCCCGGCAAGCGCGGCTTCGAATGGGTGAAATGGGTGACGCGGATCGAAGTCAACACGACGGGCGCGTGGCTGCAGCCCCCGCTCCCCCTGCAGTGACGCAAGCGCGGCGCATAGCGCATCAGGACGTCAGAATGACGCGCGCGGGCCGGAGCGGGCCGTTTGAGGAGCCTGCTCTGCTAGAATGCAGGCACGGGGATGCTCCGCCGGAGACGGAATGATGCGAGCGTTGGAGATCGCCGAGGCCCAATCGCGCCTCGCGGAACTGATCCGCGACGTTGAGCGCGGCGAGTCGGTCGCCATAACCTGCGACGGCAGGACGGTGGCGCATATCGTGCCGGAGGACGAGCCTGCGCGCTTGCCTCTCTCGGAAGAGGAACGGGAAGCCGCTATGGAGCGGCTGATGCAGTTGCGGGCGGAATTGAAGCCCGCAGGCATCACGCGGGAGGAAATCCTCTCTTGGATTCGGGAAGGGCGCAAGATGTGAGCGGACTTGTCCTTGACGCCTCGTTCATCATTGCCCGGATATTTGAGGAAGAGACCGCCGCCGGCTCCGAAGCGGTCTATCTGCAAGTTCTTCAAGACGGAGCGTATGTTCCGCAGTTGTGGCATTTCGAAGCGCGGAACGCGCTGATCATCGGCGAACGGCGAAGACGCATATCGCGCGCTCAGGCGGATCAGGCGGCGGCGATGTTCAACAGCCTGCCTGTGACCACCGACGAATCGCCCGACCTCGACGCCGCGATGACGCTTGCCCGCGAGCACGGCCTCACCTTCTACGACGCTCTCTACCTGGAGTTGACGCTCCGGCGGCAGGCCGTTCTCGTCAGCCTGGACGCCGACCTGCTCCGCGCCGCGCGGGCGGAAGGCGCCGCGGCGCTCTAGCAGCCGCCGGCGCCGATGACCGCGTCGGCCTCGATCTCGACCAGCGCATCCGGGTCCGCGAGGCGGCTGATCTCCACCAGCGTCGCGGCGGGGCGGACGCTCCCGAACGCCTCGCGGTGCGCCCGGGCGACCGCCTCCCAGTCCGCGATGTCCGCAACGTAGATTCGCGTCCGAACGACGTCGGCGAGCGACGCGCCCGCCTGTCCCAGCGCCGCCTCGACGTTCCGCATCGCCTGCGACGCCTGCGCGTAGGCGTCGCCCTTCCCCACGATCGCGCCGTCGTCTCCGGTGGCGGTGGTTCCCGATACATAGACGCGCCCGCCTGCGCGGACGGCGCGCAAGAAGCCGATGACGCTCTCCCACGGGCTGTTGCCGGGGACGTTGACGCGCGCCATCGCTAGTAGAAGACGGAGCGCGAGTTCCCGCCCGCGGGCGCGACGGCCTCGCCGGTGATGCAGCCCGCTTGCTGCGAGCAGAGGAACACGACGACGGAAGCGATCTCCTCTGCGGTCACGAGCCGGCGTATCGCGTTGTTCTTGGCGATGCGCTGCTCGGCCTCTTCGGGCGTTACGCCCTCCCGGCGGGCCGTCGCTTGCAGACGCTCCACGAGCGCGCTCGTCCGGCTGACGGCGGGATGAACGGCGTTGACCGTGATGCCTTTCGGGCCGAGTTCCTCGGACATCACTTTCGTGAAGTTCATCACCGCCGCGTTCCGCATTCCGCCGCTGATGCCCGCCGCGTTGCGCGCGGCCATGCCGTCCATATTGACGATGCGCCCCCATCCGGCGCGCTCCATAAAGGGAACGGCGGCGCGGGCGCAGCGCAGGTAGCCCATAATCTTCACGTCGAAGTCGCCGCGCAACATCTCCTCGTTCAGTTCCGCGAGCGAGTCCGGCCCGCCTGTTCCCCCGACGCGGGCGGCGTTGTTCACGAGAATGTCCAGCCCGCCCAGCGCATCCGCCGCGTCCGCCGCGAGGCGCGCGACGTCGTCCGCGAGGCCGGTGTCGGCGCGAAAGCCGAACGCCTGCGCGCCGGTCTCGCCTGCGATCCGCGCCGCCGCCGCCTGCGCCGCGTCCCCGTCCCGGGCGCAGAGCGCGACGCTCACGCCTTCGCGCCCAAGTTCCAACGCCGTCGCGTAGCCGATGCCGCGCGTCCCGCCGGTCACCAGGGCGCGCTTGTCCGCTATGCCAAGGTCCATAGGTTCGTCCTCCGTCGCCCGCCCGACGATTACTCCTCGCCAGTTTGCGGCGCTTCCGTCGCTCGCAGTATATCGCGCCGCCGCGCGTCCATCGCGCCGGCTGGGGATTGGGGCCGCTGGACGACTACGCGATGCGTATAATTGAGTCCCATCGGAGCGTTGCCTATGGGCGCTCCGCGCCGCCTGAATTCACGCCTCGCGGACGGGGTGGTAAGGTGCGCCAAACGCTTGCCGGAGGCACAAACGCATGACGGATGAGCAGACGCACGCTGCGGAGGATGCGCTGGCGGCGACCGCGCCGCTGCGGAGTCTGACCGACGAGGTGCGCTCGTACCCCTTGCGGCTGCTCCGCCTCGTGGCGGAGCAGCACGCCGCCCGCAACGCGCCCGTGCCCGACCACGCGCTGCGCCTTCCCCCGTACCTCGGCGAGACGGCGCTGCGCGGCCTGCTGGAGGGCGGCTTCATCGAGCGGGCGGACGGGGCGCGCGGGGCCATTCACGCCTATGCTCCAACGGAGGCGGGGCTGGCGCTGCTTGCGCCTCCGGACGGCGTCGGGGATGACGGCGGCGCGCCTGCGAAGACGCCGCGCAAGCGACGCGGGGCCAAGCAAGCGTCCTAGCGCGCGCTGCCCTGCGCCCAGTTGAGTTCGACGAATCCCTGCCCCACGACGTTCCCCTCAGCGTCCAGCGCGTCCACGCCCGCGTCCCAGTAGGCCACCGGCAGCGCGTCGCCGATGAACTCCGAGCCCACGCCGACCGGGCGCAGCAGCAGCGATATGCCCTCTCCGGGCGCGTCCACGCGCCATGTCGTGCGGTACGCCGTTCCCGTATCGGGGCTCGTCCACGCGGCCTCTTCCGGCGTGAAGGCGACCTCGTCTTGCGAGAGCGTTCGCGCAGGCTCGCCGGGGCGCCGGAGCGTGGCGTAGCGGTCGATGAGCGGGCCGCCCAACTCGTAGAGGGACGAAACCATCAGATCGGTTCCGTCGTCCAGTTGCAGGCTCATCCAATCCCACTCGACCGCGACCGGCTGGAAGTTCCCCCACTGCTTGTCGAGCCACGCGAGGCCGGTCACGCGGGAAGGTTCGCCGCCGGGCGGCGTGATCGTCCCGCTGAGCGCGAGGCGCGGGCGCGTGTAGTAGTACGTTATCCCGGCGCGCTTGAAGTCCACCATGCCGACGCCGCGGTGCAGCAGCGGCTCGGTCGTGGCGCGCAGCGTAAGGTCGTAGGCGTAGCCGTCCACGTCCGCCTGCAGCCGGTAGGTCTCGCCGCCCGCGCCGCTCATCAGCGTGCCGTCAACGGCGGCCTCGAAGTCGCCGGGCGCGGATGCGGTCCCCGCGAAGCCCGACCGCTCGCCGGAGACGTAGCCCGCGTTCACGTCCATAAGGCCGATCTGCCGCACGTAAGCCTGCTGAGCGAACAACTCCACCTTGAACACGGTGTCGTGCAGCGTGTACCGGGCGCCGTCCTCCGACGCGAAGTGCGCGTTGAAGTACCACCACTCGACCGCGTAGGAGTGGGGCGACTCGTCGGCGGGCAGCGTGAGCGGCGGGAGTTCGCGCGCGGACGTCGGGATGATTGGGGTAGGGGCGGGCGTCGCCGTCGGGGTCGGCGCGGGCGTGGCGGTGGGCGCAGGCGTGGCGGTGGGCGTCGGAGTTGGGGTCGGGGAGGCGCAGGCCGCGAGCGCGAGGACGGCGAGCGCGAGGACGGCGGCGGCGAGGGCTGATCGGCGCATGGTCGCTCCTGGGGAAATTCGGCGCGGGCATAGTAGCACACGGCGGGCGCGGTTCGCCTAGAATAGCGCGCGTTATGCCTCGCCTGATTCCATCCTCGCCGCGCGGAAAGGGGCTGCTCGCCTCGGCCGTCGCCGCCGCGCTCGCCGCCGTCTACCTGGCGCTGTCGTTCTACATCGTCAACGAGTCGCTCGTGGCGGAGCGGAACTCGATAGAGGAGCGGCCCGAGGAGTACGGGCTCGCCTACGAAGACATCGAGTTTCAGCCGCGCGGGTGGCCGGACATCACGCTGCGCGGTTGGTGGCTGCCCGCCGAAGACCCGAAGGGCGTGGTGATTCGGACGCACGGCGTGGACAGGAACCGGGCCGAACTGCTGGGGCTGGCCGACGCGCTCGTGGAGGACGGCTACTCCGTGCTGACGTTCGACTTGCGCGGGCACGGCGAGTCCGATCCGGCGCAGATGGGCGCGGGGCTGCACGAGCGCGACGACGTTCTGGGCGCGCTGGACTACGCCGTGCGGGAGCGCGGAGCGGAGCCTGGGCGCATCCTGCTGCACGGCAACTCCTACGGCGGAGCCATCGCGCTGCTGGCCGGGGCGGAGGAGTGCGGCGCGGCGCAAGAACGCGGCGAGGAGTGCGCCATCGCGGGCGTGTTCTCGGACTCGGCGTTCGCGGCGTTGCCCGACCTGATCGTGCAGGAGGTGGCGCGGCGAACGCCGATTGGGGCGTGGGGCGCGTCGGCGCTCCGTCCCGGCATTACGCTGATGGCGCGCGTCACGAAAGGAATCGACGTGAACGCGGTGCGGCCTGAGGAAGCGGCGGCGGTCTACGACTACCCGCTGGGGCTGGCGCACTGCCAAGAGGACGAGCGCATCGGCGTCCGCCATCTATGGCGCATCCGCAACGCGCTGCGCGCTCCCCATCTCGTCGTGACCATCTATCCCGACTGCGGCCACAACGACGCCTGGGACGATTTCCCCGAAGACTACGAGGCGCGCCTGCTCTTCTATTTCGACGGGCGTCTGGGGGAGTTGTAGCGAAGGCCCTTGGCCAGACGCCGCTCCGCAGCGTCCGATCCGGCGCCGAGGGCGGACCGTTGAAGGTCGTCCGTGAGATTCGCGGCGTTGGGGCCTACCCCGCCGCGTGATTCCTGTAGATGCACCCCGCCTCGTGCCCGCGTAGTATCCTATCCGCGCCATCTACGGAGAACGCCGATGCCTGACAATCACCGTCACGACCACGACCATACGGAGCCGCCCTCGGACATCGAGTTGCGCGTCAAGGCACTGGAGTCGCTTCTCATCGAGAAGGGGCTCGTGGGCGCCGAATCGCTCGACGCGCTCGTAGACCTCTACGAGGACAAGATCGGCCCCGCCAACGGCAAGCGCGTCGTCGCCCGAGCGTGGGCCGACGCCGATTTCAAGCGCCGCCTGCTCGCCGAGCCGGTCGAGGCCGTCGCCTCGATGGGCTACGTCGCGGCGCAAGGCGAGCAGATGCGCGTCGTCGAGAACACGGACGGCGCGCATAACCTCGTCGTTTGCACCCTCTGCTCCTGCTACCCCTGGCCTCTGCTGGGGCTGCCCCCCGTCTGGTACAAGTCCGCGCCCTACCGCGCCCAGGCCGTCGCCGACCCGCGCGGCGTCCTCCGCCGCTTCGGAACGGAGTTGCCGGAAGAGACCGAGGTGCGCGTGTGGGACTCCACATCGGAGATGCGTTACCTCGTTCTCCCGCAGCGCCCCGACGGAACCGACGGCTGGGACGAGGAGCGCCTCGCCTCGCTCGTCACCCGCAACTCGATGATCGGCGTCGAGCCCGCCCGCGCGCCCGAAGAGGCCTCCGTCCGATGAACGGCGTCCACGACTTGGGCGGAATGGACGGCTTCGGCCCCGTCGAGCCGGAGCCCGAGGGCGAAGAGCCCGTCTTTCACGCGGCGTGGGAGGGGCGCGTCTACGGCCTCACGCGGCTCATTGGGCGGCTTGGCCTGTGGAACCTGGATACGGCGCGGCACGCCCGCGAGCGCCAGCGCCCCGCCGACTACCTCGCCCGCTCCTACTACGAGAGTTGGCTCGCGGGGCTGGAAACGCAGTTGACGGAGCGCGGCCTCGTGTCCCCTGACGAACTGCGGAGCGGCGAGGCGTCCTTCCCCGCGCCCGCCGAGGTCGCCGCCCGCGCCGTCCGCCCGGAGCAGGTGCGCGCCGCGCCCATAATGACGACGCGCTACACGCGCCCGGAGTCGGCTCCCCCGCGATTCGCCCCCGGCGACCTTGTGCGCGCGCGCAATCGCCATCCGCGAGGCCACACCCGCGAGCCGCGCTACGTCCGCGGCAAGGCGGGCGTCGTCCGCGAGCATTACGGCGCGCAGGTCTACCCCGACCTCAGCGCGGAAGGCGTAGACGAAGGGCGCCATCTCTACAGCGTCCGCTTCGAGGCGCGCGAATTGTGGGGCGAGTCCGCGAACCCCAACGCCGCCGTCTACGTCGACCTTTGGGAAGACTACCTGGAGCCCGCCTCGTGACCGCCGCCCCGCAGCCGTCAGCCGACGTGAGCCGGCTCGGCGATATTCCTCTCGACGGCGAGGGAGCCCCCGTGTTCGCCGCGCCGTGGGAGGCGTCCGCGTTCGCGCTCGCGGCGCGCCTCTCCGCCGTAGGCTGCTTCACTTGGGACGAGTGGGCCGCCGCGCTCAGCGAGGAGATACGCGCCGCGCAACGAGCGGGCGACCCTGACCTCGGCGACACGTACTACCGCCACTGGGTTCGCGCCCTCGAGCGGCTCTGCGCCGAGCGCGGCGTTGTTTCCACCGGCGAGGCCGAACGCCGCAAGGAAGCCTGGCGCGGCGCCTACCTCCGAACTCCCCACGGCCAGCCCGTCGCCTTCCCCGCCCAAGACGCGCCCGCGTAGTCCTCCGCTCCGGCGGGCGGCGCTAATTGCCTGCGATGCGGCGCCAACTCTGCATCACGCCTATGCCCTCGCGGGGAAGAACGGCGACGGCGAAGAGGATCGGCGGTATGAAGAGAATGAGGTGCAGGAGGAGGGCGAAGCCGAGGTTGAGTTCACGGTTGGGGTAGCCAAGCGCGGAGAGGATGAACTCCGCGGCGGCCTCGAACGACCCCAGGGCGCCCGGAAGCCCGGGAAGCGAGGTTGCGAAGAAGAGGGAGCCGAGCGTTACGATGAGGGCGTGGTGGAGCGGGAGGTCGAGGCCCATTCCGCGCGCGAGCAGCCATGCGGCGGGGGCGAGCATCAGCCAGTACGTCACCGTCAGCATCGCCGTGAACGCCATGCGCCGCTTGCGGCGGAACATCGCCCCGACGGCTTCCTCGTAGGTGAGCAGGCCAGGGATGCGCCCCAGCGTAGGAAATCGGCGCGCGAGCCTGCCGAGGTTGAGGACGAGGACGAAGACCGCAATGACGACGACGATGAGCGCGACGACGGGGACGGCTTCCCGGCGGACGCCGGGCAGAAAGAGAACGGCGGAGAACGTGAAGGCCATTGTGACCATCAGGTCCTGAACACGGGTGGTTATGATGGTGGCCATCACCAGCGGGGCGGGATGCTTGTCGCGCAGCGTGAGCATCGTGAGGACGGCGGGCTCGTCGAGCAGGCGCACAGGCGAGACGTTGTTGAGCCCCAGCGCGGACATCTCGACGACGAAGAGGCGGCGGATGGAGACGCGGGCCATCACCCACTGCATCCGCCAGCGGACGGCGCGGGTGAACGCGGACACGAGCGTGACGGCGAGCGCGCCGGCCACTGCGGGCAGTTCGGCTCCCGCAAGTTGCGCCCGAACCTCGGCCCAGTCTATGCCCCGCACGGCGAGATACAGGAAGAGCGCGCCCAACGCGAATCCCAGCCCGACGATGAAGCGCGGGTTCCTTGCGGCGGCGAGAATGACGCTGATGACAGGCATAGCGGGCGCGTCAGCCGAAGAGGTCCTCTCGGGAAAGGTTCGCTCCCGCCGCGCCGACGGCGGCGTAGAAATCCTCGTCGTAGGCGCGCGTGCGGACGACCACGGGCATCGGAAGGGCGTGCCCGAACATCAGCGATTGCCGCTGCGCCTCGAGGCGGGCGATGACGCCCCGCAACTCGCGGGAGCCGGGCGCGCCGGACAGAACGGCCTCGACGTCGCGGTCGTTGTCCAACTGGCAGACAATGCGCGTGCCGATCTGGCTGAGAACCTCGTCGTCTATTCCCGCCGGGCGCTGATCAACCACGAGCAGGGTTACGCGGTATTTCCGCATCTCGCGCGCGATCGTTCCGAAAATCGTGCGGCTCGCCACGCCGGGGTCGAGGAAGCGGTGCGCCTCCTCTATTGTGATGACGAGCGGCGTGGGCTGAGCGCCGCCGGTGGCGAGCGCGCGCTCGGCGCGGCGCCGGTACTCCTCGTGGATGCGCCGGGTGATGAGGTTGGCCACGAGAAGATAGGCCGTGAGATTGTCGCCGTGGCGCCCGAACTCGATGACGACGTGGCGGTTGTCGGCGAGGTGCTCCATAATTTCGCGGACGACGCCCCCGCCCTCGGCGCGCTCCGCGACGAAGCCCAACCTCTGCAGAACGCGGAGCCGGCGGCGGAGCGCGCCCAACGTGGCGGCGTTCTCGCCGATTTTCTCCGCGAGTTCGGCCAACTCGTCGGGCGCGCGCGCAAGGAACTCGGCGATCCATCCGTCCCCCCAGCGCTCCTTGAGCGTGTGGCACGCCTGCGCGCCTAGATCGGTCACGCCAAGCGTCGCCGCCAGGACGCCGACGTCTTCCGGCTCAATTTCGTCGAGGCCGATCCGCGCATCGACGTCGGTCGCCGCGCCGCGCCGCCGGGAGGAATCGGGGTCGAGCGTGAAAACGGAGACGCGGGCGCCGAAGAGTTGCTTGAGGCCCTTCGGAGCGTAGCCCGACTCGCTCGTGCCCTGCCATCCGTATTCGCTGTGCATATCGAACACGAGGTTGACGGCGGTTCCGCGCTGCAGAATTCCGGCGAGCAGAATGCGCGTGAGGAAACTCTTGCCGGAGCCGCTCTTTCCGAAGACGCCGTTGGAGCGTTTGACGAATTCCTCCAAGTTCAGGCAGACGCGCGTCTCCTCCATATCCAGAGGGCTGCCGATCCAGATGTGGCGCTCGTCCTCGCCGCCGAAGACGGCGGCCACGTCGCCGGGCGAGGCGCGGTGGGCCGGGGCGAAGTGGGGAGGCAGGGAGCGCGCCGGCTGAGGCGCCTCGCCTTCCGCGCTCGTCGTGAGCATCGGCGACACCGACGCCGTGGAGTAGGCGGTCGCGCCGGAGAGCGCCTCGGCCAGCGCGGCGCCGCCGAACGCGACGGCGAGCCCGGCCCGGGGGTCGCTGCTGTCGAGCCGCAAGTCGGTGACGATGCCGAAGAAGCGGTTGAACCGCCCTTGCATCGTCACGAACGTGCCGACCTTCACGTTCTCGACGGCGGGGGCGGCCTCGAGGCGAACGTCGAGCCCCCGCGAGAGCGAGCCGCCCACGACCGCGCCGACGCGCTCCCTCGCCGCGCTCTCCGACTCGAGGCTCTCCGGCTCCACGCCGTTGGCGGTGGTCATACGCCGGGCTCGTCGAGCGGCAGGCGCCGCATAATGGCGGCGAGGCGCGCGGCGTCGGCGGGGAGTTGGGCGGCGATCAGGCGGCAGGCGCTCATCAGAAAGGCGCGGGGGTCGGGGAAGCAGGGAGCGGCCTGCCGGAGGGCGGCTGCGATGACGTCGTCGGCGGCGGGAAGCGCGCCGGAGAGGAGAATGGCCGTCCAATCGGCGGGCTCCATAAACGCGGCGGTCTCGCCAGAGGAGCAGGCGTAGAGGAACGTATGGATGCGGGGCGGCGACGGCGGAAGATGGCGGAAGATGCGCCCGCCGTCGCGGTGGCCGACCACGGTGAGGGTGACGTCGGTTCGCAGCAAGCGCTCCAGTTGGGGATGCTCGGCGTAGACGTCGGACTCGGAGTCGAGCCCTGCGCCGCGGGCGATGACGCGCCTGCCCGGATCGAGCGCGGCGGTGCTGACGCCGTCCACTAGCGTGAAGAGCGCGTCGCCCGCGCGGACGAGCGCTCCGAGCGGGGGAGCGTCGTAGAGGGCGTGGCACTGGCCGGTGAGCCGTTCGACGGAGGCCTCGATCACCTCGCCGAACTTGGCGGCGGCGGGGGCTGACGGCGCGCTGGACATAGCGGACATTCTAGCAGCAGCGCGGGGCGGCGCGGGGCGGGTAGGGGCGAGATTCCCGCCTACGCGGGAATGACGGGACAAGGGGGCGTCATTCCCGCGCAGGCGGGAGCCTCCCTAGCGCAACGCCCCCAACGAGGCGTATGATGCCGCCATACGCCAAGCGCACAGGAGCATATGATGAAACTCATCCTCAGCAGAAAAGGCTTCGACTCGGCGAACGGCGGTTGCCCCAGCCCCATCTTCCCCGGCGGCGCTATGTTCTCGTTGCCCATACCCCACTGTGGCGGCGAGCGCCTTACCTATGGAGATCTCTGCTGCGCTCAAGCGGACATCGGGAAATTGGTGCGCGACCTTACCCGTGGCCGCATCAATGCCGAGGGGTCTGTCCACATGAGTCCTGACCTGAACCCTCCGAGCGGCTGTCCGAAGTTGTTTGACCAAGCGGACGCTGCTGAGAGTCATCTCAACAACCAAGACGTAAAGAAAGGCGACCTGTTCCTGTTCTTCGGCCTCTACCGGAAGGTCCAAGAAACCTCCAACGGACAAGTCTGGCGTTTCGACCCGAATGCGCCCCGCCAGCATGTCTTGTGGGGTTGGCTCCAGGTCGGAGAAAAACACAAGCCGGAAAAGGGCGACGACAGGTTGCGGTGCTCGTGCTGCAACAGCAATACGCGCTACGTGGCTCCGCAAAAGTTGGACTTAGTCGACGGCCTCGATGCCTCGGGAGCGGGCGTGTTCCCGAAACTCGATGACCGCCTCGTGCTGACGATGGCAGGGCATTCCGTATCGCATTGGAAGTTGCCCCGATGGTTTTACCCTGACGGCGATAAAGAAGCGTTAAGCCACCATCGGAACCGTAACCGCGTGTTAAAAAGCCGTATATTGAGCCCTGACCCGTGGGAGCCGCGTTGGAAACCAGATAACGATGACTACGCCTACTTGGAGAGCGTAGGACGAGGCCAAGAATTCGTTCTCGACCTGGAGCAGTACGACAAAAACCAGTACGACGAGGCGATAGGCTGGGTGGCCAACCTCATCCGCGACCTTCAACGCTAGGAGAACTCGCATCACGCGCAAGCGCATCCTCATCGGCCTCCCCGCCCCTCTGCCCGTCATTCCCGCGTAGGCGGGAATCCAGTCGGGCGCGCAGCGCCGGACGATGCGCTACGCGCATCGTCTCCAAAGCGCCCCACGCGCCACGTCATTCCTGCGAAAGCAGGAACCTACTGGTCTCGTCATTCCCGCGTAGGCGGGAATCTCGCCCCCGCCCCTACAGGCCGAGAAGTTGCTTCTTCTTGGCGTCGAACTCTTCCTGCGTGAGAACGCCGCGCTCCATGAGGCTCGCCAATTTCTCGATCTCGTCGGCGGCAGAGAGCGGCGCCGCAGGTTGCGGCGCGGACGCCTGCGGAGCATGCGCCGCCTCCAAATGGCCGCGCACGCAATCCACGAACGGTTTGACGGAGTCCTTCTCCACAATGTCCTCTATGCGGAAACTGGCGATTCCACGCCCGGTTATCTGCACGCCAGCCATCATTAGGCCGGTGCTGTAGGTGATCGCCTCGATGTTCCTGTACGGCATTTCGGAGACTTCCGAACTGCCGAGCACGCCCTTGTCCACGAACAGCACGCGCTTGCTCGTTGCGACAGCAATGCCGTTGTGCTTGTGAAAACGGCTCGTGTCTTGCTCTGCCCGGTATGTGCCGCCTATCAACGATTCGAGGGTTTCGCTTTCCTCAATGAGATCGTAGAGCATCTCTCGTTCGCCACTGTGCCTGTTGCCCCACAATGCGGGCTTGAGTGTGTTCCACTGCTGGTCTATCGACACCGCCCTGGGGTGAAGCGGAAGCGGTTCTCCTCGAGGGGATGAGTCTTCTCCGCTCACATAAGCGACAAGGCGCTCCGCCTCTTTCCGGCTGACGGGAGTGAATTTCATTTGCACTGCGCCCCCCACGATTTCGACGCTCCCGCCTTGTATCGATACGCTTTCGATGTCCGCGTAGGTTAGGCGCAATGTCTTTGTTGTAGTGACGTACAACACCTGCTTGTCGGTGGCGACCACCAGGACGTTCCTGAGCCAATTGGGGAAAAGTGCGAAATCATTCGCCACATTAGGGGTTCCGACGACTATCCTCTCCGGCAGTTCGTCATCTTCCAACAAAGAAGGAAGGTTCTCGCGCTCTTTTCCTACGAGGCTGGAGTACTGGGGTTTGATCTCGTCCCAGCGGGCGTTTATCCAGTAGGTCTTCTCTTCTACGCTGATAGGCTGTTCTCCCGGCGGGGACTTGTCCTCGCTCTTCACGTAAGCGACAAGTCGCTCTGCATCCTTTAGGCTGCCGGGAGTGAAACTCATCGTACAGCGCTCGCCGACGATTTCGACTTTAGTCCCCTCCATCCGCACGCTTCTGATGTCCGCGTAGGTTAGGCGCAGTGTCTCCTTTGTGGTGACGTACAACACTTGCCTGTCGGTGGCGACCACGAGGACATTGCGAAAGATGCTCCCTGACGGAGTTCCGATAGATACCCTCGCGGGCAGCTCGTCATCCTCCAGCAAAGAAGCAAGCTTCTCGCGCTCCTTTCTTGCGAGGTTGGAGTACTGGGAGTTGATCTCATCCCAGCGGGCATCTATCCGCTGCTTCTTCTCCTCCATATCCATAGCAGCCCTATCCCTACGTCGACGCCACCGATGCCGTCTTGAATTTGTAGTCGGGGTCGGTGTAGACCTCCGGGGGCATGCGGGACTCGAGGCCGCGCTTGGCGAGTTCGCCCTCGAAGAGTTCGCGGATCCACGGGTCTTCGTCGATGTACTCGATGTTCGTGCCTTCGGCGTTGCCCTGCTCGTCCTCGTCTTTGCCGAGGAACTGGACGGGCGGATGGAGCGCGAAGTAGCGCGCGGCCTTGTCGCCGAGGTTGAAGTGCTGGTGGAAATACTGGTCGGGCGGCGTCACGGCGCTGCCCTCGTGCCAGGGGTAGACCTTCTTCTCGCCGCCGTCCTGCGGCCACATCACGGAGAAGCCGTCGCCGCCGGGGATGACGATGAGGCGGCCGGGGCCGTGCCGGTGGGCTTTCTTGTAGGTTCCGGCGGGGAAGACGGACATATGCGCGGACAGTTCGGAGCCTGGGACGTACATAGCGATGGAGGAGCCGCCCGCGCCGCGGCTGCCCGAGGCGGTCAACTTGTCCCAAGCGAGAAGGTCGGGCCAGAAGTTGCCCTTCCAGACGGTGGAGCCGATCGCGCCCCAGGCGGAGCCGAAGTCCTTCTCGATGTCTTTGGCCTCGGAGAAGAAGTCCGCGTCGGCCTCGTCGAGGATGGACTTGCTGACGTGGGGGTTGTTCATAAAGAACTCGGGGTCGGGGATCGTGCTCATTGCGATGGGGAGGTAGTTGAAGAAGAGGAGGCGGGTGGGGGCGTTGCCCATATTGCGGAGTTCGCACCAGGAGTTGCGGGGAATGACGAAGGCGCTGCGGTCGGACCACTCGAAGTCGCGCTTGGCGTTGCTGATCTCGCCCCAGACCGACGCGAAGCCGCGCCCGTTCAGCACGTAGATCATCTCCTCGACGCCCAGTTTGAAGGGGGCGAGGGAGCCGCCGGCGGGAATCTCCTGCACCCGCGCCTCGGTCACGCCGCCCATATCGGTGAAGCGGATGAAGGCCGTGTCGCAGCCGCGCACGTCCCAATGGGCGAGTTCGAGCTTCCGGAGGTCTTCGACGTAGCAGTCGGAGAGGACGGGAACGCCCTTGTCGGCCTGATCCTCGAGCCAGTTGTCGTGGGTGAAGTAACTGCGAGCCATTTTCTTCTCTCCTGCTGCGGTTCCGATTATCGCGGGCCTACAAGTTCCGTCCGTCAAGAGGGCCGGGCGCGGTTCCGTTGATCTGCTCCCGCGCAGTCTAGCCTAACACGGCGCGGCGGAGGGCGGAGTTGGCGCGGGTCTGCCAGCCGGGGCCTTCCTCGCGGAGGCGGGCGATGACGTCGGCGTCCAAACGTATGGTCACCCGGGTCTTGGGGCGAGCCTTGCGCGCCCGCTCCCGCCTGAGGGACTCCTCTACGTGGGGAGCGACCTCAAAGGTGGGGCGCATTCGGGCCCAATCCTCGTCCGTGAGTTCCTTCGCGTCCGGGTTGGCGGCGATGGCCGCCCTGATAGCCGCGTCTTCCTCGGGCGTGGGGCTGATGTGATTAGGTTTGAGCGGCGGCATAGCGTCTAGCCTAACACGGCGCGGCGGAGGGCGGAGTTGGCGCGGGTCTGCCAGCCGGCTCCCGCCTGAGGAACTCGGCGAGACGGGGGTCGACCTCAAAGGCCGGACGCATCCGCGCGAAGTCGTCGTCCGTGAGTTCCCGCGTGTCGGGGTCGGCGGCGATGCCCGCGTTGATCGCCGCGTCTTCCTCAGGCGTCGGGAAGGTGATGCGCCGTTCGAGTTGCAGCATAGCGCCTTGCCTCTCTGTCATTGCCTTCCGCAGGCATAGGCTAGAGGGCGCGCACCTCCGTCATTGCGTCGTCGAGGAAGACGCCGTAGATGATGTCGGGGTCGGCCTGCACCGCGTCGCCGGGCTTGTCGGGGCCGAAAGGCGAGTCGATGATGGCCACCGGGACGGCGCCGTTGGCGAGAGGGCCCGTGACCTCGGCGGTCGCCCCGTTGGCGAGTTCCACTTTGTCGCCGGCCTTGAGGTTCTCCGCGCCCATCAGGCGCCGACTCCCTGGCCGATCTCCTCGCGGCGCTTGGCGGCGTCCTCGCCGCCCGAGACGCCCCGGTCGTTCATTATGGGGCTGTACTTGCTGGCCATGCCCTGCCGCTCGAACGCGAACGCTTGGCCTCCGGCGAGTTCGGCGCGCTTCGACCAGTGCTCGGTGTCCATGCCCAGGTAGGCGTTGCGCTCGGGGTCGCGGAAGGTGTTGATGGGGTCGCCCCCGTCCTCCACGATGCGAACCTGCTCCTCCAGCATCCGCCGGAACATAATGACGCCCTTGTCGGAGCGGCCGAGATGCTCGCCGGTGCGGTCGGCCACCGCGCCCTGCGTGATCCACGCCGCGACGTCCTGCGCGGAGTTGGAGTCGAGGATTTCAAAGCGGACGCGCCCGTCGTCCTTGAGCGTGATGAGGGGCGGAGAGAAGAGAGGGACGTCCTCGTCGCGCTGGTCGGGGTCGGCGGAGTTCTTCTTGGGGTGGCACATCACCCACCAGTGGCCGGTTCGCGTGTCGTCGAGAGGAACGCGGATCTGGAAGGAAGGCCCGACGCCGCGCGCGATGCCCGGAGCGTCGTCGGGGTCTTTCCACGTGTCGACGGCGACGCCGCTGCCGCCCTGCCGCAGGAAGTAGGGGAAGACGATGGGGTGGCCCTGCGCCCACTCGGGGTCGTCGTAGCCTCCGCCCTTGACGAGGCGGCGCTTGATGATGCCGTACTGGAACTTGTCGAAGCCGATGCGCACGTTCTCGTAGCGGGGACGGAGTTTGTCGCCCTTGCCGTTGACGGTGGCGATGTAGTTGCCCCACTCGCCGTGCAGCCACTCGGAGTGGACGGGGTCGAGGGAGTTCTCCTGGCACTGGAGCCAGTTGCACGGGAGTTCCGTGTAGCCGATGTCGCGGACGACGCCGTCAACGGCGAAGACGTCCCAGTTGGGGAGGAGGGGGGCGGGGGCGGGGCCGAGGTAGGCGAAGATGAGGCCGGACTTGACCTCCAGCGGGTAGGTCTTGATGCGGACCTTGTCCTTGAAGTGGTTGTCCGGCGCCTCGGTCTCCTCGTAGGGCTGCTCGAGGCAGCGGCCGGTCTCGTCGAACATCCAGCCGTGGTAGGGGCAGCGGATGCCCTCGTCCGTGGGAATGCCGTAGACCATGCCCATCCGGCGGTGGGGGCAGTAGTTGTCCACGAGGCCGTAGACCCCGGACTTGGACTTGTAGAGGACGAGGTCCTCCCCGAGGATGCGGATGGGCTTGGTGGCGCGGTCGTTCATCATGGGAACGGCGGCGATGGGATGCCAGTAGCGGCGCATCAGTTCGCCGGTGGGGGTTCCCGGCCCGACTCTGGTGAAGCGGTCGTTCTGTTCGGCGGTGAGCATCGTTGTGGCCTCCGCGCGCGCGTCGCGCAAGTTCAGGTTGCGACGGGAGCATAGCACAAGCGCGCGGAGAATGCGAGCGGCGGAACGCGGGGTTGGGCGGCGGGTTCGGAGAGAGCCAACGGCTCTCTGTCCCCTCGGAGCAAGGATATGGTGTATTCGCGCAGCATTTTGGAGCGCAGCGGGCGGAGGCGGCGCGCTCCCGGTTCCGCCCTGCGTAAATGGACGGGCGCAAACGCTTGACAAGCCGTCCGCGTTCGCATACTATAAGCGGGTTCCCCGTTCAGGGGAGCCGGGGACGCTCCTGTGGAGGGCTCCCGTGCAGGCGCCTTAACAAGTGAATAGTGGAAGGTAAAGCGCCGCGCGCCTCCGTTTAGGCGGAGACGCGCAACCCTGTCAGTCTTGGCGAAACGGGTCTTTCGAGGCCCGCGAACCTGATTGAGAGTTTGATCCTGGCTCAGGACGAACGCTGGCGGCGCGCCTAATGCATGCAAGTCGAACGGACGGACCTCTTCGGGGGCGAGTCAGTGGCAGACGGCTGAGTAACGCGTAAGCAACCTACCCACCGGCGGGGGACAACCCGGAGAAATTCGGGCTAATACCGCATACGGTTGCCTGCTGATGGCGGGCAACGAAAGGCTTTGGTCACCGGTGGATGGGCTTGCGTCCCATCAGGTAGTTGGCGAGGTAACGGCTCACCAAGCCATTGACGGGTAGCCGGTGTGAGAGCACGACCGGCCAGAGGGGGACTGAGACACGGCCCCCACTCCTACGGGAGGCAGCAGCAGGGAATCTTGCGCAATGGGCGAAAGCCTGACGCAGCGACGCCGCGTGAGGGAAGAAGGCCTGCGGGTCGTAAACCTCTTTTCTGGGGGAAGATAATGACGGTACCTCAGGAATAAGCATCGGCTAACTACGTGCCAGCAGCCGCGGTAATACGTAGGATGCTAGCGTTGTCCGGATTCACTGGGCGTAAAGGGAGCGCAGGCGGCCGAGTCAGTCCGTGGTGCAAGCTCCAGGCTCAACCTGGAGAGGTCTGCGGATACTGCCCGGCTTGAGGACGGTAGAGGAGCGCGGAATTCCTGGTGTAGTGGTGAAATGCGTAGATATCAGGAGGAACACCCGTGGCGAAAGCGGCGCTCTGGGCCGATCCTGACGCTCAGGCTCGAAAGCGTGGGGAGCGAACCGGATTAGATACCCGGGTAGTCCACGCCCTAAACTATGAGCGCTGGGTATGGGGGGTATCGACCCCCTCCGTGCCGAAGCTCACGCGTTAAGCGCTCCGCCTGGGAACTACGGCCGCAAGGCTAAAACTCAAAGGAATTGACGGGGGCCCGCACAAGCAGCGGAGCGTGTGGTTTAATTCGATGCAAAGCGAAGAACCTTACCAGGGCTTGACATGTCGGTGGTATCCTGGCCGAAAGGCCGGGCGACCCTTCGGGGAGCCGTCACAGATGCTGCATGGCTGTCGTCAGCTCGTGCCGTGAGGTGTTGGGTTAAGTCCCGCAACGAGCGCAACCCTCGTCGTTAGTTGCACTCTCTAACGAGACCGCCTCGTAATTCGAGGAGGAAGGTGGGGATGACGTCAAGTCATCATGGCTCTTACGCCCTGGGCGACACACACGCTACAATGGGTAGGACAACGGGCAGCCACGCCGCGAGGCGGAGCTAATCCCTTAAACCTCCCCCCAGTTGGGATTGCAGGCTGCAACTCGCCTGCATGAACGTGGAGTTGCTAGTAACCGCAGATCAGCCATCCTGCGGTGAATACGTTCCCGGGCCTTGTACACACCGCCCGTCAAGTCATGGAAGCCGGTAACGCTTGAAGTCGCACAGCCAACCGCAAGGGGGCCTGCGCCTAGGGCGGGACTGGTGACTGGGACTAAGTCGTAACAAGGTAGCTGTACCGGAAGGTGCGGCTGGATCACCTCCTTTCTAGGGAGCCCTTCATTGGGAACCCAGGTCGGTGCGCCATCGGAGCGCCGCCTAACCCGGACGATCGGTGAGCTTCTGCTCCCTCGTTCCGGCGACGGCGGACTCATCCCCTCCCCGGAGGGCGAGGCGCCAACCAAAGTCTTTCCTTCCACTATTCACCGGTTAAGGCCAAAGAGAGGCCGACCGCGCAGGTCGGCCTCTCCGTCTATATCAGGCCGCGCGAAGCGCGGGGCCGGAGAGAGCGAAATGGCCGGCAAGACGCCCAGAGAACCGGCGAAACGCGCGGATGCGGCCGCCGCCAAACCAGCCGGCGCGGAGCCGGCGCTCCTCTCGGGCGGCAATCCGCAGATCCCGAAAGGCGACGGCGACGCCCCCGTGCAAGCCTACATCGCCGCAATGCCCGGCTGGAAGAGCGGCCTCGGTCGCCGCCTCGATGACCTCATCGTCCGCAACGCCCCCGGCGTCCGCAAGGCCGTGCGGTGGAACTCGCCTTTCTACGGCGTCAAGGACAACGGGTGGTTCGCGAGTTATCACGTCTTCACCCGCTACGTAAAAGTGACGTTCTTCCAGGGCGCGTCGCTCCGGCCCCTGCCGCCCGGCTCAGGCAAGGACAAGGACGCGCGCTGGGTCGACATCCACCAGGGCGAACTCGACGAGGAGCAAATGGCCTCGTGGATCCGGCAGGCCGCCGCCCTGCCCGGCTGGAAGCACGGGACGACGCCGTAACAAGGCGCCGCGGCGCCTCCGGCGCGCCCGGAGCGTGCTACGATTTCCCTCGCGCCGAACAAGGGCGCAGCGCCCGCCGTTCCGCCTCGGCGAGTAGCCCAGACCGCAAAGCCCGTAAGTCGCCCGCTCCCTCCATTCACACGGACGGGGGAGCGGGCGGCTTCGTTCGCGTCGCCAAATCTTGATATAATTCGTATCAGACCTATTGACACGCCTGCCTCGCTTTGATACGATTCATATCAAGTCAAGCGAGCCGCATTGGAGAGCGGCTCCGCAAGCAAGGAGGCAGATTATGGCAATCGAACGCTGGAGCCCGTTCCGCGACCTCTACGCCCTCAGCAGGCCCTTCGGAGCGCGGCGCCTCTTCGCCGCGCCCTACGCAGGCGCCCGCCCCGACCGCTGGGCGATCCCCCTCGACGTCCACCGCGATGACGGCGCCATCGTCGTCAGCGGCGCCCTCCCCGGCGTCGCTCCGTCCGACATCGGCGTGACCATCGAGGACGGCGTGCTGACCATCGAGGGGCGAACGGGCTCGGACGAAGAGCGCGAGGAGGGCGGCTACCTGCTGCGCGAGCGCCGGAACGGCGCGTTCCGCCGGTCGCTCCGCCTGCCGGACGACGTGGACGTGGACAACGCCGCCTCGACTTACGCGCACGGCGTCGTGACGATTCGCCTGCCGATGGCGGAAGGCAAGAAGGCCCGGCGCCTCACCCTCGACGTCGCCGGCGAAGCCCCGGCGCAGGAAGAGGCCGCCGCGACCGCCTAGCCGCGGCGCGGACACGGGCCGACGACGGACGCCCCGCGAAATTCGCGGGGCGTCCCCGTTTTCAACCTACCGCGCTGCTCGCCTGCTCAGAATCTCCCCGTTATGCGCTTCCGGCGGCGGAGCGCTGCATAACTTCCCGCGCCCCACGCGGGCTCCCGCCTGCGGAGGGATGACGTCTATCGCTGGGAGTCCCGGCGGAACGGGCGCATCCCCCTGCCGCCTTCCGCAGGCGCGGCGCCCCGCCGATTTGACGGCGCGGGCGGGCGTCCGTATCCTCTACGCGCCGCCGACCCATGCGGGCGGCGAGCCTCATCCGCAAAGGAGCGCCCCTGCAAGCCGCCCGGATCCCTAGCGCGACCGGGACGGCGCCGCCGCAACGGGCTTCCTCTCAATGAACGGCACGCTTACGGACACGCCCGGGCTGATCGCCGGACTCTACACCGACGCCGCCAACGGCACGGGCTGCGCCGTCGTGCTCGCGCTCGCAGGCGCGGTCGGCGGCGTGGACGTTCGCGGCGCGTCCCCGGGGACGCGGGAGACCGACCTGCTGCGCTCCGAGAATACGGTCGCCCTCGTGAACGGCCTCGTTCTGAGCGGCGGAAGCGCCTACGGGCTGAGCGCGGCGGACGGGGTGATGCGTTTTCTGGAAGAGCGGGGCGTTGGCCACCGCGTCGGGAACCACATCGTGCCCATCGTTCCGGCGGCCATCATTTTCGACTTGGGCGTGGGCGACGGGGCCGTCCGTCCCGGGCCCGCCGAGGGCTACGCCGCCGCCTGCGCCGCGACTGCGGACCCGGTGGCCCAGGGCAGCGTCGGCGCGGGAACCGGCGCGACGGTGGGGAAGGCGCTGGGGCGCGAGCGCGCGATGAAGGGCGGGCTTGGAAGCGCGTCGCTCGACTTAGGCGAAGGCGTCGTGCTCGCCGCGCTCGTCGTCGTCAACGCGGTTGGCGGCGTGCACGACCCGGACTCCGGCGCGCTGCTGGCAGGGCCTCGCGGCGCGGACGGCGCGCCTATGGAGAGCGCGGCGGTCTACGCCGACCACGCCTACGGCGGAGGAGCGGGGCGGTCCGCGCCTCTCCCGCTCGGCAACACGACGATCGGCGTCGTCGCGACGAATCTCGTCCTGACGAAAGCGCAGGCGAATCGGCTGGCGACGGTCGCGCACGACGGGATCGCGCTGGCGGTGAGGCCGGCGCACACGCCGCATGACGGGGATACGATGTTCGCGCTCGCCACCGGCCAAATAGACGCGCCCGAGGAGTTCACGCGCCTCTGCGCGCTCACGCCGTCGGTGGTCGCCCGCGCCATCGTGTCGGGCATCGAGCATGCGGAGAGCCTGCACGGGTTTCCTTCTTACCGGGAGAGGAACGGGCCGGGAAGGCGGGGAAGGAGCGGGGATGAGTGAGCGTCCGTCGGCGGCGTTCGTGGGAGCGGGGCGCGTGGCCGGAGCGCTCGCGCCGGCGCTTGCGCGGCTGGGCTACCGCGTCGCGGCGGTGGCGAGCCGTTCCCGAGAGTCGGCGGAGCGCGTGGCGGCGCTTGCGCCCGGGAGCCGCGCTGCGACGGCGCAAGAGGCGGCTGATTCGGCGGACGCGGTGTTCGTCACGACCTCCGACGGCGCAATCGCGGACGCGGCGGCGGGAATCGCTTGGCGGCCCGGACAGTTCGCCGTGCATTGCAGCGGCGCGCTGACGCTCGAGCCGCTGCAGCCTGCGCGGGCGGCGGGCGCCAGCGTTGGCTCGTGGCATCCGTTCCAGACGTTCGGCGGCGGCGCGCAGTTGGAGGGCGTGACGTTCGGCATCGAGGCGGAGGGGGACGCGCTCGCGTTCTTGGAGCGTTTGTCCGAGGATGTGGGCGGCCACGCGCTGCGGGTTCCGGCGTCCGCTCGCGCGCTTTACCACGCGGCGTCGGTGATGAGTTGCGGCTATCTGACGACGCTGCTGCACGAGGCGCGGACGCTCTGGGTTCGCGCCGGGCTGCCGCCGGAGCAGGCGGCAAGGGCGATAGGCCGCCTTGCGCGGACGACGCTGGCGAATATCGAAAGCGCGGGCGCGGGCGCGGCGTTGACGGGCCCGACCTCGCGCGGCGACGCGGGGACGGTGCGCTTGCATTTGGAAGCCGCGCGCGCCGCCGCCCCGGAACTGCTGCCGCTCTACAGGGAAATCAGCCTGCGCTCGGCGGAACTGGCGCGGGAGGCGGGGCGACCCGGCGGGCTTATGGATTGGGAAGCGCTGTTCGCCGAATACGAGGCGGATCGGAAGCAGGGAGGCGCAAGGGGATGAGCGTTCGCGCGCGGCGGTTGCAAGAGATGAAGCAGGCGGGCGAGCCCATCGTCTGCGTCACCGCGTATGATTTCCCGTCGGCGCGGCTCGCGGACGAGGCGGGCATTCCGGTCATCCTCGTCGGCGACAGCCTGGGGAACGCGGTCCTGGGGCACGACTCGACGCTGCCCGTCACGCTCGGCGATATGGCGCATCACACGCGGGCGGTCGTCCGCGGGGCGCGGAACGCGCTCGTGATCGCGGATATGCCGTTTATGACGTATCAGACGAGCGCGGACGACGCGATGCGGAACGCGGGGCGCTTGCTGCAAGAAGGCGGCGCGCAGGCCGTGAAACTCGAAGGCGGAAGGACAATCGCGCCGACCGTCCGCCGGCTGACCGAGTCGGGCGTTCCGGTGATGGGGCACGTGGGACTGTTGCCGCAGTCGGTGCATCAGACCGGGGGCTATCGCGTGCAAGGACGGACGGCGGAGCAGGCGCGGGCGCTGCTGGACGACGCGCTCGCGCTCCAGGAGGCGGGGGCGTTCGCCGTCGTGATCGAGTCCGTCCCCGGAGACGTCGCGGCGGAGGCGACGCGCAGGCTGGCCGTTCCGACGATAGGCATCGGCGCGGGGGCGGGCTGCGACGGCCAAATTCAGGTTCTGCACGACTTGCTGGGGCTGAGCGCGCGGACGCCGCGCCACGCGAAGCGGTACGCCGATCTGAGCGGCGTCATCCTCGGCGCGCTGCGGGCGTACCGCGACGACGTGATCGAGCGGCGGTTCCCCGGCGCCGAGCACACGCCGGAGGCCGAGGCGGGAGCGGTCGCCGAGGCGTTCGGCGGGGACGGCGCGTAGGCGATGCGGCGTCTCTCGACGGTCGCGGAGTTGCGGGCGGCGCTGCGCGAGGCTCCGCGTCCGCTGGGGCTCGTGCCGACGATGGGGGCGCTGCACGCGGGGCACGTTTCGCTGATTCGCGCGGCGCGGAGCGAGTGCGCGGCGGTCGCCGTCTCCATTTTCGTGAATCCGCGGCAGTTCGGCCCGGACGAAGACCTCGAGCGGTATCCGCGCTCGCCGGACGCCGACCTCGCCCTGCTGGAGCGTGAAGGCGCGGACTACGCATTCACGCCCTCGCCGGAGGAGATGTACCCGCCGGGATTCGCCGCGTCCGTTCATATCGAGGGGCCTGCGCTGCCGTTGGAAGGCGCTGCGCGTCCGTCGCACTTCGACGGGGTCGCCACGGTGGTGGCGAAACTGTTGCTGCAAGCGCAGCCCGACCGGGCGTACTTCGGACAAAAGGACGGCCAGCAAGTCGCGGTGATCCGGCGGCTGGTCCGCGACCTGGACATTCCGTCGGAGATCGCCGCGCTCCCCACCGCGCGGGAAGCGGACGGCTTGGCGGTGAGCAGCCGCAACGCCTACCTGACGGCGGAGGAGCGGAGCGCGGCGCCGGTCGTCCACCGGGCGCTCGCGGCGGCGCGGGACAAGTTCCGGGCGGGACAACAGAACGCGGCGGAGTTGGAGGCGGCGTGCCGCGGAATAATCGAGGCGTCGCCCTTAGCGTCGGCGGAGTACGTCGCGGCGGTCGACCCTGAGACGATGGCGCCCTGGAGCGGGCGAGGCCCGTGCATGCTGGCGGCGGCGGCGCGGATCGGAAACGTCCGCCTGCTGGACAACGTTTTGTTGGAGTGAGGGGGCGCCCTGAGGCGGTTCCCGCGCAAGCAGGGGAATTCGGGGACAGGGGCGAGTGGGCGACCTGCCCGCCCCCTAAATTTGTCCGGAGCGCTGGAGGATTTTGCCTTCGGTTGCGATAGTCGGCGCGACCACCAGTTCGGCGCGCTCGTGGAACTCGGGGATTGTCTGCGCGCCGACCATGCTCATACAGATCTGCAGCGCGCCCACGAGGTTGTGCGTTCCGTCCGTCCGATGGCTAGGCCCGAACAGGACTTGCTCGAGGCTGGCGTGGACGCCGACGTTGACCCGCGTGCCTCGCGGAAGCGCCGGATGCGGGCTGGCCATTCCCCAGTTGAAGCCCTTGCCGGGCGCTTCCTGCGTCTGCGCGAACGGCGTTCCGATCATCACTCCGTCGGCGCCGGCGGCAATCGCTTTGCAGAGGTCGCCGCCGGTGCGGATGCCGCCGTCGGTGAGCACGGTCACGTACTTGCCCGTGCGCGCTTGGAACTCGTCCCGCGCCGCCGCGACTCCCAGCGTCGCCGACACTTGCGGCACGCCGACGCCCGTCACGTCGCGCGTCGTGCAGGCGGCGCCCGGCCCCACGCCCACGAGCACGCCGTCTATGCCTTGCTCCATCAATTCCATCGCCGCGCTCGCCGTAACCATATTCCCCACGATGACGGGCGCGTCCACTTCGCGGACGAGTTCGTTCAGCCGCAGCCCTGTGAAACTATTGGAGATGTGCCGCGCCGTCGTGACGGTGGACTGCACGACGATGATGTCGGCTCCGGCTTCAACCGCGACGGGCGCGAGCCGCTTGGCGCGCTGAGGCGTAACCGAGACCGCGGCCACCGCGCCCGTCGCTTTGATCTCCTGAACGCGCCTCTCCACCAGCGCTTCGTTGAATTCGGCGGCGTAGACGCGCTGCAGCGCGTCGGTGACGTTTTCGCGGGGGGCGGATGCGATTTCGCGCAGCGCGTCCGTTGGGTCTTCGTAGCGGCAGTAGAGCCCTTCGAGGTTCATCACGCCGAGCCCGCCCGCCCGCGCCATCAGCCCGGCGAACGCGGGGTCTACGATGGCGTCCATCGCGGAGGCGACGATGGGGATGGAGAAACTGTAGGGGCCGACGTCCAGTTGGGTGACGGAGAGTTCGGGGTTCGTGGTCACGTCGCCGGGGACGATGGCCACCTCCTCGAACCCGTAGGTCGCGCGCAGTTCCCTGACCCGAACTCCCAGTAGCGTCATCGGCGCCCCCTCGGCGTTGCTGGTTGCGGAATGCAATCTAGCAAACGGCGGCGCGCGCGTCAAACGCCGCGGGCGTCCGCCGGCCTAGAAGGGGCGAGGGCGGGTGCTTGCGATGATGCGGCAAGCCGCATATAGTGGTGCGCGGTATTTTGATGAGGCGCCAGTGATGCGAACAATGTTGCGCGTACTTGAGCGCGCTGCGAAGCGCACCGGCGAGAAGAGCGGAAGCAAGCCGTGAACAAGGCGCTCCAAGCGTGCATCCCGACCCAAGCCGCCCCAAGATGGACGCCTCTCGCGGGAACGATTGACGTCGTTGACGGCCGCGGGGAGGCGGAGCGGGCCGGATCGCCTTGCCCGCGCCGGGGACGCAGGCTAACGGCATGACCGCCCATCCTCCTCTTCGCAAGGCGATGGTCATCGGGAGCGGGCCCATCGTCATTGGGCAGGCCGCCGAGTTCGACTACGCCGGAACGCAGGCGTGCAAGGCGCTCCGCGAGGAGGGCGTCTCCGTCGTTCTCGTGAACTCCAACCCCGCGACGATTATGACGGACGAAGGAGTCGCGGACGCGGTCTACATCGAGCCGCTGACGGTGGAGACGCTGGAGCGGATCATCGCCCGGGAGCGGCCCGACGGCCTGCTGCCGACGCTCGGCGGGCAGACGGGGCTGAACCTGGCGGTCGCGCTCCACGAGGCGGGTGCGCTGGAGCGTCACGGCCTGCGGCTGCTCGGCACGTCCATCGAGACGATCAAGACGGCGGAGGACCGCGAGTTGTTCCGCGCTTTGCTGGAGCGGCTCGGGGAGCCCGCGCCGCCAAGCGTCGTGGCGAACTCGACGGCGGAAGCGATGGAGGCGGGGCGCGCCCTGGGGCTGCCGCTGGTGGTGCGCCCCGCGTACACGCTCGGCGGAACGGGCGGCGGATTCGCGACGACGTGGGAGGAGTTGGAGGCCGTGGCCGCGAGCGGCGTCGCCGCGAGCCCCATCGGGCAGGCGCTCGTGGAACGCTCGATGCGCGGATGGCGCGAAGTGGAGTACGAGGTGATGCGCGACGCCGCGGACACCTGCGTGACGATATGCAATATGGAGAATCTGGACGCGATGGGCGTCCATACCGGCGACAGCATCGTCATCGCGCCAAGCCAAACGCTCTCCGACAAGGAGCATCAAATGCTGCGCTCGGCGAGCATTCGGATCATCCGCGCGCTGGGCATAGAGGGCGGCTGCAACATTCAGTTCGGCCTGTCGCCGCATCCGGTCATCGGGGAGTCGCTGCCCGGAGGCGCTCCGGACCCAATGGAGTACTTCGTCATCGAAGTGAACCCCCGCGTGAGCCGGTCGTCGGCGCTGGCGTCGAAAGCGACGGGCTACCCCATCGCGCGGGTCGCGGCGAAGATCGCGGCGGGCCGCAGGCTGGACGAGATTCCGAACGCGGTTACGCAGCGGACGAAAGCGGCGTTCGAGCCCGCGTTGGACTACTGCGTCATCAAGTCCCCGCGCTGGCCGTTCGACAAGTTCGCGCGCGGCGACCGCGCCATCGGAACGCAGATGAAGGCGACGGGCGAGGTGATGGCGATAGACCGGGGTTTCGAGGCGGCGCTGCAGAAGGCCGTCCGCTCCATCGAACTCGGCGGGCGCACGCTGCTGTGGGAAGACCCCGAGTGGGAGGGATTGCCCGCCGAGGCGCTCCCGCTCGATCCGACCGACGACCGCCTGTGGGCGATGGCCGCCGCGCTCCGGCGCGGAATGTCCGTTGACGCGCTGGCCAAAGCCACGCACGTGGATCCCTGGTTTCTGCATGGATTGGCGCGCATCGTGGCGATGGAGGAGCGTCTTCGGTCGGAGCCGCTCGACCGGATGCTGCTGTGGGAAGCGAAGCGCATGGGGACGCCCGACGACGCCATCGCCGCGCTGACGGGGCGGACGCGCGAAGAGGCGCGGGCGCTGCGCCGCGAAATGGGCGTAAAGCCCGTCTACAAAATGGTGGACACCTGCGCGGCGGAATTCGAAGCCGTCACGCCGTACTTCTACAGCGCTTATGAGCAGGAGAACGAGGCCGAGCCGCTGAACGGAGAGAAAGCGGTGGTCGTCGGCAGCGGGCCCATACGGATCGGACAGGGCATCGAATTCGACTACTGCTCCGTCCACGCGGCCTGGGCGCTCAACGCGGCGGGCGTCAACTCCATTATGGTCAACTCGAACCCCGAGACGGTCTCCACCGATTTCGACACGAGCGACCGCCTCTACTTCGAGCCGCTCGACGAGGAGAGCGTCCGCGACATCATCGAGAACGAGGAAATCGGCGGCGCGTATCCCCCGTCGGTCGTGCAATTCGGCGGGCAGACGGCGATCAACCTGAGCCAGGCGATCAGCGCGGCGGGCCTGCCGATTCTCGGATCGTCGGCGGACGCGATAGACCTGGCGTCCGACCGCGAGCGCTTCGGCGGCCTGATGGCGCGCTTGGGCATTCCGCAGCCCCCGGGCGCCGCCGCGTTGTCCACGGAGGACGGCGTCGCCATAGCGGAGCGGCTGGGATTTCCCCTGGTCGTGCGCCCCAGTTACGTGCTCGGCGGACGGGCGATGGAGATCGTGGACAATCTGACGGAATTCCGCCGGTATCTCACCTGGGCTTTTGAGGCCGCCCCGGGCCGGCCTATCTTGGTCGACAAGTATCTGCAAGGCCGCGAGGTCGAAGTGGACGCCGTGGTGGACGGCGAGCAAGCGCTCATCCCCGGGATTATGGAGCACGTGGAGCGGGCCGGCGTCCATTCCGGCGACTCCATGGCGATATACCCCGCGCCGGGGCTTTCGCAGCGCGAACGCGACGCGATCGTGGACTACACGACGCGCATCGGGCTCGCGCTCGGCGTGCGCGGCCTAATGAACATCCAATACGTCATCGTGAACGAGAGCAGGCCCTTCGGCTTGACGGTGCCGGCCGACAGCGGACTCCCGTCGGTGTGCGTCATCGAGGTCAACCCCCGCTCGAGCCGCACCGTGCCTTTCATCTCGAAAGTCACGGGCATCCCGATGGTGCAACTGGCGACGAACGTAATGCTAGGGCGCTCCCTCGCGGATCAGGGGCGCGCGGGCGGCTTGCAGCCCGACCCGCCGATGACGAGCGTGAAAGCGCCCGTGTTCTCAATGTCCAAACTCACCGGAGTGGACACCTACCTGGGCCCGGAGATGAAATCCACCGGAGAGGTGATGGGCATAGACGTGAGCCCGCGGGCGGCGGTCGCCAAAGCGCTGATGGCCGCAGGGCTGATGCTCCCGCCGGCCGGCCGGATCCTCGTCACCATCGCGGACAGGGACAAGGCGGACGCGGCGGCGTGGATCAAGGCGCTTGGCGCGATGGACTACGATCTGTACGCGACCCGCGGCACGGCGGCGCTCCTGCGCGGGCTCGGGCTCGCCGTCAACGAAGTGAACAAGGTCGGAGAGCCGGAGCCCAACGCTTACTCCGTCGTCGCCGACGGCACGGTGGACGCCGTGCTGAACACGGTCGCGGAGGTCGCGCAAGCGCTGCGCGACGGATTCGAGATACGCCGCGCAGCGACGGAGCGCCGAATTCCGTGCTATACGTCCGTCGACACCGCGCGGGCGGCGGTCGAAGCGCTGGCGTTCGGCGGCTCCGACTACAACGTCGCGCCCACGGTGGAGTACGTGCGCGGAACCGTGCAAGCGGCGGGGCGCCCGTCTGTGCAATAATTGTCGGCGACTCCCAACCAGCGTGAGGAATAGATGGTTCAGGAACCCGGACAAACGCAGTTCCCCGAGCGAGAGGGCGCGCCTGCCGCGCCGTCGCGCAGCAGGCGCGGACGTCGGCCCTCGCGGGCGTCCGCCGACGCTCCCGCCGCCGCAAGCGACTCCCCAGCCGCGCCCGAGACGTCCGAGGAGACGCAGCCCGCCGTATCGCGCAGCAGGCGCGGACGCCGCCCTTCGCGGACGAACGCCGCCGCTCCCGCCGCCGCTAGCGCCCCCCCTTCTGCATCCGAAGCGTCCGCGGAGGCGCAGCCCGCCGCAGCATCGCGCAGCAGGCGCGGACGCCGCCCCTCGCGGGCGAACGCTGACGCTCCCGCCGCCGCCGCAAGCGACTCCCCAGCCGCGTCCGAGACGTCCGAGGAGGCGCAGCCCGCCGTATCGCGCAGCAGGCGCGGACGCCGCCCATCGCGGGCGAACGCCGACGCTCCCGCCGCCGCCGCAAGCGACTCCCCCGCCGCGCCTGAGGCGCCCGAGGAGGCGCAGCCTACCGCAACCTCCTCGCGCAGCAGACGCGGGCGCCGCCCATCGCGGACGAGCGCCGACGCTCCTGCCGCCGCCGCAAGCGACTCCCTCGCCGCGTCCGAGACGTCCGAGGAAGCGCAGTCTGCGGCGCCGTCGCGCAGCCGACGCGGACGCCGCCCCTCGCGGGCGAGCGCCGAGAAATCGCCGCCGTCCACCGACGCCGCGCCGGAGAAGAAGCGCGCCGCTCCCTTGATCCGCCCAGACGAGAGACGGACGACGGCGCAGGGCGCGGTCGCCGGAACGCCCGCGCAGCGGACGGAAGAGCCCCCCGGGAGCGAAGAGGCGTCCAGACGCGGAAGCCGCCGCGCCGGACGGCGGCGGGGCGAGCAGGAGGCCCCGGCGAAAGCCTTTATGCACCCCAGCGAAAAAGAGTTCGCCGACCTGCTGGACTACTACCAAATCAACTACCTCTACGAGCCGCGCTCGTTCCCCTTGCGCTGGGACGGAAGCCGCGTCGTGGAGATGTTCACCCCGGACTTCTACCTGCCGGAGTACGACCAGTACTTCGAACTCACCACGATGAAGCAGAACCTGGTCACCCAGAAGAACCGGAAACTGCGGCGCGTCCGCGAAATGTACCCCGAGGTCAACGTCCAACTCCTCTACCGCAAAGACCTGATGCGGCTGATGGGCAAGTACGGGTTCGGGCCCCTCTCCGGCGTGTCCGTCGAAGGCACGGAGCGCGTGCTGTTCGACGAGGCGCTCGTGCAGCGGCGCGTGCGGGAACTCGGCGCGCAAATCACGGAAGACTACGCAGGCGAAGAGCCCGTGCTCATCGGCGTTCTGCGCGGCGTGGTCGTCTTTATGGCCGACCTGATGCGCGCGGTGGACTTGCCGGTGCAAGTGGAGTTCATGGAGATCACCCACTACGGCGAAGAGCGCCAGGAAAGCCTCGACGTCATCCGCGACGTGACGACCGACCTCAGCGGCAGGCACGCCCTCGTCGTGGAGGACATCGCGGACACCGGCCTCACGCTCCGCTACCTCAGGGAGCACCTGCAAGCCAAAGGCCCAGCGAGCCTGCGCGTCTGCGCGCTCCTCGACAAGTCCGTGCGGCGGATGACGAATGTGCGGCTGGACTACGTGGGCTTCGAGATACCGGACGAGTTCGTCATCGGCTACGGATTGGACTATGGAGGGCGGTACCGCAACCTGCCCTACATCGGCGTCCTCCAGCCGCTGGAGCCGAAGGCGGTCGCGCAGCGGTAAGCCCTGCGAAGGCCGCTGGCGACAAGGCGGAGGTTCGAGGGGATTCGCTGGCGCCGAAGGCCGCCAAACCTGAGATTCGAGGGGATTCGCTGGTGCCGAAGGCCGGATTCGAACCGGCATGAGGTTGCCCTCAACGGTTTTTGAGACCGCCGCGTCTACCCTTCCGCCACTTCGGCCCGCCGACAATTATACCGCATGGCGGCGCCTTGCTCAGGGGATTGCTGCGCCATCAACGAACAGCCCCTGCGAACGCATCGAGGGCTAACCGTAGGAAAACTGGAGCGGAAGACGGGATTTGAACCCGCGACCTTCTCCTTGGCAAGGAGACGCTCTACCACTGAGCCACTTCCGCTCGCTGCGGACCGACCTTCCGGCGCGGAGTCCGGACTCGATACTGTCAACTGGCGCCGAGGCCCAGATTTGAACTGGGGACACCAGCATTTTCAGTGCTGTGCTCTACCAACTGAGCTACCTCGGCCCGGTCTCTTCCATGCTACGGATTGGCCTTGCCCATGTCAACCTGCTGAACCGCCTCATTCCCACACGCGGGCGTAAGGGCGTATGCGCTCGTAAGTCGCCGGGCCAATGCCGGAGACGGCCATCACCTGATCAATGCGGTCGAACGGGCCGTTCTCCTCGCGCCACGCGACGATGCGCGCCGCAAGCGTCTCGCCGATGCCCGGAAGCGCGGTCAGTTCGCTTGCGGAAGCGGAGTTGAGATTCACGGAGAGCGCGTCGCCGTCCTGGACGGAAGAGTCCTCGGCGGGCGCGGCGGACCCGGACACAAGAGCGGCGTCAGGGGTAGGAGCGGGAGCAATGATCTCAATGCCGGGGCTCGGTTCAGGCGCGACCATCAGCCAGACCGCGCCAGCGAACGCGAGGAGCGCGATAAGGCTGAGGGAGACCTGATAGGCGCCGCGCCAATCCATCGCGGGAGACTTTAGCACATCGGCGACTGCCGCGTCCGCTCCTGCGGCGCGCGCTACCGCCGGAAGGCGATGCGGCGAAAGACCTCCGCGTAGGAGAAAGCATAGCCGTGCTCGGCGGCGCGCTCGGCGGCGGCCTCCGCGCGACGTTTGACGAAACCCTCCACGCGGGAGAAGTCCGACGACAACTGGCTCTCGTGCGCGGCGAGCGCCCGCATCTTCGTCTCGATCGTCTCGCCGACGTCCACGACCGCGTCCGGGCTCTCGGTTCCCCACAGCAAAATCGCGCTCGTCTTGTGCGGCTCCAGGCCGCTTGCGGCGTGCTCCGGGTAGTGGAGCCGGTCGCGGGCGAACGGAAAGCAGGCGTCCATCGCCGCTTGGCCGGATACGCGGTGGTCGCGGTGCCCGTGCGATTCCTTGCGGACGGGGTCCATCGCCAGCACGAGGTCCGGCTTCCAGCGGCGCGTCTGCTCCACGAGGCGGCCCCGGAACTCCCGCGTATCCTCCAATTCGCCGTCGCCGTAGCCGAGAAAAACGACCTCCTCCGCGCCCGCGATAGCCGCTGCTTTGCGCTGCTCCGCTTCCCGTATGGCCGCAAGCCGCTCGCTCGTCATCTCCGGGTCGGACGTGCCCTTGTCGCCGTTCGTGCAGACGACGTAGAGAACGCGGCAGCCCTCGCGCGCCCACTTGGCGACGCTTCCCGCCGCGCCGGATTCGCCGTCGTCGGGGTGGGGAATCACGAGCATCGCCCGTTCGGGAGTTTCGATTGTCTCCATGCGCCTCCGCAAAGCCTAAATAGGGCTGGTAAGATGATACCCGTTCCCGCCGCCGCTTATGACGAACCCCGTCAGCATACGGTCCTACGCCTCTTCCGACCTGGAGGCACTCGCCTCGCTGCGGCTGCGGCGCGCGCCGTCCGCCGAAGACGCCGCCGCGCTTGCCCGCTGGCTGGGCCAGCCCAACCTCGACCCCGAGCGCGACTGCATCCTCGCGTTCGACGCCGCAGGCGCCCCTGCGGGGTACGCCATCCTCACTAGGGAGCCCGCGATTCGCCGCGGCGCGCTGGAAATTCAGGGCGGCGGAACGCATCAGGGCGGCGGCGCAGGGGACGCGCTCCTGCGCGAAGTCGAGAAGCGGGCGCGGGCGGCGGGGCTCGCCGCGCTCCACGTGGACGTCCCGGAGGCGGACGAGGCGCGGCGGACGGCGTTCGCCGAACGGGGATGGTCGCATGTCCGCGCGCACCTCCATCTCCGCAGACCGGCTTCCCCTCCGGCGGCCGTCTCTCTTCAGCCGGGCGCGACGCTCCGGCAGGCGGAAAACCAAGCGGACGCGGCGGCGGTCGCGGCCTTGCAAAACGCCGCGTTCGCCGGCAGTTGGGGCTACGCGCCGAACACGCCGGAGGAGGTCGCCTACCGCATCTTCGAACTCCCCGAACGCGTCGACTACGTCGCTATGGTGGAGGACGCGGGCAGCAAGGAACTGATCGCCTACTCGTGGTGCCATCGCCCAACGGCGGACAGGCCGGGCGTCGTCGGAATGGTCGGCGTCGCGCCGGACCGACAGGGGCAAGGGTTGGGGCGCGCGGTGACGGGCATTGGCCTGAATATGCTCATCGGCTTTGGGTCGCCAAGCGTTGAAATCACCGTGGACAGCGAGAATCCGGCGGCCATCCGCGTCTACGAGAGCCTCGGCTTCACGCTCGACCACCGCTCGTTCTGGCACGAACTGCCGCTGACGGGCTAGGCTTCGATGCGGGAAGACTGGCGGAGGCGCATGCGGCCTAACCACCTCGCGCTGACTCTTCGCTTGCCCGTCAACGCGCGAATAAACGCCTTTGAGCGTTGCTGTGGCGGACCGGCGCCCCTAAGTCAAGTTGGAGCTGAGGAGCCGCGCGCCCCCCAGAAACAGCCCTACGCCGATCACGCCCAGCACGACGCGCCCGCCGACGCGCGGGGCGAGGCGCACGCCGATCTGCGCTCCCGCGAGCGCGCCGATTCCGGTGACGAGGGCCTCCCGCCATACGCCTCCCCCGCCCTCGCCGAGCGCGAAGTGAACGACGAGCGCGGTCGCCGCGGCGACCGTCAGATCGAGTTGCGAGGTGGGGACGGCGATCGCTTTCGGAATCCGCAGCGCAAGCATCATAAAGGGGACGTTGATGATGCCGCCGCCGATGCCGAAGAATCCGGCGGCGAGCCCCGCCCAGGGAGCGACGGCGGCGGTCATCCGCTCGTTCACGCGATACTCGTAGCGCGCGCCGCCGCTGTCCGTGATGGCGCGGGGGCTTCCCTTCAGAGCGGGGGCGTAGGGGCGCGACTCCAGCGCGCTGCGGGCGACGAGGTAGATTGCGCCCGCGATGAGCACGGCGCCGAAGACGGTTTCGAAGACGGCGCGGTCGGTCGCGTTGTTCAGCAGCGCCCCCGCGACGGCGCCCGGAACGGCGAGGGCGATGAGGATGCGCGCGGTGCGGAAGTCCTGCAAACGCTTTCTGCGGTAGCCGACGCTCGCGGAGAAGGCGTTGAAGAGGACGGCGGTCAGCGAGATGACGGCCACGGCTCCGTGGTCGGCGTCGGGGAAGAGGAAGAGCAGGGCGGGAACGAGGAGGAAGCCGCCGCCGACGCCGACGACCGCGCCCACCGCGCCGATGGGCAACCCCAGCAGAATGAGGGTCGCGCCTTCGGCGATGTTGAACTCGGGGAACATAGGCGTCCCGCGCGCTAAGGCTCTTCCTGCTCGCCGCTCCGGGAGAGGAGGGCGATGCCCAGTTCGTCGAGTTGCGCTTGGTCAATGGGGGAGGGCGCGCCGAAGAGGGGGTCGACGCCGATCTGGGTTTTAGGGAAGGCGATGGCGTCGCGGATGGAGTCGGCCTTGTCGGCGAGCGCCGTCACGAGGCGGTCTATGCCGCCTGCGAAACCTCCGTGCGGGGGCGCGCCGTACTCGAACGCCTCGAGCAGATGGCCGAACTGGGCTTGCGTGTTCTCCGGCGAGTGGCCGAGCGTTCGGAAGACGGCCTCTTGCTTGGCGCGCTCGTGGATGCGGATGCTGCCCCCCGCGAGTTCGTAGCCGTTCGCGGCGAGGTCGTAGGCGTTGGAGAGAACGCCGCCGGGGTCGTCCGCGAGGCGCTCCCAGTGGTCGTCGAAGGGAGCGGTGAAGGGATGATGCACGGAGTCCCACCGATTTTCGCGCGCGTTCCATTCGAAGAGGGGGAAGTCGGAGATGACGCAGAGCGCGATCGTGTCCGGGTCGGCGAGCCCGAGCCGCTCGCCGATATGGAGGCGCAATTGGCCGAGCGCGGCGGCGGTCTGGGCCTCCGCCCCTGCGACGATGAGGATGAGGTCGCCGGGGGATGCTCCGCAGGCTGCGGCGACGGCTTTGATTTCGTCGAGGGAGAGGGCGCGCGCCGGCGTGCGGACGTGATCGAGCGTGAGAGCGTTGAGGGAGCCGGCGGCCTCGTCGAGCGCGATGGTCACGAGTCCGCGCGCGCCGTGCTGCTTGGCGCGCTCAACCAGGTCGTCGATCTGGCGGCGGGGAAGGGAAGCGAGGCCGGGCGCGGCGAAGCCCCGCGCGACTCCGCCGTCTTTGACGGCGCTTGCGAAAACCTGAAACGCGCTAGCCGCGGCGATTTCGGAGAAGTCGGCGATCTCAAGCCCGAAGCGCGTGTCGGGCTTGTCGCTCCCGAAACGGGCCATCGCTTCGGCGTGCGTGAAGCGCGGAACGGGGAGGGGGACGCGCTTGTCGGGCCGGAGGGTTTGAATGAGCGAGACGTAGAGGTCGGTCATCAGGCCGATGACGTCCTCGCGGTCAACGAAGGCCATCTCCAAGTCCAACTGCGTGAACTCGGGGAGGCGGTCGGCGCGGGGGTCTTCGTCGCGGAAGCAGCGGGCGATTTGGAAGTAACGGTCCGCGCCCGCGACCATCAGCAATTGCTTCAGTTGCTGGGGAGACTGCGGGAGGGCGTAGAAACTGCCGGGGTGGATGCGGCTGGGGACGAGGTAGTCGCGCGCGCCCTCCGGCGTGCTCTTGATGAGGATGGGCGTTTCGATTTCGATGAAGCCGCGCTCCTCGAGGTAGTCGCGGATGAACTTGACGGCGCGGTGGCGGAGGCGGAGGTTGTCGCGCATAAAGGGGCGGCGGAGGTCGAGATAGCGATAGCGCATCCGCAGGAGTTCGTCCACCGGGCCGTCCTGGCTCACGTCGAAAGGGGGCGTCTTGGCGGGGTTGAGCGTCGTGGCCGCCGCCGCCGCGACTTCGATCTCGCCGGTGGGCAGGTTGGGGTTCGCCGTGCCCTCGGGCCGCTCGCGGACGACGCCGGCGATGCTGACGACCCACTCGGCGCGGAAGCGCTCGGCTTCGGCGAAGGCGTCCGGCGCCTCGTCGGGATGGAAGACGACCTGCACGACGCCGTCGCTGTCGCGCAGGTCGATGAAGATGAGGCCGCCGTGGTCGCGGCGGCGGTGCGCCCATCCGGCGAGGGTGACTTCTTGGCCTGCGTTTTCGAGGCGCAAGCCGCCGCAAGAGGCGGATTTCAGCAAGGCGTTCACCAGGCTCCGTAGTAGTGGGCGGCCCGCCGGAGCGCGTCCGGCGCGGGTTGCGGGGAAGAGGCCGCGCAGCCCGTACCTTACCGCAAGCGGCGCGCCCGCGCTATCGGGGCGGGTCGCCCAACCTGCGCTCTTCTCATCCGGGCTTGTTTGTGCTATAACTAAGGAAGGCGCGTCCGGGGATGCGCCGCTGACGATTCTCGTGGGCGCACGCGGGGCGAGTGAACATCTCCAACGAGCAACGCGAGCCGCGTGAAGCGGTTCTCACCGTGGAACTGGACGACGCCGACGTCGAGCCTTACCTCGACCAGGCGTACCGTCGCGTCGTGCGCCGCCTGGCGATTCCGGGCTTCCGCAAGGGGAAGGCCCCGCGCCGCGTGGTGGAGCAGATGTACGGGCGGGGGTATCTCCTGAACGAGGCGTTCGACTCCCTCGTCAACGAGTTCACCTCCAAAGCCGTCGAGTCCGAAGGGCTGGAGCTCGGCGGGATCCCCGCCGTCTCCGTCTCCGAATACGAGCCGTTCCGCTTCGTCGCCGTCGTGCCCCTGCCCCCTGCCGTTGACTTGGGCGACGTCGACGCGGTGCGCGTTCCGAAAGACGAGGCCGCGGTGGCGGACGAAGAGGTGGAGGCGCTGATTGAGCAGATGCGGATGGAGCAAGGGGTGTGGGAGCCGGTGGAGGACGCGGTCCGCATGGGCGATCTGATCAACTTGACGGTCGTGGGTTGGACGGAGGAGGACGGCGAGCGGCAGGAATTCGCGCGCTCCGAAGACACCGACTACATCCCCCGCGAAGGCGGAACGTTCCCCGTGCCGGGGATGGACGAGGCGCTCGTTGGGCTGTCCCCCGGAGAACCGAGCGCCTTCGATATTCCCGTCCCCGAAGATTTTAGGACCCCCGCCCTCGCGGGGAAAACGGCGCATTTCGAGGCGGAGATTCACTCCGTCAAGCGCAAGAGCCTGCCCGACGTCGACGACGAGTTCGCAAAGAGCGTTGGGGAAGGGTTCGAGACGGTCGCCGCGCTGCGGGAGCAGATCCGCGAGAATTTGCTGCTGCGCGAGGAGCGGCGGACGGAGTTGCTGCATCAGGAGGCCGCGCTCACGCAACTGGTGGAGGGAGCGTCCGTCGTCGTCTCCCCGCTGATCGTCGAGCGCGAGTTGGAGCGCTACGTTCACGGGCGGGAAGACGCGATCAAGTCGGGGCGCGCCAGTATGGAGGAATACCGCGAGTATCTTTCCTGGCAAGGAATGCCGGACGAAGACGTGCACACGCTGGCGCGCCCGAAAGCGGAGGAGCGCCTCAAGCGGGCGCACGTCCTTCGGGCGATGACCGAACGGCTGGAGATCGAGGCGGCGGACGAAGAGGTGGACGAGGAGATAGACGCAATCGCGAACGCTTACGGCGATCAGGCCGAGGCGCAGCGCCAGCAGTTCGCCGACCCGGAGAGCCGCGAGGCCATCCGGCGGATGCTGGCGCAGCGGAAGACGCGGGAAGCGATCAGCGCGATGGCGCTGCGCGGCGAACCGACGCAGGCGGCATCTTCGGAAATTACGGGCAGCGAGGGCGAAGCAGGGGCCGCATAGGAGACGGCGCCTCGCGCCGTCCGGAATTGAGGAGGAGCGAACCAGGATGCGAGATTGGCCAATTCACGGCCCGCTGAACGCGGGGGCGCTCCGGCAGCCGGAGAACATCATCCCGATGGTGATCGAGACCGGCGCTCGCGGGGAGCGCGCCTACGACATCTATTCGATGCTGCTCAAGGAGCGCATCGTCTACCTCGGAACCCCCATCAACGACCAAGTGTCCAACCTGATCGTCGCTCAACTGCTTTACTTGGAGCGCGAGGACCCCGACAAGGACATCAACCTGTACGTGAACAGCCCGGGCGGAGTGATCACCTCCGGCTTGGCGATCTACGACACGATCCAGTTGATCAAGCCGGACGTGGCGACGATATGCGTGGGGATGGCCGCGAGCATGGGGACGGTGCTGCTGTGCTCGGGAGCGAAAGGCAAGCGGTTCGCGCTGGCGAACTCCACGATCCATATGCATCAGGCGCTGGGAGGGGCTCAAGGGCAGGCGGCGGACATCGAAATCGCCGCGCGGGAGATCCTGCGGAAGCAGGAGAAGATACTGAGCATTCTCTCCCAGCACACGGGGCAGCCCGCCGAGAAGATCGCGCGCGACGGCGACCGCGACTTCTATCTGTCGGCGGACGAGGCGAAGGATTACGGACTCGTGGACGAGGTTCTGGGCTCGGTTCCCGCCTCGACGAACGGCTAAAGGACGGACACCGATGCCCAGCAACACGCCAACGCTGCCGCCCCGCAAAGAGCACGTCTGCAGTTTCTGCGGAAAGGTGGACAACCAAGTCAAACGCTTGATACAGGGGCCGGGCCGCGTGTTCATCTGCGACGAGTGCGTCCGCCTGTGCCAGCAGATCGTCACGGAGGAGCACGCGCCCGCCGAGGCCAAGTCGGAGGGCATCCCCCGGGGCCTCTCGCCGAAGGAGATCGCGCAGCGGCTGGACGAGTACGTCATCGGGCAGGACAGGGCGAAGCGCGTGCTGAGCGTGGCGGTCTACAACCACTACAAGCGCGTGCGCTCCAACGCCGGCGCGAACGAAGTCGAGATCGAGAAGAGCAACATCCTCCTGATCGGGCCCACGGGCTCCGGCAAGACGCTCCTCGCGCAGACGCTCGCCCGAATCCTCGACGTGCCGTTCACGATCGTGGACGCGACGACGCTGACCGAGGCGGGCTACGTCGGCGAGGACGTGGAGAATATCCTGCTGCGCCTGATCCAAGCGGCGGAGTACGACATCTCGAAAGCCGAGCACGGCATCATCTACATAGACGAGATTGACAAAATCTCGCGGAAGAGCGCGAACCCCTCCATCACGCGCGACGTTTCGGGCGAGGGCGTGCAGCAGGCGCTGCTGAAGTTGATCGAGGGCTTCGTCGCCAACGTCCCGCCGCAGGGCGGACGGAAGCACCCGCAGCAGGAGTTTCTGCAACTGAATACGGCGAACATTCTGTTTATCTGCGGGGGCGCGTTCGACGGACTGGAGAAGACCATCGCCCGCCGCGTTATGTCCAACCACCGCATCGGCTTCCACTCCGACCGCACGGGCTCCGGCACCGACGACGAGATACGCGAGGCCGTCGAGCCTGAGGACTTGCTGACCTACGGGTTCATCCCGGAACTGATCGGGCGCCTGCCGGTGGCGGTCGGGCTGAAAGGGCTGGACAAGGAAGCGCTCGTGCGCGTGTTGACGGAGCCGAAGAACGCGGTGGTGAAGCAGTTCGCGCATCTTTTCGCGCTTGATGGGGTGGAGTTGCGGTTCACGGAAGCGTCGTTGGACGCGGCGGCCGAGCAGGCGATGGGCCGGGGCGCCGGCGCGCGCGGCTTGCGCTCCATCATCGAGGACGCGCTGCTGGACGTAATGTACGAATTGCCGTCGCTGGACATCGCGGCGCAATGCGTGATAGACGCGAACCCCGACGGTCGCTTGGGCCGTCCCACGCTCTACTCGAAGGCGGGGCAAGTCATCCCGACGCACGGCGCGGAGTCGCTGAAGACGGCGTAGCGGCAGGCGTTCGCCGCGCCATCGCCCGCGCAGGGCGAGCGCCATCGCCCGCGCAAGGCAAGAGAGCGAGGGCGGGAACGAGCAGGTCAGCGTCCGGCGGAGCGGGGCTTCACCAGCGGGCGGATCAGTTTGTTGAGCGTCGTGTGGGCGTGGACGAACGCGCCGGCCGGGGATTCGGTGAGGGCGGCCTCGCCGAGGGCTTGCTTGAATCCTTGCGGAGAGCCGTCGAATTCAGGGAACTCCGTGTAGGCGCGGCCCAATTCGCGCAGCGCGTGGGCGTCGCTGACGGCGGTGACGGGCAGCCCGCGCTCCCGGGCGAACTGCTTGGCGGCGGCGTTGTCGGCGGAGCGCATCGTGCGGGCGTTGAAGCCCTCCACGATGTCCACGTAGGGGAGGAGGTCGGTTGCGGTTTCCCGGTCGAGCGCGGAGCGCCCCATTCCGGTGAAGGGATGCGGAATGGAGACGAGCGCGCCTTGCTCCTTGATGCGCCGCGCGGTTTCGACGGGACTGAGTCCCGGGGGGATTTCCTCCTGCAGAAAGAGGCCGGTTATTTCGCCCGCCGTTGACTTGATCTCCGCGCCTATGATGACGGTGAACGGCGCGGCGGCCTGCACGGCTCGCGCCCCCTCGATGGTGTTGTGATCGGTTACGGCGATGCAGTCGAGGCCGACTTGAACGCAGCGCCGCGCGAGCGCTTCCGGCGCCACGAGGCAGTCGTAGGAGAAGCGCGTGTGCATATGGAAGTCGCCGCGCAGCGTCACCGCGAGGCTCCGCGGGGGTAGTCCGGCTCCGGGGGCGCGTTCGGCGGCGGCGCGAAGTTTCGCTGGATCTCGCTCACCTGAAGTTCCGCTTGCGTGAGCAGTTCGTTGCAGGTCTGGGCGAGGCGCACGCCGTTCGCCAAGAGGCGCGTCGCGTCCGCGAGGGGAATGTTGCCCTCTTCGAGCGTTTGGACGGTTTCGCGGAGTTGGGCGACGGCCTGCTCGAACGTGAGTTTTGGCTCGTGCTGGGGCGCGGGCTGTTCCATAGGGCTGCTCACTTTGCGGAGGTTACGACGGCCTCGACGGCCCCGTCGCGCAAGGTTGCGCGAACGACGTCGCCGGGCGAGACGTCGGATGCGGATGCGACGGGCTTGCCGTCAACGCGCGCGACGACGGCGTAGCCGCGCTCCAAGACGGAGGCCGGATTGAGGGCGTCGAGCGTTTTGCGGAGGGCGGCGGTCTGCTCGCGCCGGAAGCGGATGGAGGACGCGAGCGCGGCGCGGGCGCGCTCGAGGAGTTCGTCCACGCGCTGGCGATGCGCGTCGGCGTCGGGGATGGTTCGGCGCATACGGTTCGTCAAGGCTTCGACGTCGGCGCGCTGCTGCGCCGCGTAACGGGCGACCGCGCCGCGCGCGCGGTCGGCGAGGGACGCGGCCTCGGCGGCGAGGACGCGAACGTCGGGCGCGACGGCGGCGGCGGCGGCCGAGGGCGTGGGCGCGCGGAGGTCGGCGACGTAGTCGGCGATGGTGTAGTCGCTCTCGTGGCCGACGGCGCTGACGACGGGAACGCGGCTCGCGTAGACGGCGCGGGCGACGGGTTCGGAATTGAACGCCCACAGGTCTTCCAGCGAGCCGCCGCCGCGCGCGACGATGATGGCGTCAATCTGCGGGGTCGCGTTGAGCGCGCGGATCGCGGCGGCGATTTCGGCAGGGGCGTCGGCGCCTTGCACGGATGCGTCGCAGAGCACGACGTGGCCGAGGGGGTAGCGAGCGCGGAGAACGGTGATGACGTCGTGAATGACGGCGCCCTGGGCGGACGTGACGACCCCGATCTTGCGGGGGAACGGGGGCAGCGGACGCTTGCGGCTGGCGTCGAACAAGCCCTCGGCTTCCAGCATCGCCCTGAGGCGCTCGAATTCGGCGGCGAGCGCGCCCGCGCCGGAGGGAAAGACGGAATCGGCGTAGAGTTGCGTTTCGCCTCTGGCGGGATAGAAGGAGACGCGCCCGCGGGCGGTGACCTGCGCTCCGTTCGCCGCGTGCTCGCCGCCCTGCCGGTCGCTGAAGAGCACGGCCTTGATCTGATGCTCGGCGCTTTTCAGCGTGAAGTAGCGGTGCCCCGCGCCGGACGCGAACAGATTGGAGACCTCGCCCGTCACCCAAACGTCGCCGAGGATGCGGTCGCGGTCGAGGCTCGCCTTGATGTATTCGGCGAGTTGGGCGACGGTGTAGATCTGCATCGGGGCGCGCTGCGTGGGGCTTACCCGCTCACGCGGGTCACGTACTCGCCGGAGCGCGTGTCCACGCGCACCTTCTCGCCGGCGCTCACGAACATTGGCACGGTCACGCGGATGCCCGTCTCGAGCGTCGCGGGCTTCCCGCCCCCGGACGCCGTGTCGCCCTTGTAGCCCGGCGGCGTCTCGGCCACCAAGAGGTCTACGGTGGTCGGCATCTCCACCATAATGGGCTTTTCGCGGTGGAAGACGAGTTCGCAGTCCGTCTGATCCACGAGGTAGTCGGAGGCGTCGCCGACCACGTCCTTGCCGACTTCGTACTGATCGTAGGAGGAAGCGTCCATAAACGTGTAGACGCCCTCGGCCTCGTAGAGGAAGGTGCAGTCGCGGTTTTCGACGGGGGCCTTCGTGAGTTTGATGCCGTAGCCGGAGAACGACTTGTCGAGCAACTGGCCGGTCAGCAGGTTCCGCATCTTGATGTGATAGACGGGCGCGCGCTGCTGCATCTTCTGCTGGTAGTACTCCTCCACTTTGTAGGGCGCTCCGTCCATCTCGATGGTCGCGCCGCGGCGGAGGTCTCCGAACTCCATAACCATAGGAACTCCTTGCTAGACGGGAACGACGTCCCGCTTGTGGGCCTTGGTGAGCACGCGGGCGCGTCCGTTCTCCATTACGACGAGGTCTTCGATGCGGACGCCCCCCCATCCGGTGATGTATATCCCGGGCTCGACGCTGAAAACCATGCCGTCTTCTATCGTATCGTCGGACAGCGGGCTGACGCGGGGCAACTCGTGGACGGCGACGCCGATGCCGTGGCCGAGGCCGTGGCCGAAATTGTCGCCGTAGCCCGCCTCCGCGATGACGCCGCGGGCGATGCCGTCCACCTCGGCCCCGGTCATTCCGGCGGCGGCTCCGGCCTCCGCCGCTTCCTGCGCCGCCAGCGCCGCATCGTAGACCTCGCGGAAGCGGGGGCTGGCTTCGCCGAGAACGAACGCGCGGGTGATGTCGCTGCAGTAGCCGTCGTAGAGCGCGCCGGTGTCGATATAGACGCCGTCTCCGCGCTCCAGTTCGCGGTTGGTGGGGCTGTGGTGGGCTTTCGCCCCGTTCGGCCCGGAGGCGACGATCGTAGGGAACGAGAGTCCGTCCGCCCCGAATTCGCGCATCGCCCGCTCAATGTCCCAGGCGACCTGCCGCTCGGTCATCCCGGGACGGAGCGCCGCGCCGACGGTTTCGACCGCTTCGTCGGCGATGGCGATCGCTTTGGCGAGAAGTTCTATCTCGCGCGCGTCTTTGACGGCGCGGAGACGGTCGGCCATTCCGCCGGTGGGAACGAATTCCGGCTGCGGCGCGAGGTCTTCGACCCGCTTGCTCAGGCTTCCGAGGAGCGCGACGGACACCGCGTCGTCCTCGAATCCGATCCGGCGCGCCCCGGATTCGCCGGCGGCGTTCTCCAGCCAGCGGTCTTCCCCCGTGAGCCTGACGATGCGGAAGTCCGGCGCCTGCTCGCCCGCCTGCTCCGTGTAGCGGGAATCCGTCGCGAGGAGCGCGTCGCTCCGCGTGATCCAGAGGCAGCCGTGCGTGCCGCGAAACCCCGAAAAGTAGGCGACGTTCTTGCTGGGGCAGCGCTCCGTGTTGAAGATCAGCATCGCGTCGAGGCCGTCCTCGGCCATGCGGCCGCGGAGGCGGGAGAGGCGGGATTCGGCGCTCATCGGGCGTTCTCCTCTTCCACGAGGTATTCCAGCGCGAGCGTGTAGCCGCGAACGCCGAGCCCGCTGATGATCCCGCGCGCGACCGGAGCCGTGAGCGAGACGCGGCGGAACTCCTCCCGCGCGTGGATGTTGGTGATGTGCGTCTCAACGACCGGCGCGTCGAACGAGGCGATGCAGTCGCGCAACGCGACGCTCGTGTGCGTCAGGCCGCCGCCGTTGAGGATAACCCCGGACGCGCCCGGCGCGTTGGCGTGCAGGTAGTCCAAAATCGCGCCTTCCGAGTTGGATTGGAAGAAGTCCACCTCCGCGCCGAGTTCCGCCGCGCGCTCGCGGACGGCGCGCTCGACGTCGGCGAGCGTCGCTCCGCCGTAGACGGCGGGCTCGCGCCGCCCAAGCGCGTTGAGGTTGGGGCCGTTCACGACGAGGATGGTCATTTTGCGTCAGTTCTCTTCGGCGGCGCCGTCCGCCCCGGCGGAGTGCGCGAGCGGATGGGCGGCGAGGTAGGCGCGCCGCGCCTCGTTCCGGCTAACGTGAGTGTACACCTGCGTCGCGCTCGGCGTTGCGTGGCCGAGGAGTTCCTGAACGATGCGGAGGTCGGCGCCCCCGTCCAGCAGATGAGTGGCGTAACTGTGGCGGAGCGTGTGCGGGTGAACGTCCTCGCGCAGGCCGCTGCGCCGCGCGTAGCGTCCCACGATGCGCTGAATGGAGCGGGCGCTGAGCCTGCCGCCCCGCGCGTTGCGGAAGAGAGGCGCCGCGCCCTGCCTGGGCCCCTCCTGCCCGTCGAGGTGGGCGCGGACGGCGTCGAGGGCTTTCGTTCCAAGCGGCGCCTGGCGCTCTTTCGCGCCCTTGCCCCAAATGCGGACCGTGCGCTCCTCCAAGTTGACGTTCTCGAGGTCGAGGCCGGACGCCTCGCTGACGCGGAGGCCGCAGCCGTAGAGCAACTCCAGGAGGGCGGCGTCGCGGAGGGCGTTGGGCTCGTCCTTTCCGCCGCCGGGCGATTCGACGAGGCGGGCGGCCTCGGGAACGGACACGAGATCAGGAAGCCTGCGCTCGTGTTTCGGCGTGAGCCTGCCCATCAGCGTGGAGTTGGGCCGCCAAATGGGAGCGTCGGGCAGCAGGCCCCGCTCGATCAGATAGCGCATAAACGAACGCAGGGACGCGAGCATGCGGTGGACGCTCGCCCGCGAGTGGCCCCGGCTTCCGGCGGCGCGCCCGCTCTCGACCGGGCGGCGCTCCAGCAGCCACGCCACGTAGTCGCGGACGAGGCTGCGGTATTCGCGGGCGATGGCCGCGTCTCCGCCCCGGCGGATGAAGGCGCTCAGCGTTGCGGCGTCCGCGCCGAGTTCGATGTCCTGCTCCGCGAGGTACTGCGTGAAAGGCGCGACGTCGGCGGCGTAGTTGCGGACGGTGGCGTCCGAAATCGCCCGCGTGGAGCGCAGGTTGCGCTCGTATTCGGCGACGAGCGGTTCGCGGTCGGGGGCATTGCCGGCGACGGATTCCATTACGGGGGATTATATCCCCGCCCGCCGGATGCCGCCACCGCTTAGGAGAGCCCGCTTACGGGAAGCGCGCGTCTAGCCGCGGCCGTCTCTCCCTTTTCGCGGAGCGGAGTGGCCGGGAGCGCGCCGCCCATCGAGTCTGAGGATGGCGAGCGCTTGGTTCCTGTATGCAGGGTTGGTCGGCGGCTCCAAGTCTTTGGGGAGCGCCTTGTCAGCCTCTCGGAGAACTTGGATGAACCGCTGCATGTCTCCTCGCAACGCTTCAATCTCTTCAGGCGACCGGGTATCGTTGTAGAAGTTCCTATGCGAAGTGTCCGACAGGCGCCCGAACAGCGTCCGCGCCTCCGGCATTCCGCTCTGCTCGGCGATGTAGAAAGCGATGGTGGTGAGCGCGTCGTGCGTGAAGGCCGGCCACCCCCGGCGGCGCGCGACTCCTTTCAAGGCGTGTGCCACGGCGCCCCAGGCTTCCTCTGAGGACACAACCCGCTCTCCGTCGCGCAGCGTCTTTCCCGAACGTCGGCGGAGCCGGGCGCTGCGCGCGGAAATGCGTCTCAATCGGAGGGACGCTTGCCAGCCAATCGTCGAACGGCGGGGCTAGGGGCTTGACCTTCGTGACCACCTGAGACCTCCAAGACCGCGAGGCCATGGTGCCACGACCTCGGAGCGGCTCCGCCGCCCCTTACCCAACCCCGGCGGGCTCGTCGGCCTCGCCCCTTTGACGCGGCGCGCGCAGCGCCCCGTCTCCAAAGCGCCCCCTGCTCCGTCATTCCCGCGAAAGCGGGAACCTACTGGTGCATGGAAGTTATGCACCTTCTCGCTCCCATCGCCGTTCCGCCCCCCTGTCCCGTCGTTCCCGCCTACGCGGGGAATCCAGCGGGTGCAGAGAGGGGCTTGACAGAGAGGCGATAGCTAGGTAAGGTTAGCGGACGATGACAGAGACGGGAATCTGATGCGAGGACGGTATGATGCTTGACATCCAGCCTAAACACCTCCGGCTAAGGGAGCTGATGCAGAATCGGCTCTTCAGGATTCCTGACTACCAGCGAAACTACAGCTGGGGAAGGAAGCAGCGGCAAGAGCTGTTTGAGGACATCAGACAAGTTTACCAGAAAGGGGACGATCGCTTGCATTTCATGGCCACCTTAGTGGGGCTGCGCCGTGGGGAGTTGAAAATCGGAACAGATGAGCACTCCGTCGTTGAGATCGTCGACGGGCAACAGCGGATCACAACATTAGTCGTCTTGCTCAAGGCCATCGCCAATGCCATGCGCCCTTCGACTCTCGAAGAGGCCATCAAAAGAGAGATAGCCTCCATGCTTGTGAAGGACGACGAGGCAACGCTGCTATTGCTTCAGACCAACCATGACACAAGTGGGCACTTCACGACGTATATGCGGAAGGGAACCCATACCGCTTCCAGTGCGGCGACGACTTTTGCCGACCGTGAGATATTGGCGGCAATGGAAGAATGCGAAGAGTTTGTTGCGAAGTGGCTACGAGATGGCTACGATCTGGGAGAACTAGTGTGGCTTCTGAAAAACAGGTTATCTTTTGTATTCCATGAAGTCGGTGACGAAAAATTGGTCTACACCGTGTTTGAGGTTTTGAACAGCCGAGGGTTAGAAGTGTCATGGTTCGACAGCCTCAAAAGCATGCTCATGGCGAATGTTTTCGAGAGCACAGCAGAGAACAAAATCGAGATTATCAATGAAGTGCATTGGGAATGGGCGGAGATATACCGGATCGTTGGCCTTCGCCTGGGGCTAAGTGACGAATCCATGAGGGTGTCTGCAACCCTCCGGGCACCGAATCGTCCTTATAGGCCACTAAGTGCAGAAGACGCAGCGCGAGTGCTCAACGAACGCTCTTTGCATGGCCCTAATGCTATTGTAGAAACGACGAGTTGGTTAAAGGAGGTCACAAGCACCCTGAACACAATAGAGGCAGACCGAAGAATCAGCGGAGTCACAAGTATATTGCAAGCCCGAATGGTCGCTGCGGCGATATATCTCCGGTCGGATATCAGTGCTGAACAACGGAATGGCCTGCTTCGGAAATGGGAGAACGTAACCTTCCGTGTGTACGGATGCTATGGAGAAGATGCGCGCAAGCGTGTTGGTGATTATGTTAGCCTCGCATGGGATATTGCACATGCCCTACCTGCGGAAGACATTGTCACTCGATTGACTGATATCGGGATGCAATTCCCTATAGACAGGGCGATAGAACGGCTTCCGGAAACTGTTTGCAACACTGACTGGAGTACTCAGCTGCATTATTTCTTCCGGAGGTATGAAGAGCATTTGTCGGCTCAAGCTGGGCAAAAATTCAATTCTGAACAGTGGAATCGCATTTGGGAGAAGACTAACTCCGACTCAATTGAACACATACGTCCTCAGAACGAATGGAGCAATAGCGAAGACTCGAGAGTGCACAGCCTCGGCAACTTAATGATTCTTCCTCCTGGTTTAAACTCGAAATTGCAGGATAAGCCTGTCACTGAAAAGGCCAAAGCATACCGAGAAACAGGACTTCTTCTTGCAAACGAAATAGCGAATTTCGTAGCGGAAATGCGTATTAAATCGCATTGGACCCTCGCGGCAATAGAGGCGCGTGAGAAATCGCTTCTGAAGTGGGCACGGCAGGAATGGGCGGACTAGCTAGCCTCAATTAGGTTGGCGTTTCCCCTTCCTCCCCCACTGGATTCCCGCCTACGCGGGAACGATGGGACAGGGGGCGAAGGAACGGCGATGCGCGGCGCGCCCTGTCCAGGGGGGCGGGGTTCCCGCCTGCGCGGGAATGACGGTATGCTAGAAGGCGATTACGGAGGAGGTTCGATCAATGCAAACCCCAATCCCGTGCGTGTTTATGCGGGGCGGCACCTCACGAGGGCCCTTCTTCCTCGCGTCCGATCTGCCGGACGATCCGGAGACGCGCGACAACGCGCTGCTGGCCGTGATGGGCTCGCCCGACGACCGCCAGATAGACGGACTCGGCGGCGCCGACCCGCTCACGAGCAAAGTCGCCATCGTCGGGCCGCCCACCCGGACGGACTGCGACGTCGACTACTTGTTCGCGCAGGTCGTGGTCAACGAGGCGGTGGTGGACGTCAGCCCCAACTGCGGCAATATGCTCGCGGGCGTCGGGCCGTTCGCCATCGAGCAAGGTCTCATTCCCGCGAACGACGGCGAAACCGAGGTCCGCATTCATATGGTCAACTCCGGCGACAAGGCGGTCGCGCGCATCCTCACCCCGGGCGGGCGCGTCCAATATCAGGGCGAGGCGCGCATAGACGGCGTGCCGGGCTCCGCCGCGCCGATTATGATCGACGTCGAGGACACGGCGGGCTCCTTCTGCGGCGCGCTCTTTCCGACAGGGAACCGCGCCGACGTGGTGGACGGCGTGGAGTGCTCGCTGATGGACAACGGCATGCCCGTCGTTGCGATGCGCGCCGCCGACTTGGGGCGGACGGGATACGAGACGCGCGACGAACTGAACGCCGACGCCGAACTCAAGGAGCGCATCGAGCGCATCCGCCTGCAGGCCGGCCATTTGATGAACCTCGGCGACGTGACCGACAACGTCGTGCCCAAGATGTTCCTCCTCGCGCCGCCGGTCAGCGGAGGGGCGATTTGCACGCGCTCCTACATTCCGAAAGTCGCCCATGCCTCCATCGGCGTGCTCGCGGCGGTGACGGTCGCCACGGCGGCGGTCTTCCCCGGAACGACCGCCTACGGCTACGCCGTCCGCCCGGAAGGCGCGCGCAAACAACTGGAGTTGGAGCACCCCACCGGCTACTTCACGGTGGAGTTGGAAGTGAGCGGCGGCGAGGACGAGCCGCGCGTCGAGCGGGCCGCGCTCCTCAGAACGGCGCGTAAACTGATGGAAGGCGAGGTGTTCGTTCCGTCCGAAGTCTGGGCGGGCAAGGACGCCCTCGCAGGAGCAATAGCGTAATGGCGGAGCGCGAGATAAAGACGATTCCCGGCCCGGACCCCGACCCCAAGAAGCCGGACCTGCGGCTGCCCCCGGGCGCGTGCGACGCCCACTGCCACGTCTTCGGCCCGGCGGCGGCCTTTCCCTACCACCCGAACCGCGCCTACACGCCGCCCGACGCGCCGAAAGAGGCGCTCAAGGCGCTGCACGACCACCTGGGCTTGGAGCGGGCGGTCATCGTTCACGCGAGTTGCCACGGCGTCTATATGGACGCCACGCTCGACGCCATCGCCTGGTCGGGCGGAGCGTATCGGGGGACGGCCATCGTGGAGCCCGAAATCGGCGACGCCGACCTCCGCCGCTATCACGAGGGCGGCATCCGCGCCGTCCGCTTCAACTTCGTGCGCCACTTGGAGAGCGTGCCGGAGCCGGCGGTCGTGCGGCGGATGGCCGACCGCGCCGCGGAGATGGGATGGCACCTCGTGGTGCACCTCGACGCGGAGGACATCGGGGAGTTGTCGCCGCTGCTGTTGGGGCTGCCCGTCCCGTTCGTGATAGACCACATGGCGCGCGTGAAGGCCGGCGACGGCTTGGAGCAGCCGCCGTTCCGCGAGTTGCTGCGCCTGATGGAGCGCCCGAACGCATGGGTGAAAATCTGCGGCGGCGAGCGCGTTTCGACCGAAGGCCCGCCGTTCACGGACGCCGTTCCGTTCGCGCAGGCGCTGATCGCCGCCGCGTCCGACCGCGTCCTCTGGGGCACCGACTTCCCGCACCCCAACGTCCGCTCGATGCCGAACGACGGCCATCTCGTTGACCTCTTCGGCCTCTACACGGACGACCCCGCGACGCAAAAGCGGATCCTCGTGGACAACCCTGATACGCTCTACTTCGGAGCGGCGTAGGGGATGCGAGGGTAGGGGAGCGATGCTTCAGGGGATGAGGCGCGGCGTAGTGAACAGCGTTGCCGGCTTGGTCGCCGTCTGCGCGTTGGCCGCTTGCGCCTCTTCTCCCGCCGCGGAGGAAACGCCAACGCGCTCGCCGACGGCGACGGCGACCCCCGCGCCGACCTCGGCGCTCGCCGAGAAGCCGACCCCCGCGCCGACTCCCACGCTTATCCCCACTGCGGTTCTCCTTACCCCTACGCCGACATCGGCGCTCGTAGAAGAGCCGCCTGACGCCTATGCGGCCGCCTACGCCGAGTCAATAGAACGCGGAGACCCGGAGGAATGGGCGCGCTCCTATGCGACCGGCTATCAATTCTCAATGGAGCGACTGCGCCCCGGCGCAGTGGAAGATTCCCGCCGCTACGCTTCCCTCTACGCCTATGCTGCGGAGTGGTTCGATTACTCTGATGAGCAAGCCCATCGCTACGCCGAAGCCTATCTGATCGCTGATGCGTCGCCGTACCGGGCCGCCTGGGGAGACGTTTACGCGGAAATTGAAGCCCACGCCGCAGCGCGCAGTTTGGCGTATCGCCCGGACCGGCGCGGAGATGAAGAGGTCTTTGCCGACGCTTACGCCTACGCGGTGGAGCAGGGATACTCGGAGGCGAACGCGAACATTTACGCTTCGCGGTACGTCGCTCAGAACAATTGCGAGTGCGATTTGGCGGAATGGGCGCATGAGTACGCTGCGGCGAGCGTGGGCGCGGCGGACGCGGATATTGACAGCGAGTACTCCTGGCTGTACGTGGACGGCGTTATGCACGGCGTCGCGGCGCCCGTTATGGAGGAGATCACATTTTTCGCCTTCGGCGACGCCTCCGGCGACGTCTACGGTTACGCCCTAGCTGAATACGCACCTTCTGTTCGAGGCGCTGCGGCGTGGCGAGTACTCCCCGCTGGCGTCGGAACTCGGAGGGCAGTCCAGGCCTATGTGGAAAACTATGCGGAGGCCGCGATACAGGGCATGTATTCGCCGGGGCAGGCGCATGACTTGGCCGAGGCTTACGCAAGAGCCTACTCGGAAGCCTACTCGGAAGCCTACTCGGAACTGGCGCAAACAGACGATCCGTACGATGAACGGGTGGTCGATGAACGGGTGGTCGATGCTCAGGTCCATGCTGATGTCCAAGAAAGAGGGCTTGGGTACTTGCCGGAGGTGAAGCGCGCCTACGCAAGAGCCTTCGTAGTAGCCGCCTACCCCGCAAGAGTGCGTGAGGCGGATCCGGAAGATGCTGTGGATTATGTGCTCATCTACGCCCGCGCCTACGCGGATGCAGTGGAGCGCGGATTCTCCGACGAACGCGCGTGGAACGAAGCCGACGCTCACATAACCGCGAGGGAGGCCGCCCTGAGTCGAGGGAAGCCGCGCAGTTGGGCGATCCCATACGCCGAAGGCTACGTCAGAGGAATCAACTGGCCGGAAGAGACCGGATTTGAACGCTCGGACGCGCTCGCGCACGCCTACGCGGAAGGCTATGCCGACGGGTACAGCGGAGCGCTGGCGCGGCAAGAATGAGACGCCGGCAATGAGCGCGCAGGGACCTATGTTTGAGAGGGGAACGGGGAGACGCCGAATGAGCGCGAGTCCGGCGGCGTGGGCGCGGGTTGCGCTGCTCGGAGCGAGCGCCGCGGCGCTGGCCGCAGGAATCGCGGGCGCGGCGCTCGCCCAGACGCCCCAGGGCGAGGTCCGCGTTATCGAGGTGGACGGCGTCATCAGCCCGATCACGGATCGCTACGTCTCGCGGGCGATCGCCGACGCGGAGCGAAGCGGCGCGCAAGCCGTCGTCATCACGCTCGACACCCCGGGCGGGCTGCTGAGCGCGACGCGGGGCGTCACCGAAACGCTCCTCTCCGCGCCGCTTCCCGTGATCGCGTACGTGTCGCCCCCCGGAGCGCATGCCGCCTCCGCCGGAACGTTCATCGCGGCGGCGGCCCACATCGCGGCGATGGCGCCCGGCGCGAACATCGGCGCCGCGAGCCCCGTCGGCGCGCAAGGGGAGGACTTGGGCGAGACCGCGCAGAGCAAGGCGTTTCAGGATACGGCGGCGATGATGCGCGCCATCGCCGAGGCGCGAGGCAGGCCGTCCGCTCCGCTCGAGGCGGCGGTGCTCGAAGCGAAGGCGTACACCGCGGAAGAGGCGCTTGCGCTGGGCGTCGTGGACGCGGTCGCGGCGAATCTCGACGACTTGCTCGCGCAACTCGACGGGCGGAGCGTCGTCATCGAGACGGCGGACGGCCGGCGGACGGTGACGCTCGCCACGGCGGGCGCGGCCACGCGGCGCGCGCCGATGGGGCTATTCGACCGCCTGCTCTCCTACATCGCCGACCCGAACGTCTCGTTCCTGCTCATCTCGCTTGGCGGGCTCGGCCTATTCGTCGAGTTCTGGAACCCGGGGCTTATCTTCCCCGGCGTCGGCGGACTGATCGCGCTCGTTCTGGGGCTCGCCGCGCTGGGCAGCCTGCCCGGCAACTGGGCGGGCGTCGCGCTCATTCTGCTCGCGTTCGTCCTATTCGGCGTCGAGTTCACCATAGACGGATTCGGCGTCGCGGGCGCGCTCGGCGTCGCTAGTTTCACGCTGGGCGGCATCCTTCTCTTCTCGCACTTCGGAACGCCGTCGCCCGTGCTGCCCGACCTTTCCGTCAGCCCCTGGGCGCTGGCGCCGCCGGCCGGGGTCCTCGCGCTGGGCGTTCTCCTATTCGCGCGCGAGGCGAGGCGCGCCCGCAAAGCGCAGCGCGGCAAGGGCGTCCCCTTGCCCGTAGTCGTCGGGATGACCGGAACCGTCGCCGAGGCTCTCGCGCCCGAAGGCAAAGTGCGCGTGCGGGGAGAAACGTGGAACGCTCGAACGCCGGACGGCGCCCACGTCGAGGTCGGCGCCTCGGTCATCGTCCGCGACGAGCGCGGCGCCTTGCTGGAGGTCGAGCCCGCCGCGCCGGGCGGGGGCTAGGGGCGGCGGAGGCTCATCCAGCACGTTGCAAGGGGCCAGGCGCAACCTTCGCCGCAGGCATTGACAAGTCTAGGCCGTATGCGTATGCTTCAGTAGCGCATACGCATACGGAGGCTAGCCTAATGAGAATAGGCGTGAACATCCCGGGAGAGTTGGTTGGACGAATAGAGGCGCTGAGGCCGTTGCTGAACGTCTCGCAGGTTTGCCGCGATGCGATAGAGACCTACGCGCGCAACTGCGACCGCGCTACGCAGTTGGACGAAGTGGCGTTAATAGAGGCGGAGGCCGCAAGGTTGCTTGGCCAAGAGAGCCGCATCAACGTGGATTGGGAAGATCTGGGCTACCAAGACGGCAAAGCGTGGGCGCAGGCATCCGACTTGGAGGACTTCGAGAACGCGTTTCACAACTTCGGAATCGCCCAACGGCGGGGAGCAACTTGGTTGCCTTGGATGATGAGCGTGCAAGGCAAAGGCGCCCAGAGCGTGAAGAACTACTGGCAGCGACACGGGGAGCATACCGAGTGGTATGAGCAGCAGTGCGCCCTTCACCCTGAGGCCAACCCTTTCCAAGAAGCGGAGCGACTCTACACAGCCGGATGGCTTGCGTATGTTGGGACGGTCTGGAAGATGATTCAGCGACAGCGAGAGGAGCGGCGGAGAGAGTGGGAGGAAGCGATGCGGAAGACGAAGGAGTCGCGCTCAGCGCCTCGAATTCCGAAGAGCATCGCGGACGAGATGCATCCGCCTAACCAGACGATGCGCTAGGGCGGCGGCGCCTGAGCAAGACGGCGCGCTGGCGCGACTCCCCCCTGTTGCGCGTTCCGGCGCGGAGGGAGCGGGCCGCCCCTCCGCGCCGAACGCAGCGCTAGGAGCGCGCCTCCGGCTGCATCAGCATCACATAGACGCGCTGAGGGTCGGAGACGAGGCCGATGAAGCCGATGCCGGGGACGGTCATCGGGCCCATTTCGACGGCGCCGCCAAGCGCCTTGACCTGCTCGAAAGCGGACTCGATGTTTTCGACGCCGAAGTAGACCGTCCAGTTGGGGGGCATCTCGCCCCACTCCGGCTGGATCTGCAGCATGCCGCCTGCGGGCGCGCCGCCGCTCGTGAACATATGGTAGACGGAGTCCGCGTAGTGCGTGTCGCCGACGCCCCGCATTTCCTGGCGCTCCCAGCCGAAGAGCCCGGTGTAGAAGTCGGCGGCGGCGGCGGTGTCGTGGGTGTACAACTCCGCCCACACAAAGGAGCCGGGCTCGCCGATGAGTTCCACGCCGATGTGACCCTGCGGCTCCCAGAGATTGAGCGCCCCGCCGGTGGGGTCTATGAAACTGGCCATCCTGCCGAATTCGAACACGTCCATCGGGGGAACGACGACGTTTCCGCCGAGGTCGGCGGCCTTCCGCGCGGAGTCTTCGACGTCGGCGACGGACACGTAGGCGTTCCAGCAGGGGCGCATGCCCTGCTCCGTCATCTCCGGGGTCATCAGAAAGAGGCCGGCGACCGACTTGCCGTTCTTGACGAACTGCGTGTAGACGGGGCCGCCTTCCGTGTCGTCCATGGGGAAATCGAGGGTTTCGCACCCCAGCAGTTGCGTGTAGAACGCCTTGGCGCTCTCCGCGTCGGTGGTCATCAGGTCCACCCAGTTGAACATTCCCGGCTCGTGCTTGGCGATCTCAGGCATTGCATCTCCTTGATCGGGCGCGCGTTGGCCGCGCGCCTCTTGCGGCGTCAATCATCGGGGGCGCGCGGAATCTTTGCAATGGCCTCCTGTCCCGCGAGGGATTAGCGGAGAAGGAACGGCGTCTACGTAATGACGCCCCGGTCCTTCATGCTGACGTAGCCGCCGCGCGCGACGATGACGTGGTCCATCAGTTGAATGTTGAGGGCGCGGCCTGCCTCGACGATTTCCCTCGTTATGAGAATGTCCGCGTCGCTGGGCGATGGGTCGCCGGAGGGGTGGTTGTGCGCCATCACAATGCCGACGGCGTTGGTCTGCACGGCCTGCCGGAACACTTCGACCGGGCGGACGTTGATGGAGTTGACGGAGCCGAGGAAGACGACGCGGGAGGCGATGACCTGGTTGCGGACGTTCAGGCAAAGGACGCGCAGTTGCTCCTGCGGCTCGAACTCCATTTCAGGCTTCACGACGCGGGCGGCGTCGTAAGAGGTGACGATGACGGGCTTGGCGTCTCCGCCCGGCGAGGCGGAGATGCGCTTGCCGAGTTCGAGGGCGGCGAGGAGTTGCGCGGCTTTGGCCTCGCCGAATCCGTGGAATCCGCACAACTCCGCGTGAGAGACGCGGGCGAGGCGCTCCAGCCCGCCCGCTTGAGAGAGCAGTCGCGTGGCGAGGGCGACGACGCTCTCCGCTTTCGTGCCGGTGCGGAGGAGGATGGCGAGGAGTTCGGCGTCGCTGAGCGCGCCCGCTCCGGCGTCGCGCAGGCGTTCGCGGGGACGCTCGCCCCCCGGCATATCGCGGATCAAAGTGGGGCGGACGCCGGACTCCCGCAGGATCCGCTCGCCGCCGTCGCAAGCGTTGGCGTTGGTCTCAGTCATAGCGCGTATCATCGTTAGGAGAGCGGCGAACGCGCAAGGGGCAAGTGTCGCGCCTCGCCGCATTGGGGGATGGCGCCGCTATGGACGACGAACGAGCCGCTTACTGGCGGGAACTGCATCGAGAGCGGCCGGAGCGTATCGAGGCGCCCGGCCCTGGGCGGGAGTCGGTTTGGGACTATCCGCGTCCGCCCCGCGTCGATGCGGCGTCGGCGCGGCTGCGCGTGGAGTTCGCGGGGATTGTCGTGGCGGAGACGGAGCGCGGGCTCCGCGTCGTGGAGACGTCCAGTCCGCCTGCGTACTACTTTCCGCCGGAGGACGTGAAGACGGCGTTTCTGCGCCCAATGCGCCACGGAACGTTCTGCGAATGGAAGGGCGAAGCGTCGTACTGGACGTTGAGCGCGCGCGGACGGGAGGCGGAGGCCGCCGCGTGGAGTTACCCGTCGCCGAGCGCGGGCTACGAGGCGCTGGCGGGATGGTTCGCGTTTCACGCGGGGCGCGTGGACGCTTGCTACGTGGGCGGAGAGCGCGCGGCGCCGCAGCCGGGCGGCTACTACGGCGGCTGGGTCACGCGGGCGGTCGCCGGGCCGTTCAAGGGCGAACCGGGGACGGAGCGGTGGTGAACTGCGGATTCGCCGCCGCCCGATAAGACAAACCCTGCTTGAGCGGGCGGGCGCATTCGGGTAGAGTAGGCTGCGCCGCCTACCCGCGCGCCGCGCTCGGGAAGCGCCGGCGGAATTTCAACCGGAGCAACGATAAGGAGGAAGCAGTGAAACACGAGTTGCCGCCGCTGCCGTACGCAATGGACGCGCTCCAGCCCCACATCTCGCAGGAGACGCTGGAGTTCCATTACGGCAAGCACCACCAGGCCTACGTCAACAACCTCAACGGAATGATCGAGGGAACGGAGTGGGAGAACGCCTCGCTCGAGGAGATCATCGAGAAGGCTCCGGCGGGCCCGGTGTTCAACAACGCCGCCCAGATCTGGAACCACACGTTCTACTGGAACTCGATGAGCCCCAACGGGGGAGGCGAGCCGTCGGGAGCCGTTGCGGACGCCATCAACGAGGCGTTCGGGTCGTTCGAGGAGTTCAAGAAGCAGTTCGGCGCCCGCGCCGCCGGAAACTTCGGCTCCGGCTGGACGTGGCTCGTTCAGAACGCGGACGGCTCCGTCGCCATTGAGAACACGAGCAACGCGGGCAGCCCGCTGACCAACGGCCAGAAGCCCCTGCTCACCTGCGACGTGTGGGAGCACGCCTACTACATTGACTACCGCAACGCCCGCCCGGCCTACGTCGAGGCGTGGTGGAGCCTCGTCAACTGGGACTTCGCCAACGCTAACCTCTAGGCGCCCCGCCCCAACCGGAGCGGCACGGCGGGCTTGCAGGCGCCGCCCATTCGGGATTCCCGCCTACGCGGGAATCCCGCCCCCAGACCAGCCGCGCTGCGGCGAGGACCTGGCCTGAAGCCTTGCGCCCCGCGCTTGACCGCCCGCCCGCGCCGCGCCGTAACATTCCCTTATGCTTTGCCCTCCGGTCATCGCCATAGACGGCCCCGCCGCGTCCGGCAAAACGTCGGTTGGCCGCGCGCTCGCCAAACGCCTGGGCTACCTCTTCGTGGACACCGGCGTCTTTTACCGCGCCGCGACCATCGCCGCCCTCGACTCCGGAACGCCCCTCGACGACGAGCCCGCCCTCGCGCGCCTCGCGGCGGCGGTCAGCGTCGCGTTCGCGGACGGCGGCGCGCGCGCGCTGCTCGACGGCGCGGACGCCACGCTCCGCTTGCGCGAGCCGGACGTGGACGCCGCCGTCTCCCCCGTCTCCGCCGTCGCGGGCGTCCGCGACGCGCTGCTGGGCAAGCAGCGCGCCCTCGCCGAAGAGGGCCCCGTCGTGATGGTCGGGCGCGACGTCGGCTCAGTTGTCCTCCCCCGCGCCGCCAAGGTCTACCTCGACGCCTCGCCGGAAGAGCGTGCCCGCCGACGGTTCGCCGAACTCGCCGCCGCCGGCGCCCCGCGCTCCCGCAGCGCCGTCCGCGAGAACCTCGACCTGCGCGACGCGACGGACTCGCAGCGCGAGCGCGCTCCGCTCGCCGCCGCACCCGACGCCGTCCGCATCGCAACCGACGGGCTCGGCGTCGCGGAGGTCGTGGAGCGCATCCTCGCGACGCTCTGCGCGGAGCGCCCCGCGTGACCCGCCCCCGGCTCGACTGCCTCTACCGGCTGGGGCGGCTGCTTTCGCGCGTTTTCATCCCCACGTTCGGCAGCATCCGCGTGACGGGGCGCGAAAACGTCCCCGCCGCCGGCCCGCTCATCATCGCCGCCAACCACCAGAGCAACGCCGACCCGCCCGTGCTCGTCTACGCCATCCCCCGCCCCCTCAACTTTATGGCCAAGCGCAGCCTGTTCGTCAACGCCGTCGTGTCCCGCTTCTTCCACGCAATGCACGTCTATCCCGTGGACCGCGACGGCGGAGACGTCGACGCCCTCCGCTGGGCGTTGCGAATGCTGAAAGCCGGGGAGGCGCTGCTGATCTTCCCGGAGGGCACGCGCAGCCCGGGCGCGATGAGCGAGGCCAGCGACGGCCTCGCCTACCTCGCGCTCTCCTCCGGCGCGCCCGTGCTCCCCGTCGCCATCACGGGCACGGAGCGCATCGGCGGCATGCTCCGCATCCCCTTTCACTTCCAACGTCTGAGCGTCGCCGTCGGCGAGCCGTTCACGCTGCCCTCGCCCGGCGGACGCATAAGCCGGGCCGCCCTCCGCGCCGGCACGAGCGAGGTTATGGAGCGCATCGCCGCCCTCCTTCCGCCGTCCTACCGCGGCGCCTACGCTTCCGCTGCGGACGAGCAGGGGGCGCCGCGGGCGGATTGACGCGACGCCCCCTATCGCACAATTCACGTCGGCCTTTGAGGAGCGAAGAGCGCGAGGGGTTGACGCTCGCCGCCAGGAGGTTGGTATGATTAACGATTGACGCGCCCGCCGGAAGGCGCGGCGACTAAGACCACTCGCTGAGGTAACGGAACGTATGCGCACCGGACGACTATCGCTGATTCTCGTTGGACTCGCCCTCGCCGTCATCGCGCAGACGACGGCGGTCCTCGCGCAGCGCGCAAGCGACGTGCGGCTCGACTCCGCCGTCCGCTCCCTCGAGATGGGGCCCCGGGAGGTGCGCGCCGACCTCACCGTCGATCTGCACAACAACACGTCGGAGCGCCGCCTCGCGCGCCTCGCGCTCGAAAACACGCCGCAGGGCTGGGACGTCGCCGTCTGGGACAGGTTCTTCGACTTCAAGATCAGCGAGATCGTCGTCGAGCCTCCCGCGCCCGGCGAAACCGGCCCCAGCCAAAGCCTCCGCCTGCGCGTCGACCTTCCGGACGACCGCCCCCCGGCGGGCGCGTACTCCTTCCGCCTCCGCGTAACCTCGCCCGACGGCTCGGTCGAGTACGACAGCGCGGACTACACCATCGTCGTCCCTGAGCCGCCCGCCAGCAACGACTCCGGCGTCTCCCTCTCCGTCACGTACCCCGTTCTGCGCGGCCCCTCCACGAGCCAGTTCGAGTTCGAGGTCGTTCTCGACAACGACACCGGCGCCGACTCTTCGTTCAACCTCGCGGGCGACGCCGTGGACATCGCCAGGCAGCCCCTCACGGGCTGGGAAATCGCCTTCTCGCCGTCGTTTGGCCAGGAGCGCCTCATCTCCAGCATCAGCGTGAACGACAGCCTCACCGAGCGCGTGGACGTGCGCGTCTCCCCTCCGCGCAACACGCCGCCGGGCGACTATTTCGTTCTCGTGCGCGTCAGCGACGAGGCCGGATTCGAGGCGGGGACGCTTCTTCAGATCACCATTCGCGGGCGCGGCGAAGTCCTCGCGTCCACCGACACCGGCAGGCTGAACGTCGAGGCGACCGCAGGCGAGACGGCGTCCGCCAAGATGCGCCTCACCAACTTCGGAACCGCCGACCTGGTCGACATCACACTCCTCGCCGACGCGCCGCAGGGCTGGGAGGTCGCGTTCGACCCGTCCACCTCGCCGCCCCTACCCGTCAACAATCAGATAGACATTCCGCTAACCATCCTGCCCGCCGCCGACGCCATTCCCGGGGACTACCTCATCACGCTTCGCGCCAACCATCCCGACACGAGCGACAGCGTGGAACTTCGCGTCACCGTGGCGCAGTCCACCATTTGGGGCTGGCTCGGCATCGTCCTCGTCATTCTCGTCATCGGCGGACTCGGCGCGCTCTTCTGGAGGCTTGGCAGGCGATGACCGGCGCCCCTTCCCCGCTTATCGAGGCCGACGGACTCTCGAAGGTCTACGGCGGTTTCACGGCCGTGGACGGCGTTGACCTGACCATCGCCGAGGGCGAGGTGTTCGGCTTCCTCGGGCCGAACGGCTCCGGCAAGAGCACCACTATTCTGATGATGCTCGGCCTCACGGAGCCCTCCGGCGGAACCGTCCGCGTCTGCGGCCTCGACCCTGCGCGCGACCCGCTCGCCGTGAAGCGGCAGGTCGGCTATCTGCCGGAGTCCGTCGGTTTCTACGGCGATATGACGGGGGCGGACAACCTGCGGTTCACGGCGCAACTCAACCGCATTCCGCGCCCCGCGGCCGAGGAGCGCGTCGCGGGTCTGCTCGCAATGGTCGAACTTGCGGACGCCGCGAACCAGCCCGTCGCCCAGTACTCGCGCGGCATGCGGCAGCGGCTCGGCCTCGCCGACGTTCTGCTCAAGGAGCCGCGCCTCGTTATTCTCGACGACCCCACGCTTGGGCTCGATCCGGCGGGCGTCGTCTGGCTGCTCGGCCTCATCGAGGAGTTGAGCGCGGAGCGCGGCATCGCCGTTTTTCTCTCCTCCCACCAACTGCACGAGGTGCAGCGCGTCTGCCACCGCGTCGGGATTATGTCGCACGGCAAAATGGTTTTGCAGGGAACCGTCGCGGACCTCACGGCGCAAACCGACGCCGGAGGGTTCGGCGTGACGCTCTCCGTGGAGGGCGCGGACGATGCGCTGGATGCGGCGCTGGCCGCGCTTCCGGGCGCGCGCTCCGCGACCCGCTCCGGCGGCGAAATCGCCATTGAGAGCGAGGCCGACGTCCGCGCCGAGGCCGCGGCCGCCGTCCACGCGCACGGCGCCCGTCTGCTGGCGCTCCGCTCCCGCGACCGCACGCTGGAGGACATCTACCTCCGCTACTTCCAGGAGGCCGCCGTTGCGTAGCCTGTTGTCGCCCCTACGGCGCCCTCCGCCGCCCTGCCCGCGCCTCGCGCCTCCTTCTTCGTCATTCCCGCGAAGGCGGGAATCCCGCGCCTATGAGGACGCCGTAGCATGACCGCCCTCTTCTGGAAAGAACTCGCCGACCACTTCGGGCGCCGGCGCTTCACGCTGCTCCTGGGGCTCGTCGCGCTCGGGCTTCTCTGGGGCGCGTTCGTCGACCTCGCCGCGCTCGCCAGGCAGGGGCGTCAGTTCTTCTTCCTCGACGTCTTCACCTCCGCGTCCGGCGTGCCCATCTCCCTCCTCTCCTTCGTCAGTTTCTTCGGCCCCGTCATCGGCGTGGCGCTTGGATTCGACGCCATCAACGCGGAGCGCGCGCAAGGCACGCTCGCCCGCCTCCTCGCGCAGCCCATTCACCGCGACGGCGTTTATCTCGCCAAGTTCTTCGCCGCCCTCCTGACGCTCGCCATCGTCATCGCCTCGATGATGGTCGTTGTCGTGGGCGTGACGATGTTCCGAATGGGCATCGCGCCGCAAGGGGAGGAGATCGTCCGCCTCGTCGGGCTTGGCCTCGTCGCCTCCGCCTACCTCGCGTTCTGGCTCGCCCTCGCCATCACCGCGTCCGTGCTTTTGCGGAACACGGTGACCTCCGCTCTGGCCTCCATCGGGGCGTGGTTCGGGCTCGGTTTCCTCGTGACGCTGCTTGGCGGCGTCATCGCCCAGCGCGCCGTCCCCGACGCGGCCACCGCAGCCGAGGCCGCGCGCCGCATCTCAATCGAGTCTTGGATCAACCGGCTCTCCCCCGCCGGACTCTTTTCCGAGGCCGCCGCCATTCTTCTGGATCCTTTCGGCGGGCGCGCCATCAACCTTTTCGCCGTCGAGCAATCCCGCCTCGAGGGGCTTCTCGCCACGCCCGTCTCCGCGGCGCAAAGCATCCAACTCGTTTGGCCGCACGTCGTCGTACTCGTGGCGATGGCCGCCGCGCTCCTCGCCGCCTCTTACGTCCGCTTCATCCGCGAGGAGATACGGGCGTAGCCTCCTCATCAGCGACAACCGCCCCGCCGTTCCCGCGCAGGCGGGAGCCCGGCGCGGCGCGCCCGTGACAGCGCAGGCGGGAATCCGCCCTTATTCCGCGGGGCGCTAGGGCGGGCCGATGATCTCCAGCGCGGGGCGCAGGATGGAGTCCGTCAGCGCGCCGGCTTGATACGGCATTCCGCTGACGACGGCGAGCAGCGTTCCGTCCGCGCCGTAGCCGTCCGCGGCCGAGACCGCCGCCGCCGCGATCGCTTGGAACGTCCCCTCCGCCTCGAAGGAGATGAGCCGCCACGTCAGGCCGTTGGCCGACGCCTCGCCCAGTTCGTCCGGCGCCGCGGGAAGGTCGGCGAGCGTTTGCCGCAGGAACTCGTCCGGCGGCGCGCCCGGGACAAGCGCGACGATGAAAATGGGCCCGCCGATCCGGTTCCGAACGAACACCCCGGGCGCCGCTTCTCCCCATCCGCCGGGGCGCGCGCCCCGAACGCCGAACTCCTCGATGATCACCGGAGCCAGCGCGGCGTCCTCCAACGGAGCGACCCACTCCGGCGCGGCTTGCGCTTCGGCGCAGGATGCGTCCGCTTCCCCGCCGTCGAAGAACGCCAAGATGATCGCCTGCGGGCACTCCCCGGCGTAGTAGAGGCCGTGCCCTGCGGCGGGAATTTCGACGTAGGCGGCGGCGCCTAGATTGTCCGCCACAGCCTTGCCGAGCGACGGCGGCGTGATCGGGTCGAACTCGCCCGCCAGCACGAGCGCCGGAATCGCGCTCGTCACCGGCTCGTTCTCAAGTGCGGGCGCGGGCGGAACGTCCCAGACGGCGCACTGCTCCATCGAGTCGCGGGCGTACAGCCCGGCGGGGTCCATCAGCATAGCGAAGAGCGGATTCGCGTCCACGGCGTCCGCGAGCGCGGCCTCCGACGTGAACGGCGCCTCCTCCCGGCACAGCGTGGAGAGGCGCATTCCCTCCACCGTGAATTGCAGGTTCGTGAGGCTGACGCTCAGCAGCGCGTTCGCAGGCTCGGCGTTTCCTTTCGCCGCCTCGGCGATCACCTCCGGCAGCCAGGGGATGACGTCGGTCTGGTACAGCGCCTGGAAGATTTGAGCGGCGAACAGCGTTCCCGTCATCCGCGACTCGACGCGCTCGCCCGTGAGGATCAGCGACGCCGCGCCCGGCTCCGGCGACGCCGAGAGACGCTCGAAGGCGCCGGTCAGCGCGTCCGCGAGGCCGGGGTAGTCGGCGCCGCAGGATGCGTCGGCGGCGCAGGAGTCCGTGAGCAAGCGGAACGCGCGCTCCGCCCCGGCGGGAATCTCCTCGAAAAGGTTGGCCTCGAGCGGATACGCCGAATCCAGGACGACGCGCCGGACGCCGCCCGGGAAGTCGCGCATCAGCGTCTGCGCCAGTTGCGTCCCGTAGGAGATGCCGTACAAGTCCCACTGATCGTAGCCGAGCGCGGCGCGCAGCAGGTCGGCGTCGGCGGCGTTCGCCGCCGAGTGGAACAGCGCGAGGTCCACCCCCTCGCCCGCTAGCCGGCCGCGGCAGGCGCGGACGGCCTCCAACGCGAGGCGCGACTCCTCCTGCGGCGGGAGCGCCCGCCCAACGAGATCGAGCGTCAACTCCTTCGTTTCGGGGCAGTCCAGCGACGGCTCCGAGTAGCCTGCCCCGCGCTGATCGAACACTACGACGTCGCGGTTCGCCTGCATCTGATCCAACAATCCGTAGTAGATGAAAGGCAGCGCCGCCAGCGTTTTCGACCCCGGCCCGCCGTCGAGATACGCGACCGGAACGCCTGTCGGCTCCGCCAGCGCGGGCAGAACGGCGACCGCCAGCCGCATCGTTCCGGCGGCGGGGTCGCCGTAGTCGGCGGGAACGGTCAGATAGCCGCACTGGGCGGGGAGCGGCTCGATTTCCGGCGGGCACGGCGCGGACGCGAAATTGTCCTCCGGGGCGGCCGGCGGCGGAGTAGGCGAGGGCGCGAGCGTAGGCGCAGGGGCGGACTCCGGCGTCGCCGTAGGCGTGGGCGTGGGCGTCGCGGTAGGCTCCGGGGACGAGCAGGCGGCGAGAATCAGCGGAACGGCGATGAGAAGCAACGGAAGGAAGCGCGCGTGGATCATTCGCCAATACTAGCAGACGGCGCCGACGGCCCTGCGTACGACGGCGCAAACGCGGATGCCGCCGCCTGCGCGATGGCTCCGTCGCGCCCCTAACCCCTCGGCGGCGCGGCTCGCTGCCGACCGAACGGAGGGATGAGTGCAAATGAGCGCTTTCACAGCCGCCATCGGAGCGCTAGGCGCGCAGAATGCGCGTGAGCGCGTCGCGCAGCATCGCGGCGTCGCCCTCGTCCACATAGGTTTCCCGGGGGAGCGCCGCGATGTTGCGCCGCCAGCGCTCCCAGTCCGCGTCGGCGGCGCCGCGAATCTCCGCCGCCGCTTCCTCGACGCCGGAGGCCGTCAGCGCCAGGCCGATGCTCCGCTCGCGTACGTTTTCGCCGTCCTCGGAGCCCGCGCGCGCGATGAGCGGCTTCCGAAAGAGGCAGGCGTCGTAGTATCGGTTCGTCTGCGACAGGCCGTCGGGCGGCTCCGGCGACCGGCACGCCATCACGAGGTCGACCTCGTCGTAGAGCGCGGGCAGCCCGCGCGGATGATCGTAGGGGCCGCGATAGACGAGGTTCGGATTTGCCGCCGTCCGCTCCGTGAACCGGTCGAGGCCAATCGGCGTTCCCGCGAGCACGGCGGAGAACCGCTCCGGCGCGGCGCGCGTCAGCGCGTCCAAAACTTGCAGCGACCACTCGTCGCGCAACGCTCCGAACCAGCCGATGCGGAGGGGCCGCCCCGCGAACGGCGCGGCGTCCTCCGGGCGCGGCGGCCTGGCGCGAACGGACTCCACGAACCACGCCTCCGCCTTATTCTCGATCACGAGGCGCGGCGTTTCCACGCGCAGCCGGTCGCGGAAGTAGGCGGCGTAGCCATGCGACGTCAGCGTCAGCAACTTGCAGGCTCGCGCAATGCGCCGGTCGATCAGCCGGGCGGCGCTGCCCCGCATTCCATCCGCCACCTGCGGCGGCATCAGGTCGGAGGTCTCCATCGCCAGAGGGCGGCGCAGCCCTGCTCCGGCAATGAGCGCGAGAAGGGCGGAGTCGGAATTAAAGGCGTAGATCAGATCGCTCCCGCGGATCGCCGCCCGCGCTTGCGGCGCCGCCCGCGCGATGCGGAGCGCTCGGCTGACGTAGCGCCCGTCCGTCATTGCGCCCAGCGAACGCACCGGGCAGTCCGGCGGACGCCCCAAGTACTGCGGACGCTCGAAGCCCGCCAGGCTCGCCTCGAAACCCGCCTGTTGGAGCATCGCAACGCGCTTGGCGATATGAGGCGACGTGAGGATTGAGGCGATGCACAACACGCGAACGGTCATTACGCGAATCCGCCAGAGAGCGCCGCAAGTTGCCCGCGCCGCTCAACTCCTTTCATGAGTCCGCAACGGCAAGGCGGCTCGAAACTGGGAGTAGCGTATCATAGAGGCTTATCAGGGATGCGGAGGCGAGCGTGAATCCTCGGCCCAACGCCGCGCGCTACAACGACTGGCGGCGAATCGCGTTGCCGCCGACGGACGCTTTCGTCCCGACAATGCCGGTGAGCGTCGTCATCCCCTGCCACCGGACGCCCCCGGCCAAATTGGAGATGACCCTCGCGGCGCTGGAGGGGCAGACCTACCCGTCCGCCCTCGTCGAAGCGCTGATCGTGGACGACGGCTCCGACCCTCCGCTGCAGCCGCCCCCCACGACGCTGCGGAACGTCCGCATCGAGCGGCAAGAGCGGCGCGGATTCGGGCTCGCTCGCGCGCGGAACGCCGGCGCGCGCGCCGCGTCCGGCGACGTCCTGCTCTTCCTCGACGACGATATGCTCGTGGAGGCGAATTGGGTCGCGGCGCACGCAAGATGGCATCACGCCGTCTCCGACGTCCTAACGATGGGACTCCGCGCCCACGCGCCTGTTGACGGCCTCGACGCGGAGCGCGTCAGGCGCAGGACAGGCCCCATTAGAGATTTCTTCATCGGAAAACCCGTGGACCCGCCCATACTCCCCGACTTCCTCCGCGCCGGCGGTCTGATGATCAAGGCCGATAACCTGTTCTGGGGCGTCAAAGGATGGGGATTCGGCGTCGGCAAGGCGTTCTACGAGTCGCTGGGCGGAATGGACGAATCGTTCACGCGCTGGGGAATGGAGGATATGGAGTTCGGCTACCGCGCCTACACGATGGGGGCGCTGCTCGCTCCAGCGGAGGGCGCGTTCGCCTGGCATCAGGGAAGATGGAGCGAAAACCGCGAGGCCAAAGACCGGGACAACCTGATCCAACGCGAGAAGGCCGCGCAACTCATCGCTCACCGCTGGTTTCGCAGCAACAGGCCGGGCCGCATCCACCAAACGCCCCAATTCGTCGTAACGCTCCAAACCGGCGGAGCCCCGGCCGAGCGCGTCATCGAGGTCGTCGCCGACATCCTGGCCGACCGCGTCTTCGACCTAGTCGTCCGCGTCGAAGAGTCCGGCGACGCCGCCGACAATGAGACGTCGGAGCGACTCCGCAACGAGTTCGGCGCCGACCCACGCGCCCGCCTCGGCGCGGCCGGGGCCGCGCTCGACGAATTCCCCACGGCCTCGTTTCACGTGTCGCTCCCCGCAAACGCCGCGTTCGCGCCCAATGTCGTGCATCGGATGCGGCGGCGGCTGGGGACGGCGGCGGCGCTTGCCGCGCCGCTCCCCAACGGGCGCGAGGCGTCCATCACGCGGACGTGGGCGCTGCACCGGGCCCGCCGCGCGGGGGGGAGCCCCGCCGACTACGGCGACGCGCTGTCCGTCTCCCCCGCGCAACTCAAGATCGGAGGCGCCCCGGACGCAAATCGGCGCACCCCCCCGCGAACCGACCCCGTCGACCATCCAACCGCATGGAACCGTCTGCGGGACAGAGCGCGAGACGTCCGCAGCGGAAGCGAGGCGTTGACGCTTCTGCGCGGCGCCGCGCGCGGCGCGCAATGGCGAGCGGCTTCCCTGCGACGCCGTTTGACGCGGAACCAATGACGCGAGCGCCGGAGAAACGCGATGCGTCCCTGGGAATGTCCGCCGGAAGCGGCGCGGAGCGTTCCGCGAGGCGCCAAGCGGAGGAGCAATTCGCGCCCGGCAAGACGCTCGAATCCACGCTGGCGAGGCTGGAGACCCAGTCGCACTTTCGGAACGTGACGCTCGCGCTGACGCGCGTGTTCCTGAAGTGGCTGGCGCGCCGCCTCCGCCTCAAGGCGCAAGACGCATGGTGGAACGCGGAAAACCGCGGCGCTGCGGCGGGATGGCGGCTCCGCCAGTGGGCGCGGAGCCGGCGGGCGCGGGCGGGGCTGCGGCCTTACCGGAGCGCGGCGGCGGATGCAGGCTCCGACCATAACGAAACGCCCGCGTTCGACGCCCTGCAGTGGAATCCGCTCCAGTGGCGGCCCGGCGCGGGAACCGAAATCGGCGCGCTGGGGCCGGTCGCGCTCCTGCCGCCGGGCGTCCAGGCGGGCAGAGCCGTTCACCCCGACGACCTCTTGCGGCTGCGCCGTATGCATCACGTGGAGGACGCGCAGGCGTTTCACCCGAATGCCCCGACGCGGGCGGGAACGCTCGCCCGGCTCGCCGCCGCAGGCGTGGTCGTCCATATCGCGGACGGCGGCGAACGAATGCGGGAGTTGCTGGGCGGCGAACTCCACGACCTCCTGACGGCGGACGCGCGCGGGCTGGACGAAGCGGAGCGCGAACTCCGCAGCGTCGGAATGCGGCGCGCTGCGCTGCGGGAGCATTCCATCCAAGCCCGGGCATGGCGCCGCAGTGCCGACGGTCCGCCGCTCGTCTCTATCCTCCTAGCGACCAAACGTTCGGAACTGCTGCCGCAGGCGCTCGCCGCCGTCGCGCGGCAAACCTACCCCCGCTTGGAACTCGCGCTCGCGCTGCACGGCGACGCCCCATGCACTGACGCGGAGCGCCTCGCCGCCGAATTGCCGTGCCCCGCCGTCGTCGTCCGTGTTCCTGCGAGCGAGACGCTCGGCGCCGCACTCAACGCCGCCGTCGCCGCGTCGAGCGGAGCACTGCTGGCCAAGATGGACGATGACGACGCCTACGGGGCGGAGCATGTTTGGGATCTTGTTCTCGCGCGCGCCTATTCGCAGGCGCAACTGGTCGGCAAAAGCGGCGGATTCACGTATCTCTCCGAATCAGATTGCACCATTCGGAGATTCGCCGGAGACGCCGAAGGCCGGCGGACGTTCAACATAGCCGGGGGCTCCATGCTGATCTCCCGCCGCGACCTCGAGCGGGCCGGCGGCTGGCGGAACGCGCCCCACTCGGTGGATACGCTGCTCATCATCGACGTTCTCCGCAGAGGCGGACGGGCGCACCGGACGCACGACGCCGGATATATGCACGTGCGGCACGGCGGAGGCCACACGTGGGACGTGCCGGAAGCCCTCTTCCTCGAACAGGCGGATGTCGTCGCGCCCGGGTGGAATCCGGCGATGGCCGGACTCGGCGGCCTTCCGCGCCCGCAGGCGCCGCGGCAAGACGGCTAACCGCGCTTGCTATACTGAGCGGGAGCGCCTTCGCAGCGGCCTCTTGCGAAAGCTGCGCCGTAGGCCGTGATCAGCATGATCAATCCGAAAACAGCGCATAGAATCGCCTCGTCGCTGCTCCGCCGCCCGGAGATAGCCGGAGACGTCGCGGGCTCGCTGATGCGCCGACGGTTCGCGGACGCGGCGCGGCGGGCGCGCGCGGCGGCGCGCCGCCCCGACGTTTTCGCGGAAAAAGTGATCTCCCGCAAATACAACTATCTCTGGCTATGCAACCCGAAGGTCGCCTCACGGAGCATCATCGCCGCGCTGCTCGCCGCCGACCCCGGCGCCGAGGTCATCCGCGACGCGAGCGTCTCCCGCGTTCTCCAAACGCATCCCGAGGCGCGGGAGTACTCTACGTTCGCGTTCGTCAGGCACCCCGCCGCTCGCGCCTACTCGTTCCATCGGGAATTGCGCTCCGCTCATCTGACCTACGAAGGGGAGCAGCGGCTGGGCAAGGAGCGAAAACGCGGCCTCTTGTTCCGCCTGTGCTACGGACTGGAAGAGGCGGACAGTTTCGAGGCGTACTGCGAGTGGCTCCACACCCCCTATGGATCGGACGCTTTCGCCGACCGGCACTTCCTCTCGCAAAGCGCGCACCTGCGCCTCCCGGACGGACGCCCGCCCGACTTTATCGGACGCCTCGAGAGCCTCGACGCGGACTTCCACGCCGTCGCGGAGCGCCTCGGCATGCCGGAGCGGTGGCTGCCGCTTCTGAACTCGATGGCCGGATGGGAGGCGCGGCGCGAGGACGTGGAATCCGCAAGAGCGGAGATGGACGCCTGCCTCACCCCTCGCGTCGAGGAATTGCTGCGAACGCGCTACGCGGAGGACTACGAACTCGGCGGCTACACGGCGGACGGCGGCGCGGCAACCGAGACGGCAGGGCGCAACGGCGTTCCCCCTCGGCGCGATGTCTTTCATTAGGCGGGCGTTTTCTCAGTCGGAGCGGCGCGCGGCGCGGCAAGCGCTCTGGCTAAACGGCGCGCTGGTGATCGAATTCCTCAGCGGCGCCGCGCAACTGGTCATCGCGGCGCGGATGCTTGGGCCGGAGGGCTTTGGCGCGCTGGCCGTCATCGCCGCCGTTGCGACGCTCATCCACGGCTTGGCGGCGGCGCCTGGCGGCGACGCCGTGGCGACGTTCGCAACGCGAGGCGCCGCCGAAGGGCGGCCCGAAGAGGCCGCGAGCGTGCTGCGCTTCACTCTCGCCGCCTCGCTCGCGCTGTCGCTCGTCGCCTATGCGGTCATCGCGCTGCTCGCCGCCGCATCCGGCCTCGCCGGCGTTGACCCCGCCTACCGCGAGGCGGCGCTGCTCTACGGACTCGTGGGCGTGTTTATGGCCACGCAGACCGAGACGCAAACGGCGCTGCGCTTGGCCGACCGCGTGCCGCTGACGTTCGCCGTCACCGCCGCGAGCGCGCTCGTCCGCGTCGGGCTGCTCGCCGCCGCGTGGCGGGCCAACGCAGGCATCGAGGCGGTCGTCTTGGCGTATGCCGCAGGCGCGGCGGTTTACGGAGGAGGTATGCTCGCTGCTGCCGCCGCGTCCGCGCACCGCGCGGGAATGCCCGGCCTGCTGCGCTCCCTCTCGATCAGCGTTCCCCCGGACGTAAAGCGGTTTCAGATCGGGATATTCGGGAGAACGGCCATTGAAACGGCCAGTTGGAACGTCGACTCCGTCCTCGTGGCGCAAGCGGCGGGCGCGCAGGACGCCGGGCTGTACCGCGCCGCGCGCCGGATAATGGACGCCGCTCGGCGGCCCATCGCTATGATGGCGCTGTCCGCGCAGACGGAGCACAGCAGGCAATGGCGCTTCGGGCAGGGGAAGGAACTGCGCCGCTCGATTCTGCGCTTCACGCTGCTGGGCGCCGCGCTCGCCGCGGTTGGCTTCGCGCTGCTGGCGGCGTTTCGGGAGCCCGTCGTCCGGCTCGCCCTGGGCGAGGAGTTTTCGGAGTCCGCCTCGCTGCTGCTGATTCTGATTCCGGGCGCGTTCGCGGCCAACGCCGCCGCTCCGTTCGTCGCGCTGCCGCTCGCGGCGGGGCGCGCCGCGCCTTACCTGTGGTCAATGGGGACGGCGCTCGCGGTCTCCATTCCAGCCTACTTCTGGCTGGCGTCGGCCTACGGCGCAGAGGGAGCGGCGTTCGCCCGCGTCGCGCACATCGTCGTTTCCCTGCTGATCATCGCGCCGTTCGCGGCTTCGACGCTGCGCCAAAGCCGGCGCTTGCGCCCTCCCGCCGTTGGAGGCGCTCTGCCTGTGCACGCGCCCCTTCTCTCTCCCGACGTCGGGAGAGGGAGTCAGACGGGATTCCCGCCTACGCGGGAATGACGATAGGGGGCGGGATGACGACGGGTAGCGGGGCGCTCCGTCAGGAGGCGGCTGCTTAGGGGAGGCGGTAGAAGGAAGAGGCGGTTGCGGCGAGGAGGTCGGCGAGTTGGCCGTCGGTCGTTGGGGCTGCGGCCTCGACGGTGGCGCGGACGACCTCGCCGTAGGTGGCGCGCTCGATGTGGCGGGGCCAGTCGCTGCCGAACATAACGCGGCGGCAGCCGAAGAGGCGGAGCGTCGGCTCGACGAAGAGTTTGATGCGGGCGGCGCTCCACGGCTCGGCGTCGAGGGAGACGAGGCCGCTCATTTTGACGAAGACGTTGGGCATCGGGGCGAGCCTGAGCATCGCGACGCCCCAGGGTTCGCGTTGGCCGCGCCCGATGAACGGCGATCCGAGGTCGGCGACTGCGATGCGGAGGTCGGGGATTTCTTGCGCGAGGTCGCGCACGGAAGGCAACTGGCGGGGCTCGACAATGACGTCGAGGCTGAGGCCGCGCTTGGCGGCGGCGCGCAGGCCGCGCAAGACGTCGGGGCGCGTGAGCCAGTGGTTGTCCTCCTCGAGGCGGGCGGGCAGGCAGACGCCGCGCAATTTGCGGGCGCGGGAGATCCGGCCAAGCGTTTTGTCGATGTCGCGGGACGCGACGTCCGCCCAGACGACGGCGGCCGCGACGAAATCGTCGGACTCCGCCGCGTCCAGGGCGGCGCGAGAGGCGTCTTCGGACGGCTCCGGCTGGACGAGCACGGAGCGCTCGACGCCGTTCTCCGCAAGAAGCGTGGCCAGCGCGTCGGCCGGGGCGTCTGGTCCGCCGAGTTGGCGATGCGCGTCTACGATGGGGGGCAACTGCATTGGGGCGTTCCTGCGCGCGGGGTTCCGCTTATCTCATCATAGCGCAAACGGGGTAGCGCAAGGGGCATAGCGAAAAGCGCTGGCGGCCTTGCGTCGGGATGCACGTATTGGGATGACCCCAAGTCGTTAATCCGCCAGGAGCGCCGCATCGGAACGCGCGCAACCGCCGCAGTAGGTTCCCCGCCTGCGCGGGAATGACGGAAGGGAGTGGGGTATACTTGCGGTTTGCGCCCGCGAACGGCGGGCGGCGATTTTCAGGCGGGGAGGCGTTCTCGGGTATGCGCGTGGGATTCATCGGAGGCGGTGTGATGGCGGAGGCGATGCTCGGCAGAGCGGTCGCGGCCGGCCTGTGCGCGCCGGAAGAGGCCGCAATCGGCGAGCCTATCGCAGCCCGCCGCGCCGCGCTCGCCGCGCAATACGGCGTGGCCGCTCACGCGGACAACGCTCCCGCAGCCCAGGGCGCGGAGGTCGTCGTCATCGCCGTCAAGCCGCAGCATATCGGCGGGGTCTACGCCGATCTTCAGGGCGCGCTCCAACCGGAGCAGACTGTCCTCTCCATTGCGGCGGGCGTCCCCTTGCGCGCGCTCGCCGACGGGCTGAGCCATACGCGGATCGTCAGGGCGATGCCGAACACGCCCGCTCAGATCGGCGCGGGCGTCTCCGTATGGACGGCGACGGCGGACACGCCGGACGAGGCGCAGGGCGCCGCTGCGTCGCTCCTCGCGGTTCTGGGGCGCGAGATCCGCGTCGAGAGCGAGGAATATCTGGACATTGCGACCGCGCTGTCGGGCAGCGGCCCGGCCTATGTGTTCGCATTCATCGAGGCGCTGACGGAGGCGGGCGCGCTGCTGGGGATGGCGCGCGAGACGGCGCGGACGCTCGCGGTGGAGACGACGCTGGGGGCGGCGGCGCTGGCCCGCGAATCGGGCGAGTCTCCCGCCGTTTTGCGCGAGCGCGTCACCTCGCCGGGGGGCACGACGGCGGCGGCGCTGCGGGAACTGGAGCGCGCCGGATTCAAGTCGGGGGTTATGGAGGCCGCGAGCGCGGCGTTCCGGCGGGCGCGGGAGTTGGGGGGCAACGCATGAGGTCGCTCGCGCTCAGCATCATCCAACTCATTCTGCTCGTCATCGTCGCGCACGCGATGCTCTCATGGCTGCTCGCCGCCGGCATGCGGAGCGACGCGATCATCCGCGTCCACCAAACGCTGCATCTCGCGCTCGAGCCGCTGTTCCGCCCGCTCCGCCGGGTCATTCCGCCCTTCGGCATGTTCGACCTCACGCCCATCGCGGCGATCTTCATTCTCGTCATCATCAGAAGCCTCATCATCCGTCTCGCCTAGCGCCGCTTCGCCGCGGCATACGGGCGCGGTTCCGGTCAGCGCATTATGGCCACCGCCATCGTCTCCGACTCCAACGCATCCCTGCCCGCCGAGGCCGCGCGCGGGTTGCCCGTCTTTTTCGCGCCGCTGGAGATCCGCATTGCGGGGCGCGTCTACACGGACGGTGTTGACCTGGCGCCCGCCGATTTCTACGCGCTGCTGCGGTCGGGCGGCGCGCTTCCCACGACGTCCGCGCCGACGCCCGCGGCGTTTCTCGACGCTTTCCGGCGGGCGTCGGCGACCGCGAGCGAGGCGGTCTGCGTCACGCTTTCCGCCGAATTGAGCGCGGCGCGGGCGTCGGCGCGGGAGGCCGTCCGGCTCGCGGAGCGCGAGTTGCCCGGCTTCGCCGTGACGCTGGCGGACTCGCGGAGCGCGGGCCCGGCGCAGTCGCTCATCGTGCTCGACGCGGCGCGCCTCGCCGCCTCGGGGGCGCCGCCGGCCGCCGTCTTGGAGCGCGTGGAGCGGCGGGCGGCGGACACGTTCCTGATGGGGTATCTCGATACGCTCCGGCATCTCAGCCGCAGCGGGCGCGTTCCGCGTCTGGCGGCGTGGGCGGGCGGGCTCTTGAACGTGAAGCCGGTTTTGCATCTGGCGGACGGGCGCATACGGCTGCTGGAGCGTCCGCGCTCGGAAGGGAAGGCGCTGACGCGAGTCGCGGCGATTGCGCGGGAGCGGCTTGGCGGAAGGCCGGCGCGGGCGGCGGTCGCGCATGCCGGCGCCCCTGAAAGCGCGGAGGCGCTCGCGGAGCGTTTGCGGGCAAGCCTCGCGGTGGCGGAGTTGTTCGTGATGGAACTCACGCCCGCCATCGGCGCGCACACGGGCCCCGGCCTCGTGGCGTGCGCTTTGCAGCCTGCGGATGCGTAGGGGCGGGATTCCCGCCTACGCGGGAATGACGATTGGGGGCGAGATTCCCGCCTACGCGGGAATGACGGGGCTAGGGGGCGAGCACCTCCGGCCTGCCGTATTCTGCCCAGGCAGTCGGCGGTAGTTATGCAAAGGTCTCCGTAGGGCAGATCTCTACCGCATCGACGGGGCGGGAACGGCGAAGGCGCCGGACGTCATACTCCGACCGGCGCGCCGGAGAACTCGGTGGCGAGCGTTTGGAAGCGCGAGAACTTACCGTCGAAGTAGAGGTGAATCGCGCGGGTCGGGCCGTGCCGGTTCTTGGCGATGACGAGTTGCGCGAGGTTCGCGGGGTAGGCGTCGGTCGGATGGCGCTGCTCCCACTGCTCGGGCGTGAGGTATTTGTCCTCGCGGTGAATGAACGCCACGACGTCCGCGTCCTGCTCGATGCTTCCCGATTCGCGGAGGTCGGAGAGTTGCGGATGGTGGTCGGGGCGCTGCTCGATGGCGCGGGACAACTGCGATATGGCGATGACCGGAACGTTGAGGTCACGGGCTATCGCCTTCAACTGGCGGGTGATGTCGCTCAGTTCCTGCACGCGGTTGTCGCCCCGGTTCTCGCGCCCGGAGATGAGTTGCAGGTAGTCCACGATCACGAGGTCGAGGCTCCGGCTCGTGTGCAGGCGGCGGAGTTTGGAGCGCATCTCCAGCACGGTCTGGGCTGGGGAGTCGTCCATATAGACTGCGAGGTCGGAGAGCGCGCCGATGCCGGTCATCACGCGGGTCTGCGCCGTCTCGCCGAGCAGCCCCAGCCGCAGCAGGTGGCTGTCCACTTCCGCCTCGGCGGAGAGGAGGCGGAGCGCGAGTTGCTCGCGGCTCATCTCCAAACTGATCACGCCGATGACGGCGCCCTCGCCCGCCGCGTTCCGCGCGATGTTCATCGCAAGCGTTGACTTGCCCAGCGCGGGGCGCGCCGCCAAAATGAAAAGGTCGCCGCGCTGCAGGCGGCCCAGCGCGTTGTCCAAGTCCGTGAAGCCCGTCGGCACGGGCGCGACGCCGTGGTCCAGCGGGTCGAGGTTGGCCGTCCCCTCGAGGTATTGGTCGAGCACTTCGCGGATCGTCACGAAGTCGCGCGACGCCTGCGCGTTGCTCACGCGGAAGAGGATGTCTTCCGATTTCTGCAGCGCCGTTTGGGGGTCGGCGGCGTCCGAATAGCCGATCGCGGCGATCTGCCCGGCGGCCTCGATCAGCCGCCGCATCGTCGCGGCGCCGTTGACGATTCCCGCGAAATGCTCCGCGTGCGCCGACGTCGGGACGACCGTGACGACGTGGCTCAGATACGCGGGCCCGCCGACCTCGTTCAGCCGCTCCTTGATGGAGAGTTCCCGCGCGACGCTCACCTGGTCTATCGGCTCGCCGCGGTGGTAGAGCGACTGGCACGCCTCGAAGCACCAGCGGTTCCGCTCGCGGTAGAAGTCCTCCGGCTTGACGAGCGGCGCGATGCGGCTCATCGCCTCTCCGTCTATGAGGAGCGATCCGAGAACCGATTCCTCGGCGGCGATGTCGTGAGGAGGCAGTCTCTCCGCGTACATTCCGCCCTCGCGCTACGCCTGCGCGGCTGCTTCGGCAGGTTCGGCGCCGTCCGCCGGCGGAGCGTCGTCGTCATCGGCGTCGTCATCAAACGCGGCGTCTCCCGCGTCCGGATCGAGCGCGTCCTCGTCCTCCTCACCGGCGGCGGCGGCCGCGGCGGGCTCCTCGTATCCCTCCGGGACGACCGACACCTTCACTTGCGCGGTGACCTCGCGGTACAGCCGCACGGACACCAGGTAGTCGCCGGGCTCGTGGATGGCGGAGCCGAGCAGCACCTGCCGGTGGTCTATCGTCCGCCCCGTGGCGTCCGAGAGCCGGTCGGCGATGTTCCGCCCCGTGACCGACCCGAACAGCCGCCCCGTGGGCCCGACGCGCACCTCGACGGGGATCTCGGTTCCCTCGATGAGCGCCGCGACTTCCGACCACTCCTCGGAGCGCTGGAGGCGCTTCTGCTTCGCGGCCTGCTCTATGGCGCGGGCGCGCTGCAACTGCGCGGGCGTCGCGGGAGCGGCGAGCCCTTTCGGAAGCAGGTAGTTCCGCGCGAACCCGTTCTTCACTTCTTTGACCTCGCCCGCATCGGCGGCGCCGGCCACGTCTTCCAGGAATATGACCCTCATATCGTGAATCCCCTTGCGCTTGGTGTGGACGCTCGCGCGCTTGCGGCGCGGCGCTGGGAGAAGCGGCCTTGCTGCGGCCCCTTCCCCTCATCATACCTGATTACCCCACATCGCGGCGCGTCCCGCAAGGCCCGAATGTCCGATTGCCCCGCGCCGCGCGCATCCTCCGCAGGACGATTCTCCCGCAACGGCGCCTCCGCCGCCGAGGGCGGGACTCGCCGAAATCGGCTTTCGCGCCGCTTGCGTTTTCGTCCCCCGCTCCCGACTGAAGGCAACGCAACGGCGCCCCGCTCACAATGAGCGGGGCGCCGTTCGCTGTTCGCTTATGCCGCCGGCGCTTGCGCGCTAGGCGGTCATACGGCGGCTGCGGAAGACCAGCATCCCGCCGCCGAGCGCGAGGGCCAAGCCCGCCAGCAGCGCCGCGAGCGCAACCGTGGAGACGAGCGCGTCGCCGGTGGGAGGCGGAGCGCCGACGCCGGGGCGGAACGCTCCGAGGTCTTGCGTCTTCTCGTAGACGGCCAGCGCGCCGCCGCCCAAGCAGGAATCGTCGAGCGAGCCGCCGTCCCTGCTCGTTCCGTTGTACAGGCGTTCGGCGTCCAGCATCAGGTTTTGCGTCTGAACTTTCACTGCGACGTCGACGGCCGGCGCGTCCACGACGCGCATCGCCGCAGCCTTCGTGTTGCCTGCGAGGCGCGCCACGCAGTTCGCCGCTTCGATGATGGCGTTCGCCGTGTCGTCAATTGGCTGGCTGCCGCCGCTCGCGCCGGAGAGCACGAGGTTGTTCGCCTGCCCTGACGCGGCCTGCGCCTGCGCCACGACGCCGTCCAGCGCGTCGATCACCCGTTGGGCGTGCGTCTTGCGCTCCTCCAGGTCGTCCGCGTTGAAGGCCGCGCGGGCGTGCCCCAAAACGCTCGCGGCTTGGTCGCGCACCGCGACGGCGGGGCCGAGGAGCGAGGTGATTCCGGAAAGCACCGGCCCGCGCGTCGCCGCCCCGTAGGACACGGAGCCTGACGGAGCGTCGTCATCGTCCTCCAGCGCCTCGGTGGTGATTATGAAGGTGGTGTAGCGGGCGAGGAGGTCCGTCCCGTCGGGGTCGGTGTACTCGCCCTGCAAGTACGGCCCCCGGCCAAGCGTTCCCACGCTCATCCACGTGTCGTCCTCGTCGCCGTCGCCGTCGACGAGCCACGCTTCGTAGCGGGAGCCGTGGGGGAGTTCCACCGCGCCGGTGAAGTCGATGACCAACTTGTCGCTGGCCGCGTTCGCGTCGCGGAAGTAGGCCGACCCGCCGAGCGCGGCTTGCTGCGCGCTGGCGCTGATGGTCATAAGCATGGTCAGCGCAAGCCCGAGGGCGACGCTGCTAATGATCTTCCGGCGTGTCAACATCCCGCCTCCTGTATCGTCCGATGAGTCTGGCGCCTTGAGGCTCCCCTGCGCGGGCGCGCCTCAATTGCATATCACATATCCGCCCGAATTGATAGCGGGCAAGGCTTTCCGGCGAGCATTATAGTACAACATCGGCGGCGCGCCATACTTTTTAGCCGCTCCTATGCGGCGAGTTTTCGCGCTCCGTCCGCCGCATCGCGGCTATTGACCGCCGCGCCGCGCGCCTGTACCATCCTTCCAAACCGAATAGCGAACGTTCAGGGGAGCCGGGCGCGCAGTCCGGCTGAGAGGCCCGCAGCGGGCGACCCTCAGAACCTGACCTGGGTCATTCCAGCGGAGGAAGAGCAACGGCGCGGCGCGCGCCGCGATAGGGCCGCTCCTTCGTTGGGCGGCCTTTCGCTTTGCAGGGCCTTCGCCCTCTCCAGGAGGAAACGATGTCCGCCGCCGCATGGGCGCTCGCCGCCGCAATCGCCGTAATGATCGCTATGTCCGCCGCAGGCGTCGCCTACGCCCGAACGCGGCGCCGCTCCATCGAGGATTTCGTGTCCGCTCGGGGCTCCATCGGCGGCCTGACGGCGATGGCGACGATGGCCGCCTCGCTGATGGGCGCCTGGATCCTGTTCAGCCCCGCCGAAGCCGCGACTTGGGCGGGCGCGGCCGCCCTCATCGGCTACGGGCTCGGCCAGGCCGCCCCCATCGGAGCGTTCGCCGTCCTCGGCCCGCGCCTGCGCGAACTCGCCCCGAACGGACGCTCGCTCACGGAATTCATCCTGGGCCGCTACGGACGCCCCATGCACCTCTTCGTCCTCTTCGTTGTCGCGCTCTATATGTTCACGTTCCTCGCCGCCGAAATGGGCGCAATCGCGCGCGCGGTCGGGCTGGCGGCGGACGCCCCGCTCGTCCTGACGCTGGGACTGGTCGGCGCGGCCACGCTCGCCTACACCGTCTACGGCGGACTCCGCGCCTCCATCTTCACCGACTCTATTCAGTTCGCGGTCATCGTCCCCCTGCTCATCGCCGCGCTCATCGCTGCGCTCGCCTACCTCGGAGGCTGGACGGCGTCGTTCGACGCGGTGCGCGAGGCGAACCCCGCGCTCCTCGACGTAACCTACCTGCCGGGCATCGAGTTCGGCCTCACGCTCGTCATCGCCATCCTCGCGGCCAACCTCTTCCATCAAGGGCTGTGGCAGCGCGTCTACGCCGCGAAATCGGACGCGGACATCCGCAGGGGATTCATCGCCGCAGGCGTCATCGTCATTCCCGCGATCATCGGCGCGGGGCTCTTCGGCCTGTGGGCGGTCGGCAACGGCTTGGTGAACGCCGATCAGCCCGCCGCCGTCGCCCTCTTCACCCTCGCGATAGAGATTCTTCCCGGATGGGCGCTCACCCTCCTCGTCGCGCTCGCCTTGATGCTCGTAATGAGCAGTATGGACACGCTGCTGAACGGCATGGCCAGCGTCTTCGCCGCCGACCTCTCGCGCCTGCGGCCGGGGCTCGACGGGCGCAGCCTCCTCAGATCCACGCGCGTCATCACCGCGCTGCTGATCGTTCCGGCGGCGGTCGTCGGCTATCTGTTCGACAGCGTGCTCTACCTGTTCCTCATCGCCGACCTCGTATGCGCGGGCGCGATGGTTCCCGCCTTCGCGGGGATGTGGTCGCGGCGGCTCACGGGCGGCGGAGCATTGGCAAGCGCCGCCGCCGGCATCCTCGTCGGCGCGCTTTTCTTCCCCACGAAAGCGCCGCCCGGCGGCGATTGGTGGACGTGGGACGCGCTCACCGGCGCATGGCATATTCTCGCGTCCGGCAACCTGCTCGCCAGTTTCCTCTCCGCCGTCGTCGTCTCCTCGCTGGCGACGCTGCTCTTCATTCTGACGGGCGGGCGCGGCAAGGAGTTCGCGCTCGAGTCGCTCGCCGACGAGATCCGTCCGCTGGAGAGCGCGGGATGAGCGGGACGTTCTCCGCCCGCCTGAGGGAAGCCGCCGCGAGCGTTTGGGAGGCGCAGCACGCCCATCCTTTCATCCGGGGCATCGGCGACGGCAGCCTCTCGCTCGACCGTTTCGCCTACTGGGTGCGGCAGGACTACCTCTTTCTCATCGAGTACGCGCGCATGCTCGCTCTCGCCGCCGCCCGCGCGCCCGGCCTCGCCGATACGACGAAACTCGCCCAACTCGCCAACGAGACGCTCACCGGCGAGATGAACCTCCACCGCTCCTACGCCGCCCAATTCGGCATAAGCGAAGAGGAGTTGGAGCGCGAGCGGGCGTCGCCCACCTGCAGGGCGTACACGGACTTCCTTGTCCGCGTGGCCGCGACGGGCGGCTTCCCGGAAATCGCCGGCGCGCTGCTGCCCTGTATGTGGGGCTTTTCGGAGGTGGGGCAGCGCCTCGCCGCGCGCGGAAAGCCCGCCGACGCCCGCTACGCCGAATGGATCGATACGTATGCATCCCCGGAGTTCGCCGAACTCGCCGTTTGGTGCAGGGGACTCCTCGACCGCGCCGCCGACGGCCTGCCCGAGCGCGGCCTCGCCCGGGTGGAGGACGCCTTCCTCACCAGTTCCCGCTACGAATATCTCTTTTGGGAGATGGCGTGGAATCAGGAGGAGTGGCCGGTATGAGCGCCGACCGCAAGCCCGTTGCGTTGACTATCGCGGGGTCGGACTCCGGCGGCGGCGCCGGAATTCAGGCCGACCTCAAGACGTTCGCCGCCTTCGGCGTCTACGGAGCGAGCGCCGTCACAGCCGTAACCGCCCAGAACACGCTTGGCGTGACCGCCGTGCACGAGGTTCCCCCGGACGTCGCGCAGGCGCAAATAGACGCCGTGCTCAGCGACATCGGCGCGGACGCCGTCAAGACGGGCATGCTGGCGTCCGTTCCCATCATCGAGGCCGTCGCCGATCGGCTGGAGCGCCGCGCCGTCCAATGCCTTGTCGTTGATCCCGTGATGACGGCGAAGGGCGGCGACCGCCTGCTTCGGGAGGACGCCGTCGGCGCGCTCGCGTCGCGTTTGCTTCCGCTCGCGCTCGTGGCGACCCCGAACGCGAGCGAGGCCGAGGCGCTCTCGGGGTGCCCCGTCCGCACGATGGAGCAGGCGCGGGAGGCCGCCCGCGCCATCCACGCGCTCGGCCCCCGCCGCGTCGTCGTCAAAGGGGGCCACTTCGGCGAGGACGCGGTGGACGTTCTCTACGACGGCGCCGCCTTCGAGGAGTTCCCGGCGCGCCGCATCGCCACGTCCAACACGCATGGCACGGGGTGCACGTTCGCCTCGGCGGTCGCGGCGGCGCTCGCGCACGGCGACAGCGTGGAGAGCGCGGTGGCGCAAGCGAAAGCCTACGTGACCGCCGCCATCGCAAGCGCCTTCCCCGTCGGCGCGGGGCACGGCCCCCTCAACCACTTCCACCGCTGGTGGACGTAGGAGCGGGAATCCGCTCGAGCAGGCGTCGTTTAAGCCTTGACGCGCGGATTCCTATGCTATACTGCGCCGCGCCTGCGCGGTTGGCGCGATTCCCCGCGCAGCCGAGTATGAACGCTTACGGAGGTGGCGAAAGTGGCAACGGTGCGAAAGGGAGACTTGGCGGTCAGAGTTTCGGCCAAACTGGGCGGCACGCGCGCCGCGGGCGACCAGGCCCTCGACGCGGTGGTGGAGGCCATCCATGAGGCGGTGGCGAGCGGCGACCGCGTCGTCATCACCGGCTTCGGCGCCTTCGAAACGCGCTCGGTGAAGGAGCGGCGCGTGAAGGCGATCCTCGGCCCCCAGAAGGGCCAGTACATCACCGTCCCCGCTCACAAGCGCGTCGGCTTCACTCCCGGCTCCGACCTCACGAACGCCGTCCGCAAGTAGCGCCTGGGCGCATCCTGCGGCGCCGTCCGCAAGCAACGCGGACGCATGCCCTAACCGATAAGAAGGCCGCCCCTCTCTCCGCAAGGGAAGGGCGGCCTTCTTTCGCGTTTCGCATAGCATCCGCCCTATTGCGTAGGCGGAATCCTGCATTCCTGATACTGCATTGCTGATCGGAGACTGGGCGCTCGCGCCCTCCCCCGCCTACGCGCGCGCCGCGACGGGCTGCGGGGCTCCCCAGCGGTGGGCGGGCTGCTTTTGCCAGACGTCCTCGTCTATGTTGGTGTCCACGATGGGGTGGCCGGGGTCGCGGACGACGCCGAGCGGATCCTCGCCGCGAGCGACGCGCTCCATCTGCTCGAACATCGTGCGCCTCAGGAGAACGACGCCCCGGTCGGAGTAGGAGAGATGCTCGGCGGAGCGGTCGGCTATGGGGCCCTGCGTCTCCCACGCCATGTGGTCTTGGGAGAGAACGGAGCGGCGGTCGTACCAGGCGAACGGATGGCTCTTATCGGCGGGGGATTTGTAGGGCTCGATGTACTCGACGGGCGGGTTCCATGTCTCCGGAGTCGGCTGGCCGTCCTCGGCGAGCCAGAAGTTGACGTGGACGTGCCACGTGCGCTCGTCGTCTATAGGCGTGCGGAACTGCGTGCTGGGGCCTTGCCGGAGGATGGAGGGGAAGAGCACGGGGTGTTCGTCAATGACGCCGTTCTTGTACGCGCGCTTCTTCATCAGGCCGTAGGGGGTGAGGTAGAACTCGAACGACTCGACGTCGTCGGTGAAGCCGCGCGTTGTGTTGACGGGTTCGCGCTGCCCTCGGGCGTAGTACTCCTGGTGGAGGATCTGGAGATGCGCCGGGTCCATCGAGTTCTCCATCGCTTGGAACCAGTTGCAGTCCAAGATGGGATGGACGAGGATCTTGCGCCGCCCGTCCTCGCGGGTCAGCGTGTCGAACGGAGTGAAGACGGGAACGGGGGCCGGGCCCATATACGCCCAGACGAGGCCGAGCCGGACCTCGACGGGGTAGGCGGTCTGCCTGACGGAGCGCATAACGGCCTCGTTCTTCTCCGGCGGCGTCTCGAGGATGTTGCCGTCGCAGTCGTAGAGCCAGCCGTGGTAGGCGCAGGCGATGCCGCGCTCCTCGACCCTTCCGTAGACGAGCGAGGCGCTGCGGTGGGCGCAGTGGTCGCCGAGGAGCCCCCAGCGGTCGGACTTGTCCCGGAAGATCACGAGGTCTTCGCCGAGGATGCGGACGGCCTTCGTCGGCTGCTCGTCCGTGATCTCGGACGCCACGGCGATGGGATGCCAGTAGCGGCGGAGGAGTTCGCCCGCAGGCGTCCCGGGGCCGACGCGAGTGAGTTTCTCGTTGTCCTCTTTGGTGAGCATAGGAGGCTCCTTGTCGTTTCGCCTGCGCCGCGCGCGGCGTCGCCGCCCGCGCTCCGTCCCGAATCCCGCCCTTCCCGGGCGGGGCCGCCCTAGACGGCGATGCCGTAGAATTCGATCGCGTTCCGCCCCATGATGTCGTCCACGACGGCGGGGTCCAGCCCGCCCTCCTCCTTGATAATCCGCATCGCCTCGATCTCGCTGGACTGATCCTGGTGGCCGTAGTCGGTGCCGATGAGGAGATGGCGGTGGTTGACGTAGCGCAGCACCTCCGGGAGATTATCGTCCGTCTGCGCCGTCACCCAGATGTTGTACGCCCCCAGCACGTCCTCCTCGAGTTCGCGGCCCCGCGTCTCGAGCCTGCGGCGCAGGTCGTGAATCGCGTAAGGGAGCCACTGGCTGCTCGCCTCGATGTAGCCCCAGCGCAAGTTCGGGAACTTCTTCGGCGTGGCGGTCGTGATCAGTTGGTGGAACGAGGCGACGGACATCAAACGCAGCCCGCCGAACGTGCCGCCGATGCCGTCCCGCGCCATCAGGCCGCGAATGTAGGCGTTGGAGTTGCCGATGTGCACCGTGATCGGCTGGTTCAGGCGCGCGGCCTCCTCGTAGACGGGGTGGAAGTACTCGTCGATGAGCAGGCGCTCGTCCTCGATGGCGCGCATCGTGACGCCGCACGCGCCGTGCTCCGCCGACCAGCGCAACTGATTCAGCGCCTCGTCCATCGTGGCGAGGGGAATGATCGACGTCCAGCGGAGGCGCCCCTTGCTCTGCTCCCAGATGTCGGCGAGCCAGCGATTGTAACTCCGGGCGAGCGCGGCCTCCGTGTCCGGGTCGTCGCACATGCGCCCGATGTACATAGTGGGGTAGAGCACCTGGACGTCGATGCCCAGTTCGTCCATATGGGCGATGCGGCCGGGGATGTCCTCCATATACCGCTTGGCGTCGTCGGTGACCATATTGCGGCGCACCTTGTCGGAGAGGCCGTGGGCGGCGACGGGGCCCCGTGCGCGGGCGCGGATCTGCCCGTCGATCTTCCAGAAGAGCGCTCCGCTGCCGTCGTCCACCACCTGCGGGCGGCGCTTCTCGTCGCCCGGGTCCAGATAGTCCCACGTGTGCTCCGTCTCGACCACGTGCGCGTCGGAATCTATGACCGGCATGGCGAACCTCCTTGCCGTCCGCTTGCGTCCCGCTCGACGCCGCCAACGCTAGCGCTCCGCAAGCCGCGTGTCAAAGGGTTGCGCAAGGAGCGGCGCGCGCTTTCTACACCTCCCGGTACTCGCCTTCTATGGCGTTTTCGTCGTCGTTGGAGGGGGAGGCGTCCGCGCCGGAATCGGCGTCAGCAGGGGGCGCGGCGTCTTCGGGGGGCGCGGCGTCGGCTTGCCGCTTTGCGTAGACGGCTTCGCCGATCTTCTGGACGGCGACGCCCAGCGCCGCGACCGCCGCGTTCAGCGCGGCGGCGTCCGCGTCCTCGCGGGCGAGCGCGCTCCGCACGTCGGCGACGCGGGCCTGCACCTCGCTCTTGACGGCGTCGTCCACCTGATCGCCGAACTCGGCGAGCGTCTTCTCCGCTTGGTAGGCGCTGTTGTCGGCGATGTTGCGCGCCTCGACGAGTTCGCGCTTGCGGGCGTCCTCTTCGGCGTGCGATTCGGCTTCCTTCACGAGCCGCTCCACTTCGTCTTTGGCGAGGCCGGACGACGCCGTGATCGTAATGCGCTGCTCCTTGCCCGTCGCCTTGTCTCTCGCGGAGACGTTGAGGATGCCGTTCGCGTCTATGTCGAACGAGACTTCGATCTGCGGAACGCCGCGCGGGGCGGGAGCGACGCCGTCCAGGTTGAACCGGCCAATCGTCTTGTTCTCCGCGGCCATGCTGCGCTCGCCCTGCAGAACGTGAATCTCGACGCTGGGCTGGCTGTCGGACGCGGTGGTGAACGTCTCCGCCATCGAGGTTGGGATGGTGGTGTTGCGCTTGATGAGCGGGGTGGCCACGCCGCCGAGCGTCTCGATGCCGAGCGTGAGCGGGGTGACGTCGAGGAGGAGGATGTCGGTGACGTCGCCCTGCAGCACGCCGGCTTGGATGGCCGCGCCGACGGCGACGACTTCGTCCGGGTTGACGCCTTTGTGGGGCTCCTTGCCGAAGAGTTCCTTCGCCTTTTCGATGACGGCGGGCATCCGGGTCATTCCGCCGACGAGGACGACTTCGGCGACGCCGCCCGCGCTGACGCCGGCGTCTTTCAGGGCTTGGCGGCAGGGGCCGTCGGTGCGTGCGACGAGGTCGGCGACGAGTTGCTCCAGTTTCGCCCGGCTGAGGCTTATCGCCAAGTGCTTGGGGCCGGAGGAGTCGGCGGTTACGAACGGGAGGTTGATCTCGGTTTGCTGGGCGCTGGAGAGTTCGATCTTGGCGCGCTCGGCGGCTTCCTTGAGGCGCTGGAGCGCCATACGGTCTTGGCGCAGGTCGATGCCTTGCTCGCGCTTGAATTCGTCGGCCATCCAGTCGATGACGCGCTGGTCGAAGTCGTCGCCGCCGAGGTGTGTGTCGCCGTTGGTGGACTTGACTTCGAACACGCCGTCGCCGATGTGGAGGATGGAGATGTCGAACGTGCCGCCGCCGAGGTCGTAGACGGCGATGATCTCGTCCTGATGCTTGTCGAGGCCGTAGGCGAGCGCGGCGGCGGTGGGCTCGTTGATGATGCGGAGGACTTCGAGCCCGGCGATGGTTCCCGCGTCCTTCGTCGCTTGCCGCTGGCTGTCGTTGAAGTAGGCGGGGACGGTGATGACGGCTTGGTTGACCGGCTCGCCGAGTTTGGCCTCCGCGTCGGCCTTCAGTTTCTGCAGCGTCATCGCGGAGATTTCCGGAGGCGAGTAGTCGCGCTCGCCCATAGCGACCGCCGCGTCGCCGCCCTTGCCCGCCTTCGTCGCGTAGCCGAGCGTCTTGCGCTCCTCTTCGATCTCCGTGAACTTCCGCCCGATGAGGCGCTTCACGGAGTAGACGGTGTTCGTTGGGTTGGTGACGGCCTGCCGCTTGGCGACCATGCCGACGTAACGCTCTCCGCTCTTGGGGTTGACGGCGACGATGGACGGCGTGGTGCGTCCGCCTTCCGCGTTTTCGAGCACTTCGGGCTCTCCGGCCTCCATAACGGCCATCGCCGAATTCGTTGTTCCCAGGTCTATGCCGATCACTTTCGCCATTGCTCGATGCGCTCCTTGCGTTGGGTGGTTGTTGATTTTCTCGCCGCGTTCGCGGGCTATCCGCCGTTCCCGTCGGCGGGGGGGCCGCCCGAAACGACGACCTGCGCGGCCCGCAGCACGCGGTCGGCGGCGATGTAGCCGGGGCCGACGGTTTCGAGCACCGCGCCCGCCGGATGCTCCGCGCTGGGACGGGAGGCGACGGCCTCTTGCCGCGCCGGATCGAACGCATCGCCCGTGGCGGGCTCGAAAGGGGTCACGCCTTCGGACTCCAGAAGCGCCAGCGCGTTCTGGAGGATGAGGCGCGCGCCGCCCGCCCACTCGTCCGGCGCCTCCGGGGGAAGGGCGTCGACGGCGCGCCGCAGATCGTCCACGATGGGCAGCAGTTTGCCGATGACGACGTGCGAGGCGCTGCGGGCGAGCGCCCAACGCTCCTCCTCCGCCCTGCGCTTGTAGTTCACCAAGTCGGCTTGGGCGCGCTGGGCGGCGGCTTTCATTTCGTCGCGCTCGCGCTCCGCCTTCGCCGCCGGGTCTTCCGGGGCTTGCGTTTCGTCCGCCCCGTTCAAGGGCCGCTCTTCTTCCGTCCGTTCCGTCGTCATTCGGCCTGCCTGCCGCTCGTTCCGTCGGGCCGCTGGGGCGCGGCGCCGTCGGCTCCGAGGAACATATTGATGATGTCTTGCATCGCCTGCTCGAAGGGGAGCGGGGCGGCTCTCGCTGGACGCTCCGCAGGAGATTGCGCCGCTTGCGCCGCCGCCGCGAGCCGGTCGAACACTGCGAGGGCCATCTCCACGCCCGCTAAGTTCAGGCGCATCTCGTCCACGAGATGCTTGATCATCCGAAGTTTCGCAATATCGTGCTCCGAGTAGAGGCGGAGCATTCCCACGGTCCGCGAGGGGCGGACGAGCCCGACCCGCTCGTACTTGCGGAGCGTTTGCGGATGCATCCGCAAAATGCGCGCCGCCACGCTGATGATGTACACGCCTTCCTCTTGCGCCCCGGGCTCCCCGGCGCTGGGCGGAGGATCAGGCGCGGCCTCCCGCGCCCGCCGCGCGGGGGGAGCGGCGCGCTCCTCCTCGACGGCTATGCGAAACACGGGAGCGATGCGCTCCGCGCTCGCCAGTCTGCGTCTCTCCTGCATGCGGCGCCCTCTTGGTTCCGAACGCTCAACCGCGAATTGCGGGACAACTCGTATGCTATACATTGACATATCGCGTGTCAAGCCTTATCATACGCGCATGCGGCGCGGGCGAGCCTTCGTCCGACTAGGAGATCCAAAACCGCCCGCCGAGCGTAATTGCCGCTGAGAGAGCCGGACGAGGGAGGAGGTAGGCGATGATGGTCTATATGAAAGCGTGCAAGCGGTGCCGGGGCGACCTGCGCGAATCCGGCGATATGTACGGCCCGTACCTGCAGTGCGTCCAGTGCGGCCACGTCGTTGACCTGCCGGACGACCGGCTCGCCAGAGCCGCCGCGGCCGCGTCCCTGGTCAAGAGGCCGGCGGTCGCCAGGGTCGAGAGGCCCGCCGCCTAGCCGCCCCGTCCGCGACGCCGCGACAGCGCGCCCCGCCTTCCGCACGGGAGGCGGGGCGTTTCGCGTTCTCATCGCCGTCCCCGCGCCTTGCCGAGGTTCAGTTACGCACGTTGACGGGAGGCGTATCCCTAATTCCTATCCTTTCGGGCCGCGCTACTTCGACGCTTTCAGCAGGACGGTGCGCTCGTTGATTTCCTCGGCGTCGACCGCGGAGAAGCCGGCCTCTTTGAGCCATTGGACGTGCGTGTCCACGCCCCCGGCTTGCGCCGCGTAGTCGAGGTTGGCGAACATGCCGCCCTCGGCGGTGAGGCCGCAGATGTCCTTGTAGATGCTCGCGATGAGGTCGTCGTTGTACATATTGTGGATGGCGATGGCGGACATCACGAAGTCGAACGGCCCGCCGAGCCCGGCGGCCCAGTCGCGCTGCGAGAAGTCGCTGTTGATGAAGGTCGTGCGGCCGGCGTGCTCGGCGAGGCGCTCGCGGGCGTGCGCGAACATCGGCTCCGAGACGTCCTGCAGCGTGACCTGCGCGTTGGGGAAGCGCTCCAGCAGGCGGCGCGAGAGAAGGCCGTAGCCCGCGCCGACGTCCAGCGCGCGGACGGCCATATCCGCGGGGAAGGGCGCCGCGCTCACGGCGGCCTCGATCATCGGCCCGCGCTGGTCTTGCCTGCCGTCGTCGCGCGTCACCCAGTTGTCCACGAAATCCCGCTCTTGCCACTGCTCGGGCACGTCGTGGGTCTGGGCCCATTCGGCTTTGTTGTGGCGGTTGGTCATACCGCGCCTCCTCTTGCGCTCTGGTTGATCAGTCCGTTGGGCTCGCGCCCGCGAGGATGGCGGCGACCGATTGGCGGGGCGGCTCTTTCAAGCGCGCGCCGAACGCGGTCACCACTTTCGCGGACGCGAACACGCCGAGTTTAGCAGCATCGGCGGGGCTGAGGCTATGCGTGAGGCCGTAGAGCGCGCCCGCCGCGAAAGCGTCGCCCGCTCCGGTCGTGTCCACCACCGGCACGGCGCGGCCCGGGATATGGACGGCGCCGCCGTCCGCGTCGAGCGCCGTCGCGCCGTCCGCGCCGCGCGTCATAAAGACGACGGGCGCGTCTTGCCCCAACGCCCGCAGGCGCCCGTCCACGTCTCCTCCGCCCGTGTAGACCTCCGCCTCTTGCTCGTTGCAGAAGAGGATGTCCACGTACTCCCGCGCGAGCCGGCGGAACGGATCGGCGAAATGCGCGGCGAGCGCCGGGTCGGAGAGGCTGAGCGCGACGCGCGCGCCCGATTCGACGGCGAGGCGCATCACGCGCTCGATGGCGTCCGGGCCGTCGGGCGCGCCGATCAGGTAGCCCTCGACGTAGACGACGGCGCTCGACCGGGCGTGCTCCGGCGCGACGTCGGCGGGGCCGATGGTCGCCGCCGCGCCGAGGCTCGTGAGCATCGTGCGCTCGCCGTCGGGCGTGACCAGCGCGAGGCAGACGCCAGTGGGCTCGGCGGAATTGACGGCGAGGTCGAACGCTACTCCGGCCTCGGCGAGGCTCTCGCGGTAGAGGGCGGCGTTCATATCCGCGCCGGACTTGCCCGCGAAAAACGCCCGCCCGCCGAACTGCGCGACTCCGGCCATCGTGTTGGCGACGGAGCCGCCCGCGCTCCGATGCAGGTCCGCGCCGGAAAGGTCGGCGAGGACGGCGCTCAGGGTTTCGGCGGGCGCGAGCGTCATAATGCCCTTCTCGAACCCGCGCGCGGCGAGAAAGGCGTCGTCCACCAGCGCCTCGGTGTCCACGAGGACGCTGCCGACGCCATAGACGTCGTGCCGCGCGGGCGCGTTCGGGGCGCTTGGGGCGTTCACGGAGGTCATAGGCCGTCCAGCACATAGGCGGCGTAGAGGAGGTTGCCGCGCTCGTCGTATTCCTCATGCAGGCGCGCCTGCGGGAAGGCGGCTTGCGCTTGCGGCCCGACTTCGTAGACGTAGGGGCCGACGAGGATCCATGCCGTTGGGCCGTTCACGCTGCCGGCGTCCGCCTCGCCGCTGCCGCCGAACTCGCGGGCGCCCTCGACGCGGCCGCGGTTTTCTAGGAACCACCGCACCGAGGAGTTTTCGGCGCTGACGCGGCCCAAGTAGAAGCGCAACTCGTACTCCTCGCCGAGCGACTGCGCGAACCGCGCCGCAGCGACGTGCTCGCGCGTCAGCGCCCACTCGGACGCGATGAGCCAGTCGTCGAACTTGCGCTCGTGCTGCGCGGCGTAGATCCACACGAACGCCGCGAGGACGGCGGTCAGCAGGGCGGCGCCCGCCCATCCCGCCAGGATGGGAATGGGAAGCGATTGCGTCCGCCTCTTCCATAAGCGGTGGAGCATTCCCGCCGCGGCGTCCAATCCGACGGCGGCGATGGCGAGGAGAAAGAAGACGCCGACGAGATACCGCCTTGATTCCGCGTCAGGAGCGATGACCGCCGGAAGCGCCGCCACGAGCCAGCCCAGAAGAAGCAGTTGGGCGGAGCCGCGCCGGATGAAGAGGAGAAGCGCGCCGAGCCCTAGCCAGAAGAAGAGCGCCGTCGCGGGGTTCAGCAGCGGAACGCCGCCGGTTCCCGCGACGGCCTCGAAAGGCGTGGGGCTATGGGCGTAGGAGAGGAGTTCTCCGATTCTGCGGAGGACGGGGAGCGGCGAGAAAGCGGTGGCGTCGTAGAAGCCCTGCGCCTGCGAAACCCGCCCCTCCAGCGTGAAGAAGAAGAGGTTGACGAAGTGCGCGCCAACCGCCAGCGAGGCGCCGAAAAACCAGTAGACCTCTTTGCGGCGCAGGTCTTTCCGCACTAGCAGCGCGGCGGCGAGCAGCGCCCACATTCCAAGCGCGTAGGGGATGAACGACTGATAGACGTAGAGGCCGCCTGCGAACGTCGCGCCTCCGAGCGCGGACATCCACCAGCGGCTCGTTCTGACGCCCGCGAGCAGCAGGCCGGATCCGGCGATGAAGCAGAACGCCGCGGGCGTCGCGGGAAAGGCGATGCGGCTGTACGCCAGGAACCAGACGTGGAACGTTACGAAGGCGGCGGCGAGGAACGCGGCGCGCGCGGAGAAGAGTTGCCGCATCAGGAAGTAGGCTGCGGGAACCGTCGCCGCGCCGAGCAGCGCGCCGGTCATCCGCGCGGCGGCGACGGACGGCTCCAGCAGGCGGAACAACAGCGCTTGCGGGTAGAGCAGACCGGCGGGCGTTCCCAGAGCCGCGGGCGTCCACGCGCCGGGCCAGCCCTCGCCCCGGGCGAGGGCCAGCGCGTGAAACGCGAGTTCCGCCTCGTCGTTCTGAAAACCCGGGGGAACCAACTCCAAATTGGGGAGGCGGACGGCGAGCGCGGCGAACGTGAGCGCGGCGAGTCCGGCCCACTCGACCCATCGCGCTCCGGCGATTGCGCCCGTTTCCGTTCCAGCGCGAGCGCCCGCCTCGGGCTCAACGGACGCCGCCGCCTCGCCGCGAGCGCCGCCCTCGCGGCCTTCATTCGGCGGGGCGTCGCGCCCGGGGTAGGCCGCCGCGAGAGCGTCAGCCGCGCCGCCGAACATTCGACGAATGCGTTGCGCGGCTTGCCCCGCCCAATCGCGCGCCGCGCCGGCGAGCGGGGCCGCGCCTCGAGCGAATCCCCCCGCGCTTCGAGCGGCGACGTCCGCGCCGCGAGCGAATCCTCCTGCGCCGCGAGCGGCGCCGTCCGCGTTCAGCGAGGGCGCCCGCAAGCCGCCGTCGCCGGCTGCAATCTGCTCAGGAGCGGGCTGAGCGGCGTCGGCGGAGGCCATCCGCCGCCCGCATGCGGAGCAGAAGCGGGCGGAGAGGTCGTTGTGCTCGCCGCAATGTGGGCAGGGTGTGATCAAGCGCGGGCGTCCAAGAATTCGCGGAGAATGCGGGGCGTGCCCCGTATGATAGCGCTCTCCGCGCAGGAACCCGAATTCCCACCGAACTCGTTTATTACGCAAGGAGACAGGTGGGCGCGAGGTCGCCTCCATACGCTGCGCCCCAAGACCTCATCGGACTCGCCGGCCAAGCCTAGTCGTCCCGCTCGGGTCGCCGGAGGTTGCGCGGGCGGCATAACTATCTAATGAATACAGCGAACCCGCGCGGCGCGCCGGACGGCGTACAATCTTGGCGGCGATTCCGAGGATTCGCAGGAGGCGCGCATGAGCGAGATTTTCGGCTACGGCGAGTTCCGGTACGAGCACGTTCCCGGCTGGCCAACGATTCCCGACGGCTACGCGCTGGTGGAGTGCCCCGGCGTGGCGGTGGACTCGCAAGACAACGTGTTCCTGCTGACGCGGGGCGCGCACCCGCTGATGCAGTTCGACACGCAGGGGAACTTCGTCAAGTCGTTCGGCGAAGGGCTGTTCAGCAACCGCACGCACGGGCTTTACGCGGCGGGCGACGACACGCTGCTGGTCGCGGACGACGGGATTCACACAATTCAGCGGTTCAACACGGCGGGCGAGCGTCTGTTCGAGTTGGGGGAGCGCGGCAAGCCCGCCGAAAAGTGGAGCGGCGCGCCTTTCAACCGGCCCACGTCGGCGGCGATACGCCCGTCCAACGGCGACTGGTACGTGTCGGACGGCTACGGGAACGCGCGGATTCACGTCTACGACAGCGCGGGAGAGCATAAGTTCTCGTGGGGGAGCCCGGGGATAGACGCGGGGCAGTTTATGCGCCCGCACAACATCGCCATCGACGCGGAGGAGCGCGTGTACGTGGCGGACCGCGAGGCGCACCGCATTCAGATATTCGACACGGACGGCAAGTTCATCGCTATGTGGAGCAACGTCCACCGGCCCGACGCGATGACGCTGTGGGGCGGGCATATCTACGTGGGGGAACTGAACGCCATCGGGGGATTCGACTCGCCGAATATGGGGCATCGGGTGGACGTGTTCGATCTCGACGGTGAACTGGTCTGCCGGTTCGGGGCGGCGGATGAAGGCGAAGGGCCGGGCGAGTTCGTCGCGCCGCACGGAATCGCGGTGGATTCGGAGGGCAGTTTGTACGTCGCGGAAGTGTCGTACACGATCCGCGGGCGGCATCTCGACCCGCCCCGTGAAATGCGGAGCGTCTCGAAATACCGTCGCGTGTAGGGCGCGATGCTGCGCCTGCTCGCTCCGGCGAAAGTCAATCTGACGTTCGAGGCGCTTGGCCGACGCGCCGACGGCTACCACGAGGCGCGGACGGCGCTGCAGGCGATCAGCCTAGCCGACGAGATTTCGTTCGAGTCCGCCGCTGACTTGAGCCTCGCCGTCGGGCCCCCGCTGGCGGGCGCGCTCCCGTCCGCGGCCTCTGTCCCGACCGGGGACGACAACCTCGTTATGCAGGCGGCGCGCCTGCTGCGGCGGGAGGCGGGCGTGAGGGAAGGGGCGGCGATTCGCCTGCGGAAGCGCATCCCGGCGGCGGCGGGGCTGGGCGGAGGAAGCAGCGACGCGGCGGCGGCGCTGCGGGGCCTGCGCCGTCTGTGGGGGCTTGATCTGGGCGCGGACGCGCTTCGAGAACTGGCGGCGCGGCTCGGCAGCGACGTTCCGTTCTTCGTGACGGGCGGCGCGGCGCTCGCGGAAGGAAGAGGCGAGCGGCTGACGCCGCTGCCCCCCGCGCAAGGGAGCGTAGTCGTTATGGCTTCGCCGGACGAAACCGCCGACGGCAAGACGGCGGCGCTCTACGGCCTGCTGAGGCCTAAGCATTACTCGGACGGGAGGGCGGCGGATGCGCTCGCGCAACGGCTGCGCGACGGAGCGCCCTTCTCCGATTGGCGCCTCGATCTGACTAACGCTTTCGAGGCGGTCGCGCCGCAGGCGTATCCGTCCTACGCGGCGATGCGCGATGCGTTCGAGGCGGAAGGAATGCGTCCGCTGCTGTGCGGAGCGGGGCCCGCGATGTTCGCGCTCGCGCCGGACGCTCCCGCCGCCGCCGCCCGCCTGCGGCGGGCTGGCTGGCGCGCGCGGCACGCGCGGTTCCTCCCCCAGTGGGACGCTTTCAGCGGGGCGATTTCGCGTAGCGAGGGAGATAGGCGGAGGGCCGCCGCCGCTGCTCCCTAATTTAAGGTTCCACATTGCGCGAATTTTGCTATTGCGCGAATTATGTTGTATGCTACGCGCCGCGCGCCGCCGGTTTGGAAGGTCCGGTGGCGCAAGGCTTGACATACGCCCGATATTCCGTATAGTCTCTGCGCCGCGCCTGCGGGCAACCCCACGGGGCCTTACGGCGGGCGCAGGGTTATTGAGGAGGAAAGCCGTGATCCGAACGCATTCGTTGCTTACGCCGAGGTTCGCGTTGGTCTGGGTGGCCGCCGCTCTCTTGCTGGGGCTCGCCATCGCAGCCGCGCTCTCCAACGACAGAGGGAACGTCCGCGCCGACGGCCACGTCACCGGGGCCGAGACCCTCGTGGTGACGCCGTCCGAGGCGGACTTCCAGCCGGGGCTCCGCAGTTCCCCGACATCCGTCTGGGTGTACGGCTCCGGCTTCACCCCCGGCGCGAGCGTCCTCGTGCTCATCGCCGACCAGCGGGGAGTCGCCACGGATATCGGGGCGCTTTCCGGCATTGACGTCGCCGCCAACGACGACGGCGCATTCGGATTCGAGTGGACGTTCGGTCGCTTCTCCCGCTCCGGCGTCGGCGGCGAGGGAATGCAATCCGTCCGCGCCGTGGACGCGGGCTCGTTCGACGAACTGGCCACCGCCCCCCTCGCCCTTTGCAACCTGACACGCAACGCCGACCTCGAAGAAGGGGCCGACCCCGCGGAAGTTCCGGGCCACTGCTCCGCCTAACGGCGCAGGGCTTCGCAAACACGCCGAGTAGGAGGACTCAGTGATAGGCGCTACGACAATGACCAAACGGGCGGCCTCCATCTGGATCGCCGCAGGGCTCTTCGCCGGCCTCGTCTTGGCCGTCGCGCTCTCCGCAGTGCAGGGCGCGCGGGCGGACGGCCACGTCACCGGCACGGAGAGCATCGTCCTCTCCCAGACGGAAGTGAACTTCGAGCCCGGCGCGAGCCGCTCGGGAGAAGAGGTTTGGATCCGCGGCTCCGGCTTCACCCCCGGCATGCAGATAGACCTCCTCGTCGCGGACTTCCAGGGCGCGCTCTACATCCTGAGCAATTGCCGCTGGGGCAGCGACGGGCAATGCGACCCGGCCCGCTACCGCGACGGCGCGGGAAGCGTCTGGCCGCTCATCGTCAACGATGACGGCGCGTTCGCCACCAAGTGGCGGCTTGGCCGCTTCACCCGCGCCAACGTCGGCGCGGAGCGGCTCGCGACCGTATGGGCGGCGGACGCGGCCAGTTACGACTTCCTCGCCAGCGCGCCGATAGCCCTTTGCAACTTGGAACGCAACGCCGATCTCGAAGAAGGGGCCGACCCCGTCGAAGTCCCCGACTACTGCTCGGCGTAAGAACCGCTAGGTCCATAGGAGGTACTACATCGTGACGCACGCAATCGCAAAGCGCCCCCGGGCCGTGGTTCTCACGCTGATCGTGGCGGGTCTGCTGCTCGGGCTCATCGCAGGCAACGCCTTCCTCACCTCGAGGCAGGCGTCCGCCGACGGCCACCTCTCCGGTTTGGAGAACGTGGTCGTGGGCGACCAGGTCGTTGACCACGAACTCGGCAGGCGGACGTCCCGCGAGACGGTCCGCATCTGGGGATCCGGTTTCGCTCCCGGGCAGGAGGTCATCCTGCTGGTGAACGACGGCCCCGGAACGCCGTCGGACATCACGAACTACGTGAGCAACAGGAGCGCGAACAACACGCTCGTCGCCAACGACCAGGGCGCGTGGACGTCCGTCTGGACGCTCGGCCGCTTCACGCGGCAACGCTCCGGCATCGGCCCCGGCGACGGCGACGTCGAGCGGGTGCGCTCCCTGAGCGTCATTGATCCCGGAACGTTCGACGTTGTCGCATCCACCCCGCTCGCGTTCTGCCGCGTAACCGACCGCGCGAACGAGGTCGCCGCGGGCGTCGAGGCCGCCGAGGCCGTCGCCGCCGGGCATCAAGAGACGATTGACGGCCTGACCGCCTCTATGGAGGAAACGCAGGCGTCCATCGAGGAGCAGCAGGCGGCGCTGGCCGAGTTCCGCGCCAACGTGGTTCCGGATCTGCCCGATAGGCCGGTCAACGTGACCGACGCGGCTTGGGGGCTGGCCACCCGGTTCTACGCGGGACTGAAGGCCGCCGAAGACGCGCAAATCGCGGAGATGGAGGCGGGCATCGCGGAGGCGCAGGACAGCCTCTCGTCTATGCAAGACGACCTCGCGGCCGCGATGGCGGCTCTGGAGGGCGCGATGGCCGACATCGAGACGGCGAAGGCGGTCGTGATCGAGCCCCCGGCGCACTGCCCGGCGTAACCCAACGCCAAAAGCGAACGTGAGAGAAGGCCATCCGGCGCCGCCGGATGGCCTTCTTGTTTGGGACGCGGCGGGGGGCTTCTCTTTCCCTATCGTATAATGGAGACGGAGGCGCGGATGAGCAAACAAGCGATTCCCCGGTTGCTGGAGGCGGAAGCCCGCGAAGGCTGCCGCCTGTGGCTCCGCTACGCCGACGGAGCGTCCGGCGAAGTGGACCTGTCTTCCCTCGCAGGGCAAGGCGTTTTCGCCGCGTGGAACGACCGCAATTTCTTCGCGACCGCCCGCCTCGCGCCCGAGGGCGCGGTCGTCTGGGGCGACGACGAGCGCATAGACGCTTGCCCCGACGCGCTGTATATGCGGCTCACCGGCAAGACGCCCGAGGAACTGATGCCTGCCGCCCGCAAGCCGCTTGCCTATGCCTGAGATCGCGCGGTTCTACGGAATCATCATTCGCATGCATTTCGTTGATCACGCTCCGCCGCATTTCCACGCGCTCTATCAGGGCGCTAACGCCGCGATAGACCTTGAGCGGCTCGTAATCTTGGACGGATGGCTTCCCAAGCGCGCGTTAGGCCTCGTGAACGAATGGGCGTCCCTCCACCAAGAGGAACTACGGCAAGCGTGGGAACGCAGAGAGCGCGGACAACCCGTAGGCTCAATTGACCCGCTTCCCTGATCCGCTCCGCCGCCCGCGCTTGCCGGAATTCCCGCCTACGCGGGAATGACGAGGCAAGGGGGGCACCTCGCCGCGCGTGATAAGGTTGCGGCGTGACCGGATGACGACTCCGCAGCCCCGCATATCGCGCCTCTGGCCGTTCCGCCGCGTCTACTACGGCTGGGCGGTGATGGCCGCCAGCATGCTCGCGGCGGCGGCGAGCGTTCCGATGCAGGGGCCAATTATGGGCGTCTTTCTGCGCCCGATACAGGACGAGTTGGGCTGGTCGGCCACCTCCATCAGCGTGGGCTTCGCCATCGGATCGGGCATGGGCGGGGTCTGCTCCGTGTGGGTGGGGAAGGCGCTCGACCGGCGAGGCGCGCGCGGCGTAATGGTCGTCTCCGGGATGATTCTCGTCGGCTGCATGGCCGGGCTCGCGGCGATGACGCAGGCATGGCACTTCTGGGGGCTGTTCGGCCTGGCGCGGGGGACGGCGGCGGCGGGAGCGCAACTCGGCACGATGGTCGCCCTCGCCTCGTGGTTCGTGCGGAAGCGCGGGCGGGTCGTCGGGCTGCTCGGCGTCGGCCAGCGGACGGGGCAGGCGCTGATGCCCATCCCCATTGCGCTGATGATCGCCTACTTCGGCTGGCGCGAGGCGTGGCTCGCCCTCGCCGGCTTCGCCTTCCTCTCGCTGGTTCTGCCCAGCGCCGCCTATATGCGCCGGCGCCCCGAGGACTACGGCCTTCTGCCCGACGGCCAGCAGCCCGTGTCGGAGGTTCGCATCGGCGAGGCGTCGGAGTCGGCGGGCGAGACGTTGTGGAGCCTCGCCGAGGCGAAGCGCACCCGCACGCTTTGGGCGCTCATCGTCGGGCAGGCCGCCGTCGTGCTCGCCGTCAACGCCACGAATCTCCACATCACCGCGAGTTTCCGAGACAAGGGGCTGTCGCAAGCGGCGGCGGTCAACGCGCTGACGATCTATCTGGTCGTCGCCGCGCTGTCCGTGTTCGGCTGGGGGCTCGTGATGGAGCGCGTCCACACGCGCTACTTGGCCATAACCGCCGCCGCGCTCTTCTGCGTCTCGATGGGGCTGGCGACTATCGCGTCGTCGTTTGCGATGGCCGCGCTGTTCAGCGTTGCGTTCGGCTCCGCGCTCGGCGTGTGGACGGTCGTCAGCCGTATGCTGTTCGCCAACTACTTCGGCAGGCGTTCGTTCGGCGCGATACGAGGGTTCGCCGCGCCGATTATGTCCGGCGTGAGCATGATCGGCCCGATCTTCGCCGGACGGATATGGGACGCGACGGGGAGTTACGACGCGGCGTTCGCGACGTTCGCGGGCGTGTTCGTCGTGGCGTTCGGCGCGTTCGCGCTCGCCGCGCCCGTCCGCAAGCCTGATGCGGATGCGGCCCTAGCCCTCCGCCGTTAGGGGCGCCGCCCCGCTTGCCGACGCGCTCCGGCGCGAGCCGCTCGACGTCGGGACGTCGGAGCGGCGGATTACGCGGCGGCCTCCTCCAGCGGAGGGCGGCGCTCGTGCCAGTCAACGCGGCTCTGGTAGGCGCGGCCCACGCGGAAGAGCGTATTCTCCGCGAAGGGGCGGGCGGCGAGTTGCGCGCTGAGGGGCAGCCCGCCCTCCGTGAAGCCGCAGGGCACGGCCATCGCGGGCACGCCAGAGAGGTTGAACGGGCTGCGGTGCGAGCGTATGCCGAAGAACTGCGCCATCACCGCCTCTTTGGAGGTGAGCCCCGTCTCCGTCGGGATGGGGGGCGCGCCCGCCGGTTGCGCGGGAGTGACGAGAACGTCGAACCGCCCCAGTTCGCGCATTACGTGGCGGCGCATCAGAGAGCGGAAGCGCAGCAGTTTCGCGTAGACCGCCCCGGGGACGAGGCTCGCGGCCATCAGCCTGCGCCGCGTTGCGAAGTCGTAGTCCGCCGCCCGCTCGCGCAGCCACTTCCGGTGCGTGTGGGCCGCCTCGACGTCCGACAGCGTGTTGGCGATCAACCCTCCGCGCTCGAAGAGGGGCAGCGATGCGTCGCCGACGCTTGCGCCCGCGTCCGTCAGGACGCCCATCGCCGCGTCGAGGGCGGCGGCGGCCTCCGGGCTCGCCATGCCGTTTTCGACGCTCTCGCGCACGACGCCGATCCGCATGCCCTGCAGGTCGTCGTTCGGCTCGAACGGCGCGACCGGGCGTTTGGACGTGTACGGGTCTTTCGGATCGCTGCCCGCGATGACCTGATGGAGCATCGCCGCGTCGTCGACCGTCTTGGTCATCGGGCCGATGGTGTCCATAAACCACGCCATAGGGAACGCGCCGTGGCGGCTGACGGCTCCCCAGGTCGGGCGCAGCCCCACGATGCCGCACCATCCCGCCGGGCCGCGTATGGAGCCCGCCGTGTCGCCGCCGAGCGCCGCCGCGCAAAGCGACGCCGCGACCGCCACGCCGGAGCCGCTGCTGGACTGCCCCGCCTGCCGCGTCTCGTCCCACGGGTTGCGCGGGACGCCGAAGGGATGCTGCACGTTGCCGCCCAGCGCGTACTCGCTGAGGTTGAGTTTGCCGAGCAGCACGGCGCCGGCGCTCCGAAGGCGGGCGACCGCCGTCGCGTCCTCCTCCGCGACGTAGTCCACGATGTTGCCGCCAAGCGTCGTCCGCACGCCTTTCGCGTCGAACTGGTCTTTCACGGCGACGGGGAGGCCGTGCAAGGGGCCGCGGCCGCCGCCGCGCGCGAGTTCTGCTTCGGCCTCGCGGGCCGCCCGCAGCGCGCCCTCCTCGTCCAGCGTGATGTAGGCGTTGAGCCGCGCGAAACGCTTGGCGCGCGCCAGGAACGCCTCGGTCAACTCCACCGGCGAAACGTCGCGCGACGCGAGCATCCCCGCCAGTTCCGTCGCGGAGCGGAGCGTGAGATCATCCGGCATCGCCGTGCTCCTCTCCCTCCGCCGTGAGCCAAAAGACGGGAATGGGGTCTATCGCGTCGGCTTCGGGGTCTTCCAGCGCGGCGGCGGCCTCGTTGATCGCGTTCACGCGGTGCGTGATCTCGTCGAGGTCGACCGCGTCGAGCGGCGCGAGGTCGAGGGCGCGCAGCAGCGAGCGCGTTTCGTCGGCGGTCAGATCGGGCATAGCGGCCTCCCGGCGCGCATTGTAGCGTTTCGGCGCGCCAGCGGGCCCCCACGCCTACCCGCCGAGGAAGGCGTCCCGCCAAGCGTTGTAGCGGGCGCTCCCGAGCGCCGCGGCCGTCATCGCCGGCTCGGGTTCCCGGTCCGCCAATTCGGACGCCGCGAGGCCCCGCGCCTGATGCTCGAGCGACTCGTAGATCGTTCGGATGGTCTGGGTGTACGTTCCGTGCCCGCGCAAAACGAATTTGACGCCGTAGCGGGCGAGGAGGCCGTCGCCGAGCGATTCCGGCGTGCTGCCGAGCATCAACGGAAGGCTCGTCACGGAGCGGACGGCTTGAAGGTGGGCTTCCTCGCGCACGCCCATCAGAAAGACGCCGTCCACTCCCGTCTCCGCGTAGGCGGCGGCGCGCTCCACCGCGTCGTCGAGGCTCGCGGCCTGCAGCGCGTGCGAGCGCCCGAAAAGCACGGTCGCCGGATCTTGCCGCGCCGCGACGGCCGCGCGGAGTTTGTCCGTCATTTCGCCGATGGGGATGAGTTCCTCTTTGCCGCCGGAGCCGTAGCGGCTGGGGAGCGCAGTGTCTTCTATGGTCATTGCGCTCGCGCCGGCGTCCTCCAGTTCGCGCACCGTCCGCATCACGTTGAGCGCGTTGCCGTAGCCGTGGTCGGCGTCGACGATCTGGCTGATGTCGGACGCGCGGGTGATGCGGCGCACTTGCCCCGCGAGTTCCGTGAGCGTCATCACGGCGACGTCGGGCGCGCCGAGGATCACGGCGCTTGCGATGGAGCCGCCGAGCATGCCGACCTCGAAGCCGAGCGCGAAGGCGATGCGGGACGAGACGGCGTCGAACACCGAGGCGGGGCGCATGCACGCATCGCTTTGGAGATAGCCGCGCAAGCGGCGGCGGCGGTCGGTCGGCAGCATACGGAAGACTCCTGTGCGACAGCAGGCCGTTGCGCGTTCGCAAGGGCGGCCGGTAGGTTGTGCCTGCTGATGATAGCGCAGGGCGAAGCGTTGCGTAGTATCCTCGGAAAGGATGGAGAGGGAATGGCTGACTTGACGCATGCGATAGAAGCGACTGGCTTGCATCGGGATTTCGGCGACGTGCGCGCCGTCAAGGGCGTGACGCTCGCGGTGCGGCAGGGAGAGATATACGGCTTCCTGGGCCCGAACGGGGCGGGGAAGACGACGACGCTCCGCATCCTGACGACGCTGCTGCTCCCCTCGAGCGGCTCGGCGCGGGTGGCGGGGCACGACGTCGTCTCCGACGCGATCAATGTCCGGCTGAAGATCGGCACGGCCCTGCAGGACGTGGGGCTCGACGCGAAGCAGACCGGGCTGGAACTGCTGCGCTTGCAGGGGTCGCTCTACGGGCTCTCGCGCCGCGAAACGAACCGGCGCATCGAGGAGTTGGAGCACCTCGTGGACATCGGGGACGCGATCAACCGCCTCATCGGGACGTACTCGGGGGGGATGAAGCGCCGACTGGACTTGGCGGCGTCGCTGATTCACGCGCCGGAAGCGCTGTTCCTCGACGAGCCGACGACGGGGCTGGACCCGATCAGCCGCTCGCGGGTGTGGGAGTACGTGCGGGCGATCAACAAGGAGATGGGCGTCACCATATTCCTGACGACGCAGTACCTGGAGGAGGCGGACGCGCTCGCGGAGCGGGTAGGGATCATCAATCACGGGGAACTCGAAGCCGAGGGGACGCCGGCCGAACTCAAGCGCGCCGTCGGGGCCGACGTGATCGTGGCGAACGTGACGGAGCCGGAGCAGGCGCGCGCGGCGCTCGGGCGCGTGAAGTCCATCACGCAGGTGGACGCTTACGAGAACGAACTCTCAATCTCCACGACGGACGGCGCCGCGCTCGTCAGCGACGTCGCGCTCGCGCTGAATCAGGCGGGCGTCAGCGTGAACTCGCTCACGCTCCGCACCCCGACTCTCGACGACGTGTTCCTGCAGGTCACGGGCGCGCGCCTGGAAGCGGGGGCGGAAGCGCCGCAGCGGGAGAGCGGGCAGACGGTGTTGGAGGCGGCGTCATGAGCGCGGCGGCGGCGAGGCCGATGACCAACGTGACCGCCAAGCGCGCCGGATTCTTCCGCGACGTCGGCAGCCTCGGCGGGCGGGCGTTGCGCTCCATTCCCCGGGATATGGAGACGCTGTTCCCCGCGCTCATCATCCCCGTGTTCTTCTTCGCCATCAACGTCGGAATGATGCAAGACCTCATCGAGCGGTCTCCGTTCGGAGGGGAGATGCCGGGGAACGTCGACTACAAGGCGTTCCAGATTCCGGTGGCCGTTCTGTTCGCGGTGACCGGCTTGAGCCGCGCCAACGTGATGGTTATAGACATCCAGAGCGGCTATTTCGACCGGCTCGCGCTGACGCCGATGAACCGGGTGGCGATGCTGCTGGGGTTTATGGTGGCGGATATGGCGCTCGCCGTCGCGATGTCCATTCCCGTGCTCATCTTGGCGTTCGTCATCGGCGTGGACTTCGCAACGGGGATTCTGGGCATCGCCGCGCTGCTGGCGCTCACGGTGGTTTGGGCGATCGTCTACAACGGATTCCCTTACGCCATCGCGCTCAAGACGGGGAACCCCGCAGCGGTGAACACGAGTTTCATCATCTTCTTCCCGGTGGTGTTCCTCACGCCGCTGTTCGTGCCGCAAGAGGCGATGACGGGCTGGATGGCGACAATCGTGCAGTACAACCCGGTGACCTACCTGCTGCGCGGGATGCGCGCGCTCATCAGCGAGGGCTGGGCGCTGGACGACATCTTGGCCGCGGCGGCGGGCATCGGCGTCGTTGGGCTGATCACGATTCCGCTGGCGACGCTCGCGCTCCTCAGCCGCATCCGCCGGGGCTAGCCTCCCGCGCAGGCGAGGGGCGGGGCGCGATGCCTGCCCGCGGCGCGTGATAGGGTAGGCTCCTTATGGAGCGTCGCCCCTCGCGCATACGCCCTCTTCCCCGGCTATGGCCGCCTCGTTTCTATTACGGCTGGGCCATCGTCTGGGCGAGTTTCTTCATATCCGTCGCGCAGGTTCCGATGTACGGGCCGGTGTTCTCCGTATTCGTGAAGCCGATTGCGGACGACTTGGGCTGGTCGCGCTCGACGATCACGATCGCCTTCACCGCCGGCAGCCTCGGCGGGGCGCTGCTCGCGGCGGGCGTCGGGCCGATGCTCGACCGCTACGGAGCGCGCGGCGTGATGGCGGCGACGGGCGTGATCGTCGCGGCGGCGCTGCTCGGCGTGGCGGCGATGAGCGAGCCATGGCACTTCTGGCTCGCCTACGGCGCGGCGCGGACGGCGGCGGTCGCGGGCGTCAGCCTTGGAACCACGGTCGCCATCGCCAACTGGTTCATCCGAATGCGCGGGCGCGCCATTGCAATCCGCGCGGCGGGGCAACGCGGAGGGCAGGCCGTCGTTCCGCTTTTGATCTTGCCTCTGCTGCTGACGTTCGGATGGCGGGAGGCGTTCGCGGCGCTCGCCGTCTCCGCGCTCATTTTCGTGACCATTCCGTCCCTTCTAACGATCCGCCGCAGGCCCGAGGATTACGGGCTGCGCCCGGACGGGGACGGGCGGGCGTCGGCGGGCGAGGCGTCCGGCGGCGTCGGCACGGCGGGCGAGCCTTCTTGGACGCTCGGCGAGGCGCGAAGGACGAGGACGCTCTGGGCGCTCACGGCGGGGATGTCGTGCGGCATCGCCGCGCAGATCGCGATCAACGTCCACGCGGCGCCTCACTTTCAAGACAAGGGCATTTCAGAGAGCCTCGCGGTCACCATCGTGAGCGTCTTCACGGGAGTGGCCGCCTTGTCTATGGCGGGGTGGGGGGCGCTGCTGGAGCGCGTTCACGTTCGCTGCGCGAGCATGGCGGCGATGGCGCTGTTCGCCGCGGCAATGGGCGTCTTGCTGATCGCGGACACTTATCCGCTAGCGGTTGTGTTCGCCGTGCTGTTTGGTCTGGGCACGGGAGGTTGGACGGTCGCGCAAATGATTATGATTCCGAACTACTTCGGGCGGTTCCACGCGGGGGCGATCAAAGGGTTTATCTCGCCCATTGAAGGGGTTGTGGGGATCAGCGGCCCGCTGATCGCGGCGGCGGTGTTCGACGCGACGGGGCGTTACGACTGGGCGTTCGCGGGCGCCGCGGGACTGTTCGCGGCGGGCTTCGCGGCGTTCTACGCGGCCAAGCCGTTGGGCGCGCCGCCGGCGAGTTGCGGCATGGCGGCGTAAGCAGTGTAAGTTGTTACGGTCCGGAGCAATCGCTCGCGCCATGCACGGACCCCAGACTATGAGGGCTCTTCGGTAGGTTCACTTGGCGAATGACGCGGCGATGCGGTCGTAGGCGGCGGAGAGGCGGGCGGCGGCGGCTTCCCAGGTGAACGTTCGCGCCCAGGGGACGCCCGCCTCGCCCAGGCGCCTCGCGCGGGCGGGGTCGTCCAGGAGCGCGTCGAGCGCGACGGCGAGGGCGCCGGGGGCGCCGGGCTCGCAGAGGACGCCGGTTTCGTCCTCGCGGACGATCTGGCGGAGGCCGCCCGCGCGCGAGGCGGCGACAGGCGTCCCGCAGGCCATCGCCTCCAGCGCGACGAGCCCGAACGTTTCGTGGAGCGACGGCACGGCGCAGACATCGGCGGCGGCGTAGTAGCGGGGGAGTTCGTCGTGGGGAGCGGCGCCGCGCGCGTCTATCTGGGCGCTGACGCCGCCCGCCCACGCCGCGTCGCGCAGCCACTGAACGTCGGAGCCGTCCTGCCCACCCCCGACGATCAGGAGGCGGACGCCGCCGGGGTCGCGGAGCAGGGAGAGCGCCTGCACGAGCACGCCCGGTCCCTTGAACGGCTCGGTGCGCCCGACGAAGAGAACGACGCGCTCATCCGCGCCGATGCCCAGAGCGTTCCGCGCCTGCACGCGGGGCAGCGGTCTGAAGAGCGATGCGTCCACCCCCATCGGAACGGCGTGAACGCGGTCGGCGGGGAATTCGAACAGGGCGCTGACGGCGGCGGCCTCTTCGTCGGTGGCGGTCACGACGGCGTCGGATTCGTGGATGGCGGCGGCCTCCGCCTGTTTGCGGACGGCGGACTCAGGGGCGCCGCCCGCGCGCTCCTTCACTTCGGCGATGGTGTGGCCGGTGAAGACATGGGGGGCGCCGAGCCGCCGAGCGAGGCGGATTCCGGGCTCCGCCGAGAGCCAGTAGTGGCTGTGCACGAGGTCGTAGCCCTCGCCGTCCGCGTCGGCGTAGGCGAGCAGCCGCCGCGTGAAGCCGCCTGCGTCGCCTGCGTCCATATGCATAATGCGAAGGGAGGGGGAGCCGGTCTGTCCGCATCCCGCCGCGGCGGACGGCGCCGGACAGGCGCCGTGCAAGCCGGTGAAGACGTCCACGCGCACGCCTGCGCGCTCCAGGGCGCAGGCGGCGTTGCGGAGGACGACGCTCATCCCTCCCGCCGCGCCGACGCCCGGCGACGCGAGGGGGCAGCCGTGAGCGGAGACGTATGCGACGCGGGCGACGCTCATCGGCTCAGCGGGTCACGCGGATGCGGAGGATGCGGGCGTCCACGGCGCCGAGCCGATGCTTGTAGGGCTCGCCGCCCCGCAGCAAGTCGAAGTAGGCGAGCCCATTGGCGATGGCGTCTTTGACGCAGAGGGCTTTGAGCATTAGCCCGGCGGCGAGATCGGCATGCTCGTGGCGGTAGCCGCTGTTGTAGAGCAAGCGTTTGCCGTCGTAGTCGAAGGCGAGCACGGCGGCGGCGGGGTCGCCCGCTATCTCCAGCAGGAAGAGGCGCAGACGCCCGGCGTCTTGCATCTTGTGGACGATGCTTCGGAAGAACGATTCGCGCTCCGGGCTGAGGAACTCGCGCTTCTCCTCGCGGCTCTCGGCCATCACGTCGTTGAATACGGCGAAGTCGCGCTCGATGCTGCCGGGGCTTGCGAGGCGGACGCGGATTTCTCCCGCGGCCTCGAGCCGCCGGAGTTTGCGGCGCAACTCGTGGCGGTCTTTCTTGCGGAGCGAGGCGAGGTACTCGTCCCATGAGGGGGGGAGCGCGAGGCCGGGCGCGACGTCCTCGTCCTCGATTTCGACGGCGCAGCCGCGCTCGCGGGCGGCTTCCGGCAGCAGGCGCAGCGTCGGCGACCACTCCGGCACGGAGTCGAGCGTCATCGTCCGCCAGTCCTCGCGCTCGAGGCAGTCGAAGAGGGCGGGGTAGAAGGCGGGGTCGGCGGCGATGAAGTCGTGATAGTCGAAAAGGTCGGCGCCGCCGAGAAAGGAGAGGGCGCCGTCGCGCAGACGGAGAGGGGCGAGCCCGAGCGGAGCGCCGGACGGGCCGACGGCGATGAGGCGGAGTTCGCCGTCGCTTCCGAACTCGTCCCACCAGGTTTCCTGCCACTCGGGCGTGAGGAACACGCTGCGCCAGGGCATCCGGCGCAGCAGGCTCTCCCAAAGGGGCCGCGCGGGCGCGAAAGACGCCGCTTCAGCGATGCAGGTCAATGCAGCCCTTCCCGCAGGAGGCTGAGCGCCTCGGTGCGCGTGGGGCCGTTGGAGACGAACACGCCCCGGAGGGCGGAGGTTACGATGGAGGAGCCGGGCTTGCGGACGCCGCGCATCGCCATGCAGAGGTGCTCGGCGCGGAGCACGACGGCCACGCCCTCGGGCTGGACGGCCTCCATTACGGCGTCGGCTATCTGGGAAGTGAGGCGCTCCTGCACCTGCGGGCGCTTGGCGAATATGTCCACGGCGCGGGCGAGTTTGCTGATGCCGACGACTTTGCCCCGCGGAATGTAGGCGACGTGGGCGGTTCCGAAGAAGGGGAGCAGGTGGTGCTCGCAGAGCGAGTAGAAGGGGGCGTCGCGCATCAGCACCATCTCTTGGTGCGCCTCGTCGAACTGAACGGAGAGCGGTTCCGTCGGGTCGAGGTCGGAGCCGGCGGCGGTCTCGGCGTACATTTGGGCGACGCGATTGGGCGTGCCGCGCAGCCCCTCGCGGTCGGGGTCTTCTCCGATGGCGATGAGCAGTTCGCGGACGGCGCGCGCGGCTCGCTCCTGATCTACGGCCAACGCTAGGCTCCTTGCCCGCGCTCGATCAGCCGCGCGACGGCTTCGACGTCCGGGGGGACGCTTTCGGGCGGGCGGACGGCGAGCCGCTCGGCGGCGGGAGCGTCCTTCAGGCCGGCGCCGGTGATCACGCAGACCACGCAGGAGCCGGAGAAGTCCTCGCCCGCGCGCGCGCGCTTGATCAGCCCCGCGACTGCGGCGGCGGACGCGGGCTCGCAGAAGATACCCTCCGCGGCGGGAAGCAGGCCGTAGGCTTCGAGTATCTCGTCGTCGGAGACGGCGTCTATCGCTCCGCCGGACTCGTCTCTGGCGGCGACGGCGCGGGCCCAGTTGGCGGGGTTGCCGATGCGAATGGCGGAGGCGACGGTCTCCGGGTTGGGAACGGGGGCGCCGTTGACGATGGGGGCGGCGCCCGCCGCCTGCACGCCCATCATACGCGGGAGCCGGGTCGCTTCGCCGTCTTGCGCGTACTCGCGGAAGCCCGCCCAGTACGCCGTGATGTTCCCCGCGTTGCCGACGGGAATGAAGAGGCAGTCCGGGGCGTCGCCCAAGTCGTCGACGATCTCGAACGCGGCGGTCTTCTGTCCGGCGATGCGATGGGGATTCACGGAGTTGACGAGCGCGAAGCGCTCGGCGTAGTCGGCGAGTTCCCGGGCGATGCGGAGCGCGTCGTCGAAGTTGCCCTGAATGGTGACGACGCGGGCGCCGTAGGCGACGGCCTGGCTCATCTTCCCCGGGGCGATGCTGCCCTCGGGCACGAGGACGACGGTCTCGAGGCCGGCGGCGGCGCCGTAGGCGGCGGCGGACGCGCTGGTGTTGCCGGTGGAGGCGCAGAGCAGGCGCGACATCCCGTCCTCCATCGCTTTGGCGACGGCGACGACCATGCCGCGGTCTTTGAAAGAGCCTGTGGGGTTGCAGCCCTCGAGTTTGAAATAGAGCGCGCCGATTCCGAATCCGCCCTCGAGGTTGCGGGAGCGGACGAGCGGCGTTCCGCCCTCGCCGATAGTCAGCGCGGGAGTGGCCTCCGTGATCGGGAGGCGGTCGGCGTACCGAACGAGCGCTCCTGGGTTCACGCTTCCTCCGTCAGGCGGGGCTCACGCCGGAGCCGTCCTCGATGCGGATGAGTTTCGGGGGGCCGCAGACGACGCTGAGCGCCTCCAGTTGGCGCGCGGCCTCCTGCACGTCCCGCTCGCGGGCGCGGTGCGTGACGATGACGACCTCCGCCGGCCCGCCCGCGTCCTCCGGCGCTTCCTTCTGAATGACGGACGCCAAACTCACGCCCATCGCGCCGAGCGCGCCCGTGATCTGCGCCATAACGCCCGGCCTGTCGGCGGCCCTCAGCCGGAGATAGTACTTCGTTTCCAAATCCGCCATTGGAAGGATCGGAACGCGGGCGCCGACTTCAGGATACGCGAGCGCGCCGCCGGACGGGGCAGCCCGGGCGATGGCGAGGAGATCGCCGATGACGGCGGACGCCGTCGCGCCGGGCCCGGCGCCGGGCCCTTGGAACATCGCCCATCCGACGAGGCCGCCCTCCAGTTCGACGGCGTTGTAGACGCCGTCCACTTTCGCCAGCGGGTGGCGCTCGGGCAGGAACGCGGGGTGGACGCGCGCGCGCACCGCGCCGTTCTCCAAACGGCTCGCCGCCAGCAGTTTGATCGCGTAGCCCAACTCGCGGGCGTAGCGGAAGTCCGCCGCGTCCAGGTTGCGGATGCCCTCGCGGAAGACGTCGGGCTCGCGCACCGCGCCGCGGAACGCCAGCGCGCTGAGGATCGCCAGTTTGTAGGCGGCGTCCTCGCCGTCCACGTCTTCGGAAGGGTCGGATTCGGCGTAGCCGTTGCGCTGCGCCTCGGCCAGGGCTTCCTCGTAGGAGGCGCCGTCCCGCGCGATGCGCGTCAGCACGTAGTTCGTCGTGCCGTTGATGACGGCGTTGACGGCGGCGATGCGGTTGGCGGCGAGGTCGCGGACGAGCGGGCCGATGATGGGAATGCCGCCGCCGACGCTCGCCTCGAACGCGAGAGCGGCGTTGTTCGCCGCGGCGAGCGCGAGCAGTTCCGGCCCGCGCCGCGCCATCACTTTCTTGTTGGCGGTCACCACGTGCCGGCCGGAGCGCAGCGCGGCTTCGATATAGGCGAGCGCGGGCTGCTCTCCGCCCATAACCTCGATGACGACGTCCACGCCTTCGGCCTCGAGGAGGACGGACGGATCGTCGGTCACTGGGAGGCCGGCGGGGAGGCCGGGGCGCGGCTTGGCGGAGTCGCGGACGAGCGCGCCCGCGAGGCGGATCGGGCGGCCCGCGGCGCGCTCCAGCGCGTCGGCGTCGTCCGCGAGCGTCCGCGCCACTTGCGCGCCGACCGCCCCCGCGCCGAGGAGCGCGACGCCGACGCCGGCGCTCATCAGAGCCCTTCCAACTGGCGCAGCGCCCACTCCCCGTCGCCTTGCGTGAAATCGTAGGCGACCTCCGCGCTCCGCTCGTCCAGCCATTGCTGGAACGCGCCTTGCCCCAGCAGTTGGCGCATCTCCTCGCTGACCGGCTGCTCCGACGGGCCGTCGGTTACGCGGAACACGACGTTGCCGATGGTTGTGGTGTGCGGGCCCTGGAGTTCCCCCTGCGGAAGATCGTCGGCGAAGATCAAACGCTCCAGATCGGCGGGGAACGCGCCCCGGGGCGTCCAGCCCAGCGCGCCGTCCTCGTCGCCCAGCCCTTGATTGAGGTGCAGTTCGGCGGCGACCTCCGCGAACTCCTCGCCCGACTCGACGCGCTCGATCGCGTCGTCTGCCTGCTGGGACGACGCGGCGACGATCCACTCGACGTAGAGTTGCTCCGCCGTCTCCGCGCTCTGCGCGACGAAATAATCGCGGGCGGCCTCGGCGCGGAGTTCTCCGGCGATCCAGGCGCGGTGCTCGGCGTCGCTCACGCGAAACACGTCTAGGAACTCGCGGAGCGCGTCGCGCCCCTCTTCGCTGAGGGACGCGGGAGGCTCGGCGTCTTCGCCCTCCGGAGGCGGCTCGAACTGGCGGACGACCTCCGCGTCGACGTCTTCGTCCGTCACTTCCGCCTGGATTTCTTCGCTGCGGCGTTCGAGGATCGCGTTGCGGACGAGCGCGCTCAGCCCGGCGTTCGGATTCAGCGAGCCTGTGGCCGGAGCGGTGAGCGCCGAGTAGGGAACGACCTCCCGCAGTTGGATGCCGACGCCCTCGAATTCGGCGACGACTTTGCGGGGAAGGCGGTAGGAGTTGAGGTACCAGCCCGACGCGAGCAGGCCGGCGAGGGCGATTGCGACCACGGCGATGACGCCGTAGAGGATGCGCTGGGCTCTACGGTCGCTTACGCGGCGGCGGCTTCCGGTTTCCTGCGAAGCCGAGCGCGCCGCTTGCTGGCGTTCCGCGCGGCGGCGTTGTCGCATCTAGGCGTTCGTCTGCTCTTGAGGTTCGGGCGCGCCTGCGGCTCCGGCAGGAGCCTCGGCTGCGGGCGCATCGGCGGCGGCGGACTCTTCCGCCGCAGGAGCCTCGGCTGCGGGCGCATCGGCGGCGGCGGACTCTTCCGCCGCAGGAGCCTCGGCTGCAGGCGCATCGGCGACGGCGGACTCTTCCGCCGCAGGAGCCTCGGCTGCGGGCGCATCGGCGGCGGCGGACTCTTCCGCCGCAGGAGCCTCGGCTGCGGGCGCATCGGCGGCGGCGGACTCTTCCGCCGCAGGAGCCTCGGCTGCAGGCGCATCGGCGACGGCGGACTCTTCCGCCGCAGGAGCCTCGGCTGCGGGCGCATCGGCGGCGGGCGCCTGCGGCGGCGCCTCGCCTGTCCCCGGAGCAGGGGCGGACGCCTGCGCCTGCGGAGCTCCGGCGCCGGGCGGCGGGCCGGACGGCCTGCCCTCGCGCGGGCGCCCCCCGTCGCGGTCGCGCCGGAAGCCGCCGCGGCCGCCGCCCCGGTCGGGGCGCGTCATCTCGATGAGGCTGTGGCCGCCGGTGTAGGGCAGCAGGGCGAGGAAGCGGGCGCGCTTGATGGCGACGGCGAGTTTCCGCTGGTGCCGGGCGCGCGTGCCGGTGCGCCTGCTGGAGTCTATCTTGCCCCATTCGGAGATGAAGCGGCGCAGGACGGGCACGTCCTTGTAACTCGGCGTCTTCTTCTCGGCGCTGAAGTAGCAGACCTTCCGCCGGGGAAAGAACCGCCGCCCTCCGGGGCGCCGCCGTCTCGTGCTCTGCATTTAGGCGTTCTCCTCGCTGGTTGGCGCGGGCCGTTCGCTCCGCCCTGCGCCGCTCGTCGTCAGAATGGGAGGTCGTCGGGGGACTGCGCGTCGGACGGCGGGGAGTAGTCGCCCCCGCCGTAGCCGCCCCCGCTTTGCCGGTAGCCTCCGCCGTAGCCGCCCGCCGCGCCGGCGGCGTACTCGTCGCCGTCGCCGGGCCTGTCTATGAACAGCGCGCGTTCGGCGATGATCTCGTTGCGGAATCGCGTTTGGCCGTCCTGCCCAGTGTAGGAGTGGCTATGCAAGCGTCCCTCGACGTAGACCTTGCGCCCTTTCGCCAAGTACTGGTTCACCTGCTCGGCGAGGCCGCCTCCGTCCCGCCGCCCCCAGGCGACGACGGTGAACCACTCGGTTTCCTGCTTGCGCTCGCCGTCCTGTCCGGTGTAGGAGCGGCTGGTGGCGATGCGGAAGGAGGTGACGGGAGCGCCGGAGGGCGTGTACCGCATCTCCGGGTCCGTTCCCACGTTCCCGATGATCATAATCTTGTTCAGCATCGGCGGGCTCCTGCCTACTCCTCGTCCAACCGGATGAGGAGGTGGCGGATGACGTCGTCCGTCAGTTTGAGGGCGTTGTCGAGGACCGCGGCGCCCCCGCCCTCCATCTGGAGGTTGGCGAGGTGATAGTTGGCCTCCGTGAAGCGTCCGATCTTGTAGGCGAGTTTGCGCTTGCCCCAGCCGTCCTCGCCGGTGACGTCCCCGCCGTGGTCGGCCGCGACGCGGCGCACGCGCTCAACGACCGCGCTCAAGCGCTCCTCGTCGGCGTCCGGATGCACGAGCAACACCAATTCGTACTGACGCACTGCCTCTCCTGTGTCCCGAATCCTATGCCCTGAAATCGCAACGGAAGGCGGGGGCGCTCCCCCGCGTCCCGCGATTATAGCGCAACGGAACGGGCGGCGGCAACACTATGCGCTCGTTCACTATCTAGCTAAGCGTCAATCGGGTTGAGCGGCGCGCGCCTATCCGCCGCCGACGGGACGCACGATCTCGATGCGGTCGCCGTCTTGCAGCGTTACGCCGGGGAAAGCGGCGCGGTCGAGCACGTCGCCGTTGCGGGCGACGGCGACGTAGCGCCCCGCGAGCCCGAGCGTTTCGAGGTACTGCGCGACGGTCACCGGGCCGGACACCTCGCGCGCCTCGCCGTTGATCGTGAGCATCATCGCGGCTCCTACGCTCCTCTGCGCGAATTCAGGATACGCCTCTATGCGGACGTTGCGCCCCGGACGGCGGCGGCGAGTTCCGCCGCCGCCTCTCCGGGGTTGGGCGCGCCGAGAATCGCGCTGATTACTGCGACGCCCGCCGCGCCTGCCCGCATCGCGGCGCCCGCGTTGCCGGCGGTGATGCCGCCGATGGCGACGACCGGAACGGCGGCGGCGGCGACGCACGCGCCGATGAGTCCGACGCCCGCAGGCGTTTGCCCTGGGTGCGTGGGCGATGGGTTGACGGCGCCGGCGACGACGAGCGACGCCCCTTGCGCCGCCGCTTCCCGCGCCCCGTCCGCGTCGTGCGCGGAGCGTCCGATCAGAAGAGGGCGCGCCGCCGCCGCCCGAACCGCCGCCACGGTGCGCGAACGCTCGCCGAGGTGAACGCCGTCGGCGCCGCACGCTTCGGCCACGCTCAGACTGTCGTTGACGAACAGGAGCGCCTTGCCCCCCGCCGCCTCGCGGAGGCGTTGGGCGAGCGCGAGTTGCGCGGCGTCGGGCAGGTCTTTCTCACGCATCTGCACGAGGTTGACGCCGTTGGCGACGGCCTGCGCGACGGCTTCTACGAGCGCGTCCTCGCCGCCTGCGAGGGATCTGCTCGTTACGAGCGCGACGATGGGGGACGGGAGAGCGGGGAGGGATGAAGCGTTCACGGCGGAGTTGCCTCGAATGGTGGATTAGGTGGAGCGGATGACGCCTTCCAGCGGACTGCTCGCCTGCGCGTAACGCTGCGCGGCGATGCGCCCCGCGAGAAACGCCAAGCGCCCGGCCTCGACGCCCCGGCGGAACGCCTCGGCCATCAGCGCGGGGTTCCCGGCCCGGGCGATGGCGGTGTTGACGAGCACGGCGTCCGCGCCCATCTCCATTGCCTGCGCCGCGTGGGAGGGAACGGCGAGGCCAGCGTCCACGATGACGGGAACATTGGCCTGCTCGATGATAATGGATATTTCCTCGGCGGTGTGAATGCCTTGCCCGGAGCCGATGGCGGAGCCGAGCGGCATCACGGCGGCGCAGCCAACCTCCTCCAAACGCTTGGCCAGCACGGGGTCGGCGTGAATGTAAGGGAGCACGGCGAAGCCGTCGGCGACGAGCGCTTTGGCGGCCTCCAATGTGCCGACCGGGTCGGGCAGCAGGTATTTCGGGTCGGGAATGACCTCAAGTTTCACCCAGTTGGGCAGGCCAAGCGAGCGGGCGAGGCGCGCGGTCATCAGCGCGTCCTCCGCGGTGGCGCAACCGGCGGTGTTCGGGAGAATCGCGCAGCGCCGCGGGTCAACGACGTCGAGGATGGTCGGCTCGGCGGGGTTATCCAGATTCAGCCGGCGGATGGCGACCGTGACGACCTCCGCGCCGGAGGCTTCGAGCGAGGCCGTGAGTTCGGCGTCGCTGCGGTGGCGCCCTGTTCCGGCGAAGAGGCGCGAGGCGAACGAGAATTCGCCGATGCGGAGGATGTCGTCGCGCGTCGTCATAGCCCTGGAGGATATGATACGCGCACTAGAGGGGCGACTGCCGCTGCCTCTGGAACTGGCCCTCGTAAACGGCGGGCTCGACGTCGCGCCCGCGCTAGCGAAACAGGTCTTTCCCCCGCTCGCGGATGACGGAGCGGACGCCGGATTCGCTCTTGCGGTAAGGGTAGCCGCGCATAATTGCGGCTGGCGCGCGGTCGAGTTTGCCCATCGCGAGTTCCGCCGCCGAGGCGATTTCGTCGGCTACTGCGATGACTGTGGAGCGCAACTCGCGTCCGTCGTCGTCGGCTTGGCCCCGGTAGTCGAGGAGCGGCTCGACGCCCGCCGCTCCGATGGCGACGTTCACCGCGCCCTCCCGCCACGGGCGCCCAAACGTATCGGAGACGATGACGGCAATGTCCGCTCCGTTGGCCTCGCGCAAGGCGCCGCGGATGCGCCGCGCCGAAGCGTCCGGGTCGAGCGGAAGGAGCACGACGCAGTCCTCGCCGCCTCTGCCGACGTTGGAAGCGTCCACCCCGGAGTTGGCGCAAACGAAGCCGTGGCGCGTCTCCGTGATGATCACGCCGTTCTCCATGCGGACGACGCGGACGGCCTCGCGCAGGACGACCTCGACGGCGCGCGCGTCTTTCTCCCATGCTTCCGCGAAATCGCGCGCCCGCGCCGACGGCTCGACGCCGCTCAGATCGAGGACGCGCCCCTCGGCCTTCGAGACGATCTTCTGCGTCACGACGAGGACGTCGCCGTCCGCGAGCGGAGTCGCCTGGGCTTCGCAGGCGCGGGCGATGAGCATGCCGAGGTCGTCGCCCTCCGCGATCTCAGGCAAGCCGTGGACGCCGAGGATTGTTAGGCCGGAATGAACGTTAGGCACAGCATCCGCCTCCAGAGCGCGACTCCCGCTTGGTGCAACGCGCTAGGCTTATAGTACGCGGGGAGAGGAATTCACGGCCAGGCGCGGCGTTCCGCCTGGGGAGGCTCGATGGTGGCGATGGAACGGAGCGGCCGCGTGGACTGGCGGACGAGCCAGAAGAGGCACTGGTTGGCGTAGCCCGCGTCGGCGCCGAAGCGGCTCCACGCCCATTCGCGGGCTTCGGCGTATTTGGCGTTGACGGGCAGCCCGTACCACTCGCGCAAGACCTTGAGCGCCCAGCGGTCGATGGGGAACGCCTCCGTCTTGTCCAGCGCGAAGAGCATCACGCAGTCGGCGATCTTGTCGCCGACGCCGCGCAGCGACGTGAGGGCGGCGAGCGCGTCTGCGTAGGGCGCGCCGCGGAGCGCGTCGAGAGGCAGAGCGCCGGAGGCGACCGCGGCGGCGGCCTCCGCGAGGTACGGGGCGCGGAACCCGCAGCCGAGTTCGCGGAGCCGCGACTCGCCGGCCTCGGCCAAACGCTCGGGCGAGGGGAACGTTCGGCGCGCCGCGCCGTTCAGCGTTACGCGCTCGCCAAAAGTTTCGGCGAGCAATTCGACGGTGCGGCTGATGCGCGGCATATTAGAGGTCGAGGAAAGGATGAAGGCGGCGAGCGTCTCCCACGGCTCTTGCCGGAGCACGCGCATTCCCGGATAGGCCGCGACGCCCTCGCTGACGCGCTCGTCCCAGCAGATGCGCCTCTGCACGGCGGCGAGGTCGTCGCCGATGCGGAAGTAACCGGCGAGGGCTTTGGCCGTCTCATCCGGCGGCGAGGGCGCGCTCTCGACGGCGATGGCCCCGCCGGACGCGGGCGAGAGGCGGACGACGTCGCCGCCAAGCGCGCCCGTCCAGCGTCCAGCGTCGTCAACGCGCCACCGGAAGCACTGACCGGACGTGAGCGAACTCGTCAGGTCGAGCGGCTCGCCGGGAATGAACAAGGCTGTGGGCAAGGCGGTGGTCATTGCGGCGCGTCGCCGTCGGCGAGCCAGCGGCGGATCGCCGGCGCGAGTTCGCCGAAAGGCGCGCGCATCGTCGAGGCGGGAGGAATGGATTCGAGGAAGACTCGTCCGTAGGCTTTCGACGCGATGCGGCTGTCGAGGACGACAACGACGCCGCGGTCGCCTTTGCTGCGGATGAGGCGCCCGAAGCCCTGGCGGAAGCGGAGCACGGCCTGCGGGACGGCGTATTGCATAAACGCCTGCTGCTCGTATTGGGCGGAGCGCGCCGCGAAGATGGGCTCGGTGGGAACGTTGAAGGGCAGCCGCGCCAGGACGAGCGTTTTGAGCGCGGCGTTGCCGACGTCCACGCCTTCCCAGAACGAGGCGGTGCCGAGCAGAATGGCGCGCGGTCGGCGGCGGAAGCGCGCCAGCAGTTGCTGAGGCGCGCCGTCCGGGCCTTGCGCGAGCACGCCGATTCCGCGAGGCGGGAGCGTCCTGCGGAGGCGCGCCGCGGCTGCGCGAAGGGCGGCGTGGGAGGTGAACAGCGCCATCGTGCGCCCCTCGGACATTCGCGCGACCTCGTCCAGCACGCGGGCGACGGCGTCGGCGTAGCGCGGATCGCGCGGCTCCGGCACGTCGGTCGGCAGGCAAAGGAGCGCGGCCTTGCGGTAGTCGAACGGCGAGCCGAGCGCGACCTCCTCCGGCTCCTCGACGCCGAGCCGGTCGCGGACGTGCGCGAATCCTCCGCCCACGGCGAGCGTCGCGCTCGTGAGAACGACGGCCTGCTTCGCGTCGAAGAGTTCCTCGCGCAAGCGCGGCGCGACGTCGAGCGGCGCGCCGTTCAGCGAGAGGTTCGCGCCGCGTCCGATCCAGTAGACGGTCTGATCGTCCGGCTCGGATACGAAAGACCGCGCCGACGCCCGCGCTTCGGCCTGATCGGCGAGCCATTCCGTCAAGTCGCCTTTCAATTGATCGAGGCCGGGCACGGCGCCGGAGGGCAGACTTTCCATTTCGCGGAACAGCGCGGCGGCGCGTTCGGCGGCTTCCGCGATGCTCCGCTCAAAAGCGTCCCAATCGACGTCGAGGGCGGACCAGGCGGGCTGCGCGCGCTCGGCTCGCGTGATGCGGAGTTCGCCGTCGTCCGATTCCCCGGCGCGTTGCGCGGCGGCGAACTCCGCGAGCCCCGCCGTGAGGCGCGCCCACTCGTCGCGGACGCGGTAAAGGGGCGTCTGCGCCTCGTCGCGGCGGAGGTCGGCGCTTTCCTTGCGCGCTTGCTCCATCGCGCTCGCCCGCGCGGCTATGCCGAAACTATGAATGACGCCGCCTAGCCGCTCGACGAGATCCTCGACCGTTGACTGCGAGATGCGGAACCCGAATTGCCGGGTGGCCTCCGTCTCCAGATTGTGCGCCTCGTCCACGATGAGGAAGTCGTAGTCCGGCAGAAGCGAGCCGCCGACCTGCAGATCGGAGAGCAGCAGCGAGTGATTGACGACGAGCAAGTGCGCGGCGGCGGCCTCCTCGCGTGCGTGGCGGTAGAAGCAGGCGCCCTCCCGCGCTCCGGCGCATGCGGAGAAGCCGCTCGCGCTCATCCGCCCCCAAGCCCCGACTTCCGCCGCGTCGAGCCGCAGTTCGGCGCGGTCGCCGGTGCGGGTCTCGTCGAGCCATGCGAGCGTTTTGGCCAGCATTCGCGCCTCGTCGGGAGACGCGGCGTCGGCGTTGGCGTGCGCTTCCCAGCGGCGGAGGCAAAGGTAGTTCGCCTTGCCCTTGAGTTGCGCGCAGCGGAATCTCGACAAGTCCAACTCCGGCTCGTCCCGCAGCGCGTCCAGCAGATCGGGGATGTCTTTCGCGATCAGTTGCTCTTGCAGGTTGATCGTGTTGGTGGAAATGACTACGCGGACGTTGTTGCGGAGCGCGAACAAGGCGGCGGGCAGCAGATAGGCGACGGACTTGCCGATGCCGGTGCCGCCCTCGACGAGCAGATGGCGCGGGCCGCCGCCGTTCGCGGAGCCGCCGCCGTCCGGGGAGCCCAGGGCGCGGGCGACCGCTTCGGCCATCGCCGCCTGCTCAGCGCGAGGCTCGTACCGGGGAAAGCGCCGGGCGAACGGGCCGCCGTCCGCGAGCAGCGCGCCGACCTCGCCCGGGGCGAACGGCTTGGGGGCGTTCGGCGTTCCCAGCGAGCGCGGACGCTCCAGCCTGCTTGCGATTGCGGCCTCGTCGACCGCGCCGACGCGCCCGGTTCCGGGCCCGGCCGGGGCGTCGGCGAGCGCGGCGATCAGTTCGGCCAGCGGGCTTTGGGCACGCCGCAACAGGTCGGCCAGACGAAGGAGCGCGCCGACCGGGAGCGCCCGCGCCCGCTCCACGAGCGCGAGATGAACGGCGCGGGTCGCGTGCGCGTCGCCGATCACCTCGGAGGCGGCGGCGTCTTCGGATGACGGCCATTCCAAGCCGAGCCGCGCCGTCAACTGCGGCAGCGCGTCGTCGGCGCTCGCGGGCAGCAGCAATTCGGCCAACTCGCGCGTGTCCCATACGCTCGCGCCGAGCGCGGCGTCCAGCCCCGCCTGCGCCAATGCGCCCCTCAGCCCGTGCGCCGCGAGCGGCGCGTCGCCGACGAAATCGGCCAGCGCCGCGATGCCCGCCGCGTCGTCCGCATGGAACGCGCCGAGGACGCGCTCGCCGTGAAATTTCACCGCGCCGACGGCGGTGAGAACGGCGCGGTCGGGGCCGCGCTCCTCAATCTGCGCCGCCAGCGCGACGACCGGCGCGTCGAGCGGATGCGCGCGCAGCAGAGACGTTCGGAAAGGAAATTGCGTCATCGCTCGAGTTACGGCGAGCGGCCCAGCCGCCTCGCCGCCAGCGTCCGGGCGACGAAATCCTCGGCTTCGGCGACGCTCTCCACGCCGCCGTCCAGAACGGCGAGGCGCAGCGCCTCCGCGATTTCGCCGACCGCCGGGCCGGGGGGCGCTCCGAGCGCCATCAAGTCGTCTCCGTCCAGCAAGACATCGTGCTCGGACTCGAAGAAGTAGGTGATGAGGTTCCGCCGAGCGGCGGGGCTGGTCGCGGCGGCGCACGCCCCTTCGATGGCGTCGTCGGGAGCGCGCCCCACGACGGCGTCGGTTTCGCTGGGGCGCAGCGCGCGATGGAGGCGCGGCTCCGCCTCGCGCAAGCGAACCGCCCATTGGACGACTTCCCGTTGCGGCTTGGTCGCGCTGATGCGCTCGCAGAAGGCTTCGGCGCGGTCGTCCGGCAAAGCGTAGGCGAAGGCGGCGAGCGCCGCGAGACGCCCCAAGCCGAGTCGCCAGGCCCGGTCGAGGGTCTGCCGGACGGCGGGGGCGCCGCTCGCGGGCTCCACTGCGGGAAGCGCGCCGAGGCTGATCGCGGCGGCGAGCGCTTTCGGCGAGTTCCGTTCCGCGAGGATGCGCTCGATTTCGCGGCGGATCCGCGCGCCGGAGACGTCCTGAAGATGGGGCAGCCCGTTCCGCAGCCAACGGCGCGTGGCGGGTTCGACCTCGAAGCCCAAGCGCGCGGCGTAGCGCGCGGCGCGGAAGCAGCGAGTGGGGTCGTCAACGAACGACTGGGCGTGCAGCGCGCGGATGACGCCCCCCCGAACGTCGGCCTCGCCTCCGCGCGTGTCCAGCAATTCCGCGAACCTGTCAGGGCGGAGCGACGCGGCCATCGCGTTGATGCTGAAGTCGCGCCGCGCGAGGTCGGCCTCGAGGCCGGCCCAGGTCACGGAGGGCAGCGCGCCGGGCTTGGCGTAGCGCTCCGCGCGCGTCGTGGCGAGGTCAATCGCCTTCCCGCCGGCGCGAATCTTGACGGTTCCGAACGCTGAACTCCCGCCGCAGGAGCCGCCCAATTCCGCCGCGAGCAGCGGCCCCAGTTCGTCGGCCGGCGTTTCGGACGCGAGGTCCAAGTCGCGTATGGGGCGTCCCAGGAAAGCGTCGCGCACGGGCCCGCCGACGAGCCACAGGCTTGCGCCCGCGTTCGCCGCCGCCTCGCCGGCGCGCCGCAGCAATCCGAGAGCGGGCTCCGGGGGATACAACCCATTTGCAATCGGAACGACAGTCATAGCGTTGAGGGTATCACGCCCCTCCGCCTCGCGGTTCCGCGCAGGCGGGCAGGGCGAAACAGAGAGAGACAGGGACAGGGGGCGAGATTCCCGCTTTCGCGGGAATGACGTGGCAAGGGGGGCGCTGCGCGCCGCCTGGATTCCCGCCTGCGCGGGCAGGGCGATGCTCCCAGTAGGTTCCCGCTTTCGCGGGAATGACGTGGCGCGTGGGGTGCTGCGCGCTACTCCCGCCTCGGCGCTCGCGTCATCAAGTCGTACAGGACGTCGCGGGGCGCCTCGCCTTGGAACAGCGCGCGCGCCGTCGCTTCCGTTATGGGCATTTCGACGCTAAGCGCGGCGGCCATCTCCAGCGCCGCCTGCGTCGCGGCGACGCCTTCCGCGACTTGCCCGCCGAGCGAGGCTAGCGCGTCATCGAGCGAGCGCCCTTCTCCCAGCGCGACCCCCAAGCGGCGGTTGCGGCTCAAGGCGCTGGAGCAGGTGGCCATCAGGTCGCCGAATCCCGCGTTGCCCGCGAAGGTCGCCGCTTCTCCGCCGGCGGCGACGCCCAGCCGCGTGATCTCCGCGAGTCCCCGCGTCAGGAAGGCCGCCTTCGCGTTGTCGCCGAGTCCGAGCGCGTCGCACGTCCCCGCGCCGATGGCGATGATGTTCTTCAGCGCGCCCGCGAGTTCCGTTCCGATCACGTCGCGGTTCGTGTAGACGCGGAAGGTTGGCGAGTTGAGGAGCGCCTGCGCCTGCGCCGCCGCGTCCGCGTCCGCCGAGGCGACGACCGCCGAGGCCGGAAGCCCGCGCGCCACCTCGTGGGCGAGGTTCGGGCCGGAGAGGACGCAAAGCCTCGGGGCGGCGTCCGCCAGTCCCTCCTCCAGCACGGCGCTCATCCGCCGGAACGTTCCGCGCTCCAAGCCTTTGCACGCGGAGATGACGATTACGCCTTGCGGGAGGGAGGGCGCGGCGCGGCGGGCGTTCTCCCGCAGCGTCTGGCTAGGGACGGCGAACAGCGCGAACGGCGCGCCCTGCATTCCGGCGCCCCAGTCCGCCGTGACGCGCAGCGACGGAGGGAAGCGATGGCCGGGCAGCCGCGCCGCGTGCTCCCCGTCAGCCGCGAGCCGCTGAGCCTCAGCGGACGTTCGCGCCAGCAGGCGGACGTCCGCGCCGCGGCGGGCTAGCGTCAGCGCGAGCGTCGTTCCCCAGGACGTCGCGCCCACGACGGCGGCGGGGCCGGGGCGCTGCTGCGTCGGTTCGGCAGGCATAGCGTTCGCAACGGCGGGGCGTCGTTCCCTCATCCCTGCGCGGCGCGCATTTCCTCAACGTAGTCGGCGAAGGCTTCCGCGATGGAGTATTCCGGCGCCCAGTCCAAGAGCGCGCGCGCGCGGGATATGTCCAGCGGCGTCGTGGGTCCCGGCAGCGGCCCTTCGGCGGGCGCGATCGTCACGTCGAGGTTCGGCAGCGCCGAGCGCACGGCGTCCGCGAGTTCCTCGAACGACGTGATGTAGCCGTTGCCGCCGTTGAACGCCGCCGCGCCGGAGACGGGAACGGTCGCGGCGCGCCGCACGAGCCTGCCCAAGTCTTTCGCGTAGACGTACTCGAAGGCGCGGGCGCGAATCGCCGGAACGACGAGCGGCTCGCCGGAGAATCCGGCCTCGACGAGGCTGTGGACGGTCATTCCGCCCCCGGAGCCGCCACGGAAGTGCCCGTAGCCGAACACGTTGGACGGACGGACAAAGACGAGTTCGAAGCCGTAGTAGGCCGCGTAGGCTTCCGCGATGTGCTCGTTGGCGACTTTGGACGCGGAGTAGGGCACGCCCTCGCCCGCTCGCGGGTAATCCTCCGTGATGGCGGACGCGGCCTCGCCTCGCCGGTCGTACACGCCGTAGGTGCTGACGTGAACGAAACGCTTGACGCCCGTCAGCCGCGCGGCCTCGAGCGTGTTGATCGTCCCTTGCACGTTGATCTGCATGCCCGTGTAGACGGGGCTTTGGACGCTGTTGCCGATGAGTCCGGCGGTGTGGACGACGACCTCCGGGGTATGCCGCTGCATCGCGGCCACGAGCGCGGGCAAGTCGCGCAAGTCGCCCTGAACGGCGTCGTAGGGCGCCCCGCCGAGTTTGACGCTCAGGAAGTCCGCGTCGGGCCGCGCGTCGAAAAAGACGGCGCGGTCTCCCTCCGCGATGGCCTCCCTGGCGTAAGCCGCGCCGACGAGTCCCGCTCCGGTGATGAGGCTGGTCATTTCGTGCTCCTTCCTAGTCGCTGTAATCTATCGTCCTGACCTCGCATAACCTAACCGCCTCGCCCCCGCAGGCGGAATCCATCCCCCGCGCCCCGGCGTTCCGCGAAGGCGGGAACCTCGCCCTACTGTCCGCCGCCTGACCGCGCAAGCGCTCGCTTCTCATCCCTGCGCGGCGCGCATTTCCTCGGCGTAGTCGGCGAAGGCTTCCGCGATGGAGCGCTCCGGCGCCCAGCCCAACAGCGCTTTCGCGCGAGTGATGTCCAGCGGCGCCTCGGGCTCCGGCGGCGGCCCTTCGGCGGGGGCGATCGTCACGTTGAGGTTCGGCAGCGCCGAGCGCGCGGCGTCCGCGAGTTCCTCGAACGGCGTGACGTAGCCGTTGCCGCCGTTGAACGCCGCCGCGCCGGAGACGGGAACGGCCGCGGCGCGCCGCACGAGCCTGCCCAGGTCTTTCGCGTAGAGGTGCTCGAAGGCGCGGGCGCGAATCGCCGGAACGACGAGCGGCTCGCCGGAGAGTCCGGCCTCGACAAGGCTGTGGACGGTCATGCCGCCCCTTGAGCCGCCCCGGAAATGCCCGTAGCCGAACACGTTGGACGGGCGGACAAGGACGAGTTCGAAGCCGTAGTAGGCCGCGTAGGCTTCCGCGATGTGCTCGTTGGCGACTTTGGACGCCAGGTAGGGCGAGCCCCCGCCCGCCCGCGGACAGTCCTCCGTGATGGCGGACGCGGCATCGCCTCGCCGGTCGTACACGCCGTCAGTGCTGATATGGACGAAGCGCTTGACGCCCGTAAGCCGCGCGGCCTCGAGCGCGTTGATCGTCCCCTGCACATTGACCTGCATGCCCGTGTAGACGGGGCTTTGGACGCTGTTGCCGATGAGGCCGGCGGTGTGGATGACGACCTCCGGGGTATGCCGCTGCATCGCGTCCACGAGCGCGGGCAAGTCGCGCAAGTCGCCCTGAACGGCGTCGTAGGGCGCCCCGCCGAGTTTGGCGCGCAGGAAGTCCGCGTCGGGCCGCGCGTCGAAGAAGACGGCGCGGTCTCCCTCCGCGATGGCCTCCCTGGCGTAGGCCGCGCCGACGAGTCCCGCTCCGGTGATGAGGCTGGTCATCTCGTGCTCTTTATGTCGCTGCAACCTGTCGGCTGCGCCCCGTCGTTCCCGCGAAGGCGGGAACCTCGCCCCCTATGACGCGGCGCGCAGCGCATCGTCATTCCCGCGCAGGCGGAATCCATCCCTTGCGCCCCGTCGTTCCCGCGAAGGCGGGAATCTCGCCCCCCTTTAACGCGGCGCGCAGCGCATCGTCATTCCCGCGCAGGCGGAATCTTACCTGAATTCCGCGCCGCCCATCGTTGCGAATCCGGCGAACCCGCGGCAGCCGCGCGCCACGCGAAGCAAGCGCCGCCCCCCCTCTGCCCCGCCCCGCCTCCGCCGTGCTATCCTCTGCATCCCAATCCCGCCCGCTTGGAGTCGCTGAATGACCGCCCAACCCTCCGGACGCGCAATCGGCGCGCCCACCCCCCGCGTTGACGGCGTGGACAAGACCACCGGACGCGCCGCCTACACCGCCGACGTCCAACTCGACGGCGCCCTCTTCGGCAAGACGCTCCGCTCGCCGTACCCCCACGCCCGCATACGCTCCATTGACGCGACGGAAGCCGAGCGGCTGCCCGGCGTCCGCGCCGTCGTCACCGGCGCCGACATCCGCCCCGGCGCGCGGCACGGACGCGCCGTCCTCGACGTCCCCGTCCTCGCGCAGGGCGTCGCCCGCTTCATCGGCGAGCAGGTCGCCGCCGTCGCCGCGGACGACGAGGAGACCGCCCAGCGCGCCCTCGACCTCATCGAGGTGGACTACGAGGAAATCCCCGCCGTCCTCTCGATGGACGAGGCGAAGGCGGAAGGCGCGCCCCTCGTCCACGAGGATATGCTGGAGATCAAAGGCTACCCGAAAGAGGTGGCGGAGCCGAGCAACGTCTACACCGTCTGGGAGTGGGCGAAGGGCGACGTGGACGCGGGAATGGCGGAGGCCGACGTCATCGTCGAGAACGTCTTCAGCACGCCGCGCCAGCATCAGGCGTATCTCGAGCCTCACACCTGCCTCGTGCTCGCGCATCCGTCGGGCAAAGTGGACGTGTGGGCGGGCAACAAGTCTCCGCATCCGGGCAAGCGCATGGTCGCGGCGGCCATCGGCGCGGACGCCGCCGACGTCGTGTTCAACCCGGTCACCATCGGCGGCGACTTCGGCGGCAAGGGCTCCGCGATGGCCATCCCCGCCGCATGGATGCTCTCGCGGCGCGCGGGCAGGCCCGTCAAAATCGTCTTCGACTACGCGGAAGACCTCGCGTCCGCCAACCCGCGCCACGCATCCCGCGTCACGATGCGGACGGGCGCGAAGCGCGACGGAACCATCGTCGCCCACGAGGCGCTCGTCGAGTACGACAGCGGCGCCTACGCCGGATTCAAGCCCGGCGGGCACCTCGGCGGCGCGAGCGCGGCGGCCGGCCCCTACCGCGCCCCCAACACGCGCATCGTCGAGCATCAGGTCTACACCAACAACGTCCCCTGCGGCTATATGCGCGGCCCCGGCGAGCCGCAGGCGATGTTCGCCGTCGAGTCCCAAATGGACTGCCTCGCCGCCGAACTGGGAATGAGCCCCGTGGAACTGCGCCGCAAAAACCTCGTCGTCGAGGGGCAGGAAGACTCGCTCGGCACGCTGTTCCAGCAAGTCCGCTCCATCGAGACGCTCGACGCCGCGCTCGACGCCGCCCGCTACGCCGAACCCCTGCCCTCCGGCGGGCGCGTCGCCTACGGCAGAGGCGTCGCCATCGGCGAGCGCGTGCAGGCCGGCGGCGAAACTCACGCCGGCGTGACGCTCCATCCCGACGGCTCCGTCGTCGTCAATACGTCCGTCTTCGAGCAGGGCACCGGCTCCTACACCGTGATGCAGCAGATCGTCGCCGACGAACTCCGCTTGCCCGTGGAGCAGGTCAGCGTCGCCGTTTGGGACACCGCGAGCGCGTCGTTCGACTCAGGCATCGGCGGCGCGCGCGTGACCCGGATGGCGAGCGCGGCGGTATGGGACGCGGCGCAGGCCGCGAAAGCCGAACTCTTCAAACTCGCCGCCGACTTGCTCGGCTGGCCCGAGGACGGGCTGGAAGTGAACGGCGAGGCGCTCCGCCGGACGGACACCGGCGAGTCCGTCGCCTGGGCCTCTCTCGCCGAGCGCGTCGGCGCGCCCATCGCCGGATTCGGCGACGTGCAGGACACCGCCCGCAACCCCTACACGGCCTTCACCGCGCAAGTCGCCGAAGTCGCCGTCGACCGCGAGACCGGCCAGGTGAAACTCCTCACGATGACCACCGCCCACGACACCGGCAAGATACTCAACCCCATCGGCCATCAGGGGCAGATCAACGGCGGCCTCGTGCAAGGCATCGGCTTCGGCCTGCAGGAGGAACTCGCCGTCGAGGACGGGCGCGTCACCACCGCGTCGTTCGCCGACTACAAAATCCCGACGATGGCCGACCTGCCGGAGTTGCGGACGGCGATTCTGGACGAGGAGGAGGGCGGCGGATGGGGCCCCTACCGGATCAAGGGCATCGGCGAGCAGTCCAACTCGCAGACCGCCCCCGCCATAGCGAACGCCGTCGCCGACGCCGTGGGCGTCCGCGTCCGCGACCTCCCCGTAACCGCGGAGAAGGTCCACCGCGCCCTCCGCGAATCGTAGGCCCGGGGCGCGGCGCCTTGCCAATTCGCGCCTATCTGAACGGGCGCGCCAACCCGCCGATGAACGCCGCCGCGCGCGATGCGGCCTCTCCGGGCGGCGCTGATCCGATCGCCTCGATGAGCGCGCTGCCGACCGCGGCCGCGTCGGCGACCGCTCCCACGCGCTCGACGTGCAACCGCTCCGAGACGCCGAATCCGACCGCCACGGGCAAACTCGTATGCCGCCGCACGCGCTCGACGAAGCCGGGCAAGTCGTCCGGCAGGTTGTTCCGCGAGCCAGTCACCCCCGTGACGCTGACGCAGTAGACGAATCCGCTGGACGCGGCGCAGCCGAGCGCGACGCGCTCGTCCGTGCTCGTCGGCGCGAGCATGCTCACGAGGCCCAGTCCGCGCTGTTGGAGCGCGTCCCGCAATTCTCCCGCCTCGTCGGGCGGAAGGTCGGGGACGAGGAGCGCGTCCACGCCCGCGTCGGCGCAATCGGCGGCGTAAGCGGCGGGGCCGTACTGCAGAATCGGGTTGTAGTAGCCCATAAAGATGAGCGGAACGCCAACGCCGGCCTGCCTGAGGGAGCGCGCCGCGTCGAGGCAGCCCCGTATGCTCATTCCGCCTTGCAACGCGCGATGGCTGGCCGCCTGTATCGTCGGGCCGTCCGCGAGCGGGTCGCTGTAAGGAACGCCAAGTTCGATGACGTCCGCCCCCGCGCGCTCAATGGCGGGAACGATGGCGAGTGTGTCCTCGAGCGTCGGAAAGCCGACGGTCACGTAAGGAATGACGGCGGTGCGCCGTTCCCGCCGGGCGGCGTCCAAAGCATTTTCGAGCCGGTCGAGCATAGCAATCCAGTATACCTATTGTTGCCCGCCTCCAGCGGAACCCGCGACGCCGATCAGTACGACCCCCCAGCCCTCACCCCAGCCGCTCCTTGCGCCGACTGGGGCGGGGGAGGAATGACTGGGGCGCCGACTGGATTCCCGCCTTCGCGGGCAGGGCGTGGCGCGTGGGACGCTTTGGAGACGTGGCGCGTTGCGGGGGGCGTTCCTTCCGTTCGTCTACTGGAGGAGGCCGTTGTGCGGCTCGTTGAGGCAGAGGCGCGCCCGGTAGCGCTCCCGCCACAGGGGGAAGTCCCTCATCACCGATGCGAATCTGTCGTTTGTCGCCCACGCGAAGCCAACATCGCGGCCGTCGGAGCACTCTACGAAGATGTGCCACTGCAGATTGGTCCGTCCGCCTGTGCTGGTCTGTCCATCGAATCTGGGCTGTCCGTCCAGGCCGATCAGTCCGTCGCTGATATAGGCGTACAGACGGCTGCCGGACTGCTCCAGCCTGTAGCGGCGCTGCCCTGTGAACCTGAAGTCGAAGGGCCCGCCGTCGGCGGTGGTGGTCTCCCATACGGGGGTCGGCGTAAGCGTCGGCGTGGGGCTAGGCGTAGAGGTAGGAGTCGCCGTCGCCGTAGGGGTAGGGGTGTTCGTAGGCGTGGGAGTCGGCGTAGGCTCCGGCGTCCACGTGGGGGCGGGAGTAGGCGTAGGCGTCCAGGTAGGCATCGGCGTCCACGTGGGGACGGGCGTCCAGGTCGGCGGCGGGGTGGGCGTCGGCGCAGGAGTGGACGTCGGGACGGGTGTCGGCGACGGCGCAATGGTGGGAGTCGGCGCAGGCGTCGGCGCAACGTCGGGCGTAGGCGTAGGCGTACTGGTGGGCGTCGGCGTGGGGTTGGCCGAGCACGCCGCGAGCAGGACGGCCAGCGCCGCTGCGATGGCGATCACCTTCATCTCGTTCCTCCCCTTGTCCTGCGTCTCATTTGGAGCGGCGACGGGGCAGAACGGAGTTAGGATACCGCATCCGAACAATCGGCGCGGGGGTCCCGCCTAACGCGGGAACGACGGCAGAGGGGGCGAGATTCCCGCCTACGCGGGAATGACGGCAAGGGGGCGCGATTCCCGCCTACGCGGGAACGACGGCAAGGGGGCGAGGTTCCCGCCTTCGCGGGAACGACGGCAAGGGGGCGAGGTTCCCGCCTTCGCGGGAACGACGAGACAGGGGCGCGAGGCTCCCGCCTACGCGGGAATGACGGGCAAGGGGGCGAGATTCCCGCCTACGCGGGAAGGGGCAATGGGGCGAGGTTCTCGCCTACGCGGGAACGACGGGATAGGGGCGCGATTCCCGCCTACGCGGGAATGACGAGACAGGGCGCGATTCCCGCCTACGCGGGAATGACGAGACAGGGACGCGCTACTCGAAGGCGGCCATACGGTAGGCCAGGCTGCGGGCGCGACGCAGTGAGCATCCGCCGGCTACTCCATCTCGATGACGGCGCGGCCTACGATTTCCCCGGCGGCGAGCGCGGCGTAGGCGTCGTTCACTTCGTCGAGCGCGTAGCGGCGCGTGATCGGCGCGCTCACGTCCACCGCGCCCCGCCGCGCGAGTTCGATGACCTCCGGCATATCGCTCCGCGCCTTCGCGCCGTAGGAGCCGACGACCGTGACGCCGCGCCGCACGAACCGCGTAATCTCCAGCGGAACCTCGACGCCCGCCGCCGCGATGCCGATCAGCACGACCTTCCCGCCGTCGCGGACGGACTCGAACGCCTGCCGCGCGGTGACGGGCGAGCCCAGCGCCTCCACCGCGACGTCGACGCCGCGCCCGCCGGTCAGTTCGCGCACGCGGGCGGGAGCGTCCTCCTCCGCGCCGTTCACGACGGCCGTCGCCCCCATCTCCAGCGCTTTCTCCAATTTGTCGCCGCGTATGTCCACGGCGATGACGGGAGACGCGCCGAACGCCCGCGCCATTTGCAGAACTTGCGTGCCAACGCCGCCGACCGCGAACACCGCGACGCTCTGCCCTGGGCGGACGTCCGCCTGATTCCGCACTGCGCCGTAGGCCGTGAAGATCGAGCAGCCGATGATCGCCGCGTCGTTGAGCGGAACGCTTTCGGGGAGCGGGAACACGGACGTCGCGGGCGTGACGGCGTACTCGGCCAGCCCGCCCATGCTGTACATCGCAACCGGCTCGCCGTTCGGCCTGTAGAGGCGCGTGGATCCGTCGTAGAGTTGCCCCTTGAGGCGGTTGTACGCGAAGAACGTCTCGCAGAGGTCTTCGCGCCCGCGAACGCAGTAGCCGCACGCGCCGCAGGGCATAATGAACGAGCAGGCCACGCGGTCGCCGGGCGCGGCGCCGTCAACGTTCGGGCCGACCGCGTCCACGACGCCGGAGACCTCGTGCCCGAGCACGGCGGGCGTGGGGAAGGCCACCTCGCCCTTCAGCACGTGCAGATCGGTATGGCACACGCCGCACGCCGCGACTTTCAGGCGAATCTCGCCCCTGCCGGGCTCCGGCAGCGCCAGTTCGTCCACGGACATCGGCTGCCCGGGCTGGGAGAAGACCGCCGCGCGCATCGTTACGACCACCTGCTGATCACGACCTTGCGGTCGGTGAAGAAGTCAACCACCTCGCGCCCCTGCGCGTGCACGGCGCCGAAGAATGAGTCTTTCATTCCGCCGAAGGGGAAGAACGCCATCGGCGCGGCGACTCCGACGTTGACGCCGATGTTGCCCGCAGTGACGCGCCGCTTGAACTCCCGCGCCGCGCCTCCGCCGGACGTAAAGATGCTCGCCGCGTTGCCGAACGGCAGATCTTCGATGAGGTCAATCGCCTCGTCCAGCGAGTCCGCCCGCATAATCGCGGCCACCGGCCCGAAAATCTCCTTCCGCGCTATCGCCATATCCGGCTCCGCGCCGTCGAACACGCACGGCCCCGCGAAGTAGCCCGCCAGTTCCTCCTCCCGCCGCGCCGAGCGCCGGTCGACGATCAGCCGCGCGCCTTCCTCGACGCCCTTGTCCACGTAGCCCAGCACGCGGTCGAGCGACGCCTGCGAAATGACCGGCCCCATGCCGACGCTCTCGTCCAGCCCGTAGCCGAGTTTCAGGTTGCGCGCTCCTTCCGTGAGCCGGTCGCGCACGCCCTCGTAGGCGCTCCCCACCGCCACGACGACCGACCCCGCGAGGCAGCGCTGCCCCGCCGCTCCGAAGATGGAGCCCATCATATTGTCCACCGCCGCGTCCATCTGCGCGTCCGGCATCGCCACAAGGAAGTTCTTCGCGCCGCCTCCGCACTGGACGCGCTTCCCCTCCGCCGACGCTTTCGCGTAGACGTGGCGCGCGACGGGCGACGACCCGACGAACGAGACGCCCCGCACGTCCGGGTGCTCCAGCAGCGCGTTCACCGCGTCTTTCGCGCCGTGCGCGACGTTCAGCACGCCCGGGGGAATGCCCGCCTCCAACGCCAGTTCCGCCATCCGCGTCAGGGACAGCGGCGTCTGCTCGGACGGCTTCACGACCACCGTGTTGCCGGTCGCAATCGCGTAGGGAATGAACCAGTTGGGCACCATCAGCGGGAAGTTGAACGGGCCGATGACGGCGAAGACGCCCAGCGGCTGGCGGACGGCCTCCGCGTCTATTCCGCTTGCGATGTTCTCGAGGCCGTAGCCCTGCATCAGCGTGGGGATGCCCGCCGCGACCTCCACGTTTTCGATGGCGCGCCGCGTCTCGCCCCGCGCGTCCTCTATGGTTTTGCCGTGCTCCTGCACGATGACGCGGGCGAATTCTTCGAAACGCTCCTCCATCAACGCCTTCAGCGTGAAGAGGCGTCGGGCGCGGAGCACGGGCGGCGTGTCGCGCCAAGCGGGGAACGCCGCTTTCGCCGCCGCGACCGCCGCGCCGACGTCGTCCGCCCCGGAGAGCGGAACCCGCGCGATGACGCCCGCCGTCGCCGGATTCTCGACATCGAGCCGGCCGCCGCCGGACGGCTCGACCCACTCGCCGTTGACCAAATTCCTCAGTTCGCCGTAGTTCGCCTTGACCTCGGGCAGCACGCGCGCGTCCTCCTGAATGGGGATAGGGAACGCCGCTATTCTACGCGAGCGGAGGGGCTGCGCGCAGTCCCGACGCTTATCGCCTTGCCAGCGCGGGAATGACGGAGATGGGCGCGAGGTTCCCGCCTACGCGAAGTTACACTAGGTCCACTCTGGCGCGGGAAGGGCTAGGCCAGCACGATGCGCGCAGTACGCAAGCCGATGCGCGATGCGCTAATATAAGCCCCTACTCCACCCTGCAAGGACGGCCAATGCACGACGACGAAGACCACGACCATTTTCACGCGCTCGACCTGATCGACAGCGACGAGGCGGAGGACATCGAGGGGATCGAGAAGTTCACGCTGCACAGCGTGGGCATAGACATCGGCTCGTCCACGACGCACACGATCTTCTCCCGCCTCATCCTCCGGCGCGAGGGCGCAGGGCTCTCGGCGAAGTTCGTGGTGACCAACCGCGACGTCCTGCACCGCTCCCCGATTATGCTCACGCCGTATTCGTCGGGCTCGGCGATCGACACCGACAGCGTCGGGCGTTTCATCGAGCGCTCCTACGAGGAGGCCGGCTTCACGCCGGACGACATTGACACGGGAGCGGTCGTCATCACCGGCGAGGCGCTCAAGAAGGAGAACGCGCAGCCCATTCTGGAGCGTTTTTCGGAGGAGTCCGGGCGTTTCATTTGCGCCTCAGCGGGCCCGATGCACGAGGCGCTTCTCGCCGCCTACGGCTCCGGCGCGGTCGCCATCTCCAAGAGCCACTCCAACTCCGTGCTGGACGTGGATATGGGCGGGGGCACCACGAAAATCTCGCTCATTCAAGGCGGCGAGATCGCCCAGATGGTCGCCGTCGAGATTGGCGCCCGCCTCATCGCCTACGACGCCGACGGGACGATAACGCGCGTCGAGCAGCCCGCGCGCACGATCATGGGGTCGCTCGGTCAGGAAGTCGAGGTCGGGGGCAAACTCACCGACGCCCAGCGCGACCAATTCGTCGAAGCGATGACCAACATTCTCTTCGACGTCATCAGCGGCGGCGAGGTTTCGCCTCTCGCGCAGTCGCTCTTGCTGACCGACGGCCTCCGCATCGAGTCGCTGGCCGACGTTGACCACGTCGTCTACTCCGGCGGCGTCTCCGAGTACGTGTACGAGCGGACCGCCGAATCCTACGGCGACGCCGGCCCCTGGTTCGGGCGCGCCGTCCGCGAGCGCTCGGAGGCCGAATTCCGCCCCGGGATGCTCGTCACGCCGGCCGAGGGGATTCGCGCGACCGTGATCGGGGCGGGCGAGTACACCCTTCAGGCGAGCGGCAGCACCTCCTACATCTCCACGCCCGACGCGCTGCCCGTGCGGGGCATACAGGTCGCCCGCGCCTTCATCAGCAAAGAGCAGTCCGCCGAGGAGATGGACGCCGCGCTCGCGGCGGCCGTCGGGAAGTACGACCTCGCCAAACTCCCTTCCGATATGGCGCTTGCGATGTCCATAGACGGCCAGCCGGATTACGGCTACATACGCCGTCTCGCCGAAGCCGTGGTCCGCGCCGTCGCCGACGAGCCCCCGGAAGCGCCCGTCTTTCTCGTCGTGGACGTCGACGTGGCGAAGTCGCTCGGCGGCATCCTGCGCGAGGAACTGGCGCTCCCCCGCGCCGTCATCGCCGTGGACGGCATCGAGGTCGGCGACCTCGACTACGTGGACATCGGCAAGCCGATGGGCGCCAGCGAAGTCATCCCCGTCACCGTCAAGTCGCTCGTCTTCTCCATCCGCTCCCAATCCGGCTGACCTGCGCGAGCATGGGGAGAAGCGTTAGAGAAGCCATTGAGATCGTAACGGCGGACGGCTGGAGGTTGATCAGAGTGCGCGGAAGCCACCGGATATTCGCGCATCCCGTGAAGACGGGACTCGTCGTCGTCGCCGGCCATCCGAGCAAAGACCTGGACCGCGGGACGTGGATGAGCGTCCTCAGGCAAGCGGGACTCAGGCGGTAGGAGCGGTTATGCAGTACACCGTCGTCATCGAACAAGCGCCGAACAACTACTGCGCCTACCTCCCCGAGTGGCCGTGGGCGGTTGGCGTGGGCGGCACGCGCGAAGAGGCCGTCGAGAGCGTCCGCGAGTCCATCATCATCCATTTGGAATACGTTCGGGAGAACGGCGAGCCCCCGCACGAGGACAGCATTTGGACAGACGACGCGCTAGGCTATCTCGCCGTCGTGGAAGAAAACGAAAGCGCGGGCGGCGTCCCATACAACGCCTTCGTCCCCGACGTCCCCGGCTGCGAAGCGGGCGGCGCAACCCGTGAGCAAGCCGTTGAGCGCGCTCGCGAGGCCGTCCGCCTGCGGCTCGCGGAGGCCGAACGCAGCGGCGCCCCACGCCCGCAGCGCGGCGAATGGACGGCGACCTTTGAGGCCGCGCTGCCCGCCGAGCGGCAAGCCGCCGAGAGCCTCTCCGCGTAGCGCGGTCCGCCTATGCGAACCGGAGCGTTCATCCTCGGGCTCATCGGCGGGCTGTTCGGGTTGCTCATCGGCGCGCTCGCCTTCATCTTCGGGCTGGCCGCGTTCGCCTTTGGCGCGTCGGACTCCGCCGCGGGACGCTCCTTCCTCGCCATCCTCTTCGCGCTCGCCGCGTTCACGGGCGCGTTCCTCAGCATCCCCAGGCCGCTCCTCGGGGCGGCGACGCTCGCCGCGGCCGCGGTCGGCAGCGTCTACGCGCTAGGGCTCTTCGGCGCGCCGATGCTCTTCTTTATGGGGATGGGCGCGTGGTTCGCCTTCAAGGGGAGGCGGGACGCCGGCTGATCGTTCTGCCCTGAACGGACGAGGACGCTGAGGCGCGGGCGCGCCTCAGCATCCCGGCCGCGCCGCCTGCCGGAGGCGGCGCCTTTTACCCGGCCTAGCCCAGATGCGACCCGAAGAACGCGAGTGTCTTGGGCCAGGCGTCGTTGGACGCGGCCTCGTTGTAACTGCCGCGCTCCGCGCAGAAGAAGCCGTGCCCGGCGCCCTCGTACACGTGATTCTCGATGGACTTGCCCTTCGCCTTCAGCGTCTCCTCGATCTCCTCGACGTTGGCGACGGGAATGCCGCCGTCCTGATCGCCCCAGAAGCCGATGATCGGCGCCTGCACGGAGTCCGCCGTCGCGTCCAGCAGACGCGGGGCGTCGGCGGGCGCGTCCGGGCGCGGGAGAATGCCGCCGCCGTAGTAGACCGCCGCCGCCTTCACGCCGTCCATCGTCGCGCCGAGATACGACACCATTCCGCCGAAGCAGAACCCGACGATGCCGATGCGGTCGCCGTCCACGTCCGGGTTGCTCCGCAGGTACTCGATCGTCGCCTGCACGTCGGCGCGGATGTCGGCCTCGCTGAGTTTGCCGCGCTCGCTGACCGCCTGCTGCATCTCGGAGAACGGGATGTCCAGCCCCTTGCCGGAGCGGTGGAACATTTCCGGCGCGGCGGCGAAGTAACCCTCGCCGGCGAACCGCTCCGCGATGCTTCGGACGTCGTTGTTCACGCCGAAGATCTCCTGAATCACGATGACCGCCGCGCGCTTGCCCTCGCCGTCCGGGCGCGCCGTGTGGATCGCCATCGGGCTTCCGTCTACGCTCACTTCCGCAATGTCCGTAACCGCCATACGCTTCCCTCCAGTCCTAATGTGGGGCCGGCGGGCGCTTCCCCGCCGGGCGCCGCTATCCTACCACGAAACCCTGTATGCTCGGCATGCCTGCCAATAGAGTTGCCCAAAGCGCCCCGTCGGGAGACTGGCAAGCCGCTTGTGATAGCCTAGCCCTATGGCCGACGCGAACTGCATCTTCTGCAAAATCGGGAGCGGCGAAATCCCCGCCGACAAACTCTTCGACGACGGGCGCGTCTTCGCCATCCGCGACATCAACCCCAAGGCGCCAGTCCATATTCTCGTCATCCCACGCGCCCATACCGAAGCGCTCGCTGATGCGCCTTCCGACGGCGCCGCCGACGCCGCCCGCTGCGTGGAGGCCGCCCCCGGCGTCGCCCGCGAGGCCGGGCTGGATGCGTCCGGCTACCGCCTCGTCGCCAATCAGGGCGCGGACTCCGGCCAGGAAGTTCCCCACTTTCACTTGCATATCCTCGGCGGGCGCGCCCTCGGCCCGATGGGCTGACCTCCGGCCGTGGACGCCGACCTGCCGCCTTCCCTCGCCGCCCGCGTTGACGCGCTCCCCGATGGCCTGCGCGCCCACGTCGAGCGCGTCCGCGTCATCGCCCGGGGCCTCGCCGCCCGCCACGCGCTCGACCCCGCGACCGCCGACCTCGCCGCCGCCGCCCACGACGTCGCGCGCCACCTCCCCGGACGCCGCCTCATCGAGGAGGCGGAGCGGCTCGGCGTCAAGGTCTCCGACGTCGAGCGCGCCGCGCCCATTCTCTTGCACGGGCCAGTCGGCGCGGCCTGGCTTCGCGGCGACAGCGCGGCGCTCGATCCGGAAGTCATTGAGGCCGTCCACTGGCACACGACCGGGAGCCCCGGCCTCGCTCCGGCGGGCCACGTCGTCCTCATCGCCGACAAACTCGACCCCGCTAAAGCCAGCGCCTATCCCTTTCAGCAAACGGTCCGCGATGCCGCGGAGCGCAACCTTCACGACGGGACGCTCGCCTTCTTGGAGGGCGCGCTCCGTTTGCATTTGGAGCGCCGGGAACTCATTCATCCTGTCAGCGCCGAAACGCGCAACCGGCTCCTCATCGCCCGCGCCTGCTGAACACGCGGGCGGAGTTCGCGGCGCGGCGGCCTGTCTCTCTAGCCGTCCAACGGCCTCGCGCAGGAGAGGACGGGCGGCGCTATAATGGCGGTTCTATGGACGACTACGAACTTGTCATCGGCTTGGAGGCGCACGCCCAACTGCGGACGCGCAGCAAGATGTATTGCGCCTGCCCCGCCGACTATCAGGACGCCGCGCCCAACACGCGCGTCTGCCCCGTTTGCCTCGGGCTGCCCGGCTCCCTGCCCGTCATCAACCGCGAGGCGATCAAGTCCATCGTCAAGATCGGCCTCGCGCTCCACTGCTCCATCGCCGAGCGCAGCAAGTTCGACCGCAAGAACTACCCCTACCCCGATCTGATGAAGGGCTACCAGATCTCGCAATACGACCTTCCCGTCTGCGCGGACGGACGCCTCGACGTCGAGGTGGACGGCGCGGCGCGCCGCGTCGGCATCGAGCGCGTGCATATGGAGGAGGACGTCGCCAAACTGAGCCACCTCTCCGATCCGGCGTCGGGCGAGGGCTACTCGCTGATCGACGTGAACCGCTCCGGCGTTCCGCTCGTCGAGATGGTGACCCGGCCGGACATCCGCTCCGCCGAGGAAGCGCGCCAGTGCCTTATGGCCTATCAGACCATCCTGCGCTACTTGGGCGTCTCGACCGCCAATATGGACGAGGGGTCGTTCCGCTGCGACGCCAACGTGAGCATCCGCCCGAAGGGGAGCGAGGCGTTCGGGACGAAAGTGGAAGTGAAGAATATGAACTCGTTCCGCTCCGTGTTCCGCGCCATCGAGCACGAGGCGGAGCGGCAGGCGGAAACGCTGCGCTCAGGCGGGCGCGTCGTTCAGGAGACGCGCGGCTGGCTGGAGGACAAAGGCGTCACCGTTTCGCTCCGCAGCAAGGAGGAGGCGAACGACTACCGCTACTTCCCGGAGCCCGACCTGCCGCCGCTGAGCATCGCCCCCGCGTGGGTGGCGGAGATCGCGGAACTGCTGCCCGAACTGCCGGAGGAGCGCAAGCGGCGATTCATCGCCGAGCACGGCCTGCCCGCCTACGACGCCTCGCTGCTGACGGCGTCGCCCGGGCTGGCGGACTATTACGAGGCGGCGGTCGCGGCGGCGCGCGCGCAAGGCGGAACGGAGCGGACGGCGAAAGCCGCGGCCAATTGGACGATCACGGAATTGGGGCGCCTCGCCAACGAGGCGCATATCGAGATTCACGAGTCGCCCGTCACGCCGGAGCGGCTTGCGGAACTGTTGGGGCTGCTGGAGAGCGGCGAATTGGGAACCGCGCAGGCGAAGCGCGCCGTAGAAGCGATGTTCCAAACGGACAAGTCCGCCCGGGACGTGATGACCGATCTGGGGCTGCAACAGATCACGGACTCCGGCGAACTCGCGGGCGCGGCGGCGCAGGCGGTCGCCGACAACCCGCAGGCCGTCGCGGACTACCTCGCGGGGAAGGAAACGGCGGCCAAGTTCCTCGTTGGGCAAGTGATGAAGGCGACGCGCGGGAAGGCCAACCCGTCGGTCGCCGCCGAATTGGTCGCGGAGCGGCTGAACGCGATGAAAGCGCAGGAGTAGGGCGTTGGGAACGTACATTAGCATCGCAGTCATCATCGTCGTCGCGCTGCTCGTCGCGAGCGTGCTGATGCAGGTTCGGGGCGCGGGAGGCGGGCTGTTCGGCGCGGGCTCGATTCAGTCGTACCGGACGCGGCGCGGGCTGGAGCGCACGCTGTTCCAGTTCACCATCGCGCTCGGCGTCATATTCGTCGTGCTGGCCGTCCTCAACCTGACGATTACGTAAGCGCGCCCTCCAACTCCAGGCTGTCGATCGCGGCGGCGGCCAGGTCGGAAGCCGCGCCCGCCAAGGCGACGGCGGCGTTCGAGATGCCCGCGACGTCCGCAAAGGAACTCTGGGCGTTTTCGTAGGCGTGGTTCACGAGGCTCTCGAGGCTTTCCCTTTGGTCTTCGCCGTCGCCGCGCATAATGGGGATGGCGATGAACTCTTCGGAGCCGCGGGCCGCGGCGACGGCGGCGGCCTTAGCCATCAGGCGGGCGGCGGGCCACACGTACCCCCGGGAGAGCAACTCGTACCAAGACGAGGCGCTGCCGGCGTACCCCTTTTTGAGCGGAGGGCGAAACGAGCCGTGCTCGCACTCCGTGTCCACGATTCGGACGGCGTTCAAGACGTAGGGCGTGGCCTCCCGCACGGCGGAAGACTGCCCAAAGCCGTTGAGGATGCGCTCATCGATGTCGTTGCGGGCTTCCGCCCACGCCTCCCAAGCCCTGTCGACGATATAGGCGATTCTGTCCGTCATACGCTGCTTCTCCTTCTTGCGCGGGAAATCTCGCGCCGCGCGTCACGGGCACATTACGCGCACCGCGCAGGCGTCCGCAAGGCGCATGTGTCGCATTGCCGCCTAGCGCTGCGGCACGGACTTGGGAGCAGGCTGGGGCGTGGGCGGAGGCGTCACCGTGGGCGGCTTGCCCTTCCGTCCTCCACGCTCCGAATATGTGAGACGTGTCTCGGAACGGCGCCGCATCAGAAGCGCAAGACGCACGCGGAGCAGTCGCAAGGCGAGCCCTGTCGCTTGAAATGATGCAGGCCATGGACAACGCCGCCTTCTTGATCAAAGGCCCCTGCGATCACGTTGAAGAACTCGCTATCGCTCTTTTCGAATTTTCTCCACAGCGCGTAGGAGACGAGGTCTGCGTACTGAATCAGACGAGTCGCCCTGGAATCTACGAACAGAGGAACATCGGCCAAGTTCCGGGTGACGCCCCAGCGATGCCCTTCTCGCCTAAACTCCGCAGCGAGGGACTGCAAGCGCGTCTCCTGAGTGGACTTGTCAAGGATGATCAGCCCTCGCTGCGTGTCGTTTTGCCGGTGGAGACGGAGCAAGAACTGGTCGAATCTGCTGCAAACTTGCTCGAAGGCGTAGGCGACAGGGTCTTCCGGCGAGCGCGCCTGCTTGTCCACCACTGCCCCAAACAAACGCCACTGCCCGTGCAAAGCCCAAGCCGTTCGCAGCCCGCGCCGTATGAGCGCGCGACGTTGTTCGGGGCGCATACTGCGCCAGCGCCCCCTCCCTGCCAGCATAGAATTTCCGTGGAACTCAATGCTTGACGGGTCGCCGTGCACTAACTCTCCCGCTAGGCTGTCCAACTCCGTCTGCAGCCAATGCGCTTGGCGCTCGAACACGGCAATCCCAGCAAGAATAAAGTGCTTCTCGCTGGAGTTGCCGATGGAGCCTGCATCGTCCAAGTAGAGCAAGTGCATGGCAAGCAAAAGGCGGCCGAGTGAGAACCACGTCTCAGCGAACCGCAAGGGCGACTCTCCCAACCGCAAGGCAAGCATACTTGCGCGGGCGCTCTATGTCAATAGAGGTCCAACGCCATCCTCCGCGCGGACGGAGGCGCGGCGTTGACATCGGCGCACAGCGCAGCGTCGGCATGGGAAATAACCACCAAGCACCGACTTGGCAAACTCCCCGAAGCAGGCGTTGTCGCTCTTGACATACCCGGAGCCATCGCAAGCCAGGGCTTTGAGGAACTGCCGGTATCGGTGCAAGATGCGGCTCGCGCCGGGGCGTTGCAGGGAACCCACCGCGACCCGTTCGACCGGATGCTCGTCGCACAGGCTCTGACGCACGACCTCGTTCTCGTCTCGAGCGAGGCGCACTTCAAGCAGTACGGCGTCCACATTCTCTGGTAATCGCCCCTTGCCGACCCAGGCCGCCATGCGCGCGCGCGCCGATTGGCGCAATCTCTCCCGTTGCGCTATAGTCTCCCTCGCTACGACCCTGCGCGGCCTCTGCCAATTGCGCTGGACAAGTTCCTCAGTACGGGCGCGGACGTCCCGCGCCCCCTTGTCGTCCAGCGCAGATCAGGGTCGTAGCAAGTCCTGTGCCTTGTGCTGACAAGGGGGTTCTTGCATGGCCGACCACCGCTACCTCTCCGGCAACGCGCTCGTCTGCGGCGACAATTACGCCGTGCTCACCAACCTCCCGGACGAGTGCGTTGACCTCATCTACCTCGATCCGCCGTTCAACTCCAACCAGTTCTATGTGGCCGCGTTCGGCGACAAGGGCGTCGTGAGCCAGCAGTTGCGCGACATCTGGCGCTGGACGGTGGAGTCGCAGAACGCCTTCGACCGCCTGCCCCGCGGCCAACTGCGCGACAGCCTGCGCGGAGTGCGTCTGCAGGCGGGCGAGAAGTCGCCGATGGCGGCCTACGCCGTGTTTATGGGGCGCCGCCTCGCCGAAATGCGCCGCGTCCTGAAGCCGTCCGGCAGCATCTACCTCCACTGCGACCCGCACGCCAACGCCTACCTGCGCCTGCTGATGGACGCGGTTTTCGGAGATGCGAACTTTCGGCGAGAACTGGTGTGGAGCAACGAAGACCAGTCCGGCTTCAAATCGCGAGCGAATAACTGGATTCGCGGGCACGACACCATCTTCTACTACGTGAAGTCCGCCGGTCTTCAGACATTCACGAAGCAATACAACGCTCTGGACGCCCTAACTATTCGGCGTTACGACAAAGTGGACTCGGATGGCAGACGCTACAAAATCTACAACAACCGCGACGGCACACAACGGATCGTGTACTTGAAGGAGAACCGCGGCGCGGCAATGAGCAGCGTTTGGAGCGACTTGCCAAGTTTTCAGAAAGTCAATAATACTGGGGAGTACCTTGGCTACCCGACGCAGAAGCCGGTTGCGCTGCTGGAGCGCGTCATCGAAGCGTCGTCGAACCCGGGCGACCTCGTGCTCGATCCGTTCTGCGGATGCGGAACGGCGGCGGACGCCGCAGCCTCGCTTGGCAGAAAATACCTCGGCATAGACATCAGCGGCATCGCCGTGCGCCTGATGCAGCAGCGATTGGAGTCGCGCGGCGACGTAACCGCGCCTGTCGTCTACGGCCTCACGTGGGACGAATTCGAATGGGAATCGTTCGAGCGCCGCGCCCTCGCGCAACGCGACGACGTCGAGGACGGCATCCCCGGCTGGGCGTGGGCGGAGGATCGCGTCGCCGCCCTGCTCAACGCCGTGCCCAACACGCGCAAGCAAGGCGACGGCGGCGTGGACGCCCGCTATTTCGGCGCGATGGATGTCGGGCGGAAGGAAGGCGTAATCATTCCAATTCAGGTGAAGATGCATCGCGCGCCGTCCGTTGGGCGCCCCGATATGGACCGGCTGCTCGGCGTGCAAACAACGATGAACAATCGCGGATTGCACGCGCCGATGTCCGTAATGGTGAGCCTCTACCCGCCGCCGGAGCCGCTGCGCGTGTTCGCCGCCGAGCAAGGGCGCGTCACGATCACCACGCAAGAGGAGGGCGCGGTGGACTATCCGCGCATGCAAGTCTTGAGCGTCGAGGAGATGCTGCGCCACGGCGAGCGCCCCAAACTCCCGCCGGTCGACCCGCGCTCCCTCGTCGGCGACACGCAGGACAAGATGCTAATTTTGTAGGGCGGGGCGCCGCAACTCCGCCGCAGAGTTTTATGTACCTCCACCCCGAATCCTTGGCCCTCCTAACCCGCTAGCGCGGCGAAGTAGTCGCGCAGGCGGCGCTCCCCCGCGGCGGGCGCGGCGACGTCCACCTCGTTCTCGGCGATGCGGTAGAGCGCGGCGTCGTGGCCATGCCGTCCGGCGAACCGCCGGAGGGACGCGCGGCATTGCGCCCGCCAAAGGCGCGTGAACCGCAGCGGAACGCCGCCCGCCGCCTCAGCCGCCATCTGCGCGATCTCCTGATGCGTGAGCGTGTCCGGCCCGCCCGCGTCCAACTCGTGGATATGGCCGTCGAGCGCGTCCACGAGCGCCTTCGCGGCGTCGCGCTCGTGAATAGGGTTCGTCTTGGCCTGCCCCGTTCCCGGGACGGAGAGTTTGCCGCGCTTGCGGGCGCGCTCGACGAGTTCGGCGAGACGGGCGAACGTGGCCGTGCAGCGGACGACGAGCGGCTCGACGCTCGAGTCGCGCAGCGCCGCCGCGAACGATTCGTGGGCGCGGACGCACTCCATCATGCCGAGGAACCTGCCGGCGTAGAGAGAAACGTAGGCGAACCGGCGGACGCCTGCGGACTCGGCCTCGCGCAGCAGGGCGCGGTTGCCGAGATCGTTCACGGCGTGAAACGTCTCGCTCCGCCCCGCGAACGGCCTCGGCGGGGCGAGCGGCGCGCCCGCGCACGAGACGACCGCGTCCGCTCCGGCGCAGACGCCCTCCAGCGCGCGCGGGTTGAGCAGGTTGCCGACGAATATCTCCTCGGGCTCGATGGACAGGCGGGCGGGCTCGCGAACGAGGGCGCGCACGCGAATTCCCCGCGCCTGCAACTCGCGCGCGACCTCCGCGCCGATGACGCCGGACGCGCCCGCGACCACGACCAGCGCCGCGCTCATAAGCCGAGTTTCCCCGGATTCAGAACGCCTTGCGGGTCGGCGGCGCGCTTCAGCAGGCGGGCGAGCGGCAATGCGCCTCCCCAATCGCGCTCCGCCCATCCGGCGAGTTTGACGCCGAGCCCGTGGCAATACTCGACGCCGCCGCCGAGCCGCAGCGCCTCCTCCAGCATCGCGTCCATGCCCCGGCGGAGCGCGAGCGCGGCGTCATCGGCGCCTTTCGCGTCTTCCCCGCCGCCCTGAGGAGCGCGAACGAACACGGAGAAGAGTTCCGGGTGCGTCCATACGGCGGACTCCCGAATCTCCAGCCCCTCGCGGGCGGCGGCGCGCTCGCAGAAGCGCTTGTACTCGAGCACGCGGGAGACAGGCATCGCCACGTGCAGGTAATCGGCGTGACGCCAGCGCCGCTCGCGCCAGCGCTCCGACGGGCGGAGGGGCTGCGTCCGGTCGCGCCAGCGTTCGGCGACGGCGTGGCGCGTCTCCCAGTACTCGCGCGTCGGGCCGGGGCCCAGATCGCGCCCCCCGGTGGCCAGCGCCTCGTCCATCGCGCGCCGGCGCTGCGCCTCGACCTCCTCCCGATAGCCCTCGAACATCAGGTAGAGGATGCAAGGGGCGGGAGCGTTCGCCGCGCCGGGCTCCTCCGTGAGGTCGAGCAAGGCGGGAACGAGGCCAATGTCGAACAGCCGGACCGCCGCTGGATAGCCCTGCTCGAACGAATCGAACCCGGCCGACGCGAACGCCTGCGCCTCGGGCAGCGCGTGAAGGTTGATCGTCGCCTCCGTAATGACGCCCATCGTTCCCTCCGCGCCCGCGAAGAGGCCGTTGAGCATCGGGCCCGCGCTCTGCCGCGCGACGGGGCGCGTCCGAATGACCTCGCCGCCGGCCAAGACCGCCTCCAGCGCGCGCGCTTGCTGCCCCATCGAGCCGTGCTTGGATGCGCGGTAGCCCACGCTGTCCGTCGAAATCGCCCCGCCCACCGTGGCGATGGACAGGCTCCACGGATCGTGCCCCAGCATCATCCCGCGCTCCCGGGCTGCGGCGTCCAAATCGGCGAGCAGAACACCCGGCTCGACGCGGGCGGTTCTGTCCTCGCGGCTAATCTCAATGATGCGGTTCATCCGCCGCATATCCAGCGCAATGCCGCCGCGCGCGGGGACGACCGCGCCCATCACCCCGGTGCCGCCGCCGTAGGGGATCACTGCGGCGCCCCGCTCCGCCGCAAGCGCCAGAATAGCCGCGACCTCCGCGGCGTTCACCGGACGGGCGACCGCGTCCACCCGCGCCTCCGCGAGCCCCGCGCGCTCCCCCAGGCCGTCGGGCGTGACAGCGTCGAACGACCACCGCTCGCGGGACTCGTCGTCGGAAAGCGCATGCTCCGCGCCGACGATGGCGGCGAGCGCGGCATGGAGGGATTCGGAGGAGGTGGAGGAGGTCATGGCAAGTCGGGGTTTCGCGCCTTGTTTCGCATCTTGATGTTGAACATGGGATTCTTCCAAATGCGCTGGCAGTGTACCGCACCCGCGACTGGCGGCTCGCGCCGCGGCGCCGCGCCGGACAACGCCCTGCGGACGATGCGCCTCCGGCAGGCGTCGCGGTCCGCCGTCACAGAAGCAGCGACGAAGAAGGCGGGGCGAGGTGGGCAGCGCGCGGCTCGCGGAGCGTTCTCGCGCGCGGGGCGCGCCGGAAAGCGCCTCGTCTCCAAAGCGCCCCAGGCGCCACGCCCTGCCTGCGAAAGCAGGAACCTACTGGGAACGCCCCCTTGCCCCGTCATTCCCGCGCAGGCGGGAATCTCGCCCCCTGACTCCCTTCCCGCGCTGAGCGCCGTGCTACAATGCACTGCGCCGCAGGCAGCACGCAGCGTCTGCGGATTACGAAATGCGGCAGGCGTCATCGCATAATGGCTCTGAGTTCCGTTACCTCTCTTCGTTGCGAATTCCGTATTCCGGCGCCCATTTGGAGAGGAATCGCATTGGCGCTCCTGCTTGCGCTGCTCGCCGCCTGCTCCGCTGGCGCGCCGACGGCCACTGTTGCGCCGACGCCGACGCTCGCGCCGGAGCCAACCCCTCGGGCAACGGGGCTGCTCGTCAACGAACCGGAGGCGTTCGAGGGCTACACCCTCTTCACTCCATGGGAATCAGACCTTGCCTACTTGATCGACAACCACGGACGAGTCATTCACGCGTGGACGTTGAGGCATAACCCTCGTCTGGTGAAACTGCTCGATGACGGGAACTTGCTAACGATAGGCAACAGGATATTTGACGCTGACGGGAACGCCGTTTGGAATTATCGTTATCCCCAACATCACGATCTTCTCGAAATGCCGAATGGGAACATACTCAGCCTGTCCACCGTCATCATTCCAGGCGAGGAGGCCATCGGGCTCGGCGCCAACCCCGACTCGCTTGCTTGCCCTTCCCTATGGGCGACGCATATCGTCGAAATCCGTCCTACGGGACCGGCGGACGGCGAGATCGTCTGGCAATGGTCGGCGCTCGACCACCTCATCCAGGACTTCGACCCGGAGAAACCCAACTACGGAGTGGTCGTCGACCATCCTGAACGCATAGACTTTAACTTCGCGCTCGCCGAAGCGCCGTGCCAGGATGACCTCCGACTCGACTGGCAGCATGCCAATGCATTGGACTACAACGAGGAGTTGGATCAGATTATGATCACACTCCGGCGCTTCAGCGAGATATGGATCATTGATCACTCCACGAGCGTGGAAGAGGCCGCCGGGAGCGCCGGCGGGAACAGCGGCAAAGGCGGCGATCTGCTCTACCGCTGGGGCAACCCCCGCGCATACCAAAGGGGAACGTTAGCCGATCAGCGCCTCTTCTGGCCGCATAACGCCCACTGGATTCCGCGCGGATTGCCGGGCGCAGGCAACGTTCTCATTTTCAATAACGGATCGGAATATCCGGGAATGCAGCGCGGCTACTCGTCTATGGACGAGATATCCTTGCCCGCCGACGGCTCCAACTACCGCTTGGACGAAGGCTCCGCCTACGGCCCTAACGAGCATGTATGGACGTACTTCGCGGATCCGCCCGGCTCCTTTTACTCCAATACACAATCGGGCGCGCAGCGGTTGCCGAACGGCGGCACGCTGATCACAGACGCGGAGGCCGGCCGGATTTTCGAGGTCACGCGGGAAGGCGAGACGGTCTGGGAGTTCGTGAATCCCGCGTTGGGCTACCAGGAAGTGTATCGCGCCTACCGTTACGCGCCTGACTATCCGGGGCTCCGAGGGTTGGACTTGACGCCGCAGGACGAGAGCGACCTGTGGCGCGTAAACTGGTGGTTGAAATCCGAATCCTATCGCGCCGCCTATCGCGCCGCCGCGGCAGGCGAGCCGGTTGCTCGCTCCGTATTTGATCTGCACCTCACGGATGGAGAATTCGTGTACGTCAAAGAAGCGTGCGATCAGAAAGATACGGAGAGTTCTTTCTTTTTGCATATCGCCCCTGAGCGGACGGATGATTTGCTTCAGGAGCGGCGTAAGCACGGCTACGACGAGTTGGACTTTGGTTTCTTTCGCTATGGGGCGCTGTTCGACGGCAAGTGCGTCGCGCTCGTTCCGTTGCCCGACTACCCCGTCGCCGCCTTCCGAACGGGGCAGCAAAACCAGGACAGGGGCGACTTGTGGAGCGCGATGTTCCGGCTGAACCCCGAACCCTACCGCGCGGCCTACCGCGCCGCAGCAGCGGGCGAGCCCATTGCCCGCTCCGTGTTCGACCTGTACGTGACGGGAGGACAGTTGACGTACGTCAAAGAAGAGTGCGGTCAGGAAGATACGGCGAATCGCTTCTTTTTGCATATTGTCCCTGAGCGGGCGGACGACTTGCCGCAGGAGCGGCGCGAGCACGGCTTCGACAACTTGGACTTTGATTTCTTTCTCAACGGCGCGTTGTTCGACGGGAAGTGCGTCGCCTCGGTTCCGTTGCCGGACTATCCCATCGTATCCGTCCGAACGGGCCAGTTCGTTCGGGGCGAGGGCGAGGTTTGGAGCGCGGAGTTCGCGCTCGGCGGCGGCATGCCGCCGCCGTAACCCTAGCGTGCCTTGCCGCCGCCGGGCTCCCGCTCTTGAGATCGGCGCCTCAGACGGCGTCGCGCCCAGAGCAGAAGCGCCGCGTCGAGCGCGGGCAGCAGAATGAGCGCGCTCCACCACGGGAGCGGCGTGAAGGCGACCGCGAGCAACACGAGCGCCGCCAGCGCTCCCAGCCCGCCGAGGAGAATCGCCGCGACCGCCGTCGTTTCGTTCATCGTCCGCCAAGTATAGCCCTTGCCCGCCCTGCGGAAGCGTTCGGGTATGCTAGAATACGCAACCCGTATTCGCGCGCCCTTGCCGATTCGGAGCGCGCCCATAGGAGAAGACTGACTTGTCCGAGCGTTCCCTCGTTTTGCTGAAGCCCGACGCCGTGCAGCGCGGCCTGATCGGGAAATTGGTCTCCCGCCTCGAGGACCGCGGCCTGAAGATCGCCGGCATGAAGTTGATGCGGCTCGACCTGCCGCTGGCGCGCCGGCACTACGCCGAGCACGTCGAGAAGCCGTTTTTCGGCGGGCTGGCGGAGTTTATGATGTCCAGCCCCATCGTCGCGATGGCGGTCGAGGGCAAAGGCGCGGTGGAGGCCGTTCGCAGCGCGATGGGCGTGACCAACCCGCAGAGCGCCGCGCCCGGAACCATCCGGGGCGACTTCGCGCTGGACATTGGGCGCAACCTCATCCACGGCTCGGACTCGCCGGAGTCGGCGGAGCGCGAACTAGCCATCTTCTTCGCGGAGGAGGAACTCTTCGACTACGCCCGCGACAGCGAGCGCTGGATCACTGAATCCTGACCAGTTCCTTCCCCTCGCGCCACACCTGCTCCAGCCGGTAAAACGCCCGCTGCTCCTCGCTGAACAGGTGAATCACGACGGCTCCGAAGTCCAGCAGAACCCAGCCGGATTCGGGGGCCCCCTCGCGGTGGTTGACGCGAAGCCCCGCCGCCGCGACCGTTTCCGTCAAGTCGTCCGCGAGCGCGTTCAACTGCCGGACGCTGCCCGCCGTGAGCACGACCATATAGTCGGTGAAGGCGGAGACGCCCCGAACGTCCAGCAGCACGACGGCGGACGCCTGCTTGTCGGATGCGGCGTCAATCGCCTTGCGGGCCGCCGCGCCCGCGTCCGCCGAAATGCCCTCGTCGTTGGCCATACGAATCGGATTATACTCCCAAGGTGGGCGCGTCCGTCTCCCGCGCCGGCGCGGGGACAGCGCTTCCTCCAAAAGCGGAGGCTGCTCAACGGGGAGAGGAACGCTCGGAGCGGGGCGCAACCTGTGAAAGTCAACTGCATAGCATTGTCGACGTGAAATTAGCGGACATTCTTCGGCGGCGGGAACCTGATGGCGGCGCCTTCTCAGCATAGAATGCGAAGATTCGCAAGAGGCCATTGAAAGCAGCGTCTCCGGAACGGCCCAACCTGCGCCAATAGAGAAAACCTTGCATAATGCGGACATGCCCCGCCCCCGCCTATCCCCAATGACGGGATTGCTTCCCCCAACGGGAGCGGAGGCGGAGGCGCGGCGCCGCATCGCCAAGCGCGGGCCCATCACTTTCGCCGAATATATGGAACTCGCGCTCTACTGGCCGGACGGCGGCTACTACGCCTCGCGGCGCGCGTTCGGCCCGGCGGGCGATTTCTACACGGCGCCGCTGGCGCATCCGGCGTTCGGAGCGCTCGCCGCCCGCCAATTGCTCACGGCGTGGCGCATCCTCGGGGAGCCGGAGCGTTTCTCCGTCGTCGAGGCGGGCGCGGGCAACGGCAGGCTCGCGTTGGACATTCTCGCGCACGCTCCCGCGCTGAACGGCCGCTTCGCGGACGCGATGGAGTACGCCGCGTCGGACTTGCGCGAGCCGCCGCCGGACTTCCCCGCCGCGTGGATGCGTCAGCCCGCCGTTCCGCGCATCGGCGGGAGCGGCGTCGTTCTCGCCAACGAGTTGCTGGACGCGATGCCCGTGCGCCGCGTGACGGTGGAGGGCGGGCGTTTGCGCGAGTTGTACGTGGACGCCCCGCCTGAGAGCGGCTTCGCGGAGGTCGCAGGCGAGCCGTCCACGCCCGCGCTCGCGGAGCGCCTCTCGCGGGTGGGGGCGCGCCTCTCCGATGGGCATCGGGCGGAGGTGAATCTGGGGCTGGACGCCTGGTTCGCCGAGGCGTTCGCGGCCATCGAGCGCGGCTACCTGATCGTTGTGGACTATGGACATGAGGCCGCCGCGTACTACGACGAGTCGCGGCGGGCGGGAACGCTCCGCTGCTACTCCGGCCATACGCTGGGGATGAATCCCTACGTCAATATGGGGCGTCAGGACATTGGCGCGCACGTGGAGTTCACGTCGGTTCGGGCGGCGGCGCGAGCGGCTGGGTTCGCGGAGGCGGGCGAAATGACGCAGGCGGAGTGGCTGGCGGCGCTGGGGCTGGCGGCTCTTCGGGCGGACGTCGCGGGGCGGGACGGGCTGAGCAGGGCGGAGCGGGCCGCGAATCTGCGGGGGATGGACGCGCTGACGGACGCCGAGGGAATGGGGGCGTTCCGCGCGCTGGCGTTCGCCAAGAACGCGCCGACCGACGGAATGCTGGGCGCCTCGCCGCAGGAGTCGGCGCCCGCGCCGCTCGCGGGGCCGGGGCATATTTCGCTCGGCTACGGCTCGCGCCGGGATGAGGCGGCGGAGTCCGCAGCGGTAGGGCGGTGAGGCGCGGCCATTAGCGGCGAGACGGGCTTGCGCCCGTCGCAGGATGCCGACCGGATTCCCGCTGCCGGGTCAGAATGACGAGGCAATGGCGAGAGCGTTGCCCGCCCCGGCGCGCTACCGCTTGCGGTAGTCGGCGATGGCGTCTTGGAGCGTCGTCCAACCGAGGAGGGCGCACTTGACGCGGATGGGGAACTCGCGCACGCCTTGCAAGGCGGCGATCTCGCCCAACGCCTCCTCTTGCTCCGGCGCGAGTTCCTCGCCTTGCATCACGCCCTTGAACACGCGGACGAGCGCGTCCGCCTCGTCCAGCGTTCGCCCCCCGAGATGAGCGGCGAGCATCGAGGCGGACGCCTGGCTGATGGAGCATCCCTCGCCCTCGAACCCCACCTCGCCGATGCGCTCCGCGCCGTCGAGCGTCATTGTCAGAACGACCTGATCGCCGCAGAAGGGGTTGAACCCCTCGGACTTCAGGTCGGGGTTGGGGAGCAGCCCCTGGTTGCGGGGGCGGCGGTAGTGATCAAGGATGACGTCGCGGTAGAGGTCATCGAGGCTTTCGGACATCTGCATCGCCGAAGTACTCCAACGTCCGTTTGAGGGCGGAGACGAGGGCGTCCACCTCCGCCTCCGTATTGTAGAGGTAGAAACTGGCGCGCGCCGTGGCGGGGACGTTGAGCCTGCTGCGGACGAGGGGCATCGCGCAGTGGTGTCCGGCGCGGATGGCCACGCCGCAGGAGTCCAGCGCCTGGCTGATGTCGTGCGGATGCACGCCGCCCAGCGAGAACGAGACGACGCCGCCGCGAATGGACAGGTCGGCCGGCCCGTAGGTCTCCGCCTCCTCGAGTTCGCGGAAGCGCTCCAGCGCGTAGGCGGTGAGGGCGATTTCGTGCTCGCGGACGTTCGCCATTCCCAGCGCGCCGAGGTAGTCCACCGCCGCGCCGAGCGCGATTGCGTCGGCGACGTTGGGCGTGCCGGCCTCGAACTTCATCGGCGGGGGCGCCCAACTCGCGTCGGCGTAGGTGACCTCGAGCACCATCTCGCCGCCGCGCAGGAACGGCCCCATCTCCTCCATCGCGTCCGGCGAAACGTAGAGCGCGCCGACGCCCATCGGCCCCAGCATCTTGTGGCCGGAGAAGGCGAGGAAGTCGCACCCGATGTCCTGCACGTCCACCGGCAGGTGGGGAACGCTCTGCGCGCCGTCCACCAGCACGCGGGCGCCGGCGCGGCGCGCCGCATCCGTAATCGCTTTCACGGGCGTGATCGTCCCCAGCACGTTGGACGAGTGCGTGAGCGCGACGAGCCGCGCGTTCGCGCTCAGGAGGGCGTCCAGATCGGACAAGTCCAGCGTGTAGTCGTCCGCCATCGCCAGCAGGCGCAACTCCGCCCCGCTCGTCCGCGCCGCGTGCTGCCAGGGGACGAGGTTGGAGTGGTGCTCGATCTCCGTGGAGACGATGCGGTCGCCCGGCCTCAGGCGCTCCGCCGCCCACGCGCCGGCGACGAGGTTGATCGCCTCCGTCGTGTTGCGGACGAAGATCACGTTTTCGGGCGACGGGGCGTTGATGAAAGCCGCGACTTTCGCGCGCGCCTCTTCGTAGGCGGTGGTCGCTTCGACGGCGAGCGCGTGCGCGCCCCGGTGCACGTTCGCGTTATGCCGCTCGTAGTAGTCCACGAGCGCCGCGATCACCGGCGCGGGCTTCTGCGACGTCGCGGCGTTGTCCAGGTAGACGAGGGGGACGCCGTTGACCTCGCGGCTCAGAATGGGGAAGTCGGCGCGAACGCGCTCGACGTCGTACATCACGCGCCTCCTCCCAGCCGCGCCGCGACCGCGTCCTCGACGCGCTGGCGCACCGCGCCGTCCTCTATCGCGGCGATGACCTCGCTCATAAATCCGCGCGCGAGCAGGGCGAGCGCCGCGTCCGCGCCGATGCCCCGGCTCTTGAGATAGAAGAGCGCGTCCGCGTCGGGCTGGCCGACCGCCGACCCATGCGTGCAGGAGACGTCGTCGGCGAATATCTCCAGTTTCGGCTGCGAGTCGGCCTCCGCGCCGGGGGAGAGCAGCAGGGTTTTGTTGGTTTGGCGAGCGACGGTCTTTTGCGCGCCGGGGCGCGCGAGCGCGCCGCCGCAGAACACGCCCCGCGACGCGCCGTCCAGCACGCCTTTGTAGATTTCGCTGGACGTCGCTTCCGGCGCCGCGTGGTCAACGAACGCGCGGTTGTCCATATGCCGCTCCCCGTCGCCGTAGTACAGCCCGCACAGGCTAACCTCCGCGCCGGGCTCCTCCAGCGCGGCGGATATTTCACGGCGCGAGAGCCGCCCGCCCAAGTCAACGACGACGGACGAGACGCGGCTGCCGCGCGCCTGCCGGATGCGGGTCGAGGCGATATGAAACGCGCCCGCGCTCTCCCGCTGGAGCGCGCAGAGGCGCAGATTCGCGCCGGGGCCGACGATCGCCTCTGTTACGGCGTTGGTGAAGTACGCGCCGCCGTCGAGGCTCTCGAAACTCATCAGCACCGTGGCGCTGCTGTCCGCGTCCGCCGAAATCAGCGCGCGAGGGTGCGTCGCGGCCGCCGACCGCCCGGTTGCGATGAAGAGCAGGTGAATCGGCTCGGGGACGACCGCGCCCGCGGGCACGTGCACGAACGCGCCGTCGCGCAGAAACGCGGTGTTGAGCGCCGTGAAGGCGTCGTCCTCGGCGGACGCGAGGCTACCCAGACGCTCTTGCGCGAGCGGGACGCGGTATTCGACGGCGTCGGCGAGACGCCCGACGACGGGGCCGTCGCCGCCGCGCCACAACGCGCCGCTGCGGAGTTCCGCCTCGCTCGCGGGCTCGGTCGAGAGATGCGCGGCGTAGCGCCCGTCCACGAACGTCAGCCGGTGAACACGGGGGCAGGGCAACTCGTAGGGCGCGAGGTCAACGGACGCTTCAGCGTTCGGCTCCGCGATCGTAAAGACGGATTCGGCGATGGGGCGGACGTTCGTGTACTTCCACGGTTCGTTGCCTCTGCGGGCGGTGGGGAATCCGGCGCGCTCGAACGCGCCGAACGCGCTGCGGCGCAGGTTGGCGAGCCACTGCGGGGCGCCCGCCGCGCCGTTCCGCTCGAAGGCGTGGAACTGCTCCGCCCACGCGGTCGCCGAGTTCGCGCTCGCGGACATCGGAACGCTCAGACGCCCGCTCCGGCGGTGAGCCGGTCGTAGCCGCGCTCCTCGACCTCCCGAGCCAGTTCCCGCCCGCCGGAGCGCGCGACCCGCCCGTCCATCAGCACGTGAACGTGGGTCGGCTCAAGGTAGGCGAGAATGCGCTCGTAGTGCGTCACCAGAATCGTCGCGGTGTCCGGCCCGCTCATTTCGGCGACGCCCTCCGCGATTTCACGCAGCGCGTCCACGTCGAGGCCGGAGTCTATTTCGTCCAAAATCCGCAGGCGCGGCTCCAGCGCCGCCATTTGCAGCGCCTCGTTCCGCTTCTTCTCGCCGCCGGAAAAGCCTTCGTTCACCGACCGCTTGATGAGCGCCGGGTCCATCCGAAACGACTTCGCCTTGCCGCGAATGAGGCGGTCGAACTGGAGGGGGTCGAGTTCGGCCTCGCCCTTGCTCTTCCGCGTCTCGTTGTAGCCTGCGCGCAGGAAGCGGTCCATCCGCACGCCCGGAATCTCCACCGGGTGCTGAAACGAGAGGAACAGCCCTTTGCGGGCGCGCTCCTCCGGCGGCAGCGCGAGCAAGTCCTCCCCGTCGAATAGGGCCTCGCCGCCGGTGACCTCGTATCCGGGCCGCCCCGCGAGCGCGAACGCCAGCGTGCTTTTGCCGGAGCCGTTCGGCCCCATAATTGCGTGCGTCTCGCCCGCGCCGACGCTCAGGTCGACGCCTTTCAGTATCTCGACGCCGTTCACTTCGGCGCGCAGCCCGCGAACCTCCAGCATCAGCCCACCGTTCCTTCCAAGTTGACCTCCAGCAGCCGGTCGGCCTCCACCGAAAACTCCAGCGGCAGGCGCTTCACGACTTCCCGCACGAAGCCGTTGACGATCACCGACTGCGCCGCCTCCCGCGTCAGCCCGCGCTGCTGGCAATAGAAGATCTGATCCTCGCTCACCCGCGTCGTGGACGCCTCGTGCTCCACGCTCGCCGACCGATTTTGCGCTTCGATGTAGGGCACGGTGTGCGCGCCGCACTGATCCCCGATCAGCAGGGAGTCGCACTGCGTGTAGTTCACGGCGTTCTCCGCGTTGGGCAGAACCTTCACGAGCCCCCGGTAGGTGTTGTTCCCCCGACCCGCCGATATGCCTTTGGAGATGATGCGGCTGGACGTGTTCTTGCCGATATGCGTCATCTTCGTGCCGGTGTCCGCCTGCTGCCGCCCTTTGGTGAGCGCGACCGAATAGAATTCGCCGGTCGAGCCGTCGCCCTGCAGAATGACGCTGGGGTACTTCCACGTGATCGCCGAGCCGGTCTCGACCTGCGTCCACGAGATGCGGGAGCGCGCCCCCGCGCACTTGCCCCGCTTCGTGACGAAGTTGTAGATGCCGCCCTTCCCGTTCTCGTCGCCCGGATACCAGTTCTGGATCGTCGCGTACTTGATCTCCGCGTCGTCGAGCGCGACCAGTTCCACGACGGCGGCGTGCAACTGATTCTCGTCGCGCATCGGCGCGGAGCACCCCTCCAGGTAACTCGCGTAGGCGCCCTTGTCGGCGATGATCAGCGTCCGCTCGAACTGCCCCGACTCTTGCGCGTTGATGCGGAAGTAGGTGGACAACTCCAGCGGGCAGCGCACCCCGGGCGGAATGTAGACGAACGAGCCGTCCGAAAACACCGCCGCGTTCAGCGCCGCGTAGAAGTTGTCGGAGTACGGAACGACCGAGCCCAGATACTTCCGCACGAGGTCGGGATGCTCCTGCACCGCCGCCGACACGGAGGAGAAGATGACGCCGTACTTCGCCAGCGTCTCTTTCGCCGTCGTCATGACGCTCACGCTGTCGAAGATGGCGTCCACCGCCACGCCCGACAAGCGCTTCTGCTCCTCCAGCGGAATGCCCAGTTTCTCGTAGGTGCGGAGGATTTCGGAGTCGACCTCGTCCAGGCTGCTCAGCTCGGCGGCGGCTTTCGGGGCGGCGTAGTAGCGGATCGCTTGGAAGTCCACCGGCGGATGGCTCACGTTCGCCCAGGCCGGCAGGCGGGCGTCGTCCAGCAGCGTCATAAAGTGGCGGAACGCCCGCAGCCGCCACTCCAGCAGCCACTCCGGCTCGCCCTTGCGCGCCGAGATCCACCGCACGATGTCCTCGTTCAGCCCGGGCGGAACCGACTCCTCTTCGACGTCGGTCGTCCAGCCGTACTGGTAAGACTGCTCGGCGAGTTCCCGAACGGCGCGATTCGTGGCGGTCGTCATAATCCTTGGCTTGGGCTTGGCTTGCGGCGCGCGGCCTGCATTGGCCGGAACGCCTAGTGTTGACTGCGGAGGTTAACACTAGGCTATGGCCGCAGCGCGTTTCTGTCAAGGAGACGAAGCGCGGCGGCGGTTGAGCGAGGACTACGATGATAAACGAGTACACTCCGCTGACAACCCGCGTGCAGGGAGGCGCAAATGGGCATAGAGGAGAACAAGGCCGTCGTTCTGCGGTATATGCAAGAGGTCATCAACGAGCAGCGGCTCGACGCGCTGGACGAGTTGATGGCGGAGAATTGGGTCGCCCACAACCCGGGCGAGCCCAACGGACGCGAGAACCTGAAGGCGTTCCTCGGCGGGATGATGCAACAGATGCCGGACGTCCACGCCGACGTCAAGCGCGTCATCGCCGAGGGCGACCTCGTGGTGACGCATACCCACTACACCACGAGCAAGGAGCATCGCGGCGACGACTGGGCGCCGGGCTCCGGCGCGGTCGCGGATATCTTCCGCCTCGAGGACGGCAAGATCGTGGAGCACTGGGACATCACCCAGTTCGGCGTTCCCGACAAGTCCGTGAGCGGCAACACGATGTTCGGGGGCGGCGCGCTCTACAACTACCGCGACTGAGCGGCGCAACGCAATTGACGCTTGCCGCGCAAGGCCCGCGTCGCCTTCCCTGATCGGCATCGCCGTCAGCGCGTCGGCGATTTCGCCGTCCGCCCCTCTCGTTTGCTCATGGGCAGCCCCAGCGGCGCGCCGCCGCCTGTTATGATTGAACGATGACGAGTTCGACGCAACGGCGCGCGCTCTTGGAGCGAGGCTCCTCGCGTAATCCGCCAACTGCGCTCCGCCCGCGCGGGGACGAGCGCCGGATATGACGGAAGCCCTCTTCCTCGGCGCGTTGCAAGGCGTGAGCGAGTGGCTGCCCGTCAGTTCGGAGGGCGTGGTGACGGCGGCGGGCGCGTGGCTGTTCAGCCTCTCGCCCGGCGAGGCGCTCGCGTTCGCGCTCTGGCTGCACTTGGGCACGGCGCTCGCCGCGCTGGCGTATCTGCGGAAGGACGCCGCCGCTCTGTTGCGCGAGGCCGCCGCGCTCCCGCGCAAGCCCAGCCCGCTCCTGCTGTTCGCGCTCACCTCCACCGCCGTGTCGGGCGTCATCGGGGCGCCGCTCCTCTTGCTGCTGGACGGCCTGCCCGCGTCCGGCGGCGGGCTTGCGATGGCGGGCATCGGCGCGCTGATGCTGGCGACCGGCGCGCTGCAGTTGCGGCGTCCGCCCCTTGCGACGCGCGACCGGAGCGCGCTGACGCTGGCCGACGGACTCGCGGCGGGCGTGGCGCAAGGATTCGCCGCGCTGCCCGGGCTGAGCCGGTCGGGGCTCACGGTGGCGTTCCTCCTCGCGCGGCGGGTTGACCGGCGCGACGCGCTCGCGCTGAGTTTCCTGATCGCTATTCCCGCGAGCGCGGGCGCGGCGGCTTTCGCCGCGCTGCGGCACGGGTCGCTCGGCGCGCCCGAGGGCGCCGTTGGCCTTGCGGCGGCGCTCGCGCTGGGTCTGCTCACGATCCGCGCGCTGATGGCCGCCGCCGAGCGCGTGCAATTCGGAGCGTTCGTCATCATCGCGGGGCTCGCGCTGCTGCTTGGCGGCGCATGGCAGGCGGCTGCGGGATGAGCGGCGCGGAGAACGACAAGACGCTGCGAAGGCGGCTTGCGCTGCTCGCCGCGCTCGCCCCGCCCTACTATACGGCCGTGGCGACGCTCGCCACGCTGTTCGGCCCGCGCGGCTACAGTTCGACGGAGCAGACGATGAGCCAACTCGCCGCGCCCGGGACGCCGCGCCCGTGGCTCATCAACGCAGGCTTCGCCGGATACGGCCTGCTCGTGCAAGGGATGGGGCCGCTGCTGCACCGCGAGGCGGGCGGCGGACGGCGCGGACGCCTGCTCTGGGCGCTCGCCGCGCTCTACGGAATGGGCGGCCTCGTCGCGGCCAAGTACCCGACGCGCGGAAGCAAGCGCGTGCTGCCGGGCGTGTCGGAGGACGCCGCGCACGACCTCGCGGGCACGACGAGTTTCGCTTGCATTCTCGCGCTCTCCGCGCTGACGCCCCGATGCCTCGCCGAACGGCGGGGCTGGCCTCGGCGGTGGCGCTGCTTCTCCTACGCGATGTTCGCGGCCACCTCCGCGCTCGCGCTTCCCTTCCACCTGCGGATGTGGCCGGGCAAGCGCGGGCTGCTGCAGCGCGGCTTCTTCGCCACGACGATGGCGTGGGTGCTCGCCACTGCGCTGCGCCTGCGGCGCGTCGCCTGACGGGAATTCGCAAGACGGGAGCCCGGGTAGCGCGGAGCGCTTGACGCGGCGCGCTTGCCTCTCTACGATAGATTCGCCCTATGATGAACCCACAGACAGCCGACATGGAGCACGCGACGCTATGACCACCGCAACGCAGCCTCTCACGATCACGATCACCGAGAACGGCGCCAGACACGTCCGCCAGTTTATGACCGCCGAGGGCGTTGAGCGCGGCGTCCTCCGCGTCGCCGTCAAGGGCGGCGGATGCTCCGGCCTCACCTACGTCCTCGACCTCACGGAAGACGCGCATGACGGCGACAAGGTGATCGAGCAGAACGGCGTCACGCTCGCGGTCGACAAGAAATCCTACGTCTTCCTCGCCGGAACGGAACTCGACTACTCGGGCGGGCTGAACGGCAAGGGTTTCGTCTTCAACAACCCGAACGCCAAGAAAGCGTGCGGCTGCGGGACGTCGTTCTCGGTGTAGCCCCCGCAATGCGCCCTGTCGCCCCCGACCCCGCGCAATACGCCGTCCTCGCCGAGCGTGCGGGGTTCGCGGACCGTTCCGTATGCGGGCGGCTCCGCATCGCCGGGTCGGACGCTCTCGACCTGCTCAACCGCCTCACAACGAACGACCTCTCCGCGCTGCCGGAGGGGACGGCGCGCTCCACCGTTCTCACGAACGGCGACGCGCGCGTCCTGGACCACCTGCGCCTCGCGGCCGCCGACGGCGCGATTTGGTGCATCGCAAGCCCCGGGCGCGCGGAAGCCGTCGCGGAATGGATTGACCTCTACACATTCGGCGAGGACATTGCGGTGACGGACGTTTCGTCGGCCACCGCCCAATTCGCCGTCGCGGGGCCCCTCGCCGGCGAGGCGCTGGCCGCCGCGGGGTTTCCTGTTCCCGCTCTGGACGGCGTTGCGCTCCTCGGCCCTCTCCCAAAGGGAGAGGGAGACGGGCGAGATTCCCGCCTACGTGGGAATGACGAAGGAGGGCGCGGAGAGGGAGACGCGCGCGGGGAGGACGAGAGAGGCGGCGCCGTCGTGATTGCGTCGCCGTTCGGGGCGCATGCCGCTTACGATGTTCTGCTGCCGCTTGCGGACGCCGAATCCGCGAGAGCCGCCCTTCGCGCCGTCGCCGAGGAGGCGGACGCCGCAGCGTTCGACGCCTACCGCGTCGCGCAGGGCGTTCCGGCCTACGGCGCGGAGTTCGGCGCGTTCAACAACCCGCTGGAGGCGCGGCTTCTCGGCTCCATCAACGACGAGAAGGGCTGCTACACGGGGCAAGAGGTCATTGCGCGCCTGCAAACCTACCGAAAGGTGCAGCGCTTGCTAATGTCGTTCGCGGGGACTGCGCCCGCCGCCCCGGGCGACGCGCTGGTTGACGCGGAGGGCTCGCCCGCCGGGGCGGTGACGTCGGCGTGCGAAGTGGGGGGGCGCGTATTCGGCCTCGCGCTTATCGCCGCCAAGCGCGCCACGGCGGGCGCGACGCTGCGCCTCCCAGACGGAGGCGAGGTGACGCTGTCGGAGCCTGCGTGGTGGGCGGTAGAGGACTCGAACCTCTGACCTCCGCGATGTCAACGCGACGCTCTAACCAACTGAGCTAACCGCCCACGGCCCACCGCGCCCTAGTATAGCGCTATCCCCGTCCGCGCAAATGCGCTATACTGCCCCGCAGGTCATCCAACGGCCATAACCGGAGGAGGTGGATGATGGCGGACACCGCGACGGCCCTGCCGGCGTGCCAGGCGTGCAACGAAGGCGACCTCGTGCCCCTCTCGGATTTCGGGAGCCAGGGGGCTCCCATCCATTACAAGGCGTGGGTGTGCACCAACCCCGACTGCGGATTCAACATCAAAATCCGCAACGGCGACGTGTACCTCAACGAGCCCATCAACAGCGGCGAGGCTTACGTGGCCAGGCGTTAGCCGTCCGGCAGGCGAGCCCGTCTCCCGCGCCGAAGCCGCGCGGCGCCGCAAACGCCCGCCGCCGAACCGCGCAGCGCCTGCGCGTTCTCGTCATCCCCACGCAGGCGGGAATGACGTTCCCTTTCCCAATGGCGGAAGAGGGACGGGATGAAGGCGGACGAGCAGGGAGCGCCGAGGGTTATGCGCAAGTCTGCGATGGCGGGAGACGGCGGGATGCAAGAGCGAAGGCGCGGGCGCGCGCCGTTCCTCGTCGGCGGCGCGCTGCTCGCGTGCGGCGCGCTTCTGCTGGCCGCCGCCGCCGCCTACTACGGCTACGGCTTCTTCGCCGCGCGCAACCTCGACCGCCTCGCCGTATCCGCCGGAGAGCGCGTAACCGAAACGCTCGCCGTCGCCCCCGCGCCTCCCGCCGCCGCGGAGCGCCCTTCGCCCGCCGCGCAAATCCTCTACCCCGGCGCGCTTCTCCCCGCCCGCCAGTGGGCCGACCCGCGCGGCGCGATCACGCTCGGCCAGCCCGACCTCGACGGATTCATCCCCATCGGCGGCGAGGCCCGCCCCCTCATCGCGGGCGCAGTCGGAAGAGCGGACCGCATCGTCATCCCCCAACTTGGCGTCGACGCCGCCGTCGAGGAACTCAACCTCATCAACCTGGCGTCCAGCCCCGCCTACGAGACGCCCAAGTTCACCGTCGGCCACATCCCCACCACCCCCAACCCCGGCTCGGCCGGCAACGGCTGGTACTTCGGCCACCTCGAGAACCCCGTTCAGGGCGAAGGCAACGTCTTTCTCCGGTTGCCGGAGATAGCCGCCCTCCTGCGCGACGGCGAGGAGACGCACGTCGTCCTCACGTCCGGCGAGCGCGACTACCTCTACCTCGTCAGCGCCACCGACCTCGTGCATGCCGACGACCTTGCGCTCTACCCGTCCGGCGACGCCCGCGTTTCGCTCGTAACCTGCTACCCGCGCCTCCGCTACGACCACCGTCTCATCGTCACCGCGAATCTCATCGCCTTCCGCGATGCGTCCGCCGTCCAAATTGGGTAGCATTGCCACGTGATGACCTACGGAGCGCAATACGGCCTGATCTTGCGAACGCTCGCCGCGGCGAGCGCCGCCTTCGCTTTGGCCGCGTGCGGCGCGGAGCCGCCAGCCCCAACGGCGACCCCCGAGGCGCAGCCGACGCCGACCGCCTCATCGCAGCCGGATTCCGCAGCGCCGTCCGGCGGCGGATGGCGCGCCGACGTCGCCCCCGGCCCGCGCCCCGGCGACCGCGCGACCGACGCGGAGATCGCGCTCGTCGACGGATCATTCACGACGATAGAGGCCGCCGCCGCCGGCAGGTCCGTCCTCCTCTATTTCTTCGCCACGTGGTGACCGAGTTGCCGCGCCGAGTTTCGGACGCTCAGCGGCCTCTACGACGACTACAAGGACGACGTCGAAATCGTCGCCGTCGCGTGGTCGGACAGCGCGAAGTCGCTTGGCGATTACGCGCGGGTGAACGGGCTCCGCTGGGTGTTCGCCGAGGCCCCGCCGGACCTCGCGGCGCAGTACGGTATTCGTTCGCAATCGTCGTGGGCGGCCATCGGCGCCGACGGCGTCATCGTCGGCAACCGGGGCCCCGGCGCGCAGGACGAGGACTACTGGCGCGGCGTCCTCGACCAACTCCGCGGCGCTTGAGGGAGCAGACTGTTATGCATCCCGCCGTCGCGAGAATACGAGCACGGCTGGCCGCCGGAGCGCTGCTGCTGACCGCGCTCGCCGCCGCGTGCAGCACGGAAGAAGCCGCGCCGACCGCCACGCCAACTGCGACTCCTCCTCCCGCGCCTGCGGCGACCGCGACCCTCGCGCCAACGGCGACTCCCCGTCCCGCGCCTGCGGCGACCGCAACCCTCGCGCCGACGGCGACTCCCATCCCACAGACCGCCGCAACGCCTACCCGCGCCCCAACTCCCGCGCCGCAGTCCGCCCGACGCGACGCCGCGCCCGCGCCAACGCCCACCGCGACCCCCGCGCCGACAGACGGACGGCGCGCGGACATTCCCGCGCAGCCCGCGCCAACGCCGCCAACGCCCACCGCGACCCCCGCGCCGACGGTAACCCCTGCCCCGCCGCCGACCGCGACGCCTACGCTCGCTCCGACGGCCACTCCAATCCCGCCGCCCACCCCGACGCCGGCCCCGGCCGCCGGATGGCGCGGCGACCTCCCCGTCGGCGCTGGCGAGGGCGACCGCGCGGCCGACGCGGCCCTCACGCTCGCCGACGGCTCGTCCACGACGATAGAGGCCGCCGCCGCCGGCAGGTCCGTCCTCCTCTATTTCTTCGCCACGTGGTGACCGAATTGCCGCTCCGAGTTTCGGACGCTCAGCAGTCTCTACGACGACTACAAAGACGACGTCGAAATCGTCGCCGTCGCGTGGTCGGACAACGCGCAATCGCTTGGCCGTTACGCGAGCGGGAACAACCTCCGATGGGTGTTCGCCGAGGCTCCGACGACGCTCGCCCGCGCCTACGACGTCCGCCAGCAATCGTCGTGGACGGCCATCGGCGCCGACGGCGTCATCGTCAGGAGCCGGGGCTACGGCGCGCAGGGCGCGGGCTACTGGCGCGGCGTCCTCGACCAACTCCGCGCCGGTTAGTTGGCGTCTAGCAGGCGCGGCGGCGCGCTTACCCGGTTAGGCGGATGCGCGCGGCGACCGCCCTCCCCATCCGCGCTGCGTTCGGGTAGACTCTTGCCGCCGTGAGCATCCTCCTCGAAGTCAACGATCTCAGCACGCACTTCTTCACCCCCGCAGGCGTCGTCAAGGCGGTGAACGGAGTGTCGTTCGATCTGCGCGAAGGCGAGTCGCTCGCGCTCGTCGGGGAGAGCGGATGCGGCAAGAGCATCACCGCCCTCTCCATTATGCGCCTCATCCCCAGCCCGCCCGGACGCATCGTCAGCGGCTCCGTCCGCTTTATGGGCCAAGACCTCCTCGCGCACGACGAAGAGACGATGCGGAGCATCCGCGGCAACCAAATCGGCATGGTCTTCCAGGAGCCGATGACCTCCCTCAACCCCGTGCTCACCATTGGCCGCCAGCTGAGCGAGTCCGTCCGCGTTCATCTCGGCTGGGACGCCGCCGCCGCGTCCGCCCGCGCCGTCGAACTCCTCTCGCTCGTCGGCATACCGGACGCCAAGCGCAGGCTGGGCGCCTACCCCCACGAATTCTCCGGCGGAATGCGCCAGCGCGTGATGATCGCAATGGCGCTCGGCTGCAATCCCAAACTCCTCATCGCCGACGAGCCAACCACCGCGCTCGACGTAACCATTCAAGCGCAGATCCTCGAACTCATCAGGCAGGTGCAGCGCGACCTCGGCATCGCCGTCATCCTCATCACCCACAACCTCGGCGTCGTCGCCCGCTACGTCGACCGCATCAACGTGATGTACGCCGGCGGCATCGTCGAGCGCGGTGAACTGGCCGAGATATTCCGCGCCCCCAGGCATCCCTACACCGAAGGGCTCCTCGCATCCGTCCCCCGCCTCGACAAGCCGAAAGGCGCGCGCCTCGTCCCTATCGAGGGAATGCCCCCCGACCTCGGCGCCCTGCCCGCCGGTTGCGCCTTCCACGATCGCTGCGGCTATGTCCGCGAACGCTGTCTCGCCGACGTTCCGCGTTTGCTCCCTCTGCCCGGCGCGCCCGCGCCCCACAGCGTCGCGTGCTGGGCCGTCAACGGCGAAGAGCGGGAGGAGGCGCGATGACGACGGCGCCGGCGCTCCTGGATCAGGACGCCCCCCTCCTGCAGATTGACGGCTTGCGGAAGCACTTCCCCGTCACCGAGGGGCTGGTGTTCAAGCGGCGCGTCGGCGACGTCAAGGCCGTTGACGGCGTTTCCTTCTCCATCCGGCGCGGCGAGACGTTCGGCCTTGTCGGGGAGAGCGGCTCCGGCAAGAGCACGCTCGGCAAGTGCATTCTCCAACTGATGCGCCCAACGGCCGGCGAGGTGCGTTTCGACGGCGTTGACCTCGCCTCGCTCTCCGCCTCCGAACTCCGCGCGACGCGCCGCCGCGTCAACGCCATCTTCCAAGATCCCTACTCCTCCCTCAGCCCGCGTATGACCGCAGGCGGCATCATCGCCGAGCCCGTCAGCGCGCACGGCCTCGCTCCCAACAAAGCCGCCCTCCGCGAGCGCGTGCAGGAACTGCTCGGCTCCGTCGGCCTGAACCCCTCGATGGCCGACCGCTTCCCCCACGAATTCTCCGGCGGCCAGCGCCAGCGCATCGGCATCGCCCGCGCCATCGCCGCCGACCCCGACTTCATCGTCGCCGACGAGCCCGTCTCCGCGCTCGACGTCTCCATCCAAGCGCAGATCATCAACCTGATGCGGGAACTGCAGGAGCGGCTTGGCCTCACCTACCTCATCATCGCCCACGACCTCTCCGTCGTCCGCCACATATCCGACCACGTCGCCGTGATGTATCTCGGCAAGATTATGGAAATCGCGTCCTGCGACGACCTCTACGCGAATCCGCAGCATCCCTACACCGGCGCGCTCCTCTCCGCCGTTCCCGTCCCCGATCCCGCGGTCGAGAGCAAGCGCGAGCGCATCGTCCTCGAGGGCGACATCCCCAGCCCGCAGAACCCGCCTTCCGGGTGCGTCTTCCATACGCGCTGCCCCATCGCCGTGGACGAATGCCGCGTAACCGCCCCGCCCCTCCAACGCACCGCCGACGACCACTGGACGGCCTGCCTCCGCGTCGGCCCCGGCGCCATCTAGCGCGGCGTGCCCGCCTCCGCGTTGTGATAATCTGCGCGCCGCTATGACCACCACGACTCCACGACCCAACCGCGACGCCCTCAACGAGGCCATCAACGTCTACCGCGACGCGATGCGCCCCTTCGTCGTCCGCGCGCTCAAGGCCAACGCGAAGGGCGCGACCGTCGAGGATGCGATACGCCAGTCGCTGAACGAGCGCCAGCGCGACCAATTCGACGCGAACCTCAAGCGAAGCCCCGGCAATCCTGCGGCGGCGATAGACGTCAACGATTTCCCTCGCCTCGTGGAGCGCAACCGCGGCGCCTTCTCCGCTTACGGCAACGTCTTGTCCAGCGAAATGTGGATGGTGGTGGAGGCGCGGAACCCCGCCGCCCATCCGTCCGACCGGGACATGGACGCCGAGGGCGTCCGCACGAGCCTTTCCATCATCGCCGGAGCGCTTGGCCGAGTCAACGCGCCGACGCAGAAGGCGGAAGTCGAGGCCATCCGCGACGCGCTGATCGCTCCGCCCGCCGCGCCGCCCGCGCCCGCCGAATCCGCGCCGCCCGCCAACGGCAAGCCCGCTCCCAAGACGCGCGGCGCGTCCTCCAACCTGAAGGCGTGGCGCGAGGTCATTCCGCCCCGCTCCGACGTCTTGTCGGGGCAATTGGGCTTGGAGAAGTTCGCCGCCGACTTGCAGCAAGTTCACGACGGGCGCGCCGTCAACGACTACGCGAACCCCGTCACCTTCTTCGCGCAGACCTACATCACCCCCGGACTTCGCGCGCTGCTGCTCAACGCCGCAAGGCGGCTCGGCGGCGCCGGCGGCGACCCCGTCATCCAGACGAAAACCGGCTTCGGGGGCGGCAAGACCCATAGCCTCATCGCCCTGTACCACCTCGCCAAGAGCGCCGCCGCCCTCGTCAATCCCGCCGACTCCAAAGACGGCGAGCGCGTCGGCAGAGAAGTGCGGAGCATCCTCTCCGACGCCGGCCTCGACCCCGACGACCCGCCCGACGCGAGCGTCGCCGTGCTCGACGGCATGCACCTCAACCCTGCGAGCGGGACGCTGTGGGGCGAGATGGCGCGGCAACTCGGCGGCGACGAAGCCTACGCCTTCGTCGAGCCTGCGATAGCGGAGGGCGTCGCCCCGACTGGCGAGCAGTTGGATCCGCTCTTCGAGCGCGTCGGCCCGTGCGTCATTCTCATTGACGAACTCGTCGCCTACGCCCGCAACACGACCGACGAAATGCGCGCGCGGATCTACACCTTCACACAGGCGCTCACGCAATCCGTCAGGCGCAGCCCCAACGCCGCCCTCGTCGTGACGCTCCTCGACAGCGAAGCGCAAGTCGGCGGGCAGGTCGGCGTGGATGCTCTTCACTCATTGGAAGGCATCCTCGGCCGGATCGAGGCTGTCTGGGAGCCGCTGCAGGTCGGCGAGGCGTTCGAGGTCGTTCGCCGCAGGCTCTTCGGCAACGACCCCGACATAGCCGAGCGCGACCGGACGTGCGGGGCGTTCGCTCAGATGTACAGCCGCTTCCGCAAGGAATTCCCGCAGCAGATGTCCGAGGCGCGCTACGCCGACCGCCTCAAGCAGTGCTATCCCATTCACCCGGAGGTGTTCGACCGCCTCTACGAGGACTGGTCGCCGACGCACAACTTTCAGCGCACGCGCGGCGTTCTCCGCCTGATGGCCATCGCCGTCAGCAGGCTCTACCGCGACAACGACGCTTCCCCGCTCATTATGCCCGCCAACCTTCCCTTGCAGGGCCAGGCCGACAACTCCCTCGCCGCCGAATTCAAACGCTTCCTCGGCGGCGGCAACTGGTCCCCCGTTCTCACCGAAGTCGACGACAACAATTCCCTCGCCGAAGACATCGACAAGGAGTCCAGCCGGTTCGCCGAAATCGGCGGCGCGGCGCGCAGGCTCGCCCGCGCCATCTTCCTCGGCAGCGCGCCCACCGGGGCCGCCAAGGGCATTGACGAAAGCCGGGTTCACGCCGCCGTGATGCAGCCCGGGCACGGCGTCGCCGACTACAACGACGCCCTCCGCCGGATGGTGGACAACCTCCACTTCCTCTATTACGCCAGCGGCCGCTACTACTTCCACGTCGAAGAGAACCTCAACAAGGCCGCCAACGACCGCGCCCGCGCCATCGAGCAGCGCGACCTCGACGCGCACGTGACCGAAACGCTGCTTCCGCAGGCCGCCGGACGCGCGCGCGGCGTGATCGTCGCCCCCGCTGACTCCGCCCACGTCCCGGAGGCCGACGAGGTTCGCCTGATCATCCTCCCGCCCGACAAGCATCTCCCGTCCCGCACCGCCGAGGCGGAAACCGCCGCCGCCTGGCTCTACGCGCTGGACATCCTGCAGCATCGCGGCGACGCAGGCCGGGTCGCCCGCAACACGCTGATCTTCCTCGCCGCCAAATCCGACGAAATCCGCGCCTTGCGCGACGCCGTCCGCAAATATCTCGCGTGGCGCTCCATCGTCAACGGCAGCCCGCACGGCTACAAGATCGAAATGACCGGCGAACGCGCTCACCAAGCCGCCGCCAGCCTCCGCTCCGCCGAGTCCGAGATGAGCGACGCGCTCTTCAACGCCTACCGCTGGACGCTCGTCCCCACGCAGCCCGACCCGCGCAAGGCCGAATACGACTTCCACATCGCCCAAGCCCCGCGCTCCGGCGAGATCGTTTCCGCCGCGTTCGAGAAAACGATCAAAGACGAGCAACTCGTCGCCAAGATCGCGCCTTCTCAACTCGCCAACCTCCTCGACGAGTGGGTTTGGTCCAAGGAGCCCACCGCCGAGCGCGTCACCATCGAAACGCTCTGGAATATGCTCGCCAACAACGTCTATATGCCCCGCCGCCTCCGCGACAAGACTGTCCTGCAGTTGTGCGTCTTCGAGGGAACGGAGCAAGGCGTATTCGGCTACGCCGACGCCTACCGCGACGGCGTGTACGCGAATCTGCGCTACGGGCAGGCGCCCCAATCGCCGGGCGTCATCGGCGAAAACGGCGAAAACGTGCTCGTCCGCCCCGATAAGGCGCGGGAAATCGCGGCGAGAGCGGCGCCGCCCGACGACGGAACGCAACCCCCGGACCCCACGTCGGGGGGCGCCGGCGGCGTGACGCCCTGGCCGGACGGCGCGACCCCGTGGCCGTCCGATCCGCCCGCAAACCAACCGCCGCCCGGCCCTGTCCGCCTGACCGTCCGCAAGCGCGTCTCCGGCGAAATCTCCCTCGACGACCTCGGCCAACTGCGCGACGAAATCATCGCCAACCTCCTCCGCGACGGCGGCGAGGTGATCATCGAGATCACCGGACGCAAGCCCGGCGGCTTCTCCGAAAGCGCCCGCCGCGCCGTCCGCGAAAACAGCGCCCAATTGAGCCTGGACTTCGATGGGGGCGCCGACGGCTAGCGGGCAGGGGAGCGGGCGGGGGCGGGGCGCTTTCCGGTAGGTTCCCGCTTTCGCGGGAATGACGCGGCCCCGGGGGGTCATTGGAGCGCATCCGCGCTTGCGCGGACGCGCGGTGCTTTTCAGTAGGTTCCCGCTTTCGCGGGAATGACGTGGCCCCGGGGGTAATTGGAGCGCAGCCGCGCTTGCGCGGATGCGCTATAGTAGGCGCCCTATGCATCGCTTTTCCACTCACGGGCTAATAGAGCCTTGCGTGTACATTCTCGCCAGCAAGCGCAACGGCGCGCTCTATGTCGGCGTGACCTCCGACCTTGCTCATCGCGTTTGGCTGCATAAGAACGGCGCGCACGACGGCTTCACCAAGAAGTACGGCGTGCGCGACCTCGTTTGGCGCGAGTTTCACGCCACGATGGACGATGCTATCCGAAGAGAGAAAGCTCTCAAGAAGTGGCCCGCGAATGGGGGAACCTACCCCGTCCCCTGCGGCCATGCGCTACCTGCTGTAGGCGGTCCAATCGGCGACGGCGTCGTAATCTTGGCGCGTAAGCCAGTGACGCCAGACCCTGGCGTTGCTCGTGAATATCTGCCAGCTTCCCTGCCAACCTGCGACGGCGGCGTGGCGAACCCCTCGGTAGCGGC